>CAVWFT010000001.1:0-2387821 GCA_963754445.1 uncultured Acidimicrobiaceae bacterium | reverse complement strand
TCTCCATCCCCTGCGGGGTCGTCGGGCGCGCTGCGTGCGCGATCTCTCAGCGGCCCGGTCGTGATCTGACGTATCCGATGAGGCGATCACCGTGAGGCGTCTCCTTCTGATCCACTGTTCCGTGAATGCTCCCGTCTGGCCCCTCGGTATAGGTGATCACTGTCGGACCCGAGAATGGCGGTGAGTTGGCTCCGACGATCTTTGGCGCTGCGGGATTCCAAGAGGTCTCGAACATTGAGACTCGACATGAAAACGTTCCCCCACTAGTGGGCGAGTTTCCAGAACTGAAGCGGCATCGTGCTGTCGCACTTGAGAATCTGTAACTGAGCGTCCTGCGCTGCTTGGGTGGCCTGAAGGCACTTCTTTCCCGAAGTCGACTCGATCTGTCCCGCCGAGGTGAAATAGAAATTTTGGTCGGCGCTGAATGTGCAGTTCGCCATCGTCACGTAGGCGGGAGCCTTGGCGGAAAAATCGAGACACCGACCTGTGTTCTCGCCAACTAGCACCACGGCACCGCCGTCAGCATGGGCAAAGGTCCACTCCTCTTCCGAATCAAACGCACATTGGGACACGCTTGCTTCGGAGGCTGGTTGGGAGGGAGCCGGCGTATCTACGGCGCAGAAGTTGGAAGTTGAGTCCCGGCCAGTGGTGTACGAGCGGGTGAGCTGAAGCAGGATCCCCCAGACGCGACGATCACCGCGTCAACCTCAAGAAGCAGTTCCTACACAAACCACTTGAGGAGGATCACGGTGAACGTCCCCACCACTATCGACGCGTCCGCCTGGCTGGGCAAGTACCTCGAAGGCGCCCACGGTGACACCGATTTGGCCCGGGCCATGCTGGCCGCCTTCGCCGAGGCCCTGATGTCGGCCGAGGCGTCGATGCAGTGCAACGCCGGCTATGGCGAGCGCACTCCCGAGCGCGAGAACCAGCGCAACGGCTATCGGCTGCGGCCCTGGGACACCCGGGTCGGCTCGATAGAACTGGCGGTGCCCAAGCTGCGCCGGGGCGTCTACAGCCCCGAGTTCTTGCTGCAACCGAGGCGGCGGGCCGAACAAGCCCTGGTGTCGGTGGTCTGTGCCGCCTACGTCGAGGGGGTCTCCACGAGGAGGGTCGACGACCTGGTCAAAGCCATGGGCATCGACGGGATCTCCAAGTCCGAGGTGTCGCGTCTGGCCCAAGAGCTCGACGCCGGTGGTCAGCGAGTTCAAGGAGCGCCCCCTCGACCAGGGGCCCTATCGCTATCTGTGGATCGACGCCTTGACCCAGAGAGTCCGCGAGGGGGGCCGGGTCGTCAACGTCTCGGCCGTCATCGCCACCGCGGTCAACGTCGAGGGCCGCCGCGAGATCGTCGGCCTCGACATCGCCACGACCGAGGACACGGCGGCCTGGACGGCGTTCCTGCGCGCCCTGGTGGCCCGGGGGCTGAGCGGCGTCGAGCTGGTGATCTCCGATGCCCACGGCGGCATCAAGGCCGCCATTTCGAAGGTCTTCGCCGAGGCCTCGTGGCAACGTTGTCGCACCCACTTCATGGCCAACCTCGCCTCACGCTGCGCCAAGGGGAACTGGCCCATGATCGCCACCTTGGTGCGCTCGGTCTTCGAGCAGCCCGATCGCGACACGACCTGGGCC
This sequence comes from uncultured Acidimicrobiaceae bacterium, assembly GCA_963754445.1. GTDB lineage: Bacteria > Actinomycetota > Acidimicrobiia > Acidimicrobiales > RAAP-2 > Bog-473. The sequence goes on along the minus strand of CAVWFT010000001.1, from coordinate 2,386,189 downwards.
CAACTGGCCGACGTCACCGACAAGCTGACCCAGGCCGGCTTTGTCGACGTGGTCACCTACCTGCTCGACGCCGCCGACGACATCTTGGCCTTCAGCGCCTTCCCCACCGAGCACTGGCGTCAGATCCGATCCAACAACCCCCAGGAACGACTCAACAAGGAGATCCGCCGGCGCACCGACGTGGTCGGGATCTTCCCCAACCGCTCAGCCGTCATCCGCCTCGTCGGCGCCCTCTTGGCCGAGCAGAGCGACGAGTGGGCCATCACGCGTCGCTACATGAGTGCGGAGTCGCTCAAGGCCCAACGGAAACTCGAGCTCTCGCCCGAAGACCCGAGGCCGGCCATCGACGGCGCCGGCGAGGAGGTTGCCGACGACAGCGGGACATAGAATCACCAAGCAGAGAACAGGTTGACGCGGAAGTCGTTACACCTCACGACCTCGTACACCACTCGTTGGGACTTAACCAAGTTGGAGTCAACTTGAGATTCGATGAGGAGGCCGCCACCATATTGTTGTTGGTTCGGCGGCTTCGCGTCGAGAGACATAACGGCCGATCCAGGTGCAGCCAGCCACAATGTGCCACCTCCGCCGGCCAGGGCGAGGCTCAAGCCGGCGACGCCCATTCCGATTCGACGAAGTGATTTCATGTTGTGTCCTTTCCTGGTGTCGGCCCATAGGACCCTCGAGAGACGTCAAGCTGTAGGGGAAGGCCTCGAGCCGCCGCGGGAGTGCGGTCCTTGCCTGCGCCAGATGGCGAGGACGAGGCGTTCGAGGTCATGAGAGCGAGTAGCGCAAGGCCCCGTCCAGCGCGTCATCGTAACGCCGACCCGATGGTGCGGGCAGGGAGGCCAAACTGTCGAACCATCGACACCGCCATGCCACACAACACGTGTAGGGCCTGTTCCCTGCGTACCCCCCAGGTGACCCTGGACGTTGAGACACTTCGCCCCATTTGGGGCTGGGACCGCAAGGCGAGTTGATCCGCTCCGTCATCCCGATCCATCTGCAACCCCCCGCGCCCGTCACGGCAGGCCAGATATCGAAGCCAGCCAGAGCGTCCGGATTCGAATTTTCGACAATCTGTGCCGACGACGAAGCCTGGTGGCAAACCCGGCGACCCGATCATTCAGGCGGTCGTTGCGACGGTTGAGGATCGTCTGGTTCGACGCGCAGGTCGTCATGCCTGGCGTAGCCTTGGAAGGGTGGAGACTTCTCCTCTTGGTGAACCACTCCGCAAGCTTGCCGTGCTTGTCATCGAGAGCGACCCGGGCGTTCGCCAACTTGTGTCGACCTCCTTGACCCAGGCGGGCTATGCCGTACTGGAGGCATCTCGCGGCCGGGATGGAATTCAGGCGGTTCATCAGAATCGCCCCGATCTTGTAGTGCTCGACGAGACACTCTCCGACCTGTCCGGATGGGAGGTTCTGGCGCGGATTCGCGAAACAAGTGACGGGCCCGTCCTGCTGCTGACCACGCGCGATACTCACCTCGAGAAATTGGCGAATCTCGATGCGAGCAACGAGGACTACCTGGTTAAACCTTTTGCCCGGGCCTGGCTTCCCGACAAGCTAAGGGCGCTCATGGCACGAACGCAGCGCACCTCTGGGTAACCCATCGACCCACCCCAGACGGCCGATTCGGTGGAAAAGAGAAGCGCTTCGGACTTCGTCGAGCTGGTCGTGTGCATCTCGGACATTACGGTTAGACGATGGACGATATGCCCGATTCCGGTGGGCGATCCTCGATAGCCACCTTCAGTGACGGCAATCTGCACATGGATTTCTGCCAGCGAATGATTATTTCGATCAGCGACCTGCGACCTTGCCGAATCGAATCATCCTCCGTTGGCACGAGTCCGGTGTTCTCGGCGCACTCGTCGAGCATCTGGGTCAGACCCTTTCTGCAGAACAGCTGGGCGCAATCGTCTTTGGTGAAGCCAACGCGGAGAATGCGAAGTTGGTCGACTACGTCGTCTTAAGACTTCAGATCAGCCTGAGCGGCACGGACCTGACCGAGTGTCCGATCGAAACAGTGCCGGGGATAGGTCATCTACACCGACCCCTTAGTCGTTAGGCAAGCAGCAATGTGACCACATCGTCGAGGGTGCTCGGTTGGCCAGACCCGTGCGCAGCCTCGGGAGTGAGCCGGGAGATAACTTGCTTCCGACAACGAGTGAGGAGGACACGTTCCATGCGGTGGTGGCTGAAGACCCCGACGCGCAGACTCTGGGCCATCATCATCGCCGGGATCGGTCCAGCCGTGAGCACCTTTTCAGTGGGCGCGACACCTCTGCGCGTCTGGGATGCCGCACAGGTAGCCGTCGGCTTCATAGGGGGGGTTCTTGGCATTGCCGGCCTCCTGGGTTTCGGGCCACTGCGCGTCAAGCCCGAGCTGGTCGAGTCAGAGACTTTGGGCGACGACTCACCTGCCTTGGACGGCAAACGTTCGGTCGATCAACTTGTGTTCCTTACAGAGCGTCTAAAGGCCGGTGAGATCAGCCAGGAGGGATTTGAGGTGGCAAAGAGGCGAATCCTCGGCTTCTGACAAGACTCCATCGGAGAGCCGACGCCGTGCGTTTCAGGCAGAGAGTGCCCGACTTGAACTGATCCAGTGGGCCGGGACGGCTCGGTGCGCTTCAGTATGTGGCTCATTCGGCGGGTACTTTCATTCCAACGATCAACACATGTCCACCTATCGTTCTCTCGTGGCCAGCGAAGCCGGGTCGGACGCGGAGTGCTTCTGCCAGCTTCATCTTTTTCTTCCTCCCCCGTTCAAGAGTTCTTGTTTCGATCGGGACCCTCAGGTCCCCTTGAGATTCACAACCTGGTGCAGTTCGTGGACGACGTCGACCAGATCGGCCTGGTCGGCCATGACCTGGGCGATCGGCTTGTACGCATCTGGGTGCTCGTCGACCAGCTGGTCGGCCATCGTGTCGTCCCATGTCCTCCCCGCCATCGCGGTTCGTAGCGACTCCGTGGTCAACTGGCGGAACGCCGCCTTGCGACCGAGCCGACGGCCGGCGCCGTGCGAGCTCGACTCGTAGGAGGCCTCGCTGCCCTTGCCACGGACGATGAAAGACGATGCACCCATCGAACCCGGGATGACGCCCATGTCCGAACGCCCCGCCCGGATCGCGCCCTTGCGGGTGATCCACACCTCTTCGCCGCGGTGGGTCTCCTTCACGGCGTAGTTGTGGTGGCAGTTGATCCGTTCGGTCTCGACAGCATGCGGCACCGCGATCCGGAGAGCCGCCTGGGCAGCGTCCATCATCTGCTCACGGTTGCCCCAGGCGTAGCGCTGGGCCCACAGCATGTCCGCCACGTAGGCGTCGAACTCCGGGCGGCCCTCCGCCAGCCAGGCCAGGTCGCGGTCCTCGAGGACCTGACCGGCTTCCTGGGCGAGCAGGCGGGCCGTCTTGATGTGGGCCGTGGCCAACTGATTGCCGATGCCCCGGCTACCCGAGTGGAGCACGATCCACACTCGGCTGCGCTCGTCCAGGCAGACCTCGACGAAGTGATTCCCGCTGCCGAGGCTGCCGAACTGAACGGCGATGGTCGTCTTCTGACGCTCCGAAAGCTCCGCTGCCGAGCCAGGCGGCAGCCCCAGCGCCTCGAGCGCCGGCGGCACACGGGCCCCGGAGCGCTCGTGCCCCTTTCCGACACCGGCGGGGATGCGGTCTCGGAGCAAGCCGTGGAGTGCGGACAAGTTGTCCGGCAGCTCGGCTGCCGTGAGGTTGGTCTCTGCCGCCACCATGCCGCAGCCGATGTCGACACCGACCGCCGAGGGCAGGAGTGCATTCTTGGTCGCCACCACACTGCCAACCGTTGCTCCCAGGCCGAAGTGCGCGTCCGCCATCAGGCAGACGGGCCCAGCGAGGATTGGCAGCCGAGAGGTCCGGAGTGCCTGCTCGAGGGCGTTGCTGTCGAGCTCGCTGGCCCATGAGGTGAGGTTCGCGTTGATCTGCTTCGGCATCGTGTTCACTTCCGGTCCGGATAGTTGGGCACAGTGACAACCAAATAGTGCGCCAGATTGGGTCGTCTGACCGACATGTGTGTTGGAGCGGAGTCGACGCTGACGCTCGCTGAGAACGAGCAGACAGCTCCTCAGTCGCGTGTCGAGAGTTCAACGTCTCGAACGTGTTCCAACTTCGCTGGTATGGCAGAAGAGCCGGTGGAGAGTGTCGAACTCTGGCGGTCCCGTGTACGAAGCGGGCGCTCAGCCACCCGAGCATCACCGGAGAGGTACCCCCGACACGATTCGAACGTGCACACGCTGGGTTTGGGCCAGCTGCCTCTTCCGTTTGGGCTACAGGGGCCAGATGGTTGGGGCCCCAGGTGCCGACCCCGACGCGGATGGTTGATAAGACCGTCGTGGGCAACCGGCCCGGCCCCAGTCGCAGCGCTCCGTACTGACCGGAGATCTTCGGGCTTATGAGACCCGTGAGGTCACCATCCTTCCCCGCTGCGGTGTTGCGGATCCGAAGACCCAGGGTGAATGAGGAGAATCGAACTCCCTGCTGGGTGGTTCACGACCACCCGCCTCTCCATCCGGCTCCATCCACCATGTCGCGGGCAGCGTGTGCCCCCAAGTGCATCCGGGAGGTGCTGACCCTCCGACTTCCACGGTGTGAACGTGGCGCTCTGCCGTTGAGCTACGGATGCATGATGAGCGTGCTGGCGGCCGGACTGGAACCGGCTCAAGTCGGGATTGAAGGTCCCGGGCCCGTTCCGTCGGGCCGCACCAGCCATTGGTCGGCCCGCCCCGTGTCGAACGAGGCCTTCCGCTGTATCAGAGCGACGTGTCGTGGCGGCGCTCTACCCTTGAGCTAGGTGTCCTTGGTGGTCATGGGTGGTTTCGATCCACCGCCTCGCGTGTTTCAGGCGCGCGCTCTCCCAACTGAGCTACACGACCATGGCCGGCCCCGGGAGTCGAACCCGGATCAACTGGATTACAAAACCAGCGCCCACCCGTTGGGGCCGGCCGGCATTGCTCCTGAAGGCGTTCACGCCGCGTCGTCTGGGAGGGATCCTTCATCGACCGACACGAGGCGCAGCGTGGGTGCTCCGGAGTCCTGCGCAGTCAGCGCAGGGGGAGGATTCGTCGTGTGGTCGCTGGGGGCGTCTACCCCGCCCTCGAGGGCGACGAGTGTGAGCCGATTGCGCGTCATATGAGCACTCCTTTCCAGTGGTTCGGGAGGAACATGTCGAACCCTCATCTCAAGGACCAGAACCTTGCGTCTTGCCGTTGAACGACTCCCGATCGGTCGATGGAGGGGTCAATGGGTACCGCGCCCATTATTCGTGCGTGGAAGCCACGCGTGTCTCTGGCAACACCTTGATCCCGACGAGCAGTAGGTGGGTCCTGAACCCGCGGCCTCCTCGTTGGCAACGAGGCGCTCTGCCACCGAGCTGCTATTACTGCGATGGAGGCACCGGCTGGAGTCTCACCAGCGTGTCCCGGGTTGCAATCGGGTACCTGAATCCTCGGCCACGGTGCCAGGGCTGCGGAGGAGGGCATCGAACCCCCGACGACGGTGGTTAACGGCCACCCGCTCTTCCGCTGAGCTACTCCGCAAAATTTGCGCACTGGATCACGTCATGCCCCGGGTGGAGTGCATGCCGGCTTTCCTTTTTGTGTTGTCCACCGCAGGCCATACGCCCACAGGACGGACCGGGGTGCGCGTCTCCGGCCGATGGTGACCCGTGCAGGACTCGAACCTGCGTCCGCTGCGTGAGGGGCAGCCGTCCTACCGCTGGACGAACGGGCCGTGAATTTGAGCGGAAGGTAGAGGTGTCGAACCCCCACGGCGGAGCCGTGTCACTGTTTTCGAAACAGGGTGCCCCCAGCCAACGAGGCATACCTTCCAGGGCGGAGGGGCAGCGGATCGAACGCTGGCGAGGTCGCCCTCGGCCATCGCTTAGCAAGCGAGCAGCTTTCCTCTCGGTCAACCCTCCAATGCGACAATCGGCACGAATGTTCGTCCCGGGAGCACCCCCGGCTCGATTCGAACGAGCATCCTCCGGTGTAGGAGACCGTTGCGCGTCCAGTCGCTCCACGGGGGCAGTAGGACCCGGATCGGTCCAGAGCCACCACCCGGAGTGACCCCGGGGACCTCAGCCGCACCAGGGCTGCGCTCTTCCCACTGAGCTATGGCGGCATGGCATCGTCGACGGCACTCGAACCAGTGGCCTCTGCTTTCGGAGGGCAGCGCTCGTGTCCGTCTGAGCCACGACGAGCGGCCAGCGTGCACCCCGGCCAGGATTCGAACCCGGAACTGGAGATCCGTAATCTCCTGTGATCATCCGTTTCACCACCAGGGCTTGGCGCCACAGACGGGTTTCGATCCCGTTGCCTCCGCCTTGACGGGGCGGCGCTCTCCCGATTGAGCTACTGCGGCACGATGAGGCATTGACCGGGCCCCTCCGGTGCTCGGGAAGATGGATTCGAACCACCGTCTCTCGGTCCAGAGCCGAGCGTCCATACCGCTGGACCACTCCCGAATGCTGCGATGCGGACGCACCGATGTCTGGTTGAACGGACTCGAACCGCCGGCTCCCCCGGTCCCGAACCGGGTGCTCTGTCCAACGGAGCTACAACCAGCTGAAGCGACGAGGCGGACCTGGCCGAGTGCGCCCCGAGGGGCTCGAACCGCCGACGACATGGATTAAGAGTCCACTGCTCTACCACCTGAGCCAGGGGCGCCTGGTACGGGCGGAGAGAGTCGAACTCTCAAGGGCGTAGGCCCACCAGGGTCTGAGCCCAGCGCGCCTTCCATTTCCGCCACGCCCGCGTGGTGGACCCAGCCGGGCTCGAACCGGCACGCTTCTCGCTGCAAACGAGGTGCACTGCCACTCGTGCTCTGGGCCCAGGGTCCCGGTGGGTCGAATCGAACGACCGCAGGCAAATGCCACGCGGTTTACGGCCGCGCTCCTCTAGCCAACAGAGGTCACCGGGGCGGGATCGGTCGGTACGGCAACGTCGAATAGACGTAGCCCCGATCCCCAATCTGGCGTACTATTTAGTTGTCAATGTGCGATGGCTTATTCGCCGATTTAGGCAAAAAGGGCAAGGCTGCGCCCAGCAGGGGTGGCAGGAGTCGAACCCAGGTCGGCCGGGTTGGAGCCGGCTGTCCGTTCCGCTGGACTACACCCCTTCGAGTGTTCGCTATTCAGATGTCCGTCTGGCTCAGGAATACAAAAGAGCCGCCCCCTTTCGGAAGCGGCTCCTCAACGAACTGGACGTATGTAAGTCCTAGTTATGCCGTTGAGGGCACCTCCTGGGGGTCGGTCGCGACCCAATTGAAGGATTGGGCCTTCAATGTCTGGGCCATGGCGCGCCCGCGCGAGGTCAAAAGGCTCTCAGAGCCTTCTGGGTGCCGGTGCGTCCGGCATGTGCCCGCATAGACGTGCTTCATGGTGGGAATGATATACCGATCATCCCGTTTGTGGGAACACTTGCTGGATTCCGTACAATTCTCTCGTCCACCATTTGGATATTTGCGTCACGACACTCTGCAATATGCCGAACAGCGACAAAACTGCACCGCGGGAACCTTTGGGTGACCCGGTTCCAATGAAACGTGCGCCTCTGGTCTCGAATGCTCGTCAACAGGTTGGCCCATCCGATGGACGCGCCGGGTCGTCGGATACGGTCGTCGCCGTGACCCGCACGCCCGAACCGTGGGCCGACGTCCTGGCTGACCCTGGCGAGAGAGCTCGTGCTGAGGCCAATCGGCACCCCGAGGTAGAGGCAGCGGTGGGACTGGGGGTCGTGCACCGGGGCTCGGGATTCACCGGCCGGGTGGTGGGGCTGCGCGGCAACGCGGTGACGCTGCACGCCAAGTCCGGCCAGGTGCGGATGTTCCACTTGCTGCCGGGAGCCTTCGCCGTTGGTGGGCGGGTGGCAACCCTGGTCCCGCCTCGAGTGGTATCCAAGACCGCTGCACGCACCGCATCTGGTTCGGTTGCTGTCGGCGGCCATCAGGCCCGGATTGCTCGGGCCAGCCGAATCCTTGTCGAGGGGATCCACGACGCCATGCTGGTCGAGCGGGTATGGGGCGACGACCTCCGGGTGGAGGGGGTTGTGGTGGAGCGTCTGGACGGGATCGACCAACTGGCCTCCGAAATCGCGGACTTCGGACCGGCACCAGGCCGTCGCCTGGGCGTCTTGGTCGACCATCTGGTTCCGGGCACCAAGGAGAGCCGCCTGGCCGAAGAGGTGGCGCATCCTCATGTTCTGGTGACCGGGACCCCCTTTGTCGACGTGTGGCAGGCGGTCAGGCCGGCGGTGGTGGGGCTGAACCAGTGGCCGACCGTCCCCAAGGGCCAGGACTGGAAGACCGGTATCTGCCGAGCACTGGGCGAGCCGGATCCAGCCACCTGCTGGCGGCGGATCTTCGGATCGGTGCACACCTATGTCGACCTGGAGCCCGCGCTGGTCGGCGCGGTCGAGCGGCTCATCGACTTCGTCACCGAGCCCTAGGTCGCCGACGGCAATCCTCTGGTGCCGTTGATCTTCGTGTTCTAAGGTCGCTGAAAGTACCCGGCGAGCAGGGAGAGGCTCTCTCGTGCGGCGGTCAGTCGCAAGCGGTTCACATCGATTCGCCGGGCGGACAGGTGGAGGGAAATCGATGGTGTCAACTATGAAGCATCGGTTGGGAATGGCGGTCTCTGCTGCCCTGATCGCGACGGCGGGTACTGGATGGCTCGGTACAGCCGTCGCCAGCGCAGGAGGGGCGCCGCGTCACGCAGCGGACAACGGGACAGAGGCTCTGCCGACGACGGGGTCCGTCGCCCCCTTGGCGCAACCCGTCACCAAGAGCTCGAACAGCACTTTGATGGCCGGGTACATGCAAAAAGCGGCGTCAAGTGGCTTTCCACAGTATTTCGAGGTCGACGACACCATCACTGTTCCCTCGGCTACCGATGTCGCCAAGGCGGGAATCTCACGTGATCTGGCCACGATCGGCGGTGCCACTATCGGTGGCGAACCCAGCGGTGTGTCCGGCGGAGTGGAAGTCGATACCTCCAGCGACGAGACGTTCTATTCGGCCATCGGGGTGTGGGGACAACAGGTCGTCGTCCTCGGACAGGTGTCCCCCGGAGATGTCCTGCAAGTGACGGTGAAGGAAGCAGGGGAAACGAGCGGCGGCACACCCACCTGGCTGGTGGAGGTCTTCGACAACAACACGGGCGAGGAGTTCGGTCAAACCAATCCGCAGGTCGTCGACAATACGACGGCCGGTGCGCTTGAGGTACGCCAGCGCCTGTCCAATGGCACCTACATTCCGCTGACCAAGACGAGTCCCATCCTCTTTGCCAATGGGTTTGTACAGTGGGCCGAGAAGGGCGGATCTGAACAGGGAAGCCAACTCATGGGAACCGTGCCAGCAGGGGCCAAGCTCCACAAGATCACGCTGGTCGCCCCGAACGGCAAAGCGCTTGCCACCCCGTCGAAAGCCAGCAACGGAGGAAGGAACTTCACCGTCACCGACGGCTGAGGCGGCGCGTCATCGGACGGACAGCGAAGGTCTGTGTCGAGTGACACGTCGAGCACAAATCCTGGATCGGCAGGACAGCGGTGTCCTCCTCTCCATCAGCGACAACCCCAGCTGTTCGGCTCTGAACCGGTACTCGATGAGGACACTGGTCCTTTCCACTAGTCGTGTGGACTTGGGGGAGCACCCTCGTTGCTCAATTGTTTTTCTGATCCAAAGAGGGCAGAGCCGTTCGATGAACGACGCCCTGGCTTGGATGATCACCTTGCTTTTGGCTGTGCCAGTCGTTCAGAAACTGAAGAGTGGGAGCGCACGCTGAACGAGCTCTGGGTAGCCAACGGGGGCATCGTCGATGTGCCGTACGGTTCAGTCCTGTCGTTTCGGGATCCGGAACATCGCTCCTGAGTTCATTGCTCCTCCTGGGTAGCCGAGCGAGACCAAAAGCTTGATATCTGGGTCGTAGGCAGCCGGATGGACTGGATCGTCCCTAGTTCGAGGCCACAAGTACGCTTTGAGCGGTGAAGTGGTTGAGGAGGCGGCGAGAGCCGAGGATGCGCCGGTGCTCCGAATGCGGATACTCCTGGTCCATGCCGCACAAAGAGCACACAGGACAGCTCGGTGGAGGCATGGAGCTGATTCCACGCCGGGGAGCTGATCTGCTCATAGAGCAAGCTGTTGCTGCTGGCGTGAGCGCCACTGAGGTGAGGGAAGCCCTCAGTCACTGCCCTCAGTGCGGTTCCGGGCGTTGGAAGGAGTACCGAGCCAATCTTGCCTGACCTCGAAGTGACTCCGACGGCCGGGACTGGGCGCAGATCATCCCTCCATCGTCGCCTCGATAACCGCAAACACCTCTCCCTCGAGGAGCCGCCCCGGAAGCTCACCGTGCATGTCATCGAGAGAACCTGAATCATCACAGCAGGAGAGACGGCCAGCGGTACGGTTGATTGGGTGGTGGAAAACAACAATCCCTACGAAGGTCTGAGGGATATGGCCCTTCGTGCCTCAGACCTGCGCGGCCTGCGCGGACCTGTTGCTGCAGTCGTCGTTGACATCCCGGCGCAGGATGGATACTTGACCATCGCGACCTTTGCGGACGATACGACCAGCTTGTACACGAGCCATGGAGGCGCAACCGTCGGCGCCGGAAACTATCGCCCGGTGGCCGAGGCCACACGCAATCTCTTGCAGACTGCTGCCTCACACGTCCAACACTTCGCGGAACCGGACCCGGGTGGCTGGCCGTCGGCTGGAACCGTCCGCTTCCACCTCGTCTTACCTGATGGAAACCGATACCTCGACCTACCCGAACGTGTCTTTTGGGGCCAAGAGGACCACCAACTCAAGCCTTTCGTCGATGCAGCGCAGGGCGTGGTGAGCGGAATCCGACTGGTCCAAGATGCCCAATCCTCCCCACACCCCGGGAACGTGCCGCGTCTCATGGGGTCGGCCCAACAGGGTGACGTCGACGAAGTGCAGAAGCTCCTCGACTATGGAGCTCGTGTCGATGCGCAGGACGACGCGGGGTACACCGCTCTCATGTATGCGGCGAGTGCAGGGAGCGCTGATGTCGTTCGGGTCCTCTTGGAGCACGGAGCGGATCCCGACGCAAGAGACAAACAGTCGAGCACCCCCCTCATGTTCGCTGCCCAAGGTGGCCACGTCGAGATAGTCCGAGCGCTCATCCAGGTCGGCACAAATCTGCACGTGCGCGGGGCTCATGGGCTCACAGCACTCGGATTCGCCCAACAGAACGGGCATGCGGAGGCAGTCGCGGTTCTCCTCCAGGCCGGAGGGCCCGAGTAGCGGGTAACTCTTCGGACGAGAAGTACCGTTGGACGTCCTCACCGACTGCTGTTCGCAGGGACGAAGTCAGGCAGCTCCTTCGGCGACATCGACGGAAACGTGGTCGTGACCGCCCTGAGCTGTTGTCCACTCGATGAGAGTGTCGACGATCACCGCTGGGTTCTGGATCCTTGTACGGCACCGGCGATCTCGTCGCCGGACAACTCGTTGAAGAGACTGTCACGGCACAGGATCACCCGGTCTCCCTTCTCCTTCTCGACGCCAACGGGCGGCACTTGGGGGCTCGGCCAGCACGATTTCGTTCAGTCGTTGACATCCATTGTCCCGAGTACACGAAGGTCGCTCCGATCCCGGAATGGCGGGCGGTGAGGCGGACCTGGAACGAGCCGAGCGTGATGCCGATAGTCCTGGCACAATGCGCTGGTGCCTCAGAATGTCTTTGTCGGGCCGGTTGCTGAGTTCTACGATGCGACGTCGTCCGAGATGTACAACCCGGCGGTACTCGACCCGACAGTCGACTTCCTGGCTGACCTCAATGAAAGGATCGGTGGGGGTCGTGTCCTCGAGCTAGGGATCGGAACCGGAAGAGTTGGGCTGCCACTGAGCCAACGCGGAGTCGACCTGCACGGCATCGAGATCTCGGCCGACATGGTGACCCAGCTCAGAGCCAAGTCGGGAGCCGATCGTGTCGGGGTGAGCGTGGGCGACTTCGCCACGACCAAGGTGGCGGGCACTTTTACGTTGGCCTTCCTGGTCTTCAACACCATTTCGAACTTGTTGACACAAGATGAGCAGGTCGAATGCTTCAAGAACGTGGCCGAACACCTCGAACCGGGCGGGTGTTTCGTGGTTGAGCTCTGGATCCCCGAGCTGCAGAGACTCGTCCCCGGCGAGCACATCCGCGCTTTCACGGCGACCTCGGAGCGTTTGGGATTCGACGAATATGAAGTGGCCGAACAGAGGGTGACTTCCCACCATTACTGGCTGAACGGTGATCGGGTCACCTCGTTCTCCTCCCACCACCGCTACTTGTGGCCGTCCGAGCTCGACCTGATGGCTCGCCTGGCCGGCATGACGTTGCGGGAGCGATGGGGCGACTGGGATCGCCAACCCTTTACGAGCCAGAGCGGCAAGCACATTTCCGTTTGGGAGCGGACGGCTTAGAGGCCTTGGGTTCCGCGGCAAACCAGCCGAGTCGTACGAGCAATCGAATTCAGCGTATGGAACTGCCACCTCGGGCACCTGCTGTGCCTATCTCGTCAGGAGAACTTTCGTAATGAACCGCTGAAAATGTGGATCGAAACGCTCTCCGGTCGCCGATGTCGCTTCTTGGAGCGTCCACCAGCGGGAGCCGCGAAATTCGACTCGGTCGATCGTCATTTCCTGGCGTCGAGAACCATCACTGACGAACCACAAGCTGACATCGGTATGCCCGGCATCGAGTCCAATGGTCGTGGTGACCGTGACGAAGAACGGAGCGGCGCGGTCGGAAAACGAGGCCTCGATTCCAAGTTCCTCACGGCACTCCCTTCGGGCAGCTGCCGCTGGATGTTCATCGGGTTCGACGTGGCCGCCCGGCGGGAGAAACAGGCCGGAGTTCACGTGGTCGACCAGTAAGACATCGAAGTTCTCGCGGTCCAGGATCACGACGTAGGACACGAGGTGGCGATCCGGTGTCGCTGGCCTTGATCGTCGAAACACATCGTCTGTGCTCTGAAGCAACCGAAGGGTGTCGGCAATGTGCTCAGATTCCAGTGCGTTCGCGGGAATGACAGAGGCAACGAGGTCGTGCACGACGGCCACGGACCCGCGCATTGGTCGAGTCTGCCTCAAGGGTGTTTCGATTTGGGACTGAGCGACGTCCTCCACGCCGGGACAGGCAATCAACGCTGCGAACGTTCCGATGGCCCCGATTGTCTCTCTCCCGAAGCTGAGAGCTGTCGCAGGTCCCGCATGGCCTGCTTGCGAACTTCCCCTGAGAGCCGGTCGATGAAGAGCCGACCGTTGAGGTGGTCCACCTCGTGCTGGATGCAGCGCGCCATCAAGCCATTTCCTTCGACCACTACCGCCTCACCGTGCTGGTTGAACCCTCGCGCCCTTACGAACTCGGCTCGAGGGCACGGGTAGAACAGTGCGGGTATCGAGAGACAACCCTCTTCGCCTTCGTCGTCTTGTTCACCTTCCTCGGCTTCGATCACCGGGTTGACGATGTGTCCAACCTCACCGTCGATGTTCCAAGAAAAGACACGGCGGACAACTCCGATCTGGTTCGCCGCCAGTCCCGCCCGGCCAGGGCTGGCGACGGTCTCCTCGAGGTCGGCCACGAGGCTCTCGAGGCCGTGGTCAAACGATTCCACTTCCGTACAAACGGAACGAAGAACTGGGTCGCCCAGAATGCGAATGGGACGCTGAACCACGGTTGGATCTTTGCAGATTCAGGGCAAATCAGCCCGCTTCCCGGTTCAGCGACCCTTGAAGAGAGTGCCTTCGCAGGCCGGGCGGAGGCGACGTCGGCCGTACGATATCCGGCAATCCGAACGGTCAGTGCGAACTATCCTCGTTGAGGTCCCGGTCGGAGGAATCACCATGGCCAAGCTCATCTACGTGGCGAACACGTCACTCGACGGTTATATCGAGGACCGGGACGGTGGCATCGATTGGGGGGCCCCTGATGAGGAGTATTTCAGTTTCATAAACGACATTGAACGCTCGGTCGGCACCTATCTCTACGGACGCCGCATGTATGAAGCGATGATCTTCTGGGAGACCGCTCCCATCGCTGACCAACCACCCTGGGTCGCAGACTTCGCCAACATCTGGCGCGCGGCCGACAAGGTCGTTTTCTCGAAGACCCTGGCATCGGTGTCAAGCGGTAGGACCACCCTCGAACGGGAATTCGACGTCGAGGCGATTCGACGGATGAAAGCTGGGGGAACCCACGATCTCACCGTGGGCGGAGCTGATCTCGCCGCCCAAGCGTTTGGGGCGGGTTTGGTGGACGAATGCCACTTGTTCTTCTGGCCAATCGTGCTGGGAGGTGGCAAACACGCCCTCCCCAGGCACGCGCGTCTCGACTTCCAACTGCTCAATCAGCGGCGCTCCAGCAGCGGAGTAGCCCATCTTCACTACGGCATTACCTAACGAGGACCTTTCGTCAGGGACGATCCGCATTCTGTCGGCCCCTGGGGTCTGGGATCAGGGGGTGTCACATGAAGCGGCGCGGGGCGCAGCGCCATCAGGTATCCGCGATCCATACCCTGAGTGATCCAACGTCTTGGAACCCACTGCTCAGAGCGTCAGCAAGCGACTCGCCGGATTCGTAGCCGATCAGCGGGAGATCGGGAAAGTATGCTCTGGCACATCGCGCCAGTGCGGACCACGTCTCTGATCCACGAGCTGGCTCGGCGAACACATTGGAAATTCCAGCGGCGTCGGCGCTCCGGTTCACGATCCCGCCGGCCACGACCAGGTCGTTTGCCAATCGACCGAGGACGACAACCTCCTCAGAGAGCAATCCCGGCGAGAAAAGGCCGCTTCGACTGCCGTCTTGGCTCCATGACTCTTCCCAGAGACGCAAGCCATTGCGGATCCGTGAACTCGGTCCAATCCAGGGGGACACCCCATGACTTGGTCGGCGGAATTGGCGACATGATCCATTGGGCTTCGAAAAGGACGCCAAATCCTTCGGTGTCCAGGTCGAGGCAGGCGAAGCTGTCCTTGATCGTGCAACCGGGCGAGGAGTCGATGCGAGAGAGCAGGTCGGGAACACTGGACGACGGAGTCAGTGTGACGGCATCGGGGAACAATGGAGGAGTCCGCTCCGGACTGGTCCATGCGTCCTGGGCGAAGACACCCTGGCCGCCGGTAGACCTGACCACGAGATCACACCATCGAGCGTTGTTCTCAGCTCCCACCCTCTGCCACTCGACCATGCCTTCGAGTGTCGCAGGCTGGGGGAGAGACTGGACCGCCCCAGATTGCCGTGACGACGGGACTTCGCAGTCAGTGCTCGGTGTGGGGATGCGATTCACCGTGACCCACAGGAGATCAGGCCGAACCGATGACCTCACCGAACTGGATCGTGCGCACCGTCACGCCGGGTGCCTCGGCACCTTCGGGGGGAGCGGTGGCGCGGGCCAATTCTTCGGTTTCGAACACCTCGATCGAGATCCCGTACGACTCGTCGATCGCTACGAAGTAGGCGCCCACGAAACCCCGGCTCCCTTTTAGCGCTCGAAGGACGTCTTCATCGAGGCCCCGCTTCGCCTCAGGCAGGTCTGAAATGTTGGCGTGAATCACTCTGGCGTGCACGGCTGACCTCCCTGGCTCGTTCGACGACTTGTCACGCTATCCGGGGCTGATCGGTATTTCTGGTGCGGGAACCCCTGACACGGGGATGCGGGGACGGTGGGCCAGTAGATCCGTGAAAATCGGTGACGTCCGAGAGGCCGTCCAGCCCGCTTTTGGTCGATCCGCTGCTCTCTCGCTCCGAGGTTCATGGCGACGAGTTACCACCGCGTCAGCGGCACCTCATGTCACGACAAACTTGGTTGGACTTTTGGCTTTTCCGTTGGGAGTCGTGACCGCGATCTTGCCAGTCTTGGCCCCGCTCGGTACCTTGATTGTCAATGTCGTCGCCGTGTCGGACTTGATCTTCGCCGTCGCGCCGCCGATCGTCACTGTCGTCGCACCTTGAAGGTTGTCGCCGCTGACAATGATCTTCGTGCCGGGCGGCCCCGTCGCCGGTGTAAACGCAGTGATGACGGGTTTGGTCATCGTCCATTGGGCGTACAGGGTGACAGAGCCGCTGAGCGTCTATGGCGTGGTCAGCGCGTTCCACCGCTGGCGGCCGCGAACCAGCCATCGAAGAGGTAGCCCGGGTAGGTCGGCGCAGCAGGCAGGGTGACAGTGCTGCCATCGGGTCCTGCAACTGAGCCGACCGGGCTCCCGCCCTCGGTGTTGAATGTGATGGTGTCAACTGCGTTGGGACTCCACTGAGCGTAGAACGTGAAGGAACGGGTGATCGTGTAGAGGGTTCCGGCGCTCCAATCGGGACCGCTGCCGTCGGGGGCGGCGTTCCAGCCGATGAAGCGATAGCCCGGGTAGCTGTCGGCCGGCAGGGTAACCGAGGTGTCGTCCAGCCCCGAGATCGAGCCCACGGCGCCGCCACCTTCGCTGTCGAAGGTGATGGTGTCTGTGGCGTTCGGAATCCATTGGGCGTACAGCGTGACCGAGGCGCTGACGGTATAGGTCGATCCGGCACTGTCGGTTGCGCCACTCCCATCAGAGGAAGTGTTCCAGCCGGCAAACGTGTAGCCGGGGTAACTTGCGCCCGGCAGGGTGACTGTGGTCCCGTCGGGTCCCGAGATCGAGCCGACCGCGCTCCGACCCTGGCTGTCGAAGGTGATGATGTCAGCCCACTGCGCGTAAAGGGTGACCGAGCCGCTCACGATGTATTGGTCGCCGGCGTACCAGTCCGGACCGTTGCCGTCGGGGGCAGTCGTCCAGCCGATGAAGTCGTAGCCGGGGTAATTGTCGCCCGGCAGGGTGACCGCAGATCCGTCCAGTCCCGAGATCGAGCCGACCGCGCTCCCACCCTGGCTGTCGAAGGTGACGGTGCCGGTGGGATTCGGAATCCATTGGGCGTACAGCGTGACCGAGCCGTTGACGGTGTAGGTCGCTCCGGCACCGTAGGTCGTGCCACTTCCGTCAGAGGACGTGTTCCAGCCGGCAAACGTGTAACCGGGGTAACCGGCGCCCGGCAGGGTGACCGTGGACCCGAGTGGGGCGGCGTCCGAGCGGATCGCGTCTGCCACCCTCAGTGTTGAAGGTGACGGTGTCACCCCACTGGGCGTAGAGGGTCACCGACCCGCTCAAGGGATATTGCTGGCCGGGCCAATAGGTGACACCACTCCCGTCGGGAGCAGTGTTCCAATCGAGGAAGGTATAGCCGGAGCCGGGGTAATCGTCGGCCGGCAGCGGCACGGTAGAACCGTCGAGGTTGCTCAGCGGATCGACGGCAGCCCCGCCCTCGGGGTCGAAGGTCACGGTGTCAAAGCCCTCAACTGACGACGCTACCGGGACAGAGCTATTCGTTTCCGTCCCGTCGCCCAACTCGCCATAACCGTTGTACCCCCAACACTCGACCCCTCCTGTGCCCGTGAGCGCGCAGGTGTCGTCATAACCCGTGGTGATCGCACTGACTGCGCTCGAAAGTCCGTTCACCTCCACGGGGACCGAGCTGTTACCGGTCATCCCGTCGGCGAGCTCACCATCTGTGTTGTCCCCCCAACACTCGACTGCGCCAGCGTTGGTGAGCGCGCACGTGTGGTCCTCGCCCGCACTGATGGCACGCACCCCGCTCGACAGCCCACTCACCGGCACCGGGACCGGGCTCGACGTGGTCGTGCCGTCTCCGAGCTGCCCTTCGGCGTCATCGCCCCAACAGTCGACCGCCCCGGTGCCGGTGAGGGCGCACGTGTGGTCACCGCCGCTGCTGATGGCACTCACCCCGCTCGAGAGCCCGCTCACCGCCACCGGTACCGAGCTGAAGGCGTCGTAACCGGTGGCCCCATTGTCGCCCAGCTGACCGTAGTAGTTCTTGCCCCAGCACTCGACCCCGCCCGCGCTGGTGAGGGCGCAGGCGTGCTCGTCGCCCGCACTGATGGCGACGACCCCGCTCGAGAGCCCACTTACCGCCACCGGGACGGTGCTGTTATAGGTCGTCCCGTTGCCAAGTTGGCCGTAGGCGTTCACGCCCCAGCATTCGACACCTCCCGCGCTCGTCAGCGCGCAGGCGAAGTTGTAGCCGGCGCTGATGGCACTGACCCCGCTCGAGAGTCCGCTGACCGTCGTTGGGGTCGTCCCGCTACCGAGCAATTCGTCTCCCCAGCATTCGACCGCCCCCGCGACCGTGAGCGCGCAGGTGGAGAAGAAACCGGCACTGATCGAGACGACTCCGCTCGAGAGCCCGCTGGCGGCGACCGGGACGGAGCTGGCTCCCGTCGATCCGTCATCGAGTTCGCCACCCGAGTCGTCGCCCCAGCACTCGACGCCCCCCGTGGTGGTGAGAGCGCAGCTGTGCCCACCGCCGGCGCTGATCGTGATCATTGGCGCCTGCGTGACCGCCTGGGCCGATGGCCCTCCGATCACCACGATGCTGAGACCGGAGGCAAGAAGGATCGCGGCTGCACCAACAATTCCGGTTCGAGACCCATCGCGGGCGAAGGCGATGCGTAGCTTCTTCCCTCTACTGCCCGCCTCCGTGTGCACGGCCTTCCTCCCGCCATTCCTGCTTCGAAGGGGCGAAAAGGATTCAATGCCCACTCGTGGTCGTCGTCCCAACAAGCCCGCCTCAGGTCCGACAATCGGACCCACCGATTCCAGCATGGCCGCAAATCAACTGACAAGTAAGTGACACA
The DNA here is from genome assembly GCA_963754445.1 of uncultured Acidimicrobiaceae bacterium. Lineage (GTDB taxonomy): Bacteria > Actinomycetota > Acidimicrobiia > Acidimicrobiales > RAAP-2 > Bog-473. The sequence continues at coordinate 2,367,469 of CAVWFT010000001.1, read as the reverse complement.
GGTTGACCCTCGAGTTGACCGAATGTTGTCCAGCGATCTACCGTCGCTCGCCCATTCCGTCGTGTTCGACTCCTTCACTGACCAATGGTTGGACCGACGCACTCGATCGCATCGCATCGGCGGGGCTGGGTGAGCAGCGATCAGGCTCGTCGGAGACGTGCTCGGAGCGGAACCACGAGGCAAGATTCCCAGCCGCCTCCGAGCCCATCGTCTCCCTCGGTGCTTGCTTCGTGTTGGGTAGCGTCAAGCTGCTGCCTATCGCATGCACGCAAATCTCTCGGAGGCCGCCATGTCCCAGGTCCGTGTTCACAACTTCTCGATCTCCCTGGACGGGTTCGGGACCGGCGAAGGCCTCACCTTCGAAGCGCCGTTCGGCCACGCCGGCCATCGCCTGCACGAGTGGTATTTCGCCACCCGGTTCGGGCGCTCGATCGTCGGCGGTCAGCCGGGTGGCACGATCGGGGTCGACCATGCGTTCGCCGAACGCACTGAATGTCGGGTTCGGTGCGGAGATCATGGGCCGCGGCAAGTTCGGCCCGCAGACCGGCCCGTGGACCGATGTCGGCACCGACGACGAGTGGCGGGGCTGGTGGGGGCCGAACCCGCCATTCCACACGCCGGTGTTCGTGCTCACGCACCACCCGCGCCCGTCGATCGAGATGGAAGGCGGCACCGTGTTCCACTTCGTCGACGCCTCCCCGCAGGAGGCACTCGACCTCGCCCGGGAGGCCGCCGGTGACCTCGACGTGCGCATCGGCGGTGGCCCGACCATCGTCCGCGACTTCCTCGCCGCCGACCTCATCGACACCCTGCACGTCGTGCAGGTGCCGATCCTGCTCGGCCGCGGCGTTCGCCTCTGGGACGGCCTCGAAGGCGTCGAGGACCGCTACGACGTTGAGGCGGTCTCGTCACCGAGCGGCGTCACCCATCTGACCTTCACACGCCGATGACTGCACGCGTGGACGAACTGATGCCCTGCTCACGAGTGCTGGGAGAGCCGTCATCCTTCGGCACCGCAGAGCAAGCACCGCTTCGGTGAGTAATCACTCAAAGCGGGACAACTGGGATCGGCCGGAATTTGGAGTCCCGGGGGAACGGAGGCTGAGTGCACACGCAGAGGGAGGACTTGGCCGTGGCAGAGAAGAGTAAGCCGGTGGAAGCGTCACGCAGAATCGAAGCGCCGGCGTCCCGCATCTTCGAGATCCTGGCGAATCCGCAACGCCACGCAGACTTCGACGGATCCGGCATGGTCCGAGGACCCGTCCTCGATCGTCCCATCTCCGGCGTGGGCGACACGTTCACCATGAAGATGCATCGGCTCGGAGACGACTACCTCATGATCAACTACGTGGTGGAGTTCGAGCCAGACCGACGAATATTTTGGGAACCGGCTCCGGGAGACCCTTCTCGGACTGAGGGCGACGATCCATCCAAGGTCGGAATTCCGGCGGGCTACCGCTGGGGCTACATCCTCACTCCCCACGGTGATGGTGCCACCGTCGTCACCGAGGTCTTTGATTTCGGCCCCTTGCCAGAGGACCTCCTGCATGACGGTGGAGCATGGATCAACGGGGCCAATTCGGTGCGCGAGTCCATGGCGGCGAGTCTGGAAAGGCTCGAGAAAATCAGTACCGGGTAGCAGCGTTGCCCGAGCGAGTTGATAAATCGCCCTTCAGGTCCCGAGTGGACGGGCGGAAGTGGGTTCGGCTCCGCGATTACTTTGACGCCACCACCGTACCGATGATCAAGCTGTAGAGGGTGTGCCATGCCATGGTGCGAAACCCGGCGGATTTCAAAAGAGTCTCCGCCCGATGCTTTGTCCGTGCTCGGTCTCGGCGAGCGACAAGCAAGGTGGGAACGAGCAACGGAGAGAAGAGATCTGTGAGGACCAACCGACCGCTGGGTGCGAGGACCCGTGCACACTCGTCGAGTCCCGCACCCTGGTCCACCCAGTGGTCGAAGGACGTAGAACTGACCACCAAGTCGAACGACTCGTCGGAATATGGCAGCTTTTCCGCAACGCCCTCGGAGAAACTTAGTCTTGGGTCGTCCGCGAGCGATGTCGCAGCGGCGATCATCCCCGCCGCAGCGTCGATTCCGAGCAGCCTTCCGCCTCCGGTAATCGAGCTGCCAGGAGTCGCAAGAGGAGACCGGTCCCACAGCCCACATCGAGCACGCGCGGGGCGCGTCACTGGAGGCGAGCGCAAGATCTGCTGTGCGGGCCGCGATGTCACTGTGCATCCGACCGCGCCATCCCTGTTCATAGGTGTCGGCCCGATCGTGAAAAGCCTGGACATCTCGATCGTGAGGCACGTTCCGATTATGCCAGCGGTCCAGATCCCACTCCGGCCACTCGATCACTGATTGAGTCAGGTCGATCCGCAGGTTACCCTTTGGGTTGCCCGAAGTCGGGGCGAGGTGAGCGCGAGCACCACCTCTCGATGGTCGCCCACGCGCTCTGCAGTTGGAGCGGAGTGCGGCTCATTGTCACGGGTCACCCGCGTACCCGCGATCGCCAGGCATGGGTTGCACCGGAACTCCGGCGGCAGTCAGGAACTGCCGGATCTGAGAAGCGTGCTCAACGATGTGCAGCGGAATGCCCCCGACAATCACTCCGTAGATCATGCCATGGTATCGATGGGCAACGGGGAGTGTCCGGGCCGCCACCTCCTCGGTGAGAGCGTCAATCATTCGACGCACCCGGCGGCGGCAGTAGTCGACATAACCGAGTAGTTCAGACTTCGTGAACATTCGGTCGGGAAAGGCGTAGGTGTTCTCGTCGAATGATTGTAGGCGGTGCCCACGGCTCGAACTCGGCGGAGAGGTCGTAGTCGAGGCTCAGCAGTGCGTGATAGGCCAGGAACCAGGGGGCGGAGCCGTGCAATCCTCCCTGCGGCGTGGGACCCGTGGGTGCCTCGTCCGGCCAGAGATCCATCTTCCACAAGTCATCTGGACAATCCCTCAGCGCCGCCTCCATCAGCCGCAGCGCTTGATCGAAGTTGCTGGCCATGCTCTGCACAAGTGGATTCGCCACGTGTTAGGTAATAGCGCATATCTCGACGGATCTGATGATCAAGAGCTCTCCCATAGAGTCCGTCCATCACCGGCGCCTTTTGGGTCCGTTCCCGTCCCCGAAGGTGTCCCGGACGACACGAGTGCGACGCTCTAGGAAATTCCCCGAGCTTGCGTTGCCGTCTGCGACGTGGCCGATCCCTCCCGCTACTACTCCGTCGGGGAAGCGTCACGAGCGTCATCACAGAGGGCGGGTCGGCGCACATCGAGTCCCTCGCTCAGCGGTACACCGGCGCCCCCTACCAAGTACGGCGGACGGAACCAGGTGCGAGTGATCCTGACGATCACGGCCAACAAAATCCACTCGATGGACCGCTGACTCAAAGGTCAAGCCTGGTTCAATTCCTGTTCCCCTGATCCAGGATGCCCCGCATCGACGGGGCAGGTGGTCTCCGGCGAGGTGTCCGTGGCGCTGCAAAACTGCTCTAATGACGAGTAACTCAGGGAACGCTGAAGCCGAATTGGTCAGCCTGATCGACGCCTTCGCTCGACGAATCTGTCCTGCGGTGCTCGAACAACATTCAGGGAACTCAGTGTCTTCGGCTCTGGGCATCTGGTTACTCCTCGCCGCATGCGCATCCGTGCCGCCGGGGCCGGATCGGGCGGTGCTCGAGGAGGCGCTCGGATGTTCGGTGGCCCAGACCGCCGATCTCGTCGAACGGTTCTTTGATGCTCCGCCGAAGGCACTACGCACCGCAATGGCGTTGTGGGTACGAAGCGTCGACCGAACCACGTCCTTAATCGAGTGGAGCGGAACCTTGCCGGCAACAATCGAACGAGGGCCGATTCCTTCACAAGAGGAAGGCGACGCGTGGGTCCGCCGTAAAACCGATGGACGTATAGCGAGCGTGCCCATTGAGCTTTCAGCCTTATCACGGCTTGTACTTGTATCAGCGCTGGCTACGAAGGTGTCATGGAGAGAAGGCTTCGCCGTGGAACCAGCGCCCACCCACCTGCGCCCGTCAAGCGTGTGGCAAGGCCAGGTCACGAAGGTACTCGTCGACTACCAGCAGAACCCACTGACCATGTTGGCCGAGACTGAGGCTGCTGGCGTCGTGGCCGCTCATTTCGCCGAGGCAGCCGAGGACCTCGGCGTGTTGTCCGTGGCCGCCGCCCCGATCGCCAGTCGCCAACAAGTCTTCGAAGCGGCCCACGAGCTGGCCGAGCGGTGCCGCACCGAAACACTCGCCGCTGCCCGACGGTCACTCTTCGATCTGCCCGTAGGAAACGGCCATTCCTGGCACATCACCGAAGAGGTGGTGGCCGCGTATCGGGAGGGTTGGTGCGAAGAAGACATCGAGTACACGGTACTTCCGGCATGGACCTGCGAAGGCGAGTTGGATCTCAGGGCGTCTCCGCTTTTCGGTGCCGGATCGGCACTGGCGGTGCTGCTCGGACTCATCGGGAGCAGTCTCGAAGGTGACGTCACAGAAGCCAAACAATCGGCGATCGCCCGATTCACACCCAAGGGTTTCGACGCGGCAGGGGCATCAAGTTTGGGAATTGTGCTTGGTGAGACGAGCAACCAACCACCGACCCATAGCGGGCTTGGCCGTCGGGCAAACCTGTATTTCGATCACCCTTATGCGGCCGTCGCGTTGGCAGGGACGTCATCCGACTTCTCTCGGGGCCGCACCGGGCACACCGACTCGTTCTGCCTGCCCCTGTTCGACGCTTGGATCGAGACGCCGACCGAGCCAGAAGCCTTCGGGTAGGTCGCCACGCAGATCACCCGCGTTTCGCCGATGCACACCAGGCCGTCGAGAGACCGCATGGCCACCCCTCTCAACCGAAAAGCGCAAAGGCCAGTCAGTAGCCTGCCCTACGTTTGGTTATGGCGCTTCCAGAACGCAGCCTCGTCGTCCCGTGTTGGTGAATCGAGAGCGTTCCAAAGGTCAGATCCATCCCAAATGTCGGATCCGTCTACCTTGAGTGACACGCTCAAGCTGTTCAACACATCAACCAGGATGAGAGGGCGAGCTTCCAGCGCGAGTTGCTGCGCATTCACGTCTCGAATGTCGACGGCCCGGCGCAGCGCCTCGAGGAGGAGTTTTACCGGATCGTTCCCCGTCCAGTCCCTCCAGCGAGGATCCTCCCATCTCCAGCCGTTCATGTATTCGGGACTTGCCGCCGCTGATTCTCGGTCGCTCACGGCCCACAGTTTCCCACGGACAGCGGCCTGAACTGTCCAGGTTGGTCACGACGGGCCGCAACCCGGCTCCTCGGGGACGGACCCGACCCGCTCCGTTGACGGCGGAGTTCACGCCCGCCTACTCTCAAAGCTCCGTTCATTTGGAAGCGCGGACCATGCGCACGGCTGAGGGAGGTGAGTCCGATTCTCTTCGTTCACAAAGTCGGGTGCTCACCCCATCACGCCGGAGCCGCTAGCCCCCTCGTCGTCGGTCCTCGGGTGCCCGCATTTCGGATGCCCTGAAAGGGACCAAAACATGTCGCAATTCAATGATTCTCTCCCGTCCACCGGGGGTAAAGCCCAGTCCTTGACGCCCGACGCGGCGTGATGCTCCGTCGTGCCCCACCGGTGGCTGTATCACAACATTGCTCTGGTACCTCGGTGGCGGTGGGGCGGCTGGAAACGTGTGGGTGTTAGGGGTCATCGCAGGCCTGGCCGAAGCGGGTCTCGATCTGACAGAGGCCGCCGACCTGGTGATTGGCACCTCGTCCGGTGCCACCGCGGCAGCGCAGATGCGCAGCAGTATCCCGCCGGTCGAAAAGTCTGGCCTCAGCGTTATCTCCGCCGATTCGACCAGTCGGACAAAACCAACAACGGCCGCCATCGTTGCCGATGGCCACAGTGTTCGAACGAATGAGGGCAATCGGCGCTGCCGCCACTTCGGCAATCGAGCTACAACGTGCAATGGGCGCGTTTGGTTTGGAGTGCGACACCACGCCGGAGTCTGGATCACAACAGCGCCGAGAGATCGTGGCTGCAAGGTTCCCGCCTTACGTCGAATGGCCGGACAAGCCAATGATGATCTTGGTTAAAATAGATGCACATACTGGCGAATTGGTTGCATTCGAACGCGACTCCTTGGTGTCGACCTGGTAGACGCTGTTACCGCGTAGTACAGCATTAGCCGGTTTAGCCGCCGACCGTCAGCATCAATGGTGGACTCTGCTACATAGATGGCGGTATACGTTCTGCTGACAACGCCGACCTTGCCTCGGGCTGTACGAACGTGGTTGTGCTCTCACCATTGGGCGGACGGCACGAGACGCCATCACATCCAGGCCAGTTCGAGGGCCTGCGCAGAGCACCTGCATGGGGCACGAACCTAGAAAGCCAGGTTGAGGTTTTGCGCAACCAGGGCAGTCCCGTCGAAGTGATCACGTCCTGGCCCTCATTCCCGATCCGCGATGGGCATCAACCAAATGGCTCCGGCGACACGGGCTCCCTCTGCCCGTTGCGGATTCGCCCAGGGTGAGCGGGAAGTCCCCCGACTGCGCTTCCTTTGACGGATGCGCACCGGGACCGAGAACTGGAGCGCCATCTGCTGACAATCGGAAGTGCCCCTCCTGGGGGTACGTGGAACGCCTTCAGCAAGTCGAGGCTAGGATTTTCAATCCACTTCATCTGCAAAAATGTGAGGAACGGGTGAGCGAAAGTCGGAAGGGTCCAGTCGTCCAGCACGACACGGGAGACGTAAAGGTAAAGGTCGAAGACCGTTGCGTGTTGGTGACGATCGACAGGCCTTCGAAGCGCAATGCGCTCACGCAGGCGATGTACAAGACCATGGCGGATGCGCTCCTCGAAGCCGACTCGGACCGAGACGTGGGCGTGGTTCTCATCACCGGTGTGGGCGATGTCTTCACCGCCGGAAACGATCTGGCTGAATTCGCTTCTGGAGCAAGCCTGGCTGAGGTCGAACGCTTTCTGGCCACCATCTCGTCCGTGAAGGTGCCGGTGGTCGCAGCGGTCAACGGTATTGCCGTTGGCGTCGGGCTGACCCTTCTCCTGCATTGCGATCTCGTCTATGTCGAGCCCACGGCGAAGCTGTCGGCACCGTTCGTCCAGCTTGGGCTCGTACCCGAAGCCGCCTCGAGCCTGCTTCTTCCGCGCGTCGTGGGGGAGCGTCGTGCTTCCGATCTCATCTTGACCGGGCGGCATCTGACGGGCTCGGAAGCGGCCGAATGGGGTTTGGCGAATGCTGCCGTGAGCCCGGTTCTGGAGGCAGCCCTTGCCGCCGCGGCGCGGTTGGCTGGGCAACCTCCGCTCGCTTCCCGTGCATCGAAGGCACTGATGCGCTCCGTTGAGCAATCCGTGGAAGGTCGAATGGCCGAAGAGATGGCGGCATTTTCCGAAGCACTGAAGGGTCCTGAGTTCGCAGCAGTCATGTCGGCTCGGACGGCGCGCCCCTAGCCTTCGTGAGGGTCGATCAGGCGGACTGGTCGGGCCCGGAGCGTGCGTGTACCAGATCGACGACCTGCTGGGCGAAGTCGCCGCCTGAAGGATCGTAACCCGGTGGAGACAAAGCTGTGGGACCAGCTGACGGCGGTCCACAGGCTTCCGCATCGTTCTACGGCCCCTCTGTCGTGATCGCTTGGACCGGAATTTGCGAGATGTTTGTCGAGCCCCGAGAGGATACGGGCTCTCGCATCAGCGGAGCACAGCGAAGGGCCGCCACAACTCCGCGAGTCGTTCGAGTCCGGCTGCAGGCGCCCGCAACGATGGTGGCCCGGCCAGCCACCGTGCGGCCCCTGAACGCACCACCACCGAAACCTTGCCGCGGTACTTGAGTGTCACGGTGCACATCACCTGCTCGGTCGGTCTGACCTCCACACGAAACGTGACGTGATCCGATCGGTTGACGACGATCGGCCGTCCGAAGGTGGGCTGCGCGGGTCCCGGCACGATGGCCACAACTCGCGCCGGCAGCAGAGTGCCTGCCGCCGTCGGCGTCGAAGGCGTGATGACAACGATCAGCCAGGCCATCGACAGAACGCAGGTAGTCATCGCGACAACCAGGTGCCGCCTCATCGGGCAACTGTGCCACAGCGGGCTGGGACGTGCCCCCAACGGGCGGGGACGATGTCGCCCCTACCCGAGATCTTTCAGTCGGGCTGCAGCCTCGCTCCGCTCACGCTTCAGTTCCTCGATTCCGGCGATCGTCTGTCTGCTCACGGAGAGATCGAGAATGTGAGTCGCAACTGTTTCGGAATATCGAAATGGTTCGGCGAGGAGAGCCTTGCGGGCCTCTTGGCGATTCTTACTCTTCCTCACTGCGAGGTTGATCTCGTCCATCCGGGCCAGCGCATTCAAGACGCCATCTAAAATCTGGAGCCGCTCGAACAGTCTGGACCGATCTTCTTCGACGCCGTCGGTCACGCGCTCAGTATCCCAGCCGATGATGCAGTGCCGCTGCTGCGGCACTTCGACATGGCAGATCCAGGTGCAATGGCTGCCCGGGTCTACCCCAGCCGGGTCGCGGTGATCAGGACGGTCTCGAAGTTCATCACGAACGAGCCGCCCTGATCATCGATGGCCGCGCCGATGGCTTCGAACAGGCGGTCTCGGACCGCTGGTTCGAGGGCGGCGTGGTCGCTTCGTGAGACGAGCTGGTCCAGCCATTCATCCCGCTGGTAGACCCGGGTCCAGGGGAACCACTTCTCTGTCGGCGTACCGAAGTCGGGCTCCGCTGAGACGGCGTCGATCTCCGAGTCGAGTCCGGTCTTAAGTCGGATGGCCGATTGGCCGCGTATCCCCTGAACAGACGGTGACCGCCGGGCGGCACGACACTCTCGTACACCCCCTCGAGAGCATCGGCCAGATCATCGGGCTGACACCCCGCGTTCCAGATCAGACCAAGCCTGCCCCCCGGTCGCAGCACAGAGGCCGCCTTCGCGGTGGCGACGGGCAGGTCGAGCCAGTGCCAGGCCTGCGCCGAGGTCACCCGGTCGAACGTGCGACCAGCAGCGTCCCAGCCTTCGAAGGCCGCGATCTCAACTTCGACCCCATGACTGCGGGCGATCTCCGCCATTCGCGGACCGAGTTCCACTCCCAGCACCTTGGCGCCACGCTGAGCAATCTGCCGTGAAGCGATCCCGGTGCCACAACCCACGTCGAGAACGTCCAGGCCCGCAGGCACCGGACCGAGCAGCTCGTCGATCACCGCATCGGGATAGGTCGGTCGGAACCGGTCGTATGCCTCGGCTTGCCGTCGAACAACCTCGAACGTTCCTGGGCCAGAGGGCGCGCGAGCAGACGATCGCTTTCGCTTGCGTCCATAGGCGCCATCCTGCCCCAGATCGCCGGTTGGCGTGCTCCCCGGGACGGAGCCGCTGCCGGTGACCGAAAACCCGTCCCGTTCGAGGCTGCTCGCGGACCCCTGGCTGGGGGACACCCTCTCGCTTGTCGGATGATCAGTTCGTCGGCCGCCAGGGTTTGACCCACCCATCTGCCGGCCATCCTTCTTGTGCCGCCATGAGCGGCCCGCTCAACGCTCCGTCGAGAGCCTCCCGGATGATGTCGGCATGGCCAGCATGGCGTGCGGTTTCTTCAATGAGGTGGAACAGGATCCACCGGACCGTGTAGTTCTCGGGATCCGGAAACCAGGGCTCCTCGGGGAGCGGCACGCGGCGCCCCAGATCGTCGGTGACGGCGAATCGCCGGTATCGGTCCGGGCTGAGGTCCCTCAGTATTCCCGGAGGAAAGTATCCCCCAAAGTCTCCTCCTTCCAGCCAAGAACAAAACTTGCCATGTAGTCATCGAACGTTGCGTTGCCGGGTGGTTCTTCCAAGAATGCGATCCGTCCATCCACGTTCGGCGTCAGCCAGGTGCTTGATCAGCCCTCCCAGACTGAGCCCACTCGGAGTGGGCAGTCCAGCCGAGCTTGATCCTCGTCTAATCCGTATGTGGCATTTCGGACTGCTTCACGTTGGTGTTGGAGGAAGGCAAGTAGGCCTTCGTGCTCAGTTTGGATGAGGGGTGCGTTGATCGGCATGGTTCGAGTCTCGCATCGAAAAGTGGACACAACCTGGCCAGTTTTGGGCGCAGGCCGCCACGTCGTCACCCGGTCAGGCCGTGGGCGGGGCAGGCGGTGGAACCCGAGTGCCGCACCCGAGGTCTCGCCACTCGTCAGGCTCGCATCGAGGGGCATCTGGGGGCGCCGCACGGGCAGACTGACCGTGGCCCTTACGGACGAACACGGAGGATGCACGCATGTCGCCTATCCGACACTTCGATCACGTTGGCATCACGGTCGCTGATCTCGACGTGGTGGCCGACTTCTTCGTGGGGCTGGGCCTCGAGACCGAAGGGCGGACAGTCCTCGAGGGCGAGTTTCTCGACACCGTCGTCGGCCTACCTGACGCCCGCACCGAGATGGTCCTGCTGCGGCCACCGGACGGAGGGACCGGACTCGAGCTGGCGAGCTTCATCCGACCAAACCACGAACCCGGGTCGCCCGACGCCATGGCCAATGAACTGGGCCTGCGGAGCGTGGCTTTCGAAGTGGACGACCTTCCGGGGCTTCTCGACCGCCTTGCCGCCGACGGCTACCACCCGGTGGGCGGTGTCGGTGAATACGAAGGCGTCTGGTCCATGGCGTCCGTGCGCGGACCCGAAGGGATCACCGTGTCGTTGGCCCAGCGGATCGGCTGATCCTCGTCCCCCGAAGACTGTGGGTGCGCCATCAAATCCGATTTGAAAGGGTCCGGGATTCTCGCAAGTGTGTCCGAACGTGCCCTTTGCGAGGGGATGGGCCTGGAACCGGTCTGCCTACCGTGCGGCGGTGATGGATGAATGAGCTCCGCTCCGACCAGGTCCGTCACATCGACACGGCGGCGAGATGCTCCCGGCGTCTCACTATGACGGCGAGTGCGCCCGGAGCTGGCCTCGGCGTGGACCAATCTCCCATCGTTGGCCGCGAACCCGACGAATCACGTCCGCATCTTCGGAGGCCAATTGCTCTCTCAGGCTCTGGCCGTCTTTGCTCTCGGGACCATCTTGGATGCGGTGGAGGATCGATCCCCTTCCGCGAGCCCTTGCTCGTCTGCACCGCTTCGACGGTCCTCTGCGCCTCGTCACCGACTTGCTCTCACCGGTATGGGGATGGTCTCACTGCGCTGACTGCGGCGACACGACATTCCCTGATGCGACGAGTGCGATGACCAGTTACGAGGTGTATCGGACGTTCACCTTGTCGATCGTGCCATTGAACTTGAAGGGCGCCTTCTCGCGGTAGTCGAGCGACACGGGCGAGCCCAGACAGATGCCGATGTCGAGGCAGTCGTTGGCGGTGAAGATCAGCGGCGCGCTGACCGGCACCTGCCCGGAGGCGACTGACTCGCCATTGACCTTCATGTGACCTTCAGCGGCCCGCCTGGCTTGGGCTCCGCATAGACCGTCTCGACCTCGATCTTCACCTTGCCGACGGGAAGCTTCTGCTTCGCGCGGATCTTCGTGCGCTGATGATGAACAGGTTGTATTCGTAGCAGAGGATGCCGTCCTCCACGAACAGGTGAGGCCGCCGCCGATTCGCCCAGCTTGTAGAGCACGCCGTTGGCATTGGCCGGGATCTCCGCCTCGATCGTGACGACGTTTGGCTTGTTGCCCAGGGCCGGTGCGCAGAATTCCGGCATGCGGATGATGTCGCCGGAGAAAGTCCACTCCGTGTAGGGCGGCGCGATCCGCAGCTCGGGATGCAGGACGGGAACCCAAAGGCCGCCGCCGATGGGAGCGCTTGTTCTTCGTCGCCTCAATAGGAACAGCTCCTTCATCTGGGCGAGCTTCTCCGGCATCTTGTCGCGCCAGGTCGTTGGCCTGGGTCCAGTCTTCCTCCAGGTTGTAGAGTTCCCAGACGTCCTTGTCCGGCGTCCACTCGCGAATGCCTGGAGGCAAGCCGGGGACCCACGGGGCGCGTGGGCCGAAAGCGCAGGCCATCCAGCCATCGTGATAGATGGCGCGGCTGCCCATGATCTCGAAGTACTGGGTGAGCAGTCGGCCCTTGGCCTTCGGGTCGCCGAAGGTGTAGGCGAAACTCACGCCGTCGATCGGATCCTGCGGAACGCCGTTGACCTCGAGCGGCGGTGTGATGCCGACGACTTCGTAGATGGTGGGGACGATGTCGTTGCAGTGGTGGAACTGCGTGCGCGGCGTCGCGTCGGGCTTGATCTTCGCCGGCCACCGGATAGCCATCGGGTTGCGCGTGCCGCCGAAGTGCGACGCCAGAAGCTTGGTCCCCTTGTAGGGAGTGCTGCCGGCCCAGGCCCAGCCGGCGTGGTACTGGTTGTCGGCCTTGGGCGTGCCGAGCACGTCGAGGCCGCCAAGCTGTCGAGCGCCTTGATGTGCTGCTTGACGGTGGTGGGGATGCCGTTCTGCGCCAGCAACTCGCTGATGGTGCCGTTCTGGCCCTCCGACGAGGAACCGTTGTCGCCCCAGATGTAGAAGATCAGGGTGTTGTCGCCATAGCCGAGCGCGCTCGATTTCGTCGATGAGCCGGCCGACCTGCACATCCACGTGCTCGGCAAACCCGGCCGCCACTTCCATCAGGCGGCGCTGGAAGGGCTTCTCGTCCTCCGGGATGCTGTCCCAGCCGGCCATGGTTGGGTGCCGCGGCGTGAGCTGCGCGCTCTGCGGGAATCCAGCCCTTCTCCTTGGCGCGGTGGAATACGCGCTCGCGGTACGCGTCCCAGCCGTCGTCGAACTTGCCCTTATATTTGTCCGCCCACTCCTTCATGATGTGGTGCGGACCGTGGATGGCGCCGCTCGCCCAGTACATGTAGAACGGCTTGTCGGGCTGGAAGGCCTTGTGCGTGCGCAGCCAGCCGATGGCGTCGTCGGCCAGGTCCTCGCTCAGATGATAGCCCTCCTCGGGCGTCCTGGGCGGCAGCACGACTGGTGGTATTGCGCACCAGGTTCGGTTCGTACTGCGAGGCCTCGCCGGCCAGGAATCCGTAGAAATATTCGAAGCCCATTTCGTCGGCCAGTTCTCGAAGGGACCAGCGGCGGTCGTTTCCATCGGCCGGCGTGTTGTGCCACTTGCCGAAGGCGCGCGGTGCTGTAACCGTAGTCCTTGAGCACTTCGGCGGCGAGCGCGCTGCTCTTGGGGATCGTGCCGGCAGTAGCCGTCCCAGTCGTTCGCCAGCTCGGCGATCTGGCCGTTCCCGACGCGGTGGTGATTGCGCCCGGTTAGTATCGACGCACGCGTGGGCGAACACATGGCGGTGGTGTGAAAGCGGTTGTAGGCGATCCCCTCCCTGAGCGATGCGGTCCATCGTCGGGTCTGGACCTCGCCTCCGAAGGTGTCGGCAGGCCGGGGCCCGCGTCGTCGATCAGCACGATGAGGATGTTGGGCGCATCCGTGGGGAGGCGGCGCGGCTCTACGCGCCGCCTGTAGATTGACTCCTGCATCGTGCGGCCGGCGATGCTGGCCGACGGTGTGGGGGGAAACGGCAGCGTGTCCTGCGACATGAATGGCCTCCGATTGAGGATTTGCGAAAGACGTGAGTGGGACCAGCCACAGTAGGGCCGGCGTACAGGGCTGCTCCAACCCGGCTCGACATCGGTCGGAGACCTGTAGTGGAATCCGGGCCATGACCCGGAGCATCGAGATAACTCGCGACATCACGGCTTCGCCCGAGGAGGTGTACGCCGCCATCTCGGACGTGACACGCATGGGCGAGTGGTCCGAGGAGTGCCGTTCCTGCGAGTGGCACGAGGGTTTCGAGGGTCCCGTCGTGGGAGCCACGTTCGACGGACACAACCGAACATGGCGAACACTCCTGGACGACGCAAGGGAAGGTGGTCCAAGCCGACCCGGGCCGGGCGTTCGCCTTCGAGTGTTCCATGATGGACTTCCACTTCTCGACGTGGGGTTACCGCATTGAGCCGACCACGTCGGGTTGCCGTGTCACCGAGTGGAGCGAAGATCTGCGACCCGAGTCCGTCATGGAGTTCAGTCGTCAGACCTCCGGGGTGGACGATCGCACGGCGCGGAACCGGCAGACCATGAGCGGCACGCTCGCCCGTCTGGCCGAATCCCTCGAGGCTTGATCGTTCAAGGCCGACGGCTGTGGTCCACCGGCTCTGCCCTGGCCCGTCCGTCGGCACGGGGCCGACTTCGCCACAGCGACTGTCACACCAAAGGGGTATGAAACAAGAGGAAGCGTTGGTAGCGAGCGACTGCGGAGGAGCACACCGATGGACGTCCGATTTCTGACGAGTATCGCCCCGATCGTGCCTGATGGTGAGGCTTCTCGGTCCTTCTACGAGGACGCCCTGGGTCTGGACTTCGAGCATCACGAGGGTGACTACGTGTTCACCCACGAGCTCGAGGGGGCGAAGCACTTCGGACTCTAGCCCCTCTCTGAGGCATCTCAGGCCTGTTTCGGCACAACGGAGTGGCCTCCCGAGGTCCCGATCCCGCAGGCGAGCATCGAGTTCGAGGTTGCCGACGTGGCCGCTGCAGGGTCGGAGCTCACCGCCAAGGGGTATCGCTTGATCCATGAGGCTCGCACGGAGCCCTGGGGCCAGGTCACTGCTCGGTTGCAGAGCCCCGGAAGGTCTGCTCGTCGCTGTCTGTTACACCCCGGCCTTTCAGAGTTCGTAGGGCAGCTTCCTCCAAGAGTCCTCTCGTGTCGTTCCGACGGCCGACGAAACGTTCACAACCCGAACGGCCGTTCCTCGAGGCTGGCACGCGGTCGTCATGCGGGTTGCGCGCGGAACGGGAGGAATCGGATTCCTCTCCGCCCTCGTGGCCCTCCAAGGGTCCTTGACTTCCCGCGCTGGGCTTCATATCGTCCCAGCCACTTGGGCGAACGTTTCGCTTGACGAGAGCCCCCCATGGAGCTCGGTCCTCGTGTGGGTGCATGTCGCTTCGGTCTCGGGCCCATTTCGGGCCCGGCGAATACGGGAGGCAGGTGGCGGGATGGGCCGATTTTGGCGGGTATCGCTGGGTGCAGGAGCGTCTCTGGTTCTCTCGGCTGCGGTCTTGCCATTGCTGGGCGCCGGTGTCGCCCAAGCGGCGGGGCCGGACCCGGAGGGGACGATCTACGTGGCGGACTTCGAAGCCAACGCCATCGACGTCTTTGCTCCAGGGACGACGGGCGATGTAGCGCCTGAGCGGGTCCTCTCGGGCGCGAGCACGGGCTTGTCGGAACCCGGAGACGTCAAGGTGAACTCGGCCGGCGACATGTATGTCGCCAACTACGGTGGCAACTCCGTCACCGAATACGCGCCCGGCGCTTCGGGCAACGAAGCTCGATCAACACGATCAGCGGATCGAATACGGGATTCGCAAACCCCGACGACATGTCGCTGGCTCCTGACGGGACTCTGTACGTCGGGAACGACGACGCCGCTGCGGTTGACATCTTCGCACCGGGCGCCACTGGGAACGCCACGCCCATCCGCAAGATCACCGGATCCAACACGGATTCGGTACGGACATCGACGGCGTCGGAGTGGACGCGGCGGGGACGCTCTTCGCCGCCAACACGGAGGACAACTCCATCGCCGTGTTTGCTCCCGGTGCCAACGGCAACGTTGCTCCCGAATACACGATCGTGGGGCGGCCACCGACCTGAACGGGCCCGACGACGTACTCGCTGGGTTCGACGGCAAGCTGTATGTGTCCAACGACGGCAACACGGTCGAGGTCTTCAGCCCGGGATCCACGGGCAACGTCGCTCCCGCGAAATACATCACGACAAGTGGCTTCAGCTACCTCGATGATCTGGGACTGGATGCCAGTGGGAACATCTACGTCACCGACTGGCAGGGAGCACAGGTCCCCGTCTTCGCCGCGAACGCCACCGGCACACCAGCGCCGATCGCCAACATCACGGGGGCGTCCACCACTCTCGAGGAGCCAGAGGGTGTCTTCATCGCCGGACCGCCTATTTCCTCTTCGGCCACCGTCACCACGGCGGTGTCAGCGCCCGAGATAGGTCTCTCGACCCCCACGTCGGACACGGCCACCCTGGCCGGTGGGACCAACCCGACTGGGTCGCTCGTCTTCAAGCTCTTCGGCCCCGGGGACTCCTCCTGCAGCTCTGCGCCGGCCTTTACCTCAGCCCCGCAGAGCGTTGCGGGCGATGGTGCGTACCAATCCCCGACGTACGTGCCGTCGCAGGCTGGTACGTACAGCTGGGTGGCCCTGTACAGCGGCGACTCCAACAACGCCGCCGTGACCACCGCCTGCATGGATCCCGCCGAGACCGTGACGGTCGGGGCGTACAACCCGAACGGGTATCGCCTGGTGGCCAACGAGGGTGGCATCTTCGACTTCGGGCTGAACTACAACGGCTCGCTGGCCAACAACAAGCTCAACGCTCCCATCGTGGGCCTTGCCAATAGCCCCGGACTCAACGGCTATCTGATGGTCGGGTCGGACGGAGGGGTCTTTGCCGAGGGCGGGGCCAACTTCTACGGCTCGCTCGGGGGCCAGAGACTGGCCTCTCCGATCGCCGCAATCGCCGCGCCACCTTCGGAAACGGGCTACTGGCTCGTGGCTCAGAACGGCAAAGTCTTCAACTTCGGGTCGGTACCGGCACTCCCAGCGCTCCAGGTGCCACCCGGGGCCAAGATCGTGGGTATGGCATCGAATGCAGCGGGGACGGGAGCGTGGTTGACCGACAACCTCGGCGACGTCTACGCCCTGGGCTCGGCTCAATACGTCGGTGGCATGGGGGGCAAGCACATCAACGACCCCGTCGTGGGCATCGCCGCCGCAGGTAGTGGAGACGGTTACATCCTGGTCGGGTCCGATGGTGGCGTGTACACCTTTGGTACTCAGGGCTTCTACGGCTCGGTCCCCGGCTCGTTGCAGACCGGCCAGGCCCTGGTGGCCCCCATCATCGGCATCGCGGTGACCCACTCGGGGAACGGCTACTGGGAAGTGGGTTCCGACGGTGGGGTCTTCACCTACGGCGACGCACCGTTCTTGGGCTCCATCTACACCGCCATTCCCGGCAAGAAGCTCAACGGGCCGATCGTGGGAATCCAGCATCTCGGTCAATCCGCCGGTTGATCACTCGAGGAAACTCTTCGAGCACACTCCGGCTGAGGCCGGCAACAGATCAGTAGAACCTGAGGTCGCTCAGCGGCCAGATCTTGACATCGACCTTGCCGACGATGAGGGAGCCGCTGATCGGACCCCACCAACGACTGTCGCATGAGTTCTGCCTGTTGTCGCCCATGACGAAGTACTCGTTCTGAGGAACCTTGAACGGGTGCATCAGGTCATAGGGCGTCCCTGCCGGCCCCGGCTGGGTGATTCCCTGCTCTGTGGACGGGAGCCAGGTCTCGGGCAGCTCCTTGTTGTCGATGAGGACGTGTCCGGACCGCGCAGGGCGATCGTCTCCCCGGGTAGGCCGATCACCCGTTTTACGAGGTCGGGGACGGGGGGACCGCCACAATTTTCATCGGCAGGTCGGGCAAACACCACGATGTCGCCCCGCTGCACACCATGAAGGTCGTAGCTCAGCTTGTTGACGACGATGCGGTCGCCCATGTTCAAGGTCGGGTACATGGAGAGAGACGGAATGAAGTAGGTCTGGACGACGAACAGTCGAAGCAGAACGGCGACTCCGACGGCAACGACGGCGACCACCACGAGTTCGCGGGCCCAGCGACTCTTCTGGGTCTTGTCCGGCGAGTCCTCGACTGCAGAGACTCCTGCTGCGGGACCACTCATCCGCCGGTTGATTCCGGGGCTCGAGACGCCTCTCCTTGGAGATTGACCGCGAGTCTCGGCGACGGAGAAGGCGCGACGATCGCGGCCCGGGCCACGATCGCCGGCCGTCCTGACGCAAACTCTCCCTGCGCGGGGCTAGCCCAGGCGACGACCGCCACCATTGCCATGGCGAACGAGACCACCGCGGCACCCACACCCACGCGAAGGCGATGGACTCTGAGTCCAGGTCCGACCGCGATGGGTGGAGGGTGAGGGGACGCGATGATCCGGGCGATCCTGCGATCGACGTCGCCCTCGTTCTCGAGCGCTGTCAGGCGTCGTGCGGGATCCAAGGCGCTGAGCTGACGAAGAGCCGCGTCCGTTGTGCCTTTCACAGGGCTACCTCTGCGCCTTGCACGTTGAATCCGATGGGTTCCGGACCTGCGAAGGTCGGGCCTGCGGCCTCGTGTCGGACATTGGCTTGCTCCTGGGCCACTCGCTTGCCCAGGCGAAGGCGAGCCCGATGAAGCCGCATGCGGTACGCCGACACGGAACACCCCAGGACGCACGCTCCTTCGGTGAGCGAAAGCTGTTCCCATGTCGCCAGGCGCAGGATCTCCTGGTCACCGAGCGACAGCGAATCGAACGCCACGGCGACGAGGTCCGACAGATCCGAGGAGCTTTCGCTGGAGTAGGCATTTCGTTGGAGACGCTCCATGGCGACATGCAATTGTTCGGCCCTCTCCTGTCGCCGACGGTGATTGGAGATCTCGAACGACGCCACTCGGTAGAGCCAGGGGAGTGGGGGGTCGGGAATATCGGCGAACTTTCGCCAGGCCACGAGAAAGGTCTCCGAGACGATCTCCGCCGCGACCTCGGGCCCCACCCGACGAGCTGCGAATTCGTAGATACGTCGATGCTGCGTCCGGTAGAGCTCCGTGAAGCGTTGCGTTTCGGACAGGGCAGGATTTGGCCCGTGGTCCGTGCTCTTGTCCTGACGGCCCGGCCGCCATGGTCTCCCCCTGTGATCACCGAGCAAGGTCGCCACCAGACATCACCATATTTACGTCCCGACGACGAAAATGATCACCCCCTGGGGACATTCCGTCGAAATTGCCGCTCCTCGAGCGGGTGACAGGTGCGCGACCCTCCGCTGCGCCACGACACCGCAATGTGGTAGGCACGGCGCTGTGACCAGCCCTCACTCCTCCGATTCCGATGGGCGCTCGGAGCGTCCGGCCCACGACTTCGACGACATCTATGCCACCGGCAATCCCCCTTGGGACATCGGCCGACCGCAACCGGCTTTCGGCCACCTGGCCGAGGAGGGAGCGTTGGTCGGTCGCGTGCTCGACGTCGGTTGCGGGACGGGCGAGCACGCGCTCATGGCGGCCGCGCTCGGTCACGAGGCCGTGGGGATCGATCTGTCCCCTCGGGCGATCGAGCTGGCCACGTCGAAGGCGACCGAGCGTGGCCTGAACGTGCGGTTCGTGGTCGCCGACGCCCTTCGCCTCACCGATTTGGGAGAGCAGTTCGACACCGTGCTCGATTGCGGGCTCTTCCACGTCCTGGGGGACGACGAGCGCGAGCAGTACGTCGAGAACCTGGCCGGCGTCGTGCCTCCGGGTGGTCGCTTCAACATGCTTTGCTTCAGCGACGCGCAGCCTGGAGATTAGGGGCCCCGCCGAGTGACCAAAGACGAGATCCATGCGGCGCTGTCCTCGGGCTGGCAGGTCGAGTTCATCGAACCGGCCACCATCGAGCTGACATGGGACTCCGGTGGCGCCGCGGCCTGGCAAGTGGCGGCGACAGCGCCGGTAGCGGGCGGCCTGGCCGGGGGGCCCAGTCGACCTGGCCCGGGCACCCGGCGGGAGGTGCCCGAACCGGTCGGGGCCATCGTGCGTCTCTCATGGGGGAGGTCAGGGGCCATGGGAAAGACAACCTCGTGATCCGGGGGCGAGCGTTGCATCGAACGGTGGTCCGCCTGACGGGCGCCGCCCTGTTCGTGGGGATGCTGACGTTGCCTGTGGCGACGCCAGTCGGAGCGGCCGATGTCGTGGCCCAAGGCTGGGCAACGCACTCCGCGTATGGCATCCAGATTTCAATCCCGAGTTCCTGGGCGGTGGGGTATTTCCAGGACTGTCCGGTGGGGAAGTCGGGAACTCTTCTGATCGGGACCCCGCTGATACTGACCGACTGTGCCGAGTATTCGGCGAGCACCAACCTCGTGGCGATGCAATCCTCGACGACCCAGACGGGAGCAATAGGTGGACGACACCTCCGGGTGCATGGCCTGGCCGTCGTCTCACGCGGGGCGAGCGGCGCTATCACCTGGGTGCTTCCCTCCGAGCACGTCACGATCACGGCCCAAGGGCCACAGGCCCTCGAGGTTCTCCGCACAATTGGGCGGAGGACCGAGCATGCTGTTCGGGCCCCGGGAATGTTGACCGGCCGGGAGGAGCTGGTCGCACTCAGAGTCGTGCCGGTAACCGGGCCGGTGTCGTTGTCACGACTCGACGCTCGAGGGGCGACGCACTCGGTCGTGCAAGCCTTCGACGGGGGCTATTCCCGCCTCCTGCCGCCCGGTCTCTATCGACTGAATGGCCGGAGCGGGAACGTCGACTGCCCGCCAGTCAGGGCAACCGTGCAATCGGGGAGAACGACGGTCGCGCCCACGATCGACTGCCAAGGGTCGTAGCGAGGCCATTCTGGTACAGACGCCGTCCGCCCGGACCTGTTGCATGTTCGAGCTGTCCGCGGACTCCCTGCGGACAGGTGTGCTGGGCGGCGAGCCCCCTTCCCGACGTCGCACTCGAAGGGCAAGTGAACCAAATACATCCGGAGCAAATCGGGTACTCGTCGCGTGGAGACACGCAGGGCTGACCGTGCTCGTGAGTGTTGCGGACGGGTCTGCTCCACCAAAGTTCCGGAGGGCCGCGGGTCCCTACGGAATGCGGTTTGCTGTTGCCGTGTCCCCGCTGATGGAGACGCGCACCTTGGGCCAAGCGATCTGTGGCGGATAGGTGATACCCGAATAGGAGGAGAACGCATTCGGCAGGCCCGGCCGCCATCCATCGGCGGTGAGTTGCCATGCGGCGCCCTGCACGATCCCGTACTCGGTGAACCATTGCAGGCCCCCCGGGCTGATTGAGAGAGAGACCGGTCCTCTTGGGGCGGCCTTCTCGACGGCGATCGCTATACGGCTGGCCAGGGCAGCCTTGCCTGGTTCGATCTGGCTGGTGGCTGCATCATGCAGCTCGGCGATGGCGAATGCCGCCATCGCCACCGCGGCGAGCACACAAGGTATGGCAACGAGCCACGGTGCCGTGAGTGGCGGAGCCTTTTCGACGGCCGTCGTCCTGTCGGAGGTCCGTCGGGAGTGCGCGATCGCCTTGCCGATCTCGACCAGCGACCAGAGAGCGATGATCCAGAGCAGGATCCCGATGGGCCACAAGATGCGATCGAGGTACCAGAGATTGATGGCAGTCCGGGCTGGGGTCGCGGCAAATGTGTCCACTGCGGCGACGGAAAGAATCAGACCCAAGGTGGCCAATGCGGCAAGCCGCTTGCGTTGCGTTCGCCATGCCACGACGACAACGAGGAGACACATCAGCAGAACGAGGAGGCCGAAGACCATTGATCGATTGGCGATCAAGGCGGCGTATTCGGGCACGGTCGAGTCGCCCTTTGTCCAAATCGGAATCGGAGATCCGGCCAGTGCGAGGTTCTTTAGTCCAAAACCCAGCCCGAGAGCTCGTCCCCTCGCGCCGAGGAGCAAGGTCAGGTTTCGCTGGTGTCCCGTGACCTCCTGGATCGCCGTGGGGAGCCAGCAAATGGCCCCGACGGCGACTCCGACCACCAACCACCGCAATCGAGCTGGCTTCCGGACCGCCGTGGCGATGAGTGGAGCGCCGATGACGAGTCCCAACGCGAAATAGAGGAAGAAGGATTCGGACTGGACCGCGATCGATGCCGTCGCCACCAGCCACGGCCACCAACCAAACGATCCCGCGGCAACCACCCACGCCAGAGTGATGGACGCAACCATGAACGAGAACCCGAAGTAGGGATTCCAGCTCGGTTTGGCGTCCACGGTTGGAATGAGGCACGCCATGTTGAGGACCGCAAGGCCAACGATGCCGCACGCCCATCGATCGCCACTTCGCCACAGAGCTTCGACGGAAAGTGACAGGACGAGTCCCACCAGGAGAGCCGAACCCCACAGCGCTCCGTTTGCGGGCTCTATGTGGACCGGAAGGGCGAGCAGCCAATACTGGAGCGGCCCGGGGTCATAGAGGAGATGACCCGTTCCCTGAGACAACGTCGAGTATTGGCCGAGCAGCGGCGGATGGAGAGACAGCGCCTGGTATGCCCGCATGGAGATCGTGGCGTTGTCTTCGATCGCACGCCAACCCCGCTGTATCTCTATGACGACCGGGGCCAGTGTCACCACCCAAATGACCACATGACTGAAGATGCGGACCGGTTGCTGGTACTCGGAAAAGCGGTTCCGTGAAGCAGCGGAGGCCGCCGATTCTTCGGCTGCCGGCTCATCCTCTGCCGATTCGCCATCCAGCCCTGGAACGCCCATGGACATCTCGAGTCGCCGCCTTTGTTCCCTGCCTGAGCAGAGGTCATGGTGCCATGCCGCGATCAGGGTGAGAGTCCTGTGTCGTTCCGCGGGTTCTCGTACAGCCGAACAACTCTACGCCGAGGAGGCAGTCGAGCGATGCCGATACTCCTTGGCCGAACCACGTCTGTTCTTTGGGCCACTTGATTGCATGAGCAGTGAACCGTGGGCCGAATCCGATCGCCTCCCGTGGTGACGTCCCGCGGGGTGGCCGAGATCTCGGCGACATTTCCCTGCGCGTCCTCCGCCCTCATCGGTTCGGCCAGGGAGGACACCGATTGATCCCAGGACGAGCACCTGGATCACCGCGGATCGAGGCCGAGCGCGCCGCGTGCGACTCGGAGCGAGCTCGGCGGGCCCCGACGGCCCACCCTCGCAGCCGGCCGATTCCTGCCGCGGTGACCGTCGTGAGGACCGTCGGCGCTGCTGTTGCTCGTGCCCCTTCGCGTGGCGATCGCCGGCGCACCGGCAAAGCGAAGGCCAACGACAAATACGTCGAATGTCCCGATTTGTCCGTCCCTTGGTCAGAATTCGGGATCCCGAAATGTATGATTCGCCTGCGCTCTCGGCGACGGTGGGGCTCGAAGGTCCCTCGAGCGGGTCGACGGTGACTTGGTACTCAGCTCAACCCCAGTTCGGTCGGCGGGACCGCGAGCACGAGCGAGAAGGAGCCCCCCATTTCTATCCAGCCACAGCTCGATCGGCCTCGGGGCGCACCATGCCGTTGCGGTGACGTGTCGCGATGAACGTTCGGATCATCGATCCCGCTCGCATTTCGCAGGAGGATGTTGCCCGTTGGCGCGACCTCGCCGCCCGTGCGGCGACTCCCAACCCGATGTCGGAGCCGGAGTGCGTCCTGCCGGCCGTCGTCCACCTGCGGAACGGTTCGAAGATCACGCTGCTTGTCGTCGAGGAGAACGGTCGCTTCGACGCCTGTGTTCCCCTGCAGCCAGTTCATCGCTGGCGATCCATTCCGCGCGCCACCTGGTCGACCCGCATACGCAGGATGACCTGGGATGCCACGCCGCTTGTCGATGCCGAGCGCGGGCCCGAGGCCATGAAGGCGGTGTTCTCGGAGCTGAAGACCCGCAGCGCCAAGGGTGGCCCCGGGTTCTTCGCAATGGAGTGGCTCAACGAACACGGCCCGGTCGGCGAGTTCGCCCGCGGTGCCGCACGCGAGCTCGCCCTTCCGTGGAGGACGCACGCCACCTGGGACCAGCCCTTCATGTCCCGGGCGGACCGCGACAAGGCGGGACGCGATGCACTCCAAGAAGACGCTTTCCAATCGGGCCCGGAAGCTGCGCGGGCTCGGCCGTGAGATTGGAGGGGAACCGCGGGTCATCGATCGGGGGTCGGACCCCGACGGCCCCGCGGCCTACGTCGCCCTCGAGGCATCGGGCTACAAGGCGGCCGATGGTGTGGCGATGACCACCCGTCCCGGGGAGGTCGAGTGGTTCCTCGACATGGCGGCCCGCTTCGCCGCCGAGAAGCGGTTCCATGTGTTGACGCTCGAAGTCGGCGACACCAACGTCGCCATGGAGTGCATCATCCGCAGCGGATCGAAACTGTCCGTGGTGAAGTGGTCGTACGACGAGAGGTACATGAAGTACAGCCCGGGGGCTCAGCTGCACATGTCGTCCCATTCGTGGTTCCTCGATGAGACCGATGCCTCCGAGCTCGACGCCTGTACCTATGCGAACAATGAATTCGCTCTTGGCGAATACCCGGAGCGGCGCGCCGTTTCGACAACCGTGTTCGGACTCGGTGGCAGGGGAGATGCCCGCTGGCTCGATTCCCTGAAGCTCGACCGCTATCTGCGGGCCGGGATCTTCAGGACGGGAGAGCGGATTGGCCTCAACAACGCCACGCTCCTCGAGCTCTCCGAGGGTGGAGGGTACGGCAGACTCGACTGGAACCGAAGCACGTAGACATGGGCCAGAGTCACGGCCGGCCCCTTTTTCGCCCCCTTGCGGCGCCAACCCACTGAGGTGTCAGCCTCACTGCCCAGGACTGTGGCCTGGCGCCTGCTCGACGAGATCGACGCACGCCGTGGAAAAGTGGTGCCGCCACGGCGCCTGCGCCACTTCGTGGGGGCGGGCGACTTCGAGGCCGTGGGCCAAGAATTCCTCGGCTACTGCGTCGAGCTTGCCTCGCTCGAGCCGACGGACCGAGTCCTCGACATCGGATGTGGGATCGGTAGACTGGCCCTCCCGTTCAGCCGGTACCTCAACGACACGACCACGTATCTCGGAGTCGATACCTGGCCCACGGGTATCGACTGGTGCGAACGCAATATCGCCGCATCCTCCCCGAACTTCTCGTTTCAGTTGCTCCATCTGTTCGATCAGAAGTACAACCCTCGAGGGCGACCCGGCGACGACGCGCTCCAGATCGGAGCCATATCCGAATCGTTCGATTTCGCCACCCTGATCGCGATCCTTCACCTGGAGCCCGGGCGATTTCGCCGCTATCTCGGCGAGGTGGGTCGGCTGCTCCGGCCGGGCGGCCACTACCTCGGGACGTGGTACCTGGTGGAGGAGGATGATCGGCGCAGGCCCGGAGAACTGCCACGGACCGCGATGTCCGAGCGCGCGGCACGAGCCATGCTCGACGACGTGGGTATCGACGTTCTGAGGCTCGATCGTGGCCGGTGGGACGGCCGTACCGACGGCCTGAGCTATCAGGATGTCATCGTCGGCCGTCGGCGCGGGTAACGGGCCGCGTCAAGGTACGGCACAGGATCGGCTCTGGTTGCTGTCACAACGTCCGCGCCTCGAGACCGGCGCGGCCACGCAACTCTCGGCGAGAGGTGATACCCAACTTCCCGTAGATGTTCCCCAGGTGGTACTCGATCGCCTTCCGACTGACGTAGAGCTCCGCCGCCACTTCGGGATTGGAGTATCCCTTTGCAACGAGAACGGCAACGTCGTGTTCTCGGTCCGTGAGCTCGAGCGAGCCTCTGGCCGATCTGCGCCCAGAACGAGGTGGCCCGACTTCGACCTCGAGGTCTGACTCCACTTGCCTGGCATAGGCCAGCGCACCAACGGAGGCGAGCTGTTGCAGCGCATCACGCAACATGACGGTGCCCTGATCGCGAGCGTCGCGGCGCAGGGAGAGGAGTCCGTGGGCTCGCTGCAACATCACCCGTTCGAGGAAGGGGTCATCGGGTCCAAAGGCTCCCGTGGCCTGGACGAAGAGCTCGTCCGCCCCATCCAGATCGCCTCGAGCCGCGGCGATGCGGGCGCGGAGCCCCAATATCCGGCCCGCCATCCTGAGTCCGCGAGCGGAGGCCTTCTCGTCAAGGCTTTCGACGCTCTCATGGGCCCGGTCGAGCTGCCCTGCGTCCACGAGCGCGACGACCAGTGTGGGCCAGAAGGTCAGTGACGCGATCATCGGTGCCTCGGCGGCCATCGGATCAAGCAGGGCGATGACAGTACCGGGTTGGTCGTGGGCGGCCGCGGCAGCTGCGGCCGAGACGCGCGCCAACGCCATACCCTCGAACGCTCCCATCCGGGCGGCCGACTCGTTTGCGGCAGCTATGTGCGTATCGGCGGCATCCAGGTCGCCCCGGTGGGCCATGATCGTGCCGAGCACCGCGTGGCAAGAGGCGACCTCAGTTCCACGTCGGTCGTCAGCCGCGATGCTCAAGGCGGTGCGTGCCTGCACGAGCCCCTCATCGAGGTGACCGAGATGAGCCAGGACGCTCGCCAGTTCACGGTGGCAACGCGCCAACTCCACCGGGACGAAGCCGCGCTGCGCCAGTGCGAGGCACGCCCGGAGATCGGCCAGTGCCGCCCTGGCCCGTCCGGCGTACCAGGCCAGGGTGGCCCTCATCACCAGCAGGCCGACATCGTCACCCCGAACGTCGTCGGGAACCTCGGGAAGGCGTTGGTTCAAGGTGGCCAAACCGGCTGCCGCTCCACGCCGATGAGCCTCGGCCATTGCACCCATGCCTCGAGCCAGACGCTCGGCGGGCGTGTGTGGTGACGCCAACACCAGCGCGTGTGCCGCCGCCTGGGCCGCTTCGGGCGCCTGTGCCAGGGTGATGTGGATTTCCGCCAGCTCGGCCCACGCGCGGGCGGTGATCTCCCCGGAGTCGAGTCCGACTCGGTCTGGGCTGTCGACCACCCGCTGTAGCCAGGAGCGAGCCTGCCCGGCCTCGCCTTTGGCCCATTCGAGCAAACCCAGCACGAGACTCCGTTCTGGGCTTTCTCGGATTGTTTCGATTTCGCCGCGCAGCGCTTCGGCACGGGCCAGCTGTCCGGCGTCGACGTAGGCGACGGCCGCCGCAACGAGCCTTCGCTCCCTCTCCACCGGGTCGAGGCTCAACGACGAGGCCCACTGGAATGTTCGACCGGCGGCGGCCTTGAGGCCGCGCTCGAGTTCGTGCCTGGCGGTCACTTCGAGCTCCTCGGCCAGTGCGTCGTTCGTCCCGTCGGCCGCCGCGACTCGGTGGGACAGCGACGCGGCGGAGTTCGAGACGTTTGCCGCGGCCAGGTGGAGATCGCGACGCAGTATGGGCGAGAGGTCTTCGTAGACGGCTTGGCGGTAGAGGGGGTGTGTGAATTCGATTGGCGGTCCCGGCTCCGCGGGGTCCCAGTGGACGAACCCTGTCTCGAGGAGATGCTCCAACGGATCGATCGGCGCCTCCACACCCGCGACCCGCCCGACGAGGGGGAGGGCGGTCCGCCGATTGAGCACCGCCAGCGCGGCCGCCAAGGAGCGGGCCGCCGCGGGAATCTCCGAGAGCCGAGCGGTCACGGCCGACCTGAGTGATCGCGGCGCAGGCAGATCGCCGTCTGCACCCCGGAGCTCGTCGGCGCTCAACTCGGCGAGAAGCGTCCGTACGTAGAGGGGGTGACCGCCGGTGTGGGCTCTGAGTCTCTCGGCCTGATACGGGCTCAGCTCGACCCCCGCCGACGATGCGGCGACCGCCACCTCCTCTGCGTCGAAGGGGCCCAACCGCAGGACCTGGCAACGTTGGGCGTCGCGACAGAAGCGTTCCCAGCCGTCGTCTTGAAGTCCTGACCGGCTGCTCACGACGACGGCCACACGATCCTCGTCGAGCCTTTGTACCGCCGCCAGGAGGGCCTTGATCGAGTCCCCGTCCGCCCAATGCAGATCCTCGACCACGACGACGAGAGGTCCGTCGTCCTGTCGGAGCGCCCAGCTCTCGAGGATCTCCATCGCGACGCCCAGGGGCTCGGAGGAACGAGACCCGAGCCGGTGGGCCAGGTCGAAGGAGACATGGGCAGCCATTTCGTCGGCGACAACCCGGAGCAGTTGGGTTCCGGGTGGAAGATCGTCCACCACGTGGCGGATGAGTGTCGTCTTCCCCATGCCGGCGTCGCCCTCGACCCACGCCACCGCTGGTCGACCCGATTCGGCTGAACGGATGGCGGCGGTCAATGCATCGCGCTCGGGCCCTCTCCCGACCAGAGGATCTTCTGACCAGACAGACCCGGCGACCCCCATGCATCCAAGGTAGCGGCCAGGGCGGACCTCGATTCGAAGTCTGGGGGACCGATGAGAGGTGGCCGGAGGTGACGTCGAGCCGGCGTGATGGCTCCTCTCAGCGCACCTCCGCCAGCCTCTGGTCCGCCGCCCGGGACACGTAGGCGATGAGCTCCGGCGAGAGTCGGTACAGGCGCTTGTGGTCGTACCAGGCGGTGACGGCCGACCCGACGAGCACGGCCACGACGATCTCGACACTCAACACGATGGCCGCATGATCGAGACCGGCATCGCCGCGTGCTCCGAAGTACAGGACCGCCCGAGCGCCGCCGAGGACCTGTCGCAGCGGTTCGACGCGACCGACGGCGTTGAAGAAGCCCGGCAGCGCCTGCGTCGGGACGGTGCCACCAGACGAGGCCAGCGAGAGATAGACGAGGCCGAGCATGGCCAGGAGCTGCCCGATGGAGCCGAAGGCCACGAAGAGGGTGAGCGTGACACCGGCCACCATCAGCGACGCCAGCGCCATCACGACCCAGAGGAGGGCCGTATTGGGCACGTCCATGCGCAAGATGCCGGCGGCCACCCCGACGATGGCGGCGTCGAGAACGGGGATCACGACCAGGGCCACCGTGAACTTCAGCCACAGGGTCTGGCGACGCGAGATCGGGACCGGTCGCCGTTGCTTCCATTTCGGACCCAGCTCCGTCGTGGCGAAACCCAGGGCCCCGTCCATGGAGGAGTTGATGATGGTCGCCCCCGAGGAAGCCGGCCATCATCGCCAGGAGGGACAGATAGAAGGCGCTGAGACCCAGCGCGGTGTTCGGTGGGAGCGGACGGTAGCTCACGGTCTGGAGACGAACCGGATCCTGCAACTGGGACACGGCGAACGGAGTGCGCGGGCCACCGCTGTGCTCCGAGCGACGAGCTCCTGGCCGATGTGGGCCGAGATCTGCTGGAAGGCCGGCGTGAGCACGCCTGAAGCCAGGTTGACGCCGAGGCTCCCGAGCCGGACGTTTTCCAAGAGTTGCACCGTCGGAGTCTGCGCCGCCGTGGCCGCCGGGGGTGGTCCCTCGCCGGCGGCAGCCAGGAGCGATGCCGTGAAGGTTGGCGGGATGACCACGGTGGCATAGGCGTTGCCATGGTCCATCGCGTCCTTCGCCGCCGACAGCGTCGTTGGTTGCAGACCCAATCGAGTCGCAACGCCCTCGGCGCTCGTCAGGGTGTGGACGACGGATGCACCCTCGTTCACATGTTCCCCGTTGACGAGGGCGCCCGAATCTTGGTTCACCACCATGACCGGGAGCCCGTGCAGGTGCGCCGTTGGGTTGAGAATCGAGCCGACGTAGATGAACGTCATCACGACGACGAGCACGAGGGGGATGGCCACGGGAAAGATCCAGATCGCCCTGATGCCCAGCACCGTCCGGGCTCGAACCGGCAGGGAGGCAGCCGGTCGGTCGGCGTCCGGGCCTGAGGATCCGACCGTGTCAGCCCTTGCCGTGCCGTCCGGGGTCTCCTCGATGCTGTCTGTCGAGGAATCGCTCGGGTGGGAATCGGTCGACATGAGTTTCCTTCCTATCCTTGGCGCGGGCGGTCGGGGGACTGGGACGACCCGGTCAGTCGGCCTGCGCCGTCGCCGGGCCGACCTGACTGGCCTGCTTCGCACGTACATGAAGGCGAGGAGGAGAGCACGAAGGGGACCGCGATCCGCAGGATGAACTGACGGGAGTCTTGCGAACCGGCCACAATGAGCGAAGCAGTTCCGACAAGAAGGCGGCGCCGAAGACGGCCGAGATGCGACGGTCGAATGCGTGGAATCGCTCCGTCTTCCACACGTGCTCGGGTGCCTGCTCCCGTGCGTACGGCTCGGTGAACGGCTTGCCGATCAGGATGGAGCCGAACACGATCAAGGTCAGGGAACCATGGGCGACGGCCTGGGCGTAGCGGCCCCATGTGGCGATGTCGCTGGGGTGGATTGCCGCGAGCAGGAGGAGCAGCCCGCCGAAATAGATGGTCCCGACGATGTCGAACAGGTGCACGCTGTGACGACGGACGGCGGCAACGAGCACCGCGAGGGCGACGACCAGACCGATCGCCGTTCCCAGTACACCCCACCGATCCGGACGCCCAGGAGAAAGGCGGCCCAGGGGCAAAAGCTCCAAATAAGATTCTTCATGATGGCTCCTCGTCAATTCGGTCGGCCTTGTCGCCGACGTCGTCTGCGCTGATCAGGTAGAGGCTCTCGACCACGGCCAGGAACTCGAGGTTTCCGGAGAAGGACCGGACCTGCGGGTCATCAGCTGCACGGACCGTCCCGACTGCCCGACCGTCCACGTCCTGCGAGATGTCCACGATGATCTTCACGGTTTCCAGGCTGATCTCATGAGGGTGGCGGAGCCCTAGGGCAACTCCCTAAACGTTGGACGCCCACCCTTGGTCGTGCCTCGCAGGCCGGGGGACGTGGCGCGGTGACAGCGGCGGGCAAAGTCCCTGGTCAATACCTATGGGAGCCTGCCGGCGCCGGGCGGGTCGGCCCGGTCGCCCTTCGGGAGCCTGCGCACGGGTCGTGGCGCAATCGAATGCACCACGAGGACATCGCTGCTCCAGTCAGCGCCCTCGGCCTCAGGGTCTCGAGGTTTCGGAGGTCCTTTTCTGGTCACCGCCAGGTTCGGCGATGACCACTAAGGGATCACAGGGCCCGGTGCGGGCATGATTGGTGGAAGGCAGCCTGAAATCGGGCGGCCATGTCAAGGATCGGGTGCCCGGAGGGTCGCCAGTCCGTGACCTTGACTCGGCATGTCGGAAGGGAAGTGGAACCATGGTCGTGAACGCGATCGCGCACTCGAGCGTTGACGCACGGCGGTCCAAGGGAAAGGGCGCCCGCGAACGATCGCCCCTGAGCGGCCACGGCGGATGGTCGCCGGCCGGGGATCGCCCTGATCCGGTGGCATTGCTCGAGTCGCAGAACCTCACTCGAGATCCGGATCTGGTGCCAGTCCGTCACGGTCGGATGATGGCTTCCCCGTTCACGTTCTACCGAGGCTCAGCCAAGATCATGGCGGACGATCTGCAGGATACGCCGACGGCCGGCCTGAGGTCCAGCTCTGCGGCGACGCCCACCTGTCGAACTTCGGCGTGTTCGCATCCCCTGAACGTACGCTTGCTGTTCGATCTGAACGACTTCGACGAGACGCTGCCGGGTCCGTTCGAGTACGACGTGAAACGCATGGCTGCGAGCTTCACCATCGCGGCGCGCAACAACGGCTTCAGCGCCGCTGACGCTCGCGCGCCACGACCCTGGCCTCGGTGACGGCCTATCGCGAAGCCATGGCCGAGTTCGCCCAGATGGGCAACATGGAGATCTGGTACGCCCACTTGACCGAGGCGGAGACTTCATGGACGCCATCGACTCCGCTGACCAAGGGCGCGGAAACCAAGCAGGCCGCGGCACAGGCCAAGGTAGGGCGCAAGAGGGCCCAGCAAGACCGCGGCCAAGGCCCACGCACGCGACAGCCTCCAGGCGTTGTCGAAGCTGGCCGAGCTGGTCGACGGCCGCTACCGGATCGTGAGCCAGCCACCCGTTGTCGTCCCGGCCCGCGATCTTCAGGCCATGTACGGCTACTCCGGCGGACCAGATCGAAGAGGTGATCCACCAACAGTTCCGGGCCTATCGGGCGACGCTGCAAGAGGACCGCCGCCACCTCCTGGAACGCTTCGAGATCGTCGACGTCGCCCGCAAGGTGGTGGGCGTGGGCAGTGTCGGCACCCGGGCCTTCATCGTCCTGCTCCAGGGCCGCGACGACCAGGACCCACTGTTCCTCCAGGTCAAGGAGGCGACGGCCTCGGTGCTCGAGGACCACCTGCCGCAAGAGCAAGTTCAAGGCAGCCAGGCGAGCGGGTGGTGCAGGGCCAGCGGATGATGCAGGCCGCCAGCGACATCTTCCTGGGTTGGACCAAGGGGGTCGAAGCCAATCGTCACCTC
Organism: uncultured Acidimicrobiaceae bacterium; assembly: GCA_963754445.1. Taxonomy (GTDB): domain Bacteria; phylum Actinomycetota; class Acidimicrobiia; order Acidimicrobiales; family RAAP-2; genus Bog-473. Next base: position 2,335,698 of record CAVWFT010000001.1, on the reverse strand, counting down.
TACTGGCGCCAGCTGCGCGACATGAAGGGTTCGGCTCTGGTCGAGACGATGACGCCCGTCATGCTCGAGTTCTACGCCGGCATCTGCGGCTGGACCCTGGCCCGGGCCCACGCCCGCTCGGGCGACGCGGTGGCGTTGGCTGCGTACCTCGGCAAGAGCGACAAGTTCGACACGCTCGATCACCGACTTCTCCAGACGCTACGCCGATCAGAACGAGCGCGACTACCTGGCCTTCACCGAGGCGATCCGCTCAGGACGCCTCGAAGCGGTCGAGGGCGTCTGAGCTCATCCTCGACCAGTCGCGATCCCGGTTGCGATAAACCGAAGCTCCACGACAGCCTCACGCCTCATCCACCGCGGCGATTGCCGCCTCGAGGGTCGGATAGAAACGATCGCCATCGAGCGTCTCGTAGAGACCGTAGCGACGGATCAGGTCCTGGAGACGTGTGCGCATCTCGGCGAACGCCATGTGGACCCCGGCGGCGTTGAGCTCACGATCGAGCTGCTCGAGCATCCTTGCGGCCGACACATCCACGTCGGTTATCGCCTCGCACTGGACCACGACCCACGCGGCGTGACGCTCACGAACGGCGTGGCGGACCTGGGTGCGGAAGGCCGAGCAATTCGCGAAGAAGAGGGGCGCCTCCCAGCGGTAGACGACGATGCCCGGGATCTCGTGAGCAGTCGGGTGCCGCCTGATGTTGTGCCAGCCGGCCAAGCCCTCCTCCTGTCCGAGGACGGCTCCGTGTGGTTGCCAGCTCCGTTGGAAGAACAGCAGCACGGCGAGGACCACGGCGATGACGATCCCCGGCAGGACCCCGAACACGATGACGCCCACGCTGGCGACCAGCGAGAGGACCAGGGCGCTCTTGCGAACCCTGGCGTAACGGACCAGGGCCTTGAGATCGAGGAGGGAGAGGGCGGCACCGATCAAGACGGCCGCCAAGGCGGACTGCGGGAGATCTGCCAGCAGGGAGTTGAAGAACAGCAGTAACGCCACGACGATGCCGGCCCCGACCACTGACGCCAGCTGAGACTTGGCCCCCGCCTGCTCCACGACCGCAGTGCGCGATCCGCTGGTCGACACTGCGAAACCCTGGAGGAGGCCCGCGGCGAGGTTGGCCGCACCGATGCCGATCATCTCCTGGTTGGGATCCACCTCCTCACCCCGGCGTGCTCCGAAGCTCGAGGATGTTGCGATGGTGTCGGCGAGCGAGACGAAGGTGATTCCCACGGCGGCGACGAAGAGAGGTGCCACGTCGGACACCCTCGTCCAGGGGAGCGACGGCCTGGGCACTCCACGCGGGAGCGTCCCCACCGTGGATACCCCGTGCGCGTGCAGGTCGAAGATCGCGGAGACGACGGTTGCAGCCACGATGCCGACGAGCACCGCCGGAACCGCCTTGGTGAACCTGGACAGGACCAACAGGATGGCCAAGACTCCCAGCCCGACTACCAGGGCGGCGCCGACGGTGCCATCGAGCCCGAGCACGAAGGCTTTCAACTCGGGGCCGAAGCCCTCGGCTTCGGTCGAGAACCCGAACAGCTTGGGCAGCTGTCCGACGATGATGATGAGGGCGAGACCATTCATGTAGCCAACCTGCACCTCGCTCGAGAGCAGATCAGCGACGAACCCGAGCCGCCCAATCCCCAGTCCGATCTCGATGAGGGCGACGATCACCGCCAGCATCCCAGCCAGAGCGATCTCTCGGTGTATGTCTCCTCCAGCCAGCAGTGGCACGAGCGCGGCGAAGATCAAGGGCGAGATCGACGAGTCCGGACCGAGGACGAGGATCCTGGAGGGACCGAAGACCGCGTAACCGATCAGGCACCCGATGGATGTGTACAAGCCAGTCACCGGTGGCAGACCGGCCAGCTCGGCATAGGCCAAACCCTGCGGTACCAAGATCGCGGCGAGGACCACACCGGCAACGATGTCGGACCGTGTCCACTCTCGGTTGTACGTCCGAACGGCCCTGATGCCCGGTATCCATTTGGTCATCCCCGAGGGACTCTCCTCCACCGCGCCCCCGATCACGTCTGATGCTCGGCCACGTCACGTCGACGGTGAGAACCTACAATGCGGCCGAGCGAAAGACCAGGAAAGAGGCATGCAGAGATGACGATGTTCCCGCGGTGTCGGACCGTCCGCCCGTCTTGCCACGAGTGGACATGGTCCCCGGGCACGTGCTTCGGTTGAGGAGGGCAACATCGTGAGTCGCGCCAGTGCCACATCGTCCCTCGGCCAACGGGCGCTTGCCATCATCTCGCTCGTGGCGGTCTTGCTTCTTGCCGTCGTGCTGATCAACGCGCTGGTGCGCAACGGCGCCTACCTCGTCGCCGCGGTCGCAGGCTTCGCCCTCGGGGTGGCGGGCGGATGGTGGGCGATCACGAAGAGGGCGCCGCGCCGAGGGATAGGGATCATCGCAGCAGTTGTCGGCGCGGCCGTGCTCGTGACAGCGCTCCTCATCGCCGGCGGGGAGGACTGGGCATCCTTGGTCCGAGTCCTGGTCTCGCTCGTGCTGCTCGCCGTTGCCATCGCAGCGGCGAGGGCAGCCCTGGCCGCCAGCCTTCGGAACTCCGCCGCCGGCAGGGTGCACCGCGTGCCTCGGCCCTCGCATCCGGTTCTGCTGTGCAACCCGTGGTCGGGCGGCGGCAAGGTCGAGAAGTTCGGACTGGTGGACTTGGCCCGCTCGCTCGGGGTCGAGACAGTGATGCTCGATCACGGGCTGGACCTCGCCGAACTCGCCAGAGACGCCATCGACCGCGGGGCCGATTGCCTCGGGATGGCGGGAGGAGACGGTTCGCAGGCGCTGGTGGCCTCCCTCGCCGTGGAGCACGACCTTCCATTCGTGTGCGTGGCCGCGGGGACGCGGAACCATTTCGCACTCGACCTGGGGATCGACCGCCGCGACCCGCGGCACAGCGTGTACGCCTTCCGTGATGCGATCGAGCGGCGCGTGGACTTCGCGACGGTGAACGATCGTTTCTTCGTCAACAACGTCTCGCTGGGTGTCTACGCCACCATTGTCCAGCAGGAGGGCTACCGCGAGGCCAAGGTGGCGACGACGAAGCAGCTGTTGCCGGAACTGCTCGGCGAGACCCAGCAGCCTTTCGATCTGCAGTTCACGACGCCGGACGGTAACGAGGTCGACGGGTCGTTCCTCGTGATGGTGTCGAACAACCCCTACGTCCTCGCTGTCTCGCCGAGCACGTCGCAGCGTCTTCGGCTCGACACCGGCCGCCTCGGCGTTTTTGCCGTGACCGCGGCAACGGGGGCGCAAGCCGCTGAAGTGGTCACGTTGGCTCTGGCCGGTCACGGCCCGCGCAGCGGCCATGCATTTGAGTTCGATTGTCAGGAGTTCGAGATCCAGTCTCGTTCCGGCAAGGCGTACGCCGGCATCGACGGCGAGGCACTGGAATTGGACACGCCCATGGTCTTTCGGACCCACCCGCAGGGACTGCGCATGCTGGTACCAGAGGGAAACATCGAGATGGCGCTGCGACGTCAGTCGCGCAGCGTGCGCATCGCCGACCTCGTCGTGCTGGCCAGGGGACGCCAGCCCGGTTGATTCGAGGCAACACATTTCATTTCAAGGCCGGTGTCTCACCCGGCCTAGAAGTGCGACGGCACCTGGTGCGGGTGCGTGGTCGGCTCTCGATAGTCGCCCCTCTTCTGGCGTGAGGGCAGCAGGACGGGCGCCATCTGCTCGTGCTCGTAGGGAACCAGCTCGAGAATGTGCCTGATGATGTTCAGGCGGGCCCGCCGTTTGTCATTGGAGTCGGCGACGTACCACGGCGCCGCTTCGGTGTCGGTGGCGGCGAACATCGCGTCGCGGGCCCGCGAGTAGTCGTACCAGCGGCTGTAAGACTCGAGGTCCATCTGTGACAGCTTCCAGGTCTTGCGGCCGTCGTCGATGCGGGCCGTCAAACGCCGTGTCTGCTCCTCCTGGCTCACTTCGAGCCAGTATTTGAGCAGGATGACACCCGAGTCGACGATCGCCTGCTCGACAAAGGGAACGAGCTCGAGAAATCGGGCTGACTCCTCTTGGGTACAAAAGCCCATGACCGGCTCGACCCCGGCGCGGTTGTACCAGCTGCGATCGAAGATCACGACCTCGCCTCCGGCTGGGAGGTGGGGGATGTAGCGCTGGAGGTACATCTGTGAGCGCTCGCGGTCGGTCGGCGCAGGCAACGCCACGACCCGGAAGACGCGGGGGCTGACCCGCTCGGTAAGCCGCTTGATGACGCCACCCTTCCCAGCGGTGTCCCGGCCTTCGAACACGATGCACACCTTGGCCTGCTTCTGGACGATCCAACGCTGCATCTGCACGAGTTCGACCTGGAGGGAGCGGAGTTCCCCCTCGTAGTCCTTACGTCGCATCTTGGTCAACGGCTCTCTCCACTGTGACGGCAGCGGGCCTTCGGTGGTTCTTCTCAGACCGTCAACGGTGAAACGACGAAATTGAATACCGAGGAATATGCTGCTGCTCGAATTCTCGAGGTCAAAGCCCCAAAATACTCGTGCCAGAGCTCGAGCGGGGATCCTGCTCGATGCGACCTGCGTCCATGGCATGCATGGCCACCTGCGAACGACGCAGACTTACGCAGTCTGTCCCTCTGCGGCGTCTGCTTCGAGCTCCTTTTGGTCCACCTTCAGTTGCTTCTCCTCGACCTTGTGAGCCCTCGCCATCGCAGAGCGGACCTTGGCCTGCATGTCCGAGACGGCCACGACGACGAGGCCAGCCTCACCCTCGTCGAGGGATTCGCCGAGATCCTTGAGGTCGCCGCGGCTCATGCCGGCAACCGCATGTCCAGCGAGCGCGCCGAGCAGCGCCCCGCCTGCGGTCGTACCGAGCAACAGGCCACCGCCGATGGCGGCCGCGGGAAACAGGACGATGACCACACCGGTCGCGAGCCCGAGTCCGCCACCGAGCACGCCGCCGACGCGGGTCGGGGTCTCGTGCTTCTTGACGATCTTGACCTTGCCCTTGTGATCGCGTTCGATGACGGCCGCGTCGTAGGAGTCGATCAGGTTGGCCTTGGTGTGAAGCTCCTTGACGCCCTCGTAATCCTCGAGAGCATCCTTGGGGTCGCTGTAGACGCCGCAGTAGACGAAGAGAGTATCGATGGCCATGCCTGTGCTCCTTCTCGGGTTGTATCCGGCACGAGAGCCGGCCAAGTGTAGTGTTCGGTTAGATGCGGCTGAGCTCTTGTGGACTGAGCGTCGTCTCGGCCGGGGCACCGTAGGCGGTCAGTGCGTAGATCACGATCACGCCGAGGGCGATATAGGTCAAAGACCAGATCGGGTAGTAGGGCATCCACCAGATGGCACTGATGGCGCCGATGGCACCCGCGGCCACGCCGACCCAGCGCCCAAGCTGCGAGCGTCCCATCACCGCGAGCGAGCACAGAATCAAGATGATGCCGATGATCAGATAGACCCAGCCGTACGTCTTGAGGCTGCGTACCGAAGAGGGCATCTTCGAGGTTCTGTGGCACGACCCCGTGGTAGCGGAACGCCCAAATGGCATCGAAGATGCGCATGATGCCGGCCACTCCCAAGATGATGGAAGCGAAGATGATCCAGCCGTGGCCCCGTTCGTTCATGTCGAACCTCCACCCCTGCGTGCTGATCGCGCGGCAACGTGCAGCGCAATTGCTCTCGCTGTTGTTGGTATACACCGGCGCAATCACAAATGGAAGGGGTCTGAAGGATTTGGGATCAATCAGTGCTCCAGACGAGACGACCCGGAACCTGCGCACGCTGCAGAACGCGACGCTGTCCCGCTGTGCACCGGCAGGAAGACCCGTGCTCTCAAGTCACTTTCAGGTTGGAACGTCGGACAATCCATTCGCTCCGGCGTCACATTGGAGCGCCGGGACTTTTGTCCCTATTCTTCTCCTTTCTTCGGGGTCACACTTCAGGCAAAGTGTTGATCGTGTGAAGGAGTCACGAAATGGCTGACGAAGCGACTGCTTTGGGCCCGATCAGCTATCTGATCGTCGAGTTCCCCGGAAACAGGATGACAGGCGAAGGGTTCGCCGCGCTGCTCGACCTCGTCGAGCGTGGCGTCATTCGCATCCTCGATCTGATGTTCGTGAAACGAGACTCCGATGGCTCCGTGGAGGCGCTCGAACTCCAGGACATCGACCACGACGGGCAATTCGACCTCGCCGTCTTCGCCGGTGCGTCGTCGGGACTGTTGGCCGAGAGTGATCTCTCCGAGGCGGCTTCGGTGATCGAGCCGGGATCCTCGGCGGGGATCTTGATCTTCGAGAACCGTTGGGCGACTCCCTTCGTCCAAGCGTTGCGTCGCGGCGAGGCCCAACTCGTGGCTGCCGGCTATATCCCCCAGGACGACCTCGTCGCGGCGCTCGACGCCGCCGAGGCCTGATCCCGAAAGAAAGGACCACTCAGTGCCACTTCTCCGCGGTCTTGCTCGCACCGCTGCTATCGCCGGGACGGCGACCGCGGTATCGAACCGGGTGTCGCGCCGGCAGCAGAATCGCTGGGCTCAGCAGGAAGACCAGCAGTACGCTCAGCAACAACCGCAGTACGCCCAGCCTCAGCCCCAATATGCCGCGCAACCACCTCCCGCGGCCGCCCCTGACCCGATTGCGCAGCTGAAGGACCTCGCCGCACTCAAAGCTCAGGGTGTCCTCACCGACGCCGAATTCGAGGCGCAGAAGGCGAGGGTCCTGGCGTCCTGAGCCAGTCCAGAATAGGTTCTGACCCGAAGAAGAGTGAGCTGTCGTAGTGAAGACAGCTGAGGGGGTAACGAGCCGGCGTCAGTTGCGCCGCGCAAAACCCAGAATCGCCCACCGACCAAGGAGTCAATGATGATTACAGCCAGCTACCAATACCCGATTCTCGATTTCTTCCTGACGATGCTCTACTTCTTCCTCTTCGTCATCTGGATCTGGTTGTTGATCACGGTGTTCGTGGACATCTTCCGTAGCCATGACATGGGTGGCGTCGCCAAGGCGCTCTGGTGCATCTTTGTCATCATTCTGCCGTTCCTCGGCGTGTTCGTGTACCTGATCGCCCGGGGCGGCAAGATGCACGAACGGGCGGCCGAGCAGGCGGCCCAGCAGCAAAAGGCCTTCGACCAGTACGTGCGACAGGCCGCCGGGACCTCGGGCGACGACACCGCCTCGCAGCTCGCGAAGCTGGCCGACCTCAAGAGCCAGGGTGTCCTGACCGACGCCGAGTTCGAGGCGCAGAAGGCCAAGATCCTCGCCTGATGGAGCGAATCTTTGGTCAGATCTCGACTTAGCGAGGTCCGGCCCCCGCCGTCAGCGCGGTGGGGAAGGCACGAGGGAGTGTGAACAGGTCCTCCCCGTGCCCAACGTTCGCGCCGCCGTCGAACCACCCGGAGAAATCCAAGGACACCCCGACTATCGTCCGGTAGCGCCATGAGCACCGAACCGGATGACGCCGTGCAGCCGGACGCCGGGGCGAGCCCGCGGCTGGCCTATCTGCTGGCGGCGGCGATGTTCGTGCTGGTGGTCGATACGTCGTTCATGAACGTGTCGATATCGGCCGTGGTGCGGGACCTCCACACGACGGCGAGCGGCGTCCAGTCGGCGATCGCCCTCGAGGCGTTGGTCTCCGCCGCGTTCATTCTCATCAACTCGAAGATGGGTGATCTCATCGGCCGCAAACGGGCCTATGTGATCGGCCTGCTCGCCTACGCGGTCGGCGCGCTGGCGATGACGCTCACCCAGAACCTGACGACAGTCATCTTCTTCTGGGCCATCATCGGCGGCCTCGGTGCCTCCCTCTGTTGCCGGCCATGCAGTCACTCATCCACGGCAATTTCACCGGAGCCGCCCAGAAGAAGACCTACGCCTTGGTCGGGGCTGCGGCAGCCATCGCCGCCGCCGTCGGCCCGCTCCTCGGCGGGTTCGTGACCACCTACATGTCGTGGCGTGTCGGGTTCGGCCTCGAGGTCGTCATCATCTTGGTGGTGTTGTCCCAGATCCGCCTCGTCAAGGACGTCCCCTACACCGGAAGCCGCAAGATCGACCTCGTGGGCGCGCTCTTCTCCGTCGTGGGCATGGGTGGCGTCGTCCTCGGCATCCTGGTCTGGCAGGAGGGCGGCGCCTACGTCGGCCTCATCATCGCCATCGGGGCCGTGACACTCGCTGCGCTGGCCTATTGGCTCGTCCAGCGCAAGCGCCGGGGCAAGCCCACCCTGCTCGATCCCGATCTGTTCAAGCACCTGAACTTTCGCATCGGTATTTCACAGCAGATGCTGCAGCAGATCACCCTTGGTGGGGCCATGATCGCCCTGCCCCTCTTCTTGCAGATGACGCTCGAGTACAACGCCATGCAGGCCGGACTCTCGCTGGCGCCGCTTTCCCTCTCCATGTTCGCGATGGCACTGCTCGCCGGGCGCAAAGCCGGCAAGCGGCGCCCGGCCAACATCGTGCTGGCAGGCTTCACCCTGACCACTGTGGGTATCGCCGCCATCATCCCGCTCGTGCCGAGGGTCGATTCGGGCTGGTACCTCGTGATCCCGCTCTTGGTCTGCGGCTCCGGTCTGGGGCTCCTCGTGTCTCAGCTCAACAACTTCACCCTTGCCCCCATCGCAGAGGAACGTGTCAGTGAGGCTGCGGGAGTGAACTCGGCCGCCGGCTCCTTCGGCCTGTCGTTCGGGCTCGCCGTCGCCGGCGGCCTCATGCTCTGGGTCTTGGCGCTGAGCTTCACTCACCTGACGTACTCGAACCCCGCCATACCGCCCGCCCAGCAACAGCAGATCGCCTCCAAACTGGAAACCGACGCGGAGATCATGAGCAACACCGAGCTCCAGAAGCAGATCGCCGGCGAACCACCACACGTCCAGAGCGCAATACTCGACGTCAACACCGAGGCCCGGAACCGTTCCTTGCAGTTCGCGCTCCTCGTCCCGACCGTCGCCGGACTTCTCGGCTTCGCCAACTCGTTTCGGATGCGCCGGCTTCCGGACATCACGCCTGCGGCGCCTCTCGACGGTGTCGGGCTCGGGTAGCTGGTCGGGCGCCATCCGGACCGCAACGCGGTTCCTGGTGGTCATCGCGGCGTTGACCCTGTTCGGCTTCACCCCTGGCACGGCCTCTGCGGTCGTGGCACCGGGCCAGGACCACGACTGCATCGTCGGCCGGCCCCCCACCTCCATGGACTGGAGTGCCCTGCGTAACCCGATCCTGTCGTACGGCGACATCGGGGTGAAGGATCAGGCGCTCCAGTGGTCCGGGGGGTCGTGGCACATGCTCTTCAGCGACATGACGCAGATTCGTCGGGCTCCCCATGTCCGGTTTGCCGTGGCCGTGGCGCAGAGTCCCGACCTGCGGCACTGGTCGAGACCGAAGATCATCGCCACCGACGCCGCGTCGCCGGACATCGTGCGCGACCCGGAGGGGCAGTTCGTCGTGACCTATCAGACACCCACGGGTCTCGAGTACCGCGTCAGTGCCGGCACGTCCCTCGAGTCCTGGTCCTCGGCCCACCCACTCGGACATGGTCTGGCCCATCGCATGATCGACGCCGCTCTCGCCTTCACGGGACACGGGGTGATCCTGGGCTTCAAGGCCGGGACCACCACCCAGCATTTCGAGATCGCCTGGGCGCCGAACCTCTCCGGAACGTTCCACCTCGTCGGCCGACCCGACATCGTCGTCTACGGCGACACCGTCGAGAACTACGAGTTCCTCACCGTCGACGGCAACTGGCACCTGGTGGCCACGTCCAACACGTTGGACCAGCCCTTCCTCTTTACCCTGAGCGGCGGTGATCCCGCCGACCCGACGACGTGGTTGCACTGGTCGACGGGGACGGAGCTCGCACTGCCGAGCCAGGCCTTCAACACCGGGCCGGGAATCTCCAGCGTCGGCTTCGAACACGCCAACTCGGCCTTCCTCTGCGTGGGGCCCGGGGGAGAGGACTACCTCACGTACGCCGGCAGCACCGAGCTCTCGATGTTCGGCGGGTGGGGCCACGCTCGCATCGGCATCGCCCGCAGCACCGATCTCGCCGACTGGCAGGTCCCGGCAGCACCCTGAACCGCGAGACACGATCCAGCGCACGATAGTGTGCACCAGGTTTCACCCGCAGCCCGTGGAGGAAACGGGCCCGGACGCGACGAACGGGGGCCCGCCGCTGTGGCGAGCCCCCGTTCGCGTGTGAAACGGAACGTCTAGTTGTGTTGCGAACTAGGCGGCGATGACGTACTTCGTGCCCGGCAGGAGGCTGAGCTTGTCGGTCGTGCCGTTGAAGCACACCGTGGCCGTGATTGCGGCGCCCACCGTCGTGCTCTTGGTGTTGTCCGCGGTGACGGAACCGGTGATGTCCTCGGTGACGTCGCCCGCGGCGCAGCCCGACCCGGAGGCGTAGGACTCAGTGACCGTGGTCTTCTTGCCGTTGGCCCACGTCGTCGTGTTGCTCGTGGCTGACGCGGAGGAGGTGCTCTTGCCGGTTCCACCGGTCTTGCCGTTGCAACCCGAAAGCGTGATCTTGGCGACGTCAGTCGTCGTGTTGACCTTGCCGGCCAGCTTCGTGCAGGTGATGCCCGTCGGGGCCTTCGCCGCACCGGCCGGGGCGGCCGTGAGGGCAGCGATGCCTGCAACGGGAACCAACGCAGCGGAGCCGGCGACGGCGACCAGAGCGATTCGATTCTTAAGCACTAATGTTCTCCTTGAGTTAGTTATTGACGCGAGGAGAATCCGCAAGCGATGACAACTCCCACGGGATGCTCCCCCCCTTTTGTTCTGGCCGAAGCCCCTACGTGCCTCACTCGAAGTGAGAGCGTCGTGAGTTTCATCTGTGGTTGAACAGTTGTCAATTCACCCCACGCAGCACTATCCGCACCACGAAGTGCAAAAACTCGTGTGGGGCTAAGGGTTATTCGCAGAGGTTCTTGTGCGTGGACGGCCTTCCCTGAGCAACGATCCCGCACAGGGTCGTCGATGCGCCCCGCCAAACGCCGCCCAGGTTTGGTTCCTGAGAATCGCTACCCGCCGGTAACCGTTCACGAGAAATTACTGACTCCGTGAATCGGCCAGTCCAACCAGGGGACCTGGCACGCGCGACACATGCAACGCACTCAGCAGAGCCGTGATCACTCCTGGTTATCGGCTGTGAGCCAGCCGTCCGACCTCGTTCGACACGACGTTGGTGCAAACGGAGTCAGATTGTCGGGTGAATACACGCGTACCGTGACCGGGCGCCCCAAAAGCGTTGACCTGTCGGTGACCCCCGGCTCGGGACATGCTCAGGGATGTCGCACGTGCGAGATCTTTTGAGCCAATGCGCACTGTCACCCGCACGACGAATTCTTTCGGACGTCGGGTGCAAGGGCGCGAAGGTCTGCCCGGCCGTTCGATGAGATGTGCAAGCTTCTGTCTGAGTGAACCTCCGCACGGCGAAAATCGATTCTGGGGGACCGCCGAGTCCGGCGCGCATCCGGAGTGCGCACTGACCGGTGTCGTTACGTGGCATGGGCAACGTCATCCAGTTTGATGACATCGTCGCAACTTGGCGTTCGGCATGGTTGTTCCTCGTGCCGGTTCGTCCCGTTTGCCCGACCTTGTACATGGCGGAAGCGCTCCGTCAGGAACGGATGGGGAAGCAAGGGTCACAACTGCGGCTGGACGCGACGAACGGGGGCTCGCCGGTGTGGCGAGCCCCCGTTCGAACGTGAAACGGAACGTCTAGTTGTTTTGCGAACTAGGCGGCGATGACGTACTTCGTGCCCGGCAGGAGGCTGAGCTTGTCGGTCGTGCCGTTGAAGCACACCGTAGCGGTGATTGCGGCGCCCACCGTCGTGCTCTTGGTGTTGTCCGCGGTGACGGAACCGGTGATGTCTTCTGTGACGTCGCCCGAAGCGCAGCCCGATCCGGAGGCGTAGGACTCAGTGACCGTGGTCTTCTTGCCGTTGGCCCACGTCGTGGTGTTGGTCGTCGCGGAAGCGGACGAGGTGCTCTTGCCCGTTCCACCGGTCTTGCCACTGCAACCCGAAAGCGTGATCTTGGCGACGTCGGTCGTGGTGTTGACCTTGCCGGCCAGTTTCGTGCATGTGATACCCGTCGGAGCCTTTGCCGCACCGGCCGGGGCGGCCGTCAAGGCAGTGATACCAGCAACGGGAACCAACGCAGCGGAGCCTGCGACGGCGACCAATGCGATTCGATTCTTCAGCATCTAGTTGTTCTCCTTGTTGTAGTGAATGACGCAGGGAGAATCCGTGTGCGAAGAGGACTCCACGAGATGCTCCCCCCCTGTCTTGGGCTAGTGCCCTGTGTCCGTGCTCACACTGTTGTGGTAGCGGGCCGAGTCTGATGCGTTGTGAAAGCCTTGTCAATCATCTCCCGGAAATGATCAGCACAGATGCGAAGAGCAACCGATGTTGGTTTTCAGGGGCGGTCGTCTCGGTCGGGACCAGGTGAGGCGGCGACCAACTGTGAACTATCTGTGGTAGCGCTGAGACGGACGCGACAGGGCGACGACCCGTGTCGCATTGCCTATGACGTCGGTGAGTCGCGAACCTCTCGCCAAGCTCTCGACGTGTCGGAGCGCGCAGGTGCACGTCGGACGGACGAACGTGGTCGGTACCAGCGCGTCGCCCGGCGAACACCGTCGCGGTCCGTGCCGAAACACTCCCGAATCGGTACCGACACCTTCGATCCGGCCGCCTGCATCCGGAGACACGTCGATGACGGGGGCGTCGGGAGCCCGCCCGTCCCGTCTTCAGTGAGCGACCGGGTCCGGCGAGGCACCCACCGAAGACTCCGACGACTCCGCCGGCTCTCCCGACTCTGCCGGCTCCGCCCCATCGGCCACCGGGGCCGCCGCCGGCTCCACGTCGGTCCGCCGCACCCACACCCGCTGCTTCTCCTCGAGGCCGAGGTCGGCGGCCGAGCCCCGGCTGAGCTGGATCCAGCAGATGCCCCCCTCGGACAGCTCGACGTCCACCCGGACCTCGAACCCGAGATGCGTGATCCGCGTCACCAGACCCTCGGCCGCCCCGGGTCGGGGCGCGCCGTCCTGAGTCCGGTGGATGGCCAGGTCGTGCGGCCGCACCCACTGGTCGTGCAGCCGCGTCGCCGAACCCAAGAACGTGAAGACGAACTCGTTGGCCGGGTGGTCGTACATGTCCGCCGGCGTGCCCACCTGCTCGAGGCGCCCCTGGCTGATGATGGCCAGCCGGTCGGCCACCTCCATGGCCTCCTCCTGGTCGTGGGTGACCAGCACGGTCGTCACGTTCAAGGTGTCGTGCAGGTCGCGCAGCCACTGGCGCAGCTGTGTGCGCACCTGGGCGTCGAGCGCCCCGAAGGGCTCGTCGAGGAGCAGCACCTTGGGCTCGATGGCCAGCGCCCGGGCCAGGGCCATGCGCTGGCGCTGGCCACCCGAGAGCTGGGAGGGGTAGCGCTCACCGAGGTGCGAGAGCCCCACCAGCTCGAGCAACTCGTCCACCCGCGCCTTGATCTCGGCCTTGGGGCGCTTGCGGATCTCGAGGCCGAAGGCCACGTTGCGCCGGACCGAGAGATGGCGGAACGGGGCGTAGTGCTGGAAGCAGAAACCGACGCCGCGGTTGCGGGCCGGGGTCGACGTCAGGTCCTCCCCTTCGATGCGGACGATGCCCGAGTCCGCCGTGTCGAGCCCGGCGATGATGCGCAGCAAGGTCGACTTGCCGCCGCCGCTCGGGCCGAGCAGCGCGGTGAGCGAGCCGGTCTCCACCTCGAGCGACACGTCCTCGAGGGCGACGGCGTCGCCGAACTTCTTCGAGATGTGCTCCACGCGGATGCTCATAGCGTCGCCTTTCCATGCCAGTCGTCCCGCTTGCGGTCCGTCACGGTCAGCACCGTCAGCACGACCAGGGCGGCCAGGCAGAGGGCCACCGCCCCGGTGTAGGCGCTCTGCGGGTCGAGGTTGTCGATGCTGTCGGAGATGAAGAGGGTCAGGGTCTGGGTCTTGCCGGCGATCGCCCCCGAGACGATGGCCACCGCCCCGAACTCGCCGAGCACCCGGGCCGTGGTCAGCGTGACCCCGTAGGCCAGGCCCCGGCGGATGTTGGGCAGCGTGATGCGCCGGAACACCGTCAGCGGCTTCGCCCCGAGGGTCCGGGCCGCCTGCTCCTGGTCGGTCCCGATCTCTTGGAGCACGGGCAGCACCTCGCGCACCACGTAGGGCAGTGAGACGGCGGCCGAGGCCATGATGATCCCGGGCAGCGAGAAGATGACGGTGATGCCCCGGGCGGCCAGCCAGTTGCCGAACCAGCCGGTGTGGCCGTAGACGAGGATCAGGGCCAGCCCGATGACGACGGGGGACAGGGCCAGCGGGATGTCGACCAGCGCGTCGAGCAGCCAGGCGCCCGGGAAGCGGTGCCGGGCCAGGATGAGCGACACCCCGACGCCGAAGATCGTGTTGAGCGGCACCGCGATGGCGGCCACCAGCAGCGTGAGCCACAGGGCGTGGAATGCGTCGGGGGCGCTGATGGCGTCCCAGGCCGCCCCGAGGCCGTGCTCGAAGGCCCGGTAGAACACGAAGCCGACCGGAAGCATGACCAGCAACGCCAGGTAGAGGAGCACGGCGAAGCGCAGGGGCAGGCGCCAGCGCGACCGGGAACCCGGCTTGGCGCTCATACCCGCTCCGCGGTGTCGAAGCGGCGCCGCGACCAGCCGATGGCCAGCAGCACGATGAGCGAGATCAGCACGAGCACGATGGACACCGCGCTGGCCCCCGGGAGGTCGCCGCTCTGCGAGAGGCTGTAGATCCACGACGAGGCCACTTCGGTCTTGAACGGGAGGTTGCCCGAGATGAGGACGACCGACCCGAACTCGCCGATGGCCCGGGCGAAGGCGAGGCCCGCTCCCGCCAGCACCGAGGGCAGGATGCTGGGCAGCAGGACCCGGATCAATACCTGGCGCCGGGTGGCCCCGAGGGACTCGGCCGCCTCCTCGATCTCCGCATCGAGCTCGGCCAGCACCGGTTGGACGCTGCGCACGCAGAAGGGCAGGGTGACGAAGGCCAGGGCGGCACCGATGCCGAGCCGGGTGCCGGCCAGGTCGACGTGGAACGGGCTGCTCGGCCCGTAGAGGGCGAGCAGGGTGAGCCCGGCCACGATGGTGGGCAGGGCGAAGGGCAGGTCGATGACCGCGCTGAGCAGCGCCTTGCCCCGGAAGTCGTCCCGCACGAGCACGAAGGCGATGGCCGTGCCGGCGATGGAGTTGACGACGGCGACGAGGAGGGCGGCCACCAGCGTCAGCTTGAGGGCGGCCACCGCCTCGGGCGTGCTGACGGCCGTCCAGAAGGAGCTCCAGCCGTTGCTGAACGCGTTGGAGACGAGCGCAGCGACCGGCAGGAGGACGAGCAGCGACAGGTAGGTGACGGCCAGGGCCGGTCCCGCTGCCCGGCTGGCCACACCCCCGGCCGTGGCCAGGAGCGGGGGAGGGGACCCCTTCTTCTGCTGGCGTCGCCGTTCCGCCCTGGACCTGGTCCCGGACGCACCGGTCCCACCCGCCGGCCCGAGGTCGGCGACGGCGGGGACACCGGCGGTCACGGGTGCGGTCGCTTTAGCTGCTGGCCGTCGAGACGCCCAGCGACTGCTCGTCCTTGGCCACGATGCCGGTCGTGGGGTCGAAGAACTTGGTGTTCACCGCGGTCCAGCCACCGAGCGAGTCGATGGTGAAGAGGGACTTGGGCTGCGGGAACTTGAACTGCTTGGCCACCGAGGGCAGGACCGGGCGGTACCCCTGCTTGCCCCACACCTTCTGGCCGGCCGGCGACTCGAGGTAGGTCACGAAGGCCTTGGCCGAGGAGCTGGCCGTCTTGGTGACGGCGATCGGGTTCTGGATCAGGATCGTCTGGGGCGGCGTGATGATGTCGACCGCCTCACCCTGGCTCTTGGCGTAGAGGGCGTCGTCCTCGTAGTCGAGCAGGACGTCGCCCTGACCCGAGAGGAAGGTCTGCAGCGCGGCGCTGGCGCTGGTGGGCTGGGCCACCGCGTGGTGCAGCAGCTGCGACAGGTAGGCCTGGGCCGCGGTCGGGGACTTGCCCAGCTTCAGCTGGGCCCCGTAGGCGGCCATGATGTTCCACTTCGCGCTGCCCGAGCTGAACACGTTCGGCGTGACGATCTGCACGCCCGACTTCACCAGGTCGGCCCACGTCTTGATGTGCTTGGGGTTCCCCGGGCGCACCACGAAGCTGACGATCGAGTTCGTGACCATGCCCTTGGTCGGGCCCTTGGCCCACGAGCTCGAGACCTGGCCGCCCTTGACCAACTTGGCCATGTCGGGCTCGAGCGAGAAGTTGACGACGTCGGCCGGCAGGCCGTCCACCACGGAGGTGGCCTGGGTCCCCGAGGGCCCGAAGGAACCCGAGACGGTCACGCCGCTGCCCGCCTTGGTGGCTGCGAAGGCCTTCTCGAGCACCGTGTAGGCCGGCTTCGGGGTGGAGTAGGCCACCAGGTTGACCGTCCCCCCCGAGGCGCCGGCCGGCAGGGCCGTGAAGGCGAGCGGGGCGAGGGCGAGGGCGCCGATGCCGGCCACCTGGCCCAGCCGACGCGCCACCGGGGCGCGCCGGGGCGCGCTGGATTTCGTGCTGTCTTCGAATCGCATGCGGAGAGGGTAATACGCTGGAATTGATAAAGCAACGCGGCTTAGTCGTATTTTGGCGCGGCGCCGGAGCTCAGTCCAGCCTTTTCTCATGTTGCGTGACGGGAGGGTGAACCGGGCCCGACCCTCAGCCCACGGCCGAGGCCCGGCGGGCCCGGGCGGAGCGCCCGATGAGCTCCTCGATCGAGGTCGTCTCGCCGGGCAGGCGCGTCGTCCAGCCGAGCTGCACGTCGACCAGATCGCCCACGTAACGGACGGTGTCGGTGTTGGTCAGGTGCTCGACGATGCGCTTCTCGACCCGGTCCCGGTCGCGCTCTTGGAGGTCGAGCGCCAGGGCGGCGAAGAGGGTGCCCCCGATCCGCGCCACCACGTCGGAGCGGCGGAAGCTCACCCGCAGGGCGCGGCCCACGGCCTGGAGCGCGGCGTCGCCCGCGTCGTGGCCGAGCCGGTCGTTGAGATCGGCCAGGGCCCGCACGTCGACGAAGAGGACCTGGGTGACCGATGCGTGGCGATCGGCCCACTCGAGCAGCTCGGTGCCGCGGGCGATGAGTCCGACGCGGTTGCACAGCCCGGTCAACTCGTCGGCCACCGACATGACCTCGAGGCGCGCCGTGAGCTCGGCCACCTGGGCCGCCGCGTCGACCTGGTTGGTCACGTCGCGGAAGATCAGGCAGCCGCACTTCTTTCCGTCCTCGCCGGTGAAGTGGTGCACCTCGAGCTCCACCTCGATCACCTGCCCGTCGCCCCGGCGCACCCGGGCCGACCCGTGCACGGCGCCGGTGCGCTGCACGATCTCGTGCCCGAGCAGCCAGCGGGCGTCGTCGGGATCGAGGATCTGCTGGCCCCGTTCGATCACGTCCGGCTCGCTCATGGTGAGGATGGCGCAGGCGGCGGGGTTGGCGGCGAGCACACGTCGATCGTCCACGCTGGTGAAGATCACGCCCTCGGGACTGTGAGCGAACAGGACGCGCAACGCGGCCAACCCCACGACCCCGTCACCCTCGGGCTCGGACATCCGTACCTCCCTGAGCACGACGACGGTCAGGTCGCCGTGTCGGAAAGCGTATCGATGGGCGCCACTGCGGGGAAGACAGGAAACCGGAAACCGCGCCCCGCCCCCTACAGGTCTTCGTCGACGTCGTCTCCGTCGTCCTCGGCCGGGGAGGAAGTCTGGAAGCGGCCGAGCCAGTCGCCGAGCTTGCGGCCCATCTCCTGCACGCCGCCGGCCACCCGGTCCAGAATGCGCGAGAAGCGCTCCGTGTAGTGAGCCACCGCGTCGTCGAACTCGGCCGACGGGGGCGGCTCCTCGCCCCGCCGCACGTAGTCGCCGTCGCGGATGCGGTCATAGGCGCCCGACTGCACCCACTCCATCAATTCCTTGACCCGGCGCACCGCCACCGGGTGGGTCAGGTTGAGCTCGGACCAGAAGCGGGTGTGGCGCGAGAAGAGGTCGTCCTCGTTCTCGTAGTCGCCCGCCTGCTTCAAGAAGGCCTCGAAGCTCATGCCGGGGACCGAACCGCCGGCCAGGGTCATGAGCATGCGGCACGGCTGCAGCGGATCGGCCATGACGAGGGCGGCCGCCCGGTCGGCCGACAGCTCGGCCGCCCGTGACCACTCCAGCAGGGCCAGGTACATGGCCCGCACCGGCAGCCCGAGCAGCAGGGAGCGGGGCAGGGCACCCTGGAGGAACTGGCTCAGCAACAGCAGCGCGGTCGTGTAGTAGTAGTGCTCCGAGAGGACGTGGGACAGCTCGTGGCCGAGGACCGTCTCCACCTCCTTGGGATCGACGGCGCGCAGCATCGACGAGTGCACCACCACGATCGGCGTCTTGGCCCCGATGGTCATGGCGTTGATGGCCGGGTCGGCCACCACGTAGAGGCTCGGCACCGTGGGCAGGCCGAGGATGCCGCCGCAGTGCACGTACATGGACCAGACGTCGGGCAGCTGCTCGGGACCGAGGCGGATGGCGTTGCCCATGACGATCTGGCGCAGTCGCCGCTCGTGACCGAGGTCGGTCAGGCGCTTGATGACGGTGTCGAGCAGTGGCACCGAGTGCAGGGCCGAGGTCGCCGCCTTGTCGGCCGGGTGCTCGTAGGCCTTGGGACTGATCCCGGCGTAGGTCCGGGCCACCTCGATCGTCACCCTGGACCTCCTGCCTCGCGCGCCGGCCCCACCAGCCTACGCCGGGCTGGGCGTGGCCTGGGCGGCGATGACGTCGATGACACGCCACCGCCCCGGACGCCAACCCGACCCCGGCTCAGTGCGGGAGGAAGTCCACCAGCAGTGCGTTGACCGCGTCGGCCGCCTCGACCTGCATCCAGTGTCCCGGGCCGTCGATGCGCTCGTAGCGGAAGCCGTTCGTGCAGAACTGGGCCGAGCCCGTCATCTGCACCTCGGTGAGGGCGAAGTCATCGCTGCTCCACACGCCCATGGTGGGGGCCTGGATCGGTGGCAGCTCCATCGGCGGCCCGACGAAGGCCTCAGGCGTGATGTTGGCCCGGTACCAGTTGAGCCCCGTGGTGAGGGATCCGTCGCGCTCGAGGTCGGCCACCACGGCGTCGGCGTCGGGATGCTGGGCCCACTCCCGGAAGCCGGCCCAGCCGTCGGCCGAGAGCCAGTGCTCGGCCACGCCGGCGAACTGGAAGAGCAGCATGTACCACGACTTCTCACGCTGGGCCGGGCCCGCCCCGCTGAACGAGCTCGGGTGCCCGACCGACAGCGCCACGCAGTGGTCGACCCGGTCGGGGGCGAACGACGCCGTCGCCCAGGCCACGGCGGCACCCCAGTCGTGTCCGACCACGTGGGCCCGCTCAATGGAGAGCGCGTCGAGCACGGCCGTCACGTCGATGGCCAGGAACGGGATCGAGTACGCCTCCACCTCCGCCGGCTTGTCCGACGCGCCGTAGCCGCGCTGGTCGGGCACGATCACCTGGAACCCGGCGCCGACCAGCGCCGGCACCTGCCTCGTCCAGAGTCGCTTGGAGTCGGGGAACCCGTGCAGCAGTACCACCGGCGTGCCCGTGCCCTCGACCTGCACGTCGAGTTCCACCCCGCTCGAGTCGACCTTCATCGCGTGACCTCTTTCCTTTGCACGGTGCGGATGGGCCTACGCGCCGACGAGGGCGACGAGCTCGTCCCGGCTCGGCCCGGGCAGGTGTTCGTCCCGCCACCCGCTGCCGAGCTCGACGGTCCGTTCGAAGACCCCGGGGCGGCTGAAGACCTCGTCGGGCTTGTCGAGCACGTTGGCGATGGAGAGGAGCTGGCGCAGCACCTCGGGGTCCTTGCCGGCGGCCACGTTCAGAGCGCTGAACATCTCGAACCCGGGCGACGGCTCGAACGGCTGGCCCTCGAGCAGCGCGTCGATCTGGGCCAGGCGGCCTTCGTCGAATTCGAGGGTGCTGCGGTACCACGGCTCCACTTGGGCCATGGTCACGTCGTGCCACTGGTGCTGCAACGCCACCGGATCCGAGGGGAAGTCGTGCAGCAGGTCGCGCAGCGCCGCCGCGTGGATGGTGCCGATCGAGATCCCGCGCCCGACGGACGGATTGGTGCAGGCCCACGAGTCGGCCAGCGCCACCACCCCGGTGGCCACCGGGGTGCCGTCGAGCACGAACGTGCGATGCCGGTCCTCGATCTTGGCCATGACCGCCACCTTGTCGTCGAGCGGTTCCCCCTCGAGCCAGTGGGCGCACAGCGGGACGCTCTCGAGCACCTTGGTCCACACGTCGACGTCCTTGAGCGAGCGCATGGCCTTGTCCTTGGCGCTGGCGATGAGGCCGACGCCCCAGGCGCCGTTGTCGCCCGCCAGCATCAGCACCGAGATGGTGCCGTACTCCTGCAGCGGCGGTCCGAAGGCCATGGGGACCGAGCCGTCGGGGGAGCGGAAGTGGCGCCCGTAGTAGACGAACCCGCATTCGGACCGCTCCTCGAGGGGCGGCTGTCCGCCGACCTCGGTCAGCCAGGTCGGAAGGGTGGAGCGGCGACCGGCGGCGTCGACCACCAGATCGGCCCCGATGTCCTCGCCGGTGTCGGTGCGCACCCCGACCACGTGGGGCACCCCGGCCGCCGTGGCCTCGCCGGTCAGCAGGCCCACCACGCCCACGCCGCGCCGCACGTCGATGTCGCTCGACGCCGCCACCACCCGGGCCACCGCCGCCTCGGCCACCGGCCGGCGCGCCGTCACGGCGTCGTAGCGTTCGTCGCCCGGTCGGAAGCCTCCAGTGACGTGCGGCGGGGCGTCACGGAGCGGGTTCACCACCAGGGCGCCGGCGTCGAGGAGCGACGCCACCACGTCCGGGGCGTTGGCCTCCATCAGCTCGCGATAGCGCGGCATGAGGAAGTGCAGCATCCGGAACTGGTTCACGCCCCGGCGCTCCCACTCCTCCCAGGCCGTAGCGGGCTCCGAGGGAGGCGCCGGGTCCCGTTCGAGGACGGTGACCTGGTGGCCGTCGCGGGCCAGGAGCAACGACGCACCGAGACCGACCATGCCCCCGCCGACGATGCAGATGCGCGCCATGTCGACAAGTTCTAGTGCAGATCCTGCAATGCGGGTAGGTCTGGGCGTTGCCCTGGTCAGACTGCGTCGCCCCGCCGCCCGGGCCTGCCCCACGCGACAGCCGGCGGGACCCGGATCCCTAGCCGACCCCGAGCCTGCTGTTGTACGACGAGATGGTGTTGTCGACGTTCTGCGACGCCGTCTTGACCGCCGAGGCGGCCGAGGTGCCGCTGGTGTACATGGAGATCTCGGCGTTCACCACGTCGGTGCGCACCTCCGCGTAGGGCCCGATGACCGACCCCTGCGTGGCGGCGTCGTTCACGCCGTTGTTGATCTCGTTGTAGGCCACCTTGTAGCCCGGGTCGGTGGCCCACAGGTGCTGCACCGTCGCCGTCTGGGCCGACGACTTGCGCACCGGGATGTAGCCGGTGCCCGCGGCCCAGGTGGCCTGGGACTGCGTGTTGCAGATGTAGGAGAGGTACTCCCAGGCCGCGGCCTGCTCGAGGGCGGGGACCTTCTTCGAGATGTACACGCCCGATCCGCCCGGCTCGATGCCGCCCTTCACCGACGAGCTGTAGACCGGGAAGGGGCCGATGCCGATCTTCACGTTGGGGTACTGGCCGCTCCCGAGCACCTGGGTCACCGTGCCCAGGTCGGCCGAGCTGTCGATCGTCATGCCGTACTTGCCGCTCCCGATGCCGAGCAGGTTGTCGAACTCGTCCGGTCCGCTCGAGGGGTTGGTCTTGGCGTCGCCGGAGGTGACGAGCGTGCGCAGCTGGTTGAAGATGTTGACCGACACCTTGTCGTTGAACACCGCGGAGGTGGCCCGGCTCGAGCGGCCGTTCTTGTTGTTCACGAAGAGCGAGTTGGCCGAGGCCAGCCAGGTCTCGAGGTGCCAGGGGTCGAGGACCAGGCCCATGCCGCTGCCCGAGGCCTTGAGCGTCTTGGCGTCGGTGACCATCTGGGGGAGGGTCAGCGGCGGGTCGGCCGGGTTGAGCCCGGCCTTGGTGAAGGCGTTCTGGTTGTAGAAGACGATGGGCGCCGAGACGGCGAAGGGCAGCGCCCACTGCGTCCCGTTCACCTTCCAGTAGTTGAGCGGGCGGGCCAGGTAGTCGCTGGTCGAGTATTTCGCCGCGTTCATGCACGACTGCACGGGCAGGAAGGACTGGGTGTCGATGGCGGCCTGGGTGCGCTGATCCTCCAGCTGCACCGCCGCCGGCAGCTGCCCGTTGGACAGCCCGGCCTCGTACTTCTGCCAGGTGTCGTCGTAGCTGGCCTGGTTGACCAGGGTCACGTGCACCTTGCTCTGCGACGAGTTGAAGGCGTTCGTGATGGAGGCGAGCGTGGTGCCGTTGGCCTGGACCATGGAGTTCCAGAAGGTGATCTGCACCACACCCTTGTGGCTGCTCAGGGCCTTGAGGTTGCAGCTGGGCAGGCTGGCGGCGCCGGCGGGAGCCGCGGCCGAGCCCACGACCGCAGCCGTCGTGGCCGTGGTCGCCGTCGTGACGAACAGCGCCGCGGCGGCCAATCGGAGGAGGCGAGGGGTGTGCATGTCCTATTGCCTAGCACCCGCTGCAGGCGCCACCGCGTGCACGAACGGGTTACTTGACCGCCCCGGCGGTGAGGCTGCGCACCAGTTGCTTCTGGAAGATCAGCAGCAGGATCACGAGGGGCACGAAGGCGATGACGGCCCCGGCGAGGGAGACCGGGATCTCTTGCACCTGGGTCCCGATGAGTTGCTTGAGCCCGATCTGCACCGTGTTGAGTGGCGTGGTCCCGCCGGTCGAGACCAGCGGCCACAGGTACTGGTTCCAGGCGCCCAGGAAGGAGAACACCCCGAGGGCGGCCAGGGAGGGCCGGGCCAGCGGCACGGCCACCCTCGTCATGAAGCGCAGGTGCCCGTAGCCGTCGAGCCAGGCCGCCTCCTGGAGGTCGCGCGGGATCTGCAGGAAGGCCTGGCGCAGGAGGAAGATGCCGAAGCCCGTGGCCAGGAACGGCACCGAGAGGCCGGCGTACGAGTTGAACCAGTGCAACGAGGAGATGGTGTCGAGGTTGGTGATGAACGTCACCTCGAGCGGGATCATCAGCGTGGCCAGGCAGAGGACGAAGAGCGTGCGCTTGAACGGGAAGCGCAGGAAGGCGAAGGCGTAGGCGGCCAGGGTGGAGGTGACGAGCTGGCCCACCACGATGGCCACCGTCATGATGGCCGAGGTCGTCATGTACCGCGACATCTGGCCCGACGTCCAGGCCGTGACGTAGTTGTGCCACTGCGGGTTGGTCGGGAACAGGGGCGGCGGCTGCTGGGCCAGCTGGTCGGGGACGAGCAACGAGTTGACCACGGTCACGTAGATCGGGAACAGGACGATGATCGCCCCCACCGTGAGCAGCGCGTAGCTGCCGATGGTGCGCCAGCGCCGGTTGGGCCGGGTCAGCCGACGCGCCGGCGCCTCCTCCACCGCACCGGCACCGGCACCGGCACCGGCAGCCACACCCGCAGCAACACCGGCAGGAGCGGCGTGCCGGGCATGGGCCGTGCCGTCGTCAACGGGCATAGGTCACCCGCCGTTCGAGCAGGCGCATCTGCACAATGGTCAGCCCCAGCATGATGAGGAACAGGACCGTGGCCATGATGGCGGCGGCGCCGGGGTTGTTGTCGATCTGCAGCGTGTTGACGATGTTGTAGATGAGGACGTTGGTGTGCAGGCGCACCGCATTGGTGTTGCCGATCAGGATGTCCACCGCGCCGAAGGCCTGGAAGGCGTAGATGGTCGACACGACCACGGCGAAGAAGATGGTGGGGGAGAGCAGCGGGACGGTCATGCGCCAAAAGCGCGTCCAGGCCCCCGCCCCGTCGATGCGGGCCGCCTCCATCAGCTCGTCGGGCACCGACTGCAGCCCGGCCGACATGATGATGAAGGACAGGCCGAGGAACTGCCAGATGGTGATCACGGCCACCGCCGGCAGGGCCCAGGTCGAGCTCTCGAGCGCAGGCGGGTTGGGGTTGATGCCCAGCCAGGGCAGGAGACCCACCACCGGGTTGAGCAGGGTGCCGAAGACGACCGAGGCCACCGCCACCGAGCTGACCACGGTCGAGGAGAAGATCATGCGGTAGACGGTCATGCCCTTGAGCTTGCGGTGGGCCGCCACGGCCAGGGCCAGCCCGAGGATCAGGCTGATCGGCACCACCAGCACCACGAAGACGAGCGTGGTGAGCAGGCTCTGGGTGAACTGGGTCGAGGTCACCGTCGGCACGATCTGGTGCAGGCCGACGTAGTGCGCCGGCAGCCCGGGCACCGGCGGGGTCTCGTAGAGCATCAGCTTGAAGTTGCGCAGGAAGGGATAGAAGGAGAAGACGGCGAACAGCGCCATGGCCGGCACCAACAACAGATAGGCCAGCCCGGCCTCCTTCCGCCGCCGGGTCTTGAGGCTGGCCCGGCCCCGCGGCCGCGGGCTGGCGCTCTCGACGACACCGCCGGCGCCGACCACACCACCGGTCACCGCACTCACGCCGCCCCCAGCCGCAACCCGCTCGTGGCGTCGAAGAGGTGGTAGGCCGCGGCGTCGCCCTCGACCGCGATGTTGATGCTCTCGCCCAGCGCCGGCCGAGCAGCCCCGGCGGCCTGGCGCACGATGACCCGCGTGCCGTCGGACGTGTGGCAGATCACATGGGTCTCGGCCCCGAGGAGCTCGACGATGATCACCGACGCCGCGATGGGCCCCACCGGGTCGAGGCGCAGCGCCTCGGGCCGCAGGCCGAGCACCACCTCGGGCCCGGCCCCCCGCACGGCCGCCGCCAGCGAGCGCGGGAGCGGCACCGACCCGCCGGGCAGCGCCACCGCCAGCGCGCCCCGGCCCCCGGTCTCGACCGAGGACAACCGCTCGCCCGTCGCCCCGCCCGTCGGCTCCCCGTCGTCGCCTGACGCCCCGCTCTCGACCAGCATCCCGGTCAGCAGGTTCATCCCGGGCGAGCCCAGGAAGCGGGCCACGAAGGTGTTGGCCGGTCGCCCGTAGAGCTCCTCGGGGGGAGCCACCTGTTGCAGGGCACCCTCGCTCATCACGGCGATCCGGTGCCCCATCGTCATGGCCTCGACCTGGTCGTGGGTCACGTACAGCGTCGTCGTGCCCAACCGGGACTGCAGCTCGACGATGTCGGCCCGGGTCTGCACCCGCAGGGCGGCGTCGAGGTTCGACAGGGGCTCGTCCATCAGGAAGACGAGGGGCTCGCGGACAATGGCCCGGGCCAGGGCCACCCGCTGGCGCTGGCCACCGGAGAGCTGTCCGGGCTTGCGGCCCAGCAGCTCGCCCAAGCCGAGCGTCTCGGCCGCCTGCTTCACCTTGACCGCCCGCTCGGCCTTCTCCATCCCGCGCTGGCGCAGCGGGAACTCGATGTTCTTCGCCACCGTCAGGTGGGGGTAGAGGGCGTAGCTCTGGAAGACCATGGCCACGTCGCGGTCCTTGGGGTCGATGTCGTTGACCACCTCGTCGCCGATCGAGACCGTCCCCTCGGTGACCTCCTCGAGGCCGGCCACCATGCGCAGTGCCGTCGTCTTGCCGCAGCCCGACGATCCGAGCAGCACCAGCAGCTCGCCGTCGGGGATCGAGAGCGTCAGGTCCCGCACCGCGGTCGTGTCACCGAAGCGCTTCGTGACGCCATCGAAGCCCACCTGAGCCACCGGAACCCCTTTCGAGTGCAGCCGCCCGACCGAACCGGTTGCTTCGTCGCACGGTAGCGAAGTCGGGTGGCCCGCGTCACGGACCGGCCGGTGGCACCCGGCTCCAGGCTCAGGCGCAGGCTCAGCCGGCGGGGATCTTCCAGCCCATCTTTTCGGCGATCTCCTTGCAGGTGGGGCAGATCCCGTAGCGCTTGGGGTCGCGGCCAGGCACCCATTCCTTGCCGCACAGGGCCCGCACCGCCGTCCGGTTCACGATGCCCTCGACCACGCTCGGCCCGACGGACACGAAATCGTCCTCGCTCTTGCCCTTGGGGGTATAGCCCTCCAGCACGATGTGGGCGAAGCGATCGTGGTCGCCGTCGTCGAGATCGGGTTCGGGCCGCGCCGGCGCCAGGATCGTCGATCCCGCCTGCTGCAGGCCTCCATCGGGGGTGTCCATGACCATTCCCCCAGGGTACGCCCCTGCCGGGGCCCGGCCCAGCCCCTCCGCCGGACCCCGACCAGGGCGGGTGACCCGGAACCGGGGTGCACGGGAATGAGGAGGCCGCCCATATGGTTGACCAGTCAGAGGAAATTGCCATTACGGCATTACAAAAGGACACAGCCCGATGACGAACGAGAACGTGACACTCCCATTGCTTCCGCTCAAGTCCGGGGTGGTGCTGCCCGGCATGGTCTTCACCATGGCGCTCGAGTCCGACGAGGCCCGGGCCGCCGTCGAATCCGCCCGCGCCGCCGGGGGCCACCTGCTGCTCGTGCCCCACATCGAAGGTCGCTTTGCCACCGTCGGCGTCATCGCCGAGGTCATGGAGGAGGGCGACCTGCCCGGCGGGACCCCCGCCGTGGCCATCCGCGGTGACCAGCGCGCCACCATCGGCACCGGCGTCCCCGGGACCGGCGAGGCCCTGTGGGTCGAGGCCGAGCCCATCGACGATCCCGAGCCGACCCCGGCCGCCAACGAGCTGGCCCGCGAGTACCGGGCCGTGCTCGAGAACATCTTGCACAGCCGCGGTGCCGGTCGCATCGCCGCCGCCCTGCGCGACGTCACCGAGCCCGGACGCCTGGCCGACATGGCCGGCTACTCGCCCGACATCTCGTTGAGCCAGAAGGTCGAGGTCCTCGAGACCATCGACACCGAGGCGCGCCTGCGTCTCGTCCTGGCCTGGGCCCGCGACACCTTGGCCGACCTCACGCTGCGCGACAAGATCAAGACCGACGTCGAGGAGGGCATGGAGAAGACCCAGCGCGAGTTCCTCTTGCGCCGTCAGCTCGAGGCCATCCGCAAGGAGCTCGGTCAGCTCTCGGGCAGCGAGGGCTCAGAAGCCGACCCCGACGACTACCGGGCCAAGCTCGAAGAGCGCGACCTGCCCGAGCACGTGCGCGCCGCCGTGGTGCGCGAGGTCGACAAGCTCGAGCGCACCAGCGACCAGAGCCCCGAGACCGGGTGGATCCGCACCTGGCTCGACACGGTGTTCGAGCTCCCCTGGGGCGTCGAGTCCGACGATCTCCATGACATCGCCGAGGCCAAGAACGTCCTCGACGCCGATCACGACGGTCTCCAGGACGTGAAGGACCGCATCCTCGAGCACCTCGCCGTGCGCAAGCTGCAGGCCGAGCGCGGCCTGGCGCCCGTCGACGGGCGCGGCTCGGGGGCCATCTTGGCCCTCGTCGGTCCCCCCGGCGTCGGCAAGACGTCGCTGGGCGAGTCCGTGGCCAACGCGCTCGGACGCAAGTTCGTCCGGGTGTCGCTCGGCGGCGTGCGCGACGAGGCCGAGATCCGCGGCCACCGGCGCACCTACGTCGGGGCTCAGCCCGGTCGTCTGGTGCGGGCGCTGCGCGAGGCCGGGACCATGAACCCGGTCATCGTGCTCGACGAGGTCGACAAGCTCGGCAACGACTACCGGGGTGACCCGTCGTCGGCCTTGCTCGAGGTCCTCGACCCGGCCCAGAACCACACGTTCCGTGACCACTACCTCGAAGTGGACCTCGACCTGTCGCGGGTCCTCTTCATCGCCACGGCCAACGTGATGGAGACCATCCCCGGACCGTTGCTCGACCGCATGGAGATCATCCGGATCGACGGCTACACGGAGAACGAGAAGGTCTCGATCGCCAAGCACCACCTGGTCACTCGCCAGCTCCGCCGCGCCGCCCTCCGAGACGACGAGGTCGAGATCAGCGACGACGCGCTACGCACCATCGTGGCCGACTACACCCGGGAAGCCGGCGTGCGGAACCTCGAGCGCGAGCTCGGGCGCCTGCTGCGCAAGGCGGCCACGGCACTCGCCTCGGGCGAGCGCACGGCCCCGGTCATCGTCGACGGTCCCGACGTGCGTGGCTGGCTCGGACGGCCCCACTTCTTCTTCGAAGCGGCCGACCGGACGAGCGTGCCCGGCGTGGTCACCGGCCTGGCCGTGACCGGAGCGGGCGGTGACGTCCTCTTCGTCGAGGCGAGCGTGTCCGACGGTCCCGAGGGTCTGACCCTCACGGGCCAGCTGGGCGACGTCATGAAGGAGTCGGCGGAGATCGCCCTCTCCTACGTGCGCTCGCACGCCGAGGAGCTCGGAATCGCTCCCGATTCCTTCAGCGGCAAGCGCTTCCACGTGCACGTCCCGGCCGGTGCCGTCCCCAAGGACGGTCCGTCGGCCGGCGTCACCATGACGACGGCACTGGTCAGCTTGCTGCGCGGTGTTCCCGTGCGCTCGGTCGTCGGCATGACCGGCGAGGTCACCCTGCAGGGCCGTGTCCTGCCCATCGGCGGGGTGAAGCAGAAGGTCCTGGCCGCCCACCGGGCCGGCCTGACCGAGGTCGTGCTGCCCGAGCGCAACGGGAACGACCTCGAGGACGTTCCCGAAGAGGTGCGCGAGGTCATGACCTTCCACCTGGCCGCCACCATCGCCGACGTGCTCACCCCCGCCCTCGAGGGTGGGGAGAGCGCGCCGGCGGCGGACGCCCCCGGCACAGAGCTGGGCGCGGCGGCCTGAGTCGGGCAGACTGGCGACTCGGAACAGGTTGATCGGAGCGACATGGACGACCAGGACATCGTGACGCGCATCAGCGAGCTCGCGGCAGAAGAGCAGCGACTCGAGGAGGCACACGTCGGCGAGGGCCTGACCGACGACGAGCGGGAGCGCAAGCGCCAGCTCGAGATCACGCTCGATCAGCTCTGGGACACCCTGCGCCAGCGCCGGGCCAAGCGCAGCGCCGGGAAGGATCCCGACGAGGCACACGAACGTTCAGCCGGCACCGTCGAGGGCTACCTCCAGTAGCCCTCGACTGCCGACGTCTGACCCGAGAGTTCTCTCTGGTTTCGAGAGGTCGCCGCCGCAGCGGTGACCGGGCAGACGGCAGCGGTGCCGTGAGATCACGGTGGTTCACGCGCCCGGACTGTTCCGAACTCATCGATGTTGACGACGCCGGCTGACCCAGCAGGTGTTGCTTGATGCTTATGAACGAAGGCCAAGGACGAACTGATCGGACAGCGCCACGCCGAACTGCCGATCGGGCGATGGCTCTTCAGGGCGGTTGGCTCCGCGTGACATCGAAATGGCCAATGAGGCGGCCGAGAACCGAGAAACCCGACAAGCGGGCTGAGTTCACATCGAGTACCAGAAACCGGAGTTCACAGTCCGCGCTGTGCAAACGAGAAAGTGCGGCTGCGCAACTGCACCGTCGGCTGAGTTGAAGTCCATACCTTTACGAAACGGTCGATCGCCTCAAGAGATGGCAGGTATCGATAATGCGTGTCGCAAAGAGGGGCCTTTGGCGGACACAGGACTTCCTCGATTACTTGGGGGAGGCAATGCAGCGAGCTCCTTTCTCGCCGTCCGAATCGATCCTCCGACGAGATCTTCTCCTTCGTGACGAAGCCGTGTCGCGGGCCGGGCATCTGAGCGCGGCAACCGGCCTCTAACCAGTCGACAGATAGATGTTTGACTTCGATGAGGCGGACAAGCGTCTTCAATGCTTCCGACGGAAGGGATCTAACACCGGGCATTAGGGACTCCGAACCCGGGTTGGTCCACCGCCACCAACCCGGGAGGGCGAGTCGCTCAGGTGTGCGGGATGCAACCGACGATCTGGGGTGATCACAACGATCAAGGGGCGGCTTTCGGGGCAGATCCGAGGACATCGGGCGGAGGGAAAGAGAAAAGGATCGTCCCAGGCCAGGAAGCTGAAGAGGACGATCTGAAGCAACACAGCGACAACGGCCCAGCCCGCTCAGGCCAACGACTGATAAACGATCAAACGCAGCAGTACAGTTTTTCTTGAGTCCCGTCGAAGGAAAGCAGGAAGTCGCCGGTTCTCGGGGGGGTGGCAAACGGGGTGTTGTTTATGGACCATGCAACTGAACTGGCAGCGACGGCTCGAGGGTCGGACGCTGACGAATCGACCACGCTCCAACTGGACGAACCCCGGGCTGCCGAGATGTCTGCATCGGCAACGCAAATTGTCGAGCAAACGACCGCTCCGGAAATCTCAACGGAATCGCAACTTTGCACCGCCGACTGGCGTCGTCCTGATGCGTACTGGCATTGCGTGAAGCCTGCTGGCCATCAGGGGAAGCACAAGATGCGGCGTTCTGATCACCCAAAAGGCTGAAACGTTCGCGGAGCGATCGCGTAGAGGCTGGGGCCGAAAGACTCTTTCCCTCCGGTTAACAAAACGTTCATCGCATTTTCGTGGTGCGATCGACGGGGCCTTTGTTAAGTTCCGAGCGTGACCCAGATCCGATCAGGAGTTCACCTGAAGGAGATCGTGTCGGACACAGGGCGGCTCAACACCATGTCAGTCAGCGTCGTAATTCCAACTCTCAACGAAGCAGCCAACCTTCCGCACGTCTTCGAACGACTCCCACAGGGACTCAACGAAGTCATCGTCATCGATGGTCACTCGGTCGACGGCACGGTCGAAGTGGCGCGCCGCCTTCGGCCAGACGTGCGGATCGTGCTCCAAGAGGGCAAGGGCAAAGGTGACGCGCTGGCCTGTGGCTTCGCTGCATGCACGAGTGACGTGATTGTGATGATCGATGCAGACGGTTCGACCGATCCTGCAGAAATCCCCCGATTTGTGGACGCCGTGATCGAAGGCGCCGACTTCGTCAAGGGTTCGAGGATGATGGCGGAAGGCGGTTCTGCCGATCTGACTCCCATCCGCAGAATGGGCAATCGGATGCTCAGCTTCGTGGTTAATACTCTTTACGGGACGAAGTACTCCGATCTCTGCTACGGCTACAACGCGTTTCGCCGAGCTTGCTTGGAGCACCTCATCGTGGACTGCCCCGGGTTCGAAGTGGAGACCCTCATCAATATCCGGGTTGCCAAATTGGGCCTACGCGTGGCGGAAGTCCCCAGCTACGAAGGCAAAAGGATTCACGGGACCTCGAATCTGCACCCTGTGCGCGATGGACTACGTATCTTGAATGTCATTCTCCGAGAGCGCTTTGCTCATCCTGCACGTTCCTCGAAGGCGAAAAGCGGGATGTATGAGAGGCACCCTGTCCGAGCCGACCTTTATCCGGTCTCGATCGACCTGGCGTTCGATACCGACTGAGGCCGGAATCTGGGTGGCCCAATTCCGATCGTCAGGGTGGGTCCCGAGATCCCGACGGTGATTGACAGGTGAGGGCGGAGTCTCCCTAGTCGGGGAGGGTTCGGTTGAGCGACGGCACGACCAGTCCGATCAACGCCCGTAGGTTGCCGATCGTCACGTCCAACCAGTCGAAGGAGTCCCGCCAGACGGCGATCTTGCCGTCGCGGACCACAAAGCGCCCGTAGACCCAAAAGCAGGTCGCAAAGCGCCGAAAGTTGAGTTCGTCCACTCGGTCGGTGAGGACGACATCACCTTCGACCGCAACGTGGTTGAAATGCACGTCGAAGCCCATCCGCCCCGGTCGCAGTATCGGACGGGCCAGACGCTCGAGGGCGTCGCGGCCCCGGATCGTGGGGAGCGACACGTTGATGTACTCGATGTCGTCCGTGACGAGAGCCAAGGCGCCGTCGAGGTCGTCGTGGGCCAGCGCCAAGAGGAAGTCGACAACGACTTCATCGGGCCCCCGTCCGCCGTTGGTGGACGAGCCGTTGGCCGCCGCCGAGCCCGACTCCGTCATGGCACCAATGTCTGGGTGCCGCTCACCCCGCTGTTGCTGTTGCTCCCCAATGCCACGAAGCCTGAATTCCCACTGTTGCCGAGGCCTGAGTTCGAGCTGTTGCCTAACCCGGAGTTTCCGCCGTCACCGGAGTTGCCCGGGAAGTCTTGGGTGTTGCCGGAGTTTCCCGTCGTCGTGCAGTGATACGTCCCGTTGTTCGTGCTGCCGTAGCAGTGGAAGTGGTCGACCGTGGTCGCCAGGACAGCAATGAGCACGATCCACAGAATCAGCCCGGCGATGCCCAGGAAGCCGAGGATGATCCCGGCGATCGAGAGTCCGTCTCCCGTTTGGCGTCCGTTGCTGTTTCGAATCTGTTTTCGCGAAATGAAGCCGAATATGACGGCGAGGATGGAGCCGAGTCCACCCAGCCAGACGATGCCGAGTACCAGCGAGGCGATCGAGAGTCCGTTCGTCTCCTGTCGCTGGATCACCGCCGGCGATGCACCCGGATAGAACGGCTCCGCCGGGCGGAGCAGCGGGGTAACCGGGCGCGGGCGGGGGCGGTGACCGTGTTGCCGAAAACGCGGTCGCCGTCGGAGGGGCCGTTTGTCCGAACGGTGCAGCAGTCGGCGACGTTGAGGCAGGAGGCGGTGCCGGTACCAGCGATCGTCCACATCCCTGACAGAACGAGGCATCCTCGGCTACCGGACGCCCACATGAACCGCAGAACGGATTGGCCGATGTCACGACGCCACCGGCGAACACCTGAAAGCTGTCGGGTGTTGTCCGCTTTTCATGGGCCGCCTCCCTCTCCAGCGCAGAACGAGGGAAATGTACCCCAATGGCGGTTCGGCCTCTCTATCATTGGCCGCGCCGGGGCGTCTCGGCACTGGCGAGGACGAAAGAGGAGGCGGCGATGGCGTTCTGCACTTCGTGCGGTACCGAGGGGGTGCCCGGAGAAGGGTTCTGCCGCAGTTGCGGAGCTGCCTTGCCGGCCGATTCGAGCGGCTCGACATCTGCACCGCCTCCGGCGTACGGCGCACCCACGGCTCCGCCCCCGGGCTATGGCCCGCCATCCGCGCCACCGCCTCCCGTCGGCGCCGCCCCGGGTGCCCATATGAGCCAGTTCGGCCCCTTGGCCGATTGGGGACCGCGTGCGCTGGGTTTCCTGATCGACCTCGCTCTGGTCATCGTGGCCGACATCGTCTTCTTCATCCTCGCCGTCATCGTCCATCCCTTGTTCTTCCTGGAATGGATCGTGGCGATCGGCATTGCTCTCTTCTTTGCCTGGCAAGTGGGTGAGACGGGACAGTCACCCGGGATGCGTGTGATCGGACTGAAATGCATTTCGAACCAGACGGGCCAGGTTCTCGGTTTCGGAATGGGCGTCGTGCGCGCTCTGGCCTGCATCGTCAACTCCATCATCTGTTACATCGGGTGGCTCTTCCCGCTGTGGGACAACCAGCGCCAGACCGTGGCCGACAAGATCGTGAGTACCTACGTCATCACCGTGCCCAAGCAGGCGTTCAGCGTGATGCCCCCCTCGTAGGCCAGTGGCTGCGCTCACCGCCGCT
This sequence comes from uncultured Acidimicrobiaceae bacterium, assembly GCA_963754445.1. Taxonomy (GTDB): domain Bacteria; phylum Actinomycetota; class Acidimicrobiia; order Acidimicrobiales; family RAAP-2; genus Bog-473. Next base: position 2,302,275 of record CAVWFT010000001.1, on the reverse strand, counting down.
CGCTACGAGTTCGATCTCAGCCGGCTTCGAATCCCGGCGCTCGCGCTCTTGGTGGGCGGCGTTGTCGCGGCGCATCTACCTGAGGCGTGGGGTCTCCCGTGCCCCCTGCGGGCAACCACGGGCGTGCCTTGTCCCTTCTGTGGCACGACGACCTCCGTGCGCGCTGCCCTTGCCGGACACATCCGCACGGCCGTGGCGGCGGCTCCACTCGGCCTGCTGGTCATCGTGGTCGCTCTTTGCAGCGTTCTCGGCCTCGGACCTGCTCGATTCCGGGTGCCTGTCGTGGCCCTGGTCGCTCTCCTCGCTGCGGAATGGGTATTCGAGTTGCATCGTTTTCACGTGTTCCTCTGAGTATTGACCAGCGACTGTTCCAGCCGCCCACCTAGCCAGCATTCCGACCGGAACTGGCGTGGACACGGTCGAACGGGGGAATGGTCGCCGAGCCGGGACGGTCGTATGTCGGCGATTCAGGCACGGGAGATGGCTCACATCGTGGATTCGTGCCCGAAGTGCGTTCGCTCATCGGCAATGCCTGCGGGCGTTCTGGGCGCTTCAAGAACTGCCTTCCCCGGGAGCGCGGGTTGCTGCTCGGAACAGGCCCATCTCTGAAATTCGACCTATTGCTCGCGGGCCCTGCTCCGAGTACCGTTTGCCACGATTAACAGCACCCTCACCGCAATAAGTTGATATCTGTCGCGCTGACTCATTTTGAGATCCGCGCATAGCCAAGCCCCGAATGGGGCATACCAGGGGGAGACGTGTCGGACTCCGAATGGAAAAATGCCGTCTCGGTCAGTGTCGTTATTCCGACGCTGAACGAGGCATCCAATCTGCCTCATGTCTTCGATCGCCTCCCAGAGGGGCTGGCCGAAGTCATCGTCGTTGACGGACACTCTGTTGACGACACGATCGAGGTGGCCCGCAGGCTTCGGCCCGATGTCCGCATCGTGCTCCAGGAGGGGAAGGGCAAGGGGGACGCGCTCGCTTGTGGCTTCGCCGCGTGCTCTGGCGACGTCATCGTCATGATCGACGCCGACGGCTCAACGGATCCGGCGGAGATACCGCGCTTTGTCGAGGCCGTGGTCGACGGCGCGGATTTCGTCAAAGGTTCGAGGATGCTCGAAGGAGGCGGATCCGACGATCTGACTCCTGTTCGCAGCATCGGCAACCGGGCGTTGAGTCTGATTGTGAACACCCTTTACGGGACCAAGTACTCAGACCTTTGCTATGGCTATAACGCGTTTCGCCGAGCCTGCCTCGAGCACCTCATCGTGGACTGCCCTGGCTTCGAAGTGGAGACGCTGATCAACATCCGGGTTGCCAAGTTAGGAATGCGGGTCGCAGAGGTTCCGAGTCACGAAGGTCGGAGGATCCACGGGACGTCGAACCTCCACCCTGTCCGGGACGGCTTCCGTATCCTGAACGTCATCCTCAGAGAGCGCTTTGTTCGACCCGGTTCGTCGACAGAAGAGTCAGTCGGAGCGAGCCGACGTAATCCGGTGCAGCGGGACTTCGTTGCCTTCTCGATCGACTCGGCGTACAACCCTCCTGGAGGGTATGAGAGGCAACACGCTCAAGCTGATCTTTTGCCGGTCTCGATCGACCTGGCTTTCAACGGAGACTGAGTCCGGTCGGAATCTGCCGAGCAGGCGGTAAAAGGCCAGGTGGCCGGCCACTTTCTATAGAAAGTGGCAGACGGCAGTAGGGAGTTGACCGAGCTTTTGTGTCCGCCCTCGCCGAATTCGGGGCGCACGTTTGTTCCGTGAGTTATTTCGAACGCATTCGCCGTTGACGTCGACTCCAGAGCAAGGGCGTCAGGGCCAGCGCGACCAGCACGACGACTGCAAGGACGAAGAGTGCGTCGTAGGAGCCGAAGCCTCCGTAGGTAAAGCTGACCGTGTGCACGCCTGGACCCACCACGACTCCGACCAGTGCGGGAGCCACCATGATTGTGAGAGCCGGGCGTCCGTTGACCATCGCCGTCCATCCGGGGTCGTAAGACGCGCTCAGGACAACTGTGGCCTTCCGGTTGGTGGAAACGACGGCGCGTGCTTCGCCGTTGGCCATACTTCGCGGACTGGACCACCACGTGGCCGGGGGAGCCCTTGAGTCCGGCTGGGTCCAGGGCGGTGGGACGAGCGCCCGTCGCTCCATTGAAAGCCACGGTGTCGTCCCGTTCCCTCTCGAGTTGGGACGAGTTCAGGAGTTCCTCACTCTGGGTGCCCACGTCGGCTCGATTGGCCTCGAGGATCCCGATCGTGTCGTAGACGTGGATGTAGCCCGAATCTGGCAGCGACCACAGGCAGTAGCTCCCCGAGCAACCCACCTTGTGCGCCTCGACCGGAGACGTCATGCCGTCAGGCAGGATCATGTAGCCGATGCCGAACAGTGGGTAGTCGCCCGGGTTTTGGTCGTCGAAGAAGTACTCGGGGTCCGTCATCAGCGAGGCGGTGCGCAGGGTGTAGCCGACCTCGTCCACGTCCTTGCTCTCGAGGTACTTGAACACCGGGACGGCACCGACCGTGAAGTCCATGCCCCAGTTGGTCGGCGACTCCGGCGTAGACCCGGCCTCGGGGATGGGCCTTGACGTAGTCGATGATCCGGTCGATCTGGGGCCCTTGCGCAGCGTCGGCGTCCGCCTGCAAGCCGATGTTGGTCCGATTGTGGGCGTCATAGGTGTCCATGGCCGCCCAGGCCGGGGCCAGCCCGATGACCAAGGCAGCGACGCACAGGACGGCAACGAACCCTCGCCCGGTGGGATTTCGGGCCCACGCCCGGTGCCCTTCGGGCAACTGCCGGGCCACGAGGTAGACGACGGCGCGGCCCAGGGCTACGACGCCGACTCCCGCCAGCAGAATGCCCGAGAGCTGGACTCCCATCTGAAACCGGCGGATGAAGATGTCGCTGCTCCCGGGCACCACCTTGTAGAGGACACCCCAGGTCGCTCGCCCAAACGTCATGAAGAGCGTGACGACCCACATGGTGACCAGTGCCCGTGACGCCACCGACCGTCGCCAACGGGCGATGCAGACGCCGAGGCCGACGGCGACGAGGGCCGTGATCACCCAGATGCTGCGGCCTTCGTCGTACAGCTGCCCCGTGACGAGCCACCGCAAAACAGTCGGGGCGCCGTAGCCGTTCTCGAGCGGCGTCCCGCCCAGGACCTGGTTCCGGGCGGCCCAGTGCGACTGATCGAGGAGGGGGTAGATCACCCAAGCCGAGGTGGCCAGTGCTGATGCGCCGATGGCGGCAGCCCGCAAGAGGCGATGCACGAGATTCGAGGGGACGAGGAAGGGCCACACGACGAGAGGGACGAAGGCGAGGTACCCGGTCTCGTAGTGGAGGGCGACGGTGAGCATGATGAACAGGACAGCCGGAAAGATGAAGCGCAACGACCGCACGGCCCGGAATGTGAACCCCCAGGCGAGCGGCAACGTCCACGACGCCCAGAGCTGGGTCCACACGCCATAACCCACCCAGACGTAGGCCTTGGTCTCGTAGCCGATGCCGGCGTACGAGGCGAGGAACGGCGAGACGGCGGCGGCACTGGCCGCGGTCCAACGACTCAGCCCGAAGAGCCGTCCGCTCCAGTAGATTGCCAGGGGCCAGAGGGCCAGGAGGAGGTAGAGCGACCAGCGGAATGCCGTGTCGGGATTGACGATGGTCCCGATGGCGCCGGCGGTCATGGCGGGGAGGCTCTGGTAGTGCAAGAACTGCGGTGAACCCAGGCCGAGGTAGGGGAACCAACTCGTCAGGGGCAGGTGGCCCTGGCTGATGCGGCTGGCCGCGAACCGGGTCATCTGCTCGTGCATGGACGCATCGTCGAGGTAGGGGACCGCGGTCAGCTCGGGTCGCAGCTCGACCAGACCCCAGAGACAGGCGATGCCCACGGCGCACCAGGGGCCGAGGCGGGCCCAGGGGGAGCGGGTTTTGGGCGGTGGCGTACCCGATGGCAGCGCCAACGGTGCGATCCACTTCTCGCTACGAGGCGGCGAGGCAGCTTCGCTCACGCCGAGGCAGACCGGGGCGAGGGCGTCGGCACGCCACAATGATGCCGGTCAGGATGGCTCGAGAGGTGTCTGGTCCCGTTGGAGCACCTGTAGGAGCTCTTCGTAGGGGCCCAGGAGGAAGGCCCGGTCGCCACCCGCGAAGACGGTTCCCCGACGCGGCGGGTGTTCCAACCCGCCCCCGTACGCCCGGCTCAGGGCAATGACCCGGGTGCGACTGGAGAGGTCCTGCATGGCGAGGCCCTGGAGCCCGCCATACGGCGCCACCGTGAGTGCGCCGACCAGGAAGGGCTGCTGATCGACGTAGAACGTGCTCAGGACGTCGAGCCCCAGTGCTGCGCCGACGAACCAGGGAGCAGCCAAAGCGGATGTGGAGCGGACGTGACGGAAGCCGAAGCTGCGCTCCATCATCTGGGCGAGCTCACGATCGAAGACGCGCAGCACGACCGGGACGTCCTCCCAGCGACTGCCGAGGGACTCCCGCACGGAAAGCCCGGTCTCAATGTTGGTGAGGTCACCGCTGGTGAGCACCGCCACGGCCTTGGCGTCGCCGATGTTGACCATCCGGTGGGTCTGTCCCTGCGTGGCATCGGCGATGACGACGGGAACGCCGAGCGCACGGGCTTGGGCCAGATAGCGGTTGTTGTCGTCGCGCTCGATAACCACGACGCGCTCGCCCTCCGCTACCAACCCTCGCACCACGCTGATCCCGACGGCGCCGAGACCGATGACGATGACGTGGTCGGTCATCCCCGGCACCTGACGGCGCCCGAGCGAGCGCTCGATGCGTCGGCTCACCAAGATGTTCGTGAAGAGCGCGAAAGCGGTCGAGACCAACGTGACGCCGGCGAGGATGAGCACGATCGCACAGACGATCAGCCAGGCCGACTGGTGGGCGAAGGAGTAGTCCCCGTAGCCGACCGTTGCCACCGTTTCCACGGTGAAGTAGAGAGAAGACAGAAAGCCCAACCGGTGGGGCTCCCCGCCGTCCGGCCGATAGGCCATGTGCAAGACGACCGCGGCAACGATGATGAGGGCCAAGAGCGCGGCGGAGACGATGGCCAGGGCTCGGTTTCCCTCCTCCATCGCGATCCCGATCTGAAGGCGGATCCGGCGCAGCAGGCTGACCGAATGAGCCGTGCCGGCACCCCGTGGCGTGGCGTTGATCCCGAAGTGGGCCAGTTCGTCGACCGTGCCGAGAACGGCCACCCGGTCACCCGGCGCAAGCGCATGGTCGCGGCCGGGGCACTGCGCCATCGGGCTGTCGTCGGCCGGCATGATCGCCACCGGGGCCAAATTGCCGAAGTGGCCTCGGAACGTGTCGTGCGCGTAGTCCTCTTGTGGCACCTTCAGCTGGACGACGGCGAACTGTTCCCCATCCAGTTCGATGGAGTGGGCGGATCGACCGAGGCAGGCCTCGACGAACGAGGGGCCGGCCAGCGAGGCAACGTCGAGCACGCTGCCGGGCCCCGATACTCGTTCGAGCGCATTGGCGACCGACGGGTTGGCCAGCTGGACAACCAGTGTGACGTCTGGCCGTAACTCACGGACCCGGAGCGCCGTCTCGAGTGTATGGATCTCATCGATCTCGACACAGACAACCGCGATGGCATTTTGGAGGTCAGCCTCGATGAAGCCTTCACCCCGGTGGGCCGAGCGGTGGATGTGGGGCACGTTCCATTCCTGGAGGACACGTGAGAACCGCGGATCGGCGTCATCGTCGATGACGACGACGCGGGTGCCGCTCAAGTGGAACTGTTCCACCGTGCGCAGACCGACGCCCTGGAGTCCGCACACGATGACGTGGTCGGGCCCGGTCTCGTGTTCCATCCGGGGCATGTTGCCAAGCGCATCCCACGCGAAGGTTGCCGTCTCGTTAAATGATGCTGCCTTCGGCTTGTCCGGGGTCGCCCTCAAGGCCGTCGGCCCTTCGCCGGTGCCTCTACCCTGGTGGTTCTCCAGGTGAGGGGCTGTAGCTCAGTGGTTAGAGCAGAGGACTCCGATTGGTTGGACGGCTACAGAGCGCAATCTCAGCAAGGGGCCGTATTCGCCCAGGTAAAAGGGACAGCCTCACAGGCTACCGCTCCGACTTTGCTCCAGGTTGATGGGCGATCTGTAGGGCAGACGTCAGCTGGCGGTTGACATCCCGAGCGCCTGGCAGCCAGCGAGACGTCGCCCATCGACTGCTGAGGCAGATCGAGGTTGCCGTTGGTTCCTCGCGCAAGACCGAATGACTCACGAAGGCGCGCGTCAGCTCGGCCATACCGCGGCACTGGCGGCCCCCGCCGATGCTCTCCATTGCCGTCACCTAGTACCAAGGTGCCCCGGACCCGTTGCCACGTTGTCGAGCAGCGACGATTCGTTGAGCTGTGCAGCTTCCGACACGCGGGCATTCATGAGCGAGCTGGCGCCGCAGCCAGCCTTGAGTGTTGGGCGGCTTCCCTGAGCTGACGTTGCCCCGGGCGACGTGAGAATGGTCGTCGTTGCAGGCGGTGATGACGTTTTTCACGGTGCCCCGTCCCACTGACCAGTCCGCCAACCTCGATCCCCACGCGCTCAGAAGTACGGCAGGGAGAACCGCAGCAACCATTCGGAGCCAGAGCGCCGCCGTTTCGGCCGAACGTAGATCGGGGGAGACATGGAATGGCTCATATCACGCCGCCACGCTGAGGCGGTGGCTACATGTCAAAGCGGTTTCATACGTTCGGCGCAACGCCTAGCGCATGCTCCCGTCCCAATGCTCGTGGGGCCGGTCACGCGGAGTAGTCGTATGACGGAATCCTGGGTTCCCGAAGTACCCGGCATATATCAATAGAGTCGAAAATCCCAATCGCTCGTTTGAGTATTGACGATGCAGTTACCGACCGATCAGGACCGGAAAGGCCGTCCGACTCTGGACTCGGACATGGGGAAGGGGGAAAGGCTTGGATGGACGCGCAATCCGCTTTTGACAACTGCGGACTCCGGTCGCACCTGACAAGGGCTCGAGATGCACTTGAGACGGAACGGCAGTCTTGCGCTCGATCCAGCTCGTGATCGCGGGCTCAATGCTGAGATCGAGTCGATCGATCTCCGGTTTGCGGCCTGCAAACGCTCCTGGCATTCCCTGAGTTGGGCCTCGGCCGCCGGGGGTTTCTCGATTTGGTGCGCCCAAGAGCAATGGAGAGTTGGTCCTCGGTCACATGCAGGGCAGATGCCGGTTGGAGCCTCACGGCGTCCCGCGGCTTTGCCGACCCATTCTTCGCTTGTCGAACGTACGGCGGTCATGGCCAACCCGCTGAGCAAGATCTTCGGTATCGAGGACGTATCCGCAGCGCCAGGGACGCATCGTCGGCTTCCATGTCGAGCCGCACGGCGTGGGCGGGGAGCTTGTCGGCCTGGTCCAAGAGGGCGCCGGCGGAGGAGGGGCTCGAGGCTCACGACCTCGGCGTCGTTGTCCTCGGTGCAGACGGGTCGGAGGATGGTCACGAGGCCTCCTCAATCGGAAGCCGGTCGCGAACGCCGCCACGGGTCTTCTCGCAGCCCTGAACCCGAGGATCAAGTTCTCGGAAAGTGTAGGTCACGCCGACTCGGAACGCCGGACCGCGCACCCGCGGCCGTCTCGGCCGATGCCTCCCAGGTCGCCCTGATGTTCGTCACCACCACCGGTGTCATTAACCCGCAGCTCACCGTGCCGGGGACAAAGACTGGATTGTCGCCCTTCGCGTGGAGAGGACAGCGCGACGCCTGCATACGTCAGCGCTCACCTGATCCGGGACTACGACATGCAACGGACATCGGCGTGGGTGTACACAAACGGCTGTCGAGCTGGGACGATCAACTCGGCCAGCACCGTGACGCGTCACTTGGGGTGTCGCGACGCTCGTTGGTGGCACCGTGGCTGTGTCGTACACTGGCCTGACCAAGGCGATGCAGGCTCGTCTCAGCGTCGAGACGCCCGGGAGGGACTGTGGTTGCGCCATTCGTTTCGGCCTTCACCGCTAGCACTGGGTTCACCATCAAAAGGACATCGGGAGCGACACCACTGTCGTGTTCTATTTCTATGAGATTGGCACGACGGCACTGACGCCGGGCCCGTTTACATGTGGAAAATGTGTCTACAACGCTAATGTGCCGTTCCGTTATCCTCGCTTCACGACGGGCGGTGCGACACCTAGCGGCATCACTGCCGCCTACCTCGGCGTTATCGTACGAATCTGACTCTGCTTGAAGGTTCGGCTGACGCCCACATGCAGGTAACAGCGGGAGCGGCGATCAAGTTCGATCTCTCGGCATTGACTAGATCATTGGATGGTACGAGTCATCGGTCGATGCTCCCATGCACCGATCGAATGCTGCACGTCATCGACCGGTCAGACCACCTTGGCGTCGATAGCCGCCGTTCTCACGGCGTCAACATTGGTGCCGCGGGTTGAGTTCTCGAACTCGTAACCGCTGGTTCGGCGAGACCACTCTCGGCTGAACCGCGGCGCACCTCGTAGCGCTTTTTAGCCCGCAGACCCCACTTTTCAACGCCGAAATACGAGACCAGAGCAAAGACGGCAGTGAGGACCAGCCCAAGCACCCCGTGAACCAGCTGCTGCCTCATCCCATGCCCGCGTGGCAACACTCCGACGGCGAAATCGTTCCACAGATACAGCGAATATGACAGTTGGCCTATCACGACGATGGGCGCCCAGGCCAGGATTTTCGCACCGAGAACCTGCGGCTGGAGTACCAGCACAGCAATCGTCACGGCAGTGAGAACGTAATAGAGCTCGACCGGGCCGAGATAAATCCATGTCCACTGGTTCGTGATGTAGAGCAACCAGAACAGCGTGACTGCGGCGAAGACGTAGGGAACGATGCGTAACGATCGGGATCTCGCCACGCTGTCGAGCCATCCGCTCGTATAGGCGATCCCGAGCGATGCTCCGATCAGCAATGAGACGGCGTTTGTGTCGAGTCCGTGATAGAGCCGCTGCCACGTTCCACCATTGGCGGCGATGGCGATGTTGATTGCAGTCGATGCGACGGCGCCCCCGACAGCAATACCGAAGAGAATCTTTACATTCCGCCGTCCCCAGATGCTCCAGGCGAGAAGAGCGAGCGCCCAGAAGAGATAGAACTGCTCCTCGACGTCGAGACTCCAGATGGCGCCGACGCCGAAGAGAGCCTTGTGGTTCTGGGTGTAGATGTTGTAGACGAAGCAGACACCGAGGAACACCTGAGTTGCCCACTCCCGAAACTCATCTCGCTGAGCGATCGCCGCATAGACAAGCACGGTGCTGATGAACACGAAGTAGGCGGGCCAGAGGCGGAAAATGCGCCGAGCGTAGAAGCGGCCGACTGAGAAGATTCCGGCCCGATTCGCTCTCGTTTCGGCCAGCACCAGGCTGGTGATGAGGAATCCCGACAGTACGAAGAAGATCTCGACACCGATCCAACCACCGCGACCCTTCCCGCCTACGCCTACGGCATGAATGATGATGACGAGAGCGATGGCGGCCGCACGTAGCCCGTCGAGTTGTGGCTGGTAGCCGAGGGTTCGACCCTCCGCTCTTTCGGCTCCCGACGACATGCCTTTAGTCGGGACAGGCCGTTTCCTCAAACCGTCGTCAGCATTTGCGGGCTTCTCCCGGGGCCCCTCGAATCGCTTCTTGATCGCGAGGCCTGGTCGCTCGACCAAATAGTAGGAAGCGATCGCCAGCACCATGAAGAGGACGACCTTCTTCGCTGTGCCCCAGTGTGGAAATACCGCAAGCACCCAGGCGTGCCAAAGGTAGATCGAATACGACAGCAGACCGATCCAGACCACGGGGCGCCATGAGAACAGGCGCCGGGTTGGTGATTCCTGCAACATGAACCCAGTGATGACCACAGCCGTGAGCACGCCGAAGAGGAGTAGCGGGCCAGCGAAGAACCATGAGGTCGTTTTCCAATCCGGCACGGCCACCGTCGAGATGGCGATGACCGCGACGCCGGCAACGGTGGCCACTCTGAGCAGACGTGACGAAGCGAACCGGTCGAGTGCTCCCGATGTGTACGCCAGGCCGAGCAGGCAACCGAGCAGGATCACTGGCGCCTGACTCGCTGGGCCATGGTAGATCCAATAAATGTCGGCATTGGTACGCACCATCCACAACGTCAGAGCTTCGGAGGAGATGATCCCCATCACGCCGACGGCCGCGGCAGCTTTGCGGTTGCCGACATAGAGAGCGGCGAAGAGCAGGATCGGCCAAACGAAGTAGAACTGGTCCTCAACCGCCAATGACCAGACGTGCCCGACTCCGGTCGGCTGCACGACGGGGAACAGGTTCGCCCGGAAGCTGACCGCATAGAGCATGTAGCTCTTGTACGTGCTGTTCGCCTGGTGAGTATGGAGAGCCCACGCGAAAGCCACGGCCAGGAAGACGAGCAATGCCGGGGACAGCCGAAAGATCCGCCGCATATAAAAACGGCCGAGGCCCACTGACCCCGTTCGATCATGCTCTCCCGTGAGCAGACAGGTGATCAGAAAGCCAGACAGGACGAAGAAAACTTCGACACCGAGCCAGCCTCCCTGGCCTTTGCCCCATCCGTGGGCTGCAACGACCATGGCGATAGCCAAGGCGCGCAGGCCGTTGAGCTGCGGCGAATAGCCAAGGGTCCGACTCCCCGATGCCATCGGACTCGGACGTTACGGACACCCCGAGATTCTCAATAGGGACGAAAGACCTATTTGCACTCCGATACACAGAGTTCACATGCCCCCGCCTTCGGAGGCGGGGGCATTTTCGCGTTCGGGCCCGAGCGCCCCCGAGCGGTCAGCCCCTCGAGGTGGTCCTCGCACGCCCAGACCCGCGACCAGCGGTCGATGCCGGACGTGAACCACCGTCCCGTGTGGGTAGGCGCCTCGGAGCAGTGGGTCGTCTGCAGCTGGTGGCTGTAGACCATGCGCCAGCTGCCGCCGGGCTCGGCAAGGAAGCCAGGGCAAACGTCGCCAGGGCGCGGATTGAAGGTCAAGGCGTCCAATGTGCCCGGTGTTGGTGCAGGGGCGGTCGAGATCTCGGCTCTACGGCGATCCGGGCGGGAGCGCACCCTTTGAACTGGGCTTAATCGGTCGTAGTGACTTCGCCATCACCGGGGCACCCTTCCGCTCCCCCTCATCGCGTGTGTGGCCGGAGATATTGACCGTCGTCGAGGCGTTCGAGTGGCCGAGACGGTGCTGGACGCTGTGCGGCGGGCCGCCGGCGGCGAGCTGTTCGGTAGCCGAGTGGTGCCGCAGGTCGCGGAGCCAATATTCCCCGCGCTCGTCGAGGCGGAGATCCCAGCCCTCTAACTCAGCCTTGCTCGTGCCGGCCGCTGGGCTCGCTGACAGAGCCGCTCGAACGCCTGCGTGATCCGGTCCGGCCGTAGCGGCACGAGCCCGCTCAGGTCTGAGGACCAGACAAAGCCGTCGGGATCGATCGTCAGCCCGGCGTCCTCAGACGCCTCCCGCCACCGCTGGGTGAGAATCGCCAGACCGTCCTTCTCTATGACGATACGGCGAACCTGGCGCGTGTCCTTCTCGCGGGACGTGCCGGTTCGATTGCCACACGGACGCCGATACCTCGACGTGGCCGACTCCCAGTGATCGAGGGCCACCGCAGTCCGCAGATCTGGCCGCGCCGCATCCCCGTGAGGACGGCCCACCGGATGACCTGAGCCATCCATGGCGACTTCGACCGCTCGGCCGGCTCGATCAGCACGAGCACGCGCTCGGGCGTCGGAGTGTTGGTCGCCGGCCGTGGCACGCGCAGCCGGGCAGCTCGCTTGGCCACGTTGCGGATGGAGTCGTCCCGCTTCTCCCCCGACGTAAGCGCGGCCGAGATGACCCGGTGGTACGACATTACGTCCGCCGGCGTCTTGCCCTCCTGGTTCATCCTGGTAGGGCATCCGTAGGGCAGAGTGGACCGTGATCCATGATCTACCCAGCTAGGGGCTGTAGCTCAGTGGTTAGAGCAGAGGACTCATAATCCTTCGGTCGTGGGTTCGATCCCCACCAGCCCTACGAACGTCTGGTCCGTTTGGATCAGCCGGCCGGATCGGCGTCGCCGGCCGCCCACGCCACGGCACCGCCGGCCAGGTTCTCGGCGGTCCATCCGGCGTCGCTGAGCGCCTGGGCCGCCATGGCTGAGCGGCCGCCGAGGTGGCAGGCCACAACGATCGTCTTGTCCTGCGGGATCTCGTCCAGGCGGTCACCCACCTGACCCAGCGGGATGTTCATCCCGATCGGGTAGGACCAGGCCTCGACCTCGTCGGGTTCGCGGACATCCAGCAGGAAGACGTCCTCGCCCCGAGCGATTCTGGCCTTGACCTCGTCGGGCTCCACCTCGCTGTAGGGCATGGGTGCCACGCTAATGGCACTCGTCCCAATGGCCGTGGCTGGAGCACGACCCCCGGTACGCTGGGCCGCGATGTTGCCCCGGAAGTTCCTCAACGCCGACGAGGAGCTGCTGGCCGAGTTGCGGCCGCACTGGATCTTCCTGTTCGGTCCCCTTTTCACCTCCATCGGGACCTGGGCCGCCATCATCGTGATCCTGGTCCTCTGGCACAGCGCGCCCGGGTGGACCAACTATCCCTTCATCGTCCTCGCCGTGATTCCCGGACTGTGGTTGATCGGCCGGTACGTCCGCTGGCGTTCCTACATCATCGCCCTGACCTCGACCCGCATCCTCGTCCGCCAAGGCATCTTGGGCCGCGACACTGTGCAGCTTCGGCTTCAGCGCATCGTCGAGGTCAATCTCCGCCAGTCACTCATCGAGCGCGTCCTGCAGTGCGGCAGCCTCCTCATCGACGTCCAGGGTGAGGACGACTCGCTGACGCTCGAATACGTGCGCAAGCCAGCGATCGTGCAGCGCGTCATCAACTCGCAGATCAACGAGATCGTCGGAGGCGGCGAGCGCGAGCCAATCCCCGACGACATGCTCCCGTTCGATCGACGCCGGCGACGACGAGACCAGCAGCAGGAGACAACGGAGGAGCATCAGACGCCACCGTTTGGCCAGCGCTCGGTGTCTTCGTACCGCGAGGACGACCAGGAAGCGACCGACCCCGGCACGGCGCCGATCGCTCCCGACGTCGCAGCCGCGACCACGGGATACGTTGCACCTGCTGCCGCGAGTCCGGAGACCACGCCGGCAAGTGCACCATCGACTGGCGCCCCGCTCACAGGTCATTTCGACGTGCGGGACCGGTTGATTCAGCTCGACGATCTGCGCAAGCGGGGCATCATCTCCGAAGAGGAATTCGCCGCCAAGAAGGCCGAGCTCCTCGACCGCATCTGAGCCGGTGGCTGCGTGGGGACGTACCTCGGTGCGATCGGACCCGGGGCCTCAAGACAGGCAGTGAGGGAGTCACTCTGAAGGTGGTTGGACCGGAACCGTGGCTGGCCTTTCACCCGCCCTGGCGCGATCCAAGCCTTGTCCGGCCCCGACTACCGTTGATGCCGTGAGCCCGACCCGATACCGCTGCGACGGCTGCGGAAACCTCACCCGCTTCGACGTGACGATCTCCCAGACCACGAAGGCGTTCCACCACTTCAGCGTGGGTGGTGAGCTGCAGGTCGAGGACGAGCAGGTGCTGCGTCGTGAGGTCGACGAGGTGGTCTGTCGCTGGTGCGGCCACGGGCGCAGCATCGTCGAGATCGACGAGGCCACCGAATCCGTTTCGTGACCGAGCCGCCGGCCGACATCATGCGCCGGCTCCGTCCCATCCCGACCTATTCGGACCGCCCGGCCACCCGACCCATTGACCTGGTGGGCGTGAGCCTCGACGGGGCGCCTCGGTCGATCGCCCTGGCCCATGTCGTGTCCCCGGTGGTGCTCCTCTTTCTCTCCTCCGACTGCCAGGGCTGCCTCGAACTGTGGAACGACCTGGGCGGTCTGCAGGCCTCTGTCCAGGGACTGGGCGCTCTCGTCGTGGTGGCCAAGGACCCCGGAGAAGAGGACATGAGCAGGTTGCGCGCGCTGGCGGCTCAATCTCGTGACCTCGATGTCGAGGTGATCCTCAGTTCGGCCGCCTACCGGGACTACCGCGCCGGTGCACCTTTCTTCACCGTTCTCGACGCAGACGTCGTCCGGGTCGAAGGGGTGGCCTGGGGCCTCGAGGACACGCGGCGTGCGGTGGCTGCCGCCCTGTCCCGTGACTGAACGCCGATGACGCGTGGTGGTGTCACAGCCTCCCTTCACAGTGGGGGCAGACAGAGAGGGACGACGCCATGCCGAACGCCAGGGACATCACCACGATCACCAGCCTCACCGCCAGCCCGACCGAGCCCGAGGGCGGCCTCACCATCGATTGCGAGTGCTGCACACTGCGCGACTCGAATGCGTGCGACGACTGCGTCGTCACCTTCCTCTTGGACCGAGACGCCGACGATGCGGTGGTCATCGATGCCGACGAGGCCCGTGCCATGCGCATGCTGGGCCGAGCCGGACTCGTACCCACGCTGCGCTTCAGTTCGCGCGCCGGCTAGGTACGGAGGGTGGCGATGAAGCGCCACCTGCTCGTCACGAACGACTTTCCACCCAAGGTCGGTGGGATCCAGAACTACCTGTGGGACCTGTGGCAACGACTCGATCCGGCGAGTTACGTCGTGCTCACCGCGTCCTCGCATCCCGATGCCGCCGCCTTCGATGCCGCCCAACTCGAACGCGGTGTGCGCATTGAGCGGGTACACGGATCCATCCTGTTCTTCCCGACCCCCGGAGCGCTGGCCGCCGTGCGCGACTGCGCCCTGCGGCACGAGGTCGATCTCGTCGTGCTCGATCCCGCACTGCCACTCGGCCTCCTCGGGCCCCGGATCGACCTTCCCTACGGCGTCATCCTGCATGGCGCCGAGGTCACGATCCCCGGTCGCCTGCCCGGCTCACGCGCCGCCCTGGGCCACGTGCTGCGCGGAGCATCGCTCGTCCTCTCGGCCGGCGGATACCCCGCCGCCGAGGGTCGGCGGGCCGCTCCGGGCCTGACCGCATCGGTGGTCGAGATCCCACCGGCGGTCGACACCCAGGCGATCGCTCCGCTCAATGCGGCAGAACGTGACGCGGTGCGTGTCCGCCTCGGGCTCCCGACCGACGCCCCGGTCGTGGCCAGCGTCAGCCGGCTCGTCCCGCGCAAGGGCATGGACGTGCTGATCGAGGCGGCTTCACGCCTGGCCCCCTCCTACCCGGACCTGACCGTGGCCATCGCCGGCGGGGGCCGCCAGCTCGAGCAGCTCCGTCGTCAGGCCGCTTCCAGCCCCGTTTCCGTCAAGGTGCTGGGCCGGGTCAGTGACCAGGACCGGGCCGGGCTCCTGGCCTCGGCCGACGTCTTCGTCATGGCCTGTCGGAATCGCTGGCTGGGGCTCGAGCAGGAGGGGTTCGGGATCGTCTTCCTCGAGGCCGCCGCGGCCGGGGTCCCCCAGGTGGCGGGGGACAGCGGCGGAGCCTCCGAGGCGGTGATCGACGGGGTCACGGGCCTGGTCGTGCGGGCCCCCGAGGACCCGGGGGCGGTGGCGGAGGCCCTGCGTGCCCTCCTGGTGGACCCCGCCCTGCGCCGGCGCATGGGCCGGGTAGGCAGAGAACGGGTGCAGGAAGTCTTCTCTCCCGACGTTCTCGCTTCTAGGCTGGCCTCGGCCCTGGCTGGGGTGGCAGTCTGACGCAGCACCGTCCTCGGTGTGAATGGGACAGGAAGGAAATCTCTGACCGTGGCCGATACCGCCACCGAGCACATGTCGGTAACCGCATCGCCGGAGCGCTGCTACCAGGTCGCGGCCGACATCGAGCGCTATCCGGAGTGGGCGGCCGACATCAAAGAGATCGAGATCAAGGACCGCGACGACCAGGGTCGACCGCTCCTCGTCACGTTCCGAGCGGCCGCCTTCGGCCGGAGCACCAGCTACACGCTGGCCTACGACTACTCCGAGGCCCCGCAGATCCTGTCGTGGAAACTCACCCAGGGCGACATCACGACCAAGCTGGACGGCAGCTACGTCTTCGATCCCGGTGACTCGGGCGGCACCGACGTGACCTATCACCTCGAGGCGGAGCTGCGGGTACCCATCCCGGGGTTCATCAAAATGCGGGCCACGAGCCGGATCATGGCGATCGCCATGCGTGAGCTGAAGGCGCGGGTCGAGACCAACCCGTGAGCGCGGGCTCCGGCCCGTCCGGCCCTCCCGGCCTGACCTACGGGATCGACATCGGTGGTACCAAGGTCCTCGGCGTCGCCCTGAGCGCGGATGACCAGGTCGTCGCGGAGACACGAGTCCCGACGCCCAAGGGCACCCGCGAGATCGGGGGCGCCAACGTGGCCGACGCGGTGGCCGCCGTCGTCACCCAGCTCGACGGGATGCTCGGCACCACGGACACCCCGGTCGGAGTCGGTGCGCCGGGCATGGTGGACCGGCGCGGCCACCTCTGCTTCGCGCCCAATCTGCCCCAGGCCCACGGCGTGGACTGGACCGAACTGATCGGACGGCGCCTGCTGGGCCACCGGATCCTGATCGAGAACGACGCCAACTTCGCCGTGCTGGCCGAGTCCCGCCTCGGCGCCGCCCGGGGCTATCACCACGTCGTCCTGGTGACCCTGGGTACCGGGATCGGAGGTGGCCTCGTCGTCGACGGCCACGTCCAGGTGGGGGCCGCCGGCTTCGCCGGGGAGATCGGGCACATGGTGGTCGATCCGGCGGGTCCGGCCTGTCCCTGCGGGCGCAACGGATGCTGGGAACGCTTCGCCTCCGGGGCCGGGCTCGGCATGCTGGCCCGCCAGGCCGCCCTGGCCGGCCGTCTCAGTGCGGTGGTCGCCCTGGCCGGCGGAGACCCCGAGAGCGTGCGGGGCGAGGACGTCTCGGCGGCGGCCGACGCCGGGGACCCGGCGGCCCAACAGGTCATCCGTGATGTGGGCTCGTGGGTCGGCTTCGGGCTGGCCAACCTGGCCTGCGTCACCGACCCGGAGTGCTTCGTGCTCGGCGGCGGTCTGGTCCAGACCGGCGACCTCCTCTTCGAGGCCGCCCGGTCCGCCTTCGCCGCCCAGGTCGAGGGAGCGGGTCGGCGGCCGCCCATCGCCATCGTCCCCGCCGCCTTCGGGGAGCGGGCGGGTGCGGTCGGCGCCGCCCTGGGAGCCAGGCAGGGCGGCCTTTGGTGATCCGCACTGGTGTGGTGCTTCCCATGTTCCAAGCGGGTCCCGAGCCCGCCTTCGCCGCGGCCGACGCCGCCGTGGCGGCCGGTGTGGACGGGCTCTTCTGCTACGACCACCTGTGGCCCATCGGCCAACCGGAGCGGCCCGCCCTGGCCCCCTTCCCGGTCCTCGGCGCCCTGGCCGGCCGCTACGCCGATCGGGGCGCTGCCGGTCCGTTCGTCGGCACCCTGGTGGCCCGGGTGGGCCTCGTCCCCAACGCGGTGCTCCTGGACGAATTCCGTGCCCTGCACACGCTGGCCCCGGGTCGGGTCATCGCCGGCCTCGGGACCGGTGACCGCTTGAGCGCCGAGGAGAACCGCGCCTACGGGATCCCGTTCCCGCCCGCCGCCGAACGGCGGCGCGACCTGGTCGCCCTGGCCCACGAGCTGGCGGGGGAGGGGATCACCGTCTGGGTGGCGGGCGGGCCGGCCGGCCGGGTCGACGAGGCCCGCGCCGCCGGGGCGGTGCTCACCGTGTGGGATGCCGACCCCAACCTGGTCACCGAACGTTCCACCGGACCCGGTGCGCTCGAGGTCACGTGGGCCGGCCCCCCTCCCGATGGGGCGCCGGCGATGGTCGAGACGGTGCAGCTCGTGGCCGGGGCCGGGGCCAGCTGGGCCGTGTTCGGGTGGCCCCTCGACGTGGGCCGACTGGCGGCGGCGGGTCGCGGCACGGCGCGCCCATCGTCGGGAGGGGCAGGCCGCCGGTCGTAGACTTCTCCGATGGAGTTTCGTCGCATCAACGGGCTGCCGCCCTACGTCTTCGCCACGATCAACGATCTCAAGGCGGAGTCTCGGCGAGCCGGTCGCGACGTGATCGATCTGGGCTTCGGCAACCCGGACCTGCCGTCGCCCGACGTGGCCGTGGGCAAGCTGGCCGAGGCGGCCCAGAATCCGCGCAATCACCGCTACTCGGCGTCGCGGGGCATCCCGAAACTCCGCAGCGCGGTCGCCGACCTCTACAAGCGCAAGTTCGACGTCGACCTCGACCCCGACACCGAGGTCGTCACCACCATCGGCGCCAAGGAGGGCTTCTCGCACCTCATGTGGGTGCTGGTCGGCCCGGGCGACACCGCGTTGGTGCCGTCACCGTCGTATCCGATCCACATCTGGGGACCGCTCTTCGCCGGTGCGGATGTGCGCCAGGTGCCCCTGCGCGGTCCCGACGTCGAGTCGCTCGGCGCGCCCGATCCGGGCGAGGCCTTCTTCGACGGGCTCATGCACGCCTGGGAGGAGTCGTGGCCCAAGCCACGGGTCATCGTGCTGTCGTTTCCGCACAACCCGACCACGGCCTGTGTCGACCTGTCCTTCATGGAACGTCTGGTGGCCTTCGCCCGCGAGCACGAGGTCGTCCTGGTGCACGACTTCGCCTACGCCGATCTCGGCTTCGACGGCTACGAGCCGCCGTCCATCCTCCAGGTTCCCGGGGCCAAGGAGGTGGCGGTCGAGCTGTACACGATGACGAAGTCCTTCTCCATGGCCGGCTGGCGGGTCGGCTTCGTGGTCGGCAACGCCGAGATCGTCCAGGCGCTGACCAAGTTGAAGACCTACCTCGACTACGGCACCTTCCAGCCCATCCAGATCGCGGCCATCGTGGCCATGAACGAGGCGCCGGACTACCCCAAGGAGATCAACCAGATCTACCGCTCCCGGCGCGACGCCCTGTGCGACGGGCTCAGCCGCATCGGGTGGCAGCTGGCCAAGCCCCGGGGGACGATGTTCGTCTGGGCTCCGATTCCCGAGCCCTACCGCGAGATGGGCTCGCTCGAGTTCGCCAAGTACCTCATCAGCGAGGCCGACGTCGCCACCTCGCCGGGGGTGGGCTTCGGACCGGGCGGCGACGGCCACGTGCGTTTCGCGCTCATCGAGAACGAGCAGCGCATCGGGCAGGCCGTGCGCCATTTGCGCACGGCGCTCACCAAGCTCGGCTGAGTCTGTTCTGCCCGGCGAGGGCGATCGGTCGGCCGAATGACGACGGCGTCTCAGCTGATTTCCAGGTTTGACCGCCATCATCGACGTATGCCGAGTCGTTCCGACGCGCCTGCACGTCTCGACGCGCCCGCCGGCGTTGGCGGCTATCTCGGTCAGTTCGACTCCTACCGGGTCATCGCCTGCTGCGCCGTGGTCCTGCAGCACTCGCTGCTCTGGACGATCACCGTCGGCAACACGCCGGCCTGGGCCATGGTCATGCTTCTGCACTTCAGCCGGACCGCCTTCTTCTTCCTCACCGCCTTCCTCTTGACGTACTCGCAGATCACCCGGCCGCGGACGACGACGGACTTCTGGGGCCGGCGCATCCTCCTCATCGGCGTGCCCTACGTGGTGTGGACGCTCATCTACTGGGTCTTCACCATGGCCATGAACGGCTGGTGGGACCAGGCCGGCCCGCTCCTGAAGAACTACCTGTTCTTCGGCTACTACCAGCTCTATTACGTCGTCGTCATCCTCCAGCTCTACATCGTGTTCCCCTTCGTCCTGCGGGCGGTGCGCGCCACCAGACATCACATGGCGCTCATGGTGGGCAGCCTGCTCTTCGCCCTGCTCCTGGCGGCCGACCTCCACTACACCCAGTACTTCGGCGTGGTCGGCGTCGCCACCCGCCACATCGCTTCGGCCTGGCCCTGGGCGCGCGACCCCATCACCTACCAGGAGCAGTTCATCGCCGGGATCCTCGTGGCGCTGCACTTCGACCAGGTGCGCGCCTTCGCCGAGCGCTGGTACCGCCAGGTGATCGCGCTGGCGGCGGTCGTGGGCGCATTGGCCACGTTGTGGTACCTCGTCGCGGTCTGGACCGGGACCAACACGGGACACGCATCGGACCTGTACCAACCGATCGCGTTCTTGTGGTTCACGGTGGCCGTCGCCGCCCTCGAGTGCGGCACCTACGTGTGGTACCGACGGAGCGCGACCAGACCCGCCCTCAAATTCAGGTGTTTCTCAGCCGAATATCTGGCCGGACTCACCGGCGGCATCTTCTTGAGTCACGTGCTCTTCTTGAACCTGATCCGGCAGTGGCTCGGCGACCTCGACGTCCCGCCGCATCTCGGCTGGGCCGGCACGGTGGTCGTGACCTTTGTGCTCACGATGGGGTGCGCCGCCCTCTTCACCGCAATATTTTTGCGGACTCCACTGCGTTGGGTGCTGACGGGTCCGGTGCGCGCAGAGCAGCGAGCCCGACTCGGCATGGCAGGCACGAGCGAGGACACGATCGTGCCTGCACTCCGCACGCTCGAAGGTGCCCTGACCTGACGTTTCCCCGGTGACACTCAGAATTTCCTCACATTCTTCTTGCTCCGTTCCCAGTGTGGACACAGAGGCGGTGGGCATTCTGGCCATGAGATGAAAAACCCCGATTCCGCAGGCTCGGTGTGGTTGGTTCGCCACGGTGAGAGCACGTGGAACGCATCCGGCTTGGTGCAGGGACAGGCGGAGGGACCGGTGCTCTCACCGGAAGGTCGCTCCCAGGCCGCTCTCGTGGCCCGCCGGCTGAACGGCGTGCCGTTCGGTGCGGTGATCTCGAGCGATCTCGAACGGGCCCGTGAGACCGCGGACATCATCGTCGACGAGATCGGTCTCGACTGCCGCAGAATCGAGGACACGGCCATCCGCGAGCGTCACTTCGGCGCCGCCCAGGGCATGCCGTTCAGCACGCTTGGTCCGGCGTGGTCCGGCATCGAGGGCGGGCGGGTCGTCGACACCGAGGCCCGGCCTCCCGGAGGCGAGAGCCTGACTGCTCTCTACGAGCGAGTGCGTGAGTTCCTGCTCGAGTGCGTGCAGCGGGCCCGGGACTCCGATGTCCTCGTGGTGACGCACGGCGGGGTCATCCGGGTCGCTCAGGCTGCGCTCCAGGGCGTCTCGCTGCGGAACATGGAGTGGACCGCCGTGCCGAACGCCAGCGCCTGGGTCTTCGATCTCCAGACGACATCGCCAACCACGCTGCGCCAGCAGCCACCGACAGAAGCGAGGAGGATGACATGAGACCCAACGCGTTGATGCTTCCGACGAGGACGAGCAAGCCGCGCACCGCGGGCGTCACCATGATGGTCGACGGAGGTCTGCCCACCCGGCTCTTCCAAGACGTCGTCGAGAGCGGCGCCGAATTCCTCGACTTCGTCAAGTTCGGCTGGGGCACGGCGCTGGTCACCAGCGACCTGGACCGCAAGATCGAGGTCCTCGACAACGCCGGGATCGACTTCTATTTCGGCGGCACGCTGTTCGAGAAGTTCGTACTGCAGGACCGCTTCGAGGAGTTCCGCCAGCTGTGCGAGCACTACGACTGTCGCTACGTCGAGGTCTCCAACGGCACCATCGACCTGTCGAACCTCGAGAAGGCCGGCTACGTGCGCAAGCTGGCCGACGACTTCCAGGTCATCTCCGAGGTCGGGTTCAAGGACGCCGAGCGCTCCGAGCGACTGGCGCCCAACCGCTGGATCGAGAGCGTGCACGACGACCTCGACGCCGGCGCCGCCCTGGTGACCCTCGAGGCCCGGGAGAGCGGCAAGTCGGGCATCTGCCGCCCCAACGGCGAGCTGCGGTTCGGCCTCATCGAGGAGATCCTCTCCAGCGACGTGCCGACCAAGCGGCTCTTGTTCGAGGCCCCGTCCACCGAGTTGCAGTGCTTCTTCGTGCGCCGGGTCGGACCGAACGTGAACCTGGGCAACATCCCCTCCACCGCCATCATCGGGCTCGAGACGATACGGCTCGGCCTGCGTTCCGACACGCTCGAGGCGTTCGAAGAGCACGTCTCGTGAGGGAGGGTCGCGACGTCTTCCACCTCGCGATCCCGGTCTACGACCTCGATGAGGCCCAGGCATTCTACGTCGGGGCGCTGGGGTGCAAGCTGGCTCGCCAGTACGCCGACCGCATCACGGTCGACTTCTTCGGCGACCAGCTCGTCTGCCACCTCGTCGATCCTCCCGCCTCGCCCCGTCCCGAACCCACCCTCTACCCGCGTCACTTCGGGGTCACCTTTCGCAACCGGGAAGACTTCGACGCGGTCTACGAGCTGTGCCAGCAGCGCAAGATCGAGGTGTTCGCCGACGTGCGTGTGCGCTTCGAGGGGATGGTCGAGGCCCACCGGACCTTCGTGCTCCGTGATCCCTCCGACAACCTCATCGAGTTCAAGCACTACCGCGATCCCCGGATGATGTACTGATGGAAGCCGGGCAACTCGAGCGCACACCGAAGATCTCGGCCTTGGACGCGGCGCGGGCCTTCGGCATCGACGGGGGAGTCTCGGTCGCCGCCCTGATCCGCCAGCGGGCGACGCAGGACCCGGGTCGTTCCTATGTCGAGCACGCGCGCAGCGATGCCCTGCTCACGTTCGGGCAGCTGGAGGACACGGTGGACCGTTGGCATCGTGTCTTCGCCGAGGCCGGCGTCCACCCGGGCACGACCGTGGCGCTGGCCGTCGCCGACCCGGTGGAGTTCGCCGGCATCTTCCTCTCGGGGATTGCCGCCGGGCTCTGGGTCGCTCCGCTCGACCCCGCCTCGCCGGTCAGGGCCCCCGACGGCCTGGACGCCCTGGCGACGCGGGTCGGGGCCGACCTGGTGCTGGCCGATCGGGCCGCACCGGCGGACCTCGACCTGCAGTGGCACGACGTGTCGGAGCTCCTCGCCGGAGTTCGGGCAGGTCATGTCGTTGCGGGACCGGCGACCCGACTGGGCGGCGTCGTGTTGTCCTCGTCGGGGACGACCGGTTCGCCCAAGGTCATCCGGCTGGACCAGCACCAGCTCCTCCATGCGGCGCGCTACGTGGTGGCGCACCACCGGCTCGGCGCCGCCGACCGGGGATTCAACTCGCTGCCCCTGTTCCATATCAACGCCGAGGTCGTCGGGCTGCTGTCCGCCTTGCTCGCCGGGTCGTGCCTGGTGCTCGACGACCGGTTCCATCGGACCGGATTCTGGGAGTTGATGGCCGCCCGTTCCATCTCGTGGATCAACGCCGTGCCCGCCATCGTCTCGCGGGTCGCCGACCTGCGCCCGGGCGAGCAGGTGCCATCCGGCATCCGCTTCATCCGCTCCGCCTCGGCCCCGCTGCCCGTGGCCACGGCCGACCGCATGGAACGCTCCACCGGCATCCCGGTGATCGAGTCCTACGGGATGACCGAAGCGGCCAGCCAGATCGCCGCCCACCCGCTCGACGCGCCCCGTCGCCCGGGCTCCGTCGGCCGGCCGGTCGGCGTCGAGCTGCGCATCGTCGATCCCGACGAGCCCGTGGGCGGGAGCGAGGTGCACCATCCCGGTGCGGTCGGCCATGTCGAGATCCGGGGCGTGTCCGTCGTCGACGCCTACGAGGGGGGCGACTACGGGGACCGCTTCGACGCCGAGGGATGGCTGCGCACGGGAGATCTCGGTCACTTCGACGCCGACGGCTTCCTCTACCTCGATGCCCGCACCGACGACGTGATCAACCGGGGCGGCGAGAAGGTGTTCCCGCGCGAGATCGAAGAGGTGATCACGACCGTGCCCGGCGTGGTCTCGGTGGCCGTGGTGGGCCGCGAGGACCCCGAGCTGGGCCAGGTGCCCGTGGCCTATGTCGTGGTCCGTGACGCCGACGGTCCCGACGGGCTCCGTGTGGCCGACGCCACGGCGGAGCGCATCGGTGCCGTCCTGGAGCAGAAGCTGGTGCGCAGCAAGCGTCCGGTCGCCCTCTGCGTCGTGCGGGCGATGCCGGCCGGCGCCACCGGCAAGGTGCGCCGCCGCGCGCTCGGAGACCCCGACGTCCCGATCCTGCGCACCTACGCCTACGCATGAGCCCCGACGAGTCACCGCTCTTGGCCGCCGCTCCCGTGCGCGGGACGCGCAAGCGCCTGGACCACATCGACGCCATGCGCCCGGTCAAGCAGGCCGGCGTGGTGTCGACCCACACCCTGATCGCCTTTGCACCGCTGGCGGCCGGTCTCGCCGTGGGGGCCTCGCTGCAGCTGCTGCACGTCACCCGGGAGGCGTTCCTCTTCGTCTCCGCCTGCATGCTGACCTACAGCCTGCGCGACCTGCCGGGGATCAACCACCGGACTTTCTGGCGTCGCCGCTTCGCCCTGGTCGCGGTGCCCTACCTGTGCTGGACGGTGATCTACTTCCTGCTCACCATCGGCTCGGACACGGGAACCTTCCGGGGCGACACCATCCACCTCCTGTACCTGTTCGGCACGGGCTACTACCAGCTCTACTACCTCTTGGTCCTGCTGGAGTTCTACGCCCTCTTCCCGCTCTGCCTCATGCTGGTCCGCCGGACCCGCGGGCACCACGCGCTGTTGCTCCTGGCGAGCGGGCTGGCCCAGGTCGCCCTCGTGTCGGCCATGCACTGGAATCTGGCCCCGGGCTGGATGTCGGGGTACTGGGCCACCCGCGAGGTGACCTCGTACCAGTTCTATCTGCTGGCCGGAATGGTGGTGGCCTACAACCTCGACGAGTTCGACGCCTGGCTGCGCAGCCACGTCCGCCTCGTCGTCGGCCTGACCCTCGGGGCCGCCGTGCTGGCCGAGCTGTGGTACTTCGGGGCCGCCCGCTGGGGCGCCTCCTGGCTCGGCTCGAGCTCCGACCCGTTCCAACCGATCGTCATCCCGTTCAACGTGGGCGCCATCGCCTGCATCTATCTCATCGGGGTGGCCCTGGTCGGGCGGCGCCGTTCGTCGCGCACCCGGCGGGCGGTGACCGCAGGCTCCGACGACTCCTATGGCGTGTACCTGGCCCAGCTCCTCTTCATCACAGTCATGGGCTGGTTGGGCTGGCGCCATCTCAACGGCGTGGTGCCCTGGCCCGTGCTCAGCGTCGTCACCGTGGTGCTGGTCTTCGTGGCCTGCATGGGACTGACCGAGGTCCTGGCCCGCACCCCGCTGGCCAAGCCCCTGACCGGCCGCTCCCGGGTGCCCTGGCGACGTCCGAGCGATCCGGTGCCGCCCGTCCCAGTGTCCGCGCCGAGCGCCGCACGCGAGCCCGAGCGGGGCGACGTGCTCAGCCCGGCTTAGCCGAGGCCAGCGCGCTGTCGAGTGTGGCGGCGAGCGCCCCGCCGATGACCCGGTAGCCGACGTCGTTGGGGTGGCTGTTGGGCCCGAGCGGTGGGGGCATGCACATCCACGTCAAGGCGCACACCCGGGCCACGTTCTCGGGCAGGGTGCCCCGCCCGGGCACGGCGACCGGTGCGGTGTCGTTGCTCTCGAAGGCGCCGAAGACGTCGGCCATACGCAGGCCGGCCGCGGTATAGGACGCCCGGAGGACGCCGTCGAGCTGCTCGATCACGTGCAGGCTGGCGGCCGCGAAGGCCTGTCCGGCCGCACCGCGCACGGCGTCGCCGAGATAGGGGTCGTAGTGACCGACGCCGATGATCTGGGCCCGGGCCGGCGCGGCGGCCCGTAGCGTGCCGAGGATCTGCGCCATCTGGACCCGCAGGTCGGCTAGTGCAGCGGAGGTGCAGGTGGTGGTCACCACCATGTCGCGCATGCAGGGGAGCAAATCGTTGAAGCCGAGGTCGACGGTGATCAAGACGGTGCTCGGGTGGGTGTGCAAGAAGGCCACCGCCTCGGCCAGCTCGGAACCGGACGGGTACTGGCAGTGCGTCCCGCCGGCGAGCATCTCCTGGGTCGTGATGCCCGGGCAGCCGAGGTGGACCAGGGTGAGCCCCGGCCAGCGCGGGCTCTCCCGCCGGGCCAGGTCGTTGGTGTACCCGTCGTCGGAGGGCCGGCCGCGCGGGTCGGTGAGCGTCGGCTGGAAGCCCACCGAGCCCGAGCCGCCGAGGGCGAGGTCGTAGGGGACGGCCGGCGGCGACACCGGTGTCGTCGGCCGCGTGATGGGCCGAGGCGGGGGGCGCGGCGACGAGGGTGGCGACCCCGATGAGCACGAGCGCGCCCAGCCAGGCGCCGAGGCGTAGGAGGAACGATCGGGTCACCGGGCGATCAGGGCACTCCCGCGCCCGGCACGGTGGTGCGCACGCGCTCGATCGAACCGTTGCGCGCCTTGCTGGCCTTGGCGCCGTTGCTGTCGTCGGCGGTGACGAGGTAGAGGGTCAGGCGATCCTCGTCGCCGAGCATGCAGGCGAAGCAGTTGCGCGCCGTGGCCACCCGTTCGAGCACCTCGCCCCCCTCGGCGAAGCGGACGCACTCGGGTCCCATGGCGTTGGCCACCCAGATGGACCCGTCGGCACACAGGCAGATGCCGTCGGGGGCCACACCGGGCGTGGCGGCCCACTCGCGGCGGTTGGACAGCGCACCGTCGGGCGCCCGGTCGAACGCCGTGAGCTTGGCGCCGAGGGTCTCGGCGATCACCAGGGTGGCGCCGTCGTCGGTGATCACGGTCCCGTTGGGGAACTGGATGCCGCTGGCCGCCTCGCAGCTGGTGCCGTCGGGGTCGACCCGGATCAGCGAGGTCGGGGCGATGGCGCTCGGCTCCACCGAGCCGTCGTAGAGCCCGTCGAGGTCGAAGCCGAAGTTGCCGGCGTAGGCCTGCCCGTTGGGCGCCACCACCATGTCGTTGGCGTGCCAGGTGGCCCAGGGCCGCAGGTCGCCGTGCTGGACCAGGGTCCCGTCGGCTTCGCGGCGCATGACGACGCGCTCGAGGCGGGAGGTGAAGAGGAGGCGGCCATCGGGCAGCCAGCCCAGGCCGCCCGGTTCGCCGTCGAAATCGACCTCGACGCGCCGGTCCCCCTCGGAGGAGACGGAGAAGATGGCGTGGTCGAAGAAGTCCGAGTACCAGAGCCGGCCCTCGTGCCAGCGGGGGCACTCGCCGAAGTAGAGGCCGGACAGGAATGGGTCTGCGTGCAGGGTGTCGGTCGCCATGGTCATCTCCCCGGGGGCTGGTCCGGCCCGCAGTTCAGCACAGCGCCGCCCGGGCGCGTCCCGCGCCCCGGGGGTACCTTGTCCCTCGTGGCGTACTGGGTGCTCAAGGCGATCCTCACCCCGATCTTCTTCGTCCTGTATCGGGTCCGGGTTGAAGGGCGCGAGAACATCCCCAAGCACGGGCCGGCCGTCCTGGCCGCCAACCACCAGTCCTTCTGCGACTCGTTCTTTCTCCCTCTGGTCGTGCGGCGCAAGGTGACGTTCCTGGCCAAGGCCGAGTACTTCGACTCGTGGAAGACGGCCTGGTTCTTCCGGGCCGCCGGCCAGATCCCGATCCGCCGCACCGGCGGCAGCGCCTCGGAGCGCGCCCTCGAGACGGCACGCACCGACGTGCTCGGCAAGGGCCGCCTGCTCGGCCTCTACCCCGAGGGCACGCGCACGCTCGACGCGTACGTGCACAAGGGCAGGACCGGCGTGACCCGCCTCTCGCGTGAGTGCGGCGTGCCGATCATCCCCGTCGGCATCGTGGGCACGGTCGAGGTGCAGCCGGTCAACTCCAACTTCATGCGGCCGTTCCGGACGGTGACCATCCGCTTCGGTGCGCCGATGCAGATGACCCCACCGGAGGATCCGGCGCATCCGCTGGAGAACCACGACCACACCGAGTGCCGTGACTTCACCGACCGCCTCATGCACGAGATCGCCCGGCTCTCCGAGCGTGACTACGTCGACGAGTACGTGCCCTCGCGCCCCGAGGCCGCCGCGGCCTAGGAAAACCTGCAGCGCAGGCGGGTTTCTCCCGTTTGAAACAGGGAGTTCACACTGACCGCCTAACGTTTGTTGCATGGCTGGTTACGTCGTGCGGATTGCCCTGCCCGACCGACCCGGCGCCCTCGGTCTGGTGGCCAGCAGGATCGGGGCCGTCGGGGGGGACATCGTCGCCATCAACATCCTCGAGCGCGAGGAGGGCAACGCCGTCGACGAGTTCGTCATCGAGATCGGCGGCGCACCATCTCATCGAGCTGCTGCAGAACGAGATCCACGAGGTCGACGGCGCCTCCGTGCTCGGGATCAGGGCGGCGGACTCGACGACTCCGGCGGGCTGACGACGTAGGCGCACACGTGGGCGCCGTCCATGAGGTGGGCCACCCGCTCCACGCGGGCGCCGGGCAGGGCGTCGCGGATGAAGGCGAGCTCGCTCGTGCAGGCCTGTGAGAAGCCGTGGGCCACGGTGAGGATGGCGCAGTTGTGCTCGGTGATGCGCCAGCTGCCGTCGTCGAGCCGTTCGGCGTCGGCCAGGTAGCCGTCCTCGTCGAGGATGGCGGTCAGGGCGGCCACCTGTTCGTCGAAGGGCATGTCGGCCGTGCGGGGCAGCGCGTCGGCCACCCGGCGCTGGCGGCGCTGCTCGAAGAGGGCGTCGACCTGGCTCGCCCCCGGGCCACCCAGATAGCCGAGGAGCTCGGTGGTGAGGTCGCCGTAGCGCTTGGGGTAGAGGGCCTCGGCCGCCGCGCTCAGCGTGTACACGTGGCGCGGCCGTCCCCGCCGGGCCGGCTCCTCGTCGTCCTCGTGGTGCTCGAGCAAGCCGTCCTCCTCGAGCCGGGTCAGCTGGAGGCGGACGGCGGCCGGGGTGAGCGAGAGGGCGTCGGCCACGGCGGCGGCGTCGAGCGGGCCCTCGCGCTTGAGCACGTTGAGGATGGCCCTCCTCGTGGTGGGCACCTGTTGGAGCGGCGACTCGGGCGCCTCGGTGTCGGGCGTCACGGCAGGATCAGGTGGACGTCGCCGAACTCGTGCCACAGGTAGCCCTCGTCCAGGGCGGCGGCGTAGGAGGACTCGAGGAGGGGCCGGCCGGCGATGGCCTCGAGCATGGCCAGGTGGCTCGCCTCGGGCTCGTGCCAGCCGGTCAGGAAGCCGTCGATGGAGCGCACCGGGCGCTCGGGGGAGACCACGGTCTCGGTCCAGCCCTCGCTCGGATGCACGTGCCCATGTTCGTCCACCACCGATTCGAGCGCACGCACCACCGTCGTGCCGATGGCGATGACCTTGCCCCCGGAGCGCCGGGTGTCGTTGATCCGGTGCGCCGTGGGCAGCGACACCCGGAAGTACTCGGCGTAGGGCGGCTCGTTGGCCTCGAGGGAGGCGACGCCCGTGTGCAGGAGCAGCGGGGCGACGCCGACGCCCTTGGCCATCAGGCGGGTGAGCACCTCGGGGGTGAAGGGGCGCCCGGCGCTCGGCATCTCGGCCGACCCGGGCTCGGTGGCGTAGACGTTCTGGTAGGCCGAGAGCGGATAGCTGCCCTGCACGTAGCCGTAGCGGATCGGCCGGCCGACGCGGGCCAGGTAGCTGTGCAGCCGCTCGGGCGCATCGATCGTGCTCACCCACAGGCGCACGCCGTCGCCGCCGGGACCGGGGGAGTAGGGCGCCAGCAGCGAGACCCGCCCGCCCCCGGCGAGCGTGATGACGTCGCCCGACCCCGCACCCAGATGGGCCCGCCCGCCGATCCGGATCTCGACCGTCCAGAGCCCGGCGGGCAGCTGGGTCGAGAGGTGCACCTGCACGGCGGTGCCGTCGGCGGCGGTCCCGTCGACCTCGGCGGCCAGCGTGCCCGAGGTGTTGATGACGACGAGATCGCCCTCGTCGAGGAAGCGGGGCAGCTCGGAGAAGTGCGAGTGCACGAGCGCGCCGTCGGACCGGTAGGCCACGAGCATGCGCACGGCGTCGCGGGTCATGCCGCGGTTCTCCGGCGGCGCCGGGGCCTCGAGCTCGGGCGGCAGGGTGAACGACAGCGGATGGAGCGCGGGCAGGCGGGCCGGGGCCTCCGCGGTCAGGGCGGTCATTGCGAGGCCCCGGCCGTGGCGAGCTCGCTGGCCCGGTAGCGGCCGCTGGGCCGCTCGCTCGCAATGAGGTCCAAGAAGGCGGGCACGACGGTCGCCGGCTCGGGCCGGTCCGAGATGTCCTCGCCGGGGAAGGCGGCCTGGTGCATGGCGGTGCGCAGGTCGCCCGGATCGACCGACCACACGGTCAGGCCCGGCAGCTCGGCAGCCAGGACGGCGCCGAGATGCTCGAGGGCGGCCTTGCCGGCGCCGTAGCCACCCCAGCCGTCGTAGGCCTCGACGGCGGCGTCCGACGTGATGTCGATGAGGCGGGGCCGGGGTGCGTCGAGCAGGAGGGGCAGGGCGTCCTGGATCAGCCCGAGCGGCGCCACCACGTTGGCCTCGAAGGCCACCCGCAGCTCGCCCAGCGGGTAGTCCGACAGGGGCGGCAGGGGAGCGGCGCCGAGGGTGCCGGCGTTGTTGACCAGCAGGTCGAGGCCCCCGAGGTCGAAGGCGGCCCCGGTGAGGTCGGCTGCGGTGGCGGGCGTCGGTCACGTCCCCGGCCAGGGGGACCACGTGGGTACCCGGCGCGGCTTGAGCCCGGATGCGTCGGGCTGCCTCGGCGAGGGCCGTGGCATCCCGCCCGTCGATGACCACCGACCAGCCCTGCGAGGCCAGCCCGGTGGCCAGCGCCTCCCCGAGTCCTCGCGATGCCCCTGTAACGATTGCCACGCTCATGGTGACCACCCTTCCGAAGCGGAATGCCCGCTCTTCGTCTGAATATAACAAGGGTTCCCTTGCTTTATTGCACACCCACCGAATTCCAACTCCACCAGGTGGTCACCATCCATTGCCGTCCGACGTTGCCACGAGCATGGGTGCATCGCGGAGACGGCTTTTCGTCCTCTCATGAATCCAGGCACCGGGTACCATCGGTCCGTCACCGCGGCCAGGTGATGCGAGAGGGGTGTCCATGAAGACCCGTTGGTGTGCACCCATCGCATTTGGCGTGCTCACGTTGGGCACCGTGCTGAGCACATCGACGCCGACGAACGCGGCCACTCCAGCCGCCGCGACGCCCAAGGTCGTTCAGGTCCGCACTTCTTCCTCCGTCTTCCTGCCCAACGGCGGGGGCACGCTTGGTGCAATCGAGAGTGTCTCGCTTCCCGCCGGGACCTGGCAGGTGACCACCAACCTGACCGCCATCAACTTCGGTCCCGGTGATTACGTCCGCTGTCAGATCCAGGCCGCGGGGACCCGCATCGACGGGGGCTCGACGGTCTACTTGGCGGACCGGGTGGCCGGCGTCGTCAACCTTGCTTCGCTCCATGCGAAGCAGCCCACCACCGTGACGGTGCTCTGCGAGCACGACTCGGCGGCGGCATCTTCGGGGCAGTTCTACGTCGACCCCGGGGCGACGATCACCGCCGTACCCACAACCTCGGCCGACATCGTCAAGGGGGAGAGCACGTCACAGACACCGCTCGACTCGGGTAATGATCTGATCACGTCCGTCACGCTCCCGGAGGGCGTCTGGGTGGTCAACTCCGATGCCTCGATCGTGAATTTCAGCGGGCAGGACTTCGACGACTGTTATCTGGCTCCGTCAGCCGGCTCGTACCACTCCGACTTCACGCAAATTGGCAGCGATCCGACTGACGCTACCGTGGCCAATGCCGAGGTTCAGGCCACGGTGACGGTACCAAAGAAGGGGTCGACCGTTGGCCTGTACTGCAGCGCAGAATTCACCAGCGGGGAGTACATCGATCCGGGGGCCACGATCGTCGCCACCTTGGCCACCGGGACCTTCGCGACGCTCGACCCCACCGACCTACCCAACGCGGCAGGCGGCAGCGCCACGCTCTACTCCGAGAGTCTCGGGAAGGGCGACTGGCGGGTGACGTCAGCGGCGGACTTCGAGAACCTCCAGCCCAACAACTCGGTTGCCCCGGGTCGAGACTTCTTGCGCTGCACTCTCGCGGCCAACGGCACCGCCATCTCAGGTGGGGCAACTGTCTTGATCACGGACGACACCTACCTCGGTCAGGACTACAACTCCGGCTACTACAAAGCAAAGGCCCCCTGGACTCTTACCCTGACCTGCTCCCACGACGCTGCCCACACCGGCGACGGCGAGTGGGCGGAAGGCTCGGGCTCGGTGCTCGCCGTCAAGAGCTGATTCCCGGAGCTGGGCGGTCTCGCCAGGTGATGATCCGGGAAGATCAGTCGGTGACGAAGGACGGCGGCACCTCGTAGCGCTCGCACCAGGCGGCCGGGCCCAGGGTGCCGAACTCCCGCTCGATGAGGCGCGCCTGCTCCTCGGCCTCCTGTTGCTTCTGGGCCACGGCGACGACACGGGTCTCCCCGGCGGCGTTCTCCGCCACGACGGAGGGACCCCGGCCCGAATAGTCGGCGAAGCCGCCTCCGAACCGCGGCTTCAAGAGGTCCTGGAGGTAGGCGCCCCACGAGATCTTCGACTTCGCGACCGTCGAAGCGGAGCTGGCCGGGACCGACCGGGCCGCCGTTCACCCGGCGTCCTGGCGATGGAGCACCGGGCCTCATTGATCCATGCACGTGTCCGAGGAGAGGCGGACGGCTCGAGAATCTCGCTACGCCGCGCAATCCTCGTGTGGTTCGATGCATTTCTTTCTACTCCACGCCGCCCGACGCGTTCGGCCTCATCGGCCGCGGAACCGCGGTGCAGGGCCGGACGGGGGCGGCTGCCGCGCAGCGCACCCCCGCCCGGGCGATACTAGTGTCGAGACCCTTAGGCCGCGAACGTGAACTTCGTCCCCGGAGCAAGGCTGAGCTTGCCGGTCGAGGAGTTGTAGCAGACGGTCCCGGACACGGCGGCGCCCACCGCCGTGCTCTTGGTCGTGTCGGCGGTCACGGCGCCAGTGATCTGCTCCGCCAGGTCACCCGAGGGGCAACCGGTTCCCGCGCTGTAGCTCTCCGTCAGCGAGGTCGACTTGCCGTTCGCCCACTTGACGGTGCCGCTGGTCGAGATGGCCGATCCCGAGCTCTTGCCGGAGCCGCCGGTGTTGCCGGTGCAGGTCTTGAGGTTGAGCTTCGCCGTGCCGGCGGAGTTCACCTTGCCCGTCAGCGCCGAGCACGAGATCCCCTTGGGCTTGGCCGCCCCGGCAGGGCCGGCCGTCAGCGCCGTCATCCCGGCCAGGGGGACGAGGGCGGCGGAGCCGGCGATCGCGCCGATCATGATTCGGTTCTTCAACACTTCCTGTCTCCTTCGTTGCAATAGCGACGCGACAGAGAAGACCCTTCTGCGATCGAAATCACCGGAAGCCCCCCGGTCGGTCGTGGGCATTTGCCCTCTCGCTCGCCCCAGACGATGCAGCGAACGAGAGGTAGTTTCAACGATTGCTGAACGTTTGTCAATCGTTCGTTTGGGTGTATTCCGACCAGGCCAACGCCTATGCGAGCGCGCGATCGAGCGGCCCGACAACGGACATCGGAGTTCGAGACGCACCGACCGAACCAATCCGAGCGCGTGTCACGCCGGACGCGCCGAAATCGTGCTTTCTTTCCGACAAGAGTGGACCAAAACACCTACTGATCGGTAACCCACATGCACGATTTCGGCCTGTCATTCTCCGCCATTGGACCTGGCTCGGCCGACGTCGATGGCAGCCTTGTCGACATCCGTGCCTTCGAGCAGGACCCGGCACAACGCTCAGCCGGGATCGTCGTCGGCCCAGCCCATGGAGCGCTCGACGGCACGCCGTCCAGACGTCGTGCAACGCGTCGGTGAGCTCGACCGGCAGCTGGGGCGCGAACACGGCCTCGGCCTCCCACAGCGAGGCCAGCTCGTCGAGCGAGGACCACACGCCCTCGGCCAGGCCGGCCAGCGTGGCCGCGCCCAGTGCGGTCGACTCGGTGGAGCGGGGCCGGGCCACGGGCAGGCGGCTCTGCTCGGCCTGCAGCTCGAGGAGGAGGTCCATGGCGGCGGCGCCCCCGTCGGCCCGCAGCGCGGAGAGTGGGTGCGAGGAGGCGGCGGCCATGGCATCGGTCATGTCGCGCACCTGGAAGGCCATCGCCTCCACGGCGGCCCGGGCGATCTGGGCCCGCCCCGCCCCGCGGGTGAGCCCGGTGATGATGCCCCGGGCGGCCGGATCCCACTGGGGGCTGCCGAGCCCGGTGAGGGCGGGGACGAAGGTGACGCCGCCGCTGTCGGGCACCGAGGCGGCGAGCGGACCGACCTCGGCCGCCTCGGTGATGATGCCGAGCCCGTCGCGCAGCCACTGGATGGCCGCGCCCGAGACGAAGGCCGAGCCCTCGAGGGCGTAGGCCACGCGACGATCGTCGGGCGCGTGGGGACCGAGGTCCCAGGCGCAGCTGACGGTGAGGCCCTCCGGCGCGGGCGGGCGGACCGCTCCGGCGTTGGCCAGCACGAAGCTGCCGGTGCCGTAGGTCACCTTGCCCAGCCCGGGTTCGAAGCAGCACTGCCCGAAGAGGGCGGCCTGCTGATCGCCCAGCACGCCGGCGACGGGGACGCCGTCGAGCACGGCCGCGGCGGGGCCGAGCCCGTCGAGGCGGACGGCGCCGAAGCGGCCGGCGGAGGGCCGGACCTCGGCCAGCGTCTCGACGGGCACCCCGAAGAGGGCGCAGAGCTCGGGCGACCAGCGCCGGGCCTCGGTGTCGAAGAGCAGGGTCCGGCTGGCGTTGGAGGGATCGGTGGCGTAGACGCCGCCGGCGGGACCGCCGGTGAGGTTCCACAGGATCCAGCTGTCGACCGTGCAGAAGGAGAGGCCGGGGTCGTCGGGCTCGATGCCGAGGCTCGGGTGGGCCAGGAGCCAGGCCGCCTTGGTGGCGCTGAAATACGGATCGAGCACCAGTCCGGTCCGGTCGCGCACGAAGGGCAGGTGGCCGGCCTCGGTGAGCTCGGCGCAGAGCGGCGCCGTGCGGCGGTCCTGCCAGACGATGGCGTTGTGGCGGGGGCGCCCGTCGCGGCGGTCGAAGGCGACCAGGGTCTCGCGCTGGTTGGTGATGCCGATGGCGGCGACCGTCTCGTCGGCGTCGGCCAGGCGGGCGCCCACCTCGGCCAGGGTGGCCCGGACGTGGTCCCAGATCTCCGCCGGGTCGTGCTCGACCCAGCCCGGGCGGGGGAAGTGCTGGGTGAGCTCCCGGTAGGCCACGTCGGCCACCGCGCCCTCGGGGTCGAGGGCGAGCGTCCGCACGCCGGTGGTGCCCGCATCGATGGCGAGGATTCGGGCCATGGTGGGGCGACGCTACCCGTCGGGGCGTTGGGTCGTCTTGGTCGCCGTGCGGGTGGGCCTGGCGCCCCCGGCGCCCGAAATTGAATTTTCCGCGAAGGTCCCGTGACCTGCATGGATGGTGCAACGATTCCGTTGACAACACCGTAACTACAGTGATGTAATGACTACCTCATATTGTGCCTCGGGGGCGGGGTCACCACTATATGTTGTGGTGAGGCCAAAAACGTCCCTCTCCCAGGCGCTCGAGGCACACAGCGCCCACGAGACACCATCCCGACTGCGAAGTGGGTGGAGTGTCGTGGGCGTGAGACAGCAGCGGTAGAGCATTGCACCCGACCAGCCGAAGCGACCAGGAGGACCCCAACACCATGGCCATCGCTCCCCAGCGATCCGAAATCGGCATCCGCCGCCACTTCACCACCCCGGGTCTCCACCCCTACGACGAGGTGCGCTGGGAGCGCCGGGACGCCCGCATCACGAACTACCGGGACGGGTCGGTCGCCTTCGAGCAGCTCGGGGTCGAGGTGCCGGAGAGCTGGAGCGTCAACGCCACCAACATCCTGGCCCAGAAGTACTTCCGGGGGACCCTCGGCACCGACGAGCGCGAGTGGTCGCTCAAGCAGGTGGCGGACCGGGTGGCCGACACCCTGACGGCCTGGGGCATCAAGGACGGCTACTTCGTCGACGACGAGGAGGCCCAGACCTTCAACCACGAGCTCAAGCACCTCATCATCCACCAGAAGGCGGCGTTCAACTCGCCGGTCTGGTTCAACATCGGCGTGCACGGGGTGCCCCAGCAGGGCAGCGCGTGCTTCATCCTGTCCGTCGAGGACCGGATGGACTCGATCCTCAACTGGTACACGGAAGAGGGCGTCATCTTCAAGGGTGGTTCGGGGGCGGGGGTCAACCTGTCGCGCATCCGCTCGTCGCACGAGCTGCTCAAGGGCGGCGGCACGGCGTCGGGTCCGGTCAGCTTCATGCGGGGCGCCGACGCCTCGGCCGGGACGATCAAGTCCGGGGGCAAGACCAGGCGGGCGGCCAAGATGGTCATCCTCGACGTGGACCACCCCGACGTAGAGGACTTCGTCTGGTGCAAGGCCATCGAGGAGCGCAAGGCGCGCGTGCTGCGCGACGCCGGCTTCGACATGGACCTCGACGGAGCCGACAGCCACTCGACGCAGTACCAGAACGCCAACAACTCGGTCCGGGTGACCGACGAGTTCATGGAGGCGGTCATCGACGACCGCGACTGGAACCTGCTGGCCCGGACCGACGGCTCGGTCGTGCGCACGGTGAAGGCCCGCGACCTCTTCCGCCAGATCGCCCACTCGGCCTGGGAGTGCGCCGACCCGGGCATGCAGTACGACACCACGATCAACCGCTGGCACACGGCGTCGAACACGGCGCGCATCAACGGTTCGAACCCATGCAGCGAGTACATGCATGTCGATAATTCAGCCTGCAATCTGGCCTCCATGAACCTGATGACGTTTCTCGACGACGAGGACGTATTCGACGTGGAGGGCTTCAAGGCGGCGGTCTCCGTCGTGTTCACCGGGATGGAGATCATCGTCGGCAACGCCGACTACCCGACCGAGAAGATCGGCGAGAACACGCGGCTGTTCCGCCAGCTCGGTATCGGGTACGCCAACATCGGCGCCCTGCTGATGGCACAGGGCCTGCCGTACGACTCCGACGGCGGTCGGGCCTGGGCCGGTGCGATCACCGCATTGCTGACCGGACACGCCTACGCCACCTCGGCCCGCACGGCGGCCCGCATGGGACCGTTCGCCGGCTACCACGAGAACCAGGAACCGATGCTCAACGTGCTGCGCATGCACCAGGCCGAGGCCGCCCGCATCGACGAGGACCTGGTACCGCCCGAGCTGCTCTCGGCGGCCCAGGAGGCCTGGGACCGCGCCGTCGACCTGGCCGAGGTCTACGGCGTGCGCAACGCGCAGGCCTCGGTTCTGGCCCCGACGGGGACCATCGGTTTGCTGATGGACTGTGACACCACCGGTGTCGAACCCGACCTCGGATTGGTCAAGACGAAGAAGCTGGTGGGCGGCGGCACCATGTCGATCGTCAACCAGACGGTGCCCCGGGCGCTGGCCAAGCTGGGCTACGGCGTCGAGCAGGCCGAGGACATCGTGGCCTACATCAACGAGCACATGTCGATCGTGGGGGCGCCGCACCTGGCGCCCGAGCACCTGGCGGTGTTCGCCTGCTCCATGGGCGACAACACCATCCACTACAGCGGCCACCTCCGGATGATGGGGGCGGTCCAGCCCTTCATCAGCGGCGCCATCTCCAAGACGGTGAACATGCCCGAGGACGTGACGGTCGAGGACGTCGAGCAGCTGCACATCGACGCCTGGCGTCTCGGTATCAAGGCGGTGGCCATCTACCGCGACAACTGCAAGGTGGCCCAGCCGCTCTCGACCACGAAGAAAGAGAACGCGGCCGTCGACGGTGGCGACACCGCCCCGGCCGGCTCGGACGCCGAGGCTCGCGACCGCGAGGTCACGGCCCGCATCGCCGAGCTCGAGAACGCCCTGGCCCTGGCCAAGCAGCGGGCGTCGGACCCGGTGCTGGTGGGCCCGGTGCGCGAGCGCCTGCCCCGCAAGCGCAACTCGAAGACGTTCTCCTTCCGGGTGGCCGACTGCGAGGGCTACGTCACGGTGGGCGAGTACGAGGACGGGCGCCCGGGTGAGGTGTTCATCAAGGTGTCGAAGCAGGGCTCGACCCTGGCCGGCATCATGGACGCCTTCTCCATCGCCATCAGCCTGGGCCTCCAGCACCAGGTGCCGCTGTCGACCTTCGTCAACAAGTACGCCAACATGAAGTTCGAGCCGGCCGGCATCACCGACGACCCCGAACTGCGCATCGCCTCGAGCCTCGTCGACTACGTCTTCCGCCGGATGGCGCTCGACTACCTGACGGCGGAAGAGCGCCAGACGCTCGGGGTGCAGTCGACCCAGGAGCGCATGCAGCCGACGCTGCCGGGGGTGGAGGAGCAGGCGACACCGACGGTGGGCCTGCTCGACGACGGCCCCGGCGGAGCGACGGCGGCCGGTGCAGGTTCGGCGGAGGCGGGTTCGGCCTCGGGCTTGGCGACGAGCGGCGCGACTGCGATGTCGGCGCAGCCGCTGCCGCTTGCCCGAGCCGAACAGCGCGACGCGCCGTTCTGTTACAACTGCGGCAACCACATGCAGCGGGCGGGTTCCTGCTACGTGTGCGGCAGTTGCGGGACGACGAGCGGGTGCTCGTAGTCAGGATTGGCGTGTGGCGACGCGCACGCGGTCGCTACAAGTGTGCAGCAGCCCTCGCCCCATGTGGGCGAGGGCTGTGCTGCGCTCCGGGGTAGGGCACTGATGGCTCGTGGCTGGGATCGAGGTGCTCCGTGCCGAGCCTGCGATTCGGTGCCAAGACGTCGCCATAAGGATCGGGGAGACAGGCCCGCTCGAGATCGGGTGCCCTATGTGGGCGTTCCGTATTCGGTGTCGCTTACGTGGTCGCCCCAGGTCGGAGGGCCCTGCGTGATGGAGAGATGGGCCATGAAATGTCCGTGGGCCGATCCGTGCCAGTGCTCGACGGCGTGGGCGGTCCGATGGACGTCACCAGCGTGGAGCTCGACGACATCCTCGCCCCGAGACTGGACGAGACCGTGTCCTTCGATGACGACCAGAGTCTGACCTCCGTCATGGGAGTGCCAGGCGGTACGCGCTCCCGGAGTGAAGTGCACCGCGCCGACGTTCAGCTGTGAGACATCGTTCGGCTCGGCGAGGCTGTCGATCCAGACGTCGCCGGTGAACCACTCGGCGGGGCCCTTGACGGTCGACTTCTTCGGTTCAATGGCTCCCATGGCGTGCTCCTTCAGTTTCGAGGGTCATCGGTGATTTCCTAGTCTCGTGGCGAAGCCGGCGTCGCCGCCCAGCTGGCCAGAAGGCGTGACGGCATCCTATTTCTACGGCGAGCTCGCTCCCTGAACCGCGCCGTGGCTGTGAACGAACCCAGCGTGCGTTCATTCGCCGATGGCAAGGGCGAGAAGGGTATTGACGGCAGTCTCGAACGGACGGGGACTCTGCTCTACCTGGGCGAGTAGAAGTCCCCCTTGGAGCGTGGCGAGCAGAGTCGTTGCGAGATCGTCCGGGTCGATATCCGACGGGAGCCTCCCGTCGGCATGAAGGGATCTCAGCCCATCGCCGATGGCGGCTGCCCACTGATCGAACCCTGCCGCGATGAGCGCTCGGGCCTCGGGGTCACTCTCGGCGAGTTGACCAACGAGCGAGCCAAGTTGGCAGCCCCCCTTTGCTTTGGTGCGCCTCGCTGCGGTGATGACCATGTTCCGCCAGGCTTCGACGCCGTTCGCTTTCCTGAGCGCCTGCCGATTGCGATCGACGATGGTCTCGGCCTGGTAGTCGATGACCGCCTGCACGAGTTCGTTCTTGTCGGGAAAGTAGTGGTACATCTGAGAGCCGCTGACTTCCGCCGCCACCTTGACGTCTTCCAAGGTGGTGCTCGCCACCCCGCGTTCATGGATCAGGGCGGCGGCTGCCTCCACTATTCGTGCCCGGGTGCGTGCTCCCTTGGGGGTGAGTTTCGGCCGTTCAGCCGTCTCGTCGGTCATGCATCAAGGTTACACGATTCTGAGTTTGACAACCCAGTTCTGAACTGTCAGAGTGAGTCACACAACCCATTTTGTGCGAGAGGATCGAACAACGTATGACTCACCTGAAGGGCAAGACGGCGCTCGTCACGGGCTCGACCAGCGGGATCGGCCAGGCGACGGCCCTCGCGTTGGCCGCGCGGCGCTCACGTACTGATCGTCGGACGCAACGAACAACGAGCCAAAGACGTGGTCGCCGAGATCGAAGACAGCGGAGGCACCGCGGCGTTCCGGCTCACTTCGTTGGGCGACCTGCAATCGGCCCAGGACCTGGTCGAGTGGGCCACGGAGGCGGGCGACGGTCACGTCGACATCCTCATCAACAATGCTGGCGTCGCCTTGCTCGGACCGAGCAACGCAGCAACCGAAGCAGAATTCGACGAGACCTTCGCACTGAACGTCAAAATTCCGTTCTTCCTCGTCGCGTCACTGGCGCCAGCCATGGCCGAACGCGGGTGGGGTTCGATCGTCAACGTCTCCACGATGGTCGCCAGCTTCGGACAGTCCGGCATGGCTCTCTATGGCGCCAGCCGAGCCGCTCTCGAATTGTTGACGAAGGCGTGGGCCGCCGAATACGGCCCGAGTGGTGTTCGGGTCAACGCCGTTGCCCCCGGCCCGACGCGCACCCGGATGATGGAGGCAGTCCCCGACGAAATGGTGAAGCAACTCGCAGGACTCGCACCAGCAGGTCGCGTCGCTGAGCCCGAGGAACTTGCTGCGGCCATCGTCTTCCTGGCCAGTGATGAGAGCAGCTTCGTCCACGGCGTCACCCTGGCGGTCGATGGAGGCCGTGTCGCGACGTAACGCCTGTCGGCGGTGACGTTATGAGAGTGAAGACCGAGAACGCAGATCACAACTCACAACCGAGGAGTACCAACATGAGTGCATACTTAATTGTCGAATTCACAGTGAAGGACCCGGATGTCTATCGTGAGAAATACGCCGGTCACGCTGGAAAGTCCGCAAAAGAACACGGAGGCGAGGTCGTCGCCGCCAGTATCTGGGAGACCCTGCATGGCGATCCCGTGGCCACCTCAGGGGCGATCGTGCGGTTTCCAGACCACGAGACGGCCCTCAGTTGGTACAACTCGGCTGAATATCAGCAGCTGATCGAGGTCCGAAGTGTCGCGATGGATGCCCGTTTTGGCCTGCTCGACGGCATCCCGACGCCCACACAAGGTGAGAGGGAATCGGCGTGAGTCCAGCCTCAGGAAAGACGGTGCTCATCACGGGCGCCAACGCCGGGATCGGCCAGGAGGTGGCCCGGCAACTGGCGTCACGTCCCGAGATCGCCCGCATCTACCTGGCCTGCCGGAACCAGGGCCGGGCGACTGCGGCACAGGCCGAGCTCGAAGCAGCGACCGGCCGGCACATCTTCGACATCATTCTCATGGACGTCGCCGATCTGGGTTCGGTGCGCGCCGGCCTCGCGGCCATCGACGGATCCGTCGACGCGCTGGTCATGAACGCTGGTGTCATTGGCCCGCAGTCGATGGGCATGACCGCCGACGGCGTCACCACCGTGTTCGCGACGAACGTCCTTGGCCACGTCGTCCTCCTCGAAGGGCTCCTGGCGGAGGATCGGCTCGGTGAGGTTGCGGTCTTCGCCGGAAGTGAAGCAGTCAGGGGGGTCCCGAAACTGCGGATGAAGGGGCCATCATGGGCCTCACACTCCGCCGACGAGTTCGCCACTGTCATCGACGGCAGCTACTTCGCCGGCAAGAAGGCTGACTTCAATCTCGCCTTCGCGCAGGCCAAGTACATTGGCGCCCTCTGGGTGGCCTACCTGGCCCGCCAACACCCCGACCGCCGGTTCTTCACCGTGAGCCCCGGCAACACCACCGGCACCCACGCAGCCAGTGACCTGCCTTTGCCGATGCGTCTCGGGGCCAAATACATCATGCCCACCCTGGGTCTCTCCCACAAGCTCGACGTGGGCGCGAAGCGACTGGTCGATGGCGTCACCGACCCGACCCTGTCGAGCGGCGTGTTCTACGCCAGCGCGGCCAACACGCTGAAAGGTCCCATGGTCAACCAAGCGGACTTCCTGCCCGACCTGGCCAACCCGTCCTTTCAGGATCATGCCAACGAGGCCATCCACCGCTTCATCAGCGAACGTCGTTCTCAGCCTCGTCGATTGGAATCCGATCGCTGAGCGACCTGAACACAACACCGTGTCGGTCGCGCCGTAGGAGGGACTGCCTTTGAAATGCATGATGCCATTCGGCGCGATCGCCAGATCGTCCATTCCGTGCGTGCCGTCGCTCAGAACCCAGCCGGCCGAGAGAGCGTCCCCTTCCGACGGACCGGGGTGCAGTCCCGTTGGCACCGTGACGTGTGTGCACCGAGGGCGGCTGTGGGCCGACAGCGGACTTCAGGCGGCGCGCCCGCGGACGAGCAAGACGGTCACGCCGATGAGCAGGATCGACAGCGCGAGGAGCCAGCCGCCCTCTATCCACTGGAACGCCCAGAACCGGCTCGCCGGCTGGTAGCTGGTCCAGAACGTGAAGCCGTGCTGCGCCAGACACTGCAGGGGGTTCCCCGACCCTGACCCGCCGCCTTTGCCCAGGCCGGCCTGCGCAGGGCAGTACTCCTGGTAGATGGGAAACGACGGGGGACCGGTGAAGACGACCCGGCCGCCCCTGCTTCCCCATTGGCTCACGATCCGCGCGGAATCCGGCGCGCTGACTCCCTTGGTGACCACAGGAGTCAGGTAGTGCATGCGTAGCCAGCCCGCGGTCGCGAAGGCCAGTGCTCCGCACACGGCCAGCGTGGTCACGATGGCAGGGACGACCCGGCGAATGAGCACGCCGGCCAGTGCACCGATGGCGAAAGCGGCCAGCGTCCATGCGGCGAAGGCAACGCCGCGCTGTTCGAACAATCCGGGATTGAGCTGACTGAACGTGGTCAGGGACACGGACTGGTGGCCCGAGGCGAAATACGGCTGGTAGTACCACGATGCCAGCAGGCTGAGGGCACCGCTGGCCACCGCCACCACCACTCCGAGCGCCACCAACTTGGCGAGCGTCCAGCGCCACCGCCCGAAGCCCTGCGTCCAGGCGTAGCGGAAGGTGCCGCCCTCGAATTCGCGAGCGAGCACTGGCGCGCCGACGAACGCGCCGATCAGGGGCGGCACGATCAGGAAGAGGACCCCATTGGACAAGAAATTCCCGATGCCGTTGAAGTTGGCGACCGTCGTGTTGCACGCGGCCGAGTTCGCCGGATGGCAGGCAATCGCAACGCCATAGGCGTGATGTAGCCGGAGACCGACGATC
The DNA here is from genome assembly GCA_963754445.1 of uncultured Acidimicrobiaceae bacterium. Lineage (GTDB taxonomy): Bacteria > Actinomycetota > Acidimicrobiia > Acidimicrobiales > RAAP-2 > Bog-473. Next base: position 2,259,353 of record CAVWFT010000001.1, on the reverse strand, counting down.
AGCACGCAGAGGGCCAGTGCGCCGACACATGCCAACGCGCCGATCAGTGCCACTCGGTGCTGCCGCCAGGTGACCCACGCCATCCGTCGCCAGGGCAGTGGCTCCAGGTCCTCGTCCACCTTCACGCGCGCGGCGGGGGACATCGTGGTCAGCGCGGTCATCTCGTCACCCCCGACGGCTGGACATGCGGATTCGGGACCGGGCCGGGGAGAGCGCCGGCGGCGGCGGGCTCTCGCAAATAGGCCAGCGCGAGCTCTTCGAGGCCGACTGGATGCGCCTCCCAACCAGGTGGGACCGGATCGTCCGGCGTGGACCGAACGAGCAGGTGCGCCTGGGCCTCGCCGCCGCGGACGTGCACAACCGGCCATTCGTCGTATCGACTCGCTTCGGCGGCCGGGCCCGTCAACACGCGGTGGTTGGCCAGCAGATCGTCGACCTCGCCCGCCACCTGGATACGGCCCAAGGACATCATGATCAGGTAGTCGGCCACCCGCTCGAGCTCGGCCAGCACGTGTGACGACAGGAGTACGGAGACGCCGTCGTCGGCCGCCGCCGTCAGCACCGTGGCCATGAAATCGTGGCGGGCAATCGGGTCGAGCATTGCCACCGGCTCATCGAGCAGGAGGAGGCGCGGATGTCGGGCGAGTGCCAATGTCAGTGCAAGTTGCGCCTGCTGCCCGCCCGACAGCTTGCCCGCCTTGCGGTTCTGGGGGATGCCCAGCTCGGCCAAGCGGGTTTCGGCGTAGGCCTGGTCGAAGTGCCGGTTGAGATTGCGGGTGAGATGCAGCATGTCGGCCGCCGACAGGTTCTTGTACAGCGGGGTGTCCTGAGCGACGAAGCCGATGCCGTCGAGTGCCGGCAATGACCCGGCGCGGTATCCGCCGAGAACACGCAACTCACCGCTCGTCGGCGCTGCCAGTCCGACAGCGAGGTTGAGCAATGTCGACTTTCCGGCACCGTTCGGTCCGACCAGCGCGGCTACGTGCCCCTGGGGGATCGCCAGGTTGCAGTCGTGGAGCGCCCTGGTCGCTCCATAGGACTTGCCCAGGCCGTGCGTCTCGATGATGTTCATGCGACACCCTCCGTTTCGCTGCTGGGCGCGCCGGCGCGCGACCCGCTGCGACGCTCATAGAAATCCCGCAGCTCGCTTGCGACGAGTGCCGCAATGCCGCTCTCGTCGAGCCCGGCGGTGTCCGCCTTGGCCAGCCAGCCCCGAAGGGATCGCCGAAGCCCAGTCAGCTCGGGCAGCGCGACCTCACTGAGGGTGGCCAAGATGAATGTGCCCTGGCCTGGACGCCCCACGATGAGACCCTTGGTTTCCAACTCTCGATAGGCCTTGGACACCGTGTTCGGGTTGATGGCCAGCGAGGCGACGACATCCCTGACCTTGGGCAGCTGGTCACCCGGTTTGAGGTAGCCGAGCCGCAGCGCGTGCTCGACCTGAAAGACGAGTTGGAGATAGGTCGGCACTCCTGAAGCGGGGTCGAGTCGGAACTCAATCGGTGAGATCTGACCACCGAGCCGGTCGCTATCCCCCTGTCCTATTGTCATAAGACAACCCTATAGAAGCGCAGCGCGTCATGTCAACGCCACGAGTGACCGAAGAGAGAGCCGCCCACACGCCGGTGACGAGGCGCCTCCACGAGCACGCGGGCTCGGGGCGCCCTAGCATCTGCAACGGCAGTTTCAAACAAAGACTGGAGTGATGCCCATGTACAAGGTCATCGTGGTCGGAACGGATGGTTCGGAGCGGGCCGGGATCGCCGTACGGGAAGCGTTGTCGTTGGCCAAAGTGTTCGGTGCAGAGCTGCACGCCGTCAACGTCGTCCACCCGTCCGTCACGATCGGTTTCGCCGACTCGCGAGCCCAACAAGATCAGGTGAACAGCCTGCGCGAAGAGGCGGAGAAGATTCGCTCGGCGTTAATCGCCACCGCCGAAGCCGAGGGGGTGTCGGCCAAGGTGCACAATCCGGGCGGGGATGCGGCCAAGGCGCTCCTCGGCACAGCAGAGGAGGTCTCGGCTGATCTCGTGGTGGTGGGGAACAGGGGCATGACCGGCGCCAAGCGCTTCGTCCAGGGAAGCCTGCCCAACACGGTCGCTCACAATTGCCACTGCGACGTCCTGATCGTCGACACCGACCCCGCATCCGCCTAGCAGCAACCGGGCAGCGCAGTCGCCTTGCCGGCTGCTGGGAGTTCGCGTCGAAGGAGCCGCAGTGACATCGAGGACCTGCGGGAGCCCTCGACGAAGGAGAGGCAGGCCTGGCGTGATCGCCGCCTCGGTCTGGGGGCGACCGTCGGCCCCAACCGAGGATCTCCCGGCATGCGCGATGAGCGAACAGGGTGACCGGCAGCTCACGGGCGACCGGTGACGCGGGAGACCAGTCGACCGGAACCGACGATGGAGTCACAATGGCTCATGGAAACAAGTCGGAGTGCCAGGAAGGCACTTTCCCGGGTGGTCCTCGCGGGACTGGTCCTTCTCGGCATCTACCTCGGCCACCAGGCCCGGCAGCGGCGGGCGCACGCATCGTGCTGAGGCGATCGCCGGGCCAGCACCGCTGAGGTTCTCCGAGGCGCGGCAGGTGGAGGAGGCCGGCTCGTCCGGGCCGGAAGCACGGACTCGCCGGCCGGGTGGAGAATCCCCTCATGACGCTGGATGGCGCGCTGCCGTTTTGTGACCGCGGCGGTGGCCTTGACGAAACAACCGTCGTCTGCGAGCCGTTCCAGCCACGCTCGATCGTCGTACTATCTCAGCACGGCGACAGAGGAGGGGTGAGCATGGATGTCCGCTCGGCGAGGGACGTAGCACCGGTCATCGAGCACGCCGGGACCGTGCCGGTCTGGTGGTTGATCCCGCCGGGCGAGCTCAAGGACGTCACCAGCCACGGTTTCCTCGAGCTCGTCAGTGAATGGGAAGTGGCCGGTGGCGGTCTCGTCGATCCACACTCCCACCCGACGCACGAGTTCTACTACATCATTTCCGGGCGCGGCATCATGAAGATCGCCGACGAGGAGCGGGAGGTCGGGCAGGGCGATCTGATCAGAATCCCGCCGGACACCGTGCACAGCATCTGGCCGCTCACGAGCAACACCGGCCTCCGGGGCCTGGCCTTCGCCGTGGGCATCGAGGGAGCGGGTCCCGTCGACTACACGAGCTGAGTCCTCTCGGCTCTCGGTTCCGCGACCGTGCGGGTGCGGGTGCGGGTGGTGCTGCTATCTCACCGCGTGTCGGCCCCATGATGGCGTCGGCGATGACACGCCCGGAGACGCGATGCCGAACGTGATCCTCCGACGTGGTGGCGGAGTCACCCCACTCGGGTCCAGGCGTCGAATTCGGATGGTGAGCCAGAGATAATGGCGTGATGGACGACGTGATCTTTTCGAATGTGGCCCCGGTGGTCCCCGTGCGTGACCTCGACCGCGCCCTCCGCTGCTACCGCATGCTCGGATTCTCCGCTCGAGCGTACGAGGGGCCGGACCGGTATGGCTTCGTCGGGCGTGACGGCGTCGAGTTTCACCTCAGCGAATCGCCGGAGCACGACCGGACGCAAGAGGGCGCCGAGATCTACCTGTACGTGTCCGACGCAGACGCGCTTTTCGCATCCTGGTCCTCGTCGGGCGTCAAGGGCCGGTTCATCCAGCCGCACGACACGCCCTACGGGCTCCGGGAATTCGCCTTCGTCGACGGGGACGGCACTGCGCACCGAGTTGGATCGCCCCTGGCGCCCTGATGACGGCGTCGGATACCTGACCCCGAGGATGGGCTACCCGAGATGGCGGGCGAAGAAGTCCAGGGTCCGGGCCCACGCCTCGTCGGCGGCTGCCGCGTCGTACATCGACGGTGCATCCCAATTGCTGAAGGCGTGACCCGCCGCGTAGCGGTGAAACTCGACTCCGGGACGATCCTGCACTGCCGCCTCGACCTCTTCGATCTGTGCGGAGGTGATGAAGGTGTCGAGCGTCCCGTAGTGGTACATGCTCGGACACTCCAAATGGTCGACGTTCTCGAGCATGCCGTTGATGGCGGAGCCGTAGTAGCAGACAGCTGCATCGATGCCGCGCCCGTTCACCCGGCTCTGGGTTGCCGCCATGAACGCCAGGGCCCCACCGAGGCAGAAACCAACCGCACCGATCCTTCCCGTGCACTCGGGCATGCCGATCAGATGCGCATGGGTGGCCCGAATGTCTTCCGCGGCCTTCTCGAAATCGAGCTGCTGGACCATGGCGACGGCGTCGCCGAAGCCGGACTCGTCCTTGCGCTCGAAGCGTCGCTCGATGCGCCAGAACATGTCCGGCGCCAGGGTCACATAGCCGGCACCGGCCAGGCGATCGGCAAGCCCCCGGATGTTGTCGTTGATACCGAAGATCTCCTGGAACAGGAGCATTCCGGGCCCTGATCCGGACTCCGGAACGGCGCAATAGGCGTCGAACTGGACGCCTTCTACTGACACCGGCTCGTATCTGGAAGTGACAGCCACGCAGCGACCGTAGTACCTGTGCCCATAGCCAGCACGGGTGCCGGGTGCCACACGGCGGAGCAACAAGGCAACCTGCGCGACAGGTTGCCTCGGCACGGCCATGCATGCCGTCCATGCCATCCCGCTGGTGTGCGAGGCGGAACCGGGGATCCGGACCTTCCTGGAATTGCCGATGATCGTCGGACGGCACACACTGGGCCGCAAGGTCTGACCCGGCTTCCCTCCTCATGATCACGGGTGCCTCGGCAGGAGCGCATTCGAACCAACCTCTCGACCGGACCCGTTCGCCGGGGCCGATATGTCGGTGCGTTGCTAGAGGCCAAATTCGGCCCGGAGCTCCGCCACGGCGGTCCCGAGCCTGGTGACTTCCTCTTGCAGGGCGTCGACGTCGGCGCGGAGTGCTGCGACCTCGTCGTTCGCAGGACGATCGGGCGGGCGGTCCGGCTCACGTGCGACTTCGGTGGTGGTGTCGGGTTCGGAGGTGGCCGCGCTCATGGTCTCTGCCCAGCGATCCTCCTTCTGACCGGGCCGACGCGGCAGTCTGCGCACGAGTGGGTCATCGCCTTCGGCCAGTCGGTCCAGTTCCCTCTCGACCTCCTCGAGGCGGTCGAAGTCAGCCATTCGCTCTGTACGAGCCCGCAGCTCCCCGCTCGTCTGCGGCCCCCTCAGCAACAGGACGGCGAGGATCGACAGGCTTCGGGGGTCCAGGCCGAAACGCTCATCGAGCACTTGGCGGTATCGGGTGGACGAGCGACCGTGGGACGGGTGAACGAGACGGAGCAGGCCCGCCTCCCGAAGGGAGGTCAGCGCCGGTTCCACTGTCCCTTGCTCGTAGGTCACCACCGGGTCGCGGTTGGACGACTGATTGCACGCGAGGACGAGGGCGTTGATCGTGAGGGGGTACTGCTGGGGCGTCGTCAACTGCTTCTCGGCCAGACTGCCGATCACCCGTGCTTCAACCGGACTCAAGTCCATGGGGTGTGGATCCTACTTGGGGGTCGATCTGATGATTCAGCCCTCGAGCAATCGAAAGGCGAGACGGCGACCGCGCCCTTGTTTCATGGCCAGCGCGATCCAGAGCTGAAAGAGCGCGTCGACGAGCGCCTCTTGGTCTTCCCCGACATAGACCGGTCGCAGGCCGACGCCCTCGATGACGTCTTCGACCGTGGCTCGGTCTTCCTCCGGTGCTGAGAAGAACATGTCGGCTCTCCCGTCAGCGAACACCGGATCGGCCATGTTCTCGCCGCCCAGGGTATTGAATGCTCGGGCGTAGCGGACTGAAGGTGGAAGAGATGCTCTGGCGTTTGCGACATCGACACCCATTTGATTCGTGGCATCGATCACGAGCTTCCCGGCGAGGTCTTCTCCGTGTTCTGAGGCGAGGCCCGGTACCGCGGCGCCCGGGATGGCAAGGATGACGAGGTCACCGGCCTGCAGCGCTTCGGCGATCGGCAGGACGCTCGCAGCCGTGCCGCTTGCGACCTCATCGTTGTCATGTCGCGATCCGTAGACGATCGTGTGTCCCGAGGCGGAGAGGGCCCGTCCCAATGTCGAGCCAATAAAGCCAGTACCAAGAATCGTGATCTTCATGGAGAACCTCTCAGCGAGCCGAGCCGTGCTTGCGATTCCATCCGAATCGTTCGTCCACCGTAGGCGCCCGATGCCGGAAGCCAGGCGGTGGAACGGGCTGGGGTGAGTGGAGGCGACGGCGCCCCTACACGCCTGACCTACGAGGGGGACACCTCGCCGCCCAGGCTGTCCGGAGGCGGGTCGAGGCCCGGTACGTCTCCGTCCGTCACATGCTCCGTCCAGGCCGACCCTGACCAGTACCTGCGCTCGTGGCGACCCGAGGGGTCGGTCAGCCAGCCGGGCGCGATCCCGGTGAACGGGACCCCGGAGAATGGGACCCCGTGGGGCGCAGCGTCGGCGTTCTCACGCGGGCGCTCTGGAGCAGGGGGATCGGTAAAGGAGCTCATGGGCACCGGATTTCCCTGGTGACCACGCCGGCGTCGCTGAGACGAGAACGACCGAAGCGCGAACAGGCCGAAAAAGACCAAGACGGCGATTATCGAGGAACCATGGCCGAAGTACGTACTTCCACCCTAGCCATGCCCGGCACAGGGTGTTCGGCGCCGCCGGCTTTCTCGGTATCGGTCGATGACGCCATCCGTGTGCACAGAAGCAGCTGGGGTGACGTGATGCTGATCATGTCGATGGGTGCGTGCCAGGCGATGAAGGCCCGAGCAGATCCCAGCGATTGCCGGCCACGTCGAGGAAGACGGCGACCGTCCCATATGACTCGCTCCGCGGCGGAATCACGAACTCGACACCCTTCGACGCCATTCGTTCGTAAGCCTCGTCGAAATCATCTACCCGCAGAAAGAAGCCAACTCGACCCGCAGCCTGGCCTCCGACAAGGGCAGTCTGGGTGTCGCCGTCGGCTTGTGCGAGCAATATGCCCGTTTGACCGCCGGGTGGACGCACAACGACCCAGCGCTTGGGCCGGCCGTCGTTCGTGAGAGACGGGGAGTCCTCGACCAGAGTAAATCCGAGCTTGTCCACGAAGAAGTCGATCGCCCGGTCGTAGCCCTCCACGAGAAGCGCAACGAGCTCGAGTCCGGGCATCTTCCGATTCTCGCAGCTCGGAGGCCGTGGCTGCGTGCCCCAATCGGCCACGTCGTCACGCATGGAACCGGGAGACGGGCATTGACGAAGATCGTCCGGTCACCGAGTGCGAGTTCGAGCGTGGCGGTCTCCGAGGCGGACGCACCGGAGAGCAGCAGCATTTCCACAGGCCGAAAGGGGTACCATACCCTCGGCTCTTGCCGAGTCGAAGGAGGGAGCCCAGATGGTCTTTTCGGACATATTCGGCCCCGATCTGTTCATCGTCCTCCTCGTCTTCCTTTGCGCCGTCGTCGTTCCAATCTGGGCCATCGTCGACGCGGCCAGTCGTCCGTCCACGGCGTTCTACGGCGCCGGTTCGAACAAGACGGCATGGATTGTCGTGATGGTGGTCGCTTGGCTCATTGGTCTCGGATTCTTCTTGGGCGGGTTCTACCTCCTCTTCACGAGACCCAAAGTCGGCCGCCAGATGGAGCGCCTCAGCGGCTGAGTGCAAGCCCCATCGGGCTCAGTCCGACAATCGCTCAGTCAGGCGAACGCTGACGGTGTCACCCGCTTCCTTGCCAATCTTCCTTCGGATCTGAGCTTTGATCGGCAATTTGTGCGTTCCGTCGCCGAGCGCCATGAAGGAACTCTCGAAGGGCTCGCCGTCCACCGTGCCTCGAACCTTGACGAGACCCTTCGTTCCGAAATAACCGGCTGAGTTCTCCATGACAACGTACGTCCAGCCACCCTTGCTGGGGCTCTTCTGCATTTCAGCCCGAAAACGCTTGTCCATGTCACAATTGTGTTCGGGAACGCTGGCCCCGTCCAGTGCAATGTCGCGGACTCCATCGGCGCGATCGAGGAGTGCTGCTACCAGCGACGAGCACATATCCTGGCGTTGCGCCTTCGGGTGGGGGCGCCTGAACGCCCCAGCTCCTGACGTCGCCTCATGCCACCCTGAACAGGGCGGCGTTCACGCGCTCAAGCTGATGAGGTCCGGCCAGAGTTCTTGGATGGCGTCGAGGGCGGTCGCATCTCGATCGCTGATCAGCCGGAGGCGATGACGTCTGGCGACTGCGCACTCGAGTACCAAGGGTGAGAGGCGTGCATGCGCATCGATGACGTCGGTGGGTGCGGGGTGGGAAACCAGCCAGGCGAGATGCAGGACATGGCAGAAGGCCCCGATGGCTCCTCCAAGTCTGAATCGGTCCGGGAGGCGTTGGGAGGTGAAGTCATAGCGTCCCATCCAGTCGTGAAGCCCCTCAAAAAATGGATCGGCCGCGGCGTAGTGCACCTCGGGGACCCGGTAGAAGGTGATCGTCGCAGCACACATGAGGCAGGGCTCGAAGGTCGTGTACAACGACCCTTCGATCCGGGACCCAAAAGGCACTTGTGACAAGGCGTCCATTTCTGCATGCGCCATCATCGTCCCGGACAAGTGAGAGGACGATTCTTCGGTTGTCCTGTTTCGACCCTTCGCGAGAACGAATCCAGCTTTGTCGACGAGGACGGCACCGACCCCGGCGGAACCCGCTGTCCACGATCGCCATGCCTCGTCGATAGCGAGTTGCCACGTCGGACCCAACGAGTCCCAGGTCACCTGTGCGGAGCCCATTTGGTCGATCGTAGGTGCGAAACAGAATCCATCACGCCGAGCGTCTCATGGTCGGACCACATGGAGCTAGGAAATGGCAAGACCGGCCACTGCTGCGTGAGGGTACGGTCTCTCTGTGTGCTTCTCCCCAGAAGGCGATGTCGCTGGCGGTCTTGTCGTCACGGCCATCGGGATCGACACGTGTCGCCATGTGCGGGGTCGTCGGGAGTACTTGCTTCTGGCTGTGGTGCCGCTGGTTCTGGGAATCCATTTGCTGATTGAGTCACTTGTCTGGTGGCAGCTGCGAGGAGATATCCCACATGATGTTGGACGAGCGGCCACGTGGGTCTACTTGCTGATCGCCATGGTGCTCGTCCCGGTGCTGGTGCCGGTCGCAGTGATGATGCTCGAACCTACGCCTCGTCGGCGGCTCAGAATCGCACCCTTCGTGGTTCTGGGTACTGCGGTGGCGGCTGTCCTACTGGCGACGATGCTCCGTGGCCCCGTCACGGTCAGACTTGGTTCCTACCACCTTGCCTACAGCATCGGCCTGCGCGACGGGATCTTGGTCGTCGGCTTATACGTCCTCGCGACTTGCGGACCGCTTTTGCTTTCCGGCTATCGAGACATCGTGATCTTCGGCCTCACCAATGTCGTAGCCGTGGTCATACTGGCACGATTGACTGCGGACGGATTCACGTCACTGTGGTGTTTCTACGCGGCCCTCGCGTGCGGCGCCATTTGCCTTCACATGCGCTATGGGAGACCGCACCGCGCCCATCCGTATGCCTTCGAGCCGTGACTGGGCGAAAGTGGCGGTCGGCGAGCCGCACGTCGGCGATTTCGGCATACGCCCCTAGAGGCGCTCGTGAGCCATTGGTTCGGGTTCGGGCACCGGCGACGGAGGATTCGGCTCGGGTTGCGGTTCGACTGGGACGGGCTCTGGCGGGATGGTCATGGCTAGGGCATACCCGATCGGCGAGAGGTGAAGCCGAGGTGTGTCTGTCCAAGTGACCCGGTGGAACGGGGATCGCTGCAAGGCCTTACTCTGACAAGAGTCCCCTTCGGGGTACCGGAGTCGAGTCGAGGATGAACGAGAGTTTCAACGGTGAACGAATCGGCTATTCGTGACGTGCTCGCCGAGCAGCGAGCTGCAACGCTGAATCGAATCGACGCGATGCAGACGGACCTCAACGCGATAATTGCCGCGTCCGCCGATGCCAGCACGGACGATGAGCACGACCCCGAGGGTTCGACCATCGCCTACGAAAGGGCACAGGTCGCCGCACTTCTTGCGGGAGCCCGAGCAGACCTGGTGGACCTCGATTGGGCCCTCGCTCGACTGTCCGCTGGAGACTATTCGCGGTGTGAGCGCTGTCGCTCTCAGATTTCGGCTGAACGTCTGGCCGCATTGCCGGCTGGGCGGACCTGTTTTGACTGTGCCAAGAACGGCGCGCGCTGAGCGGAGCTGTCGTGGCCGGAAGCGGGGCGTGGTAACGATTGCGTCGACCCGCGTGATCTCTCCTTCAGGCCAGCTTGCGGCCGAGGAAGGCCGCCACCCGGTCCGCCACCGGGCGATCGTCTCCGCAAGGCTGCTCTTCGCCAAATGGACGCCCGTCGCCGCGGAGTCCAGAACGGCTCATCATCTGCTTCGAGAAGCCAAGTACGTATTCCGCCAGTTCCGGATCGAAGTCGGTTGGCTGTCCGGTCGCCCTGGCCAGGTCCCAGGCGTGGGCGAGCAGGTCACTTGTCCGTAGCTCGATGAACGTGGTTCCAGGAATCTCTCCGATGGGCAATTGGTACGTGCGGGTAAGGGCCTCGGGCTCGGCGAAGGTGTCCTGTGCCGCCCGGGCAGAGGCGCGGAGGGCGCTTTTGAGGTCTTCCGGGAGTGAAGCCGGCTGACCACCGGCTCGCTCGACGACTCGCTGATTGCCCCCTATGACGTGGTCGATGAGTGCCCTCACATCCCATTCGGTACACGGCGTCGGTGCGGACAACTGATCGGATGTCACGTTGCCGAACACGCGGGCGAAGGTGTCCTGCGACCGCTGATGGGCGACCAATGGGTCCATGCCCCTCGACGATACAGGGCAGGCCACCACTGCCTGAACGTCGCTTTTCCTGTTTGTCGACGTGGCAGACGGTTTCGCACGGGAGAACGTGGCCGAACCAGATATCAGGAACATGAGTCATCAGGGGTGAGGGCGATTCAGAAATGGAGTGAGTATGGCTGGAACGAAGTGGCTGGCAGTTCTTTGCTGTGCGTGTGCGCTGGCCGTCTCGGGTTGTGGCGGCCCGATATCGGTGCCCCAGGCCACTGGTCAACAGCCCGGGGTCCTGACTGGCGTGGCTGGACAATGCTCTGGGCCTGCCGCCCAGCCCAAGGAACCGGTTGAGGTCATCGTCTATCGGGGTGACCGCGTGGTGGCGAAGCAGACGAAGCTCGGGTCCCACGAGTTTCGCTTCTCCATGCCTGCAGGGAGATACCGGGTGACCACGAATCAGTCGTACGTAATGCCGGTAGATGTCACGTTGCACTCGGGCCGGATGAGCCGTGTGTCCGTATTTGCCAATTGCGATTGAGGAATTCTCGGGCCGACGCCGTGCTGGCCGAACGTCGCTCCGGGCGGGATACCCGCACCGCATCACAAGGGAGGCTGAGCTGGGACGATGCACCGCGTGGAAGTGACGTGCAGATGTAACGGCGGAATCGCACGATGGCCAGAGCGAAAGCGGACTGCGAGAGGAGACTCGATGACGACCAACAAGCAGATAATCCAGGGCGCATACGCAAATGGCGCACGTCTGGACATTTCGTGATGCAAGATCATCGCGACGCAGCAGCGCGTCGACATGCTGAAAGTACAGGAGTTGTCCGTCTGAGCGGACTCTCCAGTTCTGAGACATACGTCGGTGGGACCGATATGGACGCAACGTCGGTACGCACGACAGGAATCGGGCACAATCGATGCCATGGCAGCTCAGCTTCCGGCGAACCAAGCAGATCACACTCGCCACACGCGAGACGTCTATGACCGATTGGCCGCTGTCTGGTCAGCGGTCAGCGACGATGGTCCGTTCAACGGGTGGTTGGAGCGACCAGCGTTGCGGAGTCTGATCCCTTTGCCCCTGTCGGATCTGACGATCCTCGATGCCGGATGCGGCTCGGGGGCCCAGGCGCAGTGGCTCCTGGACAACGGGGCGGATGTGATCGGCGTCGATCTCAGCCCGGCCATGGTCGAAGAGGCCCGCCGTCGCTGTTCGGAGCGGGGCCGCTTCTTCGTTGCGGACCTCGCAGAGCCGCTCCCTCTCAGTCCCGACTCCGTCGACGGGATCACCTGCTCCCTCGCACTCCACTACCTGGAGGACTGGACGGTGCCTCTCACGTCCTTCGCTGACGCGCTCCGGCCCGGCGGCTGGGCGGTGGTTTCCCTGGAGCATCCATTTGGACCGGCCCTTCCGTCCCAAATGGGTGGCTACTTCGATACGGAACTGGTGAGCGATACCTGGATAAAGGCCGACGTCGAGGTGACCCAGTGGTTCTGGCGCAGACCGTTGTCGGCAGTGATGGACGCCTGGGCCGACCATGGCTTCGTGATCGAGCGTATTGTCGAAGCGCAGCCCTCAGCTGAGGCACTCGTTCGATTCCCCGACGACCTCACTCAGGTCGTGGGCGTTCCTTGGTTCATCGTGTATCGATTGCGGCTTCGCCACGCCGTCGACCGGGCCTGAAGGGAGAATTTCAGGAAGGTGGCACGTCTCGTTCGTCGTCGATGCGAATGTCCAAACCGGAAAACACCCCAATGGCGAGAGGGAGGACCTGAGCGCTGTCAATGGTGACCTGTCTCAAATATTCGCCGCCCTTGAGATCGGTGAGCTCTGACCCGTGAAGCCGGGCTCTCGGGAGTTTTGCCTTCGTCACATCGGCGCGAGTCAGATCGCAATCGAAGAACCGTGAACTGGTCAGGTGGGCGGCGTAAAAGTCGCCTCGAGCCAGGTTGACGTGATCGAAGAGGAGTCGATCGCCCGAACTCATTCGGAAGTTACCGTCGTCCAGTTTCACGTCGTCGAAAATGACGTCGTGCATCTGCGACCGTGCCAGCCGGGCACCAGACATTCGACAACCCTTGAAGGTCACTCGGGTCAGAGAGGCCTCCTCCATGTCGGCGCCTGAGAAGTCGCTTCCCTCCACCAAGACGTCGATCATCCTGATCCGACTGAGGTCGGCCGCAATGAACGACGAACGGATGATGCGCGACTCCTCGACCTCCAAGCCCTCGAGATCGGTATCGGAGAAGTCACCCTCGATCGTGAGGCCGATGATCTCGCTGCGGGCTGCGAGCTCCAGATTCGTATCCAGGGACGTGTCGGGAGGGAGGCGGGGTGCAATCGGCCGCTCATTGCCCGTACGAGCCATTCACGCGAGCATAAGTGTCAATCAGGGATTTCCCAAAGCGTCGGTACGAAGAGGTTGATGTGTTGGAGCTCTTCGATCCCGCAATGGGTGGTTCCGCAGTTTCAGGCGGTGGGCGTAGCCGGGCTCACGTCGTAGCGCAGCTCCCCGGTCGCGGTGTCGATGTCGTAGTACTCGACGCCCGTCTCCACCTCCGGGGTATCTACACCGAAGGCCACGGCGATCTTGTTCGCCCCGTTGCGGACGATATCGAGGACCAACTCGGTCGCCGCGGTGGGACCCAAGCCGTCCACGACCTGTGTGCCGAGTCCCTGCGGCCATCGGATTGGCTGCCAGACGAAGGTATCGACGACCTGTAGGGCTAAGGCCTGAGTATCGGAGATGCCGCTCGGATCCGGATCATCGAACAGATCAGTCGCACCTGCGAGATCGATGGCGCTCACGCTCCTGCGCGACTGGCAGAGCCGGCAGTCGTGGGCTCTCGCCCCGCGGAGCCTGACCAGTTCGGAGGTGACCGGATCGAGGGCCGACAGCTTGGCGACCTCGAAAAGAAATCGCTCGTGCGCTACCCACGGATCCGTCTGTCCGGAAGCGGGAATCGGACGCCATTCCTCGCCGAACAGTTCGCGCCAGGCGACACAGGCGCGAATCATCATGTCCTCGATCCACACGGCAAGGACGAATGCTGGTGCGTCGGCACCGAGCTCGGCCAGGCCGGCAGCTCGAGCATCTGCAGTGATGGATGCGACGTCGACAACCATCTGTTCGGCGAACGCCATCGCGTCGGATCTGGGACCGTTGGGCGCAGTCGGGTCGAGGCTGGCCCGAGCGACGACATGAGCTTGCTCCATCCGCTCGGCCGGCGTGGCCGAGGCGACTGCGGCGATCAACTCGTCCCATGCCTCGAAAACCACCGGCGCCTGATCCCGAGCGATCACAAACGAGGACCCTACTGCAAGGCCTCATCCTCCGACTCGCTGAACCGAAACGGTGGGAACCTCTTGCGCGCCCGCCAAGACGATATGTGCGCGAGCTCGTAGGAGCAGCGAAACGATCTTCTCGCCGACGCAACAGTTCTTTCCGACCAGCCGGCGCGTGTCATTAAAGTCCCGACATGGCGTCTCTCGTGGTGTTTTCGTTCGATGTCCGTCGTTTAGCCACCTTCTACGGAGCGGTGCTCGACGCAGAGCCGACGGAGGAACTATCCGGCGACATTCGGCTCCGCAACGAACGTGAGGAAGTCCTGATCCATTCCGTACCGGCACGGTTCGCCAAGGCAGTCGAAAGCAGTGGCTCACCAGAGCCTCGCGAGGGATCAGCCCTCAAACCGGTGTTCGATGTCGCCTCCTTGGAAACCGCTCTGGAACGGGTCAGGACAAGCGGAGGCGTGGTGACGGACCGAACGTTCAGCCTCGACGGGCTTGTCCGGCACGACGTGGTTGACCCGGATGGCAACGTGATCCAACTCCGCAGCCGAAACTGAACGGTCATCTCTTGACGCGCCCGGGTTGGTCTGGTTCCTGCGTAGACACCATCGTCTCGGCTGGACGCGAGCCGGGGGTGCTCCATGACGGTGCCGGCGACGGTGGAACTCTGCGAGGATGTGGTCAGTGGGGTGGGAGGCACTCGAACAGTGGGGTGACGACGTCGCCCGCGTAGAACGATTCGATGGCGGGGTGGCCAACGACGTGTGGGAGGTACGCGTCGGCGGGCGACGCGCCGTCGGTCGTCTCGGTGTCAGGAGCGACGCGGACCTCGCCTGGGAGACAGCGCTCCTCCAATACCTCGACGGTGAAGGCCTGTCCGTACCGCTACCGATCCCGACGACGGACGGCCGGCTCTTCACCGAAGGTCTCGTGGTCATGACCTACGTGGAGGGCCGACCACCCGAGACGCAAGCCGACTGGCGTCGCGTGGCCGACGCCCTTCGCCGGCTGCACAAGGTGACGCAGGGCTGGCCACAGCGTCCGGGCTGGCGATCGTCGATCGATCTTCTGGAGGCCGAGAACGGGACAAGGATCGATTTGGGAGCGATGCCGGCGGAAGGCGTAGCCCGATGCCGAGCAGCGTGGGCGCGACTCGCGGGACGTCAGACCTGCGTCGTCCACGGCGACGCAAACAACACTGGCAACGTCCTCATGACCCCACATGGCGTCACGCTGATCGACTGGGACGAGTCGCACGTCGACGTCCCCGACCTCGATTTGGTGCTGCCCCACAACGCCGCAGGCCTCGACGCCGCCGCTCTCGACATCGCTGGGCAAGCAGAGGCGGCATGGGAGGCCGCCGTCTGTTGGGATGATGCGTACTCAGTCAAGAGGCTCGCCGAGGTCCGCCTGGTCTGATCGGCGGAGAGGCTGAATGTTCATCAGCCAGTGGACTGGCCAGCGTCAGCAGGTGCTGTGTATGAGCGCGGCCACCCGTGTCCCGTCCTCCACCAAGTCGTTGTACTTCGAAATGGCAACCGATGACTCTTCGAGGATCACTTCGATGCCCATGGTCCTCAGCAAATCCAGCGTCTGAGGGCACGTCTCGAGCCTCAGTTCTCGCCCGCGGCTGAGCACGATGACTGCGGGCTGGTAGGGGAGGAGTTCTTCGACATCTGCCGGCTGAATCCCCGGTTGATGACGCGTTCCGGTCACTTCCCAATCCCACTCTCGTGCGCCACCGGGCCAAAGCTTGGCGTCGCGGAATGTTCCCACGCCCTCGACCTCGAGCGCACCCCAGCTGTGGTTCTGGATTCTCGGGCATCTCTCTGACTCGCGGGGCACCCCGTGAGATTAGCGAGATCGTTGCTGTTGGCCGGCCTCGACGCCGAGAGCATCGAGGGGACTTCTGGGATTTCTCGGATCAACCATCCGCTTCGTCAACGCAGGGGGCGTGACGTGGCCACCTCGTAAAGGGTTATCTCCACGTCTCGGGGTGTCGGTCTGTCACCCCGAGACGTATTCTGCTGTTGGGCGAGGTGGCGGTTCAGATGTTCCATTGATTCCCATCGCTCGGATAGAACCGCACGCTCTGGGTCGAGCGGGTCCGCTGCAATGAGGTACTCGAGGCACCCCTCTTCATCCCGAGAGGTGCGCATTGCCGCCACACTGGTCTCCACGAATCGGTCCCGATCCTTCGGGTCGAACGAGAACGCTCCCTGCACAATCACTATGGCCATACGCCTTTATAGGCGATAGCGGCCGCCGGGGGCTGATTGGTCACCACTCGGCGGGCAACCAATCTCCCTCCGGGTCGGTCGTTTGACCGACCTCGATGATGTATCCGTCGGGATCACGGATATAGCAACGGGTCTCGTACTGATGCTGTTTTGGCGGCGTCAGGAACTGCGCGCCTCGGGCGCTCCATTCGGCGTACACGGCCTGGATGTCCGTCACCCGAATATTGAGGAAGCTGCTGATCCGGTCGGGGTCTCGTGGCGTCTCGAGAGTTACCGTCGGCTTGTCGTCGGTGGGGCCCCCGCCGGCGTTGATGACAATGAAACTGTTGGCGAGGGCCACATTGGTCGGCTCGGGTCCGAAGACCTCCGTGCCGCCGAGCACGTCGGTGTAAAAACGGCGGGAGCGCTCCACGTCATCGGAGACGATGAAGTAACACACCACCATTCGTCCAGCCTGTGTCGGTTCGGCCATTGGCACCTCCGTCATGTGAGGTCATCCCGCTGGCTTCGGGGACTGGAGCCTCGAGTGAAGGGTCTGTTCTTGTCCTGATTCTGCAGAAGCAGCTGGCAGAAGTCCACCGTGGCGGGTGAGGGCGGTGGTCTTGAAATGCCCTTCCAGGCTGATCTCGCCGCAGGGTGATCCAGACGGATCACCCTTCGTGCCTGCGAATCCCAGCTCCCTTCTGGCAATTCCCGCGCTCCTGGTCCGCTTTCGACGAATTTCTCTTGGGTGGGTCAAAATCTCTGTCGATCTCGTAGCCGGCCGTTCGTCACTTCCCCGGGGCCTCTCCGGGCCTTCGGAGAAATGACCATTGAGGAGTCCGCGATGCACTACATGCTGCTGATCATCGGCAATCAGGACGCCGAGCCACTTCCAGAAGGTGAATCTGGATTGGTCGAGCAATTCATGTCCTACCACCAGTCTGCGCTCGATGCCGGCATCGTGGTCGGGAGCAACGTCTTGGACTCCTTCGAGCGTGCCACGTCTGTCCAGGTTCGAGGCGGCGACCGGATCGTGACGGATGGACCATTCGCCGAGACTCGGGAGTACCTGGGCGGCTACTACATCGTCGATCTGCCCGACCTCGACGCCGCGATCGAATGGGCGGCGAGATGCCCTGGATCCCGGGTCGGTCGGGTCGAGATCCGTCCGGTCGCGTCGATCCCGAGTCAGTGACCGACGATCGGGCAGCCCTCTCGGTCGAGGCCGTCTTCCGCGAAGAGAAGGGGCGGCTATTGGCCACCCTGGTCCGCCAGTTCGGCGACCTCGACTTGGCGGAGGACGCCGCATCCGATGCGATGGAAGCAGCCCTGGCGCGCTGGCCAATCGATGGTGTCCCGACGACGCCCTTGGCGTGGCTCATCACCACCGCCCGACGCAAAGCGGTTGATCGCCTGCGTCGCGATGAGGCCTTTGCGACCCGACTGGCCATCTTGCACATCGAATCGGAGGAGCTTGCGCCTGCGCCACTCGATCCGGACACGGGGGACATCCCCGACGAGCGACTGCGTCTGTTCTTCACCTGCTGTCACCCTGCATTGTCGCTCGACGCCCAGATCGCCCTGACCCTGCGCTACCTCGGCGGCCTGTCCACGCCGGAAGTGGCGCGGGCCTTCCTGACCAGTGAAAACACCATGCAGCAACGTGTGGTTCGAGCCAAACGGAAGATCCGAGATGCGCGCATCCCGTTTCGAGTGCCCCAAGGTGAGGCGCTCGGCCGACGCCTTCCGGCGGTGCTTCACGTCGTGTACCTCATCTTCACCGAGGGCTACGCGGCAAGCAGTGGTCCGGAACTCGTCCGGATCGACCTCACCGAAGAAGCGATCAGGCTCGCTCGAATTCTGCGTCGCCTCCTGCCCGGAGAAAATGAGGTCACGGGACTCCTCGCATTGGTGATGTTGACCGATGCCCGCCGGGGAGCGCGGGTCGATGCCGCGGGGGAGCTGGTCTCCCTCGAAGACCAGGACCGGACCTTGTGGGACGGCGAGCGCATCGCCGAGGGTCGCGATCTGGTCGTCCGAGCCCTGGGGACGGGTGCACCGGGCCCCTATGCCGTCCAGGCGGCGATCGCTGCACTGCATGGTGAGGCAGGAGACGTCGACACGACCGATTGGGTGCAGATCGTCGCGCTCTATGACGTCCTGGCCGATATGACTGCATCTCCGGTGGTCCAGCTCAACAGAGCGGTCGCCGTGGCAATGCGCGATGGCCCCGACGCCGGGCTCGTGGCCCTCGACGCCGTCGATGCCGACGCGTTGCGGGGGTACCACCTGATGCCGGCAGCGCGGGCGGACATGTTGCGCAGGTCGGGAAGGCTGGAGGAAGCGGCGTCGGCCTACGAGGCCGCACTCGCTCTGGTCGGGAACGATCGCGAGCGGCGCTACCTGCGTCGGCAGCTGGCACAGGTGACCCGCTCGGATTCCGATGGGTAGACAGCAGCACACTGTCTGAACGACGACCGAGGTCGGTCTGGGCGCGCGACGCCTGATAGCGATGGTTCGGCCGCGTCTTATCGGGGTCGCCAGAATGATCATAATTATAGCTTTTAGGTCCTCTAGAGGCTGTAAAAGCTAGAATTATGGCTCACTTCTATCAGAAACTGGGTATCGGTGGCAGTTAATAGCCATTAGAGTGTCTGCCAGGAGGAGTCATGAAACCTGAAGAGCTCGAGCTGGCACTCGGCGATCGGATCCGGGGCCTGCGGATCCGCAAGGGGCTGACCCAGGCCGTCACGGCCGAGCGGGCGAATGTGTCTCTCGGCGCTCTCAAACACCTCGAGAGCGGGTCCGGCGCAACGGTTCGTACATTGACCAGGGTCCTGATCGCGCTCGACCAAGAGCACTGGTTCGACGGCCTCGAGCCCGGTCCAGACGCCTTCAATCCGCTCGACCTGCTGGCGGCCCGTCAACGAGGGGCTCCGAAGAAGCGGGCTCAGCGAGTACGGGTGCGTCGTGATGCCGCCGGAGGGCCGGACGCACGCCGGCCTGTGACGCGCGAGGCCCGGGAGCGGTGACCTACCTGCCCGCAGAGGTCATCGAGGTTCGGGCCTGGGGCCAGTTGGTCGGCGCCGTCGCATTGGACCCGCAAACCGGATGGTATGCGTTTGCGTATACGCCCGAGTGGGTCGCCGACGGAATCGAGCTCGCCCCGTTGCACATGCCACGCCGTGCTGCGCCCTACGAATTTCCCCAGCTCCGGCGCGAAACCTTCTTCGGTCTCCCGGCAATGCTGGCCGACTCGCTGCCGGACCGATTCGGGAATGCGCTGGTCGACGCCTGGATGGCCGAGCAAGGAGTGGCGGCCGAGAGCATCTCGCCCCTTGATCGCCTGGCCTATGCGGCCGATCGGGCGATGGGGGCGCTCGAATTTCGGCCTGCGGCGCGCGACACGGCGTCCGAGTCGCCCACGGCGGTGCAGCTCGCGGACCTCGTGCTCGCGGCGCGTGGAACAGTCCGGGGCGAGTTCGTCGATGACACGACCACTCACGCGGCTCTCCAACAGCTCATCCAGGTCGGCACCAGTGCGGGGGGAGCTCGCGCCAAGGCCGTCGTTGCGTTCAATCCCCAGACCTTCCAGATCCACTCGGCCTATTCCGTGCCCACCGAGGGCTTCGAGCAATGGCTGATCAAGCTCGATGGTGTGAGCGGAACCGGCATGGATGGCCATGGCGATGGTCTTGGTCGGAGCAGGGGCTTCGGCAGCATCGAATACGCCTACAGCCTGATGGCCCGGGCGTGCGGCATCGACATGATGCCTTGTGTCCTGTTGCCCGAAGGCCCCCGACGTCACTTCATGACCAAGCGTTTCGATCGCGGCCCCCACGGAGAGCGCGCTCACGTCATTTCACTGTGTGCCCTGGCCCACCTCGACTACAACCTGGTGGGGACCCACAGTTACGACCAGTACCTCCAGAGCGTCAAGGCCCTCGGACTGAGTAAGGACGAGCTGGCCGAGGCCTACCGGCGGATGGTCTTCAACGTGATGGCGGTCAACAACGACGACCATGCCAAGAACTTCTCCTTCCTCCGCGGCGCGGACTCGGGATGGCGACTGTCGCCGGCCTACGACCTCGTCCACGCCTACAACCCGACCAGCGAATGGATCTCCCGGCACCTCATGGCAGTCGATGGAAAATTCGAAGGCATCGGTCTCGCCGACCTCTATGCCGTCGGCGAGCGCAACGACGTCCCTGGTTATCGACGCGTCGTGCGCGAGGTCCGTGCAGGCGTTGCCGGCTGGGCCGACTTCGCCGAAGAGGCCGAGGTTGCCGGCGAGTCCATCAAACGCGTCGCAGCAGACATGGACCGAGTCGCTCCTCGCTAGGGCTCGACGAAGACGATGTCGCCCACGAGCTGAGCTTCAGTCCACCATGACATAGGTACGCTGAGCGAGCGGCCGCCCCAAGGCCGCAAGGACCTTGTCGAGATGTCCAGACTGGACGATGCGTTCACCGAACGCGGCGTCGTGCGCTTCGGTTGACGCCCATTGCTGGACGAACGTGAAGGCGAGATCGTCGTTCTCCTCGCGATAGAGCTCGAAGGACGCGCAGCCCTCCGCCGTCCGCATGCGGTTCCGGCCTTCGACGAGGAGCAGTTCGAGAGCGCGTTCCTGATCGGGCGCAGCATGAAATTCAGTGATGTGGGTGATGCTCATCAGAACGGTACCTCCGTGCTCAAGAGTCCAGGGCCCCGTCGACGTCCGCCAACGGTCAAACAGAAATCGAGGGCATCGAGCTCGAGCCGCTCGCCGTCGTCACCCGTCTGCCATCGACCACCAGCGGCACCGGTGAGGGTCAACGAGAAAGGTTGGTTGTGACGCCGCCCCCACTCGGCAACAACATCGGCGACGAGCCGACCATCATGGGGGCGCGTGAGCACCATGGGAGTGCCGGTGGCGCGGCTGATATCGAGGCGATGCATCCACGTGTCACGGGTGAAGATCGTGTCGACCAGATATCCGTACGCCCACCTCTCCGACTCAAATGGCGGATCCTGGCTCATTCGGACCGCGCGGCGGATCAGCGCCGGTGTGCGCCGGCGCGCGTTGACGGCTCGCGGAGCGGCCGCCGCGAGCCGGTCGATGATCGTCTCGGGCGTCATCGCCGAACGCTCGGCCACCTGCGTTGCCGTCATGGCATCGATCATCTTTCCATTCGGCCGTTTGCGCGCGGCACGGAAGTCGTGGGCGAACTGCCGTATGGAAGCCTGCGCTTCTGCCATGCCGAGAACGTGCGCGGCCACGGCGCGCACATCCCAGAGGTCGCACGGGGTCGATCGCTGCCAATCGGTGGTGGACAGGGTGCGGAGTTCGGCCACGATGCGGGCGAACTCGGCCTCGGCGAGAACCATGGCTTCCACGTGCTCGAGGGATTGAACCATTTCACCAGGCGCGACGTCCATGGTCTCTCCGTTCTCCGAATGGTGTCAGGAGTATCGCGTCATATTCGGATAACGTCAAGATGTGACTGAAGCAACCACGGCGGACCAACCTCGCCGGGATCGGCGGCACGCTCGTCACCAGGCGACCAAACGCGAGATCCTCGATGCGGCCTGGGCAATGGTGAGGGCGGACGGTCTGAATGCCCTCTCACTGCGAGCATTGGCTCGGGTCGTGGACATGGAGCCCCAATCGCTCTACACGTATTTCGCTTCGAAGCACGCCGTCTACGACCACCTTTTCGCTGACGGAAACCGCGAGCTGCTCGCCCGCTTCCGTCGACTGACCGCCAGCGACGACCGTCGCCGAACACTGCGCGACGTTGCACATCTTTTCGTGAGCTTCGCAGCGGAGGATCACGCGCGCTACGAGTTGCTCTTCTTGCGAACGATCCCAGAATTCGAACCTTCAGCCGACTCCTACGCGGTTGCCGTCGAGGTCTTTGACCTCGGTCGTTCGATCCTGACGGACGTTGGACTGCAAACCTCGGCCGACTTCGACCTGTGGACAGCGATAGTCGCCGGGCTTTCGAGCCAGCAACTCGCAAACGATCCTGGTGGAGACCGCTATATGCAGCTCATCGACGACGCGGTCGACATGTTCGCGGAACACACCCTGGACAAGTTTTCGAAGGGTCATGACTCCGAGTCCAGGACCACGGACGTGGGTAAGGAGTGATGGTCGCCATCCAAGGTGATGCAGGAAAGGTCAGCCGTCAAAGGCGCTGGTATCCGTTCCACACCGACGACGGCGCCCAGTCCTGTTCGGGCCACTCTCGTCGCTGGCGGAGGTGCCGGCCCTCACCCGAGCGACGTCGCGGCATCGCTCAGGATCTCGACGTACCCGTCACCACCATGGACGCGGATCCGCTGCCCGTCGCGGATCAATTGCGTGGCATGTTCCACACCCACGACTGCGGGCAACCCGTACTCCCGTGCGATCACGGCACCATGGGTCATGAAACCCCCTACTTCCGTCACCAGGCCCGTGATCGTGACGAACGCCGGCGTCCAGCTGGGGTCGGTGAAGGCGGTCACGAGGATGTCGCCCGGCTCGAGATCGGCCTCGGCCACGTCGACGATGACGCGCGCCCGCCCTTCGACGGTCCCGCTGGAGACCGGTAGTCCGACGAGCGCGTCGGCCGGGATGCCCTCGCGTCGATAGGCCCCGTTCACGACCTCTCCCTTTGATGTGAGCACCCGCGGCGGGGTGAGGCCCTGGTGCGAACGGAAGGCATCCTTGCGCAGGCCGACGAGCTGGTCGTCGACCTGACTGGTGCGCACGACATCGCGCCATTCCTCGAAGCGCAGAAAGAAGATGTCTTCTGGGTCACGGAGCACGCCGGCGCGGACGAGGCGCTCGGCGTCGTGCAACAAGGCACGCTTGTAGGCGAAGTAGCGGCTCACCATGTGGTATTTCGGGTACTCCCGGTATCCGATGAAAGTCCGGACCCGGTCGATCATGGCCTTGGTCTCCTCTGCCTTGGCCGCCCCGTCGGGTAGGCCTCGCAGCCGTTCCAGCAATTCCCGTTCCTTTGCCTCCGCTTCACGGCGCCCTTCTTCGAAGCGGCGCTTGCCGGCTCCCGGTTCGAAGTTCTGCGCGTTGGACAGGATCATGGGCACCAATGCAGTGGGTTGTTCGCTCCAGCGGGGGCGGGTGATGTCGATCTCGCCGATGCAGCGCATCCCGTACTTGTCGAGGTAGGCCACGACGGCGTCCCTGGCTTCCCGGCCTCCTTCCAGGGACGGCAGCTGGTCGAGGAAGTCATCGTCGACGACGTGTTCCAAGAAGGCGACCACGGCGGGATGCGGGCGGATCGCGTCCGCGACGTCGAGCAGTGCGAGCCCCATTTCCGACGTGACGTTGTTGGGCACGGACTGGGTGAGTATGTCGACGGCGTTCTTCTCGTCGAGCCATTCCAGCATGTGCTCGTTGATCCACCACGACGCGTCCATGGCCGACGTGAAGACCTGATGGCTGCGCGGATCGAAGAGGATCCGGCGTAGCTCACCGATGTCCGTTGTGATGAAATCCAACAGTTCCAGGCCTGACTTTGTCCCGATGTCGCGGTGCAACGCGGCGAGAGAGCCCTGGCTGTGCGCGATCAGTTCGGCGACGATGGCCGGGTCGGTGGCGAGAGGAGCTGCCCCACCTCCGATGGGCGTGAACGTTGGGTCGTCGTTGACAAGCGTCGGTATGAAGTCACCGCGGTCGAGGACCTGCTGCAAGGCGTCCCCGATCAGCGGGTCGGATCGTCCGAAGGCCTCGAGGTAGTAGGCGCGAGTGTTGGGCGACGCCAAGAGCCGGGAGACGTCCACGAATAGCCTCCCCCCGGCCTCCGCCATGGGGCGGGGAGTCGTCAGTTGCCACACGGAGAGGCCCAGGGGCTTCATGGGATCGGTCATCATCTGCTGATGACCGACGGAGACGTACACGTGATTCTCCCCGTCGCTTTGCACGGGCAGGGGGAACAGTGCGGTGATCGGCCGGCTCTGGACGATCTGAATACCATCGTCGTCGATGCACCATTCGATGTCTTGCGGCTGGCCGAAGTGCGCCTCGATGTGCCGTCCCAGGTCGGCGAGCCGCAGGACCTGAGCCTCTGTCAGGGCCGGTTCTCGCTGGCGTTCGGACTCGATTGCCGCATCCTCGGTGCCACCGGAAGGTGACGCAACGGCGGCAAGCTGCTTGGTGGCGACGGCCTTGGTCACGATGGCGCCGTCTCGTACCTTGAAGACATCCGGGTTCACACGGCCCGAGACGAGGGTCTCGCCGAGGCCGAAGGTCGCCTCGACGGAGCTCAGTGTGCGGTTCCCGGTGGCAGGGTCGGCGGTGAACAGGATGCCCGCAGCATTCGGGAAGACCATGCGCTGGACGACTACGGCCATGCGGGTCGTGCGGTGGTCGAAGCCGTTCCGTTGTCGGTACACCACGGCCCGATCGGTGAACAAGGAGGCCCAACACCTCTTGACGCCGTCGAGTACGGCGGCCGGCCCGACGACGTTCAGGTACGAGTCCTGCTGGCCGGCGAAGGATGCCGTCGGCAAGTCTTCCGCCGTTGCACTGGATCGGACCGCGTGGGCGTCATGCTCGGGGTTTCCGAGTTCGGCCAAGGCGCGGGTGACGGCCACTTCCACCTCATCGGGGATGGCGATCTCCTCGATCGCCTGACGGATCTCGAAGCTGAGGGCCCCGACGGCCTTGAGCTCCCCGAGCGCGCAACCCGTGCAACCGGACGAGGCGCTCATCGATGGCCGGCACCCGCGCCATGAACTTCGAGAAGGCATCAGTCGTGACGCAGAAGCCGGGCGGTACCCGGACCCCGGTGATCCGCGAGAGCTCCCCGAGTTGGGCTCCTTTGCCGCCCGCGATGGCAACCTTGGTCCGGTCGAGGTCCCGGAGTTTCACCGTGTAGTCGACCATTCTTCCACCCTCCCTCTTCGGCTCCCCGGGCCCCCTCCGAATGTCTGCATCGGGCTGAGTTGCGGCCTGCATTGTCAGCAGATCGGTGGTCCTTGCGGCAAGCCCCCCACCGGCATGTACTCTGTTCTTGCCGGAGCGAATTGGTGGCAACTTCAGCTGCCATTCCCGCAAAACAGACCACTGTTTTCCCCGACGCACGATTGGCTTCAGACGTTCAACCGTTGAAACCTCGTGCCCGTGAAGTAGTAATTTCATGTGTTGACCGTTTGGATTGTCCTCCCGCGGTGTTGCTGTCTTCAGTCGTGAAAACTTCAGGAGGTGGTGGCAATGACGACCGAATCAGCGCCGAACATCGACCCGGTGCCGCTCAAGATCAACATCGCCGATGGCGAGGGTTCTCTCGTGGTCGAGTTGATCGGCGAGTTGGACATTGGGACGGCGGGTTCGTTGCAGGACTTGCTGTCCGAAGAGTTGGACCGGGCCGCTCAGGGCACGGTGCGCTTCGACTTGTCCGGCCTCGGTTTGATCGATTCGAGAGGCATCGCTGTGCTTTCCTCCCTCTGCGCCAGGGTGCGCGCCGCAGGCGGATCCTTCTCCGTGATCGCGGAGGGCTGGATCCGAAGCGTGTTGGAGATGGCCGGAGTGCTCGAAGCCCTGAGTCTCCAAGAAGGACTCGCCGGCACCGAATGACGGGCTCCCACGGGCTCTACCGGCACCTCCGACGACCGGCCCTCCTGGAGGTGGGAGCAGAGGCGGGCGCCCGCGCGGCGACGGTCAGCTGCGTCGAGCCGTGGCCGTCGCCGTCGCCGTTCCGAGTTTCACGTCGGTCTCACATCTGTTGTGCTGATCTGCAGGACGGTGGCGCACTGCTGCCACGGCGTGGGGATCAGCCGTTGCCCGTCACGTCGACACCGACGATCGACGCGTAGCCCAAGTAGCCGTTCTTGTGGAACGGAGGTTCGAGGAGATACAGGTGCCCGTCGAGATAGGCGCCCTGTCCGGGCACGAGTCCGCTTGACGTCTGGTAGCTCGGCAGCGCCACCGCGGGCACCCCGGCCACGACTCGTTCGGACCCCGTGTCCGGATCGATGCGGATGATGGCTTCTTCGTTGGGCGAGACGTATTGCATCGTCCAGAGCCCGCTGGACTCGTCTCCGATGACTGTGAAGGGTAGATAGGTGCCCCGGATGGTGAAGAGGGGTGTATCGGAACCGTCCGTGAACCGCTGGACCACCTGGGTGGTGCAGCGGTTCACTCCGCTGCCGACCCAGGCCCCCGTCGTCGAGCCCACGAGCCAGCAGATCGGTTCGGTCGTCGACGGCACCACGACGAGCGGCGTCGACGCACCCGCCGGAACGTAGAGGAGGGCGGCGGCCGAGGAGCCCCCGACGGAGTTGGCCACCCAGACGCCTCCGCCGCTGGCGGCCAGCAGGGGTCGGTAGAGCGCCGGCATCGCGATGGTGTGTGCGACGGCGCCCGATTGCTCAGAAATCTGCAGGAGTTCGGGACCGTCTGTCGTGGCGACGTCGTAGATCCACAACCACTGCGCATTCGATGCCGTCACCGGATGGGTGTCCGAGTACGAGGAATACGTCAACACGGCTGAGCCGTAGCGCACCTGGCCCGACGCAGGATCGAGCGAGTTGACCGAGATCGTCGCGTTGTTCGACTGCAGGCTCGGGCTGTTCACCACCTCGACGGATTGGCCGAACAGCCGCGGGTCCCCGCAGTTCCCCGTCCTGACCTTTCCGACGGCGAGCGTCGTCGGATCCACCGGGGCCGAGACACAGACGGGGAGGGGGTTTTCGGCGGTGGCCGGAGTGACCCCGCTGAGCAACAGCCCACCAGAGGTGGCGACGATCTGGTTGAAGTAGCCCGAGGACGGGAGCGTCACGCCTGGCGATACGGGGCGGGGGGCAACGGGTGGGGTGGTGTGCGGAGCCGCGGCCGAGTGGTGCCGGCGGCTGCCACCCGAGCCCCGGTGACCGCCTCCCGGGCTGATGGCCAGGCCGAGAGCGATGGCGACGATCACCACCGCCAGCGCGACCATCGTCTTCAGGTACCGGCGTCGTCGGAGTCGTCGTGCTTCCTCGATGAGCGCTCTGGGGTCTGTGCCGTCACCAGCAGGTGGTGCGTCGACGTGATCGGTGAGCGCCGTCACCGCAGGGTCTCCATGAGGGCGATCAACTCGTCATTTCGGTACCCCTGGCGTCGGGCCAGGGAGACGAGCTCTTTGGCTTTCACCATCAGCGCGCTGCGCTCGGGTGCGGCACCGACGACCGTGATGCCCCGACCGCGGCGAAACTCCAAGATGCCCTCGTCGCGCAACGTGTGGAGGGCGCGGAGGACGGTGTTGTGGTTCACGCCGAGGACCGCTGCGAGATACCGAGCCGGTGGTAGCCGTTCGCCGGGAGCCGCTTCGCCGTCGGCGATGGCCCGGCGGATCTCGGCCGCGACCTGTTCGTGGAGGGGCAGGGGGTCGCTGGGGTCGACCTCGAAGGCGATCATGGTACCGCTTATACTAGTACCAACGAACCAAGAATTCCCCTGGGGTCCGGGCGGCACCCGTGAAGCGTGCTGCGGCCCAGGGGTGCCTCAGATGGCCACGGACGGCGTCGTCGTGCCGGAGCCGCTCGCTCCGCTCCCGAACAGGCTGGCGATCGGGATCGGGTCGAGTGGCGCCGGGCGCGTGGGCAGTTTTCCTCCCCACTCCGAATAGGTCGTGAGGGTGGAGTTCCCCTTGCTGCCGTCCCGTTCGCTGATCGGGAGCGGATGGGCGCCGGCGGTCAGCGTGAACGTGACGGATATGCCGGAGGCGGGACGGCCGCGCACGACCTCGTGCACCGAGTGGCCCGATCGGACCGGGGTTTCGTACACCAGCGACCGGAGGAACTTCGCAGGCGCTCCGGAACGCCAGGAGCCGAACTGCGAGGTCATGGTGAGTCCACCGGCCAGCTGCGGGAAGAAGGTGGTGTTGGTCGACGGCACCGAGATCCAGCGGCTCGCCAGCTCGGACGCCACGCGGCTGGGCATCTGGAACATCTGCTCCAACGAGAAGGACGATCCCTCGAAGTAGGCCATGTTGCCCTCGAGCACGATCGTCGTCGCTCCGTGACGGTTGCCCTTTGCGTAGGCGACCGTCTGCCAGCCTCCGCTCACCCCGGCGTCGGAGGTGATCCTCAGGGTGAGACCGTCCTGACGATGAACGGTCACCCAGTGCACGCACGGTTCCGCGTGCGCGTCGGCCATCGCCTCGTCGAGGTAGGCCAGTGGTTTCGCCGTCGGGCGGACCGTCGACGCGGCGCCGGCGGCCGACATCCCCCACCCGGCTGTCACGAGGTACACACTGGCCGCGAACGCTGCACAGCCCGACAGCCAGCTTCGCCTCCCCATGCCCCGATGTCTCGGCCGTTCGCCGTCTCGTGACGAGCACAATTGACCGCCCTTTGTGGTGGACGGCGTGATCAGCGTCTCGCCTTCGAAAAGCAACTGGGAGCGGAGCTGGGCTCCTTCCTCGTCCTCGAGGAGCTCAGTCAGGACGTCGGGCTGATCTGGAAGCTGTAGGGCGCCGTCGGGGACTTGAGCGCCTGGGTGTGCTTCCCGGCGGCCACGGTCACGGTGGTGCCGCCGGCTCCGACCTCGATGGTGCTCGGCCCGAGGAGGATTTCCCTCTGCGACGTGCCCGCGTTGACGATGCCTTCGAAGGCGGGTTGGTGCCCCACGGCCGAGATGCTGACCCACGACCGTGAAGGACCGGCCGTGACGGTCACGACATAGAGGGCGGATGGGATGGAGTAGCTCGTCGAGTCGGGTGTGGTCGCGGTCTGGGTCAGGAGAGGGGTGTTCGCCGCGATGGGCGTTGCCGTGGTCGGTGTGACCGCCGCCTTGGCCGGCGGGGCGCCCGGCGTCGTCTTGTGGATGATCCCGGACTTGATCAGGCCGAGGGCGACCCCGGCTGCGAGGACGATGGCCGCCAGCAGGACTACCGCAATGCGCAGCAGCAGGGTGCCCTTGTCTATTTTGCGTCGTTGCCGGGGTACCGCCGGGAGCTGGTCGGTGTCGTCATAGGAGGTCCCGATGGTGGCGTGGGCCTGCGTCGCCATGCCGGTGGAGTCGAACACGATGGTGGCGTGCTCGGGCCTGATGCCCGCTACGTCAGCCTGCACGTCCATGGCCGTAATCTCGACCTCCTCACCCTCCGCCTTGAACCCTGCCACTCAAGGGTTCCCCGGAGAGCACCTGGTGAAACCCACGGTACCGTCCCGCCTGCGCGAATTGGGCGCGCCTCGGGGCGGATTCAGCGCCCGGTGCGGCCGTCGAGGAGCTCTCGGGTGATGTCCATGTGGCCGACGTGTCGAGCCGCCTCCTCGATCAGGTGGAAGACGGCCCAACGCCAGGTCGTGGGCCGGAAATCGGCCGCCGACGGCAGGTCGAGGGACGCAACTTGGTCCAGCGCGGCGTCGGCGAGGGCTGACTCGGTCCGGTAGAAGGCCGTGACCTCGTCCAGACCCCACCGCGCGGGCAGCTCGAACATCTGGGACCGCCACCCCATGTCCATCGGTTCACCTGCGGCAATGGCACGCACCCACAGCCGCTCCGTGTAGCCGAGGTGCACGACGAGCACGCCGAGCGAGTTGGCCGCCGGTGTGGGCCGCCAACGCAGCTGGTCGTCGTCGAGCCCCTCCACCTTGAAGAGCGCGCTGCCCCGGAGGTGGTTCAGCCAGCCCCGGGCCATCGCCATCTCGCCGAGGGGCGTGGCCTCGTCGGGCCTCGGCACGACGAGCTCGGGTGGCTTCTCTGGCATGCACCAAGTCTGCCTCGGCGCGGTGGACCGTCCCCGGAGCGCGCCTACCTGACGCCCCGTCAGGTCGGCATTAGGGTTGGCTCGTCAGGGGGCCAGTGATCGGGGGCGACACAGTGGAAGACCTGGGCGGCAAGGTTGCCGTGGTGACGGGGGGAGCGGCCGGAATAGGCCGGGGCATCACCGAGGCCCTGCTCGAGGAAGGGGCCAGGGTCGTCATCGCCGACGTCGAGGAGTCCGTCCTCCAGGCGACGGTGAAGGAACTGTCCGGCGCCGGCGAGGTGCGCGGGGTGCGCACCGACGTCTCGTCGGCGGCCTCGGTCGAGGATCTGGCGGCGGACGTCTTCGCCACCGAGGGAGCCTGCCACCTCCTCTTCAACAACGCCGGCGTGACCTCGGGCGGGGGCGGTCGCCCGTGGGAGCAGGAACCCAACGACTGGACCTGGTGCTTCTCCGTCAACGTGTTCGGAGTGGCCAACGGCATGCTGTCCTTCGTCCCCCGGATGATCGAGGGGGGCGAGCCGGGCGTCGTGGTCAACACCTCGAGCATGGACGGCGGCATCGCGCCGGTGCCCTACGCCTCCGTGTACGCCTCGAGCAAGGCCGCCATCTCGTGCCTCACCGAGGCCCTGGCCCACCAGCTGGCCGCGGCCGAGACGGCATTGACGGCTGCCGTCTTCTATCCCTCCGGCGGTCTCTTGGACACCGGACTCTGGACGGCGCAGCGCAACCGGCCGGAGGCCCTGGCCCGGGTCAAGCCCAGGCCGCCCGCACCCGGCACCACCTTCGAGGAGTTCAAGGCCCAGCTGGAGGAGGCCGGCCGCTCGGTCGACGTCATGGACCTGAACGCGCTGGGACGCTTCTGCGTGGCCGGGGTCAAACGAGGCGATTTCATCATCGGTTACGGGCTCGACGAGTGCGCCTCCCTGCTGCACCGTCGCGCCGATGCCATCGGCAAGGGTCAACTCCCGCCGGCGGCGCTGAGCTGATGGTGACGGCAGCTGCCGCGGACCGTTACACGGTCGTCTCGGCGGACGGCCACGCCGGGGCCGACATCCGCGACTACCGGCCCTATCTGGCCAGCCGCTACCACGACGACTTCGACGCCTGGGCGGCCGAGTACGTGAATCCCTATGCCGACCTCTTGGCTCCGATCGCATACCGGAGTTGGGACAGCGAGCGGCGGTTGGCCGAGACCGAGTCCGACGGGATCGCGGCCGAGGTGTTGTTCCCCAATACCGTGCCCCCCTTCTTCCAGGAGGGAAACCTCGTCGCACTGCCGCCCACGCCTGAGGACTACGAGCAGCGCTGGGCCGGCGTCCAGGCCCACAACCGCTGGCTGGCCGACTTCTGCGCCGCCACGCCGGGTCGACGGGCCGGCATCGTCCAGGTCTTCGCCAACGACATCGACGACGCCGTGGCCGAGGTCCGGTGGGCTAAGGAGATGTTCGATCCGTTCGGCGGCATTCTCCTGCCGTCGATCCCGCCGAACTCGCACCTGCCCCCGTTGTGGGAGGACCACTACGAGTCGCTGTGGCGCGTCTGTGCCGAACTCGACGTGCCGATCAACATCCACGGGGGGAGCGCCCTGCCCGACTACGGCGAGCACGAAGCCGCCCGGGCCATGATGCTGATCGAGATCCCGTGGTTCAGCCACCGCTCGGTCTGGCACATCATCTTCTCGGGCGTCCTCGAGCGTTACCCCACGCTGCGCTTCGCCATGACCGAACAGGGTGTGGCCTGGCTGCCCCGGGGCCTCGAGACGCTGGACTGGTTCTACGGTCGGATGACGCTGCCCAACGCGGCGGAGTCCAACTTCTTCGGCGCCGCGGCCGCCAAGATGTCCATGACGCCCACCGAGTACTTCGCCCGCAACTTCTGGATCGGCGCCTCCTTCCTCCGCCCCAGCGAAGCGCCGCTGTGCCGGGACCTCGGCGTCGACCACGTGATGTGGGGCGCCGACTACCCGCACTCGGAGGGGAGCTATCCCTATACGACCGAGGCGCTGCGCGTCGCGTTCGCCGACTACGCCGAGGCCGACGTCCGCTCCATGGTCGAGACCAACGCGGCCTCGTTCTACGGATTCGACCTGACCCGGCTCCGCCCCGTCGGAGAACGGATCGGGCCGTTGGTGGGCGATGTGGCCACACCGCTCGAGCGGGACAAGTGGCCGACCAAGACGACCTGCAATGCATTCGACCCCACGCAGATCCTGCGGGCGTGGTGAACAAGGGAGGGCACATGGACAACCTGCGCTACGGCGCCCGGATCAATCAGGTGAACCACGAGATCGAGGCGAAGAAGGCCCCCGACATCTGGTCGGAGGCGGTGACCGCCGTCTACGAGACCGATCCGGAGATCATTGCCGCCGTGCTGCCGCCGCCGCTCGAGCCGGGAGACCGCCCGCTGGTGCGCATCACGATCACCCGGGTGGAGATGCCGGGACTGCCGGTGTTCGGCGCCGGGTGGATCGGCGTCCAGGCTCGGCATCAGGACCGGCTGGGCGAGTACCCGATCCTCATGCCGATGACGACGGAGCAGTCGCTCATCGGCGGCCGGGAGATCAACGGCGAGCCCAAGAAGCTGGGGGAGGTCGAGGTCCAACGCGACGGGGACCGGATCCATGCGCACATCGCCCGTATGGGCTTCACCATTTGCGAGGTGAACGGCCGCATCAACGAGACCCGCGAGAACTACGAGCTCGAGAAGACGGACTTCTGGTTCAAGCTGTCGCCTTCGTGCGAGGAGGCCGGCGTGCTCGACCAGGACCCGTTGCTCGTCTACGGCGAGAAGACCGAGCGGGCCCGGCTGCACGAGGGCATCGACGGTGAGCTCATCTTGAAGGAGTCGCCCCTGGACCCGGTGGCCGACCTCGTGGTGCGGCGCATGGTCGACCTCAACTGGACCGAGCGGGCCTCGACCCAGGTCGGGCGGGTGATCGGGCCGGTGCCCCGGGCCGGGGTGGAGCCGTTCATCCACCAGCGCTACGACGATCTGTCCGTGCTCGGGGCGGCCAAGCGATGAGCGACCGCTATCTCATCATTTCCGCCGACGCCCACGCTGGGCTGCCCGCGGAGGAGTACCGGCCCTACCTCGACGCTCAGTACCACGACCAGTTCGACGATTACCTGGCCGAGCGCCAGGCTCATCGCGACGACGCACTGCGGATGAATTACGACTACATCATGGGCTGGGAGACCGACAACGAAGAGGGTCTGCGCGGCGCCTGGGACATCGAGCAGCGCGACAAGGAGCTCGATGCCGATGGTGTGTCGGCCGAGGTCATGTTCGCCGACGCCGATGCCATCACCGGCATGGCATCCCCGCCTTTCGGGGCCGGTCTGTCGGCCGGAGAGATCACTGATCCCGAGCTCGCCTTCGCCGGCGCCCGGGCCCACAACCGCTTCCTGGCCGAGATGTGCTCTGCCAGCCCGGAGCGCCACGGTGGCATCGCGCTGGTGCCGATCACCTCGGGTGTCGAACGCTCGGTGGCCGAGATCGAGTGGCTGGCCACACAACCGGGAATCCGCGGCGTGATGGTGCCCACCATGTGGCACGACCACCTGCCCTACAACCACCCGGACTACGACCCGGTCTGGGCGGCCTGCCAGGCCGCCGGCTTCCCGGTGCACACGCACTCGGGCGAAGCGCCCCAGGACGAGTACAACGACAACATCGGGATCTACCTGGCCGAGGTGGTCTGGTGGGCGGCCCGGCCCATGTGGCACCTGCTCTTCTCGGGTGCGTTCGAACGCTTCCCCGGCCTCAAGTTCGTGGTGACCGAGGCGGCGGCCTACTGGGCGGCGGACATGATGTGGAAGTGGGACCAGTACATGGGGGGCGGTCACACCACCAAAAAGATGGCGGCGATGTTGAAGGGCAAGATCTCCAAGCTCCCTTCGGATTACTTCGGCGAGAACATCTTCATCGGCGCGTCGACCATGTCGCCCGAGGAGATCCGGCGCCGGCACATCCTCGGCTGTGACGTCGTGATGTGGGGCACCGACTACCCGCATCCCGAAGGTACGTGGCCCCACACCCAGGAGCGCCTTCGTGGTGACTTCGGGGGTATCCCGATCGAGGACGCCCGCATGCTGCTGGGAGAGACGGCGGCGCGCTGCTACAACTTCGATCTCGACGCGCTCCGGCCCATCGCGGATCGCATCGGACCGACTCCGGCCGATCTCGGTCAGGACCCCTCCTTGCGGACGGACCCGGCCGAGGTGCGCGACGCCCGTTGGTGGAAGGCCGAGTACAAGGTGCAGGCGCCGGGCTGAGGCCATCCCGAAGCGCGCCGGGCCCGGAAGGACAGCTCTGACCTCACCAACATGGTGAAGGTCCCTGGTCCTCCGGGCATGGCGCCGGAGGCGTTCGTGGTCACAGCTCCCTCACGACCTCATAAGTGACGAACGCAAGCCCGTTACCGATGGTTGTCGTGTCCACGAGACGCAGGGGCTTCTTGTCGCTGGTCTCACCGAAGAGACGATGACCCGCTCCAAGCACGACAGGGAAGATCGTGAGCCGGAGTTCGTCGACGAGGTCGTGTTCGATGAGGGTCTCGACGAGTCGATAGCTGGCGTAGACCAGGATCTCGCCATCGATCTTCTGCTTGAGTGTGGAGACCTCGCCGACGACGTCATCCCTGATCAGCGTCGCGTTCGACCATTTGGCCCCCTTCAACTTGGACGACACGACGTACTTCGGCATGGAGTTCAACGTGTCGGCCCACTCGCCGGTGCGAGAGAGCCAGCGCGAGGCGAACCACTCGTCGCTGCGCCGCCCCAGCAGCAAGGCCTCGGCACCGAGCGCCTCCTCCGTCTCGACCTTGGTCCACGCATCGAGGTCCTTCCCACCGAACTGGCCGAACCAGCCGCCCCGGGCCGAACCTTCCTGACCGTCCGGGTCCTCGACGACCCCATCGAGCGAGATGTTGGTGCTGACGACGATCTTTCCCATTTCGTTTCTCCTCTTTCGTGTGTGTCACGGTCAGAAATGCAGACACCGCGCCCGGGAGAAACTGGGCTCCGTGGCGCCGCCCAGTTGGACCCTCGAGCGGTGTCTTTACGGAGATGGAGTGGGAATCACGAAGTCGGGGAGGAGCTGGGGCCGTGAACACGAGCGACCTGATTATGAGGGCAAGGGCGGGGGACGATGAGGCGTTCGAGGAGCTGACCCAACCCCATCGGCGGGAGCTGCAGGTGCACTGCTACCGGATGCTCGGCTCCATTCAGGATGCCGAGGACGTGCTCCAGGACACGCTGGTCGCCGCATGGCGAGGACTGGGTGGGTTCGAGGAGCGTGCGTCGCTTCGGACCTGGCTCTACCGGATTGCCACCAACCAGTGTCTCAATGCCCGACGATCGGCCGGCCGTCGCCGGGCGAAGGAGTGGGACGTGCCCGGGGTCGAACCTCCCGAGCCGACGCGCATCGGCGAGGTTCCTTGGCTCCAGCCCTACCCCGACGCCCTTCTGGAGGGAGCGATCGACTCCCCTCCGGGGCCCGAAGTCCTCTACGAGCAGACCGAATCAATCGCCTTGGCGTTCGTGACGGCGCTGCAACTCCTGCCGCCGCGACAGTTGGCGGTCCTCGTTCTCCGCGACGTCCTCGGGTTCCGGGCACGTGAGGTCGCCGGAATGTTGGACACGACTGTGGAGTCGGTGAACAGCGCGCTCAAGCGGGCTCGGGCCAGCCTGGAGCATCGGCTGCGAACGACGGCTCCTCGTCGGTCCGTTCCCGCTGCATCGCAACGGTCAGAGGACCGATTGGTGGCGAGGTTCGTTGCCGCGTACGAGTCTTCCGACCTCGATTCGCTGGTCGCACTTCTGACGGACGATGTCTTCATATCGATGCCGCCGCTGCCCTTCGAATACGAAGGCCGTGCGGCCGCGTCGCGCTTCTTTGCCAGCATCTTCGACTCCGGCCGCCGTTTCAGCCTCGTGCCGACTCGGGCCAATGGTCAGCCGGCGCTCGGGGCTTACGTGCGTGATCCTCATGGCATCAGACACGGAGCCGGCCTCTTCGTCCTCACTCTTGTCGGCGACGAGATCTGCGCCGGAGTGCGGTTCGAGAGCACCGTATTTCCGTGGTTCGGCTTGCCGCGGAGCCTCTCCGACTGAAACTCATGGGCGAGGCGCGGCCGTCATGGCCCTCTAGGCGAATTGTGGGTAGAGACCCGGCACCCCTTTGGCCAGCATGCCTTGCACGGCCGCGCTGATCTCGTCGGCGAGGATCTCGGGGGTTTCTTTCTCAATGCCCTCGAGCGCGATCCGAGCCACGTCGGCGGGGTCGCTCTTGGGATCCGTGATCCCCGGCGTCATGTCGGTGTCCATGTAACCGACGTGCAGGGCGTTGACGGAGGTGCCCTGGCCGGCCAACTCTTGACGCAGCGCGTTGGTCATCGACCATGCGGCGGACTTGGCGGCGCAATAGGCGCCGCTCGTCGGAAAGCTGATCCACGAGAGCACCGAGAGGATGTTGAGCACGGCACTCCCGTCGGCCCGTGCCAGCTGCGGTGCGAAGGCGCGGGTGACGAGAAGCGAACCGAGGTAGTGCGTATCCATCTCCAACCGGATGTCGGCGATCGACCCGGTGAGGAGCGAACTCTGTGTCGAGGAACCGGCGTTGTTGACGAGTATCGACACGCCGCGTGCCGTCTCGGCCGCGCGCGCTATCGACACCTCGTCGGTCACGTCGAGCTGGATCGCCTTCACACCGTCCAGGTCCACGGTCTCGGGATTGCGGGCCGCGGCGTACACGGTGGCACCGCGGTCGCGCAGTTGTCCGGCCAGGTGCCTTCCGAGGCCCCGGTTGGCGCCGGTGACCAATGCGGTGCGTCCGTCAATTTCCATGATGGTTCTTCCTTTTCGTGGTTCGATGATTCGGGCGAACCGGGTTCCTTGCCCGTTGCAGCGCCGTCCGTCAGCCTTCGTGAGCAGCCGGAGGCCCCTGGGGGGCGGTGACGTCGAAGATCAAGCACGTGGTTGTGGCGTGCGCGAACAAGGTGCCGTCAGGGCCGACGAGACGACCGGACGCAGTGGCCACGCGACGTCCGGCCGTGATCACCTCTCCTTCGGCCGTCACCTTTGGCGTACGGAGCGTGAGCGCCTTGACCAGGTTGATCTTGAGCTCGAGCGTCGTATAGGCCTGACCGGCGGCCAGGGTGGAGTGCACCGCACAGCCCATGGCGGAGTCGAGCAACGTGGCGAAGATGCCGCCGTGGACCGAACCGATCGGGTTGTAGAGATGCTCACCCACAACGAGCCCGAACGTGGCTCTGCCGGGGTCGATGCGCTCGATGCCCATGCCGAGCAGGGCGGCGACCGGCGGACGGGCGATGCTGCCGTCTGCCACGGCCCGCAGGTAGTCGAGGCCACTCATCTCGAGGGCCAGGGCAGCGCCCAGCTGCGGATCGTCCCACGTGACCTCTCGGCGTCGAAGCTGCTCGACACCTTGCGGGTGTTGCGGCACAGTGAGTTCTTTCACAAGACTCACTGTAGCCCATTGCGTTCTATCATGCAACCCACTAGCGTTCGACAGGTGGAGCGCAAGAGTTTCTCGGACATGCACTGTTCGGTGGCCCAGTGCCTCGAAGTGGTGGGCGAGTGGTGGTCGATGTTGATCGTGCGCGACGCCTTCCTCGGGGTGACGCGTTTCGATCAGTTCCAGCAGCGCCTCGGGATCTCTCGCAATGTGCTCAATCAGCGTCTGAGCCACCTCGTCCGAGCGGGCGTCCTCGAACGCAGGCCCTACAGCGATCGACCGGCGCGCTACGACTATCGCCTCACGGCTAAGGGCCGCGACCTGTGGCCCGTACTCACCGCGATGCGGCAATGGGGGGACAGCCACGCGGCGCCGGATGGCCCACCACTCCTCCTGGTTCACCGCGCCTGCGGCCACGTCGTCGACGCCGAGATGACCTGTTCGGCCTGTGGTGCCCCTCTCACCGCGAGGGACGTCACGGCTCAGCGCGGACCCGGTGCCGTCGAAGACGTCTTTGTTGCGCCGCGTGCGGAGTCGATGCGAGGCCCAGCGGGGGAATCAAGCGAAGTCAGCAGGCACGGGCGAGGCTGAACGACTCATGTGGAGGAGACGACGTGGCAGATCGACCTATCCGACTCGATGAACTGACGCGGTCAGCAGTGGCCTCCGGGCGGCTCGTTCACCTGGCGACCATCAGCCCCGACGGCACGCCACACGAGACGTGCGTCTATGTCGGCTGGGACGGAGACGACATCGTCGCCGGTCATCTGGCCGATCACGTGAAGCTTCGCAACATTCGGCGCGATCCGCGAGTGACGCTGTCGGTCGAATCCGACGTGCCCTTCGAAGGTTTCAGCCCGTACCTCGTGATCAAGGGGACCGCGCATGTCGAGGAGGGTGGCGCAGTACCCGTGCTGCGCCGCATCACGAACGGCGCATTCCCGCCCCCCGGTGACAACTGGCCCGACGGATTCGTCACCCGCATCACACCCGGGCATCTTTCCGGCACCGGTCCTTGGGGCCTCGCTCCGTAACCGCCAGATCGAACGGCACGTGCAATGGCAGGAGTTCTGGTGCGTGCATCCGGGCCGCCTGACGGGTGTCCAACCGAACAGCGTTCACGACGGCAGGTGCAGCTCCTCGAGCTCGCTGTTCACGGTGCGAGACGTGCTCTCGACCGACGTCGCATCTGACTGCGTCGCTTTTCCCTGAATACAGTCTGTGACAAGCCTGAGTTTTGCCTGTAGATCCTGGTTCGCAGCGACCTCAATGGCGATATTCGGAATTCCCTTAATGGCTTTCGAGAGTTTTTCGTAGGAGGCATTGGTCAGCGGGTAGCGGTGTGTGAGCAATCGGGTGCAGACGGACTTGGCGGGGACCGTGCCAGCGTCGAGAGACCGGGTGGCGGTTTCGAAGGCCAAAAATGGAGATCCACCTGCGGCGAAATAGCTCACGACAGACGAGGCGTTGGGCGGAGCCGGCGGGACGTGCGCGGTCGTGGCGCTGGTCGTGCGTGTCGACGGTGCTGAAGAACAACCGGTCAGGAGCAGCATCGACATTGCTGCTATGCCGATGAAGACACAACCTGATTTCAAAAGGGTCTTAAGTCCCATTCTTCGTCCCTCCCGTGCGCGCGGGATCTTGGTTCGCTAGCTTGCCATTGTTTCCAAATGGGGATTGCGATAACTCGAGGCGGGGGTTGGTCACATGGGAATGCTTCTTCGAGCATCCAAGCTCGGATGCAAACTGCTGGCGGTCATCGCATTGGTCATGGGAGCGTCCGTTGCGGTCATCGGCGCGGCGTCCTCAGTTTCCGGAGCCAATGCCCCTCAATTGACTTTCGGTTACAACTCCGATGCCGAGGCGTACATCTTTCCGGGCGACAATGGCATGTCCGAGCAGACGACGACCGTGTACTACTGCCTGGTCTTCTCGGCCAACGTGACGATCACGGTGCTCAACTCGCACGGGACCGTGGTACGCACACTCCAACAGGGTGTCTCCGAGCAGGGCAACGGTGGACCTTGCGGTACCTCCTATCCGAATCAATCGATCCTCTGGGACGGCACCAACGACTCGAGTCAACTGGTGGCACCGGGCCAGTACACGGTTCGCATCGCGGCGACCAATCAGGACGGGAGCACGAGCATCAGCACTGTGCGCGACGTGGCGTCGACGAACCCGGGACAACTGACCACACCCAGCTCGGGCGGCACCGTCAACGCCTCGAGCGGGTTCGTCTTCACTCCGAACTCGAGCTTCACGTCGACCTTCACCATCAACCAGGTGGCCGTCAACTGCTTTAACGCTGCGACAACGGCCAGCGGGAACGGAAGCTGGAAGGCCAGCGCCGAACCGGGCCAGTGCGACGACGGTGCGACGTCTCTGACCCCGACGGTCGACTTCACCGATCCGGTCGGTGGCACTCACACGTGGACCGATCCGACGTCGACCTCGGTCACGATCGTGGGTTCGAACGCCCCGCAGCTCATTTTCTCGGAACACTCGGACGCCGAGGGGTACATCTTCCCCGGTGTCGCCGGGATGTCCGATCAGAGCACGACGATCTACTACTGCCAGGTGTGGTCGGCCAACGTCACGATCACGGTATTGAACTCCCATGGCACCCTCGTGCGCACGCTCCAACCATCGACGGCCCAACAAGGCGTCGATGGCAGCGGTGGCAGCACGTGTCCCTACTACGACCCCAACGAGTCGATCACGTGGGACGGCACCAACGACTCGAATCAGCTGGTGGCCCCGGGTGCGTACACGGTCCACATCGCAGCGGCGAGCACCGACGGCACGACCAGCATCGACACCGTGCGTGACGTGGCCTCGGTCACTCCCGGACAACTGACGACGCCCACGGCAGGCGCCACGATCAACGGCACGACCGGCTTCGTTTTCACGCCGAACTCCAACTTCACGTCGAACTTCACCATCAGCCAGGTTGACGTCAATTGCTTCGACACCGCGACGACGGCCAGCGGCAACGGAACCTGGAAGGGCAGCGGTGACGCCAGTCTGTGCACCGACGGTGCAACGTCCCTGACCCCGACGGTCGACTTCACCGACCCGCTGGGCGGTGGCCACACTTGGACCGATCCCACTTCGACGTCGGTCACCATCACAGGCTCGAATCCGCCGCAGCTCAAATTCTTGAACAACGCCGATGCCGAGGCCTACATCTTCCCCGGGGACGCCGGGATGTCCGATCAGACCACGACCATCGACTACTGCCTGGTCTGGTCGGCCAACGTCACGGTCACCGTTCTGAACTCCCACGGCACGGTGGTGCGCACGCTGCAGCCATCGACGGCCGAGCAGGGCATCGACGGGAGCGGGGGCAGCACCTGTGCCTACTACGCCCCCAACGAGTCGATCTCGTGGGACGGCACGAACGACTCGAGTCAGGTGGTGGCTCCGGGTCAGTACACGGTCCGTATCGCGGCAACCAACGGGGACGGGAACGCCACCATCACCACGGTGCGTGATGTTGCCTCGGTGGCGGCTGTGGGACAACTGACCAGCCCGAGCTCGGGTGCGACCGTCAATAGCACGACCGGGTTCGTCTTCACACCGAACTCCAGCTTCGCATCGAACTTCACCATCAACCAGGTTGACGTCAATTGCTTCAACGCTGCGACGACGGCCAGCGGCAACGGGACATGGAAGGGCAGCGCAGAACCCGGCCAGTGCGATGACGGGGCCACGTCGCTGACACCCGTCGTCAACTTCTCCG
Source organism: uncultured Acidimicrobiaceae bacterium (assembly GCA_963754445.1). Classification (GTDB taxonomy): domain Bacteria; phylum Actinomycetota; class Acidimicrobiia; order Acidimicrobiales; family RAAP-2; genus Bog-473. Next base: position 2,218,206 of record CAVWFT010000001.1, on the reverse strand, counting down.
ACCAGCTCGGTGGTACCCATTCGTGGACCGATCCGACGTCTACCTCGGTCACCGTCACGGGCTCGAATTCTCCGCAGCTCAACTTTTCCTACGGGTCGGACGGCGAGGCCTACATCTTTCCGGGAGACGCCGGGATGTCCGACCAGACGACGACCGCCTACTACTGCCTTGTTTGGACGGCCAACGTGACCATCACCGTCCTCAACTCGCACGGCACCGTGGTGCGCACGCTCCAGCCGTCCACGGCGGAACAGGGCCTTGACGGCAGCGATGGCAATACCTGTACGTACGACAACCCCAACGAGTCCATCACGTGGGACGGCACCAGCGACTCGAGCCAGGTGGTCGCCCCGGGCCAGTACACGATCCACATCGCAGCGAAGAACCCGGACGGCAGCACGAGCATTGACACCGTGCGCGATGTTGCTACGGGGAACCCTGGGCAGCTCACGACCCCGAGTGCGGGCGGCACCATGAGTGGGCTGGCCCAGTTGGCCTTCACTCCCGACAACAGCTTCTTTTCGGGGGGCTCCATCGGGCAGGTGCAGATGTGCCTCTCCACTGGCGGCTGCGCCGATTCGTACAACCTGTCTCCGGACGGCAACTGGGAGACGACAGAGCTGACCGGTGACCTGACCGAAGGACCGGCGACGCTTTCCACGGAGGTTTACTTCACTGACCCGCTGGGCAACTCGGAGACGTGGACGGACGCGGGCACGCCCGTTTCGGTCAACACGACAGCCGTGCCGCTCCAAGCCTCGCTGAACCCGACGCAGGGTCCGGCGCCGTTCCAGACCTCACTTTCGGTGACGACATCAGATCCGAACGGCTTGCCGCTGAGTTACACGGTCGATTTCGGCGACGGCACTTCACCGGTGACGGGCACGATCGACTACCCCTACAACCCGATCGCGCTGCCCCACACGTTCGAGCAAGCCGGGTCCTATCAGGTCCACGTGTCGGTCGACGATGGAGGCTCGGGCTCTGCCAATACGGAGGTGACCGCGGTGGCGACGAGCGCCGCCGGGCTCGCCGTGCAGCTCGCACCGTCACCGGCTTCGGGACCGGCCCCCCTCACCAGCGCCTTGACCGTTACCACGAGCGATCCGAACAATCAGCCCGTCTCGTACAGCCTCGCCTTCGGCGACGGGCAGAACACCACCGGAACGATCGCTGCGCCGTACGCACCGGTCACGATCAATCACACCTATGCCGAACCAGGCACGTACTCGGCCGGAGTCAGCGTCTCCGACCAGTCCGGAACCACCGGGAGTGCCATCGAGTCGATCCAGGCGACGGGCACCGTTCCCCTCGTGGCCAACGCCGGCGAGAACCAGGACACCGTCGTCAACGACAGCGTCACCTTCGACGGTTCCGGTTCGACGCCGGCGTCGTCGATCACGTCCTATGCATGGACCTTCGGTGACGGGACCACCGGGTCGGGCGAGTTCGCCAGCCACGCCTACACGGCGCCGGGAACCTACACGGCGACCCTGACCGTCAAGACAAAGCAGACGACCGCCACCGCCCAGACCCAGGTCGCCGTAGCCGCTGCACCGGGAGCCGGGAAGGGCTTGACCGTGTCGGTCACCGACGGCTCGTCTGCGCTGCCCAATGTCTCGCTGGCCGTGATCACCGCCGATGGGGACCGAGCGACGGCGACGACGAACGCCCAGGGGGTGGGCGTGATCGAAGGCCTGCCCGACGGCAGCTACAGCGTGGACGCCTACGGCGCCAACTACTTGCCAGGTGTCGGCCAGGCCACCCAGACCAACGGATCAGGATCGACGACGCTCACTCTGCAGCCCGGCTCGGTGGGCCAGACTTCGGCAACGTCGTCGGTACTCGACAAGCAGCAGATCGAGGCGGCCGGTCTCGATCCGAACGATCCGGCCAACCAGAACGTCTTCAAGTTCACCATCAACCTCGCCTTCACGGCCGGTTCCTCGACCGACCCCGTGCAGATCGTTGGCGACCTCAATGGCAACGGCGTGTGGGAACCGGAGGTGACCGGCGGGACCGCCGAAGCCTGTAACGACTGCGTCGGCTTCGACGTGGGGGGCTACCAGGTCGTCGGTCAAGCAATCGAGACGTCGGACAACCAGCCGGCTCTGATGTGGATGGTGATCCCCGGCCAAGCCCAGTGGCTCAAGGAGTTCTTCGACGTGAAGACCATGGTGTCGAATCTGGCCTCCAGCTCGTTCAGCTTCGACAGCGGGACGATCACACTCGGCAATCTTCCCGATGGTCTGAGCCTCGCTCCGACCGCCGCCGCACAGAGCATGACCCAAAGTGTGCCCAGCATTCCCGGCGGCCAGAGCGCGACGGAAGACTGGGTTCTCCGAGGCGACGAGGAGGGCTACTACGGCATCACGGCCAACTACACCGGCACGCTCGATCCAGGGCAATTCCCGTTGTCGTTGCCGATCGCCACGGCGCCCGGATCGATACACGTCTGGGGCGGCTCGGCCGTCCAGATGATCGTCGACACTGACGATCAGGCCACGTACGGATCGCCCTATCTGGTTCGGGTCGGCCTCGAGAACGTGGCCGACGTCCCGGTCTACGACGCCGGTGTCGAGCTCAAGACCGACGGCGCGGTGAATTACATCTACCAACCGGGACAGCAGCTCGGCTACAGCACTGCAGTCATCGAGCCTGGGGCCACCTTCTGGACCGACTACTACCGCCTGGTCCCGGCCATACCGGGTGGGAACCTCGATCTCAGTCAGTCCTTCGTGAAGCAGACGGGAGGCAACGTCGATCTCACCAGCACCATCGAGTCGCATCCCGCACAGACCGGGGTTCCCGGACTGACTGCGACATCTGGGAGCGGTGGCGTGCAGTTGAACTGGACGGCACCGACCGTCAGCGGCATCACCGGCTACGAGGTGTATTACACGCCGACGATCCACACCATGTTCGGCGCGACCCCGATCGCCACGGTGGCGCCGGGGGCAACGTCGACGACCATCGCAAACGGAAAGCCGGGCGTCTACGCCCTGAGCACCGAAACGGCAAGCGGCCTCACCCTCTACAACTCCGTCGCGGCGCCCGCGCCCCTCGATCCGAACGCCGCCATTGCGCTCTCGCCCACGTCGAGCACGCCTTCGGGCACAGTCAAGGTGTCGGGCACGGGCTTCGGGAAGGGCGCGGTCAAGGTCTACGTCACCGATACGAGCGGGCCGGCCGTAGGTTCGGCGAAGGCCAGCGCAGCCGGCTCCTTCACCGTCTCCATTCCGGTGAAGTCCATAACGGCCGGACCCAATCTGGTTCTCGCCGTGGGGAAGGACGGCACCACGGTCGGAGCGGTTCTCACCGGCGTCGCCCAGGTCACGCTGAATCCGACAAAGGCGGCTCCGGCAACGAAGGACGTGGCCACCTTGGCCGGCTTCCCGGCTGACGTGCGCGTCACCCTCACCCTGGGATCCTCGCCCGCGACGCCTCTTGGAACGGTGTACACCAGCCCGTCAGGGGCTGCGAAGATGACGTTCACCGTGCCGAAGGAGAAGGCCGGGAACTACAACATCACCGCCCAGGGCGCCGACAGCAACGAGACCACGGCCATCAAGGTTCTCAAGGTGACGTAGCGCAGCGTTGGACGGAAGGCCTCATCAGTCGGCGAAATCCCAACTCGGTCTCTTCTCAGAGTGGTGCAGCAGGTTCTCGGCATGTGGTGCGACAAACCTCGTCGGGTCGTCAGCCGGTCGGTGCGCTCCCGCGCCGTCCGGGAACGTCGTCCTGTCCTGTCGGGTCCAGTTGCGTCACTTGGATCGCTCGGAACGAACGACCCGGATGCGGTGCCAGAAGAGGACCGCCACCGCGATCACCACGAGGACCGCGGCCACGTATCCGGCGTAGCTGAAGGCTTTGAGCACGTGGCTGTAACTCGATCCGAGGGAGTAGCCCAGGAGGGTGAGTGCGGTGCACCAGACGGCGCAGCCGATCACGGTGTAGGTCGCAAATTTGGCGATGGCCATCTCCCCGAGGCCGGCCGCAAAGGACACGAAGGAGCGGAGCAGGGGGATGAAACGCCCGAAGAGCACGACGGGGTCGCCCCGTCGTGCAAACCATGCTTCGGCACGGTCGAGATCCTTGTGGGTCAAGAGCACGTACTTCCCGAACCGATCGACCAGGGTCCTCCCACCGAAGTAGCCGATCAGGTAGCCGGCCAGGGACCCCAAAACCTCGGCCAGGGTGGCGACCAGGATGACGACCACCACGTTGAGGTGGTGGGGTTCGCCTGCGATCTGACCGCTGGCCAGGACTCCGCCGTAGATGATCGCGACTTCCGCCCCCACCGGAAGACCCATGGAAGAGATGAAGCTCAGGACGAAGACGGCGACATAGCCCCATGTCTCCAGAAAATGTTCCACGAACTCCCTTGTCGTCGTGACTCTCGCCCGGCCGCGTCTCGCGTGAGGACACGGATTCCCAGCCGGTCATCACGTTCCGGTCGACCGGCTCGGCGGTCGATGACCCCGAGGATAGGGAAAGGCGCCCGTGATTACATCCCCCTGAAGGATGAATTCACCCTCCATTTCGGCACATGGGCCGCGCCGGGCGTCCCCGGGTCAAGAGTATCCAGGGACCTCCCAGCTCTGCCGGCTCGAGACTGTGCAGCACGGCCACCTCATGGCCGTGCCTCGAAGACCCGATTGAACGGCGTCTCGGTAGCACGACGGAATCGGCTGAACCCGGCGTTGCCGAGCAGGTCGGCCCACTGCTCGTCCGGCACCTGATTTCCGAGGGCACAGCCCCCGGGTTGGGACTTCGCCGCCGGGGTGCAGATGCCGACCGAGGCCGCATAGAAGACCCGGCTCACGGGGTTGACGTTGTTCTCGAGTCCCGAGACGGCCATGGGTTCGACCAGCAGCCAGGTGCCGTCGGGCGCGAGTGCATCTCGGATGTGCGTTGCCGCGCCGACGGGATCTCCCATGTCGTGCAGGGCATCGAAGATACAGACGAGCTCGTAGTCGGATCCCGGGAAGTCCTGAGCGCTCGCCACCTCGAAATGCACCCGGTCCGCGATCCCGGCTTCCGCAGCACGCGCCCGCGCCTGGTCGATCGATTCCTGGTGGTAGTCGAAGCCGGTGATCCGAGCGGTGGGGTAGGCCTGGGCCAGCAGGATCGTCGACGAGCCGTGGCCGCAACCGATGTCGGCGACGTTGGCGCCGGCACGGAGCTTGGTCTCGACGTCGACCAGCGCAGGAATCCAGGTCGTGACGAGGTTGGCCAGATAGCCCGGCTTGAAGAGTTTCTCGGTTCCGTGGAAGAGGTCGTGGTCGTGCTCGTGCCAGCCGACCCCCTGGCCGTGGCGGAAGGCCTCGCGGATGCGCTTCTCGTCCTTCCACATGGCGGCGGTGATCGTCTGGGCGCCGACGAGAAAGGCGGGAGTGGAATCGTCGGCCAGCACGGCCGCTTGTTCCTCGCTCAGCCAGAAGGTGCGCTCGGACGGGTCGTATTCGGCGTACCCACTCACGAACTGGGCGGCCAGCCACTCCTCCACCAGCCGGGCATCGAAACCGAGGCCCTCAGCCAGATCCTTCCCGGTCACCGGTCCCCGCGCCGCAAGCGCTCCATAGAGTCCGAGCTTGTCGCCGATGACGACGGTCGCCGCGTGCATGGCCGAGCCGAAATCGTCGACGAACTTGCCGATGAAATCGTTCAGTTTCTCTTCGTTGATCGCCATGGGTCCTCCTCTTTGGTCGATGACGGCAGTTCCGGGCAGGGTCCTGTCGCTCACGTGGGTCGGGGCCCACGATGATCCGCCGCCCTTGCCACCGGCTTGCCGCCGGGCCTGGCAAACGGGTGGCAAGACACCTCTGGCAATGTCACCGATATCCCGTTGGTGTCGCGAGCTGGAGGTTCGTCATGAATGACATTGGTGCCGGTGGCCCGGTCGAGCAGTACCTGGCGGCGATCGAGGATGCGGACATGGGCCGCTGCCCGGCGTTCAGTGCGGATGTCGTCGTGGACGCCACCGTGCCGAATTGGCGCATGACGCTGCGTGGCGCCGAGGCCGTGCGGGCCGAGTTCGCTCGCTGGTACGCCGACCCGGGCCATTTCGAACAGGTCGACCGTGTCCCCCTGCCCAGCGGCGAGCTGGTCGAGTTCACCCTGGCCTGGGAGGAGGGCGGCGTCCCCCACGTCGTCCACCAGGCCCACGTGCTCGAGGTCGCCGACGGTCGTATCGTCGGCGCCAAGGTGTGGTGCGGAGGACGGTGGTCCGCGGGGTTGTTGGCAGAGATGGCCGAGGCGTCGCCGGACCATGGCTGAACGCACCCAGGTCCTGCAGCGGCTGCTGGACTCGGCCACCAGCCGCCAGGAGTGGAGGCCGGAGGACACCAAGTCCGGGGCGCGCTTCGAGCGGCTCGTCATCGACGGGAGCCGCTTCGTCCTGAAGTACCAGGACCCTCGGGACGACTGGCTGCTCCGGGCGACCGGTGACCCGGGCCAGCGGTACGTCCTGCTGTGGACCCGAGGGCTGCTCGACCAGCTTCCGGACGTGATCGACCCTGCGGTGGTCGGTGCCGATTGGGACGGCACCGTGGGCCGGGTGCTCCTGCGGGACGTCACGCAGGCGCTGCTGCCCCCCGACCGCCCGCTGACGGTGGAGCAGCACCGCCGTTTCCTCGACCACATGGCGGCCTTGCATGCGGCCTTCTGGGGTTGGCGCGACGACATCGGTCTCACGCCACTGCCCGTGCGCTACGGCATCTTCTCCCCGGCCACCGCGGCCGCCGAGGCCGCGCTGGGAAGCGATGCCCTCGTTCCGAAAGTGATGGCCCGAGGTTGGTCCATCCTGGGCGACGTGTCGCCGTCGCTCAGCGCTGTCGTGGCGCCCCTCCTGGAGGATCCGGACCCCCTGGTGGGAGCGCTCGACAGGATGCCGCACACCTTGGTCCACGGTGATTGGAAGGCGGCGAACCTCGGCCGCCACGACGACGGTCGGACGGTGTTGCTCGACTTCGGTGAGGCGCCCGGGGAGGCATCACCGCTCGCCGATGTGTCGTGGTACCTGGCTCTGAACTCTGCCTTGTTGCCCGAGACCAAGGACGAGTCCATCTCGACCTATCGCGCTGCGTTGGAGCGTCACGGGATCGACACCGGGGGGTGGTGGGACGCCGCGGTCGAGCTCGAGATGCTCGGGGCGATGGTGCAGTTCGGTTGGGAAAAGGCTCTTGGCGGTACGGGACCGGAGTTGGATTGGTGGGTGGAGCGGGCGGTGGCGGGCGCCGGGCGGCTCTAGACGATCAGCCTGCCGGCCCATCGCTCCAGGGACGGCGCATAGGGGCCGGCGACCCTGGCCAGGGTGGCGGTACGCCGACGGGCCAGCTGCTCCCACGCCTCGACCCCGAACGTCCGAGCAATCTGAGCGGTGATCCACCATGCTTCGAGGCCGGCGACATCACCCAGCTTCGAGAGCAGGATGTCGATGTCGCCGAGCTCGACTCGATCCGAGCCCTGGTGGCGGGCCAGGGAGCCGACGAGTCGAGCTTGGACCTCGTAGCGGGGCAGGCCGAGCCCCGCTGCCTCGCCGGCGAGCTCGTCCGAGGTGGCCAGGGCCCGCTCGGTCGCACCGAGGGCCAGATCGAGTCTGGCTCGAAGGAGCCGTCCCCGCAGCCGGTGGCGCCAGCGGAATGCGTGCTGGACCGCGCTGACCTCGTCGGCCTCGTCGAGCAGTGCTGTGGCGGCGTCGAAGTCGTCGGCCAGTAGCCGTCCCGCCGCCAGGTCGAGGAGGCCGTTGGCCAGTGGTTCCGCCATGCCGATCGACCGAGCTGCTTCGATCGCCACCTGGTTGAGCTCGTCGGCCTCGGAGAACGCCCCCAAGTTGCGCACGATCCAGCCGCGAAGATTGATCGGTCTGGCGGTCCAGCGATCTGCGCCCATCCTGGCGACGTCCGCGCTGAATGCGTCCAGTGTTTCCATGGCCTCGTCGACCCGGCCCAGCGTCGCCAGGGCCATTGTTGCCGCCATCTGGGCGTAGGCGTTGGGGAACCGGTAGCTCGCCAGTCCTGTTCCCGGTTCGAGCCTGACCAGGCGCAGAGACTCCTCGGGTCGGGACTGGTACGTGCGCAGCCATCCGAGCCAGGTATTCGCCAGGCGGCCCGGCCCGACCGGTGTGGACACGACGGCGCGTTCGAGTCGCGACTCGGCTCCGACGAGGTCGCCGGTCGACAGCGAGATCCAGCCGCCCAGAGCCAGGCAGCTGGCTCGAAGCTCGGGATCGGTCGCCTCGCCTGCGCCGCGGTCCGCCAGAGTGAGGGCGTCGTCGAAGCGGCGCTGATAGTGGGCCGACCAGGCCGCCACCTCGAGCGCCTCGGTACCCGCTCCCAAGCCTGTCGCCGCGCGCAGGTCGGCTGTCGCCAGGTCATGTCTGGCCAACATCGAATGCACCCGTGCTCGATCGAGCCGCGCCGTGGCGGTGTCGTGGAGGGCAATCGCCTCGTCCAGGAGGTGGAGCGAGTCCTCGTAGTGAAAGCGCGCCACGGCGAGGCGGGCCGCTTCGACGAGGAGCGATGAGGCTTGGGCGCGTTCACCGCCGAGGCGGGCATGCCGGGCCACCACGAGAGGATCGGCATCGGGGCGTGCGCCGAGTGCCCGGGCCGCCTGCCGGTGCACGTAGGCGGCGCGGGACGACGACACGCTCGACGCCAAGGCTTCGCGGACGAGTCCGTGGGTGAAGGCAAAGCCCGGACCGGCCTCTTTGAGCAGGCGCCGGCGGACCCCCTCCTCCAAATGGTCGAGGAGACGTCCCGAAGGGTCGCCGGTCACGGCGGACAGCACGTCCAGATCGACCTGGGGGCCGATGGTCGCCGCGATCCGCAAGGTCGTGCTCGCCGGGCCGGCCCGGGCGCAGCGATCCTCCACCGAGGCGCGGATCGTCGTCGGGAGCTCGACGTCCTTGTCCGCTGCGGCCAGCTCCACCAGGAACAGCGGATGTCCTCCGCTTCGTCGCAACAGCGCCGGGGCGCGCTCGGGGCCGACGATCTCTGTCACCGCAGGGAGGTCGAGTGGGCCCAGCGAGACCGTGCTGACTCCACGGATGGGTACGGCCTCTTCTATGCGCCGAGAACCAACCACCATGACCGGCGCACCGGCCAGGCTCCTCGACGCTTGGCCCACCCAGGCAGTCGTGGCTGCGTCGGCCAGGTGCAAGTCGTCGATGATGAGTACGAGTGCCCGGTTCTCGGACTGCCGGCGCAGCACTCCGAACAAGGCGGCAAAGAGGAGCGACTGCCCGGCGCCGGGATCCGTGAGCGCGGCCAGCTGCGTCGGATCGGCGGGCTCCGACAGGACGCCGACCAGTGGTCCGAGCACACCGATATCGGGGCCGAGCAGCGCGTCGGGGCGGCCGGCCTCCGGGTCGCGCAGCAGGACGCCGACCGCATCGAGGAGGGGTTGCAGCGGCAACGATCGACCCAGCTCGTCGCAGGAGACCGAGACGACGCGGGCTCGGTCGCCGGCGTGGGCAGACCAGACCTCCAAGAGGCGGGACTTGCCGATTCCCGCCTCGCCCTCGATCATTGCGACCTGTCCGTGTCCTGACGCGGCGACGTCGAGCAGGTCGTCGAGCGCCGCGATCGACGCGGCGCGTCCCGGCAGATGCTCGCGCCGTGCCATCACCGGAGTCTCCGCGGCCGCGTCGAATCGTCGTTCGCCCAGGAGGATTGCCTCGTGCAGCGCCTCGGTCGGGGGCGACGGACTCACGCCCAGCTCGTCAGCGAGTCGCCCACGTGTCGTCGCGTATGCCGCCAAGGCGGACGCGGGACGACCCGAGCCGGCCAGGCTCTCCATGAGTATCCGTAGCCCGGCTTCGTCGAACGGATCGGCCGCCAGCATCCTCTCGGCCAGATCCGCCGCGCCGGTCCAGTCACCAGTGGCGAGGGCGGTGGAGGCGGCGGTCTCGACCAACCGGTTGACCAGCCGGTCGACGGCGGACCTTTCCAGCTCCACCCAGGGCGCGTCGTGTTCGTCGGCGCACAGGGGGCCTCGCAGCAGCGACAGACCGGCCGCCGCCGCGGCGCGCGCCGCGGCAAACGCACCGTCGGCGCGACGACTGTCGGCCTCGGCGGCGTATTCCTCCAGCGCAACGACGTCGAGCCAGTCGACCAGCAGTGTGTACCCGGCGTCACTCTGTCGGACTCGATCGGCCCCCACGACGGCGCGCAGCCGGCTGGCCAGAACGGACAGCTGGTTGGCCGGTCTCGCCGGCGGTTCGTCGCGCCACAGGCAGTCCGCGAGGCGATCCGACGAGACCGGCTGGCATCGAGCCAGGGCCAGGATCTTCAGCAGGGTGCGCACCTGGCGGCGGCCGAGCGCCTTGGGCTCGCACCCCTCGACCTGGAGGGCGCCCAGCAACCGCACGCGGAGGGTCCGCATCCACCCATGATGCCCCGGACCGGGTCGATGAGCTCGAGACGCGGCGTGGCCGGCTGGGCCAGCTGTTCGAATCTGTGCAGAGTGCGCTGCGAGAGCAACGTTCCGGTGCTCGGCATGGTGTGTCGCGAGGAGCGCCGCCAGTTGGTTTCAGGCAAGGCGGGAGGGCGAGCGGCCTGATGCCCTTCCGGGGATTCGGCGGGAGTGACCCATTTCAAAGGGGTGTGCTCAGGTCTCGACGTTTACCGAAACAGTCGGCTGACCGAGGGAACTCGATGAAGGGTGGGTTCAGTGACGGCTCAGCCGGCGAAGTCCCAGCTCTGCCCTTTTTCGTAGTGGTGGAGCACGTTCTTGGCGATGAGGATGCGGTGCACCTCGTCGGGGCCGTCGGCCAACCGGAGCGTGCGCGCGGTGAGGTACATCTGGGCCAACGGGAGGTCGTTGGTCACACCGGCGGCGCCCCAGACCTGGATGGCCCGGTCGACCACCCGGCTGTAGGCCGCCGGGACGAAGACCTTGATGGCACTGATCTCCGTGCGGGCCTGCGGATCGCCCGCGTCCACCTTCTCGGCCGCGTGGATCGTCATCAACCGGGCCGACTGGAGGTCCATGTAGCTCTCGGCGACGAAGCCCTGCATGAACTGCTTGTCCTTGAGGAGGCCGCCGTGCACCTCGCGGGTGAGCAGTCGCTCGATCATGAGGTCGAAGGCGCGCCACATCTGGCCCACCGAGTTCATGCAGTGGAAGATCCGGCCCGCCCCGAGGCGGTCCTGGGCCGCCCGGTGACCGTCACCCACCTGGCCCAGCAGGTTGTCGAGGGGCACGTGGACGTTGTCGTAGCGCACCTCGCAGTGATCGGACTTCGGGCTGCCCCAGATGCCGATGCCCCGCTCAATGATGACCCCCGGGTTGGCGGTCGGCACGATGATCTGGGCCATCCGTCCGGGACCCTCCTCGTCCTTCGATTCCTTGACCCGGCACATCACGATGAAGAAGTCGGCCGCCAGTCCGTTGGACGTGAACCATTTGTGCCCGTTGATGACCCATTCGTCACCCTCGCGGACCGCCGTGGTCTGAATGGAGCGGGGATCGGAGCCGGCGTTCTCCGGCTCGGTCATGGAGAAACCCGACTGCATGGTGCCCTCGACCAGCGGGAGCAGCCATTTGCGCTTCTGCTCTTCCGTGCCGTACTTGACCAGGATCGTCTGGTTGCCCGAGTTCGGTGCGACCACGCCGAAGAGCGAGGCGGCACCGACGGCATAGGCCAGGATCTCGTTCATGTACGCGTGGGCCATGAAGTCGATGCCCATGCCGCCGTACTCGGGGGGCAGGTGCGGCGCCCACAAACCCTCCGACTTCACCTTCTCCTGGACCTTCGTGCGCAGCGCCCTGGCCTCGTCCCGCTCGGCCTCGGTGACGTCGCTACGCCGGGCGTGCCACAGGAGCGCCTCGTTGGGCAGGATCTCCTCGTTGACGATCCGCGCCGTGCGCAGCCGGATGTCGTTGATGTGGTCGCTCAGTCCCGGTGTCGGCGTGACGTTGATGGGCATGATTCCCCCCGCAGGTTCGTCGTCGGTGTGTCCCGCTGCGCACCTTACGCAGGTTCGGGGCGATCCTCCCGTCCCGCCACCCAGCGCCCGGTGAGGGCCCGCTCGTAGCGGCCCCGGCCGATGAAGCTGATGGCCCAGCGGGCCAGGGCTCCGAACCGATTCTTGAAGCCGGTCAGGAAGGTGATGTGCACCACGAGCCAGATCAGCCAGCCCACGAAGCCGCCGACCCGCAACGGCCCCACCTTGGCCACGGCCGAGAACCGGGAGATCACGGCCACCGTCCCCAGGTCGTGGTACCGGAACGGCTTGGTCGGCCTGCCTTCGAGCCGCCGCTCGATGGTGTGGGCGGCGTGGGCCCCCGACTGCATGGCCACCTCGGCCACGCCGGGCAGGTCGTCGAGCGCCATGAGGTCGCCGACGACGAAGACCTCGGGGTGGGCGGCGAGCGAGCAGTCGGGCTCGACCTTGACCCTTCCGGACTTGTCCGTCTCGACGCCGGGCGCCTCCGCCAGCATGGAGCCCATGGGGGCGGCCCGGGTGCCGGCCGCCCACACCTTGGTGGCCGCCTCCACCCGCACCGTCGACCCGTCCGCCTTGGTGATGTCGACCCCCTCGTCGTCCATGCCCGTCACCATCGACTCGAAGTGGAGCTCCACGCCCATGTCCTCGAGGTCGCGGGCCGTTCGCCGGGACAGGCGCTCGCCCATCGAGGCCACCAGCCGATCCGTTCCCTCCACCAGCACCACCCGGGTGCTGTGGGTGTCGATGTTCCGGTAGTTGCGGTGCAGGGCCCGACGGGAGAGCTCGCGCAACTGGCCCGCCATCTCCACGCCGGTGGGCCCGCCGCCGACGACCACGAAGGTCATGAGGGAGGCCCGCCGGACCGGGTCCGGCTCCGCCTCGGCCAGCTCGAAGGCACCGAAGATCCGGCCGCGCAGGGCGAGTGCGTCGTCGAGCGACTTCATGCCGCACGAGGCGGCCCGGAACTCGTCGTGGCCGTAGTACGACGTCGTGGCGCCGCAGGCCACGATCAAACTGTCGTACCCGAGCGTGATCGGGGTGCCGAACTCGTCCGCTTCCATCGTGCGGGTGGCGAGGTCGATGGTGCGCACCTCGCCCAGCACGACGCGGAGGTTCGGCAGCCGTCGCAGCACGTCGCGGATGGCCGGCGCGATCTGGCCCTCCGAGAGGATGCCGGTGGCCACCTGGTACAGGAGCGGCTGGAACAGGTGATGGTTGGTCCGATCGATCAGCGTGACCCTGACCGGAGCGGATCGCAGCGCCCGCGCCGCGAAGAGGCCACCGAAGCCGGAGCCGACGATCACGACGTGATGCAGCGGATCCCGCGCCGTGTCCGTCACAGCAGGGTGTCCACCACGATCTCGACGTAGTGGGCCAGGGGAGTGGTCGCCAGCTGCTCGGGGGTGAACCACGCCACGGCGTCGGTGGTGCCCTCGGTCTCGGCCCGCAGCGATCCCTGCCATTCGTCGACCCGGTAGATCAGGCGCACCGTATGGAGACTGACCCCGTCGGGCAGCGTGCGCACGTCGGAGAGGACGTCGAGCAACGGTCCGACCGTGACGGTGAGTCCCGACTCCTCCTCTATTTCGCGGCGGAGCGTGTCGACCGGGTTCTCGCCGTGGTCGACGCCCCCACCGGGGAGGAACCAGCGGCCCTGGAGGGTCAGGGACGACGAGGCCCGGGCCAGGAGCAGGCGGCCGGTCTCGTCGTGCACCACCCCGTAGGCGGCGATCCGTTGCCGTTGACCTCGTGCCACGGGAGGCATGCTTGTCGGCCCCGGACCCGGTCGCCAACTCGGAGGCCAAGTACCCTGGCCGACGGCTGCCCGGCTGACCAGGGACGGCACGAAAGGGGACCGGTCATGGACACCGCTGCTGCGCTCGAGGAGATCAAGCGCCTCAAGTACGCCTACTTCCGCCATCTCGACCTCAAGGAGTTCGAGGAGCTGGGCGCCCTGCTGACCGAGGACGCCACGTCGAGCTACGAGGACGGCAAAACGGTCCTCGAGGGGCGCGACGCCATCGTGCGCTGGCTCTCCTCCGTCCTGAGCGATCCCGGGATGATCAGCGAGCACCACGGCCATCACCCCGAGATCACCTTCGTCTCCGACGGCGAGGCCGAGGGCACCTGGTATCTCCAGGACCGGGTGATCATCCCGGCGGCCGACATCGAGATCTCGGGTACCGCCTTCTACGCCGACCGCTACCGGCTCACCGACGGGGTCTGGCGCATCGCCCACACGGGTTATCGGCGCGTCTTCGAGGAGCACAGGGCCCATTCCACCTTGGCCGTGCACTCCTTCACCTCCCGGTTCACCCCGCGCTAGGCGTCAGGGGCGCTCGGTCGGGACGAAGGTGAAGGCCGGATCGAACAGCGTCGTCGGCGCCAGGGCCTTCTCGATCGCCTCCACGAAGTCGGGCTCGAGCTCGATGTCGAGTGCTTTGACGTTCTCCACGATCTGTTCGGGCCGGCTGGCCCCCACGATGGCACTGGCCACGTTCTGGTTGCGCAGCACCCAGGCCAAGGCGACCGATGCCGGCGTGTAGCCCGCCTCGCGGCAGAGCGAGGCGTAGGAGGCCACCGGCTCGAGGATCTCGTCGCGCAGCAGCCAGCTCATCTCCTCTCCCTCGGGACCGGTGGCCCGTGTCCCCTGGGGCGGCGCGCTGGCGCCCGGCGCGTACTTGCCGCGTGAGCACACCCTGGGCCAGGGGCGACCACACGATCTGGCTCACGCCTTCCTTCTCGCAGAGCGGCACGACCTCGCTCTCGATCACCCGCCAGATCAAGCGAGTACTGGGGCTGGTTCGAGACGAGACGATCGAAACCCATCTCGTCCGCCAGGCGCACGGCGTCGGCGATCTGCTCGGCCGTCCACTCCGAGACGCCGACGTAGTGGACCTTGCCCTGGCGCACCAGGTCGTCGAAGGCGCGCAGTGTCTCCTCGAGGGGTGTCTCGGAGTCGTAGCGGTGGGCCTGGAGCATGTCCACGTGATCGGTCTGCAGCCGGGTGAGCGACGAGTTGATCGACTCGATGATGTGCTTGCGCGACAGCCCTGCGTTGTTGGGGTTCGGCCCGGTCCGGAAGTACACCTTGGTGAAGATCTCGATGGAGTCCCGGGCCACCCCCTTGAGGGCTCGGCCGAGCACCGACTCGGCCATGCCCAGGGCGTAGACGTCGGCCGTGTCGAAGGTGGTGATGCCCTGTTCGAGCGCCGCCTTGACGCAGGCGTGGGCCGCATCCTCGTCGATCTGGCTTCCGTGGGTGACCCAGTTTCCATACGAGAGGGCAGAGACGATCATGCCCGAGCGTCCGAGGTGTCGGTAGTCCATGGCCCCGGAGCGTACAGGCGCCCCCCTACGCTCGTACGGTGGCCTCGGACACCTCGCTGCACATCCATCGCGGGCTCGACCTGCCGCTCAGCGAGATCTCGTGGCGTGCCACCACCTCGGGTGGCCCGGGCGGCCAGCACGCCAACCGGACGCTCAGCCGGATCGAGGTCGAGTTCGACGTGGAGCCTCGGCCACGCTCGGCCCACGCCAGCGGGCCCGACTGCGCGAGCGCCTGGGCCCGGTGGTGCGGGCCAGCTCGTCGGAATCGCGTTCGCAGGCCCGCAACCGCGAGGTCGCGCTCGAGCGCCTGGCCGCCAAGCTGCACGCCGGGCTCCGGGTCGATCCCGACCGCAGACCGACCAAGCCCACCCGCTCGTCCAAGGTGCGCCGGGTGGACGACAAGAAACGCCGGGCCCGGACCAAGCAGACGCGTCGCGCCCCCCGGGCCGACGAAGACTGAGCCGCCGCCGGTTCGGCGGCGGCGCGCGGCGGATCGCTTCAGCCGGGGAATCCGAAGCGGGACAGGGCCGAACCCAATCCGGCGTCGAGTTGGGCCAGCAGTGCCGGGTCCTCGTCGGCCCGCGGCCCGCGCAGTGCGCTCAGGGCGGCGTAGCCCTGGGCCACCAAGGTGGCGTCCTCGGCCCCGGCGTCGGCCATGCCGAGATCGCTCGAGTGGGGGAACGGGGATCCCACGGTGAGGACGATCTCGCCCTTCTCCTCGGGTTCGCCCTCCATGAACGAACGCGACGCCTCGAGCGCGGCCGGTCCCTCGATCTCCTCTTGGTTCGGGGCCTCCCAGGTGGCGTCGCCCCGGGCCGACTTGATCAAGCCGGCCCCACTGACCCGGGCCCAGCGCAGCCCCCGCACCTCGTTCAAGGGGAGCGCGGGCACGTTGAGGTTGAGCACGGTCCGGGCCGGTGCGGCCACGAGCAGCGGGATCAGCGCCGTCGCCAGCTCGGCCGCCGACTCCCAGGGGTCGGGCTCGCCGCCCACCCGGAGTGACACCGCCAGCGCGCTGATGCCGAGCTGGCTGGCCGTCAGGGCCGCCCCGACGGTTCCCGAGTGCAGGACCGAGCGGCCGACGTTCACCCCGTGGTTGATGCCCGACAGCACCAGGTCGGGTTTGCGACCCACCGCCCCCAGCGCCCCGGCGATGACCGAGAGTGCGGGTGACGCGTCCAGCCCGTAGGCCTCGACCGACTCTGCCCCCTCGACGAAGGCCCGCTGGTAGGGGATGGTGGTGTTGTCGGTGACCGAGCCCACCGCCGCGCCGGCGCCGCTGTAGTTCGAGCTCGGCGCCACCACGACGATGTCGTGCGGGGCACCCTCCAGGTCCCGACCCGCCTCGGCGACCCAGCGCACGAGGCCGCGGGTCAGCGCGGCCAACCCGGGTGCGCTCACGCCGTCGTCGTTGGTGACCAGGATCCTCACGTGGGTCGACCCTACAAGGCCCGTCCAGGCCCCACCGGACGGATCACCTGCCGTTCGGATCCCGGTCACCCGCCCATCACCGGGCCCCGCGAACCGCCCTCACCCAGTTCCAGGCCCTGGTCTGCTTCAATTCACCCGACATGCCACCCCGTTCACCCAGGATCTCCGTCGCCTCGCCCACCGGTCAGCAGTGGCGCATCGGGCACGGCAAGCAGGAGGTGGTGGTCTGCGAGGTCGGGCGCGACCCTGCGGGCCTACACCGTGGCCGACGCCCCGATCCTCGACGGCTTCGGCCCCGACGAGTGGTCCCACTCGGGCCGGGGACAGGTGCTGGCGCCGTGGCCCAACCGCCTGGCCGACGGCCGTTTCGAGTTCAACGGGCTGCGGGCCCAGGCCGCACTCGACGAGCCCGAGCGCCACAACGCCATCCACGGGCTGGTGCGCTGGATGCCCTGGACCCTCCAGACGCGGCACCAGAACCAGGTGTCGTTGCGCCTGCAGCTGCACCCCTCGCCGGGCTACCCCTTCTCGCTCCTGCTCGAGCTCGACTACCACGTCGGACGGGAGGGGCTGACCGTGACCACGCGGGCCCGTTCCATGAGCGACGGGCCCGTTCCCTTCGGCCTCGGCTTCCACCCCTACCTCACTGCGGGGACGGGCACCGTCGACGGCGCCATCCTCCAGGTGCCGGCCCGCCACACGCTCGACACCGACGATCGGGGGCTGCCCACCGGCACCCTGACCCCGGTGGCCGAGACCGAACGCGACTTCACCACCTCGCGCTACGTCGGGCCCGTCGTGCTCGACACCGCCTTCACCTCCCTGGAGCGCAACGCCGAGGGCCGGGCCGAGGCCAGCCTCGACGCGCCCGACGGGAAGGCCGGCGCCACGCTCTGGGTCGATCAAGGCTTCCCCTATCTCATGATCTACACCGGCGACACGCTGACCGACCTGTCCCGGCGTCGCCACGGGTTGGCCATTGAACCCATGACGTGCCCGCCCAACGCGCTGCGGAGCGGCACCGACGTCGTCGACCTCCAACCGGGACACGAGTGGTCGGCCTCGTGGGGGATCATTCCCCGGTGAGCGCGGCCGCACCGCTCGATGGCCACGCGGTTGTCGTCACCGGCTCGTCGAGCGGTATCGGGGAGGCCACCGCCCGTGCTTTCGCCGAGCTCGGCGCCGGGGTGATCGTCAACTCTTCGCGCTCGGTCTCGGAGGGTGAAGCAGTGGCCGCCTCGCTGCCCGACGGGCTCTACGTGCAGGGCGACATCACCGACCCCGAGGTCCCCGAGCGCCTGGTGGCGGCCGCCCTGGAGCGTTGGGGCCGGCTCGACACCCTCGTGAACAACGCGGGGACCACCGAACTGATCCCGCATCACGACCTCGAAACCGCCTCCGTCGACGTCTGGCGCCGCCTCTTCGAGGTCAACGTGTTCGCCACCTGGGCCATGTCGGTGGCCGCCGTGCCGGCACTCAAGGAGGGCGACGGCGGGTCGATCGTCAACGTGGCCAGCGTCGCCGGCGTCCGTCCCACGGGGTCCTCGATCCCCTATGCGTCGAGCAAGGCCGCCCTCAACCACATGACCGTCCTGTTGGCCAAGGTCGTCGGCCCCGAGGTGCGGGTCAACGCCGTCGCGCCCGGACTGGTCGACACCCCGTGGACCGAGGACTGGGAATTCGTCCGGGAGGTCGTGCGGCAGGCGGCGCCCCTCAAGCGCTCGGGCCAGCCCGACGACGTGGCCGAGGTCATCGTGGCCCTGGCCCGGGCCTCGTACGTGACGGGGCAGATCGTGGTCATCGACGGCGGGCTCTCCATCGCCACCTGAGCAATCCGCCGGCGGGCTCTCGGCCAGAACGCCAACGCCCCGCAGGGCCTCGGGTTCAGGTGGGAGCCGGGGGCATCACCCAGCGCACGATGTCGGAGACCATGCGCATGAGCGGGGTCACGGCCACCGTGTCGACCACGAAGTCGATGGGTGGCGCCACGGTGAGACCGAGCTCGCGTCGGGCCCATCCGGGCAGCACGCCGATGGCCGCCGCCACGACGAGCGAGTACACGGCCCGCTCGCCGGGTCGTGTGGCGACGCCGCGCACCAGCCAGTCCCGGGCCTGGCGTGCCTGCGGGCCGGCGTAGAGCTTCGGGCGCAACCGGAGCAGATAGCTCTCGGCCTCGTCCGCGGTCAGCGGCGCCCACTTGGAGCCGAGGTTGAAGGCGATCGGCGCCATCTCCTCGTAGTACTGGTCGCACTCGTCGGGGGTCAGCGTCACGGCGCCGTAGCGCTGCGACGAGGCCAGGAAGCTCGAGACCTCGGCCACGTGGATGAAGGTCACGAGCTCAGGGTCGTTGGCCGAGTACTTGCGGCCGTCGGGCGATATCCCCTTGACCCGGCGGTGGACGCGCAGCACCTGGGCCACCGCCGCCTCCGCCTGGGCCGTCGTCCCGAACGTGGTGGCGCCCACGAACTGGGCCGTGCGGCGCAGGCGCCCGAGCGGGTCGTCCCGGTAACCGGAATGATCGGCCACGCCCGCCATGGCCAAGGGGTGGAGGGTCTGGAGCAGGAGGGCGCTCACCCCGCCGACGACCATGGCGGACAGATCGGCATGCACCTGGCGGGCCACCCCATCGGGAGGCAGGAAGGCTTCGTCGGGGTCGCTGGCGATGACGCCGCGCTCCTCGCGGATGCCGATGGCGCGGCGCACGCTGCGCTCCATCCCGCCGCGGGCGGGCGAGGCCAGCCCTCCGACCAGGCGGAGCGGCACCGAGGCGACACTCTCTCCGAGGGCGGCCGCGCGAACAAGGGGGTTCATCGCCGCCACGAGGAAAAGCTTGCCATGCCCCGCGTGGCAGAGTGCACCACATGCGTTTCGTCGTCCTGGGAGCGGGTGCCATCGGCGGGACCGTCGGGGCGCGGCTCTTCCAACGCGGTCACGACGTGACCCTGGTCGCCCGGGGCGAGCACGGTCGCGCCCTCGAGTCCGGCCTGCAGCTCGAAGCGCCGGACGAGACGGTGACGCTCCCCATCCCGGTGGTCTCGGATCCGGCCCGGATCGCGTGGGAGGACGACACCGTCGTCCTGCTCGGGGTGAAGGGGCAACATACCGATCACGCGCTCAACCAGTTGAGCATCGCTCCGGCGGGCATCGCCGTCGTCTGCATGCAGAACGGGGTCGAGAACGAGCGCCGGGTCCTGCGTCATTTCGCCGGCACCTACGGCATGTGCGTCATGTGCCCGGCCACCCAGATCCATCCGGGCGTGATCCAGGTGCACTCGGCGCCGATCTCGGGGATGCTCGACCTGGGCTGCTTCCCCGCGGGGATCGACGGCCGCGGCCGGGAAATCGCCGTTGCCATCGATGGCACGACCTTCCAGTCGATCGCCCGCCCCGACATCATGCGCTGGAAGTACCGCAAGCTGCTCATGAACCTGGCCAATGCCGTGGAGGCGCTGGCCGGTCCGGCGGGACGGATGAGCCCCCTGGCGGCGGCAGCCCAAGAGGAGGGCGTGGCCGCCCTCGCCGCAGCGGGCATCGACGTGGCCAGTGCCGAGGAAGACGCCGAGCGCCGGGCCGACAACCTGCAGATCGCGCCGACCTCGTCGGGTGCCTGGCGAGGCGGTTCGAGCTGGCAGAGCCTGGCCCGGGGTGCGGGATCCATCGAGGCCGAGTTCCTCAACGGGGAGATCGCCATGCTCGGCCGCACCCATGGCGTGCCGACGCCGGTGAACGCCCTCCTCGAGCGCCTGGCCCTGCGGGCGGCCGCCGACGGCCACGCTCCCGGGCAGTGGACGATCGAGGAACTGAGCGAGAGGGCCGGGGTCAGCCATGTCCAGTGAGCGGGCCGCCGTACTCGCCGACGAGTTCGCCGCCGCCAACGCCGAGGCCATCGCCTTCGCCCGCTCGTGCACCGAGAACGACTGGGCGACCACGGTGCCCGGCGAGGGCTGGTCCGTCGGGGTGGTCATGCACCACATCGCCGAAGGTCACCGCAACGCGGCGCGCTCGGATCGAGGACATGGCGGCGGGCGCCGGCGTCGTCGAGACAGGCGACGACATCGACCGGGCCAATGCCGAGCACGCACTGCGCGCCGTCGCGGTCGGACCGGGTGAGACGGTGGTGCTGCTCCAGGAAAACGGGCGTCGCCTCGAAGGCCTTCTGCGCGGACTCAGCGACGAGCAGCTCGAACGCACGGCCCCATTTGGTCCGGCCGGTGGCCACGTCTTCTCGACCATGGACCTGGCCCCCGTGACGGCACGGCACACCCGCGAGCATCTCGGCCACGCGCGTGACGCCGTGCACCCACCTTCCTGAATCAGTCCTGGAGTCGCGAAAGCGCCCGGGCCCGGACCTGGCTCAAACTCCGCCAGCACCGTGAGTCGTCCGAAGACGCGAGGAACCGAGCACGGCGTGATTCCTCATCCGGAGGTATGCCGGCACAGTGACGGTGGACGAATTGCCGTCGGCTGGATTCCTTTGGCCATCGACGTCGTGGCCAGTCCCGAAGGAACGCGCCCCGCATGGAATGTTCTCAGCCACCGGCCGCGAGGGCCACCAGCTCCTCGGAGGTGCGGTGGAGGAAGTACGGCGCGTGCATCGCCCGTTCGACAGCGAGGGCCTGCTGCAGGTGGCGGGCCGCCATGTCCTTCCGGCCGAGCAGGCGGCAGAGGGCACCCAGATGGTGATCAATTGCCCCCCACCAGCCCAAGAGGGGGCCACAGCGGACCCCCGTAGCCAGACTGGTGGCGAGCACCTCGTACAGCGGCGCCGCGTGCTCCACCGCCCCCGTGGTGGCGCAGGCATGTGCGTAGAAGGTGACAACGGCCAGCCACTCGACATCGGAGCGGATCTGGCTGAAGCCGGAGCTGGCCGCACGGTCGAGGAGGTGCCGTGCGAGCTCGTCGTCGCCCGCGAGGGCTGCCGTCAGGGCCAGGCCGGCCTGAAAGGTGGCGACGCTCGAGTACTCACCAGCCAACGACGTCATGAGCGGTAACAGCTCACCCGCCTGGTCGTCGTCCCACCCGATGAGTACCGACCTTGACAGGTGGAGCATCTGGGCGCTCGGGTGACCGGCTCTGGTGAGGTTCGTTGCCGCCTCCTCGGCCAGGGCTCGTGCGTCGTCGAGGCTTCCCGCCACCTGGGCCGCGGTGCTCCGCAACGAGGCGGACAGTCCCGTAGGGGCCGGTAGTTGTAACTCCTGGGCTATTTCGTCGTAGCTCGAGACTGCGATGGACCAGTCCACGTAGTCGGCTCGCTCCAAGGCGGACCAGGCCTGGCTCCACCATGCGTTGGCGAGGGCAAAGAGGTCTCGCCGGTCGCGAGCCACGGTGATGGTCCGGCGCGACACCCGGTCCAAGGGTTCGGGATCTGAAACCGGGAGGAACTCTTGGACCGAGGCCAGTGTCAACAGGAGCTCGGGGGAAACGGCATCGCTGGTCACGATCCGTCCCACCTCAGCCCAGAGCTCTCCGCGCCGCTCGGTCGCTTCGAGCGATCGGTCGAAGAGCAGTTGTCGTACCAGCATGGCGGCGACGGCAGGACGCAACACTTTGTCGTCGACCGGTAGCCGACCAAGGGCGGACTCGAGAGCGGCGACGCGTTCATGATCGATCTCGCCCGTCGCAAATGGTTTGCAGAGCCCCAGGGCCGCCCGTGCGATCAGCTCGTCGTCGTTGAGCCCCTGGGCCAGCTGGAAGGCCTCACGAAAGCGGTCCTCGGCCGCCACCCCTCGTCCACTCGAGTACAGGGCGTTACCCAGGCGGATCAGAGTGTCGGCGTGCTCGCTGGTGGATCGGGCCCACAGCGTGGCCGCACGCTCGTACCGGGCGATGGCCTCCTCGGCGGCAGCGCAGGCCAGTGCGGCGTCCCCGGCCCGAACCGACCAATGGGCCGCCGAGAGGGTGGCGGCTCCGTCGCTGTCGGCGACGATCGTCCAGTGGCGTGCAATCTGGGCCACCGTCTCCGGTTGGGCAGGGTCGCCGTCGGCGAGAGCGACAGCCGCCCGGCGGTGGAGGTCGACCCGCCGCAGCGCCGACATGCGGTCGTCGACCGTGGCCTGCACGAGGACGTGGGAGAACGAGAGCAGGGAGTGGGCCGCCTCAGTCACCAGACCTGAGAGCAGCGCGTCCTCGGTCGCAGCGATCGCGGCGGCGTCGGAGAGTTCGGCCAAACGTGCGGCGAGGAGGGGATCGAAATCGCGGCCCAGCACCGCTCCGGTCCGCAGCAGGTTTTGCGCCTCGACCGACAGCGTCGCGACTCGCCGGCTCACCATGTCCCGAATACGCTCGGGCAGTGGTACTTCGTGCGCCACGCTGACCACCGATCGTTCTTCGGTCACGTGCAAGAGGTGCTCAGTGAGCTCTTCGGCATAGAAGGCGTTGCCTTCACTGGCCACTTCCACAGTGGCGATCAGCTCCGGCGTCACCGCGTCGCCGGCGATGTGACGGACCAATATGTCCAGGTCCGAAGCGGGGAGCCGCTCGAGGTGCAGCCGCTCGACGTCGCACACCCGACCCACGTCGGTCAAGGCACCCGACGTCGCCGGGGAAAGGTCGCCCGAACGCACCGTGGCCACCATCATCAGATCGGCCAGCGGCTGCCCCCCGAGATACGTAAGAAGCGCCAACGAGTCGGGATCCGCCCATTGCAGGTCGTCGAGGAGCACCAGGATGGGGCCCAAGCGCTGAAGCACGCCGGTCACCGCTTCGAACAGCAGGCGGCGTTCGACCCCACCATCGGCACGGCTCGGCCGCTCCTCGGGCGCCAATCCCGCAGACAGCTCCGGGAACAATCGCACCAGTTCGCCGCGGCCAACGACCTCGGCAGGATCCAGCCGGCTCAGTGCCTGGCGCAACGGTCCGATGAAGCCGGCGTAGGGCCCGAGCCAGTCCGAGGTCCATCGACCCGACAGCACCGTCGCGCCCTTTGCCCGCACCAACGTGGCGAACTCATCGGTCAGCCGAGTCTTTCCGACGCCGGGTTGCCCCAAAATGAGCGCGAGCCGGCTCCGGTGAGACCATGCCGACTCGAGGGCGGCCAACTGGTCGATCCGGCCGACGAAAGGTGTCTGCCACCCGCCAACCGGGCCGAGGGGCGAGCGGCTGAAGTCTCTCTCCATGGCCTGCAATGGCCGGTCGCTCGGGCCATCGACGGACATCGGCGCTTCCGCGCTGCCCGGGGAGCCGGTGCGGTCCCCAGGACTGCCGGTGGCCGCGGCGGCCAGCGAAGCGCGTTGTGCCGCATCGAGGTCCAGTGCGTCTGCGAGCAGCCCGATCGTTGTCAGGCGGGGTGATCGTCGGCGACCAGATTCGAGCGCAGCGACACCCGCCGAACTGATCCCGGCCTTTTCGGCCAGCCCCTCCTGGGTGAGTGCGGCCGCAAGCCGGTAGCGACGAAGCTGAGCCCCGAGGGACTCGTTCCCGTCTCGCCGATGGTCTGCGGCTCTCGGAGTGGTCATGGCCCGTTTCGTCCCACTCGGACCTCCGAGGCCACCGTGTGAGGCTAGCGCAGCGTACCGACGAATAGGTCCCTCCTCGCTGTCGGGCCAAGGCCTCCGTGGAGCAGAAAGCCGGCTGTCAGGGTGATGTGAGGGTGGCGTGAGTGGTGGGTCGGTCGTGCATTTCTTCACGATGGGAGGAGCGTCGGCGATCGGACCGGCCCAATCGAAAGGACTCCCATGTCGAAGCCGACGAGTCGAATTGGATGTCGAGCTCGCCTTGTGGCGGTCGCTCTCTCGATGGCCCTGCCAGCGGGCTTCGCACTCACCACGCTGAGCGGCACCTCTGCGAGTTCGGCTGCCGAAGTGCTGAGCCAGACCTTCACGTTCAACGACACGACGCAGTACTTCACAGTGCCAGCCGGCGTGAGCAGCGTCGACCTGACTGCTTCGGGCGGCTCGGGCGGGAGCGGCACGTCGGCAGGACCTGGAGCCCAGATCACCGAGACGGTCGCCGTCAGTCCCGGTGACACCCTCGTCGTCGAGCTCGGCGGCCAAGGGGGAGACGGCGGCGTCCAAGGTCCCGTGTCCCAATCGCCCGAGGGTGGCTCAGGCGGATTGTCGAGCGGCGATGGAATGAATGGAGGCGCGGGCGGCAGCACCAACTATCTGGTCGATGGCGATGCGGGCGCCGGTGGAGGAGGTGGCACCGAGGTCGTCGACGCGACGACGGGAGCGATCCTGGTTGTCGCCGGTGGCGGAGGCGGCTACGGCGGACCCTCGCAGAACCAGTCTGCCGGCGGGGGCGGAGGCGCCGTCGACAGTCTGTTCCCCAGCACGGGCGGAAACGGTTACTCGAACTACGGGTCCGGTGGCGCAGGCGGGCTTGGAGCGGCGACTGGTGTTCCCGCCGGTGCCAGCGGTGGCACGCCAATGACGGGCGCGTTGAGCGGCGGGGGAGGAGGCGGAGGTGGCGGCTACGACGGACCGGGCGGGACCGGTGGCGGCAACGGCGGCGCCGGTGGCGGCTGGGCCGCCTATGAAGGAGGAGGAGGCGGTGGAGGGGGCGGTGACAGCTACATACCGTCCGGGGCGACCGGCGTCGTCGAGGGTGACAATCGCTCGGGGGACGGGGAAGTGACCGTGGCCTGGACGGCACCGAAGGTGTCAACCACCACATCGCTCTCGGTGTCCCCGGGCTCTGTGACGGTCGGGCAGAGCTACACGCTCAGCGCCACAGTCACTGGCGGCGGCCCCGTTCCGCCCACCGGCGCCGTTCACTTCGCGAGCGCCGGCGCTGCCACGGTGGTTGGCACGCTCAGTGGGGGGACACCTGACGTCGCCACCGCCACGGTTGTTGCCGCCAAGTCCGTGGGTCTCGTGACCTGGCAGGCGGAGTACCAGGGTGACGCCGGATCGTCCGGAGCTCCCGGTGATGCGCCGAGCGACTCTTCAGCCGTTGGGGTGAGCGTCAACGTCGCCGAGACATCCACCACGTTGACGCTGAGCAAGGACCCGCTTACCGCCGGCCAGACCTACACGGCCACGGCCACGGTGACGGGGACCGGCCCGACGCCCCCGACAGGCACGGTCGACTTCTTCAGCACGGGTAACCCGACCTTGACCGGCACCCTGAGCGGTGGCACTCCCGACGTGGTGACCGTCACCAGTACTGCGCCGATTGCGCCGGGGACGATCGCCTGGGCGGCGCAGTATGAAGGTGATGCCGGTAACGCCGGCAGCCTGGCCCCCACCGTTGAGGTCGCGGTCAAAGCCCCCGGGCTCAAGCCTTCCCTCACGGGCGACAGCCCGTCCACAGGCAGCGCCGGAACGAAGGTGACCCTCAGCGGAAAGAACCTGGGCGGAACCACCAAAGTGCTGTTCGGGACGAAGGCGGCCAAGGTGTTCAGCTGCATCTCTGCAACAGCGTGCAGCGCGGTTGCTCCCAAGGGCGTGAGCGGCAAAGTCGACCTTCAG
This sequence comes from uncultured Acidimicrobiaceae bacterium, assembly GCA_963754445.1. Taxonomy (GTDB): domain Bacteria; phylum Actinomycetota; class Acidimicrobiia; order Acidimicrobiales; family RAAP-2; genus Bog-473. The sequence goes on along the minus strand of CAVWFT010000001.1, from coordinate 2,192,081 downwards.
GTGATCACGCCGAAAGGAACGAGCAGTGCCAACCCGTCCGTCACGTTCACCTTCGGAGGTAATCCGTGAGGGGGCGACCGGGCTCACCGTCAGTCCCCACGGGTTCACCGTCGACTGACCGATGACGGCCGGTTGGCCCAGAGAGGGTTCAGTCCCATCCAGAGCGGAAGACCGTCCGTGAGCTCACGACGAGGGAGCCGTCCCGCAGCCCACCTGCGGCGCTCAGGCGTAGGGCACGGCGAAATCGCAGTAGGGGGCGCTCGTCTCGGTGATCGGCCCGGTGGTGAAGTACGTCACGCGCATGCCGAGGTCCTCGGGCTTGAGGGCGAGCTGGTCATGGTCGAGGCCGTGCTCGTCCCACCAGGCCCGCAACGCCTCGGACGCGAGCTGCCAGTGGGCGCCCGGGTTGCCACCCTGACCGGTCGGGAGCGAGTCGTTGGGCAGAGCGACGTACGCCTCGCGATGTGCGGGTTCGGTCCGTAAGCTCCATTCGGGGTAGTGCGACGCAAGCGTCTGCGCGTCCGACTCCGGGATCGGCTTGCACCACTCGACCGGGCCGTCGCTGTCGTCGCTCACCTCACCCCAGTAGATGGTGAACATCGCGCCTTCACGCCCCTCCATTTTCGGCAGAGGTCGCTCTCGCAGGACGGCGATGAACTCCTTGCCCATCGCCCATGCGCCGGCCTGGTCGACATTGCGCTTCAGGCAGAGCACGCTCCGCTCGGGTATCTCTCGTGTGGCGACGTCGTACATGACAGAGCTCCTTCCACTCAGCCGGTTGACGAGGTAGTCGGCGAGCTCGCGGCGCGCATCGTGCACGGACTCGGCCTCACGCCAGTGCGCCGCGATCCGCTCTGCGGCTTCAGCCGGAGCGCAGGCGAGCAAGTCCCTGATCTCCGAAAGTGACAGGTCGAGCTGGCGCAACATGGCGACAAGGCGCGCCGCTTCCAGCTGCGCGACGTCGTAGTAGCGGTACCCGGAGCCTTCGTCGATGCGGGCGGGCTCCAAGACACCGAGCTCGTCATAGAGACGGAGTGCCTTGACCGACAGGCGTGACCGTCGTGCGAACTCGCCGATGCTGACTTCTTCCACGGACCCATACTCCCTCGTCGTCGAGCTGGACGGCCCGACACGTCGAGTGTGCGGCCTCCCCCAGGGGGAGAGTCAAGAGCGAACAGCGCGAGCAATCGCGGTGATCCGAACGCCCTATCGAGAAGGCAGGTCTCTCCCGCTCGGTGCGACCATCTGGCTCTCACCCGAGGGGGGCGTCGGGAGTGTTGCCTGATGTCCTCGACACAGAGACGTGGGGTGGGAGACGATCGCGGCGAGCTGAATGCAATTCCGAGTTCGCCGATCAAATAGGCGTCCCTCACCGGTCACGGCGCTCCCGTCAGTCGGCGTGGAGCGCAGTCCGGATCTGGTCGCCCGGGTCGGCCTGGGGCACGCCGGGGGCGTCGATCCGCAGGCGGTGCACACTTCCGTTGAACGGTGCGGGCGGCGCGTAGCGGGTGGACACGGGAAATCCGATGTCGCTCCCTATGCGGAGCCCGGCGCCCCCGTGCTGGACCGCCATGGGCAGGCTTCCCTCGACCGGCGTGGAGTCCACGGCGTTCCCGTCGACGAGCAGGCTCATCTGCCCGGGGGCGCCCCCTTGGCCGACGACGTAGCCGACCCCGATCTCGTGCTCGCCCGGCCCCAGCACCGTGGTGTCGGCCAGCTCGATGGCGTCGTAGGAGCGGGCGAAGGTGAAATGCACGCGCCCCTCGACGACGTAGAGGGCGTAGCCGCCGAACCAGTCACCCAACGCGCAGATCACCCCGGCGGCCGGCTCCGGCCCGGCGTCGATGTCGGCCGCCATCTGGAACCCGCCCCACAAGAGCGGGACCGATTCGTCGGCCACCGGACCGCCCCCGGGGAGGAACACCCGCGACGAACCCGCCGGCCAGGGCGGAGGGATGAAGCCGGCAAAGCGATCGACCAGACCGTCGGAGATCGGGAGCACGTTGTTGCGTTCGGCCTCGCTCTCCCAGAGCTCGGCCAGTTGGCGTACGCGGTCGGGCTCCTCCTCGGCGCGGTCGGTCCCCTCGGAGAAGTCGGTGGTCAGGTCGAAGAGCTCCCACCGGTCGTCGTCGAAGGAGCGGCTCCCGATGGCCAGCTCCTCCTCGTCGAGCACGCCCGTGCTGATGTGGTTGGTCGTCGCCTTCCAGCCGCGGTGGTAGATCGACCGCGAGCCCATCATCTCGAAGTACTGGGTGTCGTGGACCTCGCCACTGGCCGGGTCGTCGAGCGCAGCGAGGAGGCTGACGCCGTCGACCCGCTGCTGGGTCACGCCATCGACCGTGTCGGGCAGGTCGAGCCCGATGGCCGCCAGGACCGTCGGCATGAGGTCGATGGCGTGAGCGAACTGGGGCCGGACCGCGCCCGGCTGCTCGATGCGGTCGCCCCAGTGCATGATCAGGGGCGTGCGCGTCCCCCCGAGCCAGGTGTAGCGCTTCCAGAGCTTGTGGGGCGTGTTGCCGGCCCAGGCCCATCCCCACGAATAGTGGTTGTAGGTCGTGAAGCCGCCCCAGTCCTCGTAGTGAGCCAGGTTCTCGTCGAGTGACTCCCGGACGTGGGCCGTGAAGCGGTGCTCGTTGATAGAGCCGTCCCTCCCACCCTCGGCGCTGGCGCCGTTGTCCGAGAAGATCATCACCAAGGTGTTCTCCATGAGCCCGAAGGTCTCCAGGGCCGAGAGCACCCGTCCGATCTGGGCGTCGGTGTGGGTCAGGAAGCCGGCGAAGACCTCCTGCTGGCGGGCCAACATGCGCCGCTCGTCGGCCGAGTGGTCGTCCCAGGCGCGCACCCACTCGGGCCGCGGCGTCAACGCGGTGCCGGGCGGGATGATGCCGCCCTCGATCTGGCGGGAATGCACGCCTCGGCGCCACTCGTCCCATCCCTGGTCGAACACGCCACGGTACGGCTCGACCCACTCGCCACTCACGTGGTGCGGCGCGTGCATGGCCCCCAGCGCGAAATAGAGGAAGAAGGGCTTGCCCGGCGCGCCCTGTTGCTGGTCCTGCACCATGCGGATGGCCTGGTCGGCCAGGTCCTCGCTCAGGTGGTAGCCCTCCTCGGGCGTGCGGGGCGGGTCGATGTAATGGTTGTCGCTGATCAAGTTCGGGGTCCAGTGGTTCGTGTCGCCCTGGAGGAACCCGTAGTAGCGCTCGAAGCCCAACCCGAGCGGCCAGGTGTCGAACGGTCCGGCGGCCGAGCGGTGCCAGCGCGGGGTGAGGTGCCATTTCCCGACCGCCATCGTCGAATAGCCGGCGTCCCGGAGAAGGCGGGGCAGGGCGGCCGCCGACTGGGGCAGGCGGGCGTGGTAGCCGGGGAAGCCCAGCGGGATGTCGGCCAGGAACCCCATGCCGACGGCGTGGTGGTTGCGCCCGGTGAAGAACGAGGCCCGGGTAGGGGAGCACAGCGAGGTCACGTGGAAGCGGTTGAAGGCAGCCCCACCGGCGGCCAGGGCATCGATGCGCGGGGTCCCGATGTCGGATCCGAAGGCTCCCAGATGTCCGAAACCCGTGTCGTCGAGAACGATGGCGACGACATTGGGGGCACCCTGGGGCGGCTTGGGCTGATGGGGGATCCGGGGCTCCGATTCGGCCGCGGTGAAGCCGATCTTCTGGGGTGCGTCCATGGGCGCAGAGGGTAGACGGTCGGGCCTCCTTGTCGCCCTGTCCAGGGCTAATGTGGAGCGCGATGCAGGGTCATCTCCCCGGACCGCCGCAACCGCATTTTCCCGACGGTCTGGCCCCCTTCATCGGCTACGTCACCACCAGGGAGCCCAGCCCGATGGGCGAGCGACCGCCCGAGGAGCCCGGCTGGGCCGACGAGGACGGGACGCGGCTCGACGTGTTCGACGACGTGGGCGACTGGGAACCCATGCGACACCCGTTGTTCAAGGTGCTCGCCATCATCGTCTCGGCCTCGCTGGTGCTGGCCGGCGTGGGCACCGTGCTCGAGGTGTTGCTGAGCTCGCGTTGACGATGCCCTGAGCGGCCATCCGCGGCTACCTGCATTTGGCGTGAAATCAGTCAGCCCGGGGAGGTCCCTCGTGCGCGATCGGCCGCGCGTGTCCCGGTGTCGGGTCGACGCGCGTCGCGTCGGGTGTCGTGGCGAGGCCGTAAATGAACGGCGCGCGATCAATGCACGCACTGAGGGTGAACGAGGCATGAATCTCTCGCGGAGACCAGGCATCCGCTCGAGCCCAGGGGGTAAAAACACCTCGCCCTGAGTCACTCCTGGACATCGGCGGAGGAATCCCTGTGGAAGTAGCGGTCTCGTCCCGAAAGCTGCACTCGATCTGGCGCGCCGGCCTCACGGTGGCGTTGCTCGCCGGCGTCCTGGTGCCGATCGCCGCCATCGTGGACAGCGGCCCGGCCGCCGCGCAGGCTCCGGCGACGGCGTTCAACGCCACGGCACCCGCGTTGGCCAGCATCACGAGCCCTTCGTCGTGTACCGCCACCAGCACCTCGACCTGTGCGCCGTGGAACGAGTGGCAGGGGGACCCGGGCACGGCGGGGGCCCCGAACGCGACCGACGCCCAGAACTGCTCGGGCACGCAGTCGACGGGCTACGGATCGAACTGCCTTCTCTTTCCCACCTACAACCCCACCGGTGGCGCGACCACCACGACGGCCAACGGCGTCGGCGGGGCGGCGATCACCGAACCGAACCTCTCCGTGTCCCCGGGTGCGAGCAGCGGGACCGACGGCGTCGCGCCGTACCCGAGCGGGTCGGTCGGAACCCCTGGCCCGCTCGACGCCTACTGCGGCTCGGGTGACCAGCCCACCGAGTCGACCCAGTCGGTCTCGCGCATGACGCCGGGGACGACGCTGCCGCTGGCACCCGCCTACTTCCCCCACATCGTGCGCAACGCGGACGGCACCCTGACCGGCTACTTCGACTACCGGCCCAAGGATGCGGACGAGGCGCTGGTCGCCGCCACCTCGACCGACGGCGGCGCCGACTGGACCTACCAGGGCGAGGCCCTGGAGCAGAACCCGGGCTACTGCCCGTCGGTCGACGTGAACGACGACGGCAAGGGGCACGCCAACGTCGTGACGCTGGCCAACGGCAACACGTTCCTCTACACGCTGCCCCGGGCGGCCGGTGACATGCAGGGCGTCGGGCTCGATCTCCACGAATTCACGCCGACCGAGGCCAACCCGCTCGGCACTCTGCCGGCGGCCGATCAGACGGGCGTCGACCCGAACGCCTTCGCCACGGCGGCGGCCAGCGTGCCGACCACGGGTGGGGTGACCATCGCGGTCACCGAGACGGGAAGCGCCAACTCTCCGCAGCAACTGGTCACCGGGGGCTTCGTGGACCTCACGCAGGACCCGGCCCCGAACGCCAACGAGGTCATCAACTGCACCGTGTCCGGCTACACGTCCCTGACCGGCTGCACCTCGACCACGCCCATCACGGTGAACCAGAACGACCTTATTGAGCAGGTGATCGGCTACGTGTCGGCCCAGACGGGCACGGCCACGATTCCCGTCGGTCCGAACACCACCAACGGTGACGGCGGGCTCGGGACCATCGACATCTCCCCGACGCCGACGGCGGCGGCGGCCACCTCGGGCTCGACCAACCTCGGCTTCACGGACCCGTTGACGGGTTCGACCTACAACGCCGACGCTCCGAACCGGGTGTATTTCAACGGCACGACGGCTTACTGCTCCCAGTCCAACAACAACCCGACAACCAAGATCGAGAACTGCACCACCGGGCCCAACGGCACCGCGCTGCCCCTGTCGGCCGGCATGGTCATCACGTCCGACCCGATCATCTCGGCGTCGGCCTACGCGTCGGATCCGGCGTCGGGTGGCGCGACCACCGGATTGGTGGCCCCGGACGGCATCGTGGGCGTGCTGCCCAGCTACCCCGGCGTTCCCTCCGGCGCCACGGCCGTCATGTACACGGAGAAGGAGCTGAACTACTACCTGGCCGGCGACTCGACCAACGCCATCGGCGCCGTCCAGACCAGCAAGAAGGCGGGCGTGCCCTGGGGTGCCGGCGCGCAGACGATCGACTTCATCGCCAGTCCCTACATCACCGAGAACATGCCGAACCCGGCCGCGGTCAGCGCGACGACGCCGGTGACCGTCACCATGGGTCTGACCCTCGACGACCTGTCGGGTACCACGGCGATGGTGCCGATCACCTGCACCGGGTTGAGCGAGGCGGGCGCCGCCTCGACCCTGACCGGATGCACCGTGCCCGTCGCCGACCAGAACTACACCGAGGCGGCCAAGACGTACGTCGGTGCGCCCGGGGCCGCCACGGTCGCCCTGTCGGCGCTCGAGCAACAGGGGGAGGGGAGCGCCTCGAACGCGGTCAAGCTGTACAAGAACAACGAGGACGTGAGCATCCTGCGCGTCGCCTACACGACCGACGGATCGAACTTCAGCTATGCCGGACTGGCCAACGACGGCATCGTGAGCGACTGCGTCAGCACGACGTCCACGGTGACGCTCCAGAACCAGAGCATCGACCCCGGCGTCCCGGAGGTCGGCTGCTCCGGCTCGTACCAGGGCGTCAACAACCCCGACCAGCAGAACAACCCACCGAACGGGCTGAACTCCTACGCCGCCAACGAGGGAACTCCGGGCGGTGCGAACGGCACCGACACCGGAAGCGCGGCGGGCGGCGACGCCACCGAGATGCGTTGGGTGGGTTCCGCCGGCAGCATCATCGTGAACCCGAACGGGACCTACGGGCTCTTCCTCTCGGGCGCCTGGGCGGCCGACGGGGACAGCGATGCCTTCAACCAGGTCTTCTATTCGGAAGGCACCACGTCGACCAACGGGCAGGGGCAGTCGACCGTCACGTGGTCGACGCCGGCCCCGGTGGTCAGTACCGACTACTCGTTCGCGGCGTCGTACAACCAGGACAACAACGTCAACGGCGACGGGAGCCAGCCGGTCGGGGTCTCTGCGTACTACGAAGGCCGGGCCTACGGCCCGAGTGTCGTGCAGAACCCGAACGGCACGTTGACGATGGTGTTCGCCGGCTATCGGTTCCCGAAGTCGATCGTGAGTGCCGGTTCGGTCCTGGGCGACCAGGCCACCGGGGGCAGCACGGCGGGTGCACAGTCGCCCACCTGGACCGTCGGTCAGAACGACCTCACGATGTACCGCAACATTCTGACCACGACGCTGACCCCGTCGACCTCCCCGGGGGTGTCGACCACCACGACCGTCGCGGCATCGCCCAACCCGGCCACCTTCGGCCAGACCGAGGTGTTGACGGCGACGGTGGCGCCGGTGGCGCCGGGCACCGGGACGCCCACCGGAGAGGTCACCTTCAGCGGCGACGGCGGCACGGTGTGCCAGGCGTCGTTGGACGCCTCGACTCCGGACACGGCGAGTTGCGACTACCCGTACCTGGCGCCGACGACGGACAGCGTCACCGCCAGCTACGCCGGTGACTCCAACTACGCCGGCTCGACCAGCACCACCCCCGCCCCGGTGGACATCACCCAGGCCACCCCCACCACGCCCACCATCTCGAACCTGCCGGCCAGCGGCATCTACGGCGACGGCTTCACGGCCAGCGTGTCGACCGACGGTGACGGCACGACGTCGGTGACCTCGAGCACGCCGTCGGTCTGCACGGCCAGCGGTCTCGACGTCTCCTACGTCGGGGTGGGCCAGTGCACGCTCACGGCGCACGTGGCCGCCGGCACCGACTACGGCGCGGCCGACGGCTCGCCGCAGAGCTTCGACGTCGACGCCGCCGTGTGGCCGGTGACCGTGACGGGCTCCCAGCCCTACGGCGGCACGCCCACCTTCACCCCAGCGCCCTCGAGTGGACCGACGGAGCCCTACGGCGGCACCCTGACCTGTGGCACGGTCAACGGCGGCACGGCCATCAGCCCGACGCTCGGCGCGGGTGGCAGCGACACCATCGACAGCTCCAGCTGTTCGGGTCTCACGTTGAGCGGGGCCGACGCCACCGACTACACCCTGGGCTACAGCGGCTCCACCTTCACCGTGGGCCAGGCCACCCCCACCACGCCCACCATCTCGAACCTGCCCAGCAGCGCCACGTACGGCGGTGGCTTCACGGCCAGCGTGTCGACCAACGGTGACGGCACGACGTCGGTGACCTCGAGCACGTCGTCGGTCTGCACGGCCAGCGGGTTGAGTGTCTCCTACGTCGGGGTGGGCCCGTGCACGCTCACGGCGCACGTGGCCGCCGGCACCGACTACGGCGCGGCGGACGGCTCGGCCCAGAGCTTCAGCGTGGGCCAGGCCCAGAGCACCGTCTCGCTCGGCTCCTCCGCCAGTGGTGCGGTGGTCAGCGGCCAGCATGTGACCTTCACCGCCACGGTGGGCCCGGTCGCCCCGGCGTCGAGCACGCCGCCGGGCACGGTCACCTTCAGCTTCAGTGCGGCCGGGACCGCGTGCTCCTCGGGCTCGAACTCCGTCACCCTCTCGGGCGGCGTGGCCACCTGCACGGTGTCGGCCGGCGCTTCCGCCTCGCCGCTCAAGGTCAGCGCGAGCTACGCGGGCTCGACCGACTTCGCCTCCTCGGTGGCGTCCCAGTTCAGCAAGGTCATCACCAAGGACGCCAGCTCGATCGCCCTCTCGGCCAGTGCGAGTCCCGACGACTCGGGTCAGCCGGTGACCTTCATCGGTGCCGTGAGCGCGGCGGCGCCCGGGAGCGGTGCGCCGACCGGCTCGGCGTCGTGGTCGATCACCGACCGCAACGGCAACTTCGTCCCGTGCGCGTCGACCGGCGCCACCACGGTGGGCTCGACCCTCGACGAGACCTGCACGCTGACCCTCTTGGCCTCGGCCTCCCCCTACGGGGTCAAGGTCACCTACAACGGGGACACCAACTTCACGGGGTCCACCAAGAGCAGCACCGAACAGGTCGTCCTCGGCACCTCCACCACCAAGGTGGCGGTCGCCGCGTCGGGCTCCAAGGCCACGCTGACGGTCAAGGTCAAGGGATCGCCGGCGGGCAGCAAGCCCACCGGCAAGGTGACGTTCATCATCTCGTCGTCGGGCAACTCGGCGGGCGGGGGTGCCGGTGCGGGCAAGGCCGTGGTGTGCAGCGGGGGTTCGAACGTCAAGACGCTTTCGGGCGGCACTGCGACGTGTGCGCTCACCGGGCTGAGCTCGGCCGAGTCGCCCTACTCGGTCTACGTGACCTACCCGGGTAACGCCGACTTCGGGCCGTCCGTCTCGACGACCAAGACCTTCAACGGCTGAGGAGGTCGATTCGGATCCCGAAGGGCACAGGATTCGCCGTTGGCCCACGAGTGTTTCTCGATGAGCTCTGTCAGACGGCAACGGTGGCCTCGCCACCAGCACGCACCGACCCGGGTTCCGCGCGCACAGCACGACGCACGTCCATTGCGCCTCTCAGTCGAGCCGCTGCTGGTCCGACACTGAATAGCGCGCCAGGCCGGAATCGAGCATCGCCACTGTGCCCTCGGTGGGACCTTTCGCTTTCGGTGAGGGACGAGCGTTGCGGCGGACGTGGGCGACGACAGCAGCGACGACGACCGTAAGGAGGCGGGAATCGGTCGCCGAGATCTCACGGCCACCCTCCTCGTCCATGCCGAAGAAGCTCGGCACGAGGTCGGCGGCTTCGGGCCAACCGTACCGAATCGCCCTGGCCGTGAACTCGGCGGGCGTGTCGTCTGGGTCATCGAGGGTGCACGCCAGCGTCTGGGGATCGAACGGCCACGGTGCGGACGGATCTCTCTGGTCGAGGTCGACCTCGACCACGTCACCGGGGAACAGCGCCAGGCCAGGCTGGATACCGGCGTTGCCCATCACAACGGCCTTCACCCGCCACGCGTCACCGTCGACCGATCCATTGACGACGAAATCGACGTCGTCGGCCCAGCGTTGCCACGGAGCCGCCTCGACGTAGGCCCGGACTTGGTCGAAGAGGGCCTGCCATTCGGCGGGAGACGGTGGATGGGTCGGCTGGCGACGGCCCGCCATGGATCCGACGAAGGAATCGAAGATGTCCTCGGCCTCGGCGCCCGGCACGATTTCATCGATCAGAGGCATGAGCCTGAGGCCCGGCCGCCGGCCGAGTTCGGCCGCCACCACGTCACCCAGACCGACGGCGGCGAGGATCCGCTCGGGGTGCCCCGGGGGCAGCGAGCCGGCCGGAGTGGTGAGCGCTCGGTCCACGGCCTGGGAAAGAGCGCCGCGGACATCGTCTGCCATGGAGAGCCCACGGATCAGACCGGTGTCGACGTCGAGGATCAGAGCGGCAACAACGACGGGCTCGTCCATCACCCGCACGGCATGCGAGACGTCCCGACTCATGACCATCCAGGTGATGGGCTCCACCACCCCGAGGATAGGTGGCATGTCGGGAGGGACGCGCCCTTAGCTCGGTGGAGTCTGGTGCATGTTGGTTCTCGCCATCCACCAAGATCCAATGCGCCGAATAGGCCTACCGCCGGCCGTCGATCGTCGTCGTATCCCTGCAGCCAGATTCGAGGGGCGTTTTTCGAGATCGAGGCCTTCTACTCGGATGTCTCATGGATCCCACGAGCTTCTTGGACGCGTCGCTTCGACGCTGAGCTGTCACGAGGCTCCTTACTTGTTCGGTCCCGCAACCAGTTCGCAAACCAGACTTCATCGACTTCATGTGCCGCCACCGCGAAGACTGCCTCCTCGGCCTCATCGAAATTTGGTGGATCGGGATCCCATCCGACCCCGTTGAGGTCGAGGAACAGCAGCAGGCATGCCCAGCTCGCTCTCTTGTTGCCTTCAGGCAGCGGATGATTCCACGCAATATGACAAGCGAGCACGGGCGCCTTGTCGATCAGGTCCGGGTAGAAGTCCTGTCCGCCGAAGCTCGCTCGGGGAGCGTGGAGCGTGGAGTGTGGAATCGGCGGGATTGATGCACCTGGGTGTTTCGAGGAAGTCGGCGTCGATCCCGGTGACTTGTTCGGCCAACCAAAAGAATCCGGCAGCGAAATGAATCGCGCCGTCACCTCGCGAGACGGTCGAGCAGTTCCTCGTCTCGCTTCAAAAGCCGATCGGCCCGAGAGGTGAAGTCCTTGTCGGCACGCACCCGAGCGATCTCTGCCGAAAGCGACTTGACAATGAGGGCATTCACACTGGTGCCCTTGACGCGGGCGACCGCTTCGGCCTCTTCGGCAAGCTCCTGGGGGAGCCGTACGCCGAACAACGGCGCGGAACGACTCAAGCCATAAATGCCCTTTGAGGTGGTTTTTCCTCGGCATCCCCGAGTAACAGCACCACCCAAAACAGCTCAGACTGCTGAGGTCATGACCCCCCTGTGGCGCGCCTCCTGCGCCAGAGCAACCAGGCAACTGCCGCCACCACCACGAGAGCCGCGGCCACGACCAGAGCGGTTGCCGCCGAGCTGCCCGAGCCGCTCTGGGCGACCGACGTCGTCGTCGCGCCGACCGCCGTGGTCGACGATGACGTCGGTATCGGTGTGGACGTCGTGGCGGGAGCGGAGAACGCCACTACGCGGTCGGCCGACGACGCGAGCAGGAGTCCCTCGCCGATGGAGGGGGTCGAGAAGTGGTTCGCCGGGGTCCCGACCTGGGCCTGCTTCACGAGGGCTCCGGTGGAAGGGTTCAGCGCGAAGAGGATGCCGTCCTGTCCCATGGTCCAGACCAGACCGGCGGCCACGATGGCCGGACCCCCGCCGAGCGAGGAGTGCCACAACAGGTGCAGGGCATCGGGATTCGCGGTGGCGCTCACGGCGATCGTCCCGCTGACGCAGGGGAGGAAGACGGTCGTCCCCTCCACCGCCACCCCGCCGTCGATGTCGTCGCTGCAGGCGTCAGAAAGCGATGCCTCCTGCTTCCCGATCCCGCCGAGCGCGGAGGCGTTCAGGAGGTAGACGATCCGGGACTTGCCGGCCACCACGACCTGTCCGTCGGAGAGAAGGGCCGGGGCGGTCGACATGTCGAGGTCCTGGGCGTTGTTCTCCGGCCAGTCGGAGGGCGCGAAGTACTGGAGAAGGCTCATGGACGGGGAGAGCTCGAGCAGGGAGTCGCTGTCGTCGTAGGCCTGGCGGGACGAGGAGACCGAGCCGTTGCCGGCGCTGACCCAGATGTCACCATCCGCGTCCACCACGGGCGCCGCGCCACCCATCCAGACGGCGCCCTGGCTGTTCCCCGACGCGGCGTCGACCGTGAAGACGTCGGCGGTACCACCCGATTCGGGCACGCTGATGACCCGGCCGCGGTAGATCGCACAGTCGCCGTAGTTGCCACCCATGCCGAAGACCACGCGGCCCTGGTCCAAGGAGAGGCCCGTCCGCTGCAGGAGGGCCGACGGTTGCGCACCCGCCGGATCGACGTTCTGGCTGAGCTCGATCTTCCCGGTGGTCGTGCTGAGCCCGACAAGGACGTGGGCCGGGGTGCCGCGCACGAGCTCGTCGGCCACGGCGAAGATCTCGTTCCGGCTCGTGTCGATGACCGGGGTCCCGGTGATGCCGACGGTCGGTGCGATGTCACCGCAGGGAAGGGCGGAGGACGGGACCGGTGTGCCGACGTGGGTCGACCACTCGACGGCGCCGCTCGAGGTGGAGAGGGCGTAGATCGTGTCGTCCTCGGTGGCGACGAAGACCCGTTGCTCCGACGCCAGCGGCTCGCCGTAGAGCGCACCCTGGAGGACGGGTGACGTCCAGTGGGGCGACGCCACGTCCACCGCGGCCACGGCGCCGGCCACTCCGGTGCCCGCCGGGTCGCCGTGATAGACGGTCCAGTCCTGTGTCGCCGGCGCGGTTGTGGCAGTCGTGGTGGTCGACGTGGTCGTGGTTGCCGCACCGGCGCCGGATTCCAGCGCGAGCACGACGATGGCGCAGAGAGCCGACGCCGCAACTCGGCTGCGAACCTGCCGCCTCGTCATGGCTTGATCCCCGCGGCCGCGCATTTCCTCTCGTAGACGCCGGCACACAGTCGTGCTGCCGCGACATCGCCGTTCTTGACGACCGTGGTCGCCATGTTGGCCGTCGTGACCCATTGCGGGTTGACGAGGACGGACGGCACCGAGACACCCGCCATGGCGTCGTCGGTGTTCGCGTTGACCAGGCTCGAGGGCGGTCGAACGTGCGCGCGCAGGTACAGGGCCAGGGCGGCCGCCTCCTGCGCCTCGCGGGCCGGTGGCGAGTAGATCGTCCCGCACTGCGCGCCCTCGAGGGTCTGCTGCAGGCCGGCCAGGGTGGCGCCGGAGCCCGTCGTCGGGACCGTCCCGGGTGCCACATGGAGACCATGGAGGTCTTCGATCACGGCGCCCGCGGTGGCGTCGTCGGAGTCGAGCACCGCGTTGACCCCGTGCGCCTCCTCGTAGACGGCTTGGAACTCGCTGGCCGCCGTGGTCGGATCCCCCGTCCCGACGGTCTGGGCCACGACGACCCAGTGCCGGCGCCGGACCAAGGCCCGGAGGGCGGGCTCGTACCCCTCGGCCATCGCGGCGGCGGTCCCGTCGTCGGCCGGACCCGGCATCACGACGATGTGCGGGTTCCGGACGTGCCGGGCGGCGAGACAGCCGGCGAGACCCTGGAGGAGCAGGCGCCCGGCCGCCACATCGTCGTAGCCGACGAAGTAGGCCCGGCTCCCGCCGAGCGACAGTTCGTCGAAGTCGATGGTCTCGACGCCGGCGCCCTGCGCGTAGGCCTCGATCTGCGTGCCCACCCCCGAGTTGATCGGGTCCAGGACCAGCACCCGGGCTCCGCCGGTGACGTCGTGCTGCGCATCGGCGAACTGCGCCGCATCGCTGCCGCCTGCGTCCTGCACGGCGACCTGGGAGGTCCCGAGCCCGGCCGCCCTGAACGCCCTGGCGAAGTCGGCTCCGTCGAGCGCCGCCACCGCGGCATCGGGCAGGATCACGGCCACCTTCCCGCTGCCCTCCGCCGCCAGCTCCCGGAACTGGTCCATGGTGGAGGTGGCGTCGGTGAAGTCGGCGGCCGAGACCCGCGACGGACGCCGAGCCGGCTGGGTCGCCACACCGACGGCCGTCGTCAGGCCCTGGCTCACCACCAGGCACGAGATCGTGACCAGCGCGGCGCGGGCGAGCATGCTCCCGGCCCGGGGTCGGGTGCGCCTCATGATGGGTTGGCTCGTTCCCAGGCGGCTGCACCGATGAGCCCCGCGTCGTCGCCGAGGGCGGCGGGGTGGATCGCCAGTCGCTCGAGGTAGTGATCGAGGCGGGAGTCGACCAGGCTCTTGACGGCGTCGAAGTAGGAGCGTCTCCGTCCCATGCCGCCACCGATCACCACGGTGCCCGGATAGAAGGACATGACCAGGTTGGTGACGGCGATCGCACCGGCGGCGACGGCATCGTTCCAGATGACGATGGCGCGCGGATCACCCTGCTGCGCCGCCACCTCCACGGCGTGGGCATCGAGGTCCCCGAGACCGGACTCCCGGGCCAGGCGGGCGAGTCCGCTGCCCGAACCCAGCTCCTCGATCGTGCTCGGCGCGCCCTGTTGCCAGGCCCGCCAGTCGATGACCGTGTGGCCGAGCTCACCCACGGAGCGGATCCCGCGCACCAGGTGGCCCTGCTCGACCACGCCCGCGCCGATTCCCGTGGACACCGTCAGGTACGCCATGTCGGGCGCGCCGATCGCGGCGCCGAACCAGGCCTCGCCGACCGCGGCCAGATCGGCATCGTTCGCCACCCGCACGGGGAGGTCCAGGCCGGCGGAGAGCGCGGCGGCAGAGAGGAGGTGGGGCCAGCGTGCGGGGAGGTTCGGCGCCCAGAGCAGGGTTCCGGTGGTGTAGTCGACCGCGCCGGGCAGGCCCACCACGGCATGGGAGGCTCCGCTCTGGCCGGTGGCGACACGCTGGACCAGCTCCATGAGCGCGGCGGGCGCATCGGCATGGGCGGGCGTCGGTTCGGAACGCTTGACCACGATCGCTCCACCCTCGTCCACGAGCGCGGCCCGCATCTGGGTGCCTCCGATGTCGGCCGCTAACACGAGGTCCGACATCAGGCTCGCCGTCTCACGCCCGACAGTTTGGCGCGCCGGGACGGGGGCGAGGGTGCGGCTAGGGCGAGCCGTCCTCGGGACCGTAGCCACCCTTGCGGAGGAGTCGGCGCAGATTGGTCAGCTGGTCAGCGTCGATGTCCTTTTCGCGGGAGGGATCGAACGTCTCGGTGGCGCCCGCCAGCGTGACGAGGACCTTTCCCTTGTGGGTCTCGCCGACCGTGCCGACGGCGCTGAGCAACGAGAGAATGGAGTGCCACTCGATGTTGTGGCTGAGCGGGTGCCTGAAGACATGGGCCAAGGTGTCCTTCTGGTGGCTGTTGAGTTTCTCCGGCGCGTCCACAGCGGCTCCTGTCGTCCGACAATTGCGGGTCCTCATCGTCGCACGACTCGGTGCAGTGGGCGGGGAGCGACCCGCCGCGGGGTGGACCGGTGGCCTGGTCAGGCGATGGCGCGCTCGGGTGGCTGTCCAAAGGGTGGAGAATCATGAGGTGTCCACGGCGGCGAGGCAGGAACGGTCGACGTGGGCGACCCTGCCGGAGACGTCGCCCCGGCCTCGAGACACGATGGGACCGGGACGGTCGATCGTCGGCGATCCTGACCATTGAGCGGACCAGCCGTGCCGCCCCCGGTCTCGGACCCACCCGAATCGGGGGACACCCGAGGGTCACCATCGCTGGAGCTGCATCGATGGTCCGATCCGTCGGTGGTCGTCATCGCCCTGATCGCGCTGGCGTCGGGCTTCGGACAGTTCGGCGTCGTCTCCGCCCTGGGCGACGTGTCCCGACAGCTCGGCCATCTGGCATCGGGATCGTCCATCGCGGACAAGGTCGGTCTCTCCGGGACCAGTTTGGGCATCGGGCTGGCCTTCATCCGGCTCGCGTCGTTGGGCAGTCTTCCTCTCATCGGTATCGCCGATCGACTGGGTCGGCGGCGGGTGATCCTCGCCGTGACGATCGCCGGACTGGCGATGACCGTCGTGGCCGCAGCGAGTCCGGGCTATTGGTGGTTCGTCGTCATCTTCGCCTGCGGTCGCCCCTTGTTGAGCGCGACGAACGGCCTGGCCGAGGTCATGGCGGCCGAGGAGACGTCGTCGCGTGATCGTGCGGCCGCCGTCGCGTTCATCGCCGCCGGCTACGGGGTCGGGGCCGGCATCTCGGCCATCGTGCACAGCCTCGCCGCCGGCTTTCTCGGCTTTCGCGGTGTCTTCGCACTGGCTGTCGTGCCCCTGGTCGCGGTCGTGCTGCTCCGGCGCCGGGTCGAGGAGCCCAGCCGCTTCACCGTCGCCGAAGCCGCGGCGGACCACCCGACACCCGTCCTCGGTGCCGTCACGAAGCGCTATCGCGGCCGCCTCGCCATCCTGGCGCTCGTCGCCTTCGCCATCTCCCTGATCACGGGTCCGGCGAACAGCTTCGTGTTCCTCTACGCACAGGACGTGTTGCACCAGGCCGGCTACGTCACCGCGTTGATGGTCGTCGGATCCGGGATCACGGGACTCATCGGTCTCCTGGCGGGCCGCTGGTCGGCCGATCACATCGGCCGTCGGCCCACCTGCACGGTCGGACTGGTGGCGGTCGCCGTCACCGGGGTGCTCTGCTACTCGGGTTCGCAGGCGGCCCTCATCGCGGGCTACCTCGTCGGTGTCTTCTGGGCCTCGGTCTTCGCCCCGGCGGTCGGCTCGCTGCTGACCGAGCTCTTCCCCACCTCGGTGCGGGCGTCGATCGTGGGTTGGTGGACCGTGGCGGGGGTGCTGGGCGCAGTGACCGGGCTCGTGGTGTTCGGCGCCGTGGCCGACGTCGGCAATCGATTCGGCGAGGCGGCCGCCATCGTGTTCCTCCCGTCGGCCCTGGCCGCCGGTCTCTTCTGGCTGGTGCCCGAGACCCGGGGCCGCGAACCCGAGTCCCTGTGGCCCGAAACGAGTCAGCTGTAGGTGAAGGTCACCGTGTTCGAAATGCCGCCTGCCGTCGTGATGACGACCTGGGCCGTGTGCGCACCCGAGGAGAGGGGCGGCACGGTGACGCTGCAGGTGTTCTGGGCCGGGCATCTGGTGGGGGCCACCTGACCGTTGAAGGTGGCCACGATCTGGCCCGTGGCGCTCATGAAGTTCGTGCCGGCGACCACGATGGCCTCTCCGGCCGTCCCGCTCGATGGTTCGAGGCCGGCGATGACCGGTGGACCGCCCGTTGCCACGGGCAACGTGGTCGTCGGGGTGTCAGTCGTGGCGGGCGCGGTCGCCACACCGTGATGAGCGCCTGACCTGGCGTGGTGAGCCGGGTGTGGCTGCACGGCGAGGGGCTCGGGTGCTCCGGGACCCGGGCCGGCGCCGCCGGTCCCGAGTGTCACGGCCAGTGCGCCGGCCGCCACCAGGACGAGCGCGGCGACGGCGAAGACGGCGATCTCCAACGGGCTCCGGGCGCGGCGCCCCGTCCGCGGCGACGGCGCCGCGGCGGGGGAGGGGACCGGCCCCTCGACGTCGTCGAACGGGATCTGGACCGCCTGGGTGGGCGGCCCACCCTCCTGGGCCTGACGTGCCCGCTGCACGGCAGCGGCCATCGCCCCCAGGGCCTGCGCGTTGGGCGTCCCCGGGGGTGCGGGCTCGCCGCGCTGCTCGTTCGAATCGTGACGGCTCATGTTCGAACTCCTCGAGAAGGCTTCCCCCATTCAACCGTGCGTCAGGCCCACTTTCCACGCGGTGGCGCGACCTGGCATCGGGTTCCGATTCGTGCGACCCTGGCGCTCGTGACCACGCCGCGGAAGATAGTTGTCTGTGAAGGCGACGAAACAGGCCAGGAGCTCTTGGAGCAGGCGCTCCGTGTTCTCGACCCCTCGGTGCTGGGACTCGAGCTCGAACTGGTTCGCTTCGATCTGTCGTTGGCCAATCGACGGCGTACGAGCAATGCCGTCGTGCACGACGCCGCCGCGGCCATGCGCCGGGCCGGGCTGGGTCTCAAAGCCGCCACCATCACCCCCGAGATCACCGGCGACGTGGGCAGCCCCAACCGGATCCTCCGTGAGGGCATCGGGGGTTCGGTGATCGTCCGCACCGGTCGGCGCATCCCGGGAGTCTCCCCCCTGGCCCCCGTGGTCCATCCCATCGTGGTGGTGCGCATGGCCGTCGGCGATGCCTACGGTGCCGAGGAGGGACGGGTCGGGACGTCGGGCGACGCGTCCGAGCAGGCCTGGCGGACGGAGCGGATCGACCGGTCGGTCTGCCGGTCTGTGGCCGAGTACGCCTTTCGGGCCGCGATCGATCTGGACGGGTGTGTCTACGGCGGACCGAAATGGACCGTCTCGACGATCTACGAGGGCATGTTGAAGGAGGAGATGGACGCGGCCGCCGCCCGCCATCCGGCGGTCCCGTACCGACCCACCCTGATCGACGCGGCGTATGCCGGACTTCTCACCGAGTCCAGCGCGCAGACGCTCGTCGTTCCGGCCCTCAACCGAGACGGCGACTGCATCTCGGATCTCGTCCTGGCGCTCTTCGGCTCGATCGCCGGCGCGGAATCGATGCTGCTCGCCCTCGACGACGATCTGCAGCCGACGGTCGCCATGGCGGAAGCACCGCATGGAACCGCCCCGTCGCTGTTCGGCAAGAACGTCGCCAATCCGATGGCAATGCTCCTCGCCTGTGGCGCCGTCCTGGACCAGGCGGCCAAGGGTGACCGCGCCGTGCAGGCCGCGGGAGCAGTCTCCGCGAGGCAACGCTCGGCGCGGCGCGCGACGGCATCCGCACCTTCGACCTCGGTGGTGAGGCCACGACGTCCGAGGTCGTCGACGAGGTGATCCGACGCGTGAAGGCGAGCCGCTGACGGTCAGGCACTGGGACCGAGACCGGCGAACAGGTCTCCGTCCCGGGCCACCCGGGCCAACACCTCCTCGGTCTCGAAGCGGAGAAGCTCGTGGTCGCCGGTCCGGGCGCAGCGTGCGACCTCGGCCAGCGTCACCGGCGTCGACACCGTGGGCCGCGGGGCGGCCCTGACCGAGTAGACGCCGATCGTGGTCTTGGCCGGGTGGTTCTGACTCCAGTCGATGAGCACCCGCCCGCGACGGAGCTCCTTGCGCATCACGGAAACGACCAGGTCACGATGCTCGGACTCGAGCCGGCGGGCCAGGTCATGGGCCTCGTCGCGGACGGCGTCCCAGCTCGCGCGCGCCCGGTACCGAGCAGTACAGCTGGAGGCCCTTCTGACCACTCGTCTTGGCGAAGACCTCCCCGTGGCTCTCGCCCAGTGCCTCCACGATCAGCTCGGCCACGGCGCAGCACTCGACGATGGTGGTGCCCTCGCCCGGGTCGAGGTCGAAGACCATCAGGTCGGGATCGGCAGGGAGCTTGCGGCGCCCACCTTTCTGCCAGAGCGGGACGTGGAACTCGATGGTGCCGAGGTTGGCCGCCCAGATGAGCGTGGGCAGATCGCCCACGACCGCATAGGTGATCTCACCTTGCCGGTCCGACGGAAGCGTGACCGTCTTCACCCAGCGCGGCGCGTGGGAGGGAACGTGCTTCTCGAAGAAGAATTTTCCCTCGACACCATCGGGGAAGCGCTTCATCGTCAGGGGACGGCCCGCCAGGTGCGGCAGCATCACGGGGGCGATGCGGGCGTAGTAGTCGATCAGCTGGCCCTTGGTGAAGCCGGTTTCGGGAAAGAGCACCTTGTCGAGGTTCGTGACCGTCAGCTCGCGGTCACCGACACGCACTCGCTGCGAGTCGGCTTTGGACGACGCCCGCGTGGTGGCTTTGGGTCTTGGCTCGGGCACCGGCGGCTCCTCGTCGCTCGAAGGAAGTGTGTCGGAGTCACGACGGACGTCGGCCGGCGTCAGGTCCGGGCGCAGTCCGCGCCAGGTGGGATGGCGGAGGCGGCCCCCGGGCGTCCACTCGGCGTAGCCGACCTCTCCCACGAGACCCGGCCTGACGTAGTGCGCCCCCTTGGCTTCGGCATCGGTGATCGACTGGCCGAAGGGATTCGTGCGGGTACGACGTTGGTCCAGCTGCTCCATGATCGTCCGCAGGGCCCGCTCGTCGAAACCCGTGCCGACCTTTCCCACGTAGTCGAGGCCGTCGGCGCCGGGTATGCCGAGCAGGAGGGAACCGAGGCTGGCGCCGCGCCCACCTTTGCCGTCGGTCCAGCCCCCGATGACCACGTCCTGGGTGGTCACGACCTTGACCTTGACCCATTCGCCGACGCGGCGACCGGGTCGGTAGGTCGAGTCGCGACGTTTGGCGATCACTCCCTCGAGTCCGTTGTCGGTGGTGGCGCGGAGAACGTCCTTGCCCGAGACGTCCCGGAAGCATTCGGTCGTCGTGAAGTTGGTGCCCGAGAAGGCCAGCGCCTCCAGCCGGCTCCGTCGTTCGTCGTAGCTGTCGCCCATCAGGGATCGGCCGTCCGCGTAGAGGATGTCGAAGGCGATGAACTGCACCGGGTCGCTCGACGCTCGACGCCGGGCCTCCTTCGGGTCGGAGAGGTGCAGCCGGTTCTGCAGGCGGGCGAAGCTCGGCCGGCCATCGTCGCCGAAGGCCACCACCTCCCCGTCGAGGACGAGCGCCGACATGCCGAGGAACTCACCCATGTGAGCCAGCTCGGGGAACATCGCGGTCACGTCTCGCTGACTCCGACTCTGCAGCTTGACCCGCCCACCCTCGATGAAGGCGACGGTGCGCGCCCCGTCCCACTTCACTTCGTAGGTCCAGGTCTGGCGGCCCTCCGGCAGCCTCCCCGGGGTGGCGAGCATCGGCTTGACCGTCGTGGGAACGGGATCGACGTGTGCGGCGTCGCCGTGCCGGTGGATCATCCAGTTCTTGCCGTCGGTCTGAAAGAGCACGAAGGAGCCGGAGCCGCGGGCTCCGTGCAGCACGAACTTCACCTCACGGTCGGACCACTTCTCGGTCTCGTAGGTGCCCTGATCCCAGATGGTCATGCTGCCGGCTCCGTACTCGCCGGCCGGGATCTGGCCCGAGAAGGTGGCGTACTCGAGGGGGTGGTCCTCGGTGTGCACCGCCAAGTGGTTGCGCCTGGGATCCTCGGGCAATCCCTTGGGGAGGGCCCACGAGGCGAGCACGCCGGCCCGTTCGAGCCGGAGGTCCCAGTGCAGGGCCCGGGCGTGGTGCTCCTGGATCACGAAGCGCGGAGGGCCTTCCCGGATCGGATCGGCGTCGCCCATGGGCTCGGGGGTCTTCCCCGGATCTCGTTTGGCCCGGTAGGTGCTGAGCGCTTCGACATCCTTCGGCTGCTTGGGCTTCGGGGCCACGCCACCACTCTTACGCACGGCCACTAGGTTTGACTGCACAACGCAAAACGAGACCGAGGGCGAGAATGACTGATTCCCCGGATGAGATCGAAGTGCCCGACGACGAGGCCTCCCGGGAGTCGTTCCCGGCCAGCGATCCCCCGAGTTCGTGGTCGGGAGAGGACGAGCCCGAGTAGTCGTTCCTGGGTCCTCTCCACCGACTCGGGCCGACCTCTCCCTCCAACGGGGATTGACGAGGTGCAGCCCGGTTGCGGGCCGGCCGCCTTGTCTAATCGTCCAGTGCTTTGGAGACGATGAGATACCCGGAAATCCGGCGCGCGCCGGTCCCGGGCGACTCTCGTGTCGCCGACGGGACCGAGCGGGAGGGGGAAACCGCGGGGATGGTGACCGAAGAGGAATGGCAGGGCGAGGCGGCGAAAGGCAGGCGGCTCCGCTTTCTCAGCGCCGTCATCGGCGTCGTCTTCTGTTCGGGGCTGGCCATTCCCGCCATGATGCTGGGGAACGCCGTCTCGTCGGGATTCGCCAGCATCCTCATTTCGACCGGGATCTTCCTGGTCATGACCTTCCCGGTGATCATCCTCCTGGTGGTCTGGAGCGACCGCCAGCAGCTGCAGTCCGACGAGAAGGTGCGGGGCCTCACGAACGAGCTCACCGAGGCGCTCGGCGTGGCGGCCAACGAAGCCGCCATCCGTGATGCGCAGGGTCAGCGCTCGGAGTTCGAGAGCCGGCTGGCCAATGCGCTGGACATGGCCGGTGGGGAGCCCGAGGTCATCGACGTGATCCAGCGATCGTTCTCGACCGTGCTGCCCGATGGCGCGGTGGAATTGCTCCTCGCCGACAACAGCCATGCCCATCTGATGCGGATGACCGGCGTCGCTCCCGAAGGTCGAGAACTTCCCTGCTGCACCGTTGACTCACCGGACCAGTGCCCGGCCGCCAGGAGGGCCCAGGTCCAGGTCTTCTCGGACAGTGACGAGCTGGACGCCTGCCCGAAGTTGCGCAACCGGCCTCAGGGTCGGCTCTCCGCGCTGTGCGTCCCGGTTTCCGTCATGGGCCGGGCCGTCGGCGTCATCCACGCCACCGGAGATCCAGAGACCGAGGTCGACGAGAACGGGACCCAGGACCTTTCGACGCTGGCGAAATTGGCGGGGGCCCGGATCGGCCTCCTGCGGGTCATGGCGGAAACCCAACTGCAAGCGTCGACCGACACGCTCACCGGGCTGCTCAATCGTCGCTCCTTCTCCGAGCTGGTGGCCCAGGTCCCCCCGCGCATGCACCCGATGGCGGTGGCGATGGCCGATCTCGACCACTTCAAGACGCTGAACGACACCTATGGCCATGACACCGGCGACCGGGCGCTCCGCCTGTTCGCTCGGGTACTGCGCGACACGCTGCGCAACAGCGATCTCGTGTGCCGCTACGGCGGCGAGGAATTTGCCGTGGCCTTTCCCGACTGCTCGGCCGGCGACGCCAGTCCGGCCATCGAGACCGTCCGGGCGCAGCTCGACGCGGCGATCACGGTCGCCGGACTCCCGAAGTTCACGGCCAGCTTCGGGGTCACGGACAAGGAGCCGGGCGAGCAGCTCGAGTCGGCCCTCCGCCGCGCCGACGATGCGCTCATGACGGCCAAGAGGCAGGGACGCAATCAGGTCATTCACCATGATGCAGACATCGCACCCACCAACGGCGGCCATGGCGCGAGCGGTCACGCGACCAACGGTGCGGCCAAGAGGGATCGCAACGGTCATGCCTCCGTCCTGATCGACGAAGCCCAATTGATGGTTCCGGAAGGCCTGTAGCGGCCCGAGCGTTCTGCGTTCGCCGGGCCCCCGGTCGTTGTTTCACGCCCTCGAACGCGGGTAGCCCATCACTCGATGACCCGCTACGGATACACCCTGATGTGTGAGCAGTCCGGGCCGAAGGACCTGGTGCGCGACGCCGTGGCCGCGGAGTCGGCCGGGTTCGAGTTCGCCGTCATCTCGGATCACTATTTTCCCTGGCTCGACAGCATGGGCCACTCCCCGTACGCCTGGTCGGTCCTGGGTGCGGTGGCCCACGCGACGGCCGATATCGATCTCATGACCTACGTGACGTGCCCGATCAAGCGCTATCACCCCGCCGTGGTCGCCCAGAAGGCGGCCACGGTCTCCCTCCTCTCCGACGGACGCTTCACCCTCGGTCTGGGCGCGGGGAAAATCTCAATGAACACGTCACCGGGGGCGGATGGCCGCCGGTGAACGTCCGCCACGCCATGCTCGAAGAGGCCGTGGAGATCATCCGTGCGCTCTTCGACGGCGGCTACGTGTCGTACCGGGGGGACCACTTCGAGGTCGACTCCGCCAAACTGTGGGACCTTCCCGCTCGGCGCCCACCCGTGGCCATCGCCGCCTCCGGGTCGCAGTCGTGCCGCCTGGCCGCCACGAAGGGGGATGCCTTGATCGCGGTGGAGCCCGACGGCGACCTGGTGGAGCAGTTTCTGCGTCAGGGCGGAGCGGGCAAACGGGTGGTCGGGCAAATGCCCGTGTGCTTCGACGAGAACCGGGACCGGGCGATCGAGCGGGCCCATGCTCTGTTCCGATGGTTCGACGGCGGGTGGAAGGTGAATGCCGAACTTCCCGGAACGGATGCGTTCGCCGCCGCCTCCAGCCACGTGCGCCCCGAAGACGTCGCCGAGTCCATCCCCTGCGGCAGTGACGTGGACGAGGTGGTGCACAGTGTGCGGCAATTCGTCGATGCGGGGTTCACCGATGTCGCGTTGGTGCAGATCGGCGGCCAGGACCAGGAGCCGTTTCTCCGCTGGGCCGAGGCCGAGCTTCTGCCCGCCCTGCGGAGCTGACGGACGTCCCTTCGCAGTCCGGGCGACGGCGCAAGGCAAGGCGATGCATCCGCAATTCTTGGGTTGCCCTGATCGGGGTATGACCCAGGTATGAGCGAACGAACAGCAGACAGCGCGTCGAGCAGTGCCGCGTCCGACGACGACCTGGTGACTGCGGCCCGGGAGGGTTCTCTGTCGGCGGGCGAAGTGGGTCGGGCGGACGCGTCGGCAGCGGGCCCGAACGACGTGCAGGTCATCATCGGGGAGATTCCCGACGCCGACGACCCCACCGTTCTACGCTGGACGGCACGGTGCAGTTGGCCACAACACGACTTGCTCGGTCACTACGACTCGGAGGAAGCCGCCGGCGCGGCCAAGGAGCAGCATCTCGTCTCGCAGCACTGACGGTCGTCACGGAGGTCGTGCACGACCATGAGGACCGATGCCCTATCGGAGAATGATGTGCGAGTAGTCGTGACGTGGTGATTCCGCTCATGTTGGCCACCCTCACCGACCGTCGCGACTTCGACGACCAATGGCTCTTGGAGCGAAAGTTCGACGGCGAACGCTGTGTGGCGCGTCGAGCCGGCGGCGAGGTCCGGCTCGAATCTCGTAACGGAAAGGACCTCACCGGTACCTACCCCGAGGTGCGAGCCGCAGTCGCGGCGCAGTCTCCGCAAGATCTCGTCCTTGACGGCGAAGTGGTCGCCTTCGACGCCGATCAGACATCGTTCACCCGGCTCCAGCAGCGTCTCGGCTCGTCCAGCCCATCGGCAGAACTGGTGTCCGCGTACCCCGTCGTCTACTGCGTCTTCGATCTGCTCGACCTGGACGGGGTCGATATGTCGGCCCTGAGCCTGCGGGAACGGCGGGCCGCGTTACTGAGAACGATCAGGGCAAGTTCGGCCCTGCAGCTGCCCGAAGGCTGGTGCGGCGACTCGCAGCGGCGTTTCGCCATGGCGTGCCGGTCCGGCTGGGAGGGGCTGATCGCCAAACGTCTCGACGCACCGTACGTGGCCGGTCGTTCGAAGGACTGGCTGAAGCTGAAATGCGTCTGGGAACAGGAGCTCGTCATCGGCGGCTACACGGATCCCGTCGGGGGCCGGACCGACTTCGGCGCACTGCTCGTGGGGTATTACCAAGGGGACGTGCTGCATTACGCCGGCAAGGTCGGGACCGGCTACACCAGGACGATGCTGCGCGACCTCGGTGCGCGACTGCGCACGCTGGAGACCGCCGAGCCGGCATTCGTCGACGCCCGCCCGATTCCCCGCGGCACGCACTGGACGCGGCCGGAACTGGTGGCCCAGGTCGGTTTCGCGGAATGGACGAACGAGGGCAGACTGCGCCAGCCACGCTTTCTCGGGCTTCGAGACGACAAGACTCCGACCGAAGTCGTCCGCGAGCGGCCGCAGTGAGCATGGGCATCGGCGCTCCGCATCGGCTGGAGCGTCACCAGTGTCCGCTCCGGGCCCGAGCTGCCGCATGACGGTCCTGATCGGCACGTCGGGCTGGCATTACCAGCACTGGAAAGGCCTCTTCTATCCCGCCGGCCTGCCGTCGAGGCAGTGGCTCGGGTACTACGCGGAGCGGTTCGACACGGTGGAGCTGAACAATGCCTTTTACCGCCTGCCCGAGGAGAGCACCTTTCGGGGTTGGGCGGAGGCGGTTCCGGACGACTTCAGCGTGGCGGTCAAGGCCAGTCGGTTCCTCACGCACGTGAAGCGCCTGCGAGACCCAGCCGAGCCCGTCGCCCGACTGCTGGACCGGGCCCGTGGCCTCGGGGCCAAGCTCGGTCCCGTTCTGCTCCAGCTTCCACCTGACATGAGGGCTGATGCCGATGTGCTCGCTCGCACGCTCGATCAGTTCCCGGACTCGGTCCGGGTGGCGCTCGAAGCCCGCCACCCGAGCTGGTTCGACGAGGGCATCGCCCGGGTCCTGTCGGACCACGGGGCGGCGTGGTGTCTGGCCGACGGGGGGCGGGAGGAGCCACCGGTGTGGCGCACGGCAGACTGGGGCTACCTGCGTTTCCATCGGGGCAAGGGGCGACCCCCCGGCTGCTACCGCGCCGACGCGCTCGAGGCCTGGGCGGCGACCGTGGCGCGGCTCTGGCCCCGGGGGGAGGACGTCTACTGCTACTTCAACAACGACGGGCGAGGCTGTGCACCGCGCGACGCCCGACGCTGGGCATCAGCCGTCGCAGCCAGAGGTCTGGATCCCTCTGCGGTGCCGAGGCTGCGGGAGACTCCGGTTCGCTGAGGGTCACGGTCGCGGCTGCGGCTGCGGCGCCTCGAACACGGTCTTCTGTCGCAGCATCTCCTCGATTCCGGCCCGTCCCCCCTCGCGGCCGAAACCGCTGTGCTTGGTGCCGCCGAACGGTGCGGCCGGGGTGGACCGGCCCATGCCGTTCACGACGACGGTGCCTGAGTCGAGTTGGTCCACGAATCGACTGATCCGAGCCGAGTCGCGCGTGTGCACGTAGGCGGAGAGTCCGAAGTTGCTGTCGTTGGCCTTGGCCAGCACCTCGTCCTCGGAGCGGAAGCGCAGGATGGCCAACACCGGGCCGAAGACCTCGTTACGGGCGAGATCGCTCTGATGGTCGACGTCACCGAAGGCGGTCGGCGCCACGAACCACCCGCCGGCCAGCTCACCGCCCAGCCGGTGGCCGCCCGTCAGCAGAGCGGATCCATCCGCCTGGGCCTGTGCGATGACGCCCAGGATCCTGTCCATGGCGGCCTCGTTGACGACCGGCCCCATCAGGGTCTGTGGTTCCAGGGGATCACCGACCGGCATCGAGGACACCAAACGGACCACCAGGTCGGCCACCCGGTCGTAGACGTCGTCATGGACGTACAGCCGCGTGGGAAGGGCGCAACCCTGACCGGAGAGGAGCGCGGCGCCGGTGAAGGCCGCCATCTTGGCCGCGGCGTCGAGGTCGGCATCCGGAAAGATGATGTTCGGCGACTTCCCCCCGAGCTCGAGCGCAAGGGGGGTGAGGTTGCGTGCCGCCTGCTCCATGATGGCGCGCCCGGTTGCCGATCCACCGGTGAAAGTGATCTTGTCGACGCCGGGATGGCCGGCCAGGGCCGACCCCGCCGTCGCTCCGCCCACGACGACGTTGAGCACGCCGGAGGGGAGGCCGGCTTCGAGGGCCAGTTCTGCAAAGCGCAGCATGCCGAAGGGGGCGAGTTCAGGTGGTTTCGCCACCACGGCGTTGCCCGCAGCGAGTGCCGGGCCGCACTTCTGGCCCATCCCCATCATGGAGCCGTTCCACGGCGGGATGGCCGCCACGACGCCGTAGGGCTCTCGGCGGATGTAGCTGCGCCCACGGTCGGTCGGGATGACCTCGTCGCTCAGTTGGTCGCACCAGGCCGCGTAGTAGCGAACCCACGCTGCGGCGTAGGTGCCCGCATTCAACACGCCGACCGGGGTGCCGTTGTCCAACGCCGCCAACTCGGCCGCTTCCTGGGCCTGGTCGTCGAGCAGGTCGGCCAACCGGAAGAGAATGGCGGCGCGGGCATCGGGCCGCAGGGCTGCCCAGGCGCCCTGCGCGGCGCGGGCCGCCGAAACGGCCTCGTCGATCTGCTGTGCGCCGCCGAGGCCGATCTCGGCCTGCACCTCCCCGGTGCTCGGGTTGCTGTGCTGGTACGTACCCGCCGCCGCGCTGGCCGTCCAGCGCCCTCCGATGAGATGGCCCTGCCCGGCGAGACGGGACAGCGTGTTCGATGCCGGGTTCGGTCTCACGGGACTGCGCTCACGAGGGCGCGTGGCCCGGTCTCACCGAGGGACGTCCGCCAAGGTCACGGTGTCGGTGTCACGACCGGAGCGCAGGACACGGCCGGGTCTGCTGGCGGTCAAGGTTCCGTCGACCACGACCGCCGATCCCCGCACCAGCACTCGTCGGATCCCCCGTGCGGTGGCCGACAGCCGCTCGCCGCCTCCGGGCAGGTCGTCGATCATCTCGGTGGCATTGCTCCCGATCCGGTCGGGGTCGAACACGACCAAATCGGCCCAGTAACCGTCGGCCACCCGGCCCCGATCCCGAAGACCGTAGTGGCGGGCCGGCCGGTCGGTCATCATGTGGACCGCCTCCTCCACGGCCAGCAGGCCGCGGTCTCGCACGACCTCACCGAGGACGACGGTGGGGTAGTTGGCGTGACACATGAGATCGAGATGGGCACCCGCATCGGACCCTCCCAACATGACGCGGGGGTCCTTCCAGACCGACACGCGCGCTCGCCAGCCCTCGTCCGAGCGACCGAGCGAAGGAGTCAGGGACGGCAGGACGAGGAACAACGTGAGCCGGTCGACCAAGACGACGTCGAGCAGGACGTCGACGGTGTCGACCCCGAGCGAGGCGGCGATGTCGCCCAGGGATCGTCCCTGCCACGGCGACCCTGCATCTGCGACCTCCATGAGGGCGAAATCGCCCAGAACGCCCATGGAACGCTGCGCCATCTCCTCGGCCCCGGCGCGCAGGCGCGCCCTGGTCTCGGGATCGGCCACCGCGGCCCGGCGACCCTCGTGGTCGAGGCCGAGGACATCTCTCCAGCCGCGCATGCTGGGTAGTAGGTGGGACGCCCGCATGCGCATCATGTCGGGAAGGGCGAGGGCCACCACGTATGCCCCCAGCTCGGCGGCGCGGTCGGAAGCCCCGAGCTGTTGTTCGTAGATCTCCTCCGAGGCCAGGCTGCCCAGGAGGTTCCAGTTGAGAGGGCGGTCGGCCGCCAACGACATCTCCGCCATGAGCCGCATGCGCTCGTCGGAGATCGGTCCGACGGCCGGGATGAATTCCAGCGTGGTGCCGGGATGGTCGCGCACGACGCGGGCCAACGCGACGAACTCGTCGAGGTTGGCCGAACGGGAAGGGACCGGATCCCCTTCTCCGTCCGTGTGCCCCTCACCGAGCGAGGACGAGAACCCGAGAGCGCCGCCCGACAGCGACTCTCCGACGAGCGCGGCCATGGCGGCCAACTGTGCCTCCGACGCGGCACCCTTGGTGGCGTCGGCACCCATGACCGCCCGCCGCACCGTCGAGTGGCCGACGAGAAACCCGGCGTTGACGGCGAGGCCCCCATCGATTCGATCCAGATATTGGGAGAACGTGGTCCAGTCCCAGGCGCCGGAATCCTCCATGGCGGCGAGCGGGATGCCCTCGACGACGGCCATCATTCGTTGGATGTAGGGCGCATCGCCCGGGGACAACGGGGCCACGGAGAATCCGCAGTTCCCGTTCAGCACCGTCGTGACCCCATGGAGCACCGAGGGGCTCGCCGTCGTGTCCCACAGCAATTGCGCGTCGTAGTGGGTGTGGACGTCGATGAAGCCGGGACAGACGGACGAACCCTCCAGGTCGAGGGTCTGGTCGGCCGGCTCGGTCACCGTGCCGACGGCGGCGATGCGCCCGTCCTTGACGGCGATGTCGGCCCGGAAGGCCGGGTTGCCGGTTCCGTCGACCACGGTGGCGCCACGCAGGACGAGATCGAGCATCAGGAGCCGCCCAGGAAGTCGTCGACCGCGGCCTCGACGACCGTGCCCTTGAAGAAGGTCGGGTTCGTGCCGGCGTAGAAGCGAACGGGGTTCTCGAAGGTGAACTTGGTGAACGCATCCTCGTCGATCCATCCGTGATCAACCATCTCCCAAGCCTCCTCGAGGACTTCGGCCATGTCGGGTACGTCCCAGTGGGCGATGTCCGACCCCATCATGGCGTTGAGCTCTGCCCCGAGGGGGATGACGGAGGTGTTGAAGGCCATCGACGTGAGCGGGTCGTCCGCCTCACAGCCGAAGAAGAACCGGTCGACGAACAGTTCCTTGATGTCGTGGCTCGAGGAGATGCCGCAGGCCGCCCACTCGTCGAGCATGTCCTCGGGCTCCCCGGGCCGCCGAAAGATCGGGCTGGTCAGCGGAGCGTCCGGTGCGTAGCGGGCCATCATCTCCGCCATGAGCGACCGATCGACCAGCCTCGGATCGAGGTTGCGCTGCAGCGCCTCGAGGTTGCGCTTCTCCCAGTGACCGATCAGGTCGCAATAGAGCGAGGCGGCCCACGACACCCCGCCCTCGAGAAAGGCGAAGTTCGTGTTCGGGAAGCGACGGGTGACGCCGCCCAAGAACAAAGATTTGGCCAGTGACTGTTGACCGGTGGCCAACATCGAGATGTGATTGGCGACATAGCTCGAGATGGAGCGGTACGGGGTCATGCCGATCAAGCCCGAGTGGAAGGCGATCGAGACGCCGAGCTCCTCCGCCTTGGCCCAGACCGGGTCGTAGTCGAAGGCCGAGTCGATCCCGAACTGGTCCAACCAGTAGGCGTAGCGGGAGGCTTCCGGATCTCGACCGGCCAGGGCGTCGAATGGACGCTGGACGTACCCCGCGCAGAGGACGGCCTTGAATCCGAGGTGGTTGACGGCATAGTCGAGTTCGGCCACGGCTTCGTCCGGCGTGTGCATGGGGATGGCGGCGACCGGAGTCAGGCGATCGGAGAAGTCGGCGAAGGTCTCCGCGTTGGCCCGGTTGAGGGCCCGACACGTGCCTTGCCGATACGTCGCGTCGGGGGTGTGGAGAAAGACGAGTCCGAGGCTCGGGTACACCACACCGAAATCGATGCCGAGCTCGTCGAGCCGTTGGTAGAGCAGTTCTGGGAACAGAGCGGTGGCCAAGTCGATCGTCCGGCCGGCCGGCGCACTCCACCAGGGTCCGCGTGGAGTCCGTGTGGCCGCCCGCTCCTCGGGCGTCTGCTCGTGCCAGGTTCGGTCGGTCCCTCCGTCGGGGGGGATCATTCGTCGCAGCGAGGCGTGGTCGAGGGAGAGACCCTCCCGTTCGAGGTAGGGCGCCAGGGTGGGGAGGTGTTCTGCCATGTGGCCGTCGATGTCGATGACCGGTCGGGACAGTCGCGCGTGGATCTCCGCAGATGAGCCCATGGGTCTAATATATGCGCATTATTCGCCAGGGTGAGGGGTCGGGGTCACATGCCCTATGACATCGTGATCCGAGGTGGGACCGTGATCGACGGTTCCGGGCTGGGGTCTTTTCGGGCCGACGTCGGCGTCTCGGGCGACCGCATCGCCTACGTCGGGAGAATCGCCGAACGAGGCGACGACGAGATCGACGCCGAAGGCCATGTGGTCACCCCCGGGTTCGTCGACGGGCACACCCACATGGACGCACAGGTCTTCTGGGACGCCTCGGGCAGCAGCTCCTGCTGGCACGGTGTCACGACAGCCGTCATGGGCAATTGCGGCTTCACGTTGGCGCCCGTCCGATCGGACGCCCGGGCGCTCGTGGTGCGAAACCTGGAGCGGGCGGAGGACATCGACCCCGTTGCCCTGGCGGAAGGCATCGACTGGAGTTTCGAGACGTTTCCCGAGTATCTCGATGCCGTTGACCGACTCCCGAAGGGAATCAACTTCGCGGCCAATGTCGGGCATTCCGCCCTGCGGACGTGGGCCATGGGGGAGCGGGCCTTCGATGAGGAGGCATCCCCCGACGACCTCGAGCTGATGACGGGTCAGCTCGCCGACGCACTGCGCGCCGGCGCGGCCGGGTTCTCGACGTCGCGGATCGAGCACCACGTGACGTCCGACGACCGGCCGGTGGCGTCGCGCCTGGCCTCGTGGGACGAGGTGCGGTCGCTGGTCGGCGTGATGGCGGAGACGGGTCGCGGGATCTTCGAAGGCGTCGACAGCGGTATGTCGTCTCCGGACCCCGATGAACGGGCACGCACGCTCGGTCGGATGAAGGCTTTGGCGGCCGAGACCGGTATCCCCCTCACGTTCGGGTTGGTCGCGACTCGGGGTGCCGGCCATCTGCTCGACTTTCTCGACGACGTGGCGGCTGCCGGTGGCCAGGCCATCGCCCAGACGCACTGTCGCGGCATCTCGGTCCTGCTGTCGCTCCGGACCAGGCTCCCGTTCGACCTGCTCGACGCGTGGAAGGACCTCCGGGCGCGGCCACTCGACGAACAGGTGGCGACGTTGGGCGACCCCGAGCGGCGGCAGCCCTACGTCGATGCCGCCGTGCATGCCGACTACGGAAAGTGGAAGGGGCTCGGTGCCCAGGCCCGGCCGCCCGATTTCGAAGGGATCCGTGTCTTCGAGCACGGATTGCCTCCGAACCCCTCGGTGGCCGATGTCGCCCGTCAGCGGGGCGTGCACCCGGCCGAAGCCATGATCGAACTCTGTGTCGAGTCCGGCGGGAAGCAGCTCTTCATCCAACCGAGCCTCTACCCGCAGGACGAGGACATGCTCCTGAGGGCCCTCCGCCACCCGCGTGCGGTCATGACGTTCTCGGACTCGGGGGCCCATCTGAGCCAGATCGCCGACTCGTCCATCCACACCCACCTGTTGGGTTACTGGGTCCGTGAGCGTCAGGAATTCAGCCTGGAAGAAGCGGTGAAGATGATCAGCTTGGCCCCGGCGCTGGCCTGGAGGTTCCACGATCGTGGCCTGCTACGTCCTGGCTTGGCGGCCGATATCAACGTCTTCGATCCGGCCACCGTGGGTCCGGCCGTCCCCTCTCTGGTGGCGGACCTGCCCGGCGGGGGCCTCCGGCTCGAGCAGCGCGCCCAGGGCTTCTTGGCCACCGTGGTCAACGGCCAGGTCACCATTCGGGGCGGTCACCACACCGAGGCCAGGTCGGGACGGCTCCTGCGCAGCAGCCCCCTCGGCGCCTGATCAGCGCATCCAGAGCATGCGGGCGTCGCGGCGGGCGATGACCCAGCGACCCTCGTACAGCACGGCACGGTCGAAGTAGCGCATCCCGAGCGTGAGGTCACCCTTGCCGGAGCCGGGCTCGCTCAACTGGTGCACCACGGCGTACGTATCGAGGTCGGCGGAGGAGTCGCCGGCCAGCAGTTCGATGATCGGATCGCCGAGGAGATGCATGCTCTGGGGAAACGAGCGTGGCGCGCGCATGGACTCGAGCCACGCCCCGAGATCCTGGACGCCCTGGCTGCCCTTGATCTCTGCCTCGGGGTGAAAGAGTGCCTCCAGCCGATCCATGTCGCGTGCGTCGACGGCACGGGCATAGCGCTGGAGCAACCCTCGCAGCGCTTCGTAGTGATTCACAGGACGGCAACGGGATTGACCGGGCATCCGGTCCCGCGGGTGATGCGCAGTGGGCTCAACAAGAAGAGAAAGTCCCACCGTCCGATCGCCGCACAGTGCTGTGACAATCGGGCCAGGGCAACGTTGTCGATGAGGTGGAGCCCCATGGCGGTGATCCCGATCTGATGGACGGGAAAGGGCCATTCGGGCGTTCCGACGAAGGGCATCGGATCGGAGATCCCGTCGCTGCCCAGCAGGGCGATCTTGCGCTCGTGCAGCCAGGGCAGGCACTCGGCATGCAGACCCGAGAACCCGTCGAAGCCCTTCTTCGCCACGCGCCGTGCCTCTCTCCCCAGTCCGACCAGCAGGACGTCCCCTTCCCCGACGCGCACGTTCTGCGCCGCTTCGGCTGCCTCGAGGTCCGCCACCGTCACGACGTCTCCCGTGTCGAGGAAATCGCATCCGATGGCCCGGGGGATGTCGAGGAGCACGCCCCTCCCGACGACGCCGTCGGCCATGGAGAGCACCGTGTTGAAGCGGGCGCCGTCGCTCCTGACGTCACTGGCCGGACGTCCCCCGTACATCTCTCCCCGCACGAACATGTGGGAAAGGGCATCGACGTGCGTCGTATGGAGGCCATGAATGTCGAGGGAGAGATGGTCCCGGGCTGCCTCGTAGCCCGGAATACCGTTGGAATCGCGGGCATCCCCCGAGGCCAGCATGTGATGTTGGACCGGGTGTGGATCCTCGGGAAGCGGGTCGGTGGCCAGGTCGTGCGCCAGGCTGATGGAGGTGCCCTCCGCCACGCAATGGCTGGCCGTCTTGGCGTGCTCCTCGGTGAGGTAGTTGAGCGCACCGCGCTCGTCCTCGGGTCCCCATTGCCCCCAAGTTCGAAGCGTTTCGTACATCTGATCGAGGGCTTCCGTCGTCGGGACGTCGTACTCGCGTGCCATGGATCCAGCTTGTCAGCTGGCCCGGTGGGGTGCCTTCATGGCGCCGAGCACCATCTCGACCAGGTTGTCCACGAAGCGGTCGTCGGAGAGCACCCGTGCCCGTCCGACATGGTCGAGTTGGCGGGCCCGATCGGCGGCGGCCCTGCCGATGAACACGATGCAGATCTCCTGGCGCGTGATCCAGAGGTCCGAGGGGATCTTCGGGCAGCGCTGTCGGAGGAGAACCCACGCCTCGTGACCGGCCGTGCGTTTGAGGACTTCCCGGACCGGGGGAGTCAGTCGGTCGACCGCCCCTGCGAGCTCGGAGCCGATCTGCAGATAGGCCCGCTGACGCCACCCGCCCTGTGCGAACTCCGTGACCGGGCGGACGATCGCCTCTGCGGCCGATCGCGCGTCGCGTGCGGGACGGGATCGCGCGTGCTCGAGCAGCGTGGACCGCCGGGCCGCCAGCTCCGGAATGTGTCGCTCCAGTACGGCGCGGAGGACCTCGTCACGGCTTCCGAAGTGGTAGTGCACCGCCGACATGTTGCGCTGATCGGCGGCGCGCACGATCTCAGCGATGGAGACGTTGTCGACACCACGCTCGGCGAAGAGACGAGCGGCGGCATCGATGAGGAGATCGCGGGTGGATGCCGACTCGGCCATTGGCGGTGACAGTAGTGGTGGCGCGCGACCGGCCTAGGGCCAGCCGGGAAGCAGGGCCAGCTCTTGACACAGCGGCTGGGCCTCGATCCATTGCCCGTTGCGGCCCGCCGCGTCGGTCGAGGTGGCCAGCCACGCCGCCACGGCACCCACCACGTCGGCAGGAGCACCCTTGTTGACGTCGAAGCCGAATTCGGCCATGTCGAGGGCGATGCGCTCGGTGGCGATGAACCCGGGACTGAGATTGAAGGCCAGGATGCCCGAATCCGCCAGTTCGACGGCAACGATGCCCGCCAGTCGATGCAAAGCGGCTTTCGACGCCCCATAGCCGAGCCCCCAACCGCCCTGCCCGGCCGGTGACGGTGGATCCATTGCTCCCGACGCCGAGGCGAGGTTGATGATGACGCCGGCGCCGCGCTCGACCATCTGCGGGAGCACGAGTTTCGCGAGGATGATCGGGGCGATCACATTGGCTTCGAGGTGCCGGTCGATCAGCTCGATTGGCGTGTCGAGGATCTGGTCCATGTGACCCGGTCCGACATAGCGACCGTTGTTGACCAAGACGTCGATGCGTCCCCATTGTTCGAGGACCGTTGCCGTGGCCACGGCCAGCGAATCCCGGTCGAGGAGATCGAGGTAGACCGGCAGGGCCCGTCGGCCGAGCTCTTCGACGAGGGCGGCGGTGGAGTCCAATGACCCGGGCAGGGCCCTGGTGTCCGATTTCGAAACGGTCGACGAGTGCTCCCGCTGCTCGCCGTCGTGGACCGTCCGGGCACCGAGGGCGACGTCGAAGCCGGCGCGTGCCAGGTGTACGGCGATGGCCTTGCCGATGCCCCGGCTGGCGCCGGTGACCAGGGCTACTCCGCGTGGGTCAGGAAGGTCGGTCATCGGCAGGGAACCTACTAGAGGGACCCAGGCCCGACTGGCCGATTTCGGGCAGGTCAGGGTCCATTTCCTGGGCGCTTCGCCGCACCGTAGTCACGAGCCCGGATCGTGGATCAATCCTTGTCTTAAGTTGCCCAGCGTTGGTGACGAGACTGCTACGTGACACAGGACGACCACGTCACTTCCCTGCAGCACTTCGGGGGGTTCCACACGCACCTACTCTTGGACTACCTCGTCACGGAGCTAGGGGAGCGGGGAGCGCGGGAGGTTCTCGAGAGCGCCGGTGAACAGAGACCGCACGAGCTGTTGCGTGACGACTCGAGTTGGAGCTCCTATTGGCAGTTTCGGAGCCTGCTCGAGGCGGCGGCTGCACGGGTCGGAGAAGCTGGTCTGCGCTCGGTAGGCCCCAGCACCGAGATGATCTCCTGGGGAGCCGAGACCGCGCTCACGATTCAGGGTCTCGAGTCCGTGGAGGCACTCTTGATCGAGTCGGGGGCGAGCGGAACGTCGCTCGGCATGTCGACGATCAGCGTCTCGAAAGGCGTCGAGAAGCTCGAAGACGGCATCTTGGTCGCCGGCACCGCCTTCAGGGAGGGCTTCGAACCTTTCAAGGAGTTCTGTTGGTACGCCCAGGGATTGCTGGCCATGGCACCGAGGCTCTTCGGCTTGCCTCCTGGCACGGTGAGCGAGCTGGAGTGCCAGTGTGACGGGGCGCCGGCCTGCCGGCACCTGATCGAACTGAACCGACCCTCGTCGGAACAATCGTCGCTGCGCCATGAGCTCGACGCGGCCAATCGGCGTCTCGCGTTCTACCAGACGCGTCTCGAGTCCATTCAGGCCAGCCTCGTCGATCTCGTGTCCACCTCCGACATCGGCCTGACGCTCAGCAGGATCGCCCGCTCGGCGGCAAAGACGGTTCGAGCGCCGGGCTGGTTGCTGCACCTTCCGGGCCAGCGAGTCGTTCCCCGCCTGGTGTCGTCGGCGGCCGACATCGACGCACCGTCGGTGATAGAGCGTGTCGCCGTCGGCCTGGACGGTCAGCTTGCGATCCCAGTCGAATCCGATGTCATGCGCTACGGGTCGATCATCTTGATCGAACAGGGACGAAGCTTCCGCCCCTTCGAAGAGGAGGCGGTGGCGTCGTACGGCCGGTTGGCTGCCGCCGCGTTGGACTCGGCCTCAGCGCTCGGCGAGGCCCGCCGTCAGGCCCACACCGCGACGGCACTCCTGGAGTTGTCCGCCGACCTGGGCGCGGTGTTCACCCAGAGCGACGCGGCGGACCGCCTGGCTCGGGCCGTTCCGAGGGTGCTCGACTGCGACCGTTCCCTCGTCGTCCTGGTAGACGATTCCGGACGGGCCCACGTGTCGGCCTGTCACGGCTACCCGCCTGACTTGGCGCAGACGCTCATCGGCACTCCTCTCGATCCGGTTGGGATCGTCGACGATACGTTGAGCTTTGTCGAGCTCAACTCGGCCGCACCTTCCTCGGCGACGGCTCGCTTGATGTCGGCGACGGGTTCGGTCGGCGCGGTGAGCCTCCCGATCCGGATCGACGGTCAATGCGTTGGCATCATCGTCGCCGCCGTCGTCGAAGGTCCGGGTCGCCTGGCGTCCAGCCCCGAGCTCGAGGAGCGCCTCCGGGGCCTGGCCGGCCAAGCGGCCACGGCGATCCGCAACAGCCGCCTCGTGGACGAGATCCGTCACCAGGCGCTGCATGATCCTCTGACGGGCCTTCCCAACCGGGCGTTGATCGCCGACCGGGCGGAGCATTTGCTCAAGCACGCGCGACGTCACGCCAACCACGTGGCGGTCATGTTCGTCGACCTGGACGGGTTCAAGGATGTCAACGACACCTTCGGTCATGGTGCCGGGGACGAGCTGCTCCAGTTGGTCGCCGACCGGCTCTCGAGAACGGTGCGCGACTGCGACACCGTCGGACGCATTGGTGGCGACGAGTTCATCATCCTTCTCGAAGGCTCGCCCGCGGAGGGTGGCCCGGCGCACATCGGCGAACGCATCCTGCGGGCACTGCGCGAACCTTTCCATCCGGCTGCCTGCCCCGAATCGCTCATCGTCACGGGCAGCATCGGTCTGGCTCTCGGTTGCTCGAGCCCCGAAGAGCTGTCGCGCAACGCCGATATCGCCCTCTATCAGGCGAAGGGTGGCGGCAGGAACCGGATGGTGATCTACGACCCCCAGATGGGCTTGCTCGTCCACGAGCGACGCAAGCTCCAAGCCGATCTCGAGCACGCGCTCGAGCGCGGCGAGTTCTCCATGGTCTACCAACCGGTCTTCAGCCTGCCCGACATCGAGCTGATCGGCGTGGAGGCCCTGTTGCGCTGGAAGCACCCGGAGCGGGGCCTCGTCGGCCCGGACGAGTTCATACCCGTGCTCGAATCCAACGGTCTCATCATCGAAGTGGGGCGCTTCGTCCTGGAGCAGGCCTGCAGCCAAGCCGTCATCTGGCAAGGACAAGGTCGGACGCTCGATATGTCCGTCAACGTCTCGGCCGTCCAGCTCGAGTCGGGCGCCTTCCTCGACGAACTCACCGAGGTCCTCGAGCGAACCGGACTCCCGCCGCAGACGCTGATCATCGAGATCACCGAGACGGCGCTGATGCACGACCTGGCTCTCTCTGCCGCTCGCCTGAAGGAAATCCGCGCGATGGGTGTCAGGGTGGCCATCGACGACTTCGGCCGCGAGTACTCGTCGATGTCCTACCTCCGGCAACTGCCGGTCGACGTGCTGAAGATCGACCGCTCCTTCGTCTCCGCGATGGCCGACTCGCCCCAGGCCACTGCCATCGTGCACAGCTTCGTCGAGCTCGGCCGCACGCTCGGCCTCAAGACGCTGGCCGAGGGCATCGAGGACGACGCACAGCTGCTCGAGCTCAGCGCGCAGGCGTGCGACGCCGGCCAGGGATTTCTCCTGGCCAAGCCGGTCGCTGCGGCCAAGATCCAGGCCCTGCTCGCGGCCTCGGCCGCCGACCGTCGCCCCGATTTCGTCCCTGTGACGGCGAGCTGACGTCAGGCGCCAGGCGACGCCGCGCTCAGAATCCGCCCGGTGTAATCGTCAACTGTGAAGTTCGTCAGTCGAGTTGACGAACGAATCTTGGTGAGACGTCCACCTATCTTCAGTCTCGTAGCGGCATCTGATCTGGCGAAGTCCATTCCGAATCCGTGCTTTGACCGTTCCTTCGGGTAGTTCGAGAACGCTCGCCACATCCTTGTACGTCATGTCCTGAAAAAAGGCGAGCTCGATGGGCTCTCGCTCACGCGGCGAAAGGGATGCAAGGGCGTGCCGCGTCCGCGCTGAGGATTCAGCCGCAAGGAACTCCAAATCTGGTCCGCTATCGAATTGTTCGTTCGAAAAGGACTCGTTGCGTTCACGTCGAGCCCTTGCAACGTCCGATCGGACCAGATCGATGCTTCGTCCTCGTGCTTTCAGCCGAAGATATCCGAGCAGACTGCCACGCCTCGGATCAAAGAGCTCTGGCCTCAACCACAGTGCGAGAAAGACCTCTGCGACGACATCGTCGCACGCCGACGCGTCGCCAAGGGCTCGTCGGGCTGTCGATGACAGCGAGCCCGAATGCCGTCGGTAGAGCTCGGCGAGAGCGTGATCATGATGGAGCGTGAGTGCCTCCACGAGCTGTGGGTCGGTGTATTCCGCCAGGACCATCGGTCCTTCACGTGCCCAGGTCGCCAATCCGCATCTCCACCGTCAGGTGTCGAGCCAGAAGGGCACGACCCGGCCCAGTGTAGTGTATTTAGTACTAAATTGACGACCCGGGCACGAGTCGCTCGATCGTCCTACTGAGAACCGGCCCCCGCCTCGAGAATCCGGCGTGCCGAGGGGTAGTCGGCCTTGCCGACCTGCGTCCGCGGTACGACGTCGACGACAAGGGCGACCCGGGGCACCTTGTAGGAGGCGAGCGTCTGGCGTGCGGCGGCCAGTATCGATTCGAGCGGCTCGTCGCTGCCGGGGGTCCGCGAGAGGATGGCGGCAACCTTCTGCCCGTAGCGTTCGTCATCCACCCCGAAGACGAGCGCGTCTTCGACCCAGGGGAGCGCCTTGAGGATCTCTTCGACCTCCTCGGGGTAGACCTTCTCTCCGGCAGTGTTGATGCATTGTGACCCACGGCCGAGGAGGACGAGGGTGCCGTCGGCCTCCACCGTGGCGTAGTCGCCGGGAATGGTGAAGCGTTGTCCGTCGAAGGTGCGGAACGTGGACGCCGTCTTGACGTCGTCCTTGTAATAGCCCTCCGCACCCCCGGGAAGCGCCACGAGCCCCGCCTGGCCCGAGCCTGGTTCGACCCGCTGCCCGTCCTCCGAGATCACCATGACGCCACGAGACGGACGGAACCGTCCGGTCGGAGCCGGCGAATCCGCGGTCGAGATCGACATTCCCATCGTCCCCTCGGTCGCCGCGATGAGGTCGATGATGACGGCCTGCGGCAGATGTTCGAGGAGTCCGGCCTTCACCTCGGTGGAGAACATCGCGCCAGACGACGATATGAACCGCACACAGGTCAGGTCGCGGGACGGGTCTTCGTCGAGTGCCGCCAGCATGGGCCGAGCGAAGGGATCGCCGACGACGGTGATGGCGTTGACCCGCTCTGAGGCCACGGTGTCCCAGAGGGCGGCGGCGTCGAAGCGACGGCCCTCGAGCAGGACCACCGTCCCACCGGTGGCCAGAGCCGGGGCGACGCCGATGCCGAGGCCGGTGTTGTGCATCAAGGGCGAGGCCGGCAACGAGACGAGCGGCTCTTCGAGGTCGATCGTGAACGACGGGATTTCGTCGAGGTCGAGCTGCCTGCGGCCAACGAGTGCTGGTATTGATTCGAGAAGGTTGGCGAGGGACGGTCCGACCTTCGAGATGACCCCTTTGGGCATCCCCGTGGTGCCACCGGTGTAGATCATCGTGATGTCATTCCCGTCACGGTGGACGCGTCGCACCGGCTCGGCAGCGGTCAGCGCCACTCCATAGGGAACGCTGCCCTCGAGATGCGTGTCGTCGTCCGGAACCTCGATCAGCAACTTCAAAGGTCCCGACTTGGTCACGGCGTCGGCGACCACTCTTCCGAGGCTGGAGTGGAAGAACAATACCTCGGCCTCGGCGTTGGCGAGGAGGTATGCCACCTCCTCGCCGGTGTAGCGATAGTTGACGTTGAACGGGACGGCCCGGATTTTCAGGGCGGCGTAGTAGCTCTCGAGGACCTCAGGGCTGTTGTACAACAGCTGGCCCACCTTGGCGCCGGCACCAACGCCGTGCGCCTGCAGAGTTCCCGCCACACGCGCCGAACGTCCGTCGAATTCCGCCCACGTAAATCGACGGGCTCCCTGGATCACCGCGAGGCGGTCGGGGACAACATCGGAGATCGCTTCCCACAGGCTCGCCGGATGTTGGTCCATCGTCTTCCTCGTTCCGTGACGCCAGGCCGACCG
This sequence comes from uncultured Acidimicrobiaceae bacterium, assembly GCA_963754445.1. GTDB lineage: Bacteria > Actinomycetota > Acidimicrobiia > Acidimicrobiales > RAAP-2 > Bog-473. Next base: position 2,151,055 of record CAVWFT010000001.1, on the reverse strand, counting down.
CCGTCAAACTTGTGCGCGCGACGGGAGATTACCCGGGGATAGACGATCTCCACGGTTGCTGATCCGGTCGCGGCAAGAGTCGTCGCGCCCAATCGTGAGGTCGACTCAATTGTGGCTCTGGTGCCGCGGCCACGGCTTCGACATCGATACACACCATCGAGCAGGCTCGCGGGGAGTCGTCAGACCCCGACACTGAGCGACGACGCGTCAACCGAGGCGCGACCGGGCGGCGGTGGACAAGGGCCATTTGGCTCCCTAGTGTCTGCGCTAACGCTGCAACGGTCCGGGTCGACTGGCCCGGAGGGTGTGCATCCCCGAAGCTCAGAGCGGGCCTGGCGGGGGACAAAGGGGAGGTGACCATCGTGCGGAAGCCGATCGGGCTGCTTGGGGCATTGACGTTGGTTTTGAGCGTGGCGGGAGTTTTCGCACTCCCTGGTTCCAGCGGAGCGGCCCGCCCCGCGAGGGTCAGCCCGGCGGCCATCACGGCGGCGGGCACCGTCACATGCAAGGTGGCCGGGAGCGGCACCTTCTCACCGAAGCTCACGCTCGCCGGTACGCCGGGTGGTGACAAGTTCCAATTCAAGGTCAAGTCGACGAAGTGCAAGGGGAGCGTCACTGGCGGTGGAGCCGTGATCAACGTCACGGGCGCTACGCTGACCGTGACGGGCTACTGGAATCCCACGAATTCGTGCGCAGGTCTGCCGACCGACACACAGGGCACGACGAACTGGAAGTTCACCTGGGTCTCGACACCAGCGATCGCGCCGACGACGGTCACGACCACCGGTGGGGTGCCGTGGGTCCCGAGTGGACCCGTGGACAAGTTCACCTTCCCCGCCGGGGGGACCATCGGGGCATCGGCAGGCTCGTTTGCTCCGGTGACCCCGCTCACGTCCTCGTTCCGCACGTCGATCTCGAGCGCCTGCTCATCGGGTTGGGGCCCATACCCGACGACGGCCGTCACGGCGGGCAACTTCACGGTCAACTGACGCCGAACGGCGGCAATGTCGTTGGCTAATTGGAAGACTGCTCCGGGGCGCCAGCACGGAGACGTCGTGGAGCACGACTTCGTGTATCACCCTGTGCGGCCATTCGCCTTGAGAATATCGACGCCGTCTGCTCCGCCGATCACAACGAGGCGGTCGCCGTCCTTCAGGACCGTGTCTCCCGCAGCGGTAACGAGGTCGCGGCCTCTCTGGATCGTGGTCACGATGATCCCGTCAGGGAGGCCGGCGCAGCGAAGGGGCTTGTCGATGAATGATGACCCGGAGGTGACATCGATGTCGTAAGTTCCGGCGACGTCACTGCTGCCGTCCAGCCGTCGAAGGTCCGCCAACAGCCCGAGCCGGTATCCGCGCACGACATCAGAGGTGGCGATCGTGCCCATTACCTCCCGGTTGTCGTCGAGGACGGGGATCCATCGTTGCGTTGCGGAGGTGAGTGCATCGAGCGCGACATCGAGGTGAGCCGTCACGGAGACCGTAGGGGCAGAGGAGTCGACTGCGGCATCGACCGGACGAGCGCCCTCGCCTGTGCTCAGCCGAATGACGTCGGACAGCGATATCACGCCCTCGAAGCGACCCTCGTCGTCGACCAGCGGAGCGCCGGGCAGCCCGAGTCGCTCGATCTGGGTTCGCACCTCTGACGCCGAGGTCCCCTCCGAGACGACGAGTCGAGGAGGAGCCATTGCGTCTCGCACGCGCACCTTGGCCAAGAGCGGCATCCCGACCAAGAGTCGCTGGGCGGGGGCGTCGGCTCGGCTCTTGAGTTGGCTGCGATAGATCGTGTCGTCGCCGCGTCGGACGATGAACCATGCGAGACCTACGGCGATCATCGCCGGCGCCAGGATGGAAAGGCTCCCGGTCATCTCGGCGACCATGAGCATGACGGCCAACGGGGCACGAGAGATGCTGCCGAAGCAGCACATCATCCCCACGATGACGTAGGGCGCCGGGCTGTGGCCCATGGAGGGTGCCAGTGGTTCGAAGAGCCGCCAGACGCTTGCGCCGACGAAGGCCCCGATGACCATGCCCGGACCGAAGATCCCGCCCGATCCGCCCGATCCGATCGACAATCCAGTGGCCACGATGCGAGCGAAGGGCAGGATCAGAACGATCCACAGGGGCAGTGCCAGGAGCTGGTGGCCGAGGCTCTGCTGGATCCAGCCATACCCGGTGCCGAGCACCTCGGGAATGATCAGGGCGATCGAGCCGACGAGCACACCTCCGATGGCAGGTTTCACCCAGCGTGGCAGGGGAAGTCGGGCGAACAGCGCAGCGATGCCGTAGAAGCCTTTGGCGTAGAGCAACCCGATTGATCCGCCCAGCACGCCGATGAGCGCGAACCACAGGATCTGCGTGGGGTCACTGAAGTGATAGCTGGTGTTGAAGCCGAACAACGGCGTGAAGCCGATCGCAGCACCGAAGATGACGAAGCCGACGATCGAAGCGATGAAACACGGGAGGAGCGCTTCGATGTCGAAGTCGTCGCGGAAGAGGATCTCGGTGGCAAGTACGGCGCCGCCGAGCGGAGCACCGAAAATGGCCCCAATTCCCGATCCGATACCCGTCGCCACGGCGGTGCGGGCGTCTCCTGGGCTGAGGTCCAGCTCTCTGGCCAGCAGCGAAGCGAAGCCGGCGCTGATCTGACCGGTCGGACCCTCCCGACCACCGGAACCGCCCGAGCCGATAGTCAACGCCGACGCCACGATCTTGACGACTACGGTGCGAAATCGAATCCCTCTCGGGTTGTGGTGCACGGCGGAGATGGCGGCGTCGGTGCCGTGCCCCTCGGCATCGGGGGCAAAACGGAACACGAGCACGGCCCCGAGGAGCGCTCCGAGACCCACCACCAAGGGGAGGGCCCACGGGCGGGTGAACGATGCCGACGCTCTGTTCCCGCCTTCGCCGGTCGGAGTCGGTACGTGGTAGCCAGCCAAGACGCCCAGGAAGAGATGGGTCGCGGCGACGAGGGCCTCGTAGAAGACGATGGCTCCTACCCCGGCCATCGCTCCGATGAGCGCTCCGAGGACCAGCCACTTCTGGAGGTACGAAGCGCCAGAGAGCCAACGGGAAATCCGAGCCATGGAGGAACGCCACGACGCCCGGGAGGTCCTCGCGCTGTCGACGGCCGACACGTCACCCCGCATTGGATCCGCGCGTCGGTGGCCTAGAAATCCCATCCGGTGCTCCAGTCCTGCTCGGGTACCTCGCCCGCGGCCAACGCCAGCTGCTCGAGGCCGGCCGCCATGGCGTGCTGGAGCTGCGGGTCGATCGATGTCAGGAGCACGGCGATCTCCTGCCGGCGCCGTTCGGTGACAAGGTCGACGAGTCCGCGGCCGGCCTTCGTGAGTCCCACGTGGACCTGACGCCGGTCGTGAGGATCCCGCCGTCTTCGGACCAGTCCCTTGCGGACCAGCCGATCCACCAGTCTCGAGGCTGTCGGTGGCGTCACCGCAACTGCCTCGGCCAGGGCGGCGACGCCCTGCGGACCGCGAGACGCCAAGACCACCAGCGACCGGTACTGGGTGAGTGTCACGTCCTCTCCGGCGTCGGCCAACGACCGAGCGGCCATGGCCACCAGGGCCCGGCTGGCCGTCAGCACGGCGTCGAGGACCGGCTCGTCTGACCTGATGGATACATGCATAGGCTAATTATTGTATAGGCTATCGACTTACGGCAACGGAGCCCACCAGCTTTCACTCTGGGAAGCTGTGCCCCGTGGAGGGGGAGTAATGACGATTCGTGTCGTGCAGTGGACGACGGGCAACGTCGGCAAGCAGTCCGTGGAGGCGATCATGAAGCGTCCGGACCTCGAGCTGATCGGTTGCTATGCCTGGTCCGAGGAGAAGTCGGGCCAGGACGTCGGGCAGCTCTGCGGCCTCCCGCCGGTCGGAATCACCGCAACCCACGACGTGGGTGCGCTGCTGGCCCTTGAGCCGGATTGCGTCGTCTACAACCCCATGTGGTTCAACGTCGACGAGATGGTCCGGATCCTCGAGTCGGGCGCCAATATCGTCGCCTCGGCGGCGTTCATCAACGGCCAGTCGTATCCCGACGACGGCAGAGAAAGGATCCTTGCCGCCTGTGCGAAGGGTGACAGCTCGATGTTCGGCAGTGGCGTCAGTCCCGGCTACATCGAGCTCGTCGCGGTTGCGCTGGCCAACGGCTCGGATCGCATCGACAAGGTGCTGATCAGCGAAGAGGCTGACACGACCGCCTACGACTCCCCGCCGACCGAGATCCCCGTCGGCTTCGGTCGCCCGCTCGACGACCCCGCGCTGCCCGCGATGACCGCGGCGGCGACGGTTGTCTTCAGCGAGGCAGTGGCCCTCGTGGGCGACGCCCTGGGAATCGTCTTCGACGAGATCGTGTGCGAGGCCGAGTACGCCAAGACCACCAAGGAGCTCGACCTCGGCTCGTGGACGCTCCCCAAGGACACCGTGGCCGGCGTGACGATCCACTGGTTGGGGAAGCTCGGGGGACAGACCATTGTCGAAATGCGAGTGCGCTGGCGAAAAGGCAATGCCCTCGAACCCGATTGGCAGGTCGGCATGGGGTGGACGATCGAGGTCCAGGGACGGCCCACCGTCACCGCCAAGATCGACCTCCTGCCGCCGCCGTACTTCGAGGCGACAACCATGGAGGAGTTCATGGTGCTCGGGCACATCGTCACCGCTCTGCCGGTCGTCAACGCCATCCCGGCCGTGGTGGCCGCGCCCGCCGGGATCGTCACCTACGAGGACATTCCTGTGCCGCTGCCGAAGGGCTACGTCCCGACCTGACACAAACTCTGTCGGAACGTAGACGTGAAAACTCGGGCCTTCGCCGATCACCGGTTAGGTCATTGGTGGTCAGTCCGGGATCCACCGGGTTCTGGACTTGACGGGCACGTGCCCACCAGCCACGTGAAGTGGATAAGTGAGTTGCGGTTTCGACTGACAAACTCCGCGGGCGCCCGATCAGGTACCCGGTGCTCTGGCTTTGCGCAGTGCCGTGAACGTCACGGGCCGTCGCACCACGAACCCGAGTGTGAGGTAGAGGCGGACCGCAGAGGTGTTGGTGGCGGCGGCATGCAGAAACGGGCGGTCACCCCGACTCCGTAACCCGGCTGCGACGCTTCGCACGAGGCGGCTCCCGAAACCCTGGTTACGAACCTCGACGTCCGTGCAGACCGCGCTGATCTCCGTCCATCCCGGTGGCCGGAGCCGTTCGCCCGCCATGGCGACCAGGCGATCCTCTCTGCGTAGACCGAGGTACCGGCCCATTTCGATCGTGCGGGGCAAGAACGGACCCGGCCGAGTTCGTTCCACCAGCCCGAGCATGTCCGGCACATCCTCGGTGTCGAGCACGGTGAGAGCGTCATCGACCTCGTCCCGCACGTTCGTACCGTCGAGCTGCACGCCGTCGACCGCCCCCACGATCTCCCAGTCGGCCGGCACCAGATCATGTTCGATGACGAGGACGACGCTGTGGCCCGTCAGCAGCTCGTCGAGCGCTGCCCAGCAGCGGCCGTCCCGGGGATCAGCGAGGCCGCCGAACGGGCAGACGTCCCTCCGGAAGCGGCCGGCCGCGACCGAATCGTGTCCGACTCTTTCGCTCAGATCTCTGTGAGCCGATGCGATCGAGTTCCAGACGACATTGTCGAGACAGTGGATCGGAGGCCCCATCGCCCTATTGCGTGGCGAGGTCCACACGCGACTCGACGAGGGAGTCGCGGATTGGATCGCGTCCGGACGTCTCGACAACGACCCGGCGGAGCACGGTCGGAGCGAGTTCGGATCGTCCCAGGAGGGAGGGATCGATCGGTCCCGCCGGCTGAAAGCCGATGGCGAACCCGGGGGTGCCGTACGTCAACGGCGTCGTCGTCGGGATATGCCCCTGGGCGACCGGGACGTCCCCGTAGAACAGGGAGAGATCGCCGCCGGCGCCGGTTCGTGTGAACACCGCCCTCACCGTGAGCGGTTCGGGCGGTAATACGACCTCTGCGGTCACGGTGGTGATCTGCGTGGCCACGTAGTTGTACGTGAAATGCAGCCGGTCGTCCCTCAGGTACAGGGCGTACCCGCCAGCGTGGCTGCCATGGGCGGCGATGACGCCATCGGGCGTCCCACCCCGTGGCTCGAGGTCGGCGGCGATGGCGAAGGAACGGTTCTTGAGGTTGGGCGCGAGAGCCTCGGTGAGCGGGCCCACGTGCCCGACGAACTCGTGGCGATCACGCCGAAAGCGAGGATCTCCGTATTGGCCGGGTTGGTTGTTGAGGGGGAGTACCTGGAACTTCTCTGCCTCTTGCCACCACAGCTGTTTCAGCTCGGCGAGCTTGTCCGGGTACCTTTCGGCCAGGTCGTCCACCTCGGCGAAATCCTCTGCAACGTGGTAGAGCTCCCAGACGTCCTCATCGAATGGCTTGCTGGTGTCGGAGCCGTCATAGGCAATGAAGACCGGAGTGTGAAAGACAACCGCCTTCCATCCGTCTTGATAGATGGCGCGTGAACCGAGCATCTCGTAGTACTGGGTGAGATGAGCGCTCGGAACAAGGGAATCGTCGAGCGTCGGGGCGAAGCTGACGCCCTCGATCGGCGATTGGGCAACGCCGGCGATTGAAGCGGGTGCTTCGATCTCGAGCAAGTCGAGCAGGGTCGGAAGCACGTCGATCGCGTGCACGTATTGGTGACGTGTGGCTCCCTCCGTGCCCAAGCGTGCCGGCCAGTGGAGAATCAGCGGGTCCGCCACACCACCTTCGTGCGTATCTCGCTTGAATCGCTTCAAGGGCGTGTTGCCCGCCCAGGCCCAGCCCCAGGGGTAGTGGTTGTTGGCTCTCGGGGTTCCGAGGTCATCGATTCGCCGGAGGTTCTCTTCGAGACTTTCGGGAATGAAGTTGAAGAAGTACTGCTCGTTGAACGATCCCCTGACCCCACCCTCGGCGGAAGCGCCGTTGTCGCTCATGATGATGACGATCGTGTTGTCGGTCTCTCCGAGTTGATCGATGAACTCCAGAAGCCTTCCTACCTGGGCATCGGTGTGCGTCAGAAAGCCGGCGTAGACCTCCATGAGCCGGGCCGCCAGGCGCTGCTCGTCGCTGCTCAGCGAGTCCCACGCCGGTACCCAGTTGGGTCGCTCGGAGAGTCTCGTGTCCGGGGGCAGGAGGCCCGACGCCGACTGACGAGCGAATACCTCTTCGCGCCAGCGGTCCCAGCCCTTGTCGAAGTGACCGCGATAGCGATCGATGTATGCGGCGGGAGCCTGGTGCGGAGCGTGACAGGCGCCGGGGGCAAACCACATCAAGAACGGTGACTCCGGAGAACTACCTCGCAGATCGGCCAGATAGCGGATGGCGTGATCGGTCAGGTCCTCGGTGAGGTGGTAGCCCTCTTCTGGAGTGCGCGGGGGCTCGGTCGGCTGATTGTCCTGCACGAGCTCGGGGTGAAACTGGTCCGTCTCGCCACCCATGAAGCCGTAATAGCGATCGAACCCTCGCCCGAGGGGCCACTTGTCCCTGGGGCTTCCCGCCCCCATTTCGGTGGCCGGAGTGAGATGCCATTTCCCCACGGCGTAGGTGGCATACCCCTGGTCGCGGAGGATCTCGGACAGGAAGCCATTCTCCTTGGGGATGGTGGCGTTGTATCCGGGAAAGCCCGCCGCGAGCTCGACGACTCGAGCCATCCCGTTGGAGTGATGGTTTCGACCGGTCAGCAGACATGCCCGGGTCGGCGAGCACAGGGCCGTCGTGTGGAAGTTGGCGAACCGCCGACCCTGCGACGCCAAACGATCGAAGGTCGGGGTGTGTATGTCCGATCCGTAGGCGCCGAGTTGGGCGTATCCCACGTCGTCGAGCAGCACGACGAGGACATTCGGTGAGCCGACTGGACGGTTCAGGGGCGGCCACCAGCTCTTCGAGTCGGCGAACGTCCGTCCGATCTGGCCCTCAAATTGATGGCTCATGACCGCCCTTTCCATATTCGGGCGACACGACCCTGCCGTGTGGCCTGCTCACGAACGAACGTAGCCCGACGTCGTCATCGCTCCGTTGATCCTGATCAGTTCTCGTCCGGCGGCCTTCGCGGCCGGCTTGTGCGCCACGCGGTCTTCGAGGAGGGCATGGGCCAGCGACGAGTTGCCGGCTCTGGCTGCCGACGCGATGAGGGTGAGGTCGATGACGTCACGCTGCGCGTTGCTCCCGCCCACGACGTGGGCCTTCGGCCGAAGGTCGAGAAGCCGGTGCAATGCGCCGGTCGCGTCGCCACGAGCAAAGGACACAAAGCCTTCGAGAAGAGCAAAGCCCGCCCCCTCGAGTGCCCGTCGGTTCGTGCCTCCCTTCGCTCCACGATTGGCCGAAATGAGTCGCTCCGAAAGGTCTCGGTTCCCGGACAGTTCGGCCGCCATCACCGCATGCCAGTCATTGAAGACATAGACCGGCTCGTCGAGCATCCGTACGATGTCTGCGGTCAGGTTCTCGGCCCGCTCGCCGACCTCGACGCCGAAGAGATGAAGGCGCCACAGCAATGACGCCGCATCGACGACGTCGAGCCACTCGGTCGACCTGCTCCCGCGAATCGGGCCGTCGTAGAGGCCGAGGACCTCGGCGAACTCTGTCAGCTCGAGGTGGTAGAGAGCGCGGTGCCACCAGTTGTGCACGGCGAAATAGCTCGTTGACCAGTTGTCGGCAGAATCGACGAGGAACGCGATCCCTTGTCGCTGCGCACCTTGCATCTCGTAGATGTGGGCCTGAGCATGGATCGCCCAGACGTCGCACGGGTCAGCGGTGAGCGCCTGTTGGACCTGCTCCTGCGCAGCACCGAACTGATAGTTCTCCTCGAACCCGAAGGCGAACATCCCCTGTACATAGCCATAGCCTTCGTCATGGGGTCGCCACGCCCGCAACGCTCGCTGGACGACGTCGCGGAGGTCTTGTCCGCTTGCCGAGGAAGAAATAGAGGTCCTGGGCCACCTTGAGTGCGAGCAGGTCGTGGGGATCATGGTGCAGCGCTCGCTCGAGGTGGTCGGCCGCTTGCTCGAGCTCGCCGGCCGCCCACGACTGGACCGCCAGGACGTGCAACAGCTCCCGTTCTCCCGCCGCGAGGGACCACGGATCGAGCGAGCCGACGAGGGAGCGCGCCGCCGGGAAACCCGAAGCTGCCGTCGAGTACAGGGCCAGGTAGGCCTGGAGGACACGGCCCAACACCAACTGGGGGTCGAGCGCAGCCGCCTCGTCCGCGCGGGCGACCGGATCACCGCTCAGGGACACCAACTGGTGCACGGCACTGTTGAAGAGCTCGACGGCGGCTTCGTTCTCCCCGTAGACCTGGCTACCCCAGCGATCGTCGAATGCGCGCACCATGACCTCTCCCCATTCCACATTAAACCGAGAGGAATTGTCAACTTTTGGCGTAGACCGGAGTTTGGCCGGCGACTCGGGATTCTTCCGGTCAGCCTGGAACGAAGGAGAGGATGCCAGGTGCCGGCTCCCGATGGTGCGGGGCCGCACCAGTCACGACGTCGTTCAGGGGGACCATTCACGGGTCCCTCCTCTTCCATGGCCCCGGGGACCGATGCCGACGCCCGGTGTCGATCGTCTGGCGCCCGAATCAACAGGACAGTCGTGCGCCGAACCGGTGGGGAATTGCTGGGCTGGGTCAACCGCTATGCGGATGCCGGTGACGCCCATTCTCTGGACCCTTAGGCCCGCAGCACACTTCCGGGCCGGACTCACCGTTGTCGAGACTGCGCCCTTGCTCGCGAATCGGTATGCCGTTGACCAATACGTGTTCGACCCCGATGGGGGCATCCGCGGTGAGTCGTTCCCCGTTCGCCGGGAAGTCCCGAGCTCGTCGCAAAGGTCCTGGCCCGACCGAATCGGGATCGAAGACGACGAGATCCGCCGCCTTGCCGAGCTCGACCGTGCCCCGGTCGGTCATCTCGAAAAAGGCGGGCAGGATCTCCTGCCAGCATCTGGATCGCCCGCTCGAGGGAGAGCGAGTTCCCGGTCGTGGACCCAGGACCCGAGAAAATCGGTGGCGAAGCAGGCGTCGCACAGCTGCGACACGTGAGCCCCCGAGTCGGCCAGACCGAGGAGCACGTGGTCACGGCTCAAGAGCCAGCCCACCACCGCAGGATCGTTGTTTGCCACCTCGGACCAGAACCTCGTCTCGAGCCGCTCGTCGAGCGACACGTCGAGCACGACGTCGAGCGGGCGAACGTCGCATTCACGAGCCAGGTCGAGGATGCGTCGATCCACGAGCTCGGGGTGCGCCGTGGACTCGGCGATGCGAAGGCTCTCCCAGTCCACGAAATTTCGGGTCCCCTCCCGTCAACTCAGACCATGCGACGTCCCGCCACGACGGATCGCGGTACGCCGCGAGACGCTCCTCGGTGGTGGTGCCCATGAGGCGGGAGAACGAAGGCAATGTGTTGAAGACGAAGGGTTCCGCCATCGTCACCTGGAAGACGATGGGACGGCACTGAACCTGGGCCGGATGTCGATGCCATCCGCCTGAGCCTGCTCATGGGCCTCGATGACGTCGACGTGCGACGTGCTGCCCTTCATGGAGACAAGGGCAGTCCAGGTCATCGGTCGACCGAGCGACTGCTGGATCCGGAACATGTCCTTGTGTCGTATCTGGGTACCTGGCAGGAGCGAGATCACGCCGCGGCCCAGATCCCCGAGTGGTGCCAGGAGGCGCTCGAGCTCGTGCAGGTCGGAAACCCGCGAAGGCACTGGCCGGCCGTGGTCGCCGTTGTGGGTGCTGGCCGTGCTCGACGCGAACCCGACGGCCCCGCTGAGCATGGCATCGCGGACCTCTGCCTGCATGAGGTCCAGCTCCCGTGCGGAGGCGGGACGTTCGTAGGCGTCGTCGCCCATGACGTACAGGCGAATGGCCGTGTGGCCGACGTAGCACGCGTAGTTGAGCCCCACGCCTCGTGCTTCGATCGCGTCGAGATACTGCGAGAAGGTCTGAAACTCTTCCCAGGGCACGCCGATCGACAGGGTGTCGAAATTCATGTCCTCGACGTGTTGCAGGGTCCGGGCCAGTAACTCCACCCCGGCCCGGCGAAACGGGGGCGATGGAGAATCCGCAGTTCCCGGCTACGACGGTGGTCACCCCGTGGTGCGAAGAAGGGGTGAGAGCCGGGTCCCAAAAGACCTGGGCGTCGTAGTGCGTGTGCACGTCGATGAAGCCGGGTGCCACGACGTTGCCCGACGTGTCGATCTCACGCCCGTGTGCGCCGAGGCGGCTTCCGATTCCGACGATCCGGCCATCGTGGACGGCAACATCGGCCTGGCGCCGTGGCCTCCCGGTGCCATCGATCAGGGTGCCCCCTCTGAGCACGAAATCTGTCGGGGGCGTCGTCGTGGTCACGGCTTGACTGTACACTTTATCAAAAAAGTGTTCAATACAGATTCCGAGAAGTGTGTTCAATCCTCCGGCGGAGGGCGCCATCGCTGCACGGGCACACGGTGATCAGCGAGTCCGGGATCCGCATCGCTTCCTGACGACGGGAGCTCGGGATCAGTAGCCGTCGGTGACCAGGTGTTCGAGGGGCTCACCGGAGGTGAACCGAGCGAGGTTCCGGCAGAACAGGTCGATCGCCCCCGACAACGGTGGCGGGCCGTTCCAGGACGAGTGCGGGGTGAGGAACACCTTCGGATGCCGATAGAGCCAGTGCTCCGCCGGGAGCGGTTCCGGGTCGGTGACGTCGAGGGAGGCGTGACCCACGATGCCCTCGTCGAGTGCCACTCGGAGCGTGTCCTGGTCCACCAACGTTCCTCGTGCCACGTTCACGAGGTGGACACCCCGCTTCATCTGACCGAGGGATGTCCCGTCGACGCACACCGCGAGTTTCTCGTGTCGCCGGTGCGGCGAGTACGACGTGATCGGCTTGACTGACCAGGTCTTCGAACGAGCAGGCCAGCCGCACTCCGGCGATCGGGCTCGGGGCCGCGGTTCGCCTGAGTGCGACAACGGACATGTCCATGGCCAGAGCGATGCGGGGCCTACTCGCTGCGCGATACCTCCGAACCCGAACAGGGCGACGGTGGCGCCGGAGAGCAAGGAGGCGGGCTGGAAATGCCATTGAGTAGGCGCTTCACGGAGCCAGTTCTCGGGGAAGTTCCGGACGAACGAGGCCATCGCGGCGAGGACGTATTCGCTGATCGCCAGGGCACTCGCCCCACGGGCGACGGTGAAGAACTCGACCTCGCGGATCTGATCGGGTACCCCGTCGAGGCCGGTGCCGACCCACTGGACCCATCGCACTCCTCGGGTCATCGCCTCCAAGCAGGACGGGCCTGGCTTTCTCGGCGAAGAGGACCTCACCTCGGGCGCCCTCAGGAACGCCGCGGGAGATGTCGATGACCTCCACCTCCGGAAATTCGTTCTCAATGCGTGTGATGGCGTCGCGCACGCCGCAGAACACCACGGTGTGGTGAACGCCATCGGGGTCGTCGATGCCACCGTCGGGCTGCAGATCCGAACTCCTGTTTGCTCCGTCCATGGCCAGCGAGACTACGCGGCACGACCAGGCCACGGGACAGCACGAATCGCCGACCGCTCGCCGGCAGCGATCACCGAACTTTCGGAAGCTTCTCTCGCTTCGCGGCCGGACGTCGGGTGGACGTGCTGACCAGTCGGCCGCCGCAGGCGCCGGTTCCAAAATGAGTTCTGCGATGGCCTTCAACGGTGTCTCGGGGGCTCCCGCCGGCAACAGGTAGGCCGACACGAGCATGCGCACGGTGAGATCGGCGAGCTGCGTCGTGGTCAACCTGCCGGCCCGGACGGCCGGCGCGTGTCGGCGAGGTATCCATCCCAGGGACTTCCCGAGGCGCGGAACCACGCGCTGCACCCCATCTGCTCCTCGAGGTACTGCAAGAGGAAGAGGGGCTCGTGCTCGACCATCCAGCGGGTCGGATGGAGCGTGAGGTAGCGGTAGCAATAGCTCGAGGAAGGCCCGGAGTTGCTTTTGCGGAGCAACGGGAACCCCGGTGAGGGCGCCTGCCGCCCCCTCGTCGAACTGGCGTTGGTCGTAGCTGGAAACGGCCCGCAGTACCTCATTGGTGTTGTTGAAATAGTGGTACACCGTCCCCCGCGAGACGCACGGCCGCTTCGGCGATCTTGCGCATGCTCAACGAACGGACACCGTTGCTCCCGATGGTGCGTACGTGCTCGTCGAGTATGCGGTCGCGGGTTTCGACGCCGGCCGCCTCGATTGCCCCTCTCCGTCTCCCACTGGCAAAGACACTACGCGGCACTCCTCCCGGCGACAAGGCACTCTCCCGACGCCGCCCCCCGGGCGGTCCGTCTGGAGGTCCCGGCCGACGTCGGGTGGTCCTCCAGGCCGGCCGACCGCGGACTGTACAAAAAATAGCTAATATGTTCAGTGCGCCCCCGGGCCGGGCGCGGGCATCGACACACGGCCGGAAAGGACACCAATGGTGGTGCTGCGAGACGATTTGTTCCTGCCGGAACCCGAGGTGAGCGAGATCTTCGCGACGTCATCTCGGTCGACGACCATGTCGTGGAGCCCCCCTCACGGTCGAGGCTCGCTGCCCGGCTCGCCTGAACCGCCGCGCCCCGAGTCGTCGAGACCCGCAAGGGCCACCAAGCTGGGAGTTCGAGGGCGAGCGCTTCAGCCAGGTGGGCCTGAACGCCGTTGCCGGGCGGCGCCGGGAGACCGTGAGGATGGAGCCGTTCCGCTTCGACGAGATGCGGCCCGGCTGCTTCGACATCGAGGCCCGCATCGCCGACATGGACCTAGCGGGGTCGGGCCTCGCTGAACTTCCCGTCACAGATCACGGGTTTCTGCGGTCGAGTGTTCTTCGATGCCGGACCCGAACTGGGCATGGCCTGCATCCGGGCATGGAACGACTGGCTCTACGAGGAGTGGTACCTGGCACACCCCGACCGCATCGTTCCGCTCGGCATCACCTACCTTTCCGATCCCACGCTGGCCGTCGAGGAGATCGAGCGAAACGCAGCGCGTGGGTTTCACTTCCGTGACCTTTCCCGAGCGACCGCATGCGATCGGGCTGCCGTCGCTGTGGGACCGTGAGTACTGGGTTCCCGATCATCGCAGCCTGTGTCAGGACGGACACCGTGATCTCGTCCACGTCGGCAGCTCGGGCCTGTACCCCCACCGCCCGGCGTGCGGGACCCGGCCTCGGTGCGACGCTCTTCGGACAACTCTCGCTGGAGCTTGTGCCGAATGGCTCTGGTCGGGTATCCCTCTGACTACCCCGACCTCAAGATCGCCATGAGCGAAGGAGGCATCGGCTGGGTGGCGATGCTGCTCGACCGCCTCGACAACGTCGTCGACGTTCCGGCTACGGGCTGGGCTGGGACGTACGGCCCGCGGACGTGCTCCGACGCAACTTCTGGTTCTGCACCATCGACGATCCCTCTACCATCGACACCCGTTACCGGATCGGTGTCGATCGCATCATGGTCGAAGTGGACTATCCGCATGGGGACAGCACCTGGCCGGACACCCAGGAGGTCATCAGACGGGCCTGGGGGCACATCGCCCTGCCGGAGCTCCGGTCCATGTGCTCGTCAACGCGGCCAGGCTCATCGGCACCCCTTGCCGTCGGTCTGTGGCCCCTCAACGGCCCGACGATCCCGCCTGATGGGCCGGGCGCAGTGACTCGGTCTCCCATGGCATTCACGCCCTCGGAGAAGGTTCGGGCGATCCGGGACCAGATCGACCATCCCGTCGTCGACGGTGACGGCCATCTCGTCGAGGTCATTCCCGCTCATCATCGAGCTCATCGGCGACATCGGGGGCGCTGACGTCGCCAAGGCCTTCACCGTTATCTCGGGAAGATGTTCGGGGAGGGCTCCGGCTTCACCTCCGTACGCCAACCGTTCTGGGGCTCGCCCGGGCCGACCGTCGACCGCCTGACCACGGCGCTGCCGGCGCTGATGTACGAGCGGCTGGTCGAGTTCGGGATCGACTTCGCGGTGCTCTATCCGGGCGTGGGGCTTCCGCTCATGTCGTGCGCCGACGACGAACTGCGCCAGGTCGGGGCGCGGGCGATGAACACCTACTGCGCCGAGGTCTTCGGCGCCTATGCGGACCGCATGACGCCGACGGCGCTCATCCCGATGTTCACGCCGGAAGAGGCGGTGGCCGAGCTCGACTACGCGGTGGGGACCCTCGGCCTGAAGGCCGTCGTCATGACCGGCGTCGTTCCCGCCGCCTCGCGCGCCGACGGCGCCGCCGGATGGCTCGACACCTTGGGCCATGACTCGGATTTCGACTACGACCCGCTCTGGGCCCGCTGCCAGGAGTTGGGCGTGGTCCCCGCCTTCCACGGCATCGGGTTCGGCTGGGGCTCGCGGACGTCGCGCACCAACTACGTCTACAACCACCTGGGCAACTTCGCCGCCGCCCAGGAAGCGATCTGCCGCTCGCTGATCATGGGAGGAGTGACGACCCGCTTCCCCGACCTGCGCTTCGCCTTTCTCGAAGGTGGGGTGACCTGGGCCGCCCAGCTCTATTCGGACCTGATCGGGCATTGGGAGAAACGGAATGGGACGGCCATTTTGGCCAATGACCCGGCGGCGATCGACATGGAGCTGGCCAATCAGCTGATCGATGAGTTCGCCATCGGGTCCTTGTCCAAAGGTCGTGAGCACGTGCGTCGACTCGGTGCGGGTCAGTCCGAGTGCCGCGGTCGACCTGGCCACCATCGATGAATTCGTCGAGTCGGGGATCGACGGTCCGGCCGATGTCGCTCGCATCTTCTCCGAGCAGCTCTTCTTCGGCTGCGAAGCGGACGACCCCCTGAATGCGCTGGCCTTTACGCCGGGCCTCCTTCCTCTCGGCGTCCGGCTGAACGCCTTCTTCGGTTCGGACATCGGCCACTGGGACGTCCCCGATCAGCGGGAGGTCCTGCCCGAAGCGTGGGAACTGGTCGAGCACGGCCACATTTCGAGGGACGACTTCGGGGACTTCACCTTCCCAACGTCACGCGCATGTTCAGCGAAGCCAATCCGAACTTCTTCGACGGGACCGTGATCGGCGCCTGATGCACCCGGACTGATGTGGCTCGCCCCGCCGATCGGAATGCGTACCGAACGCAGGGGGCTCAGTCCCGATGCACGACCGATTCGACCTCGTCGAGGGGGACTGGGCCGACCCTGCAGCGACTCGACCACCACGTGATGCAGCGTTCCGGTCCAGGGGAAGGGTGGTTGGTAGACGTCGCTCACCGGGAACCCTGCGTCATGGCCCAGCCGGAGCGCAGTGCCGTCCGCCTGTCCGTTCGTGACCGTCCCCGCCGGCAGCGTGCCGCCGCCGGCGGGGTTGCCGTCGACCGACATGCGCACCTCGCTGGTTCCGGTTGCCGACCGCGGTGAGTCGATGGCCACGAGGTGACGTCCTGATGGCAACGCGGTCTCGGACACGATCTCAGCTGGGAATTCCCATTGAATTGACCAAGAATGACAGGCGGCCGTTGCGGACGACCGCGGCCCAACCCCCGGTCCAGTTCCCCTGAGCCGAGAGGTTGCCCTCGCCCCCACCTTCTGGGACGTCGAAGTCCCCCTCGACGCGTCCCCGAATGCCAAAGAGGGCACCGCTTCATCGGGGATCGGCCCCGAGCCGGGTCGAAACACCTTGCGGGGATACAAGGGGTAGGGGGCGGTGCGATCCCCAGCACCATGTCGGGCTCGGTGCGGCTCAGCCAATTGCCCATCGGCAGCACGTGGTTGCGGCCAGCCTCGGCCCACCACAGGTCCGAGAGTTGCTGCACCAGCTCCGGGTGTTCCGCGGCCCGGTCGCTCGACTCGGAGAAGTCCTCCTCGAGTCGGAAGAGCTGCCACGTGTCCTCGTCGAGGGTCCGGCTTCCTCCCATCATCCGCTCTTCGTCGGCGACACCCCTCTGGACCCGGTCTGTCGTCGCCTTCCAACCGTCGAAGTACAGCGAGCGTGATCCGAGGATCTCGAAATATTGCAGGTGTCTCGGGGCGGGGACGTCAGGGTCGTCGAACGTCGACCGCAGGCTGGCGCCGTCGATCGGCTGCTGCGCAACGCCGTCGACGACTGGCTCGGCACGACGCCGCACGCGTCGAGCACCGTGGGCATGAGGTCGATGACGTGGCAGAACTGCGATCGCACCTCACCACCCGTCTCGATGCCGTCCGGCCAGTGCACCACGAGCGGCACCCGCGTCCCACCGAGCCAGGTGTAGCGCTTCCACAGACGGAAGGGCGTATTTCCCGCCCAGGCCCAGCCCCAGGCGTAATGGTTGTAGAGCCGAGTTCCGCCCAGCTCGTCGATATTGGCGAGGTTGTCCTCCAGTCGATCGAGACCGAGCGTGAAGCGGCCCTCGTTGATCGAACCGATCGAACTGCCCTCGGCACTGGCGCCGTTGTCGGACAGGAGGAGAATCATGGTGTTGTCCAGCAGTCCTCTGGTCTCGAGCGCCGAGACGAGCCGCCCGATCTGGTGGTCGGTGTGGGTGAGGAACCCGGCGAAGACCTCTTGCATGCGCGCATAGAGGGCGCGCTCGGCAGGTGGCAGGGACTCCCAGTCTTGGACCCATGGCGGACAGCGGGGTGCACGTGGTTCCTTCCGGAACGACGCCCAGTTCGAGTTGACGTTCGAACGCCTCCTGGCGCCAGCGCTCCCAACCCTGGTCGAACTGATGTCGGTAGGGTTCGATCCATTCCGCCGGCACCTGGTGCGGTGCATGCTGCGCTCCCGTTGCCAGGTACACGAAAAAGGGCTTGTCGGGCGTGGCGTGTTGTTGATCGGCGACCTGGCGGATCGTCACGTCGACGAGATCCTCCGTGAGGTGGTAGCCCTCGTCCGGCCGACGCGGCGGATCGACGAAGTGGTTGTCGCTGACCAGGTTCGGGGTCCATTGGTTCGTGTCGGCGTGCAGAGCCGTAGAAGCGCTCGAACCCCTGCCCGAGTGGCCACTGGGCGAAGGGGCCGGATGCGGTGCGGTCCCAGCGAGGTGTCAAGTGCCACTTGCCGATCGCCATGGTCGAATACCCCGCGTCACGCAGGTGCCTCGCCATGGTCGCTGCCGTTCTCGGGATCCGTCCGGTGTAGCCCGGCATCCGCATCGGCACGTCGGGAACGAAACCCATCCCGACGGCGTGATGGTTTCGCCCGGTGATCAACGAGGCCCGAGTGGGAGAACAGAGAGCCGTGACGTGGAAGCGGTTGTAGCGCAGGCCGCCGGCGGCCAGCCGGTCGATGTTCGGCGTGGCCACGTCCGAACCGAAGCAGTTGAGCTGAGAGAATCCGACGTCGTCGAGAACGACGACCACGAAGTTGGGGCCGCGTCGACCCTGGGACGCGGGCGTGGGCGGACCCAGGGAACTCTCTCCGATTGTCCGTCCGAGCCGTGTGCCGGGAGCGATCTCCATCACGAACCTCCTTCGTCAGAAACAAAAGACCATTTCGGCGGCGGATAACCTGGTGGGCGGTCGCCCCGTGCATGGGCACGACGCGTCGTGAGCCCGGCGAACAGCATGCGCCATGAATCGGGTGCCACCCTGGAGGAGCAGAAGTTGTGCGCCATGTCCTCCAGCCTCGGGCTCCGTTCCGACGCCGTCCCGGGCTGGTCTCAGGCGATGGCGACCGCTTTTGTGCGCAAGAACTCATAGATCCCCTCCCTGCCGCCCTCCCTGCCGTACCCGGATATGCCCGTCCCGCCGAAGGGGAGGCCCGAAGCCAGCGGATAGGCGCCGTTCACATAGCAACCCCCGGCATCGAGGGCCTCGGCCATCCGGGCACGCGGTCATGTCGTTGCTCCAGATGTACGAAGCCAGCCCATAGTTCGTCGAGTTCGCAATGTCGATGGCTTCCTCGTCGGAGGAGAATCGAATGACCGAGAAAACGGGCCCGAACACCTCGACCTGGGCTATCTCACTGGTCGGGTCGACGTCGCCGAACACCGTCGGTTCGACGTAGAAGCCACGCGCCAGGTCTCCACCGGGCTTCGAGCCACCCACCAGCAGTGTTCCCGAGCGATCGGCTCGTGCCCGGTCGATCATCCCCAAGATGCGTGTCTGCGCTGCCTCGTTCACGACGGGGCCAGAATCGACGGAGGGATCGAACGGATCACCCAACTTGATGGCGGCTGCGTGCTGCGTGACCCGCTCGATCATGTCCTCGTAGATGGCTTCGTGGACGAGGAGCCGGGTCGGCATCGCACAGCCCTGCCCGGTCAGGCCGACGATGCTCGTGGCGACACCCAACGAGGCCGCAGCAGCGATGTCGACATCGGGGAAGACGATGTTGGCCGACTTTCCGCCCAGCTCGAGCATGGCTGGTTTGAGCTGATCGGCGCAGAGCCTCAGGATGTGGCGCGGGGCCGTGGGGCCACCGGTGAAGCTATCTTCTTCACCGGGGGTCGCTCACGAGTGCCGCTCCCGCCTCGGGACCACCTGGCACCATGTTCACGACTCCGGCCGGGATGCCGGCCTCTCTCACCAGCTTCATGAAGTGCTCGGCGGCGAACGGGGTATTCCGAAGGCTTGACCACCACCGTGTTGCCGGCTCGATCGCGGGCGACCTTCATGGCCAGCGAGATGAGCGGGTGGTTCCAGGTGATGATGATGCCCACGACGCCGTAGGGCTCCGCCAGCGTGTAGGCCAGATCGCGCTGTTGACGATGGGACGAGATCAGTTCACCCTCGAGCTTGTCGGCCCAACCGGCGTAGTACACGGTCCATTCCTCGGCGATCCACGGGCCGAACCCGGCGAAGGAGTACGTGACGCCGTTGTCGAGAACGGCCAGGCGGCAGAATTCGTCGTTGTTCTCCTTGATCAACTGGGCGAGTCGGAAGAGGGCGTTCCGGCGTTCTGCCGGTTGCCATCCGCGCCATGACGTGTACGCCGTCTCGGCGGCATCGACGGCAAGCGAGATCTCGGCGGGGCCGGCCAACGGAATCTCGGCCTGCGGCTCTCCCGTCGGGCGACATGTAGACGTGTTGATAGACGCCTCCGGAGGTGTCGGTCACCAAGGTGTCGCCGATATGTAGATGGGCATCGGGGACTTCTCGCTGGGAACTCACCGGTGTCACGCTCCTTTCGTGGGGCTGTGCGTCGTGTCGACTCGTTCAGGCATGCTCTTGCGTCAGGGCTCCGATCGATCTGCTGGCATCTGGGCTGCCGCTCGGCCTGCGCTCTAGACGCATGATCCAGCCGCCGTCCACGCAGATCGACTGTCCATTGATCCACTTGCCCACGTTCGAGCAGAGCAACAGCATTGTGCCGATGAGATCTTCGGGAGGGCCGGCGGCCTGACCAGGAATCTGGCCTGCGATGGCGTCACGGATGGGTGAATCCTCGGGCAGGGACGAGAATCCGCTTGGGCTTTCGATGAGCCCCGGTGCGATCGCGTTGACGTTGATGCCGCGGCGGCCCAGCTCACTGGCCAGGTTCCACGGTCAGCCCGTGCAGCGCCAATTTGCTGACGCCATAGATCCCGCTCGCCATGAATGCCCCGGCCGACAGCCCGTTGATGATGCGGCCCCCACCTCGAGACTCCATGGACTCCACCACGGCCTGGGTGCAGAACAGCGGTCCTCGGAGGTTGACACTCATGACCCGGTCCCATTCCGGACCAGGCATGTTCGAAAGCCCGTACGGAGGAAGATCGGTCATGATGGCAGCGTTGGGTATCAAGATGTCGATGCCACCGAAAGCGGCGATCGCCGAAGCCGAAGCCATGGCGGTGGCCGACTCGAAGCTCGTGACGTCGACCGACACGCCAAGCGCCTGGTGCCCGTCTGCGCTGAGCGCCTCTGCCACTGCGGTGGCGGCCGAGCTGGTTCAGGTCCACGATGACGCTGGACGCACCGGCCTGGCACAGGGCACGTGCGTAGGCCACACCGATGTCGCCCGCCCCGCCGGTGATGACCGCCACCTTGCCCGTGAGATCGAAGAGTTCGCCAGTCGTTGTCATTACTGTCCCTTTTCTTGCGTGCCCGATCGGCCTACGACGAGGCCGTCGCCGAGCCGGGGAGAAATCCAGCGCACGTGGGCTTCGCACTGGCGAGCGAGAAACCGGTCGGGGTCGCCTTCAGGGAACCAGGAGCAGTTCACCGGCGGATTGTGTCCGAAGTTCGTCGAGTAGTTGAACGAGGTTGGCAGGAGTCCACTGGCGTTGTAGGCCTTCAGACCCCGGAGGTCCTTGATCACCGAGGCGCGGGTCGGCGACTTTCCGGACAGCTCGAGCCCCTTGATCATCAGGTCGGCTCCGACCCATGCTTCGTACTGCGAGTAGTTCGGGAACTGGGTGGCCGAGAAGTGCTCGTACTTCTCGAGAGCATGTTGCATCTGCTGCGTCCCGGCATTGGGGGCGGAGAACGGCCGGAACTGTGACAGGAAGTAATCCCCCTGCAGGTCCTTCCATGCCGGGGACTTGATGACCGTCGGGTCGTAACCTGTCGGCAGGACGACGACCTTCGGCTTAGATCCCCGCCTGCTTGAATGCCGTGACCGAGGCGAGGACTGGAGTCGTTGTCCGTGCTGGGGAAGACGGCGTTGACGTTCTTCTGCTTGGCTACCGGCCTTCGTCCGAGGTGAAGTCGACGCCGCCGTAGGGCACGGAGGTGTTGAGCACCCCGACCTTGCCACCGAAGTGCTGAAAGGCTTCGGAGACCCCGACGGCGGCCCGACTCGACGATGCGGAGATGCCGTAGCCGTACGTGCCGAGGACCGTTCCGCCATGCTGCTTCCATGAAGAGAGCCACATTGAGATTGGCGGGGTATTTGGGGTCGACGCTGCCGTTGTCGGACGAGAACATGTTGGTGTAGGGCTGCTCACCCCATTCGGGCCCGTCGAAGTAGCCCCCGGTCACGGGGATGCCCTGCTGCTGGGGATACTTGGCCACGGAGTAGAAGTAAGAGAGTGCCAGACGATGCCGAAGGCTCCCTTCGAAATTGCATCTTGCACGGCACTGATGGCGGCCGTGGTTTGATCGTCGACCACCAGGGGCACGAGCTTGTGGCCGTTGACGCCTCCTTGGGCGTTTATGGGCATCGATCCGGGCAATGAAGCCAGCGGGAGCCGTCGAGAACTCCGAGGCTCCGGGTCCGGTCAGTGATGTGACGAGGGCGATGGTGATGGGCGAGCCGGAGGCATTTGCTGCCTCGCTCGGCATCGTGGCCATGACTCCCCGACGCGCACAACAGCGTCGCGACGGCAGTGCACAACCCCCGTATACGTGGTCTCATGTGTGTCCCTCCCCAAATGTGGCTGTGATCCGGGCCAGGTTCGGCCGTGGGCTGGTAGTTGTTGACGCCTCGGCTATGGGTGCGTCCGGTGCCGCTGTTCGGGCGTCGTGGTCAAGAAGTTCGAGTGGACCGGACCGATGTTTCGACCATCGCAAAGAGCAATCGCAACTCGTCTCTCACGTCACTCTGTCCGTCCGCCTCGGCCCAGCGGTCGTACGCGAGATGCATCGCAGCTTGAGCGATGGCGGCGGTAAGCGTCATTGCCAGGTCGGGTTCGGCCAGACCGCGTCGAGCGGCCAGTGCACCGGCGATGACAATGCGGAACTCCGACTGCAGTTGAAAGTTACGGCCTTGCAGGGTCGGAGTGGACTCCAGCGCCTTCTTCATCAGCACCGTGCGCTCGCTGACCGAGCGATCCTCGCTGGGTAGGCACACGATGTAGGCGTCCCGGATGGCCTCGAGATCGCTGGAGTCGAGCGGTTGTGCACGTATCTCGGCCAAAAACGGTTCGTGATCGATGTCGGTGAAGAGGACATCCTCTTTGGACGCGAAGTATTGGTAGAAGGTTCTCGACGAGACGTCGACGACGTCGGTGATGTCCTCGATCGTCGTGTTCTCGTAGCCCTTCTCCGCGAAGAGCCGGAGCGCCGCGTCCGCCAGGGCAGCCCGAGTCTGTGAGCGCTTCCGGCTCCTGCGCCCCACGGGGCTGGTGTCGGTGGTCTCGATCGGCGTGGTCGGAGGAAACACAGCCACATCATTGCAGAGAAATGAGTCACGTGCTAGAGATTTAACAGGCAAGTTTAAGTTTGCAGTCGATGGCAGAAACTGACCTGCGGACGAGCCGGGCGGTCCAAGTACCGTCCGGCAGCAGGTAGTTCGCGAGGGCAGGGGGGTCGCTGATGACAACGACGTCGGATCGCAGCAGGACCGGTGAGGACCGGTTCCGCCGGGGTGAAGGCACGGGTCGCGCTACGAGCAGGTGATGTGCCGGCCTTTCGACGGTCCGGACACCCCGGCGACAGAAGCAGCCCTCTTGGAGTTCGTCTTCGGCGAAGTCTGGAGCCGTCCTGGTCTCAGCCAACGCAATCGTCGATGGATAGCTCTGACGTGCGCCAGCGCCGCCGACACGGTCGGCCCCATCGAGGCGAACGTGTATGCCGCACTGGCCAGTGGCGACATGACCCTCGAAGAACTGCAGGAGTTTGTCTTGCACTTCGCCGTCTATTGCGGATGGCCGAAGGCCTCTTTCGTCGAACAGGTGATCTGGAAGCAACAGTTCGCCCTCAACCAGGAGCGAGGTCTGCCCGCTCCTGAGATGCGGATCGTAGAACCCTGGAATCCCGGGCAGGATCCCGAGACTCGGTTGCGCAATGGGAGAGCGGTGCTTCGCCGACATCAACCTGGTGCCACCCCCAGGCCGCACGAGCCCGTATACGGCGGCAGGGATCTTGAACTTCGTTTTCGGTGAAGTGTGGCAACGACCAGGCCTCTCCGTTCGAGACCGGCGCTTCATCACGTTGGCGTGCGTCGGTGTGGACGATGCGCTCTTGCCGATCCAATCGCACTTCTACTCGGCTCTGAAAAGTCGCGATGTCTCCCTCGAGGAAGGTGGTCAGCTCGTACTCCATTTTGCGGCCTATGCCGGCTGGCCGAAGGCGTCGTTGCTTGATCAAGTTGTCACTGAGACGTGGGCAAGGATCCAGGCCGACGAAGCGCAAGGGGACGAGTGATCTCCGATTTCGGCGGCCGTGTCGCCGTGGTGACGGGGGCGGCCAGCGGCATCGGTCGGGCGGCGTCCCGTGCCTTCGCAGAGGCGGGGGCGCTCGTCGTCCTCGCTGATGTCAACGAGGACCGCCTGGGCGCTGCGACGGACGAGATCGTGGCCTCAGGAGGCCGAGCGGTCGGACAGCGCTGCGACGTCGCCAGCGACGACGACGTGGCCAGCCTGCACCGAGCAGCGCGCCGTCGCTGAATTCGGGCCTGTCGATCTCGTCATGAACAACGTGGGAGTCCTCTCGTTCTCGGAGACCCTGCCGGAGATCCCGATGGCGGCCTGGCACACCGTGCTCGACGTGAACCTTCTCTCCGTGGTGAGAGCGATTCGGGAGTTTCTTCCCACCATGATCGGTCGTGGGAGCGGACATTTCGTGAACACCGCGTCCACCGCGGGATTGTGGGGATACGGGTGCGAGCGGCTTCCCTACGTCGCCGCCAAAGCGGCGATGGTCGCGGTGTCCGAGGCGCTCGCCGTTTATGCCAGACCGAAGGGCGTGGGTGTGACCTGTCTGTGCCCGGGCCCTGTGCGCACGAACATCGTCGAGCAGATCGCCACCTACGGCGAAGTGGGCGCCATCTCCTCGCCGGCCCTGGCGATCCTCGACGCTGACGTCGTGGCGCAACAGGTGGTCGAGGCGGTGAAGACGGATCGATTCCTGCTCCCCACTCATGACGAGGTGTACGGCATCCTGCGGGAACGGGCCAGGGACCCTGAAGCGTTCGTCGACGACCTCATCCGCACTCGTGAGAGCTCGTGATGGAGGGAGATGACCTCCGGGTGGGGTTCATCGGTCTGGGGAGTCAGGGCGGACCGATGGCCCAGGCCATCATCGATGCCGGTTTCGCCACGACGCTGTGGGCCCGGCGACCGAAGGCCCTCGTCCCGTACAGGTCCAAGGCGAACCTGGCCGACTCCAACTGCAGTAGCGCGGCCCGTAGCGACATGGTCGGCATCTGCGTGCTCAGTGACGCAGATGTCGAAGAAGTCGTCCTCGGGCCGAACGGACTCGTCGACGGTGTGCGACCGGGCACCGTGGTCGCCATCCACAGCACGGTGCACCCCCGGACCTGCATCCAGATGGCGAGCACGCTGGCCGAGGCGGGGGCCGACGTGCTCGATGCTCCGGTCAGCGGGGGAGGAGGTGCCGCTGCCGCCCGCAAGCTCCTGGTGATGGTGGGGGGTGACCCCGCCGTCCTCGAACGGGCGCGGCCGGTGCTCGAGTCCTTCGGTGATCCGATCGTGCATCTGGGGTCACTCGGCTGCGGACAGACGGCCAAGCTCGCCAACAACCTCCTTTTCATGGGCAACATGTCGCTGGCCCACCGGATCATCGAGATCGGGGTCGGCCTCGGTCATGACCCGGCGTCGTTGATCTCGACGCTGCAGCACAGCAGCAGCCGGAGCTTCGCCCTCGACACCTACGCCGGCATGAGGTCGGGCTTCGACGATCCGGCGACCCCCCTGGCCGGAGTGGCCGATGTCCTGGCCAAGGATCTGCGTCTGTTCGAGAGCCTCGTCGAGGAGGAGCATGTCGATTCGGATCTCCTGACAGGCGCCGCCGCCACGTTGCTCGAAGCCATGGTGGGTGGTGGCCAATCCCGGGGAGTGAGCTGGTTGCCGTGGCGACCGGATACGAATGACAGGTCGGCCGGGGAGCTGAGTTCGAGGCCGCCGGGGCTGGTGCTCCGTGGTGGCAGAGGGAAGTGATCTACCAGATCTATCCGCGTTCGTTCGCCGACTCGAACGGTGATGGGATCGGAGACATCCAGGGCATCCTCGATCATCTCGACCACCTTCGAGTGGTTGGGGGATCGGTGGCATCTGGCTCTTCTCCGTCACCGTCTCACCGAACAGCGACTTCGGGGTACGACGTCGCCGACTACTGCGACGTCGATCCCGAGCTACGGAGACACTCGATCAACTCGATCGCCCTGGTTGGCCGAAGCACGGCGGCGTGACATAGCGGTCTTGCTCGATCTTGTCCCGAACCACACCAGCAGTCGGCATCCCCTGGTTCGTCGATGCCTCGCTCCCCAGGGGGCGCACCTCGACCCATCGAGACTGGTACGTGTGGGCCGACCCGGGTCCCGGCGGCAGTCCGCCGAACAACTGGGTCAGCACCTTCGGCGGCCCGGCGTGGACGTTCCACCAGTCCAGCGGCCAGTACTACCTGCACAACTTCTTGCCCTCCCCAGCCCGACCTCAACTGGTGGAACCCCGACGTGCGTTCGGCCCTTCGCGGGTTCTTCGACTTCTGGTGGCGCTCGAGGTGTCGCGGGGTTCCGGATCGATGTCTGCAACATGATCGTGAAGGATGCCGAGCTACACGACGATCCACCAGGCCACACCCGAGGACTCGTTCATCTACCAGGCGTTCGGTCAACAGTGGCGCTACAACGCCAACCGCCCGGAGGTGCACGACGTCATTCGGCACTGGCGATCGCTGTCGGACGAGGCCCGACCGAACCGGGTCCTCCTAGGTGAGACGAATGTGGACTCGGTGGCCGAGCAGCTCGTGGCCTACTACGGCGAGGGGTCCGACGAGCTGCACATGGCTTTCAACTTCGCCTTCATACGAGCACGTTCGAGGCTGCCGCGCTGCGGTCGGTGGTCGAGGACACGGAGAAGCTCCTGCCCGCGCCACGCCTGGCCGGTGTGGACCGGGTGTCCAACCACGACATCTCCCGGCTGGCCACCCGCTGGGGGGACGGAGATCCGGGACGCACGCGGGCGGCGCTGGTGTTGCTGCTCACGCTCCGGGGAACGCCCGTGCTGTACCAAGGCGACGAGATCGGTCTCGTGGACGGTGCGCTCACCCAAGAGGACCTGCGGGACCCGATCGGCCTGCAGTCCTGGCCGGCGTTCAAGGGTCGAGATCCGGAACGCACACCCATGCCGTGGCGGTCGGATCCCGGAGGTGGATTCAGCAGTGACGGCGTGACACCTTGGCTCCCCGTTCCGAGTCCCGAGACCTGCAACGTCGAGGATCAGCGGCATGCGCCGGGCTCGACCCTGCACCTGGTCCGCGGTACTTCATCGCGCTACGACGCCAGCGGCCGGATCTGACGAGAGGGGTGAGTACAAGACGCTCGCCGCACCCGAGGACGTGTGGGTCTTTGCCCGGGGCTCGGGAACGGTGGTCGCGCTCAATCTTTCCGACACGTCGCAGGTGCTCTCGGGGCTCACTGGGACCGTTGCCCTGTCGAGCCTGCGTGAGCACGACGGTCTTGTCGTCGAGCGACGTCACGTGCTCCAGCCGTGGGAGGCGCTAGTCATCGACGGAGCCCGGTCGTGAGCGGACCCGAGAGTCGGCGTCCGGGAGACATGTCCACGGTGTTGAGGGTGTTGTAAGGCTCGCCCAAGGGGAGCGACACATGTTGGACCTGGTAGTCGAGGGTGGTCTCGTCGTCGACGGGAGCGGGACACCGGGCACGCAGCTCGATGTAGCGGTGCGCCAGGATCGTGTCGTCGATCTGCTCCCTCCGGGGACCGCGGGCGCGTCCCGGGCCCGGATCGATGCCGCGGGGATGGTCGTCGCCCCGGGCTTCGTCGACATTCACACCCATCTCGATGCCCAGGTCTTCTGGGATCCGTACTGCACCCCCTCCTCTCTGTACGGCGTCACCACCGTGGTCACGGGGAACTGTGGGTTCTCCATCGCTCCGCTGGATGCCGACGACGACTCCTACCTCCTGCGGCTCTTGGCCGAGGTGGAAGCGATTCCGGCCGAGGCGCTCCGCGCTGGCGTCCCGTGGAGTTGGCGCTCCTTCGGTGACTACCTGGCGGCGGTGCAAGAGGCGCGACCCGCAGTGAACGTCGGCGTGATGGCGGGTCACTCCGCCCTGCGTCGGGCGGTGCTCGGGTCGCGGCACGCCGAGACGGACCCGGGACCGGCCGACGTGGCCCGGATGCGGGAATACCTGGTGGAGGCCATGCAAGCCGGTGCCCTCGGGTTCTCCTCGTCGTGGAATTCGATACATCTCGACGGCGACGGTGAACCCGTGCCCAGTCGATTCGCCTCGGCGGCGCAGCTCCTCGAACTCTTCCGCGTCCTGGCCGACTACCCCGGTTCTCAGATCGAGTTCATACCGACGGTCGGCCTCTTCGAGGAACGACACGTCGAGCTCATGATCGCCATGGCCCTCGCCGGAAACAGGCCACTCAACTGGAACGTGCTCATCCCAGAGAACCGTGATGTCGTCGAACAGCGGCTGCCGCGTGTCCGATAAGGCGGCGGAGCAAGGGGCGCGGATCCTCGCCCTGAGCTATCCGGGTCCCACGGCGCTGCGCATCTCGTGTCGCAAAGCGGACTCTTCCGCTCGGTCGAGGGCTGGGCCCGGCTCTTCGATTTGGACCCGCCCGAAGCGGCTGCTGCCCCTCCGTGACCCCGGAATACACGAAGAGCTTCGCCGAACGGCGGAGGCCAACGGTCCGCTGCCAAAGGTCCTGCCGCGTCTCGTCGTCTCCGGTGCCCATACGAGATCAGACGCAGTCTTTCCTCGGCCTGTCGCTGAGCGACGTGGCAGACCGGATCGACGGGGATGCATTCGACGCCCTCTTCGCCCTGTGGGCGGCGGACGAGCTGAAGACGGGTTTCAGCGGCCGGCCCATGGCCAACAGCGAAG
The DNA here is from genome assembly GCA_963754445.1 of uncultured Acidimicrobiaceae bacterium. Classification (GTDB taxonomy): domain Bacteria; phylum Actinomycetota; class Acidimicrobiia; order Acidimicrobiales; family RAAP-2; genus Bog-473. Next base: position 2,122,457 of record CAVWFT010000001.1, on the reverse strand, counting down.
TGAGCTGGGAGATACGCCGGGAGAACTGGGCCGATCCGCGGGTGCTGATCGGGGCTTCCGATGCCGGCGCACACGTCCAGGTCCTCTCCACCTTCGACTACACGACATCGTTTCTCGCTCTGGTCCGTGAGCACGGTGGGATGGATGTGGCCACCGCCGTCCGGAAGCTCACCGACGTTCCCGCCCGCCTCTACGGCTTGACGGATCGGGGACGCATTGCCGAGGGGGCGTTCGCCGACTTCGTAGTGTTCGATCCCGACACCGTGGGCCCGGGCGAACACAGCTCGCACGACGACCTTCCGGGAGGAGCGGGACGTATCTACAAGGAGCCGACCGGCATTGCGCACGTCGTCGTGAACGGTACGGAGATCGTCGGGCCCGAGGGGATCACCGGAGAGCGCCCCGGTGCGGTCCTGCGCCGGGCACAGCGCGGGTGCCTTAACAATGCGGGCCGAGTCGAGGTATCCGCTCCAGGTCCCCGGGTGGTCGGCAGACACGTCCACAGGATAGTCAGGCCACACTGCCGTGCCGGTACGCCAGGTTCGATCCGTCCGTCGGGACTGGGGGTCGCATGCTCGAGTACGTGATCGCCGGGCTCGTCCTTGGAGGGATCTACGCCATCGCATCAGCGGGGCTGGTCATCACCTATACCGCCTCGGGCATCTTGAACTTCGCCTTCGGCGCAATGGCCTTTTTCATTGCTCGCTTCTATTACTTCCTCCACACCCAGCAGGAACTGGTCGATCGCCAGCGCAGCGGTGGTCTCGATCCGGAATTGCCCAGGACCGGCCATGGGACTCTTCCTCTACGCCGTTCTGTTCAGGCACCTGCGGTTCAGCGCACCCCTGATCAAAGTCGTGGCCACGATCGGCCTCCTGGTCGCCATTCCGGCGCTGGCGACGACGATCTTCGGCAACCAGGCCGTCACGCAGGCGCCCGGGTTGAGGCGCCCGAAACCCGTTGCACGTGTTCCAGTTCCTCGGGGTGCCGGTGACGCTGGACCAGGTCATCGTCTACATCTGTGTCGTCGCCACGGTCGCGGTGGGAGCCATCGTCCTGCGTTTCACCGACATCGGGCTCAAGGTGAGGGCCATGGTGGACTCACCCGCCATGACGGATCTCTCGGGCACGAACCCGGGTCTCGTGTCCGCCGCCGTCTCTGGGCAGTCAGCGTCTTCTTTGCCGGGCTCACCGGTGTCCTGGCCGCCCCGATCATCGGGCTCAACGAGGGGGCTCACGCTCCTCGTTGCAGCCGCGTTCGCTGCGGTCATCGCCGCCCAAGGAGTGCGAAGCTTGCCCATCGCCGTGGCCGTCGGTCTTCTCATGGGCATCGCCACGTCCCTGGCCCAGCGGTATCTGCCCTCGAACAGCCAGTGGACGGCAGAGATCATCGACGCCATTCCCTTCGCGGTGATCGCGCTGGTCTTGATCTACAGCCTGGCCCGCCGGGGCCGGGTCGGTGAGGTCGACAGTGTCGGTGGCCCACTCGATCGAGCCATCACGCCCCAGGGCGAGAGCAAGCTCGCCGGGCTCGGCGAGCAAGGCGCTCGAAACGGGCTCTCTCAGTCTGGTGAGCAGATACACAGGACCACTCCTCTTGATCGTCATCGCAGCCGCATTGCCCGAGATTTTGCAGGGCTACTGGGTTGGCCTGATCGCCCAGGTCTTCGCCTATGCGGTCATCTTCCTGTCGTGGACGGTGGTGACCGGCGAGGGCGGGATGCTCTGGCTGTGCCAAATCACCTTTGCCGGAATCGGCGCCATCACGACGGCGGAGCTGGCGTCGACCCACGGCTGGCCGGTGATGGCGGGAGTCCTGGCCGGCGGGGTCATCGCCATGCTCGTCGGGCTGGTCATCGGACTTCTCAGTATTCGCCTGGGCGATCTCTACGTTGCCCTCGTGACGCTGACCTTCGGACTTCTCTTCGAGACCCTGGTCTTCACGTTGCCCAGTTTCGTGAATGACGGGCTCGGACTCTGCGCTCAATCGACCGAGCTTCGCCTCGTCCGATCGGGCGTTTGCCTACCTGTGCCTGATCGTGTTCGTGCTCATTGCGCTGTTCATCGTGAACTTCCGCCGTTCGACCGCGGGCTTGGCGATGAACGCAGTGCGGTGGAGCGACGCCGGAGCCAGGACCATCGGTGTGAGCACGGTGCCGATGAAGGTGAGCGTGGCGGCATTGGGCGCTCTCATTGCGGGACTGGGAGGCGGATTGCTCGCCGTCGCTCAGACCTCTGTGCTCCCGGACGAATTTCAGACCTTCCTCGGCGTGATCTGGCTTGCCGTCGTCGTGACCATCGGTATTCGCTCGACCGCGGCGGCCCTGGTTGCGGCCCTCTCTTTCGTGATGTTGCCGGCTCTCGCCCAGGCCTACCTGCCGAGCTGGACGGGGAACCTCCTCCCGGTCTTCTTCGGCCTCGGTGCTGTGTCGGCAGCGCAGCACCCCGAGGGGACGCTGGCCGAGTTGAGTCGGACGTTCCGGAGCCGGCTCCTGCGGTGGGCCGACCGTGGCGCGACGTCGGCGCGGCTTCATGACTTCTCGCTCGAATCCGAGGAGGAGGACATCGTTCGGGCGGACGATGAGGACATGGTCATGGCAAAGGATTCATGACCACTGCCGCCAAGGGGACCACCCCTTCCGTTGCCGTGCTGGCTGCTCACGATGTGACAGTCAGGTTTGGCGGTGGACCGCGCCCTGTCGAAGGTCGATCTCGAGGTCCAACCCGCCAGCATCGTCGGATTGGTCGGCCCCAACGGCGCCGGCAAGTCGAGCAGATGCTGCTGCCGTACTTTCCGGCCTCCTTCGACCGAACGAGGGGACGGTCCTGCTTCGAGGCGAAGATGTGACGCACGCCAGCCCCCAGGTTCGAGCCCGCAAGGGCATGGCCCGGACATTTCAGCAGCCCGAGCTCTTCCTGGGGCTGACCGTCAGGGATCACCTGGTCTTGGCGCATCGGATGCGATTCGCACCTCAGAGACTGTGGCGCGACGTTCTCGATCCTCGCTCGTTGCTCCAGTCCTCCACCACCGAGGACGAGCGAGTCGACTCTCTTCTCGAGCTTCTCAATCTCACCAGGGTGGCGGCGGCGCCGGTGGCGGCCCTGCCCCTCGGCATCAGCCGACTCGTGGAAGTCGGGCGTGCGCACGGCCACGGACCCGGATCTCATCTTGCTCGACGAGCCCCTTTCCGGACTCGACATGAAGGCATCGGAAAACTTGCAGATGGTGTTTCGCCGGGTGGTCGAGCGGTCGGACCGCACCGTGTCGCTCCTTCTGGTCGAGCACGATGTGGCCGCAGTGTTGTCCCTCTCGGATTGGATATTCGTTCTGGACTTCGGGGAGCGGTTCGCCACGGCATGCCCCGACGACATCCGCAGGGATCCCGCCGTCCGCTTGGCCTACTTGGGGGACGAGGATCCGAGGCCCAGGCGCGCCCTTGGCGCGTTCTGGTACCGCTCAGGCGGATGGCTGAACGATGAGGGTGCGGGCCAATTTCTCGAGGTCGAAGAGCTCAGTGTCCACTATGGAACATCCCAGGCGCTCTTCGGCGTGGGTCTCCAGCTCGACTTCGGTTCGGTGCTCGCCGTGCTCGGGGCCAACGGGGCCGGAAAGAGCACGCTGGCGCGGGGTCCTCTCCGGACTCGTGGCGCCGTCGTGCGGCACGGTCGTTTTCGACGGCGGGGAGATCACCGGTCTGCCCGCACACAACGTGCGCAGGCACGAACTACACCTATATCCCTGAAGGCCGTGGCGTCTTCCCGGGTTTGACCGTCATCGAGAACCTCAAAATGGCGGTCGCACAGGAGCGCCGATCCGAACGTCCGACGGCCATCGATCGGGTGATCGCGATGTTCCCCCTCCTGGGAGACCGGCGCTCGCAACGGGCCGGCAGCCTTTCGGGTGGCGAGCAGCAAATGCTCGCCCTGGCGCGGGCTGTGGCCGTCGAGCCCAAGCTCATCATCGCCGACGAGATGTCGCTTGGTCTCGCACCCCAGGTCGTCGAGGCTGTCTTTACCAGCCTGGAAGAGATTCGACGGGCGGGCGTGTCGCTGGTGCTGAGCGAGCAATTCGTGCATCGCGCCCTCTCGTTTGCCGATACGTGCGTGATCCTCAGCCGCGGCCGTGTCGGCTGGTCGGGACGGGCAGTCGATGCGGGGCCAGAGCTCATTGATCACTATCTGGGAGAGGGCGAGAAGAGACTGACCCCTGTCGGTCGATCTGTCCTGTGAGGGACGCGCCGATTTCGACGCCGGTCGATGTGGTGTGGTGTTGTCCGTGTTGAAATGGGGACTGATCGCTGCACAACGTCAATCGTGATCGGAGAGAGAAGATTGGAAGGGACGTGCACCGCCTTGGGTACGACCTCGGCCGGGAAGGCTGCTGACGCCCGAAAGGAGGCGTCATGTCAGGACTGAGTGCGGTGTCCGAGTTCCTCGCGTCCGTGGTGCGCCCGGCGGTGTACTGGCGGCGTACTCCGTTCGAGGTGTCGGCCCACCATCTCCATGGTGAACCCATTCCGGCGGAAATGGCCCTACGTCGCCCCTTCACGCCGTTCGAGATCGGTGGCGCGTGGGGCGGCATGTGGGACACCTCCTGGTTCCGATTTCGAGCCACCGTGCCCGACTCGTGGGCCGGGTCCGAAGTCGTGGCCCTGATCCACCTCGGCGGCGACGAGGTGGTGGGCTTCACGGCGGAGGGGCTGATTTGGGACGGTCACGGGCACATCGTCCATGGACTTCACCATGAGCACCGTGAGTATCTGCTCGCCGGAGATGCCGCGGGCAGCGAGCAAGTCGATTTCTACGTCGAGGCGGCGGCCAACCCGATCCCGCCCTGGCGCCTCCGGGGGGAGTGGCCGCTTCTCATGCCCGACTACGACGGAGCGCCTCTCTACCGTCTCGCTATGGCCGACCTGGCGACCGTCGACCGACAGGTCCAGGCCCTCGACCTCGACGTGACCGTCCTCTTGGACCTGGCCTCGTCGGCACCGGATCGATCCGCCGAGATCCAGCGGGCCGTTGACGACGGCCTTCGAACTCGTAGATCCTCACGACGTCGGAGGTTCGGCCGCGGCGGCGAGAGCCGCCCTGTTGCCAGTCCTGGGTTCCCCCTCCGAGTCGGGCTCGACCGTCGTCGCGGTGGGACATGCCCACATCGACAGCGCCTGGCTCTGGCCGGTGAGGGAGTCGCTGCGCAAGTGTGCCAGAACCTTCTCCAACCAGCTGGCCCTGCTGGAGCGCTACCCCGACCATCACTTCGTGTGCAGCCAGGCCGCCCAGTACGCAGTGGATCAAGGACCACTATCCCGAGCTCTTCGAGAGGATCAAGGAACGGGTCGCCGGTGGGAGTTGGGAGCCGGTGGGAGGCATGTGGGTCGAACCGGATACCAACGTGCCGTCCGGCGAGTCGCTCGTCCGACAGCTCGTGTTCGGGAAGCGATTCTTCCTCGAGGAGTTCGGAATCGAAACGCACGAGCTGTGGATACCCGACGTGTTCGGCTATTCGGCTGCACTGCCGCAGATCGCCAAGGAGGCCGGCGTCGATGCACTCGTGACCCAGAAGATGAGCTGGAACGACACCAACCCGTTCCCGCACGGCACCTTCTGGTGGGAAGGCCACGACGGAAGCCGGCTCCTGTCCCACTTCCCGCCGGCGAACACGTACAGCGGGAACTTCGACGCGAGCGAGCTCGTCGTCGGGTCCGACGGCGTCGGCCTCGGTCTCTACCTCTACGGGCACGGAGACGGCGGCGGGGGACCCACGGCCACCATGCTCGAGCGGTACCGTCGAACGGCCGATCTCCAAGGCTTGCCGAAAGTGGAGCTAGGCAGCGTGCGTGGGTTCTTCGAGCGCCTCCGTGATGTAGCCGGCGACCTCCCGGTCTGGGTGGGCGAGCTCTACCTCGAAGCTCATCGAGCCACCTACACCACCCACGCTGACGTGAAGTACGCCAACCGCAGGGGCGAGGAGGCACTCAGGGCGGCAGAGATGTGGTCGGTAGCCGCGTCCCTGGACCGGCGCCAGGACATCGATCGGGTCTGGAAGCTTCTCCTGCTCCATCAGTTCCACGACATCCTTCCCGGCTCCAGCATTCATTGGGTCTACGAGGACACGCGGGCGGATCACGCCGAGGTGTTGGCGGTCGCGTCGTCGATCATCGCGGAATCCCTCGACGCGGTGGCTCACGCGGGTGCTGCATTGGCCACGGCCGGCGACGCGGTCGTGGCCTTCAACGCTGCGTCGAGCGACCGGAGCGAGGTGGCGGAGCTTCCCGACGGATCGCTCGCGTTCGTCACGGTTCCGGCGTGCGGCTGGTCGGAAGTGGGCCACGCAAAGGAGACCGACTTCGTCTCCGTCGAGGTGGGGGAGGGGTGGATGCAGAACGGACTGCTCCGTGTGACCTGGGACGGCGACGGGCTCCTCACCTCACTCTGGGACCTCGAAGAACGCCGGGAAGTCATCGCGGCCGGACGGAGGGCGAATCTGTTCCAGCTCCACGAGGACAATCCGCGGCTTCTTCGATGCCTGGGACGTGGACCGCAGCTACCTGGACCAGATGCGTGATCTGGTGGCGGTGGATGAGGTCGAGATCGTGGAGAGGGATCCACGACGGGCCGGCGTTCGGTTCTCCCGGCACTTCGGGGATTCCGCCATCCGCCAGACCATGCGCATGACCGCTGGCTCGCGCCGCCTCGAGTTCCACACCGAGGTCGACTGGCACGAGCGACACAAATTCTTGAAGGTGGCATTCCCGGTGGCCATCAGGTCGACCCGGGCCACCTTCGAAATACAGCACGGTCACATCGAGCGCCCGACCGTGGTCAACACGAGCTGGGACGAGGCGCGATTCGAGGTCTGCGGGCATCGATGGGCCGATTTGAGCGAGCCCGGTTACGGCGTGGCGTTGCTGAACGACTGCAAATACGGCTACGACGTCATCGGGGACGTCATGCGGCTGTCGCTCCTCCGCGGTCCGGGATGGCCCGACCCCGAGGCCGACCAAGGCACGCACCACTTCGCCTACGCGTTGCTGCCCCACAAGGGGGACCTGCGGGCCCCCGGCGGAGTCATTGCGCAGGCGGAGTGGTTCAACCTGCCCTTGCGTTTCGCACCGGGTCGGGGCGACGGGAGGGTGCTCACGATCGATCGGCCCGGGGTGAGCGTCGAGGCGGTCAAATGGGCGGACTCGGGCGACGCCGTGGTCGTGCGGCTGTGCGAGGTGTGGGGGACCAGGGGGCCGGTGCGGGTCACGCTCGACCGACCCTTCGTCTCGGTCAGCCGTACTGACGTGCTGGAGCGGACCGTGGCCCCGCTCGAGAGCCGAGACGGCAGCGTGGAATTCGAGCTCACACCGTTCGAGTTGGTGACGCTCCGCTTCGCGGTCTCGTGAGCTGCCCATCGGCACCCGGGCTGCGCCTTCTGGGAAGCCTTTCGGTGTCTGTCACGGGCCGTCGACCTCCCGAGATCGGAGTGCGGAATGGCGCCTGACGTCACGCGGTGGGCGATGATCGGTACGGGCGGAATGGCCAGTGTCATTGCCCGCGATTTCGAACTGACCGAGAACGTGGAGCTCACCACAGTCGCCTCACGGACCCTGGAGAAGGGACAGGCATTCGCGGCAGAGTGGCGGATCCCGAACGTCGTCGTCGAGCTCGACGATCTGTGGGCCGCGCCCGACGTCGACGTGGTCTACATCGCCACACCGCATTCGGAACATTTCTCCATGGCCAAGATGGCCATGGAGGCCGGGAAGCATGTCGTCGTCGAGAAGCCGCTGACGATGACCTCCGGGGAGGCGCGCACACTGGCCCGGCTCGCGCTGGACGCCGACGTCTTCTTGATGGAAGCGATGTGGACCCGGTTCAACCCATCCATTCGTCGGGCGGTGCAGTTGGTCGAGGAGGGCGCGATCGGCGAGGTGCGAAACGTCGTGGCCACCGTCGGATTCGCCTTTGCCTACGACCCCGAAGATCGAATGTGGAATGCGGAGCTCGGCGCGGGCAGCGTGCTCGACCAGGGGGTCTATTGCGCCACCCTGGCCCAGCTCTTCCTGGGAAGGCCAACATCGATAGAGGCCCGTGGCCAACTCCTCGACACGGGCGTGGACACGGAGTCCACCATGTTGTTCGGGTACCCGAACGGCGCCGAGCGCGCTCCTGGCCACCTCGATCACGGCGTTCCTCCCGATGGACGCGGCCATTTGCGGTACGCAGGGCCAGATCGTGCTCGATCCGATTTCGTGGTCGCCGCCGGGATTCACGCTGAAGGCGGCGGATTTCTCACAGTCCCGATACGAAGCGCCGACGGAGGGGTCTGGATACGTGCCGATGCTCCGGGCGGCGAGCGAGGCCATCGCGGCAGGACGCCGGGAGCACGAGCTGAATCCTCTCTCCGAGACCATCGCCGTGCTCGAGGTTCTCGATGCGGTGCTCAGTCGGATTCGTGGTGTGGATCACCCCGATTCCTCGTCGAGCCGCGTCATTGTGACGCCGGGTTGGCGCCGCGGCGCATGCGGGAGCGGGGTGAGAGGTGGGAAACGTCCGCGTTGAGGGACCCGTTCCCGGACCGTTCGTCCTGTGGACGACGTCCTTCGACCTGGAGTCCCAAGGGTATGTCGGCGAGGAGTACTTCCTCTTCGGAACGGCGAGGTCCTATCGCCATCTGACCGAGCCGGCCGACGATGGTGAGTGGCTCGTCGAGCCTGCGGACAGCACGAACTATGTGACCCGCCTCGTGCTGTATCGGCCACTCGACATGGCGTCCTTCAGCGGTTCCGTCCATGTCGAGTGGCTCAATGTCAGCGGAGGCCTCGATGCCGCACCGGGGTGGCTCTACGCCCATCGACACCTCATGCGAACGGGCGACGCGTGGGCCGGAGTGTCCGCCCAGAAGGTGGGTATCGACGGAGTCGGCCTGGATCTGGGGATGCACCTCAAAGCCGTCGACCCCGAGCGCTACCGTCGGCTTGCCCACCCGGGCGATGCCTATGCCTATGACATCTTCACGCAGGCGATCGTGGCCGTGCGGGACCAGCTGGGCCTGGCCGGAGGGACAGGTTCTGTGCTCGCCATGGGCTCTTCGCAGTCCGCGATGGCGCTCGTCACCTACCTCAACGCCATCGATCCCCATGACAAGGTGATCGATGGCTGCCTGGTTCACTGGTCGTGGTGCCGTGCCCATGCCGCTCGATGGTGGGTTCGCACCCTGGCAGTACGGCGAGCACCGGATCGGACGGCACCGTGTGCGGAGCGATGTGCGCGTCTCTGTTCTGACCGTGCAGAGCGAGACCGACGTGGTGCTGCTCGGCGGCGGCCGGGCGCGGCAACCCGACACCGAGACCTTCCGGTTGTGGGAGGTGGCGGGCGCCGCTGATTTCGACACCTATGGGCTCCAGGTCGCTCTGCGCGACAACGGCGATATCCCACTCGCCGAACTCTCGGATCCAGCCACGCCCGGAGATGGCGCGGGAGGGGTTGGTCCGACGTACAACAGCTCCTGGCAGATGCACTACGTCCTGCAGTCCGTGCTCGGCGGACTTGGGGCGCTGGTCACGCGGGGTCGAGCCGGCACCTCCAGCTGCCGGCAGACTTCGTCGCCGGATGCCGAAGCATCCAGCCTGCTCCTCGAGCGCCCTCGGTCCCTACGGGGAGGCGTCCGCACACCGTGGGTCGACGCTCCGGTCGCCGTCCATTCGGGACTCCGTGAGGCGGACAGCGAGGGCAGCCACATTCGACCTGCTCTTCGGGGCGACGACTGTCTTCGAAGCCGGCGTCCTGGAGGGCCTCTATCCCGGTGGACGCACCGAGTACATGGAACGGTTCGCGACCGCACTCGATCGGTCGGTGCTGTCGGGATTCATTCTGGCCGATGACGAGGACGAGATCATGGCTGGCGGTGAACGCGAGCGGCCATTTCGCAATTCAATGCGGCCCTATTCGGCCAAGCCTCGGTCTCCGTGTGGGCCCGTCGGGTCGATGGAACTCAAGCCGACCCATGTGCGCCAGCTGGAACAGATATTCGACTCCGGGCAGGCCTGTTCGGAGGGCTGCCGGCGCCTGAAAGCGACCGATCAATGACCGACGCCTGCTGCGCCCCCGGTCGGGGCAACGTAGATGCTCCGGACGATGGTCGTGAGATAGCCAGCCTAACGAGGAGTGCAGAACGGTTCCCGTCGCTCGTTCCTATTGTCTCAAATGCTTCCGCATCGGCGACGAGTCGACGTGGTCATATCCCAATGACGGCGAGGGCCCCGTGCACGACGTCGAACTGTCGGCCTTCCGCCTCGCCGCGTACAGCGTGACCAACGTCCAGTTCGCCGAGTTCCGTCGATGCCACCGGTTGGGTGACCGACGCCGAGAGATACGGGTGGTCGTTCGTGTTCGTGGGGTTGCTGCCCGACGAGTTCCCCCCACGAGGGGTGTCCAGGGCGCGGAGTGGTGGCGCCAGGTCATGGGGGCCGATTGGCGCCACCCCGAAGGACCACACTCGGACGTCTCGACGCGACCGAGCATCCCGCCGCCACGTGTCCTGGAACGATGCCCAGGCGTTCTGCGCCTACTCGGGGACCCGGCTGCCCACGGAAGCGGAGTGGGAGGTGGCCGCCCGGGGCGGTCTGGAGGGCGGCCGTTCCCGTGGGGAGACGAGCTCGAGCCCGGCGGGTCACATCGGATGAATGTCTTCCAAGGAGACTTCCCGAGGACGAACACCGGGACGACGGCTATCTCGGCACTGCACCCGTCGACGCGTTCTCACCGAACGGATACGGCCTGTTCAACGTGTGCGGCAATGTCTGGGAATGGTGTGCCGACTGGCTCGACACGGGCTACTACAAGGCATCACCGCTGGGGGCGCCCAGAGGACCCGAGTCCGGTGCGATCCGCGTCATGCGGGGTGGTTCCACTCTGCCACGCGTCGTACTGCCGGCGGTACCGGGTGTCTGCTCGATTCGGCAACGAACCCGACAGTTCGAGTGGGAATGTGGGCTTCCGGGTCGTGGCGGGCTGATCTGGGACGGGGGTCGCGGAGTCAGCCGTTGCCGGAGCGTCCTTCGTCCTTCTCGAGCAGATGCAAGACCGCCCTCTCTCTTGCTCGTATCCCGTCACCAACGGGGGCATTGTGACGCCGCTGTTTTCCCCGTTGCGGATTCGGTGGGCGAGTTCCACTGATCGTTTCTCCTGCCAGGAATGATTCGACGACCCGAGGATCGATATAGGAGGAGCGGCTGACTGCGGGCGTGTTCCCGAGTTGCTGGGCGACGGTCGCGACGGCTTCGGCAACGGTATGGCGGCGCTCTGCGGTCGACTCGAGGGCGGGCTCGTGCTCTGACAGCGCCTCCGCTGCCACAACAGTGGCGGACCAGGTCCGGAAGTCCTTTGCCGTGAATTGTTCGCCGACGGCAGCCTTGATGTAGTCGTTCACATCGGGAGCGTGCACCTCGTACCAGTCTCTGCCTCGTTTGTAGACGAAGAGATTCGCACCACCAGATCGACGTCGGAGCAAGGCGGTGACGACGTGATGGGCTTGCGGATCCCGAATCTCCACCTGTCCGCACGAGTCACCTTTGGCGGCGTATTTGAAGACCATCACCCCATTGTGGATATGCACGTGCTCCTTGCGGAGGCTTGCGACACCGAAGGTCTCGTGCTCGTGGGCGTATTCCTCGCCACCGACCCGGAAGAACCCGACATCGAGGAGGCGGAACTTATCGCGGCCAACACCCGTTCTCTGCAAAGTCCCTCCCGGGGTCAGGTCCCGGCGTACGACTGTGCGAAGCTTCGGTAGACGCGGCTCGTGAGTCACGCACCTTGTCGAACTTCCTTCGGTCGTGTTCAGTCCGCCACTGGTCGTGGTACAGGTATTGCCGCCGGCCGGCGGCGTCTGTCCCCACGGCTTGGATGTGTCCGTTCGGCCACGGGCAGATCCACACATCGTTCCAGGCGGGGGGCACCGCCAGGGAGCGAATCCGCTCGAGGACATCCGTCTCGGTCACCGGTGTCCCATCCGGATGGGCATAGCTGAACCCACGACCGCGCCGTCGCCTCGCGATCCCCGGTCTCGACCGGTCAGATCGTCGAAGCCGCGCCACAGGTCAACAGCGACAGGTCACGGACGTCCCGCGTGGGGGCGGGGCGCCAGAGGTTCCCGGTGGGACCTCTCTTCACTTGGACGGATCTGAGCCGTCGAGGTGTCTCGCCGCCCCGCCTCGCCGGTCGACTTCGGACGAGGCGGAGTTGCGACTGCGAGACATTGGTGGGACGACTACCACCTGAAGAAGCGATGCGAACCAGCACCCTCTCCGCGTCCGATCGCAAATCCAATGACCCAGACCACGAGGAAGATGGCGGCGAGAATCCACAAGACGTGGACCGCGAATCCCGCACCGAAGAGAATCAGCACCAGCAACAGAGCAAGAATCAGCAACATTTGAATACCTCCCCATCCGAACGCCTCCGATACTTTCGGCAGCGCACAGCCTCCCCCTCGAACAGCCCGACATACCGAGCCGCGTCGCGACTCCCGTGAGGGCTGTCGATGCGGCGACGGGCCAACACCAGACCGACTCGGAGAGAAACAACTTTCTCTCCGGCGACCAGCCACCTTTCGGGTGACCGCTTGAGGAACTACCCGGCTCGGCGCAGCCGAAACGATTTCGCATTCGATTCGCGAATTCGCAGCTCTGGCGGCCGGGCCGCATCTGATTGCGTTTCGGTGGGGCATCGACGGGTAGCACTTTCCAGCAGGAGGTCGTGTGGCAGAAAGTCAGATAGTTGTGGTCACCGGAGCGAGCGGTGGAATCGGTCGCGCTCGTGGCTCGGGCGTATGGGGCGCGGGGATCTTCGGTGGCCTTGGTAGCTCGGGGAACGGCCGGACTCGATGGAGCGGCCGAGGACGTGCGCCGAGCGGGAGGCCATGCCCTCTGCATCGAGACTGACGTCGCAGAGGCCAAACAAGTTCAGGTGGCCGCGTACAGGGTCGAACTCGTTCCCCGGCCAATTGAGATCTGGGTCAACGTTGCCTTCACATCAGTCTTCGCTCCGTTCGATCAGATTGAACCTGACGAATACAAGCGGGTCACGGAGGTCAGCTATCTGGGTTACGTCTACGGCACGATGGCGGCGTTGAAGTACATGAAGCCCCGTGCGACCGTGGCACGATCGTTCAGGTCGGCTCTGCCTTGGCGTACCGCGGAATTCCGCTTCAGAGCGCATATTGCGGGGCAAAGCACGCCATCCAGGTGCTCAACGAGGCGTTGCGGTGCGAGTTGCTCCACGAGAAGAGCAACGTGCACGTGACCATGGCGCAGATGCCGGCGGTGAACACCCCGCAATTCGCCGCGCTGTCGTCACCGCCCCCCGGCAGGCGCAGCCGGTGCCGCCGATCTATCAGCCAGAGTTTGCCGCTCGCGGTGTCCTCTTTGCCGCCGACCACCCGCGGCGGCGTGAATATTGGGGTCGGCGTGTCCACCATGGCAACCCTGGCCGCAAACGCGGTTGCGCCGGGGGTATTGGACCGCGATCTCGCCAAGACCGGATTTTCGTCCCAGCAGGCGTCAGAGCCTCAGCGCCCGGATGCGCCGGCCAACCTCTGGGATCCGGCTGACGGGCAAGGGGGGAGAGACTATGGCGCCCACGGAATCTTCGACGGGAAGTCCCACGACCGTGACCCGCAGCTCTGGTCCTCCGACCATCACAAGGCGATGGGCATCGGGATCACGTCACTGCTCGGGGCTCGCCCTAGTGTCCAGGCGCCGACGATGAACGCCAAGCGGGTGTTCGGTATCGGGCAGGGCGCCTTGGAGTGACGCTCCTGGCCTTTCCCAGGCCGATTGCCGAGAGGGCGGCGGGGAGGGTACGCCACCCACCAAGCTGGTTGGTCCGTGTCCTCGGTCTCCGCCTCCTCGGGCAAGGAGGTTGGCTGGCCGCGGATCCCTCGGAGGACGTCCTCGTCCTGGGAACGGTTGTCGATGCCGTGCACGGATCGACGATGGCCGCCGCCGCCGTCGCCAGCCGGTCCCACCGGCGTAGCGCGGCGTCGCCGCCGCAGTCGCGCTGGTGTCGATCGCCATCGGCGTCTCCATGCGAGGATGAAACGGGAAGCCGCGAGTTCCCGCCCCATGTCCTGCTCGAGTACGCCTTGCTCGCCGACGGGGAGCGGGGGGCACTCATTGGTCCGAGGGTGACATCAGCTGGCTGTGTGTCCCGAGTTGGGACAGCCCGTCGATATTCAGCTCTCTGATCGGCGGATTCGGTACCTATGCCGTCACCCCGAGGTCCCGGTTCGTCTGGGGCGGTTACTACGAACCCGGTCCCTTATCTGGCGAAGCCGTTGGGTGACCGATGAGGGCATAGTCGAATGTCGAGAGGCACTGGCAATGCCGTCAGATCCCTCCTGCGCCGTCGTGCTTCGTCGGATCGTGGCTGCAGAGGGCGACGCTCATGTGCCCATTTATCTCGAAGCACGAGGAAACTACGGCGATTATCCCTTCTCGAAGCTCGAGTTGGAAGGTGGAATCTGGACCGCTCGCTCCGGGTCCAATCACCTGCGCTGGCAGGGGGCGGCCGGCGCACATCCGAGTTCGACGAGGAGCCGACGCCACCTGACGCTCGAGTCGACCATTCCCGTGGGTCAACACCACGACCTGGTGCTCGAGGTGCGCCGACTCGCCAATTGCCGGACAGACCGGTCGATCCTCAGGAGGCGTGGGATGCGACAGAGGCTGCGTGGAGGGACGCCGTTCCAGCGTTGTCGAACTGTCTGAGTCCACCGAGGCTCGTCACAGCTACGCAGTCATGCGTGGCCTCACGACGTCGAGCGGGGGGATGGTGGCCGCAGCGACGACCAGCCTGCCCGAACGCAGCGACGCGGGGCGAAACTACGACTACCGCTATGTGTGGATTCGAGATCAGTGTTACGCCGGTCATGCCATGGCAGCCGTGGGCGACACCGCATTGCTCGGTGATGCCGTTCACTTCGTCACGGCGAGATTGCTCGAGCATGGAAGCCGGCTCGCACCCGCCTACACGGCTGCCGGAGAACAGGTTCCGGATCAGCGCAGCCTCGACTTCACTGGATATCCGGGCGGCTTCGACCGGGTCGGCAACTGGGTCAACGGGCAGTTTCAGTTGGACGCCTTCGGGGAGGCCCTCCTGCTTTTGGCCGACGCCAGCCGCTTCGGTCTCTTGGATGCTGAGGGACTGCGGGCTGGAGAGTGCGCCGTCAGCGCAATTGCGGAACGGTGGACTGAACCTGATGCGGGTATCTGGGAAATCGACAACCGACCGTGGACGCACAGTCGCCTGACAGCCGCCGCCGGCCTCCGGTGCTACTGCGCGCGTTGCCCCCAGGACTGCAAAATTCAAAGTGGCTTACACTCGCCGACAAGATCGTGGCTGACACGGCGAGGCATGCAACCCACCGAGCCGGCCATTGGCAACGCTCTCCGGACGATTCCCAGCTCGATGCCGCATTGCTCCTCCCCGCTTTGCGAGGGGCGGTCCCGCCGACGATCCTCGCAGCGTCGCCACTCTCCAGGCGTACGCGGAAACACTCACCGTCGATGGCTACGCCTATCGGTTCAGGCACGACGAGCGACCGCTTGGTCAGGCAGAAGGCTCCTTCACCTTGTGTGGTTTCCTCATGGCCCTGGCCACACATCAACAAGGTGATCGCCTCAAGGCCGAGACATGGTGGGAGAGAACCAGGGCCTCTTGTGGTCCGCCGCTCTTGTATTCGGAAGAATACGATGCGGACGAAAGGCAGATGAGGGGAAACCTGCCTCAGGCTTTCGTCCATTCCCTCATGCTCGAGGTGGCGGCGACGCTCGGGCGTCCTTGACGTTGTATGCCGGAGGCTTCGTCGACCAAGCTACGCCCGCGACGAGTCGAAACAGCCATGACACGAACGACAGCATCGGTGCCCATCGCAGCGTCGGCGGGGCCTCCCCCCATCGCAGAGAAGCGAACTGATCCAAACCGCCTGGTGAGTACCGCTTGCCGAGCTGGACCATCGGTTCGAACCCAGCAGATGGCATATTGATGTCGGACGGCGGCGTTCCTTAGGATTGGCGCATGACGCAACCCCATCTGGTGTTGGTCCATGGTGCCTTCCACGGATCATGGTGCTGGGATCGACTGAGCCCCGAACTCAGTCGTCTGGGCATCGCTCACGAGGCGATCGAACTTCCCTTCACCTCGACGGGAGAAGATGTCGCCGCGGTGAGGAGAGCCATCGACGACATTGACGGGAGTGTGACCGTTCTCGGGCATTCCTTCGGCGGCGCCGTGATCAGCGCTGCCACGGTGGATGGCGGAAATCCGTACGGAGGGGTGACCTCGCTCATCTTCCTGACTGCCTTCATGGCGGCTCCGGGACAGGCGGTCGATTTCAGCGGCGCACCTGGGCTCGCGGCGATTGAGATTGGTGACGTCACGGCCTCCATCGATGCCGCCGCGGCCCGGTCATGCTTCTACAACAGGTGCTCGACCGAAGACGCCGACTGGGCGACGGCGCGGCTTCGACCCATGCCGACTTCCGTGTTGACGGCTCCACCGCCCCTGGTCCCGGCCTGGCACGTCTTACCGAGCACATACATCATATGCGGCGATGATCGAATTTTGAGCCCTACCGCGAAGGGCAGATGGCCGAGAACGCAGACCGCACGATGACCATCGACAGCGATCATTCCCCCTTCCTGTCGTGCCCTGCGCTGCTCGCTGAAGTGCTGGACCGGATCATCTCCGGCCCGGGGTCGACCGAATAACCTCCAACCCGGTGACGAACATGGGCCCTTCGCACGCATCTCCGTGGAAAGGACGCTTCCTTGACCTCGCAGTTGGCCACTGACGCTCAAGTCGAGACCTGGCGCGAACACGGGTGGGTGCTGCTCGACGGCCTGATCGGCACGGACGAGATCGACGCTGCGTGCGAAGATCTCGAGCTGCTCTTTCCGAGCGCCGAGGAATACCACGCCGATCCGGAGGGCGTGACCGAACGATGGAAGGGCCGCCCGGTCAGACCGAAGGAGGAGTACCTCTGGCCGGATCACGGTCCTGGGTTCCGGGCGGACCAACAGCGATGGATGGGCTACGTTTCCCCTGCCCGGTTCGGGCAGGCTCAACCGGCTGTACGTCCACGATTCGATCGTCGACTTCGCCGAGCGCGCCCTCGGGACCACCGACATTCGTCTCTACCAGGCCCTCGCCAGCGCCAAGTTCTCCGGTTTGACCAATTACGAGCAGCCGATGCACGTCGACCGGAACCACTCGTGGCTCCCTCCCGGACACGCTTCACCCTGGTGGAATCTGGAGGGATTCCTCTATCTCTCTGACGTGACCGAAGAGGCAAATCCCACCCGGCTCGTCTCCGTCCAGGACTCGGCCCATGTGACGTCGCCCTATGGGGTCGTCCTTCCCGAATGGGATGCCGAGCTCTACGCGGCGGAGCGGCCGGCACCGGGGGTGCGTGGTTCTTTCCTCGCGTACCGTTCCGACGTGTATCACCGGGGTGCTGACTTCGGGTCAGCCGGTAAAGCCCGGTTCCTGGCTGCCATCGCCTTCAAGCACGCGTCGGTCGAGTGGATCGGTTACGACCAACAGCAATCACGGTCGACGGGGCCCGATTGGATCAGATTCGCGGAGGGCTCGACCCCGCGCCAACTCGAACTCTTCGGATTCCCTCCTCCGGGCCACCCGGTCTGGAGTGCGCAGCTTCTCGACGAGACCGCACTCAGGTACCCTGCGCTCGATCTGGGTCCCTGGCGGTCGCACCTGACGGGCTAGGACCGACCCGAGCGACCCCAGAAGCTCTTGGCACTCTGCGACGAGCGGCGACCCAGAGCGCGAGGTGGCCCGCGACCGAGCCGTCAGGGGCACGGAAGTGGACGCCAGGTAGCGAGACGCTCTGCGCTTCCCGACCGTCACGCGTCATGGCCAGCGTGCCCCCGCACGAAAGGCAAGTCCATGTGATTCATGATCCCGGGTGGCGCCGAACAGACGAATGGGATGGCGTTGACGACGGGCATCGCGGTCGCGGTCGCACCGTCCCAATGATCACGGAGTGGCTCGAGCGTGCAGCGGACACCGGACCTTCGATCTCGACGACATACCCCTGCCGGACCGGCCAGTCAGGAGCTGCGCGCGCACCGAGTTTCCAGACGAAACGGCCCTCAACGACGTTCCGTCCGCCTGATCGGCCCACAACGGCCCCACGGATTCCGCTGATCCGTCCCTCGTGCAACGTCATGAATCCGAGGTCGACCGTCTCCCGTGCAATGGCGAACTCCGCTTCGAGCGCCCCTTTCGGAGATTCAACGACCGACCTGGCGGTGGCACCCGAACAATGTATATTTGATCAGATGGTTCCAGGACGTGGTGTCCTGGAAGGGTGAGAGCGCAGCGGCGTGACCGGGCGGGTCGAACCGTCAGGCGCATCTTCGTCCAGTTCCGTACCCCACACGTCCAGCGATTCGAGCACCGAGATCCGCTCGATCTCGGCAATTGGGCCGAGGGATCGGTCGTTCGACAAGGGTTGCTCGTTGGGCTGCCGCAGTCACCAGCGCAATTGTCATGACTTCGCTTGCCGCGATGACCAGTGGCTCGGTCGCAGGTGCCGCCGAACACGTATCGAGCGCGGCCAGCGGCGTGTGGCCTGGCGTGGGCCAGATCTGCGGGAAGGGCCCCGGCGGTGCTTCGAGTGTGCGGGGCGTGTCGAACAAGGCCATCCATGTCGCCGTCTTCACTGATGCGGGGAACACGGTGCAACCCGGCCTCGACATCGAATTCCCTCAATTTGCCAAGGCGTTCGCCAAGTGGTGTGACGCGGCGGGTGGCATCGACGGACGGCAGATCGTCATCGACACAGAAGACGGCGCATTGTTCAACGCCGCTCAGGTCATGAACCAGGCCTGTCAGCAGGACTTCATGTCGGTCGGTGGCGGGCTCGTCCTCGACACCGCCGCGGTCCCCATCCGTCTCAAGTGTGGGCTCGGCCAGATCACCACGTTCACGGTGTCCGACGCCGCGGTCGACGCGGCCCTGCAGGTCAACCCGGGCAACATCAACAACTCAGAGGTCGAGGCCGGTTGGTACGGCGCGTTGGCGAAGAAGTACCCCAAGGCGGTCAAGGCATTCGGGATGGGTGGTGAGAACCAGTCGTCGATTCTCGAGCAGGAACACAAGAACCAGCAAGCTGCCGAGGCGCAGGGCTACAAGGTGGTCGATTTCCAAGAGCCCCCGCTCACCACGACGGACTGGACCCCGTACATCGACGAGGCGCAGTCCAAGGGGGTCGAAGGGCTGGAGCCGTCGGCTTCCTCGAACGTCGGGCCCTACTTCCAGGCCATGCAGACGGCCGGCTACAACCCTGCCTTCGTCTACATGTATGCGAACCTCTACGTGAAGTCGACGGCGCAGGCGACCGCCTCGATGCATCTGCCCCCGACCTATCTGGCCCTGACGGACTGGCCCTTCGAGCTGGCCTCGAAGAGCCCCGGAGTCACGGAGCTCGACGCGGTCATGCACAAGTACTCGCCCGGTACCGCCATCAATCAGAACGACGAACTTGCGGCAACCTCGTGGGTGCTCTTTGCCAAGGCGGCCAAGGCGTGTGGGGCCAACCTCACCGTCTCGTGCGTGTTGAGCAATGCCGCGTCCCAGAAGAACTGGACCGGGGGTGACATCCAGGCACCAGTGGCCCAATTGAAGATGTCGAACCAGAACCCCACCCCGAGCGACTGCTTCACCATGGTCCAACTGCAGGGCGGGAAGTTCACCTTCGCCAAGTCACTGACGCAACCCAACAATCAGATCTGGCACTGCGATCCGAAGACGCTCATCCACGTGACGAGCTCGGGCAGCAGCTAGCCGGTTCCTTCGCTCGGCTCCGGTAGGCCCGCTCCGCTTCGAGCCTTGTACCCGTGGGCATGGGGCACCACCCGGGAGTCGTCGTGGTTCTTGGTTGGTGGCCGCCTCCGACCGCGGGACCTTCGCCCACCGCGATGCCGCCGCAACGATCATTGTGACGGGGAGCGACCTAAGTCGATAAGCCCGATAGGCTAAGTCATGAAGTGCTGATCCAAGCCTTCGGGGAGAAGCCCATGACGAGAACAGTCGCGATCGGTCCGCGTACTCCTTGCGTGTTCTCCGATGAACAGCCTTCTCTCAACCGGCTTCCCACCCAAATCCGGGACTCGAGAGAAAGCGCACCCGGCGAACCGGGCCGGGGACCGATTCCCCCGCCAGTCCTGACCTCGCGGCCTCCTCCGAGTGAAGGGCGACCGCCGGTTCAGTAGTTGACCCGCATTTGGGACGACGATTTCGGCATACAACAGGCATGATGGTGGCAAGGAAATGGACGTTCTGCTGGTACTCGACGCCGCTCCGATCCCGGAACGGTTCTCCGCGACCGCACGGCGCATCGTGGAGATTCCTCGCGGCCCCGTGACCCAGGAGACCATTGCCGACCTGCGCGCCCATATCCCGCGTTCGGTCGGCCTGATTGCGCCCGACAGCGACGAGGGCCGGATGTGGCTGAAGTCGGTTGCCGCGCAACTCCATCAGGCCGGCCTGCCGGTACAGGTGTTGAGCGATGTCCCCATCGCGGTCGACCCGGCGATCGAAGTCCGCCCGATCAGTGACCCCGGGCCGGCGATGGAAGTAGCCGATTCGTTGTTGGATCTCGTCGGGAACACGCCGCTGGTCCGTCTCGATCGAATCGGCCGAGATGTCCCCGGACAGATGCTGGCCAAGCTCGAGTTCCTCAACCCCGGTGGCAGCATCAAGGATCGGCCTGCCATAGCCATGATCAAGGCGGCAGAACGAGAAGGTTTGCTCGGACCAGGTGGCACCATCGTGGAGCCGACCTCGGGGAACACAGGTGTCGGTCTGGCGATCATCGCCGCCCGTCGAGGGTACCGATGCATTTTCACCATGCCCGACAAAATCGCCACCGAAAAGATAGCGCTCCTCCGCGGCTACGGCGCCGAAGTCGTGATCTGTCCGACGGCCGTCGACCCCAACCATCCCGACTCGTACTATTCGGTCGCCCGGCGGTTGGTCGAGACCACACCGGGCGCATTCCAGCCGGACCAGTACTCCAACCCCCACAACGCAGAGGCACACTTCCTAAGCACCGGGCCGGAGATTTGGCGTCAGACGGCTGGGCGCATCACCCATCTCGTCGCCAGCATCGGAACCGGCGGCTCCATCTCTGGCATCGGTCGCTACCTGAAGGCCAAAAATCCCGCCATCCAGGTCATCGGGGCCGACCCGGAAGGGTCGATCTACTCGGGCGGGACGGGTCGTCCCTACCTCGTCGAAGGCATCGGCGAAGACTTCTGGCCGGCCGCCTATGACCGCGACGTCGCCGACCGGGTCGTGATGGTCTCAGATCGCAACAGTTTCCTCACGGCCCGCCGGGTGGCCAGGGAGGAAGGGATCCTGGTCGGCGGCTCCACGGGCACCGCACTCTGGGTCGCCCTCCAGATCGGCAGCGAGGTGGGCCGTGAAGCGGTGATCGTCGTGCTCGTCCCGGATTCCGGCCGGGGCTACCTCTCGAAGCTGTACGACGACGGCTGGATGGCGGACCATGGCTTCCTCCGTTCCCGCGGCTCCGCTGCGGACACCGTCAGTGAGTTGCTGGCACACAAGGTCCGCCACGCGCAGCCGTCACTTCCGCCTCTGGTCCACGTCCATCCGGACGAGACCACCCGCCAGGCCATCTCGATCATGCGCGAATACGGCGTCTCGCAGGTCCCGGTGGTCAAAGCAGAGCCGCCATTGGCTCTGGCCGAGGTCGTGGGGACGGTGACCGAGCGCGACCTCCTCGCCCGACTCGTCTCTGCTCCCGAGTCCATGGACGCGTTGGTCGCTGCAGTCATGGCTCCTCCGCTTCCCATGGTCGGAACCGGGGAGGAGGTCGAGGTGGTCGGCGCACGCCTGGCCGACAGTGGTGCCGTTCTCGTCGTCGATGGTGGCCACCCTGCCGGAATCGTGACTCGAAGCGATCTCCTGGATTTCCTCTCCGGGTCGAGCAAGTGAGCACGACCGGACCAGCTCCTCCCGACAAGGCCGGATTCGAGACCCGGGCGATCCATAGCGGGCAACCACCGGATCCGACGACGGGGGCGGTCGTTCCACCCGTGTCGTTCGCGACGACGTTTGCCCAGGAATCCGTTGGCAGTCATCTGGGTTACGAATATGCACGGAGCGCCAACCCGACCCGATCTGCGCTCGAGGAATGCCTCGCCTCGCTGGAAGGGGCGAGGCACGGGCTGGCCTTCGCGAGCGGCCTTGCCGCCGAAGACGCGGTGCTGCGACTGCTCCGTCCCGGTGATCACGTTGTCATCCCGAATGACGCGTACGGTGGCACATTCCGGCTCTTCGACAAGGTGTGGAGGCCTGTCGGAGTCGAACACACGCCGGTCGACCTCACGTCCGCTGCATCGCTGCACTCTGCCTGGCTGGACCGGACGAGGATGATTTGGATCGAGACGCCTTCCAACCCCTTGTTGTCGGTCGTCGATATCGCCGCCGTGGCCTCGTTCGCCCACAGTCGCGGCGCGCTCGTCGTGGTGGACAACACGTTTGCCACGCCATATCTCCAACAACCGCTGCAGCTCGGAGCGGATGTGGTGGTGCATTCGACGACGAAGTATCTGGGTGGTCATAGTGACGTTGTCGGCGGTTTCGTCGCAATCAGCGATGACGAACTGGCGACTCGGGTCCGGTTCATCCAGAACGCAGCGGGAGGCATCCCCGGACCGATGGACTGCTACCTCGTCCTGCGGGGAGTCAAGACGCTGGCCCTGCGAATGGACCGCCACTGCACGAACGCCTCTGCCGTCGCGGAGTTCCTGTCCGGGCACCACGCGGTCGCCTCGGTCCGCTATCCGGGCCTCTCGCAACACCCCGGACATGATGTGGCGCGTCGCCAGATGAACGGCTACGGCGGAATGGTCTCCTTTGTTCTGGCCGGCGGCGAGCCCGCCGCCCTGAGGGTCGCGCGCTCCACATCGCTGTTCACGCTCGCCGAGTCCCTGGGCGCGGTCGAGTCGCTGATCGAACATCCCCATCGGATGACCCACTCGTCAGTCGTGGGTTCACCGCTGGCGGTCGACCCGGGTCTGCTCCGCCTGTCGGTCGGGCTCGAGACCATCGAGGATCTTCTCGCGGATCTGTCGGCGGCCTTGCGCCGGGTCGGTTGACCAGCCTTCGATCTGTGTGAAGGTGGCGGCATGAAAACTTCGATCGACTCCTTAGGCGAGCGGTGAGCGACAGCCTGATCGAACTCGACGCGGCTTGGCGCAACTATGCCGAGCGAATCAGAATGGCCGGAGAGCGAATCAGTGGTGACGGCTACTCCGCCGACCCTCGCCTGCGCGCCGAGGGCTATCGCTATGTGAACAGACTCACCCATTTGGCCTATCAGATCTACGTCGAGTTCGGGGACCCCGGGCGACCTTCGCTCTTCCGCTATGGAGACGATACGACTCCGTTCGGAGCGACCAATACCGACAACAACTACTACCGGGCCGTTCTCGATCCAGCAGGCACGTACCGCATCACCGCGGACGTACGTGGGGTCAAGGAGTTGCTCTTTTCGGTTCAGGACGGCGAATTCGTCTTTGGCAAGACCGACGTGTTGGCCGAGCTTTCGCTCGAGGAACTCGAAGTCGGAGCGAACGGAATGCTCGAGCTCTTCCTCGGAGGCCCACAGAGGTCGGCGAATTGGCTCCCGCTGGCACCCGGGGCCGAATACCTCAACGTGCGCGAGTTCGTCGGCGACTGGGAGAGAGATGCGCTGGCCGAGTTGTACATGGAACGACTCGACGATGTGGGCCCAGTTCCGCACCTCACGCCGCAAGCTCATGCGGCCGCGCTCGACCGCGCGGCAACATGGGTCGAGGCAAGCGTGGCGATCTGGAAGGACTACGCGGCGGGACTGCGCAACTTCGTGCCGGTGAACGAGCTGCAGCCTCCTCACAAGCCGGCCGGAGGCGCGGAGAACATGCTGCATGGTGCTGGGCAGTGGAATTTGGAGCCGCACCAGGCACTGGTGATCGAATTCGAAGAACCGAAGGTGACCTATTGGTCGATCCAGACCTACGTGCTCGAGTGGATGGTCCCACTCGACTTTGCCAATCGGGTTACCAGCCTGAACGACGGCCAACTCCGCCAGGACGAGGACGGAGGATTTCGGATCGTCCTGTCACACGCTGATCCAGGTGTGCACAATTGGCTCGACACTTCGCTATTGGAGCGCGGTCTCTTCACCTATCGCTATGTGCGGGCCACTGGCGCGCCGGCTCCGACGACAAAGCTCGTGGACGCCGAGGAGGCGATGGCGCATCTCCCGGCGGGGACCCCCAGGATTTCGGGCGAGGAGCGACGAGAGCAGATTACGGCCAGGCGCAGGGGTGTCGCTCGCCGCTTTCGACGCTGAAACGACGCGAGCGTTTCGACGCCCGTTCGTGTCGGGCGGAAGTCTGAACGGGTCCCCGGGCACCGGCCGCGTACTGGAGACGGGCAAGGGATCAGAGGCGACCTTCGGGTCGGATGTCCGCGGGGATCCAATTCGGCGCACGACGCTCTGCAAAGGCGCGAAATCCCTCGGCTGACTCTTCCGCATCTCGCAGGGAGAGATCCATCGTCATGCGGTCATAGGTTCCGTATTGGGCGTTGATGGCGCGTTTGACGTCGAACCTGGCACGCGGAGCGCCGTAACAACATTCACGCAGCACCTGGAGAGACTGGTCCACCAGCGACGCATGAGGGACGACGCGAGAGATCATGCCCCAGTCCAGGGCTTCGGCGGCCGTGACCCTGCGCCCGGTGAACAGCATGTCTCGGGCCCGTGCGAATCCGATCTGCTTCGGCAGCACGTTTGCGTAGTTCATGTCTGCGATGCCTCGGAACAGCTCCGGCGCTCGAAACACGGCGCGCTCGGACGCCACCGTGACGTCGGACAACAAGGCGATCATCAGACCGCCGCCTTCTGCGAGTCCGTTGACCGCGCACACCGTGGGTTTCGCCGAATTGCGGATCGCCTCGAAGGGGACATTGTCCATCGTGAGCAAGTCGGCCAGGTCTGCCCAGTCGTCGTCATAGCCGTCGAGCGCAAGGTCCCCTCCGGAGATGAACACGTCTTCGACACCCGTGATGAGGAGCCCGCTCAAGCTGTCGTCCCGGTTGACCACATCGACGGCGCGGCGTATTCCGAAGTACATCGCCGGCGTCAGTGCATTGCGCCGAGAAGGGCGGTCGACGACGCAGGTCGCGATGGGACCGCGCCTTTCGAACCGCAGGTGCGGTGTGCCGAGCCAATCTTCTTCGGGAGGGCGCGCATCCCCTGTCGGTGCGGACATGGTCAGATACTGCCCCAGAGGCCCTTCATCGAACCAATGCCAACGATTAGAGTCGTTCGACTGTGACCTCCTATGTCCTCCTCCACGGTGGTGGCACCACACGTCGCTTCTGGGACCGGTTGACGCCGCTGCTGGGTGCACGCGCACTCGCAGTGGATCTGCCCGGCCGCGGGGAGCGACCGCATGATCTGGGCACACTCACAGTCGACGACGAGGTCGCTTCGGTGGTGGCCGACATCGAGAGTTTCGGCCCCGAGCCACCCATCGTCGTTGTCGCCCATTCCTCGGGTGGACTCGTGGTTCCCGGGGTCGTGGCGGCGCTCGAAGGTGCGGTGTCACACATCGTCCTCAACGCGGCATCGGTCCCGCCAGAGGGCGGAACGGGGCTCGATTGCATGCAGGAGCGTCATCGCGCCGGGATCATGACGGCCTACGAATCCTTGAAAGCGTCGGGAAAGGCAATGCTGACACCGGGTCCTCCGAGTGATCCGGAGGCGTTCCGCAAGGCGTACGGCGCGCCACTGAACGACGAGGATCTTGCCTTCGTCGTCGATCCGGTGCGCTGCGTCGTGGACACGATGTCGCACTACTTTCAACCCGTCAGCTGGCAGAGCGCCCCGGAGACACCGGTCACGTATGTCGTCAATCAGTTGGACCGACCGGTCCCCGAACCTCTGCAGCGCGAGATGTTGGCCAGGCTTCCCGAGTCGCCGACCGTGGTCGAGTTGGAGTCGGGTCACATTCCCGCCATCGTCATGCCCGACGTTTTTGCCGCCATCGTGACGGCCGCCGGCTCTGGGGGATAGGACTCCGGATCGCACGCCCCCGACGGATGGGTCGTAGGGTCGGCCGTGCTGTTCGAGCACCGCCGAACAGCTTGCTTCACCAGCGCTATTACGCGAACATGAGTCCTCAATTGCAGCCCGAGACGGGAGAGTGACGCATGGCTGAGATGCCATCCACAGACGGTGACAACGGCCCGGGCCTGGTCGGTCGCATGTTCCCCGAGGTCGTCGATCCGGGTATCGCCGAGGTCGACCGCGCTGTCTCGACGGTGCACTCAGGAGTCGACACCGGCCAGACGGGCGAATGGGGAAATCAGCGTTGGTACGAAGGCGGAGGACGCGTCGGCGAGAAAGCCTTCGAGAACATCGTCATCTACCCGCCGACTCGTGGTCTCGTCACCCAGGGCGATCCCTTCGAGCCGGTGAAGATCGGGATCCTGGTCGACATGGAACTGGGCCAACTCCTGGCCGACTGGCTCGACGCCACGATTCTCGCCATCGAGGACGCCCTGAACGAGGGGGTGTACGACCGACCGGTGCAGGTGGTCGTGGCCGACGCGCGTGGGTTGCCTCGGGAGAACTACCTCAAGGTCCGCAAGGGATACGAGTGGCTGTGTGATCAGGGATGCGTGGTCGTCCTGGGACCGATGATCTCGGACAACTCCCTCAACATCCAGAGTCTGTCCAACAAGCGGGGGGTCTCGTGCATCGCCTGGACCGGAGCGTGGCGTTTCGCCTCCGAGTACAACTTCACGATCGCGAATGGCGATGTCCCATCCGAAGGCGTCATGTGCGCGCAGTGGATGATGAAGAAGGGATTCAAGGAGGTCGGCATGTTCTGGGAACAGGGTTCCTCCGGGCGCGACTATGCCGACTTCTTTCGAGAGGAGGCCAACCGTCTCGGACTCAACATCGTGCGTGAGGTGAAGCTCGGCCCCAATCCTCGTGGCCTGCAGCAACACCTGGCGAAGATGCGAGAGACCGGCGTCGAGGCCATCTATTACGGCGGCTACGGCTACTCGACCTTCCATTTCTACGACGCGTTCAAGGCGCTCGACTGGGATCCGCCACGCGTGATGGGTACGGCGTTCATGTTCTATTCGAATACGAACAAGTGGGCCGAGGGCCTCGAGGGCTGGCATGGCGTCGACCAGCTGGGGGAGGACGGAACCAACGCGAACTACAACGCCATGATCGAGCGCTTCGAGAAGCGTTTCGGACACGTCTCGCGCAATGTCGTGGTCGCCCTGGCCTACGACACGGCACGGTGCGGCATTCATGGCATCGCCAACGCAGCCATGGCCACGCCCGAGAACGTGCGGGACGGTTTGGAGCGGATCAGGTGGTTGCCGGCCACCAATGGAGGTCCAGGCACTTACATCCAATTCGGGCCCTGGGATCACAAGGGCTACAAGGGCGATTTCCTGACCATTCGGGAGCTGCGGGGAGGAGAGCTGAGGTTCGACGGATATCACCGTCCGGAGTTTCCGTCGAACCGCTCGTCGCCCATCACCGGCGGAACGGCACCCGCACTCGAGGGCTAGGGGTCGCGGGTCTTGGGTCGGCCTACGATCGGCGCAGCCATGATGCCCACCTCGATTTCGATGACCGACCGCTCCGGGCGGCCCCGAGCGTGAAGAGGGTGTCCCCGTGACCGATTCGCTGAAAAACCGTTCCGTTGTCGTGGTCGGCGCCTCCTCGGGAATCGGGCGAGGGATGGCGCGGCGCCTGATCGACACGGGCGCGTCCGTGCTCGCGGTGGCCCGGCGTCGTGACCTTCTCGACGCACTGGTCAGCGAGACCGGAGGTGGAACCGCCTTCCAGTGCGATCTGCTCAGCGAGGACGCTGGGCCGCGCATTGCCGACGAAATTCGCCGTCACGCGGACCATCTCGACGTCCTTTTCGTCTCGGCGGGATCGGCACCTCTCCGGAAGCTGGTGGATACCAGCGTGGACGAATGGCGATCGGCGTTCGAGACGAACCTCATCGGAGTCAATCGTCTCATCGCCGGCATTCTTCCCCTGCTGCGCCCAGAGTCGGTTGTCGTCATCCTCTCGTCGGAGACCGCTGCGCTCCCGCGCAGTCATCTGGGGGCATACGGGGCGAGCAAGGCGGCACTCGAGCACTCCGTCCGGCAGTGGCGCGAGGAATATCCGTGGCTTCGGCTCACGGCGGTGTCGCTCGGCGGAACCATGCCAACAGAGTTCGGACGCAGCTTCGACGCGGACACGACCATGGACGCATTGCACGCGTGGTCGGCCAGCGGGCGCAATCAGCAGGCGTTCATGGAGACCGAGGAGGTGTGTGCTGTGCTCACGCGGGTCATGGTCACGCTGCTCGACGCGCCCAGTGTCGGCCTCGAACGCCTGGATCTGCGCTCGCCTTCCCCCGTTGCGACGGACATGACATTCCTCCAAGACGCCCGCGAGACGTGATGGGTCGGCGGCTACGTGCGATGCAGGGGGTGCTGCGCAATTCGGGCTGCTACGGTCGATCCCGGTGAGCACGAAGAGCCCGAACTGGGACCCGTTCGACGAGGACCTGGACCGGGATCCCTATCCCGTGTGGAAGCAGCTGCGCGATCAGGCGCCCGTCTATCGCAATGATCGGTTCGACTTCTGGGCGTTGAGCCGGTTCGAGGACGTCGAGAGCGCCCACCGCGACACTGCGACCTTCAGCTCGGCCCACGGAACGGTGCTCGAACGGATGGGGCCGCAGTCCGGCGAGAGTCGCATGATGATCTTCCTCGACCCCCCGGATCACACGATGCTCCGCCGGCTGGTCTCGCGCTCGTTCACGCCCCGGCGGATCACCGGCCTGGACGTTCGGATCCGTGAGATCTGCGCCGACCTCCTCGATCCCCATATCGGCGGCCACGGCTTCGATTTCGTCCAGGACTTCGGGGCGCAGTTGCCGTCGCGGGTGATTTCGTCCCTGGTGGGCGTTCCTGCGAGTGAGCAGGAGCGGACCCGTCAGCTCGTCGACGGGATGTTCCACATCGAGCCCGGGGTGGGCATGGTCAACGACACCAGCGTCACCGCCAGTCTGGAGTTGGCCGGGTACCTGATGGAGCTCGTCAACGAGCGACGGGCCGATCCGTGCGACGACTTGATCAGCGCGTTGGTCCAAGCGGAGGTGACCGACGACGACGGCGTCGAGCGCCGTCTCACGGTGAAGGAATGCACCGAGTTCGCCATCTTGCTCTACAGCGCCGGCACGGAGACGGTGGCGAAGCTTCTCGGCAATGCGGCCATGGTTCTGGCGCTCCACCCCGATCAGCGGGCTGAATTGGTGGCTGACAGCACCCTGATCCCCAACGCCATCGAGGAGCTCCTTCGATTCGAACCTCCGTCGCCGATCCAGGGTCGCTGGACGACCCGGCCCGTCGAGGTGCAGGGCACGGTGCTGCCCGAAGGTGCGAAGGTGCTCCTGCTCACGGGCAGCGCCGGACGTGACGAGCGAGAGTTTCCCGACCCCGACCGGTTCGACATCCACCGGACGATGTCGAGCCATGTCTCGTTCGGCTACGGAGTCCATTTCTGCATCGGCGCCGCCCTGGCCCGCCTCGAGGGCCGGATCGGACTCGAGGAGGTCTTTCGCCGTTTCCCGAGCTGGGGGATCGTCGAATCCGGCGTCGAGCGGGTGAACACGAGCACGGTGCGGGGCTATCGGCGGGTCCCGGTGCAGGTCTGACCTCGGAGATCCCCGCTTCTACGGCACCGGGCGCCCGACGATTGTCTCCGATGTCCGAATGAGTTATCGTAAGACATTCGAGAATTCACTTGGGGGGTTCGGGTCGTGGGGCATCCGGAGTGAGGGGCGCTGCGATGGCAGTTCCCGGCCTGCTGTCGAAGGAGGCGCGTGCGCAATGACCGTGGATAATCCCGCCAGCGAGACCGTCACCGGCTTCCCGATGCCCAAGGACGAAGCCGCCCTGACCGACCGGTCCCGGCGGCCCATCGTGAGGACGCCGACGCGCGAGCCGCGCTTCCCCTTCCCGGTACCCGACGGCTGGTTCGTCGTGGAGGAGTCTCGAGAGCTGCTCCCCGGGGAGACCAAAGCCCTCCACGTATTCGGCGCAGATGTCGTGCTGTTCCGTGGTGACGACGGTCAACCACGGATGGTCGAGGCCTACTGCGCACATCTGGGCGCCCATCTGGGCGTGGGCGGCAGGGTGGAGGGGGCCTGCATCCGGTGCCCGTTTCACGGGTGGCTCTACGACGGTGCGGACGGTCGCTGCCGGGAGATCCCCTACGGCAACACCCAACACGTTCCGAGCCAAGCACGCGTGCGCTCGTATCCTTGCTTGGAGCGGGACCACATGATCTGGGCGTGGCATCACGGGAAGGGCGGCAAACCCTTTTACGACGTGCCCGTCATCGCGGAGTTCGAGGATTCCGAGTGGCTGCCCTACGAGCTCGTGGAATTCGACGTCGCCACGTGCTGCCAGGAGATGGCGGAGAACAACGTCGACTTCGCCCACTTCAAGTACGTGCACGGAACGGATTCGATACCGGAGGACGAGTTCTTCGTCGATGGCTACTACAAGCGGACGTCCGGGTTCGACGGGCAATTCGTCCGAGAGGGCTTCGGTCTGGGACTCGGAGTGCTCCGCATGTTCGGTGCCATCACCTTCCTGTCCTCGACGACCCCGATCGATGCAGAGAACGTGAAGGTCCGTTGGGTCTTCACCGCACCCCGAGCGAACGGCCCAGATGCAGCGAAGCAGGCTGCGGAGTCCTTCTCGGGCGGCGTGAGTCAGGATCTCCCCATCTGGGAGAACAAGCGCTACGTGGACAAGCCGATCGTCACGAAGAGCGAGCGAAACATCCTCGAGCAACGGCAGTGGGCACAACAGTTCTATTCGTGAGCCGCCGCGCGGTCCGGCCAGGCGCGCCGCGTGGCCTCGAGACAGCGAGTGATACCAGAGCAAGGCAAGTCCTCGGAGATCGAGCGACTATCCGACTGGAGAGGAGAGACAATGAGTCAGAACCGATGGGTGAAGGAGCTTTCCGAATCGGGGGGACACGGAGACTTTCGTCCGGTGCTCCCCTCGCTCGAGGTGGTGTACAGAACCGACCCCGACGCGCTTGCTGCGATCCTGCCGCCTCCGCTCAGCCCTCCGCCGGATCCACGGGTGCATGTGCGGTGCACGGATATCCATCTCGAGTTCGGCGACCACGTCCACCAGGAGAAGGTCGGTTACTTCGCCGTCGATGCGGAATACAACGGAGAGCTGGGTGAGTACCCTCTGCTCATTCCGATCGACCTCGAGTCCGCGATCTCCATCAGCAGGGAACGATTCGGAGAGCCCAAGAAGCTGGCGGCCATCGAAATGGGTCGCGATGGCGATCACGTCTTCGCCAGCATCACTCGGAACGACGTCACTTTCATCGAGATTGTTGGAGACGTCGTCGAAGAGCTGCCGGTGCCCGAGCCGTACCCGGCTCGCCAGTGGTGGTTCAAATTCTTGCCGTCGGTGACCGGTCGTGGATTCGACGGCGATCCACTGCTGGTGCGCGTCGACCAGGTTCGGAGTCCCCAGACGATGGAGCGAGTGGAAGGCAAGCTGGAGTTGCGCGACCTGGCCACCGACCCGGTCGTCGACCTCCCGATCATCGAGACCGAGTCCATCGTCTGGACGGTGCGTACGGCAACGACCGACCCGAAGATCGTCTGCCCCGTCGATGCAGCGGCCTTCGAGCCGTACGCCTACAGCCGCTACGACCTGGCCCGCTGATCCGAGTTCGAGAGGGGACGGTTCGATGACGAACTACCTGGTCATCTCCGCCGACGGGCATGCCGGTCCACCGGCCGAGATCTACCGCGACTATCTGGACCCTGGCTTCCGCGATCGGTTCGACGAGCATCAGGCCGAGATGGTGGCGCTGCGGGAGGCCCTGGGTAGTGACGACTCCAACGCCGCCTTCAAGGCCCAGTGGGAGGAGGAGACGGACGGCGACGGGGGGCTGACCGCGGCCTTCGACTCGGCGGCACGGAACGAGATCCTCGACCGCGAGGGCGTCGTCGCCGAGGTGTTGTTCCCCGACGCCGATGTCCTCGGCACCGGTCGCGTGGCGTCGTCCCCGTTCGGGACCGGGCTGGCCGGCGCCTCCGGAGACCCGCGCGAGGTGATCGAGGGAAGCCGGGCTCACAATCGTTGGCTGGGCGATTTCGTGAGCCAGGACCCCGATCGACGAATCGGGGTGGCAGTGATCCCGGCCATCATCCCGGACATGGACACGGTGCTCGAACTCGTACGAGAGGCGAAGGACCTCGGTCACCGAGGAATTCTGATCCCCACCCGCTGGTTCGAGCGGCCTGCGTATCACGACCTTTGGTACGAGCCACTCTGGGCGCTGACCGAGGAGCTGGGGTTGGTCCTGCACACCCATTCGGGTGCGGGCCCGAGCGACATCGGAATCGGACCGGGCATGCTCCCCATCTACGCGTCCGAGGCGGGGTGGTGGGCGGCGAGGCCACTTGCGGTGCTCATCTGGGGCGGCGTGTTCGAACGCCATCCCGGCCTCATGTACTCGATGGCCGAGAACGGCGCCTGGTGGGCGCCCGACCTCATCCGCAAAATGGACGAGAAATGGGTCGGCGGCCACAACACCCGCAAGTTCGGTGATGCGTTCCGGCAGGAGTTGCCGATGAAGCCGAGCGAGTACCTCAACCGGAACTGCTTCTTCGGGGCGTCGACGCCGGGTGTCGACGACATCGAGCGGCGCTATCTGATCGGCGTGGGAAACATCATGTGGGGAAACGACCTTCCGCACCCCGAGGGGACCTTCCCCTACACGCGCTATTGGATTCGCGAGCGCTTCAAGGACGTCCCGGATCTCGAGGTGCGCCAGATGCTGGGTTTGACCGCGGCCGATGTGTACGGCTGCGACGTCGGCAAGCTCGGCGTGCTGGCGGACAAGATCGGACCTTCTGTCGAGGACGTACACGGAGAGACTCCCTTCGAGCGCGTGCCCGTCGACGTCTGAGCCGACCGCTTTCCGACTCTGTCTCGGGTTCGGTAACGTCCCCTGCTATGTCCGCTCCGAAATCGCTTCCCGATCTCCACACGCTGATCTACGAGGTGAACGGCGACGGCGTGGCCATCGTGACCTTGAACCGGCCTGAGGTGTACAACGCGTTCAACGTGACGATGCAAGAGGAGCTCGCCGCGATCTGGCAATGGATCCGCTTCGACGAGAACGTGAGGGCAGTGGTCCTGACGGGGGCCGGCGACAAGGCGTTCTGCACGGGAATCGATCGCGGCGACATCCCCGAAACCGAGTACGACCCCTTCACCTACGAAGATCCGGGCCGGAAGATCGGGCCAAAGAGTCAAGGCTTGTGGAAGCCCGTGATTGCCGCGGTCAACGGGATGGCGTGCGCCGGGGGCTTCTATCTGCTGGGCGAAAGCGACATCATCATTGCCGCGGAGCACGCCACGTTCTTCGATCCGCATGTCACCTACGCCATGACGGCGGCGCTCGAACCTATTCTGCTGACGAACCGGATGGCGTTCGGAGATCTGGTTCGCATGAGCCTGGTCGGGGCACTCGAGCGCATGTCCGCCCCGACGGCCAGGGAGTCCGGATTGGTATCAGAGGTCGTTGCCTCGGCCGACCTGCTCCCAACCAGTCACGATCTCGCCGCGCGCATCGCCAGTGCCCCTCCGATCGCCGTACAATCCACCCTGCGCACACTCTGGGCGTCACGCAACCTGTCGCCGGACCAGGCCTTGAGCCTTGGGAACGTCTTTCTGCAGTTGGGGACCTCGGCCAAGAACCTCAGCCAGGGCCAGGAGACGTTTGCCCGGCGCCAGTCCGACAAGTCCCAATGGAAGCTGCGCTGAGAGGCATCGCTCGAAAGGGATCCTCGCGTTTCTCTAGCGGGCGTTCGTGACGTAGAACTGCTTCGCCCACTTGCGGAATTCGGTGATGGCCTTCTCGGAAGGAGCAAGCGCGGGGGAGGCCTGATACCGCTTGTGCTCCCAGATCGGGATGTCCTGATCGAGTTGCCGCGCCACCTCGGCGCCGAACGCCGCCCCGATCTTTGCCGCCACGTCCTCGCCCTCCTCGTAGTACATGGTGAAGCGGATATCGACCTCACTCCCTTCGAGCGGTGTCACGGCAGACACGAGTGTCACGGTGCCCATAAGGGAGAACTGCACGACCCCCATTCCGGGCCCGTAACTGTTCGATTCGATCTGACCTTCGAACTCACCGCGCGACGACTGAAAGGACTGCGTGCTGCGGACACGACGATAGGGGCCATCGATGAACAATTCACCGACGTCGGCTACTCGACTCATGCCGTGAACCGATCGGAAATGTGCCATGTCGACCGAATTCTCCGCCACCTCTTGCCAGACGGAGCGGACTCGCCGATCGATGCGGAGACACTCCACCGGTTTGGTGGGAAGCCGATCGGGGACGTCCCAGGACGGACCGACGGCCGGATCGGGGTGATACCACGCGATCAGGTGGCCGTTCCTGATCGCCGTTTCGTACATCCGCAGCTTCGCCTTGCGGTTCGTCCGTTCGGCGTAGGGGATGTCGACGTTGGTGCCCTGCGCGTCGAAGGACCACTCGTGGAACGGGCACACCAGACATCCGTCATCGACCCTGCCGCCGTATCCGAAATGGGCACCGAGGTGGGGACAGTAGGCGTCGGCCACGCGGTAGCCGTCGAGTGTCCGCCACAGGACGAGGTCGCGCTCGAAGGCGCGGATCGGTGCCACGTCGGCCGCGGGAAGCTCATCGAGTCTTCCCAGCGAGAACCAGCCGTACGGCAGGGGATACGGGAATCCTGTCTGGTGCGTCACGAAGGTCCTCCTCGGTCTCGTATACAATATCCGACCCTCGAAAGGTTGTCCGACGACCCGTCGCACGACGTGGCGTTCCCCGGCCGGTAGACGAACGGCGCACCGGCGAACGGGACGTGACACGGTAGGGGGAGGGGGCTAGCCTGCCCCCGGTCAGTATAAAATATTAGAGTTTGGCAGCCGGCGTCGGAACGGGCGGGGGTCATGAGAAGCGGAAGCCAGCAGACCGATGCATGAGTTCATCATCTTCACCATCGGCGGCCTGGCGACGGCGAGCATCTACGCCATCACGGCGAGTGGACTCACGCTGACCTACACGGCCACGGGCATCTTCAACTGGTCCCATGGGGCCATTGGCATGCTGGCCGCTTTCGCGTACTGGCAGCTGCACGTCGGGTGGGGTTGGAACGCGATCCTCTCCATGGCGATCTGCCTCTTCGTCTTCGCCCCTGCGCTGGGCGTGATCCTCGAGTTCGGCGTGATGCGACGTCTCGAGGGCACGTCGGAGGCGGCCAAACTCGTGGTCACCCTGGCCTTGGCCTTGGGCATGGTCGGCATCGCGCAGTGGGTATGGAGCCCGCAGACCTTCCGGACCCTGACCCCGCTCTTCGCCAGCGACACGCTGGTGCTCGGACCGATACGCATTTCCTACAACGACCTCATCGTCCTGGGAGTCGCCTTGGCCGTCGCCATCGGACTCCGGTTGTTGCTGTACCGGACGCGCGTCGGTGTGACGATGCGGGCATCGGTCGACGACCGCAAGTTGACCGTCCTCAACGGCGCCAGCAGCGTGCGCAGTGCACGGTCGGCCTGGGTGGTGGGATGCATCCTTGCCGCGCTGGCGGGCATCCTGGTCGCTCCCACGGTGACGCTCTCGGCGACGGCCTTGACGCTCCTCATCGTCGACGCCTACGCCGCATCGGTGATCGGCCGGCTCCGCAGCATTCCCATGACGTTCGTGGGTGCCTTGATTCTGGGCCTGGCCGTCAGCTACTCCGTGGCCTACCTGCCCCAGAATGCCTATATCCAGGGCTTCGAGGGCGCCGTTCCCGCCGTCATCCTCTTCGCCGCACTCCTCATCCTCCCGCAGTCCCGGCTTCGGGGCCATCGGTTGCTCCGCAGCCGCGAGCTCGCGTTCGTACCGAGCTGGAGCGGTACCGGCTACCTCGCTCTCGGCGTCGTTGCCATGGCGATCATCATCGCCACGCTCGTGTCGCAGTCCGACCTCTACAGCCTGAACCGGGTCTGGGGTCTCGCCATCATCGGCCTGTCCCTGGTGCCGGTGGTCGGCTACGCGGGCCGGCTCTCGCTGTGCCAGATGACGTTCGCCGGCATCGGCGCCGTCGTCATGGGCCATCTGGGCGCGGGTGGCAATCCACTTGCCCTGTTGGCCGTGATCGGGGTCTGCGCCTTGGTCGGCATCCTGGTCGCCTTGCCGTCACTGCGGCTGTCGGGGATCTACTTCGCCCTCGCCACGGCGGCATTTGCCACCGCCATGGATGCCTGGGTGTTCCCCCTTCCCGCCTTCGACCTGTTCGGCAACCAGTTCGCCCCCTTCGGGACGGGATCCCTCACGTTTGCGCCGTTCCGCGTGGGCGGTCTGGCCATCGAGAGCAAACAGGCCCAATTCGTCGTCGGCTCGGTGATCTTCATGGTCCTGGTCGGTGTCGTCGTCCTGATTCGCCGCTCCGAGTTCGGAAGTCAGCTCTTCGCCTTCAAGGACAGCCCCGCCGCCTGCGCAACGCTCGGGATGAACACCAGGGTGCTTCCCATTGCGGTGTTTGCCATCTCCGCCGCCATCGCCGGGGTGGGCGGCGCCATCTACGGCCAAGCCCTGGGCAGCACGGCTCCCGATATCTTCCAGTTCTTCGGCGGCCTCTCCGTCCTCCTCACCATGGTCATCTATGGGCTCGGGTCGGTGGGTGGCGGCGTCGGGACCGGCCTGTTCCTCGGCGGCCCGACCCTGACGAACTTCTTCCCCTCGCTGCTGCAGCTACAGACGATCCTGGTCGGCGGCACGGCCATCGGCGTGGGTACGTCGCCGAACGGCCTGATTCCTTCGGGACTGCGTCCCGTCTGGGAGTCGGTGGCGCGCCGGCGCCCGTTGCTGTTCGCGATCATCGCGGCCGTGGCCGGTCTGTGGGCACTGGCCTTCACCGGCGTCATCGGCAACTGGACCATGGTCTGGTTGCTCCTCGTCGTCCTGGTCGCCGTACCGATCGCTCCCTACGTCGCCGATTACCGGCGCGGTGATGCGCCTCCCGCGTTCGGGATACCCGACAGGCGATCGGTCTCGGGATCCCCGCCGGCATCCTTGGCGTTGGCCTCGGTGGAGATCTCCGGCTCGACGACCGAGAGCGCGGCGTCCTCCCTGGGTTCGGAGTCCTGATGCCGCTCCAGGTCAGAGACATCTGCGTGCAGTTCGGCGGTCTGGCCGCGTTGACCGACGTGACGTTGGAGGTGCCGGAGCAGTCCATCACCGGCCTCATCGGTCCCAACGGGGCGGGGAAGACGACGCTGTTCGACGTGGTCACCGGCATGCGCAAACCCAACAGTGGGATGGTATCGTTGAACGGACAGGACCTTCGTGGCGTGTCCCCCTACCGGCGGTCCCACCTGGGTCTCGGACGGACCTTTCAACGGCTCGAGCTGTTCGGCACGCTCACCGTGCGCGAGAACGTCCGCGTGGCCGCCTCCGTCGGTCGCCGTCATTTCTGGTCGATGGGCGGCCGGGCGGAGGTGAACGAGATCACGCAGGAGCTCCTCGGGCAGATCGGACTTCAGGACATCGCCGAGGCCCGGGCCGACACACTTCCCACCGGAACCGGGCGGCTGGTCGAGCTGGCCCGGGCCCTGGCCATCCGTCCCAAGATCCTGCTCCTCGACGAGCCCGCATCGGGTCAGAGTCCCGAAGAGACGGCCCGGTTTGCCGAGATCCTCCGTTCCCTGAGCGCCGACGGACTGGCCATCCTTCTCGTCGAACACGACATGGACCTGGTCATGAGCGTCTGCCATGAGGTCTACGTGTTGGTCGAGGGCGTTGTTCTTCGGCACGGGACGCCAGAAGAAATCCAGAGTGACCCGCAGGTCGCGGCGGCCTACCTCGGGGGTTCGGTGGAGATGGGCAATGCCTGAGCCGGGCGCCCCCGCTCCGCTCCTCGATGCCGTGGGCGTGCGCGCCTGCTACGAGAGCGTCGAAGTGATCCATGGCGTCGATCTGCGCATTGCGCCGGGGAGCGTGACCGCGATTCTCGGCCCGAACGGGGCGGGAAAGTCGACCTTGCTCTCGGTCCTGTCGGGACTGCACGAGGTGTCGGCCGGCCAGGTGCTCTTCGACGGTGACCCCGTGACGGTGGCCAAGGCAGATCGACTGGTGCACCAAGGCCTGTGTCTCATTCCCGAGGGCAAGGGCATCTTTCCCAATCTCACGGTGCAGGAGAACCTGTGGATGATGTCGCACGGCGGGACCTCGAGGAAGGAGATCGAGAACCGGGCCTTCGAGCAGTTCCCACAGCTCTCCTCCCGACGCCAACAGCAGGCGGGCACCATGTCGGGTGGCGAGCAGCAGATGCTCGCCATGGCGCGGGCGGTGACGACGCGACCCCGGCTCTTGATGCTCGACGAGCTCTCGATGGGTTTGGCACCCATCATCGTTTCCTCGCTCTACGACGTGGTGCGGCAGCTGGCCAACGACGGAGTCACGATCATTGTGGTCGAGCAGTTCGCGGAGTTCGCACTCGATGTGGCCCAGGACGCAGTCGTCATGACGGGCGGTCGTATCGTGCATCAGGGGCCGGCCACGCAGGTCGGGGCGCACCTACACGATCTCTACCTCGGGGCCCAGCACAGCAACGGCAACGAAGCGCCGAGCGGTGGGCCGCCGGACTAGACGGCCTGGCTGACCGCCTGGCGCTGGTGGAACAGCGCCACCACGAGCTCGGCCTGGGTGTTGAGCATCTTCGAGTACTCCTTGACGGCGCGGTCACCGTCGTTCTTGGCAATGGCGCGCGTGATGGCCTTGAGTCCCCGACGTTCCGATTCGACCGCATCGGGGACCAGGACGAAGAACGGTCCGGGCACGAGCGCCGACATGGCGCGCAGGACGACCGTGATGCGCGGTGAGTGCGCCGCCTCCACCACGGTGGTGTGGAATGTCAGTGCGAGCTCGCCGATTCGCTTCAGATCCTCCGTCGTGTTGACGAGCTGGCTCAGCTCGTTCAGTCGCTCGATGAGTTCGGGTTCTGCCCGTTGTGCGGCGCGTCGAGCGGCCAGTCCGTAGACGAGCCCGAAGAGCTCGTAGTGATCCCGGATCACCTGTTCGTCGAACGCATTGACGAAGGTGCCTCGGTGCAGTCTGGTCGTCACCCAGCCTTCGCGCTCGAGGGCGATGATCGCTTCGCGGATCGGGATGCGGCTCACGCCGACCGCTTTGGCAACTTCGTCCTGGGGGAGCCGCATGCCCTCTTGGAGCTGACCGTCGAAGACGAGCTGGCGAATGTAGGCCGCGGCCTGCTCGCCGCTTCCCTTGCGCACCACCGCCTCGGGCGATTGCGGGATCACCGTCGGTCCCGCATCTGCGCCGTGGCCTCGGTCAGCTTGGGACATGCATACATCATATTGTCTGCATTGGGATTCCCTCGGCATGGCGGGGACGTGTTCGTGCTGGCCACGCCCGGTTGGGATGACGGGCCCACTCTGCTCGTTCTACTGTATATCGTATATAATCTGCGGACAGCGAGGGAGGTCAGGGTGGTCGACACGGTCGAAATGCGTCAGTCCGAAGACATCGACGACGCGGGATCGGCGATCCCGCCGATCGTGGATCTCGATGCCCACGTCGTCGAGCCGGCCGACGTCTGGTCCAGTCGGCTTCCCGCCCGTTATCGGGACATCGGACCGCATATCGAGCTCCTTCCGGCCGGCGCGCCCAAACTCGTCGGCAGCAGTTACGTCGAAGCGCCCGGCACCGACGGACCGGATGTGGCCTGGTGGTGCTACGAGGATCATCGAGCGTCCTTGAAGCGCACCATCGCGGCGGCCGGATTTCCTCGTGACGAGATCCAGCTGCGCGGCGTGCGTTACGACGAAATGCGGCCTGGCTGCTATCGGGTCAAGGAGCGCCTCGAGGACATGGACGTCAACGGCGTGGAGGCGCAGCTCTGCTTCCCGAACTACCCGCGCTTCTGCGGCCAGCAGTTTCTCTGGGGCAAGGACCGGGAGCTGGCGCACCTGTGTGTCGAGGCCTACAACGACTGGATGGTCGAGGAGTGGTGCGGCGAGAGTGGGGGTCGTTTGATCCCGCTCTGCCTGATCCCGCTCTGGGATGCCGAGTCGGCCGCGGCCGAGGTCCGCCGCAATGCCGCCCGGGGCGTCAGGGCGGTGGCCTTCAGCGAGCTGCCGACCTATCTGGAGCTACCGAGTCTCTACTCACGCGCCTGGGATCCCTTCCTGGCCGCATGCCAGGAGACCGGAACGGTCGTCTGCATGCACATCGGGTCCGGGACGAAGACGCCGCAGGCCTCGCCGGACGCGCCCGACGCCGTCGCGGCCACCATCCTGTTCGGCAACAGCGCGGCCAGCCTGGTCGACCTGCTCTACTCGGGAACGCTGCATCGCTTCCCGCAG
Source organism: uncultured Acidimicrobiaceae bacterium (assembly GCA_963754445.1). GTDB lineage: Bacteria > Actinomycetota > Acidimicrobiia > Acidimicrobiales > RAAP-2 > Bog-473. The sequence goes on along the minus strand of CAVWFT010000001.1, from coordinate 2,081,861 downwards.
CTCAAACTGATGTACGCAGAAGCGCAGATCGGATGGATTCCCTACGTGCTCGAGCGGGCCGACGACGTCTGGGAGACCCACCGGGGCTGGAGCAACTCGCAGCTCCACTGTCCGGAGCCTCCGTCGGTGTACTACCGGCGCGGCAACGTCGCCAGCTGCTTCTTCAAGGATCCGATCGGCGTGGCCATGCTCGACGAGGTCGGCGTGGACAACGTCGTGTTCGAGACCGACTATCCCCATTCGGACAGCACCTGGCCCGACTCGCGCCAGGCCGCCGCCGAGCAGTTCGGACACCTCGATCCAGTCGCCATCGAGAAGATCGCCCGGGGCAACGCGATCCGGCTGCTGGGACTCGATCTCCCGGACTCCTGAGGGCTACCTCCCGGGAGGAAGGGTCGGGCTAGAGGAAGCGCAGCCCCGGGGTGGCCACCCGGAAGACATCGGTGGCCAGAGCTTTCCCGAGCTTGGCGGCATCCCAACGTTGCTGGTTGGCCGAAACCTCGGCCGCTTCGCGCCAGCCCTGCATCCAGATCACACGATCGTGGATGGCGCGGAAGACCTGGCCGTTGACCATCTGCGCGTCGTCACTGGCCAGCCAGGCCACGAGGGGTGAGCTGTTGGCCGGATCCATCGGCTGCCACTCGTCGTCGGGGATCTCGTCGGGTTCCACGACCGGCGGCGCCGACGGCATGGTCCCGGTCAGGCGCGTCGCGCCGGCGGGTCCGACGACGTTCGCCGTCACCCCGTAGGCGTTGAGTTCCTGGGCCAGCGTCAACGTCATCCCGACGATGCCGGCCTTGGCGGCGGCATAGGCGGTCTGGCCGAAGTTCCCGGTCAATCCTGCGCCCGACGTGGTGTTGATGATCCGTCCGACCACCTTTTCGCCCGCCTTGGCCCGACCTCTCCATTGCACGGCGGCATGGTGTGAGCAGGACCACGTGCCGCGCAGATGGACCCGGATGACGGCGTCGAAGTCGGCCGGGTCGAGATTCCAGACCGCACCGTCGCGCACGATGCCGGCGTTGTTGACCAGGATGTCGAGCTGGCCCCACTCCGCCACGGCTCGCCCGATGAGCGCACCGGCCTGGTCGTGATCACCGACATCGCCGTAGTCGCTCACCGCAGTGCCGCCGCGTGCGCTGATCAGGTCGACGGTCAGGTCGGCGTCGTGGCCTTGACCCTCGCCGTGGACCGACGACCCCAGGTCGTTGACCACCACCCGTGCTCCCTGGCGGGCCAGCTCCAGCGCGTGCGCCCGGCCGATACCGTGGCCCGCCCCGGTCACGATCGCTACCTTCCCGTCCAACAGTCCCACGTCGTCCATCCTCCTTGATTTGGATAAAAGATACATCGTGGAGTCGAGGTAGAATGAGTCCGTGCACGGGATTCTTGGCATCGGCGCATACGTCCCCTATTGGCGCTTGGACCTCACCACGGTGGCCGACGTGGCCGGGGGTGGGGGCCGCAAGGGCACGCGTTCTGTGGCCTCGTTCGATCAGGACGCCACCACCCTGGCCGTCGAGGCGGCGCGGGTGGCCCGACGCCGGGCTCCCGACGTGCCCCTCGAGTCGGTCTGGTTCGCCACGGCGGCGCCCCCGTACCTGGACAGGACCAACGCCACCGCGGTCCACGCCGCGCTGCGACTTCCCGAGGAATGCGGTGCCTACGACGTGGTGGGCTCGCTGCGCGGCGCCATGGGTGCGCTGCGCGCCGCCGCCGCCCAACCGGGACCCGCACTTGCCGTCGCCGCCGACCTCCGGACCGGCCTGGCCGGCGGTCCCGACGAGTCCTACTTCGGTGACGGAGCGGCTGCGGTCGTCGTCGGCGACGATCGCCATGGCCCCGTGCTGGCGGAGGTGGACGGCTGGGTCTCGCTGACCGGAGAGTTCGTCGATCGCTGGCGGGTCCCGGGTGAGTTCCGTTCCCGCGTCTGGGAGGAGCGCTTCGGAGAGCTCCGCTATGCCGAGCTGGGAGCCGAGGCGCTCACCCGACTGTGGAAGTCCACCGGGATCGAGCCCGACTCGGTCGACCATCTCATCGTGACGGGTACCCACGGACGTGCCTGTCGCGCCGTCGTCGGGCGCAGTGGCGTGGCCTCCGATGCCTTGGCGGACGACTTGGGTTCGACGGTCGGGAACACGGGTGTGGCCCACCCGTTCCTGCTCCTGTCCCGAGTGCTCGAACGCGCCGAACCGGATCAGACGGTGGTACTGCTGACGCTGGCCGATGGTGCCGAGGCGCTCGTCCTCCGCACGAAGGCCGCCGTCGCGGCCGCCCGGCCCACGTCGGCGACGGTCGACGAGCAACTGGCCAACGGAGCCTCGGTCGCCTACGGCCGTTACCTGGCCTGGCGGGGCATTCTGCCCGTCGAACCCCCTCGGCGGCCCGAGCCCGCTCGGACCTCCTCGTCCGCCGCCGGACGCTCGGTGCCCTGGAAGTTCGGTTTCGAGGCCTCCCGGGCCGAGGACGGCACCGTGCACCTCCCCCCGCTGCCCGACGAAGCCGATCACCTGGCCATGGCCGAGGCGCGCGGCACCGTGACGACGTTCACCATCGATCGCCTGTCCTACACGCCGAGCCCGCCCATGGTGTTCGCCGTCGTCGATTTCGACGGCGGAGGACGGTTGCCGGTGGAGCTCACCGACGTGGACGCCGGCTCGGTCCGGGTGGGGGACCGGGTGGAGATGACCTTCCGGCGGCTCTCGAGTGCCGACGGCATCCACAACTATTTCTGGAAAGCGCGACCACTCCTAGGAGGTGACGGGTAATGGGCTCGCACGGCATCACCGACAAGGTGGCCATCGTGGGAATGGCCTGCACGAAATTCGGCGAACGATGGGACCTCGGCGTCGATGACCTCGTGCTGGAAGCGGCGGAGGGTGCCTTCGAATCGGCCGGCGTGGCGCGACCCGATGTCGACGCCTACTGGCTGGGCACGGCCCAATCGGGCATGAGCGGGCTGTTGGTGGCGCGTCCACTGCGGATCCGCGACAAGCCGGTCACCCGGGTCGAGAACTTCTGCGCATCCGGATCCGAAGCCTTCCGGCAGGCCGCCTACGCGGTGTCGAGCGGGGCCTATGACGTTGCCATGGCCATCGGGGTGGAGAAGTTGAAGGACTCGGGCTACCAGGGCGCCAATGCGGCTCCGGTGCCGAGCGATGGCACCAACCGCACGGTGACGGCCGCCGCCATGTACTCCATGATCGTCCCGGCCTACGCCAAGCGCTACGGCGTGGACGTCGCCGAGGTGAAGCAGGCCCTGGCCCACATCGCCTCGAAGAACCACGCCAACGGGGCCCGCAACCCGCGGGCCCAGTTCCGCAAGGAGATGAGCGAGGAGCAGCTGCTCGCCATGCCGCGCATCGCCGGTGAGCTCTCGGTGTTCGACTGTGCCGGGGTGGCCGACGGCGCAGCTGCCGCGGTCGTCGTGCGGGCCGAGGACGCCTACAAGTACACCCAGGCCCCCCTCTTCGTGAAGGCCCTGTCCTTCGTGGTCGGCGACGGCAGCGGCGTGAGCGATCCCGACTACGACTACACCACCTTTCCCGAGGTCGTGCTCTCGGCGCAGGAGGCCTACCGTCAGGCCGGCGTGACCGATCCGGCATCGCAGCTGGCCATGGCCGAGGTGCACGACTGCTTCACCCCGACCGAGCTCGTGTTGATGGAGGATCTCGGTTTCTGCGAGCGCGGCGCGGCGTGGAAGGAGGTGTTGGCCGGCACCTTCGACCGTGAAGGCGCCTTCCCGGTCAACCCCGACGGTGGACTCAAGAGTTTCGGCCACCCCGTCGGTGCCACCGGCCTGCGCATGATGTTCGAGGCCTGGCTGCAGCTCCGTGGTGAGGCCCCGGCCGAGCGCCGGATCTCCACCGCGGGAGACCGGAACCTGGCCCTGACGCACAACCTCGGTGGCTACCCCGGAGAGATGGTGTCCTTCGTCTCCATTCTCGGCACCGAGGGACCGCGCCCCTGAACTCCCCCGCTCAGGGAACGGTGAGGCCGCCGTCGAGGACGAGCACCTGGCCGGTCATGAACGACGACGCATCGCTGGCCAGGAACACCAGGCCGGGCACCAGCTCGTCGGGATCGGCCAGTCGCGGCATGAGCTGGGCCTGGGCCACCGCCTCCTGGCGCTCGGGCGGGAGCGACAACGTCATCTGCGTCGCCACCGCGCCCGGGGCCAGGGCGTTGACCCGGATCCCGTCCGCCGCGAAATTCGGACGCCATGGAGCGGGTCAGCGACAAGAGCGCCGATTTGGCCGAGACGTAGAGACTGACCCCGGTCCCGTGGGTGAAGACGCCTGCGGTGATCACGTTGATGACGGCGGCATGGGCGCTGTTGCGCAAGTGCGGCAGTGCCTCTTGGACCAAGAAGAGCGGACCCCGGACGTTGGCCTCGTAGGACTTCGCGAAGGCGTCGGGTGTCATGGCACCCAACGGCTGGGTCAAGGGGTTGGCGGCGTTGTTCACCACGATGTCGATGGCCCCATAGGCGTCCGTGGTGCGCTCGACCAGGTGGGCCAACTCGTCGAGACGACCGACGTGGGTGGGGACGGCCAGCGCCGAGCCACCGCCGGACCTGATCGCCTCGACCGTCTCCTCGCACGCCTCGGCCTTCCGGCTGGCCACGACCACGTGGGCCCCCAGTGCGGCGAATCCCGCCGCCGCCGCCGCTCCGATGCCGCGGCTGCCCCCGGTGACGATGGCGACCCGGTCGCGCAGGTCGAAGGCGTCGAGCGGCGCTGCACGCACTGGAGGATGGACCGATGGCCGGTGGTCGCCCGGTCCACTCACGCGGTGGCGCGAGCGGACAACGTGCCCATGTCGATGCCGGCATGGGTCCGCTCGAAGCGGCCCTTGTCGAACGACCGGATGGAGACGTCGTGACCGGCCGCCTCCGCTCGTAGCGCGGCCACCGTGGACTCCGCCTTGGAGCGGTGGGCGAACGGGTCGAAGGAATACCAGCGGCAGGCGTTCTCGTAGCTGATCTTGTTCAGCTCGTCATCGGGGACGTCCGCCGCCACGAGCGCCAGCTCCTCGGGGGCCTCGGGCCACGAGGAGTCCGAGTGCGGGTAGTCGCATTCCCAGGCGATGTTGTCCATGCCGATCTGGTGCCGGAGCTCGATGCCCACCGGGTCGGCGATGAAGCAGGTCAAGAAATGTTCACGGAAGACGTCGCTCGGCAGGCGGTCCCCGAAGTCCTGGCCCGTCCAGAGATGGTGCATGTCATACGTGCGGTCGAGCCGGTCGATGAAATAGGGGATCCACCCGGTTCCGCCTTCCGACAGGGCGAAGCGGATGGCCGGAAACTCCTTGATCACGCGCGACCAGAGCAGGTCGGCGGCGGCCTGGCAGACGTTCATGGGCTGGAGGGTGATCATGACGTCCACCGGCGCATCCGGCGCGGTGACCGCCAGCTGCCCGGACGAGCCCAGGTGGATCGACACCACGACCCCCTCGTCGACGACGGCCTGCCACAGGGGGTCCCAGTGGGCCGAGTGGAAGCTCGGATAGCCCAAGGTGGCCGGGTTCTCGGTGAAGGTGATGGAGTGACAACCCTTGGCCGCCACCCGCCGGACCTCGGTGGCCGCCAGCTCGGGGTCCCACAGGACGGGCAGGGCCATCGGGATGAATCGCCCCGGGTACGACCCGCACCATTCGTCGATGTGCCAATCGTTGTACGCCTGCACCACGGCCAGCGCCAGACCCTTGTCCTCGCAGGCGGCGAAGAGCCGGCCGCTGAAGCCCGGGAAGGACGGGAAATTCATGGAGCCGAGGACGCCTCCCGCGTTCATGTCCTTCACGCGCTCGTGCACGTCGTAGCAGCCCGGCCGCATTTCGTCGAAGGCCGTGGGTTCGACCCCGTACTCCTCCTTGGGACGCCCGGCGACCGCGTTGAGGCCGACGTTGGGGATCACCGAGTCGTTGAAGATCCACACGTCCGAACCGTCATCCCTCCGGCGGATCTTGGGTGCCTTGTCGGCATAACGCGCCGGCACCCGCCCCTCGAAGAGCCCGGCCGGCTCGACCACGTGGTCGTCGACACTGACGAGGATGAGATCCTTGGCGTCCATGGTGCGTTGCCTCCTCGGGCCGGACTCCGGCCCTGTCATAGAAAGAATAGGACTCGATGGTCGGAATTTGCCCGGGCTGCCGGGCATCCCGGTCAGCGGCGTTCGTAGGTGATGCCGGCGGCCTCGACATCCCATGTGGCGGCCGTCACGCCCTCGTCCCGGAGCTCGCGCTTGAGCACCCGGCCCACCGGACTGCGCGGGAGGGCGTCGCGAAACTCGATGTAGCGGGGCAACGCGAAGTACGGCAGCTGGTCGATGCACCAGCGGAAGAGCTCTTCCTCGGTCAGCGCGGCGCCCTCCTTGCGGGTGGCCGTGATCTTCAGGTCGTCCTCCGTCATCGGGCTGGGGACGGCGTGCACGGCGACGTCGGCCAGACTCCCGTGGCTCATGAGGATGCGCTCGACCTCGAAGCTGGCGATGTTCTCACCGCGACGGCGCAGGTAGTCCGCCTTGCGGTCGACGAAGTAGAGGTAGCGGTCCTCGTCGATCTTGCCGATGTCGCCGGTGTGGTACCAGAGGTTCCGCGTCGTCCGCACGGTTTCGTCGGGCCGCCCCCAGTAGCCCTCGAACATCACCTGTGGCCGCTTGGGCCGCAACACGATCTCGCCGTCGGTCCCCGGCGCCACCTCGTTGTCGTTGTCGTCGAAGATGCGGACGTCGAAGTACTCGTCGTTGACGACGCCGGCCGCGTTGGGGCGGTTCTCTGTCCCCGGCGGCTGCCAGGACACCAGGCTGGCCTCGGTCACTCCGTAGGCACCGCTGAAGGTGGCGATACCGAAGCGGGAGCGGATGACCTGGTCCACCTCGACGGGCAGCGGGGCGGCGCCGAGGAGGCGCAAGGTCGTGTTGGCCTCTGGGCCGCCCGACTTGGGCATCTCGGGACGGTCCACGTCGTGGGCCAGCAGGTAGGCCATGGTGCCCAGTGTCGAGGTGATGGTGGCACCGACGCGATTCATCTCGGGCCAGAACTGGGAGACCGAGAAGCGGCGATAGATGGCGCCGCGGCCTCCGAAGAGCAGCGTGCCGACGACCACCGTGGTCAGCGCGTTGAAGTGGTACAGCGGCAGGGGAGTCCAGACGACGTCGTCGGCCGTCCGACGCCAGCAGATGCCGATCTGTTGGGCCAGGGCCTCGTGGTAGTTGTGGCTCAGCATGCAGCCCTTGGAGAGGCCGGTGGTGCCCCCGGTGTAGATGAAGGTTCCGAGGTCGGCGGGATCGATGCCGACACTCGGTGCCGAGAGGTCGCCGGCCAGGATCTCGTCCCAGCGGTGGACGGTGGCCCGACCGACGGTGGCGCTGGCCTGAGCCGGGACGACGTCCGCGTCGGGCGGGTGCTCGTCGTCCGCGTCGTCGAAGACGATCACGTGCTCGAGGTTCGGCACCTGCTCGGCGATGGCGGCCACCCGCGGGAAGAGGCTGGCCGCGACGACGAGCACCTTCGACCCCGAATCCCTGAGCTGGTGTGAGAGGTACTCGCCCTTGTACGCGGTGTTCACCGGGACCGAGATCCGTCCCGAGCAGACCGTTCCCGCCCAGGCGAGCAGGGCCACGGGTGAGTTCTCGACCAGCGTCGCCACCCGGTCGTGCTGTTGGGTGCCCAGGGCGTGGAGCGCCCCACCGAAGCGAGCCGCCGTCTCGGTGACGTGGCGCGCCGTGAGCTTGACGCCACCCATGTCGAGGTACTCGCCGTCGGGGTCGGACTCGAGCCGGCGGGCGAAGAGTTGGGGAATGGTCGACTGCTCGCCCGCGGCCCAGATGCTGTCAACCACTCGTGGATTCTCCCGTTGCGCTCAAGGCCGGCTACGAACCAAGCGGATATTGTATATCTAACTGACCATCACGGTCGGAGAGGACCGACATGCCCAGCGACGAGAACTTGGCCGACCTCCTGGCCGACCACCCCTTTGCCGACGAGCGGGAGCTCCTGTGCGCCATCGACCGCACGGTCACGGTGGGGGAGGCCAAGTCGCAGGTGGCGCAGCTGGCGGCACGGTTGACCGATGCGGGGGTGCAGCCGGGGGAGGGGGTGGCGGTACGACTTCCGAGCGATCCCGACCTCGTGGTGGCCATGCTCGCCATCTGGTCGGCGGGCGCTGTCTTCGTTCCGCTGAACGACCGCTCGCCCGAGAGCGAGGTCACGCACGTCCTCGACACCATCCGGCCGGCCGCCGTGATCGACGCAGACGGACTGCGCCGCCTCGAGTCGCCACTGCGCCACGGGTCCGAGATCGCATTCGTCACCTGGACGTCGGGCACGACCGGTCCGCCCAAGGCCATTCTGCAGTCACACGGTGGCTACCTCGAACTGTTGGACCGGGTGCTCAGGCCGCTGCGCGGCGACCGCGGCGCCCGCCAGGAGGCCGCCCGCGAGCCGACGCCGAATCTGGTCCCCGTCTCGGTCGCCCTCAACGCAGGCATCTACAACGTCTGCTTCGGCCTCCGGGCGGGAGCGGCCGTCGTGCTGATGCCCCGCTTCGCCACGGGGGAATTCGCCGAGCTGGTGCACCGTTATCAGATCCGCTCCACCGTTCTGCCGCCGGCGGCCATGGTCATGCTGGCCGACGACGTCGCGGTGACCGACCTCTTGCCGCTGCGCTTCGTGCGCAGCATCACGGCGCCGCTCTCGCCCCTGGCCGCTCGGCGCTTCATGGACCGTTTCGGGGTGACCGTGCTGAACAGCTACGGACAGGCCGAGGTGGGTGAGGTCGTCGGCTGGACGGCGGCCGATGCCAGGGAGCACCCCGAAAAACTCGGCGCCGCCGGCCGGCCGCTGCCCGGCGTGGACATCCGAGTGGTGGACGAGCACGGCGAGGACGTGGCCTCCGACATGGTCGGTCAGCTGCTGGTGCGTCCGCCTCGCATGGCGGCCGGGTACGCCGGCGGTGCGTCGTTGAGCGACCGGGTGGACGGCGACGGTTTCTTGCGGACGGGGGACCATGCCCGCGTCGACGCCGACGGCTTCGTGTGGATCGAGGGGAGGACCACCGATCTCATCAATCGGGGCGGGAACAAGGTCTTCCCCGAACAGGTCGAGGAGGTGCTCCGCCTCGATCCCAACGTGCGCGACGCCGCGGTGATCGGCTGGCCCGACGAACGGCTGGGCGAAGTGCCGGTTGCGGTGATCGTGGGCGAGGCCGATGACGAGGAGCTGCTGGCGACCTGCCGGACCGAGTTGGCCCCCTACAAGATCCCCGTCGCCTTCCATCGGGTCGAGGCGCTTCCCCGCAGCGAGGTGGGCAAGCTCCTACGCCGCCAGTTGCTCGACGACCTGCGGGCCCAGTTGGCCGACCCGTCCACCAGCACGACCTGAGCGATTCGCCCTAGTCGCTCCAGCTGTCGTCGCGGTCGCTGCGCGCCGGTTGGCGACCGATCCGCAGGGGGCTGAGCGGCGCGTCGACGAGCAGGATGCGTCGGAACTCCTCCACCGCGTCGCGTTGGCGTGCGTTCCAGGCATGCCCGGAGCGGAGGGCGGCCTCGGCGGCGCCCCACTGCTCCCAGGTCGGGATGGACCACAACAGGAATGCCTCGTTGTCGAGGCCCAGAGCCGTCTGAAAGGCGCCGATGAGTCGCCAGCCGTGTTCCTCGTAGAAGGGACTGCCGGCATCGCGGGCGAGTTCCAGGAAATCGGCGGCCTTCCCCGCCGGTACCCGTACCTGGTCGTGGGCGTAGGCGACACCGCCCGCCCCCTGTGCGCAGAGTTCCTCGATGGTGGGCGACCACCCGGCGGGAACGAGCAGGCGGTCGAAGCCGCCCGAGCGGAACTCTGCCGCCGTGGCCCACCACCGGGCCAAGGCCGGATCCTGCAGGTGGGCATGGCCGAGTTCGTGGCCGAACGAACTGGCCAATCCGTCCCAGCCGTCCTCCTCCCACATGTTGACGACGGCCGGCCACTGTCCGGTCGAGCCGACGATGCCCCAGACGCCGTAGCAGAGCTGGTCGCGCTCCTCCTGGGCGAGAGGGCTCCAGTTGGCCGTCATGTGGTGCATGTAACGGGCGCGGTTGTGCCCGATGATGTCGATGAACTCGTGGATGTAGACCTTGTCGTTCGTCAAGGCGTCGCTCCCGTCCGCGGACCCAGGGGCGCAGATCCACCCCGAGCACCCTTCTCCAAAGTTCATATAATATCCGCGTTGTGGCCGAGGGCACCATTACCGACGATGGCATCGCGCGCTTGCGCGCCCGCATCGGTGTGCCCGAACCAAACCCGGTGCCGCCTCACTACCGCAAGCCCGGTGTCGATGCGTTCCGCCATGTCGCGATTGCCTACGGCGACGACAACCCGCTCTGGATGGACGAGGACTACGCGGCGGGCACGCGCTGGGGCGGCGTGATCGCCCCGCCGCCACTGGTCGGCGGCGACTCGCTGGTCGGGGTGGACGAGGTGCCCGAGGTGGCCGACGAACACCGCGACCTCATGCGAGGAGACCCGCTGCGCGGCGTGCACGCCTTCTACTCGGCCAGCGCGCGTGAGTGGTGGGCTCCGCTCCGGGCAGAAGCCGCGGTGAGCCGACGGAACGCCCTCGTCGGAGTGCTCGACAAGTCGAGCGAATTTGCGGAACGGGCAGTGCACGAGTGGACCGCGCAAGTGTTTCGCGAGGTCGACGGGCCGATCCTCTCGGCGCAGTACCGGCTCATGATCCGCACCGAACGAACGAAGGCACGGAAGCAGAAGAAGTACGACGCCATCGAGCTCCGCCCCTACGGCGACGAGGAGATCGAAGCCATCGAGGCCCAGTACGCATCCGAGCGGCGGCGGGGCGCCGAGCCCCGCTACTGGGAGGACGTGGCGGTGGGAGACACCGTCGGCCCCATGGTCAAAGGACCCCTCACCGTGACCGACATCGTGTGCTGGCACTCGGGCATGGGGATGGGTCTCTACGGCGTCAAACCCCTCAGGCTGGCCTACGAGAACCGAACTCGCATTCCGCGCTTCTTCCACCGGGACGACCTGAACGTCCCCGACGTCATGCAGCGGGTGCACTGGGATCCCGAATTCGCCCGGCGTAGCGGCAATCCGTCCACCTTCGACTACGGGCGCATGCGCGAGACCTGGCTCATCCATCTCTGCACGGACTGGATGGGGGACGAGGCCTGGCTGTGGAAACTCGACTGCGAATTCCGCAAGTTCAACTACGTTGGCGACACCCAGTGGCTCTCGGGCACCGTGACCAAGCACTACCTGGCCCACGAGCGTCCCGCGGTCGACATCGACCTGCAGGCCGTGAACCAGCGCGGCGACCTGACGACGCCGGGACACGCCACCATCCTGCTGCCGAGCCGCGAGTTCGGTCCGGTCCGGCTGCCCGACCCGCCCGGAGGCGCGCACGACCTGCAGGAGGCGCTGACCGCCATCAGTGAGAGGTACCACGCCGGATGAGCGAGACCGAGACGAACCAGGCCTACCGTTCGATCGAGGGCCTGCAGATCGAACGGCGCGGCCCGGTGCTCGAATTCACGATCGACCGGCCGAAGAAGCGCAACGCCCTGACCGACCCGATCGTCGCCGCCATGATCGGGGCCCTGTCGGCCGCCGGACCCGACGAGTCGGTGAGGGTGATCGTCGTGCGCGGCGCGGGCGATCACTTCTGCGCCGGCTTCGACATCGTCGGGCGCAACGCCGGCGACCAGCGCCCCCGCGTCGGCAGCATTCAGCGTCGTCTGCCCAGCGAGGCCCACCGGCTCATCGAGCTGCTGCTCACCACCCAGACGCCGGTCGTGTGCCGGGTGCAGGGTTGGGCGGCCGGGATCGGACTGCATCTGGTGCTGGCGTCCGACTTCGCCGTCGTCGACGAGGAAGCCCGGCTCTGGGAGCCCTATGCCCAGCGCGGGTTCACCCCCGACACCGGGGGCACGTGGCTGTTGTCGCGCCGCATCGGTGAGGTCCGGGCCCGCGAGATGCTCATGCTCGGAGAGGCCGTCTCGGGTGCCGACGGTGCGCGCTGGGGCATGGTCCACCGGGCCGTTCCCGGTGCCACACTCGACGAGGAGGTGGAGGCCCTGGCCCAGCGTCTCGCCGTGGCGCCCACGGTCACCATCGGTCTCACCAAGTGGCTGCTCCACGCGGGGTCGTCCACACCCCTGGCCGACCAGCTGCAGAACGAGGCCCTGGCCATGGAGCTCTCGTCGCGCAGCGAGGATTTCCGTGAGGGCCTGGCCGCCTTCGTCGAGAAGCGGCCCCCCAACTTCTCCGGACGATGAGCCGAGCGGAAGCCGGCGCGGCGCACCGCGTGGACGTGGGCCCGAGCACTCCCGTCGACGAGGTGCTCGTGGCGGTGCGGTCCTGGCTCGAGGATGCGGTCCCCGGGGCCTGGCTGGCGGCCGGCCGACGGGGCGGCCCACCAGAGGTGCGCACGGTACGCACGAGGGCCGACTACGAAGCGTGGTACCCCGTGTTCGGTGCGTCGGGTCTGGTCGTCCCGACCTGGCCCGTCGAATACGGCGGCCTCGACGTGGCCCCCGACGTGGCCCGGCGTATCGAAGAGGAGTTGCGGCCGTTCAACCTCGGCCGCCTCAATCCCTTGGGCCTGAACCTCGCCGCGCCGGCGTTGTTCGCGCACGGGTCCGAGGAACAGCGCCTGCGCTATCTCCCCCCGATCGTGCGCAACGAGGAACGCTGGTGCCAGCTCTTCAGCGAGCCGGGTTCCGGATCCGACCTGGCCTCCCTGGCCACCCGGGCCGAGCGCGACGGCGATCAGTGGCGCATCACGGGACAGAAGGTCTGGACGACGTGGGCCCATCTCTCCACCCACGGCGTGCTGCTGGCCCGCACCGATCCCGACCTACCCAAGCGCGAGGGCATCACCTACTTCCTGATCGATCTGCGCCAGCCGGGAGTCGACGTGCGACCGCTGCGACACATGGGGGGCGAGGTCGACTTCAACGAGGTCTTCCTCGACGACGCGGTGGTGCCGGACGACCAGCGGGTGGGGGAGGTGGGCGCGGGCTGGAAGGTGGCCAACGCGACGCTCTCGGGCGAACGCCAGATGGTCTCGGGTTCGGGCTCGGGCGGCGTCGACCGCATCGGCGGGTCGGGAGCCGACTCGCTCGTCCGCCTGGCCAAGCGGCTCAGCAGCGAAGGACATCCGGGCGGCTGGGACGATCCGGTCCGCCGCCAGCAGGTGGTGCAATTGTGGTGCGAGGAGCAGGTGCGGGCCTGGACGAACCAGCGGGTCCGGGCCCAGCTGCGCGCCGGGCGCTCACCGGGTCCCGAGAGCTCCATCGGCAAGGTCCATCAGGGCGAGCTCAACCAGCGCATCCAGCTCATGGCCGTGGACATGCTGGGCGCGGCCGCCACGGCCTGGCCCGGGGACGTCGAGTCGTGGGTCGACTCCATGCCCTACGAGCTCAAGGGCATGCTGCGGAGCCGGGCCAACACCATCGAGGGCGGGACCACCGAGGTGAACAAGAACATCGTGGGCGAACGGGTCCTGGGCCTGCCCCGCGAGGCCGATCCGTGGTCGAAGAAGCCCTGGCGCGAGGTGCCGCGCAGCTGATGGGCGACGACTCGTTGCTGCTCGAGCGCCGCGGCCCCGTGGGCTGGCTGATCTTCAATCGACCGGACGCCGGCAACGCCATGGACGCGCGGATGCTCGACGATCTCGAGGCGGCCTGGAACGAACTGAACGCCGACCCGGCCGTGCGGGTGATCGTGAACACGGGAGCGGGCCGCTCGTTCCAGACCGGACTCGACGTGGTGCAGCTCGCTCGGGACCCGGACGCGCTGCGCAAGCAGTCCGGGCGCACGCGCCGGGCCGAGCTGCGGATGACGGCCTGGCACAACGGCGTGTCGAAGCCGGTGATCGCGGCGGTGAACGGGACCTGTGCCGGGGGCGGACTGCACTTCGTGGCGGACGCCGACATCGTGCTGGCCTCGTCCAACGCCACCTTCTTGGATCCCCACGTGTCGATCGGCCAGGTCACGGCGTACGAGGCCATCGGCCTGACCCGCAAGATCCCCTTCGAGGCGGTCATGCGCATGGCCCTGCTCGGACGCCACGAACGCATCTCGGCCGAACGCGCCCTGGCGCTGGGCATGGTGAGTCAAGTGGTCGACCCGCCCGAGCGCCTGCGCGAGGAGGCGCAGACGCTGGCCGAGAAGATCGCGGAGAACTCGCCCGCCGCCATGGCCGCCACCAAGCGCGCCCTGTGGGGAGCGCTCGAGGCCGGTCTCACCGACGCCTGCAAGGCCGGCGCAAGAGAACTCGTGTCCATGTGGGGCCATCCCGACCAGGAGGAGGGCCCGCGGGCCTTCGCCGAGAAGCGGGCCCCCGTGTGGCAGCCGCTCGAACCCGAAGTCGTGGCCACGCCCAGTGCGCCCTCGCCCGTCCAATCCCCGGAGGCACCGTGACCTATCCCACCCTCGACACGCTGATCCTGGAGCGCCGAGGCCCCGTGGGCTGGTTGATCAACAACCGGCCCGATCGCCTGAACGCCATGAACTCGCACATGCGCGACGAGTTCGAGACGGCCTGGAAGACCCTCGACGCCGACCCCGAGGTGCGGGTCATCGTGCACACCGGCGAGGGCCGGGCCTTCCAGACCGGGGTCGACGTGATGGAGATCGCGGAGGACGGCATCGGATTCGAGCGCTACCGCGAGTCGACCGAGCGCTTCGACTACCGGTTCACGGCGTGGCAGAACCACATCTGGAAGCCGGTCATCACGGCGGTGAACGGCATCTGCGCCGGCGGCGGCTTCCACTGGGTGGCCGAGGCGGACATTGTCATCGCCGCCGCGGATGCGCAGTTCTTCGACCCGCACGTCTCCGTGGGCCAGGTGGTGGCGATGGAGGCCATCGGCCTGACCCGCAAGATCCCCTTCGAGGCGGTCATGCGCATGGCCCTGCTCGGACGCCACGAACGCATCTCGGCCGAACGCGCCCTGGCGCTGGGCATGGTGAGCCAAGTGGTCGACCCGCCCGAGCGCCTGCGCGAGGAGGCGCAGACGCTGGCCGAGAAGATCGCGGAGAACTCGCCCGCCGCCATGGCCGCCACCAAGCGCGCCCTGTGGGGAGCGCTCGAGGCCGGTCTCACCGACGCCTGCAAGGCCGGCGCAAGAGAACTCGTGTCCATGTGGGGCCATCCCGACCAGGAGGAGGGCCCGCGGGCCTTCGCCGAGAAGCGGGCCCCCGTGTGGCAGCCGCTCGAACCGGGCGAGCACTGAGCGTCCGGGCGCCGAGGCGGCGTGTCGTGACCGGTCCGGGCGCGTGACCGTGTCTGCCGCGTCCGACGTGCTGCGGCGCGTCCTGGCCGCGTCCGGGATCGGCGCACTCTACGGCCGCGCCCTGCCCGGGTTCGCCGTCACCGAGGTGGCCGATCCGGAGGTCGCGCTGCTCTTGGCCCGCGCCCACCGGCACGTGTGCGGCACGGCCGCGGCCGCCCACGTCGAGGAGGGCAACCTCGTGGTCCCCGGCCGGGTGTTCGACCACGGATCGTTGGCGGCCGGGTCCTCTGCTCCCCTGGAGGTGGCGGACGTGACGGCCCTGCGCGGCGTGGCGCCGATCGTCGCCGCGGCGATGGCGGGCACCGGGGTCCGGGTCGTGCTCGATCTCGATCTCTCGTCCCCGTCGCCGGACGGTCCCGTGGAACGACCGGCCGGCGCGCCGGACTGGCTCGACGAGGACGGGGATCTTCCCGGCCTCGTCGCCGGGGGGAACGTCGTCGTCCTCGCCGGTCCCGGCGTCGTGCACGACAACGCCGTGGGTGGGCTGCGGGCCCTGGCCGCCATCGGCCGGCTGGGCGTCCTCAACACCTGGGGCGCCAAGGGCGTGTTCCACTGGCAGAGCCGGCACCACTGGGCCACGGTGGGGCTCCAAGAGCTCGATTTCGAGCTGGGTGGGCTGGGGACGGCCGACCTCGTGCTCGTGACCGGGGTGGACGCGTGGGAATCTCCGGCCTCCGCGTGGGCCCGTTACCCGCATCGAGTCGTGCCGCCGGCCGCCCTGGCGCCCCTGGCCGAGCGCTGGCCCGATGGCCGATCGTTTCCCGAGCTGCCGCCGCTGCGTCCCCGCCTGGCCGCGGTCACCCAGGCCGGCTGGGCCGCGACCGGCGCCCCCGTGCCGCCGACGCTCGTGACCCGGCACTACGCGCGGATTCTGGGTGACGGCGGCCTGGTGGCCGCCGACCCCGGGACGGCCGGCTACTGGGTGGCCCGCACCTTCGCCACCACGCGGCTCGGCTCGGCGCTCGTCCCGGGGGCACCGGTCGCCGGCTGGGCGACGGCCTGTGCCGTCGTGGCCCGACTGGCCGCGCCGTTGCGGCCGGTCCTGGCCGTCGTGGACGGTCCACTCGACCGCACGACGTCGGCGGTCCTGGAGGCGGCGGCCGTGCTCGGCGTCGGTGTCGGCGTCGAGGCCTGGACGGCCGACGGTGTGACGCTCGGGCCCGACGAGCACCTGGCCCAGGTGGAGACGCTCGCCACCCGGGGCGGGACGGCGACGCTCGCGACCGATCCCCGCCAGCTCGACGAGATGGTGGCCGCGGCCGGTCCGGTCCGGGCCTGGACGCGGGCCGCCGACCCGGGTCCGTCGTGAGCACCCGGCGTCGGATAGCTTGCAGCCTCGTGAGGGGGACGGGTACGCCGGGTCGTCACGCCGTGAGGCACCGGTGCGGCCGGGCAGCGCACTCCCGCGCAGAGAGGTGGATTGCTTCGCCATGACCCGCTTCGTCGAGAGCACGATCATGTTTCCCTACCGGCGCTCGCTGGGGCCCGTCGTCGGCGCCTTCATGACGGCGCTGACCGAGCGCCGGATCCTCGGGATCCGTTGCCACGACTCGGTGCTCGTGCCGCCGATGGAGTGGGATCCGGCGACGGGGGCCGAATTGCCCCACGAGTTCGTCGAGGTGGGTCCGGCCGGCACCGTCGAGTCGTGGACGTGGGTCCCGACACCCTCGGAGCAGCATCCGCTCGACCATGCCTTCGCCTTCGCGTTCATCCGGCTGGACGGGGCCACGACCCCGTTGCTGCACGCCGTCGACGTGGGCGGACCCGACGCCATCTCCGAGGGCCTCCGGGTGGCGCCCCGGTGGCGCGGTGCTCGGGAAGGCCGCATCAACGACATCGTCTGCTTCGTGCCGGGCGAGTCCGAAGAGGTGGAGGGCGACGACGGCGGCCCCGCCGCCGAACCGGTCACCCGCATGGACTACCTGGCCTCGATCACCTATCGCAATCCGGTTCCCGCAGCAGCCGACCGTTCGGCCGAGGCCTCCAAGGAGCACCGCCTGCTCGGCCTGCGCTGCCCGGTGTGCGACCGGGTCTACGCCGGCGGCCGCGGGTACTGCCCGATCGACGCCATCGCGCTCGGGCCCGAGTGCGAGGAGGACCTGCCCCATACGGGCACCATTACGAACTTCGTCGTCGTGACCCCGGTACAGTACCCGGGCCAGACCGAGACCGAGCCCTTCGTGCGGGCCTTCGTGATGCTCGACGGCACCGACGTGATCGTGCCCTACACCTCGGTGATCGAGCTGCCGGCCGATCAGGTCCGGGTCGGTCAGCGAGTCGACGCCGTGTGGGCCTCACCGGCCGAGCAGCTCGACGACGCCGGAGGCATGGGGGGCAGCTGGGGTGCGTTGCTCGGCTGGATCCCCAACGGCGAGCCCGATGTCCAGAACCCCGACCTCGTGAACAGGATCTTCTGATGACCGACGTGCACGTGCAGGCCTCACCGTCACGGGACATCGCCGTCGTCGGTTGGGCCCAGACCGAGATGGTGCGCCACACAGACAAGTCCGAGACGGAGCTGTTGATGGAGGCCATCACCGGCGCGCTCGAGCCGCTGGGTCTGACCCGGGCCGACATCGACTTCACCTGTCTCGGGAGCTGCGACTACATCACCGGCCAGGCCTTCTCCTTCGTGTCGAACCTCGACGCCATCGGGGCCTGGCCGCCCAAGCGTGACTCGCACGTCGAGATGGACGGGGCCTGGGCCCTCTACGAGGCCTGGCTCCGGTTGCAAGAGGGCGACATCGAAATCGCGGTGGTGACCGGTTCGGGCCGCTCGTCGACCGGCGACCCTGCGCTGATCTACCCCATGGAGATGGACCCCTACTTCCTGGCCCCGCTGGGAGCCGACCCCCTGACCTTCGCCGCCCTGCAGGCACGGGCCCTGATCGCGGCCGGCGTGGCCGACGAGCGCGCCATGGCCGAAGTGGCCGTGCGGGCGCGGGGCAAGGGCGACGTCGAGACGTTGCTGCAGGAGGACTACCTCCGACAACCGCTGCGCCGACACGACGTGCCCCCGATCACCGACGGCGCGGCCGCCATGGTGCTGGCGACCGGGGACCGCGCCCGCCGGTTGGTCGAGCGGCCGGCGTACATCACCGGCTTCGACCACCGGACCGAGTGCCACAATCCGTCGTTCCGTTCCCTCAGCGACTCACCCTCGACCCGGATCGCCGCCGAGGCGGCCGGACTGGGGGAGGGGCCGGTCGAGGTGGCCGAGCTGCAGGCCGCCTTCACCCACGAGGAACTGCTGCTGCGCCGGGTGCTCGGGTTGGGCGACGAGGTGGCCGTCAACCCCTCCGGGGGCGCCCTGCGCTCCAACCCGATCATGGCGACCGGCTTGTGCCGGGTGGGCTACGCGGCGGACCACATCTTCGGGGGCGGGAGCAGGGCACTGGCCCACTCGACCTCGGGACCGTGCCTGCAACAGAATCTCGTCTGCATCGTGGAGGATCGATCATGAGCGCGGTCCCCTGCGCAGTCGTCGGCGTCGGTCAGACCCACCACAAGTCACGCCGTCTCGACGTGTCCTTCGGTGGCCTGGTGCGCGAGGCCGTGTTCCGCGCCCTCGACGACGCCCACATGACCATGGCCGACGTCGACGCGGTCGTGCTCGGTAAGGCCCCCGACCTCTTCGAGGGCGTGATGAAGCCCGAGCTCTATCTTTCCGATGCCCTCGGCGCCGTCGGCAAGCCGATGTTCCGGGTCCACACCGCAGGGTCGGTGGGGGGGACGACGGCGATCGTGGCGGCCTCGCACGTCCAGGCCGGGAAGCACCGGACGGTCCTGGCCGTGGCCTTCGAAAAGCAGTCGGAGGGCAACGCGCAGTTCGCCCTGGGCAGCGGCAAGGGCGCCTCCCTCGGCGCCGGCGGCGCGTTCGCCCCGTTCATCCGGGCCTACATCCAGCGCAGCGGCGCCCCCGAGCACATCGGCTGGAAGGTGGCGGTCAAGGACCGGCTCAACGCGCTGAAGAACCCGTACGCGCACCTGAAGATCGAGGACATCTCCCTCGAGAAGGTCAAGAACTCACCGATGATGTGGGAGCCCATCCGGTTCCTCGAGTCGTGCCCGTCGTCGGACGGGGCCTGCGCGGTGGTCGTGACCGACGAAGCGGGCGGCCTGGCCGCCCAGGCAGACGGGCGACCGCCGGCCTGGATCATCGGCGCCTCGTCGCGGTCCGAGCCCCCGAGCTTCCCCGGACGCGACCCGGTCCGACCGGCGGCGGCGCTCCAGTGCGCGGCCGACGTCTACGCGCAGGCCGGGATTACCGATCCGAGGAACCAGATCGACATGGCCGAGCTCTACGTGCCCTTCTCCTGGCTCGAGCCGATCTGGCTGGAGGCCTTCGGGTTGGCCGAGGAGGGAGACGGGTGGAAGCTGGTCGACGACGGCACGACCGAGCTCGGTGGGTCGCTGCCCATCAACGCCTCCGGCGGGGTCCTCTCCAGCAACCCGATCGGCGCCTCCGGCCTGCTCCGGTTCGCCGAGGCGGCCAACCAGGTCCGGGGTGCCGCCGGCGAGCATCAGGTGGACGGGGCCAAGGTGGCCATCGGCATGGCCTACGGGGCCAACAACCAGTACTTCAGCACCTGGGCGGTGGGGAGTTCCCTCCACCCGTTCGACTGATGCGCCTGGCGAGGGTGCGGCGTGGCTGATCGAGCGACGTCTGCCCGCGGTGTCACCCAGGCGGCCCGATGACGTCGTCCGAGCGCACGGAGGTCGCGCGTTCGGAGGCCGAGCGCCGGCTCGATCCGGCGTTCCTCCCCTTGGTCGGCCTGCTCGAGGACGTCACCTTCGACGACGCGTTCTTGGCCCAGATCCGTCAGCCCAGTCCCGGTCTGGGCTCCACGGAGGCGGTCGAACGGTCGGAGCGGGTGATCGACCCCGAGACCGGGGTCTCGGTCTGGGTCCACCGGCCGCGCCAGTTCGGTGGGACTGCGCCGCGGCCGTGCGTGGTGAGCATCCACGGTGGCGGCTACATCCTCGGCTCCCCGGCCATGGACGACGGCCTGTTCGAGTCGTGGTGCCCGGCCTTCGGGGTCGTCGGGGTATCGGTCGACTACCGCCTGGCGCCCGAGACGCCGTACCCGGGGCCGCTCGAGGACTGCTACGCCGCGCTCTCCTGGACCTTCGCCCACGCCGACGAACTCGGCATCGACACCGGGCACGTCGGGCTGCACGGCGTGAGCGCGGGTGGTGGGTTGGCCGCTGCGCTCGCCCTCCTGGCGCGTGACCGTGGGGAGTGGAACCTCGGCTTCCAGATCCTGGAGTCACCCATGCTCGATGATCGCCAGCAGACGCCGTCGAGTCAGCTCGCGGGACTCCCGGTCTGGAGCAGGCAGTCCAACCAGTTCGGGTG
Source organism: uncultured Acidimicrobiaceae bacterium (assembly GCA_963754445.1). Lineage (GTDB taxonomy): Bacteria > Actinomycetota > Acidimicrobiia > Acidimicrobiales > RAAP-2 > Bog-473. Next base: position 2,061,209 of record CAVWFT010000001.1, on the reverse strand, counting down.
GCGCTCCTACCTCGGCCCGCTCTACGGGAGCCCCGACGTGCCGGTCTACGCCGTCGCGGCGAGGGCCACCGACCTCACCGGGCTGCCGCCGACCTACCTCTCGGTGACGGGGGTCGACGGGTTCCGCGACGAAGACACCGAGTTCGCGCTCCGCCTCCAGGAAGCCGGCGTCGAGACCGAGTTCCATCTGGTGCCGGGCGCGCCGCACGGGTACCAGATGATGGAGGACTCCTACGCTGCCCGGACACTGCGGCGCAGCAGGGACGAGTGGCTGGGCTGGGTCCTGACTCGATCGTGACCCGGTCCTGACGCGGTCCTGACTGGGGCTGGTGTTTCTGCCTCGGCTCGGCCGATCCAGGGTGCTGTGTGCAGCTACCCAAGGGTTCTCTTTCCAGCGCCCGAGAGTTCGTTTTACAAACCATCAACACGCCGGTTGAGTGTTCGTCCGCCATACCTTCGGGTTCGGAGGGTCAAAGCGCATCGTGGTCACGACCGCCGCCAGCCGTACACCCTGATCTGCCCGCGGAGCATCTCGCCACGACGAACGGCGCTCTCGAAGGACGAGCAGCGCCGACGCCTACGTCAGATCGCTGCGGTCTGCCGCACCGACTGGTGGGGATTGATCTGGCGAAAGGCGCGGACGTTGTAGCCGACGAGCACCGAGTCCTCGAGGGCGCGCACGGACGCGCTGCGGGGCAGGTTCAGGATGGGACCGAGCTCGCCCACGTAGTTGCCCGGCCCCACCTGCGCCAGGGTCTCGCTGCCGCCGTCGGCCAGTTCCCGGAACACCTCGAGGAGGCCGGCGTTCACCTGGTAGATCAGCTCGCCCCGTTCGCCCTGGCGGAACAGCGTCTCTCCCGCGGCGAGGACGACCTCCTCGGGGGGCTTGTCGGCATCGGCGAAGTGGGGCGCCAGCTCGATCACCCGGTCCGCCAGCTGGCTGACCCGATCGTCGTGAGTCGAGACGACGACGATCCGGCCGGGACTGGCCAGCTCCCGGAGGAGGCGCAAGATGCCCTCGACCTGGATGTGGTCGAGATGCGCCGTCGGCTCGTCGGCCAGGATCAGCGCCGGTTCGTGGACGAGGGCCCGGGCGATCGCCACCCGCTGCTGCTGACCCCCCGAGAGCTGGGCCGGACGGTGGTTGATCCGCTCGCCGAGGCCGACCAGCTCGAGCAGCTCGGCCGCCCGCGCCTTCGCCCGGGCTCGCGGCACCCCGGCCAGGCGCATCGGGACGACGACGTTGCCGCGGGCGCTGAGGCTGGCGATCAGGTTGAAGGCCTGGAAGACCACCCCGACGGTCTGGCGGCGGTACTCCGCCAACGCCGGGCCCTTGAGTTCGGTGACCACGGTCCGGCCGAACGCGACTCGCCCCGCGGTGGGGGTGAGCAGGCCGGCCAGGCACGAGAGGAGGGTCGTCTTGCCGCAGCCCGACGGCCCGAGCAGGACGACCAGCTCGCCGTCGAGGGCGGTGAAGCTCAGCCCGTCGAGCGGTTTGATGACGTAGCCCCCCGAGTCGAAGGCCACCGTGAGATCGTCGACGACGAGGTCGTCGCTCATCCGAAGGCGGCGGCCGGGTCGGCGCCGGTGACCCGGCGCAGGGCGGTGATGCTGGCCAGGACGCCGACCGCCACGGCGATGAGCGGCAGCACCAGGCGGGCCTCGGTGGTGATGTCCAGCGGCTGGGCGAAGGTCGGGGTGAGGAGGCTGGCCAGGAACTCGGCCAGCAGGGCGGCCAGCAGCGTCACGACGACCGCTTCGAGGACGAGGCTCAGGAACAGGGCGCGCGAGGAGGAGCCGAGCGCCTTGAGCACGGCGAAATCGCGCTTTCGCTCGAGCGCCGCCACGTAGAGCATGGAGGCCACGATGGCGGCGGCCACGAACCACATCAGCCACCGGGTGTTGTCGATGGACTGCACACCGGTCTTCAGCTGGTTGACGGTGGAGGTCACGACCGCGGACGGCGAGAGCACCACGAGACCCGCAGGAACCGTGGCCGGCGTCCCGGTCGTGGCGATGGCGGTGATCAGGGGCCGGCCCCCGGTGACCGCGTCCTGGACGGCCGAGAGAGTCAGGTACACGAGGGGGGTCCCACCCGTCATCGTGCGCCCGTCGACCGTCCCCACCACGTCGAAGCGGTGGCCACCGAAGGAGAGCACGGCGCCGAGCGGCGCCACCTTGGAGTCGACCACCGCCTGGTCGTTCCCGGCGAGCGGGTGGCCCGACACCACCGCGGGGTCGCCCAGGCCGTTGCGCTGCACGCCCAAGAGGTTGACGGTCAGTGGCTGGGTCGACCCGGACACGAAGACCACCTGCGCCGGGGCCACGAGCAAGGCCGAGGCCCGGTGCACCCCGGGCTCGTGGGCCACCGCGCGCTGCGCCGCGGCGGGGAAGGCGGCGAAGGCCGTGATGCGGCCCTGGGCCGCGCCGGCCATCACCCACGAGGAGGCACCGACGGCATCGACCGTCTCGGCCACCTCGGCGTGAAAGCCGTCGGCCAACCCGCTCAGGGCGAGGGCCAGGGCGAGCACGAGCGCCACGCCGACGATGGCGATGAGGAACTGTCTGGCCCGGAACCAGAGGTCTGCGAAGGTCACTGCCAGCACGGGTGAACCCCTTTGCCGATCAGGAGATGGTGCACGAACCGTAGCCATCCTTCAACGGGCATTGCAACCGCTCGGTCCAGGTGCGATGCGGTCCGGCCTGGGGAGGGCCCGCTCCGTCGCCCTGTGTCGGGACATCGGAGACCGCCCGGCGGGGACGGCCGATGGCGTTGGCGTCAGCGAGCGGCGCTCGGGCGGGCCCCGCCGCTCAGGTTCTTGAAGTAGTCGCGATCGCTCTCGTCGGGTGGCCGGCCGACCCGCGTCACGGTGTCGACGTCGGCCGCCTCGCTCCGCAACGCCGCCACCGTGCAGTCGGCGCGGGGCCGGGTGGCGAAGGGATCGAAGGAGAAGTGGTGCATGGCGTTGCGATGGGTGATCTTGTCGACCACGTCCTCGTCGAGGGCGGCGAAGAGCGCCTCGTTCACCTCGGGTGCGTCGGGCCACGAGCTGTCCGAGTGGGGGTAGTCCGATTCCCAGCAGACGTTGTCCAGGTTGAAATGGTCGAGCAGGCTCACGCCCACGGGGTCGTTGATGAAGCAGCACAGCACCCGCTCGCGGAAGACGGCGGCCGGACCGTACCCCGGCGGAAAGTGGTGCTGCGACCAGCCCGAGTGGCGGTCCTGGATGTGCTCGGCCCGCTGGAGGAAATAGGGGATCCATCCGATGTCCCCCTCGGTGAGGGAGAAGCGCAGGTCCGGGAAGCGCCACCAGAAGTCGGCCCACATCAGGTCGCCCAACGAGAAGGTCGACATCACCGACGAGAGGTTCATGGCGACGGAGGGGGGCGCGTCGGGCGTCGTGCCCGCCGCCTTGGACGACGAGCCCACGTGGAGGCAGAGCACCGTGCCCTCGTCCGAACAGGCCCCGAACAGGGCGTCCCAGTGTCCCGAGTGGATCGACGGCATGTTGAGCGCGGCCGGGTTCTCGGAGAAGGTGACGGCGTGGCAGCCCTTCCGGGCCAGGCGCCGTACCTCGGCTGCCGCCTTGTCGACGTCGAAGAGCGGCAGGATGCCGCACGGGATGAAGCGCTCCGGGTAGCGGGCGCACCACTCGTCGATGTGCCAGTCGTTGTAGGCCTTGATCATGACCTCGTTGACCGCACGGTCCGGGCCTTCGTTCAGCACCTGTCCCGAGAACCCGGTCCAGTTGGGGAAGTTCAGCCCGGCCAGCTGCCCGCCGGCCGACATGTCGCGCACGCGTTCGTCCACCTGGTAGCACCCCGGGCGCATGTCCTCGTAGCTGCTCGGGTTCACGTTGTACATCTCCCGGGGCTTGCCGGCGACCGCGTTCAGCCCGAGGTTGCGGCCCTTCTTCTCGCCGTACCACCACTGCTGGAACCCCTGCGCGTCCGTCTCGACCCGCGGGGCGCGGTCCTTGAAGCGCTCGGGCACGTGCCCCTCGAACATGTCGGCCGGCTCGGCGATGTGATCGTCCACGCTGATCAGGATCATGTCCTCAGCTCGTCGCATGTTCGTTCCTTTCGTGGTGTCCTGCCGTGCCCGCATGGTGGGGCCGCCCGACCCGGGTCACGGTGCCGCCAGTGCGTCACCGATGATGCCGTCGCGTCGCAGTGCGTCGCGCTGGTGCTGGTCGAGGCCGAGCTCGGCCAGCACCTCGTCGTTGTGCTGCCCCAGCGTCGGTGACGGGGCGCGGAGCCATCGGTCGGATCCGGCCAGGCGGAAGGGGAGCATGGGAACGGGGTGGTGCCCGGTCACCGGGTGGTCCTCGTCCTCGAAGAGGCGCCGGAACTGCAGCTGGGGGTTGTGCACCACGTCGCGCGCCGCGATCACCACTTCGGCGGGGACACCGGCGGCCGAGAGGAGGTCGACGACCCGGTCGGCCGGGAGTCGGCTCGTCCAGGCACTCAGGTGGCGGTCGAGCTCGTCGTGCTGCCGGTGCCTCCCGGATTCGGTGGACAGGGACTCGGCCTGGGCCCAGTCGGGCCGGTCGAGCGCCTGCACCAGCGCCGCCCACTGCGCGTCGTCCTCGACGGCTAGGGCCACCCAGGCGTCCTCGCCGGCACAGCGATAGACCCCTTGCGGTGCCGCGTCCGGACCGCGGTTGCCCTCCCGGCCCAGCACGGTCCCGGCAGCCGAGTATTCGACCAGGGCCTCCGCGGCCATGTTGAGCGCGGCCTCCACCATGACCGACTCCACCAACAGGCCGACGCCGGTGGCGTCGCGGCGGGCCAGCCCGAGCAGGGCGGCGGCCGCGGCGTGCATGCCGGCGACCGGATCGCACGCGCCGAGCACGAGCGTCGGGAGGTCGTCGGGGAAGCCGGTGCGCCAGGTGAGGCCGCTGACCGCCTCCATGGTCTGGGCGAACCCGGTGCGGTCGCGCCACGGACCGTCGAGCCCGAAGGCCGGCATGCGCACCATGACCAGACGGGGGTTCAGCTCGTGCACCGACTCCCAGTCCAGGCCGAACTGGTCCATGACCCGCGGCGTGAAGTTCTCGACCAGCAGGTCCGCCTGGCCGAGCAGGCGGCGGAACAGTGCCAGGCCTTCGGGGGAGCCGAGGTCCAGCGTCACGGCGCGCTTGGTCAGGTTGACGCCGTGGAAGACCGGGCCCCACTCCCACCACTCGTCGGTGGGGGGACGGCGCACGCTCATCAAGCGCATGGGGTCGGGTCTGGTCGTCGACTCGACCTTGACCACGTCGGCGCCCAGCGCGGCCAGGGCGTTGGTGGCGGAGGGACCGGCCCACCAGGCGGTGCAGTCGACGATCTGCACCCCTTGGAGAGGGAGGGCCGCCGGGGCGATGGTGGCCGCCGCGCCGTCCGGGCGGGGGCGCGCCGGCCACGACGCGCCGTCGTGTTGGCCGAGCGCGGGCGACGGTCCGGGCCGACGCGACGGGCAACCGCTCAGGCGATAGGGGACGCGGGGCTGCACGAAGCGCCCCGAGGCCGATCGTTCGAACACCTGGCGTGCCCCGAAGTGCTCGAAGTCCAGCACGCCGGCCGGGTCGAGCACGGGCGCCGCCGGGAGACGGAACAGCCCCGCCTCGTCGAGCATCTCCGCCGTGGTCCGGGTGCGGGTGTGCCGGCGCACGGCGGCGAGGAACTCGTCGCGCCGGGCGAAGCGCTTGGCCACCTGGGGAAGGTCGGGGTCCTCGAGCAGGTCCGGGCGCTCGATCATGACCAGGAAGTCCTGGAACTGCTGGGCGCTGTTGGTGGTGACGACGAAGCAGCCGTCCTTGGTGGGTTCGAGCGACGGCACCTGGATCGTCCGGCCGGTGCCGGCCAATGCGGGCCATCCGGTGAACGACGCGAAGAGCGAGGGGTAGGTGATCAGCGAGACGGCCATGCAGTCCAAGATGGCGACGTCGACGTCGACCCCCGTGCCGGTGCGCTGCGCCTGACGCACGCCGGCCAGGACGGCCACGGCGGCGTAGGTCCCGGCCGCCCATTCGCCGACCCGCCCGCCCGCGGCGAGCGGAGGGCCCTCGGGTACGCCGCGTTGACCGGTCGATCCGCACGCCGCTTGGAGGGTGAACTCGGTCCAGGGTCGCCCGACCCACGGCCCGTCGCGTCCGAAGGGCGTGATGGTGGCGGTCACCTGCGCCGGCTGGGCACCCCGGCGCTCCGTCACGAATCGGGGGTCGTCGCTCAACACCACGTCCGCCCGTTCCCCCAGTGCGGCCTCGACGGTGACGGATCGCTTGCCCGCGTTGAGGTACTCGAACAGCGCGCCCGAGCCGCGATGGCGGAGGGGATCGCCCTCGGGCGCTTCGACCTTGACGACGTCGGCCCCGGCGTCGGCCAGGATCTTGGCGCAATAGGGTCCGGCGATGCCGCCCGTCCGGTCGAGGACGCGCAGCCCGTGCAGCACGGGGTCGGACGTCGGGTCTGGCGTCACCGCGGCGCGGCGCCGCCGACCGGGTCACGATCGCCGAGGAGCAGCGCCGCGGCGTCGCTCACCGAGCGACGGACGTCGGCGATCGAGGACCGTCCGGCCGACCAGCCCCGGAGCGCGCTGTCGAGCACGGCGTCGAGCACCCGCACAATGCGGGCCGCCTCCTCGGCGGGCAGGTCGGGGAGCAGGCCCCGGTAGACCTCGTTCGTCGTCGCGTCGAGCCGGGCCATGACGTCCCGGGCGAAGGGCTCGTCGGAGAGTTGGAACAGGCCGATCAGGCGCGCCAGTTGCGGCCGTCGCTCGAAGGCGCGCACGGAACGCAGGAACGCCTCCTCGAGCCTGGCCGCCGGCGACGTGCCCCGGAGCGGGCGCCGGCTCACGTCGGAGCGCAAGGTCGAGGCCCACTGCACCAAGGCCTCGCCGAAGAGGTGCTCCTTGGAGGGGAAGTAGTGGTAAAGGGTGGCCAACGCCACCGACGCCGACTCCGCCACCTCGCGCACCGAAATGCGTTCGTAGTCACGGGCCTCGAGCAACTCGAGCGCGGCGTCGAGGAGGCGCTGGCGACGGGCCGCCTGGCGCGTGCTGAGCCCCGTCGTGGCGTCCGTCGTCATGCGCCCCTACGTTGGTTCGGTCGCCAACCCCGGAGTGCTCCGTCGTCGACATCGCTCACGGCCGGTTCCCCACTGCGTCGCGGTTCGGACCGCACCAGGGTAGCGCGGCGGCCGGCAATTGGCATAACCAGAATCTAGTTCTATAATCGGTCGGCCGAACAGGAGGGCGCCGCGTGGGCATGCCAGAGAACATCGGGATCGTGGACACCATGATCGGGTTTCCCCATCCCGACATGAAAGAGGTCTACCGCTTCATCACCCAGCAGACCAAGGATGCCGAGTCGAAGGAGAGCTTCGAGTTCCCGGTCGAGTACATGTTCAAGGATGTGCCCGAGAAGGGTTTGACCGGATCCGAAGACCCGATCGCCGTCACCCTGCGCGAGATGGACCTCTACGGCGTCGAGAAGGGCCTGATCGGCGTGGGCGACCGCGACGGCGTCGGCGCGAAGGCGCTCGAACGGCATCCGGACCGTTTCATCCCGTCGAGCTCGATCGATCCCAACCAGGGCACCGAGGGGATTCGCCGCCTGGTCGCCGAGTACGAGACCTACGGGGTCCGTGCCGTCGGCGTGTTCCCCGCCGGGACCTTTCCGCAGGTGCCGATCAACGACAAGAAGATGTACCCGATCTACGCCAAGTGCATCGAGCTCGGCATCCCGATCTTCTGCTGCGCCGGCATCCCGGGTCCGCGTCTCAAGGCGGCCTGCCAGCACGTCGAGCTCATCGACGAGGTGATGTACGACTTTCCCGACCTGGTGTTCGTGACGCGGCACGGGTGTGAACCGTGGACGGAGCTGGCCGTGAAGCTGATGCTGAAGTGGCCCGGCCTGCACTACTCGACGAGCGCCTTCGCGCCCAAGTACTACCCGCGCAACATCGTCGACTACGCCAACACCCGGGGCGCCGACAAGATCCTCTACGCCGGCTACTTCCCGATGGGTCTGTCGCTCGAGCGCATCGCCCGCGAGCTGCCGTCGGTCGGCTTCAAGGACGAGGTCTGGCCGAAGTTCCTCCGTACCAACGCACTTCGCATTCTGGGAGAGTCATCGTGACGACGACTGCCGTCGACAACCGGGTGTTCGACGCGGACAACCACTACTACGAGGCGCCCGACGCCTACACCCGCCACATCGACCCGGCCATGGCCAAGCGGGCCATGCAGTGGGCCGACATCGGCGGCAAGCGTCGCCTGCTGGTCGGCGGCAAGGTGAACCGGTTCATCCCGAACCCGCTCTTCGACCCAGTGGCCAAGCCGGGCAGCCTCGACGAGTACTTCCGGGGCAAGAACCCGGGCGACCAGGACATCCGGGCGCTCTTCGGTGATCTCGAGCCCATCCGTCCGGAGTACCGGGACCGCGACGCCCGGCTGGGGGTCATGGACGAACAGGGCCTCGACGGCTGCTTCCTCTTCCCGACCCTCGGTGTGGGCATGGAGGAGTCGCTGGCCGACGACCCGCCGGCCCTGATGGCGGCCTTCAGCGCCTTCAACCGCTGGCTCGAGGACGACTGGGGCTACGCCTATCAGGAGCGGATCTTCGCCGCCCCCATGCTCTCGCTGGCCGACGTGGACGGGGCGGTGGCCGAGCTCACCCGCGTGCTCGAGGCCGACGCCCGCATCGTGTGCGTGAAAGGCGGTCCGGCCCACACGCCGACCGGGCTCACGTCGCCGGCCGACCGGCGTTTCGACCCCTTCTGGGCCCTGGTCAACGAGGCCGGGGTCACGGTCGGGATCCATTCGGGCGACGCCGGGTACGGCCGCTACCTGGCCGACTGGGAGCCGACAGGAGACTTCGAGGCCTTCCGGGTCTCACCCCTGCGCGGTGTGCTCTCGGCCGATCGCCCGCCCTACGAGACGATGGCGGCGCTGGTCTGTCACGGGCTGTTCGACCGTTTCCCGCGCATCCGGGTGGCCTCCATCGAAGCGGGGGCGTCCTGGGTCGGTGTCCTGCTCAAGAAACTGGCCAAGGCCTACGGTCAGATGCCCTCGGCCTTCGCCGCCGACCCGGTGCAGACGTTCCGCGACCACGTCTGGGTGGCGCCGTTCTACGAGGACGACATGGGCTCGTTGAAGGACGATCTCGGGCTCGAGCACCTGCTCTTCGGGTCCGACTGGCCCCATGCCGAGGGGCTGGCCGATCCGCGCGCCTTCGCCGACGACCTGCGCCGCTACGACTACACCGACGGCGAGATCCACACCGTCATGGCCGAGAACGGCTGGCCGCTCACCCGGCGCCTCTGATCGCCGTGGACTTCGAAGACACCGAGGAGGAGGCAGCCTTCCGGGCCGAGGCCCGGGCCTGGCTCGATGCCCATGCCACGCGTCTGCCCGAGATCGGGGTGGTGCGCACACACATCGCCGACGACGCGGCCCAAGCCCGTCGGGTCGAGGCCACCCGGGCCTGGCAGCGCACCCTGGCCGAAGGCCACTGGGCCGGGATCACCTGGCCCGAGAAGTTCGGCGGCCGCGGCGGCAGCCCTATCCAGCAGGTCATCTTCTCCCAGGAGCAGGCGGCCTACGACGTGCCGGTCGGCCCCCTGGTGGTGGGGTTGGGCATGGTGGGTCCGACCCTGATGGCCTTGGGTCGGCCCGACCAGCAGGAGCGCTTCCTCGGCCCGATGCTGCGGGGCGAGGAGATGTGGTGCCAGCTCTTCAGTGAGCCCGGGGCGGGCTCGGACCTCCCGTCGCTCACCACCCGGGCCGAGCTCGACGGGGACGAGTACGTGGTGAACGGCCAGAAGGTCTGGACCACCATGGCCCAGTACAGCGACTGGGCCGTCCTTCTGGCCCGCACCGAACGCGACGTCCCGGGTCGCGGCGGGATCTCCTATTTCCTGCTCGACATGAAGACGCCGGGCATCGACGTGCGACCCCTCCGCCAGATCACGGGCGTGGCGCATTTCAACGAGGTGTTCCTGACCGATGTCCGGGTGCCGGCGGCCAATCTGGTCGGCGAACCGGGGAAGGGTTGGCAGGCGGCCCGGGTCACCATGATGAGCGAGCGCATGGCCATCGGAGGCGGAGGGGGCACGACCTTCGACGACGTGGCGGCGCTCACGCGGGCCCTGGGCGGCGTGAGCGATCCGGTGCGCCGCCAGGAAGTGGCCTCGGCCTACATCGGCTTCGAGCTCCTGCGGTTTCTCCGCCTCCGCCTGCAGACGGCGCTGAGCCAGGGCCGGGCACCGGGCGTCGAGGGGTCGTTGCTCAAGCTGGGCTTCTCGCGCCACACGGCGCGTCTGGCCGACCTGGGCGTCGGCCTGCTCGGAGCCGAGGCATTGGCGATCGACGACCGGCACCCCGAGGCGGACTTCTGGCGCGAGCGCTTCCTCAACCAGTGGTCCACCCGCATCGGTGGCGGGACCGACGAGATCCAGCGCAATCAGATCGCCGAGCAGGTGCTCGGCCTGCCCCGCGAGCCTCTCGCGGTGCCGCCGTCCTGAGGGCGGTCGCGCTTACGCGCTGAGCGTGTCCTCGCCCCCGGCGCCGTCGCCCGCGTCGACGCCGGGCGGGCTGTTGGCCGCCCGCTCGAGCACCGCCCGCGGATCGTCGCCCCGCCGCACGGCGATACCCACCAGGACCGTGGTGAGCCGCTCGTCGAACTCGTTCCCGGTGGCGAGCGGCGGCGTTTCCAACAGGGCCCGCACCCCGGGGAGCTCACCGGGCCGGAGGGCCAGCGTCGCATGGAGCTCGGCCAAAGTGGACCGGCCTTCCTTCAGCGATCCCGACATGCGGATCTCGTGCATGGCCGCGCCGACCGCGTAGCGGGCCACGGTGTCGAAGGCGGCCACCGCGTCGGGAGGGTCGAAGCCGGCTCGCCCGAGGACCTGGATGACCGAGTCGATGACGTCGACCATGGACTCCCACTTGAGCGCACCGGACATCCATTGCGCCAGGACCTCCGGCTCGTCGACGAACGAGCGGTAGACGTGGCGGGCCCACTCGCGCAACCACTCGTCCCAGTGCTGGCCGCGGTCCTCGGGGGTCCGGGCCCTGGAGAGCGAGCGCTCGGCCGCCAGCACCAGGAGCTCGCGCCGGTTGGACACGTGGTGATAGAGCCCGGCGACGCTGACGCCGAGGTGATCGGCCACGGCCTTCATGCTGATGCCGCCCAGGCCGAGCTCGAGCACCGCCTCGGCGATGGCATCGCGGTCGATCCGGGCCGGGCGGCCCACTTTGTTCGGGCGCGCCGGGCTCACCGGGGGGTGCGCCCGTCCTTGCTGAGAAGAGTTTTCATATCTATTATCAAAAAGGATGGCACAGCCATCCAGGGTACCCAAACTCGGCCGGTCACCCCGGTACCGAGGGTGCCCACGAGATGACCGGGAGGGCATCGGATGAAGGATCTGCGCGACAAGGTGGCCGTGGTGACCGGGGGAGCCAACGGCATCGGGCTCGCCCTGGTGCGCTCCTTCGTGGCCGAAGGCATGCGGGTCGCCATCGCCGACGTCGACCCCGCCGCGCTCGAGGGAGTCGGGGAGGAATTCGCGGACGCCCCGAACGTGATGGTCCACGCGACGGATGTCACGAGCGTGGCGTCGGTGGGTGCCCTGGCCGATGCCGTCTACGAGCGCTTCGGTGCCTGCCACCTCCTGTGCAACAACGCCGGCGTCGGCGCACCGAGCTCCAAGGTCTGGCAGACCACCCCCAACGACTGGGCCTGGGTGTTCGGGGTCAACGTCACCGGCGTCGTCAACGGCATCTTGACCTTCGTGCCCCGGATGATCGAGTCGGGCCAGGAGGGCTACGTCGTGAACACGTCGTCGGGAGACGGCCCGATCGCGCCGATGCCCTCGGCATCGGTCTACGCGGCGAGCAAGGCGGCGGTCTCGGTGCTGACCGAGTGCCTGGCCGCGCAACTGGCCGAGGACGGCATCCCGATCGGCGTGTCGGTCTTCTACCCGTCGGGCGGACTGTTGCGCACGGGCCTGTGGACGTCCGACCGGACCCGTCCGCCGGAGCTGACCCGCGAGCGCCCGCGCGAGACCGAGCCCATGACGCCGGAGCGGCTCGAGGAGATGGCGAGCCAGGCCGGACGCGAGATCTCCTGGCAGTCGCTCGACGAGTTGGCGACCCTGGTGGTCCAAGGCGTCCGTGAGGGTCGCTACGTCATCATGAAGGGGATCGAGGACGCGGCCGGCACGCTGCGTGCACGGGCCGACGCCTTCGGCGAAGGTCGGATCCCGGGTTCGGCCCCCCATCTGGTCTGAGCGGCGTCCGCGCCGGCGCCCTCAGGCGGGGATCGGGGCGAAGTAGGGGAGCGAGACCTCGTCCGAGGCCGGGTGGAACTCGACCTGCAGGGGCAACCCGTCGCGCAGTGACCCGGGTGCGCACCCCACCACCGCGCTGAGGATCCACCAACCCTCGTCGAGGCGCACCACCGCCGGGGCGTAGGGCGTCGCGAAGCCGGGGTGCGGGGCCCGCCACACGACCGTCCAGCTGTAGAGCGTGCCGCGACCCGCGCTCGTCCCCCAGTCGAGCGCCTGCTCGCCGCAGTGGGAGCACGCGAAGAACGCCCGCAGCGCCGGCGTGCCGCAGGCCGAGCAGCGGGGGAGGACCAGGCGTCCCTGCCGCGCTCCCTCCCAGAAGGGTGCGGAGCGCCTGCTGCGGGGCGGGACCGGGAATCCCGGCTGCTGGGGCGTCAGGAACCCGCTCGTCGGCTCGCTCATGGCCGGGTCGCCCCCAGGAGCAGCACGTCGGCGAAGAGGGCACCGGAGCCGCCGTTCGAGCACAGGGCGACGGCGGCGTCGGGTACCTGTGCCGTCGGGCATTCGCCGCGGATCTGCTGCACGCCGCGGGCCACCCGTTGGTACTGCTGGGCCGCGATGCCCGGGTGGCTGAAGGACATGGTGCCCCCGTCGGTGGTGATCGGGAGCGAGCCCCCCGGTGCGATGGCGCCCGACTCGACCATCGGCCCGCCTTCGCCGCGCCCGCAGAATCCGTAGGCCTCGAGTTGCCGGATGATCTCGAATGAGAAGGGGTCGTAGAACTCGGCGACGTCGACGTCGGCGGGTCCGAGTCCCGCCATGGCGAAGGCCGCCGCGGCCGCGTGGGCGCCGACCCAGCCGGCGGAGTCGGCGTCGGCACGGCCCGAGAGGTCCCACACCGGGGCCACGGAGTACGCCGGCCCGTACGAGTCGCTCCCGCAGCCGTGGATCCACACCGCTCTCGGGTCGCCCTGTGCTCGTTCGGCGCTGGTCAGCACCACGGCGCAGCCGCCCTCCGAGGTCGTGGCGCAGTCGAGAAGGTGGAAGGGCTCCGCCACCAGGGGCGAGGCCAGGATGTCCTCGGGCGTGAACGGGCCGCGGCCGTAGTACACGGCTTCGGGATTGACGTGGCCGTTGTTGCGCACCACGGCGGCCGCAGTGGCCAGCTGCTGCTCGGTCGTGCCGTAGGTGATCATGTGGCGGCGCGCCATGAGGGCGAACTCGGCCGCCGTGAACAGCCCGAAGCCGGCGACCAGTTCGTTCGGCGGTGTGGTCCACGGCGCGGCGACCGCCTCCTGCAACACGCCCGCTCCGCCGGCCAGGGCGAGGGCCACCCGGCTCTGGCCCGTGGTCACGAGCGCCGCCGCCTCGAGGATGGCCGGGATGCCCAATGCGCTCGGTCGCCGGATGCAGGGCCCCAGACCCAGTTCGAGGATGGCGTCCGCGCAGGGGACACCGACCACCGCGTCGACCTCGCTCGTGGCCACGCCGGCATCGGCCAGGGCCCCCAAGGCGGCCTCGAGGGCGATCGACGACGTGTCGTACCCCGCCGGCAACCGGCGCGCCTGGGGTGTGTTGTGGACGCCGACGATGGCGACGTCACGAAAGGGGTGGCTCACCGGATGGGGAGACTACGCGTCCGGTGAGCGCAGGCGGAAGCGCTGCACCTTGCCGCTCGCCGTGAGGGGGAGCTCGGTGACGAAGGAAATCCGTCGGGGCACCTTGTAGTTGGCCATGTGGTCACGGCACCAGGACACCAACGACGGCTCGTCGACTTCCTCGTCGTCGCCGGCACGGCGCACGACGTAGGCCATGGCGACCTCCCCGAGGCGATCGTCGGGCACCCCGACGACGGCCACTTGGGCCACAGCGGGGTGGAGCAGCATGATGCCTTCGATCTCGGCCGGGAAGGCGTTGAAGCCCCCGACGATGAACATGTCCTTCAAGCGGTCGGTGATGCGGATGTTGCCGTCCTCGTCGAGCAGCCCGATGTCACCGGTGTGCAGCCAGCCTTCGTCGTCGATGGCGGCCGCGGTGGCCTCTTCGTCGTCGAAGTAGCCGAGCATGACGTTGAACCCCTTCACCACGATCTCGCCCGGACTGTCGGTCGGCACGGTGCTGCCGTCGTCGGCGACGACGCGCACCTCGACCCCGTCGAGCGGCTTGCCCACGGTGGTGGCGATGACCTCGGGCGGGTCGTCGTGCCGGCACATGCTGACCGTGCCGGTGGTCTCGGTGAGCCCGTACCCCGTGACCACCGTGGCGATCTTCAGGTCGTCGCGCATGCGCCGGACGACCTCCACCGGCACGGTGGCCGCGCCCGTGACCGAGAGGCGCAGGGAGGACAGGTCGTAGCGGGACCGATCCGGATGCTCGAGCATGGCCTGGAACACCGTCGGCGGCCCGGGCAGCACGGTGATCCGTTCCGCGCTCACGCGGTCCATGACCACGGCCGGGTCGAAGACAGCGTGGGGCACGATGGTGGCGCCCTTGAGCACGCAGGCGAGGATGGCCGACTTCAGGCCGGCCGTGTGGAAGAAGGGATAGACGCACAGGTACCGGTCACCGCTGGCCAGGCCGACCGCGTCGCTCCAGGCCTCGTAGGTGCGCACGCTCGGCCCGTGGGCCAGCATCGCCCCCTTGGGTGCGCCGGTCGTGCCGGAGGTGAAGATGATGTCGGCCAGGTCCGGTGCCGCCACCCGGGGCAATGGGCTCGTCATCGGTGCGTCGGCACTGGCAACGAATTCGTCCCAGGCCACGGCGTCGCCGCGCCGCGCTCCGTCGACGATCACCGTCTCGCCGAGATCGGCGAGCGCGCCGACGTCGTCGAGGAGCCCGACGAGATCCGTGCCGAGCACGTCGGTGCTGGCGCAGAGCAACGTGGCCCGGGAACGGCGCAGGACGTGAGCCGCCTCCATGCCCTTGAAGCGCGTGTTCACGGGAACCAGGACGGCTCCGGCCAGGTAGACGCCGAAGCTCGTGGCGATCCAGCGTGCGCTGTTGGGGGCCCACAGTGCCACCCGGTCGCCCGGCGCTGTGCCCGAGGCCACCAGGGCGCGGGCCACCCGGGTGGCCTCGTCGAGCAATTCCGCGAAGCTCCACCGGGTGTCGCCGTCGACCACCGCCTCCCGGTCGCCGAAGGCGGCGGCGGCCCGCTCGAGCGCTTCGGGGACGGTCCCGGTGCTCACGCCACGACACCGTCGCGTCGGAGCTGCGCGATGTCGTCGGCGCCGAAGTCGAGCTCCTTGGTCAGCACCGCGTCGGTGTCCTCGCCCACCCAGGGCGCGCGGGTGTCCTCGGTCCCCGGTGCCGTATGGATGCGCACGGGGTTCCCCGGGAGCAGGACCGGCGGTCCCGCCCCGTCGGGCCGGGCGATGCCCACGAGCATGTGGTGGGCCACGACGTGGGGATCGGTCGGCAGCTCCTCGTCGCGCAAGCACGGCCCGGCGGCGATGCCGGCTGCGCCCAGCGCCGTACAGGCCTCGTCCCTGGTCTTGTCGGACGCCCAGCCCTCGATGGCCGGACGCACCGTGTCCTCGAGGTGGTCCACCCACCCCTGCCGGTTGGCCAGCCGGGGATCCGACGTCCACTCCGGCCGCCCCACGATCTCGGCCAGTCGCTCGAAGTGATGCTCGCGCGCCACCTGCACGATGAACCAGCCGTCGCTGGCCCGGAAGCCGTGGTTGATCAATGGGCCGGTGTCGCCGTTCTTCAGGCCCATCGACCAGAAGTTGGCCACGATGTCGGTCATGGCGATGACGGAGTCGAACATGGCCACGTCGACGAACTGTGCCTCGCCCGTCCGGTCACGCTCGCGCAGGGCGGCCAGGATGCCCACCGAGGCGAACAGCGCTGCCCCGATGTCGCCGAGGCCGCCGACCGGGCTCGTCGTGGGCGGGTTGTCGCCCACCCGCTTCATCTCGTAGATGCCCGACATCGCCTCGACGATGGGGGCGAAGGCGGGGCGATCCCGGTAGGGCGACGTCGTCACGCTGCCGAAGCCGGAGATCGAGGCGTAGACACAGCGCGGGTGGGCGCGCACGACATCGTCGAAGCCCAAGCCGAGGCGTTCCATCGTGCCGGCGCGGAAATTCTCCGCCACGACGTCGAACTGCGGCGCCATGTCCAAGACGAGTTGGCGACCCCGGGGGTTCTTGAGGTCGACGCAGATGCTCTGCTTGCCGAGGTTGTTGCGCAGGAAGGTGGCGCCGAGGCCACGACCGTCGGGGTCGGGGACCGAGGGTTGCGAGGCCCGACCCAACTCGCCGCCGGGCGGTTCCACCTTGACCACGTCGGCGCCCAGCCGGGCCAGGAGCTGCGTGGCGAACGGGAGCGCCTGCATCTGCTCGAGGGCCAGAATGCGGATTCCGGTCAGGGGCCCACGGGGCCGCCGGTCCGAGGGCTCAGCGACCAGATCGACCATATTTGGATATCATATCTAATCGAGCATCGGGTCATCCGGGCTCGCGCACGTCGTCGCGGCGGTGCCGAATGGGGAGCGTGGAAGCACATGGCCGGAGCAGTACACCTCGAGGTCGACGGCGCGGTGGCGACCATCACCAACGACAACCCAGAGAAGCACAACGCGTTCGACGACGCCATGGATGCCGAGCTGTTCGAGGTCCTGGCCCGCCTGCGCACCATGCCCGACGTCAGGGCGGTGATCTGGCGGGGCCAGGGCAAGTCGTTCTCCTCAGGGCGAGACGTCGGTGCCCTGGGCGGGGCCGACAGCGGGATGACCCACCACGAGCTCATGCGGCGCGGCCATCAGGGCATCCGGACCATCTTCGAGTTGGACGTTCCCATCGTCGTGGCGCTCCAGGGCTGGGCCATCGGTGCATCGTTCCAGCGCGCCCTGCTCTGCGACATCAGGGTGGCGGCCGAGGGGGCACGGTTCATGCTCCCCGAGGTCGGCCACGGGGTGATCCCCGACACGGGGGGCGTCGGTCGGCTGTTCCAGATGTGCGGTCACGGGTTGACGGCCGACATGGTCCTGACGGGCCGGGTCCTCGACGCCCGGGAGGCACTCGGGCACGGCATCGTCTCGCGCCTGGTTCCGCCCGAACGCCTCGATGAGGAGGCCCGTGAGATCGCCGAGAAGATCGCTGCGGCCCCGGCGGTGACCGTGCGCGGCAGCGCGCCGGATCCTGGGCCATCTGGCCCTGCCCGAGTTGCTGGCGTCGATGGACGAGGAGATGATCGCCCAGACGTTCATCGCCCGTTCGGACGACATGGCCGAGCTCCGGGCGGCCCGGGCCGAGGGCCGCGACCCCCAGTACCGGGGCAGCTGACGATGCCCGGATCGGGCCGGTGGCGCCGATGAGTGACTTCGGCTCGGAGCTCGTGCGCTCCGACACGGTGGAGGGAATCACGACGCTGGTCCTCGACGATCCGGGCCGGCGAAATGCGTTGTCCTGGGACCTGGTGCGGGCCCTGCGCGACGCCATCGAGACCGCCACCGCGGCGGGCTGTCGCGCCCTGATCGTTCGCCACACGCCACCGGTGTTCTCCGCCGGCGGATCGGTCGACGACCTGCTCGATCCGAAGGTGCCCCTCGACGAGACGTACGGCGCGTTCCGGGCCCTCGACCGTGCGGGCGTGCCGACGGTGGCGGTCGTCGAAGGCGCCGCCGTGGGTGCGGGCATCAATTTGGTGCTCGCCTGCGACATCGCCCTGTGCAGTCCCGAGTCCCGCTTCGACGTCCGTTTCCTCGACGTCGGGATCCATCCCGGCGGAGGTGCGCTCTGGCGCCTGCGGCGGTCGCTCGGCGCCCAGGCCGTCGCCGCCATGACCTTGTTCGGCGAGGTGCTGACGGGCGAGCAGGCGGCGCACCTCGGATTGGTGTGGCGCTGTCTGCCATCGTCCGAACTGGGCGAGGAGGCGAGGCGGCTGGCCGCACGAGCCGCCGCCCACGATCCCGAGCTGGTGGCCAAGGTGAAGGCGACGTTGCGTGACATGGAGGCGGTCGACGACGTGGAGGCGTCGATCGTGCTCGAACGCGAGGCGCAACAATGGTCGATGGCCCGGCCGGAGTTCGAGTCGGGACTGCGCGCCCTGCGGGCACGGCTGGGCCGGGCCGGAGATGGGCGCCCCGCATGAGCCGGCACACATGACACTGAGGAGAGCTTCGTGAGGACGATGGCCGATGCCTGGCTGGACCGGGCCGGGGACTCCCGTCCCGGGCTGCGCTTCGAGGATTCCGCCTGGACGTGGTCGGAGGTGGTCGACGCAGCGGGACGCCGGGCGGCCCGCTGGTCCGAGCTCCGAGGCGATGGGCCGCCGCACGTCGCCATCCTTCTCGACAACGTGCCCGAGCACGTCTGGTGGCTCGGCGCCTGCGCGCTCGCCGGCGCCGTGGTCGTCGGGGCCAACCCCACCCATCCGGGTCCCGCCCTGGCCGAGGAGCTCGCGCACACGCGCGGTCAGCTGCTCGTGACCGACGAGGCCCATCTGCCCCTCGTGGCCGGCCTCGACCTGGGTCCCGGGATCGGTGTGGCCGGGGCCGAGAACCCGCGGGTGCTGCTCGTCGACGGGGATCCCGTGGGCGACCTGCCCCCGGCGTCGCTTCCCCGGACCGATGCCTTCGACCCGACCACGCTCGGCTACCTCATCTTCACCTCGGGGACCTCGGGGGCGCCGAAGGCGTGTCGGTGCACCCAGGGTCGGATGGCCTTCATCGGCGCCTCCCTGGCCCAGCGCTACGCCTTCGACTCGTCGACCTGCTGCTATCTCGCCATGCCGCTGTTCCATTCGAACGCGCTCATGGCGGGCTGGGCCCCCGCCGTGGTCAGCGGGGCGACCATGGCCCTCCCGAGTGGCGGTCGCTTCTCCGCCTCGGGCTTCCTTCCCGACGTCCGCCGCCATGGGGTGACCTATTGGAACTACGTCGGGCGGCCGCTCTCCTACGTCATGGCGACCGAGCCGCGGCCCGACGACGCGGACAATCCGCTGAGCGACGTGTTCGGCAACGAGGCCGCCCCCGGCGACGTCGAACGCTTCGCCCAGCGTTTCGGGTGCACCGTCTCGGACAGCTACGGCTCGACCGAAGGCGGCGTCGCCGTCTCGCGGACCGCCGACACCCCCGACGGTGCGCTCGGTCCGGCGCCCGAGGGCGTCCTGGTGCTCGGGGAAGACGGTCGCGAGTGTGCGTTGGCCGCGTTCGACGAGAACGGGGTCCTCCTCAACGCGGTCGACGCGATCGGCGAACTGGTCACCGCCGCGCCGGTCATGTTCGAGGGCTATTGGGAGAACCCCGATGCCGAGGGGGCGCGCGTCCGTGACGGGTACTACTGGACGGGCGACCTGGTCTACCGCGATGCGCGCGGCTACCTGTGGTTTGCCGGTCGGGGCGACGACTGGCTCCGGGTCGACGGCGAGAACTTCGCTGCCGCACCGGTGGTCCGGGTCGTCGAGCGTCATCCCGACGTCATCATGGCCGCCGTCTATGCCGTCCCGGACGCGATCGTGGGCGACCAGGTTATGGCGGCCGTGGCACTGCGACCCGGTGCCACGTTCGACGGGGCAGCCTTCGGGGCCTTCCTGGCCGGCCAAGCCGACCTCGGCCGCAAGTGGGTGCCCCGCTACCTCCGGGTCTCGCCGGCCCTGCCGATGACGGCGACGGCCAAGATCCTGGTACGCCAACTCCGGACCGAGGGTCTGGACAGCGCGGACGCGCTCTTCGAGCGCGGCACCGGGCCGGATCTGACCTATGAGCCCTATCGGCCGTCCGTGACGACGCGATGACGATCGACGACGGGTGCCGCCAGAATCTCGGCGCCAGTTCGGGGCGCACGTCCGCGAGAGAGAAGGAGCAGTCAGGTGAGTGAAGAGCAGAGCCGGCCGGAAGGCGAACCGCTCGTCCTGGTCGAAGCCGAGGGAGCGGTCCTCACGGTCACGCTGAACCGACCCGAGAAACGCAACGCCACGAACGCAGAGGTGCTCTGCCGTCTGTTCGACGCCTGGGTGCGTCTGGATACCGACCCCGAGCTGCGCGTCGGCATCCTGACCGGGAGGGGATCCACCTTCTGCGCCGGTATGGACCTGGCGGAGATAGGCCGCCTCAACAGCGGGGTGGCCGACAACCCGTGGATCATCCGCCTGCGCGAGGACTCTCGCGTCATCTTCGGCGCCTTCCTGAAGACGTTTCGGCCGTCGAAGCCGATCATCCTGGCCGCCGAGGGCTTTGCCCGGGCAGGTGGGACCGAGATCCTCCAGGGCACCGACATCCGGGTCGCCGGGGAGAGCGCGGTCTTCGGCGTCACCGAAGTCCAGCGCGGACTCTTCCCCATGGCAGGCTCGACCGTGCGGCTTCCGCGCCAGATCGGCTACGCCGTGGCGGCCGAGATGCTCCTGACGGGAGAGGACATCAGCGCGCAGCGGGCCTACGAGCTCGGTCTGGTCAACCATGTGGTTCCCGACGGAGAGACGCTGCAGCGTGCTCGGGAGATCGCCGAACGGATCGCCGCCAATGGACCGGTGGCCGTGGCCGCCATTCTGCGCACCATCCGGGACACCGAGGCGATGCCCGAGGACGAGGCCTTCGCCATCGAGGGCCCGTTGGGAATGCAGGTCATGAGATCCAACGATGCCGCCGAGGGGCCGAGAGCCTTCCTCGAGAAGCGGCCTCCGCAGTTCACCGGTACGTGACGTCCGACGATGCGGTCGCGACGATGACCGAAGCGACCGAACCCAAGCAGGCGCAGCGCCCGAGGAGGACGACCCGGCAATGATCAGGATCGAGGACGAGGATCGGGTTCGGGTGGTCACGCTCGATCGCCCGGAGGCGTTGAATGCCTTCAACGAGGCCCTCTACGACGCGGCGACGAACGTGCTCATGGACGCCGCGACAGCCCCTGATGTTGCCGTCGTCGTCCTCACGGGCACCGGCCGGGCCTTCTCTGCCGGTACCGACGTGGTCGAGCTGGCGGCCCGGGTGGCCACACCGAACGAGTTCCAGGCGGGAGCCCATGGCTTCCCCGGCATGATCGAACAGCTCATCGACTTTCCGAAACCCTTGCTGTGCGCGGTGAACGGCTTGGCCCTCGGCGTCGGGGCCACGCTCCTGGGGTTCGCCGATCTCGTCCTCATGTCGAGTGAGGCCCGCATCCGGTGTCCGTTCACTGACCTGGCCGTCGCGCCCGAAGCCGCGAGCTCCTACCTGTTCCCCCTCCTCATGGGTCGACAGCAGGCCAGCTGGGTCCTGTTGAGCTCGGAGTGGTTCTCGGCTGCGCAGTGCCAGGAGATGGGGCTGGCCTGGAGGGTGGTCGACCCGCCCGAGTTGCTGACGGCGACGCTCGACGTCGCCCGCACCCTGGCGTCGAAACCGATCGCGTCGCTGATCGAGTCCAAGCACACGCTGGTGTCCCCGCAGAGGGATCTCATGCGTGCCGCCCGCTCCCGCGAGGACGGCGCCTTCGCTCGACTCCTCGGTCAGCCGGCGAACCTCGAAGCGCTGTCGGCCCTCGCCGAGGGCAGGCAGCCCGACTTCGTCCGGGTGGATGCGGAACATCCCGTCGTTGCCCTCCCGCCCTTGGCCTAGGGCCGTCAGGTCGAGGCTGCAGGCGGCCTCCGCCGCTCCATGTCCGTGATGGTGGCCCGCGCCGCCTCGAGCAGTGGACCGGGCGGCACCCCGAGCTCGTGGGCCAGATCGACGTCCTTGTGCAGCGTCGGCCAGGCGGCGACGGAGAACTGCTCCGCCCCCATGGCAAGGTACGTTCCGACGGACGGGTTTGCGGCGGATCCGTTGGCCAGGACCTCACCCAGTCCGGCCTGGTCGATCCCGAGGGCCGCGCCGAGGTCGAAGGCGTCGAAGACGAGCCCCGTGATGGCGGTCATCAGGCTGTTGTTGACGAGCTTGGCCGCCTGGGCGGAGCCGACTGCTCCCGTGGGCACAATCCGATTCGCGTAGCTGGCGAACATGGGTCTGCAGCGCTCGATGGCCGCCTCGTGGCCACCGGCGATGACCAGGAGTTGACCGAGGGCGGCGGCCGGTCCACCGCTCACCGGTGCGTCGACGAGGCGCACTCCGGAACGGGCCACTGTCCTCGCCAGATCCTGCACATAGGCCGGACCCACCGTGCTGTGGACCGCCAGCACCGTGCCGGCGCGAACCGCGCTCATCAGCCCCGTCGGGCCGAAGAGGACACTGTCTGTTGCACCACCGTCGTAGAGGCACAGCCCGATGACGTCGCACTGCGCACCCAACTCCGCAGGATTCGCTGCGACGGTGGCCTCGGATGGGACGTAGTGGTCGAGGATCTCCTGCCGCCGGGCCCACAAGTACGGTCGCAGTCCCGCTGCGATCATGCGCTCGGCCATTGGGGTTCCTTGGTGCCCGAGACCGATGAAGCCGTAGTTCAGCGTCGCCCGTTCCGCATTGGAGTCAGTGTCGCGTTCGATGGTGCAGTCTCCTTCCTGACCGGAGCGACTGCGGTACTCATCGCGAGCGCTGCTCGCGTCGTGCCAGCGATGGTGCGAGCGCTCGTCGCGATGCCACGTCGTCGGGGAGCGGCCGCACGAGACGCAGCACGGCGTCGACGAGTTGCTCGACCGGCCGCCGACGGATGGCCACCGTGGGTACCAGGATGCGGGCGATCAGGGCGCCCAGGAGGACGTCGAACACATCGTTCGGGTCGACGTCGGGATCGACCGATCCGGCCGGAGCCGACAGGAGGATATCGAGGAACTGGGGCCGGGCCGACACGGCGAGCCATTCCTCGGGTGCGCCGGAACGTCCGGACGATTGGTAGGTCGCCAACAGTCCGGGCATGGCCGCCTTGGCCTCCGGTGCGCCGAGTGCCACCAGGTGGGCGCGGATGAATCGACGCAGATCACGCACGAGGTCGCCGGTAGGGCGGACCACCACCGAGGAGAGCCCGGGGAAGATCGCCTCTTCGATGATCTCGGTCCGTGAGCGCCAGCGACGGTAGATGGCCGATGCGTGCACGCCGGAGGTCTCGGCGATGGCACGGATCGTCGTATCGTCGAATCCCCTCTCCGTGAGCAGAAGCCTGGTGGCGTCGAGGACGCGCGCGTCGATGCTGTGATCGCGGGGTCGACCGAGTTGGAGGGGACCCTGATCCTGAGTCATCCGCCCATGGTACGGTGCGCGGGACATATAGGAAACATTCTCCCGTATCAAGGGGGTGCAGGTGAGCGAGATGGAGCGCCTCTCGGAGGCCGTTGCCGCACTCGAGGCGCGGGTCCGGCAGTTGGAGGATCACCTCGAGATCACACAGCTGGTGGCGCAGTACGGCCCGTCGGTGGACAGCGGTTCGGCGGAGGCCACGGCCGAGCTCTGGACCGATGACGGCTCGTTCGACGCCGTGGGTGCCATCACCATGCGTGGCCAGGAGCAGATCAGCGGCATGGTGCAGAGCCAAGGCCACCAGGACCTGATCACCCACGGGTGTGGCCACGTGTTGACCGTGCCCCATGTGGTCATCGATGGCGACGAGGCCCGTGGGCGCAGCTACGCGCTGAACATCCGCTGGGATCCCGAGCAACAACGCTTCTGGGTCGCCCGGCTCTCCGCCAACACGTGGCATTGGGTGCGGACTGATCAGGGCTGGAAGGTCAAGGAGCGCGTCAACGCCAATCTGGACGGAACGCCCGAGCACCGGGACATCCTCGCCCCCGGGGCCTGATCGATCCTTTTCAGGATACGATGTCCTATTAAGAGGCGAACGAGGAAAGGGTGGTCCGTCCATGCGAGCGGCCGTGCTCCGTGCGGGGCGCATCGAGGTCCGGGAGACCGCCGACCCGATCCCCGGGGCCGGCCAGGTACTGGTGAAGTCCCTGGCCTGCGGGATCTGCGCATCGGACATCCATTTCATGGACCACCCCGAAGGCGACGCCGACGACGACAGCGGTCTGTCCAATTACGACGCCGACGCCGACATCGTCATGGGGCACGAATACTGCGCCGAGGTGCTGGACTACGGGCCGGCCACCGCGAGACGTTGGCCGGCCGGCACCAGGGTGAGCTCCATTCCCGCCCTCCTCGTGCCCGAGGGAGTGCGCATCATCGGACAGAGCGCCGACGCCCCGGGAGGGTTCGGCGAGTACTTCCTCTTGACCGAGGGGATGACCCAGGCGGTGCCCTCGGCGCTCCCCGACGAGTTGGTCTCGATCGCCGACGCCATCTCCGTGGGCTGGTCCTACGTCAAGCGGGCCGACGTCTCGCCCAAGGAGGTGCCGCTGGTGATCGGGTGCGGCGCCATCGGCCTGTCGGCCGTGGCATCGCTCAAGCGGCTGGGCATCGGTCCGATCGTGGCGGTGGATTTCGTGGCGTCGCGTCGTGAGACGGCCCGCCAGCTCGGCGCCGACGTCCTGGTCGACCCGGCCGCACTGTCCCCCTACGCCGCCTGGCGGGAGTTGGCCTACGGGTCGAGCGAGCCCGTGCGCGACATGATGAACCTTCTCGACCTGCCGCGGTGTGTGGTGTTCGAGTGTGTCGGTGTTCCGGGAGTCCTCGACGCCATCTTCAAGGGGTGCGAGCGGAGCACGAGGATCTTCTCGGCCGGCGGGCCACCCCAGGGCGACCACGTGCACACCATGGTGGCGAAGCGCAAGGGACTCAACATCCAATTCGGCGGCGGTCCGTCGATGACCCACTGGAACGAGGCCTTCGAAGAGGTGTGCTCGGGGCGGCTCGATGTCGCCCCGATGTTCGGTTATTCGGTGGATCTGGCCGGCGTACCCGCGGCGATCGAGGCTGCCCGCCGGGCAACGGGCCCGGCGCGGATCATCGTCAAGCCGGGCTGATGCGCGTCGGCATCGTGGGCACGGGGGAGATGGGTCGGCCCCTGGTGGATCGGATCGTGTCGGCCGGGCACGACGTGGCCGCCCTCGTCCGCCGTGACGAGGTGCGGGCGGAGCTCGAGTCGATCGGCGTGCAGTGCGTCGACACCCCCGCCCATCTGGCCCAAGAGCGAGATGTCGTCCTGGTCTACGTCTACAGCGACGAGCAGGTGCGCGACATCGTGCTGAGCGAGGGACTGGGCCAGGCCATGCAACGCCGGTCGATTCTGGTCGTCCACACGACCGGGAGTCCGACCACGGTCGAGACGATCCACGAACGTCTGTCGGCTCGCGGGGTGGGCGTGGTCGATGCTCCCGGGAGCGGTGGCCCCGGGCAGGTGGCCCAGGGCACCCTGACCCTCTTCGTGGGTGGCCGCGCCGAGCACGTGGACCGCTGCCGCCCGCTCTTCGCGGCCTACGCCACGGAGGTGGTGCACGTCGGCGGCGTCGGCGCGGGCCAGAAGGTGAAGCTGCTCAACAACCTGCTCTTCGGAGCCCACGTGGAGCTCGCCGTCGAGGCGGCCGAGCTCAGTGGGGCCTTCGGCCTCGATCCGGCCCTCGTCGCGCAGACGCTGCACTCGTGCAGCGGGTCGAGTTATGCCCTCGACCTGGTGGCGTCGATGGGGTCGGGCCATCAGGTCATCGCCGGCGCCGGGCGTTTCATCGAGAAGGACGTGGCCGTGGCCCGGGCCGCAGCGTCGGACGCCGGTGCGGCCCTCGGCTCACTCGGATCCGTGACCGATGCCGTCGTCGAGCGCATCTCGGGGGCGCAGTGATCGAGGGCTGAACGACGGGAAGGGCCGACGCCGGCCCCGAACACCGCCGTGCGGGAGCTCGCACGAGACTCCCGGGCCGGTACCGTACCCTCGTCCGCGCCCGGCCCGGAATCATGGCGGGCTTGCATGGTTCAGGGCATCGCACCCATGCTGGGAGTCACCGAAGAGGAGAGGTTTGATGGCACTGAACGCAGATTCCTGGCACGAAGAGCGGCTCTTGATCGACGGAAAGCTCGTCGAGGCGGAGGGCGGCGCAACGTTCGACAACATCAACCCGGCCAACGAAGAGGTCATCGGTGTGTCGGCCGACGCATCCAAGGCCGACCTGGAGCGGGCGATCACCGCAGCCCGCCGGGAATTCGACGACTCGGAATGGTCGCGCGACACCGCGCTGCGGGTCCGGTGCCTGCGCCAGCTCCACCAGGCCCTGGTCGACCACCAGGACGAGCTCGCTGACATCACGGTGGCCGAGGTGGGGGCGCCGAGGATGCTCATGGGCGGGCCGCAACTGGGCGAACCACTGAAGTTCCTGCCCTACTACGCCGACCTGGCCGAGACGTACGAGTGGCAGCAGCAGCTCGGTGTCGCCGAGACCATGGCCGGGCCGGCCAATCGCTGGGTGGAGCGGGAGGCGGTCGGTGTGGTTGCCGCCATCACGCCGTGGAACTACCCGAACCAGATCAACATCGCCAAGGTGGCGCCGGCCCTCGCTGCGGGGTGCACGGTGGTGCTCAAGCCGGCCCCCGACACGCCGTGGACGGCACTGGCGTTGGGGCGGCTCGTGTCGGAGCACACGGACATCCCGGCCGGGGTCTTCAACGTCGTCACGGCGGCCGACAAGACCATCGGTGAGGTCTTGACGACGAGTCCGGACGTCGACATGGTGAGCTTCACGGGGTCCACGGCGGTCGGCCGTCGGATCATGGAGGCAGGCTCGGCCACGATCAAGCGCGTCTTCCTCGAGCTCGGTGGAAAATCGGCCCAGATCGTGCTCGACGACGTCGATGACATCGCCGGCGCCTCGGTGGCCGCGGTCTTCGGCGTGTGCACCCACGGTGGTCAGGGGTGCGCGACGAGTACGCGACTCCTCCTACCCCGGGCGCGCTACGAGGAGGGAGTGGAGGCGGCCGCGGCGATGATCGCCGGGATCTCCTACGGCGACCCGGAGGATCCGGCCAACATGACCGGCGCCATCGTGAACCGGGCCCAGCTCGAGCGCATGGACGGCATGGTCCGTCGAGCGATCGAGGACGGCGCACGAGCGGTCGTCGGAGGCGGCATCGCCACCCAGTTCGAAAAGGGCTTCTACTTCCAACCGACGGTGCTCGCCGATGTCGACAATTCGATGGCGATCGCCCAGGAGGAGATCTTCGGCCCGGTCCTCGTCGTGATTCCCTACGAGGACGACGACGATGCGATCCGGATCGCCAACGACTCCATCTACGGCCTCTCCGGCGGCGTCTCGGGCACCGATCGTGATCGGGTACTCCGTGTGGCCCGGCGCATCCGAACCGGCACGATGGCCGTCAACGGCGGCCTCTGGTACGGCGCCGATGCCCCCTTCGGCGGCTTCAAGCAGTCGGGTATCGGCCGCGAGATGGGCGTGGCCGGCTTCGAGGAGTACCTGGAGCAGAAGACGCTGGCCGAACCCGCCGCCTGAAAGCCGTCACCTGGCGCGCTGGTCCGAGGAGACGCACTCGAGCCAGTCGAGGACACGGCCCCAGAGGAGCTGGCGGCCGCTCGCCTGATTGTGGCAGTGGCCGCTCCCGGCCAGCACGTAGAGCGCGGCATCGGTGACACTGCGGTACTGGGCCATCGATGCCGCGTAGTCGACCACCAGGTCCTGGTCGCCGAAGGCCACGAAGATCGGCACGTCGATCGCGGCGCGCTCGGCGTGGGCGGAGTCGGGGATCATCGAGGACAGCCCGCAGGTCGGGAGCAGGGCGACGGCCTGGTCGGCGAAGGCCCGGCGGACTCGCACCGGGACGTCGGCGGCGAAGAAGGTGCCGTGCGCAGGTTGCGTGCGGGGCACGGGAGAGTCGGCGGCGAAGCGGAGACGGGCCAACGCCCGGATGCGTTCCTCGACGCTCGGCAGGTCCGGACCGGCGACCGCCAGTTCGTCGGCGGTGAGGACCTCGGGCAGCCCCTTGCCACTGGTCCCGGCGCAGACGAGGGCATCGTAGGACCGGTGTCGGGCCTGTTGCACCGTGACCAGGAGGCCGCCCATGGAGTGACCCAGTCCCACCACGAAGGGGCGGCGCGGCAGTGGCCGAGCGCCCAGGGCACCACGAGCCAACGCGTCCACGACCTCCTCGACGACGACCGCATGGCAGGCGGCGACGCGGCTCGGGGTCAGCGCGACGAGGTCCGAGACCGCGTCGGAGGCACCGAGACCCGGATGGTCCACCGCCACGACGACGGCGCCACGCTCGACGAAGGCGTCGGCCATGCTGTAGCCGTCGTCGCCCGGGACGCTCAGGTCGAAGTAGCCCGTCGAGCAGCCGCCCCCGGCGAGGCAGAAGACCACCAGCGGGCGTGCCGGCGTCTCGCCCGGGCCCTTGACCCAGCCGCGCAACGAGACGGGTCCGGACTCGAGCTGCGTGGAGACGTCCACCATCACCTCGGCCTGCCAGGGCGAGGCTCCGGTCAATCGACCCACAGGTTCTCGAACGCGGCCCGGGCCTCGAGCAGCTTCTCGATGTCCGCCTCGTCGTAGCCGACCGAAGCCAGGATCTCTCGGGTGTGCTGCCCACAGATGGGCGGAGGTCCCCAGATCTCGGGCTTCGTGTCGGAGAAGTCGGCGTTCCGTCCGAATTGCTCGAAGCGTCCTAGCTTCGGGTGCTGGTGACGGACGGTCAGTCCCATCGCCGTCGCGTGGGGGTCGTCGAAGAGCTGGCGGCCGAACTCGGGGTTCGGTAGCTCACAGGGGACGCCATGGGCGTCGAGCTCGGCGAACAATTCGTCGGCGCTCCGGTCGCGGAACAGGTCGCCGATCAAGGTCTCGAGTTCGATCCGATGCCGGTCACGCCAAGTCGCGTTCGCGAAGCGCGGATCGACCGTCCACTCGTCGTGGCCGAGGCACCGGGCCAGGCGGTGCCAGTGGTCCTCCGTCAAGGCGGCGAGGCAGATCCATCCGTCTGCGGTCTCGTAGAGACGGTAGAGCGGTCCGAGCGAGAGCTGCAAGGCATCGAGCTGGGGGCGGGGGAGTGGTGTCCCGTCCTCGCGGATGGATGCCATCGAGGCCAGGAGGAGCCCCGCGTTGAGGATCGACGTGTCCACCGCCTGTGCCTCGCCGGTGCGGGCCCGGTGATAGAGGGCCTGGATCACGCCCATCGCCGAGAGGAAGCCGTTTCCCGTGTCTCCGAGGGAGGTCAGACTCCAGAACGGACTCCCGCCCTGCCGCGTCGCGCCGTCCTCGTAGGTGACGCCGGCGAGCGACAAGCCGGTCTGGTCGTTGCCCGGTGAGTCCGACCGCGGACCCTTCTCGAAACCTCGGGTGTGGCAATAGATGATCTGCGGGTTGACCTCGCGCACACTGGCCTCGTCGAGGTGCAACCGCCGGAGCGCGTCGGCCCGCATGTTGGAGTGCACGACATCGGCCCGGGCGAGCAGCCGGTGCAACACGCTCTGGCCGTCGGCCGTCTTCAGATCGAGTCCGATACTGCGCTTGTTGCGATTGCACCCGTAGGCGATGTGCATCGCGTGCCACCAGGGGTCCCGGAATCCGTTGACCTTGATCACGTCAGCGCCCAGGTCGGCCATGACCTGGGTTCCGAACGGACCGGCCACCGCGAAGCCGAGGTCGAGCACGGTGACGCCCGCCAGCGGGCCCTTGAGGGAGACCGTTGTCCGTGGGGATGCGAGTAGGTCGGGTCCCGACGCCCCGGCCGCTGCTTCGGCCCGGACCTCGGCCCCGTGCTGATCGGACAGCGGAACCGGGCGTCCCACCGAGCCCGGGGTGCGGCTCAGGTGGTACAGCAGCCCGGCCTGACGGAGACGGCCGTGCTGGGGGTGCTCGACCTCGACGACGGCGGACTCGGCCAGCAGGGCCGGGTCGGAGAGCGCCTCTTCGGGTGTGCGGACCGGCTGCAGCGGCACGCCGGCGCGTGCCGCTGCTTCGACCCACGCATGAGAGGGAAAGCGGGCCATGGCCGCCGCCATCGGTTCGAAGTAGTGCGCCAGCACCACAATGTTCTCCGGGTCGGGCGGCACGCGGTCGGGGTCGTCGCGCAGTCGACCGGCAGTGGGATCCACCTCGAGCTGATCTCCCTCGCTGCTCGTGAGGACGAAGCGCGGATTGGGCACCCACTGCTCGGTCCAGCGCCCGTCGGAGCAGCGGAAGAAGCCCTTGTTCGCCCTCCGGTCGTAGATCCAGGAGCGGAAATAGGGAGCGTCGTTGTGCTCCACCCGCATCCACTTCGAGGCCGTGAGGGTGATGGCCGATTGGAGGAGGGACGTCTCGATGTGCTGCCCGCGCCCGGTTGTCGTGCGGGCGTAGAGCGCCGCACTGATGGCGGTCGTAGCGATGAAGGCCGAACCCATGCTCAGCCAGGGGGTGTACGTGAAGATCGGGCCCGGCCGCTCCGCTCCGGGCGCCATGCCCTCGGGGATCTCGAGGTGCTCGAGGAACGGCCCCTCGCCGTGCATGTGGCCGATGGCACCGGAAAGGTGGCCCCGCTGTTCGTCGAGGATGCCCAACCGGGCCGCCACGAGCGCGTCGTAACCAGGGCGGTCCCGGTGGGCCGGGTGGTCCCCGTAGGCCGACAGCGAGCACACGACGAGGCCCGGGTTGAGCGCGGTCAGCGTCGCCGCATCCGCGCCCAGTCGCCGCGCCGTCCCGGGGGCCCAGCTCTCGATCACCACGTCGGCCGTGCGGGCCAGGTCATGGAGCACCTGTCGGTCGCCGTCGGTCTTCAGGTCGAGCTCGATGCTGCGCCGGCCCCGGAGCCAGGTCGCATACCCGGGTGTGCCACGAAAGGGATCGCCGCCGGGCGGCTCGATCTTCACGACGTCGGCGCCGTGGTCGGCCAGCAGCATGCCGGTCACCGGTCCGGCAATCCCCCAGGACAGGTCGAGAACCTTGATTCCGTCGAGAGCTCCCGCCATCGCACCCCTTTCCGGCCGAACCCGGCTTAGCATAGTGACTAGTATGGTTCTCGCCAAGCCGGAGCCGGATCCGGCGGGCAGGCCGAGCCAACCGACAACCCGGGGGGAGCACCCATGGAACGAAGCCGACTCATCTCCGCTGATTCGCACGTCGCCGTCTCGCTCGACGTGATTCGCCAGAGGGTCCCGTCGGGTTTGCACGAGGCGTTCGACGCGGCCATAGCCCAGCAGGCCCGCGAGGAGGAGGAGCGCCGGGCCGGTCGAAAGCTCTCGCTCGACGACTGGGACATGGACGCGTTCCGGGATCCCGGTTACCGCGACCCGGTCGCCCGGCTGGCCGCCATGGACCGCGACGGTGTCGACGCCGAGGTCATCTACTCCGAGGTCAGTGCGTTCCGCGCTTTCGGGCTGGTCCCGGGCGACTGGAAGCCGATCAGCCGGGCCTTCACCGACCACCTCGAGGAGTTCGCCGCACACGATCCGAAGCGCCTGGTCGTGTCGTACCAGGTCCCGATCATCGACATCCCGTATGCCGTGTCCGAAGTCGAGCGACTCGCCGCGCTCGGAGCACGTTCGGTGCACCTGCCCAACTTCCCCAGTGAGATCGGTCTTGCCGACTACCACGACGAACGCTACGACCCGCTTTGGGGCGTCCTCTCGGAGACCGGGATCTCCATCAGCCATCACCTGGGGAACCGGCTGTGGTTGTACGACGTCTGGCGGCGCGATCCGACGCCCCAACTCGCCATCTTCACCTCGTTGCCCTCCCTGGCCCTGTCCGAGGTCATCGCCTGGTGGATCCTGACCGGGACGCTCGAACGCTTTCCCGATCTCAAGATCGTTCTGGTCGAGCCCAGCCTGTACTGGGTGCCCGGATTCTTGGCCCAGCTGGACCGCAAGGTGGAAGGTCCCTACGACCTGCCCGGCCTGCGGATGAAGCCGAGCGAATACTTCCACCGCAACATGTCGCTCACCTTCATGGACGACGAGGTCGGTCTCCAGCTTCGCCACATGGTGGGAGTCGAGAACATCTTGTGGTCGACCGACTTCCCACACCCCGCCACCACCTGGCCCAACTCGAGAGAAGTGGTGGACCGCCAGTTCGCCGACATCCCCGACGAGGAGCGTCAGCTCATCTGCGCGGGCAACGCCGAACGGATCTACGGCCTCTGAGGCGCTCGGGGTAGCTGGCCTCGTCTGGTGGCCCGCCCGCCCAGGGTCAATCCGTTTGCAGGATGACGCCGGTACGGCTGGCGCTGACGAGAACGGTGCGAGCGCCTTCGACCTGATTGCAGGACTCGCCCCGCAGCTGGCGCACTGCCTCGGTGGTGAGGTTGAGTCCGTGGATGTAGCCCTCGCCGATCAGGCCGCCGTTGGTGTTGCAGGGAAGGCTGCCGGTGAGCCCGAGGTGGCCGTCGGCCACGAAGTCCTTGGCCTCGCCGTAGCCGCACAGGCCCAGCCCTTCGAGCTGCATGAACAGAATGGGGGAGAAGGCGTCGTAGACCATGGCGACGTCGAGGTCGTTGCGGTCGATGCCCGTCCGATCGAAGAGCCGGGTGGCCAGGGACCGGGAACTGTCCATGACGGAGAGATCGGGCCGGTAGTGGTTCGAGGCGACCTCTTCTTCGCAGACGGCGCCACCGCCGGCGGCGGCGATGGCCACGGGTGCCCGGGAGTCCTGGGCGACATCGTCGCGGGTGATCACCAGGGCGACCGCCCCGTCCGTTTCCTGGCAACAGTCGAAGAGGCGAATGCAGGGTTCGGCGATCCAGCGTGATGCCTGATGGTCCTCGAGCGTGATCGGCCGACCGTAGAAGTGGGCGTTCGGATTGGCCGCGGCGTACGCGCGCATCTGGACGACCGCACGCCCGAAATCAGCGCTGGTGGTCCCTGTGTCGTGCATGTAGCGCGTGGCGTTGAGGGACATCCACGATGCTGGCGTGAGGACGCCGTAGGGCGAGCACCATTGTGCGGCCGTCGTGCCCGCATGGGACGAGGTGGGTCGGTTTGAGACCTCGGCCCGTCCGAAGCGAGACCCCGACCGTGCTTTCACGGCGCGGTAGGCCACCACGACGTCGGCGAAGCCGCTCGAGACGGCCGCCGCTGCGTGCAGGAGCACGCCCTGGGAGCCTCCGCCGCCGTAGGGCAGTCGGCTCGACCAGTGGATCTCCGGAGCGCCGATCGACCGGACGAGCTCCGTCTCTTCGACCGGATCGATGGTGTAACTGACCACCCCGTCGACCTGCGATGTCGTCAGTCCGGCGTCGCTCAGCGCGGCCACGATCGCTTCTGCCGCCAGCCGGGTCTCGCTGCGACCGGCGGCCTTGGAGAACTCCGTGCTGCCGATGCCGACGATCGATGCCCCGGTCCCCGATGTCATGACGGACCCGACCGGGGGCGGAAGAGCGGAACTGCTCCGTCTTCGAGGCTGCGCTCGAAGGTCACCTCGACCGGGAGGCCGATCCGGATCTCACCGGGAGCGATGTCGACCAGATTCGAGAGCACCCGGACGCCTTCGTCGAGGTCGACGAGCACGGCCGGGACGGGGTAGGAGAACGCCGGGTGCTGTGGGTGGTGGAGGAGCGCGTAGCTGTACACCGTCCCGGTGCCGGCAACGTCGGTCCACTGCAGATCGACCGAGTGGCAGTCGGGACACATGGGTCGGGGCGGGTGGTGGAAACGCGTGCACGAGCAGCATTGCTGGATGGCCAGCCGGCCTTCCGCCGCGGCCAGCCAGTACCCCTCGTTGTCCTCAGTGCGAAGGGGTGCCGGCCGCATCCGTGCCATCGACGTTCCTCCACGCCGGCATCACCGTCGTCTCGGACCCTTTGCTCCGGCTCTCGCACCGGCGGGACGCCATGTCCATACCCATAGTGACCAGTATGTCACGACATCTTCCGTCCCGCCTGTAGTTTCGCTGGGTGCCCCAGAGTCGAGTGAGCCGAAGCACTCCTGTCAAACGCCGCACCGACGGGGAACTGACCCGTCGGAAGGTGCTCGATGCGGCCGTGCAGAGCATCATGGAGAACGGCTACTACCACACGAGCTCGAACGAGATCGCCCGCCAAGCGGGTGTCACCTGGGGGACCCTGCAGCATCAGTTCGGCAGTCGCGAGCGGCTGCTCTTGGCCGTGCTCGAGGAGAGCTGGGACGACCTGCAGCACGCAGTCGCCACGGCCGTCATCGGAGGTGACACTCTGGAGGAGCGATTGGCGGAAGTCCTCGATGTCCTGATCGAGCACTACGGGGTGCGGGCTCAACTGGCGCAGCTGCAGATCCTGTTGGACCTCACCCAGAACCCGAAGACGTCGGACGAAACCCGCCAGGCGGCACTGGCCCACGGCCGGTCGCTTGCCCGGGCCTGGAAGCCACTGTTTGCGTGTGCGCTGGGCGAGGCGGCGCAAGAGGACGATCTGGTCGTGTTCGCTTTCAAGACCCTGCGGGGTTACCTGGTGAGCGAGCTGATCGCCACACGCATCACGCCGTCACGAGGGCAGCCGCACCAGCACCAGCTCCTGGTGCAGGGTGTCGCCGCCGCCATCCGGTCCGAGGCGGAGGCACGCCGGATCCGGATCGACTGATACCCCGGGCCGGCAACCCGGTTATTCGACATCCCAGGTATGCCGTGAGCAATGACCGCGAGCGGAAGGAGAATTCGACGTGGAGGATTTGGCATTCGATGACGTCCCTGCCCTCGAGGCAGCGGTGTCCCAGGACTTCGGGGAATGGGCTTCGGAGGCCGAGGTCGGGCAGGACGTGATCGATGCGTTTGCCGAGCTCTCCGGCGACCATCAGTGGATCCACACCGACGTGGCACGCGCTCGCGCCGAGAGTCCCTTTGGGGGCACCATTGCCCACGGGTTTCTCCTCCTCGCACTGTTGCCACGGGTGCGGAGTGAGGCGGTGCGCGTGACCGGCCATGGCAGCGCTCTCAACTACGGCAGCGACAAGTTGCGTTTTCTCGCTCCCGTTCCGGCCGGTTCGAGAATCCACAGCCGTTCACGTCTCGCCGAGGTGGCGGCGCGGCCCAACGGCACGCTGATCACGACGGAACTCGAGATCTCGGTTGTCGGGGCCGAAAAGCCCTCCCTGCTCTACCGCATGCAGATTCTCTACCGCGGCTGACCGGCTGCAGTGCCGGCCGGAGACCTCAGGCCCCGTCGGGGCGCGGGAAGACGGGCGCGTAGGTGACGACGGCGTGGGCGACCGGTTCGTCGCGATCCACTCGCCGGAGGAGGGTGTCGACCACGCACGTCCGCTTTCCGAACCGCAAGAGTGTGCCTTCGACCACGAGGACACCGACGGGCGCCGGTCGGAGGAACTCCATCGAGATCGACGCCGTGTAGGCCTCGGAACCTCTCGGGGATCGGGAGATGGTGACGAAGTACGCCACCGTGTCGGCCAAGGTGAACAGAATAGGTCCGGCGACCATTCCCCCAGGACGACTGTGTCCCTCGTGCAGTTGGGCGCGCACGACAATGCGCTCCTCGGTGTACTCGAGAATCTCGAGAGCGGCGACCGGACGGCCACTCATGGTCTTGTGGTAGCGATCGAGGAGGTGCTGGGCCGAATGAACCCTTGCACCGCTCCCACGTGCGTCGGGAACCGTCATCCTCGGTCAGTCACCCGGGGACGCAGCGTTTCGGGAGCGCAGCCGGTCTGTCTTGGTCGCAGGGGGTGAGCCATAGAGCGTTACGCTCAGAACCCTACGTGCTGTTGGGCGTCGCAGGGGGTGCTCTCGATCCGTGAGGTGGGCCGGGCTGACTCAACTGAACGTCCCGGATCGAGGCGGGTCGTCGACCCGTCGAGCCAACGAAAGAGGGGTCACGCAACGTGGAGCGAGTGCTCGAGGGAATCAAGGTGCTGGAGGTGTCGGCGTGGGCGTTCGTTCCCTCTGCGGGAGCAGTGCTGGCCGACTGGGGGGCCGATGTCATCAAGATCGAACCGCCGACCGGAGATCCCTTGCGGGGACTCGTCAACGTGGGTATCGGCGCGGAAGCCGGGCCGTCGTTCCCGTGGGAAGCCTGGAACCGCGGAAAGCGGAGCATCGCACTCGACCTCAAGCATCCCGAGGCGCGCGACATCGTGTTGAAGATCGCCGAGACGGCCGACGTCTTCCTGACCAGCTATCTGCCGCCGACCCGGCGCCGGCTCGGACTCGACATCGATGACATCCGTGCCGTCAACCCCTCGATCGTCTACGGGTGTGGGACAGGACAGGGTTCACTCGGTGAGGAGGCGGACAAGGGCGGATACGACGCCATCAGCTTCTGGGCCCGGGGCGGTGTCGGGTCCACTGTCACGCCGGCCGGCGCCGAGCGGCCCATCGGCCAGCCCGGTGGCGCCTTCGGCGACTCCCTCAGTGGGATGGCCCTGGCCGGGGGAGTCGCCGCCGCGTTGGTCCGCCGGGGAAGGACGGGCGAGGGCGGCGTGGTCGACGTGGCGCTCTTGGGAACTGCGATGTGGTGCCTGCAGATGCCAATCGTCGGTGCCTCGGTGATGATGGCGCGTCAGCCGGCGGGCGGCCGTGCTGGGCCTCCCAACATGGGGAATCCGCAGATGTTCAATCCGCTCGTGAACAACTACCGGACCTCGGACGGACGCTGGCTCTCGTTGTGCATGCTCCAGCGCGACCTCTACTGGGATGGACTACTCGTGGCCCTGGGCCGACAGGACCTGCGCACCGACGATCGCTTCTCCACGCCCGAAGCCCTTGGCACGCACATTCCGGAGGCGATCGCCGAACTCGAGCAGACGTTTGCGTCGCTCTCCCTGGCCGAGGCGCGTGTCGCGCTCGGCTCCCAGGCCGGCCAGTGGGACCTCATGCAGAACGTGCTGGAGCTCCCTGACGACCCTCAGGCGATCACCAACGGCTTCGTGCAACAGGTCAGCTACCAGGGAGATGTCGTCTTGCCACTGGTCGCCTCTCCGGCGCAGTTCGACCGCACGCCACCTCGGCTCGGGCACGCACCCGAATTCGGAGCGGATACGGACGACGTGCTGAGTGAGGTCGGGTTCGACGCGGAGCAAATCATGGAGGCGAAGATCGCCGGCGCCGTGGTCTGAAGGGCGTGCCGATGGCGGCCCTCTTCGTGTGCCGACGACCTGGTCGGTCGGTCCTCGAGAGTCTGCGCAGAAGAAACGCAACCGGTTTCGTCGTGGCGTGGGGGCACGTTGACACGTCTCGTCCCCCTCCGCGGGCCCCCTAAACTCTCTTGGATGAACGAGGTGGTCGACCGTCCAGAGGATCTTTCGGCGGAGTGGATTTCGAGGGCGTTCAGTGAGTCGGGTACTCCCTTTACGGTCACCGAGGTCCGATGCGAACGGGTCGGCTCAGGCCAAACGGGCACCACCTACCGGCTGCATCTGTCCTATGAGGGTCCGGAGGGCCCCTCGACCCTGATTGCGAAGCTGGCAGGCGAGGACAAGGACATGCGGACCCTGGTTGCCCCGGGTTATGCCGCTGAGGTGGGGTTCTACTCGACGCTCGCTCCGGGAGCGGAACTCCGGACGCCGCGGTGCTGGTACGCCGCCATTGCGGAGGATCACACCTGCTTCACCCTCTTGCTCGACGACATGTCCTCTGCTTCACCGGGCACGCAGGTCGACGGATGCACGATCGGAGAGGCGGAGGCGTCGCTGCGGACCCTGGTCGGACTGCACGTGGCGTGGTGGGAAAACCCGAGGCTCTACGACCTGTCGTTTCTGATGCGTCCTGACCCCGAAAGCGCTGCCATGATGGCGCGGGTCATGGCCCAGGCGAGCGATGCATTTGTCGAACGGTACGCCAGCGATCTGGCCCCCGAGGACGAGGAGACGCTGCGGCAAGCCTGTGCGGTGATCGAGCGCTGGCAACTCACCGAGGCGGCACCGTTCTCGGTCATCCATGGTGACTACCGCCTCGACAATCTCCTGTTCGACGCCGTGACGGGCGGCGTCACGGCAGTCGACTGGCAAACGGCTGCGATCGGCCCTCCCATGCGAGATGTTGCGTATTTCCTCGGCACGAGTGTGAAGAGTGAAGAGAGGGCTGCCAGTGAGATGTCGTTGGTCCGGACTTATCACTCGGCTCTCGTCGAGCGCGGCGTGACCACCTACAGTTTCGAACGCTGTTGGGACGACTACCGTCTCGGCCAGTTGCAGGGTCCGATGATCACCGTGATCGGCTGTATCTATGCCGGGGCCAAGCGCACGTACCGATCGGACCAGATGTTCGTCGCCATGGCCCGCCGCTCTTGCGCCGCGATCCGAGATCTGGGTTCGATCGAACTCGTGTGAATCGAGTCCCAGAAGCGGAGGGGAACGTCAGCAGAAGTCGCTGCCTCCGTCGACGTTCAGGTTCGCTCCCGTCATGTAGGTATTGCGACGGGATGCGGCAAAGGCGATGACGGGACCGATCTCGGCGGGGTCGCCGGCCCGCGGCATCTGAGCGGGGTGGCCGAAATGCTCGTCGATGGCTCGCATGCAGGCGTAGAGGTCGTCGGGATCCACGCCGACACGCTTGGCCCAGGCCTTGAACGTCTCGGTGGCGAAGCTGCCCGGCGAGACGGTGTTCACGAGGATTTCCTCGGGCGCCAGCGTAAGAGAGAGGTTCTTGGTGACACTGGTGAGCATCGCCTTGGCCGCGGTGTAGGCGATGAGGTCGGGATTCTGGCGTTTCGTCGAGTGCGCAGACACGTTGACGATGCGGGCCCACGTGGCGGCGCGGAGGAGGGGTAGGGCCGCCCGGACGCAGCGGACGTGGCTCAGGCAGCCGATCTCGACCGCGTCGATGAAGTCCTCGTCGTCCAGCTGGTCGATGGGAGCCATCTTTCCGCTGGGACCGGTGGCGTTGACGAGCGCATTGAGCTGTCCGTTCCATCGTTCGCCGACTTCGGCGAAGGCGGCGTCGACACTGTGTCGGTCCCGCAGATCGGCCCTCAGCCCGACCGCATCGGGCGCTCCCGCAGCGTGCAGCGCCTCGACGGTTTCGTCGAGGTCGCGTTGCGTTCGTGCGAGGACTCCGACTCTCGCACCGTCCGATGCCATGATCATGGCGGCGGCAAACCCCATGCCCTGCGTGCCGCCCGTCACGACAACGCTCGAGCCCTCAAATCCCAGATCCATTCCGCGTTCTCCTCTGCCATCGCAGGACGGAGGGCAGTCTGACAGCTGGGTGCGAAATCAGGGAGGCCTTGGGGGCCGGGCCCGCCCGACGCAGGGTCATCGCCTGAGCCGGAGATCTCGGACCCTTGTTCGGGCGACATCTCAGCCACGGCGTGGACCGCCTCGTGACGGAAGGCCTCGCCGGGACATTGGTGGCGGACGACCAATGCGATGGAGGTCCCGCTGACGCCTGTGGAATCGATGATTTCGGAGGCGGGCCCCACGTGAGCGCAACTACTGATTGAATGTCACCGTCACACGATGTTCGGGGGTGGTTATGAAGGGCTTTTCGAACGGCCTCATCGACCTGCGACGGACGGTGTTGCCGCTGGCAATTGCGGGAGCCACGTCTGTGGCGACGCTGGTGGCGCTCTCGCCGGCAACGGATTCCGGAGCGGCCACGATGCCCAGCCGGGCGCTGGCGTCGAGCGTCGCGACGAACGGGACGTGGCCCGGTGTGGGCAAAATCTGCGAACCGGGCCCGGGCGGGGCCTCTTCGGTGCGCGGCGTGGGGAACAAGACCATCAATATCGCGGTGTTCAACGATGCATCGAACACAGTCGAACCTGGCCTCGAGGAGGAGTTTCCTCAGCAGGCCCAAGCCTTTGCGGCCTGGTGTAACGCCTCGGGCGGGATCAACGGCCGCAAGGTCGTCATCGACAACCGCGACGCCGCCCTGTTCAACGCGGCGCAGGTGACCAATCAGGCCTGTCAGAGCGACTTCATGGCGGTCGGCGGCGGCATGGCCCTCGATCAGTCTGCCGTTCCGGTCCGCGAACACTGTGGCCTGGGTCAGATCAGTGGATACGTCGTGTCCAACGCATCTGAACTGGCCTCCGATCAGGTCGACCCCAGCGGCGCCAACACCAACACCATCACCTCGGGTTGGTTCGGCGCGCTCGCCAAGGCGTACCCCCAGGCAGTCAAGAAGGCGGCCATGGGCGGCGAGAACAACCCCTCCGTCCTCGAGCCCGAGCGAAAGGACGAGGACGGTGCAGAGGCGCAGGGCTGGAAGGTCTTGGAGTTCCAAGAGCCGCCCATTTCGGTCACCGATTGGGCGCCCTACATCTCAGATGTCCAGAACAAGGGTGTCGAGGCGCTCTGGCCGTCCCTCGACGACAACATCGTCCCCTACTTCCAGGCCATGACGACCGCCGGCTTTCACCCGGCCTTCGTCATCCTGGGAGTTCAGTTCTACAACTCCTCGACCTCAAAGGGTGTCGCCGAGAATCCGACGCTGCCCCCCGTGTACGTGGAGACGTCGTGGTGGCCGCTCGAGATGGCCTCGAAGAACCCCTCGACGCAGCAGCTCGTCAACATCATGCACAAGTACGCCAAGGGTGATGCCATCGACTTCGATGACGAGGAGGGCATGGAGTCGTGGCTCCTGTGGGCGAAGTCCGCTTCCGCCTGTGGTGCCAGCCTGACGGTTTCATGCGTGCTCAGCCACGCCGCCGCCACCAAGAACTGGAGTGCGGGGGGAATCGAGGCCCCAGTGGCGCAGCTGACCATGTCGAACGAGAACCCCCAACCGTCGCCGTGTTTCGCCCTGCTCAAGGTCGAGGCGAACAAGTTCGTCTACGACAAGACGATCACCCGGCCCACCCAGTCAATCTGGAACTGCAACCCGAAGAACGTCGTCCATCTGACGGCGCAGCAACAAGCGGCCTTGACTGCCTCATCGTGAGTTGAGCGACCCCGTTTCGTCCTGACGACCATACGTCGGCCGTGAGTGGTTGACGTCCGCTCCTTCGGAGGCGTCTGGGCAACGACGAAGGCCGAAGCAATACGAGACTACGGACCAAATGGGGGATACGCAGCAGTGGGACTGGCAACGGTGCGGGCGCGAGCGGTGTGGGTGATCGAGGGATCAAGCGGCAACGTGAGCAGGTGGCGGCGGACCGGAAGTGCCCGACGCGTCGTCGCATTCCTCGGGAGCGTTGCCGTGATGTTGGGAGGAATCTTCGCAGCCGGTTCTGGCGCTGCGGGGGCTTCCAGTCCTGCCGACCAAGGCGTGACGCCAACGACGATCAGGGTCGGTTTTCCTGTCATCAACTTTGCTGCGCTGGCCGCGGTCGGCGTCCACCTGAACGATGGGAATTTTCAAGATGCCATCGCCGCGCTGACCGCCTACATGAACAAGCATGGAGGCGTTGACGGCCGAAAGATCGTCCCGTTCGTGGCCCTTGCCAACCCCGCGGAAACTGCGTCCGGGGAAGCCGTCTGTTCGCAACTCACCGAAGACGACCATGTCTTCGTGGTGATTCTTCCGGTCTATCCCGACTGTTACCAGGTGACCCACGACACGCTGGTCATTGATGGAACCTTGCCCGGCACCCTGCCCGCCAGTGCCGCGCCCGACTTCAGTCTGACGCCACCGGACACCGCATACGATCCAGTCGAACTGGCTGCGTTCAGCAAAAGAGGGCTGTTCAAACACAAGAAGGTCGGCATCTACTACGGCGTTGGCTCCGACACGCCGGAAGCACGCGCGGTGAGCGCGGATCTCGAGAAGCTGCATGTCGACGTTGTGCAGACGGGGGGAGTGGCCGCTCCGGCAACCGACACGGTCGCAGTCGACCAACAGACGGAGACCATTGCGCTGAAGTTCAAGAATGAAGGTGTCAACGAAGTCGTCGCTGTCGGTGGCTCTGGACCGACGGACTGGCCGCGGGCACTCAACGACCTTCAGAGCACCTACAAACCACCCTGGATCGCCACAAGCGTGACGTCGCTCGGGTCAGACGTTGCGGCGGCCAAAGGGGGGAACCCCTACTTCGACAACGCAGTAACCGCCGATCCACTCCCCTCTGCGTACGAGGAGTGGAAGGATCCGGCGATCCAGAAATGCTACGGGATCGTGCACAAGGCGTTCCCGTCCGATCCCATTGCGCCTCCGGCCAATCCAAGCGGCCCGAATGCCGCTGCAAACGGCTCGAGTACCACCTATGCGGCCGTCGAGTCGACGTGTCAGAACTTGGCCATCTTTGCCACGATCGCAGATCGGGCCGGGAAAGATCTCACCGTGGCCAGCTTCAGCAAGGCGGGCTATGGGCTCAAGAACGTCACGTTTCCCGGCTCGGGAGGACCAGTGTCCTTCGGTCGTGATCAGCCCTATGCCACCGGACGAACACACATCCTCGTGTACAGCGCAAAGTCCGGGACATTGGTGGAAGCCCCAGCCGGCCAACATTAGGACGCTGGGCGGCAATGCTGTCTGCGGAACAGGCGGCCGGAGCGGCGACCCCTGACGAACTCACGTTTGAGGCTGGTTGACCTTGGCTCGGTCTGGATGCGCTTCTTGAACCGGGTTT
This sequence comes from uncultured Acidimicrobiaceae bacterium, assembly GCA_963754445.1. Classification (GTDB taxonomy): domain Bacteria; phylum Actinomycetota; class Acidimicrobiia; order Acidimicrobiales; family RAAP-2; genus Bog-473. The sequence continues at coordinate 2,018,797 of CAVWFT010000001.1, read as the reverse complement.
TCGTCGTAGCCGTCCGACCAGCCGATCTGGCGCGCCGGATTCCCGAAGACGATGGCGCCAGGCCGGACGTCGTTGCTCACCACTGCGCCGGAGGCAATCTTCGCCCCGTCTCCCACGGTGATCGGGCCGATCAGGATCGAACCGGGATAGACGTAGACATCACGGCCGATCGTTGGATAACCGTCGTCCTCCACCGGGAGCCGGGCCGCCCGACCGATCGTGACCTGTTGAAAGATCATCGTCCCTTCGCCCACCTTGGCGCCCCGGCCGACGATGGTCCCGAAACCGTGCATGAACACGACGCCGGGGGCCAGCTCGGCGCCCGGCTCGACCTCCACTCCGGTGAGCAGTCTTGAAATGGCGGATACGCCGTACGCCAAGTCTTCATGGCCTCGCCGGTAGAGCTTGTCCTCGAGCCGGTAAAGACGCATGGCGTGTCGATCCCACGCCAAGAGCCTCTGAAAAAAGCGCACTGAATCCTCCTCGTCGCACGTCAGCCATCGGTCGAACCGGAGACAGTGCGAGGCTAACAGGCAGCAGATGAACGGCTCGCTGGGCGCTCTCTGCCGCAGGACTCGAGGAGCCGTGCAGCGGACGTTGGCCGGGTGGCGATGGCGATGGCCCCGGACTCAATCGGCCGCACAGCCCCTTTTCGAGGGGTGGTCAGCCTGGCGAAACCACCACTGACCAGGTCACCTGTCCCGTCACGGGTTTTCACTTGAAACGGGCGCACTGACCCGCCAATCTGGTGGCTCCAGAGACTTGTCGGTGTCTTCTCCCAGAAGTGGCGGGGCGGGATGCTCGGAGTCAACGCAAGGGGGTTTGGGATGATGAAGCGATTTCATTGGGTCCGCATGAGCGCGGTGATCGTCACCTTCGTGGGTGTGCTTTCCGGAATCGGGGCGAGTGGGGTGGTGCAGTCGGGTACGGCGGCCGCCGCCACGGCAACACCGGCGTGCACCTTCAACGGCAGTTCGCTTCCCTTGATCGGTGGGGCCACGGCCGGTGAGAAGATCACCATCAATTGCACCGGCCTGTCACCACTCCATCCCTACCTCGTCATGGAGGTCAGCCTGCTTCTGGCCATCGACCCCAAAGCCGCCGCTCTCCTGGACGGGAACATCACCTCGGTGGCCGGGCTTCTGTCCCTTTTCTCGGCGCTTCCTGAGATCAATCCGGCCGCGCTCACCTTTCCCTTCTCGGACATTTCCGGCAACCTCAACTACACCTACACGCTCCCGAAGACCCAGGCCGCCGATCCGAACGCCACGTGTGGGCCGTCGAGCGCCCAGATCAACATGGGCCTCATCGGCTGTGGACTCGCCATGATCGACCTCACGACATTCAAGCCGGTCGCCGCCGGCAGCGGACTGGTCGAGTACGCCGGCGATCCGTTCCTCCCACCCGCACCGACGTTGGTGCTCTCGGCGGCGAAAGCGACGCCGGGCCAAGTCGTGAACGTGGGTGACGCACCCGGCGCGACCACGTATTGGTGGTTGTCGACCCTGAGCGCGCTGGAGGGCCTCCTCGGTGGCAGCTCCACGACGCCACCCACACTGACGGTCACGCTGAGCAGGAAGGGCACCCCCAAGGCCACGGCGACGAACACCATCACGGTCACCCCGGCCGTCTACAACAACCCCGTACTGACCCCACCGTCGATTTCCGGTGGCTTCACGGTGCCCGCCGGACTGAGTGGTCGTGAGAAGGTGACCGTGACCTACGTGGAGCCGCTGTTGGGTTTCCCACTCGGGAATACCGCAACCTCGACGTTGAAGGTCAAATAGCCGAAGGCTCCTACCGTCCGCATGCCGCCGTCGGTGGCGGCATCTTCGAGCGCCTCGAGCACAATCACTGGGAAGGCCCTAACCGCTCCTTGAGGATCCGCCGTCGGTCCGCGGGACCGAGGCGTGCGGGTTCCGTGGAGTCCAGGAAGTCGATCAGGGCCGCCACGAACTGCTCCGGCGCCTCGATCTGAGGGAAGTGGCCCACGCCCTCGATGACTTCCAGGCGGCTCCCCGGCATTGCGCCTTGCGCGGCGTAGGCATGGCTCACCGGAATGATGTCGTCTCGGTCCCCCCAGATGATCAACGTCGGTATCGAGGCGGCGAGGTAGAGGCGGTCCATCGCGCTCACCGTCTGACCACCGGGGTCGATGACGGATCTGAGGGTGCGGATGAACGCCTGACGGTTCTCGGACTCGGCCAGTGACGCATAAGCGCTCCACATCTCGGAAATCCGACCCAGGCGGATGCCGCGCTCCTCGATCGCCCGCAGCGCACCATCTCCCCAATCGCGCACGAACGCCGGGAAGATCAAGGGCATCACGTATTCGCTTCCGGGCAGCGTCATGAATCGAAGCATCCAATTCACTTCTCGCCCCAGGCCGCCGCTGTCCACCAGCACGAGGCGCTCACAGAGCTCTGGATGCTGGTAGGCGAGCTGCAGGGTGACCCCGCCGCCAAATGACTGGCCGATGACGGAAACCCGATCGATGTCGAGGACGTCGAGAAGATCACGAATCCCACTGGCAAAGGCACCCAGCGAATAGTCGCCGATTGGTTTTTCGGACCGTCCATGACCCATGAGGTCAGGCGCCACCACGGTAAACCTCTTCGACAGGAGAGGGAATACGTCCCGCCAGGTCCGTGAACTGCCGGCAATGCCATGGAGAAGCAAGAGCGCCGGGCCACTGCCTTCGATCCGGTACGCCAGGTCGTGACCGTGGATCGAGACGTGTTGGATTTCGTCTTCCATGCGGACAATCATCCCTCAGCTGGGCGGTGTGGATCTCTCGATCTGGGCCCTGCCCAGGACTCGGCCATTGGATCCGCTGGGGTCGTTGCGCCTGGCCTGATTCGGCGGCGTTCCCTCTTTGGGATCCGATCAGCCAGTTCCGCAGCGCAGGTGATGCGCAACTGACGCGTGCCCTGGCGCACCATGGCCTCGAGGCCGTGAGCGAAGGTGTCGCAGGACGGCGGAAAGAGCGGGGTCGTGACAACGCTGGTCATCATCCACGAAGTTGACGATGTCGAACACTGGCGGACTTCCACCAGGCGCGAGGAGTACTTCGGACGGCTGGGAATCACGGCCCGCACATTCGTCGACCCCGACCAGTCCGGCCGAGTCGGACTGGTCGTCGAATGTCCCAACCTCGAGGCCTTTCAAGAATCCCTCCAGGGCGAGGGCGCTGCCGATGCGATGAAGTTCGACGGCGTTCGCCCGGAGACCCTCCAGATGTTCGTCGAGAGCTACGCGGTGGACGTCATTGCAGCCATGGGTTTGGGCTCCTGAGTGACCGACAGGGGCACGACACCCTGACCGGGGGCGACGTGGTCGACCCGGACCGTCATCAGCCCACATTCGAGCAGCGTCGCACCTCTCCGGCCGGCGATCGGCGGCCGGAGGGGCGCCAGCAGCTGGTACCGTTATTTACGTGCTGAAAGCAACTATCGAGACGGCCGACGCCGCACCGACGAAGCTGGCTGCCCTTCCGATCGACCGGTTCGACGAGGCCTTGCAGACCGTGGCGCGGTCGATCACACAGGTGCGCGTGCACGAGCGGCTCTTGCGATTGGCGGGAGTGCGGCTCGACCGGGCTGGAGCCACCCTGCTTTTCAAGCTTGCCGCGAAGGACGGCCCGCTTCGAGTCACCGATCTCGCCGAGATGCTGGGCGTCGACACCCCGACGGTGACCCGCAAGGTGCAGCAACTCGAGCGTGACGGGATGGTCGAACGCCAGTCCGACCCCGGTGACCGTCGAGCCTCCAGGATCCGCCTGACCCCGGCCGGCCGCCGGACCATCGAACGGGTGCGCCGGGCTCGCCGGGCGTGGCTCGACCGGCTGTTGGAAGGCTGGGACGACGACGACCTGTCCGAGTTGGCCGACCTACTGAGTCGTTTCGCGGAAAATCTCGATCGCGACATGGACGACGCCCATGACTGAGCTCTCGACGGCCTCGGTCGACAAAGAGGTCGCTGGCGACGAGCACCGCCGGATCCTGGTGATCCTCGGCGCTCTCATGATGGGGATGGCCCTTGCCGCGCTCGACCAGACCATCGTGGCGACGGCGCTCCCGACCATCGCCGGCGACCTGCACGGGCTCAACCACTTGTCGTGGGTCGTGACGGCCTACCTCTTGGCCACGTGCATTTCCACGCCACTCTGGGGCAAGTTGGGCGACCTCTTCGGCCGCAAAGCGCTGTTCCAACTGGCCATCGTGATCTTCCTGGTCGGGTCCGTCCTCTCCGGGCTGTCGCAGTCGATGCTCGAACTCATCGCCTTCCGGTCGATCCAGGGAATCGGAGCCGGCGGCCTGATGGTCGGGTCCCAGGCCATCATGGGCGACGTCGTGTCGGCCCGGCAGCGGGGCAAGTACATGGGCTACTTCGGCGTCGTTTTCGGCGTCACCAATGTGGCCGGTCCGCTGCTGGGCGGCTTCTTCACCGAGCATCTGTCCTGGCGCTGGATCTTCTACATCAACGTTCCGCTCGGGATAGGCGCCCTGTTCGTCGTGGCTGCTGTGCTCCACCTGCCGATCAAGCGGGTCCCGCACAAGATCGACTGGGCCGGAACGGCTTTCCTCTCGGTCGGGGTCACCTGCATCATCCTGCTCACCACCTGGGCCGGCTCCGAATACGCCTGGGGCTCTCCGGTGATCATCGGCACCGGCCTCGTCGCCCTGGTCTCGCTGGGCATCTTCTGCTTCATCGAGACGAAAGCCTCGGAGCCGATCATCCCCCTCTGGCTCTTCAAGAACCGGACGTTCACCGCCACCTCGGGCGTCGGGTTCATCATCGGTTTCGCCATGTTCGGGGCCATCATCTACCTGCCCCTGTATCTCCAGATCGTCCACGGAGCCTCGCCGACGCTTTCAGGCCTCGAACTCCTGCCGATGATCTGCGGGATGCTGATCACGTTCATCTCGAGCGGGCGCATTGTGACGCGGACAGGGCGTTACAAGGTGTTTCCGATCGTGGGCACAGCCGTTCTTTCCCTCGGATTGCTCTCGCTCACGCAGCTGGGACCACACACTCCGTATGGCGAAGTGGCCGTCTTCATGTTCATCACGGGGCTCGGTATCGGGATGGTCATGCAGGTGCTCGTCGTCGCCGTGCAGAACGCGGTACCGCACTCCGCTCTCGGAGTCGCTACGGCAACCGCCACGTTCTTCCGGACGATCGGGGGAGCCTTCGGGGTGGCCATCCTCGGTGCGGTCTTCGCCAACCGCCTGATCGCGGAGTTGAAGCTGCATGCCACGTCCGCCGAACTGAAGTTGATCAGTGGCTCGAGCGTGACCGCCAACCCGGCGCAAATCGCTCATCTCCCTGCCACCCAGCGCACGTTTGTCATCAGCGCCTTCAGTCACTCGATCGAGACGACCTTCTTGGTCGCGGTGCCCTTTATCGTGCTCGGCTTCGTGCTGAGCTGGCTCATCAAGGAGATACCTCTGCGCACGACTGCGTTCGTCGCCACTCGTCAGCCCGACGGTCAACAACCCCAGGGGAACGAGGTGGATGCCGCCGCCGTGGACGCTTCGCCAGCGGTGGAGACCTCCGCCTGGGAGAGTCTTTCGTCAGGTGGTTGACCCGCCGCTCAGCCGAGCCGCATGGACACCCGGCATCGGGTCCGGAGCTTGCCCATCAGGGCCGGCGGTTTCCGTCCTCAACGTCGGCGGCAATGGCTCTCGCACAGGTCCGACGAGACGGTCGGGATCGTTACCCGTCGTGCCGGCGGAACTCGTTGTCCCTTCGAATGCCCAGTTCTCAAGGCCGGCAACGCCGCCGAACCTGGGTTCGATCTGTGGTGGCGGCGCCAGGTCCTGGGTCGTGCGGCGTCGCAGCAAGGCCGTAGTATTCCCCGGGATTATTTGCCTTAGGCACCGGGGCGCCTCCGGTCGAGCAGCGGCCTCAGGAACATCGATTCTTGGATGGGGAGCTCGGTTCGGCGCGTCGACCGGCACGTTGACGGAGCGAAGCACAACACCGGGAGCGAACGAATGACTGGACCACAGGGACTTCCAGAACCGCCGGCCGTGGGGTCCACGGCCCTGCCTGAGGGAACCTACGCCGGAACCTGTGTCTTCGTCACCGGCGGCGGCACCGGCTTGGGCAAGGCCATTGCCGCTGAATTCGCTCGACTCGGGGCGGACCTGGTCATCGCCAGCCGAAAGGCGGAACACCTAGAAGCGGGTCGCGCCGCAATGGACGAGCTCGGAGCGCGGGCGCTCAGCCTCGCCTGCGACATCCGTGACCCGGATGAAATCAGTTCCGCCTTCGACCAGGCGACCGAGGCGTTCGGCCTTCCTGCTGTCCTGATCAACAATGCTGCGGCCAATTTCCCCGTTCCGGCCGAGGACATGTCACCGAACGCCTGGCGTACGGTCGTCGACATCACCCTCAATGGCACCTTCTTTTGTTCCCGTGAGTTCGCCCGACGCCACATCGAGGCGGGAACTCCAGGCTCGATCGTTGACGTCGGGGCTTCCTATGCCTGGACGGGTGGACCTGGCTTCGCGCATTCTGCGGCCGCCAAGGCAGGGGTGAAGAACATGGTCGAAACGCTCGCCGTCGAGTGGGGCCCCTACGGTATTCAGGTCAATGGGCTTGTCCCCGGTCTCTTCCCGCACGTCGACATGACGGCGGACATCAAGGGGAACCTCGATCGAACGGACGAGAAGGATGCCTGCCAGCCAGCATTGCGGGTCGGGCGTCTCCAGGAGCTCGGTTGGGCCGCGACCTTCCTCGCCTCTCCCTATGCACGCTTCATCTCGGGCCACACGCTCGTGGTGGATGGAGCGAACTGGCAGCGCCGAACGTTGACCAATCCACCGGTCGTGACGGTGCGAGACCAAATGGGTCGAGGAGCCTTCGACCCTGGACCTCGCGGCTAGCGGAGTCCACCTGACCAAAGGGTTCCATGCTGATCGAAGTGTCGACATTGGAGCTCTCGAAATGAACAGTGAAAGGCATTGAGTACTCGAGTGAAGACTGGCAACGAAACCATCGATCGTGCGGATGGCCACTACACGATCATTACCGCCGACAGCCATGCGGGGGGCAGCCATGCCGCGTATCGAGAATACCTGGACGCCAGGTATCTCGAGGACTTCGACGCATGGAGAGCGAAATACAAGAACCCCTTCAAGGACCTCGGGGACAACCGGCGCCTGCGCAACTGGGACAACGAGATGCGCAACAGCCAGCAGGAAGCCGATGGCGTCGTGGGTGAAGTCATATTTCCCAACACGATCCCACCCTTCTTCCCGAGCTTCGTCCTCTTCGCGGCACCGCCCGCTCCCGAGGACTATCCGCACCGTCTGGCGGGCGTGCGGGCGCACAATCGTTGGCTGGTGGACTTCTGTGGCGAGTATCCCGACCGCCGGGCCGGCATCGGACAGATATTCCTGAACGACATCGATGACGCTATTGCCGAAGTCCACTGGATCAAGGAGCACGGCCTGCGCGGTGGGCTCCTCCTTCCCAATATCCCTCCCGATGTCAAGTGGGTGCGTCCCCTCTACGATCCTGCGTACGACCCTCTCTGGGAGGTCATCCAGGACCTCGACATGCCAATCAACGTCCATGGCGGAACCGGAGCTCCCGACTACGGCAACTACCCCTCCGCAATGCTCTTCTACATCAACGAGGTCAACTTCTATTCGCAGCGCCCATTCGTCCAGTTCGTGTTGGGAGGAGTGTTCGAACGCTTTCCCCGGCTCAAATTCGTCATCACCGAGACCCAATGCTCCTGGGTGCCAAAGTTGCTGAGCGACTTGGATGCCACCATCGACCGGATCCGCAAGACTGGCCAAACCGGAGAGATCCGTTACGGCGACGAGCACCGACTCGACCATCTGGCCAGTGAGTACTTCGCCCAGAGCGTGTGGATGGGAGTGAGCCAGCCACGGCCAGCGGACGTCGCGGTGCGGGATCAGATCGGCGCAGAGCGGTTCATGTGGGGGAGCGACTACCCCCACGACGAGGGCACGTATCCCTTCACCCGCGAGACGCTGCGCCAGGTGCTGCCCGGGATCGCTCCTGACGAGAAGCAGCGGATCCTGGCGGAAAACTGTGCCGAACTCTACGGATTCGACCTGGCCCAGCTGGCGCCTCTGGCCGCTGCGTTTGGCCCGACCGTCGAAGAGCTGGACGAGCCTCTCGACCGGCTCCCGGAGAATCCCAACGACGCACTGCTCAAATCGGTCGTGCCGCCTGGATGAGAGGCATGGTGTGATCTTCGATCTTGATGGGCGCGTTGCCGTTGTCACTGGTGCTGGTCAGAACGTTGGCGCTGGAATAGCTCGGATGCTTGCGGCCCAAGGCGCAGTCGTCGCGGTCAACGACGTCGTTCCGGAGCGAGCTCAGCAATCAGCACACACGTTGGGCGGCTCCGCCGTTGCCGCACCCTTCGATGTCACCGACCTCGATTCAGTCAGAGAGGGAATGGCAGATGTGGTCCGACGGATAGGACCAATCGACATTCTCGTCAACAATGCGGGAAACGGGGGCGTCGGTGGGATGCGCGCTGCGAAGTTTCGCGAGATCGATCCTTCCGAGTGGACTGGTCCAATCGAGGTCAACCTCTACGGTGTCATGAATTGCTGCAAAGCGGTGATCGACTCGATGTGTGACCGAAACTGGGGTCGCATCATCACGATCTCCTCTGGAGCGGGTACGAGTGGGGTCGCCCTGGGCGTCAGTGCCTACAGCGCCGGCAAGGGTGGTGGGATCTCGTTCACTCGATCATTGGCCCTGGAGGTGGCTCGATCTGGCGTGACGGCCAACACGGTGGCCGTTGGGCTCATGACCAACGAGGATCAGAACGTCACTGAGTATCTGGCGAAATCGATCCCCGTCGGCCGCACGGGCGTCCCAGATGACATCGGAGCGGCTTGTGTCTGGCTGGCCTCCGACGAGGCGTCTTGGATGACGGGTCAGACGATCCAGATCAATGGCGGCTCCATCACCACGTAGGGATACCGATGTTGCGTTCCTCGTGGTGACGGTTCGAAGCAGACTCGTCAGTGCGGCAGTGGCTGTCGCCAAAGAATCTCAGATCGGCCAAGTCTCACTTCGAGGAGGCTGTGGAGACAGCCTTTCCTGGTGGGCATAGGGTTGGGACTGGGGATCAACCACTCGTTTGAAATCGGTCCCTTGGACCTAGATCATGACCGCGAGGCCGACAGGAGGAATCATGACTTCATCGCAGCCAGCGGATGTTGGAGCCGAGCTCGATCAGCACCATCTTCCCGAAACAAATGGTCGCATCGCGATATGCAGGCGGTGCGGGGCAAGAACCGACGGACCCATGGGGTTGCATCATGTGCTGGCTGCCGGTCGGGTGAATAGATCGGCTGACTGGCTCAAGGCGCAGTCACGGCTCCGCGATATTGCCAACTCGAAGCTGCTGCGAGGCACCTGAGTCGAGGGTGGCTGAGCGATTCGGCCGCGAATTCGACGTCGAGAGACGGGCGACAGACGGCGGCTGCTGCTTTGTGAGCGCCGCTGCGCCGCTGCTGGTCGTGATGTCACCGGAGGGCGTAAAGACACTCACTTGCCGTGTCGCCTCACTCATTTCACCGGCGCAGCCGCTCCCGTCGATCGCCAAGCTGAGACGAAGAGACGCGCCACGACGGCGTGACCGGCGGTGGAGAGGTCGAAATCGTCGGGGCTGAAGGGTGACTCGGGCCCCGTTCGGGCCTGAGCGATTGCGCCATCGACGTTCACGAGCACCGCGCCGTCGGTCTGCGCGACATCAGTTACTTGCGCGTCATAGGCGGCCAGGGTCGCATTTGTGTCGTCCGCTGCCGGCAGCGTTCCCGTGGCGAATCGGCCATCGACGAAACAGCGGCGGTTCGAGCCTGGCGAGGAAAGCGACGTGCCGGCACAGTCGGCGTACGTCGGCGCGTCCGTGATGGGTTCGAGGTTGGCCAGCAATACCCGTGCGTGCTGCGCTCGGAGCGGCGCCACGATTTCTCGGAGTTCGGATCCGAACTCCGAGGGGCTTACGCCCTGTTCCAGATCGTTGATGCCGATCCATACCGTGACCAGGTCCGGTCGGAGCGCGACGGCAGCCGCCTCCTGATGGGCCAAGACGTCCTCGGCAGTGGCGTCCGGCACCGCGAGATCGTAGAACGCGGTCTGGCGGGGGAGCCTCTGATCGAGCAGGATCGGAAAGGCCTGACGAACTGGATCGTTGGCGTCATCACCAACCGACTCGCTCCCGCCGATCGCGACGTAGGAATAGGGGTGCACATGGGCTTCTGCTGGTGGTGTCACCGAGGTGGCACTCCCGGCACAACCCGACGCCGCCGCTCCAGCGACGGCCACGAGGAGTGCCGTACAGAGATGGCGCCAACGGGCGGGCCGGCCGCTGGGTCGCGTCACGCTTCCATCGCCTCACGTGCGGGCAGGCGGGCGGCTCGTCGGGCCGGAAAGACTCCGGCCGCGATCGCCACCGCCGTCGCTCCGATTACGGCCCCCAACGGGAGCAGAGGGGGAATGTCGAGTCTGACTCCGGCCAGGCCCTGTGACTCGAGGTACTGGTTGGCCAGGCCTCCGATCACGACGGCAATGAGGCCACCGAGGAGGGTGCCCAGGACGCCGCCGACAAAGCCGAGTGTGCCCGCCTCGACCAGGAAGGTCCGCATGACGTCGCGGTCACGTGCGCCGATCGCCTTGAGCACCCCGATCTCTCGTCTGCGCTCCCGCACCGCCGCCATCAGCGCGTTGGCGATCCCGAGCGCGGCGATGGCCAGGGCCACCACCCCGATGCCCGTGAGCACGATCTCGACGACGTGGAGGTAATGACCGACGGCCGTGATGATGCTTTCTTGCGCACTGCTGGTGTATCCGACCCCGGCGATGCCCGTACGAACCGACTCGACGTTCGCCAGCTGATCCGCGACCACCAAGGCCTGCACGTAGGGAGACGTCGGGGCGTCGCTGTCTCCGAGCGCCCGGCCCGATTCGACCCAATTGAAATCCTCCTGGGCCAGTCGGGGCCACGCCAGCACGTCGCCCGTCGCCGCTTCCTGCTGGACCACGCCCACGACCGTCGCCTTCGTCCAACGAAATGCCACCACGGCGACCCTGCGGCCCGACTCACCCTCGGACTCCGTCCCGGCGAAGCGGGTGGAGCAGATCATGATCTGGGTGCCGACGACCTCCGCCGCCTTGGTCTTCGGCAGCCCCAGGTGGCTCAGATAGCTCTGGGTGACATCGACCTGATCGGTGGCATCGACCGCGGGGAAGCGGCCGGACAGGAGGGAGACGGGGAGATTTCCGAGTTGGCGCAGATTCACACCGACCAAAGCCGTCGAGATGGGTCGGACCGGTCGATCGGGCTCGCCGCCGTTGCCTGGATCGGGCGTGCAGGCTCCCGGAGTTCGGCACTCTGTAGACCCCTTGGGGGGAAGCGCAGGTGGGATGAGCGACACGTCTGTGGCGGTGACCGCCACCACGGATCGCACGTGGGGAAGCGCTCGTATGCGCGTCAGCGCCTGCACCGTCAAGGCGCGTGGTGGACCCGACTGTGGGTTGTCGAGCCCGGCCTGTGTGGGATCGGGGGCCGCCGGCGACACGGAGATGCTGGCGAGGGGGCCACCGTCGGCGATCTGCGAGAGCACGCGCGTCTGGGCCGTGCCTGCAACGGCCAGGAGGGCCGACAGGAGCGCAGTGGCCAATGTCACGGCCATCAAGGTGAGGGCCGCCCGGCCCGGGCGTCGTCGGAGTTCGCGTCCGGCCAAACCGATTGCGTCGCGCCAAGTCACGAGCCCGTCGGTTCATCGCCGTCCGACCCGGAGGCGGCGACGTCCCCAGCGTCGCCGTGCGGAACTCCCGTGTCGACCGTCACGTCCCCGGCGACGAGGGCCAGACGAAGTTCGGCCCGAGCCGCCAGCGACCGGTTGTGGGTGACCACGATGAGGGTGCAACCTCGCTCGGACGGGAGCGACTCCAGCAGGGCGATCACCGCCGTCGCCGTATCGTCGTCGAGGTTGCCCGTCGGCTCGTCGGCCAGGATCAGTTCCGGGCGATTCGACAAGGCGCGCGCGATGGCGACGCGTTGCCGCTCGCCTCCGGAAAGCTCGAAGGGTCGATGGCCGATCCGGTCGGCCAATCCAACCTGTTCGAGAAGCTCGACGGCGCGCCGGCGTCGTTCCTGCCGGGAGACTCCCGCGAAGGTGAGCGTGAGCTCGAGGTTCTCGAGCGCGGTCAGTGCCTCGAGGAGGCCGAAGTGCTGGAAGACGAAACCGACGCTCGAGCGGCGGAACTCCGCCAAGCGGTCGCCGGACAGTGCGGCAAGGTCCTGCCCCGCCACCGTCACCCGACCACTCTGAGGGTGCTCCAAGCCGCCTATGAGTGACAGGAGTGTCGTCTTGCCGGAGCCCGAAGGTCCCATCAAGGAGGCGTACCCTCCCTGTTCCACGTCGAATGTCACCCCGCGGAGGACGTGGACCTCGCCCCCGCGGCGAGCGTAGGTGTGGCGCAGAGATTCGACTTCGACTGCAGCGGGCAAAGTACTCCTCCGCCTCACGCGGACAGGGCCTGGCCGACGGTAGACCATGGGCAACGAATTGTGGCATCGCATGTCGGACTCGCATCGGTGCAATCGCGAGTCCGTCCCGTTGTCGGGTTCGGGTCAAAAGTAAGGGAATCGTGAGATTTGGCGGGCTCTCGGTTTGCTTCGTGGATCGGGCGGGTCGCGCATGGCGGTGAGTGACGCGAGGGCCGGTAACGTCGGGCAGGTGGCGGTACCGGCGAAGGTCCTGACCGTTTCCGACTCGGTCGCCGCCGGGTCGCGGGTCGATCGCTCCGGGGACGCCATCGAGGTCATGTTGAAACTGAACTCATTCGTCGTCGTGGAGCGCGCCATCGTCCCGGACGGCGTGGTGCCGGTGGCGGACGCCTTGGTGACGTTGTCGTCCTCGTTCGCTGGACTCCTCGTCACAACGGGTGGCACCGGTTTTTCCCCGACTGATCTCACCCCCGAGGGCACCAGGAAGGTGATCGACCGGGAGGCCCCTGGTATGGCCGAAGCCATGCGCGCCGCGAGTGCACTCGGACCGCTGTCCCGGGGCCTTGCCGGGACGCTCGGTTCGTGCTTGATTCTCAATCTCCCCGGGTCTGTCAAGGGGTCGACCGAGTCTCTGGCCGCACTGATGGGCGTGCTCCCTCACGCACTCGACCTTCTCGCAGGTGGCGAACCCCATTGACGGCTCGAACCTGGTTCCCGAGACGTCCTCGGTGAAGGAAAGGGCATTGTCCGAGTGTGCTGAGATGAACCCGATGAGCCTTGAGTTAGTGCCATCGGACGGCGACGACTGGATCGCCGTCAGCAGTGAGGAGCTGCCGGTCGACATGGCGCGGCGATGGGCCACCGTCGCTGCGTGTGGCGGCGTGGTCACATTCTGCGGCACGGTGCGTGACCACTCCGATGGGCGGCCCGGCGTCACGTTGCTCGAGTACGAGGCGTATCTGGAGTACGTCGTGCCGAAGATGGCCGATGTCGCATCCACTGCACGGTCGCAGTGGCCCGAGTTGGGACGGCTTGTCCTGCTCCATCGAGTCGGGAAGCTCGCCGTCGGCGAGGTTGCCGTGGTCGTCGTTGCGTCGGCTCCGCACAGGGGAGCAGCATTCGCCGCGGCGGAACACTGCATTGGGTCCCTGAAGCGAACCGTGCCGATCTGGAAGCGCGAGACATGGCCGGGTGGCTCGGTGTGGGTGCAGTGCGATCATGAAGGCCTGCCCGAACGCGGCACGACAGCCTCGACCGGAACCGGAAGCGTGCCCGCATGATCCCGCTTTCAGATGCCCAACGCTGGGTACTCTCGCAGTGCGCACCGCTGGCACCGCAAAAAACTCCGCTCGATGCGGCTCTTGGGTGCGTCCTCAGCGAGGACATTGTCGCGAGCGAGGACGTACCACCGTTCGCCAATTCATCCATGGACGGTTATGCCGTCCGCGCTGCCGACACTGCGAATGCACCGGTACGACTCGATGTGGTCGGCTCGGTGGCGGCTGGCCACACCTTCGACGGCACGGTCGGATCTGGGCAAGCCGTGCGGATCATGACGGGAGCCCCCTTTCCGCAGGGAGCGGACGCTGTCTGCATGGTGGAGAACACCCGAGACTCCGGCTCGGGTGCCGTCACGATCACGGAGTCGGTCGCGCCCGGCCAGTTCGTCCGTCTTCCCGGGCGAGATGTGCGCATCGGCACCCTTGTCGCTGGCGCGGGCACTGCCCTGACGCCGGCCCATCTGGGAGATCTGGCCAATCAGGGTGTCACGGAAGTCGTGGCGCATCGACATCCGAGGGTCGGTGTGCTCTCGACCGGCGACGAGCTCTTCGCAGGGGCAGGCGCTCTGCCCCCTGGTCGGATCCGCGATGCCAACCGCCACTCCCTCCTGGCGTTGGTCCGTCGCGAGGGGTGGGAGGGCATCGACCTCGGGATCGCCCGTGATGACGCCGAGGAATTGACGGAGGCGCTGAGCGGGCAGACCGGCTGTGACGCCGTGATCGCGACGGGTGGCGTCAGCGTTGGCGATGCCGACCTGGTTCGGACGGTGCTCGAGCGACTCAGCGGGGAGACCATGCGATGGATGCAGGTGGCCATCCGTCCGGCGAAGCCTTTTGCTTTCGGACAGTTGGCGGCGTCCGGCACTCCTGTCTTCGGCCTACCGGGAAATCCGGTGTCTTCGGTGGTGAGCTTCGAGCTCTTCGTTCGCCCGGCGCTACGCATCTTGGGAGGCCACACCGATCTGCACCGACCGATTGTCACCGCTTCGTTGCAGGAGAAGATCTTCCGTGTGCCGGACGGCAAGGTCCACTTCCCTCGTGGCCGCGTGCGGCTGGACCGTGGGGGAGGGTGGCGGGTCCGTGCCATGGGTGAGCAAGAGTCCAATCAGCTCCACGCCCTGGCTGAGGCGAATGCTCTGATTGTCGTTCCCGACGGCCACGGGTACGAGGAGGGCCAACTGGTAGAAGTGCTGCTCCTCGATCCCGCGGGTGTGAGCACCGTGGCTGGCCACGCGCTTGACCTCGGGGTTTCGCCGCTGCTGGGGGCCGCCCGCGCGCAGCCGGTCTGTTCGTGAGCACCGGGGAAGAGGCCGTGCCCTTGCCGGTCCCGGTACGGCGGGCTCGGGCGCGCACGAGGAATGGCGTGATGCCGACGAGCTGGCGACATGGTCGATCTCCATGGGCGGGTTCATCGGGATCTTCGGATCTCGGTCACCGATCGCTGCAATCTTGCGCTGCGTCTATTGCATGCCCGAGGACGGCCTCCCGGCCGTGCCCCGGCAGGATCTGCTGACGTTCGATGAGATCACCAGGGTGGCCAGGGTGGCCCGGTCGAGTGGAGTGACCAGCGTTCGCATCACCGGTGGCGAGCCACTCGTCCGGAAGGGATTGCCCGAACTGGTCGGCCGGCTCAATGAGGTCGGGTTCGACGACGTGGCTCTGACCACGAATGGCATGGAGCTGGCGGGACTGGCGGCCGACCTGGCGGAGGCTGGGTTGCGACGGGTCAACGTGAGTTGTGACTCACTGCGGGCCGACCGGTTCCGCGCC
This sequence comes from uncultured Acidimicrobiaceae bacterium, assembly GCA_963754445.1. Classification (GTDB taxonomy): domain Bacteria; phylum Actinomycetota; class Acidimicrobiia; order Acidimicrobiales; family RAAP-2; genus Bog-473. Next base: position 2,003,227 of record CAVWFT010000001.1, on the reverse strand, counting down.
ATTCGCCGCCGCGGGAATCTGGAGACCGTCCTCGGGGCCATGGACGCGGCCGAGGAGGCGGGACTCGCGCCGCTCAAGGTCAACGTCGTGCTCCTGCGTGGTCACAACGACGATGAGATCCTCGCGTTCGCAGATTTCGCCCGCCGTACGGGGCGGGTGGTCAGGTTCATCGAGTTCATGCCTCTCGACGCCGACGGAGCGTGGAGGAGGGATCGCCTGGTCCCCGGCCAAGAGGTGTTCGACCGGATCGCCGCGGTGTGGCCCCTCGAACCGATCGAACCCGGGGGCAGTGCGCCGGCGGAGCGCTTCAGGTTCCGAGACGGGTGCGGCGAGGTCGGACTGATCTCCAGCGTGACCCAGCCCTTTTGCGGTACCTGTGACCGTCTCCGCCTGACCGCGGACGGTTCCTTGCGCAATTGCTTGTTCTCCGACCGAGAGATCTCGGTGCGCGAGATGCTGCGGGCGGGCGCCGGGGATGACGAGTTGGCCCTTGCCCTCCGTGAGGCCGTCTGGTCGAAGCTGCCTGGTCACGGGATCAATGAGCCCGGGTTCCTCCAACCGGAACGATCCATGTCGATGATCGGAGGCTGAGGATGGCGACGCTCCGGCTGTTCGGCCCGGCTCGCGAGGCGGCCGGCGGCGCGCGCTTCACCTTGGTCGGTGCCGACGTGGCTGCCGTGCTCACGGCTGCCGAATCGAAATTCGGGTCGGAGTTCTCCCGGGTGCTCGACGGCTCCAGGGTGTGGTTGAACGGCGAGGACGTCGATCGATCCGCGGCGGTGACCGAGGAGGACGAAGTCGCCGTTCTCCCCCCGGTGTCGGGGGGCTAGTGGAGCCCTTGGCGGCGGCCGGCGAAGATGGGGGTGCTGCGAGCTTCACGCACCTCGACGGCTCGGGCCGAGCCCGAATGGTCGACGTCATGGGGAAGCCGAGGACGCACCGGATCGCAGTGGCACGCGCCGCCGTCGTGCTGACCGCTGATCTGAGCGATCTGATTTCCCAATGGCGCGAGCTGGCAGAGATCATCGAGGCGGCCCGTTACGCCGGTATCATGGCGGCCAAGAACACGGCGAAGCTCATCCCGCTCTGTCACCCCATCCTGGTCGATTCCGTGGTCGTCGAGATCCGCCCGTCGTCACATCGCATCGAAGTCGAGGCGAGCGCACAGATCGTCGAGCGGACGGGCGTGGAGATGGAGGCGTTGACGGCGTGCGCGATGACGGCGCTCAGTTTGGTGGGAGCCCTGCAGGACGGGGATCCTTCGGTTTCCGTCGAGGAGTTGACCCTGTGGCACAAGTCCGGCGGCCGGTCCGGCGTGTGGGATCGCCCTGACGAAGGTGCTGGGGCGACGTCAGCCGTGATGCCGGTGAGCACCAGCGACGCCTTCCCGCTGAACGGCGTTTGAAAGCTATATCGTCTCCAATCCTTGCAAAAGTATCAAGATCGCCTGAATTGGCCCGCAAATGCCGGAAGCGACGGTACCGTGAAACCATGGCACGCGATCCCTCGACGCCGCACCGGAACCGGACTCGTCTCGGCCGTGCGTGCATCGGTCTCATTGCCTTCACCTCCATCCTGGGTGCGGCGGCCGCAGTCGGCACCGATGTCGCCGGAGCATCGACCCGCGCGTCGGGACCCGTCGACGTGCTCTACGCGGGCTCGTTCGAAGACCTCATGCAGCAGGTGGTCGGACCGGCCTTCACTCGGGCCACCGGATACAGCGTGAACGGGTTCTCGGGTGGTTCGGATGCGCTGGCCAGCGAGATCCGAGGCAAGACCGAGGTGGGAGACGTGTTCATCAGCGCGTCGCCGACGGTCAACAACACATTGGAAGGGTCGACCAACGGATCCTGGGTATCGTGGTACGCCGGATTCGCCACATCACCCCTGGTGTTGGGGTACAACCCTTCGAGCAAGTTCGCCGCCGCCCTCGAGTCCAAGCGCTGGTACGAGGTGGTCGGCCAACCGGGCTTTCTGCTCGGTCGCACCGATCCGGCGACCGATCCCAAGGGCGTCCTGGCGGTCGAGGCCCTCGACAAAGCTGCGAAAATCCACCATCTCCCCGCGCTGGCGACCCTGGCCACTTCCTCGACCAACGTCTTTCCGGAGACGTCCCTGGTGGGGGAGCTCCAAGCCGGCCAGCTCGATGCCGGTTTCTTCTATGGGGTCGAGGCGTCCGCAGCGCATCTGAAGACGGTTCCGCTGACGGGGACGAACCTCTCCGCCCATTACACCATCACTGTCCTGAACCGGGCGCCACACGCTGCTGCCGCACGGGCTTTCGTGGCATTCCTGCTCGGAAGAACTGGACAAGCGATCCTCAAGCGCAGCGGTCTGGTGCCGTCCGTGCCGCCGACCCTCAACGGCAGGCAGGCCGTGCCGAGCGACCTCAAGCACACCGTGTAGGAGTGCACCGCCGGGTGGCGAGGAGCCCACTGCCATGGCTCGGGGTCGTGATCGTCGTGTATCTCGCGGTGCCGGTCATCGCGTTCGGGTTCAGGTTGGCCGCTGGACCAGTTCGTGGCTTTCGGACGCCGGGGCTGTTCTCGGCCTTTGCGGTGTCCGTCGAATGTGCCACCATCTCCCTCGCCCTTGTGACGCTTTTCGGGGTGCCTCTCGCGTACCTGCTGGCCCGGCCGGGAGGCTGGGTCTCCTCGCTGATCACCGTGGTCGTCGTCATCCCGCTGGCGTTGCCACCGCTGATGGGGGGAATCCTGCTCATCTATCTGGTGGGCCCCTACTCGTTCATCGGAGAGCACTTCGGCGGCCATCTGACCCAGTCGATGGTTGGCATCGTGCTGGCCCAGACGTTCGTGGCCGCGCCCTTCCTCATCGTGGCGGCGCGCTCCGCCTTTCGTGCCATCGACCCCGCCCTGCTGGACGTGGCCGCAACTCTGGGTCACTCCGAATTCGCGCGCTTCCGACGCGTGGCCGTTCCGTTGGCCGCCGAGGGGATCAGGGCCGGCATGTTGCTGGCCTGGCTTCGAGCGTTCGGGGAGTACGGAGCCACCGTTGTCCTGGCCTATCACCCGTTTTCGTTGCCGGTGTACACCTACGATCAGTTCAGCGGGATCGGGCTTCCCACGACGATCGCTCCGACCGCACTGGCCATCGGCGTGGCCGTGGTGGCTCTGGGTCTGAGCCGTCTGCATTGGCCACGACGTTCCTCGTCGGCGGAGCCCCACCCAGAACCGAAGGCACCGGTCGAGTCCCTTCCGTCACGACCGGTGGGCTTCGATATCGACTTCTTGGTCGGTGACCTATTTCGCCTTGATCTGGCGCACGCGCCGCAGGAGCGCCGGCTGGCGCTGCTCGGACCTTCGGGCTCGGGGAAATCGACCTTGTTGCGTTGTCTGGCCGGTCTCTACGGCAGCCGGCCGGGGCGGATCTGGTTCGGCGAGCGGGTGATGGACGGCGTGCCGACCGAGTCGCGGCGGGTCGGCTACCTGGCCCAGGGTTTCTCGCTTTTCCCCCACCTGACCGTGTGGCAACACCTTGTGTTCCCCGTCGGTGCCGCCCCCCCGACCGCGGCCTATTGGCTAGCCACCCTTGGCCTCGAAGACCTCGCCGCGCGATACCCAGCCGAACTCTCCGGAGGGCAGAGGCAGCGTGTCGCACTGGCGCAGGCACTGTGTCGTTCTCCGGACCTGCTCCTTCTCGACGAACCTTTTTCCGCCCTCGACACGCCTGTCCGCCACGACCTGCGCCGCGAGCTCAGGCGGCTCCAACGTGACCTGAACCTGGCCACCGTCGTGGTCACCCATGATCCCGAAGAGGCGGCCTACCTGGCTGACGCGGTGATCGTGATCGACCAGGGCAGCGAGTCCCAGGCCGGTCCGACGCGCCAGGTGTTCGGTCAGCCGACCTCCCCCGAGGTGGCCCGGCTCCTCGGGGTGGCCAACGTCCATCGTGGTGTGGTGTCAGCGAGCGGTTCCATCGACACCTCAGGGGCCCACGTGGACACCGGCGATCCGGTTCCGAGTCCCGGTACCGCTGTGCTCTGGAAGGTGGCCCCGGAGGACGTACTCCTGCACGGAACGGGTCGCCTGAGCGGCGTCATCACCGATATCGCCGACCTGGGCACCGCGGTCGACTACTTCGTCCGGATCAACTCCGACCTGGAGCTGAAGTCCCGGGCCGCCGCGCCGTTGCCGTGGCAGGTCGGTGACGCCTGTCAGGTTGCGTTGGCCCCCGGTGCGGTGCACGTCTGGACTGTCGGCGCTCGATCCGACGCAGCCGCCGGATGCGGGTAGGTGTGGGTCAACCGGGAATTTCGATGCCGACGTTGGTCGCCTTGACGACAGCGTCCGCCCGCACCCCCGGAGTGAGCTTCAACTCGTCTGCGGCTTCTCGGGTGATCAGGGCCACGAACCGATGCTGCCCGGCCTGCACTTCGACCTGGGCCGCCACCTTGTCCTTGGTGACCCGGGTGACGATGCCGGGGAAGCGGTTGCGGGCCGACTGGGTTCTCGGTCGAGGGGGCGTGGGTTCGCCCGCCATCTCGACGGCAAAGCGTGCCAAGTCCGCACCGTTGACGAACCGGCGCCCGCCTTTCCTCAGCGTCGTCTTGACCTTTCCCGCATCGGCCCATCGACGAACCGTGTCCGTGCTGACCCCGAGTATTTCGGCCGCCTCACCGATCCGGTACTCCATGAAGACGTCACGGTAGCAAGATCCTGCGTCCCGTCACCCGATGGCGTAGAGGGTTCCTGCCTCGTCACCGATGATGAGGTCACCGTTCGCCGTCAGAGCCGGATAACTGTCGATCGGACCGGATGCCGTGAGGGAGAAGAGCTTGGTTCCGTGGGGTCCGAAACCGTCGATCTGCTTGCCCTGGGTCCCGAAGTACACGTCGCCCTTGCCGTCGACGGCCTGGGCGGCCCAAAGGCCCTTGGCCCCGTGGTCGGTGGTGACCGGGGTGCCGGTCTTCTCCCGGACCACATGGAGCGTGCCGGAGTTGTCCCCGTAGTAGGCCAGCGGTCCGGAGACCGAAGACGACGAATACGACTCGGTCCCTCGCGCCGATCTCCATTTGAGAGATCCGTCGGACTTCAGCGCGTACACGTACCGGTCGTTCGTGCTCACGACGACGGTCCCGTCGGCACCCACGGACGCCGAAACCTCGATGGGAGCGGCCGTGGTGTAGCGCCAGACGATCCTCGCCTTCGACCCGGCATCGGCCACGTCGATCACGTGGCGGCCGGCCGTCGTGATGATGGAGCCGTTGGGCGCGACCACCGGGCTCCCGAACGAGGTGGTGCCGACCGACACTGACCAGACGAGCTGCGGCGTCGCCGGTGCGATGTCGATTGCGGAGAGCGTCCCGCCCATCTGCTCGACGTACACCCGGGTGCCCGACAGCGTGGGAGAGAGCGGCTGCGTGGAGAACCGGTGGGACCAGAGCAAGACGCCGGTCGGTGATATCTCGAAGAGCGTGTTGCGAGAGCCGGGCCAGAGTATGTCCCCCGACGCGAGCACGAGCGGAGTCGTCGAGAGATCGGTCTCGCCGCCCAGTGCCGCGCCGCCGTTGAACGTCCACTGGTTCTCTCCGGTTGTCGGGTCGAGCGCATAGAGAACGCCACTGTTGGTGGCGACGTAGATCGATCCCCCCGGGCCGACTGCCGGTCCCGGGGTGATGTTCCCCTCCAGATTTCGGGTCCACAGCACGCGCCCACTGGTCGGCCCATCGGCGGTCGAGGTGCCGCTGTGGCCGTTGTCGTGCAGCGCCATGGGCCACGGCGCTTGAGCGGCGTCCGCCTCGGCATCGGAGAGTCCGAAGCCAACGAGAAGGATGAGCGCCGAGACAACGGCGGCAGCGGAAATCCGCCTCACGGTCGGGCGGGGGAGAGCTCCTGCGCCAACGCGCGGAGGCCATCGACGAACGAAACTGTGGCGCGGAAGTCGAGCTGCTCGGCCGCTCGGGCGGGCGAGGCGACGACGTGACGCACGTCGCCCAGACGCCACTCGCCGGTGACGACGGGGGGTGGGCCACCCGTTCCCACGACGGTCCACAGTTCCCGTGCCAGGTCGGCGATGGAGCGCGGTGTCCCACTGGCCACGTTGAATGCTCCGGTGAGCCCAGCCCGTGCACCGAGCGCAGCCACGTTCGCCCGGGCCACGTCGGTCACATGAACGAAGTCTCGTGTCTGGCGGCCGTCCTCGAAGACCCGGGGCGCCTCACCCCTGTGCAGCGCACCGAGGAACAGGCTGGCCACCCCGGCGTACGGGGTGTTGATGGGGGCTCGGGGTCCGTAGACGTTGTGGTAGCGAAGGGCGATCACTGGGGTTCCGGTCTCGCGACCGAAGGTGGAGCAGAGATGCTCTTGGTGCACTTTCGTGGCGGCGTAGATGTTGCGAGGGTCGAAGGCAGCGTCCTCGTCGACCGTGGTCCAGGCCAGGTCTGCGCCGCATGATCCGCAGGGCGGCTCGAACGAGCCGGCCTCGAGCCGCGCCTCGGGACGCGGTCCGGGCCGGACGGGGCCGCACGCAGGGCAGCGATAGGAGCCCTCGCCGTAGACGACCATGCTGCTGGCCAGGACCAGGCGGCCGCTGAAATCGAGCTCGGGCCAGCTCCCGGAGGAGCACCGCCGTCGCCAGGTCGTTGTCCCGGGCGTAGTCCGCCACGTCGTCGAAACGCAGGCCGAGGCCGACCTTGGCCGCCTGATGGCTGACCGCGTCGACATCGTGGAGCACGTGCGCCCAGTCATCGGCTTCGACCAGATCGGCCTGCACGAACGTCGCCGCGGGGTTTGGATGGCTCGGCTCGACACGGTCCACCGAGACGACCTGATGTCCTTGGTCGACCAAGAGGTCGACCACGTGCGACCCGATGAAGCCCGAGCCGCCCGTGACGAGCACCTTCATGTCGGCACTGCCATGTCGGCGTGGGTGTTGCGGGGGTCCTGAGCGTGCATTGGGTCCGACGGTATAGGCCGGCGTCACGCCGGTCCGGCTGTACGGCGCGAAGTTAGCGATTCGTAAGAGCATTTCGAGGCGCAAGCGTCGGCGTCGTCACTACGGTGCCCGGAGATGCCCGACGTCGTGCTCCCCGTTCTGAACGAGGCTCTCGCCCTGCCATGGGTCCTCAGTCGGATGCCGGTGTCGTACCGGCCTCTCGTGGTCGACAACGGCTCCGACGACGGCTCGCCCGAGATAGCCGCCGACCTGGGGGCCAGGGTCATTCACGAGGAGAGGCGCGGTTTCGGGTCGGCGTGCGCGGCCGGTCTGGCGGCGTCAGAAGACGATGTCGTGTGTTTCATGGACGCCGATGGCTCGCTGGACCCGGTCGAGTTGCCGCGCGTGGCTGACCCGGTGCTCCGAGGCGAGTCCGATCTCACCTTGGGTGCGAGGGTGGCCGAACGAGGTGCCTGGCCGCTCCATGCCCGCGTGGCCAACCGTGTGCTCATGGCCGAGGTCAGGCGTCGTACCTCTCTGACGCTGCGTGATCTCGGTCCCATGCGCGCGGCCGGTCGGGCCGGATTGGTCGCGCTGGGGATCGAGGATCGGCGATCGGGGTGGCCGCTCGAAATGGTCCTGCGTGCCCACCGCTCGGGTTGGACGGTCACGGAGGTCGGGGTCGTCTACCGGGCTCGGTCCGGTCGTTCGAAGGTGACAGGCACAGCCCGGGGAACCGCCCAGGCCATCGCGGACATGGGGGCGCTCCTGCGATGAGGTCGCTGCATCAGAACTCCCTCGCCCAGCCGGTGGCGGCCCTGGGCGACGTGCAGGTCGTCGTGATCGCAAAGGAGCCGTTGGCGGGAGCGGTCAAGACAAGGCTGTGCCCGCCGCTGACGCCGGTGGAAGCGGCCCGCGTGGCCGCGGCGGCATTGGCGGACACGCTCGACGTCGTCCGTCAGAGCAATTGTCGAGCCAGGGTGGTCGCCTTCGAGGGCGAGTCCGACCAGTGGGTCCCCGGTGAGTTCATTGTCGTGCCCCAGCGTCAGGGGCCCTTCGGCGAGCGCCTCGCCGGCGCGATCGACGACGCCTGGGCGGGCTACGGCTTCCCGATGTTGCTCATCGGCATGGACACGCCCCAGGTCTGCGTGTCGGATCTCGAGCGCGCCGCGGCGGCTCTCCTGGCGCCGGGCGTGGACGCCGTCCTGGGTCCGGCCGACGACGGTGGCTACTGGCTCATCGGTGTCCGCCGGCCGGAGCCCGGCATGTTCGCGGACGTTGCGATGAGCACCGATCACACGGCGTCGGACCAACTCGGCCGGCTCGGAGCACTGGGGCTGCGCTGTACGGTCATCCACCGACTCCGCGACGTGGACACGGTGTCCGATGCCTGCGCCGTCGCTGAGCTGGCTCCGAACACGTCATTCGCCGTGACGTTGCGTGCCTGCGCCTTCAATGCAGTGGAGCCGAACTCTGCCTGAAACCCTTGTCAATACTCCGGTCCTGCGCACCGTTGACGGGCGCGCTTTCGAGTGGGACGTCGGTCGTTGGATGGCGCCGGCCGATCATGTGGACGAATCCCTGCTGGACCGGGCCATTGGCCCCGTTCTCGATGTCGGTTGCGGACCGGGACGCCACGTCTCGTCGTTGCGCAGCCGTGGGGTCGAGGCCCTTGGTATCGACACTTCTCCGAGCGCAGTGCGGCTCGCTCGACGTCGTGGCGCCCCGGTGGCCCACCAATCGATTTTCGATGCGGTACCCGACGCCGGTCTGTGGCGGTGCGGGCTCTTGCTCGACGGGAGCATCGGTATCGGTGGCAACCCCCGGAGTCTCCTGCGGCGCGTGCGCGGGGTTCTTTCGAAACGGGGTCGGCTCTTGTTGGAGACCGTGCACCCGCAGCAGCCGTCCGAAGATCTCCACGTGCGGGTAGAGACGGCCGTGAGTAGCGGTCCCTGGTTCCGTTGGTCTGTCGTGTCACATCTCGACGTGGCGACGTTGGCTGGCGCGACCGGCTTCCATGTGCACGACACCTGGGAACACGAGGGCCGTTACTTCGCCCAACTCGAGCGAAACTCCGAGGCCTGACCACGGCGGCGCCTCAGCGCCGGTCATACCGTAGGGAGGGTCGCCGGGGGACGTCGGTCACCGGGAAGAAGCACCGAGCGCAGGTGAACACGGGTGGACCGAGTTGGAAGTAGCGCTCGAAGCCGGGACCGATGGTGTCGCCTCGGTTGTCGGCGAACACAGTGGTGACCGATGGCGAGGCCAGGGTCGATTCGATGCTGGATTCGAGGTCCCTTCGAGCCGCCGCAGAGCCGGACCGCAAGACGTCGTGCACGGCTTCGGACTGGGCCCAGGAGGACTTCCCTGCCATCGTGTCGTACCAGGGGTGGTCGGCCACGATGACCTGGCCCGGAAGCGACGACACCAGTGCGATGAAGCGATGCCCGGCCGCGGTGCTCGCAGCCGACGGGATCTCGTGGAAGCTGCCTCGGTCGAGGTGGACGACCTGGACGGCGATCACGACGGCGAGGAGCGTTCCGAGGAGCGCCCTGTACGGCGTCTCGCGGCGTATGAGCTCGTGATAGCCAAGTCCGGCGAAGATGGCGACGGCCGCGTAGGCGGGCATCAACACGTCACTCGATCCACCGGCATGGACCAGGGAGAGCCACGACGCCCCCACGAGGCCGGCGCCCACGGCGATCCAAAAGAGCCAGCGGGGTGAAGTGTCTTCGTTGGCGGCCACACGGCGGCCCCGCCGTGCCCACAGTGCGACTGCGAGCCCCGCCAGCCCCAAGGCGACAGCCCATCCCGTGGGACGGAGCAGGCTCTTCGGGATGAACGACTCGATGGCGTGGGCGTTGATCCCCTGACTCGGCAGCTCCTCGAAGACGTAGTAGTCGTACCAGCCGTGAGACGCATGGTCGAGTGCCACGGTCGAGATCAGGAGCAGGACCCCCAACGCCAGGCACGCGGCCACGCCCACGCGACGCCGGAAAACGACCAGGTACGCCAAGAGAGGCAGCGCCGCGATCAGCGCTGTCTGTTTCGAGAAGAAGGAGAGGAATACCAGGAGACCGATCACAGCGCCCGCCTGCCAGGTCTGGCCTCGGCGGGCCACGGCGACCGCCCCCAGCAACAGCACCAGGAACAGCGAGTCCACCCGGGCCAGGTCGAAATAGGCACCGCTGGCCTGGTACGTGGCGGCAAAGAGCCCCGCTGCCACCAGACCGGATACTGCGTCGCCCGTCTCGCGCCGGACGAGCTGCCAGAGGAGCGCCAACACGCCCAGCGAAGCCAGGAACGAGACCAACCGCGGCGCCAGGAATCCGACGCCGAGCACCTTGGCAAAGGCTGCGGAGACCCAGATGAACAAGGGCGGGTACGGATAGGGCACGTAGTGGAGTGACGGTGCGACATAGATGGCCTGGCCGTGGACCACCCGGTTGACGATCTCGACCTCGCCACCTTCGAGCCACTGCAGTTCGAACGGGTAGCCCAGGCGTCGGACCGCAACGTAGAGGTAGATGGCGACGGGCACCAGCGCCGCCACCACCACGATCGTCCGGCCGAGGGGCCAGAGCGGGAACGCCCGACGGGCATCCGGGTCGCTCATGGATGGCGCGCCGTGCGGGGCGGAGCTCAGGAACTCGCGGGGCGGTGTCGCCATTGCCGTGCTGCGAAGGCGCCCAGCGCGCAGAGGAGCCAAATGATGCCCAGGACGACGGCGAGGCTGTCGGCGTAGTCGTGGGGCAGGCGAGACGGTCCGGCGCGGGCCGTGTGTCCCCATCCCCCGAGGAGCGGGTACGCGTAGAGGACGACGACTGCAGACGCGAACAGCCCGATCTGCACCGGGACGATGGCCCAGCGCGGCAACACCCGCCGTACCAGCAGCGAGATGACCAAGACGATCGGGATGACGATCGCATCGTTGACCACGTTGAGTCCGATCAGCAAACGAAAGAGATTCGGTGGATTTGCCGACGGCTCCGAGATCATCCCGTGGAGAGCGAAGACGATCACCGCCCACCCGACGACCAGAGAGGCAATCTGCGCCGGATGCGGACGATGGTGTGTGTCTCGAGGAGGTCCAGGAAGCGGTGTCGCCTCCGACGCCACCTGATGCTCTCGATCCTCGGTCACAGGACCACCACGTTCGAGATCCATTTGGTCTGCAGTACCCCCGGACGGTCGGGAGCGATCAGGCGGATCGGGTATCCGTGATCGAGATCGAGCACCTCGCCGTTCAGCTCGAGGGCCAGCAAGGTGTCGGGGTCATCCGCGTGTTCGCCGTCCACGACGGAAGAGGAATAGAGGCGATGACGGTCCTCCAGCGACTCGACCCGCACCGAGGCGCCCACGGGCGCCTCGGCCATGGCGAGCAGCGACTTGAGCGGTACGCCTCGCCACACCGCGTCGGCGCTCCAGCCCTCGACACACGTGATCGGGAGCGCTGAAACCCGTTGCGGGAGCGCTTGCAGCTCGGCGACCGAGAGGCTCAGGGGCCGGCGGCAGCGGCCCGTGACGGTCAGTCGGTAGTCAGCGGCCGCCGCCGTGTCGACGACCCCGGCCTGGAGGGCGGTCTGGTTGACCGGAACGCTCTGCGGACCGACGGAAGGATTGCGCGGGGCCAACACCGCCAGCCGGCGCAAGGGACCGAGCGTCTCTCCGACGGCAACCGTCACCAGAAGACCGGCCGTCCCCAGGACCGTCGCCAGGAATCCGCGCCGGCCCAGCCCACCGCGTGTGTCGGACGAGATGGTCCCTGGGACCTCGGCGGTACGCGTTCCGGCTACGTCTTCGGTCTCGCTGTTGGGGGCGGGTGCGGAACCGAGTTCCGAGCGCACCGTTGCCGCCTTGGCTCCGACATGAATTACCAGTGCACCCACGACGAGCCACGCTGTCCAGAAGTGCGCCGTCGTGAAGGTGAAGGACATCGGGCTGTACCAGTAGTCGATGTTGACGACCCCGGTGAAAAGGAGGAACAACGAGCCCCCGACCAAGGGGATGAGACTCAGGCGCTCGAGAGCGTGGAGCGCGCTGTTGACCGGTGGCCACGCCAACAGTTCGGGCCACACCACCCAGAGTTTGGCGAGCAGGAGCGGGATCGTGGCAATGCCGGTGAAGACGTGCAGGCCTTCGTTGATGCGGTACAGATCGGCCGGGTGGGCGGGGAGATGGAACCACCCCGTGGGGTGCTGGGACAGGTAGTCGACCAATCCGGTGAGGAAGCACACCGAAAAGCACACACCCAGGAGGAGACCGAGGACCGAACCGAGCCAGGCGTTGTGCAGCGGGCTGGTCACCCGTGCAGAGAGTGCCTCCGAACCGGCCTCCGCCCTGGCTCGCGCCGCCTCGACCTTGGTCCGGACTACCTCTGGCCGCAGCTTTGGGATGCCGGCCACGCCTGGTCAACCTACCGCTCGCCTGGTGGTCAGAGCACCGATTCTCCTTACAAAATGGAAACTTCGAGCGTCCAGCGGCGCCATTCGCGCCGTGTAAGCCTTTTGTAACCAGGCCCGCCGGGTCACGTGGCCGCAAAGTCGCTACGGTCTGGTGGATGGCGCTGGTCGAGGCCCCCGAGTCCACCGGTTCATCTCCGTCGGCCGGGAACCCCCCACGAGTGCTGGTGGTCGACGACGAGAGCGTGGTGCGCGACGTCATCGTGCGCTACCTCCACCACGAGGGATTCGAGACCCTCGAGGCCGCGGATGGAGCCACGGCCCGGGAGCTGATCGAGACCCAATGCCTGGATCTGGTCGTGCTCGACATCATGATCCCCGAGCCGAACGGTCTGGAACTGTGCCGCCTGATCCGGTCGAACGGAGACCTCCCCGTGGTGCTCCTCACGGCCCGTGGCGAGGAGTCCGACCGCATCACCGGGCTCGAGCTGGGAGCGGACGACTATGTCGTCAAACCATTCTCGCCTCGGGAGCTCGTGATCCGGGTCAAGTCGATCCTCAGGCGCTCGCATCGGACCGACATGCCGGCGGTCCGGCACATCGATGCTGGCGGACTGTCCATCGACGCAGAACGGCGTGAAGTCCTGTGTAAGGGAAGAGACGCCGGGCTTACGCCGACCGAATTCGATCTGTTGTGGTGCATGGCCAGTCACCCCAACGTCGTCTTCTCTCGCGAACAGTTGTTGGCGCAGGTCTGGGGCTACGAGGCCGCTCTCGATGCGGGCACGGCGACAGTTACGGTGCATGTCCGGCGCCTGCGCGAGAAGATCGAGGAAGACCCGTCATCGCCACAGCGGATCTCAACCGTGTGGGGCGTCGGCTACCGGTTTACCCCATGATCGCCCTCGCCCTCATCGTCGGCGGCGTGACACTGACGGTAGGTGTGGCGCTGGCTGTCCTGCTGCGCAAGCTCCCGTCCGTACGACTGCAGCTGACCGGCCTGGCGATGTTGGCCGTGGTGCTGCCGCTCGCATCAGTGACGCTCTCCGGGCTCGAGGTGTTCGGAATGGGCGCGCAGACCGGTGTGTTGCTCGTGTCAGCCGCCGCTGCCGCCACCAGCATCGTTGGTGCCATTCTCGTCGCGCGCAACATCGTGTCGCATCTCGAGAGTGTCCGCGATGCGTCGCACGAGCTCGCGTCTGGTGACCTGGGTGCCCGCGCCCCCGAAGGTGGTCCTGCGGAGGTCGCCGAGCTGGCGAACTCCTTCAATGCCATGGCCGGACATCTCGAGGAGGTCTTCGAGGCACGCCGCGAACTGGTCGCGTGGGCGAGCCACGATCTGCGTGCACCGATCACCTCACTTCAAGCCATGCTCGAGGCGATGGAGGACGGCGTCGTCGAGCCACAGCACTATCTCGAGACGTTGCACGGGCAGGTCCGCCTCCTCAGCTCACTGGTCGACGACCTCTTCGAAATGGCCTGTATCGACTCGGGTGCCATCACGCTCGCCGTTGAGCCCGTCGACATCGGGACCCTTGTGGAGACGTTCCTGCAGCATTACGAGCTCGAGGCGAATGCGCGCGGGATCCGTGTGGGGACGATTGTGCGAGACGCACAGACGATGGCCATGTGTGCACCCGAAAAGGTGGAGCGAGTGCTCACGAACATTGTGACGAACGCGCTACGTCACACACCGTCGGGTGGCGTGGTGACCGCGTCCGTGACCAGCGGCGCCGGCGCTGTCTTCGTATCCGTGGAGGATTCCGGCGCCGGTGTTCCCGAAGAAGAACGCGAGCGCATCTTCGAGCCGTTCTGGACGGGCGACGCGGCACGTGCACCATCAGTCGGGGGAGCGGGGCTGGGCTTGGCCATCGCCCGCGGGTTGATCGACGCTCAGAGCGGCCGTATTTGGGCCGAGACGCCGACCCGAGGCGGGACACGGATCTGCTTTGCGCTCCCCGCAGCACCCCCGGAGGCGCAAATAACGGAGACATCCCGGGCTCAGAGCGGTGCCCCCGCACCTCGATCACAGGGAATAACGGGCCGGTAGCGATCCCCCGTGCGAGGCAGCGACCCTGTGCAGCACAGCCGCAGAGTGTGCCCTTGGGGATTGAACCCCAAACCTACGGATTCGAAAGCGCGCGCGTCGAGGACGAGGATATTTCGCTTTCGAACCTATGAGTCCTGCTGACCGGCAAAAATCGCCCATTGCCGTTCGTGCATCGTGATGGCGAAGGTTCTCGCTTGGTACGCGCTGTCGTCGGCCCGCGCCGCCGGGACAAGAATCCGGCTGACCAGAACACCTGGGCGACCGCAGATCGGTGTCGTTACGAGGGGATCTGGACCTGCTCGGCCTGGGCCAGGAGCGTGGCTCGATCGCCTGGGAGGATGAACCCCTCCTTGATGGCTTTGTCCAAGCTGGCCGTGTACGCGGTGAGGTACTTGGCCTTCGTCTGGTACAGGCTGGTCAAGGTGCTTGGGCTGAAGGGAAGAGCCGAGCCGAACAGCCCACAGAGCTTGCTGGCCCCGGCCGGGGCGGCACCGCTGAGGGTCGACACCGGGACATCGACGGCCGGTGTCCGTACCCCTCCGACGACATTGCCGTGGCTGTCCAGCGCGAGCGCAGGTGGGTTCGTGCTGCTCAGTTTGAAGGGAGCCGGGCTGGGCGGTGGTGTCCCGTCATCCACCCACTTCGTGAAGGCGGCAAAGGCCGCCTGGACCACCGTGTGCTGTGGACCGTCATTGACCGGGGTCGTGCAGCCAAGGATGCCCGCATCGCCACCGACCTCATAGGCATCGGCATGGGATGTGCCGGCCACCTGCCAGGTGCGGATGTGAGAGGTGTTGGGCTGCTGTGCCGGGGCGTAGCCGAGTTCGATGAGGTCGGTCTGAGTTTCGAACATGAACACCGGTACGTTGAGGTCGGTGCGGATGCGCAGATTTTTGGGGCCCTCTTGCTTGCCGGTGATGGTGGCTCCGCTCAGTGGGGCCCCCGAACCGCCCCGACTGTGGATGAAGATGCCGTCGAAGGTGTGCGTCAGTGGCTGCAGCGCGTCGGCGTAGGTCGTCAGATAGAAGGCCGATTGCGATTCACCCACCGCCAAGACGTGCTTGGGGTGGAGGGTGCCAAGGACGCCGTTCTTGGGCTGGTGCAAGGCCTGACCAATCTGGGCGTAGATGTCGAGGGCGTACTGATCGCCAGGTTGGTGGAGTGTCCCGTAGCGTGCCGGTTCGGACCCGACCAGGCCGCCGCTCGCGGTGGCGTTGGCGCTGCCGCCCGGGGTGCCGAGGATCGGCGCACCGCCGTTCACGCCGAGGTGCTGGACCGACACCGCCACGTACGCATAGCCGGCTCGCATCAGTTCCGGATTGAGGTAGTCCCAATCCGGAGCCGACTCGCCAGCCGAGACGTTCATCCACTCGACCACCACGTTGCCGTTGAAATGAGCCGGATTCTTCGGCCGCCGGACCAAGATCCGGGTCCGGTATGAGGCCGTGGTTCCGGGCACGATGCTCCACCGCCCATTGCTTGGTTCGGACTTCGCCGTGAACGCAGTGGCCTTCCCCGCCGCGAAAAACTCCTCTTGGACGTAGTCGTGCGCGGCCAGCTGCAAGGGGTTCGCACTCAGCGGTTCAATGACGGTTCCGGTGGTGATCGGGCCGCTGAAGGTGGCGGCCCGATCGTACGTCGAAGCAGGGGTGGTGGCTCCCGCCGCCGTTGTGCCGAAGGACCAACCCCCTGCGCCGAGGAACGCGATGGCCATCAGCCCGATGATCGTTCGTGTCAAGCGCCCGTGCATGTTGTCCATCTCCCCCGGCCCGAGGTTCCCGGTTCGCGCGTACCCTGATTTCCTCGCTGCAGTCAAGACCCTACATGCGACAGTTTTCCTTTACATGTCTCCTTCAAAAGATGCCGGGGCGACTTCCTTCCTCGTCCACTGAAGACCGCCGATGACCCTGTATTTCGCGCCGCGCCACTCTTCGATCGGATGGTGACTGGGGAATCTCGTGGTTCTGCAAAGGACTAGAAACGTTCCCGGCGCACCGTCGCTCGTCTGCCTCGGATTTTGGTGTTGCGTAGCGACTCGATCACTTCGTCGGCGGCATCTTCCGGCACGTCGACGAGGGAGAATCGGCCAGAGATCTCGATTGAGCCGATGTTTCGTCCACTCAGGGTCGTCTCGCCCGTGATTGCCCCGACCAGGTCCTGAGGCCGCAGCCCCGCCTCGCGGCCGAGGCTGACGTAGAGCCGAGTCGTGCTCGGTCCACCCCCTGCGGCGGAGCGCTTGTTTCGGCTGGGTCGACTCTTGCTCGCTCGCTCCTTGGGCGGCTCCGAGACGACCACGTCGGGGATGTCTTCCCCATCGTCAGAACCCCCGAGTGCGGCGTGAGCCAGATTGACGGCTGCGAGCGCCACCTCCATGACGTCGAATTCCTCGGCGAGCGACTCGACGACGACCCGGAAGCTGTCCAGGTCGTCTTCGAGGAGGCTCTCGCGCAATGCGGCACGAGTGAGGTCGAGACGTCGCTCACGAAGGTCCGCCACGGTGGGGATCTTTTCGACCGTGATCTTGTGTTTTGTCGCCCGCTCTATCGTCTTGAGCATCCGGTGCTCCCGAGGTTCTGCCAGCGTGATGGCCACGCCCTCTCGGCCGGCACGGCCGACCCGCCCAATCCGGTGCACGTAGGTGTCCACAGACGAGGGCACGTCGTAGTTGATGACGTGGGACAGCTGATCGATATCGAGGCCACGTGCGGCTACGTCAGTGGCGACGAGGAGGTCGGCGGTCCCGCCTCGCAAGCGGCCCATCACCCGGTCCCGCTGCTCCTGGCTCATCCCACCGTGTAGGGCCTCGGAGCGGTAGCCGCGCCCGTTGAGCGTCTCGGTGAGACCGTCAACGGCCTCGCGAGTTCGACAGAACACGAGTGCCGCGGTCGGCCCCTCGACGTCGAGGATCCGCCCGAGGACGGCCGCTTTGTGGGCGCGTTGAACGACATAGGCGGAATGGCGTACCCGGGGCGCCTCATCGCTGCTCTGTACATCGTCGATGATGCGGATGCGGGCGGGGTCGCGGAGGTGCTTGCGCGCGATGGCGTCAATGCGGTTGGGGAGCGTGGCCGAAAAAAGCACCGTCTGGCGGCTCGGTGGCGTCTCGGCGAAGATCGCCTCGAGATCCTCGGCAAAGCCCATGTCCAACATCTCGTCGGCTTCGTCCAGGACCATCACCTGCAGCGCCGCGAGCCGCAGCGTGCGGCGCCGTAGGTGATCAAGAGCTCGGCCGGGAGTCGCCACGATCACGTCAACACCGGCCTCGAGAGACCGCAGCTGACGGCCGATGGGTTGGCCACCGTAGATCGGGACGACGCGGACCCCGAGCTCGCGACCGTAGTGGTGAAGAGCCTCGGAGACCTGCATGGCGAGCTCCCGGGTTGGCACCAGGATCAATGCCGTCGGCTCTCGTCCTCGCTCGTGGGCGGGAAGTCGTTGCAGGATTGGGAGGGCGAACGCTGCCGTCTTTCCCGTTCCGGTGGCGGCTTGCCCGAGCATGTCCTGCCCTTGGAGCAGGAGCGGGATGGCGGTGGCCTGGATCGGTGTCGGTTCCTCGTAGCCCAGTGAGGCGAGCGTGTGCAAAAGCTCGGGGCGCAGGCCCAGCTCGGCGAATGTGATTGGGTGTTCCGTGGTCGGCTCGGCCACCGCGGTCCTTGCTCTTAGCGGGACGGTGCGGGATGCACCAACGGGCACGCCAGTCTACGGCGCGGGCGATTGCGGATTAGGAGTCCGAGAGAGCGGTGTCCACTACGTCCGTTCCCGTCCTGTGAACAGGGTAAATGTCCAGCGGGCTGCCAATGGGATCGGCGCATCGCGACCCCCGTTGGCAGAGACAATCGGTCGGACAATGAGCGAAGCAGGTCTCAAACGAAGGCGATAGGTGTGGTCTATCTCCCTTTTCGGGATCGCGGATCGTTGGCCGCGACCAGTGTGTGCAACGGTCAAGGCGTCCCGGTATCGGACCAAGGCGTCCGCGTGAAGCGTGGCGCTCGCTTTGCGCAGACGCGCCCGTCCTTCACCAGGCTTAATTCTCTGCGGTCGACAACGCGGCGGCCTCGGTGGCTGCGTCCAGAGTGGAGGAGGTTCGACTCGCGGTCACGGCACCTACAGCTCCTGGCAGCGCCACGACGACGTGGGCTTCGCCACCTTGTGCGGGCAGGCTCCGGACCGCTGGAGGATCTTTGTCATCCGTGCTCGAGGTGTTCGCTCCGGGCGGCTTCTCGCAAATCAAAGGGACTGTCACCCAAATTCTCGGTGGGATCAGTCGCTGATCTTCCAGAGCGGAACCTCGGTCGCCGTCTACGACGATGCAAAAGAGAGCGCCACCGGCGAGCCGATCTCCCTACCCTTGTCGTCGAAGGAGTGGTACGTGAACACATCGATGACGCATGCATGCGATCCCGGCGTCGTGCAGTTGACCTTAGTTCCGTCCGGGCTCGTGAAACTCGAAGCCACGTTCATTGTGTCTTCAATTGCACCCGTCGACGAGGAGGTGGTCGTGTCGGAGTTCCCGAAGTCACACTCGCCCCCCTGGGATGGGTCACCCGAACACTCGGCAATGATGATGTCCTTGTCCTTCCGTGGGCTCATGGCCTTGATCTTGACCTGTTGGCCGTTAGTGAGACCGGTGTGGGGCTTGACCTTGACTGTGCCCGAGGCGCCAGCCGGCGCACCAACGATCGCAACGATGGCCAATGCTCCGACCGTCCCCATCCCGATAGTGGCAATTCTTTGAATCATGTGTCCTTCCGACGGCGTCGCAGACGCCCATATGTTCGACCAACACGATCTCGTGTCGCTGACGCAGAGAGTCTCCATTCCGCTCCGTCCGCTGTCAACAGGCTACGAATGTGTCAGCACCTGCACACGAACTTGCGACAACTGCGGACATCGTCAAAGTCGCGTCAGGCGAAGTAAGAGTCGGGGCATGGCGCGCGTTCGTGGACGTGCCTCTCGATTTTCCTTTGCACTACTCAATGAGCCGCAGGTTCTCCCACGGATTGAAGGCGCTTCGTTGGGTATATACAAAGGTGAACAGTTCGTCGCGTCCGCAGGAAGAGAGTACCTATGACAATCGTTCGCAATGAAGACGGGACCCTCGTTGTGCCGGTGCGCCAAGAGCGCCATCACGATGAGGAAGTCGGCGCGAGCGATGAGACGTTGCCGACGGCAGATACCACTCGGGTCCTGCACCCCGGCGAGGGCGGCTATGACGAGGCTTTGGTTGAGTGGGACCTCCAGCAAAACCCCGACCGCGAGCCGGCGGTGTCTACGCCGAGCGGCCGGCAGGAAGCCATGGCCCTCGTCCATGCGATGGCCGAGTCCCCACAGCACGATGTGGCCGCGGCCATCGAGGCGATCGACGACCCCGAAGCAAGCGGCGAGGCTCTGCGCCACGTCCTCGTCGGCGGTGTGCATTCGGTAGAAGATTTCGCGGCCGAAGTGGCCGAGGTCGAAGGTGGCGACCCTTTACCGGCGCACAAGGCGACGAAGATCATCGGCGAGGTGCTGACTGAGCTCGATTCGTAGTCGGCCGCGTCGACGCCTGAATGGGACGGGGCCCCGATTAGCCCCTCTTGCTCTTGGGCCATGGGCCACCGGGTTCTTTGGCGCAGCACTGGTCGAGTCGACGCAGCCCGGCGTAGACCCGTGGTGTTCCATAATCGGTGGGTCAACACCAATCTTTCCCATTGGGCTCACGGGCGGGACGACGCTGACGGTTGAATTCGAGCGTCGTGTCTGCTGGCTACGGAGTGTGGTCCTCGGTGTCTGAGTGCGCCCCTCGGGATTTGAACCCGAAACCTGCGGATTAAGAGTCCGTTGCTCTGCCGTTGAGCTAGAGGCGCACCGGAGAGTGTAGGCGAGTCCGCCGCTCCGCTTGGTAACGCCGGGGAGATCCCCGAGTTGGGTGGGTAGACCGACCTCCCCTTCTCTTTGTCGGGGTCAGGGAGTAGGCCGAGCCTTTGAGGTCCTGACCCCGGTCTCGGGTGTGGTCGATCGAGCACGTCGGCGACGCCACACCGGCCGCCAACGTTCGAGGAGAAGGTGCTGGTGGCCCGCCCAGCCGGCCAGTCAACATCGTCAGATACACTCACCCCGTTCTGCCCGCGCCTCCAGTGGGCACCCGGTGATGCCAGGAGGGGAAGGCAGTGGACCTCGAGTTCACGAGCGAGCAGGAAGAGCTGCGCGACTCGATCCGTTCATTTCTCGAGAAGGAGTGCCCTCTCGGGATCGTGCGGTCGGTCGTGGAGCAGGGTGTCTCCGCCGACGATTTGTGGTCGTCCATGGTGTCCCTGGATTGGCCCGCCCTCGCCGTACCCGAGGAGAACGGTGGCGTCGGACTGTCGTTCGTGGAGACGGCTGTCATGGCGGAGGAGCTCGGCCGGGTCGTCGCCCCTGGACCATTGTTCGCGACCATGACGCAGTTCGTCCCCCTCGTCCGAGAGGTGGGGAATCCGGAACAACGCCAGCGCTTCCTCTCGGCTGTCGCATCGGGAAAGATCACTGGGACCATGGCCATGTCGGATCATCCGAAGGGTTGGTCGCTGCATCGTGTCTTGATGGCGGCGGAGCGCTCGGCCGATGGGTGGGTCCTCGATGGCACCAAAATCGGAATTCTCGGTACGGGTGCGACGTCTGCCGAGATCTGCGTCATCGCCCGAGCCGACGACGGGTTCGGGGTCTTTGTCGTACCGGCCGCGGATGCCTCTATCGAGCCCGTGAAGTCCCTGGATGCAAGCCGCCCGCTCGTGAATGAAACGTTCGACCGGGTGTTGGTACCCACGGACCGTGCGCTGGGCGAGCCTGGCAGCGAGGCCTCTCAGCGGGGGATCGCTCGCGCCCTCCAGGAGTCCTGCCTCGCCCTGGCCCTCGAGACCGTCGGTGCCTGCGACGCCCTCTTCCAGATGGTGCTGGCCTACGTCAAGGACCGCAAGCAGTTCAACGTGCCCATAGGGTCGTTCCAAGCCGTGAAGCACAAGATGACCAACATGTATTTGGCGATCGAGCGCGCCCGCTCACTCTGCTACTACGCCGTCGCGGCCATCGACGAGGATTCCGAGGATCGTTCTGTCGCCGTTTCCATGGCAAAGGCGGCCAGTGACGACTGTCAGCGTCTGGTCTGTCGCGAGTCCTTCCAATCCTTCGGCGGGATCGGGTTCACCTGGGAGCACGACAGCCACCTCTACATCAAGCGGGCCCAGACGTCAGGCATGCTCCTCGGGGGTTCGGCCGAGCATTCAGTTGCGGTGGTCGAATCCCTGGGACTCGGTTCGCGGTCGTAGCCCAGACGCGACCGGGCGCCCCCGAAGGGGCGCCCGGTGATCACGTGTGGTGATGAAGCGGCTTAGGCGGCCGATCCGAAGAACGGCATGCCTGCCCCTGGGGGACCGAAGGTGAAGATCCCACCATCGGATGCTTCGAGCCAGTACCCGTCATAGGAGTTGTTGTTGAACCCTCCGATGACCGGCTTGTTGAGCGTGATGCCGCCCGTCGAGCCGTAGAAGGGAGCGTTGTAGGAGAACACACCTCCGTCGGATGCGATGAGGCGGTAGCCGCTCCCATCGGACACCGGTGCGATTCCGACCACTGGCTTGTTGAGCGTGATGCTGCCCGTGGAGCCGTAGAAGGGGGCGTTGTAGGAGAACACACCCCCGTCCGAGGCCACCAACCAGTAGCCACCCGTCGTCCGGTCGACTCCGATACCGACGACCGGCTTGTTCAGGTGGATCCCGCCGGTGGAGCCGTAGAACGGTGCGTTGTAGGCGAAGACCCCACCGTCAGAAGCGACTAGCCAGTAGCCGGTGCCATTGAGTGTGGCAGTGACGCCGACCACGGGCTTGTTGAGGTGAATGCCACCCGTGCCGCCGAGGTAGGGAGCATTGAAGGAGAAGACTCCTCCGTCGGACCCGACCAACCAGTAGCCACCGGTCTGGCGGTCAACCGCCATACCGACGATGGGCTTGTTCAGGTGCACGTTGGCCAGGTCGCCGTAGCAGGTGGCCGCGCCGAAGGCCGCCACGTCGCCCGATGCATTGACCTCGTAGTAGCCCGTTCCGTCATCGAGGGCAGCACCGCCCGTGACCGTGCCGCTGGGCAGGCTCGAGACGCACGACGTCTGAACCGGTCCTGGCGTGGGGCTGCTGCCGCCCGGCAAGGTCTGGAACCAGAGGTAGGCATTGGTCGGAACCTCGCCGACGCCGTCGACGCCGATCCCGCTGCCCGGCGTGTTCTCGAGGGCCTTGACGGAGGCGTAGTTCTTCGCGCTCTCCACCGAAGCGAGTCCGGTCGCCGACGTGACGGGAATGACAATGACGTTCCACCACTCCGGCTGGTCACCGTTCCGGGTGGTCAGGAGGTGGTCATGACCCGGCAACGGGACGTTGTCGAGCGCTGACGCCGGTGCGCCGAGCACCGTTGCGAGCTGCGACAGGTCGATCGTCGAGGGATGGTCGATGCACGTAATCGCCATGGAGCACTGGACGTACGGGACGGCCGGACTCGAATACAGCGGCACCGGGATGTACAAGGGGTCGATCTGACTGTTGGTCTGCGTCGGCGTCGGCGGCGTTCTGTCCGCCACGCCAGGCGGCACCGAGGTCGGGTCGGAACCCGCCTCGCATCCGGTCGACGAGTGCACGGCCACCGTGGTGGTGCCGCAGAAGAACGGCTCGGTGTACAACGCCTCGACGTCCTGGCCGTCGATCCAGTCGTGACTGATGCCGACGTTCTGGCAGTTGGGAGCGGTGGCGCCACAGTCGTTCATGAGGTTGTTGAAGGTGGTGCCGGACTCGACCTGACTCGCGGGCGGAGCATCCGGTGCGCTGGCGACTGCCGGCCCCGGGGGAGCCGAGGCCGTGTTGTTCGCTGCCATGGCAGCCGATTCCGTGCCCGGCATGACCTGGAAGAACAGAAACGCGTTCGTCGGTGCGGCGATGGCGTCACCGTGTCCGATGGCGGCGTTGATCGCCCCCACGCTGGTCAGCGTAGAGAACGTCGACGCGCTGGTTGTTGCCACGACTTCGACGTTCCACCACTCCGGGAGACCGTTGTTCCGCGTTCCGACAACGTGATCGTGTGCCGGGATCGGCACGTTTGAGACGCTCGATGGTGACGGACTTCCGGGGAGGGCCCCGGCAATCCGCGAGAGGTCGATCGTGGGCGGATGATCGATGCACGTCGCCGTGGCCGTGCACTGCGTGGACGGCGGGTTGGCGAAGAGAGGCACCGGAATATAGAGGGTGTCGCCGTGGGTCGTGTTGCCCAGCGACGTGCCCGAATTGCCGGCGGAGGTGGAACTCGGATTGGCCGAAGCGGCTGCTCCGACTTCACATCCGCTGGTCGCCTGGGACGACACGTTGGCGTCGCAGTAGTAGTTCTCCGAGTAGAGGAGATCGACGTTGGTCCCGTTGTAGTAACCGTTGGACTCGCCGACCTGACCACAGGTCGGGGCGCTGTTCCCGCAGTTGTACTGCAAGGGATCGATCGTCGTGCCGTGGTCCCCGCTCGGACCGGGGTTCTGGGCCGCGTGGGCAGAGGTCGCGGCGCCTGCGGTTCCCGCAAATTGGAGGCCGATGCCCATCAGCGTGCTGAGGGCCACGACGACGACCACGAGTGGTCGAAGGCGGGCAAAGGGTAAGTGGACCGAACGGATCACGAGCGGCACCTTTCTGGGGGGGATTGGGGATTGCGTGGATCGGGTGGGTTGTCGTGTTCGAGCTGACAGCGCGCGGCGATCACGGCTCTTATTCGGCTCCACCGTCGAAGTGGATGTGTTCCGCCTGTGGATTTCCACAAAAAGATCCCGGACCAGCAAAGGCCTCGTCACAGGAGCGGTCCCTCACGGGGGGTGCATGATGCGCAGGCGGGAAGCAGACTGTCGTCTATGCGTCCGGGCGAGCACTTCATTGCCGAACTCGGTCTCGAACCGCATCCCGAAGGAGGGTGGTATCGCCGCACCTGGGCCGCCCCGGCCGCTCCCGATGAGCGGCCGGCCGGAAGTGCCATTTACTACCTGCTCCTCGAGGGTGAGATCTCGGCCTGGCACCGGATCGACGCCACCGAGATCTGGCACTTCTACGGCGGTGACCCCCTCGAGCTCCGCCGTGAATGGCCCGACGGACGAGGCGACGAGGTGCTGCTCGGGCCGGACCCGACCCTCGGCCAGATGCCCCAGGTGGTCGTCGAGGCGGGGGTGTGGCAGACGGCGAGGCCGCTCGGCCTCTACGCCCTGGTCGGTGCCACGGTGACACCTGCGTTCACCTTCGACGGGTTCGAGCTCCGGACACCGCCACCTTCGTGACCGGCGGACGCACGTTCTGGTAGGCAGTTGGCGGGACGCGGCCACGACGAGGAGGACGGATGAGCAACATCGACGACCAGGAGCTGTTGGCCCTGCTGCACGAGACGCGTACGTTCGCGCCACCCGAGGAGCTGGCCAAGGACGCCAACGCCCAACCCGGGATCTACGCCGAGGCGGCGGCAGACAGGCTGGGGTTCTGGGAGGCCCAGGCCCGTCATCTGACGTGGGCGGAGCCCTGGTCCAGCGTCCTCGACTGGGAACTGCCCTTCGCCAAGTGGTTCGTCGGCGGCAGGTTGAACGTGGCCGTGAACTGCGTCGACCGCCACGTGGAGGCGGGTCTGGGCGAACGGGTCGCCTTCCACTGGGAAGGTGAGCCCGGGGACACGCGCACCATCACCTACGCCGACCTCCTGCGCATGGTCAGCCAAGCTGCGCACGCACTCACCGAGCTGGGCGTCAGGTCCGGCGACAAGGTCGCGATCTACATGCCCATGATTCCCGAGGCCGTGGTATCGATGTTGGCCTGTGCCCGACTGGGAGCAGCACACACCGTCATCTTCGGGGGCTTCAGTGCGGACGCGCTGCGGAGCCGGATCCTCGACTGTGACGCCCACTTCGTCGTCACGGCGGACGGTGGCTACCGGCGCGGCGCGCCGAGTGCGCTCAAGCCGGCCGTCGACGAGGCGGTTGCCGAGTGCCCGGCGGTCGAGAAGGTCCTCGTCGTCCGGCGCACGGGCCAGGACGTCGCCTGGGACGAGGCACGTGACGTCTGGTGGCACGACGTCGTCGACCGCCAGCCGATCGCACACGCGGCCGAGGCCTTCGATGCCGAGCAACCGCTCTACATCATGTACACCAGCGGGACCACGGCGAAGCCCAAGGGCATTCTTCACACGAGCGGCGGCTATCTCACCCACACGGCCGCCACACACCGCCTGATCTTCGACGTGAAGCCCGAGACCGATGTGTGCTGGACGGCGGCTGACATCGGTTGGGTCACCGGCCACAGCTACATCGTCTACGGTCCGCTCGCCAACGGTGTGACGCAGGTCATGTACGAGGGCACGCCGGACACTCCGACCCGCGACCGATGGTGGGAAATCGTCGAGCGCTACCGGGTCAGCATCCTTTACACGGCGCCGACGACGATCAGGACCTTCATGAAATGGGGCGAGGATCTGCCAGAAGCGCACGACCTCTCGAGTCTTCGCCTTCTCGGCTCAGTCGGTGAGCCGATCAACCCGGAGGCCTGGATCTGGTACCGCACGCACATCGGCGGGGGTCGCTGTCCCATCGTCGATACCTGGTGGCAGACCGAGACCGGAGGAATCCTCATCAGCCCGCTGCCGGGTGTCACGGCGACGAAGCCCGGCGCCGCCATGACGCCCTTTCCCGGTATCGAGGCGGATGTCGTCGACAAGACGGGTAAGTCGGTGGGTAACGATCAGGGCGGATTCCTCGTCATCACCGAACCCTGGCCCGGGATGCTCCGAGGCATCTACGGCGACGAAGAGCGCTATCGAGAGACCTACTGGTCTCGCTTCCCAGGCCGTTACTTCGCAGGCGACGAGGCCAAGCGCGACCAGGACGGCGACCTATGGTTGCTCGGCCGGGTCGACGACGTCATGAACGTGTCCGGTCACCGCATCTCGACCACAGAGGTCGAACACGCCCTGGTCGGTCACCCCGCTGTGGCCGAGGCGGCCGTGGTGGGAGCCAGTGACGCCACGACCGGACAGGCCATCGTCGCCTTCGTCACGGTGAAGGGCGCCGGAAGCACGCAAAATGATGGAGGGGAGGAACTGGTCAAGGAGTTGCGTGACCACGTGGCCCAGGTGATCGGACCCATCGCCAAGCCTCGGCAGATCCTGCTGACTCCCGAACTCCCCAAGACGCGCTCGGGAAAGATCATGCGCCGCCTCTTGCGCGACGTCGCCGACGACCGGCCCCTGGGCGACGTCACGACCCTGCTCGACCCGACAGTCGTCAACGCCATCAAGGACCACATGACCGACGGGCCCGCTGCGGACGAGGAGTAGCTCGGTCATGGCCACACTCGATCACCTGATCCTCAACGTCAACGACGTCGAGGCCAGCCTTCGCTTCTACACCGCGGTGATGGGGTTCGGCGACGGGGGGATCGACGGACCGTTCCGCGTCCTGCGGGTGGGTCCCGACACCACCATCCAGTTGGCACCGTGGGGGACCGACGGCGGTGCGCATCTTGCGTTTGCCCTCGGGCAGGAGGAGTTCGCCGCCACCTTCGAGCGTATCAAGCTGTCCGGGGTTCCCTACGGTGACTCGTATCACGAGGTGGGCAACATGCGGGGTCCGGGCAGTGAGATCGGCGCCCGCGGTGACGGCCCGACCCTTTATCTCTTCGATCCCAGCCGCCATCTGGTCGAAATCCGGTATTACGAACAGCCCTGACTCAGGACCGCTGACTATGTTTAGCGGTAAATGTCTCCATCCACGATCGCGCGGGACGGTTGATGCCCGATCCCACCCGTATTTCACTCCAGGACGCCGCCGAGCGCCTCGGGGTCCATTACATGACCGCGTACCGCTACGTGCGGACCGGCCGCCTCCCGGCCGAGCAGGTGCAGGGGCACTGGTGGGTGGACCCGGCCGACCTCTCGCTGGTGGCCCGCTCGGCGGGCCGACCGGGCCGGCCGCCCAATGGTCGTACGTCGTCGCAGGCGGCCAGTCGGCGTCGGCTCGAGGACCGGCTGGTCCGTGGCGACGAGAACGGTGCCTGGAGCGTCGCCGAGGCGGCGCTCGCCTCGGGAACCGGGCCGGACGAGTTCCTCCTCGACGTCCTCGGTGCGGCGATGCAGTCGATCGGCCGGCGCTGGGAGGAAGGCGTTTATACCGTTGACGACGAGCATCGAGCCAGCGTCGTGGCCACGCGGCTCGTTGCCCGCCTCGGCGCTCGCTTTTCCCGACGCGGGCCGCGCCGGCGTACCGTCATTCTCGGGGCGGCGCCGGGGGAGCTGCATGGTCTGCCGACGGCCATCGCGGCCAACGTGCTGCGCGGCCGAGGGTATGGCGTCGTCGACCTCGGTGCCGATGTGCCGGCGGACGCCTTTGCTGCTGCGGTGGGCAAGGAGACCAACCCGCTGGCGGTCGGAATCGCGGTAACCGTGCACGCCCGCGATCGGGCGGTCCGCGATGTGGTGCGGGCGGTCGCGGTCGTGGCGCCGGAACTCCCGGTCCTCGCCGGCGGCCGAGGGATCGAGAACGCCGAGCATGCCGCCAAGCTGGGAGCCCGCTGGTCCGGGCTCGACGCCACCGAACTGGCGGCCGTGGTCGACCAGATCGACCGACCGAGGCCCGGCTGATCAGGTGCGGACGGGCGGCATCAGGCGTTGCGAAGGCGCCTGGCGGATGTCGCGAACGATTCGGAGCGCCGCCATGGTGCGGATTGCCCACCAGCTCGGATCGAGCTCCCAACGGGCGAGGCCGTGACGGGCGCTGGCCGGGAACCGGTGATGGTTGTTGTGCCAGCCCTCGCCCATCGTGATCAGAGCGAGCCACCAGAGATTGTGGGAGTCGTCCCGGGTCGAAAAGCGCCGATGCCCGATCCGATGACCCAGGGAGTTCACGGCGAATGTCGTGTGCCACAGCGCTACGGTCGAGACGCAGAACCCCCACACCAGCAACTGGGGTCCATTGACGCCGGTGCTCGGTGCCAGGTGACCCAACACGGTGCCCACCGCCAACGTGGACGCGGCCAATAACGCGGGGGCGACATGGTGGTAGCGGTCGAGCAGGCGAAGCTCACGGTATTGCGCCAGATCGGTCACGAGCGACTGATCCGTACCCGCGTGACGCTTGGAGAACATCCACAGGACGTGGCTCCAGGCCAAGCCGTCGACTGTGGGCGAGTGCGGGTCGCCCTCCCGGTCGGTGTGCCGATGATGAGTCCGGTGATGGGCCACCCACCACAACGGGCCACGCTGCGCTGCGGAGGCCGCCACGATTGCCCCAGCCGCCTGCGTGCCGCGGCCGACGGAGAAGCCACGATGGGTCAGCCCGCGGTGATAGAAGACGGTGATCGCCAGGTTGCGGACGGCGAACAGCCCGACCGCCACCCCGACGGCGATCCAGCTCCAGCCGACGAACAGAATGCCCAGGACCCCCAGGTGTACGGCGGAGAACGGGATCCCGACGGTGAGCCAGCCCGCTCGGCGGCCCCCTCTGGCCGTCGTTTCGCCGCTCTCGCCGTCGCCCGCGGATATGCCCTGCTCAGCCGTGCTGATGGTGCTCATCGCCCCATCATGGTCCAAGCGGACCCCTAGCGGGCGAGCACGAGCTGGACGTCGGAGATGTGCCGCTCGATGAAGGCGGCCTCGCAGTAGCAGAGGTAGAAGTCCCAGAGGCGCCGGAAGTGCTCGTCGAAGCCGAGCCGTGCGAGACACTCCTCCTGGCCCGCCAGGTTGGATCGCCAGCGTCGCAGCGTCTCCGGGTAGTGCCTGCCGATGTCCTCGAGGTCGATCAATCGAAGGTCGGTCCGCCTGGCCACTGATCGCGTCATCGAGGCGACCGAGGGGAGGCACCCGCCCGGAAAGATCATCCGACGCACGAAGTCGTCGTGCATTTTGGCCCGTTCGTAGCTGGCGTCGGCAATCGTGATGGCCTGGAGCCCCATCCGTCCGTGCGGCGCCAGGAGCCGCGCGCAGGTGGCGAAGAAGTCGTCGTGGCGCCGCCAATCCACCGCTTCGATCATCTCGAACGACACAAGCGCGTCGAACTGTCCGGACAGATCGCGGTAGTCGGCACCGAGCACGGTGACGCGGTGCTCCAGGCCTCGTCGTGCTACCCGCTCTTGGGCTACCGTCCGCTGCGCCTCTGAGATCGTCGTCGTCGTCACCCGGCAGCCCCGGCACTCCGCCAGGTAGATGGCGAGCGCCCCCCAGCCGCTTCCGATCTCGACGACGTGATCGTCGGGACCGAGATCGAGCTTGTCGGCCAGGCGCTCGAATTTGGCGATCTGGGCCGTCTCGAGGTCGACCGCGTCGTCGGCGAAGTAGGCACAGGAGTACGTCATGGTGGGGTCGAGCATGAGCGCGAAGAAATCGTTGGAGAGGTCGTAGTGGGCCGAGACGTTCTCGCGGTCCTCCGATTTGGTCGGGGGTCGCAGCCGCCGGACGGCGTTCGGCACTCGCCCGACACTCGACCCCCATGAGTCCAGAACGCGACGAAATGGACGAGTACGGCGGAGGGCGACGCGGACGACGTTGGTCAGGTCGTCGGTATCCCACCATCCGTCGGCATAGCTCTGACCGAGTCCGATCGACCCCCGGCGCAGCACAGAGCTGAACGTTCGCCGGTCGTGGACCCAGAGCGTCGCCTCGGGCCGACCCGAGCCCGATGTGAACTCGCGGCCGCTCGGCATCGCCGCCCCCTCGATGCGCAGGGTCCCTACGTCGGGTTGATCGCCGACATCTGCCAACCGTGTCAGGACCCTTCTCGCCGCGTCAACCATTGCGGCCACAGGTTGTCACGGCATGTGGTGACCCGTCCGGCGTGACGGCCACATGGGGATAGACAGTGGCACCGCGGGCCCGGAGCCGCAGTGCTTGCCGGTAAATGCCCGCCGACACCCGCACGGTCTGAGTCGCATGGGCCCACAGGAGGCGCGTCACGCTCGCTCGGTCGAGCGGGCGGCGATGCAGGAGCATTGACGCCCGAACCACCTCCGTGCCGCCGTCGACCGCATCCGACCTTGCGGTCAGGTCGACCTGAAGTGTGTCACGAGGCTCGGAGTAGCGCAGGGTGTAGGTGCCCGCGGCCGGCAGGAACGGAGAGACGGGCATCCGCTTGGCGAAGGTGTGCCGACCCGGAGAGCCGACCACGTACCGGCAGCGCTCGTGCCACGGCGTGTTGGTCACCTCGAGGACCGCCTGGTCGACTGCCTCCTCCTCATCGAAGCAGTAGTACACGGTCAGGGGGTTGAAGAGCCAGCCCCATGTCCGTGGGTGGCCGAGGAGGGCGATCCGGCCCTCTGGCCGCCGCAATCCTGCCGACGTCACGGTGGTCTCGACGGCCTGGCGCACGGTCGGTTCAGGGCCAGGGAGGAAGTCCTGCCGGCGCAACTGGAGGGCGGAGGGGATGCGGGACGGCGGTCCTGCCGGGTCCAGGTCAACCAAGGGATGAAGCGCCGTCGCGGCCTGCAGTTCGTCCAGGAAGAGGAGCGGAAGGGCGATGCGCCGGTGAAACCGGTGGGCAGGTGTCGACCGCCAGTGGGTGATCGTCCCCTCGTAGAGACCACTGGAAAGGGGCGGTTCGCCCCGACCTGTCACCAGCGGGCGCCCAATCGGTCACACGCCGCCAGGGCGCTGCGTACCCCGTCCTCGTGGAACCCGTAGCCCCAGTAGGCACCGCAGAAGGAGACCCGTGGACCACCCACGGAGAGTTGGCGTGCTTGGGCACGGACAGCGGCTCCGTCGATGATCGGGTGTTCGTAGTCGATCTGGCGCACAATCCGGTCTGGGTCGATCTCGTGATCGCTGTTGAGAGTCACAAGGACCGGCTGAGTCACGGCGAGGCCTTGAAGGCGGTTCAGGTAGTAGGTCAGCGTGGGTCGAGCTTCCTGATGCACGCTGCGCCGGTAGTTCCAGGCCGCCCAGGCCCGACGGTTGGCGGGCAGGAGCCGTTCGTCGGTGTGGAGTGTGGTCCGGTTCGGTTGGTAGCGGATGGCGCCCAGCACGGCACGCTCGTCCGCCGTGGCGTCGCCTAGCAAACCGAGTGCCTGGTCACTGTGCGTGGCCATGATCACATGGTCGAAGGCCGTCGGCCCCGACGCCGTGAGCAACTCCACCTCGCTGGCCGAGCGCCGCACCTTCGTCACCGGTGTCGCCAGATGGAGGCGGCCCCGTCTGATCAACGGCTCCAGGATTGACTGCACGTACGTCTGAGAGCCGCCGCACACGGTGCGCCACTCAGGCTGATCCCCGGCGCCCAGCAGCCCATGACGAGCGAAGAATTCGACGAAGGTACGCGCCGGGATTTCGGTGAAGGTCTGCGGGTCGGCGGACCAGATGGCCGAGCCGAGCGGAACCAGGTACCAGTCCATGAACCCGCGGGACCAGCGGCGGCGACTCAGCAGGTCGCGCAGTGAGCCCGGATCGTCGTCTGGCTCATTGAGCATGCGCCGGGCCATGCGGTTGAAACGCGCCACGTCTCGCAGCATGGCCAGGAAGGCGGGCCGGAGTGCGTTCGCCCGCTGGGCGAAGACGGTGGCCAACGAGGTCCCGCGCCATTCGAGGCCGTGGCGGTCGTCGCTGAGGCTGAAGCTCATTTCGCTCGGCTTGGTCGTCACGCCGAGTTCCGCCAGGAGCCGTGTGAAGAGGGGGTATGTGCGCTCGTTGTACACGAGAAAGCCGGTGTCGGCCTGCACGGTGCCTTCGGGGAGGTCGACGGGGACGGTGTGGGCGTGTCCGCCCGGCCGAGCGTCGGCCTCGAAGAGGTGCACGTCGTGCCCTGGGGCCAGCACGTGCGCGGCCGTCAGGCCCGAGATACCGCTTCCGATAATGGCAATGCGCACTGGCGACTCCGGGTTCGATCTATTTAGTACTAAAGTAGTCGCTCGGACCCATCGACTCGACGCGGGGCACAAAATTCATGGTCAGGTACTCGACGACGATCGACTCAACCAAAAATGCCTCCGACGCGTTCGACTACATGGCCACGTTCTCGAACGCCCGGAGATGGGACCCCAGCGTGGCCACGGGCACCGCCCTGACGTCGGGTCCACCGACCGTCGGATCCCGATACAGGCTGGACGTGCGCATGGGCGGCCGCTCCGTGACCTTCGACTACGAGATCCTCGAGCTCGAGCGGCCCGTTCGCGTCGTGCTCCAGGCCGAGCGCGGCCCCTTGCGTTCCCGCGACACCATCACGGTGGAGCCGACGGACTCCGGGTCACGGGTGCACTATGACGCCGTGCTGGAGCCCGTGAGGGCGTTGCACCTCGTCGCCCCGCTCGCCGATGTCTTCTTGCGCCGCCCCTTCAAGGCCATGGCTGATCGTGCCACGGCCGGCCTGAGTGCCGAGCTGGCGTGAGCGCCAACGAGGTCGTGGCGCGACTCACCGACGCCATGTTGGAGGCCTCCGTCGTAGGCAGTTTCTCTTCGCTGGGTGCCCGGCTGCGGCCGCGACTGTTCGACTGGTCGACCCTGCCGGACCAACACGGCAGGCGGATCATGGTCACGGGGGCCTCTTCAGGCATCGGCCGAGCCACCGCTTTGGTGCTCGCGGGCGCGGGCGCCTCACTCTGGGTGGTCGGTCGGGATCCGGAGCGGACCGAAGACACGGCGCACGAGGCGCGCCGAGCCGGGGCGAACGGTGCTGTGCCGGTAGTGCTCGACCTCACCGATGCCGCTGACGTTCTCGGCTTCACGCAACGATTCACCCACGACCATGAGCGACTGGACGCGCTCGTCCATGCGGCCGGTGCACTCTCCCCGGTCTACACCACCACGCCCGACGGGACCGAGCGCACCGTGGCCACGGCGCTCCTGGCGCCGTTCCGACTCACCTGGCAGCTTTCGGGGGCGCTGCGACGGGCCGATCGTTCCGACCTCGTGATCGTCTCCTCGGGCGGCATGTACACCGAACGGTTCGACCTGGCCGAGCTCGAGATGGGTCCGGACCATTACCGGGGGACCACGGCCTATGCCCGGGCCAAGCGGGCGCAGGTCGTCCTCGCCCATGAGTGGGCCCGCCGGTGGGCCGGTGACGGAGTGGCCAGCTACGCCTGCCATCCAGGCTGGGTCGACACGCCCGGGCTCCGCGAGGGTCTCCCCGGCTTCGCCCGGCTGACACCTCTCCTGCGTACCCCGGCGGAGGGTGCCGACACTGTGGCCTGGCTGGCCGCCGGCGCGGCGCGGTCCGGGGACTCGAAGAATCCCGCCGTCGACGGCTTCTTCCACGATCGACGGCCCCGCGGCGAGTACCACCTGCCCTGGACCCGACGGAGCCCGTCCGACGCGATGGAGGACGGGCGCCGGCTCTGGGACTGGTGCGCGGAACGCACCGGCCTGGCCGGGACGGAGCTCCCGGATCCCGCCAGGGCGCTTTAGGCCGCCGGATACACCTCGAGGACGGTGGCCGAACCCATGCCGCCGCCCGCGCAGAGTGTGCCGACGCCGATCCCACCGCCCCGCCGGCGCAGCTCGTGGATCAGTGTGACCAGGATGCGTGCACCTGAAGCCCCGACCGGGTGACCGATACCCACGGCCCCCCCGTTGACGTTGACGATGTCATGGGGGAAACCGAGCTTGCGCGAGCAGGCGACAGCCATGGTGGCGAAGGCCTCGTTGATCTCGACGAGGTCGACGTCGCTTTCGCTCAGACCGGCACGGTTGAGTGCTCGGGGGACGCACACGGTGGGTGCCAGCCCCGTGCGGGCTGGTTCGATGCCCGCCGAATTCCAAGACCGCACGGTCGCCAGCGGCGTCAGACCGTGCGCGTCTGCGTAGGCACGCGAGGTCAGGACGAGGCCGGCGCCGCCGTCGGCGACGCCTGAGGAGTTGCCGGCCGTGACCTGGCCGTCGGGCCCGGTCAGCGACCGGAGCGCAGCCAGCTTTTCCGGTGTGGTGTCGCGCCTCGGGTGCTCGTCCACGCTGACCGTCGTCGTCTCGCCCCGGCCGGCAGGCACGATCACCGGGACGATCTCCTCGGCGAAGCGGCCGTCGTCGGTGGCGGCAACCGCTCGGATGTTGGAGTGGTACGACCAGTCGTCGGACTCCTCCCGGGTGATACCGCATTCCCGGGCCGTGTTCTCGCCCACCGTGATCAGCATGTTCATGTTGGGCGCCTCGGGCGAGTCGGGGTGGCTCGGCGGCATGTAGCGCTCCACGCCCCCGAAGGGGAAGGGCGACTTCTCGAACATCAAGGGGGTGCGGGTCATGGTGTCGACCCCGCCGGCCACGATGACGTCTGCCATACCCGCACGTATGTGCGCCGCCGCCTCCTGCACCGCCATCATTCCGGTGGCGCATTGGCGCTGTGTGGCACCGCCGGGCGTGTCCGCGGGAAGCCCGAGCGCGTTGGCCACATAGCGGGCGGTGCAACCGCCTCCCTGCAGGCACTCTCCGAGAATCAGGTCGTCGATGTCGTTCGGGTCGAGGTCCGCGGCGGCGATGACGCCGGCCACCGTCTGCATCGCAATGTCATGGAGGCTGAGTCCGGCCAGGGAGCGCCCCGAACGGCCGATCGGGGTGCGGATGGCGGCGACAACGACGGCGTCAGTCGCATTGGTCATGATGTTTCCTCCTCGGCCCGTACGAAGACGGGAATTGTGAATTCATCGGAAATGGCTCGATACGTGACCCTGAGCGGCATGCCGACCCGCAGGTCCTCGAAGGGGCAGTCGACCACGTTGGTCATCATGCGCGGTCCCTCCGCCAGGTCGACGATGGCGGCGACATAGGGCACCTGGTCCCGGAACGGGGGCATGTCGTTGGCATAGATGACCGACCACGTATACAGGGTCCCGTACCCGCTCGCCTCGTACCACTCGACGCGCACACTCCAGCATTTCGGGCAGAACGGACGCGGGTAGTACGAGAAGGCGTCACAATCGGCACAGTGCTTGATCAGGAGACGCTCGTCCTTGGCCGCCTCCCAGAACTCGACCGTGTCGCCCTCCGGCGTGGGCAGGTCGAATCGCACCGTCGTCATGGCTCTTTCCTCGGATCGTGCCCCGAGGCCCCAGCCCTCCAAGGCGAATACGCTGCCCAGCACCGGGATTGACCCTCGCGCGGCGCGTCGGTCATGCTGCAACGAACCTGACACAGGTGTCAACTTTCATTGAGTGGATGGGCCTCAGGGGGGGCATCGAATCGCATGGATCGAGATGATCAGACAGTGAGGCAACCATGTTGATGGACGAGCACCTGGGTCGCATGGCCCAGGAATTCCCCGACAAAGTGGCCTTTGAGGTGGTCGACGTCGGTGCCCTGACGTTCGCCGAGTGGGACGGTGCAGCCAACGCCATGGCTCGGCGCCTGCTCGAGGCAGGCCTCGAGCCCGGTGGCCGGGTCGGTCTGCACCTCCATCCCGAACTGGCCCTGCGATGGCTCGTCTCCTACTCGGCGACCCATCGCGCCGGCGGTGTGGCCGTGCCCATGAACCCTCGCTTGGCCCCCGCCGAGGTGGGCCACGTACTGTCCCATTCCGGGGCCACCGCTGTGGTCACCGACGGCGACCTCGTCCAAGCCGACCTCGACAGCGCGGGTGGCCAGCTCATCACGTTGATCGATGCCGGGACGGAGAGCGGAACGAGCACCACCGGACCCACGAGCGTGCAGGGGTGGAGCGACGCCGTGGCGGGAGATCGTTCGCCCTTCCAGGCCCCACGCCAGGACGACGATCTGGCCGACATCCTCTACACCTCGGGAACCACCGGCCGTCCCAAGGGTGTGGCCGTGCGTCATTCCAACGGGTCCATGATCCCGGCGGTCGAACCCACGTGGACCGGCGCAGGCTGGGTGCATGCCAGCCCGTTGTTCACCTTCGCCGGCATCGCTCTCGTCTACACGCCGATGAAGATGGGGCTCCAGGTCATCTACCAACCTCGCTTTGATGCCGGGCGCTGGTTCGAGGTGGTGGAGACCCAGCGCCCCGTGGCCGTGTTTCTCGTTCCGGCAATGGCCCACCTGCTGATCGACCACCCACACTTCGCGGACGCCGATCTCTCGTCGGTCGCCATGTGCTCGATCGGCAGCGCACCGCTCGCCCCATTCGTTCTCGAACGCCTCCAGGAGAAGTTGCCCGAAGCGGTCGTGTCGAACAACTACGGCATGACCGAGGCGGGTTCGGCCTACTGCATCATGCCCCAGGGCGAGGCAGTAAAACGTCCGGGGTCGGTCGGGAAGATTGCGCCGCCGGCGGTGGTGCGCATCGTCGACGAGAACGAAG
This sequence comes from uncultured Acidimicrobiaceae bacterium, assembly GCA_963754445.1. GTDB lineage: Bacteria > Actinomycetota > Acidimicrobiia > Acidimicrobiales > RAAP-2 > Bog-473. Next base: position 1,966,653 of record CAVWFT010000001.1, on the reverse strand, counting down.
TGCCGCTGCCGGCCGACGCCGTGGGCGAGGTGCGACTGCAAATGCCGGGACGTCAACGCGAGTATTACAACGATCCCGACGCCAGCTCGGCCACGTGGCGGGACGGGTGGGTCATCACGGGCGATCTCGGCAAGCTGGACGCCGACGGCTACCTCTACATCGTCGGCCGTTCGAAGGACGTCATCATCCGCGGCGGGAACAACGTGCACGCCACGGATGTGGAGCATGTGCTGGTACAGCACGACGCCGTCAAGGAGGTCGCGGTGGTCGGCGCACCGCACCCGGTCCTGGGCGAAGACGTCGTGGCCTTCGTCGTCCTGCACGAGGGCGCGCAGGCGGACGGGGAGCAGTTACGCGCTTTCGGGCTCGAACACCTGGCGGATTACAAAGTGCCCCGCCAGTACGTCTTCATCGACGCCCTGCCCCGCAATCCCACCGGCAAGGTCGTCAAGCCGGAGCTCAAAGCACGGCTGGCCGACGTTCCCACATGAGCAGAGCTCGAGCCTGCGGGCTCGAGCTTCTCGAGCGGACGTTGCTGTGCGATGCCGGCAAGGGGCGAACCCCGCAGGACGCAACGGCGACGGCCAAGTGTGACGCGAGGATGAATTTCGTACCTGGAGGCCGTTCCCGGTCCTGGCGGCGTACAGCCGTCTCGTATACTGAACCATCATGACGATGGAGCACGCCATCAGTGACCGGCTCGGCCGGAGCACCGGAAGCAGGGATTCCCTGCGGCAATCTCGCGTCGCCATGTCCGAAGTACAGATCTGTGGGGTACCCAAGCCGTGTGCGCAGGGGGTGGCCTCGACGTCGTAGACAGGACTCTCCGAGAGTCCCGACGTTGAGGAGCCGCTCCCTAGGGGGCGGCTCTTTTTTGTGTCCAGGCGCCCATCGTCCGGACCTCGGAAACCTCGTGGGGGTTTCCTCAGCTCCTGAGGGGTTGGGCCTCAGGCAACAGAAGGACCGGGAGATGACTCTGGTGGCACAAACCAGAGCATGACCAGCAGGACAATCGATTACTTGATGGAAAGTGGGACACGCGATGACGACGTATCTGTGCCGGCGCTGCCGGTATCACCCCGCCTCACCGCGTATCGCGGGCTATTGCTCGTGGGATTGCTACGAGGCCGATGAGGACGACGACGAGGAGGAAGAGAACGGAAAGGCGGCGTGAGCTGCGCCAATTTCTGTTCTCGGCCGGCCTGCTCCGGTCCGGCGGGACTCAACCGGTCGCGGGAGCTGACAGCCCTCCCCACGTCGGATCTGGCCGCCCGGTCACGTAGCCGGTTCGGACGTTGTCCAGCCAACGCACGCTGTCGTCGAGCCCTCCGGGGCGATTGCGGCCCAGCCACAGCTCCCGGTAGCGCTCGATGACCGCGTCGAGATCGGCGGCCAGACGCCGGCGTTCCGCCGCGGGCACCGTCCCGATGTGGCCGTCGGCCGCCAGGCGGGCCTCGGCGTCACGCATCAAGAGCGACACCAAGTCGATGGAGAAGGCGGCCTCGCCCGTGAGGCGCCCGGCATCGGACCGGCCTGATCGGGCCCGGGCCAAGGTACGGGTGAGCTCGGACAGGCGATCCTGGACGGCCGCCACCTCCTCGCGGGTCAGCCCGTCGGTGAGCGATCGCCCGACGGGGAGCTGGGGGTAGTACAGGTTCATGACGAGCGCCGACATGTTGGGGAACTGCGGCGTCACGAGCAGATGCAAATCGCCGAGACCGAGCACCGTTTCGGCGAGGCTCCCGCTGGGATCGTCGAAGACATGCGCACTGAGCGCTGCGCCCAGGTCGATGTCGGCGTTGGTGTCGAGGCACCACGAGACGGCCGCACCGTAGGCCAGTCCGGGCTCGCTGATGATCGGCTGCTGCAAGTGGCCGTTGTCACCCCAGTCCGTGTTGAGGTATCCGGTTGCGCCATGGGCGCGCGCCGCCTCGGCGGCCCGGCGACAGGTGTTCCGTGCATTGGTGACCCGACCCACGAGGCTGAGCCAGCTCGAGGTTCCCGGCGCCACCCAGAAGGGGACACCGTGCGCAGCGAGCATCGCGCACCGCTCGTCGAACGGATACCAGTCGTCGTAGCCCCATTCGCACACAGTGACATCCCGAGGAAGCCGGGCAATCAGGTCGGCCTGGCCGGACACCATGTCACCCCACATCAACATCTCGCGTCCTTCGAGTTCGGGCAGAGCACGCAGGGTGGTTGCCCACGAGAGATATTCGTCGATGCGGGAATGGGGAAGTTCCCAGGCCTCGTCGAGTCCGACATGCACCCGGTGGCTGCTGAACAAGGGCAGCAACTCGTCCAACAACGCACGGATCAGAGTCAGCGACCCGGGGTTCGTCGGCTCGAGCGTCATCGGCGGGCGGGTGATGCCATAGGGGTCGGTGAACCCGTCGGGCGCGATGGCCAAGTCACGGTAGGGCTCGTGGGCCAGCCAACGGTTCATGTGGCCGAGGCAATTCTGGTTGGGGACGAGCTCGACATGACGGGCCCGACAGAAGATGTCGAGGGCGCGGATCTCGTCGGCGCCCAGCGGGCTGGCCTGTCCGTGCACGATGCCGTGTGCCCGGTAGGCGAAGGTGTGCTCCGAGTACAGCTGCACCTGGTTCACCTTGATCGAGGCCAAGCGGTCGATCAGCGCTTCGAGCGTCGCGGTGTCCGGGACCTTGTCGCGGGAGATGTCGATCATCACCGCCCGCACGGGGAGGTCGGGGTGGTCCTCGACGGTCCCGGCCGGCAGGGCTCCCCCACAAATCCGGTGCAGTTGGTCCAAGGTGGCCTGGCCGTAGAAGAGGCCCGCCTCGTCTGCCGCGGAGAGGGTGACGCTGTCGGACTCCATGCGGAGCACGTAGCCCTGGGCAGGAAGTGAGGGGTCGATCCGCTCCGCCGGGATCCGGTAGGGCACGACCTCGTCCGTCAGGTCCAGTCGACGGGGGACGGGGAGCAGGTTCACGCCAGCGCCTTGCGGTAGACGAAGAACATGTCGCTCACCTTCCCGCCCACCGCGGCATAGGGCGGGATCGGTCCCACCCAGACGACCGAGACGGAGTCGGCCCCGCGTCGTCGCAACTCGTGGAGGGCGCCGAGGAGCACCCCTTTCCCGTGACCTTGTCCCATCAGGTCGGGACGGACGGCAACGGGGCCGAGCACCCCGCGTCGGTTGACCTCGAACGCACAGAAGGCGGTGATCGCGCCGCCGCCTTCTGTGCGGGCCAGGACGAGATTGCCCTTGTCGAGTGCACGGAGGACTTCGACCCGCCAGTTCGACCAGCCGGCCGCCATCCATTCGTCCACCTCGGCCCGCTGGTCTTGCGTCGCCACGAAATGTCCGCCCGGGTCGTCGGGGATGTGGTGCAGTTCGACATCCATGTTGAAGTTCGTCTCCGTGCGGCCGTAGTGGCGTCGCTCGAGCAGGCACAGGAGCGCCGTCTCGGCGCTGGGCACGCCGGGCCAGAGGAAATACGGCGGATCCGCCCCCGTGATGAGCGAGGAATGGCCAGCGTCCTTGGCCCAACCCTCGGCCGCCGAGAGGAGCTCGTGGCCGAGGCCTTGGCCCCGAGCGGAAGGATCGACGGCGAGAAGCCGTATGTGCGGTCCGTCCTCGCATTCGACGACGGCGACAACTCCGCGGTCCGGCTCCCCGAAGACGACTGCCGGTTGATCCTCGGTGCACAGCGCCCCGGCCAGCTCTTCGGCGGACGGCGGATCGGCCACGGCCCGCTCGCACAGAGCGGCCAGGGCTCCCAGATCGGTCGCACTCAGCTTTTCGCTCTCGAGCATGAGGGACACGCTAGGCCTCGACGCGTTCGCTCAGGCGACCTCGTCGGGGAAGCGCAAGCGCGCCAACTGGCTGCCCTGGGCGACGACGTGCCCACGATCGTCCCAGACGACGCAGACTTCGTCGACCATGCCGTCGGCGACGAGGTTCGCGGTCATGCGGATGCCCAACCAACCAGGCGCCGGCCGGGCCCGCAGGTAGGTGGACATCTGGAGGGTCGGCACCCAACCGGTCGAGCCGATGAGCAGCGTGGCTGGAGGCACGGCATCGGGTGAGAAGAGGAGCGACAGGGCATCGGGCTGGCGGCCGTTGGCGAAGCGAGCCCAGCCCCGCAGTTCCGCCTTCGCCTCTGCGGGTGGCGTCGGATTGGCGAACGGCAGTGTGGCCGGGTCGAGGCGCAGGTCGAGGATCTCCATGATGCCGACTCGCGTCCCTCCGGGAAGAGTCGGCGGCAGTCGCACGCATTCCTCCGGACCGGGTGCGACCAGGGGTGGGGTCCCGTCGTAGCGGACGGCCGGCGACGGGGGCAGCCCAGCCACGACGAACACCGCGTCCGCCAGGTCCTGCCCGTCCTGCTCGAGGACGGAGCGTACGTGGGCGGCGGAGCGTCCGGATCGCATCACAACCGTGCGCACCGTGGCCCTGCCGAGCGAAGGGGGGCGAAGGAAGGTGATGGACGACGACACCGGCTCCCAGTCGCTGCCTTCCGGAGCCCCGACGAGGCGGGCGGCCCGTCCGAGGATGGCGAGGAGGTAGCCGCCGTTCGGTTTGTCGCCCACCGTCCACAACGAGTTGATGTCCGCTTCGAACTGTCCCGGCCCGATCTCGTCCGACAGCGCCGTGGCCTCGTCGAAGTCGGGGTTGTCTGTTCCCGGCATGCGTCGGACCCTATCCGGCGGCGATGATGGCATATGCAGTTCGACATGGAGGGCACGTTCGGCGACGACTACCTGTACTTCTACGAGGAGTCGATCGACGACGAACACTCCGACTCGGACGCGGCGGAGATCCTGGCGCTGCTCGAACTCCCTGTCGGCGCGCACATTCTCGATGCTCCTTGTGGTCATGGCCGGATCGCCCGGCGCCTGGCGGCGGCCGGCATGCAGGTCACCGGCGTCGATCTGACGCCGGCCTACCTCGATCTGGCGCGACGTGATCCGAAGCTGCCGTCCGGAGCCGTGACCTACGTCGAAGGCGATGTCCGTCAGCTCCCCGTCGACGGTCCGTTCGACGGGGTGGTGTGCTGGCTGAACTCGTTCGGGTACTACGGCGACGACGACTGTCATCGAGTGCTGGCCGAGTTCCACCGCGTGCTGCGTCCGGGTTGCAAGGTCGCCATCGACACCATGCATCACGACGGCGGGGTCCGGCACTTCACGCCCGCCCCCGACGCCGTGGTGGTCCAGCGCGGCGACGACACCATGGTGGAGGTGTCGACCTTCGATCCGCTGTCGGGCCGCATGGTCGTGAACCGGACGGTGCACCGCGACGGTGCGGTACGCCACTCGCCCTACTTCATCCGTCTGCCCACGCCGCCCGAGTGGGTGGTGTGGCTCGAGGCGGCCGGGTTCACCGACGTGCGGTTCCGCGCCGGTGGGGGAGGGCCACTGGAGCTCGACAGCTGGGAGATGGTGGTGGTGGCGACCGCCTGATCTCCCACCGGTCGGTGCGGCGGAGTGGTCCTCGACATCGAACTCGCTGGGTCCTAAGGTCCCGGCGCAGCGTTGTCGCAGCGATCGGATAGCCGTGCCGGGGAGGCAATCGTGCAGAGGTTCCGGATGTTCCTGATAACCGCGTGCAGCGTGGTTCTCGTGCTCAGCGTGGGATTCATGGGATCCCCTTCCGGCGCCGCCGGAGCCCTCAGCAGCCCGCCGACCGTCGCTGCGACGAACTGGACGGACTTCGGCGCCGCGCCCGGGGCGGGCGACAACGGGTTGCTGGCTGTCTCCTGCACGAGCTCGTCGTTCTGCGTCGCTGTCGGGACTCAGAAATCGAGCACCGGCGGTGCGCAGCTGATCGAGCAATGGAATGGAACCTCGTGGACCGTGATGCCAGGGGTCAGCTTTCCGCTCAGCGCCAGCAACGTGCTCGATGGCGTCTCGTGCGTCGGATCTGATTTCTGCCTCACGGTCGGGGGCGCAGCCAGCGGCCCCATCGCCGAGGCGTGGAACGGTTCGACGTGGAGCCAGGTGACCGTGCCCTCTCCGAACGGCTCCGGCGTCCTCTACTCCGTCTCGTGTGTCGCGGCCACGACGTGCGAGACCTTCGGGACGGACTACGCGGGCGGCGTCACCATGTTCGGCGACCAGTGGAACGGGTCCACGCTGTCGCTCGAACCCGCGCAGACCCCGAGCGGACCGTTTGTCACGGAAAGCGGCGCCACCGGAATGGACTGCAAGACCGCAACATGGTGCGTCGCGGTCGGGAGCGTCAGCCAGGACTCACCGTTCGCCGAAATGTGGAACGGGACTTCCTGGGTTCTCATGAACGGCTTGGCCACCCCGCAGGGCGCATCGAGCAGCAAGCTCACCTCGGTGTCGTGTGTCGGGACGACCTTCTGTCAGGCCGTGGGCCAGTTGACGGCTTCTGGGCGCAACCAGAGCTTGGTCGAGTCGTGGAACGGTTCGACGTGGGTGCAGTCGCCGAACGTCCCCGACACCTCACCGAGCCTGAATCAGATGTTGGACGGTGTGGACTGCTTCAGCGCCACCACGTGCACGGCCGTCGGCGACGCCTCCACGTCGTCGGGCCCGTCGCCGGCGACGTTGGCGATGAACTGGAACGGTTCCTCGTGGTCGATCACGGCCACGCCGAATCCGGGCGCCGACTCGACGCAGTTCGCGGCCGTTTCCTGCCTCACTGATTGGGCCTGCGTGGCGGTCGGGAAGGCCGTCTCGAGCAGCCAGGAGTCATATGCCGCTTCCGCTCCCATCGCCCGCTCCGGCTATCGCTTCGTGGCCTCCGACGGCGGCATCTTCTCCTACGGGGCACCGTTCCTCGGGTCCATGGGTGGTCAGCGGTTGAACAAGCCCATCGTCGGGATGGCCGTGATGCCCGGGGGCGACGGGTATGCCGAGGTGGCCTCCGACGGCGGCCTCTTCAACTTCGGCTCGGCCCCGTTCGACGGCTCCGCGGGCAGCCTCACGCTCGACAAGCCCGTCGTGGGCATGGCGTTCACCGCCGACGGCGGCGGCTACTACCTCGTGGCCTCCGACGGCGGCCTCTTCGCCTACGGCGACGCCCAGTTCTACGGCTCCATGGGCGGCAAGCCCCTCAACGCCCCGATCGTCGGCATGGCCCTCACACCCGACGGCAAGGGCTACGACGAGGTGGCCTCCGACGGTGGCATCTTCACCTTCGGCGACGCTGCCTTCGACGGATCGGCCGGCGGCCTGCATCTCAACAAGCCGGTCGTCGGGATGTCGGCGCCGGTCTCGGGCGGCTACTACCTCGTGGCCTCCGACGGCGGCATCTTCTCCTATCCGAGCAGCCTCCCCTTCTACGGCTCGACAGGATCGATCACCCTGAACAAGCCGGTCGTCGCCATGGCCACCGTGCACGGGGGCTACTACCTCAGCGCCTCCGACGGCGGCGTGTTCTCCTACCCGTCGAGCCTGCCGTTCCTCGGCTCCATGGGCGGCCAGCCCCTGAACGCGCCCATCGTGGGGATGGCCAGCTAGGGGCGAGGCGGGACGGGGTCTCGACGGGCCCCTCGCCGGCCGGAGAGCGACGATGTCGGCCGCCGGGACGACGGATCCCGGACCGGGGCGGTGGCCTCAGCCTGGGCATGGAGGGCACCGCGGGCGACTACGGTGTCGGACAGACCGGGTCGCTCGCGAGGACTCACGCTCGAGGTCGGCGAGGTGGCGACCGGAGCCCATCGGGCCTGGTCATCGCCCGCTCGCCCTGGAGCTCGTCGTCTCTCGACGGGCGCTCTGTCCGATCACGATTCTCGAAGGAGCGGCCAGTCCATGAGCGGAGGCATCACAGCCTGGGGCACCTACCTGCCGTATTGGCGCCTGCAGCGGTCGGCCATCGCGGGGGTGCTGGGCAGCGGGGGCGGCAAGGGGACCCGCGCCGTGGCCTCCTACGACGAGGACACGACGACGCTCGGCGTGGAAGCCGGCCGACGTGCCTTGACCGTCGGTCCGGGGTCGGCAGCCGTGCAGGACCTCTTCTTCTCCACCCCCGATCCCGGGTACCTCGACAAGACCAGTGCGACGACGGTGCACGCCGCCCTCGGTCTCGGACGGGATTGTGGGGCCTACGACTTCGCGGGCTCGTCGCGCTCGGCGGTGGCCACCCTGCTCGGTTCGTTGGCGTCGTCGGCCGCCGGCCGCACGACGCTGGCCGTGCTCTCGGATCTGCGCACCGGTCTCGCCGGTTCGGCCGAGGAGCGCGACAGCGGTGACGGCGCGGCAGCCTTGGTGTGCGGATGCGACGGCGTGGTGGCCGAGCTGATCGGCCGCGGGGCATCGAGCGACGAGTTCCTGGACCGCTGGCGGGTGCCGGGCGAGAGCGACTCGCACGTCTGGGAGGAGCGCTTCGGGGAGGAGCAGTACGTCCCGTTGGCCCGGGAGGCCTTCGCCGCCGCGTTGAAGGACGCCGGCCTTGCCGAGGGCGACGTCGACCACGCCGTGGTCACCGGCCTCCACGTGCGGGCGACCAAGTCGGTCACCGCCGGCCTGGGCGTGCGCGACGGGGTCCGTGCGCCGGACCTCACCGGGGCGATCGGCAACCTCGGGGCGGCCCACCTCGGCGTCGCGCTGTGCGACGTGCTCGAGCGGGCCCAGCCCAACCAGGTGATCGTATTGCTCTCGCTGGCCGATGGCGCCGATGCCTTCGTGCTCCGCACGACCCCGGCGCTCGCCGACGCGCAGGCGGCCCGCTCCGCCGCCGGCGTGCCCACCGTGGCGCAACAGGTGGCGGCGGGTCGGGACGACCTGACGTACGCCAACTTCTTGACCTGGCGCGCCCAGCTGCGTCGCGAACCGCCGCGGCGGCCCGATCCCGAGCGGCCCGGAGCCCCGACGGTGCACCGCTCGGAGCAGTGGAAGTACGCCTTCGCCGCCAGCCGCTGCCTGGTCTGCGGCTTTCGCCACATGCCGCCCACCCGGGCCTGCCTGTCCTGCCACGCCATCGACCAGATGACGCCCGAGCGCCTGGCGGACACGACGGGGACGGTGGCCACGTTCACGATCGACCATCTCGCCTACTCCATGTCGCCCCCGGTGATCGGCGTCATCATCGACTTCGACGGCGGCGGGCGCTTCCGCTGCGAGCTCACCGACGCCGTGGCGTCGGAGGTGGCGATGGGCGACCGGGTGACGATGACGTTCCGGCGGGTCTGGACCGCCGGCGGCGTGCACAACTATTTCTGGAAGGCACGGCCGGCCGATGGCGCGCCGTCCGACGCGGAGCAAGGAGCGTAGCGATGGGGAGCAAGGGCATTCGGGACCAGGTGGCCGTCATTGGCATGGGCTGCACCCGCTTCGGCGAATTGTGGGACAAGGGCGTGGACGACCTCCTGACCGAGGCCACCACGGAGGCCGTGGCGTCGGTGGCGGGCCTCGAGCTGGCCGACATCGATGCGTTCTGGCTGGGCACCATGACGTCGGGGGTCTGCGGCACGACGTTGTCGCGGCCCTTGAAGATCGACTACAAGCCCGTCACCCGGGTGGAGAACTACTGCGCCACCGGGTCCGAGGCCTTCCGCAACGCCTGCTACGCCGTGGCCTCGGGTGCCTACGACGTCGCCATGGCCATCGGGGTGGAGAAGCTCAAGGACACCGGCTACTCGGGGCTGACCGGCATCCGGCCGGTCGGCGACGGCACCGATCCCGGCCTGTCGTCGCCGGCCGCCTTCTCCTTCCTGGCCCCGTCCTACGCCAACAAGTACGGCGTGGACACGGACCAGATGAAGGAGGTCATGAGCCGGATCGCCTTCAAGAACCATCAGAACGGGGCCCGCAACCCGCGGGCGCAGTTCCAAAAGGAGGTCTCCATGGAGACCATCACCAAGGCACCCAAGGTGGCCGGCGACCTCGGGGTCTTCGACTGCAGCGGCGTCAGCGACGGTGCCGCCGCCGCCATCATCTGCCGGGTCGAGGACGCCCACAAGTACTGCGACAACCCGCTCTACGTGAAGGCACTGGCCTTCGTCGCCGGGCCGGCGGCGGGTCCGATCGACCCGGCCTACGACTACACGACCTTCGAGGAGGTGGTCCGCTCGGCCACCGACGCCTACGCCCAGGCCGGCATCACCGACCCGCGGGCGCAGCTCGCCATGGCCGAGGTGCACGACTGCTTCACGCCGACGGAACTCGTCCTGATGGAGGACCTCGGATTCGCCGAGCGGGGCACGGCCTGGAAGGAGGTCCTGGCGGGGACGTTCGACCGCGACGGCGAGCTCCCGGTCAACCCCGACGGTGGACTCAAGTCGTTCGGGCATCCGATCGGTGCCTCGGGCCTGCGCATGCTCTTCGAATGCTGGCTGCAGCTGCGGGGGGTGGCGCCCCCCGAGCGCCAGATCTCGACCGTGGGGCCGGGACGGACGCTGGGGCTCACGCACAATCTCGGGGGCGCTCCCGGTGAGGGCGTGAGCTTCGTCGGCATCGTCGGCACCGAGCTCGACTGATGGCCGGGGCGAGCGGACCCGATCTGCTGGCGGAGAGCGACGACCAGTCGGCGCTGCGCCAGCTGGCCCGTGACGTGGCCACCCGCGAGGTGGCCCCGCGGGCCCACGAGGGCGACGAGGCGGGCCGGGTCATGCCCGAGGTGCGCAAGGCCCTGGCCGCAGCCGACCTGTTGCGCATCACGATCGGAGAGCAGTGGGGCGGGATGGGGCTCGGCGACGTCGAGGCGGCGATCGTGCTCGAGGAGATCGCCCGGGCCGACGTGTCCTCCGCCATCTGCTGCCAGCTGACCTTCAACGGGCCGCCCCGGGGGATCGAACACCTGGGTCCCGAGGCCATGAAGGAGCGCTGGCTGCCCGACGTGGCCAACGGCGACGCCCTGATCTCCATCGGCATCACCGAGCCGGACGCCGGTTCGGCCGTCCAGAACATGCGGGCCGCGCTGGTCGAGGACGGTCCGGGGCGCTGGCGGCTGAACGCCTACAAGAACTACTCGACGCTGGGCGACGTGGCCCAGGGGGTGCTGGTGTGGTGCCGCTGGCCGGGGGGCGACGGCGCCAAGGGCATCGGCGCGGTCATCGTGCCCACCGACCGCGAGGGGATCTCGGTGACGGGCCGGCACAAGGGCATGGGCATCCACGCCGCCACGGAGGCCGAGCTGGCCTTCGACGGCGTGTCGATCACCGAGGACGACGTGCTCATCGCGGGGGAGCCGTCGAACACCGAGGCCTTCAAGGTCCTGCTCTCGCACCTGAACCACGAGCGCTGCGGCAACGCGGCCATGTGCGTGGGGGCGGCCCAGGGTGCGCTCGAGCACGCGGTGCGCTACATGAACGAGCGGGTCATCGGCGGGCGTCCGCTGGCCGACCTGCAGGGGCTGCAGTGGAAGCTGGCCGACATGGCGGTCCAGCTCGAAGGCGCGCGCATGTTGCTCGCCCGAGCCGTCCACCTGGCGGGTGACGGGGGCACGCCTCCACCGCTCGAGACGGCGCTGGCCAAGACGGCCGCCAACCTGGCGGCGAAGTTCGTGTGCGACGAGGCCATGCAGATCCACGGCGGTTACGGGTACTCGCGTGAGTACCCGCTGGAGCGGGCCTACCGCGACATCCGGGGCCTGTGCTTCGGCGCCGGCACCGTCGAGGCCCAGAAGAACTTCATCGGGCTGCGCGTCTCGTCGGGGGCGCGGACGGGTTCGCCGGGGTGGAGGGACCCGCTGGGCTGACTCGCCGGGGCCCCGCCCTCACGCACGCGCCCGCCCGCCCCGGCGCACGGCGGGGCATGACCTTATGATGTCGCCCGCATCAGCCATCGGGACCGGGGGGCACGTCGATGCGTCGTATCGGAAGGGGCGGGGGGGTGGTTTGGCCAAGCGCGCTCCTCGCTGCGCTCGTGATCCCGCTCCTCGTCGGAGGAGCGGGAAGTGCCGCCGCCACGTCGGCCCACACGGTGGAGAGCACGGTCCCCACACCCAAAGCCGGGATCATCGGCACACCGGGCTACCTCGTGTACTGGGACCAGAACGAGGAGGTCGACTTCCTCTCCATGCCGTCGGGGCGCCAGGGCCAGTTGCTGCCCGCGTGGGACCTGAACGGTCAGGTCTGCATCCTGCCCGGTGGCCGCTTCGTCGGAGGCTACGACCCCACGTTGCCGAGCCAGCACGATGTCGGTGGACGGAAGCCCTACAAGCAGCCGGCCGACGGTGAGGAGCTCGACGAGCCCGACGGAGCGTTCAGCGGTGAGGACCTCTACGTGCCGGGGCCCTACAAGATGAAGGGCCAATCGGTGGGCAGCGATTCACCGCCCAGCGCCAACGGCGTCTTCAACAACAACCAGACGTACACCGGCTGTGCCACGGACAGCCGGCACAACGTGTTCGCCAACGACATCGCCACCGCCCAGGGGGCCTATCCGCCGCCGAGCAGTGGCCGGCTGGTGGAGTGGTTCGCCCCGCACTACGACACGTCCTGCATCCTCTACGGCCCGACGACCGGGGGAGTGGGACCCCATCACACCGACGGCACCGGCGGACTGGCCCAGCCCGGGACCATGGCGACGGCATCGAACGACGACCTGCTGGTACCCAACGTGGGCACGGGCAGTGTCCTCAGGTTCGCCCATGCCTCGTTTCCGACCAGCGCGGCCCAGTGTCCCGGCGGGGTCTACCCGCGGACCAAGATGCAGGTCTCGACGTTCGTCGGTGGACTCTCCTTCCCGGCCGGCATCGCGGAGGATCCGACCTGCGGTTGTTACGCCGTGAGCAGCTACATCGGGAACCCCTCCATCGTCTGGGTGAGCGCCGACGGGCAGCCCGAGCCGGGACGTGGTTCGGTGCCGGGCACGACCGTGGCCGAGCTGGGGAAGACACCGGGCCAGTACAACCCCTTCGGCATGGCTTTCGCTCCGGACGGAACGCTCTACTTCGTCGACATCCACATCGCCTGCACCGGAGTCCTCCAGAACTGCGGGCCGGCCAACTACGGCGGGCGCGTCATGCGCGTCACGTTCCACAACGGGCAGCCGTCGAATCCGGTCGAGGTGGCGGGCGGGTTCGACTTCCCGACCAGTGTCACGATCTGCGTGCCTTCGGCCATGCGTTGCCCCTACCCGACGGGCAAGATCAGGGCGCCCCTGCACGGGCCGTCGGAGAACCCGGCGCCAGCGGTGGGCCCGAAGTCCGACCGGCCCGCCACGGCCGGATTCGGCTGAGCGGCAGCGCCTTGGGCAATCGGACCCTCCGCGCTGGCGCGCGGCGCGAGCACCTCGGGCACGGCCTCGGCCCGGCGGGGCCGCCTCGCATGGTGGCCCTGGTCAGCGTTCTGCTGATTCTCTTTTCGATCGGGTGCAGTGGCGCGTCGGCATCTGCGTCAGGGGTGCAGACGGGTCGTGGTGCCAGCGCCGCCGTCCGTTCCTGGGACTGGCCGTCGTACGGCCACGATGCCCAGCACACCTTCGCGGCGCGGACGACGCTCACCAAGTCGAGCGTGACCTCCCTGCGGCGGGCGTGGTTCTTCCCGACCGGCGACGACGTCTCCGCGACGCCGACCGTGGTGGACGGCACCGTCTACGTCGGATCGTGGGACGACTACTTCTACGCCGTGAACCTGGAGTCCGGCGCGTTGCGCTGGAAGGTCCGGCTCCACTCCCAGGACGGGATCACGCCGTACCCAGGCGAACAGCCCCGTGACTTCTCCTCCGACGGCGGTCTCGTCACCTCGTCCGCCTGGTACCAGCCGGCCGGGAACGGCCGTCCGGCGTTGGTGATCTTCGGTGGGGGCTACACCCTCTACGCGCTCGATGCCGCGACGGGTGAGCTCTACTGGGATCACGCCTACCCAGGGCGGCCCGGCCCGCCGGAGCCGAACACCGACGGCACTCGGATCTTCTCGTCGCCCGTCGTGTCGGGTGGCAAGGTCTTTTTCGGTGTGGACGAGGACGGGGAGAGTCACTCCGCGGGCTACATCGTGGCCGCGAGCCTCCGAACCGGAGATCCGATATGGGAGTTCCAGACCGACGCCAGCCCCTCCGGGCACGTCCTCGACGACACCTGCGGCAGCGTGTGGTCGTCGGGAACCGTCCTGCCCGATCTGGGCCTCGTCGTCTTTGGGACGGCGGATTGCGACTTCGAGGGGGAGGCGCGCTACGCCGACTCGGTCTTGGCCCTGCGCATGGCGAACGGATCACTGGCCTGGCGGTTCCATCCCCTCGGCCATGCGCCGGCCTGCGACGACGACTTCGGTGCCAGCGCGAACGCCACCCTCTCGCACGGCCGCACCGTCTTTTTGGGAGAGGGCAGCAAGGACGGGACGTACTACTCCTTGAGCCCGGCCACCGGTCGCCGCGTCTGGTCGACCAACGTGGTGTTCGGCGGCAGCTCCGGTGGCTTCGTCGCCACGACGGCCATCGCGGGCACGCGCATCTACGGCGCCACCGGCATCGGCGATTACAACCCGACCCAGAACGGCGGCAATCACCTTTGTGATCCGGCGGATCGACGTGACACCCAGACGCAGGATCCTTCCGTCCATGCCCTGAACGCGGCCACGGGCTCCCTTCTGTGGCAGCGCGACGGCGCCGCGTCGTTCTCCCCCACGACGGTGGCGGCCGGCATGACGTTCAATGCACCGGCACTGGCGGCCAAGGCGATCGACGTGCGGGATGCGAAATCCGGCGACCTGTTGGTTCGGGTGATGTTGCCGCAGTTCAGCTGGTCCGGCGTCGCCGTGGTCGGCGACGCGTTGATCTTCGGTCTGGGCACGACGGCGTCGCCGGCGTCATCGGGCATCGAAGTGCTTACTCCGCATGGTGCACCGCCCGCCGTCCCGTGACGGTCGCGGAGCCGGCGGAGAGAAGAAGTCCCGGACCGCCGTCAGGGCGGCCCGGGACTTCGGTCTCCAGTCTTGGTGTCCGGTCCATGGGGCCGGACAGTCAGCCAGACGGGATTAGCGCTGCATCGCCTTGGTCTCGACGAACTCCTCGAGCCCGTAGATGCCGCGCTCGCGGCCGACGCCCGACTGCTTGTAGCCGCCGAAGGGAGCGGACGGGTTGAAGTTGCCCCCGTTGATGTCGACCTGCCCGGTCCGCATCTGGCGGGCCACCCGCTCGGCCCGGGCGGCGTCACCGCTCCAGACGGCCCCGGCGAGCCCGTAGGGCGTGCCGTTGGCGATCTCGATGGCCTCCTCCTCGGTGTCGTACGGCATGATCACGAGGACCGGCCCGAAGATCTCCTCCTTGGCGATGGTCATGTCCGGCGTCACGTCGGAGAAGACGGTCGGCTGCACGTAGAAGCCCTTGTCCAGTCCTTCGGGCGCCTCGGCGCCGCCGACGATCAGCTTGGCCCCCTCCTCCACGCCCTTCTTGATGTAGCCGCGCACGCGGTCTCGCTGCACGGAGGAGACCAACGGCCCGATGAGCTTGCCCGCCTCGAAGGGGTCGCCGGGAGCGAAGCCCGCCGTGCCGGCCACGGCCAGCTCTTCGACCTCGGCCAGCTTGTCCCGCGGGACCAGCATGCGGGTGAGGGCCGAGCAGGTCTGGCCCGAGTTCATGTAACAGCCGAAGAGGCCGGCCGGGACGGCCTTGGCGAAGTCGGCGTCGTCGAGGAGCACGTTGGCCGACTTGCCGCCGAGCTCGAGCGAGACCTTCTTGATGCTCTCGGCGGCCAGCTCCATGACCCGCCGTCCGGCCCTGGTCGAGCCGGTGAAGGACACCATGTCCACCTTGGGGTGGGCGGCGATGGCCTCGCCCACGACGGGGCCGACACCACTCACCAGGTTGAAGACACCCGGCGGCAGCCCGACCTCGTCGATGACCTCGGCCAGGATGAAGGCGTTGATCGGTGCGACCTCGCTCGGCTTGAGCACGACCGTGCAGCCGGCGGCCAGCGATGGGGCCACCTTGAGCACCACCTGGTAGAGCGGGTAGTTCCACGGCGTGATGGCGCCGACGACGCCCACGGGCTCGTGGACGACCAGCGAGTTGCCGATCTCCTCTTCCCACTTGAAGTTCTCGGCGGCGGCTGCGGCGTCTGCGAAGGCGCCCGCCGGCAGGCCGACCTGGATCGATCCCGAGAGGGTCATCGGCATGCCGACCTCGTGCGAGATGACCTGGGCGATCTCGTCGGTCCGGGCGGCCAGCGCCTCGCCGATGCGCTTGAGGAGCTTGCCCCGCTCCTCCCTCGATGTGGCGGCCCAGGCCGGGAAGGCGGCGGCGGCGGCCTGGACCGCCTTGTCGACGTCCTCGGGTGTGCCTTCGGGGATGGTGGCGAACACCTCTTCGGTGGCCGAGTCGATGACCTCGAGGGTCCCCTTGCCGGTGGACGGGACCCAGGCCCCGTTGATGTAGATCTTGTCGCGGACGTCCATGGGAGCCCTCCCTGTCGATGTTGGCTTCAGCATCATCACCCTACCCAGGGCGGCTGGGGGAGCGCTCCCTGCCCGCTCGCGGGCCGCTGGGTGTCTCTGAGCCCCTAGTGCTTACCGAGCAGCGGGTGGTCGCCCATGCCCACCGGCTGGAGGTGCTGGCCCAGGACCTCGTGGAAGTGGTCGGCCACCTCCTGGGGCGTCCAGCCGCCCTCGCGCCACATGGTGGCGATCTGTCGCGGCGTCTGGAACAGGGTGTAGGCGAAGCCGGTGCGGCCGAGCACCTGGCCGTTCACGTAGGACGCCCCCTCGGAGGCCAAGAACGCGATCAGCGGTGCGTTGAGGGCGGGGTCCTGGTCGGCCGGAGGCTCCGACCCCTTGTAGAGGTTCTCGGTCATGCGGGTGACCCCGGCCGGGGCGACGGCGTTGACCGTGATGCCGTACTTGCCGAGCTCGAGGGCCCAGACGAACGTCATTCCCATGATGGCGGCCTTGGCGGCGCCGTAGTTCGTCTGGCCGAAGTTGCCCCGCAGGCCGGCCGACGAGGTGATGTTGACGATCCTGCCGTAGCCGGCGTCCTTCATCAGCGGCGCGGCGTGGCGCACGGTGTTGAAGGTGCCCTTCTGGTGGACGGCGATGACGGCGTCGTAGTCGGACTCGTCCATCTTCACGATGGTGCGGTCCCGCACGATGCCGGCGTTGTTGACCACGATGTCGATCGAGCCGAAGCTGTCGACGGCGGTGCCGATGATGCGGCCCGCACCCTCGAAGTCGCTGACCGAGTCGTGGTTGGGGACGGCGGTACCGCCCGCCGCCTCGATCTCGGCGCAGACCTGGGCGGCCGGGTCTTCCTGGGTGCCCTCACCGCCGAGGGTCACCCCGACGTCGTTCACCACGACCTTGGCCCCCTCGGAGGCCAGGCACAGGGCGATGTCCCGCCCGATGCCGCGACCCGCACCCGTCACCACCGCTGCACGACCGTCGAGAAGTCCCATGGCGCGCAGACTATCCGTCCGTCCGTTCCCTGACAGCCGTGTCAGGCATCGGGGCGGGCGCTGTACCATCTGGGCGACCACAAGCGGGCGAGCATCGCCCACTCGAGTGATGAGGAGCCCGACCATGGCCAACTTCATTGAGAACGCGCCCGAAGTGATCGTCGCCTCGGCAAAGGAGCTGCTGGAGAAGGGACTGGTCGAGGGCACCTCGGGCAACATCTCGGCCCGTCTCGAGGACGGGAACATCGCCGTCACCCCATCCTCGCTCGACTACCGGGTGATGACCCCGGACGACGTGGTCATCGTGAACCCAGCCGGCGACGTCGTCGCCGGCGAGCGTGGACCCACCTCGGAGAAGTACCTCCACCTCGCCGTCATGAACGCCTTCGAGGACGTGGCCGTCTGCATCCACTCGCACGCGGTCTACGCCACCATGTTCGCCGTGGCCCAACAGGACATCCCGAGCTGCATCGACGAGTTCACCGTGTACCTGGGCGGCGACATCCGCTGCACCGCCTACGCCCCCAGCGGTTCCCCCGATCTGGCCGAGCAGGTGGTCAAGGCGCTCGAGGACCGGGGGGCGGCACTCATCGCCAACCACGGCATGGTGGCCGTCGGGACCACGATGGAGAAGACGATGCACAACACGGCGTTGGTCGAGCGGTCGGCGAAGATCATCTGGGGCGCCAAGCAGCTGGGCACGATCTACCCGTTGCCCGAGAAGGTCAACGCCAACTTCATGAACGTCTACCCCTTCATGCGTTAAGCGATGAGCGACGGAACGATCAAGGCCCGGCTGGCCGAGCTGGGACTCACCCTGCACGGACCCCACCCACCGCACGACCCGCTCGATGCGGTGGTGGTGCACGACGGCATCGCCCGCACCTCGGGCCAGTTGCCCCGCATCGAGGGCACGCTGACCTGCTTGGGGCACCTCGGCGACGATGTCACCGTCGAGCAGGGGCGGGAGGCGGCGGCCGTGTGCGCGCTCAACGCGCTGGCCGTCTTGGAGGCGGAGCTCGGATCGCTCGACCGCATCGCCCGCGTGCTGACGGTCACCGGTTTCGTCGCGTCGACACCGGACTTCCACGAGCAGCCGGCCGTGGTCGACGGGGCGAGCAAGGTGCTGGCCGACGTCTTCGGCGACGCGGGTCGGCACACCCGCTCGGCCATCGGTGTGGCCGCGCTGCCCCGGGGCGGGGCAGTGGAGATCGAAGTGACGGTGGCCCTCAGGGCTTGACGAACGAGTCCTTCATGGCGGCGCGGGCGGCGCCGCCCATGGCCCAGTAGTTGGTCGTTCCGTCCTTCTGGAGCTGCGTGACCGCCTCGACGGCGTAGCCGTAGGCGGCCACGGCGATGGCGCCGCCCACCGAGATCCGGCTCACGCCGAGCTCGGCCAGCTCGCCAACCGTCGGGGCGTTGGGGAGCACCAGCACGCTCACGGGCTTGTCCACCGAGTCCAACAGTTGGCGGAGTTCGCCCGGATCGACGACCCGCGGGGCGAAGAGCACGTCGGCGCCGGCCTCCTGGTACGCCTGCAGGCGGGCGATGGTGTCGGCCAGGTCGACCCGCCCGTGCAGGTAGTTCTCGGCTCGGGCCGTGAGCACGAAGGGGACCGGGCCGCCGTGGGCCGCCTCGGCCGCTGCCCGGACCCGGTCGGCCGCGTGGGCCAACTCGTAGATCGGCGCGTCCGCGTTGCCGGTGAAGTCCTCGACCGAGCCACCGGCCAATCCCAGTTCGATGCCCTCCCGGATGGTGGCGGCGACCCCGTCGGGATCGTCGGCGAAGCAGTTCTCGAGGTCGGCCGAGACAGGGATGTCCACGGCGGCCGCGAGCTCACCGCAGTGGGCCAGGACCTCCTCGCGCTGCATGGCCCCGTCGAGACGGCCCTGGGAGATGGCGAATCCGCCGCTCGTCGTGGCGATGGCGCCGACGCCGAGGTTCTCGAACAGTTTGGCCGAGCCGGCGTCCCAGGCGTTGGGCATCACGAAGGCGGCACCGGGCACATGGAGGGATGCGAAGCGCTCGGCGCGCTCTTTCTGGGTCGTGCGCGTGGTCATGACGGCACCGTAGTGCCGGGTTGCTCACCGGCGTTCAGCCGGCCAGTGCCTGCTCGGGGAACTCCCAGTACTGCACCTCGCACGTCATGGGCAAGATGTAGCGGACATAGAGCGAGTGGATCTTGACCATGCCCTGATCGTCGACGTGCAGATCGATGATGTCCACCCGGTCATCCTTCTCGCGGTAGGCCTCGGCCCGCTGCTGGATGCCCTGCAGGTCTTCGAACGAGTTCACCGCGAAGCCGTAGTGATCCATCCGGGGGCACCGCATCGGCTCGTCCTCGGCGATGAGGAAGATGAACTGGTCCCAGTGGACACAGCTCAGGATCAGCCGCCGGCGGTCCTCTGTCATGACGGCGATCTCGTCGAATCCGAGGACGTCCTTGAAGAAGCCGCAGACCTCCGTGCGGTTCTTCTCGTCGAGCAGATCGGCCGGGAGCGACATGGCCACGTGGTTGAAGCGTGGATTGCCGGACGGGTAGAAGGGATGTGCCATCAGCGCTGACCTCCTGGGGCCACCATGACCTTGCCGGCTATTTTGCCGACGGCGAGGTCCTCGAGGGCGCCTCTGATGCCGTCGAGGCCGATGTCGTGGGGATCGATGAGCAGTTCGCACGGGAACCCGGGCGAGGCCAGGAGTTCGAGTGCCCGCTCGAATCCTTCGTGGTCGTAGACGAACGAACCCGTCACCGTCACCTCGTTGAGGATCATGCGATTGATGTCGAACGTCGGGTGGTCGATGCCGGCCCCCACCATGACGAGGATCCCGCCGCGGGCCACCTGGCTGAAGCCCGCCTCGATGGCGGCCCGGTGCCCGGAGCACTCGAGGACCACGTGCGCAGACCGTGTCGCCTGGCGCTCGGGTTCCCAGGGGGGGAACACCTCGAGCTCGGCCGGGTCGACGACGTCGGTTGCTCCGAGCTTGGAGGCAAGGCTGCGCCGGCCCTCGTTGGGCTCCACCACGGTCACGTCGTCGATGCCCGCGGCGCGGAGGGCGGCGATGCTGAGTGCGCCGATCGGCCCGGCCCCGAAGACCATGACCCGGTCTCCGGGCTGTGCGCCCGAGCGGGTGATCCCGTGCATGGCGACCGACAGCGGCTCGGCCAACGCGGCGTGGCGCGCGGCGAGCCCGTCGGGGAGGCGCAGCACCCCGCCGGCCCGGCACAGGATGTACTCGGCGAACGCCCCGTCGTTGTGGGTGCTCGTCAAGTCGTTGCGGTTCTCGCATTGCGACGGCTTCCCCTCGCGGCAGCGGCGGCAGGTCCCGCAGCGGGGCGACGAACCGCCCACGACCAATTCGCCCACCGACCACGTGGTTACGCCGTCGCCGACGGCGGCGATGGTGCCGCTCCATTCGTGGCCGGCGACCACGCCCGGGGGGAGTCCCCATCCGTCGCGCAGCTGATGGATGTCGGAACCGCAGATGCCGCAGGAATGGACCTGCACGACGATCTCGTCGGGACCGGGGCGGGGAACGACCCGCTCCTCGATCGTGATGACTCCTGGTGACTGGTACACGGCCGCCGACATGACGTCGGGCAACGGTCCCCCCGTAGTTGAACCTGACATGGCTGTCAGGTTACGCGTTCGATCCCAGCCAGGCGAGCCCCCCGGCCAGGTGGCGCAGGTAGACGGGCAGCTCCCAGGCCAGGGGGAAATGGCCGAGCGCGCTGTAGAAGCTGCGGGCCGGACCGTCCTCGACGCACCAGGCCAGGGGAAACCCGCAGTCGGGGATCCGACCGCCCGGGGCCGAGAGGTCGACCTGGCCGTCGGCCAGGCGGAGGAGGACCCGGGCGTCGGGGCGCAGGTCGCGGAAGAGGTAGACCTCGTCGCGCCAGTCCCATTGCTCGCCGAGATGGGCCGTGGCCGGGTGGTCCGGGTCGACGACGTCGATGGCGAATTGCTGGGTCCAGGGGTGGCCGTCGAACCGGGCGCCCAGCATGGAGCCGTACTCGGGCCAGGTGTGGCTGGCGTCCGTCGCCGAGTGGATCCCGAGGATGCGCAACCGGCCGGCCCCCCACGACGACTCGATTGCCTCCTTCTGTTGGGTCGACCAGGGCGTCTCCCCGATGGTGAAGAGGGCAAGGACACGGGCCGCCTCGACCAGGTCGGGGGAGACATCGCGGACGTCATCCACCGGGGTGGGCTTCAGACCGGCCATGTCGGCCAGCTGGGAGAGGGCGGCCGTGGCCTGGCCGAGGGTGCCGTGGACGCCCGCGGGCGAGTCCACGTACGGCGCCACCTGGGTGACGATGAGCATGTTGTCGGACACGTGCGGAGTGTACGGCTGGTGCGCGCGGCGCGCCCGGTGGTCCAATGCACGAGTTCTCGAGCGAGGAGGAGCACCCGTGAGTACGACGAGCAGTGCCGAGGAGACCGCGGCCGCATTGTTGGAGCTTGGCTCGGCCACCCTGGGCGAGTCGGGCGGCCGGGCGGCGCACCGCCGGCTCCGCCCGGCTTGGAACGGGGCGCGGCTGGCCGCGCCGGCGTATCCGGTGGGCTGTACGCCCGGGGACAACCTGGCCGTGCACGTCGGGGTCACCACGGCGCCGGCCGGCAGTGTGCTGGTCGTCGACGTCGGGCAGGTGGCCGACCGGGGCTACTGGGGCGAGGTCCTCACGACGGCGGCCGAGGCGGCCGGGTTGGTCGGGCTCGTGCTCGACGGTGGTGTACGCGACGTGGCGGCACTCGAGGCCCATGAATTCCCGGTTTTCTCGGCCGAGATCGCCCTGACCGGGGCAACGAAGGACAAGCCCGGGACCGTGGGCGCACCGGTCCGGGTGGGCGGCGTCACCGTGTCGGCGGGGGACTGGGTGGTGGCCGACGTGGACGGCATCACGTTCGTGCCGGGCGCCGAGCTCGACGCCGTGCTGGAGGCCGGGCGGTCCCGTGAGGCCAAAGAGGCGGGGTTCTTCGAGGCGCTGCGGGCGGGTGAGACGACGGTCGGGCTCCTCGGTCTCGACGCGTCGCTGGTGCGCGTGGCGGGCGCCTGACCCTGGACGCTGGGACTGGCCGACCCTGGAATTGCCTCGAGGCACCGCCGGACGCCGTCGGACGGTGGCGTCCGGCGGGGGATCGAGAGGGGCTACGTGCCGTTCGTGTCCGGCGAGTTGAGGCGAACGGTCCGCTGCTCGTCCTCCACGTCGAGCATGACCTCCCGAGGTGCTTCCTCGAGCATCATCAGAGACTCGTTCGCACCGGGGAACGCTCGAATCAACTCGTCGAGCTTGCGTTGGGTGGCCGCCTGTTCGCGTCCCGCGGTGTGCTGGATGGCGAAGACCATGATGAGCGTGATGGCGGAGACGCAGAGCTCGAACGCGTCGACGCCGTTCTTCGGATACCCGAGCAACGAGATGACGACGACGAGGGCGACGACGCCGAGGGTGGCGACCAGGGCAATGGCCGGCAGCGCGGTGTAGTGCTCGATCCTGTAGAGGATGCGGCTCCAGACCGGAAGCTGTGACGTCCGATGCTCGATGCGACTGCGGTGCGGCACTGCCTCTTCATTCTCGGGTACCGACGTCACCGACCAAGCGTACAAGGAGTCGGTCGGACTCCCTCCCGCCGTCCGAGGTCGAAGGTTCCGGGTCCGGGCAGTTTCTCGCCTCGGGCATTTCCTCGTTTCAGCCGCCCTGATGCGGGTAACCATGCATCAACTCCAACCGGCGGTCTCCCCTGCGGTAGGAGGGTGATCAGGCCCACGAGTGCCCCACGTCCCGCCGGCGCATTCTCTACGGCGGGGCTGGGGTGTGGGCCTGTCGGGTTCTCGAGTCCGCCCTGCTAGGTGATCTGCCTCGTGGGAGGAGCCGCGTGCGCAGTGACCAAGTGATCCACGAAGGCCATCTTCCTGATGGCCGCGGGCGGGAGCACGAAGGGGTAGAGATCGCGGTCGCCCATGGAGCGACTGATCTGGTTGAGCGCATACGAGAGTTCCAACCAGTGGTCGACGACCTCTCCGAACGATGCGCTCCCGTCGGGCCTGGTCGGGTGGGCCCCGGTCCGCCGGGTCAGGCGGCGCACCGCTGTTGCGCCCATGGTGCCGATGCCGAAGCTCTCGGCCGTCTGCAGCGTGTCGAGAATATGGAGATAGTGGGCGAACGTCTCGGCCCAGTCCTCGAAGGGATGCATCGTGGCGTAACGGCTGACGTGCGTCTGCATCCAGCTGAAGTCGGTTTCCGAATCCGACTCGTAGTGCTTGGCCACGGCTTCCTGGTAGTCCTCCCTCTCGTCGCCGAAGAGCGTCCGGCAGGCGTCCAGGTCCGCCGCCTCGTGCACGAGGATCGGCCAGTAGTAGTGGCCGATCTCATGGCGAAAATGACCGAGGACGGTGCGGTAGGGCTCGTTGAGCTGGAGGCGCAGGTGCTCTCGATGCACGCTGTCGGCCTCCGCCAGGTCGAGCGTGATCACACCATCGTCGTGACCGGTCACCACCTTGGTCCTGGTGCTCGAGAGCAGATCGAAGACGAGCCCGCTCCCGGATTCCTCGTCGCGCCGGGCAATCGGCAGGTTCAGCTCGGCGAGTTGAAAGACCAGTCGCCGCTTTGCGGTTTCGCTCTGGACGAGCTCGAAGAGCCCGATGCTGTCCTCGTCCGCCGGGCGGGTGCGGGTCAGGACGCACGAGGCGCACAGGGGGTCATCACCCGCCGGGACGAGCCAGTTGCATCCGTTCAGGTCCGAGGCCGCGCAACGTTGCCACGTCCCGGTCGGCGTCAAGAGGTCGGCGAAGGAACCTTCCGTGATCTCGGTCAATGAAATGACATCCCGGTGTTCGTGCGCGTACCCGAGGGGTGCTTCGCAACGAAGGCACTGGGTGTTGTCGAAGTACACGAGGTGTCCGCAGCTATCGCAGGTAAAGACCCGCATGTGATCCCTTCAGGAGTGGGGGAGCACGACGTTGCTGCCGTTGCTCCGAGACGGCGAGGCCAACAAGCCTCCGGTGGACGATGGGTGACTGCCGCGCAGCGCAGCGGCAATCGGTGGTGCGATCAGTCCGCGAGGTGGGGCTCGGGCAGATAGTCGGGGACCTTGGCCAGCAGCGTTCCGGCTCGCTCGACTCCGGCCGCAATGTACGGACTGGCGATCTCGATGGCGGTCCTGGCCGCATCCAGCGCGCTCTCCTCGACGGTGCGGACATACGGGGCGCTGATCTCGGCCCCGACGCTGCCGGTGTGTGCCGCCACTTCGTTGGCATGCCGTGCCGCCTCGTTGGCATGCCGGGCCGCGCTCACCACGGCGACGTTCGCCTGTCGAGTCGCCGCCTTGGCCGCCCTCTTCGCCCGCCGACCCGCGGTGATCGTGACGTCGGCGGCCTTGGACGTCGACGGATGGACGATGCCGTCGGGCAGGTGGCCCATCACCGTCGTGACGTCACTGTTGCGCCGGCGCTTCCCCCATCGGCGGATGGACGCAGCCTCTCTGTCGAGGCCGGCGAGCACGAGGGCGCCCAACAGGCCGACGTTCTTCAGGAGCTCGGTCCGTTGCTCGGCCCGAAGGTTCTCGTCTCCCTCGCGCCAGGCCTGGATCCCGGCGTAGGTGGCCGGCGCCAGCGAACCGATGAGCGCCAATGTCGCCAGACGGCGGAACTTGCCCACCGCGAGCAGAGCGCCTCCCGCAATCTGGACCGCGCCGTTGATGCGCACGGAGGACACGGCGGTCTCGGTCGCCGCCGGGAGTGCCTCGGCGCCGAGGTCGCCATCGATCGGCGCCACGTCGACCGCGGCGGACGGTTCCCGCACGGCATTCCAGCCTTGTGCGATGAAGATGGATGCCAACAGGGAATCGGTGAGTCGTCGCGAGATGGTCATTTGTCCCCCCAAGCGTAGCGAGCGCGGACGCCGTTTCGATCACCTGATCGGGTGATTACAAGCCGGTACGTCGGGACTCGCCGACCCGGGACACCGCCGTTGTCATTGTAAGGTGAAACTGATAAGGTTAAACTTAGTAGATGACCCAACCCGAGCCCTCGGTGGACGACGTCGCGGCGGCCCTGCAGGCAGCGGTCCGGTTGCTGGTGCAGCGCCTGCGCCAGACCGCCGCGCTGGAGGGCGATCTGACCTCGCCCGAGACCTCGGCGCTGGCCCGGCTCGATCGGACCGGCCCGACGACATCGGCCGAACTAGCCCGACTCGAGCGCATCAGTCCCCAGTCGATGGGAGCCACCGTGGCCGCCCTCGAGGAACGTGGTCTGGTGGGTCGGACCGCCGACCCGGCCGACGGTCGGCGCTCGATCCTCTCGCTCACGCTCTCCGGCCAGGAGCTGCTCGGGCGACGGCGGAGCGCACGCAGTGAGTTGCTCTCACAGGCACTCGCCGCCCATTTCACCCGGGCCGAGATCCGGCAGTTGGCTGCGGCGGCACCGTTGATCGAGCGAATGGCCGAACGCCTGTGACCCTGGCTTCGACCACTCCAGGCCCGGTGGCCCTGGAGCCGAACGACGTCGACAGCCGGTACAAGTGGGTTGCCTTGGCCAACACCACCGCGGCCACGTTCATGGCCGTCCTCGACGGGTCGATCGTCATCATCGCCCTGCCCGCCATTTTCCGCGGCATCCACCTGGATCCACTGGCGCCAGGCAACATCGCCTTCCTGCTCTGGATGATCATGGGCTACCGGCTGGTGCAGGCGGTGTTCGTCGTCAGTCTGGGCCGTCTTGGCGACATGTATGGGCGGGTACGCATCTACAACGCCGGCTTCGCCGTCTTCACGTTCGCGTCGATCTTGCTCTCGATCGACCCGTACCTCGGCAGCAAGGGCGCGCTCTGGCTCATCGGCTGGCGTTTCCTGCAGGCCATCGGGGGCTCGATGCTCATGGCCAACTCGGCCGCCATCATCACCGACGCCTTCCCGGAGGACCGGCGCGGGTTCGCGTTGGGGATCAACCAGGTGGCGGGGTTGACCGGACAGTTCATCGGCCTGGTGGCCGGTGGTCTCCTGGCGGCGTGGGACTGGCGCGCCGTCTTCTGGATCAACGTACCCGTCGGAATCTTCGGCACGTTGTGGGCGTACCACCGCCTCCGTGAGGTGGGGACGAAGTCCAAGGGTCGCACCGACTGGTGGGGCAACATCACCTTCGCCGTCGGCCTGGGGTCGATCCTGGTCGCCATCACGATCGGGATTCAGCCGTATCACGGGCACACGATGGGCTGGACAAAGCCCGAGGTACTGGCCCTGCTATTCGGTGGGCTGGCGCTCCTGGTGGCGTTCCTGGTCATCGAGACCAGGGTCGAGTCGCCGATGTTCCGGCTCGGGTTGTTCCGCATCAGGGCCTTCGCCGCCGGCAACGTGGCCAGTTTCGCCGCACGGCTCGGCCAGGGCGGATTGCAGTTCATGCTCGTGATCTGGCTGCAGGGGATCTGGTTGCCACTGCACGGCTACGACTACAGCTCGACACCCCTGTGGGCCGGGATCTTCCTGCTGCCGTTGACCGGCGGGTTCCTTCTGTCCGGACCCCTCTCGGGCTATCTGTCCGACCGCTACGGCGCCACCATCTTCGCCACCACGGGCATGGTCGTCTACGGCGCCAGTTTCATCGGGCTCATGCTCCTGCCCGTCGACTTCAGCTATCTCGAGTTCGCGACCCTGATCGCCATCAACGGGATCGGCATCGGCATGTTCAGCGCGCCGAACACGGCATCGATGATGAGCAGCGTGCCCGCAGAATTCCGAGGTGCGGCCTCGGGCATGCGGGCCACGTTCCAGAACTCGGGCACCGCCCTCTCCATCGGGGTGTTCTTCTCCCTCATGATCACGGGCCTGGCCAGTACGTTGCCGAAGAGCCTGAGCAGCGGGCTCCGCCAACAGGGTGTGCCGGCCGCCGCCGCCCATCACGTGGCGTCGTTGCCGCCGGTGTCATCGCTCTTCGCCTCGGTGCTCGGCATCAACCCGCTCCACCATCTGCTGGCGCTCGGCGGGGTGCTCGGTTCGCTTCCCGTCCAGGCTCAGCGGGTCTTGACCGGACGGGAGTACTTCCCGCACCTCATCTCCGGGCCCTTCGATCACGGATTGACCATCGTGTTTGCCGTCTCGGCCGGGCTGGCCTTCATTTCGGCGGCGGCCTCGCTGACCCGGGGTCCGCGGACCGAGCGATCCGCCGTCGCCGCCATGGTGGACGACGACAGCTCGGCGGGGGAGCCAGTCGGCGCCGGCGCCGGGACTGGCACTGGGGTCGGTGCCGGAGGGTCCGCCGGACGTGGCCCGGTGGCATGATGCGGCGATGACCGACACAGCCGAACCAGTGGAGCGGATGGAAGTCCGACGGATGATTCCGGTGGAGGCGGGAAGGATCTTCTCCCTCCTGACCGACCCCGAGGGTCATGTCACCATCGACAGCTCGGGCATGTTGCAGAGTTCCACCGGCAAGCCGGCTGCGGCGGTCGGGGACAGCTTCGTGGTCCACATGGACCGTGAGTCGCTCAATGACTACCCAATGGGCCGCTACGACGTGACGGTGATCATCACGACGTTCGAACGCGACCGCGAGATCGCCTGGACCATTGAGGGGACGATCAAGCCGCCCATCGGGCACGTGTACGGCTACACCCTCGAACCGGTCGATGGCGGCACGCTCGTCACGTCGTACTACGACTGGTCCGCCATCGATCCGACATGGCGGGAGGCCGGCATCTTCCCGGTCATGTCGGAACTGGCCCTGCGGGCGACGCTGGGGATCTTGGAGCGGACGCTGGCCCGGTCAGATCAATGGTGAGGGCGATTCCCTGATCCGACGTCGGGCCATTCGTCCGTTCTGAGACCGATCCCGTGCCTCAGGAGGCGATGCAAGTCGCGTTCGGATCCCAACGCCAGCCCGTGCTCGCAAGGGTGCTCGTCAACACATGTCCCTTGTGGAGCCACTGGACCTCATATGCGACGCGGTAGGCGTCTCCTGTGTCCACGTCCGAGAAGTCGAATTGGTGATAGGCGACATACCAATTGGTACCGCTGTTGTTGGCCACGACGTAAGACGTGTCCGTGTAGTGCGGGAGACCGCTGTCTTCCCATCCGTTCTGATCGTCCCAGAGTGCATATGTCACCTGGAACTCGTTGATGCCGCTGTGCCCACTCTCCCAGGCATCCACCCTCACCCCACCGAATCCATCGCCCGAACCTGTTCCATCAGCGCCACAGAACAACCTGGAACAACCGTTATAGGAGCCGTTGCCTATCGGGACACTCTTCAACCCAGCTGCGCAGTCAGACGGCAGCGTGTTGTGGGCTGCCGGGTTCACCAAGGATCCTGTCGTCGGGACGCCGAGCAACTTCGGGCTCGCGGCGGGAGCGCCGGGAACCGAGGTCACGCCGGAGTTGTCATTGGTCGAGTCGGGAAGAGTCGGGTCGGACGGGAGGGAGGCGGACACAGCCGGGGAATTGGCCGTGATTGTCTGGTCGACAAGGTTGTTCTTGGACTTCGGATCGGTCGACGTCGAGCTCACGTTGACTGCAATGTCTCCCTGCGCAGGTCCTTGGCTATTTCCGATCCCAACAGCTCGAAACGTGATGGGTACCGTTGCTCCAACCGCCATCGTTGCCAGATCGCATGTAAATGTGGAACCTGTGGTGCACTGACTACTTCCGATCGTGGCCCGCGTGTACATGGTCAGGTACTGGGCAAGAGTGCCGGTCACCACGACACCCGTCGCTGGGGCTGGCCCCAGATTCTGGAGGGCGATCGTATAGCGGGCAACCTGTCCATTGAGCACGACTGGGACATTTCGGGTGACCTTGAGTGATAGGTCGGCGCCTTGCGTTTCATTGAGATTCACGGTCACGGTCACCGGCGGATCGACGTCGAAGAAATAGCCTCTGACGTTGTCATTGCAGTTGGCTGCATCCAAGTCTGCTTCATCCATTGGTTGCGAGCCTGAGAACGAACCGTTCGTCAACTCATAGGTGTATGGCCCCACACCCGATTGGGCCGAGTAGATCTGTGGAGTCCAGGTTGGAGACGTGCAAGCCGGAAATCGTGGATCCAATTGTGTTTCGGTGCCCGTCAGCTCTGAGTAATCGAAGGCTTGAACGATCACGGCTGGGTACGGCACGTTATATCCCGCCTGCACCACGACGGTCACGGTTCCGCTACCCGACCACGAACCCGACGTGTCATCCCATCCAACACATTGGGACTGAGATTCATTCGGATCATTCGGATCGGGGCCCTGGTCATCGGAGTACGAGAAACTCGCAGAGTACGGGACCGTGTATTCGGACTCCGCCGAAGTGACAGGGAGATTGCTTAGTTGGATCGTTCCTTGCTCGGTAGCCGTAAAGCTGTTGATCGTGCAGGTGGGATATCCCGGCAGAGCTGTGTTGATGCTTCGATTCCAAGAAATCGTTCCAGACACCGTCTGCGCTCCGGCGCCTTTCGACGTGGTTGCGTTGATGACGGAGCCGTCGTCACCCTGAAGTATCACGGCAGACGGCTTCGCGATGTGCTTCGGTGAAGCTGCGGCCAGCGTCGACCCGGCTCCGGCTCCCGCGAGGCCAACCAGCATGATCATGGCGGTGCACGCCGCCAACGTCATCGATTTCCAAATCTTCGTCCGCCTCAGTGCCATCGTGTCCCCACCCCCGTCGTCCCCGCAGCGTGTCCCCGGCTGGAACTGCACTCACGCCGATAAGTCCAGATCCCCTCGGTCAAAGGCGTGGGGCGCAGCTGCGCAGGATGTACCCCTCGCTAAGTGCTTACTGGCCGCAATGTGCAATGTGCAATGTCGGTTACAGCCAGACTGCCAACGGAAGGCGGAGGCGTCGAGCATGCGAGCGGCGTGGCTGCGGCCGAATTACGACTCCTTCGAAGGACGGTGCGACGAATCAACGTCGACCGACGACGGCGCGCTTGTGGCTACGAGCAGCAGCGACTCGATCGAAATGCTGCGCCGGCAATGGAAAACAGCGAAGGCCGAACGTTTTCGATCGGCGCACGTCGTCGAGATTCCGGGCTCGAGCACTCATGGCATTCTCAGTTAACCGATTCTTTCCACAAGCCGGACTGTCGAACAACGCCAAGCCTCTTTTCTCCCTGAAAGTCACGGCGCGTGTGGTCCGGCTCGTTGCTGTTGAACTTTCACAAGCGCTCGGGGGTGCTACCTGTTACGTTGCCCATTGAGGACGCATACGCTCCAATCTCTTTGGTCGTAAAGGTCGAAGAGCTCGGGACATTCGTTCACCGCTACTGCTCTTGCAGTCGTCTCTGGGTGCGCCTGAGGCGCTTTCGCCTGGCTCGTGCGTGCGTCACTCATGCAACGCCGACTTTCGGCGTGAGTATCTAGTCAGAGAGGTCCACCATGATCGCTGTCTATGTAAAGCCTGAGACGTTGACCATCGACAACTACAACAAGGCTCGTAAGGACCTGGAAGCGTCTGGGGCAAATGTGGAGGGGCGCAAGCACCACTCATGCTTTGGAGAAGATGGGCAGCTCATGGTCTTCGAGATCTGGGATTCCCAGGAGAGCTACGACGCCTTCGGGAAGTTTCTGGGTCCGGTTCTCCAAGAGATCGGTATCGTGCCTTCGTCGATGGACATCATGGAAGTTGTGAATCTGGAACAGTAAGACGGTCACGCTCGTCAGTCATCTGCATTTGGCGCACCTGCCGAGCAGCGCGAAGTGGTGCGGATCGATGGCGAAGCCGAATTGGTCCTGGGCTGCTTTGGCCAGTCCATCGAACAGCGTGTCCGGTGCCTCGATGAGGGTGCCGCATTCCTCGCACACGAGATGCCCGTGGACCGACATGGCCAAGTGGTACGTCGCAGGGCCGTGTCCGAAGTGCGAGTGCACAACGACACCGAGCTTCTCCAGCTCTTCCAAATTTCGGTAGATGGTGGAGATGTGGATGTCGGGGGCTTCGGTCTGGACTTCAGCGGCCAAGTCTTCCGCCGTCCTGTGGGTCTTGTTCGCGAAGAGTGCCCGGAGGAGGAGACGACGCGACGTCGTCACTCTCCCTCCGTGTTGCCTGACCAGGTCGAGGGCATCTTCGACGGTAGCCGCCTCCCCCAAGTGCTCCTCATGGGAGAGCGAATGCCGCGTCACGATGACCGATCGTACCTGGCTGGGCTCAGGTGACCCCCAGTGATTGGATGGCCGCCATCCCGACAACTGGCCGATTGAGCCTGATGCCGCCGGCGGAACCGTAGAAGGCGGCATCTCCGAAGCTGTAGATGCCGCCGTCCTGGCCCACGAGCCAATAGCCCTGCCCGTCGGCGGTGTGTTGCATCCCAACGATGGGGGCGTTCAAGGGCAGCCCGCCCGTCGAACCGAAGTAGCCAACGGTACCGAAGCTGAAGATTCCGCCGTCAGAAGCGACGAGCCAGTACCCGTTGCCCGTCGGCGACGGCGTCATGGCGACGATCGGACGCTGTAACGGGAGGCCTCCCGCCGAACCGAAGAAGGCCGCATCCCCGAAGGAGAAGATGCCGCCATCGGAAGCAACCAGCCAATAGCCACCCCCGTCGATGGTGGATGCGATGCCGACGATGGGTTTGTCGAGTGTGAGGGCACCGGTCGAACCGTAGAAGCTGGCGTCTCCGTACGAATAGACACCACCGTCGGAGCCGACGAGCCAGTAGCCCTTTCCATCCGGCGTGGGTGCCATTGCAACGATCGGCTCGTTGAGATGCATCCCACCCGTTGATCCGTAAAAGATCGCGTCGCCGAACGAGAAGATGCCGCCGTCGGAGGCCAACAGCCAGTACCCCCGGTCGTCCGGTGTCGCCGCCATGGCAATAATCGGCTCATTGAGGTGAATGCCGCCGGTTGAACCGTAGAAAGGCGCGCCCCCGTAGCTAAAAATGCCTCCGTCACTGGCAACTTCCCAGTAACCCGGGGCACCGAGCGGTTCGATCCCCAGGGTGAGGGAGCTGCTATTGCTCGAGAGTCCGTTTGCATCCGTGACGGTAAAGGTGGCGGTGTACTCGCCGGAGATTGTTGGGATGCCGCTGATCGTCCCATCAGCCGCCAGATGAAGTCCCGGGGGAAGAGATCCCCCGGTGAGATTCCATGAATAGGGGGCCAGTCCGCCCGATGCGCTTAGCGTGTCCGAGTACCGAACGCCGATTGTGCCTCCACTGAAGCTGGTCGTGGTGACGTTCGGCGGAGCCAGCAGAGTCACGATCATGCCTCCAGCCCGCGTGTTCGTTCCGGTGGCAACGCAGTTGGCCGGTCCTTTACATGTCACGCCTGACAGGCTCTCCACGCCAGACGGCACTGCCTGGCTGCTCCACGTGTTACCTCCATTGGTCGTAATGACGATTGACGACCCTCCGACCGCTGTGCAGTTTTCCGTCGTCGTGCAGTCGACGGAGGTCAATGTCGCTGCACCCAACGGATCGCCAAGCTTCAGCCAATTCGACCCGCCGTCTGTGGTCTCCAGCACAGTTGAGCCCACGGCAAGACATGTTGTGCCGCTGGTGCACGACACGCTGTTGAGTGTGCTTACTCCAGCAGGGATCGACTCGGTTGTCCAGGTCGATCCGCCGTTAGATGTTCCCATGACGACTGCATCAGGTCCGCTCGCCGAGGCCCCGGTAGCAGTACAGATGATGTTGCTAGCGCATGAGATTGAACTGAAGTTAGAAACCGTGGACGGAATTGCGAGTCGAGACCAAACTGTGCCACCGCTTGTTGTCTTAAGGACACTTGGAGAACCGCCGGCAGCGCGGCTAACGGCGAAACAGGTGTCGTTGTTGGAGCAGTCAATGGCAGTTAGGGCGCCTATTCCCGGCGGGATGGATTCACTGGTCCAGGTTGATCCACCGTTCTTTGTCGCAACTATTTCTCCGACTCCGAATGAGCCAAACCCAACGGCTGTACATGCGGCGCTGGACGTGCAAGAGATCGCATTTAGTCCAACTACCCCTGTCGGGAGCGCCTGGGTACTCCAGCGGTGACCACTATTTGAGGATGTCAATAGGGAGCCCACCGCCGTCGAGAGACACTCCGCGTTTGTGGGACATGTCGGCATTGTGACTGTCCCGACTCCCGCAGGTGCCGAGTCGCCGGTCCACGAAAGTCCGCCGGTGGTGGTGCTGACAATTACCGAGCCCGTTCCAACGACGCCGCTATCTCCAACGGCCACACACATGAGTGACGTCGAGCAAGAGAGACCTTTGAGGTCCACGGCAGTCGAAGGTGTCGGCTGAGTGGTCCACGTCATCCCATTATTCAAGGTTCCGACGGCATAGGGCGTCGAGTTCTGGTTGGTTCCCACTGCAAGGCAGATGACCGGTGCGGGGCAAACAACCGAGTCGAGTTGTATCCCTTGGGGCATGGAGGTGGGCTCAGTCCAATTTGAAAAGCCGGAGGCATTGACCGACGTCGTTGATCCACTCAGTCCGACTCCAACGGCGACGCAATCCGTCGCGCTTGAGCACGAGATCGACGCCAGATTTCCGACGTTCGGTTGGTCGAGGACCGTCCAAGTCGCCCCATTTTGAGTTCCGACAACGGCTGGGTTTCCGTCAAACAGTCCGATCGCGACACAAGTGATTTGGTTTGGGCACGAGATGGACGTCAAGTCAGATGTGCCTACGGGCGGTGATTGGGTGGTCCAGGTCTGGCCGTTCGTAGTTGTCTCGATGGTCCCGTTCACTACCGCATCACACTGATCAATCGAGAAACATGAGATCGATTGCGCATAGACCGTCGCCTTTTGGACGCTCCACGAGTCACCGCCGTTGGAGGACTTCAGGATGCCTGAACTGCCACCGGAATAACAGATAATGGCGGAGGGGCACGAGATTGAATTGAAGTTGGCGACCCCGGTCGGCGGCGTGATGCTTGTCCAACCAGCGCCTCCATTGTTGGTGACGATGATCGATGCAGCTCCCGCTCCATTGTCACCAACGGCCACGCATGTCGTTGAACTGGCAGACGCACTCGGAGCGCACGACACGGCGCGGACGTTCGCCAGGGGTGAGAAGGACGCCGTCGTTTGCCACTGCGGGGTGGTGGCGCCAGCGGGAGCTGCGC
This sequence comes from uncultured Acidimicrobiaceae bacterium, assembly GCA_963754445.1. GTDB lineage: Bacteria > Actinomycetota > Acidimicrobiia > Acidimicrobiales > RAAP-2 > Bog-473. Next base: position 1,932,370 of record CAVWFT010000001.1, on the reverse strand, counting down.
TCCCGTAAACCCCGAACGTCGTTGCAAGGCCGAGCAGCGTCATGCAGCAGAGCGCGGTGATGGCAATGCCCTGGACTCTTCGCATCTCTTCCACCTAGAGCGTCCTCGAATTGCGGGCCGATCGTAATCCGGTCCTTCGTGCCGACGACTTCGCGGCACGCAATGAGAACGGTCGCTAGGTGGGGGAAATCACTGGACGAACGATATTCGATGGCGTTCTTCCGGCAAGAACATCACAGACGCCCTGGCACGCCAGTTGTCCCATACGCGTGCGCGTCGTGATCGTTGCACTTCCGATGTGGGGAAGAAGAGTTGTGTGTGGAGCAGCAAGAAGTCGAGAATTTACCTTCGGCTCGCCGTCGTACACATCGAGCCCTGCTCCGTAGATGGTGCCCGCCTCCAGCGCGTCGGCGAGTGCCTCCTCGTCCACGACGGGACCGCGGGCGGTGTTCACCAGTACCGCCGTCGGTTTCATGCGGGCGAGCTCGGCAGGACCGATGAGATGCCGTGTCGAGTCGCTCAGCGGCACGTGCAGGCTCACGATGTCGGAGCGCTCGAGCAGCTCGTCGAGCGTTGCCACGAATCCTGGCGCTCCCGTGTCGTGGCGGGTGGTGTGGAGCACTTCCATGTCGAACCCTGCGGCACGCCGGGCGACAGCTCGGGCGATGCGTCCGTAGCCCACGAGCCCCAGCGTCGTGCCGTACACATCGCGGGCGAGGTGGGTGTCGAAGCCCCAACCACCCCAGCGCCCCTCGCGCAGATCCCTCTCTGCCGGGCTGGATTGGCGCGCTGCGGCGAGGATCAGAAGGAACGCCAGGTCGGCCGTGGTGTCATCGAGCACGCCCGGGGTGTTGCAGATGGTGACGCCGACGTCGGCTGCCGCAGCCACATCGATGTTGTCGTACCCGACCGCCGCGTTGGCGACGACGCGGAGCTTTCCGGCGTACCCGGACTCGAGCAATGGGCGGTCGATGCGGTCGGTGAGGTGGCACACGATCCCGTCGAACTCTCCGGCCATCGCCACGAGATCGCCCGGCGAGAGTGGCGGGTCGGGTGCGACGATGTCGTGACCCGCCTCGATGAGAGGATCCGTCCCGCCATCCGTCAGCCGGCGGGTGACGAGGACGCGGGCCACCTAGTGGGTGGTGTAGTTGATCTCGCCTGCACCCTTCACACCCACGGCGAAGCAGAAGCAGTGGATGGGGGCGTGGTCGCTGACCGGGCGCAACGAGTGCACCTTGTCCGGCGGGATGTAGACCAGGTCGCCCTGGGCGATCTCCCGGTTCTCACCGTCGATCGTCATGATGCCCCGGCCGTTCATCACGTAATAGAACTCGTGCGTCGGGTGGGAGTGGGGGTCCACCATGCCGCCACCTGGGACCTCGAACTCGTTCACCAGCTCCAGGTAGCCGCCGTCGGTGATGTCCTTGAACTCCCGGGATTCGATCATCCACCACACGGGCGTGGTGCCGTTGTGCTCTGCGATCGGCGCCTTGTCCTCGATGCTGCGCACGTCCATTCTCGGACCCTCCCAACCTTTCCTAGACTGACTCCCGTGTCAGGTTACGCCAAAGCCGTGGTCCCCCAGCCTCTGAGCGCCGAAGCCTGGGCGCCCTTCGGCTGGCTTCCCGTCGCCGACACCGACCCCACCGACGGCACCCAGCGCATGACCTTCGAATGGGCCGACCCGCACGTGAACCTCATCGGGCACACCCTCGACGAGGTCCCGGTCCTCGACGGCGGCCTCCGCTGCGAGGCCCTCTTCCGCCACGACACCCACACCCAGGCCCTCATGCCCATCAACGTGCCCGCCGTGATCGTGGTGGCCCCGGCGGACACCGAGTTCGCCGACCGGGCCGACCTCGACCTCGTGCGGGCCTTCCGCCTCGAGCCGCTCGAGCCGCTCGTACTGCACCGGGGCACCTGGCACTGGGGGCCCTTCCCGATCGAGGGCCCTGAGGTGCGCCTGTTCAACGTGCAGGGACTGCGCTACGCCGAGGACAATCGTCGCATGGACCTGGCCGCCAAGGGCCTGTCCGTGGACGTGGATCTGACCTGATCGCAGGACGGGGGCGGGGTACGGAGTGGAGCTGGACGACGCAGAAGAGGCCGAGGTCGTGGCGGCCAGCGTCAGCGACCTCGTCGAGGCCATCGGCGCCACGCCGGCGGGCCCCGGGGAATCGGGACGACCCACCTTCACGACGACCAGCCCCAACTGGTGGCTGGGAGGGCGCACGTTCGGCGGCATGGTCGTGGCCCAGGGCCTCAGCGCGGCGATGCAGACCGCGCCGGACGGTCTCGATGTGCACTCCCTCCACGGGCATTTCCTGCGCCCGACGCCACCGGGGGTGACGACGACGCACACCGTCGAACCGGTGCGGGACGGGCGTTCCTTCACCACCCGCTCGGTCGTGAGCGTCGTGGAGGGCAGGGAGACTTTCCGGATGATGGCCTCGTTCCACGTGCCCGAGCCCGGCGACGAATACCAGCTGTCGATCATCCCGGGCATCCCTCCGGCCTCCGACATCGAGGGATTCGAGGCGCCGTTCCCGTTCGACATCCGGGAGCTCGGCCACACCGAGGAGCGGTCCGACGGGACGTATCTCTCCACCCGCCGCTGCTGGTTCCGTACCCGCGAGCAGCTCCCGGACGATCCCATCGTCCACGCCTGCATCCTGGCCTATTTCTCCGACATGACCGGGGCGGCGTTCCGCCCCCGCAGCCTGGGCACCTGGGGCACCCACACCGACGCCAGCATCGACCACGCCGTGTGGTTCCACCGGCCCTGGCGGGCCGACACCTGGAGCCTCTACGACCTCCAGGCGCTCGTGAACGCGGGCGGGCGCTCCACCATCCGCGGGACCATGCACGGCGACGACGGCACGTTGCACCTGAGCATGGCGCAGGAGCTCCTCATCCGGGAGCTCGAGGTGCCGCTCGATCTGGGCAAGAAGCCGCCGTGGGTCGAGCGCGCCGCGGAGCAGCGCGCCGAACGAGCACGGCGAGACCGAGACGCACGAGACGAACGCAACGCGCACGCGCGGCGCGACGACCGAGGGGAGTGACGCCATGGGCCTACTCGAAGGACACAGAGCGATCATCACGGGAGGCGGCTCGGGCATCGGGCGGGCCACCTGCCGACGCATGGCCGCGGAAGGGGCACAGGTCGCCGTGTTCGATCTCGACGGTCCCTCGGCCGAGCTGGTGGCCAAGGAGATCGGCGGGACGGCGCATCAGGTGGACGTAGGAGACCCCGAAGCCATGAAGGCGACGGTCGACGCTGCCGCAGCCGAACTGGGCGGCCTGTCGATCATCTACAACAACGCCGGCACCGCCGCGTTCAACCGGCTGGCCGACATCGAGCCCGCCGAATGGGACCGGGTGCTCCGGGTGAACCTCACCGGGGTCTGGGCCGGCATCCGGGCCGCGGTACCCCACCTGCTGGCGGGAGGGCGCGGTTCGATCGTCAGCACGGCCTCGATCAGCGGGACCCGACCGGCGGCGGGGGAGAGCCCCTACTCGGCCACCAAGGCGGGAGTGGCTGCGCTCACGGCGTCGGCCGCCCTCGAATACGGGCCGACCGTCCGGGTCAACGCGGTCTCGCCGGGCATGATCCGCACCACCATGACCGCTCCCATGCTCGAGTTCATGCCGGACCAGGAGGGTCGCTTCCAGCGCGACACCCCGGTCGGGCGGGTGGGCGAACCCGAGGACATCGCCGACGTCGTCGTCTTCTTGTGCTCGGACCTGGCCCGCTTCATCACCGGGCAGAACCTGGTGGTCGACGGCGGCTTGACGCTGCACGGCTCGGGCGTCGACACCATCTTCGAGAAGGTCTTCCCGGCGTAGTCACCAGATGTCATGGCCTCCGGACCGGGTCCGGCGGCTGGTCGAGGCGACCGCCCCGCGGCGGCGGCGGACCCTTCGGGCGAGCGAGAGCTAGCGGACGATCTCGACCAGGAGCACCCAGGCGCTGTAGACGGCACCGCCGATGCCCAAGATGGTGGCCGGGACGAGCCAGTAGAGGCCGCCACCCCAGTGGGCGGCCAGGCTGATGCCGGCCAGCAGGGCCGGGACGGTGCAGATGGCCGTGGCGCTCATGCGCGAGACGATCCACAGGACCGGGTCCTCGGCGCGCTCCTTGCGGTGGGCCAGCTGGCTGCGCAGGACCAGGATCTGCAGGGGGACGGTGGCCGCCAGGAGCTCGACCCCGACGAGGCGGATGCTCTGGGGGACCAGCGTGACCGCCGACGCGTAGAGCACCAGGAACAGGATGCCGAGCGTTTCCGCCGCCCGATGGGGCAGGAACCTGGGGCCTTCGAGGATCTTGTCGAGGTTGAGCGACACGGCGACGAAGAGCAGTCCGGTGAGCGCGGCCGCGGCGCCGACCATGGCGGCGAAGTAGGGCAACCAGCCTGCGGTGTCGTAGGCGTGCACGAGCGGGTGCCGAGCGGGTCAGGCGTTGGGGTCGAACAGGGCGCGGTAGACCATCGTCGTCATCGTCTCGAGCGCGACGTCGTCGATGGGTTGGCGGACGAACTCGCGCAGGTAATGGAAGCGGTCGAGCATGGCGAGCGTGGCCATGCCGGCGGCATCGGGATCGATGATGTGGCCCGAGGAGTCGGGACCGATCTGCTTGCTCAACGCACCCGACATGGACGTGAAGGTCTGGCGGATGACGTCGACCAGGTCGGGGTCGACCGTGGCCAGGTCGGTCCAGACCCGGAACAGCGGCGCGTAGCGGGTCCAGAGGGCGGAGTAGGCGCAGACCCACCCGTGCACGTCCTCCCACTGCGGGGCGGCGCCCCGGGCGGGCAGCACGCTCAGCGTGTCGTAGAGGGTCTGGGACTCCGTCGCCGCCTCGGCGACGAGGGCGCGCAGCAGGTCCTCCTTGTTGGAGAAGTACAGATAGAAGGTGCCGTGGGAGGTCTTGGCGATCTCGACGATGTCGTTGACCCGGGTGGCGTGGTAGCCGCGCTGGTCGAAGGCGTGCATGGCGGCATCGAGCAGCTTGCGCATGGTGCGACGGCCCTGGCTGCGCAGGACGCGCTTGGAGGCGGGGGCGCCGACGGTCTCGTCCACGGTGGCGTCGTCGGCGGGGTCGGATACGTCCGATGCGGGCCCGGTTTTCGCCGGCGCTCCCGGCGCGCCGGACCCCTTCGCCGGGGTCGCCGGGTCACGTCGGACTCTCGGCGATCCCATGCCCGGTGCATGGTAGTGCTGGGTATTGGCGAAATGGCTAACCTGACACGGTGGTCAGGTTTGGTAGGGGTAGAAAATGAGGCTGGACCAGGGACTTCCCCTCACGACGCCTGACATCGCCCGGGTTTCGTGACCCCAACCGCGCCCGCACCGGCCCGTCCGGTCGTCACCTCGCTGGCCGACGCCGTCGCCCAGAACGTCCGCCCCGGCGACAGCGTCCTCGTGATGATGGGGCACAGCCGCTGGACGGCGGCGGCCCGTGAACTGGCCCGCCAGTTCTGGGGCACCGATCCGGGCTTCACCTTGATCATGACGAGCCTGGGCGCCCTCGGCGCGAGCTACTTCCGGGGCGGACTGCTGCGCAAGGTGATCACGGCGTACTCGGGCAACAGCTTCCCGACCTACACCCCCAATCCGATCTTCCGCCAGGCCTACGAGTCGGGCGCCGTCGAGGTGGAGCACTGGTCGATCCTGACCCTGTCGCAGAGGCTCGAGGCGGCGGCCCGGGGCTTGCCGGCCGTCGTGACGGGTTCGCTCGTCGGCTCGTCCATGGCCGAGAACGACGCTTTCGCCATGGTGGACTCGCCCTTCGGACCCCTCGGCCTGCTCGAGCCGCTCGTGCCCGACGTCGCCCTGGTCCACGCGGCGGCCGCGGACCCGGCGGGCAACCTCGTGTTGTCGGAGCCGCTGCTCGACGGCGTCTGGGGAGCGTGGGCGGCCCGGCGCGGTGTGGTGGCGACGGTCGAGCGCGTGGTCGACGACATCGACGGCCTCGGCTACCGGGTCAAGGTGCCGGCCCATCGCGTCCTGGCCGTGGCGGAGGCGCCCTACGGGGCGCATCCCGGCGGCTGCTATGCGCCGGGGCTGCCGGTGCGCAGCTACGGCGAGGACATCGCGCACTGGAGTGCGGTGGCGCAGGCGTGCGGGCGCGGTGAGATCGACGACTACATCGACGAGTGGATCCTCGGCCCGAAGACCCACGAGGACTACCTGACGCTCGTCGGCACCGACCACCTGCTCTGGCTCGAGGGGCGCTCGGACCCGATGTCGTGGAAGACCGACGCCGACGCCACTCCCGTGGTCGAGGAGGCGTTCTTCACGCCCTGGGAGCAGGCGGCCGCACTCGGGGCCCGCGAGGTGGAGGCGGTGGTGGCCGACGTGCGCGCCGATGCCGTGCTGGCCGGAGCGGGCGTGGCCAACCTGTCGGCCTGGGTGGCCGTGGCCCGGGCCCGGGCCGCCGGCAGCAGCGTGATGCTCACCGCCGAGCTCGGCCTCTGGGGCTACGAACCGACACCGGCCGATCCCTACATCTTCAACCAGCGCGTGTTCCCGGGCACGCCCTATCTCTCCGATGCCTCGTCGGTGCTCGGCATGGTGATCGGTGGCCCGGGCACGCGGACGGTGGGATGCCTGGGCGCCGCTCAAGTCGACCGGGACGGGTCGTTGAACTCGACCGAGCTGGCCAACGGGCGCTTCCTGGTGGGTTCGGGTGGGGCCAACGACGTGGCCAGCCGGGCCACCGCCTGCGTCGTCATCACCTTGGCCAAGCCCGAGCGCCTGCCCGAGACGGTCGGCTACGTGACCTCGCCGGGCCACCGGGTGGTGAGCGTGGTGACGGATAAGGGCGTGTTGCGGCGTGACGATCTCTCCCTGCGCGTGGCCGCGGTGCCGGCGGGCGAGGGTCCCGTCGAGTCCCGGGTGCGCGAGTTCGTGGCGGCCTGCGGGTACGAACCCGAGGTGGCGCGCCACGTGGAGGAGCTGACGCCCGTGCGTCCCGACGAAGTGCGGGCGCTCCGGGACTTCGATCGCAAGCGGCTGTTCTTGGACTGACGAGGAGCGCGGACACGACGGGACAACGATGCAACCGGATGCGAAACAGCGTTTTCACGAGGCGAGAACACACCGCACGCGGCGCGGTCGGCGAGTGCCATTGGCACAAGGGGTGAGCAGAAGCAATGAAAGTCGAGTTGTACAGTGACCGGCATCCCGGGGGGGATGCGACACATCGGACGAATGGGGACGGCATGCGAGGCAGGCAGGGAATCAGGGCGCTGGTCGCCACCGTGTTCACCGGGGGACTGCTGGCCAGCGCGCTGGCCATTGCACCCGCTGCCGTGGCCGGTGCCGCGTCGAGCGGCGGCGTGCCCGGACTGACGTCCACCTCCGTCACGGTCGGCACGATCTCGACCCAGACCGGAACGTTGGCATCCAACTTCTCCTCGCTGATCTACGGCGAGCGGGCCTACTACGACTACGTCAACGCGCAGGGCGGCGTGAACGGCCGCAAGATCGACTACAAGTACGCGCTCGACGACGGTGGGAACCCGACCACGTTCAACCAGCTGGCCAACACGCTCATCAACCAGGACCATGTCTTCGCGGTGACAGGCGTGGCGACCGCGTTCTTCTCGCCCAACCTCTTCACGGAGTCGGGCATCCCCACCTACGGCTACAACGTCACCGGGAACTGGGCCGGGCCGAAGAACCTCTTCGCCGCCACGGGCTCGGTGCAGTACTACCCGGCTGCCGGTCCGCAGGTCTCCTACGTGGCCCGTGAGACACAGAAGAAGCCGTCGATCGCCTTCATCGCCTACGGGGTCGCCGCCTCGGCCGCCTCGTGCCAGTCGGAGCAGAACTCGCTGAAGGCCGCCGGCTACACCATCAGCTACTCGGACCTCAAGGTGAACTATCCCGGTTCGACCGTCGCCACCGACGTGCAGCGGATGAAGCAGGCGGGGTCCAACATGGTGGTCAGCTGCATGGACGTGCAGGGCAACGTCACCATGGCCCGAGCGATCAAGCAGTACGGGCTGAGCAACATGACGCAGCTGTGGTTCAGCGGCAACGACCAGTCGACGCTCAACACGAACGAGAGCCTGATGCAGAACGTGTACTTCTCCATCGCGCACATCCCGTTCACGGCGTCGACGACGCTGTACCCGGCGCTCAAGCTCTACTTCGCCCAGATGAACAAGTACGAGCCCAAGTACACCACCGACGAGATCGCGCTGCAGGGCTGGGAATCGGCCTACCTGTTCGTGCAGGGCCTGAAGCTCGCCGGCAAGAACCCGACCCAGGCCAGCGTCATCGCGGCGGACAACTCGCTGACGGCGTACACCTCGGGCGGGCTCGAGTCGCCGGTCAACTGGAAGACGGCCGGCCACACCGGGCACGCCCCGCCGTACTGCGCCGCCTACATCAAGGTGACGGGCACCAAGTACCTGCCGGCGCTCAACAAGGGCAAGAACGTCTTCGTCTGCTTCCAGTCGACCAACCCGAAGAAGGGTCCGGTCTTCCCCTTGCCGGCCGGCACCCCGGCCCCCGCCTGAGCGCGGCGGGCGGGGCGGGCTGGACGGCGGCGGGCGTAGGGTTCGGGTAGGTCCCGACGATGGAGCAGTTCTTCGGCTTTGCACTGACTGGTGTGCCCTACGGGTGCACGTACGCCCTCGTGGCGGTCTGCCTCGTCCTGACGTACCAGGCCACGGGTGTCTTCAACTTCGCCTTCGGGGCCCAGGCCTTCGCCTCGGCGTTCATCTTCACGTTCCTGACCCAATACCACAACTGGTCGGGCTGGGAGGCCTTCCTCCTCACCGTGGTGGTGATGGGACCGGCCGTGGGCTGGGCCTTCGATCGCCTGCTCTTCCGGCACATCCCGAACTCCAACGGCACGGCGAAACTCGTGTGCAGCCTCGCCCTCCTCGTCGGGATCCCGTCGCTGCTCCCGGTCATCTTCGGTCCGCAGAACCTGGACGACACGACGACGATCCTGCCGTTCTTCAATCCGAACAACGTCTACCTGACGATCGCCGGGACCCCGATCAACGGGATCTTCCTGGCCACGATCTCCGTCACCGCAGTGGTGCTCGTGCTGCTCACCATCCTCCTGCGCTTCACGAGCCTGGGGTTGCAGATGCGGGCCGCCGTGGAGAGCCGGCGCCTGGTCCAGCTCGACGGCGTCAACGCCAACGGCGTGGTCGCCCTGGCCTGGATCATCTCGAGCTTCATGGCCAGCCTGGCCGGTGTGCTGCTGGCGCCGGTGTTCGGCGCCTTCAATTCGGACGAGTTCGTGACCCTGACGGTGGCGGCGATCGCCGCGGCGGCCTGGGCCCTCCTGCGCTCGCTGCCCATCGCCGCCGGGGTGGCCGTGCTCCTCGGGGTGCTCACGACCGTGCTGCAGGGCTACATCCCGCCCGACAGCTTCTGGAACGCGGCCATCGTCCCCTCACTGCCCTTCTTCGCCATCGCCGCCGCCCTCCTCATCCTTCCGGGCATGCGCAACATCGACGTCAGCCGCGATCCGCTGGCCACCATCGACCCGCCGCCCCCTCCCATCGCCGCCACGACACGGGCTCCGAGCATGGACCGCATCATCCGCACCCTGTGGTGGGTGCTGCTGGCCGCCTTCTGCATCTCGATGCTGACCTGGATCCCCTCCGTGTGGGAGACCGTCTTCAACAACGGGCTGACGCTGTCGATCATCCTGCTCTCGGTCACGTTGATCACCGGGATGGCCGGTCAGCTCTCGCTCTGCCAGGCGACGTTCGCCGGCATCGGCGCCTTCACGGCCGGCGTCCTGTCGGTCCACCTGGGATTCAACTTCCTCGTCGGCGGCCTCATCGGTGCGGCCGTGGCGTCCGTCGTCGCCATCCTCCTCGCCCTCCTCTCCCTGCGCCTGCGGGGCTTGGGCCTGGCCCTCATGACCCTGGCCGCGGCCCTGCTCTTCGACAACACCGCCTTCAACGACATCTGGGTGACCGGCGGGCAGCAGGGCACCAGCCTGCAGGCGAAGTGGTTGGGCACCGAGCGCGTTCTTCAACTTCGACGGCCACGCCATGTTCCTCCTCTCCATCAGCGTGCTCGCCGTCGCGGTATTCATCGTGCTGCTGGTCCGTAAGGGCACGGTGGGTCGGAACCTGGCGGCCATGCGGGGGAGCGAGACCGCCACGGCGGGACTCGGGGTCAACCCGACCTGGCAGCGGATCGTGGTGTTCGCGCTGTCCGGCGCGATCGCCGGCGTGGGCGGCGTGCTCTACAGCCTCGAACAGCAGCACGTGTCGCCGGTCGACTGGAACACCAGCTTCTCGCTGGTCCTGGTCGTGCTCGTCGTGACGACGAGCGTGAACACGGTCGAGGGGGCAATCCAGGCCGGCATCGGGCTGTTCGTGATCGAGCAGATCTTCACCTATCTCCCGGCCCGTGTCGGCGGCCCGAGCCTCACGATCGTGCTCTTCGCCTTCGGCGCCCTGACCTACGCCCAGCATCCCGAGGGCGTGCTCGAGTACCAGAAGCGGAAGTCGACCTTGCGCTTCGAGCGACTCTTCTTCCCGCAGGAGGCGGCGGAGGTCGAGGCACGCAAGGCACAGACCGTCTCGGTGGGTGCCGGTGGCTGACGTCGAACCGCTCCTGCGCCTCCGCGGCGTCTGCAAGTCCTTCGGCGGGATCCAGGCCGTGCACACCATCACCTTCGACGTGGCGGCGGGCGAGAGCGTGGGCCTGGTCGGGCCCAACGGCGCGGGCAAAACCACGCTGTTCAACTGCGTCTGCGGGCAGCTGCGACCCGAGGCGGGCGAGATCGACTTCGACGGCCAGTCCCTGATGGGCATGCCGACCTACAAGCGGGCCCGGATGGGCATCGGCCGCACGTATCAGAGAGTCGAGGTGTTCACGGACATGTCGGTGCGCGACCACCTCATGGTGGCGGAACGCTCCCGGCAGGGCGAGGGGCGCCTGTGGCGCGACCTCCTGAACCTGAGCAAGCCCAAGCCCGAGGAGGTCGAGCGGGTCGAGGCGACCCTCGAGCTGGTCGGGATCTCACACCTGGCCGACACCTCCGTCAACGCGCTCGGGCTGGGGCACTGCCGGCTGGTCGAGCTGGCCCGGGCCCTGGCCACCGAGCCGAAGATCCTGCTGGCCGACGAGCCCTCCTCGGGCCTCGACCTGCACGAGACGGCCGAGGTCGCCGCCGTCCTGCGCACGGTGCAGCGCGAGCGCGGCACCGCTGTCCTGCTGGTCGAGCACGACCTGGCCATGGTGGCCGAAGTGGTCGATCGGGCCGTCGTGATGGATCTCGGCTCGATGCTCTTCGCAGGCACCTTCGACGCCTGCATGGCCGATCCGGCGGTGCGCACCGCCTACCTGGGCCAGATGGGGCGGGTGTGAGCACGACGACCGCCGTCGACGCCGGGGCCGGCGCCGGCGCCGGGGCCGGGGCGGAGGCGGGCGGTGTGGCGGCGGGCACCGACGTCCTGTCGCTCGACAACGTGAGCGCCGCCTACGGCCCGTACCGGGCGCTCTTCGACGTCTCGTTCCGGGTGCCCGAGGGCGGGATCGTCGCCCTGGTGGGATCGAACGGCGCCGGGAAGTCCACCGTGGCCCGCACGGTCACCGGACTGGTCACGGCGGCCACCGGGACGGTCATGTTCTCGGGTCAGGACGTCACGACGATGCCGGCCTACAAGATCGCCCGGCTCGGCATGGCGCACGTGGTCGAGGGCCGGGGCGTGTTCTCGAGCCTCACGGTGGAGGAGAACCTGACGCTGGCCTTTCGCCAACGGGCCGGCCGGGGCAAGCTCAAGGAGAACCTCGAGCGGGCCTACGCCGCCTTCCCCATTCTCGGTGAACGCCGGCGCCAGTCCGGCGGCACCCTCTCCGGTGGGCAGCAACGCCTCCTGTCGTTGGCCAAGGTGCTCGTCGTCCCGCCGAAGGTGCTGGTGGCCGACGAGCTCTCCTTGGGCCTGGCGCCGGTGATCGTGGACCAGGTCTACGAGGGGCTTGAGGAGATCAATCGCAACGGCACCGCCCTCGTGGTGGTGGAGCAGCAGGTCAACCGGGTGCTCACCCTGGCCACCTGGGCCGTCGTGCTGAACCACGGGAGCGTCGCCTACCAGGGCGATCCGTCGGGGGCGAGCGCAGCCGTGGAGAACCTCATGGCGCGGCGCGAGGAAGCGGCGGCGTCGGGCGCAGCAGAGGTCGAGGTCGAGGTCGAGGAGTCCGAACACTAGGTCCGCGCACCCGGACCTTCAGAGTCTCGAGGAGGCAGCACATGGGAGAGCCGGTCATCGTCGACGTCGTGCGGACGGCGTTCGGAAAGCGAGGCGGCGCGCTGGCGCACTGGCACCCGGCCGATCTGCTGGCGTTCGCGTTGACGTCGTTGCTCGAGCGCACGGGTGTCGATCCCGAGCGCATCGACGACGTCATCGGCGGCTGCGTCACGCAGGCGGGCGAGCAGAGCACCAACGTGGCGCGCAACGGCTGGGTGGCGGCCGGGCTGCCCCAGAGCGTGCCGGCGACCACCGTGGACCGCCAGTGCGGCTCGTCCCAGCAGGCGGTGCACTTCGGCGCCGCCGGGGTGGCGGCGGGCCACTACGACCTCGTCGTCGCCTGCGGGGTCGAGGTCATGAGCCGGGTCCCGATGGCCTCCAACGCCCGGGGTGGCACGGGACCGTTCCCACCGTCGTTCCTCGAACACGTGGACGGGCGCCTGTGGACCCAGTTCCGGGTCAGCCAGGTGCTGGCCGACCGCTACGGGATCACCCGCCAGGAGATGGACGCCTACTCCCTGGCCTCGCACCAGCGAGCCGCGGCGAACTGGGACAACGGTCACTTCGAGCGGGAAGCCCTGGCGGTACCGATCAAGGCCGAGGACGGGTCGCTGACCGGGGACTTCCTGCGCAGCGACGAGGGGATCCGGCGGGCCTCCACCATGGAGGCCCTGGCCGCCCTGCCGCCGGCCCAGAACTGGGAGCCCGAGACTGCGCCGGACATCACGGCGGGCAATGCGTCGCAGACGACCGACGGGGCCTCCGCCATGCTGATCGCCGACCGGGCGGTGGCCGAGGCCCTGGGCCTGCCGATCCGGGCCCGTTTCGCCCACTTCGCCGTGGCGGCGGAGGACGCCGCCATCGTCCTGTCCGCTCCGGTGCCTGTCACCCACAAGCTGCTGAAGCGCTCGGGCATGACGGTCGACCAGTTCGACGCCGTCGAGTGCAACGAGGCCTTCGCCGCCATCGCCCTCATGTGGCAAAAGGAGTTCTCCTACGACATGGAGCGCTTCAACCCGCGCGGCGGCGCCATCGCCATCGGCCACCCGCTCGGGGCGAGCGGGGTGCGGCTCATGGGCACGCTGCTGAACCACCTCGAGGCGACGGGTGGGCGCTACGGCTACCAGACCATGTGCGAGGGCGGGGGCCAGGCGAACGGCACCGTCATCGAGCGGCTGGGCTGACCCCTTCGCCCGGGGTCGCGGCGGCGGCCTGCCGCTGTGCCTCGAGCTTCGGGTGGATCTGCTTGGTCACGATGATCCACTCGACCAAGAAGGTGAGTCCCGGCACCAGGCCGGCCACCCCCAGCGGGATGAGCCAACGGAGTTGGAGCCGCGCCTTGAGCGCGAGCAGGCCCGCCATCACCAGGTAGACGATGTAGAGGTACCCGTGACCGACGCCGAGGACGGCCAACTCCGGCTTGTAGCCACCGCCCTGGGCGTAGTGCAGCCCGGTGAAGATGAACAACGGGATGATCAGGACACCCACGATGTTCGCCATGATCTGGTAGCGGAAGAGCGCACCCTCGAGGGTGCGGGCGGTCAGTCGCTTCACTGTGAGCGCCGGGCCACGACGGACTCGGGGTTGCGCCAAGTCTTGCGGCCCTTGGCGGCCAGCTCGGCCAGGCGGGCGTTGTAGGCGGCCATCTCCGGGTCCTCGGCGGCGACGGCGGCGGTGGTGGCGGTGGCGCTCGCCGGTGGCCAGGTTCCGATTGGGTTTGGGTTCACGGCGGCGGACACGCTGGCTTCCTGCTTCGCCTGGCGCTGCATGCCCTTCAGCCCGACGGTGTCGTAGTCCGTGTGGAGCAGCATCCACCAGAAGACGATGCCGAGCACGCCGAAGACGGGCCACATCACGGAATAGAGGTAACTCAGCTGGTTGCCGTCGGCGGCCCGGTTGATCTGCCACCAGGCGGCCAGGGCACAGCCCGGGACGAACACCAGTGCGGCCAGGTGCAACGACACGGCCCGCTTGGAAAACCACCGTTCGCGCACGCCGGCAATCGTACCGGCCTCGGTCCCGGGCGGGCTTTCGCCGCTAGCCTGGCCGGATGGCCTCGCCGCCGGACTCGCGTCCCGAGCCACCGATGGTTGCCCCCGAGTCGGACATGTTGCCCGCCTGGCTCGACTACCAGCGGGCCACGCTGCTGTGGAAGTGCGCCGGCGTCGGTCCGTCGGACATGGTGCGCCAGGGAGTCCCTCCATCGACGCTCACCCTCCTGGGTCTGGTGCGTCACATGACGCTGGTGGAATGGAGCTGGTTCGAGAAGGTCTTTGTCGGCCGCACGGTGGCCGCACCGATCGACTGCGATGTCGACCGGGACGCGGATTTCAACGACGTGGACCCGGCCCGGGTCGAGGCCGACCTGGCGGCCTTCGCGACCCAGTGCGACATCTCACGCGGCGTGGTGTCGTCAGCCGAGAGCCTCGACCAGATCGCAGCCAATGCCAGGGACGAGATCTCGCTGCGTTGGATCCTCATCCACATGGTGGAGGAGTACGCGCGGCACAACGGGCATGCCGACTTCCTGCGCGAGTTGATCGACGGGGCCGTGGGGGAGTGACGATCGCACTTCCCGGCACCATCACCACCGTCCACACCTACGATCTGCCCTTGCCCCGGCAGCAGCTCTGGGAGCAGATCAGCCAGGTGGCCCGCTACCGGACGTGGTGGTCCTGGTTGCGCCGGTTCGACGCCCGGGCCTTGGCCGTCGGGGAGGAATGGCGCTGCGAGGTCCAGCCACCGCTGCCCTACATCGTGCGGTTCTCGGTGGCCATCGAGAAGGTGGAGGCTCCGGGTCTGGTCTACGCGCACGTCCAGGGCGACGTGGTCGGCGACGCCACCCTCGAACTCGACGAGGACGGTGAGGGTTGCCGTACCACGTTGCACAGCTCGCTGGCACCGGGCAACGCCGCGCTGCGCCTGATGTCGCGGTTTGCTTCGCCGCTGGCCCGCGTCGCTCACGACTGGGTCCTCGACACCGGGGCCCGACAATTCATCACCCGCGCCACGTCGTCGGCGCTCGGCGACTAGATCATTCCCCCGTGAAGTTCTCGCTCCGCCAGATCCTTGCTTCGGCCGCGGGCGCGGTTCTGGCCGCGCTCATCGCGTCCGCCTTCGGGGTCAAGGGGACGGTCGTCGGCGTGGCCATCGGATCGGCCGCAGCCACGTTCGGGACGGCCATCGTGGCCCAGTCGCTCGAGCGCGGCCACGAGGCGATGAGGCAGGCCGTCGTGCGGGCACCGGAGGACTCGGTGCTGCGCAAGCTGGGGTCCACGGCGGTCGGTGGAGACGCCCTGACCGAGGTTGACCAGTCCTCGGCCGCGCCGACGGAGCAGGTGGCATCGGGCGCGACGACCGGAGCCGTGGACGAAACCACCCAGATGGAGACGTCGTCGCACGCGGTCGATCGCACGGCTCCGCTCGAGGTCACGGCCGGGGGCGGGTCGGCGGCGACCCGGCGGATCCAGACCACGGCATCGTTGGCACCGGCCACCCCGCGCCGTTTCACGTGGAAGGCCATCGCCGGAACAGCCGGCGTCGTGTTCCTGGTGGCGTTGCTCTTCGTGACGGCCGTCGAGTTGCTGGCGGGGAAACCGCTGTCTTCGATCTTCGGCCATGGAGGCACCGGATCGTCGGTCGGGGACCTCATCGGCGGAAATTCATCGCCGTCGTCGACGACGACGACCACCACCACCTCGACCACGACGACGAACCCGAGCCCCAGCACGAGCACCACCACCACCACGTCGACGACGGGAACGAGCTCGACCTCGTCGACCACGAGCACGGTGCCTCCGAGCTCGACGACGACTACGACGCACGCGGGAGGCACGACGACGACGGCCCCGGGAGCGACGACATCGACGACGTCGGCGGGCGGGTCGAAGCCCTAGAAGCTCACCAGCCCTTGAAGTCGGCCGGTCGACGCTCGACGAAGCTGGCGATGCCCTCCTTGGAGTCGAGGGTCGTGGTGACCATCTCCTGTGCCATGGCCTCGTCGTAGAAAGACGTGGCCCGGTCGACGTCGAGAGCCCGGTTGGTGAGCCACTTGGCCACGCCGATGGCCTTGGTCGGACCCTTGGCCAGGCGCCCGGCCAGTTCCTCGAGTGTGCTCTGCAACTCCGCCCGGGGCACCAGCCGGTTGACCAGGCCGATGCGGTAGGCCTCGGCGGCCGGCACGTCGTCCCCGAAGAAGAAGAGCTCCTTGGCCTTCTGGATGCCGACCAGGCGGGTCAGGATCCACGCGCCGCCGGCATCGGGGGCGATCCCCCGCCTGATGAAGACCTCGACGAATTTCGCCTCCTCGGCCATGACGACGAGATCGCAGGCGAGGGCCAAGTGCATCCCTCCGCCGGCAGCCGTCCCGTTCACGCCGGCGATGACGGGCTTCTCGCAATCGATGATCGAACCGACCAGCGCCTGCCAGCCGTCTCTGATCATCCGCGCCGCGCCGCCCGCCTCGGTCTCAGGCGCGTCGTCGGGCTTGGGTCGGGGCGCCAGCCGTCCTCCGCGCAGATCGGCTCCCGAGCAGAAGGCCTTGTCGCCGTTGGCACCGATCACGACGACCCGTACGAACAGGTCGGAGGAGGCGTCGCGCACCCAGGCGGCGATCTGGTCTCGCATGAACTGCGTCATGGCGTTACCGGCATCGGGGCGGTTGAGCGTGATCCAGCAGATGCCGTCCTCGATGCGGCGGGTCACGTCGTCACCGGCGGGACTGTCGGTGGGTTCGGTCATGCCTCTCCTTACGTGGTTCTGGATCGTCCTCGGCCACGGGCCGAGCACAACGGGCGGCAGCGGAGTTCCTTGGCTCTACGCATCGCCAGAACGCGCTCTTTTGGGGTTCTCACCGTACATGAACCCACCCTGGTGCGATCTGGTCCGGGGGAATCCGTGCGGAGCCAAGTTGTGACCCTTTGCGGTCGCCGTTACCGTGGGTGAGTGCTAGGTCGATCGTCTCCCGTGCGGGTGTCCGGCTGGGTCGTGCGGCGGTTCACCCAACGGCTCCGCTCTGCCTCGGACGGACCCCGTTCTCGTCCCCCGGGGAGCGGCTGACGTGCCCAACCGTCGCGTGGCGATCGTCGGCGCCGCGACATCGGATTGCGGGCGGGTCGACGACAAGACGGCGTTCGAGCTCTGCTTCCAGGGCACGACGAGAGCGTTGCGGGACGCCGGCATCGAGCGCTCGGAGATCGACGGCTTCATGTCGCTCAATGGCACGTTGCCCCCGGTTGAGCTCTCCGAGTATCTCGGATTGCGGCCGAACTGGGTGGACTCGACCGGCCACGGGGGGAGCATCTGGGAGTTCATGGTCGAGCACGCCGTCGCGGCGATTGCGCAGGGTCTGGTCGATGTCGTGGTGTTGACCTATGGGTCGACCCAGCGGGCCGACTTGAAGAAGCAGCTCCGTCTGGCCAACCTGTCGTTCGGCACCCGAGGCCCAGTGCAGTTCGCCGCCCCGTTCGGTCATCCCGTGGGTTCGCACTATGCGATGGTGGCCCGGCGACACATGTACGAGTTCGGAACGACGATCGAACAGTTGGCCGAGGTTGCCGTCTCCACCCGTTTCAATGCCGGCCTGAATCCCGACGCCTACTACCGCGACCCCATCACCATCGACGACGTGATGGATTCGGGAATGATGTGGGATCCTCTGACCAAGTTGCACTGCTGCATTCGCTCAGACGGTGGAGGGGCGATCGTGCTCACCCACGAAGATCGTGCCAAGGACTGCGTCAGCGAGCCCATCTGGATTCTCGGCACCGGCGAAGCGGTGTCGCACACGACGATGAGCGAGTGGGAGGACTTCACCGAGTCGCCGTGTGTGCGCTCGGGTGCGCTGGCCTTCGACCGGGCCGGGATCGTGCCGTCGGAGATCGACGTCGTCGAGATCTACGACGCCTTCACGCCCATGGTGATCCTGACGTTGGAGGGGTTGGGCTTCTGCAAGAAGGGGGAGGGTGGACCGTTCGTCGAGAACGGCAGGATGCGCGTCGGTGGTGCGCTGCCGACGAATACCGACGGCGGCGGCCTGTCCTCGTGCCAACCCGGCATGCGGGGACTCTTTCTGCTCATCGAAGCGGTGAAGCAGCTGCGTGGCGAGTGCGGAGACCGCCAAGTGCCCGATGCCAGGTTGGCCTGTGTCAACGGCACCAGCGGCTGGTTCACGGCCGCGAGCACGGCAATCCTCGGCCGGGAGTAACTCGTCGGCAATTTGCCCGATTTGGTCCGATCGGACACTGCGCTGCCCGTAGCCTGGCTGGCGTGCCGGCGCCCTACGACCTGACGCGTGAGGAATTGGAGGTCCTGCTCGAGGGCGAGCCCTGGTACCGGGTGAGCCAGGCCTGGGACGGGCTGCACCAGCGATTGCAACGCCCGATGGAGATGACAGATCTCCCCCTGGTGCTCCGGGACAAGCTCGAGGTCGCGTTGGAGCCGGCCCTCTCCGAGGTCTCGCGGCGAGAGGCCGACGAGGGTCAGACCACCAAGTGGCTGTGGTCATTGCACGACGGAGCGCAGGTGGAGACCGTGCTCATGGAATATCCGGACCGCGTGACGGTGTGCGTGTCCACCCAGGCCGGCTGTGCCATGGCCTGCCAGTTCTGTGCAACCGGCCAGGCGGGCTTCCGCCGCCATCTGAGTGGCGGCGAGATCGTGGAGCAGGTCGTCGTCGCCATGCGTGCGGCGCGGCCCCGGAGGCTCTCCAACGTCGTGTTCATGGGTATGGGCGAGCCACTGGCCAATTTCGATCGCGTGTGGGCCGCCATCACCCGGCTGCACGGAGACATCGGCCTCTCGGCCCGCCACCTGACCCTCTCGACGGTGGGCCTCGTTCCCGGGATCAGACGCCTGGCGACCGAATCGTTGCCCGTGAACCTGGCCGTGTCCCTCCACGCGGCGAACGACACCCTGCGCGACGAGCTCGTGCCGATCAATCGGCGCTATCCCCTCGCCGCACTGAGCGAGGCGTGTGCCGAATACGTCCAGGCGAGCGGGCGCCGCCTCTCGATCGAGTGGGCGATGATCGATGGCGTCAACGACCGGGGGAGCGACGTCAAGGAGCTGGCCGCTTTCGCTCGCCCCCTCGCCGCCCACGTGAACCTCATTCCGCTGAATCCCACCCCTGGATATCCGGTGGTGGGCTCGTCGGCCAACCGGGTGCGGCGCTTCCGTGACGAGCTCGGCGCGCTCGGGGATCAATGCCACGGTCCGGGTGACCCGTGGGGTCGAGATCGACGCCGCATGTGGCCAGTTGGCGGCTTCGCGCCCGCCGTCGCCCGTTCGGCTGGTCCTCGGCGGCCAGAGTCAGTAGAACCTCGGGAATGGCAAAGTCATCGCGCTCGGGCGTCGTTCGCCCCTCCCTGTTGTGGTTCCTCCTCCTCGATGGCGGCATCGTCGTCTTGGTGAAGCTGGTCGTGAGCCAACGCTCGTACGACACGCTCAACGAGATGACGGGGGGAAAGCTCCCGCCGCGTCAGGCCCTGCGCGGACTTCTGGCCGCGACGGCCGTCATCCACGTGGTGGAGGCGATCGCCGTCGGCGGCATGGCCAAGCGGCGTGGTCTTGCGCCAGGGGGCTGGCGTCTCCAGACGCTGTTCGTCGGGTTCCCGTCGCTGCTGGCCCTCAGGAAGGCCGGCCGCTGCTGATCTCAACGGGCGACGAGACCTTCCCATGACCACGCCGGGATCTCGAGGCCCTCGGGGACGTCATCGGCCGAGTCGTGGAACTCGGCCATCGTCGTGGTGGTCGCCCAGCTGAAGTAGTCGAGGAGGACCTGGCGCACCGCATCCTCCCGCGTCAGCCCGATGTCGGTCAGGGCTTGGTCGAAACATGCGATGGCACGCCGATCCATCTCTTCGTGCGGTCCATTGCCGCTGTGCATCCGCACCACGGCGGTCTCGTCACCGTACGAGTCGGAATACTCGGTCGGTCCACCCAGTGCCTCGGCCCAATAGGCGGCGAGTCGCTCCGTGTGCTGCGGATGAAACCCGTGGCTGAACGCGTGGCTGACCTCCTCGTCAGCCATCACCCGCTGGTGCCAGGCATGGGCGAGGCGGAGCAGACCTGCAGAACCTCCGGCGGCGTCGAAGACGGACGGCATTCCGGTCAGCTCGCCGTGATGGTGGCGCCGCCCTTGGGGAGGATGCCCGAGCTCGAGATGAGGAATCCGGCGCCGCTCGAGAGTGTGCAGGTCACCCCGCTCTTGGCCGACGCGCAGCGGAACGGCCCGAGGGCAATGGACTGGCCGTAGGCCAGCGTCGGCGTGTTCAGACCGGCGTTCGACAGGCATTGCTGGCCCACGCATGCGACCAGCGAGCCATCGGTCTTCAAGACCACCGATCGAGCGGGTTTGACGGTGAGGCAGAGGGTCTGGGTCAGGGCACTCGGGCCGAAGCTGTTGTCGATCTCACAGCTGATGTTCTTTGACGGGGACAAGAACTCGGTGCTGGTCGCCGTCTGCGGCGCCAGCGTGCCGATGGTCGTTGTCGTCGGGCTGGTACCTGATGTCGGCGTGGTCGATCGAGCGCTGGTCGAGGTGGTGGTGCTGGCGGCAGGGGATCCGTTGTTGCTCGAACAGGCGGCGCAGGCGAGCGCGACCGTGCAGAACTGAGCGACAGCAATGGTTCGCCTCGTCATCGCATCAACCCTACGCCCGAGGTTCGCAGGCGACAGTGACTCAGCGGTTCTTCCAGTTGGGCGCCCGCTTCTCGGCAAACGCGAGTGGTCCCTCGGTGGCGTCCTCGCTCGAGAAGACTTCACCCGAGATCTCGGACTCGATCTTGTAGGCCTCTTTCATGTCCGTGGCCAGCCCGCGCAGCACGGATTCCTTTGTCTTTCGAATGGCGAAGGGGCCATTGGCCGTGATCCGGTGGGCGTAGTCGAGGGCGCGCGTCATCAGATCGGCGGGCCGGCAGACCTCGTTGAGCAGGCCCATTTCGTAGGCGCGTTGGGCCGGGACCTGGTCCGCACAGAGGAGGAGCTCCATCGCCGCCGGATAGGGGATCTGACGGGGCAGACGCACCGTCGTGCCGCCGCCGGCGAACAGCCCCCGCTTTGGTTCCATGACTCCGAAGGTCGCCGTGTCCGCGGCCACCCGCAGATCGGTCCCGCCGAGCATCTCCATGCCGCCGGCCACGCAGGTGCCGTTGATGGCCGCGATGATCGGCTTGTAGAGCCTGGTCCCTCGGAGCACGGCCTTGACCCCGTCGTCGAGGCGGTAGCCCCCGAGTTCCTCGGGCCGGGTGCCGTCTTTCATCTTCTTCTGCAGTTCGGTGATCTGCGGAATGTACGTCTTGAGATCTGCACCGACGCAGAAGTCCTTCCCGACCCCGGTCACGATGGCGACGTAGGCATCATCGTCCTCACCGAAGCGGTCCCAGGCCTGGCGCAGCTCGAAGAAGTGCTGCATGTCCATGGAGTTGCGTGCTTCCGGACGGTTGATAGTGATGGTGACGATGTGGTCGTCACCGACGACGTAGTCGATTGACATGGCTCCGGTGCTCTCTGAGACGGCTGGTTATATGGACGGGAATGGCCGTGCTCTCGGTGAGCCGGCCGGAGCGGGCGCTGCAGGCCCGCCGATCAGGCTTTGTCTTGTCCGAGTCGCGTCGAGAAGCTGCTGACGCTCACGATGCCCTGGTCGTTGGTCGAGGTCTGTCCGCGGGCCCGGGAGACGAGCGACGTGTCGACGTCTGCCGCCTCGGCCCGCAGTGCCTGCACGGTGCACTTCTCGCGAGGCCGCACGCTGAAGGGGTCGTACTGGAAGTGCTTCATGGCGTTGAGGTGGGTGATTTTGTCGATGTCCTCGTCCGACACGCCGTCGAGATACTTCATGAGCGACTCGGGGGCAGTCGGCCACGTCGAGTCCGAGTGCGGGTAGTCGCATTCCCACGTGATGTTGTCGATGTTGAGGTACTTGCGGCTGTCGACTCCGAAGGCATCGTCGATGAAGCAGGTGATGATGCGGTCCTTGAAGACCTGGCTGGGCAACTGGTCGCCGAAGTCCTGACCCGTCCACTTGTGGTGATGCTGGTAGACGTAGTCGATGCGCTCGAGGGCGTAAGGGATCCAGCCGATGCCACCCTCGGAGAGAGCGAAGTGCAGGTCCTTGTACTTGCGCAGGATCGGTGACCACACGAGGTCCGCGGCCGCCTGCACCATGTTGATCGGTTGCAGGCTGATCATGACGTCGATGGGTGCCTCGACGGAGGTCATGAGGATCTGCGACGACGAGCCCAGATGCATGCACACGACGGTGCCCTCGTCGGCACAGGCGGACCAGAAGGGGTCCCAGTGCTCGTTGTGCAGCGAGGGCCAGCCGAGCTTCTCGGGGTTCTCGGAGAAGGTGACGGCGTGGCAACCCTTCCGGGCGACCCGGCGCACCTCTTCGGCTCCGAGCTCGGGGTCCCAGATGACGGGGATCGAGAGGGGTATGAAGCGGCCCGGCTCGGCGCCACACCACTTGTCGATGTGCCAGTCGTTGTAGGCCCTGACCATGGCCAAGGCCTCGTCCTTGTCCTCTCGTCGTGCGAAGAGCTGGCCGCAGAACTGGGGAAACGACGGGAAGCACATGGAGCCGAGCACACCGTTGACCGACATGTCCCGGACCCGCTCATGGACGTCGTAGCAGCCGACGCGCATGTCGTCGAGCGACATCGGCTCGATGCCGTACTCCTCGGGCGGACGCCCCACGACGGCATTGAGGCCGACGTTGGGGATCTCGTTGCCGTCGTAGAACCAGTAGTCGGTGCCGTCGGGCCGGCGGACCAGTTTGGGCGCCTGATCCTGGTACTTCGCCGGCAGGAGGCCGTCGAACATGCCCCTCGGTTCGATCACATGGTCATCCACGCTGACCAGGATCAAGTCTTCCGTGCGCATCCGCGGTCCTCCCCTTCATGCCTGCGGTGTCCTCGTTCCCTGACACCCGTGTCACCTACATTACGCCCCACCCCGGTGTCGGTGCGACGTCGCCGACCCAGGCAGCGTGGACGAGGTCGGACTGGCACCGCGCGTTCTCGGGTGCTGGGGGACAGGGCGGTCCGTCGTCATCGGTGCCGAGGAGCGCATTCAAAGCGATCTGCTCGTCGATCGGCGACCCGACCAGGGAGGCGTCCGACAGGCCTCGTGACGTACCGCCAGTCCGGTTGGCCACCGTTGGCGGGATTCAGCGCCTTGGCCAGCGCTCGATCGCTTGCCGGGAAAATTTCAGCCTGCCGTCACGCTCCGGCCACCTGGAGTTCGGCTTCCTTCACCACCGGCGAGATCGTCTCCGCGGCGGGCGCGCACAGTCCGCGCCGTGGCGAGATGATGTCGTCGATGATCCCGTAGTCCCGGGCATCGGCCGGTGTCATGTAGTAGTCCCGGTCGATGTCCAGCGCCACCTGCTCGATCGGCTTCCCGCTGTGGAACGCGATGATCTCCGACATGCGGCGGGTCAGCGAGAGCACCTCGCGTAGCTGGATCTCCATGTCCGAGGGCGCGCCGCGTGTGCCCGCCGAGCCCTGGTGGATCATGATCCGCGCGTTGGGGAGGGCGAAGCGCTTGCCGGCCGCCCCGCCCGAGAGGATCATGGCGGCGGCCGACATGCCCATGCCGACGCAGATCGTCGAGACATCGGGCTCGACGTGTTGCATCACGTCGTAGATGGCCATGCCGGCATAGGCCACGCCGCCGGGTGAGTTGATGTAGAGGTAGATGTCGCGCTCGGAGTTCTGGGCTTCGAGGAAGAGCATTTGGGAGATGATCAGGTTCGCCACCTGATCGTCTACCTCCTGACCCAAGAAGACGATCCGCTCACGAAGCAACTGGCTGTAAATGTCGAAGGCCCGGTCACCCCTGTTGCCCTCCTCGATGACGGTGGGGACGAGCACCTGCCGGGGCATGGTCGTGGTCATTTCGGTTCCTCTCATTCCTGCAAAACACCTGCTTACGGACTTATCCTTCCCCACGTTATATCAAATATGAGATAATCGTTCACCGTGAGCGAGCGCCGTCATCCGACCGTCTTCCCAGGCTTCAAGGAGATGTCCGAACGTCGTCGCTCCGTGTCGGGCCAGTTGACGTCCCTGCGACGAGAGCTGGGTCTGTCGCAGGCCGAGGTCGCCACGAGGATGGGGACGTCGCAGTCGGCGGTCGCCCGCTTCGAGGCGGGCGACCTGGACGCCCGGCTCTCGACGGTCCAGCGCTACAGCGCCGCGCTCGGGGCGCGGCTGGAATGGAGGATCGAACATGAGTGACGCCTGGCCACCGCTGCCTTTTGGTGGCGGTCGAGACTCGCTGCCGGACGTCTTGGCCCAGCGGCTGCTGGCCCAGCGCGTGGTCGTCCTCCACGGCCCGCTCGATGACCCGGCGTTAGCCCGGCTCTCGGCGGAATTGATGACGCTCGACGCCGAGGGGGACGAGCCGGTCACGCTCCGCATCGACTGTGGCGAGGCGGGAACTGCTGGGGCACTCACGCTGATGGACGTGATCGAGCTGATGGGAGTGCCCGTACGGGCGCTCTGCCTCGGTCAGGTGGGCGCGGGTGCGATCGGCATCGTGGCGGTCTGCGCACACCGGGCGGCGTTGCCGAACACACGGTTCGCGTTGCGCGAGCCATCGTCGGCCACGGCGACCCTCCATGCCCGCAACGTGGCCCAGTGGGCCGAGCTGCAGGCCGCGGAACGCGAGCGCTTCTGTGACCGAGTCGGGCACGCCGCCAAGCGGAGCCCGGAGCGAGTGCGTGAGGATGTCGTTCGAGGGCTGTATCTCGGCGCCGCCGAGGCCGTCGAGTACGGCTTGATCGACGAGGTCTGCCGTCCCGAGGCGGCCGTACATCCGTTGCCCGGGGCGACGTCCCCCATGGGTTTTCGACCTCTCCGCTGACTCGGCACCGGGGTGTGCGCCGTGCGTACGATGCCGGGTATGGCCGCGACCGAACAGAACCCGGGACCTCGGCTCGTTCCACTCCCGCGTGACCGGTGGGACGACGTGTTGACCCGTGTGCTCGAAAGCTCGTCGGGGGGAACCGAAGAGCCCATGCATATCTTCACCACCCTCGCTCGGGCGCCCGGGGACCTCTTTCGTCGCTGGCTCGGATTCGGTGGCGCCCTCCTGTCGGGCACGTTGCCTCCACGTCTGCGCGAGATCGTCATACTGCGGACCGCCTCTCGATTCGACGGGCGCTACGAGTGGGCCCAACACATCGAACTGGCCGAGCGGGCGGGCGTTTCCCGACCGGAGATCACGGCCCTTGGCGGCGATCTCGCCGAGGTTGCCTGGACCGGTCTCGAGCGGGCCGCGCTTGCCGCAGTGGACGACACGGCGGAAGTCGGTGCGGTTACTGACGGGACCTGGTCCGTCCTTCGTGAGGAGCTCGACGACTCCGAGATCATCGAGCTCCTCATGTTGATCGCCCACTATCTGATGCTGACAACCGTCCTGCGATCACTGCGGGTGGAGCTCGAACCGCGAGCAGAGCGGGTGGCTGGGTCAGTGTCGGCCGGTCCCGACGCTTGAGATAGGGAGTCCAACGGTGCTGGTACTCCTGACCCGTCGCTTCGTGGTTCGGATGGGCGCGGGTTGCCCCGGAACCGAGCTCGCCGCTGATGCGGGCGGGGGAGCCACCGCCACATGAGTCCGCACTCGGCGCAACCACGCTCCGGTTCCCCCGGAGCGTCGACGTCGCGACTGGGTCGCAAAATGGCCCGGTTCAACAAGCGGGTGACCAACAAGGTATCGATTCACCTGGCCGGATTTCTGCCGGGCATGGGCATCGTGATCCACGTCGGGCGACGCAGCCGTACGGTGTACCGGACACCGGTCAATGTCTTCCGCACGAAAGATGGATTTCGTATCGCTTTGACCTACGGACATGACTCGGACTGGGCGCAGAACGCATTGGCTCACGGCGCGGTCCGCCTTGTGACGCTGCGTCGCGAATACGAGCTGACGGATCCCCAGATCGTGACGGACCCCCACCGCCAACACGTGCCGATTCCGATGCGTTGGATCCTGTCCCTCATGCGCGTGAGTGAGTTCGTCGACTTCGAGAGCGCGGCGCGCCCGGGGAGCTGATCACGTGGGCCCCGTCGAGCTGGTGTCCGCCGGCGAGCAGAGGTAGACCGTGAACTCGGCCTGGGAATACTGATCGTAGAAAGCGGTCGGGGTGCGATGGCAGTGCCCGAAGACCCAGAGGAGAACGGTGTTCGCGGTCAACGGCGCGGTCGCCAGAGTCACCTGGCGAACGAGGCCGCGACGCACGTCGTGCTCGAACTGTCCGAGAGTCGGTGACGGCACGACGCCGGTGAACCCTCCGATGGGGAGGAACTCTCTGCCGGAGGCCAGGGCATCCTCGCTCGCCGATCGCGACGTCTCGAACACGTCGACCGCCTGGCGTTCCGGGACGCCGGCCACATAGTGAACCAGCTGTCGCTGCAGGACCGGGAAGTCCGAGGTCGACACCTGCGTGTTCTGGTTCACCGCCGCCGGGGCGAACGGCGAGTCGAACGGCCCCAGGCCTTCGACGACAACGAGGGCGGAAGCCCAGCTCGTGCACAAGAGCATCGTCGCCGCGCCAAGCGCGAGACCGGCGTCCCGAGACCACACGGAGTCGTGTCGGGACTGGAACGACGCGCCCAAGATCGCGACCGTCGACAATCCCCCCAATGCGACGCCGGCGAGCACCCAGTCACGGACGCCGGCGTAGCCGGGAACGAGCAAGACATCGACAGCCACCGTGCCGACGACGACGCCGAGTACGACAATTCGGACCACCTTGTGATGTCGTCGATGCCAGGCCGTCGATGCGCCGATGCCGCAAAGCACGCCAACCGCCGGTAGCAAGGCGGCCACGTAGTAGGAGTTGATCAACTCCCCGGCACTGAAGACCCCGAAGGTCACGACGAGCCAGATGCCCCACAGGAGCACGGCGCCGCGCAGGGGATCGGTACGTGGCTGACGACGCCGGGCCGCGAGGAGTGCCACCATGGAAACGACGGCGGGGAGCAAGAGCCACACGTCGTCGCGGCCCAGGGTGCCGTGGAGGAGGCGGTCCCAGCCCGGTTTGCTCGCAGCAGTGCTCAAGCCCTCTCGAGCAGCGGTCAACGAAAGGTTGTGGATCCACCGTGACGGGGGTGAACATCCCGACGAGGCGAGCCAGCGATCTCCGAGCCTCGTGATCCCGTTGTAGCTGAAGACCTGGCTGTAGATCGAGTCGTCACAGCTGCCGTCGACATAGGGCCGGCTCGAGGACGGCACGACCGAAACGAAGGTCATGTAGCTCAGCGAGACGGCGAGAGCGAGAAGCCCTGAACCGACCACGTGCAGGGCTCGTCGCAGGAAGGATGTCACCGGTGAGGCGACGAGATAGGCGACAGCGAACGCCGGAAGGACGATCCAGGCCTGGAGCATCTTTGCCTGGAATGCCAAACCCACGAAGAACCCACACCAGAGGAGCGGGCCGAGCCGACCTGACGTAAAGGCGCGCGTGGCGGCGTCGGCCGCCGCCACGAGAAGGAGGATCAGCAGTGAGTCCGAGATGTTGCCGTGATCGAGCAGGATCACGATGGGGCTGCTGGCCATGACCACGGCGGCCACGATCCCTGCCCCCGCGCCGGCCACGCGGCGCACGGCGCCATAGAGGACGAGGATCGTGGCCATGCCTTCGACCACCTGAGGCAGGGCGATGGCCCACACGTGGAATCCGAAGATGCGCAGCGAGAGCGCCTGGAGCCAGAGAGCGCCCGGCAGCTTGTCGACCGAGATCGTCCCCCACGGGTCGGCTGCGCCGAAGATGAAGTTGTGCCACGACAGGGCCATGCTCCGCGCAGCTGCTCCGTAGAAGGGCTCGAGAAAGGCGCTGTTGAGGTTCCAGGCATACGCCAGCCCGGCCAGTGCCGTGACGAGGAGCAGGGCCGGGCGTGCCCAGCGGGGCTGGCCCTCCGGGGAGCGCCAAAAGTGCAGGATGCGGTCGCCTCGCCGCCGGAACGACCTCCGATCGGGTTTCTCGGCGGTGAGGTCTTCCATGCCGCCTGCCGTGATGCCCACCGTCACGTCTCGAAGTATCGGCCCAGCGGGGGGCCGGGCTGAGGATCCCTCGGTTCAGGCGACGACTTCCATCCGCAGGCCGCGGGCATCGAGTTCGCCGCCGACCCTGATGGCGGTCCCGGTGGCGAGTCGCCGAGCGGTCCAGGCGCCCGCAAAGGCGTCGAGCACGTCGTCGGCCGCGGCGCCGCGTGGTGGCCGAGCGGCGGAGTCGGCAATTCGCTTGTGACCGAAGACCGCGCCCAGTGCCGCGATGCGCTGGTGCCGTCCTTCGGGGGTGCGCTTCGGCCATGCCATCGGGCTGCCGGCCAGGACGGTGAGGCTCCACTCGGGACACATCTCGACCAGTCGGTCCTGGCGGAGCGGCGTCACGACCCTGTCGAGCTCGTCGATCCGATGGAGGATGTTGAACAGCTGCTTCGATATCGCCTTGCCACTGGCGTCACGGGACCTGGCACAGGCCTCCTCATAGGTCGGTGCGCCGAGCACCGACCGCATCGGGGAGGGAAAGACCGAGAACCGCCGCGGTCCGAGGCGACGGCGTACCTCGATGTCGGCCGAGCGTGGACCCGAATCCGGGAGGCCCATCGGCATGTCGATGGCCGCTGCCCGCAGGCGTCCAGCGTCGAGATCGTCGACCACGGCGGTCAGGTCGGAGACCGACTTGATGTCGTACCCGCCCTTCCCTGCGAGGGGGACGGTGACGACCAGCCAACCGCTCCTGCAGCCGTCGATCCCCGAGACCCGTTCAGAGGGTGGCGAGGTTGACTCCGTCATTGCTCGTGATGGTCACGGGGCGACCGATCAGCTCGTCCTTCTCGACTTCGAGCAGGACCGGAACACCACCTGCGAGGAGGGCATAGCAACGCCCTCCCTCCGGCAGGTCACACACGAGCAGCGCTCGGTCCGGGTCTCCATCGCGGCCGTGGAGGACCGAGTACGTTGCGACCGTCGCCCTTCCCTCGGGGGCGCCCACGATCCCCAGTCCCTCCTGGGTGGCGGGAGGGGTTGACTCGGCGAACGAACCCGGCACGGTGGACCACACCCCGCAGGCGTGCTTCTGCATGTGCATACCGACGCCGCTCACCGCACCGTACGAGCCGGGATCGCGTCGGAGCGTCTCGGCCATCGCGGCGAGGGAGTGCGTCATGTAGTTGGAGCCGGGACCCCCGTGATAGGGCAGACCACCGGTCTGCGTCACGCTGCGGGCGTCGTCCTCGGCCATACCGAGTCCGTCGAGGGCGAAGCAGACGGAACTGGCGAAGCACGAATAGAGGTCGAAGTGCGCCACGTCGTCGATGCCGACACCTGCACAGGACAAGGCGGCGGACGACGCGGCAGCCAGAGCGGGAGACCGCCAGAGGTCGGGATGGCCGGCCACGTGTACCGGATCCTCTCCGTAGCCCGAACCCCGCAGATAGACCCGCTTCTCTTCGGGCACACCGAGTGCGTCGGCCTTCTCCGACGAGGCCAGGAGGACCGCCGCCGCCATATCCACGTCCATGATCGAGGTCATCAGCTTGGTGTACGGGTAGGCGACCATCCGGTTGTCCGGCGTCGCCGTGACGATCTCGTCAGCACTCCGGGCGACAGGAAACCAAGCGTGCGGGCTCTTGGCGGCCACCTCGGTCATGCGCGCCATGACGTTCCCCAGTACCAGACGATGCGTGTTCAGATCCCTTCCCAGGTGGGCGCGACGTGCGTTGTCGAAGAGCGCGAACGTGAGGTACGCATCGAACACAGCGTGGGTGATCTCGGAGGGGTCGAACTCCATGTCCATCGGGAACCGGCGCTTCTCGTCCGGTTTGTAGGACCACGAGGGTTTCTCGCCGGCCTTCTTGAGCTTGCGGACCGTGGCCAGGGCCTCGGCGCCCACGAGTAGTGCGAGATCGAGATCGCCGGCGGCGATGTCGCGGGCGACACCGGTCGCCAGGACGTGGGGAACCGAGCCGCCGATACCCGAGTAGAGACCTCGCCGCGGTGCCGCGCCCAGGCGGCCGGCCACGCGAGCCACGGCATCGTCGTACTGCCACGATTGGGAGTACACGACGTCGATGCTCTCGAGTTCCTGCAGCGCTGCCGGCGATCCGGCGTCCTCGGCCGCGCTGCGTGCCACCTCCTCCCACATGTCGAGTGGTTCGGGTGCGAGGTCGACCTCGTTCGGATGCCAGGTCCGACGGGCGACGCCGATGATGCAAGTACCCCGTGGGTCAGCGGCCATGGCGGGAGACGTCCGTCAGGAGCGCGACTTGCCGGGCATGGCGATTGCCCGGTCGGCGATGATGTTCTTCTGGATCTCGGTGGAGCCTCCACCGATCGTCGAGTAGCGCTGAAACACGTAGAGCCGGGTCCACTTCCCCCGGTCGACCGAGTCGGGTCCGCCCCGGGCCAGAAGTCCGGCGGGACCCAAGAGGTCGACCGCCAGCGCGGCAAGTGTCTGCGCCATCGACGACCAGGAGAGCTTGGCGAACGGCACCTCGGGCCAGTTCTTCTCGCCCTTCATGATCTTGGAAAGTGCCCGCAGCGAGAGGAGGCGGGCGAGTTCGATCTCGGTCCAGATCTTGGCGATGCGCTCGCGCAGGGAGGGGTCGTCGAGCGCGTCGGGGTTGACCGACTTGGCGGCTTCGACCACCGCCCGCAGGTCGGCGGCCAGGATGGCGATCTGCGACGCGATGCCGACTCGTTCGAAACCGAGGGTTCCCATGGCCACCATCCAACCGGCACCTTCGTCACCGAGGCGCCAGGAGGCGGGGATGCGGACGTCGGTGAAGAAGATCTCGTTGAAGAGCTCCTCGCCCGCCATGTCCTTGATCGGGCGGACGTCGATGCCGGGCGTCTTCAGGTTCAAGATGAAGGCGGTGATCCCTTCGTGCTTCTTCCCTCGTTCGATGGCGGTGGGATCTGTCCGAAGCAGGAAGAGGCCCCACGTCGCGAGGTGGGCCGAGGAGATCCAGATCTTCGAGCCGTTGATCACGTATTCGTCGGTCTCGGCGTCGTAGATCGCCGTCGTGCGCAGGTTGGCCAGGTCGTTGCCCGCCATCGGCTCGCTGAAGCCCTGGCACCAGTGCTCCTCCGCCTCGAGGATGGAGGGCAGCCACTGGGCCTTCTGCTCCTCGGTGCCCCACTGGATGATCATGGGCCCGATCTGCCAGATGCCGTTCGTATTGAACGTGCCCGGTGTTCGGTACTCGGCCATGACCTCCGAATAGAGGAGGCGCTGCATGGCGTTGATGGTGCGGCCGTTGGCGTAATCGGGGCCCCAGTGGATGGCGGCCCATCCGCCTTCGTGCAGTTTGCGCTGCCATTTCTGCCGTCGTTCTTGGCTCGCTTTCCCGCTCAGCTGCGCATCGTCGCCGATCGCCTCCGCTTCCAGAAAGGGCGGAAGGTGCTCGTCCAACCAGGACCGCAGCTCGTCGCGGAATTTCTCGTCCTCGGGCGCCAGGGCAAAATCCACGGAGGAAAGGGTAGCTGACCCAACGTGTACTGTGACGCTCGTGTCAGGGAACTGCGCACGCGGGTGCGCCGGGCTGGGCGACCCGAGCTCCTAGGGGAGGCCATGGACTTCACGTACGACGACGAACAGCTGGCTCTCCAGGAGGTTGCCCGCAGCGCGCTCGAACGCGAGTGCGGGCCCGACCTGCTCCGTCAGCTGGCGGACGATGATGCCGGGATAACCCCAGGGCTCTGGTCGACCCTGGTCGATCTCGGCTGGACCGGCCTGCTTGTCTCCGAGGACTTCGGCGGAACCGGAGCGGGTCTGCTCGAGCTCTGCATCGTCGCCGAGCAGATGGGCCGGATCCCGCTTCCGGGACCCTTCTTCTCATCGTCGGTCGCCGCGACGTTGGCGGCCCGGGCGCTCGGTGCCAACGAGCTGCTCGGTGATCTCGCGGCGGGTACGGCCCGGGGAACCGTCGCACTCGGAGAACGGGGACACGGGTCCCCGTTGGGCACCGTCAGGACCCGGGCCCGCCGCAAGGCCGCCCAGTGGGTGGTCAGCGGGGAGAAGGCGATCGTCGTGGATGGCCACACGGCGGACTGGGCCATCGTGGTGGCGCGCAGCGAAGAGGGCGTGCGGTCGTATCTGCTCGAGTCGCCGCACGGGCAGCTCGTGCCCTCACTCGATCCCACTCGTAAGCTCGCCCGGCTCGAACTCGATGACACCCCGGTCACGCCCCTCGGGCCCGGGGGCAACCAGTCCGGACTCTGGCAGCGGGTGCAGGACGACATGGGAATCGTGCTGGCAGCCGAAACCGTCGGTGCGGCCGACCGGGCGCTGGCCGAGGCCATCGCGTACACGTCGGAGCGCGTCGTCTTCGACAAGCCCGTCGCCACATACCAAACGGTCCGGCACCGGCTGGTCGAGATGTACCAACAGGTGGAGATGGCGCGCGCCGGTTTCCAATTCGCGGCATGGGCATCGGACACCGAATCTCCCGAGCGTGAGCAATCGGCCGCGATGGCCTCCGGGTACGCCGCGGAAGCGGGTGTGCGGGTCACCGGAGACGACATCCAACTGCACGGCGGCGTGGGGTTCACCTGGGCCAACGACGCCCACTTCCTCTTCAAACGAGTCAAGCAGAACGAGATCCTCTCCGGCGGTGCGGGTGCGCAATGGCATCGCTTGGCATCGCTTTTCGTCGAGTCCGCCTGAGGCGTCGAGAACCGGGAGCAGCATCATGACCACGGCGAGCCGCTTCGATCTCCGGCCCATGCCCGAGGAGTTGGCAACCCGCTACAAGGCCGAAGGAGCGTGGGACGACCGCACGCTCGGCGAGTTCCTACGGGACGAGCTGCACGAGGACCTGCACCGGCGGATCCGCATCTGGTCGCCGGTCAATCCACACCAGGGGACGGTCGGCGAGGCCTACGCCGAGGCTCTGCGGGTGGCCGGAGGATTGCGCGAGTTGGGTGTGGGGCCCGGCGACTTCGTCGCCTTCCAGTTGCCCAACTGGGTGGAAGCCGCGGTCACGTTCTACGCCTGCGCCATGCTCGGCGTGACCTTGGTTCCGATCGTCCACTTCTACGGGCCGAAGGAGGTCGGTTTCATCCTCCGCCAGAGCAGGGCGAAGGCACTGGTCATCGTGTCACGGATCAACCAACGCGACTATCTGGCCGAGCTCGCCACCATCCGCGACGGCCTGACCGATCTTGAACACGTTGTGGTCGTCGGTGATTCCGACGACCCCTCGCACCGGAAATTCGCTGAGCTTCGATCGTCGGAACCCATCGACGGTCCGGTGCACGTCGACCCGGACACACCGGCACTCATCGCGTACACCTCGGGCACCACAGCCGATCCGAAGGGCGTGGTGCACACCCACCGCACCCTCGGTTGCGAGGTGCGCCAGCTGGCGGCCAATCAAGCCGGGCGGGACCGGCCTTCCTTGGTCGGTGCTCCCGTGGGTCATGCCATCGGCATGCTCGGTGGGTTGCTGTGCCCCATCGTGGCCGGCAAGCCGATCTTCCTGATCGACGGCTGGGACCCCCCGACGGTTCTCGACGCCATGATCGAGGAGCAGATCTCCGCCGGCAGCGGGTCGACTTACTTCTTCACCAGTCTGCTCGATCATCCAAACTGCACGCCGGAACACGTCGAGCTCATGCACTACATCGGCCTGGGTGGCTCACCCATTCCCGACGCAGTGGCAGAGCGGGCGGACGGCCTGGGCATCTCCCTCGTCCGTTCGTACGGCTGCACCGAGCATCCCTCGGTGACCGGGTCGCAACACGAGGCGCCGAAGGAGAAGCGCCTGCACACCGACGGTCGACCGCTCGCCTGGGTCGAGGTGCGTACCGTCGACGAGGACGGGAAGGACGTGGAGATCGGCCAGCCGGGGGAGATCCTCAGTCGGGGTCCGGACCGCTTCGCCGGCTACACCGATTCCACGCTGTCCGACGAGTCGGTCGACGCCGATGGCTGGTTCAGCACGGGCGACGTCGGAATTCTCGACACCGAGGGCTACCTGACGATTACCGACCGCGTGAAGGACATCATCATCCGCGGTGGGGAGAACGTGAGCGCCGCCGAAGTGGAGCAGATTCTCGCCCATATGGAGGGGGTCGCCGAGGTCGCTGTCGTTGCAGCACCCGACGAGCGCCTGGGCGAGCACGGCTGCGCGTTCTTCCGGATGCAGCCGGGACACGAGACGCCCGATCTCGACTCGATGAAGGTGCACCTCCAAGAAGCCGGCTTGGCCCGACAGAAGTGGCCCGAAGAGATCAGGACTGTCGAGGAGTTCCCGCGCACGCCATCGGGCAAGGTGCAGAAGTTCGTCCTGCGCCAGCGGCTGCGCGCCGAAGCGTGATCAGGTCCGACGCGGATTGTTGCGACTGGCCCGTGCCCGCGCTGCCTTGAGCTTTCGTGTGCGCGCAATCTGGCCGGCGGACGGTGCCCGGCCTGGCGGGACCCAGCGCCAATGACCGGGAGAACCCAAGATTCTCCAGCCACCGTTGGTCTTCATGTCGTGATGGGCGGGACAGAGCCGGACCAGATTGGCCAGGGTGGTGGGACCGCCGTCGGCGTAGTCGACCTCGCAGTGGTCGGTCTCGAGCCCCAGGCGCTTGCCGCAGCCCGGCACCACGCACACCCGATCGCGCACCAAGAGGGCAGAGGCCGTGCGCTCCGGGATCCAGCGTGTCGAAGAAGTGACGGCGGCGACGTCGCGCCCGGTGGTCACCACGAACCGTGTGGTGGCCTCACCGAGGAGCTCGGTGGCCATTTCGAGGGAAACCGGCCCCACACCCTCGATCTCGCAGGTGTCACCCCGGCGCAACGAGCCCCTGCGGATGGACTCGGCGTCGATCAACACGAGAGCACGAGCACCGGCACCCGAACCGCGGCTTCGTCCTCGAAGGAGATCCAGGAACGCATCGAGACGGTGGGCGTCGAGGGAAGATCCCCCATCCTGACCTGAAGCTTTGGCTCGGGCCTTGGCGGCGGCTTCGAGTCCGGGTGCGACCCTGGCCCACGCCACCTCGTCGCAGAGGAACTCACCGCGGATTCCGCCGTGTTCGTCCTGGTGCCAACGAAAGTGGCGCGCGGCGTGCACGCGGGCACGGCGTCGCCGGGCCGACTCGTTCGAGCGGGCCGCACAGGCGGCGCGACTCGCCGCATCGGAGAGCTCTTTGAAGCTGGCCTTCTCTGCCACGAGCTCGACGAGCTCGGAGAGCGATTCGGGCGCTGTGGTCGCGGTATCGCTGAGGACCTTGAGCTCGGGTGCGGAGAGCCGACCGTCGCGCAGCGTCCGGGCGAGCTCCGGAGCGGTCGCGGCCTTCTCGGCCGCGGCCAGGCGATGGCGGGCGGCCGAGGCAGAAGTTCCGGAAGCCGCGGCCAGCCAGTCTTGAGCGGACGAATGGCCCATTTTGGAGAACGCCCCCGTCTCGATCACCCGAGGGCTCAACCGGGCGATGCCCGAGGCGACGGTGCGCTCGGCCTCACCGAGGAGCTCGACGAGTGCGAGAGCTTCTTCCCCGCTGAGGGACTCGGGCGCCACTGAACGCACAACCTTCTGGAGGGTACGCAACGCCTCGTCGATTCTGGCGCAGAAGGCGGTCGTGCAGCGGTTGTGTCCAGGTGCGGAAGGAGCCACGGAGTCATCGTAAATGCGGGTTGTGACAGGGGAGGGTGGATAAAAACCCTGGAAAACAACGCAATTGGGCCGACCGTTCGGGATCGGTTCGCAAGGAGGGGAGCGCCGCCAGACCGACGGGATGCGCCGACCGCTTCGAGACGGCCGACCGTTCATTGGCAAAGGAGAACCGACAAAAGGAGAGACATCGATGGCCGTGTGCGACCTCTGTGACAACGAGATGCAGGACGAGCGCAGTTGCGTACCCGACGCGATCCTCGTCAACGGGCAGCTCTACGAACCCATCCGCTGGGGTCAGGAGACGGGCAGGTTCGCGATCTATCCCCGCACCATCGCGGGCGCCTGCGACTCGTGCCGAGCGCCCCGTGGTGGGGTGCACCATCATGGGTGCTGCATCGAGCAAT
Source organism: uncultured Acidimicrobiaceae bacterium (assembly GCA_963754445.1). Lineage (GTDB taxonomy): Bacteria > Actinomycetota > Acidimicrobiia > Acidimicrobiales > RAAP-2 > Bog-473. The sequence continues at coordinate 1,896,109 of CAVWFT010000001.1, read as the reverse complement.
GCCCGTCATGTCGGGGGCAGATCTTCGGATGCGAGTGTGATGCCGACATCTGATCCCCGACGGGAGACCTCTACTGCGTCGACTCGAGGAACTCCTTCATGAGTCGCATTTCCTTGCTGATCTGCTCCAAGCTCGACGCAGCTGCGGCTTCGCGCACCTTCTCGTCGAGTCCTTTCGGCAGCATCACCCACAGGGTCAGCGTGGCCGTGCATCCTCCGCCCTCGAGGGGAGACACGACGAACTCCTCATAGGCCTCGGTGCCCCCGTTCATGCCTGCGGCGACGAGCGTGGGCTCGACTGCGGCCGTCGTCCAGAGCTCGACGGGGTGCGTCGCGCCGGCGCGTACCGGGTCGGCGAGCTGGAACGCATAGCGGGCGCCGGCACCGCAGACCCCACCCACACCGGAGGAATCGCCATCGTGGATCCGCTCGACGTCGCTGACGTCGGGGTTGTACCCGGGCAGGTTCGTGAAGTCCAGGCGATACGCCCACACGGCCGACGCGGGCGCCGCGAACGTGGCGGTGGCGACTGCGGTAGGGGGAGTTTCTGTGGTGTCGGGAGCGTCCATGGCGTCGGATCTAGCTCGGATCAGCCGACCGGGACTCGATGATCCTCGCCGCCTCCTCCGCCCGCTCGAGCGCCAGCGCCTTCAAGTCGTCCTCGGAGAGCACGCCGGCCGCGTGTTGGACGAAGAGCCCGACAACCATGGCGCAGAGGAGCCGCGACACCTCGGCCGATCCGGAACGTTCGGCGAGCTCCGGTTGGTTCGTCGAAATCCAGTTCTCAATCGCAGTTTCGAACGTCGTGAACAGGTCGTAGCCCACCGCTCGCGCCGTGGTATCACCCCGGATCGCCTCGCCGATCATCAGGCGAACGAAATCCTCCACCGTGAACATCGAGACCAGGATGTCCGTGACCAGCTGCGCGAGGGGAGTGTCCGCTCGCGGTGCCAGCTCCGCCTCGCCATCGGGTTCGGGCTCTCCCGCCTCAGCCGGCGCGAATCCCTGTTCGGCCAGCACAGCCTCGAGAAGGTCGCGTTTCGAGGGAAAGTAGTGGTACAGCGAGGCCACGTTGAGACCCGCCGCCGAGGCCAGGTCCCGCATGCTCGTCCCGTCGACACCCCTTTGCGACATCAGTGAAAGGGCGATCTGGAGGATCCGCCGCCGTGTGGTCGATCCGTCCCTCTCCGCAGGAGCTTCGTCGGATCCGGACCCTGCCGACCCGGACCCGGCCGACCCGGACCCGGCCGACCCGGACCCGGCGCCACCTGCGCCGGATCGCTTGGTGCCCACGTCCGTCATGGCAATACGGCCCTGCCGCTGCATGCTGCTCTGACGTTCACTGCTCCGTCACCATTCCTCCCAGCGCACGCTGCCCGTCCGGCTCGAATCGAGCCGTCCATCGGGGCCACACCGGCGACCCAGGCCGTACCTGTCATGAGTCCACGACGGGTGCGGCAGAGCCTCGGGGTCGACGTCCCCAACGAGCGTTTGCTATATATGACACCATTGTCAGAGATGACAGTGATGTCAGAGTCCTCCGCTCGGCATCAAACCTAGGGGGTATGTGGACGTAATGCCAGGCACAGAAACTGCGGACTCCGCCGCCGTCCCCTTCGACCCCTACGAGCTCAAGGACGTCGTCGGGGGCACAATCCGCGATCCCTACCCCTTGCTACACGAGTTGCGGCGTCAGTCGCCCGTGCACACGGGACCGATCGACGTCGGCGAGGGGACCGAAATCGGAGATCCGTCGAAGCCGGCCCCGATCACCGTCTTCGGTTACGACGAGGTCGTCCAGGTCCTCCGCGACAACGAGACGTTCTCGTCCGTCGTCTACGAGGACGTGATGGGCATGGTCATGGGCCGCACGGTGCTGGCGATGGACGAGCCCGAGCACCGACAGGTCCGGGCCTTGGTGGCCGGCAGTTTCCGCTCCAAGATGCTCGAACGCTGGGAGGAGGATCTCGTCGCCCTCGTCGTGAACGAGCTCATCGACACCTTCATCGACACCGGTCGTGCCGATCTCGTGCGAGCCATCACGTTCAACTTCCCGGTGCAGGTCATCGCCCGGATTCTCGGGCTGCCGCGATCGGACTATCCCAAGTTCCAGCGGTGGGCGCTCGAACTGACCAGTGTCGCCGCCAACTGGGAGCGCGGCATCGCCGCTTCGGCGGCCCTGCGGGAGTATTTCGCGACGGTCATGGCCGAGCGCCGGGCCGAGCCCGGGGACGACCTGATCAGTGACCTCGTGCGGGCGGAGGTGGACGGTGAACACCTCGGCGACGAGGAGATCTATTCGTTTCTCCGCCTCCTGCTTCCCGCGGGCGTCGAGACCACCTACCGGGCGACCGGCAGCATGCTCTACGCCCTGCTGAACGATCGGACACAGTTCGATGCTCTTTATGAGGACCGATCGCTCTTTCCTCAGGCCTTCGAGGAGGCATTGCGCTGGGAGCCACCGGTCACGGTGATCCTGCGCCGAGCCACTCGTGACACGCAGCTCGCGGGCGTGCCGATCGAAGCCGGGGCAGACATCGGGCTCATGATCGGTGCGGCCAATCGGGACCAGCGCAAGTACACCGAACCCGACCGCTACGACATGTTCCGTAGCCAGCGCCAGCATGTCGGATTCGGATTCGGCGTCCACGTCTGCCTGGGCATGCACCTCGCCCGGATGGAGTCGCGGGTTGCCATCAACACCTTGTTCGACCGACTCGGAAAGTTTCGGCTCGATCCGGAGGCCGTAGTGCCGCACATCGAGGGCATGGCGTTCCGCTCGCCGCTCTCCCTTCCGGTGGTGTTCGAAACACCCTGACCTCGCTGGCCGCGCCGTCGACCGGTTTTCGGTGGGAGCATGGCCGGCGCTGAAAGGCGATCGGGTCGGCTTCGGCTGGCGGGGACCGTGGTCGCGCGGGCTAGTTTGCCCATCAGGCCCTGAGTGGCATCAGAACGAGGCTCGGTCGGCGAGCACGATCGATCATTGAAGAGTGACGGCGATGAGTGACCAACCGATAGACATCCGGATTGATTGGGATCGTTGCATGGGTTCGGGGAATTGTCTCTTCTGGGCTCCGGACTCGTTCGACCTGAGTGACGACGGCCATGCCGTCGTGACGGACCCGACGGCGACGGACGAGGAACGCCTGCGCGTTGCTGCCCAAGGCTGCCCGGTGGGTGCCATCACCCTGTGGCGCGACAGCGTCGAGATCCCGCTGGAGGACAGAGCCTGATGCCGATCGCAGTGACGGAAGAGCACGAATCGCTTCGCCAGACGGCTGAGCGCTGGCTGCAGACACACTGCCCCCCCTCCGAACCCCGTGCGGTTGCCGAGTCTGCGCCGGGAGACGTCGATCTGCCGCCGAGCTGGGAGAAGATGGCGGCGCAGGGTTGGCTGGGGCTGCACATCGCGGAGGAGCACGGCGGACAGGGCTTCACGTTGGCCGAGTCCGCGGTCGTCCTCGAAGAGTTCGGCCATGCCCTGCTGCCCGGCCCGGTGTTGTCGACCTTGCTCGTCTCGGCCGCGCTGGAATCGCTCGTCGGCAGGGGTGAGAGCGAGGCGGCGGCCCTGCTGCCCGGCCTTGCCGACGGCACGATCACGGCTGCGGTGGCACTCGGCGCCGAGCCCGTTGCCACGACGAGAGTTCCACGGGTGCGCTGACTCTGCGGGGGACGGTGCGGCCCGTGCTCGGGCTTCCCCAGGCCCGGCTCGTCCTGGTGCCGATCGACGTCGAAGGCGAGGGCGTGCGGTGGTTCCTCCTGGACCGAGACGCGCTGCACACCACGGTGGCCGTGGTGGCCTTGCCGGGGCTCGACGCCACTCGGGCCGTCGGCAGCCTCGAGTTCACCGGCGACGGCCTCGTTGTGGAGGAGGCACAGCAGGTTTCTGTGCCTGCCGAGACGGTGCACGGTCTGGCGCTGGTCCTGGCGACAGCCGAGAGTGCGGGCGTGGCTCGTTGGTGCCTCGAGACTGCGTCCGACTACGCCAAGGTCCGGGTCCAGTTCGGCCGGCCGATCGGCCAGTTCCAGGCGGTGAAGCACGCCCTCGCCGACATGCTCGTGGCGTCGGAACAGGCGGCCGCGGTGGCCTGGGACGCTGCGGCGGCCTGGAGCGAGGATGCGGTCGAGCACCTCGAAGCGGAGAGCCGGGCGCTCAGCGCGGCGATCGGTGGAGCTATCGCACTCGAGGCGGCCGCGCACTGCGCCAAGAAGTGCGTCCAGATCCTCGGTGGGATCGGGTTCACCTGGGAGCACGACGCACACTTCTATCTGAAGCGGGCGATGGCCACGCTCCAGTTCGTGACCGGTGGGGACATCGGTGCCCTGGATCACGAGGTGGCATTGATCGCCATCGGCGGGGCCAGACGAAACCTCACGGCAGACCTGCCCGAGGAAGCGGAAGCGTTTCGGCGCGAGATCCGGCAGGTGGTGGCCGACGTGGCCGCCGTCGCCGGCGAGGATCAACGGGTGGCGATCGCCGAGGCCGGTCTGATCATGCCGCACTGGCCCGTTCCGTGGGGACGTGCGGCCTCGCCTCTCGAGCAGCTCGTGATCGACGAGGAGCTCGAGGCGGCCGGCGTCCTGCGTCCGCATCTGGCCGTCGGGGCCTGGGCCCTCCCGACGCTGATCGCCCACGGCACCGAGGAACAGCAGGAGCGTTGGGTCCGCCCCACGCTGCACGGAAAGCTGAACTGGTGCCAGCTCTTCAGCGAACCCGGCGCAGGCTCGGACCTGGCCTCACTCAGCACCCGTGCCGACAAGGTCGACGGTGGCTATGTCTTGAACGGCCAGAAAGTATGGACGTCGTTGGCTCAGATCGCGGACTTCGGTATCTGCCTCGCCCGTTCGGATCCTGATGCCCTCAAGCACGCGGGGATCACCTACTTCATCGTGGACATGCACGCCGAGGGGATCGACATCCGACCTTTGCGTGAGCTCACGGGTGCCGCCATGTTCAACGAGGTGTTCTTCAACGATGTCTTCGTGCCCGACGACGCCGTCGTCGGTGCGCCGGGTGACGGGTGGCGGATCGGACGCACCACCCTGGCCAACGAACGCGTCTCGATGTCCTCCGGGGCGTCGTTCGGCAACGGGCTCGAGTCTCTCGTTCGCACGATGTCCCGGCGTTCGGAGTCCGGACGCGAGAGCGGGCCCAGTCTCGAGGGTCGGCTGGGGCACCTGATCGCGGAGGCACAGTCAGTGGCCCTCCTGGGTCATCGCTCGACCCTGGCCACGCTTTCCGGCGTGGATCCGGGAAGCGGATCGAGTGTCCGCAAGCTGCTGGGCGTCGAGCACGAGCAGCGTGTCCAGGAGATGGGCATGGCACTCTACGGCGCGGGCGGTGCCGTCCTCGACGGCAAGGCCCAACGCTGGTCGGAGGGATTCCTCTCGACGCGTTGCCTCACCATCGCCGGCGGCACGAGCGAGGTGCAGCGCAACGTCATCGCCGAGCGGATTCTCGGCCAGCCCCGGGATCCCGAGCCGGGCAGCTGAGAGCGCCGGTACGATGACCCGGCCATGAGCACCGACGACCTCGACGACTCCCTCGACTACGACGTCGAAGAGGACCTGTGGCCGTTCCCCACGGACCGTCTGCTCAGCGAGTGGGCGCCCGCGGTGCTCCAGGCACAGCAGGCCTGGATGGCTTCGATCGATTCGCTCCGAGCGCCTGATCGCAAGACGCACGAGCTGATCCGCATGGTCTGCACGGTGGTCGCCCGTCAGCTCGGTGGAGTCCAGCGCCACGCGCGCCTGGCGGCCGAGGTCGGTGCCACCTGGGACGACATCGCGGGCTCCATTCTCTTGACCGAGCCCGCCTTCGGCATCGTGCTCGCCATCCAGGCCTTCCCCTACGCCCGCAAGGGCTTCATCCAGGGCACCTCCAACGTGAGCGAACCAGAGGACGAGGACTCGTCCTCGGTCTGAGGCCCGTGCCATAGTTGCGCATGCGGCTGGCACCCGACGATTCGGTCGTTCAGTTTCGCCAGGAGTTCGAGGACTGGCTCGACCAGCACCAGCCATCACTCGACGTCATGGCGCGAGAACCTCGACGGAGCTCCTCCCACATGCCGGACTGGGGCCGCGCCTTCATTCGCGAGCTCTTCGAGGCGGGGTACCTGGTCCCCGGTTGGCCGCCCGAACTCGGTGGCCGCAATGCAACGCCGCTGGAGCAGATGGCGTATTTCGAAGTCGTCACCGAGCGCAATGTGCCGCGGGCGCTCAATCCTCAAGGGCTCTCCATCTGTGCCGCCTCGATCGTCGAGTATGGGACCGATGCCCAGAAGGAGCGTTACGTGTTGCCGACGCTCAAGGGTGAGATCACCTGGTGCGTCGGGATGAGCGAGCCCAACGCCGGGAGCGATCTGGCGTCGCTGTCCACCCGCGCCGAGAAGCGTGACGGACATTTCGTGATCAATGGGCAGAAGGTGTGGACGTCAGGCGCTCATCACTCGGATTTCTGTCTGTGTTACGTCCGCACCGATCCTGAGGCAGCCAAACACCGAGGCATCAGTGTCCTGATCATCGACATGCGCACGCCCGGGATCACGCTGCGTCCGTTACCCGAACTGACCGATCCGGACCATGCTGACTTCAACGAGGTGTTCTTCACCGATGTCGAGGTGCCCGAGGAGAACCTTCTGGGCGAGCTGAACAACGGATGGGGTGTCAGTCAGGGCTCGCTCCGGCACGAGCGCGGGATGATGTGGATCATGAACGTCAGTCGGATGGACCGCAACGTCAAGGGCCTGGTGCGGGCGGCCGCCCGGCCTGACGGTGACGGCGGCACCATCGGCGACGATCCTCGCGTGGCCGAGGCCATCGGACGCATCGCCACCGACACCGCCGCCATGCGATGCCTCGGTTATCGCGGCTTTGCCAAGTCGATCCGCGGCGAGATGCCCCCCGAGCACATGGTGCTGAAGCTCTTCGCGAGCGAAGCCGAGCAGCGGGCCTGTCTGCTCGCTGAAGAGATCCTCGGGCTCGAGGGGCTCGATCTCGACGGACCGGGGCCCAACCGGCTCACGGCGTGGGACCTGGAGCGCTTCGACCCGAGTTCGGTGGAGCCGGCAGCAATCAATCCCCTCTACGACGGTTCCTGGGCCGTGCAGTTCCTGCGTTCGTTCTCCGGCACGATCGCGGGTGGGACGTCGGAGATCCAGCGGAACATCGTGGCGGAGCGACTCCTGGGCCTGCCCCGCGGCTGAAAAAAGCGCGTGCCGTCTCCGCGCTGACCACGTGGCCCGCGGGCCAGACGCTGCCTTCGTCGTAGCACCCTGTGGCCTGGGGAAAGCGCACCGACGCGCCCCTCCCTCCTTAGCTCGTCCATCGGGGGTTGCCGAACACACCGATGCACAGGAATCGAACAATTTCTCAATTGCACTCCGGGTGACATGCGTGAGGGAGGGCGAACCTGGGTAGTGGAACGCCTCAATGGAGCACGGGGGGTCGGCCCTGGATCAGCAGCGTTCAAGCCACGGATGGCACCGGTATGCGCACGGCGTGCGCGTCCTGGCGGTCGTCGGTGTCGTCGGAGGCTTCACTGTCGGCATGGGCGCGGCCGCCGGTGCCGCGGGCATCCTCCCCCCGAACAACCCGCCGGCGAACATCGCACCGGTGAGCGGTGACTACCTCGTCTCCATCGACAGCGCCCGTGCGCAGGAGGGCCTCGGCACGATGAACGTCGTCGAGTCGCAGTTCGACGCGCTGCCCGTCCAACAGCAGGTGTTCATCGTCATCAACGAAGAGCGGATCGACAGGGGTCTGGCGCCCATCGAGTACATGACCGCGCAACTCAACGCCGCCGCGGCCCAGGGCGCCGGGTCGGGCAGCGATCCACCGGTGCCGTCGTCGTTGACCGGAGGGCCGTCGGTGGCCTGGGGAGGCTCGATCTGGGCCGGCGGGCTCACGTCGGTTCTCGAGTCCGACTTCTACTGGATGTATTCGGATGGCCCGAACTCCTCGAATGCCAGCTGCAAGTCCGCAGGGGCTCCGGGCTGTTGGATGCACCGCGACATCATCTTGCACGCGCCGCCCTCGTGCGGCGCGCAACCGAGCGTCCTGTCCCTCGGTGGCGCCTACTCCACGAGCGGGTATCAGGGCGGTTCGATTGCCGCGGTGATGGCCGCATCGTGCGGCACGCCGAGCGACGTCACGATGACTTGGCAGCAAGCGCAGTCGGTGGCGTCGGACTCGCGGACGATCGGCATCGCCTCGCTTCCGAGCGGCACTGGTTACTGGGAAGCCGAAGCGAACGGGACAGTTGCCGCATTCGGCAGAGCGCAGAACGACGGTTCCATCACCACGCCGCTCAACGCCCCGATCGTGGGCATCGAGGCGACACCCGACGGCGGGGGGTACTGGCTGGTCGGTACCGACGGAGGCATCTTCAGCTTCGGCGACGCACGCTTCTACGGGTCGACCGGGGGGCTTCACCTCAACCAGCCAGTCGTGGGCATGGCTCCGACGCCCGACGGGAAGGGCTACTGGCTCGTGGCCTCCGATGGCGGGATCTTCAGCTACGGCGACGCCCGGTTCTACGGTTCGATGGGCGGGACGCCTCTCAACCAACCCGTCGTCGGTATGGCGGCCGACTTCGCATCCGGTGGCTACTGGGAAGTAGCGGCCGATGGTGGGATCTTCAGCTTCCGGGCGCCGTTCTTCGGCAGCACCGGATCCATCCGTCTCGACAAGCCGATCGTCGGCATGGAGGCCATGGCCAACGGTCAGGGCTATCGCTTCGAGGCGGCCGACGGCGGCGTGTTCTCCTACGGCCAGGCCAGCTTCGACGGATCGACCGGTGGTGTGCCGCTCGTCGCACCGATGGTCAGCATGGCCCCGGACAACGCGACCAACGGCTACTGGTTGGCGGCGGCCGACGGCGGCGTCTTCACCTTCGGCGGCGCGTCCTACCTCGGTCGCATCATCAGCCAGGGCTGACCCGGGCCTCGCGTCGTCGGTCGGCGCCACGGGCTGGCAGTGCGTCTTTCCCCGCCGGCGTGAGCCCAGGCGTGCGCCGTGCGCCGTGTGCCATGCGCCGGATCCGTCCAGTGGGTTCCCTGGCATCCGCGGAAGCGACACGACAGCCCGGCGCAGGCAGTCCCTCGGCGTCGCGAATCCGCCGCCACGGGCCCCCAACGGAACGTCAACGTTTTCACAATGACGCATCAACACAACGACGTCGTACCTGTTCGGGATCGTTCCTGGCCGGGGGAGGCCCGCGCCTAGGCCAAAGGACCCATTCATTTCGCCTCGTTCCATCCCGATACTCACCGCTCGGACGCGTTGCGCAAAGTGGGGGGGAATCAGGTGGAGCGTCGTGCTTTTCGTCGTATCGCCGCTCTGCTGGCCGTCGTCGCGTTGTTCATGAGTGCCGCCATCGCGGTGCTCCCCGGGATCGCCGGCGCGGCGGGCATCCTTCCGCCTTCGAACCCGCCGGGCAACATCGCCCCCGACAGCGCCAACTGGATCCAAGCGATCGACAACGGCCGCTCCGCCGAGGGCGTGGGGCCGATGAACCTCTCCGAGTCGGCCTTGAGCACGCTCCCGGTCGACCAACAGGTGCTGACCGTCGTCAACGCGGAACGCGTGGACCGGGGACTGCCGCCGGTCGAGTACATCACCAGCCAGCTCGACGCCTACGCGCAGGCCGGTGCGAACGCCGGCAAGGACCCCTCGTTCCCGAGCGCACTGTCGGGTGGTTCCGGGGTGACGTGGGGTGGGTCGGTCTGGGCCGGTGGCCTCACGTCCGTTCCCGAGGCGGACTACTACTGGATGTACGACGACGGCTGGGGCGGCTCGTCCACCACGAACGCCGCCTGCACCCTGGCCAGTCCCAGTGGATGCTGGGGCCACCGCGACATCATCTTGCACCCGTACGGTTCGTGCGCCGGCCCGCCCGTGCTGTCCATGGGCGCGGCCTTCTCGCCGAGCGGCTACTACGGCGGGTCCGTGGCGGCCATCTTCGTCAGCTCGTGCGGGATGCCGAGTGACGTCACCGTGTCGTGGAATCAGACGGCGAGCACGGTCGCCTCCGATTCTCGAACCATCGGCATTGCGACCTTGCCCAACGGGACCGGCTACTGGGAGGCGGAGGCCAACGGCACGGTGGCCAACTTCGGCGCCGCCGGCAACTTCGGCTCCCTCAGCGGAGCACTCAACGCCCCCATCGTCGACATCGCGTCGACGCCCGACGGCGGGGGGTACTGGCTGGTCGGTTCCGACGGCGGCATCTTCAGCTTCGGCGACGCCCACTTCTACGGATCGACCGGCTCGCTGCGCCTCAACCAACCCATCGTGGGCATCGCGTCGACCCGCGACGGCAAGGGCTACTGGATGGTGGCCGCCGACGGCGGCATCTTCAGCTACGGCGATGCGGTCTTCCACGGCTCCATGGGCGGCCACAGCCTCAACCGGCCCATCGTCGGCCTGGCCGCCGACCCGGCCTCCGGCGGCTACTGGGAGGTGGCGTCCGACGGTGGCATCTTCAGCTTCGATGCCCCGTTCTTCGGCAGCACCGGTTCGATCCGGCTCAACCAGCCCATCGTCGGCATGGCGGCGACCACCAACGGCGGGGGCTACCGCTTCGTGGCCGCCGACGGCGGCATCTTCACCTACGGCAACGCCTCGTTCGAGGGCTCGACCGGCGGCACGCCGCTCGTGGCCCCCGTCGTGGGCATGGCCCCCGACAACGCCACCAACGGGTACTGGCTGGCCGCAGCCGACGGTGGCATCTTCACCTTCGGTGGTGCGTCCTACCTGGGTCGCCTGGTGAGCGGACTCGGCTGATTCAGATCACGCCGCGGGCGGGTCTCCAACCCCCCGAAGCGTCCCGCCACCGTTTCGACGGATCCGTGCGGCCAACGCCCGTGTGGTCATGGGCGAGGCGCGGGAGGAGCGGAGTTCGCCGTGAATTCCCGCACGGGGGGTTCCGAACGGCCGTGTCCGGGGGAAAGACGCAGGTCCAGGCCACGGCGTTGTTGCCCCTTCGTCCACAACCTCTTGCTCAATTCGCGCACAACTCCAACCGATAGTGCCCACTGGTAGGGGTCGAACGGAGGGAGCGCCGGTGTATCGCAATGCCCGAGGCCGCGGTGCGGTCTTGTTGGTTTCGATCGGAACGATCGCAGCCGTCTGCCTGTCAGCCGCGGTGCTCCCCGGGATCGCCGGCGCGGCGGGCATCCTTCCGCCTTCGAACCCGCCGGGCAACATCGCCCCCGACAGCGCCAACTGGATCCAAGCCATCGACAGCGGCCGCTCCGCCGAGGGCGTGGGGCCGATGGGCATATCCGGCCCGGCGCTCGCCACCCTGCCGATCGACCAACAGGTGCTGACCGTCGTGAACGCGGAGCGCGTGGACCGGGGCCTGCCGCCCGTCGACGACATCACCGGCCAGCTGGACGCCGATGCGCAGGCCGCCGCCCGTACCGGCAGCGACCCTTCGATTCCGACGCTGCTCACCGGCGCCGTTCCGATGACGTCGGGCGGAGCGGTGTGGGCCGACGGCACCAGCTCGGCGCTCGAGGCGGACTACTACTGGATGTACGACGACGGCTGGGGTGGCAGCGCGGGGGCAACGATCAACGGGTCCTGCTCGCCCGCCACGCCGAGGGGCTGTTGGCAGCACCGCGACATCGTGCTCGACGAGTACCCGGCCTGCCCCGACGGACTCCCCGTGCTGTCGATGGGAGCCGCCGCCGCACCGGGAGGATCGATCGCCGCCGTCTTCGTCAGCACGTGCAGCGCCCCGGCCGACATCATGGCGAACTGGGGTCAGGTCGTCTCGGTGGCGACGACCTCGCGCGTCATCGGTGTGGCACCGCTGCCGAACGGCGCGGGGTATTGGGAAGCCGAAGCGAACGGGACCGTCGGGAACTTCGGCGCCGCCGGCAACTTCGGCTCCCTCAGCGGAGCACTCAACGCCCCCATCGTCGACATCGCGTCGACGCCCGACGGCGGGGGGTACTGGCTGGTCGGTTCCGACGGCGGCATCTTCAGCTTCGGCGACGCCCACTTCTACGGATCGACCGGCTCGCTGCGCCTCAACCAACCCATCGTGGGCATCGCGTCGACCCGCGACGGCAAGGGCTACTGGATGGTGGCCGCCGACGGCGGCATCTTCAGCTACGGCGATGCGGTCTTCCACGGCTCCATGGGCGGCCACAGCCTCAACCGGCCCATCGTCGGCCTGGCCGCCGACCCGGCCTCCGGCGGCTACTGGGAGGTGGCGTCCGACGGTGGCATCTTCAGCTTCGATGCCCCGTTCTTCGGCAGCACCGGTTCGATCCGGCTCAACCAGCCCATCGTCGGCATGGCGGCGACCACCAACGGCGGGGGCTACCGCTTCGTGGCCGCCGACGGCGGCATCTTCACCTACGGCAACGCCTCGTTCGAGGGCTCGACCGGCGGCACGCCGCTCGTGGCCCCCGTCGTGGGCATGGCCCCCGACAACGCCACCAACGGGTACTGGCTGGCCGCAGCCGACGGTGGCATCTTCACCTTCGGTGGTGCGTCCTACCTGGGTCGCCTGGTGAGCGGACTCGGCTGATTCAGATCACGCCGCGGGCGGCCAGGTCGGCCAGCTCCGACTCCGATATCCCGACCAGATCGCACCAGACCTCGCGGTTGTGCTCGCCCAGGCGTGGCGCACCCGTCGGCACCGGGGCGGGGTGCTTGGCGAGGCGGGGGAAGGGAGCCTGCTGGCGGACCGCTCCGATCACCGGATCGTCCACCGACACCAGGTCGCCCCGGGCGGCCATGTGGGGGTCGGCGAAGATGTCCGCCGCGCTGTACGCGGTCCCGACCGGCACGTCGTGCTCGACGCAACGTGCGGTGATCTCCTCCGCCGTCAGTGACGAGGTCCAGTCGGCCACCACGCCGTTGATCTCGGTGCCCCGGGCGGCGCGCTCGGCCAGGGTGGCGAAGCGGGGGTCGCGGGCCAGGTCCTCGCGGTCCATGGCCTTGCACAGCCGGCGGAAGTTGGCGTCCGAGCCGGCGACGACGCAGATGAAGAAGCCGTCGGCCGTGGGGTAGTTGTCGAGCGGGGCCGAGTGGGAGAGCCGGTTTCCCTCGCGTTGGCGCACCAGGCCCAGCCGGTCGTGCGCGGCCAGGGTCCATTCGAGGATGCGCAGCACCGAGGCGTAGAGCGGCGCATCGATGACGTCACCACCGGGAGCGCCGTCACCACCCGGGCCACCCGACCTGCCCACCGCGTCGCGCCCGTAGAGCGCCGAGACGGCGGCAAAGGCGGCGAACACGCCGGTGAGGTAGTCCGACACCGTGACGCCGGGACGCACGGGCGGCCGGTCCGGTTCGCCGGTCAGGTGCAGGAGCCCGCCGAAGGCGATGCCGAGGCGGTCGAGGCCTGGACGCGGGGCGTAGGGACCCGTCTGGCCGAACACGCTGATGCGCACGTAGACGAGCTCGGGGCTCAGGTCGTCGGGACCCAGGTCCCAACGCTCCATGGTGCCGGGCCGGAAGTTCTCGCACAGGACGTCGGCCGTGGCCACCAGCCGCTTGAAGAGCTCCTTGCCCTCGGGGTGGCGCAGGTCGCAGGTGACGCCCCGGCGGCCCCGACCCTCGACGGCCCAGGCGAGCGAGTAGTCGTCCTCACCCTCGACGGGGATGAAGGGGCCCATGGTGCGCATGAAGTCGCCGCCGCCGGGCAGCTCGACCTTGATCACGTCCGCCCCGAGCTCGCCCAGCAGGCCGGCGCAGAACGGCGCCGAGATCCGGGTGCCCACGTCGATCACCCGGATGCCGCGCAGCGGTCCTGTCGATTCGCTCACCGGCTTCAGCCCCGGGGCAGTCCGAGCACCCGCTCACCGACGAGGGTGCGCTGGATCTCGTTCGTTCCGGCGAAGATCGACGACGCCAGGTAGTAGAGCCACGAGCGCTGCCAGGCCCCATCGGCCGGGTTGTCGGGGGCGCCCTCCCACAGGGGGGCGTCGGGTCCCAGGACGTCCATCGCCGTCTGGTGCAGGCGCTTGGACATCTCGCTCCAGTACAACTTGAGCGCGCTGCCTTCGGGCCCGGGCGCCTCGCCCTTGGAGAGCCGGGTGAGCGAGCGCCAGTTGTGCAGTTGGAACAGCCGGACCTCCGTGGCCGCTTGGGCCAGCTGCTGGCGAAGGCGCCAGTCGTCGAAGCTGCCGTTCTCCTGGGCCAGGCGCAGGAGCTCCTCGATGAGCTGCGAGTGGATGACCAGCTGGCGCGGGTTCACGCCGCGCTCGTGGGCCAGCGTGGAGCCGGCCACGCCCCACCCTTGGCCTTCGTCGCCCACGCGGCGGCCGTCGGGCACGAAGACGTCGTCCAGCTCGACCTCGTTGAACTCGGCCTCGCCGGTCGACTGCACGAGCGGGTGCACGCCCACGCCCTCCGCGTGCATGTCGATGATCAGTGCGGTGATGCCCAACTGGCGCTTGGGCGCGTCGGGGTCCGATCGGGTCAGGCACAGGCCCCAGTCGGCGAACTGGGCGTACGAGGTCCAGACCTTGCGGCCGCTGACCCGGTACCCGCCCTCGACGGGTACGGCCCGGGTGGTGAGCGAGGCCAGGTCGCTGCCGGCGTCGGGCTCGCTGAAGAGCTGGCACCACATCTCGTCGGCGGCCAGGATGCGGGGCAGGAACCGCTCCTTCTGCTCGGCCGTCCCGTGGGCCAGCAGGGTGGGCCCGACCAGGTTGATGCCGATACGACCGACGAGCTCGGGGGCCCGGGCCCGGGCCAGCTCCTCGATCACCACGTAGTTCTCGAGTGCCCCCAGCCCGCGTCCGCCGTACTCCTCGGGCCAGGTCACGCCGACCCAGCGGTCCTCGGCCAGCGAGGCCTGCCAGCGGCGGCCGAAGGAGACCGTCTCGGCCAGGTCGTCGAAGCGCGGCGGCAGGCCCACCCCGTAGGGCCACGGCAGGTGCGTGACCAGCCATTCCCGGAAGGCGAGCCGGAGCGTCTCCTGCTCCGGTGTGGACCGCAGATCCATGCGCCGCAGCATGGCACAGGGCCGCCGAGAAATGACACCCGTGTCAGCGATGACCGTAGACTGCGCCGCCGTGGACTTCGATCTCTCGAGCGATCAGCAGGCCCTGCGCGACGCCGCCACCACGCTGTTGGACCGCATGGCGGACCATGACACGCTGCGGGCCCGGGTGGGGACGGGATCGATCGTCGGCACGCTCCCCGGGGCGGGCGACGCCGGCACCCGGACCGCCGATGCACCGGCCGGGTTCGACACTGCGGCCTGGGCGGCCATGGCCGAGCAGGGCTGGCTGGCCATCGAGCTGGCCGAGGACGAGGGTGGCCTCGGGATGGGGCTGGTCGAGATCGCCGTGCTCTGCGAGGAGATCGGGCGCCGCCTCGTCGCCGCACCGTTCCTTTCCTCCATCGTGGCCTTCGGCGCGCTGAACGACCCCGAGGCCCGCGGGCTGGCCGAGGGCTGGACCAAGGAGTGGCGCGAGGCGTTGAGCGCGGGGGAGGCCGTGGGCAGCGTCGTCTTCGCCCCGTCGTCGCGGCTCACGGTCGACGAGTCGGCGGCCGAGGTCCGCCTCACCGGCGAGACGACGCCCACCGCGTACGCCCCCTCGGCGGACATCGTCGTGGTCGTCACCGAGACCGGGGTCTACGGGCTCGAGCAGCCCGAAGGCGGACGCCCGGCGCCTCTCTCCGCCATGGACCGCACCCGGGAGCTCGGCCGGATCGCCTTCGACGGCACGCCCGTACGCCGTCTGGGCGGCGCCGAGGCGGCCGCCTCGGCCCTCGACCGCGCCGCCACGTTGGCCAGCGCCGAGATGCTGGGAGCCGCCGACCAGGTGCTCTCGATGACCGTGGCCTACGCCAAGGACCGGGTGCAGTTCTCCAAGCCGATCGGGTCGTTCCAGGCGATCAAGCACATGCTGGCCGACGCGCTGGTCGACGTCGAGGGGATGCGTTCGACCGTCTACTACGCGGCCTGGTGCGGGGCGGCGGGCGACCGGGAGCAGTCGCTGGCCGCCAGCATCGCCAAGGCCTGGTGTTCGGATGCCTCGCGCCGGGTCATGGCCTCGGGCCTCCAGGCCCACGGGGGGATCGGGTTCACCTGGGAGCACGACATGCACCTGTACCTGAAGCGGGCCCAGCTCGACCAGGTGACCTTCGGCGACGCGTCGTACCATCGCGACCGCATCGCGGCGATCCTGCGGGCCCGGCTCGACGCCGGCGAGTCCCTGTCCTGAGCGAGCAGCCGCGCTCAGAGGTCGCGCACGGTGGTCCCGCCGATGGTGCGCATCTGCAACTGCTCGCTCTCCACACCGTGGGTGGTCCCGCCCCCCGGGAGCACTGAGGGCACGCTGACGATCAGGGTGAGATCGATCAGGTAGCCCGAGCGCACGATGGCCCGCTCGGCGACGGTCCCGTGGGCCGCGCTCGGGTGCGGCGCACAGACCCCGCCGGCGGTGTGCGGGACCCGGGCCGAGAAGTCGGCCAAGGTCTCGTCCCGGGTGAAGCTGTCGCCGTTGGCGTTCCACGGCGTGGACCCGCCGACGACCGAGGTGTAGGCGCGCAGCACGCAGGGAATGGCCGCGGGTCCCAGCACGGCGATGCGCACCGTGCGGGTCCCCTCGTGCTGGAACACGGTCATGCGATCGGGCGAGTCGAAGGCGATGACGCGGCGCTGGGTCACGTTCCCGCCCCCGGTGCCCGGAGCGAGCGAGGCGATCAGGTTCATGGTGAAGGACTGCGAACCCGTCGGACTGCCGAAGGTGGCGTCGGTGGCGTTCTGCACCGCCAGCGAGCCGCGTGCGGGTGACGACGCCTGTCCCAGCACCGCGAACACGAGGGCCAGGACGAGGAGCAGCGCCACCAGCACGAGCGGGATCAGGTTGCGGCGAGGCACGGGAAAAAACGCTACCGCTGGCCCCCCGGAGGGGCGCGGCAATCAGGAGCGCCGGCGGCCGCTCAGACCAGGGTGGCCGCTCGCTGGCGCAGCGCCGTCCGGTCCGCCTTGCCCGAGCCCAGCAGGGGCAGCTGGTCCAGCCGTTCCACCTTCTCGGGCGTCTTGAACCGGGCCATGCCCCGGCTGGCGAACCAGCGCCGGCACTCCTCGAGGTCGAAGGGGGCCGCCGCCTCGACGAAGGCGGCCACCCGTTCGCCCATGAGGGGGTCGGGATAGCCGACCGCCACGGCGTGGCGCACGTCGGGATGGGCCTCGAGGGCGGCTTCGACCTCGGAGGCCGAGATGTTCTCCCCGCCCCGGATGATGGTGTCCTTGAGCCGGCCCACAACGCGGACCCAGCCCTCGTCGTCCACCGTGGCCAGGTCGCCGGTGCGGAACCAGCCGCCGGGGGCGATGACGGCGGCGGTCTGGGTCACGTCCGCGTAGCCGGCGAACATCTCGGGGCCGCGCACCCACAGCTCGCCCGGTTCGCCCCGCCCCCGGCGAGTTCCGCTCTCGGGGTCCGACACCCGAAGCTCGATCTCGCCCACGGCCCGCCCGTCCGTGTCGCGTGCCTTCTCGAAGGGATCGTCGTCCCGGCTCGTGGTGACCGTGGGCGCCTCGGTCGATCCGTACGTGCGCTTGACCCGGCAGCCGAAGGTGCGCGCCGTCTCCTCGACGAACGCCGGCGTGACCGAGGCCCCACCGCTCGAGACCAGGCGCACGGACGACATGTCCGGCCCGGGACCGGCCCCGCCGCGTCCCGAGAGTGCCGTCGCCATGGCGATGAAGAACGTCGGCGGCCCGGCCATGAACGAGATCCGTTCACCCGCCACCAGATCGATCGCCTGCTCGGCGTCGAAGCGCCGCACGAGCACCGAGCGCATGCCCACGGCGCCCGGGAGCAGGACACCGTTGAGCATCCCCGAGATGTGTGCCATCGGCGCCGGCATGAGCACGGCGTCACCGCCCCCGAGGCCGTGGACCTGCGCCATGAGCGAGGCCTTCCAGCTGAGGCCCCGGTGGGTGTGCAGGACCGCTTTGGGCACGCCGGTCGACCCGGAGGTGAAGAGCACGAGCGCGACGTCGGACCCCCGCACGTCGGCCGAACCGGCCGCCACGGGAGCCCCACCGAGCGCCGCGGCCAGCCGCGCCGGATCGGACTGGGCCGCTTCGTCCACCTCGACGACGAGGCGCGGCGCCACCTGGGTCAACGCCTTCTCGACGTCGGCCGCACCGAAGGAATGCAGGACGGGCGCGGCCACGGCGCCCAGGCGCCAGCAGGCCCGGCTGAGGACGGCGGCGGCCAGGCTGTTGGGGACCTGCCAGGCCACGGCCTCGCCCTTGCGCACGCCCCGCTCCCGCAGGCCGCCGGCCACCGCGGCCACGAGCGCCTCGGTCTGGGCCGCCGACGTCCGGCTGGCGCCGTCGACCACCTCCCCGCCATGGGCCGAGAGCAGCGCGTCGAGCGTGGGCACCTGCCAGGGACCGCCGGGCCGTCGGTAGTGGCGGGCGCGGCGCGGCACCCAGGTAGATCGGAGGCGGGCCGTCACGGCACGGACCCTATCCGCGGTGCCCACTATCGTGACCTGCGTGCCAGCGTCGAAGAACGGGTCGGTGCACCCGGTGCCGGAGGCCGCGTGGACCTCGCGCTGAAGCCGGAGGACGAGGCGTTCGCCGCCTCGTTCCGCGCCTGGCTGCACGAGCACCTGCATCGTCCGCCGGCCTTCGCCGACCTGGCCGACGAGGTCGCCTGGGGCCGCGCCTGGCAGGCCACGCTGGCCGCCGACCGCTGGGTCGGCGTGCACTGGCCCGAGGCCTACGGCGGGCGCAGCGCCACGCCGGTCCAGGTGGCGCTCTACCAGAGCGAGTACGCCCGCTCGCAGGCACCGCAGCCGGTGAACCGGGTCGGTATCAACCTCGTCGGGCCCACCCTGCTGGCGCACGGCAGCGAGGACCAGCGGCTGGCCTACCTGCCCCGCATCCTCTCGGCCGAGGAGATCTGGTGCCAGCTCTTCAGCGAGCCCGACGCCGGGAGCGACCTGGCCTCGCTGAGCACGCGGGCCGAGCCGGTCGAGGGCGGCTTCCTGGTCACGGGGCGCAAGGTGTGGACGTCGTACGCGCAGTTCGCCACCTGGGGTCTGTGCCTGGCCCGCACCGACCCGACCGCGCCCCGGCCCCAGCAGGGCATCTCCGCGCTCATCGTCGACATGGCGGCACCCGGGGTCGACGTGCGGCCGCTGGTCCAGATGACCGGCGACGCCGAATTCAACGAGGTCTTCCTGACCGATGTCTTCGTGCCGGCGGAGCAGCTCGTCGGCGTCGAGGGGCAGGGGTGGACCGTGGCCGGCTCCACCTTGGCCCACGAGCGCGGCACGAACTTCCCCTTCAAGGAGCAGGTCGTCCACGAGACGTACCTGGCCCGGCTCTACGACATGGCCCGGGCCAACGGCACGCTCGACGATCCCCTGGTGGCCGACGCGCTGGCCCGGGCCTACGTCGACCTCGGCGTGTTGCGCCTGCACAACCTGCGCACGCTGACCCGGTTGGGTCGGGGCGAGGAGCCGGGTCCCGAATCCAGCTGGATCAAGCTCACGTGGACCACCATGACCCAGGGCATGGCCGAGGCCGCCCTGTTGGTGACCGGCCGTGACGAGGGCTCGGCCGAAGCGGGGCCGTGGGGCCGCCAGTGGCTCTGGAGCAAGGCGGCCGGGATCGCGGGGGGCACCTCGCAGGTCCAGCGCGACATCATCGCCGGCAGGATCCTGGGACTGCCGCGCTGAGCGCGCCGGACCCGTTCAGGCGGGCCCGGCGTCCGTGTCACTCGCCTCCGCGTCACTCGCCTCCGCGTGACTCTCGGCCCCGGGGTCGGCGTGGGCCTCGGTGCGCCGGGACGAGAGCCGATGGCGGTGCCGGACGTAGAACAGCATGACGAGCGCCCCGACGGCGAGGCCGACCACCAACGTGAGAACGTCGCGCACCGAGTGGTGGCCCGAGAAGAGGCGACCGAGCCCGTAGGTGCTCGCCGCCACCGAGAACGAGAAGGCGAACGACGCGATGAGGTTCCACAACGCGAACTGACCGCGGCGCATCTTGGCCGTTCCGGACACGACGGCGGGGGTGAAGAACACGGCCAGGCGCCCCCAGCGCGCGTAGGCGCGTTCACCCCGGGCCACCATCTTCTGGCGGCCCTCCTGATGCTTGCCGGGCCGGGCCAGCAACTGCCGGCCCCAGCGGCTGCCGACGCCGTATCCGATGAAGCCCCCGACCTCGCCGCCCAGGGTGGCCACCCCGATGACGACGGCCAGGTTCAGTTGACCCTGGCTGGCGGCGACGGCGGCCGCCGTGACGCCCGTGGCACCGATGAACGGGACACCTGCCCAGGAGGCGGCGACCACGACGAAGAGCAGCAGGTAGTACCCGACCGCCGCGCCATTGCTCATGGGGTCGGGCTCATGCGATCCGGTTCATGGACCCAGCATCATGCCGTGGCCGGCACCCCCGGGCTGCTCGCCTCGGGCGCGTCCGAACCGGCGAGCAGTGCGATCCCGAGAATGGCGATGAAGAGCCCCAGTACGGCCGAGCCGGTGTGGGAGGCACCGTTCTTCGAGAGCGTCTCGTCGTAGACGGCGATGCCGAGGATGACACTCGAGAACAGGGTCACCGAGTTGGCCGACGCCATGGCCGGGGCCAGGACCCCCGTCTTGAGCGAGGACTGCTGTAGTGCGAAGCCGCTCAGGGCCGAGACGATCAGAATGTAGGGCGACCAGCTCGTGACCAGCCCGCCCACGCCACCGCCGATCTCGGTGACGAAGGTCTTGGTGACCGCGGCCTGCAGCCCGTAGCCGAGACCGGCGGCGGCGCCGTAGGTGAGTGCTCTTGCCGCGCCCGAGTAGCGGCGTCCGATGACGAAGAGGAGGCCGACCAGGGCGGCGGTGACGAGGCAGGCGGTCCACCACGCCTGTGCTTCGGGGTGGCTCGTGCCACCCTGGGGTTGGCCGGCCGAGACGAAGAAGACGATGCCGATCAGCGTGAGCAGGGCACCGCACACCTCGCGCCGGCCGACGTGTTGATTCGTGAGGGCGACGCCGAGCGGCAGGGCCAGCACCAGGCTGAGCGCCGTGAGCGACTGGACGATGACCAGCGAGGCGCGGTCGAGGGCCATGGCCTGGACGATCCACCCGGCCGATTGGAGGCCCATGCCGGCCAGCCACACGGGACGATGCAGGATCTGTAGCAGGAAGCGCCCACCCTGCTCCGGCGTCGACATCGTGCCCTTCTGCTGGAGCACGGTGCCCAGGGCGAAGAACACCGCGGCGACGATGGCGAGTGCCGGACCCATCACCCGCTAGGTTACGCGGGCCTCGTTCCGGCAGCCGGGAACGGCCGGCTGCGTAGCGGAGCAGTGCAGGTGCAAGGGCAAGCGCAAGACACGGTGACCACCGACGAAGAGGCGACACGGACATGAGCGAGAGCAATCCGCTGGCGCGGCGGGCCACCAAGAATCTCGAAGCCGTCAGAATGGATCTCGCGGCCTCCTACGCCCAGGACGACCCGTCTCGCTCCGATCTGCTGCAGACCCTGCTGTCGTGCGGCGGCCGCATCCTCGTCTACCGGCCCCAGCTCCAGCACTACGCCGTGCTCTTCGGCGACATCGACCAGTCGCGCCATGTGGCAGTCGTGGTCCCCGGGGTGGGCGACGGCACCAACATGTGCGAGGACTGGATCCCGGGCGCGCTGCACCTCTACGCCGCCGCACCCGAGACGGCCGTCGTCCTGTGGAAGGGCTACGACAACCCGCTGGATCTCTTCCACGCAGCGACCGAGTCGATCGCCTGCGACGCCGGGCTGATGCAGGCCGGGAGCGATCTCGTGGCGTTCGTGGAATTCCTGCGACTCCGGGCCGAGCAGTCCTTGACCATGGTCGCCCACAGCTTCGGCTCGGTCGTGACGGGTTCGGCCCTGGCTGACCACGGCCTCCGCTGTACCGATGTCGTGGTGGCCGGAAGTCCGGGGATGACGGTCGACGACCTGCGCCAACTCCACCTCGACGAGTCGCACTTCTTCTCCGAGAAGGCGCCGGGGGACGGGATCGCCGAGCTCGGCATCTTCGGAGCGGCCCCGACCTCGTCGTCGTTCGGTGGGACGCGGATGCGCACGAATGCGGCCGATCACGAGCAGGTGCTGGCCCACTCGCACTACTTCGAACCCGGATCGGAATCGCTGCAGAACATCGCGGCGGTGGTGACGGGCCGTTACGACGCGGTGGACCGCCACGTGTGGACGCTGCCCGAGATCGCCGGGGGTCTGGTGTCGTGGTCCCTGCGCCTGCCGAGCATGCCGATCCGCATCGTCGGACGGCACTATCGCGGTCCGGGTTTCCGCGTCATGGTCAACGGTCTGCGCCTCTACGACCTCGGTGCGGCCCAGACGGGGAACGTGGTCCGGGAGGCCTTTGACGAAGGCGAGCGGGCGTTGGCGTGGATGGTGCGCCGGGCCGGCGGCAGCTGGGTCCCGTTCAACCCGACCGACGACAGCTGAAGCTCCGCTGACGGCGTCGTCGCCGCGCAACGTGATCCGGCCGATTGACTCAGCCTCTGGCCTACGGCGTGCCGTGCAACATCTCGATTCGACGAGCGAGGTTCACGGCATGATCACCGAGTCGCTCGTAGAACCGGGCTAGGAGTGTCACCTGCGCCCCGATCGGGACCGGCATGCTCCCGGACGACACCTCCCCGGTGAGCCGTTCGTGCAGGATGTCGATCTCTTCGTCGTCTTCGGACAGGGAGTCGGCGTTGGCCGCCCGATCGCCGTAGGCGTCGGCGGCGACCCGCCACATCTCGAGGGCGACCTCCGCCATCCGTTGCACGATGCCTCTGCTCAAAGGGCTCATCTCGGAACCGAGGCCGTTGACACCTCGCTGAGCAATGTGCTCTGCGAGATCTCCGCTTCGTTCCAGTTCCGGGACGATCAGGAGGACGCCGACCAGATGACGCAGCATCGGCGCCGCCACAGCCTCGTCACCCAGCCGATCCCACACCAAGAGCTCGACTTCGGCCGTCAGGTCGTCGATGGTCTGATCGCCGTCCACCACTCTCAGAGCCGCGGCGACGTCGTTGCCAAGGAGGGCCTCGGTCGCGCCCGCGAGCGCTTCGGACACCAAGGCGAAGAGGCGCGTCATCAGGACGTCGATCCGGGCAATTTCGGGGTCGCCGGGGCTCATGGCCACGGTACCTTACCTGGGTAGATAACTAAGTGTTCGCGAAGAGTTCGCGTGACGTTCACCTTCGAATAGTCTCGGGTTCACTTGCGAAAGAGAGAGTGATGCGTGCTCTCGATGGAGTCGCCCGCGGACCCACACGTCGTGCCGCTTCTCGGGACCGAAGGGGTGCAACGTCCCGGTCAGGTATCTGCCACCGTCGCCGAGTTGCTCGACGAGGCTCCGAGCAGCAAGTTCCACCGGCGCACCGTCATCATTTCCGGCGTGGGTTTTTTCACCGACGCCTACGACCTCTTCGTCATCGGTACCGTCGCGGCGCTGGTGGCGACGCAGTGGAAGCTGAGCAGCCTGCAGACCAGCTGGGTCACCGGAGCGGCCATCCTCGGGGCGTTCATCGGGGCCTTCGCATTCGGTCGGCTGGCCGATGTGCTCGGTCGCAAGAAGGTGTACGTCACCGTGGCGGTGATCATGGTTCTCGGGGCGGTCGCATCCGCGTTCGCCACGGGTTTCGTCTTCCTCGTCATCGCCCGACTCGTGCTCGGCTTCGGGATCGGCGGTGACTATCCCGTGTCCGCCGTGTACACGAGCGAGTACTCGAACCGTCAAGACCGGGGCCGCCTCGTGGGGCTGGTCTTTTCCATGCAGGCCTTGGGTCTCATCGTCGGCCCCCTCGTCGCTCTCTTGTTGTTGTCGTCGGGGGTCGCCGACGGGATGGTCTGGCGCATACTGCTGGGACTCGGTGCCGTACCCGCCGCCACGGTCGTCTATCTCCGTTCCAGGATGCCCGAGTCGCCGCGCTATCTCGCGCAGGTGCGAGGTGAATCCGATCGGGCGGCCCGCGATCTGCAGACATTCTCGAACGGTGTCATCGCCGAGCCGGCCAACGCCGCGTCCCGAGTCGAAAGGGTGCAACTGCGCACGTTCCTCACTGACCGACGCATGCTCACGTTGGTCCTTGGTACGGCTGGAGCGTGGTTCCTCTTCGACTATGCCTACTACGGCAACACACTTTCGCTGCCGGCCATCTTGAAGAACGTCGATCCGACCGCCACGTTGGAGACCAAATTGCTCTGGTCCTTGGGCATGTTCGTTGTCTTCGCCGTGCCCGGATACCTCCTTGCCGTCTCCAGGATGGACCGCATCGGCCATCGACGGCTGCAGTTCATCGGGTTCTCCGTCATGGCGGTGTGTTTCACCGCCCTGGCGATTGTGCCGACGTTCACCCAGTACGTGGCGCCGTTCCTCGCCATTCTCGGCCTCAGCTACTTCTTCGTGCAGTTCGGCCCGAACATGACGACATTCGTGTTGCCGTCGGAGGTGTTCCCCGTGAGCGTGCGGACGACAGGTCACGGGATCGCGGCGGGAGTCGGGAAGCTGGGTGCGTTCGTCGGCGTGTTTCTCGTTCCCGTGTTGCAGGATCACGTCGGCCTTCGAGGCCTTCTTGCCGTGGCCGGGGTCTCCGCCGTGCTGGGCTTCGCGGTCACGACCTTGCTGCCCGAGACCACAGGTCGCAGCCTCGAAGAGGTCTCCGGTGACCGAGACGACGACGCTGCGGTGGCCGTGCCGGGAAACGTCGTGGCGCTGAATCTCGGAGAGCCATCGACACCAAGCACCCCCTGACACTCGTCGGGGGGCGATCGCCACGCCGCCGTGTTCACCCCTAATCCATCTTTTTCGATTGATTCGGTAGAGATTGCTACCCTTCCGGGTCTATGCAGGGAAACGTGGCCCGTCCCGACACGCGCCGCCCACGTGACGCCCAACGGCCGTGATGATTCTGGCAGCTTTGCCGCTGGCGACCGTCTCGCTCAATGGAGAGGGTTGGCACCAGTTCGGGGACCTCGGAATCGCTCTGCTGCTCTCGGCGTCGATCGGCTTGGAGCGCGAGATTCGCCAGAAGAACGCGGGTTTGCGGACGCACACCCTGGTCGGAGTGGGCGCAGCATTGTTCATGCTGATCAGCAAGTACGGATTCACCGATGTGCTCGAAATTGGACGCGTGGTCCTCGATCCGTCCCGGGTCGCTGCGCAGATCGTCACCGGCGTCGGATTCCTCGGTGCGGGGCTGATCTTCGTCCGCCGCGACTCGGTCCGTGGCCTCACGACGGCCGCCGCCATCTGGCTCACCGCGGCCGTGGGGGCGGCCTCGGGCGCAGGGCTGCTACTCCTGGCCACGGTCACGACCGCCATCTACTTCCTGGTGGCCTTGGTCTTCCCTGAGGTGACTCGGCGGCTCCCGCGTTCCTCGACGGCCGTCTCCCTGCTCCGAATCCGCTATCCGGACGGTCAGGGAATCCTGCGTCAACTGCTCCAAATCGCAACGAGCCAGGGATTCGCCATCGATGAAGTCTCGGCGGAGACGATCGGGCATCGAGGTTCGCAGGACGCATGGCCCGCAAGAACGCCGGGCGATCGGCGTGAAGTCGAGGTCACCCTCAGCGTGCACGGCAAGAGATCAGTCAACGAGCTCGCGGCGGCCCTCTCCGAAGTGCACGAGGTTGATGCCGTCCTCGTCGACGATGCGAACATGGTCGACGAGTAACCGCGGTTGCCCGGGCCAGAACGCCCCCTTCGTACGGGCGCGATCTGGGGACCGCTTGCACGAGCGGTGTAACGTCCGCGCCCATGGGAACACGACGCCAGCGTGGGGGAGCGGTGCGGTGTTCGCGCGACTGTTGACCTTCACCGGCACCAAGGACATCTTGAAGGCACTCGACTTCCTGCGCGAGCAGTCGTTGCCCGTCCTGAAGGGCCAATCCGGATTCCGCGGTGTGTCCGCCGCCTGCGACCGGGCCGACAACATCATGACGATCCTGTCCCTGTGGGACACCGAGACCGACCTCACGGCGAGCGACGCCGCCATGCTGGCGACCCGGGAGGACGCCATGGTGCGCGGGAACTCCACCATGCAGGTCGAGCACTTCGAACAGGTGTCGGAAGCCTTCGCCAAGACGCCGACGGCCGGCACCGCGCTGACGCTGACCAGGCTCCGGGTGGCTCCCGACTCCGTGAACGAGACGTTGCTCTATCTCGAGCGCGAGATGCTCTCCCGCTTGCTGGCCCAGCCGGGGTTCTGCTCGATGCGCACGCTGTTCGATCGTCGATCCGGGCGTGGGCTCACCGGCCTGTCCTGGGAGAACCCAGAAGTCATGCGGGTCGGTGAGGCGGTACTGCGCCGGCATCTTGCCGGTGCGACGGGGCACGGGCTCCGCTTCGACGACAGCCTGGCCCTCGAGGTTCTGCTCTTCGAGATGAGGTGACCCGGAGCCCCGCGCCAACCTGACAGCCGTGTCAGCAAACGGGGTGATTCTCAGGCTACGTTTGGCCGATGCCGGTCTGGTTCAGCGAAGAGGAGTACGCCACCCTGCAGGCGGCCTGCGCGCAGATGCTGCCCTCCGAACAGGGGATTCCCGGTGCCGAAGAGGCCGGTGTCGCCGAGTACATTGACGGGTTTCTCGGCGCCTTCACGTTCGACCCGCCCCGGATCTGGGCCGGTGGGCCGACCTCGGGGCGTCACGGGGGAGAGGCCGCCTTCGGGCGCTTCCATCGCCTGTCCCGACTCGACGAGCTGGCCTGGCGCATGCGCCTCGAGGGCTCACAGGGAATACCCGAGCGCGAGTTCAACGGCCCGGTGGTCGGGCTCCAGGAGCGTTACCGCAGCGGCCTGGCCGCGCTCGGCCCCGACTTCACGGCCGTGGACGGCAAGGAGCAGCGCCGGCGCCTCCGGGCCGACGAGGAATTCACCGCGTTGTTGTGGGAACACTGTTGCGAGGGCATGTACGGGGCTCCCGAATACGGCGGCAACCGCGACGGGATCGGCTGGGCCGGCATCGACTTCGAGGGCGACGTGCAGCCGCGGGGCTACAGCGACGAGGAGGTCTCACAGCCATGACGTCCGAAGCCCTCATCATCGGATCGGGTCCGGGCGGCGCCACCGCCGCCGAGGTGCTGACCCGGGCCGGCTGGTCCGTGCGCATGCTCGAGAAGGGGCGCAACCACCTCCTCGATCCCGACGACATGACCAAGCCCGCCGGTGACTACTCCAACGACGAGATCAAGTTCTTGTCGCGTTACTTCCTCGGGCCGGACCCGCTGATCGAGCCGCGGGCTTTCAGGGTCTCGGCGGCCGACGGCGAGCACACCCACGTGGGAGAGGTGAACTCCATCCCGACGACCGTCGGCGGTGGCGGCGTGCACGCCGACGGCAAGGTCCCGCGCTTTCGTGAAGAGGACTTCCGCCTGCGCTCGGTCAACGGTCCTCAAGATGGGGCCCACGTCGACGACTGGCCGCTCGAATACGACGAGCTCGAGCCGTACTACGCCGAGGTCGAACGGGCCATCGGCGTGGCGGGGCGGGCCGGCGCCAACCCTTTCGCCGCCTGGCGCAGCGGCGAGTACCCGATGCCACCGGGGGCGCCCATGTACGGGGCAGTGCTCTCGTCGGCGGCGGCCGACAAGGTCGGCCTGCACCCCTACGAGGCGCCCACGGCGGCCAACAGCATCGCCTACGACGGGCGACCGGCCTGCAACAACTGCGGCTATTGCGCCTTCTACGGCTGTCCGATCCACGCCAAGGGTGACCCCGTCGCCCTGCTCACCCGGGCCATGGCGACGGGACGGCTCGAGCTCATGTCCGAGACCTGCGTCAGCCGCATCCTGATCGAGGGGCGGCGGGCCACCGGCGTGGAGTACATCGATGCCGCCGGCGACACCCACACCATGAAGGCCGATCTGGTCATCGTGGCCGGCGGGGCCATCGAGACGCCACGGCTGCTGCTCCTCTCGGGTCTCGATCACCCGGCGCTCGGTCGCCACCTCATGGTCCACTTCCAGACCATCGTCGTGGGCCATTTCCCCTCGCTCGCCCTGCATCCGCACAAGGGTCGGTCGGTCACCCACGTGCACGACGACGCCATGGTCCAGGACGACGCGGCGCGCGCCGCGGCCAAGGAGGCGGGCCTGCCCTGGATCCGCGGCGGCCTGGTCGAGCACAGCGGGGGAGGGTCGCCCGTCATGGAGGCGCGTCACTCGCCGTGGGGCAAGCTCCACGCGCAGGTCATGCGCCAGTCGAATTTCCGCGAGCACCTGTGGGCCTTCATCATGCAGGGCGAGGACCTGCCCTACGAGACCAACACGGTGGACCTGAGCCCGTCGATCCGTGACGCCCGCGGGCTGCCGGTGGCCCGGGTCACCTACCAGCCGGGACACCACGAGCTGACGGCGTCCAAGCACCACGGCAAGATCCTCCAGAGCGTCCTCGAGGAGATGGGCGCCGAGTACGTCATCCACACCTCGTCGCCCGGCGTCTCGTACCACGGCATCGGGGCCACGCCCGTGCCCGAGAGCCGCCACGTCATCGGCACCGCCCGCATGGGGGACGATCCGGCCACCTCGGTCGTGGACCGCTGGGGCCGCGTGCACACCCTCGACAACGTCGTGATCGCCGACTCGTCCGTGTTCGTCACCTCGAGCGGCTACGGCCCCACCCTCACCCTGGTCGCCCTGGCGGCCCGGGCCGCCCACCACCTGGCCGGCACCGCTCCGGGCTGACCGACCCCTCTCCGGGCTGACCGACCCCCTCGGGCTCGATCATCCCGGCCGCGGCCCCAAGCACCACCAACGCGCCGCCACCGCCGCGCCACCACCACCGGCGCCACCACCACCGGCGAGGAACGCCCTCTCCGCTCCTGGGCCCGCCCCCGGTCACCCGACCGTCACCGAGCCGTCGCTCCCGGTGCCGGGCGCCCACCCCGATTTCACCTGGGCGGCAACCATGATTGTTAATTTCTTACTAAGTTGATAAACATTAGTGCTTCACTGAATTTCCTAGGGATTTCATCCAACGAGAAGGAGCTCATAGACATGTTGAGGAAGCTCTCGAGGCGCCATAAGGCGCTGAGGCTTGGGGTGGGGGTGTTGGGGGCATCCGCGCTGGCGGTCGGCTTCGCCAGCCCGGCCCTGGCCGCGCAGTCGAGCGGAGGCAATTCCGGCTCGGCGAACTACGACATCTACGAGGGTGGCTCGGCGACGACCTACCAGATGATGTCGGACCTGGCCCTGCTGTTCAATCAGTCGCCGGGTTGT
This sequence comes from uncultured Acidimicrobiaceae bacterium, assembly GCA_963754445.1. Lineage (GTDB taxonomy): Bacteria > Actinomycetota > Acidimicrobiia > Acidimicrobiales > RAAP-2 > Bog-473. The sequence goes on along the minus strand of CAVWFT010000001.1, from coordinate 1,866,912 downwards.
GACACGGTCTCCGTGACCAACACCCCACAGCCGCTCGATCTTGGCTGCCCCGGTCTCAACGGCGAGCCCGGCACGACGCTGTCGGCGTCCCAGTCGAGTTCGGTGAGCGGCTCCACAGTCTCGACCAGCAAGAACGTCACCGTGAGCTCGAGCGCCGGCTTGTTCGTCAACGACGCCGTGAGTGACTCGGCTGGTGCGATCCCGAAGGGCACGGTCATCACGAGCGTGCCCAACGGCACGACGATCGCCATTTCCAAGGCGGCGACATCGACGCAGGCCACGGACACCATCGTCATCACCACGACTCCGGCTGTCGGCGAACAGGGCTTCACCACCTGGGGTAATGAGAACCCGTTCAACGACGTCCTCGTCGAAGACCCCCCGATCGGTGCGAGCAATGGGATTCAGCAGCTCGAAGACCAGGGAACCCACGCCACCGGCGCCAACTCGCACGGCAGCGCCATCAACGTGGCCCCGCTCGACGCAGCGAGCTCCGCTCGTGCTCCGGCCCTCACGTCGGGCTCGTCGGCTGGTGACGACAAGGGTCTGAACTTCGTCGCCTACGCCCAGGACGCCGTGGACTGGCTCCACTGGACCGTGGCGCCTCCCGACGGCACCAGTGGAACGCCGACCGCCACACCGTCGGCCGCCGTCGCCAACCTGACCACCACACAGCTGGCCTCGATTTATGGCAACCAAGGCTGCACGGCGGGCGCGACGACCTACACCACCCCGAACTGGGCCTGCTACGGCGGGACGGCGGCACCGATCTCGATCTACATCGCCAATGCCGGATCAGGCGTGGAGTCGGCCTGGGTCACATTGCTCGGCCTGAAGGGGACATACCCCTTCGGCGGTGAGGATCCCGCGCACGTGATCTTCCAGAACGAGACCTCCTCCATCCTGGCCAACCAGGACGAGGCGGATGCCATCTACTTCTTCTCGTACGGCCGGTACCAGACCCTCTGCGCTCCGAACCCGACGCTCTGCGCCGGCAAGGGAAGCACGATCAAGCTGGGCGAGATCAACAGCGTGAAGGTCAAGGGCAAGACGATCACGGCCCAGCTGCCGGGCTCGACGAAGGTGCCCTTCCCCGGTGACATCTTCCTCTACAACGTGTACTCGGACGGCTCGAACCCTGACATCGCGGCCTCGTCGCCGGCCACGCTCAACGCCCTCAGTGAGGACGGCTTCCTCTGCAAGCCGTCGACGGCGACCGACGTCGATCCGAACACGGGCGTGACCTATCGCACCGAGATCGATCAGGTCATCACGGCGCAGGGATTCTTTCCTCTCCCGCTCGAGGTCGAGAACGGCCAGACGGTCTCGGGTGGCGGCTACGGCACCACCGCCTCGGGTATCCCGAACCCGGCCTGGAGCAACGGCCTGAGCGCCTCGGCTTACAACGCGGCCAACGAGGGTTCGTCGCCGTGGAACTTCCCGGCCGCCAACCAGGACACCGACAACTCGGCCATCTCGGGTACGTACACCGGCGTCTACTTCGACGGCTCGACGAAGACCGAGACGGCGTCGGCCAAGAGCCCGGTCGGCTACTGCCTGGTCGAGAGTTCGGACGGGAACTCGACCAACTGAGGCATCGCCGCCGCCAGCAACATCGCAGCACCCGGTGACGCGCTGCGGGCTCACACTCCCAGGTGAGCCCGCAGTGCCACCGCCCGTGTGCGTGCCTGAGGTCCTGCCCCCGACATCCCCCCAAGGGGTCGGGGCCTCAGCGCACCCCGCGGGTGAGCAGCATGGTGCCGGCGATCGGTCCGCCTCCGTTGGCCACCGCCGCCACCTCGACGTCGCGCCCCCCGGGGCGCACCACCTGGCGGGGTCCACCCTCGCCCCGGAGCTGCACGCAGGCCTCGTGGATGAGGCCGAACCCGTGCAGGCGGCCGCCCGAGAGCTGGCCCCCGGCCGTGTTGAGCGGCAGCAGTCCGTCCCGGGCGATGTTGGCCCCGCCCTCGATGAACGGGCCGGCCTCACCCCGACCGCAGAACCCCATGGCCTCGAGCCAGACCACGGTCAGGATCGAGAACCCGTCGTAGAGCTGGGCCGTGTCGACGTCCTTCGGCGTGAGCTCGGTGCGCTCCCACACGGAGGCCCCGGCGTCACGCGCCGCCATGGTCGTCATGTCGTCGAACTGGTCCCAGCTCGGTCGCCCCCGCAGGGCCGTGCCGAGGGCGTTGATGTGCACGGCCGGATGATCCAGTCCGGGCGCGTGATCCCGGTGCGACACGATCACGACCGTCGAGCCGTCGCACGGTGCGTCGCAGTCGTAGAGGCACAGCGGTGTGGTGATCATGCGGGCCGCCAAGTAGTCGTCCATCGACATCGGCTCGCGGTAGATCGCCTTGGGGTTGAGGCCGGCATTGGCCCGGTTGTTGATCGGGATGGCGCCCAGCTGCTCGCGGGTCATGCCGAACTCGTGCATGCGGCGCTGGGCCACCATGGCCAGCCAGTTGCCGGCCGAGACGGCGCCGTAGGGGATCGACCACTGCAAGAAGCCGCCGAAGCGGGGCACGCTGCCGCCCCCGCCTCCCCCCGAGCCGCCCATGCCCTGGCGTCCCCCGGTGCCCTGGGCCGTGCCCTCGCTCACCGTGCGGTACACGAGCACGTGCTTGGCCAGCCCGGCGGCCACGGCCAAGGCGGCCGCGTGTACGGCCCGCATCTGGGCCGGACCCTCCCCACCGCCGTCGTGCCAGTTCAAGGACAGCCCGAGGACGTCCTGCACCTCGGGCGTGGAGGGTCCGCCGAACCCGGGGGGCCCGGCGCCCATGGCCGGGTAGGTCGACAGGCCGTCGATGTCGTCCCGGGTCAGGCCCGCGTCCTCGATGGCGGCCAGGCTGGCCTCCACCGTGAGGTCGAGGTCCGAGCGCCCCAGTCGGCGCCCGACGTCGGACTGTCCGATGCCCGAGATGATGGCCCGACGCTCCAGCGGCTCCTCGGCCGGGCTCACGATGCGTCCGCCGGCGTGAAGAGGGGGATCCACACGTCCTCGTGGTGCTCGAAGACGACCTGCACGGGCATCCCGATGTGGACGTCGTCGGGTTCGACGTCGACGACGTTGGCCTGGATGCGCACGTCGGGCTGCTCGGCGATCGACACCCAGGCGATGATGTAGGGCTCGCTGCCGGGGATCCACTGCTGGATGTTCACCGTGTAGGTCTCGACGGTGCCGCGCCCGCTGACCACCTGAGGCGCGATGTCGCGTGAGAGGCAGCGGCGGCAGATCGGCCCGGGCGGATGGTTGAAGTAGCCGCATGCGTTGCAGTGCATGAGGCGAAGGTGCCCGTCCTCACCCGAGGTCCAGTAGAAGGCGACTTCGTCGGTGAGGCGCGGCAGGAGGCGCAGCAGGGGACCATTGGCGACCATGAGCGGCATGTTGGCACACGCCCCGCCGGCCCCGCCCGTTCAGCCCGGTCCCGCCCCTGTCTCGATCCCGGCCTCGGCCAGCGCCCGGCGGGCCTCGTCGAGACCCCGCACGTGGCGCGACACGAAGCCGGCCGCCGTGCCGGCGTCGACGTTCACGACGTTGTCGTCGAGGAACAGCACCCGCCCGGGCGCCATGGCGAGACGCTCGATCACCGCGGCGAACACCTGGGGGTCGGGCTTCACGAAGCCGAGCTCGTAGGAGAGGAAGCCGTGGTCGAAGGTCTTCGTCAGCGCCGTGGTGGCGTAGTGGGCCTCCCACTGGCTGCGGTTCATGTTGGAGAGGAAGGCGACGGGCAACTGGGCCCGGACCCGGGCCACCAGCTCCTCGGCGCCGGGGAACGGCCCCTGGGGCCAGGTGGCGAATTCGGCCAGGAAGTCGGCCGGCGAGAGCGCCAGTCCCCAATCGGCCACGATCCCCTCGGCGAAGGCGTCGGGCGTGCAGGCGCCGCTCTCGAAAGCCTGCACCCAGCGGCAGCCCAGCCAGCGGGCCCACAGCTCCTCGTCGCTGGAGATGCCGGCGAACTCGCGCATCTGCCCGACGCCCCCGGATTCGAACAGCACGCCGCCCAGGTCGAAGAGCACCAATTCGACAGAGCCCCCGGCCACGTCGATGATCCTAGGAGGCGGATCGCCGCCGATTCGGTACACTCTTTTGTCCGGCGTGCACCCGTCGTCCTGCCGGACCGAGGGACGAGAGGGTCCGGGCCCGCGGTCCGGACCGGGAAAGGGAGGACCGCGTGAAGCTGTCCATGACGTTGAACTACGCCGGCAGCCACGCCGAGTCGGCCCGGCAGGCCGTCGAGCTGGAGAAGGCGGGACTCGACGTGGTGTGGGTGGCCGAGGCCTACAGCTACGACGCGCCCAGCTTCATGGGCTATCTGGCGGCCAAGACCGAGCGCCTCGAGATCGGCTCGGCCATCCTGCCCATCTACTCGCGGACCCCGACCCTCATGGCCATGACGGCGGCCGGCATCGACGCCATGTCGGGCGGGCGCTGCATCCTCGGGCTGGGCGCGTCGGGCCCCCAGGTCATCGAGGGCTTCCACGGCGTCCCCTACGACCGCCCGCTCACCCGCACCCGCGAGATCATCGACGTCTGCCGCAAGGTCTGGGCCCGCGAGGAGCCTCTCACCCACGACGGTGCCTGCTATCAGATCCCGCTGCCCGAGGGGCAGGGCACCGGCCTGGGCAAGGCCCTCAAGATCATCAACCACCCGGTGCGGTCCCACATCCCCATCTGGGTGGCGGCACTCGGGGAGAAGAACGTCGCCATGACGGCCGAGGTGGCCGACGGCTGGTTGCCCCTGTTCTTCATGCCCGACAAGGTCCAGGACGTGTTCGGACCCGCCTTGGCCGAGGGTGGGGCCGCCCGTGACCCGTCGCTCGGCCCGTTGCAGATCGCCGCCGGCGGGCTGCTGGCCATCGGCGCGGAGGCCGAAGTGGGAAAGGTGCGCGAGCTCGGTCGACCCACATTGGCCCTCTACATCGGCGGCATGGGGGCCAAGGGGAAGAACTTCTACAACACGCTGGCCTGTCGCTACGGCTACGAAAAGGAAGCGGCGGAGATCCAGGACCTCTACCTGTCGGGCAAGAAGAAGGAGGCCGCGGCGGCCGTGCCGGCCGAGCTGCTCGAGGGCACCTCGCTCTGCGGCCCCGAGGGCTACATCAAGGAACGGGTGGCCGCCCTGGCCGAGGCCGGCGTCACCCATCTCTCGGTCACGCCGGTCGGGCCCGACCCGGTGGCCATGATCGAGACGTTGCGCAGCTGGGTCTGACGCCGCAAGCTCTGCGGGCTCGACGGGCCCGGGGGGCGGAGAGGAGCACCGATGCACGACCTGATCATCCGGGGCGGCACGATCGCCGACGGATCGGGGGGACCGCTGCGACGCGGCGACGTCGCCATCGACGGCAGCGTGGTGACCGAGGTGGGCGCCGTCGAGGGTGGGGCCCACCGCGAAGTCGACGCCGACGGGCTCCTCGTCACACCGGGGTGGGTCGACATCCACACCCACTACGACGGGCAGGTCACCTGGGATCCGGAGGTCTCGCCCTCGGGGTGGCACGGGGTGACGACCGTCGTCACCGGCAACTGCGGCGTGGGCTTCGCCCCGGCCCGGGCCTCGGATCAGGCCTGGCTCATCCAGCTGATGGAGGGGGTGGAGGACATCCCGGGCACGGCGCTCGCCGAGGGCATGCAATGGAACTGGGAGAGCTTCGGCGAATACCTCGACGAGGTCGAACGCTCCGCCCGGGTGCTCGACGTCGCCGCCCTCGTGCCGCACGGGGCGCTGCGGGCCTACGTGCTCGGCGAGGGTCGGGCCAACGACGAGGCCCGGGCCGAGGAGATCGCCGAGATGGCGGCGCTCGTCCGCGAGGCGGTCCAGGCCGGGGCCATCGGTGCGTCCACGACGCGCACCGTGCTCCACCGGGCCAAGGACGGTGAGCTGGCGGCCGGCACGACGGCGGCGGCCGACGAGCTGGTGGCCATCGGCGAGGCGCTGGGCAAAGCGGGCCATCGCGTCTTCTCCTTGGCCAGCGACATGCGCGACCTCGACCACGAGTTCGCCTGGATGTCCGAGATCTCGGTGCGGGCCGGTGTGCCGGTGACCTATCAGGTGCTGCAGCCCGATTTCGCCCCCGAGCTGTGGCGCGAGTGGATCGATCGGGGCGTGGCAGCCAACCGGCGCGGGGCGTGGCTGGTGCCCCAGGTGGCCGGGAAGCCGGCCTCGGTGATGGTGGGCTTCGAGTCCACGACCCACCCGTTCGCCCATCACCGGGCCTACCAGGAGATCGCCCACCTGCCGCTGGCCGAACGGGTGGCCCGGCTGCGGACCCCCGAGAGGCGCGCCGCCATCTTGGGGGAGCCGCCCCGGCCGGGCGGGTTCGTTGGTCTGCTGCGCGACAACGTGCACAAGCTCTTCCCGCTCGGTGACCCGCCGGACTACGAGCCCGCGCCGGAGCGCAGCGTGGCGGCCATCGCCGCCGCCGAGCGCAAGAGCACCGACGAGGTGCTCTACGACCTCATGCTCGGACGCGACGGGAAGGAGCTGCTCTACCTGCCGCTCTTCGACTACGCGGCCGGCAACCTCGACGCCGTGCGCGAGATGCTGGTGCACCCCGCCACCGTGCTGGGGCTCGGTGACGGCGGCGCGCACTGCGGTGTGCTGTGCGACGCCAGCCTGCCGACGTTCATGCTCACCCACTGGGCCCGGGATCGGCGACTGGGGGAGCAGATCCCGCTCGAGCGGGTCGTGCATCTCCAGACCAGGCGCACCGCCGAGTTGTACGGCTTCGGCGACCGCGGTCTCCTCGCACCCGGCTATCAGGCTGATGTCAACGTGATCGATCACGATGCGCTCACGCTCGAGCCGCCCGAGATGGTCTACGACCTGCCGGCGTCGGGCAAGCGCTTGATCCAGCGCGCCCGGGGCTACGTGGCCACCGTCAAGTCGGGGGTGGTCGTGCGCGAACGGGACGAGGCGACGGGTGAGCGGCCGGGCCGCCTGCTGCGTGGACCCCAGCCCCGGCCGCGCTGAACCGGCCCGTCAGCGGGCCGCGCTGAGCGCGTCCGCGAAGCCACGCACCTGCAGCGAGACGATGCGCCCCTTCCGGATCTCGAAGACGTCGCGCACGGTCGTATCTGCCCCGCCGAGATGGACGTCGATGTCGACCGTGGCCCTCGCCCCGTCCACCTGGGCCGGACGGGGCCAGGGCCGGAAGTCCTCGAAGGTGAAGGTCCGCTCGGAGTAGTACCTGATGATGTCGCGCCGGCCCCGGCGCACCTCACCGTCCACGTCGAACACGGCGTCGGGGTCGAACAGGCTGCCCAGGAGAACCGGATCGTGTGCCGTCACGGCGGCGAAGTAGTCGGCCAGCAATCCCTCGACTCCGTGGTGACGCGGCGGGAGCCCGTAGAGGTGGCGGGCGTTGACGCCCAGGATGCGGGCCTGGGTGGCGGTCGGACACGGCGCCACGGTGTCGCGGATGGCGTCCACCGCCCCGGGGAAGATGGCGTCGTGATGGGGGTAGTCGCTGCCCCACACGATGCGGTCCGACCCGATGAGTGGAGCCAGCGCCGGCAGGGTGTGCTCCGACACCTCGAAGCTGATGCTGCACTGGCGGGCGAAGTATTCGGACGGCCGCAGGGCGAGGTTGGGACAGAAGGCGGCGAAGGACGACGCTTGGACGTCCAGACGGTCCAGCCAGAAGGGCGCCCACCCGCCCGAGGAGTCGAGGAAGGCGAGACGGAGGTCCGGATGGCGCTCCAGCACGCCGAAGGCGATCAGCTGGGCGCAGGCCAGCATCTGCTCGAAGGCATGCGAGGCCGCGTGGTACACGAGCGCGTTGAAGGGACGATCGGCACCGAGGGTGGGGACCAGCACCGAGCTCCCCTCGTGGACGGCGATGGGGACGCCGAGCTCCTCGGCCGCGTACCAGAGCGCGGTGTACTCCGCGTCGGGCAGCGACCGACCCAGGCAGGGATTGGGGCGGACGAAGCCGGCGACGAAACCGAGTTCGGTCACCGCGCGCGCCAACTCGAGTGCCGCCGCCTTGGGGTCCTGCAGGGGCAGGAGGGCGGCGCCGAACAGCCGGCGGGGGTCGTGGGCGCAATAGGAGGCCAGCCAGTCGTTGTAGGCCCGCGACAAGGCCACGGCGGTCGCCGGGTCGTCCAGCACCGAGAAGTAGAGGCCCAGGGTCGGGTAGAGCACCGCCTGGTCGATGCCCTCGGCATCCATGTCGATCAGGCGGGCCCGGGCGTCGAACCCGCCGGGCAGGGCGGCGGCCAGGGGACGGAACTCGGCCCGGTCGGCGAAGCTGGAGCCGGGCCGTCCCAGGGTGCCGAGCGGGGCGGCGAGGATCTCGGTCTCGCCGACGAGGACGTGTTCGTAGCCCCGTGCATCGCGGTCGATCCGGGGTCGCCGATGGTCGGGCAGCGTGGCCCACGCGGACTCGGGTTCCATGACGTGCCCATCGGCGTCGATGATCGGGCCGGCCCGTGGTGGCAAGGGCATCTCGGCTGGGACGGTCATGACGATGCCGGCTGGCGCCAATCGTCGACGAGGGGCAGCGGGTGGCGGAAGAGGGCTGCGGCGTTCCCTCCGGCCACGGCACGCAGCTCCGTCTCGGGCAGGCTGCCCCAGGTCTCGACCAGGACGCGCTGGGTGTCGGGCCAGGAGGAATCGGCGTGGGGGTAATCGCTCTCCACCATGATGTGGTCGAGACCGATGACGTGGCGCAGGGGCACCATCGACGGGTCTTCGATGGAGCAGAACCAGAAGTTGCGCCGGAGCACCTCGCTCGGGAGGAGGTCCGAGGGCCAGGCATTGCTCTCCGAACCCGAGGCGGAGTGCGAGAGTACGTAGTCGCTGCGGTCCATCAGCATGGGCACCCAACCGATCCCGCCTTCGGACAGCGCCACCTGCAGTTCGGGGAAGCGCAGGGCCACCCCGGACCAGAGCCACTCGCCGGCGGCCAAAAGGCCGTTGACCGGGAAGAAGGTCGGGAGGATCTCGAACGGGGGATCGGGAGAGGGGAGGGGCGCCCAGGCCGACGAGCCCGTATGGAGGCAGACGACGGTGCCGCTCTCCGCGCAGGCGGCGAGGAAGGGGTCCCAGTGCCCGCTGAAGATCGAGGGGAAGCCGAGCTGGGACGGGAACTCGGGGAAGCTGACCGCCCGGAACCCGCGGCCCGCATTGGCCCGGACCTCGTCGGCCGCCAGCGTCACGTCACGGAGCCAGGGCAGCTGGAGGGGGATGATGCGGTCGGGATGGCGGGCGGCCCACACCTCGATGTGCCAGTCGTTGAAGGCGCGCAGGCAGGCCAGACCCAGCTCGTGGTCCTCTGCCCTGGAGTACACGGCGCCGCAGAAGCCGGAGACGAGGGAGGGGAAACACAGCGCGGCCCAGATGCCGGCCCGATCCATGTCGGCTACCCGGGCGTCGATGTCGAAGCAGCCCGGCCGCATCTCGTCGAAGCGGGCCGGGTCCATGCTCCATTCGTCCCGGGGTCGCCCCACGACGGCGTTCAGACCGACGTTGGGATAGCGGGTGCCCTCGAAGATCCAGGCCTGCGAACTATCGGCCTCTTCGACCACCCGCGGGGCACGTTCCTGGAGCGACGCGGGCAGCCGACCCTCGAAGAGATCGGGCGGCTCGATGAGATGGTCGTCGACCGAGATGATCGGGACCCGGATGGGCCGCGGCTCGGGGTCGGGCAGCAGGGTGGCGCGATTGGTCCGGCCCACGTCGACGGCTCCCACGAGCAGGTGACACTATCGTCGGCGGCGTCGGGCGTCCCGGGGGGTGCACATGACCACAGATGCTGAGCCGGTGAGCGCGGTGATCCGCGGCGGAACCGTCGTCGACGGCACTGGCGCGGTGCCGGTGCGAGCCGATGTCCTCGTCGAGGGTCGCCGGATCGTCGCCATCGAGCCGGACATCGCGGACGCCGGGGCCGATCTCGCGATCGATGCCACGGGCCAACTGGTCACCCCGGGATTCGTCGACCTGCACACCCACTACGACGCGCAGCTCTTCTGGGATCCGAATGCCAGTCCCTCGCCGTTGCATGGCGTCACCACGGTTCTCGGGGGCAACTGCGGCTTCTCCCTGGCTCCGCTGGCACCGGAGCACGCCGACTACATCATCCGGATGATGGCCCGGGTCGAAGGCATGCCCCTGGCCGCGCTGCGGGCCGGCCTCCCGTGGGACTGGCAGTCGTTCGGTGACTGGCTGGGGCGCCTGGACGGACGGATCGCCGTCAACGCGGGATTCTTGGTGGGGCACTCGACGCTGCGCCGGCTGGCCATGGGGGAGCGGGCGGTCGGAGGCGCCGCCACCGCGGCCGACATCGACGCCATGGAGGCGGCGCTCCATCGCGCGCTCGCGGAGGGGGCGCTCGGTTTCTCGACCTCTCAGGTCCACACCCACAACGACGGCGACGGTCAACCGGTGCCCTCGCGCGCCGCGAGCCGAGAGGAGATGGAGCGACTGGCGGCCGTCGTGCGGGACCACGAGGGCACGACGCTCGAGCTCATCGTGGCCGGGTGCCTCAACGGCTTCAGCCAGGAGGAGATCGAATTCCTGACCCAGATGTCGCTCCTGGCCGATCGGCCGGTCAACTGGAACGTGCTGGGCGTCTCGGCCATGAACCCCGACGGGGTGTGGAACCAACTCGCCGCCGGGAGCGCGGCCGGCGAGCGCGGCGCCACCGTGGTCGCCCTGACCTTGCCCCACACCATGCAGATCCGCCTCAGCTTCGAGAGCGGCGCCATTCTCGACGGTCTCCCCGGATGGCGCGAAGTCATGGCGCTCCCGGCCGAGGAGCGCCTGCGCGCCCTCTCGGATCCGGCAACCCGTCGTCGCCTCGACGCCGGCGCCCAGTCCGACGAGGCCGGTATCTTGCGTCACTTGGCCGTGTGGGAGCGCCTGATCTTCGAGGAGACCTTCGCCGCGGAGAATGCGCCGGCCGAGGGCCGCACGGTCGGCCAGGTGGCCCGGGAGCGCAACCTCGAACCCTTCGATGCCTTGCTCGACGTGGTGGTCGCCGATCGCCTGCGCACGGGACTCCGGCCGCCCATCGGTGAGTCCGAGGCGGACTGGGTCTTGCGGGCGCAGACGTGGCAGGACCCGAGGGCGATCGTCGGTGGCTCCGACGCCGGCGCCCACCTCGACACGATGTGCGGGGCCGTGTACTCGACCTCGATGTTGGGCGACGGCGTGCGGGCCCGAGGCCTCTTGAGTTGGGAGCAGGCGGTGCGCCAGCTCACCGACATCCCCGCCCGTCTCTACGGTTTGCGCGATCGCGGCCGGCTGGAGCCGGGTGCCTTCGCCGATGTGGTGGTCTTCGATCCCGACCGCATCGGGCACGGACCCGTCCGGACGCGCGATGACCTCCCCGGTGGCGCCAGTCGCCTCTACGCCGAGGCGGTGGGCGTGCAGCACGTCCTCGTGAACGGGACCCAGATCGTGCGTGACGGTTCGTTCACCGGGGCCGTGCCGGGGCAGGTCCTGCGCTCGGGTGCCGACACGAGCACCGTGCACGCGGGCTCGTCCTGGGCCGGCGTCGCCGTCTGAACGAGCCTCAGAGGAGGCGCGTCTCGAGGGCGACCTCTCGGGTGCCCGCGCCCTGGCGGGTCAGCGAGTAGGCCACCTTGCCCTCGACCTCGGTGAAGGCGTCCTGCAGCTCGGTGCCGTAGAACACCAGGCCGGTGCCGTTCTCCGTGGCGAAGCCATCGGGCAGCGTCCCCTCGGCGATGAGACGGTGGATGAGCGGACGACGCTGCTCCTCGCCGTCGTGATGCGGGCTGTTTGCGTAGGGCAGGAAGGCCAGGCCGTCGAGGATCGGCTGCAGGGTGGGACCGAAGGAGTCCGTGGTGCCCCCGACGTGCCAGCAGAGGGAGCCGGCCGAGACACCCTTGAGCACCACGCCCGCCTCCCAGCACTCGCGCAAAATGTCGTCGAGCCCGTGCAGACGCCACAGGGCGAGGAGGTTGGCCGTGCTTCCCCCGCCCACCCAGATCACGTCCTGGGCCAGGAGATGGGCCCTGACGTCGGGCACGTTGGGCATGGGGAACAAGGTCAGGTGGGAGCTGATGAATCCGATCTTGGAGAACGCGTTGTGGACTGCGGCCAATCTGGACGAGTCGTCTCCCACGGCCGTGGCAATGACGCACAGACGCGGGTGTTCACCCGCTCGGGCCAGGTCGGCGGCCAGCCGGTAGGACGGCCCCGGGCGCAGGTTGGCCGGGTCGGGCCCTTCCGATTGGAAGCCGATGGAGGTGGCGATGATGGTCGGTTGCGGGGCCGGCACGTCAGCCCTTCAGAACCTCGGGGTTGACGATGTTGAGCGGTCGGGCGCCGGCCAGGAGGCGACACAGGTCTTCGGCGATCGTCTTGGTGTGATTGCTCTCGGTGTCGTATGTCGCGCCGCCGATGTGCGGTGTCAGCACCACCTGCGGGAAGGTCGTCAGCGGGTGATCCGTGGCCAGGTGCTCACCCTCGAAGTGATCGAGGCCGGCCGCACCGACCTTTCCTGACGCCAGCGCTGCGACGAGCGCGTCCGTGTCGTGAATCTTGGCGCGGGCCGTGTTGAGGTAGACGACGCCGTCGCGCATCTTGGCGAAGGCGTCGGCATCGATCATCCCCGTCGTCTCCGGGGTCACGGGGGCGTGGATGGAGATCACGTCGGCCCGGGCCAGCAGCTCGTCGAGGGAACTGGTGGCGTCGGGGGCGTAGGGGTCGTAGGCCAGGACGTCCATGCCGAGACCGCGCAGACGCCAACGCAGGGCGCGGCCGACCGCGCCCAAACCGACCAGGCCGACCGTCTTGCCGGCCAGTTCCCAAGCCCGATAGCGCTGGTAGGGGATTTTGCCGTCCCGGTAGATCTCGCCCTCGCGCACGTCACGGTCGGCCGGCACCACGCCCCGCGTCGCTGCGAACAGCAGGGCGACCGCCAGCTCGGCGACGGCGTCGGCGTTACGTCCGGGAGCACGCAGGACGGGTACGCCGGCCGCGGTGGCGGCGGCGACATCGACGTTGGTCGGGTCACCCCGGCAGCTGCACACGGCGATGATGGGCTGCTCGTAGAGGGCGGCGCCGCAGACATCGCTCTCGACGACGACGATGGTGGCGCCCTCGGCCGCCGCCCGCTCTGCCAGCTGCTCGGCGTTGTAGATGCGCAGGGTTGGTTGGTCGAGCCAGGAATCGAGCACGAGATCCGCCAGCTGATCGAGCAGGTCGAGGCCGGGTCCGCTCACGGCAGCGGTGACCAGGGCCTTCGGGCGGGGCGATGTCATGGGCGGGAACTTCTCCTTCCGGGGCGGTCGGGGACCATAATGACGGATCATGACACCCGTGTCAGATTCATGAGCACCTCCCCGCAGGCCGTCACCGTGGGCGTCGACGTCGGCACGACGTCGGTGAAAGCGGTGGCCGTGGACGAGCGTGGTGAGGTCGTCGCCCGCAGCCGGGTCCCGCACGCCGTGATGGCGCCCGAACCGGACGTGCTCCGTCACGATGCGAAGAAGGCCTGGCGAGCAGGGCCTCGGAAGGCCTTCGCGCAGGTGACGGCTCAGCTGGGCGATCGGCCGGTGGCCGGGGTGACCACGACGTCCATGGTGCCGTCGCTCACGGCGGTGAACCGCCAGGGCGTGCCCGTTCTGCCCGGGCTCCTCTACGGCGACCGAGAAGGCCGCGTCGAGGGCTGGAACGGGGGCGACCACGTCATGCCCGGCACCATGGCCGACGCCGAGGGGTTCTTGGCCTGGGCCCACGGCGAGGTACCCGACGCCCAGGGCTACTGGCCCTGCCAGGCGGTGGCCACGCATGCACTGTCGGGCCTGCCGGCCATCGACAGCGCGGTGACCGCCTCCATGGGGTCCCTCCACGTGATGGGAAAGTGGAACGCCGCCCTGCTCGAGTCACTCGGCGTCACCGAGGCGCAACTCCCGACGGTGGTGCCGATGGGCCTGGCGGCAGGGACGTTGCCCGGGAGCGACACGATCGTGACGGGCGGAACGATCGATGCCTTCTGCGACCAGATCGTGTCCGGCGCCTCGGAACCCGGCGACGTCCTGGTGATCTTCGGCGCCACCCTGATCGCCTGGGTGGTCACCGAGGAGTGGCTCAGTGTCCCGGGTCTGGTGAGCTTTCCCCACACGACGCCCGACCGATTCCTCATCGGCGGACCGAGCAACGCCGGCGCGCTCTTCGTGGATTGGGCCCGCGAGCTCCTGCGGGGGGCACCGCGGCCCGGTCCGGACCGCGAGAGGCTGGCGCCGCGCCTCGGTGACCCCGACCGCGTCCCGGTGTGGCTGCCCTACGTCCGCGGCGAGCGCACCCCTTTCGAGGACCACACACTGCGCTCCAATCTCTACGGGCTCGACATCGGCTCGGGGGCCGAGGCCCTGGAGCGCTCCGCCTTCGAGGCCAGCGGTTTCGTCGTCCGACGCATGCTCGACACGGCCGGGGTCGACGCCAAGCGGATCGTGGCCAGCGGTGGCGGCTCACGGGTCACGGCGTGGATGTCCGCCGTGGCCGATGCCACGGGCCTGCCTGTCGACGCCGTTGCCGTGCCCGAGGGCGCCGCCCGCGGGGCGGCGTTCTTGGCCCGCCTGGCCGCGGGGCTCGAGACCTCATTGGACGCGTCCGCCGGTTGGGCCGCCGTCGGTCGCCGTATCGAACCCGACCCGGTCTGGGCCAAGGCGACGGCCGAGCGCTATGCCCGCTTCTGCGAGCTCGGGACCGGGGTGCACTGACCCAGGTGCATCGACTCAGCCGTTCGGGGTGAAGGCCACCTTCAATGCGCCGCTGCGCTCCTGTCGTGCGATCGTCTTGAGGGCAGGCCACCATTCCTCGAGGCCGAATCGATGGGTCAGCATCGGCGTGATGTCGAGCCGTCCGTCGGCCACGAAATCGAGGTAGTGGGCGATGGCGTGCTGCCGCTTCCCGCCGAAGTCCTCCAGGCCGAACGCGTTCGAGCCGGCGATGGTGAGCTCCTTGAAGTAGATCGGCGTCGATTCCCATCGTTCCGGCGTGGCGACACCGGTGTAGACGAGGCGCCCGCGCTCCGCCAGCACACGCACATCGACCTCGAGCGTCTCCGCCTTGGCGATCGAGTCGTAGACGACGTCGATGTGTCCCGGATGGGTGACCGGAAGGCCATCGAGCGGCATGTGTAACACCGCGCCCGACCAGGCGGCCAGCTCCTCGACCAGGGCCAGGCGGGGTTCATGGTCGAACACGGCTGCGGCACCGAACTGCAGTGCCATCGCCTTCTGTGACTCGAAGCGGGCGACGACACCGACTTCCACGTTCGGGTACAGGGCGCGCAGGATGGCCACGCTGGTCAGACCGAGGGCGCCCGCTCCGTAGACGAGGACGCGACCGGCCTCGGGAGGGGGGTGACGCACGATGGCGTGGAACGAGACGGAGAACGGGTCGGCCAGGACGGCGGCCTCGTCGGAGATGCCGTCGGGGACCGGGATCAGCATGGAGTCGTGTGCAGCCAGCTGCTCGGCCCAGGCCCCAGGGGCACCCGTGATCACGCCGACGTGGACGCCCGGCCCGAGGTCACCCTTCGTGAAGCTCCAGCACAGGCTCAGATCTCCGGCCTGGCATGCCGGGCACGGTGGGTCGATGCCGCGAGGCCCACACGAAAGCCATGGATTGAGGACGACACGTTGCCCCGGTTCGAGCCCGCGCGCCTCGGGGCCGAGCGACACCACTTCGGCCACCACCTCGTGTCCCGGCACGTGGGGGAGCGACGAGAACGCGGCCATCGGGTTGTCGATGTCGCCCGTGTTGAAGTCTCCGAGCACCAGCTTGGCATCCGACCCACAGATGCCGGAGAGGATCGGTCTCGTGATCACCCAATCGGGCCGGTGCAGGTGGGGCTCGTCGATGTCGTGCAGGCCGAACGGCGTGTCGATCAGTTTGGTCTCGAAGTCGTCCTCAGGGGTCGGTCGGACCTCGTCCCCAGAGGGTGGTGCTCCGAACAGCAGTGCCTTCACGACGGTGCCTCCCCCTGCGTCTGTTGTCCCATTGACCGCATGCCGATCAGAAATGCGTCGATGTCGGAGGTCTTGGCCTCGATCACCGCCTTCATGTCCGGCAGGTAGAACTCGAAGCGGTCGCTGTCGATGGCGTCGACGATCGCACCGGCGATCGAATCGGGTGATTCCTTGGGTCCGTCGTAGAGCGGCGCATCGTTGTCCGGCTGGTCCCAGATCTCAGTGTCGATGGCACCGGGCAGCACGAGCTTGACGTCCACACCGGTACCGGCAAGGTCGATCGTCGCGGCTTCGCTCCACCCGGCCAGCGCAAACTTCGATGCCGAGTAGGCGGCCTCGGTGGTGATGCCCAGTCGGCCGCCCAGGCTCGACACGTTGACGATGGTGCCCGAACCGCGCTCCAGCATTCCGGGCAGGAGGGCCAACGCGATGGCGACGGGCGAGAGGTAGTTGATGCGCATCGTCCGTTCGACCTCCGCCATCGAGAGGCGACTGACGTGGCGTCGCATCGGGACGGCGGCATTGTTGATGGCGACGTGGAGGCCGCCGTAGTGGTCCCAGATCTCGAGCGCCAGGGCGGCCGCATCGTCGGGATCGGAGAGGTCAGCAGCCCAGCGGGCAGACGAGGGAGAGGAGGCACGGCAGTCGGCGAGCACCTCGTCGAGTCGGTCGGCCCGGCGGGCAACCAACGCCACGGTGAAGCCCCGTTTGGCCAGCTCGCGGGCGACGGCCGCGCCGATGCCCGAGGACGCGCCGGTCACCAGGACCGTTCTCCCGTCAGGACTCACAGCCACCCTCCTGCGATACACCCACGTTCGATGTCGTGGTCAACGACATCTTTGGGGTGAGCGAGGGGTCTCGAACCCCCGACCTCCAGGACCACAACCTGGCGCTCTAACCAACTGAGCTACGCCCACCGAGGGGCACAAGTGTGGCACAACCATCTACGGTCGTCGGCACGGGCGGCCGCTGGACGAGGCGTGTGCGCCCGTCGGGATCTGCCTATGTCAGGCTGTGACGGTCGGTGTGCCCCGGTGGCCGAGCGGACTTAGGCAACGGACTTCTAATCCGTTTTACGCAGGTTCGAATCCTGCCCGGGGCGCCAAAAATTCCACTTACGATTTTATCCTCACGCTGGTGGCCTGCGGCAGTCGGTGGGCCGCGCACTGGGACGGCGGGGGGCATGGCAGCAAGCGAACGGCGGCCCCGGGGCCCAGCGTGGTCGCCATCCCGAAAACCGGCAGCACACGTCGTAGGCTGGGGCGTGGTCCAAATCACGTCGAGGCCGGACCGCGCCGGCGCTCCCGGGTGCACGGGACTCACTCCGCAGTGACGGTGGCGACGAGCGTCCTCACGCGCGAGATTCCCGCCGAACCCGTCGAGCGCAGCGCCCGTCGTCGCCAGCGGAGCCGTTCTCGACGCGAACTCGTTGTCAGCCTGCTGGTGTGTGCTGGAGTGCCAGTCGTCGTCCTGGCGTCACTCTGGCACAGCCTCACGGTCCCGCTCTGGTACAACGAGCAGTGGCGCGCCTTCTACATCGCCGACAACCGGGGATGGTGGGCCGCACTCACTCGTGACGGGGCGCCGTTCCCCGCAGGATGGTATTTCGGCGAGAAGCTGGTCGGCTCGCTGTTCGGAAGCACCGAGCTCACCCTCCGGCTGCCGACGGCGATCTTCTTGCCGATCGCCTGTGTCCTGCTCCTGCTCTTGGCCAGGCGATGGGTGACGCCCGTTGGCGCGGTCATCATTGCCTTGGTCGGCAGCCTGACCGGCGCGTTGCTCACCTATTCAGTGCAGCTCTCCGAGTACCAAATCGACGCTGCCGCGGCCGTGGCAGTGATTTTGCTGCACGAACTCTCGGCAGACACCAAACCCTCCTGGCGTTCGGCTCGCCTGTGGCTGCTCTATGCGGGGATAGCTGCCGCTTGTCTGTTCTCGACGCCCGCCCTCTTCCTTGCCGCTCCGCTCCTGGCGCTCGACGCGGTCACTTCGCTTCGTCGGGCGAGCCTTCCCCGCCTCGTTGCCGCCGTCGGGAGCGGGCTCGTCGTCCTCGCCCACCTCGGGCTGTTCGTCGTCCGCCAGAACGCACTGACCCAGTCCAACTTTTGGGACGGCCAGTTCGTCCCACACCACGGGATCAGCCGACAGGTGTCGTTCGTCTGGGACGGACTACGCGGGTTCATCACCGGCCCGTTCTCGCCCCAGGCCAGCTATCCCGGAGAGGTAATCGGCGGGATCTGGACCGGCCTCATCTCGGTCGCGCTTCTTGCGTTCCTGTGCATCGGCGTCATTGTCTTCGCCCGCTCGGCCCAGGGCAGGCCGACGCTGCTCGCGGTCGGCGGCGCCTTGTTCCTCACCCTGCTCGCCTCGGCGTTCCGTTATTGGCCCTTCGGCTTTGTGCGCACCAACTACTACCTCGTGCCCATTCTCGTCCTGATCGCGGGTGTGGGGGTCGCACGCTGTGTCGAACGGGCACCCCGCGGAGCGATCAAAGCCTCCGCTTTTGTCGCTCTGGGTGGGATCGTCGCGCTCGCTGCCGCCGCCGAGGTGGGCACGTATCGACAGACGCACTGGGCGGGGACGAACATCGCCTACGGCGAACTCATTGGCAAGGCGGTCGACTCCGTCAAGGTGCACGCCCAACCGCAATCGGCCGTCATCGTGGCAGGGGCGACAGGCGTTCCGGGTTGGGAGTACTACCAGTACGAGTACAGCGGTGCGTCCACCAAGGTCGGACACCAGGTGCCGGCAAGCCATGTCGGGTTCGAGTATCAACATGGGTCGCCGAACATCACGCGTGTCGTCGATCGTGCGCGAGCGAAGCAGATCTTCTTCTATTTTCCGTGGGGAACGTCCCAGCCACATGCAGCAGAGGACGAGATCGCCGGCCTCAAGGATCGGGGCACCTGCCATCAGTCGGCGCAGCTCAACGTCGCCTGGAGCGGCGAGCTCGTGACGTTCTCCTGTAGTCGCTAGGCCGGTGGCCACTGCCCTCCGAGCGGGGAACTGCTGAGCTGCTGAGTCGCCTCGATGCGGACCCGCAGGAGCGGCTGCACGTCGTTCCCGACATCCATGTGGTCTGTCGTCCACCCGTGCCGTCCCGGCTGTCGGTGGCACCGCCTCGGGACAGAGGCCGAGTGGGCGGGCACGACGGGTCAGACTGCCTCCGATGGAACCATTCGACGCCTCGGCCGTGCGCGCCGCCTACGACGCTGCGGCTCAGGACTATGCAGCGACCTTCGCCTCCGATCTCCTCGAGCTCCCGGTGGATCGCCTGGTCCTCGACGCCTTCGCCGAGCGGATCGGGGCTGGTGGGACCGTCCTGGACCTGGGTTGTGGCCCCGGGCAGGTCGGCCATTACCTCTCGGGACGCGGACTCGATCCCGTTGGAGTGGACCTGGCGCAGCAGATGTTGCGGATGGCACGCCAAACCTGGGGTCGTGACCGCCTCGTCTGTGGCGACATGCGTGCCATGTCCTTTCGTCCCGGGTCCTTTCGAGGGGTCGTGGCGTTCTACTCCGTCCACCACCTTTCACGGGAGTCGCTTGGAACCGCGTTGGGTGAAGTCCACCGGATCCTCGAACCGTCGGGCACCTTCCTCGTGGCCACGCATCTCGGGTACGGGGAGGTGTACACAAACGAGTTCTTGGGCCACCGCATTCGTACCGTGGGCGGAACTCTCTACAGTGATGATGAACTGATCTCGGTGCTCGAAGGCCATTCGTTCGTGGTCGAACAGGTCCGTCATCGCGATCCGTTGCCGCACGAGCACCAGACCGAGAGGATCTATGTGACCTGCCGACGACGCGAATCATCGTTGGCGTGACGATCGGCCGCCCGCCAATTCAACCCGACGGGCAAGCGAGGCCGTAACCCTTTCGGTCGACGGTGTACCGACAACGTTGCGTGAACGGGTCGTTGACCCGAAAGCTGTCCAGAGCTCGGATCGTCGTCTGCTGGTCGAGGCCCTGCGTGAACAGGCTGATCAGCATCGTGCCGTTCAGCACCTCGAGGCCACCGATCATGCCGGCACACGAACCTGCGGGCGTCGTGCAATGTTCTATCTCCCGCATGGCCGGCAAGCCATCGAGGAGGTACATACGACCGTCCGGTGCGAACGGCAGATTTGCGCGCAACACGGCTTCGATCCGTTGAGGTGTCGGCTCGACGCCTCGATCGGCCACGGAGACGAGAACGTGTCCGCCGTACCAGATGGTGCGACCCGGTGGGAGGGGAGGACGCGAGGGTGTCGTGGTCGCCCCGTGCGAGGGTGTCGGCGTTGGGCGTGTCGTGGTGCCCGGCCTGGTGAACGACACCGTGAACCGAGCCAGACCACTGCCGAACGTCTGGGGTGCCAGGAGGGTCGCCGAGGGCGCAGCGCTGCCACTGCCGCACCCGGCGAGGAAGGGCGCCGTGAGTGCGACGAGGACTGCGACGACGATCCAGGTCCGACGGGGAGACGGCATTTCGGTCGCTCATACTTGCGTGATCGGGTTGCCCGGCGCCCGTCGGGTCGGCGGCCCGGCGTGGACCTGCCCTGCGACCTGGCCGGCCCAGTGTCGCGGAACTGGTCGACGCGTTCTGTCGAGTCGGATTTGCGCGCAGTTCCCTGATGCGACCTCACGAAGATCGTTGGCGTGATCTCGAACACCTGCGTGAGTTCGTTGTGACGATGCGGCATACGGATTCAGCCCTCAGGCCGATTTCGGATTCAGGGTTCGCCGAGGGTCTCGCCGGTCTCGATCGAGCCATCGCCGAGGGTCGGCGCCCACGGCCCGAAGGGGTCGATCTCCTGGTTTTCTCCGAGTGCGGCACGGGCGCAGGCGAGCGGCCCACGACGACACCCTCGGGCTCGATGGGCACGCAAAAGCCGATTCTTGGGTATCAGCGATGAAAAGAGCCGCTCCACTCTGCAATGGCGGACTGGCTCGCTGTGGCAAAGAAAGCGCGGCGTGTCTCACTGATCCGCTCCCTGCACCTCAGCCTTCGTCATCGCGGCCGATGCGTGGTCGGTCGTGGGAGTCGGCTACGCATCGAGCGCGGGGCGCGCATCGACTTCGCTCCGGGTGCTCGGCTGATCGTCGGTGAGGACCGTTTGGCGCCCGTGCCCTGTCGGGTCATCCTTCGGCGCCACTCGGTCCTCTCGGTCCAGGGACAGGTCGAATTCATGCGCGGAACGAAGGTCGTTGTCAGCGAGAACGCCCACTTGGAAGTCGGCGATCATTCCTACGTTCATTGCAACTCGACCGTGACTTGCTTCGAGCACATCTCCATCGGCCGGGACTGCGCCATTTCTTGGAACACGAACATTCTCGATGGCAACTCGCACGATCTCACCGTCGACGGTGTCGCCCGGCCATGGTCGGCGCCGATCGCCATCGCCGACAAGGTCTGGATCGGCGCGGGTGCCGTGGTGCTCTCGGGTCTGAGTATTGGTTCCGGAGCGGTCGTGGGAGCAGGGAGCGTGGTCACGAAGGATGTGCCCGAGCGGACCGTCGTTGCCGGCAACCCGGCCAGAGTGATCGGGAAGAACGCCGACTGGAAAAAATAGGGCCCGGTTCGGGACGATCGGTACCGGTCGACCGGTCCGCGGTCGGATCCCGGTCCCCGTGCCTTCCGGGCGAGCGGGTACGTTGGACCGGTCATGGAACAGGCACCCGACACCCGGCACTCGGTCAAGGACTCGTTGGCGCCGTGGCGCGAACGACTGGTCCATCAGTTGGGCGGGACCATGCCGTCACGGGCCTTGACCTACGAGGAGCTCGTCGGCCTGCTCTACCCGACGCTGCCCGCCTACCTGCGCCCAGATCTCGACGCAGCCGCGTCGGGAGACCTCGCGGCCGTGTCGACCATTCGCAGGATGCTCGGGTCGATCGAACACCAGGTGGCACCCACTGCATTTTCCGTACAACTCAGCGAGGTCGACGCGGAACGCTGCGTGGTCGGCGGGGTCGAGCTGTATGCGGATGCCGCGGATGCCGCCGTCACGCCGGGGTTGCGTTCAGGTACCTATGAGCCCCACCTCACCGCGGTCTTCGAACGGGTCTGTACGGCCGGCATGACGGTGGTCGATGTCGGCGCCAACCTCGGCTATTACTCGTTGCTTGCGTCGAGGCTGGTGGGTCCCTCGGGCCGGGTCATCGCGCTCGAGCCAAATTCCGAAAATTGCAGACTCCTGCTGTCCTCGCTGCGCTTGAACGATACGGCGAACGTGGAACTCCTCCCCGTGGCGGCGGATGCCACTGCCGGATGGGCGTACTACTCGACCCATGTGGGCTCGAACGGCGGCATCATCGAGGGCGATGCGCTGTTGACGCGTCCCGGCGTGGTGGTGCCGACGTTTCGGCTGGACGACCTGGTGGCCGGACCCGTCGGATTCCTCAAGATGGACGTCGAGGGAGCCGAGGGACGTGTCGTCAAGGGGGCGACGCGGATCATCGAACGAGATCGGCCAATCGTGACGACGGAGCTGAAGGACGAGATGTTGCAGCGGGTCTCGGGGATGTCCGTCGAGGAATATCTCGGGTACTTCGAAGGACTCGGATACCGGCCGACGATGCTCGACAAAGTGACAGGTGAGAAGGCCTACCAGTCCGTGAAAGCGTTGCTGGCGGACTGGGCTGGACAGGACGAGCTCCGAGACGTCCTGCTCGTTCCCGACAACTGACCGCGCAGTGCGGACGCCGGAGGGTGAAACCGGCTCCGTCATGGTCCACGTCTCGCCGACGCGGTGCCGCCTCGGCCTGTTCCTGACGGTCGCACTCGCATTCTCCTCCCTCATCCTCCCGACGGCCTCTGGAGTGACCACCGGCGGACTCGAGGTGGCGACAGTCAGCCATTTTCCTGGAGCCTTCGTTCCCGGACAGGTCGTGGCGACGCCGGGCCACGCCTGGCTGGTGGGGACCACGACGCCCGGCATCTTCACCCACTGCGACCTCGACGACGTGAACGCTGCGACCTTGATGCAGCGGCTCGTTGCGATCCCTGCCTGTGCGATCGACGTGACGGCTGCGGCTACTGACGTCTACATGCTCGTCGAAGAGGGACAGCAGCAACCGAACACCTGGCAGATGCACGTCGAGCGTTTCGATGTGAGGACGAGAGCGGCCGAGATCCTGAGTCCTGTCGTGATGAGCATCGTCGGCAGCGGCGTTGCGCACACCGATTTCCGCTACGGCGATGGTTCACTCTGGCTCTACGGTACCGATGCCCGTGCCGGAGCCGAAGTGGTCCAGATCTCTCCCGCGACTGGCGCGGTAGTTTCGGTCGTCCAACCGGTTCCGCAGATCGGAGGCATCTATCCGAGCGTGGCGGTGCATGCGGGGAATGTGTGGATGGCCGGGGGACCGGGCGGATCGCGTCTCCTCATGGCACGAGTGTCCGGTTCGGCCGCGACGAGGGTCGTCTTCACCGGGCCGCGCAACAGCGCCGTGCTTTGGGTCTCGAGTGACGACGGTGAACTCTGGGCTGCCGTCGCCGATTACGGGACGGGAACCCGACCCACCCTTCGCATCCACCTGCTCACGGGTCATGGGAAGCGGGTGCTCTGGTCCGGACCCGTCGAGTCGGTCGGGCTGTTTGCTCCCGTGTCGACACCAGACGGTCGCCTATGGACCCTTGCCTACCCGGCTCGCTGCACGGGAACCGAGACGTTGCTCGCGGTCGATCCGAAGACGGCGGTCTCACATGTTGCGCTCCGACTCGCCGCCTCGCCATCGGCGTGCAACGACGAGGACTCGGGTGCTCAGGTTGCAGGGGAAGGGCGCAACGTGTTCGCGCTGGTGCCCGTGGCGCGGGAAGGCGCGAGCGTCCTCTACCGCGCCTCGACCTGATCGGATCGCCCGACGATGGTGTCGAGGAGTGCGTCCACGTCGTCGCTGACGAGCACGCGCTCGAGCGTGCTGCGCTTGATGAATCCCGATTCGACGGCGTGACCCAGGAAATCGAGGAGCTGATCGAAGAAGTGGTCCACGTTGAGGATGGCGCACCGCTTGTCGTGGATGCCGAGGTAGGCCCACGTGACCGATTCCATGAACTCCTCGTAGGTGCCGAATCCACCTGGCATCATCACGAACGAGTCGGAGAGGTCGGCCATGAGGGCCTTGCGCTCGTGCATCGTTGTCACGATCCGGAGCTCGTCGAGCGAGTGGTGTGCGATCTCGTGTCCCGCCAGCGCCTGGGTGATGACACCTGTGGCGGTCCCGCCGGCCCCGATCACCGAGTCCGCCACCACTCCCATCAGTCCCACTGACGCACCGCCGTAGACCAGCGACCCCCCGCGGGCCGCCAGGCCCTTCCCGAACCGCTCCGCCGCATCCACGAAGGAGGGGTTGGCGCCCCGGTTCGAACCGCAGAAGACGCACACGGTTGTCATGTCACCGGTTCGGGTTGTGCCGGAACCGAGGCGGTCGGCTGGGTGTTCTTGGCCGGCCGGTGGCGACGGACGATCGTCTCGGCCGCGTCGGCGTCATGGATGGTCAACGAGAAGCCGGCGGCGGCAAGCGCAAAGAGCATGGCGACGACGAAGGCGGCGTGATAGGAGTCGATGCCCGGGGACAGCGATCCGCCGCCGGATCCCGTGGTCGAGCTCACGAGGACCGTCGAGAGAACGGCGACGCCCACCGCGCTGCCCACCTGACGCATGGTGTTGAAGAACGTCGAGGCTCGGCCCATGGACTCGGCCGAGATCATGGCGAAGGAGGCGGCCTGATTTGGCACCATGACCTGCGCCATGGTGAACCCGAGACCGAACATCAAGGCCCGGATCAGCCAGAGGTTCGTGGTGAGCGTGATCTGGGTCAGAGCGAGCATGGCCAGGGCGAGCCCGATCAGTCCGCCGGTGACGTGTCGGCGCGGACCGATGCGTGGGTAGATCAACCGGCTGGCGCACTGCGCACCAAGCATGACGCCGATCGCCTCGGGAAAGGTGGAGAGTCCCGACTGCAGGGCCGTCATCCCCCGAGCATCCTGGAAGTAGAGCGGTATGAGGTAGAGCGTGCCCAAGAACGCGGCTGCGGCGAGGAACATCACGACGTTGGTCGATCGGAAGAGGCGGCCATGGAGCAGGCGGAGATCGACCATTGGTCTGGTCGTCCGCAGCTCCACGAATACGAAGATGGTCAGGAGCACTGCGCCCACGACGCAGGAGGCGATCACGGAGGTGGACGACCAGGACTCGAGTGGTCCCTCCGACACGCCGTACATCAGGAGTCCGAGTCCGGCACCGCCGAGCACGAAACCGGGCAGGTCGAAGCGGCCGGCGTCGCCGGTTCCCGTGCGCTCGAGGTACAGGCCCCCGAAAATGATGGCGGCGATCCCCAGGGGGAGATTGACGAAGAACACCCACCGCCACGTCAGGCTCGTCACCAAGAAGCCGCCGAGGACCGGTCCGAGCGCGGGCGCCATCGTGGTGGGGATGGTCAGGATGCCTGCAGCCCTGACTCGCTCCGCCGGTGGGAACACCCGAAAGAGCATGGCCATACCGACCGGGGCCATCATGCCGCCACCGGCCCCTTGGAAGACGCGAGCGATGATGAGCTCGGTCATGTTGTGGGCCAGTCCACAGAAGACCGAACCCAGCGTGAAGACGGCGATGGCGATGAGGAGAACTCGCTTGCCGCCGAAGCGGTCGCCGAGCCAGCCCGATGCGGGAATGAAAACGGCCAGGCTGACCAGGTAGGCGATCACGATCCCGTCGACGGCCGTGGGCGGAATGTGAAAGTCCCGGCCGATCGTCGGCAAGGCGACGTTCACGATCGTGATGTCCATGATGTTCATGAACATCGCCGAGACGAAGACGGCGCCCACGACGATCTTTTGGTTCATGCGAAACGTAGCCACGCGACTGTCCCTCACAGACTGATTCCGATGGAGCGTGTGGTGCGACGCCGCCCGCGGGCGCACGGACACGTTCCGCCACCGACGATAGGCGCTCCAGGGGCGTCGCCGGTGCGGCGCGGTGGCGCCGATCGCGGCCGGACTGCGCCTAGCCTGGTCCTTCTTCGAACGCAGGAGGGCTGGCCGTGCGGTGGAACGACTGTGGCGAGGCGGGTCGCCGGAGGCTCGGATTCGGAGCCGTCGCTCTGGTGGCCGGTCTTCCCCCACTCCTCGTCGCCGCACTCCCCCCGTTGGTCCCCGCGGACGCAGCCACGACGATCGTCCGCTCCGCCGGTTCCACCACCGTCTGGTTGTGCCATCCCGGGCTGGCCCGTGATCCCTGCGACTACAACGGGGCTTCGACCAGCGTGACGGGGTCGGGCGGGACCAGCGTCTCGCCGAACCCCACCCCTGCGGCGTCGGCCAAGCGATTCGATTGCTTCTACGTGTATCCCACGGTCTCCACGGAGAAGACCGACAACGCCAACCTGGTTGTGCAGCCGGCCGAGATCGCAGCTGCAGCGGACCAGGCCTCCCGCTTTTCCCAGGTCTGCAATGTCTGGGCTCCGATGTACCGGCAGGCCACGACGTACGCACTCACACACGGCCTCCTCTCCAACCCAGCGACCACGAACATCGCGTACGCCAGCCTGCTCGCTGGGTGGCGTGACTACGTGCACCACGACAACGGCGGCCGACCCATCATCTTCATCGGGCATTCGCAAGGTGCCGCGATGCTGATCCGGCTGATCCGTTCGCAGATCGACCCCTCGGTGCGGCTGCGCAAGCAGATGGTCTCCGCCATCATCCTCGGCGGGAACGTCCAGGTACCGGTGGGGAGGGACGTCGGGGGAAGCTTTCGGCACATCCCCACCTGCCAGTCTCCCTCCTCGACCGGGTGCGTCATCGCCTACTCGACCTTCGGATCGACGCCTCCACTGCTGTCGCTCTTCGGGCGCCCAGGTCGGGGGGTCAGCCTCCAGTCGGGCCAGTCGCGACGGCTCGGCCAACAGGTGGCCTGCGTCAATCCGGTCACGTTCTCGAGCGGGTCCGGGCCGCTCGCGCCCTACTTCCTCGCCGCAACGATGAAGGTCCCCGGCGTCCCGCTGAGCACACCTTGGGTCACCTTCCCCGGGCTCTACACGGCCCAGTGCCAATCGGCGACGGGTGCGACATGGCTCCAGGTCACGGCCACCCCGGTCGCAGGAGATCCCCGGCCGACGGTGACCGACGCGCTGGGGGCGCTGTGGGGTTATCACCTCGACGACGTCAACCTGGCCCTGGGCGACCTCGTCCGCGACGTCGGATCGGAAGAAGCGGCGTACCGCTGAACGATCGCGCGTCAAGTCCCCTGGCCCCGGCGACATCCGGGGTGGCCGAGAAGTGACCGGATCGGCGGCCCTATAGTCGCCCGATGGTCAAAGTCATCGCTGTCGCCAACCAAAAGGGCGGTGTGGCGAAGACGACCACCGTGCAATCGATCGGGGTGGCCCTGGCCCAGATGGGACAGCGTGTCCTGGTGGTCGATCTGGACCCACAGGCCTGCCTCACCTTCTCCCTTGGCTTCGATCCCGACGACCTGGACTCGTCGCTTCACGACGTGCTCGTGGGCCGCGCCGGGCTGGCGGACGTGGTGCGGACCGTTCCCCGGGTGGAGCGCCTCTCGCTCGTCCCGGCCACGATCGACCTGGCCGGAGCCGAAGTCCATCTCCTGAGCCGGAACGGACGCGAACACGTGCTCGCCGATGCGCTCCTCCCGGTGCTGCCCGACTACGACATCGTCCTGGTGGACTGCCCGCCCTCGCTGGGTGTGCTGACCATCAACGGACTGACCGCCGCCGAGGCCGTCGTCGTGCCTCTCCAGTGCGAGTCGCTCAGCCACCGGGGGGTCGGACAACTCCTCGAGACCATCGACGACGTCCGCCAATTCGCCAACGCCCGACTCCGCGTGCTCGGGGTCATCCCCACCATGTTCGACGCCCGCACGACTCACTCCCGCAAGGTGCTGGCCGAGGTCGAGGAGCGCTACGGCCTTCCGCTGTTCGAGCCCGCCGTGCCCAAGTCGGTGCGCGTCGCCGAGGCCCCGGAGCTGGGGAAATCCGTCCTCCAGCACGCACCGCTCTCTCCGGGTGCGGTGGCCTATCGGTCCCTCTCGACCTCGGTCTATCGCGCCATGCAGGACGCCTGAGGTGCCCTCTCGGCGGGAGGGACCACCGGATCCGCTGGGCAAGCGGGCCCTCTTCTGGGTGCCCCCGGTCACGGAGGGGAGCGCCGAACCGGCCTTTGTCGAGGGAATCGACGAGGAGCCGGCGTACGGGGGAGAGCGAACGACTCCATTCGGCCGCACCACCGATGGCGGGTGGGCCTCGAGGCGATGACGGCCGGTCCGGATCGAGCGGTCGTTTCGTCGTTGTCTGTCAACGATGCAGCGAGACCTCCGTCCTGGGAGCCCGCGACCTCCTCATGTTCCAGTTTCCCGTCGGCGTGTGGCTGCCCCGTGGCCGCTACGACCGCCGGATGACCTGTCCGTCCTGTCGGAAGCGGGCCTGGTGCAGCGTCAGCCTTCGTCGGGGCTGACCTCGGCGACCCGCTGATCGACCCCGCGGTCGGCGTGGCCTGCGGGTTGGCGGCGGGGGAGCCGACGGGTCATGCCGAGGGCCAGGAGGGCGAGGAGGGCGAGCACGGCCAGGGCGGCGCGCAGACCGTTGATCCGGGCGGACGCATTGTCGGCGACGATCGCCTGCGCCGTGTCGGCGGGAACGTTCGCCTGCTTCAGGGCGGCGGAGAGGTCGCTGTCGCTGACGAAGGGAATGCCGGCCGAGAGCTCGACCTGGGCTTTGGACGACATCGCCTGGGGCACGGCCGGGTCACTGGCCACCGTGCCGAGGAAGGTCGTCGTCAAGACGGCGATCAGCACGGTGCCGGCCAGCGCGGTACCGATGGACGCGCCCAGGTTCGTCACCGTGTTCTGAATTCCGCCGACCTCGCCGCTCTCGGATTCGGGGACCGAGGACACGGTGACGTTTCCGAGCTGCGAGGCCAGGCTGCCGACGCCGAATCCCATGAGCAACAGCGGCCAGGTGACCACGGCCGGCCCCGAGCTCACGTCGAGGAGCGCGATCAGCACGACGATGCCGAGCAGCAACAGGAGGAAACCGGTCCGCACGATGCGCCTTGGCGAGCCTTGCGGAAAGATCCTCGGCACGCCCACCGCGGCGATCACGAGGCCGAACGACAGCGGGAGCAGACGCACGCCCGTGGCCACGGCCGACAGGCCCAACGCGATGGACAAGAAGAGGGGGATGATGAAGAACAGGCCGGACTGGAGCAGGAACTGGAAGAAGAAGGAGGTCAGTCCGGCCTGCATGCGCGGGACCCGCAGCATGCCGGGATCGAGCAGGGCAGGCTTCGAACCCCGGATCCTCATCCCTTCCCACCAGACGAAGAGCGCCAGGAGGCCAGCACCGGCGAGGATCAGCCAGAGGACCGGTGAGGCTCCCAGCCAGACGGGTGCATCCGGTTTCGGCTGCACGAACCCCCAGGTTCCGGCCCGCACGATCCCGAAGACGACGAGACCGAGTCCGAGTGCGGACAGGACGATCCCCACCGGGTCGAGCCGGACATCCGGCTCCGGCGCCACGTCCGCCATGCGGCGAGACAGGGCGAGAATGCCGAGCACGACGACGACCTCGGCCGCGAAGACCACGCGCCAGCTGAGGTAGGTGGTGCACAACCCCCCGATCAGCGGGCCCACGGCCACCGCGATCGCGCTGGCCGAGGCAACGAGGCCGTAAGCCCGCGTGCGCTCGGTGGGTCCGAAATTCGTCGCCACGAGGGCGACCACGGCCGGCAGGATGAGTGCCGCGCCCAAACCCTCGAGGCCCGACCAGCCGATGAGGAGCACCGGCAGCGAGTG
Source organism: uncultured Acidimicrobiaceae bacterium (assembly GCA_963754445.1). Classification (GTDB taxonomy): domain Bacteria; phylum Actinomycetota; class Acidimicrobiia; order Acidimicrobiales; family RAAP-2; genus Bog-473. The sequence continues at coordinate 1,837,171 of CAVWFT010000001.1, read as the reverse complement.
AGCCAGCGCGGTGACGAACGACCCGCAGCCGTAGATGACGCAGCCGATCATGAAGGCGCGTTTGCGGCCGAGGATCTGACCGAGCTTGCCGCCCGTGATCATGAAGGCGGCCATCACCAGCGTGTAGAGGGTGATGGCGAGCTGAATGCCCGTGACGGTGGTGCCGACGTCCTTGGCCACGGTCGCGATGGACACGTTCATGACCGAACTGTCGAGCGTCATCAGAAACTGAGCCGAGGCCAGGGTCAGCAGGACCAGACCGCTCCCAGATGGCTTCCCTCCCGTGTCCGTCACGGGCGGCAGTCTTGCCGATATCCACGGCTGACCAAGGCGCCCGGATCGGCCTTCCGGGTAGTGGAGCACCCGCCGCTCCGTGCCTCCGTCCCTCGAACGGCGCGGGGCGTGTCTTTCGGACGTGCGTGACGCCTCCCGCACGGACCGCGCCGACCGAGCGGGACGTGATCGGCGCTGCTAACTTCGCCCTACCCCTACGGCACACTTGTCGAGTGGGGCGGCCTCCAATGTTTCAGAGAGGACCGGGCATGGCGGCTGCATTCCGACGATGTATCGCACTGTGTGGGTGTGCGCTCTTGTGCATCCCCGTCCTCGCGGTGAGCGCTCCCTTCACGCAGCCGGCGGGCGCCCGCACCCTCCTTCGTGCGCACGCGACGCACATGCCACCACCGTCGAACGCCGGGGCACGCGATCTGCGGAGTGCCAGAGAAGGTCCCTCGGATCCGTCGTGGACCACGTATGCGGTTGCCAGCGCCGCGTCCTTCGGGCCGGGCCAGCCTTCGACCGTCGCCGCCGTGGACACGGGCACCAACGCGCTCGCCGCCACGATCCGCCTCAGCGGACCGTTCAGTCCGATGGACATCGCCGTCGCTCCAGGAGGCCATACCGCGTATGTCCTCAAGGACGGGTCCGACGACGTCACCGAGATCGACACCGCCACGGACGCAGTCGGGGTCACGATTCCCCTGCCCAGCAGCGAATACGCTCCGGAGGCCATCGCCGTCACTCCTGATGGAAGAACGGCACTCGTCGTCAACGAAACGGGTGGCGTCGACGTGATCGATCTCACGACCAACTCCGTCAGGGCCGTCGTCCCGCCGGTCGATGGGGGCATCGGAATAGTTCCGCACGCAATCGCCATCGACGCATCCGGCGCAACGGCGTACGTCGCGGGGCAGCCTTTCGGTGCCCCTTCCGGAGTCGTCGCCCCCTTCGATCTGGCAACCGATACGTACGGCACTCCCATCACCCTCCCCGCCGGCGACGATCCCCTGGCGATCGCCATCACACCGAGCGGTGACACGGCGTACGTCACCGAGACGCCCGCGAACAGCGTCACCCCGGTCGACCTCCTCGACGGCACGGTGGGGTCCGACATCGTGCTGCCCAACGGCTCCCGTGGTCCGGTCGACCTCGCCATCACGCCCAGCGGCAAATGGGCCTTCGTGGTCGACGCAGACTCCGACGAGGTCACCCCGATCAACCTCGCGACTGGTGCGCCCAAGGAGGACATCGCATTGACCCACCGCGCCTACGATCCGCAGGCCATTGCCATAACCCCGGACGGGAAGACGGCCTACGTCGCCAATTTCGGCCTGGTCTCGAACAACGTCACCCCCATCGACCTGGTCACGAGAACGACCGAACGGAACATCACGCTGCCCCTCGGAGCGGTCGGACCCGACGCCATCGCGATCACGCCCGACGGCCGCACCGCCTACGTCGCCGACCAGAGTTCTGACGTGGTCACGCCGATCAGGACGAGGACCAAGCGCGCCAGGGCGGACATCGTGTTGCCCAGCGGCGCCTCGGAGCCCGAAGGTGTCGCCATCACGCCGGACGGTGCGACGGCGTATGTCGCCAACCGGGCCTCGGACAGTGTGACGCCGATCGACACGGCCACGGACAGTGCTGGAGCCAACATCTCACTCCCGGCCGCTGCAGTCGGACCGCAGGCCATCGCCATCACACCGAACGGCACGATGGCGTACGTCGCCGACCAGGAGTCGAACGCGGTCACGCCGATCGATCTCGCCACGGACGACGCCGGGGCCGACATCGATCTGCCGCCCACCGCGGTCGGACCCGACGCCATCGCCATCACGCCCGACGGCCACACGGCCTATGTCACCGATTCGAGCTCCGACAACGTGACGGCAATCGATCTCGCCACCGACACCGTCGTCGCCACCATCGAGCTGCCTGCGGGAACCTCGTCCCCAGATGCCATCGCGATCACACCCGACGGCTCCACCGCCTACGTGACCGCCGAGGGCACAGATGGCCTCATCCCCATCGACCTCGCCACCGACACCGCCGGCACAGCCATCGCGCTGACCAGCCCGAGCAACCGCCCCGACGCCATCGCCATTGCGCCGAACGGCACGATGGCCTACGTCGCCAACTACTACTCCGCGAACGTCACTCCTGTCGACCTGACAACCGCCACCGCTCAACCGGACATCTCACTTCCCCTCGGGGCCAACAGCGCCGACGCCATCGCGATCACTCCCGACGGCAAGACGGCGTACGTCGCCATCTCCGTCCTCGACTCGGAAGGCGAGAACACGGGCGGTGTCGTCCCCGTCGATCTCGCCAGCGATGCGGCCGGCAGCTTTCTCGGTCTCTACAACGTGACGAGCCCCGTGGCCGTGGCCATCAGCCCCAGTCAGACCCAGACGGCCAACTGAACAGGGCGGGCATCGCGGCAAGCGGGTCGTCACTGCGGGCTCTTCGGATTCTGGTGGGGTCGCGCCCCTGACCAGGATCACCCCGAGCGCGACGAAGGCGCTTCAAGCTTGAGGTGTGACCCAACAACCAAGAAGCACCTTCGTTCTTCGCGACCATAGCGAGATACTCGAGGCTCTCGTCGGCCTCAAAGACGTGGTTGTCCTCTACTACGAGCGTCGCGGACCCGACGTCGAGCTGGCCATCGAGCAGCTGATCAGGGGTCCCGTGCATTGCCCATCGTGTGATCGAGAGGCGCGGGTGAAGGATCGCCCGGTCGTGCACTACGTCGACCTGCCCGTCTATGGGACGCCGATGGCGCTGGCCTGGAAGAAGCACCGGATGCGCTGTGTCAACGAGCGCTGCGCCACGCAGAGCTGGGTGCTCTCCGACCACCGCATCGCGGCCAAGAGCTGCTTGTTGACCACCCGGGCGGCCAAGTGGGCGACCGAGCAGGTTGGCACCGGGCGCACGGTCCTCGAAGTGGCCAAGGAGCTGGCCTGTGACTGGCACACGGTCAACGACGCCGTCACCACCTATGGCAAGGCCCTGCTCGAGGCCGACCGCAAGCGACTCAACCGCACCACGGCCATCGGGCTCGACGAGACCTCCTTCGTCCGGCTCGACCAACGGATCACCAGCTACGCCACCACGGTCGCCGATGTGGAGAACCACCAGATCATCGACATCTTGCCCACGCGCAAATACGACGACGTGGCGGCCTGGATCGACCGCCAACCCAAGGCCTGGAAAGAGCGGATCCGCTTCGGAGCCCTCGACATGTCGAACACCTACGCCGCGGTCTACTCGGTCATCTTGCCCAAGGCCGATCAGGTGGTCGACCCCTTCCATCTGATCTCGCTCGCCAACCGCTGTCTCGATGCCATCCGTCGGCGGGTCCAGATCGAACAGCTGGGCCATCGCGGCCGCAGAGACGATCCGCTCTATCGGATCCGACGCTCGTTGCTCAAAGGCGAGGAGAATCTCAGCGCCGAGGCAACCCAGCGCCTGCGGTCCCTCCTCGAACTCGGTGATCCCGGAGGCGAGGTCGCCATTGCCTACCGGGTCAAGGAGCGCCTACGAGATTTCTATCGCTGCAGTGGCCTCGACGAGGCCCGCCAAATGCTCAGCGAGCTCGTCGAACATTGCGTCAGACGCGCCATGCCGCCTGAGATCCAACGCCTCGGGCGCACGATCCGGACCTGGTTCGACAAGATCGCCAACTTCCACATCGCCCGGGTCTCCAACGGCCCGACCGAAGGCCTCAACAACCTGATCAAGCGGATCAAGCGCATCGGCTTCGGCTTCCGCAACTTCGAGAACTATCGGATCAGAGCCCTGCTCTACGCCGGCAGGCCGAACTGGCGGGTCCTCGGCTCGATCGTCGTTCGCTGAGCAGGCAGACCCCACCAGAATCCGATGAACCTCACTGCGTCGGGAGAGTCGGAACGGCTTCCCCCGCGTGGTCGGGATGCGGGGATTTGAACCCCGGACCTCCTGCTCCCAAAGCAGGCGCGCTGCCAAGCTGCGCCACATCCCGTTGGACAACCTTATCTAGCTGGACCGTTCCTCATCGGCGCCGGCGAGATCCGGTGGGCACTGCTCATCGCACATCCAAAATCCACGGCGCGGTTCACCCCGAGCTCCCACGTGGGGGGTGGGGACCCATCGAGGAGAAGTCGTCAGAGCCCTACCCGTCCGGGGGGACTGATCCATTCGCCGGAGAAGCCCGACAGTGAGGCACGCGGTGGTGAAGGTGGTGACCCGATCGGGGCACGTTGGCCTGGGTGGTAGCACGACCCTCTTGGCACAGGCTGGCGCGATTGTCGTGAGGGTCGACAGGGTCCAGACTCCTTCGGGAGGTCCTGTTGGCGGTTGTCAGAATGTTATTCCGAGCCGAGTTCCGGCGTCGCTGGCGCTCGTGGATGTATCTGGCCCTCCTCGTAGCTCTGGTCAGCGGGTTGGTCTTGGCCGGGATGGCCGCGGGGAGGCGAACGGGATCTGCCTTTCCCGGGTATCTCGCTGTCTACGGATCCGATGCCGAGGTGTTCAGCTTCAAGCCGATCCCCACGATCGCGTCTCTTCCCGAGGTCGAGCAGTCGACGTCGGCCCTCATCCCGGCAAACGGTCCTCCGTCGTGCCGCGGCTGCCGACTCCTGGCCAACCAGAACTTCGGGGTCACCGGGCTCGCGCCGCGGCAACTCGCCGGTCACGTCAAACTGCTCTCGGGCCGCATGCCCGACCAGTCGAATCCCACAGAGGTCCTGGCGTCCTACACCATGCAGCGCGACCTGGGCGTTCGCCTGGGCTCGCACATCCGCATCAGATTCGCGTCCGTGAGCCAGCGGAATGGGGTTCTCAGCGGCGCGGATATCACTCCTGACGGCCCCCAGTACGACTTCACGGTGGTTGGCACCGAAGCATCCGAGGACGAGTTCCCGGCGACCAACGGCACGAACTACGGCCTCTACACCACGAAAGCGTTCACTCGATCCATCGACGACAGGACGGTCTTCTTTCACGCCGACTTCGTGCGACTTCGACATGGAGCAGCCGATCTTCCTCGCTTCCAAGCCGGGGCCCGCCAGGCTGGCGCTCTGGGCGTCACTGACCTCGATACCAATGCGGCCGCCGTCACCTCCTCCCTCCGGCCTCAGGCGGTGGGCTGGTGGATTCTGGCCGCGCTGACCGCGCTGATCGGGCTGATCGTGTTGGCTCAGGCCCAGAGTCGTCAAGCCCTGGTCGAGGCTGACACGTACAGCACGCTGCGCACCTTGGGAGTGTCTGGTCGTCAACTCTTCCTGACGGGAATGGCCAGGATTGCCGCGACCGGCATCGTCGGCATCGTCGTGGGTGTACTCCTGGCGTATGGGTTATCGAGCTTCACGCCGGTAGGCGTGGCGCGACTGGCCGAGCCGACGAACGGGTTCTCGTTCGATCCTTGGGCACTCCTGGTCGGAGGCGCTGTCTTGTTGGTCATCTTCTCGGCTCTGGGCGTCCGGCCCGCTCGCACGGTGGCGAGCGAGGCCCGAACCAGCGCCCGATATCGCAGGGAACAGCCGTCTCGGACCGTCGGCCTCTTGACCGAACTGGGTGCATCTCCCACCACCCTGATCGGCGTCCGCCGTGCCATTCAACGCGGCAGGGGCCGGGCCACCGTTCCGGTTTGGTCTGCCCTCGCAGGTTCGATCCTGGCCGTGTCCGCGCTGTGCGCCACCGCGGTCTTCGGCTCCAGCCTGGCCCACCTGGTCACGACACCCGCCCTCTACGGACAGCCCTTCGGCCTCTACATCAGCGTCAACAGCACGGGTACGCAGGCGCAGGCGGAGCGGCTCGTCGACGACATCGAGCGGGAGCGAGGCGTCACGGGGATCACCGCTGGCCTCTCGGGCGATGTCAGAATCAACGGCCACACCGTGGCCGCCCTGGCGGGACAACCGATCCGGGGGCCGCTTCTCTTGACGACAGTCACCGGGCGGCTCCCCGAGGGCCCCGGTGAGGTCACGCTGGGTGCGACAACGCTGCGCGAAGCGGGTGCCCACGTGGGCTCCGTCGTACGAGTCTCAGTCCCGAATGCCAATGGGGGGACCAGGACCTCGCCCTATCGGGTGGTCGGCGTCACCTCGTTCCCACCAGACTTCGGGACAGGTGGACTGGGCACTGGCGCTGCCTTTGACTTCGCCGGATTCGGTGACCAATGCCCGCCGGGGGCGAAGCCCCGCATGTGTGCCATCGACGAGACCTACGACGGTGCGGGGGTGATCCTCGTGCGTACCGCATCAAGCGTCGCCGGACGGGCGGCACGCAACAGGTTGATGGCCGCGTACGCGGGTGACGTGTCGCTGCCGGTGGCGCCGACCAATCTTGTCAACTTCGGCCAATCGGTGAACTTCCCCCTGCTCCTGGGCTCGGTTCTCATTGTCTTCGGCATCGCCACGCTGCTGCACGTGCTGGTGGTGAGCATCACCCGCCGGCGCCAGGAGATCGGCATCCTCAAGTCGCTCGGCTTCGTTCGTCGACAGGTGGTCTTCACTGTGCTCTGGCAGACAACCACGGTGGCCCTGATCGGGCTCGTCGTCGGTATACCTCTCGGGGTGGCGACTGGCCGACTGGTATGGCGGGCCTTCGCCGGCTATCTCGGCGTTGTACCCGTGCCGGTCGTCACGCTCTGGGAGGTCGTTGCCATCGCTCTGGGAACTCTGGTCGTGGCCAACGTCTTGGCCGCGGCTCCGGCCATCGTGGCCAGCAGGATGCGACCAGCGAGGGTCCTCCGAACCGAGTGACGGTTTCCCGCCGGGGCCCGCCGCGGCGGGCCCCCCGGGGAGCGTACGCAGGGCCCGGCGCCCCGGCAGGCCGAACCCGTCGCCGCGTTGGCGCCGAAGGCCGGGCCGATGCGGCACCAGCGTGGCGGCGATGGCGGCGCTACCCTCCGGTCATGCCTCGGTCGACCCGGAGTCCCGTTCTCGAGTGGCGGCCACTGCCACGCCGGGCGGTTCGTGACCGAGCGCGCCGTACCCGGCGGTCGGTGTCCGTGCTGGCGATCGTCGCCGTGCTGTGCCTGTGGGGTTCGGCCGCGGGAGCGGCGGTACTCTCCACCGCATCAGCCCGAGCGTGGCAGGTCGTGCCCAGCGCGGACGTGTCCTCCACCAGCGCCGACAGTCTCACGTCCGTCAGCTGCGTTGCCTCCGGCTTCTGCGCTGCGGTGGGCGTGTCGAATTCAGCCCCGCTGATCGAGATCGACAACGGTGGGGGATGGGCCGTCAGCCCGTTCGCCGACACGAGTCCTCCGACACTGTCGACGTTGTCGGGCGTGAGTTGTGCGTCCGCGCAGTTCTGCCTGGCCGTGGGCGACGCCGAGTCGAGTGGCCCCGCCGGTGTCGCCGTCAAGGTTCCGGCCGCCGAGTCGTGGAACGGTCAGACCTGGAGTTTGATTCCCGTACCCACGAACCCTGTCGCCGCGGGTTTGGAATATCTCGACGAATTCACATCAGTCGATTGCGTCTCCCTCTCGTTCTGCGCAACCACCGCGGTGACCGAGGGCGTCACGTTCGTCGGCAACGAGCCGACGAGCCAGCTCGAGGGCTACGCCGAGACGTGGAACGGCAGCACCTGGGTCTCTCAGCAAATCGGCAATCAGCCACGAGCCATCTCCTGTAGCAGCACCTCCCTCTGCGCGGTGGTGGGAACCGAGGGCGGAGCGGCGGCCGGCCCATTGACCCTCGGAGGAGACGCTTTTGCCTCGGTCTTCGGCGGTTCGCACTGGACGACCACCGAGTTTCCATTGCCGGCGGGCACGGAAAACGGTTTCTCGGGCTCGACTCTCGACACGGTGGGCTGTGTCGGCTCGTGGTGTCTCGCCACGGGTACGCGGCAGCTGTACAAGGAAAGTTCGCCGGGAACGTACACGCCCGGCCGGGTCAAAGTGGTCGACGCCGCCTACGCCTCCGGTGGGTGGTCGTCCACATCGGTTCCCCGACCCACGGTGGCTCCGAGCGGTGTGTTCTGCACAAAAAAGGGCGCCTGTACGGGTGTGGGCCAGTGCCCGGACTCGACGTGCGGGGTCGTGGGGAGCCCGCTGATCGAGCAGCTGACTCACGGGGCATGGTCGTTCGTCCCATTGGCCTCTGCGCCCGTCGAGGGCAGTCTCGATGCGATCTCCTGTCCGTCGAACTCCTGCGCCGCCGTCGGCGACCAAGGGTCGTCCGACGTGCGGACCTTGGCCGCAGTCGGCGATCCCACCGGCTCGGGCCAGTAGCCGTTTCGGGGCCGACCGCACGAAGACCCGGCGGACGACCCAGGCCGTTTCGGTCGAGCCCGACCTGCGTCCCCGCAGGCGCGCCCAGCGTCAAGTGCTTGGCCGAGTCCCGGTCGTGACGGGATTGTTTCCCTCGGGCACACCGCAATCTGCCTTACCCTGGTGTCATGGGTGGTGGCCTGCTGGAACTGCGCGGGCTGCGCCGCTCGTACGGGCCGGTGACCGCGCTCGACGGTCTCAGCTTCGACGTGCCGTCGGGGCAGGTCGTGGGATTCCTCGGTCCGAACGGTGCGGGCAAGACCACGACGATGCGGTCGATCTTCGGCCTGACCGACCTCGAAGCTGGTTCCGTCCATTGGAACGGCTCCTCCGTCGGGCAGACCGAGCGTCGCCGTTTCGGCTACATGCCCGAGGAGCGGGGCCTCTACCCGGGCATGGAGGTCGGCGAGCAGGTCGAGTATCTGGGTCGGCTGCACGGGCTGTCCCGACGCGACGCCGCGACGCGGGGGCACGGGTGGCTCGATCGTCTCGGCCTCGCTGATCGGGCCGGCGACAAGGTCGAGCAGCTCTCGCACGGCAACCAGCAGCGCGTCCAGCTGGCGGCGGCGCTTCTCCACGAGCCCGAACTGCTCGTCCTCGACGAACCCCTGGCCGGCCTCGACCCCACCGGCATCGACGCCATCAGCGCGGTCCTGGTCGAGCAGGCCCATGCCGGGTGCTGCGTTCTCTTCTCGAGCCACCAGCTCGACCTCGTCGAGGACCTCTGCGAGCTCGTGACCATCATCGACCATGGTCGGCTCGTGGTGTCCGGGACGGTGGACGCGCTCGTTACGGCCGGCGCCCGGCGGCTCGTGGTGCGCGTGGAGGGCGCCCGAGACGCCGCCTGGGCCAGAGGAGTGTCGGGCGTGACGGTGTCCGAGATATCCGGCGGAGCGGCCCGGCTGGTACTCGATGCCGGTACCGACAGCGACGACGTCCTGCGCGCCGCCATGGCCGCCGGGCGGGTCACCGAGTTCTCTTTTTTCGGACGTCGCCGACTGTCCGAGGTCTTCCGCGAGGCCCTGACGTGACGCTCCGCGTCGTCCTGGTGGTCGCGGTGGTCGCCGCCATTGGCCTGCGGGTGTGGCGGCACCGGCGGCACCGGCGGCAGCGGGACACCGTCCCCTCGTCGCGCCCGTCGAGGCAGCTCGGTTCCGACGCCACCTCGGGACCGGTCCGCTTGGTGGCGTGGCGCGAGATCCTCGAGCGGGTCCGTGGCCGCATCTTCCGAGGCGGCACGCTCGTCATCCTGGCCGTGGTGGGCGCGGCCATCGTGATCCCCGTGCTGCACAAGAGCACCACGTCGCCCCAGCGGGTCGCGGTGGTGGGCGGGGACCGCACCGCCGTGGAGCGGATCGTCGATACGGAGGCGGGACGCGTCGCCGTCACCGTTCGGTTCGTTCCCCTCGACTCGACCGGCGCGGCCGAGCGGGCACTGCGCTCAGGTGCCGTCGATCTCGCCATCATCGATGGCGGGCGCGTCGTGGCCGACACGGCGATCGCCCGCTCGGACGGGACCGATACCTCGAACCTGGCGTATTCGGTGGCCGCCATTCTCGGGGTCGAGCATGCGTACGCGACGGCAGGACTGACCCCTTCGCAGTTGGCCCAGGTCTCGGGAGCCAAACCGGTCCCGGTGCAGAGCCTGCAACCCGCCCCGCATCATTCGGTCAATGGCACGTCGGTGATCGGGGTGATCCTCGTGTTCGTCATGCTGACCCAATACACCACATGGATCCTCATGGGCGTCATGCAGGAGAAGGCCAGCCGGGTGGTGGAGGTCCTCCTCGCCACCATGCGCCCGATCCAGTTGTTGGCGGGCAAGGTGCTCGGGATCGGGCTGGTGGCGATGGGGCAGGCGGCGCTGGTCGTGTCCTTCGCACTCATCCTCGGTGCCGCGGTGGGTTCCGACATCCTGCACGGGAGCGCACCGCTCGCACTCGTCAGCGCCCTGGTCTGGCTCTTGCTCGGCTACGCGTTCTACAGCTGGGTCTATGCGGCGGCGGGCTCCATGGCGGAGCGCCAGGACCAGGTGCAGACACTGGTGCTGCCGCTGACCCTCCCGATGATCATCGGTTACGTGATCGCGCTCACGACGGCCAGCACCGGGAACCCCAGCCTCTTCTTCAAGATCCTCGCCTACCTGCCGCCGACGGCGCCCTTCGCCATGCCCGTCCTCGTCGGCCTCGGCGACGTGCAGCCCTGGGGGTTCGCCCTCTCCGTGCTGATCTCCCTCGCCGGGACCGCCCTCGTGGCCCGGGCGGCGGCGGCGATCTACCTGCGCGCCGTACTGCGTACAGGCGCCCGCGTGCCGCTGCGCGAACTCTTCCGCGGGTCGGCCCGGTGACGGGTTCGAGGTCGCCGGGCCGGGCACCGGGTGTGCGCGCCGGCCTGGTGGTCTGGAATGGTGGACGCCCATGAGCGATATCGCCGGTGCCACCGGGCCCGGAGGGGGCGACGACCCCCTCTTCGAGGACCCGTACCTCGACATCGACGAGTGGCGCGACACGCCGGTGCGCCATCGCTATGTGCACGGCGGCTTCAACGGGACACACACCCGGTTCTCCATCTACCTGCCGCCACCGGAGGCCTACCGGGGTCGCTTCTTCCAACACATCACGCCCGTCCCCGACAGCGAGCATCTGGCCCAGGAGCAGCCGCCGGGGGAACAGGACAAGATCGGCTTCTCCATCGGAAGCGGGGCCTACTTCCTCGAGACCAACGGGGGCGGGGTGCACGGCGGCTACGGGTCCGACGATCCGACCATCGCCGCCTACCGGGCCAATGCCGCCAGCGCGCAGCACTCCCGCCGGGTGGCGGCCGAGATGTACGGCGAGCACCGTCCCTACGGCTACGCCTACGGGGGCAGCGGTGGCGGCTTCCGCACCATCGGCGGAGCGGAGAACACGGTCGGGGTCTGGGACGGCGTCGTTCCCTACGTCATCGGTTCGCCGATGGCCATCCCGAACATGTTCACCGTCCGCATGCACGCCCAGCGGATCCTGCGCGACCGGCTCGAGCAGATCGTCGACGCCGTCGAGCCCGGCGGGAGCGGCCGGCCCTTCGAGGGGCTCTCGGAGGAGGAGCATGGCGCACTGGTCGAAGTCACCCGGATGGGGTTCCCGCTCCGGTCGTGGTTCGGCTTCCGCACCATGGGAATGCACGCGTTCCCGGTCCTCTACGGCGGCATGCTCCAGGCCGATCCCACCTACTTCGAGGAGTTCTGGTCCGTGCCCGGGTATCTGGGCGCGGAGCCGCCGCCCACACTCGTGCGCGATCGGATCGGATATCACTGCGCCGTCGCCGCCACCCTCACCCACGAGGACGCCAGGCGGCTCGGCCTCCCCGTGGGGGAACAACCCGGGCGGGCCCGGGGTGCCGTCGACACGGCCTGGCGCGACGCGGGCGAACCGGTGCCGGTCCCCGTGGCACTGCGCCTTGCGGACCCGTCCCCGCAGGACGTCGAGGGGGCGGATCTCCTCGTTCGCTCGGGGGAGGCCGCCGGTGCTCGGCTCGGTCTCCTCGCGGTGCGCGGCGATCTCGTCGTCTTCGGGCCAGGCGACCCCGACACCCTGCAGCGGATCCGGCCGGGCGACCTCGTCGAGGTGGACAACAGCGGGTTCCTGGCCGCGCAGACCTACCACCGCCATCAAGTCCCGGACAACGACCAGTTCCCGGTCTGGGACCAGTTCCGCCAGCCCGACGGAACGCCGATCTACCCGCAGCGGCCACTGCTCCTCGGGCCCCTGTTCGCAGGGGCGGCCGCCGGCACGATCCAGACCGGGCGTTTCACGGGGAAGATGATCGTCGTGGCGTCGCTGCTCGACCGAGAGGCACTGCCCTGGCAGGCCGACTGGTACCGGGCCCGCGTCCGTGCGCATCTCGGCGACGCCCTCGACGATCACTTTCGGCTCTGGTTCACCGACAACGCGCTGCACGGCGACAGCGCGGTCCAGGAGGACGCGACCCATGTGGTGAGCTACCTCGGCGTACTGCATCAGGCCCTGCGCGATCTGAGCCGGTGGGTCGAGGAGGACGTCGACCCACCCGAGAGCACTCGCTATGTCGTCGACGACGGGCAGGTGGTCGTGCCGACCGACGCGGGAGAGCGGCGCGGGGTGCAGCCGGTCGTCTCGCTCACCGTCGACGGCGCGGCGCGCGCCGACGTGGCCGTCGGGACCGAGGTGACGCTGCGCGCCGCGGCGGCCGTCCCTCCGGGCACAGGAGCCATCGTGGCGGTGCAGTGGGATCTCGATGGTTCCGGTCGCTTTGCGGTGCACGACGCGATCGAGCCCGCTCCGGCGATCGAGGTGGAGCGCCGGTGTACGTATGGCGCGGCCGGAACGTCCTTTCCCGTCGTGCGCGTCATCGCCCACCGCCACGCGGATGCGGAGAGCCCCTACGCGCGGCTCCAGAACGTGGCCCGGGCCCGGGTGGTCGTCACCTGATCCTGCACGGACACTGCACCGACCCTGCACCGATCCTGCACCGCAGTGGGCCCCCGGGGGCTATTCAGGACGGGTCCGACATGAGAAGATCGAAACGGGGAGTCGCGCCCACGGGAATCCGAGGGCACGCACGACAGGGGAGGGGAGCATGTTGATCATCTTCGGTGTCCGGCGTCGAGGACACCGCATGGCCAACGTCTTTGCGATGTGCGGCATCTGCCACACGCCGGCTGCGCAGAGCATCATCCGGATCAAGACGTTCTTCACGCTGTTCTTCATCCCGTTGATCCCGCTCGGGAGCAAGTACCGGTCCACCTGCACCATGTGCGGCGGCACGATCGCTCTGACCAAGGATCAGGCGGATCACGCCATGGCGACCATGCACGAGCAGCGGGCCGCCGCCCAGGCTCCGGACCGACCCGCACCCGTGTTCGCGTCGCAGCCACCCGTTGTCGGGCCGTTGTCTCCGGCGGACCCCGACGCGACGCAGTGGCCGGCTCCAGAGGGTGCTCCCGTGGCGGACGAAACAGGCGACGGCCAGGCCAATCCACCGGTGGGCTGAGCCCGATCCGGTCGGGCCGCCAGTCCGAAGAGCGAGGCGAGGGGCCTCGCACGTCATGGCGCCGGGGAACTGTGCCGAGAGAACCCATGTGGGGCATCGGTGTCGGTGTGGTCGTCCTCGTCATGGCGCGCGGGTCGCGCGCCGCTCCATCCCCGCGTCCCATCGACACCCGCGGAGATCATGATCGGCGTGGTCGACCTGCAACGAAAGACGGGCAGCGATCAGCTGGGTCCCCCGCGCGACGATTGGTCCTCCGGCGACGGGTCCTCCGACGGCACGCGGGCGGACCCGGATCGGGGTGCTGCTGCGCCCGCTGCACGCGACGGGCGCGACCGCCGCCGCCAACGGTTGAGTGTGGCCGCTCTCCTGGTCGTCACCGTCGCCGGCGCGCTGTTGCGCGCCCACGGGCTGAGCAGTCTCGGGCTCTACCGTGACGACGCTTGGGTCGCCCTCTCGGCCCACGTCGGTATCGGACAGGCCTGGCGCATGTGGGCGACCGCGCCGGGTGCCTTGTTCCTCGACCGAACCCTCCTGGCGCTCGGTCACTCCTCCACGGTATGGGCCCAGCTGCCCGCGCTGGTGGCCGGCGTGGCGGCCATCCCCGTCATGTACGCCACGACGCGCTGTTTTCGTCTCGGACGGCTGGCCGCGTTGGGCACGGCAGGAGCCCTGGCCTTCGCTCCGCTGTGCATCGAGTACTCCAGCCGCGTCAAGGAGTACGAGCTCGACCTCCTGGCCGCCTGCCTGGTCCTGGCGCTCGGTGAGCGCGCTCGCCGTGCCCCGGCCCCGGCCCGACCGGTGGCGCTCCTCGCTCTCGCCTCCCTGGTGGCATTCGGATGCTCGGCCTCGTCGGCCCCGGTGATCGTCGGCGTGTGGGCTGCGTTGGCCGTGGCGACGTGGCGTGGCCCGCGGCGCCGGTGGCCGGCGCCGGTCCTGGCCGCTGCGGGGGCGACGGCCGTCGGCTGTGGCGCCCTCGCGCTGGACTTCTACCGGCATCCCAGCCCGGCGCTCAAGGCCTTCTGGAGCAGTGGGCTCGTCACCCATGCATCGCCGGCCGCCTTCGTGAGCTCCGTGTTCGACATCGCCTGGCAGCTCCTTGCCTTCGCCGTGGGGCTCGGCCAGCCGGGCGTCGCCCTGCGGGTCGTGCTGGTGCTGGCCTGGCTCGGGCTGCTCGGTCTCGGCCTCGTCCACCGTCGGGGCATGCTGGCCCCCGCCCTCGCCGTCGTGGTGGCGTTCGCCGCCAGCGCGGCCCGCGTGGCTCCGCTCGGCACCGGGCGGACCGATCTCTACCTCTACCCGGCGCTCCTCTTGTTGCTGGCGGGCGGCGCCACCACGCTCGTCAACGCGGTGGCCCGCCGGGTCGAACATCGTCCCCGCCGCGAGGTGCGGGCCCTGGCCGCGGTGAGCGCTCTGGTCGCTCTGATCGTCGCCGGGGTCTGGGTGGGCCAGGCCTGGTCGACCCGACCGGCCTACCCCGGGGTCGACGCGGCGGCGCTGGCCGCGGGCATCAGGGCGCACGAGCGGCCGGGCGACCACGTCTTCGTGGGCGAGCTCATGCGCTACCCCTGGGCCCTGGCCGAGGAGGCGCGGCCCGACATCCGTTTCGGCAGCGAGTGGGCCGCCGGTTTCAGCGTCGCGAGCACCCAACCCGACGTCTTCATCGCCCCCTCCGAGTTCTACGAGGGTGGATCGGATCCAAAAGCCTGGGCCGCTCGCATGCGCACCTTCCATCGCCTCTGGTACGTGTGGTCGCCGCCGCTCCGCGACGACCCGAGCTACGCCGCCCTGCGGGCCGACGGGTGGCGGCCCACCACCACGCTGCACGCCCCGGGAGGGTCGGCGACACTCCTCGTCCAAGGCTGAGCCCCGAGCCCGGAGCTCAGGCCCGCTCCACCGCCAGGACCTGCCACTCCTCGGGCACACCCTTGAGGTTGTGCCGCCCCCGGTCGTCGAACACGATGCCCGAGCCCACCACGAGGTCGCGGACCGTCCCCGTCACGAGCACCTCGCCGCCCATGGCCATGTCGCTCACCCGGGAGGCGATGTGCACGGCCAGGCCGCCGATGTCCTCGCCGCGCAGCTCGACCTCGCCCGCGTGCATGCCGGCCCGCAGCTCCAGCCCGGCCCGGCGTGCCGCCTCGACCATCGCCGTGGCGCAGCGCACCCCCTGCGCCGGCGCGGCGAAGCGGGCCAGGACGCCGTCGCCCATCGTCTTGACCAGCACGCCGTCGTGGCGGATCAGCAACCGGCTGACGTTGACCTCGAATTCGTCGAGCACGGCACGCCAGCCGCTGTCACCGGCGGCGGCCACCCGGACGGTCGAGTCGACGATGTCGGTGAAGAGCACGGTGGCCAAGAGGCGCGTCGGCGGGTGGGCCGAGCGGGCGCCGGTCACGAATTCCTCGATCTCGTCCGCCATGGCGTCGAACTCGCCCGCCCAGGGCAACAGGTCGGTGCCCGGCACCGAGATCAAGCGAGCCCCGGCGATGTGCTCGGCCAGGTAGTGCCCGTGCGCGGCCAGGTTGGCGTAGCTCTCGGAGCGGGCCACGACCAGGGTGGGGCAGCTGATCGAGGGCAGGCACCAGCGCAGGTCGGCCGAGAACGTCACCAGGTTGAAGGCGATCGCCGTGGCCGGGCTGGCGCCGCGCCGGGCCGCCCGCTCCCACCATTCGCGAAAGCCCACCCGGTGGGCCAGGCTGGGGGCGAAGATGGCGATGTCCTGCGGGACACCGTCGTCGAGCAGCGGGACGTTGATGTCGGCCGCTTCGGCCGTGAGCTCGGTCGGCACGCCGAACCCGTAGTCCTCGGCCTCGCCGACACGCGCCGTGCCGTTCACGATGACGAGCGAGAGCACCCGCTCGGGATGTGTCGCCGCCAGCCAGAGCGCGGCCATGGTGCCCCCGGCCGAAGCCAGGATGACGGCGGAGCGGCACCCGGCGGCGTCCATGACGGCCAGCGCGTCGCGGCCCCAGCCCTCGATGGAGGGTTCGGTCCCGGCGGGCAGGGGATCGGACAGGCCCAGTCCGGCCGTGTCGAAGCGCACGAGCCGGCAGAACTCGGCGATCCGCGCCGTGTAGCGGCGCCAGTTGGGCTCGTCGATGGTGTCGTCGACCGAGATCATGAGCCCGCTGTTGAACTCGAGCACGTCGACCACGTCCGCCCCCGGGGCCGACCCGGCCGACGACCCGGCACCACCGCCGCCACCCCAGACCTGGTAGCCGATGTGGATGCCGTCGCGCCGCGCGTACTGGGTCTGCGGGACGTCCATACCCGATGCAGTCTGCCGTGCGGCCGCTTTCGACGGAACGCCCCCCGCACCAGCAGCCGGAACCGAGCCCGCCGAGCCCGCCGAGCCCGCGAGGCCCGCCGGGGCCGGGTGGTGGGTCAGCGCGCCCCGCGCACGAGGCGGCCCGGGTGCGCACCCGTCGGCACCCCGCCCTCGAAGGTGACCGTCCCCTTCTTGATCGTGCACACGTATCCCTCGGCCTGCTGGAGCAGGCGGCGGCCCCCGGCAGGCAGGTCGGTGCGCACGAAGGGCGTGCCCAGCCTGAGGCCGTCGTAGTCGATGAGGTTGACGTCGCCCAGCGCCCCCACCTCAAGAGTCCCCCGGTCCGCCAGGCCGTAGAGCCGGGCCGTGTCGTGGGTCTGCTTCTTCACGATGTACTCGAGCGGCAGCTTCTCGCCCCGGGTGCGGTCGCGGGTCCAGTGGGTCAGCATGAAGGTCGGCATGGAGGCGTCGCAGATGGTCCCGGTGTGGGCACCGCCGTCGGAGAGCCCGAGGAGTCCCCGCGGGTGCAGCAGCATCTCGTGGACGTGGTCGAGGTTGCCCGAGGCGTAGTTGAGGATCGGCAGATAGAGGAGGCCCTGCCCGTTGTCGCGGGCCATCTCGTCGTAGGCCACTTCGAGCGGCGTCATGCCACGCGCCGAAGCCAGGCCGGCCAGCGAGCGCTCCGGTCCGGGCTCGTAGTCGGGAGGGTCACCCAGCACGAAGGTGCGGTGGTACGCCTTCTCCATCGCCTCGGCCGCCGCCGGCGACTCCGGCGTCCACGACGTGATGCGCCGGCGCACCTCGGGATCGGCCAGCACGGCCCCGAGCTCGGCCGGCGACAGGGACTTGACGTGCAGCTCCTTGTAGGCCGGGATGTCGGCGAAGAGGCAGATGGTGGCGTGGTGCCCGGTGAGCAGCCCGGTCGGGCGGCCGGCGATCTGCGGGTAGAGCATGGCCCCGTCCGCGCAGGCCTCGAGGGAGGCCTCCAGCTGCTTGCGCCACAGGTCGGGGTCGTCGTCCACCTGGAGGAGCACGGAGGAGACGGGCCGCTTGATCGTGGAGGAGAGTCGGCGCATCCAGTCCACCTCGAGCCAGGCGTCGCCCAGCATCTCGCCGGCCGAGCCGATCGGGGCCAGCTCGAACACGCCCGTTCCCGCCTCGGCCAGCGCCGCCCCGATGCCGAAGAGCTCGTCCTCGTGGGCGAAGGTGCCGGGCACCAGCTCGCCGTCGACGGCCCGGTGTCCCATGGTGCGCGAGGTGGAGAAGCCCAGGGCGCCGGCGCGCAGGGCCTCGAGCACGATCACCCGCATCGCCTCGATGTCCTCGGCCGTCGCCGGTTCGTTCTTGGCCCCCCGGTCACCCATGACGTAGGCCCGGACCGCGCCGTGGGGCACCTGGGTGCCCACGTCGACCGTCCAGGAGCGACGCTCGAGTGCGTCGAGATATTCGGGGAAGGTCTCCCACTCCCACTGCATCCCCTCGGCCAGCGCCGTGCCGGGGATGTCCTCGACCCCTTCCATGAGGCCGATGAGCCAGTCGTGGCGGTCGGGCTTGGCGGGGGCGAACCCGACGCCGCAGTTGCCCATCACGAGCGTCGTCACGCCGTGCCACGACGAGGGGGCCAGCTCGGGATCCCACGTGGCCTGACCGTCGTAGTGGGTGTGGATGTCGACCCATCCGGGCGTGACCAGCAGGCCGTCGGCGTCGATGACTCTGGTGGCGCCGCCCTCTATCTGCCCCACGTCGGAGATGCGGCCCTCATCGACCGCCACGTCCGCCCGTCTCGCCGCTGCGCCGGTCCCGTCGACCAGCGTCCCACCCTTGATGATCAGGTCGTGCATGCCTGCAATCGTCCCACGCCGGCCGGTCAGCTGCCCACCGGCTCGCCGTGGGACGTCTCGTCGCTCGGGCTAGACCTTGGCCTTGCCCAGAATGCGGTTCATCTTGGTGCCGCACTCGGGGCAGCTGCCCTGTGCCGCCCGGCGCCCGTTGGCCAGCTCGACTTCTTGGCCATCGAACTCCCGCTTCTCACGGCACTTCACGCAGTAGCCCTCGTAGTTCGCCATGGATCTCTCCTCTGATTTGCTGTCCCCCTCGGACCCGTCGAACGTAGCGGGAGGGTTGCGAGCAGAGGGGGATGGTCACCGGACATCGCCCTCCCGGGCGGGCTACATTCGGCCGGGTGTCGGACGTCAGCGCAGGTCAGGACCACTGGAGCGAGCTCGGCCGGGCGGCCACGGTCGCACTGAGGGAGACCTGGGAGGGCTTGGCCGACGCCTGTTACGAGCTGTCCGACACCGAGTGGGCGCTGCCGACCGAGTGCCCCGGCTGGGACGTCAAGGATCAGCTCTCCCACCTCATCGGCATCGAGCGCACCATCATGGGCGAGCCGACGCCCGCCTGGGACGGTCCCCTCGGGGACCACGTCAAGAACGACTTCGCCGCCCTCAACGAGCGGTGGATCGCCGTGCGCCGTCCCTTTCCCGGCGCAACCGTCCGGGCGGAATTCGTCGAGGTGACCGGGATCAGGCTGGCCCAGCTCGACGCCTTGACGGAGGAGGGGTGGTCCGCCGTCGGGTTCAGCCCCATCGGCGATGTGCCCCACGCCCAGTTCATGGAGGTCCGCGTCTACGACAGCTGGGTGCACGAGCAGGACGTGCGGCTCGCCCTGGACCGCCCGGGCGGCACCGGGAACCGGTCCTCGGCGATCTCCCTCGGCCGCGTCCAGGCCGCCATGGGATTCGTGGTGGGCAAGAAGGCCGCCTGCCCCGAGGGGACCGCCGTGCGTTTCGACGTCTCGGGACCGGGCGACGACGCCCGCACCTTCACCATCGCCGTGCGGCACGGCCGGGCCGAGCCGGCCGATGGCGAGGTCGCACCCACGGTGTCGCTGTCGATGTCGGGTGTCGACTTCGTGCGCCTCGGCTGTGGCCGGGCCGACGGGGCCCGGCTCGAGGCCGAAGGAGCGATCGGCATCGAGGGCGACGCCGGCGTCGGCCGCACGGTCCTCGGGTCGATGAATTTCATGTTCTGACCCCCTCCGGTGCCGGGAGCCCCGGATGCCGGGGCGACCGGTAGAGTTGTCGCTTCTTATGCGAGCCACCACTGAGTCAATGGAGGGAAACCTCGTCCGCTTGAGCGTCGAGGTCGACGAACCCGAATTCGACAAGGCGATGGCCGACACCGTGCGCCAGCTGTCGCGCCAGGTGCGGGTGCCTGGTTTTCGCCCCGGCAAGGTGCCGCGCAAGGTGCTCGAGGCGCGGATGGGAGGCGCCAACGCGTTGCGGGCCGAGGCCCTGCGCGACGCCCTGCCCGACTTCTACGCGCAGGCCGTCGTCGACACCGAGCTCGATCCCATCGCCCAGCCCGAGATCGACATCACCGCGGGCGAGGACGGCGGTGCCGTCGCGTTCGACGCCGTGGTGCAGGTGCGTCCGCTGGTCGCCATTCCCGGTTACGACGGGCTCTCGGTGACGCTGCCCGGCCTGACGGTGACCGAAGAGGAGATGCAGCGCCAGCTCGATCGCCTGCGCGAGAACGACGCCGAACTCGAGACCGTCGACCGTCCGGCCATCGACGGCGACCTGGTGACCCTCGATCTGCACGGCAGCGATCCGAGCGGGGCCGAGGTCGTCGGCGTCGACGACTATCTCTACGAGGTCGGCAGCGGCACCGTGGTGCCCGAGCTCGACCCCGAGCTGCACGGCTCCAAGGCCGGGGCGATCCTGGCCTTCGACGCCCCGAACCCCAACGATCCGGAAGAGCCCGTCTCGTTCCGGGTGTTGCTCAAAGAGGTGAAGATCAAGAAGCTGCCCGAGGTGACCGATGCCTGGGCGGCCGAGAGCTCGGAATTCGACACGGTGGAGGCGCTCAAGGCCGACATCGAGGACCGGATGGGTCGGGTCAAGCTGATCCAGAGCCAGATGGCCCTGCGCCAGAAGTCGATCGAGGCGCTGGCCGGTCTCGTGGCCGAGGACGAGGTGCCCGAGGTCCTGGTCGATTCCGAGGTGAACGAGCGCCTCCACGACCTGCAACACCGGCTCGAGTCCCAGAACATGAACCTGAACGAGTACTTCCAGGCCACGGGCTCGTCACCCGACGAGCTCCTGGCCGCCGTCCGGGTCGACGCCGATGCCGCGGTCAAGGCCGACCTGGCCCTGCGGGCGTTGGTCGAGGCAGAGGACTTGACGCTCAGTGAAGAGGAGCTCGATGCCGAGGTAGCAACCATGGCCGAACGCATGGGCACGACCGCGTCCGAGCTGCGAACCCAGCTCGACACGGCCGGCCGGACCGGCGCGGTACGCTCGGAGCTGCGCAAAGGCAAGGCGCTGGAGTGGCTGCTCGATCACGTTGCACTCTTCGACGAAGAAGGCAAGGCGATGTCGAGGGACGACCTGAAGGCAGATGCCTCGACGGACGACCCAGAAGACGACAGCGTGGACGAGCTGAGCGAGGAGAGCGAGTGAGCATGCAGAGCCCGGGGAACGGAATGAAGGCCTACAACTATCTGGTTCCCACCGTCATCGAGTCGTCGAACCGTGGCGAGCGGGCCTACGACCTGTATTCGCGACTGCTGCGTGAGCGCATCATCTTCTTGGGGACGCCGGTCGACGACGCCGTCGCCAACCTGATCTGCGCCCAGATGTTGTTCCTCGAGTCCGAAGAGCCGGACAAGGACATCCACCTCTACATCAACTCGCCCGGTGGGGAGATCACCGCGCTCTTCGCCATCTACGACACCATGAAATTCATCAAGGCCGACGTGTCCACCTTCTGCTTCGGACAGGCCGCCTCGGCGGCGGCGGTCCTCTTGGCGGCCGGGGCCAAGGGCAAGCGCTTCGCTCTCCCGCACGCCCGGATCCTGTTGCATCAGCCGTGGGGCGGTGTCGAGGGTCAGGCCAGCGACATCGAGCTCCAGGCGCGGGAGATCCTGCGCATGCGCGACCTCCTCTCCGGGATGTTGGCCGAGGACACCGGCCAGACCCAGGAGAAGGTGGCCCAGGACACGGATCGGGACTTCATCATGACGGCAGACGAGGCGGTGACCTACGGCGTGATCGACGAAGTGATCACGGCCCGGACGATCGCTCCCCTCGAAGCCATCGGCGCCGCATAGGCTCGGGACCGGAACGGACGGGAGACAGCATCGGTGGCCAAGTTCGGAGAGGGCGGGGATCTCGTCAAGTGCAGCTTCTGTGGCAAGACACAGAAGCAAGTCAAGAAGCTGATCGCCGGCCCCGGCGTCTACATCTGCGACGAATGCATCGACCTGTGCAACGACATCATCGCGGAGGAGCGTGACGAATCCGCCGAGCTGAGCTTCGAGGATCTTCCCAAGCCCGCGTGAGATCTTCGACTTCCTCAACGACTACGTCGTCGGTCAGGAGTACGCCAAGAAGATCCTCTCGGTCGCCGTCTACAACCACTACAAGCGGGTACAGGCGGCGCCGCCGAGCGGCGAGGACGGGGTCGAGCTGGCCAAGTCGAACATCCTGCTCCTCGGACCCACCGGCTGTGGCAAGACGCTGCTGGCCCAGACCCTGGCCCGCATGCTCAACGTGCCCTTCGCCATCGCGGACGCCACTGCGCTGACCGAAGCGGGCTACGTCGGCGAGGACGTCGAGAACATCCTTCTCAAGCTGATCCAGGCCGCCGACTACGACGTGAAGCGGGCCGAGACCGGGATCATCTACATCGACGAGATCGACAAGATCGCCCGGAAGAGCGAGAACCCCTCCATTACCCGTGACGTCTCGGGCGAGGGCGTGCAGCAGGCCCTGCTGAAGATCCTGGAGGGCACGACGGCCTCGGTGCCGCCCCAAGGTGGGCGCAAGCATCCGCACCAGGAGTTCATCCAGATCGACACGACGAACATCCTCTTCATCTGTGGCGGGGCCTTTGCCGGGCTCGACAAGGTGATCGAGGGTCGGATCGGCAAGCGGGGGATCGGTTTCCGGGCCGAGGTGCACCGCAAGGATCGTGACGACGGTGAGATCCTCCGCCACGTCCTGCCCGAGGACCTCATCAAGTTCGGCCTCATCCCCGAGTTCATCGGCCGCTTGCCGGTCGTGAGCGCGGTGTCGCCGCTCTTCAAGGACGCGTTGGTGCAGATCCTCGTCGAGCCCAAGAACGCGCTGACCCGCCAGTACGAACGGGTCTTCGCCCTCGACAACGTCGAGCTCGAGTTCACGCCCGACGCGTTGGAGGCCGTGGCCGAGCAGGCGCTGCTGCGGGGGACCGGTGCGCGCGGTCTGCGGGCCATCCTCGAAGAGGTGTTGCTCGACGTGATGTACGACCTGCCGAGTCGCACCGATGTCGGACGGTGTGTCGTCGACCGCTCGGTGGTCTTGGATCGGGTGGCCCCGACGCTGGTGCCACTCGGGGGCGCGCCGGTCAAGGCAACGCGCTCGCGCCGCGCCGCTTCCTGACGCCAACCGGGTTCTGGAGTTCAGAGCCGTGGTCGATGGCGCCACACCGCCGTTCGTCAACCTGAACGACGCATTGGCCTGGCTCGACGCCCACATCGATTTCGAGCAGAACATGCCGCGCCGTCGGGCCTGGCCGACGCTCGATCGCATGCGCGGCGCTGATGGCGCTGCTGGGTGACCCGCAGGATTCGATCCCCTCGATCCACATCACCGGGACGAATGGCAAGGGTTCGACCTCGGCCATGGCCACCGCGCTCCTCTTGTCGAAGGGCTTGACCGTCGGCACCTACACCAGTCCGAACCTCCACCTCGTGGCCGAGCGCATCGCGCGCAACGCCGAGCCCATCGACGACGAATCGTTCGTCTCGGTGCTGAGCGAGCTGGCGCTCCTCGAATCGCTCCTCGACGACCGTCCGACCCGCTTCGACCTGTTGACGGCGGCCGCCTTCTCCTACTTCGCCACCGAGCCGGTGGACTCCATGGTGGTCGAGGTCGGGTTGGGGGGCACCTGGGACACCACGAACGTGGTCCACGGGGACGTGGCCGTGCTCACCAACGTGAGCTTCGACCACACCGACGTCCTGGGCCCGACCCTGGAGGGCATCGCGGCGGACAAGGCCGGGATCATCGAGCCCGGCAGTGCGGTCGTGGTGGGCAACCTGGCCCAGGATCTGCTCGACATCGTCGCGGCGCGGGCGAGCGAACTGGGCGCGGCCTCCCTGTGGGTCTACGGGCGGGACTTCGGCTGCGAGTCGAACCGGATCGCCGTGGGCGGACGCCTGGTCACCCTGTGGACGCCCGGCGGTCGCTACGAGGACGTCCTCGTCCCGCTGCACGGCGCGCATCAGGGAATCAACGCCGCGGTGGCCCTGGCCGCCGTCGAGGCCTTCTTCGGCGACCCCCTCGCGCCCGACGTCGTCACCGATGGTTTCGCCGCCGTGCGCGTCCCCGGCCGGCTCGAGGTGTTGGGACGTCGACCTCTCCTGCTCGTCGACGGCGCGCACAACGCGGCCGGCATGGCGACGTTGGGCGACGCTCTGTCCGAGGAGTTCGCCGTCGACGGGGCCAAGGTCGCGGTCGTCGGCATGCTGTCGGGCCGCGACCCTTCCGCCATGCTGGCGCCGTTGGCGTCGGCAGGCGTTGCGGCGGTGGTGCTGTGCCGACCGGACTCACCCCGCGCGATGCCGCTCGCCGCGATGGCGGAAGCGGCGCGTGCACTCGGGTTGGCCGTGCACGAGGAGCCTGACGTCCGTGACGCGTTGCGTCTGGCTCGCGCCATGGTCGACGCCGATGGCCTCGTCGTCGTCTGTGGTTCGCTCTACGTGGTCGGAGCGGCCCGAGCGGATGCCCTCTCTTCCAGCGTGCCCTGGGAGGACGCCGACCGCTGACCGCACTCGCCGCGCGTTGTGTAATCTCACGTCCTCGTGGACCGAACCCTTGTCATTGTGAAGCCCGACGGCGTCGAGCGCGGCCTGGCCGGCGAAATCGTCTCGCGCCTGGAACGCAAGAACCTGCGCCTCGTTGCCGCAGAACTCCGGACCATCTCGAAGGAGGTGGCGGAGACGCATTACGCCGAGCACAGCGAACGGCCATTCTTCAGCGACCTGGTGACGTTCATCACCCGGTCGCCCTCGCTGATCATGGTGGTCGAGGGTCCGAAGGACACCTTCGCCGTCGTCCGGCTGATGATGGGGACGACCAATCCGGCCGAGGCGGCCCCGGGAACCATCCGAGGCGAATTCGGCATCGAGACGACCGAGAACCTCGTGCACGGTTCCGATTCGCACGAGTCGGCGGCGCGCGAGATCGCCCTGTTCTTCCCCGGTCTGGCCGCCTCCTGATCTCGGGCCCGCCCAGAGGACCCGCTGTCCCGATAGACTGCCTGGTCACACAGCCGGAGCGCCCGGTCCGCCTTGTGAGCCTTCCCACAGTCCCCTAGCCTGTTGGCTTGCACCGCGAGGGGCCGGTCCGTCCGGCACCCGACCAGTAACCCCTCGGGAGAGATCTACTTATGGCCGAAAACCGACTTTCCCTCCTCGGTCGTGACATGGCGGTCGACCTCGGAACGGCGAACACCCTGGTGTACGTGCGCGGGCGCGGCATCGTCTTGAACGAACCGTCCGTCGTTGCCGTCGACATCAAGGACGGCCGACCCCTGGCCGTGGGCGCGGAAGCCAAGCGGATGATCGGGCGTACCCCTTCGAACATCCAGGCCATCCGGCCCCTGAAGGACGGCGTCATTGCCGACTTCGAGATCTGCGAGAAGATGCTGCGCTACTTCATCCACCGGGTGCACCAGCGCCGGTTCGCCAAGCCGCGCATGGTCATCTGCGTGCCCTCGGGCATCACGGGAGTGGAGCGGCGCGCCGTCATGGAAGCGGCGGAGTACGCCGGCGCCCGGCGGGCCTACATCATCGAAGAGCCCATGGCCGCCGCCATCGGCGCCGGTCTGCCCGTCCACGAACCGACCGGCAACATGGTGGTCGACATCGGCGGAGGCACGACGGAAGTCGCGGTGATCTCCCTGGGCGGCATCGTGACGAGTCAGTCGGTGCGCATCGGCGGCGACGAGCTCGACGACGCCATCGTCTCCTTCGTGAAGAAGGAGTTCAGCCTGGCGCTCGGAGAGCGCACGGCCGAGGAAATTAAGATCACGTTGGGCTCCGCCTATCCCTTGGAGCAAGAACTGCACGCAGAGATCCGCGGTCGCGACCTGGTCAGCGGGCTCCCGAAGACGATCGTCGTCTCGACCGAAGAGATCCGCCGTGCCATCGAAGAGCCGGTTTCCGCCATCATCGACGCCGTCAAGGTCACGCTCGACCGGACGCCGCCCGAATTGGCAGCCGACATCATGGAGCAGGGCATCGTGCTCACCGGCGGCGGAGCGTTGCTGCACGGGCTCGAGTTCAGGCTCCAGCACGAGACCGGCATGCCGATCGTGGTGGCGCGCGATCCGCTCAACTGCGTCGCCGTGGGCAGCGGGCAGTGCCTCGAAGAGTTCGAGGCGCTCAAGCGGGTGCTGATCACCACTTCTACACGCTGAGCGGTCGAGTTCCAACTGGGTGGCCCGGTCACGGCGTTCGCGCCGCCTGCTCACGGTCGTCATCCTTGTCGTTCTCTCGCTTTCCCTGATCTCGCTCGACCTGAACGGTCGCACGCACAGCGTGACTTCGGGGATCAAGTCGCTGGCCAATGACATCTACGCGCCCCTCCAACAAGGGGTGCTCGACGTCATCAGCCCGATCGGACGCTTCTTTGCCGGCGCGTTCGACTACGGCTCGCTCCAGGCGCAGAACGAGCAGTTGCAGAAGACCGTCGGGCAGTTGCGCCAAGCCCAGGCGGAGAGAGGCTTCGAGCAGACGCAGCTGCACCAGCTGCTGGCGCTCCAGAACCTCCCCTTCTTGAACGCGCTGCCGACGGTGACGGCGGAGACCGTCGACCAGAACGCGTCGAACTTCACGGCGACGATCACCCTCGACAAGGGCCGGGCCGACGGAGTCGACGTGGGCTATCCCGTCGTCGGCGCCGGGGGACTGGTCGGCCAGGTGATCCAGTCCTTCCATCACAGCTGTGTGGTGCAGCTCGTCACCGACGGTCAGTCCAAGGTCGGCGTGGCGTTCGGCGCCCAGAACCAGCTGACCGGGATCGTGGACGGGCAGGGGCCGGGGAACGACATGACACTGGACCTGGTGCCGCCGCGCACGCCGCTGACCAAGGGTGAGCTCCTCTCGACCAGTGGGCTGCAGGCAGCATCCTTCCCACCGGGCATTCCGGTGGCGACCGTCGAGTCCTTTCACACCGTGGCCGGCGCCAGCCAGGAGACGGTCTCGGTCGATCCGGCCGCCGACCTGAGCCAGCTCGCCTATGTGGACGTCGTGCAGTGGGAGCCCCAGACGTGAGCCCCCGCGCCATGGTCAGGGTGGCGTTCGTCATCTTCGTCGTGCTGATGGTGCAGCAGACGCTCATGGTGCCCCTGCGGATCCACGGGGTCCATCCCGACCTGCTCTGGTTGCTGCCCATCACCGCCGCCCTGCTCGACGGGCCCGAGACCGGGGCCGTGGTCGGTTTTTGGTCCGGCCTGGCCTTCGACCTGGTGCTCCCGACCCCGTTCGGACTGTCGGCCCTGGTCGGGTGCCTGTTGGGCTTCGCCACGGGCTCTCTCACGGCGGCCGTCGACCCCCGGGCGGCCTGGCTCAAGCCGGTGGCCGCGGTCGCGGGGAGCATCGCAGCGGACATGCTGTTCGCCGTGCTCGGCGCAATTCTCGGACAGCAGCAGATGGTGCAGGTCGACTTCCTGGCCCTGGCGGTCGTGGTCGGCGTCTCGGGCCTCGTGTTCGTCCTCCCCGTCAACCGGTTGATGCGGTGGGCCCTCGCCGGCGAGAGCAACCGCCGTTCGCTCGTCCCGGCTCAGACCGATAGCCACGTCTGGTGAAGCGCTCCCTTCGTCACCCGATCCGGGGCGACCGGCTCCACCCGAAGCCTTCGACCCGAACGCCGCGCCGGTCCTCGTGGCGTTCGGATGCCCGTCAGCCGCGCATGCGGCCCCGCAAGGGTGTCAATGTCGCCTCGATCGTGGGCTCGCCCGAGGAAGAGGAGTCCCGCCCGAACCTGCGTCTGCGCATCGTGGGCTTCACGGTGCTCGTGCTCTTCGCGCTCCTCGTCCTCCGGCTCTGGTCGCTCCAGGTGATCGACGGCAAGTCCTACGCCGCCAACGTGACCCGCAATCAGGTACGCGTCGTGAGCATCGACGCGCCCCGCGGTCAGATCGTCGACCGGGTCGGCAACGTCTTGGTGAACAACGCCTTCCAGCAGGAGATCCTGTTGTCGCGCCAGCAGGCGGTGCAGGATCCCGGCATCGTGGGCATGGTGGCCGCCCTGGTCGGCCAGACGCCAAAGCAGGTGCAGGAGTCGATCAACAACGTGCGCTACAGCCCCTACGAGCCTGTACCCGTGGCCGTCGGGGTGTCCTCGGACACCGTGCAGTACCTCCAGACCCATCAGTCGCTCTATCCCGGGGTGAGCGTGCAGACGGTGGCCCAGCGCAGCTATCCCCAGGGGGGCACCACGGCCACGCACGTGCTCGGTTTCGTGGGCGACATCACGGCGGGCTTTCTCAAGGATCACCCCAACGAGGGCTACAACCAGGGCAGCCAGATCGGGCAGTCCGGGATCGAATACCAGTACGAGCAGTACCTCAAGGGTGTGAACGGGCGCCAGGCCCTGTCGGTCGACGCCAGCGGGAACGTCGTGGGCACCCTGTCGACCACTGCTCCCAAGACCGGCGACACCATGGTGCTCAACATCGACACCGCGCTCCAGCAGAACGTCCAGGCCAACTTGCAGCAGCAGATTCTCACCGACCGCAACACCTTGGACAAGGTGGACAACCTCTACCCGAAGGCGGACAACGGAGCGGTGGTCGTGATGGACCCCCAGAACGGGCAGGTTCTCGCACTCGCCTCGTGGCCCACCTACGACCTGAACGACTGGGTGGGCGGCATTTCGAACGCGAACTTCCAGGCCCTGCAGCAAACGGGAGCGGAGAACGATTACGCCATCCAGGGTCTCTACACGCCGGGCTCGACCTTCAAGCTGGTCACCGCCACCGCCGCGCTCCAGGACGGGATCTGGAACACGACGCAGCCCTTCGTGGACAAGCGGACCTACCAGATTCCCGGTTGTCCCTCCGCCGGCGTGACCAGCACGCAGGGCTGCGTGCTCAACGACGACCCCGGCGACTCCGGCGGCACCTACAACATCTCGAGCGCACTCACGGCGTCCTCGGACGCCTTCTTCTACAACCTCGGTGATCTGTTCTGGACCGATCGCGGCCAGTACGGCGACTATCCGATTCAGACCGAGGGCGCGAAATACGGCGAGGGCACCATCACCGGCATCGACCTGCCCGGGGAGGCCCAGGGCCGCATCGACAGCTACCTGGTCCGGGCCAAGCTGCACGCCGAGGCACCCAAGGGCTTCCCCTACCCGGCGACGTGGTACACGGGCGACAACATCCAGATGGCCTTCGGCCAGGGCAGCACCGTCCTCACCCCGATCGAGCAGGCAGTGACGTATTCGACCTTCGCCAATTGGTCACCCACGACGCAGATGGGCACCCGCTACGCGCCCCAGGTGGCCAACGAGGTGGTGGACCCGCTGACCGGCAAGGTGATCAAGCAGTTCGCCCCGCAGGTGACCGGACACGTTCCGATCTCGGCCACCAACTACCAGGCCATCCTCCAGGGTCTCGAAGGCGTGATCTCGAGCAAGGACGGCACCGCGTACCAGGACTTCCAGGGCTTCCCGACGAGCTGGAACCTGGCCGGCAAGACCGGGACGGCCTCGAACGCCAAGGGCCTCGAGCCCAACTCCTGGTTCGTGGCGTTCGGCCCGAACCCCAATCCGCAGTATCTGGTGCTGGCCGTGATCGACCAGGGTGGCTACGGCGCCGATGCCGCCGCCCCGTTGGTGCGCAATATCTTCAACTACCTGGCCGGCAACCCGATCGCTTCGACGGTGAAGACGCCGACGCCGTCGAGCCAGGCGACCACCACGACCACGACGACGCCGGCCGCCACGCCCACCACGACCACCACAACGGCGCCTGCACCGGCGCCGGGGGGCACCACGACCAGCACCTCGACATCGGGCGGGGGCGGCTGACCGTCGTCGAGGCCCTATCGTTGGCCGGGCGATGAAGACCATCTGGCCCGAGCTCGAGCGATTGCTGCCCCACGTGACCAAGCCCGCCCGCTACATCGGCGGCGAGCAGGGCGCCATCTATCCCGAGCACGGGCCGGGGAAGGTGGCCTGGCTCCTGCTCTATCCGGACACCTACGAGATCGGCCTGCCCAACCAGGGACTGCAGATCCTCTACGAAATCCTGAACGAGCGCCCCGACGCAGTGGCCGAGCGCTCCTACGCCCCCTGGGTCGACCTCGAAGAGGCCATGCGCGCACACGGCGTCCCGCTCTTCAGTGTCGAGCAGCACCTGCCGGCGGCGGCCTTCGACGTCCTGGCCTTCAACCTGTCGGCCGAGCTCGTCTACACGAACCTGGTCAACCTGATCGACTTGGCGGGCCTCCCGCTCCATGCGGTCGACCGCGGCCCGGCCGATGCGCTCGTCATCGCCGGTGGCCACTGCGTCTTCAATCCCGAGCCGCTGGCCGACTTCGTCGACGCCTTCGTGCTCGGCGACGGCGAGGAGGCCGTGAGCGAGGTCAACGGCGTCATGGCCGCATGGCTGGCCCGGCCCGAGAGCGAGCGCAGTCGTGACGCGTTGCGGCGCGACCTGGCCGGGCTCGAGGGGGTCTACGTCCCCGCGCTCTACAAGCCGGTCTACGAAGAGGGCCGGCTGGTCGCGACCGAGCCGGTCGACGACTCGGTGCCCGTCGCGGTGACCAAGCGGACGGTGAGCGACCTGGCGGACTGGCCCTACCCGGCGCACCCCCTGGTGCCCGTCACCGAGGTGGTGCACGATCGGCTCAACGTCGAGGTCTTCCGCGGCTGTACCCGCGGCTGCCGCTTCTGCCAGGCCGGCATGATCACTCGCCCGGTGCGCGAGCGCCCGGCCGAGCAGGTGCGCGACATGGTGCGCCGGGGCATCGAGCGGAGCGGCTACGAGGAGGTGACCCTCACCTCACTGTCGACGGCCGACTTCTCGGACATCGAGGGCACGGTGCGCGACATCGTCGACGAGCCCGACTATGGCGGCCGGGTCTCGGTCAGCCTGCCCTCGCTGCGGGTCGACGCCTTCACGGTCGGCACGGCGGCGCAGATCCAGAAGGTGAAGCGCTCAGGACTCACGTTCGCGCCCGAGGGTGGGACCTGGCGCATGCGCACGATCATCAACAAGCTGATCACCGAGGAGGATCTCTACAGCGCCGTGGACGCGGCGTTCAGCCAGGGGTGGCGGCGGATCAAGCTCTACTTCCTCATCGGCCTGCCCACCGAACGCGACGAGGACGTGCTCGGGATCGCCGAGCTCGGAGCCCGCTGTGTCGAGATCGGGCGACGGTACAACAAGTCGATCACGGTCGTGGCCTCGGTCGGGGGCTTCGTGCCCAAGGCCCACACTCCCTTCCAGTGGTTCGGCCAGGACACCGTGGCCGAGCTCGAGCGCAAGGTCGCGCTGCTGCGCGAGGCGGCCCGGCGCACCCGGGGCCTGACCATCCGCTGGCACGAGCCGGCGGCCTCGGTGGCCGAGGGTCTGGCCAGCCGGGGCGACCGCCGCATGGGGGCGGTCATCGAACGGGTCTGGCGTGCGGGAGGCACCTTCCAGGAATGGTCAGAGCGTTTCGATCTCGGTCTGTGGGAGGCGGCGCTGGCGGCGGAAGGCCTCAGCACCGAGGAGGTCTGCCACCGCGATCGCCAGGAGCACGAAGCGCTGCCCTGGGACCACATCTCGGCCGGCCTGCACCGCGACTTCCTCTGGGGTGACTGGCAGGACGCCCTGGCCTCGGTGGCCGTCGAGGACTGTCGCTGGACCCCGTGCTACGACTGCGGTGCCTGCACGGATGCCGGTCTCGAGCACGTGGTGGCTTCAGCCGTGCCCCCGGCGGGTGGCAGCCAGGGCACGGGCCAGGATCTGCGCCAGGGCGACCGCATCCCGGTCCGCCTGGTCAGCCGTGCTTCCTGACGGCGCGCCGCCCGAAGCCACGAGGCGCCTGCGCCTGCGCTTCACCAAGGCGGGAAAGATCCGCTTCACGAGCCATCGAGACGTGGCCCGGATCTGGGAGCGGGCCCTGCGCCGCAGCCGACTCCCCGTGGCCTACTCCCAGGGCTTCGTCCCCCACCCGCTGGTCAGCTTCGGCCTGGCCCTCCCGACGGGCTGCGAGTCGAGGGGCGAGTACCTCGACGTGCGCCTGGGACCATCCTCACCTGGGGAAATACCACTCGAGACCCTCCCGGGCGCCCTCAGCGACTTCCTGCCGTTGGGTATGGAGGTCCAGGTGGCAGCCCTGATCAGCGATACGGAGGGTTCGCTGCAGCAGGAGGTAGCATCGTGTGATTGGGAGTTGGAGGTGCTCGGAGTGACTGGTGAGGAACTGAGGGAGCGGGCCGACAAGGTCCTGGCTGCCCCGATCCTCACGGTCAGCCGGGAGCGGAAGGGGCGTGCGGTCGAAGACGACATACGCCCCGCGATCCGGGCGCTCTCCGTACAGGACTCCGACGGCCAACTCCGGGCGGAGCTGGCCACACACCCGAGAAGCGTCCGCCCGAACGACTTGCTTGCCGTGCTGGGCACCGATGTGGTGCTCGGGCGAGCTTGCAGGACGCATCAATGGATCGAGCGCGACGGTGCCCGTTTCGAGCCGCTCCCGGTGAGCGGGCTCGTGGTCGGCGCCGTGGCCACACAGAACGCGAGGAGGGATCTCCCTCATGTCCGAGCCGGAAGCCAACCAGACCCCACCGGGTCCAGCTCCGGAGGCTGCGAGCAGCCCTAGTCCGCCGGCCGCCCGTCAGGCGGCCCAGCACAAGCCCAAGATCGGTGACACCAGGCCGGCGCGCGCCGTGCCACCTCCGGCACCGGCGTCCACGCGCCCGCCCGCCGCATCCAACGGTGCGGCGGTGAGCCCGGCGGCTGGTCCTGCGACCACCTCGACGAGGGAGGCGCAGGACGACACGGCCGCGTCCGAGGACGGGCAGAGTGCCGGCGAGGGCGACGGCGGAGCCAAGCGGTCGCGCAGCCGACGCCGCTCGGGCCGGGAGCGTCGCTCCAAGCAGGTCGGGCGCTACCTGGTCTGCGTGCACGTCCAGCCCCAGATGACCCAGATCGCCATGCTCGAGGGCCGCTCCCTGGTCGAGCACTACGTGTCCCGAGCGGCCGACGACACCACGCAGATCGACGGCAACGTGTACCGGGGCCGGGTCCAGAACGTGCTGCCCGGCATGGAGGCCGCCTTCATCGACATCGGGATCCCGAAGAACGCCGTGCTCTACCGCGGCGACGTTCGCTACGACAAGGACGACATCGAGGGCGGGACGTCGTCCCAGCCCCGGATCGAGGACGTGCTCAAGGCGGGGCAGACGATCCTGTGCCAGGTGACCAAGAACCCGATCGGGGCCAAGGGCGCCCGGCTCACCCAGGAGGTCTCGCTGCCGGGACGTTTCGCGGTACTCGTCCCCAACTCGAGTGCCTTCGGCATCTCCAAGCGGCTGGGCGACACGGAGCGCAAGCGGCTGCGGCGCATCATCGACGAGGTCAAGCCGCCGGGGCACGGGATGATCGTGCGGACCGCGGCCGAGGGCGTCTCGGCCGACGAGCTGCAGCGGGACGTAACCGCGCTGGTCGAGCAGTGGAGGACGATCGAGGTCGAGGCCAAGCGCTCCGATGCGCCTGGACTCCTGTACCGGGAACCCGAGCTGGCGGTGCGCATCCTGCGCGAGGAGCTCAACGGGGAGTACCGGGGCGTGGTCATCGACGACCGGGCCCTGTTCGAACAGGTGCGCGACTACGTGCAGGCGGTCAGTCCCGAGCTGGCGGATCGGGTGGAGTACTACGACGCCGAAGCCGAGGGTCTGCCGATCTTCGAGCGCTACCACGTGCACGAGCAGCTCCACAAGGCACTCGACCGCAAGGTGTGGCTGCCCTCGGGGGGCTCGCTCATCATCGAGCGGACCGAGGCACTGACGGTGATCGACGTGAACACCGGCAAGAACGTCGGCAAGACGAACCTCGAGGAGACCGTCTTCCGCAACAACCTCGAGGCGGCCGAAGAGGTGGCCCATCAGCTCCGGCTGCGCGACATCGGGGGCATCATCGTGATCGACTTCATCGACATGGAGATCCGCGAGAACCGGGACCGGGTGGCCTCGGCCCTTCGCAACGCCCTCTCCCGGGACAAGACCCGGACCCAGGTCTTCGACATCTCCGAGCTCGGGCTGGTCGAGATGACGCGAAAGCGCATCTCGGAGGGGTTGCTCGAGACCCTGTCGTCCGAGTGCATGGTCTGCGCCGGTCGGGGCGTGACCCTCGACGACTCCGTTCTACGCTAAGATTTCGCCCTTATGTATGCCGTCATCAAGTCCGGTGGGAAGCAGGAGCGCGTGGCCGAGGGTCAGCGCGTCCGCGTCGAATTGCTGGGCCAGCCCGTGGGGGCCGAGGTCGCCCTCGAGCCGGTGCTGCTGGTCGACGGCGAGCGGGTCCTGGCCACCCCCGAGCAGTTGGCCAGCGTCTCGGTCACCGGCAAGGTCGTGGGGGAGGAGAAGGGCCCCAAGATCAACGCCATGACCTACAAGTCCAAGTCGAACCAGAAGCGTCGCTGGGGTCACCGCCAGCACTACGCCACGCTGGAGATCACCGCCATCACGGCGACCCCGTAGTCGAGTCCGAGGAGTCCGAAATGTCAAAGACCAAAGGTGGCGGTTCCACACGCAACGGTCGCGACTCGAACGCACAGCGGTTGGGTGTGAAGCGATTCGACGGTGAAGCGGTGACGTCCGGTTCCATCCTGGTGCGCCAGCGGGGGACGAAGTTCTACCCGGGCGCCAACGTCGGGCGCGGGAACGACGACACCCTCTTCGCCATGGCCGAAGGCACGGTCAAGTTCGGCGAGCGTCGGGGTCGCAAGCACATCAGCGTCGTCACGGACTAGTTCGACCGGGCAGCGGCCCGGTCTTTCGTGAAGCGCACGTCCCCTCTCGGCAAGCTCATCGTCGCGGTCGTCCTCGTGGTGGCCGGCGTCCTCTTCGGCCGCTACGTCGTGCCGAAGTCGTCGTCGGCCGGATCGACCTCGGGATCCGCTCTGGCCGCGCTGCCGCGGGTGTATTCGTTCGGCTGCGCCGGCGAAGCGGCGCCGACCATCGACCCGACCTCCATCCCGGTGGCCTGCGCGGACGGCAGTGCGGTACTGACCCACCTCGACTGGACGACCTGGACGGCCGACCGGGCGACCGGGCGCGGCACGCTGGAGTTGAACAATTGCTCGCCGAGCTGTGCCGCCGGGACCTTCTCGCCCTATAGGGCCACGGTCGTCCTGAGCAGGCCGATGGCCTCGCGCACGCAAGGTCAGGTCTTCTCGCTCATGCTCGTCAGCGCCGACGACGGCAAGGGGGGAGCGGTCAAGGTGACCCGGGTGCCGGTCTACTCGACGAGCTGCAACCTCACCGACTGCTGACGGATCGGTAACCGTTCAGCTACCATTGGTCGCGTGACGGCGGTGCACCCCTTCGATGCCTTGGGCGATCCGCAGCGCCGGGCGATCTGCGCCATCCTCTCCCGGGGCGAGTGTTCGGTCCAAGAGATCGCCGACGAGCTCCCCATCAGCCGGCCCGCCGTGTCGCGGCACCTCCGGCTCCTCAAGGACGCGGAGCTGGTCACCGACACCTCTGTCGGCACCCGCCACCTGTACCGGTTGCGCCCCGAGGGTGTGGCCACGGTGGAGGAGTACCTGCGCTCCGTCTGGGGCGATGCGGCACGCCGTTTCACGCTGGTGGCGGAGAACACCACGCCGCGTCGTCGCGGCTGATGCCCGGCCCACTCGTCCTCGAGTTCGACGTCGGCTGCCCGGCGGCGCACGCCTTCGAGACGTGGACCGAGCGGGCGGCTCTGTGGTGGCCGGCCGACCACACGATGTCGGGCGACTCGGGGATCGAGATCGCCTTCGAGCCCTTTGTCGGCGGTCGCATCGTGGAGCGTACGCCGGACGGCGCCGAGTTCCTCTGGGGCTCGGTGACCGACTGGTTGCCGCCGGAGCGGCTCGGCTTCACCTGGCACCTCGGCCGGAGTCCCGACCAGTCGACGGATGTGACCGTGTCGTTCGTCCCCACGGGCTCGGCGCGGTGCCGGGTAGTCGTCGAGCAAGCCGGGTGGGAGCGGTTGGGCCCTGATCCCGACATGCTGCGCGCGCGCAACCGGGCCGGTTGGACCGCCGTGGTGTCGCGCTTCGTCGACGCGCTCGCTCAGTCCGATCCGAGGCGGTAGGACCCGACCACCGTCGCGCTGCGGGCCACCGGGGGCTCGAGGCAACGCTCTGCGATGGATTCTTGAAAGGCAGCGAAGGCCTTCGAGCGGGTGAGCGGGTTGTCGTCGCCCTCGAGGATGGCGACGTGCACGAAACTGACGTCGTCGTCGAGCCGGAAGGTGGCATAGGTCAGGCCACCGGGATCTTCGGAGGCGAGCTCGGCGTAGACGGCGCGGACGAGCCGGGCATTCTCCTCTGCCGCCTCGGCATGGGTCGTGTAGCGCACGACCGTGGCGCGGGCCATCAGCGGGCCTGCCCGGTGGAGATGCCGCGCATCGTGTTGTTGCGGGCGTCGTGGGTGACCTC
The DNA here is from genome assembly GCA_963754445.1 of uncultured Acidimicrobiaceae bacterium. Lineage (GTDB taxonomy): Bacteria > Actinomycetota > Acidimicrobiia > Acidimicrobiales > RAAP-2 > Bog-473. Next base: position 1,800,658 of record CAVWFT010000001.1, on the reverse strand, counting down.
GGCCAGCCCGAGTTGCTCGAGCAGCGGCGGCAGGTACATCCCGAAACGACCGCGGTAGCCCTTGCGCAAGCCGTACCAGCCTCCGAGCGGATTGTCCGGGGAACGCCCCCACGCTTCGACGGTCCCGGCTCCGGCCGTCTTGTTCTCGTCGGCCGCCCCCAGTGGCACCCAGTCACCCTGGGCCACGAGCCAGGCGTGCAGGTCCTCGACGGCCCGGGCGTCGTAGCGAAGCGTCGTCTTGCCCACCTGGCAGACCAGGACGGGTGGGTCTTCGGATTCGTCGCGGTACATGGTGTAGCTCGACGATCCCGGCGGCGTCGTCAACTCCCAGGGATCGTCCTTCGTGCCAGTGGCCATCGCCCGTCCTCCGAGTCTTTAGGTAACTTCTGCGTTACCGTAACATACTCGTTACCGATGGAGAAGGAGACGATCGGTCGCCGGCGGCTCTTCAGGTCGCCTCCGTGGCGGCGAAGAGGGATCGGAACATCTGCGTCATTTCGGGCAGCTGATAGTGGGCCTGCAGGCCGCTCGGGTTGGGGAGGAGCCAGAGGAGCGCATTGGCGAGCAACTCGGGCTGGCGGCCCACCGCCGCCGCGGGTCGACGAAAGGCCGTGCGATAGGCCTGTAACCCGAGGACCGCGACACAGCGTGGCCGCAGCCGGGCCACCTTGGGTTCGAGCCGGTGTGCGCCTGCACGCAGTTCCGCCGCGCTGAGCTCGCTGGCGCCGGCTGTCACCCGGTCCACCAGGTTCGTGATCCCGATGCCGAGCCCGGGCAGCGAGTGTTGCTCCGAGGGCAGGAGAACGGAGGTGGTGAATCCCCCCGCACTGAGCAACTTCCAGAACCGGTTTCCCCGCCGGGCGAAGTGCAGCCCGAGCTCTCCCGAGAGCGTGCCGGGATTGATCCCGCAGAAAAGGACACGCAGGTCGGGACCCACCAGATCGGCGAGGGGCTGCTCCATGAGGTGTGAACCTACGCTCCGACGGAGGCCGACAGCCGAGGGGTCGGGCCCTAGTCGAGCACGGCGTGGCCGAGGGCTTCCGCCTGACGCACGCTCCCGGCCACGGGCCACCAGATCGCCGGGAGGCAGGCCGCGAGTGCGCCGGCACCCGCCGCTCCGGCGACGAAGGGCGCCCAAGGCGCCACGCCGAAGAGCACGCCGGCCACGCCGGCGGACAGGGCGATGGCCACCGTTTCGCTCGACGAGAACAAGCCTTGGACGCGGCCGAGCTCCCCCTCGGCCGAGCTCTGGGTCAACAGCGACTGCGCCGAGGGCAAGGTGACGGCCAGCCCGATGGCTTCGAGGCCGCCGAGCGTGAGGAGCAGGGTCAGGTTGGTGATGAAGGGGTAGATGCAACAGAAGAAGACGGAGGACGAGAGCGAGGCGACAACCAGCCATCGGCGGTCCGCATGGTCGGCCAGCCAACCCCCCGGTCGAGCCATGGCCACGAACGGCACGGCGAACAGCGTCCAGCTGAGCCCCACCTGCCAGTCGTGCGCGTGACGTGTCTCGAGGAGCAACGTCCAGCACGACTCGTACACGCCGATGGTCAACCCGATGGCGCCGGCGGCGAACAACGCACCGATGAGCGATCGGTTCAGCCTCGGGAGGCCTCGACTGTGCGTCCGGTCGACCGCCGTGAAGGTCCTGTCCGCCCGGGCGACGATGCCGCCGGGGAGCGACGGGAGGCATGCGGCGACGCCGACTCCCGCGGCCAGGGCGAAGACGATCCCCATCGACGAGAGTCCGATGAGACTGCCGACGAGGGGCCCGATGGCCATGGCCGCCAGCTGGGCGCCGTAGATGGAGGCAAAGGCTCGTCCGCGGGCGCCCATCGGAACCGTGCCCGCCACCATGGCCAACGCGGCGACCTCGGCCGAACCGGCACCCGCACCTTGGAGCGAGCGCAGGATGATGTCGGTGGTGGGGGCGACCGGAGCGAGAAAGCCGAAGCTCCCGAGGGCGTAGATCAGCAGGCCCCCCACGAGCACCGGCCGCCGCCCCACCCGGTCGGCCAGTCGTCCGGCGGGGTATTGGAAGGCCAGCGCAGCCGCGAAGTACGACGCCATGACCACGCCGACCAGCGCATCGGACGCGCCCCTGTGGCGCAGGTACTCGGGGAGCAGCGGGAGGATGGCGCTCGCCCCGAGCCACAGCAGGAACGTCGTGAGCGCGAGGGCCCGCACGAGCGACTGGGTGTCCGCATGGGCGCCGGGTCCCGGGGGTTGGGGGAGGGTGGCTTCCCGTTGCTCGGCCATCGAGAAAGTGTAGGGCTGGCTTTCTGGGCCGGTCGGCGACGTCTCGGCGTGTCGTCGACGTCCTGTCCCGTCGAACCGGGGCGGGTGCGTCGCCGGACCGACTAACCCCCTGGTGCCTTGGCTCGGGCACCGCGGATGTGTGCCGCCACCCAAGGTCGCACGATCGCCAGGTACCAGGCTCCGCCGACCAGACCGACCATGCAGGCGATCGCGTCCAGTCCCAGCAGCACCGATGCGGGAGCGATCAGGAGGAGGCAGAGACTCGAAACGAGGAGTGTCGTCGCGGAGAGCCCCAGCGTGAGGAGCCATCGATGCTTGGACACGTGTGCCGTCCTGTAGGCGAGCGATGGTCGGCGAACGACATCGAGGAAGCCACACGACGAGACCACGAGGGCACCGACGACCAACGAAACGGCGAAGGCCGCGCTCGTCGTTCCCGCGGTTACCGGCACACTCGGACCTCCACCGTGTGGGACGTGCTGGTACTACGTTTCCACAGGCGGCCGGTGGGGAGCCAGTGACCCCGGGAACCGCAGACAGGACGGCGGACAATACGTACTGATGGGAGACGACGGGTCACCACGCACTGACGCCGACATCGTGGCGACCTCGTGGCACGAGCCCCAGGAGTTCGCCACTCTCTTCGACCGTCATGCCCGGTCGGTCCATCGCTATGTCGCCTCTCGCGCCGGGCCGGGCGACATCGAGGACCTGGTGTCGGAGACCTTCGTCGTTGCCTTCCGGGCGCGCCACCGCTACGACCCGGCGTACGAGAGTGCCCGGCCCTGGTTGCTCGGCATCGCCACCAATGTCGTGCGCCAGCACCGCCGATCCGAAACGCGCCGTCTCGCTCGTCTCGGGACGATGGGACGTGCGCCCGACCACGATCTGGACCCGGCGCAGAGCATCAGCGAAGCACTGGACAACGCGGCCGAAGCAGATCGCGTCCGTCGGGCGCTGGACCGGCTCGACGATCGTTACCGGGACGTGCTGCTCTTGGCGGCCGCTGCCGACCTCTCGTACGACGAGATTGCCCGAGCCCTCGGGGTGCCGATCGGCACGGTGCGGTCGCGACTCGCCCGCGGCCGACGTCGGCTGCGGGAACTGCTCGGGCCGGACGGGCAATACGAAGGTGGCGCTCGCCACGCGACGCCGTACACCGAAGGGACACTCGGATGATCGACGAACTCGAACTCCTCCGCCGCCACATCGACGACACGGTCGATCCCGATCCCGACCTCGAACCGGCGCGGCAGCATCTGGTCGCCGTCATGGCCCAGGAGGCTGCGGCGGCCAACGCAGCGCATCGAGGCCGAGTTCCCCCGGGGACGCCGCGCGCCCGGCGGCGGGCCGTGTCGCTCACCTGCGTGGTGGTGGCCGGTGTGACGGCCTTCCTCGTCGCGCTCCTCGCCGGCGGCGCGCCCGCGGCGCGACACGGTGCTCCGACGGCGGTGCGCAAGCCCTTCCCCGTGCACCTGTCGGTTGGTGACCAGCTGCGCCTCGTCGCTGATCGCAGCGCCGCCCAGCCGATACCGCACCTCGGGTCGAACCAGGCCCTTTACACGCAGGCCACCTTGTCCGTCGTGGCCGACGTGAACGACGGCGCCGCCGAGGCGACCGTCGGCCTTTCGGTGCAGAAGTGGTCCACGGCATCGGGAGAGACCTGTACCGCCCTGACCGCTCATGCGGCCTCGTTCGCCTCACCAGCCGAGCAGGCGGCCTGGGAGGGCCTCCACCTGCTCGACACGCCCAATCCGCCGACCGCCAGCCAGTGTCTGGAGGGAGACGGGGCAACGCCGCCCGATGCGATCACCGGGGCCGGCCAATTGATCGACGTGTCGTCGCTTCCCGGCGACCCGACCACGCTGGCTCAGGAGCTCGAGACCGGGACGACGGGCATTCCCGCCTTGGACCAACTGCTGCCCGACGACGCGGCACCGAACGCGGGATTCCAACGGGCGGCCATGCTCCTGATCGGACCCACCGTGGGCGCCAGTCCCCAGTTCGACGCGTCCCTCTACGAGGCCATCGCCCTCCTGCCGGGCGTCACGGCACTCGGATCGATCACGACCCACGACGGCCGGACCGGAGTGGGTTTCGCGTCCGGGCCCGGAAGCGGGCAGTCGACCATCGTCGTCGATCCGTCCAGCGGCCGGCTCCTCGAGGTACGCGGGCTCGACGACTCCGGCTCCTTGAGCTCGATCGCGCAGAACTTTCTCGGAGCGGGCCCGCTAGCGGTCAGCGAGTACTCCGACCAACTGCAGTGGCTCGACCCCGTCGGCTCGCCGTCGGTCATCGCTCTGTCGGATCTCCCGGCCAGCCTGCCGGTGTACGTCTCGGCCACGACCAGGCCGGGACAGACGTATGCCCATGCAATGACGGCCGCCCAGGACGTGGCCCGGCCGTATTTCAAGTACTTCAAGTCGGACCAGGGCGGACCATCGGACCCGTCGAACCCCGACTCGGCCGCCACCTTCGAGTGGTCGTTCGCCGGACCCGGACCCATCGTGAAACAGTTCGTCCAGGCGCTCCGGGCGTCCGGTCAGTTCGCCTCGATCACGGTGATCTGACCGGCCCGGTCGGGTCGAGCATGGCGCTCGCGCCCGCTCGTTCCCAAGTGGCGGACGCGCAACGGTGATTCAGGGCCTCGAATGGATCTCGATGCCGTTACCCCACGGGTCGCTGCAGAAGGCTTGCTTGCGCCCGGTCACGCCGACGTCGACCGGATCGGTGACCTCGACGCCACGAGCGCGCAACTCGGCCACCGCTGCCTCGATGTCGTCGTAGACCAGTGCGAAGTGCTGGCCGACGTTCGGCGGCGGTCCCAACTCGATGAGATGGACCTGCTGGCCGCTGGCGGTGTCGAGCCAGGCTCCGGCGAACCCGAAGTCGGGACGGGTGAAGTTCTGCACCAGGCCCATCGTCTCCGTGTAGAAGACGATGGCACCCGGCACGTCGGGCACGTTGATCGCGACGTGGTCGACGCCGACAGGGGCAACCGGATTGCTCACGGCAGTGAGCCTACGACGTGGCGCACGATGGCGGCCACGGTCGGTGCCGCGTCGGCGCCGACGGCGTGGATGCCGGCAATGGCCGTCTCGGTCCCGGCGGCGGCGGCAGCGTTGGTCACCAGGGCGAGCCCGAGGACGTCGGCTCCGGCCTGGCGTGCGGCGATGGTCTCGAGCGCCATGGACATGCCCACCACGTCGGCGCCCAGCGTGCGCAGGGCCCGGATCTCCGCCGGGGTCTCGAACTGCGGTCCGGGCACGTGGGCATAGACCCCGGGCCGTGCCGCCAGCGCCTCACCGGCCGGCGAGGGGGTGGCGAGCGCCAGGGCAACGAGGGCGGGCGCATAGGCATCCACCATGTCGATGCAGTCCGGGCCGATTAGCGGGCTGCGCCCGGTCAGGTTGAGGTGGTCCTCCACGGCCATGATGGTTCCGGTCCTCAGGTCCTCGCGGATACCTCCGACCGCCGCGGTCAGGATGACCGTGCGGGCGCCGGCGGCGATCCCCGTCCGGACCGGGTGGACCACCTCGGCCGGGTCGAGCCCCTCGTAGAGGTGGCAACGGCCCCCGAGGACGAGGACCCGGTGGCCGGCCACGGCCACGGACCACCCCAGCGTGCGGTGGCCGCTGGCCGTATGGGCAGGCCAGAAGGGGAGTGTGTCGAGCGGATGGGGGTCGTCCTCACCGCTGAGGACCTCACCGGCCTCGGACAACCCACTGCCCAGGACCACCAGGACGTCGTGGTGTTCGACCCCGAATCGACGGGCCAATTCGCCTGCGCTGTGCGCTGCCCGGTCGGCCGCATCGTCCATGAGGTGATGGTAGAGGGGGTCTTCCCGCCCCCGCCACGTAACATCGACCGCGATGGCCGCCCCCACCAGCCTCCACCCGCTCTCCCCGCTGACCGGCGACGAGATCGCAGCCGCCTGCCAGCTCGTGGCGGGCCGAGCATCCGATCCCGAGAGACTGCGCTTCGCCTACGTCGGTTTGTGCGAGCCGCCGAAGGATGCGGTCCGGGCCGCCGATCGGGGCGAGACCTTCACGCCCGACCGCCGTGTACGCATGCAGCTCATCGAGGGGCCCGAGGCGGATGTGACCGAGGCGATCGTCTCGGTCACCCGCGGCGAGGTGGACCGCTGGGAGGTCGTCCACGGGGTGCGACCCGCCTTGCAGATCGAGGAATCGATCATGGTGTTGGCCGCCCTGCACGGCCACGAGGAATGGAATGCCGCGCTCGAACGCCGCGGCATCGTGGACACCAGCCTGGTGCAGATCGACCCCTGGCCGGCCGGGACCTTCGGGGTGGCCCACGAGGACGACCGGCGCATCTCGCGCTGCCTGGCCTTCCTGCGCGAGTCGAAGGAGGACAACGGCTACGCCCGCCCGCTCGAGGGTCTCATGGCCTACGTGGACATGGGCCGGGGCGAGGTCCTCGAGGTCGTCGACCTCGGGGTCGTGCCCTTCCCTCCCAAGTCGGGCAGCTACTACCCCGAGGACAACGGACCCTTGCGGTCCGACCTCAAACCGCTCGAGATCACCCAGCCGGAGGGACCGAGCTTCGAGGTCGAGGGGAACCTCGTGCGCTGGCAGAAGTGGTCGATGCGTGTCGGCATGGACCCCCTCGAGGGGCTCGTCATCTGGCGCGTCGGTTACGAGGACGGAGGGCGGATCCGCCCCGTCGTCTACCGGGCCGCCGTGAGCGAGATGGTCGTGCCCTACGGCCATCCGAGCCCGATGCACGCCTGGAAGAGCGCCTTCGACGCGGGGGAGTGGGGGCTCGGACGCATGGCCAACTCCTTGACCCTCGGCTGCGACTGCCTGGGTGAGATCCGCTACTTCGACGACGTCTGGGCCGACGAGCGCGGACGGGTGCACACGCGTCAGAACGCCATCTGCATGCACGAAGAGGACTACGGGATCCTCTGGAAGCACGAGGACATGGTGTCGCAGCGGACCGAGGTCCGGCGCTCCCGCCGGCTCGTCGTGAGTTCGATCGCCACGGTGGGCAATTACGAGTACGGCTTCTACTGGTACTTCTATCTCGACGGTTCCATGCAGCTCGAGGTCAAGCTCACCGGGATCATGTCGACGATGGCCGTAGCGGGCGACGACGCCGGCCCGCACGCCCGCATGGTGGCCCCCGGTCTGGCTGCGCCCTACCACCAGCACATGTTCAACGTACGGCTCGACATGGAAGTGGACGGCCCGGACAACTCGGTCTTCGAGGTGGACGCCATGGGTGCCGGTCCTCCGGGGACAGAGGAGAATCCCTGGGGCAACGTGTTCGGGACGACGGCCACGCTCCTCGAGCGCGAGCAACTGGCGCAGCGCGATGTCGATCCCTCCCGGAGCCGGAGCTGGCGGATCGCCAACCGAGGCGCCCGCAATGCACTGGGCCAGCCGACCGCCTACAAGCTGTTGCCGGCGTCGACGCCCACCTTGCTGGCCCACCCGGAGTCGAGCGTGGGCAGACGGGCGGCCTTCGCCACCCACAACCTCTGGGTGACGCCCTTCGACGAGGAGGAGCGCCGGGCCGCCGGCGACTACCCCAACCAGCACGCCGGCGGTGCCGGGCTGCCCGAATGGACGGCACGGGACCGGGAACTCGTCGACACCGACGTGGTCCTGTGGCACTCCTTCGGCGTCACCCACATCCCGCGCCCCGAGGACTGGCCCGTCATGCCGGTGGAGTACACGGGCTTCACACTCCTGCCCTACGGCTTCTTCGACCGGAACCCGGCTCTCGACGTGCCACCCAGCGCCGCCCACTGCCATGACTGAACCGCAGGAATTCCACCCGCCCGTCGAGGAGTACCTCGAGACCATCCTCAGCCTCGACGAGGAGGGAGTGCCGGTGATCCAGGCCCGGATCGCCGAGCGGCTCGGTCGGTCCGCCCCGTCGGTGTCCGAAATGCTGGAGCGCCTGACCGAGGACGGGTACGTGACGCGCGACGGCCGGCGCCTGTCACTGACCACCGATGGCCGCAACCTCGCCGAGAAGGTGGTGCGCAAGCACCGGCTGGCCGAGCGCCTGCTCGTCGACGTGATCGGGTTGGAGTGGCACAAGGTGCACCGCGAGGCCGGGCGTTGGGAGCACGTCATCTCCGACGACGTCGAGGCTCGGCTGGTGGCGTTGCTCGGCGATCCGGCCACCTGCCCCCACGGCAATCCCATCCCCGGTTCGCACTCGGCGACGCCGTCGACACCGACACGCCCGTTGGCCGAGGTGGGCGAGGGAGAGCAGGTACGCCTCTTCCGGATCAGCGAAGAGGTCGAGCTCAACCTGGGCTCGCTCACCCTGCTCGGCGAGGGCGGCTTCATCCCCGGCGTCGTGGCCCGGGTCGGCGCCCGTGACGGTGAGGGCAATCTCGAGGTGGTCGCCGAGGGAGGCCAGGCCATCGTGGTCTCGCCGGAGCTGTCGGACCGTCTCTTCGTCGGCACGCCATGACCGAGCGGCTGGTGGCCGACGCGGTCTTCACCGTCGATCAGGCCGACACCGTGCTGGCACCGGGAGCCGTCGAATTCGAGGAGGGCCGCATCACCTGGGTCGGTGACCCCTGGCAGGAACCGGCGGCGAAGGGGACCGTCGTGCGCCAGTTCGACGGTGTGCTCATGCCGGGCCTGGTGAATTGCCACGGCCACTCACCGATGACGTTGTTGCGCAGCGCGGGAGACGGTTTGCCGCTGGACCGCTGGCTCACCGAGTCCATCTGGCCCCGTGAGGGCCGGATGCGCGACGACGACGTCTACTGGGGGATGCTGCTCGGCGCGGCCGAGTTGCTCTGCAACGGGGTGACCACGGCCTGCGAGCAGTACCGCCATCCCGAGCCCGTGACGCGCGCCCTGCTCGACTCCGGGCTGCGGGCCATGTACACCCCGGCGATCTTCGACGTTCCCGGATCGGGCGACACCTGGGCCACGCTGCTCGACGCAGCCTGTCAGCTCTTCGACGAGCGAGAGGGCAAGGACGAGCGATTGCATTTCGGCTTCGGGCCGCACGCCGCCTACACGGTGCCCCCGGAGGGTCTGGCCGCCACCGCGTCCGAAGCTCGGCAACGGGACGCGCTCGTCCAGATCCACCTGGCGGAGACGCGGGGCGAATGCGACCTCGTCCGCGAGCGCTACGGGGTGAGCGCACCTCAGCTCTTGGCCCGAGAGCACGTGTTCGATGGTCGCGTCCTGGCGGCCCATGCCGTGTGGCTGGACGCGGAGGACCTGGACCTCATGGCCGAGCACGACGTGGCCGTCGCCCACTGCCCGGGATCGAACGGCAAGCTCGGCTCGGGCGTGGCCCCGCTGCGGGAGCTGCTGGCCCGTGGCGTGCGGGTTGGTCTCGGGACCGACGGACCCGCCTCCAACGACGACCTGCACCTGTGGGACGAGATGCGCCTCGCCGCGCTCATGGCCCGGGCGACCGCGGCCGATCCCGGTGTCGTCAGCTCCAAGGCCGCCCTGCGCCTGGCCACCCGTGGTGGCGCCGATGCCCTCGGTCTCGCGGTCGGTTCCCTGGAGGTGGGCCGCGAGGCGGACGTGATCCGGCTGCGTACCGACGACCCGCGCTTCAGCCCGAGCGTGAACGATGCCGAGCTGCTCGGACACCTGGTGTGGGCGGGCGCGGGCTACCTGGTGACCGACGTCTGGGTGCACGGCGAACTTGCCGTCCAAGACGGTCGCTGCACCCGCTTCGACGCGATACGGGCCCGGGTCGAGGTGGCCCAGCGCGCCCGTCGGCTCGTCGGCTCCTAGGCTTTTTCGCCATGTCCGGATTCGTCGATCAGGCCCAGCTGCACGCGCGCGCCGGCGATGGCGGTGCCGGAGCCGTGTCCTGGCGTCGTGAAGCGCACGTCGATCGGGGTGGCCCCGACGGCGGCGACGGCGGCCACGGGGGTGACGTGTGGCTGGTGGCCACGGTGAACGAGTCGTCGCTCCTCGGATTTCGTGACCATCCCTTCCGCCGGGCCACCAACGGGACCCATGGCTCGGGATCCAAGCGCCACGGCGCCCGGGGGAAGGACATCGAGGTCCCGGTTCCCGTCGGGACGGTGGTCCGTCACCGCGACGGCCAGGTCCTCTGCGACCTGGCCACTGCCGGCTCGCGTGCGATGGTGGCCGAAGGCGGCCAGGGCGGCCGGGGCAACGCGCGGTTCCTCTCGAACCGCCGGCGGGCCCCCGCCTTCGCCGAGCAAGGAGAGAAGGGCCAGGAGTTCTGGTTGGACATGGAGCTCAAGCTCATGGCCGACGTCGCCCTGGTCGGGTTCCCCAACGCCGGCAAGTCCACATTGATCTCGACCGTGTCGGCCGCCAAGCCGAAGATCGCCGACTATCCCTTCACCACCCTCGAGCCGCATCTCGGGGTCGTGCGCGTGGGCAGCGGGCGTGACAGCACCGAGTTCGTGATGGCCGACATCCCCGGACTGGTCGAGGGAGCAGCCGGAGGCAAGGGATTGGGTATCCAGTTCCTGCGGCACATCGAACGGGCGCGCGTGCTCGTCCTGCTGCTGGACCTCGGGGCGCCGCTGCTCATGGCCGAGCCGCCCGCCCACCAGCTCCGCGTGCTGCTCTCCGAGCTCGGCTCGTACCAACCCGAGCTGTTGGAGCGTCCACGTCTCGTCGTCGGCAGCAAGGCGGACGTGGCCGACGACGACGATGGCGTGTGCGACGTGGTGATCTCCGCCGGAACCCGGGCGGGCATCGATGCGCTGACCCAGCGGCTGGCCGCGCTGGTGCACGAGGCGCGCGCGGAGGCGGACGCGGTGGCCTCGAGCGAGGTGATCGTGCACCGACCGGTTCCCGAGGGTGTCGAGGTGCAGCGCACGGCGGGTGGCTGGCTCGTCCTCGGTCGGGCCGCCGAGCGTGCGGTGGCCTTCTCGGACCTGGACGACGGCGGTGCCCAGACGGAGGCCATGCGCCGGCTGCGCCGGCTCGGCGTCGACCGGGCGCTGCTCCGGGCCGGTGTGCGCGAGGGCGACGACGTCACGGTGGGCACGATGACCTTCACCTGGGAGGACGACCTCGGGTGATCGTCGTCGTCAAGGTCGGCTCGAGCTCGGTGACCGCGAGGACCGTGCAGCGTCTGGGCGCGGAGATCGCCTCGGCGCGGTCCGACGGCCACACGGTCGTCGTCGTGACCTCCGGTGCCATCGCGGCCGGTTGGTCTGCGCTCGACCGCGGCGCACAGCGCCCCTCGGACCCCGCCGTCCTGCAAGCGGTCTCCGCAGTGGGCCAGCACCGGCTGATGCGCCTGTGGCAGGACGCATTCGACCCCTTCGACCTGCTGGCCGGTCAGGTGCTGTTGGCCCCGCTCGACTTCGTCCACCGGACCCAGTACCTGCACGCCCGGGGCACGCTGCGCCACCTGGTCGATCTGGGCGTCGTTCCCGTGGTCAACGAGAACGACGCCGTGGCCGACGAAGAGATCCGCTTCGGGGACAACGATCGCCTGGCCGCCCTCGTGGCCCACCTGGTCGGTGCCCATCTGCTCGTCCTCCTCACCGATGCACCCGGTCTCTTGACCGCCGACCCGCGCCACGACACCGAGGCATCGCTGATCGAGGAGGTGGTCGAGATCGACCACCAGCTCGAGCAGTTGGCCGGCGGCCCCGGCAGCGCCGTGGGGAGCGGCGGCATGGCCTCGAAACTGGCGGCGGCGAAGATCGCGACCTGGTCCGGGGTGGAGACGGTGATCGGCGATGCCGCCCGACCCGGTCTGCTGGCCTCGGCGCTCGCGCGCGAAGCGGGGGCGGGCACGGTCTTTCGGGCCCGCAAGAGCCGCCTCTCGGCCCGCAAGCTGTGGATCGCCTTCGCCCTCGGGTCCTCGGGCCGGCTGGCGGTCGACGAGGGGGCGATGGCGGCGCTGGTCGAGCGCGGCCGATCCCTCCTCGCCGCCGGGGTCGTCGGCGTGGCCGGTTCCTTCCGCGCCACCGACGCGGTGGAGATCACGGGTCCCGACGGCACCGTCTTCGCCAAGGGCCTGGTCCGGGTGCCCGCCCAGTCGGCGGAGGACTGGATGGGGCGGCGCAGCCAGGTCGTCGTCCATCGGGACGACCTTGTTTTAGTAGCCTGAACTGATGACCTCGCCGGAATTGGAGCAGCTGGCGTGGCGCGTCCGTGAGGCGTCCCGGCTGGTCGCCCGTGCCTCGAGTTCCGTGCGCGACGACGCGCTCGCGCTGGCCGCCGACCTCCTCGACGAGGAGCGGCCCGCGCTGGTGGAGGCCAACGGGCGCGATGTGGCGCGGGCCGTCGCCGCCGGGATGGCCGACGCGGCGACGGACCGGCTCCGCTTGAGCGAATCCAGGGTGCACGCCATGGCGGGGGGATTGCGCAAGGTGGCGGCCCTGCCCGACCCGGTCGGTGAGGTCACCGAGGGCTGGGTTCGTCCCAACGGACTGCGGGTCTCCCGGGTGCGGGTGCCCCTCGGCGTCGTCGGCGTGATCTACGAGAACCGCCCCAACGTGACGAGCGATGCCGCTGCCCTCTGCCTCAAGGCGGGGAACGCTGCGTTCCTGCGTGGCTCGTCGTCCGCCATCGACTCGAACCGGGCCATCGTCGCCGTGCTGCGGCGCGCCGCGGTGAAAGCCGGTCTGCCCGAGCACGCCGTCGCGCTGGTCGAGGACACGTCGCACGAGACGGCCGTCGCCTTCATGCAGCTGCGGGGCCTGATCGACTGCCTGATCCCACGCGGCGGACCGGCGCTCATCGCCTCGCTGATCGAGCACGCTCGGGTTCCCTACGTCCTCGACGGCGACGGCAACTGTCACCTCTACGTCGACGCCGCGGCCGACCTGTCCATGGCGCACGACCTTGCCGTCAACGCGAAGACACACCGCTTCGGCGTCTGCAACGCGGTCGAGACGATCCTGGTCCACCAGGGCGTGGCCGCGGCGCTGTTGCCCCGCCTGGCCGAGTCGCTCGGCGCGGCGGGAGTCGAAATCAGAGGCGACGCGCGGGTGCTGGCCATCCTCCCCCAGGCGGTGCCCGCCACGGAGGACGACTTCGCGGTGGAGTTCTTGGCCCCGGTGGTGGCCGTCGGGATGGTGGACGACGTGGCCGGTGCCATCGCGCACATCACCCGTTACAGCTCGGGGCATTCCGAAGCCATCGTGACGGCGGACGTGGCGACGGCAGATCGGTTCGTGGCGGAAGTGGACGCGGCGGCCGTGTTGGTGAACGCGTCGACGAGGTTCGTCGACGGCGAGGAGCTGGGGTTGGGCGCCGAGGTGGGCATCTCGACCCAGAAGCTGCACGCGAGGGGACCGATGGGAGTGAGGGAATTGACGACGGTGAAGTGGGTCGTGCGTGGTGACGGGCAGGTGCGCCGATGAGCACCAGTGCGGCATTGGGGTTGCCCGACAGCGGGCCACCCCGGTTCGAGTCGCTCGACGCGGTGCGCGGTGGCCTGCGCGACGTCGGCTACCTCGCCGACGAGTCGATCAGCGGTGTGGTCTACCTGGCCGACCGCCTGGCCAAGCCGGTGCTCGTCGAGGGTCCGGCCGGCACGGGGAAGACCCAGCTGGCCAAGTCGGTGGCGGAGCTGACCGGCGCCCGCCTCATCCGCCTGCAGTGCTACGAGGGTTTGGACGAGTCCAAGGCGCTCTACGAGTGGAACTACCGCAAGCAGTTGCTGCGCATCCAGGCGGGGGAGCACGGTCAGAGCGAGACGGAGGGTCCGTCGTGGAAGGAGCTCGAGGAGGACATCTTCTCCGAGGACTTCCTCCTGGCCCGCCCGCTCCTCGAGGCGATCCGGGCGACCGATCCGGTCGTCCTCCTCGTCGACGAGGTGGACCGGGTGGAGCTCGAGACCGAGGCCCTGCTGCTCGAGATCCTCTCGGAGTACCAGGTCTCGATCCCCGAGCTCGGAACGGTCCAGGCCACGCAGCTGCCCATGGTCTTTCTCACCTCGAACAACACCCGTGAGCTCTCCGAGGCGTTGAAGCGCCGCTGTCTCTACCTGCACGTCGACTACCCCGACCTCGAACGTGAGCGCGACATCGTCCGCTCCCGGGTGCCCGGGATCAGCGAGGAGCTCGCCGATCAGGTGGCACGCATCGTGCGCTCCTTGCGCAGCATCGAGTTGCGCAAGGCCCCCTCGGTCTCCGAGACGCTCGACTGGGCCCGCACGCTGGTCATCTTGGGGGTGGAGACGATCGACGCCGCGGGGGCGAAGGACACCTTGCACATCTTGTTGAAGTACCAAGCCGACATCGATCGGGCCGCCAAGGAGCTTCTGTCGTCTCCGGCCGGCTGACGTGCTCGACCTCCTCTCCGGCTTCGTCACCGAACTGCGTCGTTCCGGCCTGCCCGTCTCGCTCACCGAGCATCTCGACGCGGCCGAGGCGGTCAAGCACATCCCCCTCGAGGACCGGGACGGGCTGAAGTACGCGCTGGCGGCGACCCTGGTGAAGTCGTCCTCGCACTGGCGCGCCTTCGAGACGGCCTTCGAGGTCTATTTCGCCGTGCGGACCCGGCCCGGCGACGCGACCGACGGGGACGCGGCGGATCTGGGCGACACCGAGGACCAGAACGAGGGAAGGGGCGAGGGTCAGGGTCCCGGTCAGGGCCGTTCGTGGAAGGGCGGTGGATCGGGCGAGGGCATGACGCCCGAGGAGCTGGCCGAGCTGCTCTTCAAGTCGCTGATCTCGGCCGACACCGCGATGATGAACGCGGTAGCCCGCAACGCGGTCGACCGCTATGCCGGCATGGAGCCCGGACGACCCGTCGGCGGCACGTACTACCTCTACCGCACGCTGCGGAACCTCGATCTCGACGGCGTCCTCGAGCGCCTGATGGAGCAGGCCCAGGCGGGCGCGGTCGGGGGCGGCCTCACCGATCTGGAGGAGCGGCTGGCCCAGGACGAGTTCAAGGCGAGGATCGAGAAGTTCCGCCGGGCCGTCGAGACCGAGATCCGCCGCCGACTGGTCGAGGATCGGGGGGCGGAGGCCCTGGCCCGTTCGGTCCGCAAGCCGCTGCCCGAGGACATCGACGTCATGCATGCCACCCGAGACGAACTGGCGGTCCTGCACCGGGTCCTCCAGCCGCTCTCGCGCAAGCTGGCCGTCCGGCTGGCCCGGAAACGCCGGCACGGTCGCAAGGGCCCGCTCGACTTCAGGGCGACGATGCGACGGTCGCTCTCGACCGGCGGCGTCCCGATCGAACCGCGGTACCGGCATCCGAAGCCGGCCAAGCCGGAGATCTTCGTCATCGCCGACATCTCGGGCTCCGTGGCCAGCTTCGCCCGTTTCACCTTGCATCTGGTCTACGCCATTTCCTCGCAGTTCTCCAAGGTACGCAGCTTCGTGTTCGTCGACGGCATCGACGAGGTCACACGCTTCTTCGAGGGGGTGGTCGATCCGGCGGAGGCGGTGGCCCGGATCAACACCGAGGCCGACGTCATCTGGGTCGACGGCCATTCCGACTACGGGCACGCGCTGACCGAGTTCCATCGGCGCTGGGGCGACCAGGTGACGTCGCGCTCGAGCATCATCCTCCTCGGCGACGCGCGCAACAACTACCACGCGGCGCAGAGCTGGGTGATCGAGGATCTCCAGGCCAAGGCGCGCCACGTCTACTGGCTCAACCCGGAGCCGCGCGACTACTGGGGTTCGGGCGACTCCATCGTGGGCGAGTACGCGGCCCACTGCGACGACGTGGTGGAGTGCCGCACCTTGCGGCAGCTCGAACACTTCGTCGGCAACCTGGCGTGAGCCCCGAGCGGGCCCACGAGGGGGTGCTGCGCATCGCACCTCCTCCCGAGGGTGCGTCGCGCATCGTCCTGATCCGGCACGGTGAGGCGGAGTGCAATCGCAATCTCGTGGTCGGCGGCGCGGTGGGCTGTACCGGCTTGACCGACCTGGGTCGTCGTCAGGTGGCCGAGCTGGCCGATCGCCTCTACGAGTCGGGGGAGCTGCGCCAGGCCACAGCGCTGTACTCGTCGGTGCTGCCGCGAGCGATCGAGACGGCCGAGCGGCTCCGTCCGGTCGTCGGTCCCGGGCCGACCGCGCTGGGACCCGTCCGCCAGCGCTGCGATCTGTGCGAGCTCCACCCCGGCGAGGCGGACGGCATGGCGTGGGACGACGTGGTGGCCACGTTCGGCGTGCCCGACTGGGACCGCGATCCGGCTCGCCCCATCGCTCCGGGTGGGGAGAGCTGGACCGAATTCGTGGCGCGTGCGTCGGGCGCCGTGCGCGACGTGGTGCGCGCACATCCTGGGGAGCTGGTCGTGGCGGCGGTCCATGCCGGCGTGATCGAGGCGACGATGATCTCGTTCCTCGGCATCACCCCGGAGATCTCCCGCCGGGGTTGGTTGCGCATCGTGCACGCCTCCATGACCGAGTGGGAGCAGGTTCCGGGACAGGACCGCTGGGTGCTCCTGCGTTTCAACGACGCCTGCGGAGTGCCCCGGGCCTGAGCGTGTCAGGAGCGCGCCGGCGCGTCGTCAGGCGCCGGATCTGCGCTGTGCGGCCAGGGCTTCGGGTGCGCAGGCCAGCCAGGCGTCCTCGATGGCCTCGCGCAGTGGCCGCTTCGCCACCTTGTCCAGCTGGATCAGCACGGCGGCGTACCCGTCGAAGTGCGGGATGGTGAAGAAGCCCTTGGTCTGCATGGCCAGGATGGCTTCCTTGTCCTCGAGGTCTGCCGTCACCAGGGCGAGGATCGGTCCCGAAGGGGGAGTGGTCTCACCGAAGCGTTTCAGGTCTGCTTTGGAGAAGGGGCGTTCCCAGGCGAAAGCCTTCCCGCTGACGAACCAGGTCCGATGACCGTGGCGCGCCCCCTCGGTCACCTCCGGGAGCACCGCCATCCCGGCGATCACGTCCTCGATGGAGGCCACCGTCGTACCCTACCGCTATGGTCCCGCGGATGGACGGCTTCGACCCCGCAGGAATCGACCGCCTCCGCGACCGCCTGGCCGCCTTCATCGAGCGTGGCGACGTGCCCGGCCTGGCCGCACTCGTCGCCCGGGGATCAGAGGTGCACGTCGTCGTTCTCGGCGCCGCCGCGCTGGGCGACCCTCGGCCTCTCCGACGCGACGCCCTCTTTCGCATCGCCTCGCTCACCAAGCCGATCGGGGCGGCCGCGGCGATGCTGCTCGTCGATGACGGCGTGCTCGCGCTCGACGATCCGGTCCAGGGCTACCTCCCCGAGTTGGCCGGGCGACGGGTCCTGCGCAGCCTCGAGAGCCCGCTCGACGACACCGTCCCGGCGGAACGCCCCATCACGGTAGAGGACCTGTTGACGTTCCGGCTCGGATTCGGTTTGGTGATGGCGCCACCGGACACCTATCCCATCCAGACCGAAGAGGCTCGGCTCGGGCTCATGACGCTCGGGCCCCCGTGGCCACTCTCGCCCCTGACCTCGGACGCGTGGATGGCGCGCTTCGCCAGCCTGCCGCTGATGGAGCAGCCCGGGACGGCGTGGCGCTACAACACCGGACTGCAGGTGCTCGGCGTCCTCTTGGAGCGCGCGACGGGCACGCCCCTCGAGGACCTCCTCCGGGCCCGCCTGTTCGAACCGCTCGGCATGCACGACACGTCGTTCAGCGTGCCGTCCGAGAAGATGGACCGCTTCACGACCGCCTACGCACCCGATCCGGACACGGGCGGGCTCTCGGTGCTCGACGAACCGGCGACCGGGTGGTGGAGCACACCGCCGCCCATGTCGAACCTGGCCGGCATGCTCGTCTCCACCCTCGACGACTTCTGGACTTTCGTGGCCATGCTCGGTGCCGGTGGTGTGCATGCCGGCAAGAGACTGCTCTCGGCTCCGTCAGTCGAGGCGATGACCACGGACCACCTGACCGAGGAGCAGCGCGACGCCAGCCGCCTCTTCCTCGGGGGTGCCGGCTGGGGATACGGCATGGCGGCGCCGACGGCGCGCCCCCGAGCGAGCTCCCGGTGCCCTGGGGTTACGGGTGGGACGGAGGGACGGGGACCACCTGGCGCACCGACCCGGCGCGCGGCCTGACGGGCCTCCTCTTCAGCCAGCGGGCCATGACGTCTCCCGAGCCGGCGCCGCTCTTCCTCGAGTTCTGGGATGCCGCCATCGCTGCGCTGAACTGATCGCGGCGCGCTGGCTACGCTGACCCAAAAAGGACGGGCCCATGTACAAGGTTGTGATCGTCGGAACCGACGGGTCGGAGACGGCAAACACCGCGGTCGAATCGGCCGCGGGTATCGCTCGGGCGCTCGGCGCCGCGCTGCACATCGTGACGGCGTACAAGACGAGCACGTCGGGGATCGCCCAGGCCACGGGAGCAGCCCTCGTCGACAGCGGTGCCGGGCATGCCGTGGTGCAAGAGGCGGCCAAGGGCGTCGGCGACGAGGCCATCGCGACGTACGCCTCCGACCTGAAGGCGGAGGCCCATGCCGTCCACGCCGATCCGGTCGACGCCATCCTCGACACGGCGGTCGAGGTCGGTGCGGACCTCATCGTGGTCGGGAGCAAGGGCATGCGGGGGGCCCGCCGTTACATCGGCAGCGTGCCCAACTCCGTCGCCCACTCGGCCCACTGCGCCGTGCTCATCGTCAAGACGGCCTGAGCCGCCGGGCGGCGGCGGTCGCCTCACATTCCGGACGAACGCCCGCTCAGTCGTCGTCGCCGTCGAAGTCCGCCTTCGACTCCGACCAGAGCCGCTGTTGTGTCAGTCGGGTCGAACCACAGCGCGGACACGTACCGAGCTTCGCCTTGTGCTCGACCCACTCTTCACTCTGGTTCCGGATCCTCTGTTGGTCGGTGCCCGTCGCCATGAGCGGCATCGGAGAGGACTGCTCGTAACCCCTCGGTCCACCCGAGGAGGTCGATGGTCCCGACAGGACGTGGTGTTTCGTGTAGTAGCGGGCCACCCTCCAGCTGTAGCTGCACTCGGTGCAGGTGCGCAGGATCTGCGGTCGCCTGAGGGCACGGAGGAAGTCCCCGAAGGACATGAGCAGGCGCAGCCGGACCCTGAGGTCCTAGCAGGCGTAGTCCTCGTCGTAGGTGGCGCTGGCGTACTGGACGATCTCGGGCGGGCCCGGCAGCTCGGCGCCGTGGTTGTTGACCCAGTTCGGGTAGTCCGCACACGACGCGGGACCGGACCCCGTCCAGTCGGCCATCCAGTACGGCACGCTGGGCTGGTAGTTGCCGACGATCGAGTTCCACACCCCGGGGCTGGCGTAGATGCCGACGTCGGAGACTCCTTCGGTGTCGTGCAGGGCGTAGAGCGCGCCCTTGACGAACAGTGCGTTCTCGCTCAGGTTCCCGGACCAGTTGGCGTCGGCGGTCTCCACGTCGAGCCACCATGGGGTGGCCGTGGAGCCGGCCCCCTGACCCGAGGCGTCGTTGTAGGCGTAGATGGCCGCCTGGTACCCGGCGTTGCACGAGGTGTCCCCCTCACAGATGGAGGGTCCGGTGGGTGAGGTGCTGTAGCTCAGGTACGTGTAGAGGTTGAGTCCGCCGCCGGCCCACGCCGCCTCCGCCTGGAAGCACGAGTTGAGGTACTGGCCCGGCGTCGTGTCCGAGAGCCCGTCCACCTCGACGATGCCGATCTGGTGGTCGCCCGTCGGGTAGTTGTCGCACTGGAAATTGCTGATGTCGTAGCCGACGGCACCCGAGGGATAGGTGCCACCGACGAACGCCCCGTTGCCGGGTGCCTCCGCCATCCCGACGATCGGTTTGTTCAACGGGTTCGGTGCGGAACCGTCGTAGTCGGCCGAGCCGAAATTCGACACCAGTCCCGTGTCGTCGGTGAACCAGTAGCCGTTGGCGTTCGGAGTGGCCGCCGCCGCGACGATCGGGTGCTTGATGGGCAGCCCGCCCAGAGAGCCGTAGAACTGGGTGTCGCCGTAGGAGAACAGTCCTCCGTCGGACGCCACGAGGAAGTAGCCCCCGCCGTTGGGTCCGGGCAGCATGCCCACGATGGGCTTGTTGAGCACGATCGAGCCCGTGGACCCGTGGAAGACGGCGTCGCCGTAGCTGAAGATGCCGCCGTCCGAGGCCACCAGCCAGTAGCCCTTGCCGTCGGGGGTGGCCGCCATGCCCACCACCGGTTTGTTGAGCGCGATGCTCCCGGTCGAGCCGTAGAACTGGGCGTCGCCGTAGCTGAAGATGCCGCCGTCCGAGGCCACCAGCCAGTAGCCCTTGCCGTCGGGGGTGGCCGCCATGCCCACCACCGGTTTGTTGAGCGCGATGCTCCCGGTCGAGCCGTAGAACTGGGCGTCGCCGTAGCTGAAGATGCCGCCGTCCGAGGCCACCAGCCAGTAGCCCCCGCCGTCGGGGGTGCCGGCCATGCCCACGATGGGCTTGTTCAGGCTGATGCCACCGGTCGACCCGTAGAAGTGGGCCCCGCCAAAGCTGAAGATGCCACCGTCCGACGCCACCAGCCAGTAGGCCGGGACCGGTGTGGTCGCCGCCGCTGCGGGCTGGCCACCCGTCGCCACCGCGGTGGTGAGTACGGCGAGCAGGGGGAGGGCCGCCACGAGGACGGCGGTGGTCAGGCGGCGGATCATTCGCTCCTCAGGAACTCGGCGACCCGGAAGGCCAGGTCGAGCGCCTGGCGTGCGTTGAGTCGCGGGTCACAGGTCGTGGTGTACCGGGCGCCCAGGTCGCCTTCGAGTATCTCCTCGGCCCCACCGAGGCATTCGGTGACGTTGTCGCCCGTCAGCTCGATGTGGACTCCACCCGGCCAGGTGCCCTCGTCCCGGTGGACGTCGAAGAAGGCCTTGACCTCGGCGAGGATGTCGTCGAAACGCCGCGTCTTGCGACCGCCTTCGCTGGCGAACGTGTTGCCGTGCATCGGGTCACAGGCCCACACCACGACGTGGCCTTCGCGTTCGACGGCGCGGAGGACCGCCGGCAGCAGCTCGCGCACCCTCTCGGCGCCGAAGCGCGTGATGAGGGTGAGGCGACCGGGTATGCGGTCCGGGTTCAACCGCTCGCACAGCGCCACGACGTCGGCCGGCGTGGTGCTCGGCCCGACCTTGCAGCCGATGGGGTTGTTGATGCCCGAGGCGAACTCCACGTGTGCGCCGTCGAGTTGGCGGGTGCGGTCGCCGACCCACACCATGTGGGCAGAGCAGTCGTACCAGTCACCGGTGAGCGAGTCCATGCGGGTCAGGCACTCTTCGTAGGGAAGGACGAGCGCCTCGTGGCTGGTGAAGAAGTCGACCTGGTGCAATCCTTCCTCGCCCCCCAGGTCGATGCCGCAGGCGGCCATGAAGCGAAGGGCCCGGTCGATCTCCGAGGCGATGCGCTCGTAGCGCAATCCCTCGCTCGAGGTCGCGACGAACTCCTGGTTCCACTGGTGCACCTGCGACAGGTCGGCGAAGCCACCCTTGGTGAAGGCGCGCAGCAGGTTCAGGGTCGATGCCGATTGCTG
Source organism: uncultured Acidimicrobiaceae bacterium (assembly GCA_963754445.1). Classification (GTDB taxonomy): domain Bacteria; phylum Actinomycetota; class Acidimicrobiia; order Acidimicrobiales; family RAAP-2; genus Bog-473. The sequence goes on along the minus strand of CAVWFT010000001.1, from coordinate 1,779,049 downwards.
GTAGGCCGCGACCAGTCGTTGCGGATCGGGCATGCGGGCATCGGGCTCGAAGGCCTCGTCGTTGACCATGTGGCCCCGGAAGGAGGGCAGTTCGGTGTCACCCAGCCGCTCCGTGTCGGCCGAACGGGGCTTGGCGAACTGACCGGCGATGCGGCCCACCTTGACCACGGGGACGCCGGCGGCGTAGGTCAGCGCGACCGCCATCTGCAGGATGATCTTGAGCTTGTCGCGGATGGAGTCCGCCGTGTGCTCCGCGAAGGACTCGGCGCAGTCGCCGGCCTGGAGCAGGAAGGCCCCGCCGTCCGCCACCTGTCCCAGTTGGCGCATCAGATAGCGCGCTTCACCGGCGAAGACGAGGGGCGGCAGCGTCGAGAGCGTGGCTTCGGCCTTCTTGAGGGCATCCGCGTCGGGCCAGTCGGGCTGCTGGGCCGCCGGGAACTTCCGCCAGGACGCGGCGCTCCAGGGGGAGGAGGGAGGCTGGCTCGTCACCGCACCAGGTTAACGCCGTAGGATCGCCCGCCGTGGCCGCCTTCCGCTTCGCCCTCCAGGCTTCGCAGGCTGCATCGGGCGCTGCGTGGCGTGACCTGGCCCGCAAGACCGAGGACCTGGGCTACTCGACGCTCTACGTCCCCGACCATCTCGACGACCAGTGGTCGCCCATGCTCGCCTGCGCGGTGGCGGCCGAGGCCACCACCACCTTGCGAGTGGGCACGCTCGTCCTCGACAACGACTTCCGTCACCCCGTCGTCCTGGCCAAGGAGGCGGCGACACTCGACATCCTCAGCGGCGGCCGCTTCGAGTTCGGCCTCGGCGCCGGATGGATGACGACCGACTACGAACAGTCCGGCATCTCCATGGACAAGCCTTCCGTGCGCATCGCCCGCCTCGCGGAGAGCCTCGAGATCATCCGTGCCATGTGGCGCGACGGCAGCGCGACGTTCTCGGGCCAGCACTACCAGGTCCGCGAAGCGAGCGGCACGCCGACGCCGCTCACGCCGGGCGGCCCGCCGATCGTCATCGGAGGCGGCAGCAAGCGCATCCTCACGCTGGCCGGACAGCATGCGCAGGTCGTCAGCATCGTGCCGAGCCTGGCCGCCGGCCACATCGGTCCCGAGGTGGCTGCCGAGTCCGTGGTCGAGAAGTACACCGAGCGCGTGCAGTGGGCGCGCGACGCCGCCGGCCCGCGTGCCGCGGAGCTCGAGTTCCAGTGTTGGACCGTCGCCGTCCAGGTCGTCCCCAACGCCGACGAGGTCTTCGCCGCCATGGCTCCCCTGTTCGATCTCAGCGCCGACCAATTGCCGCGCCGCGCCCTTGGCGCTGATCGGCACGACCTCGGAGATCGTCGAGACCTTGCGCCGTCGGCGTGAGGAGCTCGGCTTCAGCTACCTCGTCGTGCACGAGGCGGAGTTCGAGGCGCTCGCTCCCGTCGTGGCGGAACTTGCCGGCACCTGAGCGCATCGGCATTCTCGGCGGTACCTTCGACCCGCCCCACGTCGGTCATGTGGCGGCGGGCCGGGCCGTGGCCGACGCGCTCGCCCTCAGCCGGCTCCTGCTCGTGGTGGCCAACGACCCCTGGCAGAAGAGTGGCCGGCGCATCGTGTCCGACGCCGAGGACCGTTTCGCGCTCACCGAGGCCCTGGCCACCGAGATCCCGGGGGCCGAGGCCAGCCGGCTCGAGATCGAACGGGGTGGGGCCAGCTATTCGATCGACACGGCCGAGCAGGTCCTGGCCGCTGCCGGTCCGGACCCGGTCGACCTCTACCTGGTGGTCGGGGCCGACCTGGTGCCCGAGCTCGAGACCTGGCACCGTCCCGAGGACCTCAAACGTCTGGTCACCTTGGCCGTCGTCTCCCGTCCCACGAGTCCGGATCCCGACGTTCCCCCTGGCTGGAGGGTGGTTCGGGTCGACGGGCCGGCGGTGGACGTCTCGAGCTCGGAGGTCCGGGCCCTCCTGGCCCAGGGGCGCCCGGTCGACGAACTGGTGCCCGAGGCCGTAAGACGTTGCATCGGCCGTAGGGATCTGTACGCTGTGGGCAGATGAGCGCCTTGCCGGCCAGGGTGACGGAGTTGCCGATGGGACCCGTGGTGAGCGCGTCCGCGGTTGCCACCTCCCCGGTGGCGGCGCAGCGGCGAGCCGAACGCCGGGCCGAGCTGAAGGTGGCCCGCCGAACGAGGCGGCGTTGGGCCGTGGCCGGGTGTTCCGTCCTCGCCGCCGCGTTCGGGCTGACCGTGGGGATCTTGGACGTGCTCCATTGAGCCCTGAGCTCGACGTGCACGTCGCGCTGCCGTCGGCCGCGACGACTGCCGCTGAGGCCGCGGACGACAAGCTCGGCCACGACACGGTGGTGCTGGCCATGGGTGATCTCTTCGGCGTCGTCGACGCGTTCGTCATCACGAGCGCGCCCAACACCCGCCACGTCCGGACCCTGGTGGAGGAGATCGAGAAGGTCGTCAAGGACGTGCACGGGTTCGCCCCGGTGCGCATCGAGGGCCAGCAGGACCTGACCTGGGTGCTGATGGACTACGGCGACTTCATCGTCCACGTGTTCCTCCAGGAGACCCGGGACTACTACGACCTCGAGCACCTGTGGTCGGGTGCCCCCCGTGTCCCGTGGCGCGGCGACGTCGAGAATGCCGGCTGAGGCCGGCTACCGAGCGAGCTCGTAGCGCATCGCCACCGCGCCTGAACCGAGCTCCAGGCGGCTGACGAGCTGCAGGTCGACAGGCGCCGGAAGCCCCGCGAGCAGGGTCGGCCCGTGGCCGGCCAGCCGCGGATGGACCACGAACTCGTACTCGTCGATCAGCCCCAGCTCCGTCAGCGCCCGGGGGAGCCGCATGCCACCGACGAGGATGCCCCGGCCCGGCTGGCTCTTGAGTCGGCGTACGGCCTCACCCAGGTCCCCCTCGACGAGGTGGGCGTTCCAATCGACCTGCTCGAGGGTGCTCGACACGACGTACTTCTGTGCCGCATCGATCGTCCGGGCGAACGGTTCCATCCACTCGGGTCTGGCGCCCGCCGACGCCGCCGGGCGCCAGGCCGATTCCATCATCTCGTAGGTGACCCGGCCGAAGAGAAGGGCGTCGGCCTGGTCGAGGTTCTCGACTGCGTGACGATGGATGTCCTCGTCGGCGGGGAAGGCACGATGATCGCAACACCCGTCCAACGTGACGTTGATGGAGTACCGGAGGGGCCGAATCCGCAAAGCGTACCGTGGCCAGGTTCCGCGGCGACGTGTCGCGGGAGGGTGCGGCCCGGCGTGGAGCCGGTCGACCAGAGACACCGCTAGGCCGCGGCGGGTATGACCTGGTTCAGGTAGACGGGACCGGCCACCTCGGAGCCGTTGGCGATCGGCACCTGGGTATGCTGCCCGTTGATCTCGAAGAACACGCCCGCCGCGAGCCCGAGCTGTCCCACCACGGTGGCCACGATCTGTCCGACCGCCAGCTCGGGGTTGTCGGAGATCTGGCCGAACGCACTGTTCATGTTCACGGTGACGACGTTGTTGCTCTGGGACGTGACCGAGAGCACCGCCACGTCGTGGGGCAACGCGGTCGTCACGCCCTCGGCCGTCTCGGAGGCGAGCGGTCCCTCCATGAGGATGCCGAGCACCGCCTTGAGAGGTGCCGGCGTCTGGACGAAACGGCTTTCCGGTTGGAACTGGTTGTTGGTGTCGAGGAGGAACACCTTGACCTGCACGTACGAAGCCGGATTCAGCTGCGTCGTCGTGGTGGTCGGCAGGTGGGGGTTCAACAGGTCGGAGGGCACCTTGGACGGGGGGATCGCCTGGGGCGAGCTCTGGGTCGGGATGGCACAGCCGCTGAGCCCGACGCACAGCGCCACGATCGCCGCGACGAGAGCGGCCCGACCCCTCACGCGTCCCCACCCCCGCCCCTGCCGCCGGCGCCGGCGGCGTCCTCCTCTTCGTGCTCCGGCTCGAGCACGGGCAGGGTGAGCACGAAGCGGGCGCCACCTTGCGGGGATGTCTCCACGCCCACCGCGCCGTGCATCATCCGCATGTGCTCGGACACGAGAGCCAGCCCGAGGCCACTGCCCGTTCCGGCGCCGCGCCGGCCCGAAGCCGACCCGCGGTAGAAGCGGTCGAAGATCTTCGTCCGCTCCGACGGCTCGATGCCAGGGCCGGCGTCGTCGACCGTGACGACCACCCGCTCGGGTCCCAGCGGGCCGACGGCGATCTCCCGGGCGCCCCCGCCGTAGTTCGCCGCGTTGTCCATCAGGTTCACTATGACGCGTTCGAATCGGCGCTTGTCGACGCCGACGTGGCGACCGCGCACGGCCGGATCGATGCGCACCGAGGGCACGGGCGCCGCACCGTCCATGCTGCGTGTCCCGGCCTCGACGGAGCGCTGGACCAGTTCGGCGACGTCGACCTCCTCGAGGAAGACGTCGCTCGACCCGGCGTCGGCCCGTGACATCTCGAGCAGGTCGCCCACCATGCGTTGGAACCGGCGCAGGTCGTCGCCGAGGAGCTGCAGCGCCCGTCGCGAGCGCGGCGGCAGGTCGTCCTGTTCGGCCTCGAGCACCTCGAGGGAGGCGGCCAGGGTGGTGAGCGGCGAGCGCAGCTCGTGGCTCACGTCGGAGTTGAAGCGGGCTTCCCGCTCGATGCGGACCTGGAGTTGGTCCACCATGGCATTGAACGAATTGGTGAGACCCGTGAGGTCGGGGTCGGCCGCGTCGGGGTCGAGCCGGGTGTCGAGGTCGCCGCCCGCGATGAGGCCGGCCGCCAGCGAGACGTCGGCCAGCGGGCGCAGGAGCCGGCTGCTGGCGAAGCGCCCGAGCCCCGCGCCGAGGAGGGTGGTGATGATCCCGACCACGAAGAGGGTCAGCCCGAGCACGCGCAGCGTGTGGTCGAGGTCGGAGAGATCGAACACCTCGAAGTAGGCCGACCCGACCGCCGGGATGGGCACGCCGACCGCGATCTCGGCGGTGCCGTCCGCCGTCCGGTAGGTCTGGGTCGCCGCCGTGCCCGAGGTCACCTTGCGGCGGAGCTCGGCCGGGATGGAGGCCGCGCTGACCGACAGCGAGGAGACGTAGTACTTCGAATCGTGGAAGAGCACCGAGTGGGCGTCGGAGCCGGCGTCGATGTTGGCCAGCAGGTTGGAGTACTGACTGCTGCCCGTCGGCGCCTGGCTGCTGGTCGCCGAGGCGAGCGAGTTGCGGGCCAGCGCGGCGTTGGCGAACGCCTGGTGTTGGGCCGCCGACTCCCGGCCCGCCAGGAGGAAGTGCCGGGTGGTGAAATACGAGAGCCCGCCCATGAGGATGGAGAGCAGGAGGGCGCCGAGCCCGAAGACCAACGTGATCCGGGCCCCGATGCCCAGTCGCACGTCAGGGCACCAGCTTGTAGCCCATGCCCCTCACCGTGAGGATGTGCTGCGGCACCGCCGGGTCGGCCTCGACCTTGGTGCGCAGGCGACGGATGTGGACGTCGACCAGCCGGCCGTCGCCGAAGTAGTCGTAGCCCCACACCCGATCGAGCAGCTGCTCACGGCTGAGCACTTTGTTGGGGCTGACCGCCAGCTCGCACAACAGCCGGAACTCGGTCCGCGTGCAGTGCACCTCGTCGCCGTTGAGGTGGCGCAGCACCCCCTGCTCGGGGAGGAGCTGGAGGTCGCCGAAGGTCAGGGCACCGGGCTCCTCTTCGGCCGGCCTGGCCCGCCGGAGCAGGGCGCGGATCCGGGCCGCCAGCTCCTTGGCCACGAAGGGCTTGGTCACGTAGTCGTCGGCGCCGGCCTCGAGCCCGGCCACCACGTCGTGGGTGTCGGCCCGGGCCGTCACGATGATGATGGGCACGGCGCTGTGGCGCCGGAGGGCCCGGCAGCACTCGAATCCGTCCATGCCGGGCAGCATCAGGTCGATCAGGGCGACGTCGGTCGGTGCCTCCGCGAAGAGGTCCAGGCCCTCCTCGCCGCTTGCCGCGTCCTTGACCTCGTAGCCCTCGCCTTCGAGGGCGAGCCGCATGGACGAGCGGATCCGCTCGTCGTCCTCGACGACCAGGATTCGTCCGCTCACGTGCCTCCCACTAGCTGATCCAGATCTGGGTCGGCCAGATGGATCCTCCGATCAGTCCGAATGCATTCTGACCGTTGGGAGCAGAGGGGTTGTTGAAGTTCTGCACGTTGGGGTCGCCTATGACGGCCCAGACGGCCCGGTCGGTCCACAGGTAGGGCAGGTCGACGGCCAGGCGCTTGTTCACCGTCTTGTAGGCGGTGGTGCGCACGGACTGCTCCGTGGCGGCGCGGCCGGCCAGCAGGGCGGTCTCGATCTGGGGGTCGGCGTTGCGGGCCATGTTGATCGAGATCGCCCCCGAGCTCACGGTGGTCGTGCTCCAGAAGATGTAGTTCAGGTCGGGGTTGACGGCACCGAACTGGCGCCAGGCCAGAGCCTGGTACGTGCCGGCCAGGGCGTTGTTGATGGTGTCGTTCTGCTGCACGATGGTCGGCTTGACCTTGAAGCCCACCTGCTGCCACGCCTGCTGGATGTACTCCTGGGACCGGATGGCGGCCGGGGAGTTGGTGGTGCCGAACGTGAAGCTGACGGGCCCGCCCAGCTGCTTCTCGGCCGTCTTGACCAGCTTCGCCGCCTCGGTCGGGTTGTAGGCCGGGTAGGGGGTCGTCGAGTAGTACGGCGAGCCCTTGACGAAGAGGCCGTTGCTCGGCTGCAGCACCCCGGCATCGATGACCTTGGCGTACTGCGTGCGGTTGATCGCCATGGCGGCGGCCCGGCGCACGGTGGCGTTGTTGAACGGCGCCTTGGAGGTGTTGAGCTGCACGCAGTTCATGTCCGGCTCGCCGGCCACCTTCTGGGAGTCGTCGACGTAGGAGTAGCTCTTGTTGCCCCGGAACTGCTCGATGATCTGGGGCGTGTCGGTGATCATCAGGTCGATGGTGCCGGACTTGAGGGCCTCGGCCCGGGCCGACTCGTCGGGGATCGGCTTGTAGGTGATCGAGGACAGGTAGGGCATGCCCTTGCGCCAGTAGTGGGGGTTGGCGGTGGCCGTGAAGTGGTCGTTCGGGATCCACTCCTTGAACACGAAGGGCCCCGTGCCCACCGGGTGGGAGGTCCCGTTCGGGTTGGCCAGCATGGACGGGGCCGCGACGTAGGCGATCTGCCCGCCGATGCCGCCGGCCAGGTAGTAGGGGAAGGGGACCCAGGGCTTGGAGAAGGTGATGGCGACGGTCAGCGGGCCGGTCTGGGTGATGGACACCAGGGTCGGCTTGAGGACGAGCCCGGTCAGGAAGGACTTGGCCTGGGCCTGGAAGTTCGTGGCCAGGGCGGCCCCGTTGCAGGGGGTGCCGTCGTGGAAGACGACCCCGGAGCGCAGCGTGACCGTCCAGGTCGTGTACGAGGCGTTCGGGACGACGGACTGGGCCAGGTAGGGGGCCCAGTCGCCATTGGCCAGGACGATGGTCAGGGGATCGAAGACCGTCCGGGCGTACATGACCCCGACCTCGTCGAAGCGGGCCTGGGTCGGGTCGAAGCCCGACTCCTCGGCGTCGACACCGAAGACGAGCGAGCCGCCCTTCTTCGGCGGCTTGGTGCTGACGCCGTTGCGACCCGGTCCGTTCGTGGTCGCGCCGACCAGCTCGTCCCAGTCCATGGCCGAAGCGCCGGCCAGGCCGGCCGCCGTGGCGGCACCCCCGACGATCAGTGAGCGTCGATCAAATCGCGAAGCCATCGAGTCCTCCATTTCCCCAAAACTGCAGTTGCGAACCCAGCGGACCCCCCGTCGGTTCTCAGAGGACGTTAGTGCCCGGGGTGATCGGCATGGGGGCAGTACGGTGGCTCCATGGCGCTGGACTGGGACGTCGCGGGCTTCGAGGCCTGGCTGGGCGGGCGGGCCGCCGCCACGCGCAAGGCGTATGTCAGCGACATCGAGGCCTTCGCCGAGTTCATGTCCCGGCTCGACGTCGACGGGCCCGCCGGCGTCGAGCGCATGCACCTGCGGCGCTATCTCGCTTCCCTCGGGACGCGCCGGCTGGCCCGGGCCACGATTGCCCGCAAGGCGGCTGCGCTGCGCTCCTACTTCTCCTGGCAATTCCGGCAGGGTCGCCTCGATGCCGACCCGGCCCGCTCCCTGCGGGCGCCCTCGGGCGGGGGCCGCCTCCCCCGGGTGCTCTCGGGCGGCGAGGTGTCCTCGCTGCTCGACGCCCCGGCCGAGACGCCACTGGACCGGCGTGACCTGGCCGTCCTCGAGCTGCTCTATGCGGCCGGGCTCCGTGTCTCGGAGCTCTGCGGGCTGGACCGGGGCGACATCGACCTGCGCCAGCGGACCGTGACCGTGCTCGGGAAGGGATCCAAGCAACGCCGGGTCCCCATCCACGACACCGCGGTCGACGCCCTGCAGGAGTGGCTCGAGCATGGGCGCGACGAGCTGGCCGGACCGGTGGAGCCGGCCTTCGTGAACCAGCGCGGAGCCCGCCTCGGCCCCCGGGACGTGCGGCGCATCCTGGATCGCCGGGCCAGCGCCCCGACCCACCCCCACGCCCTGCGTCACACCTACGCCACCCACCTCCTCGACGGCGGGGCCGACCTGCGGGTGGTCCAAGAGTTGCTGGGCCACTCGAGCCTGGCCACGACCCAGCTGTACACCCATGTGAGCAAGGAACGCCTGCGTAGCGTGTACGAGGGGACCCACCCGAGGGCGTAAGGACACCCGAGCGGCTAACCTGGTCCGGCCCGCCGCCCGGTGGGTGGCACCACCGACCAACATCACCTGACGCGTCCCACGGTCGCCGGCCCGAGCCGGCGCTGCGCCAGGGGAGCAACCGACTGGAGGAAATTAATCATGGCCGTCGTTTCCATGCGACAGCTTCTGGAAGCCGGAGTCCATTTCGGCCATCAGACGCGACGGTGGAACCCGAAGATGAAGCGCTTCATTCTGGGCGAGCGCAACGGGATCTACCTCATCGACCTGCGCAAGACCCTCACCGGCATCGAGTCCGCCTACACCTTCGTGCGTGAACTGGTGGCCGACGGTGGCACCGTCCTGTTCGTCGGCACCAAGAAGCAGACCCAGGGCCCGGTGGCCGAGTACGCCGAAGCCTGTGGCATGCCCTACGTGAACCAGCGCTGGCTGGGCGGCATGCTGACCAACTTCTCCACCGTGTCGGGCCGGGTCAAGCGCATGCAGGAGCTCCGGACCATGGAGGCCGCGGGCGACTTCGAAGGCATGCCCAAGCGGGAAGCGCTCCAGCACACCCGGGAGCTGGAGAAGCTCAGCCGCAACCTCGGCGGTATCGCCGACCTCGAGCGCCTGCCCAACGCCGTCTTCGTCATCGACACGAAGAAGGAGCACATCGCCGTCACCGAGGCCCGCAAGCTCGGCCTCCCCGTCGTGGCCGTGGTCGACACCAACTGTGACCCCGACATCATCGACTACGTCATTCCGGGCAACGACGACGCCATCCGCTCGGGCTCCCTCATGTGCCGGGTCCTCGCCGACGCCGTGGTCGAAGGACGCTTCATCGCCGAGCACCGGCGCAAGTCGGCGCCCGCCCCCCAGGAAGACGGCGGATCCTCGCCGTCACCCCGGCCCCGCCGGGCACCGGCTCGCCCGGCCCCCGAGCCGGTCGCCGCCGCTCCAGCTGCTCCTGCGGCCGCCGCTCCGGCAGCGGCCACGCCTGCCGCGCCACCTGCCCCCGCAGCCGAACCCGTCGAGGTCGCCTGAACCATGCCGAACTACACCGCCAAGGACGTGGCGACGCTGCGACAGATGACGGGCGCCGGGATGCTCGACTGCAAGAATGCCCTCGAGGAGGCCAACGGCGACTTGGGGGAAGCGGCACAAATCCTGCGGCTCAAGGGTCTGGCCGGCGCAGCCAAGCGGTCCGACCGCGAAGCGTCGGAGGGTGCCGTGGCGGCGGTGCGTTCCGGTGACGCCGCTGCCGTGGTCGAACTGCGCTGCGAGACCGACTTCGTGGCCAAGTCCGACGAGTTCGTGGCCCTGGCCGACGAGCTGGCCGCCCTGGTGGCCTCGAAGGGCGAGGAGGCCGTGAGCGAGCTGGACGCCGAGATCGAGCGCCTGCGCACCACCCTCAAGGAGAACATCTCGGTGGGCCGGGTCCGCCGACTCGTGGCCGGATCGGGTCAGGTCGTCGACACCTACCTGCACCAGCAAGCCGGGCGGGGCGTCAACGCGGTCGCCATCGTGCTCGAGGGTGGCTCCGAGGAGCTGGCCCACGACATCGCCGTGCACATCGCGTTCGCCAAGCCGACCTACCTCAGCCGCGAGGAAGTTCCCCAGGCCGACATCGACGCCGAGCGAGCCACCGTGCTCGAGATCTCCCGCAACGAGGGCAAGCCCGAGGCGGCCCTCGACAAGATCGTCGACGGCCGGATGAACGGTTGGTTCAAGGAGCGTGTGCTGCTCGACCAGGCCTATGCCCGGGACGAGAAGCAGACCATCGCCGCCCTGCTCGGTTCTGCCAGCGTCGTGGCGTTCGCGCAGGTCGTGATCGGCGCCTGACCACACATACCGTGGGAGAACCGCGCCGGATTGTCCTCAAGATGTCGGGGGAGGCCCTGGCCTCCGCGGCATCGGACGAGACCATTGATGCCGCCACCGTCGAGCGCATGGCCCATGAGATGGCCCGCGCCATGGACGGTGGCGGGCTCGAGCTCGCTGTCGTCGTGGGTGGAGGCAACATCTGGCGGGGTACCACGGGCGAGAGCGGGGGCATGGAACGGGCCACCTCGGACACCATGGGCATGCTCGGCACGGTGATCAACGCGTTGGCCCTCCAGGACGCGCTCGAACACCATGACCAGCCCACCCGGGTCCTCAGCGCACTGAACATGCAGGAGGTGGCCGAGCCCTACATCCGGCGGCGGGCCATCCGCCATCTGGAGAAGGGTCGGATCGTCATCTTCGCCGCCGGCATGGGGAACCCGTTCTTCACGACCGACACGCCGGCCGCCCTCAGGGCGGCCGAGATCGGGGCCGAACTCGTCTGCAAGGGCACCCATTCGGGTGTCGACGGGGTCTACAGCGCCGATCCCAAACTGGACCCGACGGCCACCCGCTACGAGGAGATCTCCTTCATGGACGTGATCAGCAAGGATCTCAGGGTGATGGATCTCACGGCGATCACCTTCTGCAAGGACAACAATCTGCCGATCCGCGTCTTCGACCTCATGATCCCGGGGAACATCCCTCGTGCGCTCAGCGGCGAACAGATCGGTACGCTGGTCCATTGATGGACGAGGACCTCGCAGGCCTGGTCAGGGACGACACGAAGGAGAAGATGGTCAAAGCCATCGATCACGTGCGCCACGACATGAGCAACGTCCGCACCGGCCGGGCCTCGTCCGCGCTGGTCGAGTCGCTGATGGTCGACTACTACGGCACGCCCACCCCGCTCAGGCAGCTGGCCGGCTTCAGCGTTCCCGACGCCATGTTGCTGGTGGTCTCGCCTTACGACAAGGGGTCGCTCGGGGCCATCGAGAAGGCGATCATGACGTCCGATCTCGGGATCAACCCGGCCAACGACGGTACCGTCATCCGGCTCGCCTTCCCGCCCCTCACCGAGGAGCGCCGCAAGGAGATGGTCAAGGTCGTACGGCACAAGGCGGAGGAGGGCCGGGTGGCCATCCGCAACCTGCGCCGTGCCGGCCGACATGATCTCGAGGCGATGCAAAAGGACGGCGACCTCTCGACCGATGAGCTCGAGCGGGTCGAGAAGGAGCTCGAGAAGATCACTCAGGAGCAGGTGGCGGTCATCGACCAGTTGCTCGCCAACAAAGAACAAGAGCTGCTGCAGGTCTGATCATGCCCGACGACACCAACGACGACCAGGAACTCCAGTCCTTCCTCCCCGGGTTGGGGGACCCCGAAGGCGAGCAGAGCGCAGGGTCGGACGAGGACCCGCCGAGCTATCACTCGGGCCGGGTGCGCATCATCGGCGCCGAGCCCGCCGGCGACAGCGTCCGTGACGCCACCGGACCGGTGGTCGAGGAACACCCCGACCTGCCGCACTGGAACGACGCACCGACGGGCCAGGTGCCGGCGATCCTCGACCGCAGCACGGGCGACGAACAGTCGGTCGCTCCGCCGACCTGGCGCGAGGAGGAGACGGACTGGGAGGCCCAGGAGGAGATCTTCGAGCCCTCCATGCTCTCCGAAGACCTCCCGGCGGTGGGCGCACTCCTCGGGGAGAACGACGACGAGCGGGCGCCGTGGCACTTCGAGTCCGACGACACACTGGTGATTCCGCCCGAGCCGGGGTCCGAGCCGGCGGAGCCCGTGGTGGTCGTCGAGGAGGAGCTGATCCTCGAGCCGGCGTTCGAGCCGGTCGAGGTCGCGGCGCGCATTCCCTCGCCGGTGACCGGGGCCGCTCCCGTCGCCTCGAGTGCGGCCGCCTCCCGCTTGAGCCCGCCGAGCCCGCCCGAGCAGAAGACGCGGGCACCGCGGACCTCACGGGTCGCCACCACATCGCGGACGGGAAACGTGAGCACGGCCGGGACCGACGGGCGCGACATGCGGGTCGCCATCGGCACCGGTGTGATCTTCGGCATCGCCGCCCTCGTCTGCTTCTCGCTCGGCACCGTGGCCGCGATGGTGATCGTGACCATCGTGCTGTTGCTGGCGGCGGCGGAGGCGTATGCGGCCTTCCGCCGGGCCCACTACCACCCGGCCACGCTTCTCGGTCTCGTGGCCTGCCTCTCACTCTCGGTCGAGACCTACAACAAGGGCGTGGCCGCGCTGCCACTCGTCCTGGTGCTGGTCGTGGCGGGGTCCTTCGCCTGGTACCTGGCCCGGGTCGAACCGGCGGCCGATCCGGTGGCGGGGCTGACCTCCACCGTCTTCGTCTTCGTCTGGGTCGGCGCGTTCGGCTCCTTCGCCGCGCTCCTGCTCAACCCGACGCTGTTCCCCGATAGGCATGGGATCGCCTTCTTGTTGGCCGCCATCATCGTGACCGTCACCGACGACGTCGCCTCCTTGTTGATCGGCTCCGCCATGGGTCGCCATCCGCTGGCCCCGACCGTGAGTCCGAACAAGAGCTGGGAGGGTCTGATCGGCGGTGGGGTGGCGGCGATCTTGGTCTCGGTCATCATCGTCCACTTCATCCATCCCTGGACGGTGGGCAAGGCGCTGATCTTCGGGATCGTGGTCGCCGTCGTCGCCCCGTTGGGTGACCTCAGCCAGTCGATGATCAAGCGGCAGCTCGGCATCAAGGACATGGGCCGGCTGCTGCCCGGACACGGCGGCATCCTGGACCGGATGGATGGCCTGCTCTTCGTCCTCCCGGCGACGTACTTCGTCGTCAAAGCGCTGCACCTCGGGTGACCTGATGCGTTCCGTCAGCCTGATGGGCTCGTCAGGTTCGATCGGCACGCAGGCTCTCGACGTCATCCGCCGCGAACGGGCGCGCTTTCGGGTCCAAGCCCTGGCCGTGTTGCATTCGGCCGACGTGCTGGTGGCGCAGGCCCAGGAGTTCCGGCCCGAGGTGGTCGTCATCGGCGACCCCGACCTCTACACCACGGTGCGAGACGGTGTGCCCGAGGGGACCGAGGTCCTCGTCGGCACGGAGGGCATGGCGCAGGCGTCGCGCACGGCTGACGTCGTGCTCAACGGAGTCGTGGGCTTCGCCGGGTTGCCGGTCACCCTTGCCGCCCTCGAGGCGGGGAAGCGACTGGCCCTGGCCAACAAGGAATCGTTGATCGCGGGTGCCCCGGTCGTGCAGAAGGCCCGGGCGACGCCCGGGGCCGAGATCGTGCCGGTCGATTCCGAGCACTGTGCGCTCCACCAATGCCTCCACTCGGTCGACGGCACGGCCGCCGTGGCGCGGCTGCTCCTCACCGCGTCGGGCGGGCCCTTTCGTGACTGGCCGGAGGAGCGGCTGGGCGGCATCACGGTGGCCGATGCGCTCGCCCATCCCACGTGGTCGATGGGCCCGAAGATCACCGTGGATTCGTCGACCCTCATGAACAAGGGCCTCGAGGTGATCGAAGCGCACGAACTCTTCGGTGTGGACTACGACCGGATCGACATCGTCGTCCACCCGCAGTCGGTCATCCATTCGATGGTGGAATTGCGCGACGGTTCGACGGTGGCCCAGCTGGCCAGTCCGGACATGCGACTCTGCATCGGCTACGCCCTGTGCTGGCCGGATCGGGCGGCCATCCCTTACGGCGCGCTCGACTGGTCCGACGCGCGCACCCTCACGTTCGAGCCACCGAACCGTTCCGTCTTTCCCTGTATCGACCTGGCCTACGCGGCGGGGCGCCAGGGCGGCTCGGCACCCGCGTGGCTGAGCGCGGCCAACGAAGTCGCCGTCGAGGCATTTCTTGATGGTGCGTTGTCATGGACGGGCATTGCAGCAGTCGTCGCCGAAGCGCTCGAGTCCTGGACGGACGACAGGGTTGACCAGGTCGAGTCCGTCCTGGCCGCCGATGCCGAGGCTCGGGCCCGTGCGCGTGAGGTCCTCGGGCGACGTTCGGGCAGCGACCCCGCCCGGTAGCGTTGGGGGCGCGATGACCCTGACCGAGAAGGACGCACCGGCGGATCTCACCCCCCTCCCACCCGAGCCCCAGCGGTCGGGGGACGTGAGCCGCGTCCTGCAGCTGCTCGTCGCCCTCGTCTTCATCACGGCTGCCTTCATCTTCTTGGGCTGGGGCGATCTGCTCCTCTTCATCGCCATCCTGATCGTCATCGTCATGTTGCACGAGCTCGGCCATTTCGTGACCGCGAAGCGGGCCGGCATGAAGGTGACCGAGTACTTCGTGGGCTTCGGCCCGCGGCTGTGGTCCGTCCGGCGCGGGGAGACGGAGTACGGGGTCAAGGCGATTCCCGCCGGCGGCTACGTGCGGATCGTGGGCTTCACCTCGACCGAAGAGGTGGCGGAAGAGGACGAGCCTCGGGCCTATCGGCAGCAACCCTTCCACCAGAGGATCATCGTGGCATCGGCGGGATCGGTCATGCACCTGCTGATCGCGTTCGTCCTTGCGTTGGTGCTCGTCCTCACCTTCGGTGTGGGGTCGAACAATTACAGCGTGGCTGCGCTCGAGCGGTGGTCGGGCGTCGCGCAGACACCGGCTCAGCTGGCCGGGCTCAAGACGGGCGACACCATCGTCTCCATCAATGGCAAGAGCTTCACCAATCCGAATTCGATGGAGGACATCATCGGTCGGTCGACAGGAAAGTCGGTCGAGCTCGGCGTCGAGCGCGACGGCAAACTGATCCACCTCGAGGCGACGCCGCGAAGTGGCAAGGGGATCACGGTCCAGGGGCAGAAGCTCAAGGACCGGGGCTATCTCGGCGTGCAGATCGATTCGGCGCCGCAGTCGGTCAGTCTCCTCTCGTCGCCCTGGAAGGCGCTCGACGACATGTGGCAGATCACTGCGGCCGAGGTCGCCGGGATCGGCCAGACCTTCTCACCGCACGGGGTGTCGTCGGTCGTCCAGCAGGTGACGAACTCCAAGGCGGCCACCTCGGCCGCCGACGACCCGGGATCAGCACCGCGCCCCGTCTCCATCGTCGGCATCACCCATCTCGGTGCCCAGGCCGAGCAGGACGGGCTGGCCTCGGTCCTGGTGCTGTTGATCTCCATCAATGTCGTGTTCGCGCTGCTGAACATGTTGCCCATGATCCCCCTCGACGGCGGGCACGTGGCCATCGCCGCGTACGAGTGGGTGCGGACGAAGAAGGGCCGGGCCTACTACCGGGCCGACATCACCAAGCTGTTCCCCGTCGCCGCACTGTTCATCGCCTTCCTGGCCTTCTTCGTCTTCGCCGGCATCTATCTCGACATCACCCATCCATTGCAGTTACCTCGTTAGTGAGGCATTGATGGAACACTCGTCGTCGCTCCTCTCGCCTCGCCGCCAGACCCGGCGGATCACGCTCGGGGGCGTGCCGATCGGTGATGGTGCTCCGATCACCGTGCAATCGATGACCACGACGAAGACGGCCGATGTGGATGGCACGCTGGCCCAGATCTACGCCTTGGCTGCGGCCGGAGCCGACATCGTCCGCTGCACCTGCAACGAGGAGGCGGCGGCCGAGGGCCTGGCCCACATCGTGCCGCGCTCGCCGGTCCCCATCGTGGCCGACATCCATTTCCATCACGAGATGGCTCTGGCCGCGCTCGAGGCGGGCGTCCAGGGTCTGCGGCTCAATCCCGGCAACCTTCGCAAGGAGGCCGAGATCAAGGAGGTGGCCGCCGAGGCACGTGACCGCGGTGTTCCCATCCGGATCGGCGTGAACGCCGGATCGCTCCATCCCGACCTGTACAAGAAATACGGCGGGGCCACCCCCGAAGCGCTGGTCGAGTCGGCCCGCAACGAGTTGGCCCTCTTCGAGGAGGTCGGTTTCACCGACGTCAAGATCTCGGTCAAGGCTTCCTCGGTCGCCCTCATGATCGCCGCCTACCGGCTGGCCTCCGAATCGTTCGACCACCCGTTGCACCTCGGGGTGACCGAAGCCGGGCCCCCGCCAGCCGGTCTCGTGAAGGGCACGGCGGGTATCGGCGCGCTGCTCGCCGAGGGCATCGGCGACACGATCCGATTCTCACTCACCGCCGATCCGGTGGAGGAGGCACGAGCGGGCCGCCAACTGCTCGAGTCGTTGGGTCTGCGGGAGCGCAAGGGTCTCGACCTCATCGCCTGCCCGTCGTGCGGTCGGGCCCAGGTCGACGTCATTGCCGTGGCCAAGGAAGCGCAGGTGGCGCTCGAGAAGCTGAATCTGCCGATCCAGGTCGCCGTGATGGGGTGCGTCGTCAATGGTCCCGGTGAGGCACGCGAGGCGGACTTGGGCATCGCGGCGGGAAAACAGAAGGGCCACTTGTTCATCCGGGGCAAGATCATCCGGGTCGTCCCCGAAGCGGACATGGTGACCGCGTTGGTCGAAGAGGCCGAGCGACTCGTGGCCGAAGGCGTGGAGGCCCGCATCGCGGCCGCCGACGCCGGGGCGGAAGCCGAGGCGGAAGCCGATCGTCGGTCGTTGCTCGAGACGACGGGCGCCGACCCCAATCACGCGGCGGCGAAGATCGAGATCATCCGCCGGCACGGCGAGGGCGAAGCAGCCAAGTAGCCTGCGCACCCATGCCCAAGGGTGCGATCACGTCGCGCGCAGACGACTTCCCCCGCTGGTACCAAGAGGTCATCGCCGGAGCGGAGATGGCAGAGAACGGTCCGGCGCGCGGGACCATGGTCATCCGACCCTGGGGCTACGGCATCTGGGAGCTCATGCAGGCCGAGCTCGACCGTCGAATCAAGGAAGCCGGAGCAGAGAACGCCTACTTCCCGCTGTTCATCCCCGAGTCGTTCCTCAAGTTGGAGGCCGAGCACGTCGAGGGGTTCGCCCCCGAGCTGGCCGTGGTCACCCACGGCGGGGGCAAGGAGCTCGAAGAGCCACTGGTCGTGCGGCCCACGTCGGAGACCGTGATCAACAGCTTCTTCGCCAAGTGGATCCAGAGCCACCGTGACCTTCCTCTCCTGCTGAACCAGTGGGCCAACGTGGTGCGCTGGGAGCTCCGCCCGCGCCTGTTCCTCCGCACCACCGAGTTCCTCTGGCAGGAGGGTCACACGGCGCACGCCAGCGAAGCGGAGGCGCGCGCCTACGCGTTGCGCATCCTCGAGGACGTCTACGGCTCGACCATGGTCGACGTGTTGAACATGCCGGTGCTCACGGGCCACAAGACGCCGCGGGAACGGTTCGCCGGAGCGACCCAGACCTGGACCTGTGAGGGAATGATGGGCGATGGCAAGGCCCTCCAGATGGGGACCAGTCACGAGCTGGGACAGAACTTCGCCGTGCCGTTCGGCATCACCTACACCAACACCTCGGGCACCCTCGAGCACGTCTGGCAGACCTCGTGGGGGGTCTCGACCCGGCTCGTGGGCGCCCTCGTCATGGGTCACGGCGACGATTTCGGGCTGCGGCTGCCCCCTGCGCTGGCTCCCGCGCAAGTGGTCGTGATGGTGGTGAAGGACGCTCCGGACGTGGCCTCGGCCGCCGGCGCGCTGGTGGCCGAGCTCGTGGCGGCCGGCTATCGGGTCCGGCTCGACGACCGGACTGACTCGAGTTTCGGGCGGCGCAGCGTGGACTGGGAGCTCAAGGGTGTCCCGGTTCGGGTGGAGATCGGCCCGCGTGACCTGGCCGACGGCAACGTCACGGTGGTGATCAGGCACCGCCGCGAGAAGGAGACCGTCGCGCTCGGTGCGGTGGCGGCCCGGGTGGCCGACGTCCTCGCCGTCGCCGGTCCCGAGCTGCTCGCCGAGGCCCTGGCGGCTCGAGAGGCACGTACCGTCGACGCCCGGAACCCGGACGAGGCGATCGAGGCGGCAGGGGAGGGCTTCGCCCGGATCGCTGTGGCCGCCCTGGGCGCCGACGGCGAGGACCGCCTGGCCAAGGCGGCCGTGACCGTGCGCTGCCTGCAACGGGCGGACGGGTCGCTCGCCGAGCCCGGGGACGCCGACGGCGACCTGGTCGCCGTGGTCGCCCGCTCCTATTGACCCAGGTGTTGCTATAATTCTCCAGCTGTCCATTTAGAAATCAGTACCTCGTTGAAGCGTGGGCTGCGGCCCACGCTTTCGCTTTGCGGGGCTCGATCGGGAAGGAGAGGAGGTGATGGCGCTGGCGGAGAAGACGACGGACCTGGTCGGAGCGCTGTCGCCCGTCCTCGAGGCTCGAGGGCTGGACCTGGTCGATGTCGAGGTGCACGGGACCCAGCTGACGGTGTTCGTCGACCGCGAGGGCGGCGTCGGGCTCGACGAGCTCGGTGAGGCCACGAAGGACGTCTCGGCCGCCCTGGACGAGATCGACCCCATCCCGGGCCGCTACACGCTGGCGGTGTCGAGTCCCGGACTCGAGCGACGCCTGCGCACCCCGGCCCATTTCGCCCGCGCCGTGGGCGAGCTGGTGACGGTCCGGGTCAACAGCGGGTCGGCAGACGTGCGCCGCCTGAGCGGGACGCTGCAGTCGGCCGACGACGTGAGCTGCACGCTGCGTGGCCCGGAGATCCCCGGTGGCGACGTGCGCATCGCGTACGACGACATCGAGCGGGCCAAGACGGTGTTCGAGTGGGGGCCCAAGCCGAAGAGAACGAAGAACGAGAAGGTGAAGCGGCCATGAGCAAGACCAACTTCGAATTCCTCGACGCCCTGGGGCAGATCGCCCGGGACAAGGGCATTTCCGTGGACACGCTGCTCGACGCCCTGGCCAATGCGCTGGTGGCGGCGTACAAGCGGCGCCCTGACGCGGCCGAGGAGGCCGTGGTCACCATCGACCCCGATTCGGGCGAGATCCGCGTCTACGGCCAGGAGCTCAACGAGGACGGCGAGGTGATCCGCGAGTGGGACGACACGCCGGACGACTTCGGGCGCATCGCTGCGCAGACGGCCAAGCAGGTGATCCTGCAGCGCATCCGCGAGGTCGAGCGGGACATGAAGTACGAGGAGTACGCCGGTCGGGAAGGTGACATCGTCACCGGGATCGTCCAGCAGACCGACAACCGCTACACGTTGCTCGACCTGGGCAAGGTCGAGGCTTTGTTGCCCCAGGCCGAGCAGGTGTCCTACGAGCGCTACGAGCACGGTGCCCGGCTCAAGGCGTACATCGTCGAGGTCCGCAAGACGACCAAGGGCCCGCAGATCGTGGTGAGCAGGACCCACCCCGGCCTGATCAAGCGGCTCTTCGAGCTGGAGGTGCCCGAGATCGGATCCGGCGTCGTCGAGATCAAGGCGGCGGCCCGCGAGCCCGGGCACCGCACGAAGATCGCCGTGTGGTCGAACGACCCCAACGTGGACCCGGTCGGAGCCTGTGTGGGCGCCCGAGGGTCCCGCGTCCGCATGGTGACCAACGAGCTTCGCGGCGAGCGGGTGGACGTCGTCCCCTTCTCCGATGACCCGGTCGAGTTGATCCAGAACGCCCTGGCTCCGGCGAGGGTGCGCGAAGTGCGCCTCGACGAGGAGACCGGCACGGCCACGGTCATCGTGAGCGACTTCCAGCTCTCGCTGGCCATCGGCAAGGAAGGGCAGAACGCGCGCCTGGCGGCACGACTCACCGGCTGGCGCATCGACATCAAGAGCGAGACGCAGCTGGCCGAAGAGGAGGCTGGGGGTTACGGCGACCAGGAATGGGCCGAGGGCGAGTGGGTCGAGGACGAGACCGGCGAGCTGGTCTGGAAGCCGGCCGAGGGCGGCGAAGCGATGTCGGCCGAGGAATGGACCCATCAGGCCGTGGACACGGCCGATCCGGCTGCCGCTGCCGCTGCCGCGCCCGGCGCCGAGTCCGCGCCAGCCGACGGGGCGGCGCCCGCGGCGTCCCAGACCGAGTCGACCCCGACACCCGAGCCCGAACCGGTGGCTGCGGCCGACACGACGGGGGAGGCCGAGGCATAGCCCCGGAACGGACCTGCGTCGGTTGCCGGAAGGTCCGGACAACTGACGTGCTGGTCCGGGTGGTGCGGACCGACCTCGGTGGCCTCTCGGCCGACCGTGGGGCGGCCGGAAGGGGTGCCTGGTTGTGCCGGGGATCCCTCGACTGCCTGGACAGTGCCGTGCGCAGGCACGGCTTCGATCGAGCCTTTTCGACCGCTCTCGACGGAACGGAGGTAGAACGCCTCCGGGTCGAGCTGGAAGCGGCGTGGGGGCAGGTCACACCCGATGTGCGAGAATAGGGGGCTGGGCTGGTCGCCGGGCCCCGTGAAGGACAAAGGACGAAGAGAACCACTTGCCGAAGAAGATTCGCGTCTATGAGCTGGCCAAAGAGCTAGGCCTCACAAATAAAGAGGGCCTCGAGCTGGCCCTTTCCCTGGGTATCGGGGTAAAGAGCCACTCATCCTCCATCGAGGATGCCCAGGCCGACCGCGTCCGGCGTAAGGCCGACGCCGAGGGCCTGCGTCGCCCTGTCCAACCAGAAGAGCCCGCCCCGGCCAAGAAGGCGGCCAAGGCAGGCAAGTCGACGGTCGACGAGGCTCCGGCAGCGCCGGCGCGCGAGCCCGGTTCGGGCGCAGCCCCGGTGTCGTCGGCGCCGGCCAAGAAGGTCGCGGCGTCGAGCAGCTCGGCCCCGGGGGTGGCTCCCGTCAAGAGCGCCGCCGCCCCGTGTCGGCGCGCCCGCCACGTCGGCGCCCGGATCGTCCGCCGCGCAGTCGCCCGAGATTCCGGCACGTTCCTCTCGTCTGATCAGCTCTCGCCCCACGGCGCCCCCCGCTGCGCCCACACCGGCTGCCCCTGCCCCTGCCCCCGCCGCGCCCTCGGTCGCCCCGCCCGCCGCGGCGTCAGCCCCGGCGCCGACTCCGGTCGGAGCACCACCGGCCAAACCCGCATCGGCGCCGCCCGCCACGACGGCCGCCGCCGCGCCGGCCACCGAGGCACCGCAGAAGCGAGCTGCACCACGGCCTCCGATGAGCCCATCGGGCAAGCCGGTGCCGCCCCCGCCTCCACCGCGCCCACCGCTCGGACCGAGCGGACGCCCGATCCCACCCCCGCCCGGCATGGGCGGTCGCAAGGCGACAGCTCCACCTGCGGGTCAGCGCCCCGGCGGCTCCTATCCCCAGCGAACGGGCGGTCGCCCCGCGCCCGGTGCCGGACGCCCAGGTGGCGGTCCGGGCGGCGCCAGTGGTGGCGGGTACGGCGGACGACCCGCCGGCGGTGGTGGCGGTTTCAGTGGACGCCCCGGAGGCGGTGCCCCCGGTGGCGCGCCTCCGGCGGGTGGACGAGGTGGCATGCCTGGTCGCCGTCCTCCGCAGCGACGGGCCCGGCGACGTCGGCGCAACCTCGAGGAGCTCGAGCCGACGCAGATGACCAGCTACCAGCCCTCGACGGCACCGGTGCCCGAGGGCGAGGTCATCGTCGAGCGCGGTTCGACGGCACGCGATCTCGGACCCAAGCTCAACCGCAGCGCCGGCGACATCGTGCGCTTCTTGTTGCTGCAGGGCGAGATGGTCATGGCGACGCAGTCGCTGAGCGACGACATGATCGAGCTCTTCGCGGCCGAACTGGGAGCCGACGTGCGCCTGGTCGACCCGGGCGAGGAGCGTGAAGCCGAGCTGCTGGTCCGTTACTTCGACGAGGAGGACGAGGAGGACGAGTCCGATCAGCGGCCGCGTGCCCCGGTCGTGACCGTCATGGGTCACGTCGACCACGGGAAGACGCTCCTGTTGGACAAGATCCGCTCGGCCAATGTCGTGGCGGGAGAGGCCGGCGGCATCACCCAGCACATCGGCGCCTACCAGGTCGAGTGGCACGACCACCCGATCACGTTCATCGACACGCCCGGTCACGCCGCCTTCACGGCGATGCGAGCCCGTGGTGCCCAGGTCACCGACATCGTGATCCTGGTGGTGGCGGCCGACGACGGGGTGATGCCCCAGACGATCGAGGCCATCGACCACGCCCAAGCGGCGGACGTTCCGATCATCGTCGCCGTCAACAAGATCGACCGACCCGACTCCGACCCCCAACGGGTGCTCCAACAGCTCTCCGAGCGCGGGCTGGTGCCCGAGGCCTGGGGTGGCGACACCATCGCCGTCGAGGTCTCGGCGCTGCAGGGCACCGGGATCGACAGCCTGCTCGAGCAGGTGGTGCTCGTGGCCGAGCTCGAGGAGCTGACGGCGCGGGTCGAGGGCGAGGCCCGGGGCGTCGTCCTCGAGGCCAATCTCGAGGTGGGCCGCGGTCCGGTGGCCACGGTGATCGTTCAGCAGGGCACGCTGCGGGTCGGTGACCCCGTCGTGGCCGGACCGGCCTGGGGCAAGGTCAAGGCGCTGGTCGACGACAAGGGTGACCACATCAAGGAGGCACTGCCTTCGACGCCGGTGCAGGTGCTTGGGTTCTCCGAGCCCCCCAACGCCGGTGACGAGGTGCGTGGCGCCAAGGACCTGAACCGTGCCCGTACGCTCGGCGAGGCCCGGGCCCAGCGCTTCCGCCTCTCGGGGCACAAGCCGGTGGCCGCCGCGTCGGGCGCTCGACTCGAAGACCTCTTCGAGCAGATCTCGCGTGGCGAGACGGCGACGCTCAACATCGTGCTGAAGGCCGACGTCCAGGGCTCGCTCGAAGCGGTGACCGAGTCGTTGAAGCGTCTCGAGCGCGACGACGTGAAGCTCAACTTCGTGCTGCGCGGCATCGGAGGCATCACCGAGAACGACGTGCAGCTCGCGGCGGCCTCGAACGCCACGATCATCGGGTTCAACGTGCGCCCGGACCGTCGTTCGCGTCAGCTGGCCGAAGAATCGAAGGTGCAGGTCCGGACCTACGAGATCATCTACAAGCTGCTCGAGGACCTCGAAGCGGCCATGCTCGGCATGCTCTCGCCGCTCTACGAGGAGGTCGTGACCGGCGAGGCCGAGGTCCGCGAGGTGTTCCGGGTGCCCAGGGTCGGCGCCATCGCCGGTTGCTACGTGCGCGATGGTCGGATCACCCGTGGTTCGAAGGTGCGGTTCCTGCGTGAGGGAACGATCATCTGGAAGGGTGCCATCAACTCGCTGCGCCGCTTCAAGGACGACGTCCGCGAGGTGGCCGCCGGATTCGAGTGCGGCATCGGTCTGACCGACTTCCAAGACCTGAAGGACGGCGACGTGATCGAGACCTTCGAGGAGCGCGAGATCGCGAGGACCTGACCGTGGCGGTGCGACGCCGAACGGCGACATACCCGCGCGCCCTCCGGGTGAACCAGGTCCTGCGACAGGTGTTGGCCGAAGAGCTGGAACGGCTGGCCGACGCCGACGAACTGCCGATGGTCACCGTGACCTCGGTCGACGTGGCGCCGGACATGCGGACGGCCGTGGTCTACCTGGCCTCCCTGTCGGAGGAGGCGGCGACGGTGCTCGAGGAGCGCCGGGTGCATCTGCAGCGCCTCATCGGTTCGCAGATGACGATCAAGCGCACGCCCCGGCTCACGTTCCGGGCCGATCCGGCCATCGCGGCCGGCTCCCGGGTCGAAGAGCTGCTGCGCGGGCTTCACGACGAGGACGAGGGGGAGCCCCCGGCCGCCACTCCGTGAGCGGTCCGAGCACGGCGGGCCTCAACGGCCTGGTCGTCGTCGACAAGGAAGCCGGCTGGACGTCGCACGACGTGGTGGCCAAGTGCCGGGGCATCTTCGGCCAACGTCGGGTGGGGCATGCCGGCACGCTCGATCCTGACGCCACCGGAGTGCTCCTGGTCGGACTGGGACGGGTGACCCGGCTCATGCGTTTCCTGACCCCGCTGCACAAGACCTACACGACCGACATCGTGCTCGGCACCTCGACCTCGACCCTCGACGCCTCGGGGGACGTGACCGCAACCTTCGACATGGCGCACGTGACGCCCGACATGGTGCGCGGCGCGGCCAGCGCACTCACCGGGGAGATCGAGCAGGTGCCCCCCATGGTCTCGGCGGTCAAGGTGGGTGGTCGGCGGCTCCACGAGCTGGCTCGTCAGGGGATCGAGGTCGAACGCGCCGCCCGTCCCGTCACCGTGTACCGCTTCGACACCCAGCCCGACCCGGTCCGGGCCGGGGTCTACCGGGCCGTGATCGAGTGCTCCTCGGGCACCTACATCCGGGTCCTGGCCCAGGACCTGGGCGCCGCCCTCGGCGGTGGCGCCCACGTGACCAACCTGCGCCGGACCCGCATCGGATCCTTCGGTGGCGACGAGATGCGTCCCCTGGGCTCGCTCGACCCTGCCGCCGTGCTCACGCCGGCGCAGGCCATGCGCGACCTCGAACCGGTGACGGTCGAGCCCGCCACCGCCCACGCGATCCGCACCGGGCTGGCGCTGGACCGGGTTCCGCTGGGGGCGGCGGGTGACGGACCCTGGGCCATGCTCGACGAGGCCGGTGATCTGTTGGCCGTCTACGAGGCCACCGGAACGGATCGCATCCGCCCCGCGGTGGTCCTGGCCGGCTGAGCCGTCGCCGCACGGAGCCGGATCGTCCGTACGGCGCGAGCGAGCGAGTACCCTCGAGCGCGATGCCCGGACAGGGAACGGCCGTGACCATCGGCGCCTACGACGGGGTCCATCTGGGGCACCGCGCCTTGCTCCGTGACCTGTCGGAACGGGCCGCGGCGGCCGGGCTCTCGACCGTGGTGGTGACGTTCGACCGCCATCCGGCTGCCGTCGTCCGACCGGATTCTGCGCCCAAACAGCTGACCTCGCTCGAGCAGAAGCTGGAGCTGCTGGCCGAATGCGGTATCGGGCGAACCCTGGTCGTGCCCTTCGACGCGGCGCGGGCCGACGAGTCGGCGGAGGAATTCGTCGAGGAGGTGCTGGTCCGAGAGCTCGGCGCCCGCCTGGTCGTTGTGGGGGAGGACTTCCACTTCGGCCACGGCCGCAAGGGCAACGTCGAGCTCCTGCGCCGTCTGGGGGCCGAGCACGGCTTCGACGTGGTGGGAGTGGGCCTGACGGGGGACGGCACCGAGGCGGTCTCCTCGACCCGGATCCGCTCTCTCATCGCAGCAGGAGACGTCGAGGGGGCGGCCCGTCTTCTGGGACGGCCCCACGAGGTCCGCGGTCCCGTGGTCCGGGGGGACGGGCGGGGCGGACCCGAACTGGGGTTCCCCACGGCCAACTTGGCGGTGCCCGAAGACATCGCGCTGCCGGCCGACGGCATCTATGCCGGGTATTTCGTCCGGGAGGACGGCACCACCTATCGCACCGCCGTCTCGGTGGGTCGGCGGCCCACGTTCTACGAGCCCGGGACCGCTCCGGTGCTGGTGGAGGCCTACCTCTTGGGCTTCGACGGTGACCTCTACGGCGAGCCGGTCCGGGTGTCGTTCCGGCACCGCCTGCGCGAGGAGCAGCGCTTCGAGTCGGTGGAGGCGCTGATCGCCCAGATGAAGGCCGATGTCGAGGCGACGGAGCAAGTCCTGGCTGATCTCCCCTGATCAGCGGGCGGCTGCTATCCTTGAATGCGGCCGGGAGAGGTTCCCGGCGTCTCCCATCAGCTTCTCCCGAGGATCTTCGTATGCCCGACACGCAGTCCACCATCGCCGAGTACCGGCTCCACGACACGGACACCGGCTCGCCCGAGGTACAAATCGCACTGCTGTCCGGCCGGATCAATCACCTCACGGAGCACCTGAAGGAGCACAAAGGGGACCACCACACTCGGCGCGGCCTGATGAAGCTCATCGGCCATCGCCGCCGGCTGCTCGACTACGTCCGCAAGAACGACGTCGAGCGCTACCGCTCCATCATCAGCCGTCTCGGCATTCGAAGGTAGCGGCAGCCCAACACAACCGGGCGTCGACCAGCCACTGGCTGCCAGTCGCCGGTCACCTCGGTGCACTTCGGTGCACGCGGTGGTCGACGACTGGGAACCAGACGAGGAGATGCCCCCGACAAACTGAGGAGCATCATGTCTGATGCCATTTCCGTATCGGCCCCCATCAGCGGGACCGATCGCACCATGTCCTTCGAGGCCGGCAAGTTGGCCCAGCTGGCCGACGGTGCCGTGCTCGCCCGCATCGGCGACACCGTGCTGTTGGCCACCGCGGTCGCGGCCCGATCCGTCCGGGAGGGGACCGACTTCTTCCCGTTGACGGTCGACATCGAGGAGCGCACCTACGCCGCCGGGAAGATTCCCGGTTCGTTCTTCCGCCGGGAGGGCAAGAGCTCGGACCAGGCCATCTTGACCTGCCGTCTGATCGACCGCCCGCTACGACCCTCGTTCCCCGACGGCTTCCGCAACGAGGTCCACGTCGTCGGCACCATCGTGGGCGCCGACCAGGTCAACCCCCACGACGTGCTCGCCATCAACGCCGCCTCGGCCGCACTGATGCTCTCGGGCATCCCCTTCGACGGCCCCATCGGCGCCGTCCGGGTGGCGTACACCACCGAGGGCGAGTGGATCGGCCACCCGAGCTTCGAAGAGGGTGAAGAGGCCACATTCGAGCTGGTCGTGGCCGGCCGGGCCCTCAGCGAGGATGCCGACAGCGACGTGGCCATCATGATGGTCGAGGCCGGTGGGACCGAGAAGTCGTGGTCCTACTACGAGGACGGCGCCCCCAAGGTGACCGAAGAGGTCCTCGCCGAGGGGCTCGAGGCCTCCAAGAAGTGGATCCGCGAGGCGATCAACCTCCAGCGCGAGCTCATCGCGGCCTACACCGCCGCTCGCGGCCCGATCGAGACCATCGCCTTCTCCACGTTCTCCGACTACCAGGACGACGTGTTCGAGCGGGTGCAGGCCGTCGGCACGGACCTCATCTCCAAGGCCAACCTGGTCACGGCGAAAGCCGAGCGCAATGCCGCCCTCGACGCCGCCGGCAACGAGATCAAGGCCGCGCTGGCCGACGAGTTCCCCGACCGGGCCGGCGAGGTCAAGGCGGCCATCCGCGGCCTGACCAAGAAGCTGGTCCGCAAGCGCATCGTCGAAGACGGGGTGCGCGTCGACGGCCGCGGCACCTCCGACATCCGGCCCCTCTCGGCCGAGGTGGACCTCTTCCCGACGGCCCACGGTTCGGCGCTGTTCCAGCGTGGTGAGACCCAGGTGCTCAACGTGACCACCTTGGGCATGCCCCGCATGAACCAGCTGCTCGACACCATCACCCCGGTCGAGTCGAAGCGCTACATGCACCACTACAACTTCCCGCCGTACTCGACCGGCGAGACCGGCTTCATGCGGGGCCCCAAGCGTCGCGAGATCGGCCACGGCATGCTGGCCGAGCGGGCCCTCCTGCCCGTCGTCCCGAGCGAGGAAGAGTTCCCTTACGCGCTGCGCGTCGTCTCCGACGTCCTGGCTTCGAACGGCTCGACCTCCATGGCCTCGGTCTGCGGCTCGACGCTCTCCCTCATGGCGGCAGGCGTGCCGCTCAAGGCGCCGGTGGCCGGCATCGCCATGGGGCTCGTCCACGACAACGGGGCCTACGTGACCCTGACCGACATCTTGGGTTCGGAAGACGCCTTCGGCGACATGGACTTCAAGGTGGCCGGTACGGCCGATGCCGTCACCGCATTGCAGCTCGACACCAAGATCGCCGGCCTCCCGGCCGACGTGCTGGCCAAGGCGCTGCTCCAGGCCAAGGAAGCTCGCCTCACCATCCTCGACGTCATGGCGGGTGCGATCGCCGAACCGCGTGACCACGTGGCCAACAGCGCGCCGAAGATCGTCTCGATGGAGATCCCGATCGACAAGATCGGCGAGGTCATCGGCCCCAAGGGCAAGGTCATCAACACCCTCCAGCAGGAGACCGGTGCCGACATCGCGGTGGACGACGACGGTGTCGTCGGGACGGTGACGATCGGAGCCAAGGACGGCAATGCGGTCGAAGAGGCGCGCCGCCGCATCTCGCTCATCTTGGACCCGCCGACCGCGGAGGTCGGTGCCGTCTACCCGGGCAAGGTGGTCAACATCACCAAGTTCGGCGCCTTCGTGAACGTGCTGCCCGGCCGGGACGGCCTGCTCCACATCTCGAAGTTGTCCTCGCTCGCCGGAGGCAAGCGGATCAACAACGTCGAGGATGTCTTGAGCCTGGGCCAGCCGGTCGAGGTGCGGGTCGACGACATCGATCCGCAGGGCAAGGTCTCCCTCTCGCTGGCCAGCGCGCCCGAGGGTGCTCCGGCCGCGTCCTCCTCGGGGAACGGCGACCGCGGGCACGGAGCCACGCCCGCAGCGGCACCTGCGTCGGCGCGGGCCGACGGTGCCTCCTTCGAGGACGCCTTCGAGGCCGAGCTCGTCGCCGATCTGGGCGACCTCGGACCCGGTGGACCGACGAACGAGGACAGCAGCCGGGGTGACCGGGGCGGTGACCGGGGCGACCGTCGTCCGCGCAGTCGTTCCCGTCGTCGTTGATCGAGACATCGGTTCTGCCGTGCGGCATCCGCCTGGTCACCGAGACCATGGCGGACGTCCGTTCGGTCGCTGTTGCCTACTGGGTCGGCACCGGCTCGCGTGACGAGCCGGCCGACCTGGCCGGCGCATCGCACTTCCTCGAGCACCTGCTCTTCAAGGGCACCGAGCGGCGCTCCGCCGCCGCCATCGCCGAGGAGCTCGACGAGGTGGGGGGCGACTGCAACGCCTTCACGACCAAGGAGTACACAACCTTCTACGTCCGCCTGCTGTCGGAGCACCTCGGCCTCGGCCTCGACATCCTGAGCGACATCATGTGGGAGCCGGCGCTGCGCCCGGCCGACGTCGAAGCCGAGCGCGCGGTGATCCTCGACGAGATCCTGATGCACGCGGACGAGCCGGCGGACCTTGCGTCCGAGCGCTGGCAGGCCGCGCTGTTCCCGGACCACGCCCTGGGTCGAGACACCCTCGGCACGGCCTCGTCGGTGCAACGGATCAGTCGCGACGACATCCGTGACTTCTTCGAGATCCACTATCGGCCGGCCAACATGGTCGTCTCGGTCGCGGGCGACTGCACGCACGACGCGGTGGCCGCGGCCATCGAAGGGCGCTTCGCCGGTACCACGGGCGGGAGTGCTCCCGAGCGCACCGCACCGGGCGACGACACGGTCCCCCTCGAGGTGGTCCGGCGCCCGACGGAGCAGGCCCACCTCGTCTACGGGGCGCGCTCGGTCTCGCGCGAGGACGACCGGCGCTGGGCCCTCGCCGTCCTCAATCACGTGCTCGGCGGGGGACTGTCCAGCCGCCTGTTCCAGAAGATCCGCGAAGAACGCGGGCTGGCCTACTCGGTCTGGTCCGAACGGGCGGCTTACGCCGACGCCGGCTCGCTCGCCGTCGTGGCGGGAACGGCGCCCGAACACGTCGACGAGGTCCTGCGCATCGTCGAGGACGAGGTCGAGCTGCTGGCCGACAAAGGCGTGACCGAGCGCGAGCTCATCGTGGCCAAGGGGTACCTCAGGGCCGAGATGCTCCTCTCGGGTGAGGACTCGGGCGCGCGGATGAGCCGCATCGGTGCCTCCACCCTCCTCCATGGCGAGGTGCTCGGCATCGACGACGTCGTGGCGAAGATCGAAGCGGTCACCGCCGAGCAGGTGCTCGAGGCGGCCGGGCTGCTGGCTCAGGCACCACGCACCATGAGCGCGGTCGGACCCTTCGACGCCGAACAGTTCCACTCCCATCTTCCGGCGTTGGCCGCCCGCTAGCCTGACCCCCATGTTCAAGGTCGGTGTCGTGGGCGCCGGCGGCCGCATGGGCCAAGAGGTCTGTCGAGCGGTGACCGCAGCCCCCGACATGGAGCTGGTGGGGGCGATCGATCCCGGCCACGTCGGCGCCGACGCCTGCGGCCGCACCATCGTGGGTGAGGTCAACGCGCTGGGCGATCTCGGCGCCGAGGTGGTGGTCGACTTCACCGTGGCCGAGGCCGTGCGTCACAACACGCCGCACTACGCCCATCAGGGGATCCACGCCGTCGTCGGCACGACCGGGCTCTCCGAGGGCGACCTGGCGGACTTCGAGCAGCGGTTCGCCGGCTCCGGTGCCAACGCCATCGTGGCCGCCAACTTCGCCGTCGGCGCCGTCTTGTTGATGCACTTCGCCAAACTGGCCGCCCCACACATGGACGGGGTCGAGGTGATCGAGCTCCATCACGACGCCAAACGGGATGCGCCCTCGGGTACTTCCTTGCACACGGCCCGGGCCATCGAGGAAGGCCGGCTCGCCGCCGGCAGCGCGGCACTGCCGGGAGACCCGACGACCGATCTGGTGATCGACGGCGCCCGCGGCGCGGTGGCCGCAGGTGGAGTCCACGTCCATTCGGTACGCCTCCCCGGATTGGTGGCCCACGAAGAGGTGATCTTCGGCGCTCCCGGGCAGAGCCTCTCCATCCGCCACGACTCCTACGACCGGGTCTCCTTCATGCCCGGTGTGCTGCTGGCCGTGCGCTCCGTCGCCGATCGCCCCGGCGTCACCGTCGGGCTCGAGGCCCTGCTCGGACTGTGAACCCCGAGGTCCGGGAGCGCCTGCTCCAGGCCACCTACGACTGCGTCGCCCGCTGGGGACTGGCCAAGACGACCGTGGAGGACGCGGCACGCGAGGCCGGTGTCTCGAGAGCCACGGTGTACCGCTACTTCCCGGGGGGACGTGACGAGCTGATCTCCGCCGTCGTTGGTTGGGAGTTCGCCCGGTTCTTCCTGCGCCTCTACGAGGAGGTGCACGGTGCCGACACCCTCGAAGAGGTGATGGAGCGTGGGCTCCTGTTCGCGCACCGCTCGCTCGTCGAGCACGAGGTGCTCCAGCGCATTCTCGTGACCGAACCCGAGGTACTGCTGCCCCGGCTCACCATCGAGGCCGACCAGACGCACACGCTGATCGCTGCCTTCCTCTCGCCCTACCTGGTGCGCCACGGAATGTCCGAGGGAACGGACCTCGACCTCGCCGCCGACTTCCTCGCCCGCATGGTGCTCTCCTACATCGGATCCCCCGGACGCTGGGACCTGACCGATCCCGAGCAGGTGTCGCTTCTCGTCCGATCCGAGCTGCTGGCCGGTATCCGATGAGCGGGCTCGAGCCACACCCGCAACCGCAACCGGCGCCGCCGCCCCCCTGCAAGAACCATGCCGATCGGTCGGCCTCGGTGCTTTGCGGGCACTGCGACCAACCCATCTGCACGGAGTGCATGGTGCAGGCGCCCGTGGGCTGGCAGTGCCCGCAATGCACCAGGGAGGGGTCGAAGCGGTCGCGCCAGGTGGCGCCGTTCTCGCACAGCTCGCCCGGCCGGACCGGAGTGGTCGGGTCCACCAACCCGACACCCGTGGTCCTGGGCATCGTCGCCGTGAACGTCGTCGTGTTCTTCTTCGAGCGTTTCGGCAACAACGTCACGTTCATCGACCGTTATGCCATGTGGCCCGCCGCCGTCCATGCCCAGAGCCAGTACTACCGGGCCTTCACCGCGATGTTCCTGCACGCCGATCTGCTGCACATCGCGTCCAACATGCTCGCCCTGATCATCGTGGGGCCGGCGGTCGAGGTCCAACTGGGCAAGGCCCGCTTCCTCGCCCTGTACCTGATCGCGGGACTGGGCGGCAGCGTCGGCTCCTATCTCCTGAGCCAACCCAACGCCGCCGGCATCGGCGCCTCGGGGGCGATCATGGGGATCATGGGGGCCTACGTCGTGCTCGGCCTGCGTCGGCGCCTGCCCATCGCCCCGGTCGTGGCGCTGATCGTCATCAACCTGGTCATCGGCTTCCAGGGCAACATCGATTGGCGGGCCCACCTGGGCGGCCTGGCCACCGGGGCCACGCTTGCCCTCGTCTACGACGCCGCGGCCCGGCTACGAGACCGTCAGGCCGAGCTGGCCGTGACCATCGTGGGCAGCCTGGTCGTGGCCGGAGTCCTGGCCCTGCTCCTCGTGGGCGTGGCGCCGGGACACGTCAACTGGAGCTGAGGTGGTTGACACTGAGACAAATTACGCCATACTGTTTCAGCAGTGGGTGCGGCACAGGCGACGACTGACGTCCTGAACGAGGGACGACGACACGCGGAGATCCGCCATTTGGGGGGCGACGACCGGTCGTCGACGCGGGTGCGCCTCGTCGACGGAGCCCTGCGCTGTGTCGCCCGCCAGGGTGTGGCCAAGAGCACCGTGGACGACATCGCGCGTGAGGCCGGGCTCTCCCGGGCGACCGCGTACCGCACGTTCCCCGGCGGCAAGGACGACATCCTCGGCGCCGTCGTCGAGACCGAGGTGGCACGCCTCTTCTCCGCCCTGGCCGTGGCGATGGGCGAGGCCCACGATCTCGAGGACGTGCTGGTGGCCGGGATGGTCGAGGCGGCTCGCCGGCTCAACGGGCACGAGGCCTTGGGCTACCTGCTCGGCCACGAGCCCGGGCTGGTCCTGCCCTACCTCACCTTCGCCCAGCTCGACCGTATTCTGCTCACCGTCGGCCATTTGGCGGCACCGTTCTTCGGGCGTTGGCTGGACCCCGAGCAGTCGTCCCGGGCCGCCGAGTGGGCGGTCCGGATCGTGCTCGCCTATACGTCCGACCGGAATCCCACCACCGATCTCACCGACCCCGACGAGACGCGAGCGCTGGTACGCGCCTTCGTGCTCCCCGGGATCATGGCCCTGCGCGCCGACGCCGACAGGGCCCAGTGCACGACAGTCTCGACGAACTCCGCTTCATCAACCACCAAGGGGGCAATGCCATGACCACGGTCGACGACGACCAGACGATGCGATCCAACGAGGAACTGATCGGTCGGACGCAGATCGACGACCTCGAGGCCGTGCTGAACTTCGTCGGCCACTACGACGTCGAGGGCTATCACCGGGTCGAGGACCACTGTCCGGCCGAGTTCACGTGGGACTACGAAAAGGGCGCCAAGCCGGCGCTCGACAAACTCTACGAAAAGGCCAAGCGGGCGCAGTGGAACGCCACGACGGACTTGGACTGGTCGATCGAGGTCGACCAGGAGAAGGTCGTCATGGCCAACGCCGAGGCCAACCAGGCCCAGCAGTTCAACGACGCCGCCCTGGTCGGCACGGTCGCGGAGAAGTGGGACGAGAAGCGCTGGATCGAATTCGGGATCCAGAACCAGAACTGGCTCCTGTCCCAGTTCATGCACGGCGAGCAGGGCGCCCTCCTCTGCACGGCCAAGATCGTCGAGACCGTGCCGTGGATCGATGCCAAGTACTACGCGGCCACCCAGGTGATGGACGAGGCCCGCCACGTGGAGGTCTTCTCGCGCTATCTCGACACCAAGCTTTCGGGGCACTATCCGATGAACGCCCACCTGGGACTGCTGCTCGACGACATCGTGAGCGACGCCCGTTGGGACATGACCTACCTGGGCATGCAGATCATGGTGGAGGGATTGGCCCTGGCCGCCTTCGGCTTCATCCACTCCATGACGACCGAACCCCTCCTGAAGAAGATGTTGCGCTACGTCATGGCCGACGAGGCTCGCCACGTGGCCTTCGGTGTCCTCAGCCTCCAGGAGTACTACCAGGAGCTCAACGCGGCCGAACTGCGCGAGCGCCAGGAATTCGCCTTCGAGGCCGCCATCCGCATGAAGGACCGCCTGGCCATGCAGGAGGTATGGGAGCGGATGGAGGTCCCGACGGCCGACGTCATCAAGATCATGCAGGCGGCGCCCGAGCGCGACGACTTCCAGATCCTGCTGTTCTCCAAGATCGTCCCCAACCTCAAGAAGCTGGGACTGCTCGACGCGGCGGACGGCTGGCTGCGCCAGAAGTTCACCGAAATGGGGGCCATCGCCTTCGAGCACCTGACCGACTCCACCGAGGACGAGGACGCGTTCGCCGACGGTTCCCCCGTGGAACGCCAGGTCGCCTGAGCGCCAGAGCCGTCGCTGGTAGCCTGATGGGGACATGAGCCCCCCGCAGACCGCGCCAAGGTTCGGGCGGGTGATCACCGCCATGGTGACCCCGTTCGATGACGACGGTGCGCTCGACCTCGACGCGGCGACGGTCCTCGCTCGCTGGCTGGCCGCCCACGGCAGTGACGGTCTGGTCCTGAGCGGTTCGACCGGTGAGGGCTCGGTGCTGACGGACGACGAAAAGGTGGCGCTCTGGCGGGCGGTGGCCGAAGCCGTCACCATTCCGGTCATCGCCGGCACCGGTTCGAACGACACCGAACATTCCGTGGCCCTGACACGGCGGGCCACCGCATGTGGGCTCGACGGCGTGCTCGTCGTGACGCCGTACTACAACCGGCCCTCGCAGGCCGGAATCTTCGAGCACTTCCGGGCGGTGGCGGAGGCGGCGGGTGATCTGCCCGTCGTGCTCTACGACATCCCGATCCGCGCCGGGCGCCGCATCGAGACGCCGACCCTGCTCCGGTTGGCCCGCGAGGTTCCGAACGTCCTGGCTCTCAAGGACGCGGCGGGGGATGCGCCGACCACCGCGCACCTGGTCGCCCAGGCGCCGACAGGCTTCGAGGTCTACTGCGGCGACGACATCATGACGTTGCCCTTGCTGGCCGTGGGCGCCCTGGGCGTCATCAGCGTGGCCTCGCATTGGATCGGCCCGCAGTTGCGAGGTGTGGTCGACGACTTCCTCTCGGGCGATCTGGCCTCTGCCCTGCGTGGACACGCCGAGCTCCTCGACTCCTTCGACTTCGAGTCCACTCCCGAGTACCCCAACCCGCTACCGGCCAAGGCCGCCCTGCGGGCGCTCGGACTCTCCGTCGGCCAGTGTCGGCTCCCCATGGGCGAGGCGACACCAGAGCTCGACGCCCAGGCGGCCAAGATCCTCGCCGCGGTGGGCGAGCCTGCGGTCACGGTCCCGGCGCTTGGCTGATCGCCGGAAGCCAAAGCCGGTCCGCGTCGTCTTCTTGGGCGGGCTCGGAGAGATCGGCCGGAACTGCGCCTGCATCGAGGTGGACGGGCGCATCATCATCCTCGACTGCGGGATCATGTTCCCCGACCCCGACATGCCCGGCATCGACCTCGTCCTGCCCGACTTCACCTACTTGCACGATCGCAAGGACCGGGTGGACGGCATCGTGCTCACCCACGGGCACGAGGACCACACCGGAGGCCTGGCCTACCTGCTGCGGGAGCTCCAGGCACCCATCTACGGCTCCGAGCTCACGGTCGGGTTGGCCCGGCACCGGATCGAAGAGGCAGGACTGGCTGACAAGACCCGTTTCGTGGCCGTGCGCGACCTCGAGACGGTCGACATCGGCGGCGTCGGTGTGGAGTTCATCCCGGTTACCCACTCGGTGCCCGAGGCGATGGCGATCGCCTTCCACACCCCCCAGGGAGTGATCCTCCATTCGGGCGACTTCAAGCTCGACCTGCAGCCGGTCGACGGCCGGCGCACCGACATGTCACGCATGGGCGAGCTGGCCCGTACCGAGGGGATCCGGCTCCTCCTGTCCGATTCGACCAACGCCGAAGAGCCCGGCTTCACCGAGTCCGAATCGTCGGTGGGCGTCACCTTGCGTCGGGTCTTCGCTGCGCACACGGGCAAACGGATCGTGGTGGCCTGCTTCGCCAGCCACATGCACCGGGTGCAGCAGATCATCGACGCCGCCGTGGCCAATGGTCGCAAGGTCGCCACCCTGGGACGTTCCATGGGGAAGAACGTCGAACTGGGCCGGCGACTCGGCATCGTGAGCATTCCCGACGGGATGCAGGTCGACATCGAGGACGTCGACACCGTGCCGGCCGGAGAGATGTGCGTGATCTCGACGGGGTCCCAGGGCGAACCGATGTCCGCGCTCTCGCTCATGGCGACCGGTGACAACAAGTGGCTGCGTATCGGCGAGGACGACGTCGTCATCATCAGCGCACACCCGATCCCCGGCAACGAGTGGTCCGTGGGGCGCGTCATCGACGACCTGCACCGGCGGGGCGCCGAAGTGGTGCATTCCGGGGCCGAGGCAGTCCACGTCAGCGGACACGCCCGCCAGGGGGAACTGCGCACGTTGATCTCGGTCACGACACCGGAATGCTTCGTGCCCGTGCACGGGGAGTTCCGTCACATGGTGCACCACGCGCGCTTGGGACTGACGATGGGCATCGACCCGGCCAAGGTGCTGTTGTGCGAGGACGGCGACGTCGTCCAGCTCGACCAGAAGGGCATCTCGCGCGATGGTCGGGTACCGGCGGGGTATGTCTACGTGGACGGCACGGTCGGCGACATCGAGCACGGGGTGCTCCGGGACCGCCAGAAGCTGGCCGAGGAGGGCGTGGTCATGATCGTGGTGACCGTCGACCACCAGAAGTGGACGCTGAGCTGCCCGCCCGTCGTCGAGACCAGGGGTTGGGTCTATGCGCCGGAGGCCGAGGAGCTCCTCGGCGAGGCGAGCGAGGTCGTCGCGGCAGCAGTGACCAAGGCGTTGGCCGACGGCGCCCATGACATCGAGGTGCTGAGCCGTCACACCCGCAAGGCCCTCGGCAAGTTCGTGGGGGAGCGCACCCGTCGCCGGCCCATGATCGTGCCTGTCGTCCTCATGGTCTGAGGCATCGTCTAAGGCCTCGACGCGAACGGGCCGATACCGCGACGTCATGGTCCGAACCGAAGCGACACCGGTGACCTGGCGGGTGGAGGAGCCCGTCCGTCGTCTGGGCGTGGGCGTGGCCCTCCTGTTCGTCCTCCTCGCCACCTTTCTGACCGTCATCGGGGTCGCGCCGTCGGGCGTCATCCTGATCTGGCTCATCGCCGTCGCGGTGATGCTCAGCATCTGGCGCTGGTACCTCGTTCCTTATGTCGAGCTGGGCCCGGAGCAACTGGTGGTCCAGGGACCCTTCGCACGCCACACCGTCCGCTGTGCCTCCATCCGCGACGTGAAACCCGGAGTTCTCGGGTTGCGGATCGAGACGAGGCGGGGCGACTCGTTCCTCGGGTGGGCGATCCAGAAGTCGAAAGTGGCCGACTGGATGCGCAAGGAGACGCGGGCCGACGAAGTGGCGGCGGCGATCATGGAGCGGGCGTCTCTGGCCAGGGCCTGAGGGGTCGATCGACAGACCTGTCGGTTCAGGAGCAGGACTACTGTCGTCATCGTGCAGGTGGGGGCCGTGTCCATCGAGGGCGTTTCGGACGGCAGCCTTCCTGCGCCGCCGACCCTGATGTTCAACAAGTCTGACCAGGACTGGCTCCAGCACTCGCAGTTCCTCGACGCCGATGGCATGCTGCCCATCGAATTGGGTGGGTTCCTCGTGCGCACCGGCGAACGCCTGGCGCTGGTCGACACTGGCCTCGGCCCGCACGGCGATCCGCAGCGGACCGGGATGTTCATGCGGAATCTCGAAGCGCTGGGTGTCCACCCGTCGGAGATCACCGACGTGATCCTGACCCACCTCCATTTCGATCACCTCGGGTGGTCGACCGACGGGGAACGCTGTCTCTTCACCGACGCCACCTACCGCTGCCACCAGGCAGACTGGGAGTTCTTCATGGGAGCCGATCCCTTCGACGACAGCTTGCCCGTCTCCATGATGGGCGGGCGCTCCTCGGCGGAGATCCTTCCTCCGATGGCGGACTGGCTCGAGACCTGGAGTGGCGACGGCAGCCTGCTGCCCGGGATCGACGTGCGCAGCGCGCCGGGCCACACACCCGGCAGCACGGTCTTGGTCGTGTCGTCGGGAACGGCGCGGGCGATGTTGCTCGGCGACGTCGTGCACTGTCCGGCTGAACTCCTGAGCGACGACTGGGAGATGATCGGGGACGTCGACATCGCTTTGGCCCGACGGACGCGTGAAGTGTTGGCCCGAGAGCTCGAAGGAGCGGACATCCCGGCCGCGGCGTCGCACTTCCCGGGCCTCCGATTCGGCCGGCTCCTGGCGGCCCAGGGTCGCCGACAGTGGACCTTCGGCTGACGGGCTGATGCCGGCCACGGATGAATTTCGGGACGCTCAACATCGAGGTTGACCGTTCGAAAATTCATCCCCGCCGTCGGCACTGTGGCCACGGGCCGGATACCCACCCGGTGAAACCGGGATCCCGACAGTCCCGTCACCGAGAGTTCCCAGCACCGAGAGTTCCCCGCACCGAGAGTTCCTAGCACCGAGAGTGCAGCCTCATCGACGCGCACACCGGGCCGTCACGGCAACGGAGTGGCAGGCCCGTTGACGTCGGTTGCATACTGATTCTGTTCTCGGCGGCTCGGGAGAACGACCCCGCGGGCGCCTCGGCCGACTCAGGAGGCATTTCATGCGCATGCAGTTCCGCACCGGCTTCGTCGCTGCCGGCACCGTCACCCTTTTGGCGCTCGTCGGGACACCGGCGGGAGCGAGTCAGACGAAGTCGCCGCTGGCCGACTACGAGGTACTGAACCAGGCGGTGACCTCGATGAGCGTCCAGTTCACCGTGCCCACCTACACCTGCGCCGCCTCCGACGACGCCGTGAACGCCTACGCCGACACTTTCGATCAGGCCAACGGAGGCGAGTTCGCCTTCACCGGCGCCTACGCCTTCTTGGGCTGCACGACGAGCAAGAAGCCGAAGATCGAGGCGACGCTCGAGATGGACGGGACCTACAGCTTCCCGAAGATCAAGATCAAGGAGGGTGACGTCCTCGTCGTCACGGTGACCTGCGGCGCCACCGGCTCCACGGCGACGCTGGCCGACACGACAAAGAGCACCTCGGTGGAGGCCAGTTCGACAGCAGCCAGCGAGTGCAACGGTGCGTTCATGGGCAACATCGGGACCTCCAACGCCGCCGGGACCAAGAACCTGCCGCTGCCGACGTTCAAGAAGATGTCGTTCACCGCGGCCACCATCAACGGGGCCGACCTGGGCACGTTCAGCCCGACGGCCGTCGACTACTACGAGGGCAAGAAGAACGTGATCACCGTGGGTCCCCTGACGGACCCCGAGTCCTGGACCAACACCGAGGGCTCCTGAGCCGACGCCTGGCGCTCTCCCGACCTGATGGTCGGTGGTCAGGATCAGGCTCGTCCGAGGAAGTCGACCAGGGCGGCCACCCGGTTGCTGACCAGCGCGTCGGCGCCAGCATCGACGACTCGGGCCATGTCCGCCTCGTCGTCCACGGTCCAGGTGGACACCCCGAGGCCGGCCCCGTGGACGCTGGCCGCGCCCTGGGGTGTCAGGACCCCGAACCACGGATTCCAGTATTCGGCCCGGAGCTCGCCGAGTACGGTCAGCGGGGGGTCCTCGCTCTCGGTCCAGGTCAACCCGATACGAGCGTCTTGACTGCGGGCGCGCAGGGTGCGGAGTGCGGGGACGTTGGCCGTGACGAAAAGTGACCGCTCCAGGGCGCCGGCATCGCGCACGGCGGCCAGTGCGCCCTCGACCACCTCGCTCCGGGTGAAGTCGACCATCACGGGCACCGACACGGCCTCGAGTACCGCACGAAAGGTCGGGATGCGCATCTCTCCGTGCCCCACCTGCTGAAGCGCGTCGAGGTCCATGTCACCCACCGAAACCACGAGCCCCCAGAGGCGTTCGAGCGTCTGGTCGTGCAGCACCACGATCTCGCCGTCGCGGGTCCGGCGCAGATCGAGCTCGACCCAGTCGGCCCCGAGCGCCTCAGCCGCAGCAAAAGCCGGCAGCGTGTTCTCCCGGTGGTCGACGGGTTCGCCCCGGTGGGCGATGGAGATCACCGGGCGTCGCCACACCCCGATGCCGCGGGCTCACGCATCGCTGTTGTACACCTGGCCGGCCACGTTGGCGATGATCTGATTCAGCGCCGGCTCGATCAGATTGTCCACTGCTTCCTCGGTGATGTGGATGCCGTCCTCGCCCCGGGCCACGATTCCGTCGACCGTCGGCGAGTACTGACCACCGGGATCGAGCACGGTGAACAGATCGTCGATGGACACAAAGGGGTAGTTCGCCGCCACCGTCTGCACGATCTGGTTGTACAGCGCCACGACGTTGTCGGGTGTGCCGTCGGCGAAGTACGGCGACGTCGAGAGGATCACCGCGCCTCCGTCGGAGTGCGCGATGTTCACCGCTTCTTCGAGGTTGCCCAAAATGAAGTTGTAGTAGTCGGCGTCGGCCAGGGACTGGTAGCTGCCGTTGTAGAGCCTGTCCTGGCTCTCCCAGTAGCCGGTTTGGATCACGGTGACGTCGGGGTGGAAGCGCGTGACCTCCCAC
The DNA here is from genome assembly GCA_963754445.1 of uncultured Acidimicrobiaceae bacterium. Classification (GTDB taxonomy): domain Bacteria; phylum Actinomycetota; class Acidimicrobiia; order Acidimicrobiales; family RAAP-2; genus Bog-473. Next base: position 1,738,678 of record CAVWFT010000001.1, on the reverse strand, counting down.
TGTTCCTGTTCGAACCAGTAGATGCAGGCCGCCGGATTGATGTAGGGAACCGACTGGCCCCAATGGATCAGCGGTGCCCCGTTCGTGTAGCCGCATCCGGTCTCGGCCCCGTTCTCAATCCCGTAGGGCGGCTGCGAGTTGGCGACGTAGTACCCCTCGTACTGGGCCAGCGAATCGCCCGAGAAGTCGACCCGGAGCCCGCCCTGATGGTTCGCCTGCGGCCCGCGCCCGTCGTTGATGATCGCCACTTCCGGCGCGATGGACGGCGAGAATTGGGGTGGATAGAGCGGCGGGTGCTCGGGCGACTGCGCGCTGCCCGAGAATTGGGCGTCGCCGAAGGTGAACACGCCGGCGTCGGCCGCCACCAACCAGTACCCGCCGCCGTCGGGCGTGGGCGCCATGCCGACGATGGGCTGGGCCAGAGCGAGGCTCCCGGTGGATCCGTCGAACGGTGCATCGCCGTAGGTGAAGATCCCTCCGTCCGACGCCACCAGCCAGTACCCGCCCCCGTTGGCGGTGGCCGCCATGCCGACGATGGGTTTGTTCAGCTGGATCGAGCCGGTCGATCCGTAGAACGGCGCGTTGCCGTAACTGAAGATGCCGCCGTCGGACGCCACGAGCCAGTAGCCCCTGCCGTTCGGTGTCGAGGCCATGCCGACGATGGGCTTGTTCAGGCGAATGGATCCGGTCGAGCCGTAGAACTGGGCGTCGCCGAAGCTGAAGATGCCGCCGTCCGCCGCCACCTCCCAGTAGCCGTCACCGTCGGGGGTGGCCGCCATGCCCACGATGGGCTGGTTCAGGGGTTGTCCCCCCATCGACCCGAAGAAGCCCGCGTGGCCGAACGAGAACAGCCCGCCGTCCGAGGCCACCATCCAGTAGCCGCCCCGGGGATCGGCAGCACCGCCCACAATGGGCTGGGCCAGGGTGAGCCGCAGGGTGTCGCCCTGGAAGCCCGCACCGCCGAAGGTCATGATGCCGCCGGCCGCGTCGATGATGCCGTAGGATCCGTCGGTCGCCCCGCCCCCGGGTTGTGCCCCCGCCGGCGCCACGCCCCGCCCCGGTCCGGCCGCCGTCGTCCCGGCGACGACCAGGAGCCCACCGATCAGGGCGGCCAGCGCCAACAGCGCGACCGCGCGCGGAACCGGCCTTCTCGTTCTCCTCGCGCTCCCCATGTCGGCCAGATTGTACGAAGCCCGGCTGCCGCCGCCGACGCGCCCCCTCAGAGGAGTGACAGCTGCTCGCCCTCATCGGGACGGGTCGTCGGCAGAACGGGCGCCGTCGGCGCCGGATCGTGGCCCGACAGCACGGCCGGCGAGCCGCGGTAGCGGTTCCGGCCCGACACGCCGCAGCGCAGCGCCGCCTCTCGGACGATTCCTTCGATCCGGGCCCGCTCGACGTCGGGCTGGTAGGCACCCCGGCGGAAGCGCACCCGGTGCACACCGAGGAGGTCGGGCCGCTCCCGGCCCAGCCAGTCCAGGTAGTGAGCCCGCATCGGCCCACGGAGGTGCAGCGCCACCCCGGCCACCGATACGGCGCCGGCATCGGCACAGGCCTCGACCACCTGGCGCAGCTGGTCCTCGCCGTCGGAGAGGCCTGGGAGGACCGGCGCCACCAGCACCCCGCACGAGATCCCCATGTCGCTCAGCCGGCGCAGCGCTTCCACCCGGCGATCGGGAGGCGGGGTACCCGGTTCCGTGGCCTTCCAGACGGAACGGTCGAGCGTTCCGATGGAGAAGGAGACCCCGACCTCGGTCCGCGCCGACGCGGCCGCCAGTAACGCGGCGTCCCGCAGGATCAGGGTCGACTTCGTCAAGATGCTGAAGGGGTTGCGCGCTCCCGAGAGCGTCTCCACGATGCCCCTGGTCAGGTGGTACTTGCCCTCGGCGTGCTGGTAGGGGTCGGTGTTGGTTCCCATCGCGATGTGGCCGCCCGCCCACTTCGGTGCGCGCAGTTCGGCCCGCAGGCGCTCCACCGCATTGACCTTCACCACGATCTTCCGCTCGAAGTCCGTGCCGATACCCAGTCCGAGGTAGTCGTGGGTCGGCCGGGCGAAGCAGTAGACGCAGGCGTGGCTGCAGCCTCGATACGCGTTGATCGAGTGCCGGAAGGGCATCCGGCTCTCCGGGGGCACGGCGTTGATGATGGAGCGGGCGTTCACGTGCAGGAATTCCATCCCGGCGTAGGCGCCCTTGCCCAGGTGGCGCTCGCCCACCCGCTCGTCCGGGAAGAGCGCTCCGTCGCCCTCACTCTCCGCTGTCGCCCACCGGAGTGCCATATCGGTACGATAGCGAACATATGTTCGTAAGACAACGGGTGGGGTGTCCACAAAAACAGGCAGGTCAGCCGGTAATCTCGACCCCACTGTGGTGACCAAGACCGGAGGGGCCTCGACGCGCGCTCCCGGCCGTCACGCCGCCAAGAAGCCGGCCGGCCGGGCCACGCCAGCCAAGAGCACCAAGACGACGAGGGGTCCCAAGGGGCCACCGCCGCGCCCGCCCTTCTGGCGGGTCCAGGCCCGCGACCTGTGGGCTGTCGGGTTGGTGACGCTGGGCGTGCTTCTGGCACTGGCCATCTGGGGAGACCAGCTGGGGCCGATCGGCCATGCGGTCGACAGCGGGATGGCCTACCTCGCCGGCTGGGTGCGGGTCCTCCTGCCCGTCCTCGTCGCCGGCGCCGGCGCCGCCCTCCTGATCGATCGGGCCGATCCCGACGATCCCGAGGACGCAGAAGGTGCGGACCCCTGGCGTCTCGGGGTCGGCATCGTGCTCGGGCTGCTGGGGATCTGCGGCCTGGCGGAACTGGCCAAGAGCTCACCCAGCTTCCACCAGGGTGGGGCGCTGAAGAACGCCGGCGGGTACCTCGGTGCGCTGTCCGGACTGCCCCTCCACACCGGCCTGGGCACCGCCGGGGCCGCCGTCGTGCTGGCGGCCGTGGTCTTCATCGCGGTGCTTATCGCCACGGGGCTGGCGCTCTCGGCCGTCTTCCGCACCGTGGGCACCGGAGCGGCGGCGGCCGGTCGCGGCGCCGTCTCGGTGTGGCACGGCAAGCCTCTGGTGGCCGGCCCCTACGACGCCGAATTGGACGAGGACTCCGAGCCGGCGAGCGCCCCCGTCCCGCCTCCCGCCTTCGCGGAGACCGCACCGGCGGACGAAGCGCCCCCCGAGACCCACGACGACCTGGACGATATCGACATCGCGATGCCCCAGCCCGCCGCCGAGCCCGAGGTGGCCGAGCGTGCTCCGGCAGCCCCCGCCGCAGCGCATCGGCCCGGGGCCTGGACGCTCCCGCCGATGTCCCTCCTGCACGGGTCCAAGAAGATGGAGCAGGACCAAAAACAGATCGATCTCGCCGGGGTCGAGCTCGTGCGGGCCCTGTCCGCCCACGGCGTCGAGACCCGCCTGGTCGGCTGCCGGGTCGGCCCCACGGTCACCCGTTACGAGCTCGAGCTCGGTCCGGGCGTGAAGGTGGCCCGGGTGACCAGCCTCTCCAAGGACATCGCCTACGCCATGGCGTCGGCCGACGTGCGCATCCTGGCCCCGATCCCGGGCAAGTCAGCCATCGGGGTCGAGGTTCCCAACCGCACCCGTCAGCTGGTGGCCCTGCGCGACATCCTCGACGCCAAGGAGGCGAAGCTCGGGCCGAACAGCCACCCGCTCGAGGTGGCCATGGGCCGCGACATTGCCGGGCGCGCCGTCATGGCCAACCTGGCCGACATGCCGCACGTCCTGATCTCGGGTGCCACGGGGTCGGGCAAGTCGTCCTGCATGAACTCGATCATCACGTCGATCCTGATGCGTCAGGACCCCGACCACGCCAAGATGATCCTGATCGACCCCAAGCGGGTGGAGCTGGGCCAGTACGACGGCCTGCCCCATCTGTTGACCAGCGTCGTGGTCGATCCCAAGAAGGCGGCCAACGCTCTGGCCTGGGCGGTCAAGGAGATGGAGCGACGCTACGACCTCCTGGCCGAGAACGGCTGCCGCGACATCACCGGCTACAACCAGCTGGTGGTCGACGGTCTCGTGGCCGGCGGGCCCGACGATCGGGGGCGCATCCGGGAGACGGCGACCAAGGCGCTCGGCGAGGGGCACCCTGCGCTCGACGACCTGGACGAGGAGGACGAGCCGGAGGCGCCCCAGAAGCTCCCGTTCATCTTGGTCGTGGTCGACGAGCTCAACGACCTGATGATGGTGGCGGCCCGCGACGTCGAGGACTCCATCGTGCGCATCGCGCAGATGGCGCGGGCGGTGGGCATCCACCTGATCATCGCCACCCAGCGGCCGTCGGTCGACGTCATCACGGGTGTGATCAAGGCCAACGTTCCGAGCCGGATGGCCTTTGCCGTCTCGACCCTGATGGACAGCCGCGTGATCCTCGACCAGCCCGGGGCCGAGCGCCTCATCGGGAAGGGCGACATGTTGTTGCTCGAGGCATCCTCCAACGTGTTGCGACGCCTCCAGGCGCCATGGGTCTCCGAGGAGGAGGTGCGCGAGGTCGTCGCGCACTGGAAGCGCCAGGGCGGAACGACCGAGCCGGTGGTCGGTATTGAGAACGTGGACGTGACATCCTCGGGCGGTGACGGAATCGGGGACGAGGATGACGAGTTGCTCGTCCAGGCCCGGGACCTGGTGGTGCGCTCGCAGCTCGGTTCGACCTCCATGCTCCAGCGGAAGCTACGCGTCGGCTTTGCCCGCGCCGGTCGCCTCATGGATCTTCTCGAGCAAGCCGGAGTGGTCGGCCCCAGCGAGGGATCGAAGGCGCGGGCCGTGCTGATGACGCCCGAAGAGCTCGACGGCCTGAATCGGAGGTGAGCGAAGACAAGACGGCGCCCCTCACGGCGGCGCCGTCCGCTCTTGACGCCTCGCGGGGTCGGCTCCGGCTGCGCCCGCTCCGCCCGCGGCCCCGCCTCCGACCCGACGGGAACGACGGCGCCGGGGGCGCGTCGCCGCGGGCGGCGGCGTCTGCTGATCGTGCTCCTCGTGGTGGCACTGCTCGTTGCCGGCGCAGGCGTCTTCGCCGCCCTGCGCCTTCGGGCCCCCGCCCCGGCGCCCGCCATCACCTCGACCTTGACCCGGAGCGTGGTCGTGCCCTCCCGGGCCATGGCGTTGCCCTGGCCGCAGAACGGTCAGGCGGCCATCGCCATCCCCTCCATCGGGGTCGACATGGCGTCCGGTCCCGAGAAGGCGGCACCGGTCGCCAGCCTTACCAAGTTGATGACGGCGTACGTGATCCTCCACGATCATCCGCTCGAACCCGGCGAGCTCGGTCCGTCGATCACCGTGACCCAGGCCGACGTGGACGACTACGACAACGACACCGTCTCCGACGATTCCAACGCGCAGGTCGCGGTGGGGGAGCAGATCCCCGAGCTCCAGGTGCTGGGCGGACTGCTGGTCCACTCCGCCGACAACTACGCCGATCTCCTGGCCCGCTGGGACGCCGGGAACCAGGCCGCGTTCGTGGCCCGGATGAACGCCGACGCGGACGGGCTCGGCATGGCGCAGTCGCACTTTGCCGATCCGAGCGGAGTGGATCCGGGTTCGGAGTCCACGCCGTCCGACCTGTTGCGCGTGGCGACGCTCGACATGGAGAACAAGGTCTTTGCGTCCTTGGTGCAGCAATCCTCGATCACGTTGCCGGTGGCCGGCACCATCTCGACCTACACCCCGCTCTTGGGCGTCGACGGCGTCATCGGCGTGAAGTCGGGGTTCACCTCCCAGGCCGGTGGCTGCGACGTCCTGGCGGTCGTCCGCCAGGTCGATGGCGTGCCCACGCTGCTGCTGGCCGCCGTGACGGGGCAGGAGGGCACGAACGTGCTCGGGCAGGCGGGACTGCACGGTCTCGCCCTGGTCGACGCGTTGCCGCCGCTGGTCCGGTCGACCCCCATGCTGCGCCGGGGTCAGGTCGTGGCCCACGTGACCGAGGCGGGGACGACGGTGAACGCCCGGGGCGACCTGCCGGCGTCGGTCCTGACCTGGCCGGGGGTGCACGCCACGATGGCCTTCCACCCCGTGGCCCACCTGACGGACCAGGCGCGCCGCGGCGATCTGGTCGGACACGCCGTGGTCTCGCTGGGGACACAGCACGTCGTCGTGCCCGTGCGCCTCCAGGAGGACGTCCCGAAACCCGATGTCCTTCAGCGCCTTTTCTGACGCCTAGCCTGACCGCCGTGCTCGCCCGGGCCCCCGCCTCCTCGGCCAATCTTGGCCCCGGCTTCGACACGCTCGCCGTGGCGCTCGACTGCTACGTGAGCGTGGCCGTCGAGCCGGCGGCCACGTTGACGGTGCACAGCGAGGGGGAGGGAGCCGGGCTGTTCGACGACGCATCGCACCTGGCGGCGCGCGTCGTGACCGACGTGCTCGGTCACGACCATGTGGCCATCCACGTCCGTTCGCAGATCCCCCTGGCCCGCGGCCTCGGCTCGTCGGCCGCGCTGGTCGCCGCCGCCGCTGCCGCCGCCGGGGCTGAGGACCCCTTCGCCCTCGCCGCCGCCTACGACGGCCACCCCGAGAATGCGGCGGCGAGCGTGTACGGCGGGTTGCTGGCCGCCACCACGGTGGACGGCGACCTGGTGCACGCCCGGCTCCCGCTGGGCGACGATCTCGCCTTCGTGATCATCGTCCCCGAGCGCGATCTGGCCACGCCGGAGGCACGGGGCGTGCTTCCCGAAACGCTCTCTCGCTCCGATGTCGTGTTCAACCTCGGGCGCATGGGTCTCCTGGTCGCCGGCCTGGCCGATCCGACACAGCTGCGGTCCTCGGCCACCGAGGACCGCGTCCATCAACCGGCCCGAACGGCGCTGTTCCCCGAGGCCGAGCGCCTGCTGCAGACGCTGGTCGAGGCGGGGGCGCTGGCCGCCAGCTGGTCGGGCGCCGGTCCGACTCTCATCGGATTCGTGACCACCGAGACACAGGCGGGGGTCATGGCCAAGGTCGAGGCCGCACTGCCGGCCTCCGGCGTCTCCGCACGGGTGCGGGCCCTGCGGCCCGACCGCAGAGGCATCGTCTACGGCAACGAGGCCGTCGTCGAGCTCTGACCGCGGCACCGGTCGGCCCGGGTGGCGAACGACGACAGTTCGGTCAGGTCAGTCCGGGCGCCAGGTCCGACGCCGGCTGAGCCGTCCCGCCCGGCGCCGACAAGCGGAGCATTTCGGTGATCCCGGCGGCGACCGCCAGGACGGCGAACACGAATGTGCCGAACGCGTCGACGGCGGTGTTGCCGGGATGGATCGCCACGAAGAACGCCGCCCCGGCACACCAGGCGACGGAGCGGTAGGCCGATCGTCGGGCCACGAGGTCGAGCATGAGAAAGAGGACGCTCGGCGCCAGCAGGTAGTAGGCGAAGATCACCGACTCGAACACGAGGCGGCCGCTGATGCAGGCGAGGCCGATGGCCACGAGCGCCTGTGGACGGGTCAGCCAGTCGCCACGGCGCAGCAGCGCCAGGGCGCATACGGCGGCGGCGAACAGCACCGGCGCGTCACGCGCCACGGCCGACGCCACGTCACCCTTGACGCCCGAGATCGAGAGCAACGTGGCGCCCGAGACGGCACCGCCCGCGCTGAATCCGCTGAAGTTCTCGAGCGTCGCTTGGGGAGCGGCCAGGAAGAAGGGGACGATGCCGGCGGCCAGGACGACGAGCGCAGCCAGCGCGACCTGGAGTCGCGGCACCTTCGACGGGGCCACCACGATCGTGGGGAGCACGAGCAACAGGGCGTACTGCTTGGTGAGCACGGCGAGGCCGAGGAGCGCACCGGACAGGATCCAGCGCTTGCGGAGGGCCTGGGCCATTCCGGCCAGGGCGAGACCAAGGCTCACGATGTCTTGCGGATGGTAGAGCTGGACGATGGCGCTGCTCGCCGCCGGGAGGAAGGCGAGGAAGAACAACAGCCCGGCCATGCGGCCCGGCGAGTCGGCGTCGGATGCCCGCAAGAGTGACAGCGCGCCGAGGGCCAGGACGAGCCAACTGGTCACGCCGAGGATTCCCTGGGCCCGGTACCACGGGGGCAATTGGGCCGTCCCACCGGTGAGGAGGTGCACCTGGTGTCCGCACTCGTCGACGTCGGCGGCGAAGTTCGGATCGGTGGCGTACGCCGGCGCTCGGTGCATGCTGGCGGCCCGGCCCGACGTGAGGCACCAGGCGTTCGAGCCGAACAGGGAGGGAAACGCTGCCACCAGGGGTGACGCGAGCAGCGGATAGCCCGGTGGGTTGGGCAGGGAGTCGTTCGACGCCGCCGCATGGAGATGTCCGGCTCCGAGGTCCGACGTCACGGCCGTGAGCGGCGTGGTGTCGCCACCGGGCGGCGGGCCCTGGCGGACGACGACGATGCTCAGATAGCACGCGGTGGCCCCGACGAGGAGGGCCAGCCCGAGGAGCGTGCGGCCTTTCATGGCATGCATGCCCTGCTGCGTCCGATCGGGTCACCTTAGCGAGTGGGGGATCCTTGCAGCAGTCGAGCGGGTATCTGCGAGCCCGAGGAAACCTCGGAGTAGGTCCGTGAAATGCTGTGGCGCTGGAAAACCCGGGCGGACCGTCACGGCCTGCCTCGAATCCGACCATGGACCTACCTGACTCCGGAAGTGACAGCGCCTCGGCAACCAATGTCCTGACGCGGCCGGACGTCGACGACGGACACCAGCCCGAGGTGCCCGACCGTCCGGTTGATGCACCGGGGGCGCACCAGGGGTCGACGACGTTGGCCGCCATCGTCGTGGCGATGTTGGTGGAGTCGGTGTACCGCCGCGGCGCCTTCTACCCCTCCGACGCGTTCGGCGTGGCGGTCGTGTCCGGCGTCATCGCAGTCGTCAGCCTGGTGCGGTTCAGAGATCGCGCCTCGAATGCAGTGGCGGCGACGGTCGGGGGACTGGCGCTGTGGTGGTTCGTACGATCCGTCGCGGCGCACCGGCCGGCGGCGTTCTTGCCGCTGGGCGCTTCCTTCCTGGCCTTCGTCGCCGCCTACGCCGTCATCAAGGCGCTCGGCGATCGGGACCGGCTCCGCATCGCCATGGCCCTCGTCGCCACGGCGGCGGCGGGGGCCGTCATCGGGCTCGTGGGAATCATGTGGCGCATCACGCCCCTGGCGGACCCGTCGCACGGATTCTGGCAGCTTGCCTCTCCGCTCACCCATCCGGCCGCGGCTGCCGGCTTCCTCGCCGTCTCGCTCGTGCTGACCCTGGCGCTCGACCTGCGCACCGCACTTCCTCGCATGGCGCTCTGCGTCATCGTTGCCGGGTTCATCGGGACCCAGAGCCATTGGACGCTCTTGGCCCTCGGGTGCGGGGCGGCCTTCGTTCCCGCCCGCCGTTGGGCCGCCGCCTGGTGGCCGCTCGCCCTGGGCGTCGTGGCCGGAGCGGTCGTCGTGGCGAGCGCATCGGGGCACCTGGCCCGCTGGGCGTCGGTCCTCTGCCTCCTCGTGGTGATCGCTGGCGCAGCCGTGCAGCCCCGGCGGCGCGGCGGACGGAGCGGGGCCGTTGCCCTGGCCGTGCTCCTCGTCGTGGTCGCGCTCGCCACCACGGTTCTCTTGCTCCGTCCTCCCGGCGTCGCTCGTCCCGCCGTTCCGACGAACCAGAGCCAGACGCTGGCCTGGTCGGCCGACGCCCAGTCGTGGCGTTCTTCGATCCTGACCGGCGTGGCCCCGCCGGTCATCCACGCGTCCCACGAGCCGGTGGACCGCTATCCGGGCATCACCCCCGATATCTCCCTGCTGATCCTGGCCGACGGGGGTCTCGTCGCCGGCGTCCTGTTGCTCGGGGCGATTGGTTCGGTGACCTTGGCCATCCGTCGGCGCGACATCCTCTCGTCGTGTGCGACGGGAGCCGTTGTCGTGTTCGCCGTGCTCGGTTTCATCGACATCGACTGGCAGATCCCGGCCCTCGCCATCCTGGGCGGCTGCGTCGCTGCACTGGCCTCGTCGGCTCCGCCTGCGCTCGCGCCCCCGCGCCCCCGCGCCCCCGCGATCGACGCACCGCGCCGACAGCGGGCGCGGCGTCTCTCCACCGCGCTCGGGTGGTCCCTCGTGGCGCTCTGCCTCGTCGCCACACAGCTTGTCGTCGGCTTCACGCGCTCGGGCGGGAGCGGCACCCAGGCGCAGAACGCCGCCCAGCCGGCACCTTCGCCGACACCCGATGCGCCGGCCCGCTACATCTTGCGTGGGCACGACGACGTGACCGATCCCTACATGATGAAGTGGGACGGGAAGTACTACATCTACACGAGCGAGGGCCGGAGCTTCATGAACGTCCCGGTACGCGTCGGGCCCAAGCCCGGCGACTGGAGCGCTCCGATCGATGCATTGGCCGCCTTGCCGCCGTGGGCCGAAGGGGGACTGACGTGGGCCCCGGACGTGCACAAGGTGGCGGGCGGCTGGGCCCTCTATTTCAGCGCGCTGGTGCGGAACTCGCACCCCGAGATCCATTGCATCGGCTCCGCGTTCTCGTCGTCACCGACCGGACCGTTCATCGCCACGCCGCACGCCATGATCTGCCAGCTCGACCACCGCGGTTCGATCGATCCGCGCGTCTTCGACGACGGCGGCCACCTGATCATGTTGTGGAAGTCGGAGGACAACGCGAACCCGGGCGTGCCCGGACCCGACCAGAACGGCAAGACGGGCATCTATTCGCAGGACCTCAGCGCGAACGGTCGCAAGCTCCTCGGCAAGCCGGTCAAGATCTTCGGTCCCTCACAGCCCTGGGAGGGCACCATCGTCGAAGCGCCGGACATGGTTGAGGCCTGGGGGACGTACTGGCTGTTCTTCTCCGGCAACTGGTACTGGTCGACCACGTACGGGATCGGTGTCGCCGCCTGCCAGACGCCGTTCGGTCCGTGCACCGACGTGAGTCCCAAGGCCTTCATCGGTTCCAACCGCCAGGGTGCGGGCCCGGGCGAGGCGTCCATCTTCGAGGACGGGTCCGCCATCTCCCTGCTCTACAACCCGTTCCGGGCCAATGACCCGGGCCCGGACATTCCCCGGCCGGCCGTCATGACCCGGCTCGGGTTCACGCCCTTCGGCCCGTATCTGGCCAAGAACTGAGCGCTCGCTGTGAGCCATGACACGGGCGGCACAAGCAAGCTAGGGTGAGACCACTACTAGTCCCGGCCTGAGAGATGATGGGGGTTACATCGTGAAGAGTCCGAGAGCACGAATGGCAGTTGTGGGGGTGGCCAGCTTCGTCTTGCTGGTGACCGTCCTGCCGCAGATCGCCGGCAGCATCGGCCTGTCGTCGTTGGCCAACCGGCTGACGGCAACGGCGGGCTGCTCGTCGAGTGGCAGTTCGAGTGCAAGTTCCTCCTCGGGATGCTCGAGTTCGACGACGACCGTCTACGGAGCTGTCCAGGGCACGGTCACCGTGAAGAACGTGCCCGCCGGAGCCAAAATCAAGGAGTACGTCGTCACTGCCTGCCCGGCCGCGACGCCGTGGCTCTCGGGCTCGCCGCCGCCACTGTGCGTGAGCGAGGCGACCAACGCCAAGCACGGCAACACGTACTCCATCACCCACCTGGTGCCGGGGCTCTACACGCTCTACCCCGGGTACGTCTCGAAGACCAGCAGCTACGTCCGGATGAAGGTTTCAGGCAAGCCGACCGTGACGATCCTGCCCAACCAGACGACCACCAAGAACATGACGGTGAAGTACCACAAGTAACTCCGCCCCCTTCGGGAGGGTTCAACGTGTAGGGGTCTTCGACCGCCGAACGTTGTCAGAAGTCTTCGAGAGTCCGAGTGAGCAGCCGCTCACTCGGACTCTCGTCGTCTGGGGCCGAAAGTCACATTCTGAAAAAGGGTCCTCCGGACCGAGCACGGCCCACCGTCGCGGATCTATTGTTGCCCGGCCTGGATCCAGCCAGGCCAAGGGGGTGCGCCGTGAAGCGCTGGCAACCACGTGCTCGTATGGCGGTCGTCGCCGTGGCGAGCTTCGTCCTGTTGGTCACCGTCCTGCCGCAGATTGCGTCGAGCATCGGCCTCACCTCGTTGGCCAATCGGCTCGTGGCTTCGCAGTCCTGCGTGGGGAGCTCAAGCTCCACCATGTCGAGTAGCAGCTCGAGCATGTGCTGTTCTTCCAGTAGCAGTGCAAGCAGTTCCTCGTCCGTCGTGGGCGGCCTGTCCTCGGTCTGCGGCAGTCCCGGCATCGTCACCGGCTCCATCACGGTCACCGGTGCACCCCGCGGGTTCCAACCGGCCTACGAGGGCGCGGGCGCCTGCCCCGACGTCGGGCCCCCCGGCCAGGTCTGCGCCGATCCCCAGTACACGCTCACGTCGAACGGGACGTACCGGCTGTCGTTGGCGCCCGGTACCTGGAGGCTGAGTGGGTTCTACGAGAACGGGCCGTACGGCGGCGTCTTCCTCGGCACCGCCCAGGTCGTCACCGTGACCTCGGGTCAGACACAGACCGACAACCTCACCGTGCCCTACCGCAAGCCGGCCGCCCTGACGGGAACGATCACGGTCAAGAACGTCCCGGCTGACGATCCGGTCGAGGAGCTCTCGGTCCTGCTGTGCCCCTCGTACGCCCCGTACACCGGCGGGGGTTCCTCGATTGCCTGTGTCAACGGCTACGCCACGACGGTCACCGGCGACACGGGTTCGTTCTCCCTCACCGGGTTGCCCCCGGGTCAGTGGACCGCGTATCCGAGCTTCTGCTTGCAGTCGGGCTGCAGCACCAACGCCAAGAAGGGCGTGGCGGTCACGCTGGTCGGCGGCAAGACGAGCAACGTCAACCTGAGCTCCGATTTCCTGTTGTCCGGGCAGTCCCTCTTGACCGGGACGGTCTCGGTGGTCGGTGCCCCGGCCGGATTCAACGACGAGGTCGGGATGACAGCGTGTCAGGGTGCGAGCTGCGAGACGATCTACGCCTACTTCACCGGGAACCACTTCAGCGTGGTCCTGCCGACGGGGGCGTGGAGCGTCAAGGGCTTCTACCTGTCCGAGCCGTACAACAACATCGTGGACGGGCCGACCCAGCTGGTCGCGCTGGCCAACAAGAAGACCACGACGCTCAACCTCTCCGTTCCCTATCAGGTACCGGGCACGGCCACGGGCACCATCGTGGTGAAGGGCCTGCCGGCCGGCGTCACCGTGAACGAGTACACGGTGGTGGCCTGTCCGTCCGCCGAGCCGTGGAACGGCGGGATCCCGGCCCCCGAGTGCGTGAGTGAGTATTCGGGACCGGGTGGGTACGGCTTCGGTTCCGCCGATCGCGGACTCACGCACAGTGCGAACGCGGCGGCCAACGCTCCGAAGGGAGTCACGGGAGCGGCCCGGTCACAGGCCAACGAGTACGTGTTGCCCTCGCTGACCGGCGGCACCTGGCTGCTCTACCCCGGGTACCAGACGGTCTTCGGCTCGGTGGTCAATCACAATCCGACCGCCGTGGCCATCTTCCCGGGCCAGACCACGACCAAGAACCTGAGGGTCGACTACGTGACGCCGACCCTGGGTGCCGTCACGGGAACGGTCAACGTGATCGGCGCACCGGCCAATGACTTCAATGCGGGGGTCGAGGCCTGCAGCGCACCCCCGACGGCGACATCGTGCCAGGGTGATCTCGAGACCTTCGCCGGACAGAACGGGCTCTACGACCTGCTGCTTCCGCCGGGGACGTGGTGGGTCCGGGGCTTGCTCTACCTCTACACGGGGACGGGCCCGGACCAGTACTACTCGCCGACCAAGGAGTTGCAGGTGGTTGCCGGTGCGACGACGAACAAGAACTTCCGGGTGACCGTCGGCGCCTCGTAAGGGGCCCACGGCACCGCGGGGTGCTCAGCCGAGGTCGCTCTGGACCTTGGCCACCGCCTTTTGCACTGCGGCGATGGATGCAGCGACGTTGAAGGTGTTGAGCACCTGGTCGTAGTTGGCCTGGGTGGGCTGGGCGTCGCCCAGGATCTCCATGCTGTTCGCCAGCAGCTGGGCGGAGTTCCGTGCAGCCGTCACGTCGGCGGTCCTCGACCCGAATCCACTTCCGGCGGCCAGCTTGTTGGCGTAGTCGTGGACCTGGCCGCCCAGGGTGCGGTCGGCTGACTCGACGCAGACCACGGGACTGGACTGGTCCTTGCAGGCCTTGGCCTTGGACAGGTAGCTCGTCAGACCTGCCGACACCGCGGTGTCGGCCGCCTTGAGCTCGGATGCGCTCAGCGACGTCTCGCTCGTCGATGTCGATGCGTTGGTCGACACCGCCCCGGACCCGGCGCCCGAACCCGACCCGCAGGCGGCGAGGGCGAGGGGCACCAGGGCCAGTGCCCAGGGGCTGTGCCGGCGCAGGGTCGAGGCGGTCATGATGGGAAATCGTAGGCCGACTCCTTCCCTAGACTTCGGCGGATGCCGCGCACCTACTTCATCCGGACGTTCGGGTGCCAGATGAACGAGCACGACTCCGAACGGCTGGCCGGACTCCTCGTGGCCGACGGTCTGGAGGCCGCGCCCACAATGGAGGAGGCGGACGTCGTCGTCCTCAACACCTGCTGTATCCGGGAGAACGCCGACCAGCGGCTCTACGGCACCCTCGGGAGACTCAAGGAGCTCGTCGACGCCAAACCGGGGCTGCAGATCGCGGTGGGCGGCTGCCTGGCCCAGAAGGACAGAGAACGCATCCAGGAGAAGGTGGGCTGGGTCGATGTCGTCTTCGGGACCCACAACCTGACCAGCGCACCGGGACTGCTGCGCCGGGCCCGGACCGATGGCCCGGTCATGGAGATCCTCGACGCCCCCGATCCGGAGGAGGCCACCAATCCCTTGCTCGGTCCGGCCGCCGTGCGGGAGCGGCCTTACGTGGCCTGGGTCAACATCCAGACCGGTTGTGACAACTCCTGCGCGTTCTGCATCGTGCCGGCCGTCCGCGGGCCGGAGGTGAGCCGTCCCCTCGACGACATCGTGTCCGAGGTCGAGCTGTTGGCCCGGCGCGGGGTCAGCGAGGTCACGCTGCTCGGGCAGAACGTCAACTCGTACGGTCGGGACATCACGAAGCGCCGCCCGCTCTTCGCCGCCCTGCTCCGCGCCGTCGGTGCCGTCGAGGGGATCGGCCGGGTCCGCTTCACGAGCCCACACCCCAAGGATCTCCGCGCCGAGACCATCGAGGCCATGGCCGAGACACCCGAGGTCTGTGAGCAGCTCCATCTCCCCCTCCAGTCGGGGAGCGACGACGTGCTGCGGGTGATGCGCCGGGGCTACACCGCCGAGCGCTACCTCGAGAAGCTCGCCGCGGCGCGCCGCGCCATCGACGACCTCGCCGTCACGACCGATGTGATCGTCGGCTTCCCCGGTGAGAGCGACGACGACTTCGAACGCACCCTCGAGGTGTGTGCCGAGGCGGCCTACGACAGTGCGTTCACCTTCATCTTCTCGCCCCGGCCCGGGACCCGGGCGGCCGCGATGGAGTCGGACTTCGTGCCGCCCGAGGTGATCGCCGAACGTTTCGAACGCCTCAAGACGGTGATCGACCGTTCGTCTCTGGCCCGCCATCAGGACCGGGTCGGACGCAACGAGGAGGTTCTGGTCGAAGGAGTGAGCCGCCGTGACGACGCCATGCTGTCGGGGCGGACCCGACAGGGCAAGCTCGTGCACTTCGCGCCGACCGATGTCACGCCCGCCGCGGGTGCGCTGGCCCGGGTGACGGTGACGGCGGGTCACCCGCATCACCTGTCCGGCCGCCTGGAGCTGGTGACGGCGCGGCCGCGGCACCGGGTGCTGATCCCCGTGGCCAGCGCTTGACCGCAGTCGCGCTCGTCGGAGCCACCGCCTCGGGGAAATCGGCCGCCGCCCTCGAGGTGGCGACGCGCCGGGGTGATTGTGAGATCGTCTCCGTCGACTCCATGTGCGTCTACCGCGGCATGGACATCGGGACCTCCAAGCCGAACGCGGCGGCCCGGGCCGCCGTGCCCCATCACTTGCTCGACCTGGTGGACCCGGACGAGGAATTCGCCGTGACCGAGTTCCAAGCGGCGGCCCGCCGGGCGCTGGCCGGCATCGAGGCGCGCGGCCACCACGCGCTCCTCGTCGGTGGGACGGGGCTCTACCTGCGCGCCGTCGTCGACGATCTCGAGATTCCCGGTCGCTTTCCCGAGGTGCGGCGCGCCCTCGAGGCGGAGCTCGACGAGGGAGCCTCGGGGCCCGAGGATCTCCACGCCCGCCTGGCCCGGCGGGATCCGGTGGCGGCGGCCCGGATGGAGCCGAGCAACCGTCGTCGCATCGTCCGCGCCCTCGAGGTGACGATCGGATCGGGGAGACCGTTCTCGTCGTTCGGACCCGGTCTCGAGGCGTACCCGGTCCAGGGGGTGGCCCAGATCGGCCTGGCCCCGGACGACGAGGACGACCGGATCGGGGCCCGCTTCGAGGCCATGGTGCGCGACGGCCTGGTCGAGGAGGTGCGGGCCCTGGCCGCACGCCCGGCCGGCATCTCGCGCACGGCCCGCCAGGCCCTCGGCTACCGGGAGCTGCTGGCCCACGTCGAGGGTGGCGTGCCCCTCGAGTCCTGTCTCGACGAAGCTGTCCGCCGGACCCGTCAATTCGCCCGCCGCCAGGCCTCATGGTTCCGCCGTGACCCGCGGATCACCTGGGCCACCAGCGGCGCCGAGGCCGAGCTGCTGCTCGAGCAGGCGCTCCACGTGCACGCCTGAGCCCGCTGCCCTGCGAGAATGGGAGCGTGCACGCCACCAAGCACGAAGGCGCCGGCAACGACTTCCTGGTCGTCCTGGACCCCGACGACGCCATCCGGTTCACCGTGGCCCAGGTGCGCCTCCTGGCCGACCGTCGCCGGGGAATCGGCGCCGATGGGATCATCCGCGTCGGGCCCGGACGCGCCGGCTGTGACCTCTCGATGCAGCTGCTCAATGCCGATGGCGGCGAGGCGGAGATGAGCGGCAACGGGATCCGCTGCCTGGCCCAGGCCGCCGTCGATGCCGAGCTGGTCAGCCCACCCCGCTTCACCGTGTCGACCGGGGGCGGGGTGCGGACCGTGGAGTACACGCCGAGCGAGTCGCCCGGGTGGGCCCAGGCGAGCGTGGACATGGGTCCCGTTCGGCTGGGCCCGGACCAGCCGCAGGACTTCGGGGACCGGCGGGCCCGCACCGTCGACGTGGGGAATCCACACCTCGTGCTGCTCGGCCCCGACACGACCGGCGTGGACATCGCCGAGCTCGGTCCCAAGCTGCAGGCCTCCTTCTCCGGCGGCGTCAACGTGGAGTGGATCACCCCGGTCGAGGACGACGCGGGACCGATCCTCGATTTCCGGGTCTGGGAGCGTGGCGTGGGCGAGACCCTGGCCTGTGGCACCGGGAGCGTCGCCGCCGCCGCTGCGGCGGCGAGCTGGTCCGTGGTCGAGCCGAGCGGGCCCATCCGGGTGCGCAACCCGGGAGGAACGCTCCTGGTGACGCTGGGCACCGCCGTCGCGGACACCACCTACCTCGCCGGGCCGGTGCGCAAGGTGGCGGACATCGACATCCATCCCGGATTGCTGTCTTGAGCAACCTGCTGCCCGGGACGCTCATCGAGCGGACCTTTCGGGAGCGCATCATCCTCGTCGGGGTGGTGTTCCCCGGCATGACCGCGGAGACGGTCGATCAGGAGCTCGACGAGCTGGCCCAGCTGGTCGACAGCGCCGGGGCCGACGTCGTCGGCCGTGTCGTGCAGCGTCGGGACGCCCCCGACGCCGCCACGTTCGTCGGCCGGGGCAAGGCGGAGGAGATCGCCGCGCTGAGCCGGAGCCTCGATGCCGACACCGTGGTCTTCGACGACGACCTCTCGCCCGCACAACACCGCAATCTCGAGAAGCTCTTCGGGCGCACGGCCATCGACCGTACGGCGGTCATCCTCGACATCTTCGCCCAGAACGCGCGCAGTCCCGAGGGGAAGGCGCAGGTCGAATTGGCCATCTTGCGCTACCGACTCCCTCGCCTGCGCGGTCGGGGCACGGCATTGAGCCAACAGGCGGGTGGCATCGGCACCCGGGGACCCGGTGAGACGCAGCTCGAAGTCGATCGGCGCCGCCTGGTCCGGCGCATGCACCGGCTCGAGGCCGACCTGCGCGAGGTGGAGCGTACCCGCGGGGTGCAGCGCCAGAGCAGGGCGCGCGGGCGCCATCGCGAGTTGGCGCTGGTGGGCTACACCAATGCGGGCAAGTCGACCCTGCTCAACCAGCTGACCGATGCCGGCGTGCCCGCCGAGAACCGGCTCTTCGTGACGCTGGACCCGCGCACCCGTCAGCGCCAGCTGCCCGGTGGTGAGACCGTCTTGGTGACCGACACGGTGGGTTTCGTGCGCAAGCTGCCTCATGAAGTGGTCGAGGCCTTTCGCTCCACCCTGGACTCGGTGCACCTGGCCGACCTGGTGGTGCACGTGGTGGACGGGACGGCGGTCAACGCGGAGGCACAGATGGCGGCCGTGCACGAGGTCTTGCGCGAGATCGGCGCGGCCGACGTCCCCGAGCTCGTGGTGGTGAACAAGGCCGATCGGGCGCCCGAGGACGCCAAGGCACTGGCCCACGCCCATGAAGGCGCCGTGCTGATCTCGGCCCGCACCGGAGAGGGCATCGACGACCTCTTGCGCGTGATCGGCGATCGCCTGCGCGGATCGGACCGGGTGGTCGAGTTGGTCGTGCCGTGGGCGCGCGGCGACGTGCTGGCAGCCATCCATCGGGAGGGCGAGGTGGTGGCGCAGACCGACGGCGAGGACTCGGCCACGCTCCAGGTCGTGCTCGACGACGTGGGTCTTGCCCGTTTCGCCGAATTCGTGGCGCCATGACGTTCCGCCTCCCGCCGTACCCCTACGACCGGCTCGACGGTCTGGCCAAGCTCGCGCAGGCGCATCCCGGCGGCATGGTCGACTGCTCCATCGGCACGCCGTGCGACCCCCCGCTGCCGGCGGTCGTCGAGGCGCTGGCGACGTCGGGGACCGAGCGCGGCTACCCGGCGTCGGCCGGGAGTGCCCGACTTCGCGAGGCCGCGGCGGACTGGTTGCGGCGCCGCTTCGGCCTGTCGGACCTGTCGACGAGCGCGGTCGCCGCCTGTGTCGGCACCAAGGAGTTCGTCGCGTCCGTGCCGCACTACCTGCGCTTGCGCCGTCCCGACCGGGACACCGTCCTCTACCCGGCGGTCTCGTATCCCAGCTACGCCATGGGCGCCGAGCTCGCCGGCTGCCGTCCGGTGGCGGTTCCGAGCGCGCCGGGCCGGGTCGGTGGTCTGGATCTCGACGCCGTCGATCCCGACGACGCCCGGCGTGCGCTGCTCGTGTGGTCGAACTCGCCGTCGAACCCCACGGGCGGTCTGGGCGATCTCGGGTCGGAGGCCGCCTGGGGCCGGGCACGGGGTATCCCGGTCTTCTCCGACGAGTGCTACGCGGAGTTCACCTGGGACGGCCCGCCGCGTTCGATTCTCCAGCACGGCACCCAGGGCGTCGTCGCCGTGCACTCGCTGTCGAAGCGCTCCAACCTGGCCGGCGTGCGGGTGGGCTTCTACGCCGGCGACGCCGAGCTGGTCGAGTTCCTGCGCGCCGTACGCCAGCACGCCGGCCTCATGGTGCCCGGACCGGCGCAGGCGGCCGGCGTGGCCGCGCTGGCCGACGACGACCACGTCGAGGAGCAGCGGGGCCGCTATCGCGACCGACTGCGCTATGTGGCCGACGTCCTCTCGGCGTACGGCTGTCCTCTGACGCTGCCCGAAGGCGGGTTCTACCTGTGGCTCCCGGTCGTCGCCGATCGTTGGCCCGATGCGTGGGCCCTGGCGGAGTCCCTGGCCAATGACGGCGGTCTCCTGGTGAGCCCGAGTGACCTCTACGGCGAGGCGGCGGCGCGGCACGTGCGGATCGCCGTCGTCCAGCCGACGGAGCGACTGGAGCTCGTCGGCAAGCGTCTCGGTGCCGTCGCGCGCTGAGCGCGAGGTTGAGCTCCCGTGGGCCCGGCGGGGCCTGGGTAAGGTGCAGCATGGCTGATCTGCAGGCGAGCATCGAGGAATTGTGGGAGCGACGCGGGGAGTTGTCGCCCGCCGACACGGAAGCAGCAGCGCTCGTGGAGGAGGCCATCGACCGGCTCGACCGGGGTGAGGCGCGGGTGGCCGAGGTCGATCCCGCCACCGACGCCGTCATCGTGCACGAGTGGCTGAAGAAGTCCATCCTGATGTACTTCACCGTGCGGGGCATGGAGTCGATCGAGCTCGGACCGTTCGAGTACGCCGACAAGCTGCCGCTCAAGCACGGGTTCGCCGCCGCCGGCGTGCGGGCCTTGCCGGGCGCGTCGGCCCGCCGGGGTTCGTTCCTGGGCCGCGGCGTCGTGCTCATGCCCTCCTACGTGAACATCGGTGCCTACGTCGGCGCTGATTCGATGGTGGACACCTGGGCCACGGTGGCGTCGTGCGCCCAGATCGGGGAGCGGGTGCACCTGGCGGGCGGCGTGGGGATCGGTGGTGTCCTCGAACCCCCCAATGCCGTCCCGGTGGTGGTCGAGGACGATGCCTTCGTCGGGAGCCGGTGCATGGTCACCGGCGGTGCCCGTATCGGCCGCGGCTCGGTGCTCGGCGCGGGGAGCTTTTTGGACCCGTCGATCCCCGTCATCGATGCCGAGACGGGTGAGGAGATCTCGCGCGGCGTGGTGCCGCCCTGGTGCGTGGCCATCCGGGCCAGCCGCCGTCGCGACTACCCGGGTGGTGAGTTCTTCGTGCCCTGCGTGCTCGTGATCAAGCGCCTCGGTGAGGGCGAGCGACACGACAAGGCGCAACTCAACGCGGTCCTGCGCGACCACGGTGCGAGTACGTGAGCACGGACGCGCCACGCGACCTCCTGACGGCGACCGCCGACCTCGTCGCCATCGCGTCGGTCAGCCACGACGAGGACGCCATTGCCGTGGCGGTCGAGAAGGCGCTGTCGCCCTGTCGATGGCTCACGGTCGAGCGGGTCGGCGACAACGTGGTCGCCCGCACCGAATTGGGCCGTCCCCAGCGCCTCGTCCTGGCCGGCCACCTCGACACCGTGCCGCCCGGAGCGAATGCCACGCCGCGGATCGAGGGCGACACCCTCTGGGGCATCGGTGCCTCGGACATGAAGGGTGGCCTCGCCGTCATGCTCGACGTGGCCACGACGGTGGTCGAGCCCGCGGTGGACGTCACCTGGTGCTTCTATGCCCGCGAGGAGGTGGGTCGCGACGAGAGCGGCCTCCGCCAGCTCTGGGAGGAGCGGCCCGAGCTGTTGGCCGGTGATGCCGCCATTCTGGGCGAGCCGACCTCGGCCCTGGTCGAAGCCGGCTGTCAGGGCACGTTGCGCATCCGGATCACCCTCAAGGGCGTGCGGGCCCACACGGCCCGCCCGTTCACCGGTCGCAATGCGATTCACCGCGTCGGCGAGCTGATCGGCCGCATCGCCACCTGGGGCGGCCGTGAGGTCATCCTCGACGGGTGCACCTACGTGGAGCAGCTGCAGGTCGTGGCCGTCGACGGGGGAGTGGCGGCCAACGTCGTGCCCGACCGCGCCAGCATCGACGTGAACCATCGCTACGCGCCTGATCGTGGCCACGTCGAGGCGGAGGCGTTCGTGCGCGACCTGCTCGATCCCCTGCTCGAGCCGGGAGACGACTGGGAGTTGGTCGATGCGGGTGATGGGGCACCGCCCTCGCTGGCCCATCCACTGCTGGCCGCTCTGGTGGAGTCGAGCGGGGCCGCCCCCAGGGCCAAGGTGGGCTGGACCGACGTCGCCTTCTTCTGGGAGCACGGCGTTCCCGCGGCCAACTTCGGCCCCGGGGATCCCCTGCTGGCCCATCACCCCGACGAACGGGTGACCCGGGCCCAGCTGGAGCGGGCCCGGGAGGTCCTCGTCGGCCTGCTGGCCTGAGCCCATCCGGGGGCGGCTCGACGAAGTCCCCTACATTCTCCGAGATGCCCACGTCGTCGCTCTCCGCCGTCCTCCTCGGGACGGGCAATCCGCTGCCCGACGCCAGCCGGGCGGGAGCCGCCACGCTCGTGCGGGCCGGCGAGCGGCGATTCCTGGTCGATGCGGGTCGCGGCGTCTGCATGCGCCTGGTCGCCGCCGGTGTCCTGCCGGTGATGCTCGAAGGTGTCCTGTTGACCCATCTGCACAGCGACCACATCTGCGACCTCAACGATGTCGTCACGACCCACTGGATCATGAGCGGTCAACCGATACCCCTGCCGGTCTCCGGTCCACCCGGCACCCGCCAGGTCGTCGACGGCGCGCTGGCCATGCTCGGACCCGACATCTCGTACCGGCTGGCCCATCACGCCGACCTGACCTGGGAGCCCGCCGTCGCCGTGCGCGAGCTGGGTCCCGGCGTCGTGATGGACGCGGACGGCCTGCGCATCGTGGCCGCGGCCACCGACCACCGGCCGGTCGAGCCGACCCTGGCCTACCGGTTCGAGTGGGACGGCCGCGTCCTCGTCGTGGGCGGGGACACGGTGCCCTGTCAGGGGCTCGACGAGCTCGTGGAGGGTGCGGACGTCTACATCCAGACCGTCCTGCGCGACGACCTGGTCCGGCTCGTCCCCATGCAACGCTTCGTGGACACGATCGACTACCACTCGACGGTCGCGCAGGCGGCGCAGACCGCGGCGCGGGCGGGCGTGGGCACGCTCGTCCTGACCCATCAGGTCCCGACGCCGCCCCCCGGGGCCGCCGACGAATGGATCGCTCTGGCCCGGAGCCATTTCGGCGGTGAGATCGTGTTCGGCGAGGACCTGACGGAGGTCTGAGGGGCCGAACGTCGCCTTGGCGCGTCGGGGCGGACGGGCGGGTCCCGGTTCAGGGGGCGACGAGCTCGATGGCGATGCCGTCGGGGTCGCGCAGTTGGAGCGACGGGTGGCCGTTCTCCAGCACGATCCCTTCGTGCGCGATGCCGATGGCGCGCAGATGTTCCGCCCAGGCTCCGAGCGCATCGCCGTCGGGCACGGCAAAGGCCAGATGGTCCAACGGTCCCTCGGTCCCGCCCCCTGCGTCTTCCGACCGTCTCGAGAGCACGACGACGAGTTTCGCGCCGGGCTGGCGTAACGCGACGTACCCGATCTCGAGGTCCTCCGCGTAGGTCGTGGCACCCAGGACCACGCCGTACCAACGAGCGCTCGCGCTGACGTCGGTCACGCAGAGCTGCACGTGGGAGAGTCCGGTGATGGGGGCTGCTCCCGTGGGCGCTTCGCGGATCACCACGGCAGGGAGCCTACCGATCACGGCATCGCTACCGGGGCCCGAGGGAGCTCTCGATGCGCAGGATCGATCGGGCGGGCACGTGCGACCCGGGCCGGGGCGACACGGCGATGACGTGCCCGGCCGGAACGACGGCGCTGTGGAGGTAGCGAATGGTGGCGCCGAGGCTGGCCCCACTGACCAGCCCCATCGCCGTCGGGGTGACCATGCCGGTGATCTGCGGCACCGTCTCCGTCGTGGACGGGCAGGCGATCGGCGTGCTGACCCACGTGCCGATGGCCGTGAGTGCGCCGGTGCGGGCGTCCATGCAGACCACCGCGGTCGTCCGCTTCCCGAGCGGCACGAATCCCACTCCGGGGTACCAGTGCCCGACCAGGGTGTGGAGATCGGCCTTGTAGACCGGGGCGATCGTGTCGACTCCCGGTCGCTGGGGAGGACCGAAGAGATCCGCCGCCCGCACGTAGCCGGCGATCGTGCCCTGGCCCATGACCGGTACGTAGGCGGGAGACACCACGCGGCCGTCGCGTACCGAGATGCGCGGCGAGGCCGCCGCCGGGCGCGCCGTGGCGCCGCCCGAGCCGGCGTCCTGGTGCGAGAGCAGGAGCACGCCGCCGGCCAGCACGGCCAGGGTGATCGACACCACGGCGGCGGGAAGGGTCTGGCGGCGGAGACTGCGCACCCACTCCCGCCCGGCGGAGGCGCAGAGCCCGGCCACGAGGCGCGTCGTGCTGGCGTGGCCCGCCTCACCGCACTCGTCGGCCAGGTCGAGGACCTCGCTGCCGTAACGGGCGCGCCAGCGGCGCGGATGGAGACGCAGCGTCCATCGGACGAGACGGAGGCGGCGCTCGTTCATGGGGCCGTGGCGATTCGCTGCAGGCCGATGCGGGCGATGCGGGCCGCGTCGGTCAGGCGTTCCTCGACCGCCTCCAGCCCGGCTGCGGTGATGCGGTAGGGATGTCGGCGCTCTTCGGCGGGAAGGGCCTCGACCAGACCGGCGTCCTCGAGCTTGGAGAGACATCCGTAGAGCGTTCCCGGACCGAGTGTCACCCCGGCGAAGTCCTCGATGTCCCGTATCAGGGCGTAGCCGTGCTTGGGGCCTCCCGCCAAGCTGGTGAGGACGAGAATGCTGCGGTCTGAACTGCCGCGGATCCGCTTGCTCGTCATCCCTGCCTCCGTCACTCGCTCCAACCGAGATATATCGTAAAGTGTACGAGTGGGTCCCGCAAGCCCTGCCCGCGGAGGGTCGGACCGGCGGTCGTGCATGCGCCGCCGCCCGCCCGGTGCCGGGCCGACCCGAGACGGCACGAAGCCCTCCCGCCGAGAAGGGGAAGGGCTTCGTGCGTCGCCAAGGCAAGGCTCGTGACCGGGATCTGAGTCCTATCTGACGACGATCGTTCCCATCATGTATTGATGGATGTTGCAGATGTAGTGGTACGTGCCGGGCGTCTTCGGCGCCGTGAACGTCTTGGTCGCTCCGCCCGCGATGTCACCGGTGTCGAACTGCCCACCCGTGGCCGTGAGCGTGTGCGCGACCGCGTCCTTGTTCGTCACCTTGATGGTGGCACCGGGAGCCACGCTGGCCGACATCGGATCGAACATGAAGTTCGAGATGGTGATGGCGTTCGTCTGTTTGGTCGACGACGACGACGAGGATGTCGGCGGCCCGGACGTGCCGTCGGAGCCCCCGCCGCTGCATGCGGCGAGGAGCAGGGCGCCGGCAACCACCAGCCCGGCGGCCCCGCTCCGTAGCCACCCTCTTCCCAGAGGGCTCCGCATCGTTCAGACCGCCTGGCTGGTGGGGTTGAAGGCCAGCGGCGTGCCCGACGATGTCTGCGCTCCGGGGTACTTGCCGAGCACGTAGTACAGGATCGCGATGTGCTGCATCTCCACCGGCTGGATCGACGAGGACAGCTCGATGGCGGCGGTGCTCTTCAGCTTGGCCGTCTCGGCCTGGTAGGTCTGCGCCGCGATCGTCTCGAGCGTCAGTGCCAGCTGGGCCAGGCCCCCCACGTCGGTCACCTTGGCGAAATCGGCCTGGACCACCGGGGTCAGCTTCGGGTTGGTCACCGTCACCGCGGCCTTGCCGTGGGACTTGAGGACGCCGTTCCAGGCGTCCGCGTGCTGCTGGTGCTGACCCTTGACCGTCGTGGCGAACGAGGCCACCGCCGGGGGCACCGCGCCCAGCTTGCCTGCCGTCGCTGCGGACAGTCCGGCCGTGTAGGCGTAGACGGCCAAATTCTCCAGGCTGGCGGCCACGGCGGCCACCGCCAGGTCGCCCGTCAGGCCCGAGGGCGGAAAGGCGGCGGAGGAGAGGCGCTTCGTCGACGCACCGGCCAGCGCGGGGATCGCCGAACCGCCCATCGTGGCCAGGGCGGCACCGCCAGCCACCGCGGCACCGGCTCCCATGAGGAAGGTGCGCCGGCTCGAGCCGCGCATCGGAGCGGTCGCCTCGCGCATGGCGGGCATGCTGACGTCGTAGTGGAGCTCGTCGAGCTCTGCGGTGAGCGTGGCGAGTTCGTACTCGCTGCCCTCGAAGGTGTCCTTCATCACTTCACGGCTCCTTGCCGCGCCGGGGCGGCGCTGTTGGTCTTGTAGAAGGCATTGGGGAAGCCCACGCTGCCGGCGGCGGCGGGGAGTGCGGCGGCGGTGCCGGGGGCCAGGGAGATGAGCTGCGGTGCGCCCGCCATGAGCAGGGCCTGCACGGCGAGGAGCACCGAGACGTGCTGCGCCTCGATCCCCATCACGCTGGCGAACAGGGCCTTGTTCCGGGTCTTCTTGGCCAGCGCGGTGTCCTTGACATAGGTCTCGGCCGCGATGTTCTCGAGTTCCATTGCCAGACCTACGACGCCGAGGGCGCCTTGGCTTGCGCTCACGCCGCTGAGCCCGGCCACGGCCTTGTTCACCACCGGCACGAAGGCGGGGTCCGGCTTGGTCTGCTTCTTGCCTCCCAGGGCCTTGGCCGCCGCGTTGAAGGCGTCGGCGTGCTGGGCGTGCTGGCCCATGGTCACCTGGGCGAACTTGGTCACGACGGGGTTGGCCGCCGACCCGCCGATGTAGGGGAGCGTCAGCGCCGTCTTGTAGGTCGCCACGGCCAGGTTCTCGATGGAGGCGGCCGTCTGCAGGATCTGGATGTCGCTCGAGCTCGTGGCTGCGGCGGACGAGGCGAGGACCCCGACCAGGGCGGCCCCGCCGGCGGCACCGAGCAAGGTGGCTTTCCCGAAACTCGATTCGAGGGCACGTCGGTGCTCGGCGTGAAAGGCCTGATTCCCGTCGACGTCGTCGTGGTCGGACGTGTGTGCGTCTTCGACGATCTCGTCGAGTGCGTCACGCGTGGGACGCAAGGCATCCGCCTGCAGATCCTGCGATTCTTCCAGCAGCGCCGTCAGCGCCCGGGGCTCTCCCGTCATGTGACCTCCTCAGTCAGTGGATTGCTGACTATTCGGAGGCGACGGAGCGGTGGATGTCGAAAGCGGAACGGAACTACGAAGACGGGGCGAGCGTGGTGGCGCGCCGCAAGAGATGCAGTCCCTCTTGTCCGGGCAGCCGATCGACCCTGCGGTCGATGCGCTCGAGCATCTCGCGTCCCTTGTCACCGTCGAACAGATAGCGCACGAGGAAGTGCACTTCGTTCTTGGGCATGACACCCGATCCAACCGGTCGCCACAACCTCTTGAGCGCGGCGCGGGTCAGCTTGCGTGCTTTGGGACTCTCCCCGAGCCGGCGCGCTGCTTCCGACGCGTAGAAGTCGATATGACCACCCTCTTGCTTCATGATGCGGCGCAGGAGCTCGCGCAACGTCGGGTGGTCCGCCTTCTCGGCCAGACGGGCGTAGCCGGCCTGGGTCGTCCATTCGTTGATGGCGCCCCAGGTCATGTGGAGCGCGATGAATGCCTTGCCCGAGAACGCCGCCATGCCGATGGTGCTGAGGGTCGACATCGCCTCGTGACGGCGACGCCGGTGGCGCAACGCGGCGATCCGTGGCGCTCCGGCCTCTTCGTCGTGCGCCTCGAGCACCGCGCCGATGGCCTCGCCGTGCCACATCTCCTCGAAGACCCAGCAGGAGAGGAAGGACGTGATCTCCGGGTCCTGGTGGGCGGGCGTCAGGAGCAGGTCGCGGAGGTAGCACACGGTGTGGTGTTCGACGTCGTGCATGTAGCGCAGGCTGCGCAGGGCCTCGCCGGGGAGGGGGTCACTGCGGAAGTCGTCGAAGTCGATGCCGTCGAGGTCGAGTCGTCCGGCCCGCTGCTTGTATGAATCGATCGTGGTTCGCATGGCAATCCACTATTCGGAGCGCTTTCCGCCCCCGGATGACCCGAAAGTGATCGTTGGGCAGCGCTGGTGTCTCCGGCCATTGTACGGTCGACGGCCGGTCGGTGCAGGGAAGGTGGACCCCTGACGGTGGGCTTCAGTCGCCGCCGAAGGCCGCCGAACGCAGTCCGGTCGCCCTCGCCGGCGCCGGTCGGACCTACGATGCGGGCGACCACGGCACCTGCACGGGGAAATGCACATCCGCAGAGGGGTGCGGCGCCGGATTAGGACGACATGCCGGATTTCGAGAATTCCAGCGACGCCCAGCTGGTGACCGCCATCGCTCGCTTCAGCGAGGTGGCGCTGGCCGAGGTGTACCGCCGCCATGGTGGTGCCGTGTTCGGCTTGGCCAAGCGCGTCATGGGCAACGCCACCGAGGCCGAGGACGTGACCCAGGAGGTCTTTCTCCGTCTCTGGAACCAGCCCGACCGCTTCGACGCCGCCCGGGGGTCGCTGCGCTCGTTCCTGCTGGCTCAGTCGCACGGGCGAGCGGTCGACGCCATCCGGTCCTCCAATTCGCGGCGCCAGCGCGAGGCCCGCGAGGCCTTCGACACCGCCCGCGGCTCCTACGACATCCAGCACGAGGTCTGGGACCTGGCCGTGGCCGATCAGGTGTCGACCGCCATGGGGACACTGCCCGACGAGGAGCGGCGGGCGATCGAGTTGGCATATTTCGACGGACGCACCTATCGCGAGGTGGCACAGCTTCTGGGCCAGCCCGAGGGAACGGTGAAGAGCCGCATTCGCAACGGCATGCGCCGCATGCGTGCCGTGCTCGTGGATGCCGGCGTACGAGGGGTGGAAGCATGATGACGCACGAGGAGGCGAGCGAGCTCCTGGGCGCGTACGCCCTCGACGCCGTGGACGGCGACGAGCGCACCGCAGTCGAGGAGCATCTGGACACGTGTCCGCGCTGTCGGGCTGAGCTCGACGGCATGCGCGAGGTCGCCGCCGCGTTGGGCAACTCGGTGGAGGTGCCCCCCGAGGGCATCTGGTCGGGCATCGTCTCGATGCTGCCCGAGCAACGCGAGGTCGGTGGCGTCCCGCCGATGCCGCAGCTCGGAACCGAGACCCCCTCGCCCTTCCGCGCCCCGGGGTCGTCGACCACGCGCCGGTCCCGACGTGGCGTCGTCGCCACCGTGGCGGCAATCGCCGTGGCGGCGGCCGCCGTGGCCGCGGTGCTCGGCATCGGTCTGGTCCAGGCGAACAACAAGGTGTCGAACCTCCAGCAGGCGGCCTCCCACCAGGTCAGCTCCACCGTCGCCGCGGCCATGAAGACGCCCGGGCGCCAGGTCGTGGATCTGGACTCGTCGGTCACCCACCAGCAGCTGGCCCAGTTCGTGGTGGTGCCCGACGGCCGGGGCTACCTGGTCTCCTCGCGCCTCCCCCAACTCCACCGCGGCAGCATCTACCAGCTGTGGGGCATTGTCGGCAGCCAGCCCATCTCGCTCGGCCTGCTCGGGTCCTCACCGGGCGCGGCGACCTTCACGATGGCGGGATCGGTCCAGCCCGATCGGTTGAGCATCACGACCGAGCCGGCGGGCGGCTCGGTCATCCCCTCCGGCGCCGTCGTCGCCACCGGGACTGTCTGACCTCCAGCTGTTAGCTTCGCTCCCCATGCCCGAGGATGCACAACCCACGAAACGGCGCCCCATCGAAGTCGGCGCCGAAGCCGAGCCCATCAAGCTCGGCTCCATACTGCTCACGGTGGTCGAACCCCATCGGGGCCACGAGGTGGCCTACAACCGCTGGTACGAGCGCGACCACTTCTACGCCGGCTGCATGGTCGGCCCCTACAACTTCGCCGGTCGCCGCTGGGTGGCCACCGCGGATCTCAAGGCGCTGCGCGACCCCGACCCCTCCGCCATCACGGGTGAGCCCGATCGAGGCTCCTACGTGGCGCTCTACTGGGTGCTCGACGGCTACCACAATGTCTGGAACAAGTGGGCCCTGCGCCAGGTCAACGCTCTGCACGCGGCGGGCCGGATGTTCGAGGAGCGCGAGCACGTGCACACGCTCCTGTACTTCTACAAGTGGGAGCACCGCCGGGACCCCGACGGCGTACCGGTCGAGCTCGCGCTCGATCATCCCTATCGAGGGCTCGTCATCGAATTCATCGACGGCGCCGAGGGCGTGAGCAACGACGATCTCTGGGCCTGGCTGCGCAACGAGCACCTGCCCGCCCTCATGCCCGGCTCCGATGCCGACCTGGTTGCCGCCTTCACCCCGATCGCCCTCGAGGTCGACGCCCCCGGCGACGTGCCCCGCGAGGCAGCCCGCGACAACCGGACCGTGCTCCTGTGGTTCCTCAACACGCCGCCCGAGGTGGCCTGGGAGCCCGTCATCGCCGAGCACCGGCGCCAGATGGAGGCAGCCGGCAAGGGCACGGTGGTCGCCGCCCTGCCCTTCATCCCGACCATCGTCGGCACCGACACCTATACGGACAAGCTCTGGGCGGACTGAGCCTCAACTCCCGGGTTGAGCGTTTGGAAACGCATGCACCGGCGAGGGACACGCAAAGGACGGCGAGAAACAGGCCGTGCTCCCTTACCCGCGGGCGAGGATCTCCAGGTGCGTGATGACGAACACGCCGTCGGGCGATGCCGCCCAGCGACCCCAGGCCGCAGCGATCTCCTCGAGTTCCTCGGCCGTGCTGAAGCCGTACTCCAGCGCCTGTTCGGCGAAGCGCGAGTAGCGGACGCGGTCGGCCCACAGGGACCCCCACCACTCCCGCGTCTCGGGGTCGGCGTAGGTCCAGGTCGAGCTGGACACCTCGACGTCGGCGAAGCCGGCACGCTGGGCCAGCCCCATGAGCCGCGGTCCGATGCGGGCGTCGTGTCCGTTGTGCTCCGTCACCTCGAGGTAGAGGGCGAGCCATCGGTCGAGCAGGGGATCGCGGGGGGCCCAGGTGAAGTCGCCGTAGTCCGAGTCGCGGGCGGCCAAGACCCCGTCTGGCCGCAAGACCCGGCGGAGCTCGACCAGCGCCGCTTCCGGTTCGACCAGGTGCTGGAGGACCTGGTGCAGGTGCACGACGTCGAAGCTGGCCTCGGCGAAGGGGAGGGCAAAGAGGTCGCCCACCTCGAAGCGCAGGTTCTCGAGCCCGAGGTCGGCCGCGTGGGCCTGGGCCTGGGCCACCACGTCGGGGGCGGCGTCGAAGCCGACGACCTCGCCCGGCGCCACCAGGAGTGCGAGGTCGGCCGTGATCGTGCCCGGACCACATCCCACGTCGAGCAGGGATTGACCGGCCCGCAGGTGGGGCAGCAGGTAGGCGGACGAGTTCTCGGCCGTGCGCCAGGTGTGGCTGCGCAGCACAGATTCGTGGTGCCCGTGCGTGTAGGTCATGCCACCATTGTGGCGTGCCCGAATTGCCCGAGATGCAGGCGCTGTCCGAGCGCCTCGATCGCGTCCTCTCGGGCCACGTCCTGCGCCGGGCCGATCTGCTCGGCTTCTCCTCCCTCAAGACCTATGCGCCCGCCCCTGACGACCTCAAGGGGGTGACGTTGGGCTCGGTCACCCGGAGGGCCAAGTACCTGATCTGGCACTTCGACGACGGCAACCGCATCGTCGTGCATCTCTCCCAGGCCGGCCGCCTCGACATCGAGACGCCCCCCAAGAAGACCAAGCCCCGGGGCTCGGTGGCCCGCTTCGTCTTCGGGGACGGGACTGGGGGCTTGGACGGCGAGGGCATCGGCATCCTCGTCCGCGAGTACGGCACCCAGCGCAAGGCCTCCTGGTGGGTGCTCGGGCCTGACGACCAGGGCCCGTTGGCCGATCTCGGTCCCGAGCCCGGCAGCGACGCCTTCGCCCACTTCATCCGGACCAGTGACTCGAGGCGCCATCTGACCACCGACCTGCGCGATCAGCACACGGTGTCGGGCATCGGCCGGGGCTGGGGTGACGACATCTTGCAGCGGGCCAAGCTGTCACCCTTCGCCTCGCTACGCTCCCTGACCGATGACCAACGCGACGCATTGCTCGATGCCGCGACGGCCGTGCTCGACGAGGCGCTCGAGCTCGAGCGTGCCCGCGCCGGGGGACTGTCCGAATCGAGCCTCGGTGGGCGGTTCAAGGTGCACGGTCGCTTCGGCGAGCCGTGCCCGACCTGTGGCACCAAGCTGGAGCGCGTGTCCTTCGAGTCCTACGAGATGACGTATTGCCCCCACTGCCAGACGGGCGACAAGGTCCTGGCCGATCGGCGCATGTCACGGCTCCTCAAATGAGCGAGCGGACCACGGAGCGGTCCCGGGTGCATCTGCGCGACTGCCAGGCCGCCGACCTCGATGCCCTCGAGGAGTACTGGATCCCCGAGGTCACACGGTGGCTCTCGGGCGAGTCCGAACCTGGAGACCGTAGAACGGCCCAGGAGTACATCGATGCCGCCATGGCCGGCGCCCTGAGCAATCCCCGGTTGCGCTACGACCTGATCGCCGAGGTCGACGGGCGCTTCGTCGGGACCGGTCGTTTGTTCGTGCGCGATCCGCTCAACGCCAGCGGCGACATCGGGTACGCCATCAGGGCGGCCGACTGGGGTCACGGTTACGGGACCGACGTGGTGCGCCAGTTGATCGCCCTGGCCTTCGACGGCCTCGGGCTGCACCGGGTGTCGGCCACCGTCCATCCCGAGAACCAGGCCTCCATCCGGGTGCTCGAGAAGGTGGGCCTGCGCTACGAAGGCCGGCTGCGCGACCACTACCGGGTGCCAAGCGGCTGGCGCGACTCGTTGCTCTACGCCGCCTTGGCCACGGACGAACCGGCTAATTCAGCTGGCGCACCACGGTGACGACCTTGCCGAAGATCGTGATCTCGTCTGGCTGGTCGAAGACCATCGGCGTGTAGGCCGCGTTGGCCGGCGTCAACACCACGGCGCCGTCGCGCTGGCTGAAAGTCTTCACCGTCGCCTCGCCGTCGCCGATGCCTGCCACCACCACGTCCCCGTTGTTCGCCTCGGGCTGCTGGCGCACCACGACGTAGTCCCCGTCGTAGATGCCGGCCTCGATCATGGAGTCGCCGCGCACGCGCAACATGAAGGAGGGTCCTGTCCCGGTGAACTGTTCGGGCATGGGCAGGAGCTCCTCGATGTTCTCGGCCGCCAGCACGCCGGTCCCGGCCGCCACGTCGCCGACGAGGGGCACGTTGCGCACGGCCGATGCCGGCATCTTCGACTCCGTCTGCGGATTGAAGTGGACCGAGATGGCCCGGGGCTTGCTCGGGTCCCGCGACAGGTAACCCTCGCGCTGGAGGACGGCCAGGTGGGTGTGCACGGTGGCCGAGGAGGCCAGGCCGACTGCTTCGCCGATTTCGCGCACCGAGGGCGGGTAGCCCCGGTCGCGCTGGCTGTCCGCGATGTAGTTCAGGATCTGCAGCCGCTTCCCGCTCAGCACCTCGGCCATCGGCTCTCCTTTGCGACCCGTCCCCGACACGCGCCGGGGCGAACATTCGTTCGTGCCGGACCAAGATAGCCAGGTCGCGGGCCGAAAGCAAACATCTGTTCGTTCACGCGCTGCTCGAGGGCGCTAGAGCCCGGATCTCCGGTGCCGCCACGGGCGAGGATGCCACGGGGGAGGATGGAGCGACATGACGACGCCCGAGTCCGACTCGACGCCCGTGCTGCGCCCAGTGCCGGACCTGGCCCACGCGGCGCATCATGACCTGGCCGCCACGGCCGACGAGCGTCGGTCCGAGGGTCGGGCCGCCCGGGCCACCGCACCGCGTTCGGGCCACGGGATCTGGGACGAGCGGGCCCGGGGCCACAGTGCCCTGGCCACCGTCGTGGACCAGAATGCGCTCCGCGTGCCCGAGCTGGTACCCATCCGGCACCAGCGCATGGCCCGCACGCCGTGGAACTACTACCGCGGTGCGGCGGCGGTCATGGCGGCCGACCTGGCATCGCGACCCAACAGCGGGATCGAGGTCCAGCTGTGCGGTGATGCCCACGTCCTCAACTTCGGGCTGTGGGCGACCCCGGAGCGCAACTTGAACTTCGATCTGCGCGACTTCGACGAGACGTTGCCCGGGCCTTTCGAGTGGGACGTGGCCCGGTTGGCGGCCAGCCTGGTGGTGGCGGGCCGCGAGAACGGGCTCGGGGCGGGACGGACCGACACCGCCGTGCGCGCCGCGGTGTCGGGCTACTGCGGGCGAATGCGACGCTACGCCGAGATGCGCGAGCTCGACATCTGGTACGAGGGGACCGAGGTCACGGACTTCGTCGACTTCTTCGAACGAGCCGACCGGGGCCGGGTCAAGGTCTACATCGAGAAGCGCAAGGAGAGACGCACCAGTCGGGGCGCCTTCCCGAAGCTGACCACGATGGCGCACGGACGTCCGCGCATCACGACGGACCCGCCGCTGCGCGTGTGCCTGTCCGACGACGAGCAGGACGAGATCGTCGACGTGCTCCTGGCCGGCTACAGCGAGACGCTCCAAGAGGACCGGCGCACCCTCTTCGACCGCTTCACCGAGGCGGACACCGTGCGCCAGGTCGTCGGCGTGGGCAGTGTCGGGATGCTCGTCTACCTGGTGCTCCTCGAAGGCCGGTCGGGTGCCGATCCGCTCTTCCTCCAGTGCAAGCAGGCCGGTCCGTCGGTCTACGAGGCCCACCTGCACCCGGCCGCCCAGGACAACCACGGGGCCCGGGTCATCGCCGGCAAGCGCATGGTCCAGAGTGCCACCGACATGTTCGTCGGCTGGGCCTCCCTCGGTGGTCGCGACTTCTACGTGCGCCAGTACCGCGACATGAAGCTCATCCCGACCACCGACCTCATCGCGCCGCGCCTGGTCCGCTTCGCCGCCGCCTGCGGGTCCACCCTGGCCCGCGCCCACGCCCGCTCCGGTGACCCGGTCGTCGTCGACGCCTATCTGGGGAAGGGGGAGGGCTTCACCGAGGCCATGGTGACCTTCGCCCGCGCCTACGCCGATCAGAACGAGCGGGATCACGCCGAGCTTGCCGCCGCCATCGCCCGCGGGGACGTGCCGAGCGCCCCGGGCTGAGGCGCGGGCAGCCGGCTTCGGTCAGTGCGTGGCGGCGACCACGCCGAGCTCCGCCAGCAGACGGTCGCGCAGCGCGTCGAATTCCTCCCCGCCGACATGGCGGGGCCGAGGGAGCTCGACCGGCTGGTCGAGCGAGATGCGGCCTTCGGTGAGCACCATGACCCGGTCGGCCAGGAGGACGGCCTCCTCGACGTCGTGGGTCACCAGGAGCACGCCCGGGCGGTGGCGGGTGCACAGGTCGGCCACCAGTTGCTGCATGTGCAGCCGGGTCAGTGCGTCGAGGGCGGCGAAGGGCTCGTCGAGGAGGAGCAGCTGTGGCTCGCGCACGAGGGCCCGGGCCAATGCCACGCGCTGCGCCTCGCCACCCGAGAGGGTGCCGGGCCAGGCGTCGGCCCGGGCCGCCAACCCGACCTCTTGGAGGGCGAGCAGTGCGCGGTCGCGGCTGGCCTGGACGCGCGGGAGGCCGAGCACCACGTTGCGCCAGACCCGCTGGGAGATCACCAGCCGCGGCTCTTGGAAGACGACGGTGCGCACGTCGGGAACGAAGACGTTGCCGTCGTCGGCCGTGTCGAGTCCGGCCAGGATCCGCAACAGCGTGGTCTTGCCGCTGCCCGACGCGCCGAGCAGGGCCACGAACTCGCCCTGGGCCACGGTCACGTCGAGGTCGGCCAGGACCGCGTGTTCCCCGAACGACTTGTTGACATCGCGGACGACGGCGGCCAGGTCGGTCTCGACGAGAGGGGGGGAGCTCATCGGACCGCCTGGTGCCGTCGCCACGGCATGGTGACGCGCTCGAGCAGGCGGACCAGGAGGTCGGCTCCGATCCCGAGCAGGGCGTAGATGATGACGCACACCATGAGGACGTTGATCTGCTGGAGGCTGTTGGCCTGGGCCACGAGGTAGCCGATGCCCTGGTTGGCCCCGATGCTCTCGGTGAAGACGAGGGCGATGACCGAGATGCCGGCCGAGAAGCGCAGCCCCGTCATGATCGACGGCATGGCGAGGGGTACGACGACCCGGCGGACCAGGGCCCAGCCCTGCACACCGAAGCTGCGGGCCGCCTCGACCACCCGCTTGTCCACGTTGCGCACACCGTTGGAGGTGTTGAGGTACATGGGGAACATGGTGGCCAGGCCGATGAGGAGCACCTTGGCCTCCTCCCCGATGCCGAACCAGATGATGAACAGGAAGATGACGGCGGGGTAGGGCACCATGCGCAGCATCTGCATCGATGCGTCGAACAGCTCCTCGCCCAGGCGGGTCAGCCCGACCACGATGCCGATGACGAGACCCACGCCGGCACCGAGGGCCAGCCCGAAGGCGGCCCGGCGGACGGAGACGCCGATGCTGCCGATGAGATCGTCATGGCGCCACAGCTGCACGAAGGCGTCCCAGGTGGCGGCCGGCGTCGACAGCGTGGTCGAGGGGATGACCCCGGTGGTGGTGAGGATCCACCAGGCGACGAAGACCGAGACGGGGATGATGAGACGCAACGCGACGGACCAGCGACGCGGCCGGTGCACGGGATCGCCGACCGGAAGGCGGACCAGCCCCGGCGCCACCGTCACCGCGTGCGGTGTCGGTGCGGCGTGCGCCGGGGCATCTGGTCCGAGCGTGACGTCCCCGACGTGGGTGGCCTGGAGCGTCACGAGATACCGGCTCGCTTGTCGACGGCCTTGTCGAACGGGATGTCGAAGATCTTCTTCACGTTGATCGGAGTCGTGAGCAGTCCGAGCTTGAGGAACGTGTTGGCCTCGTTCTGCTGGTAGCTCACGATGCCCGCCGTGATGGGAGAACCGACCGCCTGGTCCGAGGCGACGGCCGCCTTGGCCACCGACAGCGGCACGCCGTAGGTCTTGACGTAGGTCTGCGCGGCCAGCAACGGGTTCTTGCGCAGGGAGGCCTCGGCCTTGTCGAAGCGCACGATCAGGTCGGCGAGGGCCGCCGCCTTGCCGGGATTGGCCAGGGCGCTCGAGCTGGCCGTGAGGTAGCCGATCGTCTCGGACGTGCCGACGCCGGTGCCGATCACCCGGATCTTGCCGGTGGCCTCGTCGAGCCCGGTCAGTGGCTGGGCCAGGACCGCCGCCTGGACCTGGGAGTTCTCGACGGCGGTGGCGGCGCTGGTGATCGGCAGGTTCTGCAGGTGTACGGCGCTGTAGGGGACGTGGCCCTTGGCGAGCTCTTGGATCAGGAAGTACTGCTCGACCGTTCCCTCCTGGACGGCGACGGACTTGCCGTTCAGCTGCGAGAGGGTCTTGATGGGCGAGTCGGTCGGCACCACGATGGCGTAGGGCGACACCTTGGGGTCGGCGTTGAGGGTGGCGGAGACCACCTTGACCGGGTCCCCGGCCTCCTGGGCGAAGATGGTCGGCGTCTCGGCCATCACGCCGAGGTCCACCGAACCGCTGGTCTCGGCCGCGATGACCGGCGGCCCGCCGACGAAGTTGGCGAAGTTGACCGTGTACGGCGCGCCCTTGAGCGCATTCGTGGCGGCCAGGATGGTCTGGTATTCCTTCAGCTGGTCACCGAAGGTGATGGTCACCCCGGCCAGCGACGGGGTCTTCGGAGGCTGGGCGGCCAAGCCGGACGCGGCGAGAAGCGTCACGGCCAGGCCGCCCAGCACGCCGTGGGTCACCGGACGGCGAAGGCCGGGGACGGCACGGCGGAACCAGGTGCGACTGGGGGAATCCATTCCTGAAGTTTCTTTCCTTGGCTGGGATCGATCGGGTGTGAGCGACGATTGGGGTGGTCGAATCGGCCGGCGGGTGTCCGCCGCGCCGACGGGGACGGGAGGAGGCGGCGGACCCTAGAAGGGCTTGTCGCCACGGATGGTCACGCGTTGGATGACGCGGTGGGCGTCGCCGTAGTCGCCGATGGCGTAGTGCATCGTGGTCCGGTTGTCCCAGAACCCGAGATCGCCCTCTTCCCAGCGGTAGCGCACGATGTACTCGGGCGTCGTCATGTGGTCGTAGAGGAAGGCGAGCAGCGCGTCACTCTCCTTGGTCGTCAGACCCTTGATGTACTTGGT
Source organism: uncultured Acidimicrobiaceae bacterium (assembly GCA_963754445.1). Lineage (GTDB taxonomy): Bacteria > Actinomycetota > Acidimicrobiia > Acidimicrobiales > RAAP-2 > Bog-473. Next base: position 1,701,230 of record CAVWFT010000001.1, on the reverse strand, counting down.
GAAGCCCGGGTTCACGAAGAGGTTCTTGCGCCCGGTCTCGGGGTGGGTGCGCACCACGGGATGTTCGACTGCGGTCAGCTCGGTGAAGGTCTCGCCCTCCCACTCGCCCTCGCCCCGGAGCTTGAGGATGGCGTCGAACGAGCGGGTGCCGTCGTGCACCGCGCTGAGGCGGTCGACCAGCTGTCGGATGGGCTGGGACAGGTCCTCGTAGGCGGCCTGGGTGTCGGCCCACAGGGTGTCGCCGCCGGCGGGTGGGATCACGATGGCGTTGAGGATGGAGCCGAGGGGCGGGCGCTCCATGAAGGTGACGTCGGTGTGCCAGCGTTCGCGGTCGCCGTACTCCTGGGACCTCGGGCTCTGGGCATAGAGCTCGCGGGCCTTGGTGTAGTCGATCTCGAAGACCTCCTTGTGGCCTTCGAGGCCCGGGACGACCGGGTGGGCCTCGGTCGGCTCGCCGAAGAGGCTGGCGAAGGCGGTGTGCTCGACGGGGTCGAGATGGGCCCCGGGGAAGAAGATGACCTTGTAGTCGAGGAGGGTCTGGCGGATGGCGGCCACCGTCTCGGGATCGAGCGGCTGGTGGAGGTCGATATTGCGGATCTCGGCGCCGATCGTGCCCGAGAGCGGAGCGATGTCGAGGCGCTGTGCCGTGGTCGTGGACATGGGGGAGGAGCCTCCTGCGGGGGTGTGGTGGGGAACCGTGTCTGGGCTAATCCTGACTATTTCACTCTGGTTTGTCAAGTTACTTGGAATTGAAGTGTCACAGCCGATCCGTACGTTGTCCCCGTGCACGAACAGTCGTTCGCCTCTGCCATTGACAGCGAACAGATGTTCGTGGTTGAGTTGACCAATAGCGAACAGGTGTTCGAAAAAGGAGACGCCATGTCGGTCGCGTTCGAGCTCGAGTACCCGGCGTACCGCCCTCTGCGGCTGTACGCCCTTCCAGATCTGCCGGTCGAGGCACCGGTCGTGCCTCCGGCGCGGCGGGTCACCTCCCCCGAGGTGCGGCGCCGCCGGATGATCGTGGGCGTGGCGGCGGCGGCAGCCGTGGTCCTGCTGGTGCTGCTGACCCTGCCCATCCGGCAGATCGGGGGCAGCACGCTGGCCCAGAGCCCACCCACCGTCGGCCAGGAGTACGTCGTCAAGAGCGGCGACACCCTGGCCTCGATCGCCGCGCGGGCCGATCGGGACGATGCCGCGGCACTCACGGCCCGCCTGGCCCGTGAAGTTGGCTCGCCCGTGGTCGTTCCGGGGGAGCACATCCAGATTCCCTGACTATCGTCAGCGGTGTGCGATGTCCATGGTGCGGGGTCGATGATGACCGCGTTGTGGATTCGCGCCAGGCCGAGGACGGCGATGCCATACGCCGGCGCCGCGAATGTCTGGGCTGTGGCCGGCGCTTCAGCACCCTGGAGCGGATCCAGGAGGTCCCGCTGTGGGTGGTCAAGCGCACCGGTCTCCGGGAGCCTTTCGATCGGGCCAAGGTGATCGAGGGAGTGCGCGCGGCCTGCAAGAACCGCCCGGTGAGCGACGAGCAGATGGACGAGCTGGCCCAAGGCGTGGAGGACGCGCTGCGGGCCGAGACGACCGAGCCCACCAGCCAGCAGGTCGGCTTGGCGGTGCTGGAGCGGCTCAAGGCACTCGACGACGTGGCCTACCTCCGCTTCGCCAGCGTCTACAAAGGCTTCGAGGACATCGACGACTTCCAGCGCGAAGTCGGGCTCTTGACCAAGACGACCGAACCCAAGCGCAAATGAGGACCCGGGCGTGATGGGCGAGACGCCCGGCACCGTCCTCGCCGTCTACGCCCACCCCGACGACGCCGACGTCGGGTGCGGCGGGTCCCTGGCCCGCTGGGCTGCGGCGGGCAGCGCCGTGCACCTGGTCGTCTGCACCGACGGCGGCAAGGGGACCAGCGACCCCGCCATGGTGCCGGCCGAGCTGGCCGCGGCCAGGGTGGCCGAACTCGAGGCTTCCTCGGCCCTCATCGGGTTGACGAGCCTGGAGCGCCTGGGCCTGCCCGACGGGGAGCTGTGCGACTCGGACGGATTCCGGGCCGACCTCGTCCGACGAGTGCGCGCCCTGCAGCCTGATCTGGTGTGCGGTCACGACCCGTCGGCGCTCTTCTTCGGCCAGGACTACGTGAATCACCGGGACCACCGGATCCTGGGGCTGGCGCTGCTCGACGCGGTGGCGCCGGCCGCCGCGCTGCCGCACTACTTCCCCGAGGCCGGTCCGCCCCACCAGGTCGCCACGGTGCTGCTGTCGGGGACGCTCGAGCCCGACGAATGGGTGGACGTGAGCGCCACCATCGAGACGAAGGTCGCTGCCGTCGAGTGCCACCGGACCCAGTTCGCCGGGGCCGACGGGTGGGCCGGTGAGGCCGTGCGCCGGCGGGCGGCCGAGGAGGGCAGACGGACCGGCGTCGCCTTCGCCGAGGGATTCCGCCGGCTGACCCTCGGTGCCTGAGGACCACGCCGCCGAGATCTCCGGGGGCGGGCTCGGGGTCCCGACCATCCTGCACGTCGACATGGACGCGTTCTTCGCGTCGGTCGAGGTGCTCGACGACCCAGCCCTGGCCGGCAAGCCGGTGATCGTGGGCGGCGCCGGCGCACGTGGCGTCGTCGCCTCGTGCACCTACGAGGCCCGTCAGTTCGGCGTCCACTCGGCCATGCCCTCGATGCGGGCGCGCCAGCTGTGCCCCCAGGCCATCTTCGTTCCGGGCCGCCACGGGCGCTACGCCGAGGTCAGCGGGCAGCTCCACGTCATCCTCCACGACGTGACGCCGATGGTCGAACCCATCGGCCTCGACGAGGCCTTCGTGGACGTCGCCGGCGCCCTGCGCCTGCTCGGCCCACCCGACGTCATCGCCCGCGGCGTGCGCCAGCGCGTGCTCGACGAACTGCACCTGCGCTGTGCCGTGGGCATCGGACGCTCCAAGATGATCGCCAAGCTGGCGTCGCGGGCGGCCAAGCCGCGGGCGTCACGTCACGGGCTCGAGCCCGGACCCGGCGTCGTGATGGTGACACCCGAACGCGAGCGCGCCTTCCTCTCCTCCCATGACGTCGAGGCACTGTGGGGAGTGGGACCGGCGACGGCCAAGCGGTTGCACGATCTCGGCGTGCGGACGGTGGGCGATCTGGCCGCCCTGCCCCTCGACACGCTGGTGCGTCGCCTGGGCAAGGCGAGCGGCGCCCATCTGGCTGCGTTGGCCCGGGGCGAGGACCCCGATCCGGTGCGTCCCAACCGGCCCACCAAGTCGATCGGGCACGAGGAGACGTTCAGCCAGGACCTCGTCGATCCCCACGAGCTCGAGCGCCACGTGCTGCGCATGGCCGAATCGGTGGCCACGATGCTGCGCGGCGAGCAGAGTTCGTGCCGGACCGTGACGGTCAAGGTGAAGTTCCGCGACTTCTCGCTCCAGACCCGCGCCCACACGTTGGAGCGTCCGGTGCACACCGGTCGCGCCATCGGTCAGGTGGCGGCGGCACTATTGGCCGGCATCGACCCCGGGGAGGGGATCCGTCTGCTCGGCGTCGAGCGCGTCGGGACTCAAGGAGGGCGGAGGCGACCAACTGTCATTCGATCTCGGCGACGGGACGGCCGAGACGAGCGAGAGTGCTGTGGCCAAGGAGCAGTCCTGGCAGGAGGTGACGGCGGCGGTCGACGCCGTGCGCACCCGCTTCGGCAAGAGCTCGGTGGGTTCGGCCGCCCACGTGACCCCCGAAGGCGTGCAGGTGCCGGCCCGGCGCGACGCGCCGTGGGGTCCCGACGTCTGACCCTCAGTCCGGCCGGCCCGCCGCGGGCCACCAGCGCAGCCAATATCCGTGGGGGTGGCTGTCGGCCAGGCGGACGGGAGCGGCGGCGGCGGGGCCGAGGTGGACGAGGGCGGTGGGCAGGTCCGGGCCCGGGCGGGGCATCGGCGAGGCCGGCGTGGGCAGGCCGGGCGTCTCGACCGGCGACTCGCAGTAGAGGTGGTGCACCGGACGCTCGGTGCTGTCGAGGGCGCGCACGGCGTCGACCAGGGCGCGCTGGCGCTCTTCGTCCAGGTAGGCGGCAACCCAGGAATGGAAGACGACCAGCGGACCCCGGGCCGAGATGGTGGCGGCCACCGAGGCCAGGTCGTCGACCAGGTCGCCCCGGACGAGGCGGGGCGGGTGGCCCGAGGTGCGCACGTTGGCCAACGCCCCGCGCAGGCGGCCGAAGCGGGTCGGGTTCTCGGGCCATTGGCAGGCCAGCAGCCAGCGGGCCTCGTCGTCCGAAAAGGGGTCGATGGGGGAGAGGTCGAGCCCGACCCGATCGGCGATGGGTGGCGCCTCGAGGGCGGGCAGTGCGTGCAGGTCCCCGCGGGCGGTGCACTCGAGGCGGACGGCGGAGCGGGCCGGGCCGGCCTCGAGGGTCTCCTCCCCGCCGGCGGCCCGATAGGTGCAGTGGTAGTCGTCGAAGAGGAGGTTGAGGCCGGCCGAGGTTCCGAGGTCGAGCAGGGCCAGCGGCGTGCCGGCCGGATAGCGGGCGGCGATGTGGCTCAGACCCGGCCGCAGGGACGAGCAGCGCCCGACCTCGTTGGTCTGGGTGCTGCGGGAGGCGAGCAGCGTCCGCAGGGGCTCGCTCCGGGCCCGGCAGAAGTCGGCGAACTCGACGGCGACATCGGAGGCCGGCGGCGTGAACGGGATGGTGCGCACGGCCGCGACGGTGTCGAAATGGGCACCGAGCGGATGCTCGTCACCCCCGAGCAACAGATCGTGCACGGCGGCCAGGAGGAGGTTGGGCCGACGCTGCTGCAGCGGGGCCTCGTCGAGCAGGGCGAGCACCTCGGGATCGTCGGCCACCCCGCGACAGATGGCGCCGTAGACGGCGCAGCCGTCACGTTCGGCCAGAAGAGCGAAGGCCCGGAAGTGGTCGTCAAGCGGCTGCTCGACGAGGACCATCAGAAGCTGGCGGGCAACAGCGGGCTGACGGCGCCGAAGAAGGCGTAGAGAAGGACGACCACGCCCAGGGAGCCGACGATCCAGACCGGCCAGCGGTAGCGGCGATAACGCCGGGCCAGGTAGAGGACGAGCGCGCCCACCACCACGACGACGGCGCCCCAGACGATGGCGCTGGTCAGGCTCACGCCGGTGTCCCCGGCCAGTGTCTCGGCCTGCGGGTGGCGTGGGGCGGCCACGGTGGCCACGCTCGAGTGGGTGAAGAGTTCCGAGTGGGCCAGCTTGGCTACGACCACCAGGCGCGACGAGGCGCTGAAGCGAGGATTGCAGGTGGTCAGGGTCAGCCAGTTGGCGAACACGTCGTCGACGACGGTGGCATCACTGGGCGAGACGACCTCCTGCTTGAAGACGTCGTAGACGAAGACGCCCTGCAGCGTGGTGACGACGATGGTGTCGCCCGGTTGCACGGCGTCGAGGTTGTAGAAGGGATGGCCGTACGTCGTGCGGTGCCCGGCGATCGATGCGTTGCCGCTCTGTCCGGGGAGTGGCGTCCCGGTGTAGTGGCCCGGACCCTTGCGCAGGTCGTCGGTGCCGGTGCCTTCGACCACGACCTGGCTCAGTCCGATCTTCGGGATGCGGATGTCACCCACGGGGTCGCCTTCGGCCGGTGCCTCCGTGTGGGGCGCCGTGACGGGCGGACCGCTGGGCAGCGCCTGTTCGGTGCTCGATGCCTTGGCCAAGGCCTTCGACACCGCGGCGCGATGGGCTTCGGAGTCGAGCTGGGTGCGCAGCGCCGATTGGGAGTGCGACTCCTGCACCGACGTGCCGAAGATCTGGTACGCGGTGAAGAGGAGCACGAGGACGCCGGCGCCGATGAGGATCCGTCCGGTCAGGTCGGCGGCCCGTCGAAATCCCGAGCGTTGCGCCCCCTCGCTCGATGCGGCCGCGGCGTCCGCTTCGGCCTGGGCCTGGGCCGCCCGCCGCTCGGCCCGCGTCTGGGGCACGGCGGCGTCGGCCTTCGGCGTCGCTGCGCCACTCCCCGGGATTTCGGGGTCGGCACCCTCTGTCACCTGGGGGGATGACTCCTCCGGCGATCCCTGCGGCTCCTCGGAGCCGGAGGGTGGGGCGGTGTCGATGCTCTGGTCGGTCATGGGCTCGTCTCGGCCGGGACCGTCAGCCCTCGACCGTGACCAGGGTCCCGAGGGGGGTGAGCGGGAAGACGACGGCGGCGTTGGCCGGGGGCATCTCGACGCAGCCGTCGCTCTGGGGGAATCCGTAGGAGCCCCGCACGAATCCGTGCAGCGCATCGCCACCGTTGAAGTAGCTCACCCACGGGATGCCGGGGTCGACGTACTTCGAACCGTCGGGGTTGGTCCCGCTCATGGTGGTGACGGTGTAGCGCGCATAGACCGGGAAGGTGCCATCGACCGTCGGGGCACCGGCGACGCCGGTGTTGGCGGGTGTGCTGTACGTGACAGCACCATTCGAGTAGACGCTGGCGGTCTCGGGCAGTGCCTTGTTGACCAACACGTAGTTGTACGCGTTGGCGTCGCCGTGCCCGCTCTGCACGTCAGCCAGGAGATCGGTCCACACCTGGGGCCCGGCCAGACCGTCGGTCTTCAATCCGTTCTGATTCTCGAAGTTCATGATGGCGCCGCGCGTGATGACGTTCGATTGCCCCTGGGCCCACAGCGAGGTGAGCGCGCTCGGCAGGTTGGGCCAGCGCCAGGTGAAGGTGCCGAGCTGGTCGTTGCCTTCCTGCGTGGGTGAGGTCAACGGCGCGGCCGGAGTGAACGACAGTGGCAGGTATCCGAGTTCGGCCAACAGCTCTTGGAGTCGCAGCGTCGAGCCCTGCGCCACGCTGAAGGAGGTGGTGGAGGACTGGGCCAGGTGCTGACCCATGGATCCGATGATGCCGTTCGCTCCGCCGGGGACGGTCAGGGTCTCTGTCGTACCGGGGACCAGTGGTGCGCTCGCCTGGTACTGCAGCATCGACGGCGAGAGCGCGACCCACGAGCCGGCGATCGGCGGGCTCAAGCTGGGCAGCGGGGTGTTCGGCGCGAGGGCAGTGGAGAACTGCACCGAGATGGTGGAGCCGGCCGCGACGCTGGTGCCGGTCGGTGACGTCGACGCGACGGTGAGCGCGGCCGGTGGCTTGGTCGGGTCGGCCGACGCCGGCGTGTCGCGCATGTGCACGACGACCACCAGACCCGCGGCCGCGACGACGAGCGCGGCCGTACACGTGGCGAGGATCGCCCACAGGCGAGGGCTCTTCTGCTGAGGTGCGCGCGCGGCCTTGCTCATAGCGGCCGTTATTCTACCTGGCCTTCTGTGAGAATCGCGTTAGGGTCCGAGACTTAATTCGTGCCTCAACGATTCGACAATTTCTCCCAGACGCGCCGGATCGGTGATCTTGTCCCCGTTCGACTCGCGCACGTAGAAGGCATCAACCACCATTTCACCCAGGGTTGAAACCCGGGCTGACACCACGTCGAGGTCGGCTTCGAACAAGGCGTGGGTGATCCGGTGGAGGAGCCCGATTTCGTCGGGGAACCGCAATTCGAGCACGGTCGCCGTGTCCGAAGCGCCGTTGTCCACGCTGATGTCGGTGCCCGGAAGATGGGCGGCCGATCGCCGCGGCCGCGGATAGAGCTGCTCGCGTTCCCAGAGGCGTTCGCCCAGCGCGAGGCGATTGGAGAGCACGGCGGCCAGGTCCTCGCGCAGCTTGGCCGTGTCGGGCCACGTGCCCCGGGCCACCTCGACCGTGAAGACCTCGACGGCGACGCCGTCGCCGACGGCCACGTTGGCGGCGCGCACGTCCATGCCGTTGATGGCCAGGGCTCCGGCGACGGACGAGAGCAGGCCGCGGCGGTCCGGAGCGGCCACGACGACCTGGGGCGGCTCGAGCGAGACCGAGGGCAGATCGGTCTGGCGGACTTCCTCGATCAAGTGGGCATAGGCGGCGGTCAGGGGGTCGGGCCGGGTGGCCGCGCCGGGCTCGCCCTGGAGGAACTTGTCGGTGCGCTCGACCAGGTCGGCCACGAGTCCCGCTTTCCAAGCTCCCCAGGCGCTCGGTCCGGTGGCCCGTGAGTCCGCCTCGGTCAGTGCGGCGAGCAGGTGCAGGGTCAGCCGGTCGCCGCAGGCGCGGGCCACGTTGGCGATGGTCGTGGGGTCGTCGAGGTCACGCCGGGTGGCGGTGTCGGGCAGGAGGAGGTGGTGACGCACCATGTCGACCAAGACGGCCACGTCCGCCGGCGCGAAACCCATGCGCGTGCCGATGCGGTCCACGAGGTCGATGCCCACCGTGGTGTGGTCGCCCGGGAAGCCCTTGCCGATGTCGTGCAGGAGCGCGCCGATGAGCAAGAGGTCGGGTCGTTCGACCCGGTCGGTCAATCCTGCGGCAAGTGCGGCTGCCTCGAGCAGGTGCCGGTCGACGGTGTAGGTGTGGTAGGCGTTGCGTTGCGGCTTGTTGCGCACGGCCGCCCACTCGGGAAGCAGGCGTACGAAGAGGCCGTGCTGGTCCAGGGACTCGATCTTGTCGATGGCCGGCGGTCCGGCACCGAGCAGGGCGACGAGACCTTCCCGGGTGGCGAGAGTCCAGGGATCGCTCGGCGCAGGCGTGCGGTCGGCCAAGCGGTACAACGACACCTTGGCGATCGGCAGGTCGCGTTGCGCCGCCGTCGCAGCCAGGCGGAGGGGGAGCGAGGTGTCGTCGGAGACGGCGGCCGCCGAGGTGACGACGAGCTCCCCGTCGACCTCGGCCAGATCGGGCCCCAGCTCGGTCAGGAGCGCGCCGTCGGGGGCTGTCTGGCTGTCGGCGGACCCACCGCCACGTCGCAGGCGCCGCTTGGGCGCCGGTGCGGGGTCCCAGGCGCGTCGCCGGCGCCAGACGTCGTCACTGACCCAGGCGATCTGGCGACCGGCGGTCGACACGGCGCCCATCAGGTCGTCGGCGTCGGGGAACCCCAGCGCTGACGCCACCTGATCCTGGTCCTGGAGCAGAAGCTTGTCGTGTTCGCGGTTGGCCAGGCGGTGCAGCTCGACCCGGATGTCGGTCAGGAGCCGGGTGGCCGGTTCGAGCGAACCGAGGTCGGCATAGTCGGGTAGCTCGGGTGCGTAGGCGGCGACCGCTCGCAGCACGTTGATGTCGCGCAGGCCACCGTGGCTCTCCTTCAGATCCGGCTCCAGGAGGAAGGCCACGTCGCCTGCCGCCGCCCGTCGCTCGCGCATCTGGTGCTCGAGGAGCGGCAGGTACCGGTTCCCCAGCTTCTCTCGCCAGGCCACCCGAGCCTTCTCGAGCAGCGGGTCGGCCACCTTGACCTCGCCCCATATCAGTCGGGCATCGAGCAGTCCGAGGGCGACCCGGACGTCATCGGCCGCCGCGCCGAGCACCTCTTGGGGACGCCGGACCGAGTGGTCGAGCTGCACGCCCTCGTCCCACACCGGGTACCAGATACCGTCGGCGATCTTCTTGATGTCCCGGTGCCCGGTATGGACCAGGACGACGTCGAGGTCGCTGAAGGGGCACAGTGAGCGGCGCCCGTACCCCCCGACGGCCAGGAGGGCGAGGTGGCGCTTGGCCTCCCGGGCGGCGTGGTCGGCCAGTTCGGAGAGCCATTCGTCTGCCTCGAGGGCGTAACGGCGGCAGAATTCCTCCCCCTTGAGGCCGGGTTCCGCAAGCAGCCGGGTGCGCCGTTCCCGGAGTGACGTCTCGACCGCCATGGCGGGAACGTAGCATTGGGTGCGTGAGCAAAGACGTGACCAGCCGACAGGGCAAGACCCCGATGACGTTTACCCATGCAGTCGCCATGACCGCGGTGGCCGTCGTCGGGATTCTCGTGGCCTTCTGGCTTCTTTCCAGCGTGATCGGAATCATCTGGTTCTTCGTGAAGATCATCGCCATCGTCGCCGTGGTGGCGGGGGTCTTCTGGGCGGTGTCTCGCCTCAAGCACTAGGTCTCGGGGCCATTTCGGCCCCGGTCCCGGTGGGTTCCAGGTGTCTGCGGTCAGTCCGTTAGGCTGGCCGCCCGTTTCGTTCCGGCTCCGTGCCGGCGTACGGCGGCGTGGCCGAGTGGTTTAGGCAGCGGCCTGCAAAGCCGTTTACCCCGGTTCGAATCCGGGCGCCGCCTCCAGACGTTTCTGGTCAGTCTCTCTTCCTGACCTTCCGTTCTTCACCGGAGTGGGTTTCCATTCATCGGCGTCGTCCACTCGGGTCATTTCGCGTCGCGTGCAAACCGAGGAGGAGGGTTGCCACGGTTTGGCCGGTTTCCCCCCTCGACCAAGTCGACGAGAGCATCCTCTCGGCCCACAAGATGCTGGCGGCGAGAGCCGCGGCACGACTCGGTCGAGTTTCTCGTCTGTTTCGTCGATCGAAACCGGTCCGGTGAGGTCGGTACCCCTCTTCGAGGACTGCGTGGCGCGCGACGTCGCACGAGCAAGGCGTCGTGCGCGAGCGCGCCGAGGCCAGGCTCATCGCCCACCCTTGCGTTGACTCTTCGACGGTTGGTGGAACGCTGCGTCGGCGATGAAACATTTCGGTTTCCGTCAGCGCAGCGCATCGCACGTCTGTCGTTCCTCGTACCAGTCGGACCGGAAAGCACCTGGCATCCGCAGTAGGGTCGCGGCGACTTCTCGAGACCCGACGCTCTGTATCTCAGGTTTCTCCGCATGCCTGTTTGGGAAAGGCGACTCGTTCCCTCGGGTGGGCGGGTGAGGTGTTCGAGTGCGCGGGACGTCGTGAGTTCTCACTTCAGTGCAAACGTAAACAAGGAGAGGTACGGAGATGATCAAGCGAGTACTGGCCGTGGCGAGCATCAGTGCGGTCGGCGTATTGGGGGCGAGTGCGATCCCGGCCGGCGCAACCAACATCGGTCCGAACGTGAACCTGAAGGAAAAGAGCGGCGTGCTCAAGTTCAGCCCGAAAACGTTGAACCTGGTTCAAGGGAAGGGCAAGAAGTGCAAGTCGACGAACTACTCGTTCAGCGTCACGAACAAGACCTCCTCGACCGAGACGATCGACGACGGAGGAACGCCATTCATCGTCAACTTGGCTGCCGGGTCCGAGGCCATCGTCTGCCAGGGCGTTGGCACCGCCACGTACACCGTGGACGGAGACACGACGGGCGCAACCTTGACGGTGACCGTCTCGAGCTGACGCATGGGAGATCCGGTGGGGTCTCCGCTGGCTCGTGATCCCGCATCGGGCTATGGGGCGGGATCACGGCTGTGAGTCCCGCCTTTGGCCGTCCCGGAGTCGCGGTAACGGAGCGCAGGTCCGAGTGGGAGCGGTTCGCCTGGGGTGGGCGTGGCGTACGCGTTCAAGGCGCCATCGCTCACCCTCGTCACCCGAGGAGTGCGTCGACGACTGCTCGAAGATCAGTGGACCATGTCCGAACGCTGCTCCGGCACGTGTGCCACCGGGACCTCGGGACCGGCGTCGCCGCTCGCCGGCCACGTCCGCCGCCCGGCCGCAGTCGACTCGAAGAAGAAGGCACCGGTGGCGATCACACCGGTCGACAACAGCACCGACCCCACACAGTCGAGCGGTGTGTGCCAGTGGGCGCCGACGACGGCCAGGGAGATCAAGGCGACCCAGAGCACACCGGTGGCGAAGGCGATGCGTCGAGCCCATGTACCCAACACCGGCAGGAGGGCCAGCCACATGGCCAGTGCAGCCGCGGACACCGCCGTGACGTGTCCCGACGGGAACGTCAGCACCTCGGCGTACGTCCGGTGGACGAGCGGCTTGGCCAGGTGTTCGCTGATCAGGAACGCGGCGCCGCCACATGCCGCGTAGACCGCGACGCGGACGAGGATGGCCTTGATCGTGGCGACATACGCCGCAGCCAGTACGACGACGGCGATGGCGGGAAAGCTCAGTATTTCGATGAGGTTGTACCAGTGCCCGATCGTCGATGGGTTCCCGAGGCGGTCGAGCACGCGATCCTCGAAGACGAAGGGGCTGCTGTCGTGCGCGACGACCACGGCCAATGCCGCGAACACGACGAGCGACACCACGGCCGCCGTCGCCAGCTTGGTACGAAGCACGTCGTCCAACCTACGCGACCTCACGTCGCCGGCGCGCGGGCCCCCGAGGGCCACGTTGTCGGCTCGGGTCCGACGCGCCGCAAGCAGTTGCTCCCCGAACGCAATGTGGTGTCGGGCCCCGTTCCTCGATCGACCTGTCGCGTCAGCCAGGTCGGGCCAGCCGGGACGACAGCTCCGCGGCGTCGTGGAAGCGATGGGCGATGAGCCCGGCTGCGGTGGCCGAGTCGACGTTCGCCGCCTGGTCGTCGACGAACAGGCACTCCTGGGGTTGCCGGCCGATGCGGGCACATGCCAACGCAAAGACTCTGGGGTCAGGCTTGGCGACGCCCAGGTCCGCGCTGCTCAGGACGAGATCGAACTCGTCGTGGATGCCGAGGAATCGGAGATCCTCGTGTAGCCGGCTGGTCGCGTTCGAGAGGACCGAGACCGGCATGGTGCGTCGCGCGCGACGGACGAGTGCGAGCACGTCGGCGTCGACGTCCCCGCGGTAATCCGACCACTCGCGGACGGCCTGGTCGGCGATACCCCCGTACGTATCCGCCAACGCCTCGGCGATGTCGGCGCGCCAGGCATCGTCGGAAATGCGACCCGTGATCACCGCATCGAGGCGACCGGGGTCGAACGCGGTACCGAGGATGGCGCCCGGTCGCATGTCGTAGCGGCGTTCCGTCGCCGCGATCACCTCGGGGTCCCAATGACGCAGCACGCCGTCGAGATCGATGATCAGCGCGGACCACGGCGTGTGGTCGTCGCTCATGCAGTCGACCCCGTGGCGAATGGAGGCCTAGGCCAGGCTGAGGATGCCGTAGGTGTTGCAGAGGCCCATGGCGTCGATCAGGAAGAAGGCCGACACGACGGCGATGATGATCGGTGTCTTCCAGCGTCGCCCGCCACCGGAACGGACGACGGGTGGCATGTACCAACTGGGGAGCGACGCGGCGAACTGCGAGAGGTGGACACCGATGGGCACGGCGTCAACGGCCAGGGGTGCATCGGGGTCGGCCGCCAGCGCCAGCTCGGTCAGCTCCTCCTCGGTGATGCCGTCCCCAGGGAGTTCGAGTTCTCCGACCGTGCGCACGACCTGGAGCGTACAGGCCCGGCGCCGGCACACGACCTCAGGGCAGGTGACGGCCCGGGTCCTGGGGCACGAGCACGAAGAACGGCGCCGCCAGCAATGGCCGTACGGCGCTGCGGGCCCACCGGTCCTCGAGGACGGGGCGCAGGCCCTCGGCGACGGTGACGGGGTCGTCGTCGAGGAAGCACAAGGAGAGCTGCAGACCGACCCGTTCCTGGCGCGAGCCGGGAACGTCGACCGGCAGGCCGGAAGCCCACCAGGCGCCGGCGACACCGGGGGCATCGAGGAGAGCCGAGGGCGCCCCCGCTCCCCGTTCGAGCAGGAGGAAGGCCGCCGTCGCCGGGAACCAGGGCAACACGTCGGCGCCGATCTTGACTCGGGGTGCGGCCTCTCTCCCGCGCACGGCGTAGAGGCCACGGTCGACGGCGGGCAGGAGGTAGGGCTTGCGGCCCGCATCTTCCAGGGCGATCGACAAGGCACCGAACGCCTGGAGCCCGTCGGGGTCCGAGAAGAAGTAGGTCATCACATGGTCCACGCGGTCGAAGGGCGGTTCGCTCGCGAGGCGAGACGCCCGGCACTCGGTGGTGGAGACCAGTCGCAGCGATGCGTGGATCGACGGAATGCGGTGCTGTTCGGGTCTGTGGTCGAAGGTGTGCCAGTACAAGTAGTCGGCATCGCGACCCTCCGGGTGACGGGCCGACATGGAGACGAACAGGGTCGAGATCTCCGAGCGAGCCACCGTGAGAATCGAGTCCACGTCGTCCGATGGCAGTCCGACGAGCTCGGTCATGGCGCCCAGTACGATACCCATCAGGACGCCGGTCGTTGAGGGTGGGGACTGCGGTGCTCGAAAACGAGAAGATTCTGATCACCGGCGTCACGGGCAAGATCGCGTTTCCCATCGCCCGGGCACTCGCCGGCCACAACGAGGTCTGGGGTCTGGCCAGGCTCAAGGATCGGGCCGGCGAGGACCGGTTGCACGCCATCGGCGTGAAGCCCGTTGCCCTGGACTGTGCGGACGGTGACTTCTCGGCGCTCCCGGAGGATTTCTCGTACGTCTTCCATGCCGCGGTCGATCCCGGTGCCGGCGACTGGCCCTCGTGCCTGCGCACCAACGCACACAATTCGGGCGAGCTCCTGTTCCACTGCCGCCGGGCCAAAGGGTTCGTCTTCTGCTCGACGGGTTCGATCTACGGCTACCGGGGCCAGCAGCCGCTGCGCGAGTCAGACCCTCCGGGCGTGCCCCTCCGGGCGAACTACAGCTTCTCCAAGGTGGCGGCCGAGTCGGTCTGCACCTGGATCGCCGGCCACTTCGACATCCCCCTCACGATCATCCGCATCTGCTCGACCTACGGACCCGAGGGCGGCGCGGCGGCCGATCGGCTCGACGCCATCCTCGAAGGCCGCCCCATCCGCCTCCACCCGGATCGACCCAACAACTACAACCCGATCTACGAGGACGACTACGTCGACCTCGGCATCAGGGCGATGGAGGCGGCGTCCACGCCGCCGCTGGTCGTCAACTGGGCCGGGAGCCAGACCGTGAGTGCCGAGGACTACTGCACCTACATGGGTGCGCTCGTCGGTGTCGAGCCGGTGATCGAGTACTCGCCTGACGCGCACACGCCGCTGTGGCCCGATGTGAGCCGCATGCACGAGACGCTCGGGTCCACCACGGTGGATTGGAAGGAGGGCTTCCGGCGCATGGTCGAGGCATGGCACCCCGAGCTGGAATTTGAAGGAGGAGCAGTGACGGTCACGAACGGCGACGAGACCCCGGGCAGGCTGGGGGCAACGGTGCTCGAGTTCGAGAGAACGATCAAGGAAACCGTCGCCCGGGCGGGCGAGCCCGGTTTCGGGCCCGAGTCGTGGGCTCCGCTCGCGGAGCTGGTCGCCGTGGACGAGTTCGTCCGGGTGGGCAACTTCCTCGAGGTCATGAACTGGCAGGAGTACACGGCGTTCCTGACGAAATGGGCCGCTGCCTCGACCGGCTTCGCCACGCAGCGCCGCCGCATGTCCGAGCTCCCGGATCTCGTCTTCCTCGAGCTCCAAGAGACGAACTCCAGTGCCGCCCGCACGACGGTCGTCAACTCCGTTTCGGTCTACGAGTTCAACGACGACGGGAAGATCCGGCACCTCGACATCTACCTCCAACACGAGCAGTCGCCGCGGGCCGACTGAACTCGTCGGACGTCGTCGAGCGGTCAGCCGGTCACGGTCAGCTCGACGACGACCGGTGGCAGGGTCGCACCCGAGACGGTGCGCAGGGTGATGTCGACCGGGAACGTGCCGGGAGTGGACCCGGTGAGGGTCAGTGTCTGCGTCGCCGGCGTGGGCTGGGCGCACGAGGACGAGGTGAGGATCCCACTGCTGGGGCTGACCGTGACGCCGGCGGTGCTGGGGGCCACGTGCCAGTGCACGGAAACGGCCGCTCCGTCTGCTGTTGCCGTCCCCAGCAGGAGTGTCACCGGCCGGCCGGCCGCTGTCGTGACGGCGCCGCTCGGACGGGAGAACCCGACGGCCGGGAGCCGCGCCGTCCCGTAGGAGGGGGGACCGGTGGACGATCCCCACGACGCATCGGGCTTGCCGGAGAGCGCGAAGTCGAGAGTGCCACCGGTCTTGAGCACCGAGGCGGGAAGCCAGGGCGACTCCCAGCTGTCGCCCGACGCCTTCGGGACCGCTGCGGTCGAGCGGCACCCGACCGGCTGGGTCTTCGGCCTGGTGACGCCGGTGACGGAAAGGGTCCGGATGTAGGGCCGGGAGGCCGCCGCCCCCGGGGCCGATTCGACGAGGCGGCGCCCGTCGGGCAGCTCGATGCGCACCGAGGGGAAGAGCGGACTGGCCAGGGCGAGGTCGGCGGTGCCGGGGGTGAGGGGAAAGAACCCGAGCGCAGCCCAGACGTACCACGACGACAAAGCCCCCAGGTCGTCGTTGCCGGGCTCGTCGACGGGAGCATCGGCGTACTCGTGATTGACGATGGCGCGCACCTCGGCCTGGGTGTCCTCGGGAGCGCCGAAGGCGTCGAACTCCCAGGGGGCCCACTCGCTCGGTTCGTTGCCGGACCAGTCCTCGGGGGCGTAGCGGGCTGCGTTCAGGGCGTCGAAGTAGTCCCGCAGCTTCGCTGTCGCCGCGGCGTCGCCGCCCATGAGGGAGGCCAGGGCCGAGAGGTCCTGGGGCACTGACCAGGTGTATTGCACGGCGTTGCCCTCTTCGAAGCCGAGTTGGCCCCCAGGTTCGAATTGCGAGGCATCGAACGCGGGCCCCGGCGGGAAACTGCCGTCGGTGCCCCGGGCCTGGATGAACCCCGTTGCCGGATCGAACTCGTACTCCCAGTACGACGCACGCGCCTCCATGGTGCGGGCCAGGGTCGGTTCGTGCGCGGCCTCGGCCATCCGGGCGATGGTGAAGTCGTCGATGGCGTACTCGAGCGTCACCGAGCCCCCGATGGAGTAGTCGCTCGACGTCAGATCGAGTGAACCGGCATTCACGTAGTGCTGGGAGAGGTCCTGATCGAGGTATTGGCGCTCGATCTCGAGCCCGTGGCCGGTCTCGTCCTCGGTGGCGCCCTTCACCATGGCCCGCAGGGCGGACGAGACGTCGAAGTCGGTCGCCCCCATGGCGTAGGCGTCGGCGATGATCGGGTCGGCCGAGTCGCCGTTCATCTGCGATTCGTCGCCGCCGACGATGGCCCACTTGGGCAGCCAGCCGTTCTGTCGGGCGTCGTCGACGAGCGACTGCACCATGTCGTCGGTGGCCCGCGGATCGGTGAGCGCGATCAACTGCACCTCGCTCCGGTAGATGTCCCACTCCGAGAAGTCCGCGTACGCATTCTGGTGGCCGGCGTCCACGGTGCGGGTGTGCCCGCCGTCGCCGTCGTAGCGACGATCGACGTCGGAGACGACATTGGGGAAGAGCAGCGAGTGGTAGAGCGCGGTGTAGAAGGTGTGTTCCTGGGGCGCCGTTCCGCCGGCGGCGTCGACGCGGCCGAGCAGCGCGTTCCAGCTCTTCGTGGCGGCGGCGCTGACCCGGTCGAAGGACCAGCCGGGGTCTTCGGCTTGCAGGTTCTCGGCCGCATCGTGCGTGCTGACGAAGGAGATGCCGACCTTCATGGGCACGATCCGGGTGGCTGCGTCGGGCGAAGTGGTGTCGAAGGTCACATAGGCGCCGCAGGTGGTGCCGGCGCACGACGCCTGGCCGGGTTGCACGCCGGCGCTGGTCCAGGTGCCATGGGCGGCGAAGGGGCGGGCGAAGCGGGCGACGAAGTGGAGGGTGTAGTCGTTGCCGGTGCCGCAGAACTGTCCGCTGGTGACCTGACCCTCGACCTCCTCGTCGCCCACGACATGCACATCGGCGGCCGAGACCGGATTGATGCTGCCGGAGACCTTGAAGAGGAGATCGGACTGGGTGCTCTGCGGGAACGCCACCTCCGCCAGTCCGGTCCGGGTCGTGACGGCCAGGTTCACGTCGATGGGCGGGCCGGTGGTCTTCGACGTCGGAGAGTCGAGCTCGACCTGGTAACGGCCGGGGGCCGCCGATTCGTGGTCGTGCGAGAAGGGCTGGCTCGCCGTCTCGGGGTCGCCGCTGACCGGTCCGAGGACCGGCAGGATGGGCACGTCCTGATAGGACGGACAGCCGGTGCCGCTCAGGTGGGTGAGGCTGAACCCGTCGATACGGCTGTCGGTGTCGACGTACCCACCGCCCGACTGCACGGCGTTGGGCGTCGTGTCGGGGCTCCACTGGATCATCCCGAAGGGGAGGTCCGCTCCGGGGAACTCGCCCACGGTGCCGGGGCTCACCGCACCGGTGCCCGTCCCGTCGAGCGGGCGGACGAGGGCGGCCGGGTCCCTCACCGGGGCGAGGGCGGACGCGTGGCCGCCCTCGGCGCCGACCGGTCGGGACGGGGCCGACGCGATGGTCACGACGCCGCCCGTCAGGGCGACGGTGGCCAGGACCGTACGGATGCGGTGGCGGCTCTGCGAGGGTCGCCGGCTCGCCGGTCCGGGGCGGCTCACCGCGTGCCCATCAGGACGGCCGGGGCCCGCAACGGGATGGCCGACCGCCGGACGCGTTCACGGAAGGGGCGCCGATCCGCCCGCCGCGAGGTGGACGAGGACGCCCGCCACCATGGCGCCCGCAGCGACGAGGGCGGGCTCCGGTCGGGTCCACCCACCCCGACTCCGGATGCGGTGGAGGTGCCGGGGGAACGGCCGTCGAGTGTGCCGGTGTCGAGGGGTAGACGTCGTCGGCGAAGCGGGGAGGTGGCGCGCCGGCGCCGGAAGACAGTGCCGGCCGGCAACGAGCCGTCGGGCCACCGAGGAGCGGCGAGAGGCGTCACGCAGATGCCAGGCGCTGGCGGCCAGCCCGGCTGCGGCGAGGGCGGCGAGGGCGCTCGGGCCGTGGCGGAGCGTCCAGAGGAAGGCGAGCACGTCGATCGCGGACCAGGTCGCGACGGCGAAGCGGATCCGGGCCCGATTCAGCGCCGGCGGGCGGGGTGCGGGCGGGTGCAGGGGCGGTAGCCGTCCACCGAAGCGGGCGTAGGGGTAGGGGTCGGGCGTGGAGGCGAAGTGGTGGGTGGCGTCATCGAGCGGATCGGGCTCGGTCCGAACCGGGGCGTCGGGCGCACTGCAGACAGGTTCGGCCCCCCCGAAGGTTGTCACTGCGGTCACCGAGAGAGGATACGGCCGATGGGCGACGGACCGCGGGCGAGGGGCGGACCGACCGGGATCCGCGGCTTTGTCACATGGTCCTGCCAAGCTCGACCCATGGTTGGGTGGAGATCAGGCGAGGTGCTCGGGTTCGACTTCGAGACCACGGGCATCGATCGTTTCAACGACGTTCCCGTGTCCTACGCCCTCGTTCTGGTCGACGCCGGGGTCGTCGTGCGGAGCTGGTCGGGACTGATCGATCCCGGACGCGACATCCCGTCCGAGGCGACCGAGGTGCACGGCATCTCCACCGAGCGGGCACGAGCGGAAGGCATGCCCTTGGGCCTGGCGATCGAGATCATCAGCGACGCCATCGTGGCGGCCGGTCGCCGGGGCGTCCCTGTGGCCGGGATGAAGCTGGACTACGACCTGACCATGATCGACACGCTGGCTCGGACCTGGTCGGGGCGAGGTCTGGTCGAGCGAGGATGGCGCGGTCCCGTGCTCGACGCCTCGGTGCTCGACCGCCACGTGGATCGCGAGCGAACGGGCCCGCGCACGCTGACCAACCTGTGCCAGCACTACGGGGTCACCTTGAGCAACGCGCACGACGCCTCGGCCGACGCCATCGCTTCGGTCGGGGTCATCTTCGCCGTCGCCGATCGATTCGAGGCGGTGGGGGAGTGTGGGCTGGAGCGCCTGCACGTCGACCAGATCACGTGGCATCGCGAATGGGCCCAGGACTACGACGCCTGGCGATTCACCCAGAGCATGATCCCGCTCGACCCTCGCGAGTACCTGTGGCCAGTTGCCTCGGAGGCCTTGCCGTCGGCCGCATGATCGCTCAGGTCTCGAGAAGGTCCCAGACCATTTCGACACCCTCGTCCTCGGCGAGCACGATCTTGGCCGGGTGGTTCTTGTCGATGTGGCCGATGAGCCCGTTGTAGACCGAGTACCCGATGAGCTCCTGGAGTCGACGGGGGAACGTCTTGACGAGCGCGGGCGGTATCCCGAGCTGTTGGTTCTCCTGCTGGCGGATGTAGCCGGCGCAATAGTTCATGGCGATCCCCACTCGTCTCGTGTCGGTGTGGTTCGCGCCACCGCCGTGCCAGAGGCTGCCGACCCAGACGAGCACGCTGCCCTTCTCCATCTCTGCCGCGATCGTCTCGTAGTGCTCGAGCGGATTGGGGGCGTCCGCCCAGAGGTGGCTACCGGGCACGAGCCGGGTGGCGCCGTTCTCCTCGGTGAAGTCGGTGATGGCCCACATGGTGTTGCAGATGATCGGGACATGGGGCCGCGTGAGCGGGATCACCTGGTCGTCCGCGTGAATCGGCTGAGCCCGCTCGTCCGTCCCGATGGCGATCGACGAGAGCGAGGAGATCAGGAGTCCGGGATCGAGGACGGCTTCGACGACGGGGAGCACGTTGGCGTGGACGGGGATCTTCTCGAAGGTGCCGCCGTGCACGAGGAGGTTGTAGACCCGGGTGGTGCGCAGCCCCTCGAAGAGATTGGTCGCCGGAACGACACCCAATTCGTCCTCGACCCTTACGAGGGTCTCGTCGATCTCGGTGACCAGATCGGGCTCGATGGCCCGGGGCAGGACGGTGTAGCCATCCTCGGCGATCCGGCGCAGGTGTTCCTCGAGGTCGGGCAGGGGACTCGTGCTCATGGGCTCCTCCGGTGCGGTGCCATCCTGCGCCCGTGTCGCGCCGTGGTCGTCCACCCGACCCATGGTACGGACCTGGCGACTCCCCGTCCCGGAGCAGCCCAGGTGGCTCGGCCCGGGCCGAAAGGTGCTGGTGGTAGGGTTTTGCGTTCTGGGGCCGTTGGCGCAGTTGGTAGCGCACTTGCATGACGCGCAAGGGGTCAGAGGTTCGAGTCCTCTACGGCCCACCAGAGTGACCAGGTTGTATGCAGCGAATATGCGCTCGCTCGGAGCCATCACCGAGCAGGTGCGCGAGTGAGTGCAGCAACCCGCACGGCCAGTGCGCGCATTTCGCCGGCGCCGAAGGTGGATACTGTGTACTCGACGCGACCGCCAGAAGTCGCGCACACCGGGTGCTTGTCGTGCGCCTCGAGCAGCCGGGTTGACTCGTGTCAGGGGAGCTCGTCCAATCGATCGAGTGCGCCTCGGACGACATCGCCATGGCGGTCGCCAATCCCGGGGTGTTGATCGGGGTGCAGGCGGGCATGGCGGCTGGTGGGCAGCTCCCCTGACGCGGAACCGGCCCCGCTCTGGAGGGAACGGGACCGGCTCGACGCAACGGGTTCGGAACCTCCCCCCTCGCCGCATTGCCGGATGGGAAGCTCAAGACCGTCCAGTTCGCAGTCTGGTCAGAAGAGCAGGTCGGCGTCATCACCTACATGGGTGATTTGTGGCCCAGGTTGGGAGGCTGCCGTTTTGGCCGACGGCCGCCGGGTACGGATTCTTTAGGTGCTCGAATCCCCAGATGAGGGTGCCACGATGGCGGTCCGGCCCCCGTTCGTCAACGTCTTCCCCTCGGCGAACGGGGGTCCCGGGCCGCTCACTCCGATGGCGCGGCCACCCCGCCGAAGCGGGCCACAAGGCAGCAGAACGCCAGCTCTGCGAGGGGGCCGAGTCAGATCGGTCGACTCATCGAGAGCGTCAGCCAACCGATCGGCCTCATCACGTGTGCGTTGAAACGGCCTATCCCTCGGACCATCGACGGACATGGTCGCCCGTTCGGGGAACGTGGCCGCGCGGCGGAGGCGGTCCACGTACCGATGGCTGACGCCGAGCATTTCGGCGCACTCTTCATCCCGCCGTCAGGTTCTGGCCTTACGGTCAACCCAACCCCTCCACTCCAGTGAAGTCGAAGGGGGAGAAAGGCCCCCGTCCACCTCCGTGGTCCGGGGGTCTTTCGCGCCAAGCGGCGGCGACCTTCGGCGTCCGAACTCCCTCACGGCCGTCAGCTCGTCGATATGGTCCGGGCAGCTCCACACCCCGATTCGAGGGTTTGGACGCCACTGCAGCCGGCGTTCGGTCTTCGCCTCGATGGCAAGCGTTCGAGTCGCCGATGCTCCGTTGCTGGCCTGCCTTCCCGCAGAGACGGTCCCAACTGCAAGCCCAAGGGTGCCGGCAGCCACGGCCCCCTCGCAGAGGCATCGGCGCAGCGATGGCCTGACTCTCGGTGGCGGCGCCATCGGAGCCACGAAGTCGGTCGAATGAGGCGAAAGACGGTCAGCGCGAAGAGGCAGGCGGAAGGGCGGAAGAGGCGGAACGTCCTCGGGAGCACAACGATCAGCGGGGGCCATCCTCTCGGTCGAGAACGGCGAAGAGCCTCCAGGCACCGGGTAACCCCTTCAACTGGTGATCACCGCGATCCTCGAAGTCGATGCCCGATCCGGCGACCAGGTCGGTGACGGTGCGAGAGGCCAGGATTTCGCTCCCTCGTGCGAGCCCCGAAACTCGAGCGGCAATGTGCACGGCCAAGCCAGCGACATCGTCGCCCCGCACTTCGATTTCACCGGTATGGAGCCCAGCACGGATCTCGAGTCCTAGGCTCTTGACCGCCTCACGTATCGCCCGCGTGGCCTCGATTGCTCGCGCCGGCCCGTCGAAGGTGGCAAGAGTGCCGTCACCGGTCGACTTGATGTAGACCCCGCGAAACCGCTCCAACTCGCGGTAGACCACGTCGTCGTAGTCGGTGAGCGTCTCTTTCCAACGAGCGTCTCCCAGCCTCTTCGCGTGCTCCGTCGAGCCGACGATGTCGGTGAAGACAACTGTTGCCAGCACTCGGTCCAGTACAGGGGCGGGGCGAACGCCGGTCAGGAATGCCTCGATCTCGTCAACGACGTCCCCCGTAGTGCCGGCGAAGATGAAGTTGTCGTCTCCCTCCAGCTCGACGAGCTGAGCACCCAGGATGTGATGCGCCAGGTAGCGACTGTGTTCATTGCGAACGTAGCGGTCAGCCCTCCGGCTGATCACGAGTGTGGGCGCTTGGATGGCTGAGAGCACCGAGGTCGCGTCGCTCTCCATGAAGGCGCGAGGAATCACGACCATGTCTGGGGTTGCCGACAGGCGTTCGACACGGGCCCAGCGGTTCAGCGCGTCGTCGCTTCGTACCAGACTTGGAGCCAGGACCCGCGTGACTTCACCGGAGCCCCACGCTGCCTCGATGGCCGCCAGGTAAGCGGGGAACTGATCCTCGGGCATACCCCAGGGGCATTCGTCGTTCCGCAAAAAACGGGCGAAGGCGTTGACTGCGACGACGCCGCGCACTCGACGGGGATAGGTGGCGGCAAACAGCATGACCGAAAGGGCGCTCAGGCTCCACGAGAGTAGGTAGGCCTGCTCGGAGGACGCCGCATCCATCACCGTTCGGATGTCGTCCATCCATGTCTGGATTGCCGGAACTCGCTGCGGATCCACCCGACCAGAGCTGCCAAAACCCCTGGGGTCGAACGCGATGACGCGGCTGAAGGCCGCCAATCGACGCAGGCACGCGGCGATCGCGGGTTCCTCCCAGATCAGATCGATGGCAAAGCCGCCGTTCATCGGCAGCACGACGTCGACGGGGCCCTCGCCCACAACCTGGTAGGCGAGGTAACTCCCCTCGGGTGCTGGGACGTACCGCGTCTCCGGGGTGAGAACCATCCTCCCAGTTTGACGTCCGATCGGGGACTGTGCCGGCGCGGTCAGGGCCCGACAGCAGTCCGATCACGCCATGACCTCTCAACCAGCGTGGTCCAGGGGAGGCCGGCCGTAGTCAACCGCACTCGTGACTGCTTCCGGCGAACTGGTGCGAAGGGCCATGTCAGGCCCGACGCCGAGCGCATCGTTGACCGTCGAGAACGCCAGCCGCAGGGCGACGAACGCCGTGACGGCAAATATTCTCCCATCGCTCAACCCTGCTGAACGAAGAGCATCGACATCTTCTTGGGTCGTGCCATTCGGGTCTCGGGCAACCCTTCGAGCCCACGAAGCCAGTGCGCGCTCTTCTTCATCCAGGCCTTCATCCTCACCGCTGATTACGCCGGCGGCAGTCTCTGGGTCGGACACGGCGGCCAGCTTCGAGCCCCAGGCCAGCGAGCAGTAGGAGTCGCCGAGAGTCGACGCACAGGCGGCGACCAAAATGCCCCGATGGCGAATGCTCAGTTCGTGTCCGGAGATGGCATGGCGCATCAGATCGAAAAGGCCCGTCACGAGGCTCGGGTCGTAGGCCCACAATCTGGACACGTTCATCACGTAGCCGTCGTCAGCGATGTCCTCGTCGAAGATCGCCTGGGCCTCGGGGGTGACCACCGGAAGGTCGAGAAAGCCAATCGTCCCCATCGTCACGTCTCCTCTCGCCCGTTGGGCATCACTCCAACGGGATCCACGACCTCGATCAATAGTCGCGCTGCGGAAAGCCGCCCTCCGCTCTCGTCCTCACAGTGCCCGGGGGGCTCGGGCCGTCGGGCTCGGGCATCGTCGGCTCGGCCTCGCCGTAGCCACTCTGCGTCAACAGGGAGTCACGGGCCGGGCCCCTTCGACCAGCTTGGCCTTGTCTTCTCTATCCGTCACAATGAAGCCCGTGTAAAAACCTTTCGCGGAATCGAAGCTGCCGATAAAGCTGACGCCTTTGTCGAATCCGGCGGTGAAGGTCATGCTGATGGTCGACTTGCCACCAGTCCAGGTTCCTGCGTCGCCCGGAAAGTGGTCGTCCGTGGCGGCGAAGGTGCCGTCGGGCGAAAACACGTCCTGCTCGCAGGCAGAGAATTCCTTCTCTTCGAGAGTCCAGATGGCTCCCGGCTTGATCTTGATCGCCGGAGCCGCGGCCGAGGCCACACCAGCGCCCGCCAGTCCGACGCTCGTGGCGACCGCGATGCTCGTTGCCGCCATTGCTGCCCGGCGCACGAACCCTTGCTTTCTCATGGCTCCTCCGCTCCCTTGTCCCGCTGAGACCGTAGACCGCCGCTCGGACGACCACCACTGCACGTTCAAGAGATCCAACTCGATTTTCCGAGAAGGCGTAGGTTTCGGTGCGTACGAACACGACGGGAGGCGGAAGGCAATGAAGGCACGGGAACTGATTCGCGGGCGGGCCGCAGTGGCGGTCGCCCTTGTCGGGGGCTTCTTGCTGGGAGGCGCTGCCTACAGCGCAGTCGTTGCAGCCGGGGCGTCGGGAACCAGCACGACCTACTACGCGTGCCTTACGACATCGAAAACCCTCACAAAGGTCGGGACGGCTGCGCCGAAGAACTGTCCCAACGGCGGACAAGTCATTTCCTGGAACTCCCTGGGTCCACAGGGCGATACGGGAAACACAGGCTCGCCGGGGCTCCAGGGTCCCGGCGCGCAATCAACGTCGGTGTTCATGTCGAACGGCAATGGATCACTCAGTCTGTCGCTGGCTGACAGCGGCGACTACGTCGTGACGTGGGACATTCCCGACGCCATGCCGAACTCTGGAAACTGCAGTATCTCGGGATTGTCCAATGCGATGGGCGACGTCGCCGGCCTCTACTCGGCTTTCATCACGGTCGGGAGTGGAGGTGGATCGGTGACGGTGCACTGTGTGGCGAGTCCCGACACCAACGCATTGTTGACCGCAACCCCGACCACGATCCAGTGACCAAAGATGGACCGAGCGTGATCGGGCGAGAAGGCCACGAACAGATGCGAGGTCGGCCCCAGGTCGTGGCCCGTGACGGCGAGCGCGACCGTGTGCGATCAGGGAACGTCGGCCCAGACGAGCCGGATGTGGTCCACTTCACCGGCCTTCAGGGTGACGTTCTGGGGCTGTCCGCACAGCGGCGTGCCCCCGCTCGAGCTCGGGCCGCAGCCGATCAGGGTGTAACTGCCGGGATTGAGGGAAAGGCGGAAGTGACCAGAGTTTCCCACCTGCTTCAGGAGGACGAGCGGCGGGTTCGTGAACTCCACCTCTACGGTTCCCGACGTGGGATGGAACTTATTGGTGGCGGCGCCACCCTCGTAACCGAGGACCCCGACGATCACCGACTTGGCGGTGGGGCCGGCATTCGAACTTGCCAGGGCCGGGGCAGCCTGCATGCCTACCGCAGACAGTGCCCCGAGTGACGCGGCCATTCCGAATACCCACGTGCGTGCCATGTGCGGCCTCCCGTATTTCGCTCGTACGTCCCGGACCCATCCGGCACGTGCTCCAGAGCGTCATGGTAAAGAGCACGTTCGGCCCGTTTGATAAAGCGTCCTGGCGGCAGGGTTAAAACTTGGAAAGCTTCTCGCGGGAGCCAATGACCGCGCTCGTTCGATCGGCCTCGTGAGACCCGTTCTTTGAACGCCGCCGGGCCAGCGGGCGCAACGCGACACGACGAGTTCGACCTGCCTGCGGGAGGAGCGGACAGCACACCGTGGCCGGCGAATTATCACCGGTTTAGTGCAGAACTGGTGTTGGAGCGGCGAGAATCGTGGGATGCGAAGGGTGACGGCACTCTCGATCGCCTCCTGGGTCGTCGCGACCGGCGCGGCCACAGCGGTCAGCTGGGTGGGTGTCGGGGCGGTCACGAGGGCGATCGCCTCCCCACCCGACCCTGTCATTCCCGGACCGGGCGTCGCACGTGCGGCGTCTTCGTCCACCTCGGCGCGGGGGGCGATCACCACGTGGCTCGTCCCGACCACGTCCGTGTCTTCCTCCCCGACGCAGCTGCCCACCGGTCCGTCGACGACGCCGTCGACTTCGGCCATCCGAGGACATGCCGGCTCGACGCCCACGACGACCACACAACCGAGGGCACGCCACGGCCCCACCGTCGTGACCACCACCACGAGCACGGCACCGGCCACCTCGACCGTGACACCGCCGGCAGGACAGACCACGACAACGACGACGCAGACGGCCACTTCGGTGACGCCAGGATCGGCCACGACGACCTTCTCGAATGCCGGTGGTTCGATCACGGTGGCGTGCCAGGGGAGCGTCGTGGTGCTGAAGAGCGCCGTTCCCGCGGACGGGTTCCAGGTGACGGTGCAGAGCAGCGGTCCCCAGGAAGCGCTGGTCCGCTTCACCGGGACGAGCGACGCGTTGCTCCTGGGCGCTCGTTGCCAGAACGGGACCGCGTCTGTCATAGAGCCGAAGGCCGGCGGCAACTCGACGGGCGGCCCCAGCGACACCGCGTAGGACGTGAGCGGATCGCCGCCGGCGGACTGAGCGTCGCGCGCCGGTGATGGCCTGGTTCAGATATGAACCGGTTGCGGTGGAGGCCGGCGGCTGTCGCGTCGAGGGTCGCGCGGGTCGGATCGGGGCCCCTCGAGGGCTCGTTGGAAGCCGATCTCCACGCGGGCGCCCCCGCCCGCCGCCACACCAGTGATCATGTATCCGTGGGCGCGCTCGGCCGTGCGCCGAGCGATATCGAGCCCAAGGCCGGTGGAGCCCGCCCCACTGTGTCCGCGTCGGTCGACCGGGCCGTCGGGGAACCCCGGTCCATCATCCTCGACCACCAGGACCGCCTGTGCCTCCGCGGCCGCCAAATTGACCGAGAACGGCGTCCCCTCGGGGGTGTGGGCCAGGACGTTGCCGACCAGTGCGTCGATCACTGTCGCCAGCTGGGGCGCAGGGAGGCGGACTGTGACGGCACCGTCCGGCAACTCCAACGTCCACGGGCGTCCCTGCTCCTCGGCCAGAACCGACCAGAAGGCCAACCGGGCCCTGATCGTCTCGGTGATATCCGATACTCCGGGTGTTGATTGGGGGCGGGCGCGGCGTACCTCGAAGATCACCCCGTTCACCGCCTCGGTGAGGTCGTGCACCGCTGCCTGCATCCGCTGGCGGTCCCCCGGCTCGGTGAGTGCGTCGGCTTCGAGCGCGAGCGCCGCGAGGGGGGTGCGAAGCCCGTGTGAGAGGTCGGCTGCCTGTTCGCGTTCGAGCGCGAGGAGCTCGATGATCCTCTCGCCCAGAGCGTTGACGGCCCGCCCCATGTGCTCGATCTCCGCCGGCCCCGCCGGCACGGCGCGGGCGTCCAGATCCCCGGTGCTCAGGCGTCGGGTCACCGTGTCGAGGTCCTCGATGGACCGAACCAGGGAGCGCCCGAGGCGATCAGAGAGGAGGAGGGCCAAACCCACGATGGCTGCGCCGACCGCAGCCAGGACCAGCCATGCCTTCCAGACTCCGGCGGTGAGGAGGTTGGCCGGAACACTGACGACTCCGACCACCGTGCCGGAAGGAAGGCGCACGGGCACCCAGACGAGCGTGGTTCCCCGATAGGAGGCGGAGAACGCGTGGCCTGCCCTGGCCGAGGAGAGTTGCGCCATCGGCACGGCGACGGGGGCCCCGAGCTGGGCCCCGTCGGACGTGAATACGGCGACGTGGCGGCCACTGCCGTCAGCATTGAGTTGACTCACCACGGACATCAGCGCGGCGTGAGAGTTCTCCGACGCCAAGACCCCAGCGAGGGTGCGGGCCTCCTGGTCGGCGACCGAGAGGGCCCGGTCGGTGGCGACGATCCGGACGACCGCTCCCAGCGGGATGATGAAAGCCAGGGTCACCATGGCGGTGACTGCCAGGACGGTCAGATTGAGGCGGCGCCTCATCAGCGGGGGTCGACGAGCTTCACCCCGGCACCACGAAGCACGTGCACATAGCGAGGCGCGGCGGCGGACTCGCCGAGCTTGCGCCGCAGCCACGACAGGTGCACGTCGACTGTCTTGTCGGCGCCGCCGAGCGGCTGGTCCCAGACGGCGGCGAGGATCTCGCGCTTCGACACCACGTGCCCCGGTTGTGAGGCAAGGAAAGCCAAGAGGTCGAACTCCTTGCGGGTCAGATCGAGCGCGTCGTCGCCGAGCCGTGCTTCCCGGGCCGACGTGTCGATACGGAGGTCTCCGACGACCAGGACGGGAGCCTCCCGGCGCCCGGTGCGGCGGAAGACGGCACGCAACCTGGCTTCGAGATGGTCGGCCGAAAAGGGTTTGATGACGTAGTCGTCGGCTCCCGCATCGAGCGTGCGGACGATGTCGGACTCGTCATCCCGTGCGGTTGCGGCGACGATCGGTACCTCGCTCACGGCCCGGATCATTTTGATGAGCTCGAAGCCGTCGATATCGGGCAGGCCGAGATCGAGGACGACGGCGGCGGGACGGTGCTCGAAAACCGATCGCAACCCGTCCAGGCCGTTGGACGCTGTCAGGACCTGGAATCCACGGCCGGAGAGCGCCGTCTCGAGTGAGCGCAAGATCCGCTCATCGTCCTCGATGAGCATCAGCATCGTCACTTCGCACCGCTCCCCGAGCAGCCCGTCACGAGAAGAGCCTACGCCAGCCGACTCGTCGTGACTCGATCCGGACCCTTCGTATCAGCCGAGACGACAGCCGGGGGTCCCCGTCCGCGCGTGGCCGTCTGTCCTCATCCGATGCGTGGGGAGCTGGACATCTCGGCAGGCTCTCGGCAAGGTAAAGCAACGGCAAAATAAGACCAATGGGGACAGCCGCTGATGCGGTGCGGACCGAGGGCCTGAACAGGGAAGGTCGGCCACCGTCCCATCAAATCTCTGGCGAAGCTCACTCCGCCGAGGAGCCGTCCTCTACTGCAGGCTGAAGGGCGGGTACTGGTCCGTCATGAGAAGGATGTAAGTGTCCACCCGCGCCGACCAGCGCATCACACCCACCACGAAGTCGCGCATCCCGGCGGGCCATGATCCCGTGAAGATGACGACGAAGAAGGCGATGACCCATACGACGTACACGGCTATGAAGAGGAAGAAAAGGACGAAGTAGTGGGGGATCGCCAACAGCCACTTGATGAAGATGAGGCCCCGGCTCAGCTTCTCGGCGGGCTGAGCCGACAGGCGGGCGGGCTCGGTACCCGGATCGGTCTCTTCCATGGGAAAGGCGAACTCCGGATAGTCCTCCCGCATGAACGCCGCGTATGAGACGACCCGCCACTGGTAGCGCAGCACCATCGCGTTGAAGGCGAAGAGGCCGTCGGGCATCTTGCCGGTGAAGAGAATGGCGAACCACGAGATGATCCACACCACTCGCTGCACGATGGCCAATACGTAGAGGACGATGAGATGCGGAATGACCAGAAGCCAGTGGACCAGCGGTCGCCAACGCGCGATCCGATCCGGAGGAGAGACCAGATCGAGCTGGAGTGGGAACGAGGGCGCGGCTGCAGGCACGAGTGGCGAGGTCATGGCAGAAGGGTATCCCTCGGTCCTGTCGGATGACTTGGATGCTGGTCCGATCCTCGCTGATCACCGGTTCGTCGTTCGAGACCACCGTGCGTGCATCGGCGCGATCGCATTGGGCGGCGTCACTCAAAGTCTGACCGCTCAGCTAACTCCCGGTAGAAAGGTGCATGCGTGCGAGCCGTTTCGGAATCACGTAACCGTTCTCGGCGAACCATCGTGCCGCATCGGCCATGGCCTCGGAGGCCGGGCGTGACGCGTACCCGAGTTCCTCGCGGGCTCGGGTGTCGTCGAACATCATGTTGGTCGTGGACATGCGGGCGGCCTCGAGCGCCGCAAACGGCTCGCGCTTGAGGAGTCGTCCCTCGATCAACTGGGACAGGGCACCCGCGCCGAGGGCGAGACCGCGAGGAACCTGCAACCTCGGAGCGGGCAAGCCGGTGGCCGCAGCCAAGCCGGCGAGCAGTTGGCCCATGCCCATGTTCTCGCCCCCGATGATGTAGCTACGTCCGACGACACCGTGCTCGAGTGCACGCAGATGTCCAGCCGCCAGGTCATCGACATGAACGACGTTGAGGGTCGTGTCGACGAATGCGGGGATCTTTCCGTTGAGATAATCGAGGACCAGCTTCCCGGTTGGCGTCGGCCTGACGTCGCGGGGACCGATCGGGAAGGTCGGAAGGACCAGCGAGACGGGCGCTCCTTGGGCGGCGGCGCGCAATACCTCGTGTTCAGCCACATATTTCGTCCTCTTGTACAGACCGAAGAGATGGGCGACATCGGCGTAACAGGTCTCGTCGGCGGCTTCGCCGCGGGCGGCACCATCGAGCCCGAGCACGCCGACCGTGCTGGTGTAGACGATTCGTTCGCATCCCCCTCGGCGTCCCGCCTCGATGACGTTCAGCGCGCCACCGACGTTGACGTCGTAGAAGTCCTGGGGCCGCGGAGCCCAGAAGCGGTAGATGGCCGCCAAATGAAAGATGAATCGGGCGCCGTCGCAGGCTCTCGCGACCGCTTCGCCGTCGCGCACATCGACCTCGATCACGTCGACGCCGACATCCTGCAGGTTGCGCACGTCGCCTCCCGGCTCGTTCAGCGCCACCACCTTTGCGTTGCGGGCGAGCAGGGCCCGGACCACGGCCGAGCCGATGAAGCCGGCGGCCCCGGTGACAACCACCCGATCACCCTCTTCGATCGTCAGGCTCACACTCATGGCGCCGCCGTGTCTGTGAGATGAGCCGTCGAACCGTTGCCGTTGCCGTTGGAATGGCCATTCCCGTTCGCGGGTGCTGCCGGCGGCACGTATGTGGCGTCGGGACGGGCCTTGCCCGGTTTGCGGAGCGCACCCTTGGCCATGGTGCGCCCGAACTCGAAGAGGAGGCCTCCGGCACTGTGTGCGTCCTTGAGGACGTCGTCGAGGGCACCGACGAAATAGTCGATCTCTTCCTGGCCGCAAATGAGCGGCGGAAGCAGCTTGATGATGTTGACGTTGTCGGCAGCGACCTGCGTGAGTATCCGGTGCCGATGAAAGAGTGGCACCACCATCATCTGGGAAAAGATGGCGGGCCGCAGGTGTTCGAGGGCATAGAACCGGCGGCGCATGGCCGTCGAGCGTGGCGGGCCGAATTCCAGGCCGATCATGAGGCCCTTGCCTCGGACCTCGTGGAACATCTCGTAGCGTTCGACCAGCGGAGCCAACGCCTCCTCGAAGGCGAGCCCGCTTCGATGAGCCCGCTGGACGATGTCCTCATCGTCGAAGGCGGCGAGCGTGGCCAGGCCGGCGACCATGGCCAGCTGATTCCGACCGAAGGTGGTCGAGTGTTTGAGCGCCTTCTCGAGTGAGCTGTAGACCGACGTGAAGACCCGGTCGGTCATCAGGACGGCACCGACCGGAATGAATCCACCGGACAGTGCCTTGGAGACAGTGATGATGTCGGGCTCGAGCCCGTAGTGCTCGAAGCAGAAGAAGCGCCCGGTTCGTCCGAGCCCCGTCTGGACCTCGTCGAGGACCAGAAGCGTGCCGTTGGCACGGCAGAGTTCCTGCACCTCGCTCCAATACTCCGGCG
The DNA here is from genome assembly GCA_963754445.1 of uncultured Acidimicrobiaceae bacterium. Classification (GTDB taxonomy): domain Bacteria; phylum Actinomycetota; class Acidimicrobiia; order Acidimicrobiales; family RAAP-2; genus Bog-473. The sequence continues at coordinate 1,669,373 of CAVWFT010000001.1, read as the reverse complement.
CTGCCATGTAGACACCCTTGCCTTGGATCGGCTCGACGATGAAGGCCGCGACGTCCTTCTTCTTGAGTTCCTGGCGGAGAGCGTCCAGACTGCCGAACGGTACAGAATCACAGCCCGGGAGCAGATGTCCGAAGCCTTCACGGAACTCGGCCCCGCCGTTGAGCGAGAGGGCTCCGGTGGTCAAACCGTGAAAGGCGTGATCGGCGAAGAGGATGCGGGGTCGTTTCGTGGCCTGCCGCGGCGAATTTGATCGCTGACTCGATCGCTTCTGCGCCGGAGTTGCAGAAGAAGACCCGGTTGATGGCGTCCCAGCAGCGATCGACCAACTGTTCGGCCAAGACCCCGGCGAGCAAGGCGCAGTCCATTTGGACCATGTTCGGGAGATCCAAGTCGATGGCCTGATGGAGAGCCGACTTGAGGGCGGGGTGGCTCCGACCGAGCGCATAGACGCCGAACCCCGAGAGGAAGTCGAGATACCGCTCACCGTCGGCGTCAAAGAGGTAGGAACCCTCGCCCCGGACGTAGAAACGATCGAAACCGATGGTCTTGAGGACGCGTCCGAGCTGGAAGTTCAGGTGTTTCTCGTGGAGTGCATAATTCTCGCCGTGCCGGGCCCGAAGCAGCTCGCCAACATCGAATGCCATCTCTCTCCTTCGTGACCGCGCACCTGGTGTGTCACAAAGTAATCGCGAGTCGTTCTCACTCGATCTCGCGCTCGCTCGGGCGAAACGAACGTTGGGGTTGGTTCCCGCGTGACGCCCAGACCTCGGTGCGCGACTGGTGAGGTGCGGCGAACCGGCCCGCGAGAAGGGTGATGATCCGTTTCACCACCTGGCCGGGTGGAGTGCTCCGAGACCCGCTGCCTACTTGGTGCGTTGCGAGATGTCGGGTCCGACGGGGGCGCCCGAGTCGCCGAGGATTCGTGCGCCTCGAAAAGCGCCGCATCGAGCAAATCCTGGGACCAGTGGCAGACGGTTCAGCTGGCGAAGGAGATCGGAACTTCGCCCAGCTCCTTCAGATTCCGTTCGTTGGTCACGACGATGATGCACTGATCGGCCCCGGGCGCACAGTTGACGGGGCCGTCAGCTCCTACGTAGTTCTCGAGCACGCCAAATGCCGCCTTCATCGTGCCCGTCGATGACGATTGCACCGCGGTGATTCCCGCCACGTTGCAGCCAGCATCGCTCGGCGAACTGTCGCCGGCGTTGCATTCCATGATCGCGAGCGCCTTGTCGTCGCCGAGACTCGATCCCTTGACTTTGACCGTCGCTGTCGCGCTGAGACCGCTGTTTGGCTTGACCTTCACCACCGGCTGGGGAGTGGAGGCGCCAGCCGTCGCGGCCATCAGCCCCAGCGAGGCGACTCCCATACCGACAAGTCCGGCTGCAGCATGAAGCCCGACAATCCTCTTCGCCCCCATGGTGTGAAACCCCTCCCCAGGATGTACTGCTATGTGCGGCGGCACTCGCCACACGGCCGGGGACTCTATTGGGCTCTGCGCCGTCGTGCTCGAAACTGCGAGACTCCTGGGAGCGATCGCCGCATTCAGGGTCGACGGCGCAATGGATCACTCGAACATCGCGACATGATCGTGACGTCGACGCGAAATTTCTGTGGGCGCGAGCGAGGGCGGACCAAGATCTTGCACTGTGGGAGCAACGAAGGGCACGGGCGTACCTGCGCTGCGGTTTCCGCGTCCGTGTTCGGCTCACCCCCGCGCCAGAGGCGAGGGAAGCGCTCTTTCGATCACCGGATCTGACGACTGGTTCTCGCCGGCCTCTCTCTCGGACAGCCACGTCAGCAGCGCCGAGAGCGGCATCGGGCTGGCAATAAGCATGCCCTGCACCAGATCACATCCGGTCTGCCTCAGTGCCTCCAGGACGTCGTCGGTCTCGACGCCCTCGCCGATGACGACAAAGCCAAGATTGTGACCGAGCTCGACGATGGAGCGGACGATGGCCGAGTGTGCAGGATTGACCGGAAGATCTGCAACGAAGATTCGGTCGATCTTCAGCTCGTCGAGGGGCAATGTACTCAAGTAGCCGAGCGACGTCTGGCCCACCCCGAAATCGTCGAGGCTCACGCCGATGCCCGCAGCGGACAATTCGGACAGTACTTCGATGGCCCGATGTGGGTCGGACAGCAGGGCGGTCTCGGTTATCTCGACGACGAGACGCGCATGGTCGACACCCACGATGTCGAGTGCATCGATGACCCGGCTTGCGAAGTCCGAGCGTCCGAGGCTCCTGGCCGATACGTTGATCGCCACGGACACGTTCGCCATGCGCTGGCCACCTTCTCGCAAGTCTTTCGCAGCTTTGCCGAGCACCCACGCAGTCAGACGCTCGATGAGATCCGTCTGCTCGGCCAGTGGAATGAATCTTCCGGGCGGCAGGAGGCCCTTGGTTGGATGCTGCCATCGTACGAGGGCCTCGACCGCGTGGACGCTCCCGTCGACAATGCTGGCCTTCGGTTGGTAGTAGAGGACAAGTTCGTCCTCCGAGATGGCACGCCGCAGCTCGGCGACAAGTCCGAGATCGGCGGCGTCGTAGTGATCGAGATCGGGGTCGTAGCGTGCCACACCGGTATGCTCCGACTTGGCGATGTACATGGCGACATCGGCACGCTGCATCAATTGGCCGACGTCGGATCCATCATTCGGACAGATCACGAATCCGATGCTCGAATCGATCGAGACCGGTAGCCCGCTTATCTGAACCTCGAGCTGTATGACATCTCGGAGTCTGCGGAGCGCGTCCTCAGGATGGTCTTCTCCAGTCAGGAGGATGCCAAACTCGTCTCCCCCCAATCTGGCGACGACGTCCCCCCGACTCGCGTGCGCTTCGAGCCGTCGAGCGATCTGGGTCAGAAGTTCGTCGCCGTTGTGATGCCCCAGGGCGTCGTTGACCTCCTTGAACCGATCGAGATCGACAATGGCCAATGTGACCGGTCGTTGCTTCCGCGAGGCTCGTGAGACGGCCCATTGAGCTCGACGAAGGAACAGGCTCCGATTGGGAAGGCCTGTGAGAGGATCGTGGTCGGCCTGGAACTGGTTCAGTCGGACCTGCCGACGAAGTCCGCGGCTCACCGATAAGGCGATGGCGGAGAGGACGAGATAGAAGGCAGCGAGACCGAGTGCCAGGTCCATATACAGCGAATGCAGGCCAGCACTCACGTCAGCATCGATCGGGCCATACGGCAGATAGAGCTCGAGCACTCCGATCACGCGGTTTTGACTCTGCGCCGTGAGAGGTAGATAGATCTCGACCGACTCTGGGCCCTCGGCTCCGCGGTCGTTGTCATCGGTGTTGAGACGGGTGAGCCGCTCTACGATTTTGCCCTTTGCGGCGTCGAGCGCCTCATCTTCCGGCTTTTCGCCAAATCCGGATCCATCATCCGAAAAGACGACTTGGCCAGCGAGATTCCGGAGGCGAAGCCGGAGGATGTCATGGCTTCGGACCGCGTGATCGACCAGCCTCTTGAGGTCGGCTGTTTCTGTGGCCGAGAGTCCCTGGCTCAGTGGACGTCCATCGAGGACCGGTTGAACGGCCGTTTGGGCCACCAGGAGCGCTTCCGAGCGACCCTGGGCGAGTCCTCGCTGACGTGCCTCGGCGCGATAGCTGAATCCGAGGACGACGCCAAGGAGGAGAACGGGCACGAGGATCACGCACGCGTAGATGGCGAGCAACGTCGAAGGTGAGCGACCCTGGCGGCCCCGAGCTCCTTTGTCCACAGGGATGTAGTCGTCAAGCTGGATACCGGGCTTGATTGGAGCATGGGGGAGGACGTCGCGACCTAAGTTCATAGGTGCCGACAAAGGCAACCACCATTTCAACGATACGACCCGTCCTCATGGCTGGGAAGTGACGAGAAGGCCACCACGTGGGCCGGGGGAGCCGATGACCGTGCCTGAAGTGAGGGATGAGAGCGAAGACCAGGGCCCAGATCTGGGGAAGACCGCTCGAGCCATCGGCATGGTGTCGGCGAGCGCCGAGAAGATCAGGGCGAGGCTGGCCCCCTTCGAACGCAAACCGGTCGTTGGCCTCGGTCTGGCCTTCTACGACCGGGACCGCGAGGCGGCAGGGTCTGTTCTGGGCTCGGCCGTCGCCTTCCGACTGTTCCTGTTCTTCTTGCCCCTCCTCGTTCTCATCGTCGGCATCGCAGGATTTCTCTCGGGTTTCGTGGACCCCACGTCGCTCGACAAGAGCGCCGGAATCTCTGGAGCTCTGGCCAAGGAGGTCAATGCCGCCTTCCATCAGCCGGGCCTCACCCGTTGGGTGGCCTTGTTGCTCGGCTTGTTCGGGACGCTCACAGCCGGACGTTCACTGGGAAAGGCACTGCACGCGTCGAGCGCCGTCATCTGGAGAGTCACCCGACGGACGAGGGCCTCCCTCGCCACCGTCGGGGCGATCACCGGCACACTGGTGGGAATGGCGTTGGTGGCGATCGTCATCAACCGCGTCAGGGAAGACTTCGGTGAAGGAGTGGCCGGTGTGTCCTTCATCGGTGCCTTCCTCATCTACGTGGTCGCCTGGTTGGTGGTGTCATTGCTCTTGCCCAGGGCGACCGAGGACCCGTCGGCGCTCCTGCCCGGAGCACTTGCGATGGCGCTGTGCTTCACGGTGCTCCAGGCGATCAGCCAGCTCATCCTTCCGGACCGCTTCCAGCGGGCGAGCCAACTGTACGGAGCCGTCGGCTTTGCCGTCGTCACGCTGGGATGGTTCTTCATCCTCGGCCGTGGCGTCGTCATCGCCATGGAGCTCGACGCAGTGATCTACGAACGCTACGGGAGCATCTCGCAGCTCGTCTTCGGGCTCCCCGTGATACGGATCCTGCCTCGGCGCTCAGCGAGGCTGCGACGCTTCTTCGACCTTGAGGCAGCGCCGGGCGACCAGCAGGGCGCGTGACACCGGCGTCTTGCCGCGCGACGGTTCCATGGCCTCGGCCAGGACGCCTACAACCCCTGGACCGTTTGCGGCGTATCGCTGAACCCTCCGTTGACCCCGTCGCCGAGCTCGTCGGCGAGGTTGTCGCCCCAGCACGAGACCACGCCTGACGCACTCAGAGCGCAGACGGATTGGGCTTCTCCATTCGATGAGATTTGAATTATCTGCGAGAGCCCGCTGACGTCGACGGGCGACAACTGGTCGTTCGCCGAGTTGCTGCCGTCACCGAGCTCGCCCTGGAACTCCGAGCCCCAGCACTGCACGGTCCCGGTCATGAGAAGGGCACAGGCAAAGTACTCGCCCGCCACGACCTGCTTCGCCGGCCCGGCCAGGTTCACTTGGACCGGCGTTTCGCTGGGCGTTCCCAATCCGTTGCCGAGGTTCCCGAAGTCGCCGTAGCCCCAACAGTCGACTGCACCGGACGCGAGGAGAGCGCAGGTGAAGTCAGCCGGCGTCGAACTGCCGTCGAAGCCACCGCTGGCCACGATCTCGACCGGAACCCCCGGCAGGTTCTTCACTTTCACCGGTTGAGTGAAGCCCGAGTTCTCCTTTGCGTTTCCGAGTTCTCCGTAGTCGTCCGCTCCCCAGCACACGGCGGAGTCCGGATTGACCCCGTTGAGCACGACGGCACAGCTGTGGACGTCCCCGTTCGAGACCTGGATCGCTTCATAGGGGATCGACATCGGTGTAGGCGCATTTGTGGTCGAACCATCGCCGACTTGTCCGTTCGAATTCGCGCCCCAACAGAACAAGTTGTCCTTCTTGCCCTTGGTCGCGCACGTGACGTCGCCTCCCTCGTCGACGAATCCGACTCCGGCGGAGAGTCCTGTGACCGCGACGGGCGTCGGAGTCTGCACTTGTTGCGTACCGTTCCCGATCTCGCCCGAGGTGTTGTAGCCCCAGCACTGCAGCGCCCCGGAGGTCGAGTTGGCACAGGCGTCGTCGTCGCCCATGGCCACCTGAGCCACTCCTCCGGACAGCGACGTCACTGCTTGCGCTGTGGGATGCATTTGCAGGTCGTTGCCATCGTTCTCGCCCCAGCACTTGGCGCCCAGTCCGCTGGTGATGGCGCACCCACCTCCGATGCCGGACGAGATCTGTTGGACACCCGAAGTGATCCCGAGGACGAGAGTCGGCACGGCGCGGTCTTCGGTGGTTCCGTCTCCGACCTCGCCGCGGACGTTGGCACCCCAGCAGTACAGCTGTCCGGTAAAGACGAAGGAGCAGGTGTGCTCGTTCCCTGCACCGATCTGGGTCGGAAGGACGCCCGTCCCGGCGGCCGGGCTCCCCACCAGCCCGAACACAGGCTCTGGTGCGTCGACCGGTGGCTCGTTGATGCTCCCGTCCCCGAGCTCGCCTCGTGAACTGTCGCCCCAGCACTCGACGAGCGATTGGCCGGTCTCGGCAACCAGGGCGCACGAGTGGTAGCCGCCCAGGGCGATCTGCTGGGCCGGGCCGCCCAAGTTGGCGACCGCAACGGGGACCTTGCTGTTGTTGACGGTACCGTTACCCAGCTGGCCGGACGTGTTGAGGCCCCAGCACATGATGGCGCCACTCGAGAGCAGGGCGCAGCTGTGGTCCACGCCGGCTCCGATGGCGATTGCGCCGCCGACGCCGACGGCCTGGACCGGCGTCGACTTGTTCTTCGTGTTGTTGTTCCCGAGCTGGCCGTCGTTGTCGAGTCCCCAGCACCAGACGCTGCCGTCGCTGAGGGCGGCGCAAGCATGGCCCGGACCGGTGGCGACCTGGACGGCAGATGCCGGGAGCCCGGTGACCGCCGTCGGCACGTTCGCGTTGGTGGTGGTGCCGTTACCCAGCTGTCCGTAACCGTTGTAGCCCCAGCAATAGACGAGACCAGGCCTGCTGGCCGGTCCCGCCTTGCTCACGGCGCAGGTGAAGTCGGCGGTGGGATTCGCTCCCGAGGTGGCGAAGCCACCCGCAGCGATCTGTGAGAACTCGAGACCACCGGAGACAACGACCGGGGTGAGCTTGCCGTTGTTCTTGCCGTTCCCGAGCTCGCCCGAGGAGTTCGTCCCCCAGCAGAAGGCGTTCCCGGAGTTATCCAACGCGCACGTGTGTCCCGTTCCGGCGGCCACCTGCGAAATCGGAGGCAAGGCGCTCACTGGTTGTGGGACGTCCGAATCGCTCGTCGTGCCGTTACCGAGTTGTCCCCACGGGTTGACACCCCAACAGTCGACGCTCGCCGACGGCAACAGCGCGCAGGTGTAGTTGGCGCCGCCCGACACCTGCGGTGTCGTTGCGGCGATCGCCGGCGACGTCAGCGGCCCGACGAGCGACAACGGACCGACCAATGATGCCGTGATGACCAAAGCGGCGGCACACGTCCCGACGCTCACGGACCGTTTCCGCAGTGGGTGCTTTCGCCGAGTACTCACGGGACCCCTTTCCCGGCCGGCACTCCGCTCAAGAGCGCGCCTGCTGTATCCCGAGCGGATGGGTCGACCTCGATGACGACGACCTGATGGCTGGATCGAGCCTAACTGCAGCGGGCACCGCGCGCCCTGGTGCTCAGGAGAAACTCAGGTCCTCGAAGGTCCTCTCTTGACTGCGGACGCTCCAGGTCTACGCCGGCAGGCCGAACCAACGGGCCCGACGCGACGCGCCGAACTCGACCTTCGACGCCGCCATCTCCTCCGATGGTTCCGTGAAGGTTCCAAACGGTGTCGGTCCCGACAGGAAGTTTGCTTCGAACCGGGCAACCTTGGGTCCGCCGAACTCGATGTAGCAGGTGGCGATCCCCTTGTAGGGCTCGGGTGACTTCCCGCCGCTGATCTGGTGGACCAGGACGTCTGCGACGGTGCGCGCTTCGCCCTCGGCGATTGCTCCGACCCGGGGGACCGGAGCGCTGGTGATATCGCCGACGGCGTACACGTTCTCGAATTTCGTGGCAAACGTGGCCTGGTCGACCCCGATCCAGCCGTCGTCCTCCACCAGCGCCGAGTCGGCCACCACGCGGGGCGCGCAGTGGACCGGGATGGCGAGAAACAATCCGTAGGGCACGTTCCGCCCGTCGTCGAGGGTGGCGACCTTGGCCGAGGGATCGAGAGCGATCGTCTTGGTCTGAGGCCACCAACTGATGTCGCGCTCGGCCAGCGCGGCCAGAATGCCATTGGATGCCTCTTCGGAGATCGGGATCGGCTTTGGCATCGGACTAATGACCTTGATCGTGCTGGCCGAGCGGAGGCCCTTCTTCTCCAAGAGATCGTGCAGCATGACCGCAGTCTCGAATGGAGCAGCCGGGCACTTGAAGAAGGGTCCCAGGACGCCGATGATCACATCGCCGCCCTCGAACGAGGCGAGGACTTCTCGGACCCGTTGCGCTCCTTCCACGGAGTAGAACTCGGTCCCTTCCTCGATCACGCCGGGTGTGGCGCCAGGGTCGAGGTCAGCGCCCAGTGCCACCACGAGGATGTCCGGCTCATAGGTGGCGCCGGTGGTGGTCACGCGACGCGTGGCGGGGTCGATCGAGGTGATCTCCTCGTGGACAAAACGGACTCCCGGCTTGTTCAGATTCGAGTAAGGCAGCCGGACACTCTCGAGGTCGGCACGACCGAACATGAGGTCGAGTTTGGAATAGCCGAAGACGAAGGCGTCATTGCCGTCCACGATCGTGACCTCGACTTCGCCGGGCAGGTCCTCGGAAAGTCGGGTCGCCAGCTCCAGACCGGCGAACCCCGCTCCGAGGATCAAGACGCTCTTCATCGTGCCTCCGTTTCGTCGACCTGGCCGCCCAGCAGCGGCGTGCCGGGCGGCAGTATCCCGCAGAAACCTCGGTTGCGGCTGGGATGGAGGCGTTCTTCCACGTAACCGGTTTCCTCGGGGTCGAGCACCGTCCAGCAAGGACCGCCCCGATCGTCGTGCCCGGACCGGCCGGTGGCGCCCAGTCCTTCGAGGCGTCTGACCTCTCTGGCGAACGCTCGCGTTCGACGTGGAGATCGAGGCGGACCCGGTTCTTGCACGACTTGCCCTCGGGCACTTCTGGAGGACCAGGCGCGGCCCAACGCCGTCCGGGTCGCGGCATGCCCACGTGTCTGGCTCCGGTCAGACTCCCGAGAGCTGCCAGTCCGGTGGCGCCCCGGTCGCAGGGCGGGTGCACGCCGTGCGAATGCACAACAGAAGATCACATTCGGGTTTGTCCCGTCCGTCAATACGGTAGAGAGAGCACGGAGAATATTTGAGGGGGAATTGCGTGGGTACGAACGCGTCCGGCGGTCTGTTACGCCGGGAGGCCGTGATCCGCTCCGTGGCGGTCATCGCCCTGACGTGGGGAGCCGTCTATGTCGGGTGGCGAGTCCTGGTGACGTGGAGACACACGGAGCCGGCCCTGTTCGTGCTGCTCTTCGGGTGTGAGCTGTTCGGCTGGGTGATGCTCTTGGCCTTCAGCTTCCAGGCCTGGCGTGTTCCCGAGCCGAAGCGACCGCCCCTGGGCCGGCCCCGCACGGTCGACGTCTTCGTATGCACCTACGACGAGAGCCTCGAAGTCTTGGAAGCCACGCTGCTCGGCTGTAGGGGTATCACCTATCCCCACACCACGTGGGTTCTCGACGACGGTCGACGCGATCCGGTCCGCGAGCTGGCCGAGCGCACGGGCGCCCGCTATGTCACGCGGCCGGACAACAAACACGCCAAGGCCGGCAACATCAATCACGCGCTCGGCGTCACCAGGGGCGAGCTCATGCTGATCCTCGACGCCGACCATGTACCTCAGCCCGACATCCTCGATGCCACGGTGGGCTACTTCGAAAATCCGAAGTTGGCGCTTGTGCAGACGCCGCATGACTTCGGCAATCACGACTCCTTCCAGCACTTCGAGACCGGGCGACACGACCAGAGCATGTTCTTCGAGGTGATCCTGCCGGGCAAGGATCGTCACAACGGCGCGTTCTGGTGCGGCTCGGCCACCGTCATCCGGAGGGACGCGTTGCTCCAGGTCGGTGGCGTCGCCACCGAAACGATCGCCGAGGACTTTCATACGACGATCAAGATGCACAGCCGAGGCTGGGAGACCAAGTATCACGGCGAGACTCTCGTGCAGGGGCTGGCCCCACACGACCTGGCGTCCTACCTGCTCCAGCGCGACCGCTGGGCCCGGGGCAACCTCCACGTCCTGCGCACGCGGGAGAACCCGCTCGTGGCGCCGCGTCTCACCCTGGCGCAGCGGTGCAGCTACCTCTCGTCGCTCCTGGCGTACTTCGTCCCGGTGCAGCGGCTCGGACTGCTCGTGGTGCTGACCACCATGTTGTTGACCGGGCAACTTCCCCTCCACGCCTCGGTGTTCGGTTTCCTCGTGTTCTGGCTGCCATGGGTGGCGCTCGACATGACGGCTTCGTCGCTCCTCTCCCGGGGTCGCACCACACCGTGGGACGGCACCTATTCGCTGATGCTCACCATGGAGATCTTCGCCCGCGCATCCCTCGTACTCATCAGGCCGAAAAAGGCGACGTTCAAGGTCACGCCGAAGGACGGCTTCGATGACGGCGGCTGGCGGGCGCTACGACAGCTGCATCTCCTGATGGGGATGGCGGGCCTGATCCTGGTCACGATCGTGCTGCGTGAGATGACCTTGTTCGGTCTGGTGCCCCTTCCTCCCCTGTTGGGCCTGCCGCTGCTCATCGGGATGGTGCTGGCGGCCTGGGAGTTCGCCCTCATCGTCTCGACGTTGTTGGTGGTCAACGGCCGTCGCCAATACCGACGGCAGTATCGTCGGCCCACCGAGGTCACCGGACACATCGGGAACACGATCGTGCGCGTCGTCGACCTGACCCCCCAGGGCGCCGGCGTGGTCTGCCCGAATCAGCTCACGGCGGGTGACGTCGTCGAGCTGGTGCTCGAATTGCCTTCCGTCGTGGAGGGCGAGAGCCAGACGGTACGTCTCGATCTCACGGTGAGCTCGTGCCGTCCCCAGGCCGAACCGGCCGGCACCTGGCGCGTCGGCGGCACCATCCTGGCCGTCGCCGATGCAGATCATGCGGCGCTCGTCGCCTACTGTCATGTCGTGGCAGCCAGGACGCGGCTGGCCGAGACGGGGCGGCTGCGAGCGCCGGCGGAGCCCGCAGACCTGATCCAACGCGAGGCGGTGAATTCCTAAAGACCGTCAGCCGCGGTTCCCCTTGCCGCCTGCTTTGCCGTGGTGGTGACCCGCGCCCTTGTGTCCTCCGACCCCGAGGCCCCGACCATGCGGGGTGTGCCGCGTGACGACGGTCGTGACGATGGTCGTGGTGGTCGAGGGCGCGGTCGTGCTCGGAGGCGCCGGCGTCGTCGCCTGCACCGGGTGCGGCGGCGCGACGCCCCGCCCGGTCGTCTCTGCCGTGCCCTCGAGGAGCAAGAACAGGCTGGCCACGAGCACGGACACGGCGACGGCCGCCAGGGCGACGGCCCCGAGAGCGCGATGGCGTCGACGGGGCGTCGGTACCCTCGGCGGGCCCGGTGGCATCCCGACCGTGCTGGCCCCGGTTGCCCGCGCTGCGACGGCGGTGGGTGGTGATCCGACTGGACCGGTGAATGGCTGCGTAACCCGAGGCGTCCTCGCAGCCGGGTACCCGGCGTGGAGGGCCTCGAGCATGGCGGGGGCCGACGGGAATCGACCCTGGGGATCGGGATTCAGCGCCCTCATCGCGACGCCCCGGAGCGAGGACGGGAGGGCGAGCGCTGCGTCGGTGCCGACGGCCGGGCGCCGCCCTGTGCATGCTTCGACCATCAGCGCGCCGACCGAATAGAGGTCCGATTGCACCGATGCCGGGCGGCCCGCGATGCGTTCCGGTGCCAGATAGCCCGGAGTGCCCAGGACGACACCGGTCATTGTCTCGTCGGTGCCGACGGGCAGCGGCCCTTCGAGGCGAAAGCTCTTGGCAATGCCGAAGTCGGTCAGCTTGGTGTGGCCTTCGTCGTGCAGCAGAACGTTGCTCGGCTTTATGTCACGATGCAGGACCCCCTTGCGGTGAGCGGCTCCGAGCGCTCCGAGCATTTCGCTGATGACGAAGACGAGTCGTGACTCCGGCAACGGGCCTCGGGCCATCTCGTCACGCAGCGTGACACCGGGGAGGCGCTCCATGACGAGGAAGGAGTGACCACCCTCCTGGCCGAAGTCCAGAATGGCAACGACATTGGGATGGTGGATCTGCGCTGCGAAGCGGGCTTCCTGCACGAAGCGCTGTTGTGCATTGAGGAGTGCGTCGGCCTCGGGCCGAAGCACCTTCACCGCGACCGGCCGTTCGAGCAAGATGTCGAACGCGTCGAACACGCGGGCCATGCCGCCTTCGCCGAGGACAGCGCCGAGGCGGTACCGACCGCCCACCACGACGGACGTCGTGAGGGACTCCATATGTCTTGTTTACCCGCGTCTGCCGGCGTCGGACATCGCGGGTCGGATGCGCGTGAAGATCCTGCTCAGTCCCTGTTCGTATCCGAAGTCTCCGCGCTCACACTGCGGTTCTCGCTCTGCATGCTGGCTGCAACGGCCGTGCCTCAGTAGACCCAGACCGTGGTGCCGATGGGATCGATGTTGGCCGCCCAGATCCAGTTGATGGCCTCGTTGCTGACCCGCGCACAGCCGTGCGACACCGGATAGGGCGGCACGCTTGAGTCCCCGTGGATGGCGTAGCCCTCGTAGAAGAAGCGAGGCCGATAGAGCGTGCCGAGCGAGTCGGTCACGGTCCCATCCACGACCCGGAAGGTCTGGAAGATGCCCGTGGGCGTCGTCGCCACGTCGGTCTGGCCGTCCTCGGTGTAGGTGTAGCCGCCTCCGGTCGAGGTGTTGAGCGTCCAGACGACCTGGTTGTTGTTCACCACCATGATCAGGTCCTTGGCCAGGTTGATCTGGATCTCGTAACCGGACTCGGGCATCGGGGTCGGCTTGGTCCCCGCGTCGAGCGCAGCCCAGGTCGACGGACCGACGACGCCGTCGGGGTTCAGGCCAGCCGCTTTTTGGAGGGCCCACACGGCCTGCTGCGTGCTGTCGTCGAAGGAGCCACCGGTTGTGTCGACCCAGTAGCCCAGGGCGTAGAGCTGGTTCTGGAGCACCGAGACGGCGGCGCCCGAAGAGCCCAGCTGCACCGTCGGTGGCGTCGGGGGAGGCGACGTGGGCAGGAGCCAGTAGCCGCCCCCGTCAGGCGTTGCGGCCACGGCGCGGATCGGGTTGGTCAGTGGCGCGCCGCCCATGGAGCCGTAGAAGCCGGTGCCGTAGTTGAAGACGCCGCCGTCGGCTGCGGCCAAGATGTACCCGCTCCCCGAGGACGCCATGCCGACGATGGGCGAGACCAGTGGCGTGCCGCCCATGGAGCCGAGGAACGGTGCGGTTCCATAACTGAAGATGCCACCGTCGGACGCCACCATCCAGTAGCCCGTCCCTCCCGGCGAGCCGGCCATGCCGACGATCGGTTTGTTGAGGTGGATCGACCCGGCCGAGCCGTAGAACCCGGCATCGCCGTAGGTGAAGATCCCGCCGTCGGACGCCACGAGCCAGTAGCCCTTGCCGTCCGCCGTCGCTCCCATGCCCACGATGGGTGCGTTGAGGGGCTGACCGCCCCGGGAGCCGTAGAAACCGGCGTCACCGTAGGTGAAGATCCCGCCGTCGGACGCGACCAACCAGTAACCACCTCCGTCGGGTGTGGCTGCCATGCCGACGATCGGCTGATTGAGGTGGATCGACCCGGCCGAGCCGTAGAAACCGGCGTCACCGTAGGTGAAGATCCCGCCGTCGGACGCGACGATCCAGTAGCCCTTGCCGTCCCCGGTCGAGGCCATACCGACGTCGGGGGCGTTCAGGCTGAGCCCGCCCGCCGGGCCATACGCCCCTGCGTTCCCGAAGCCGACCGGTTGGGCCACGTTGTCGGGGTAGGAGGCACCCGCCACTCCCGCCGACAGGGCCAGGAAGCCGGGGACGAGTGCGAGGCAGGCGAAGAGGGCTGCGAAGAACGGGGCGCGGCGCGTCCGGCGCTGGGCAATGGAGTGGGGGGCCATGCTGCTCCTTGGGATCGGATTCAGTCGTGTGCCAGCACGCCGGGGTTTCGCCGCCTTGGTCGGAGCGCCTGCGTCTGCCGTGACCTGGTCAAAAGTGTCGCTGCACTGTACATCCCAGGTCCGTCCCGTCGCGAGGCGTCTGCAGGCGGCGGTGACCGGGCGAGGGCGGACCGCGGACGTCGAAGCTCCCGGCCGGCGAGTCGGTACGGGGGTCGCCCAGTCCCGGCGAGTCGACGGGACTGGTTATTGGAGGAACCCCTGTCCCCGGTGCTGGTCCAGGCCGGGGACCGGTCCGGGCCGCTCGGGCAGGCCGAGGCGAATGGGGAACGGCGGGAAGGGCGCCGACGCGGCCATCTCGGCCCGGGTGAGCACCGGTGCGACGGGGACACCAGCCTCGATCAGTTCGGTCACCAGGCCGTCTCGGTCCCGAGCGCCGATTGCCCGCGCCACCAGCCCCTGAAGCTCTGCGCCGCGCTCGGTTCGGGCCTCGAAGTCGATTTCGGCGACGGCGTCGAGATCGAGCACCCCGCACAAGCGGGTCCAGAACTGCTGTTCGTTGACCACGCCGAGCGAGAGTTGGCGTCGATCCGCCGCCTCGAAGAGGCCGTAACCGGGCATCGGGGGGCGTTCGGACGAGGCGTCGGCGTCGGCCGACGAACCCGTTCTCCCCGTCCATGTGGACAGCACGTCGGTCATGGACACATCGAGGTAGGTCCCGCGACCGCTCCTGACGCGCCCGAGCAATGCGGCACAGATGCCGAAGGCTGCGGTCGTCCCAGAGGCCAAGTCCGCCGCCGGCAGCGCGGGCAGCACCCCGGCGCCCCCGTCCGGGGTGAGGGCTCCGGCCCAGGCCTGGTAGTTGACGTCGTGCCCCGGCAGGCTTGCCCGGGGGTCAACTTGGCCGTATCCGGAGATGGAGCAGTAGACGAGACCGGCGTTGTCCGTCCGCAATGATCCGTCGTCGAGCCCGTGCCGCCCCATCACTCCGGGCCGGTAACCCTCGACGAGCACATCCGCCTCGAGGGCCAACTGGCGGGCGCGTGAGCGACCACCGGCGTCCTTCAGGTCGAGGACGATGCTGCGCTTGCCTGCGTTGATCTCTTCGAACAGAGCGGTGTAGTGGCGCATGGGATCACCGCCGGGAGGCTCGACCTTGAGGACGTCGGCGCCGAGGGCCACCAGGAGCGAGGTCGCGTAGGGTCCGGGCCGCCAGATGCTCATGTCGAGCACGCGCGTGCCCGCCAGCATGGTCGAAGGCGGGTTCATCGGCCGGAGAGTCTTGCATTCGGGGCGCCGGTTACCCTCATCGAGTGCTTGGCTTCTTCTCGTTCACGGAGATCACGGATCCGGACGCCCACCGGGCGTACAACGAGTGGCACGTGTTCGATCACCAGCCGGAGCAATTCACCATCGACGGCATCAACTTCGGGCGGCGCTGGGTGCGCTCACCGCGCTGTCAGTCGCTCGAGATCCCGCCCGATCCCGAACTCGCCGGTTTCCACTACATGACCCTGTACTTGCTGCGCGACGAGTCCGTCATCCCGCCGTTCTTCGCCTTGGCGAAGGAACTGCACGCAGCCGGAAGGTTCTTCCAGGCGCGCCGGGCCGTGCTCTCCGGTCCCTTCGAGATCACCGTGCGACTGGCCTCACCCCGGGTGTTGGTGTCGGCCGCCGCCGTGCCTTTCCGTCCCTCGCGGGGCCTCTTCACCGTCGTCGGACCCGGGGTGGACGCGGCGCACATGGTGGTGCAACCGGGAGTGGCGGGGGTCTGGCAGTTCGCCGACGCCGGGCGCCAGGTCACCGTTGCCTTCGTGGACGGCGACCTGTGGTCGACAGCCGAGGCCCTGGGCACCTGGTGCCGGGAGCAGCGTGGTCCGCTCCAGTGGGCGGGCCCGCTGGAGCCGGTTGATGCCTCTGGCTGGGACTGGTTCGCTACGCTGAGCGGCCGATGACAAGTGGAACCCAGTCAAAGGCCCAGCGCCGGGCAGAGAACCAGCGCAAGGCGGAGGAGCGGCGCAGGGCCGAGTTGCGCAAGAAGCGCACCCGCGCCGGCCTGTGGGGGCTTGGGGGAGTGGTCGTCGTCGTGGTGGCGGTCATCCTCATCGTGAGCCTCAGCGGTGGCGGCAACTCGTCCGTCCCCCCGACGTACAAGAATCCCCACGTCGCGCTCCAGCCCATTCCGGCGTCGATGAAGGCGTCGTGGATCCAGCCGGCCCCCGGCACGCCCGGTCCCGAGACGGTGCCGATCCCGTCGGGTCCCAAGCTGGCCACCACCATCAATGCCGCCACCGGGCAGACGGTGGATGGAATCCAGTGCCAGGCCGGGGAGCAGACGGTGGCCCACGTGCACACCCATCTGACCATCTTCGTGAATGGCAAGCAGCAGGTCATCCCGTACGGCATCGGCATCCCCGGCGCCACCGCCGTCGCCCTGACCGGCGGGCCCTTCGTCGAGACGGGGAGCTGTTTCTACTGGCTCCACGTGCATGCCGACGACGGCATCATCCACATCGAGTCGCCGAGCACCACCCAGTCGTTCACGCTCGGCCAGCTCTTCGACGAGTGGGGCCAGCCCTTGAGCACGACCCAGGTCGGGCCGGCCAAGGGCAAGGTGACCGTGTTCTTCACCTCACCGGGCAAGAGCCCGGGCATCTACACGGGCGATCCCCGGAACCTGCCCTTGGGTGACCACTACCAGATCCAACTCGTCGTGGGCACACCGATCGTGGCGCCGTTCAAAGTCAAGAACTGGGGCGGGCTCTAAGCCCATGGAGGTCGATGCGATCGTCGTCGGCCTCGGACCCGGAGGAGAAGAAGTCGCCGGCTCGTTGGCCGAGGCGGGCCTCGACGTCGTCGGCATCGAAGCCGAACTGCTCGGGGGCGAGTGCCCGTACTGGGGGTGCATCCCGTCCAAGATGATCGTGCGGGCGGCGGATCTCTTGACCGAGGGACGACGGATCCGTGGGCTGGCCGGCGCCTCGACCGTCACGCCGGACTGGTGGCCCGTGGCCCGACGCATCCGGGCCGAGGCGACGGACACCTGGGACGACCGGGCGGCGGTCGAACGGTTCGAGGGCAAGGGCGGACGCTTCGTACGGGGCCGGGCGACGGTGGTCGGACCCTCCTCGGTCGAGGTCGGCGGCGAGACCTTCACGGCCCGACGCGCCCTGGTGCTGGCCACCGGTCAGTCGGCATGGGTGCCCCCGATGTTCGCCGACATCCCGCACTGGACCAACCGTCAGGCCATCGCGACGGAGGTCCTCCCCTCTTCCTTGTTGATCGTGGGCGGTGGGGCAATCGGGCTCGAGATCGGCCAGGCCATGCGTCGATTCGGCTCGCGTGTGACCGTCGTCGAGCTGGGACCGCGCCTGCTCGCTCCCGAGGAGCCTGAGGCATCCGCCCTCATCACCGACGTGCTCCGGCGCGAGGGGATCGACGTGTACACGGGCGTCGAGATCTCGAGGGTCGAACCGTCGGGTGACCACGGGGCAACCGTTCACCTGTCCGATGGGACGTCGCTCACCGGGGCGCGGCTGCTCGTGGCCACCGGTCGCCGCTCCAACCTGGCCGGCCTCGGCGTCGGCGCACTCGGACTCGACGAGAACGCCAAGGCGCTTCCGGTGGACGGACGGATGCGCGTGGTGCCGGGCGTGTGGTCCGTGGGAGACGTGACGGGCCAGGGCGCGTTCACCCACGTCGCCATGTATCAGGCCCGTCTGTGTACCGCCGACATCCTCGGCCACCCGCTACCCGACGCGGACTACCGGGCCCTGCCGCGGGTGACGTTCACCGATCCGGAGGTAGCTTCCGTCGGCCTCACCGAAGCGCAAGCGCGCCAGGAGGGGGGCGAGGTCACGGTCATGGCGGAGCCGATTCCCGATTCGGCGCGGGGATGGATCCACGGGGGCGAGGGCTTCGTGAAGCTGATCGAACGCGACGGCGTGCTGGTCGGGGCCACGTCCGTCGGACCGACGGGGGGCGAAGTGCTGGGCCTGCTCACGCTCGCCGTGCACGCGCGGATCACCGTCGACACCCTGCGCTCGATGATCTACGCCTACCCGACGTTCCACCGTGCGGTGGACTCGGCGCTGTGGTCGCCGCCCAACAGCGCGTCGAAGATCGCCGGCGCCTGATGCGGGAGGAGGGACAGGTGTCCCTCGCCCGGGACGACGGTCACGGTGGAGCCGGCGATGTGCGCGTGGAGGAAGGCCCGGTAGCCCGGCGGTCCCGTCGAGTCGTCTGACCCCTCCCAGATCTGCACGGGCACCCGGATCTCCTCGAGCGCAAAGCCCCAGGGATCTCCGAAGATCCGGTAGTCCTGGATGCAGCCGGCCGTCCCTTGACGCAGCGATTCGCGGACGAAGGACAGCGCGAGCTCGGGCGGGCCCCACTCGCTGATCACGTTGCGGTCAACCGGAGGAAAGGACCGCATGACGGCGCGCAACAGCCGGGTGTTGCTGCTGTTGACGATGCTCACCTTCATGATGGACGAGGCGAGCCAGGGTGCGCGTCGGCTCAGCAACAAGAAGGCCCGGTCCTCCGCGGTCATCCCGCTCTTGGTTCCGTAGGCATCGAGTGGGACCGAGCTCGAGAGCAGCGCCCCCGCCGTCACCCGGCCCGGGAGCTTCGCTGCGCAGGCCGCAGCGTACGCGCCCCCGGCCGACCAGCCCATGACCGCGAACCGTTCGATTCCGAGCGTGTCGGCCAGGTAGCGCACGTCATCGGGCCAATCGAGGAGCCGCCGCCTGGGTTGGTAGGTCGAGAAGCCCATGCCCGGACGGTCCGGCGAAATCAGGCGCACACCCTTCTCCAGCGCCGCTCCGTGCGCCGGTGCGGCGTCGAGGCGCGAGCTCATGCCACCGTGGCAGCTGAGGACCGGGAACCCTGCGGGATCGCCGTACTGCTCGTAGGCGAGGTGGCGTCCGTCGGGCAGGGTCACGAGTTCGGTCACCCCTTGGCAGCCTCTCTGGGTGGCGGAGGACTCAGGGGCGACGGTGCCCGTTCGAGGCCGAGGCGAGCAGGTGCCGGCACGGATGCACGCTATAGGGTGCGGGCATGAGCGCGAACGTCGACGACCTGGTGGACGGCCTGGTGGCCGACTTTCCACCCGCCACGACCAAGCCCCAGCGTTTCCTCGAGGAGCAGTTCGATCGGGGTCTGGCTTGGGTGCACTTCTCGCCTGACGCCGGGGGGCTCGGGCTGACACCGAAGGACCAGCAGCGGGCACAGCAGCGTCTGCATGCCGCTGGTGCGCCGGTCGCCGGCATCAAGAACCCGATCGGCTACGGGATGTGCGCGCCGACGATCGCCACCCACGGCACGCCGGAGCAGAAGGCGCGCTTCTTGCGACCGCTGTTCTCGAACGAAGAGATCTGGTGCCAGCTCTTCAGTGAACCGGGAGCCGGGTCCGACGTGGCCGGACTGGCCACCAGAGCCGAGCGCGACGGGGACGAGTGGCTGCTCAACGGCCAAAAGGTGTGGACCACACTGGCCCACATCTCGTCGTTCGGTTTGATCATCGCTCGCACCGACCCCGACATGCCCAAGCACAAGGGGATGACGGCATTCCTGGTCGACATGAAGGCGCCGGGCGTCGAGGTGCGCCCGCTCTTCCAAATCACGGGGGAGGCCGAGTTCAACGAGGTCTTCTTCACCGACGTGCATGTCCCGGACGGCGCGCGGCTCGGAGGCGAGGGTGACGGCTGGAACGTCGCCGTGACCACGCTGATGAACGAGCGCGTCTCCATCGGCGGCGCCGTGACACGGCGGGGCGGCGGTCCGATCGCCGATGCGATGCGGATCTGGAAGGAACGGTGGCTGGGTGATACCTCGCCGCATGCCATGGCGCTGCGCGACCGCCTCCTGTCCAGTTACATCCGGGGCGAGGTGTATTCCATGACCAATCTGCGCGCCGCGCAGACCCGACGGGCGGGCACGCCGGGTCCCGAAGGATCGGTGGCCAAGCTCGCCTTCGCCGAGGAGAACAAGCGCGTCTACGACCTCTGCATGGATCTGCTCGGCGCCGACGGCATGCTCTTCCCGGCCGGCTACCCCATGGTGCGACCCGACGTGGTCGGCATGAGCTCGCCGGACGCCCGCAAGCTCTTCCTGCGCATGCGGGCCAACTCCATCGAGGGTGGCACTTCGGAGATCATGCGCAACATCTTGGGTGAGCGCGTCCTCGGCCTGCCCGGTGACGTCCGGGCCGACAAGGGACTGGCCTGGAAGGACGTTCCCCGCAGCTGATGCCGTGACGGACATTCAGGCGGAGAAGCGCGCCGCCGCCCGGTCGGCGGCTGCGCTGGTCGAGGACGGGATGCGGGTCGGACTCGGGACCGGCTCGACGGTCGCCGAGCTGGTGCCCGCGCTGGCCGAGCGCCGTCTCGCCATCACCTGTGTCGCCACGTCGCCCGCTACCGAGGAGCTGGCCCGGGCCCACGGCCTCGAGGTGCTCCCTTTTCGCGACATCGACCGCCTCCACCTGACCATCGACGGCGCGGATCAGGTGGACCCCTCGGGCTGGCTGGTCAAGGGAGGCGGCGGAGCCCACACCCGCGAGCGAGTGGTGGCGGCCGCAGCGGAACGGTTCGTGGTGATCGTCTCGTCCGACAAGCCGGTCGGTCGGCTCCACCCGCCGGTGCCGCTCGAGTTGATGGCGTTCGGTCTCGCCTCGACGTTACGCCTCCTCGAGGTGGCTGCCCTGCGCGACGCTCCGCCCACTCCTGATGGAGGGGTCCTGGCCGACTACGGCGGCGAGGTCACGGACCCCGGTCGGCTCGCCGATGCACTGGGTGCGACGCCCGGTGTCGTCTCCCACGGACTGTTCTCGCCCGCCATGGTCGACACCATCCTCGTGGCGCGTGGCGACGAGGTGGACGTGCGGCGACCGGGCTGAGCCCCGGGTTATGCCGCGGTGAACAGAACGGGGAGCGCCGTGGGTGAGCGGAAGATGTCGCCCCGGATGTGCGGATCCCCGGCACTCCGGTCGAGGGTGAGATCAGGCAGTCGATCGAGCACCCGGTTGAGGAGGACGCGCGTCTCGAGCCGGGCCAGGTGCATGCCCAGGCACATGTGGGGGCCGTGGGCGAAGGCGATGTGCGGGATCGCCGGGCGGAAGATGTCGAAAGTCTCGGGGTCCTGCCAACGCGTCTCGTCGTGGTTGGCCGAACCGATGTGCGGGGTGATGCTCTCCCCGGCTTCGATGGTCACCCCGCCGATCTCCACTGTGCAGGTGGCGGTGCGGTTGATCGTCAAGAGCGGGGCCTCGAAGCGCAACGCCTCCTCGATCGCCTGGGGCAGCAGCGCCCGATCGGCCCGCACGGCTTCCCACTGCTCGGGGTGGGTCAGCAGGAGGTAGAGCAAGTTGCCCGAGGAGCGGTAGGTGGTCTCGGCGCCCGCCGGGAGGAGCAGGCGCAAGAAGGAATAGATGGCTTCGTCGCTCAGCCGTTCGCCGTCCACCTCGGCGGCCACGAGGTCGCTGATGACGTCCTCAGCCGGGTGGGCCCGCCGATCGGCCACGACGCCTGCGAAGTACTCCCGAAGCGACTCGGAGGCGGCCAGCCCGACGTCGATGTCGGCGACCAAGCCGATGAGCTCGATGGACCAGCGCTGGAATTGGAGGAAGTCCTCCTCGGGCAACCCGAGGAGGCGGGCGATGACGCGGACCGGGAATTCGAAGGTGAGCTGGCGTACGAGGTCCGCCCGCCCGTCGCCGACGAACCGGTCGATGAGTTCGTCGACGATCGGGGTGATGAACTCGGGTTCCCAGCGGGCCAGGGCCTTCTCACGGAACGCGTGCGCGACCAGGTTGCGATGGCTCCGATGCTCGGGATCGTCCATGCCGAGGATCATGTGCCCCATGACCATGCCGATGGTGGCGTCGTAGCCGGTGGAGGTGAAGGTCTTGGCATCGCGCAGGATGCGCGAGCAGTCGTCGTAGCGATAGGCGATCCACCCGGGCTCGACGTCGATTCCCTCGGGGAGGACGTCCGGCGAGATCGTGAAACCCTTGGCCACGGGCGTGTCCCGCCGGCACTGGGCCAGGGCCGGGTAGGGGTCCCGGGTCGTGCCAGCCACCGCGTCGTCGAAGGCGGTGAAGGGGTCGTAGGGCTGGGTGTCGGAGACCATGGTGCTCCTCGGGATCGATCGATGACGTCTGCGTCAGGTTACGGCGCCTGGGCTGCCCGCTGCACTCCGGCCCCGTCCCGCCCTGAACCGACGGCGTAGGCTCCGCCTTCGATGAAGACGCTGCGTACACCCGACGAACGGTTCACCGGCCTGCCCGGTTTCGGCTTCGCACCCAATTACGGGGAGATCGCCGACGGCGAGGGCGGCCGGCTCCGCGTGCACTACCTGCGCGAAGGGGATCCGGATGCTCCGGTCGTGCTGCTCCTGCACGGGGAGCCCTCCTGGTGCTACCTGTACCGAAAGATGATCCCGGTACTCACCGCGGCCGGGCTCCAGGTGGTGGCGCCTGACCTGGTCGGATTCGGTCGTTCGGACAAGCCGACCGAGCGCAGCGACTTCACCTTCGCCCGGCACGTGGAGTGGATGCGCGCCCTGCTCTTCGACGTCCTGGATCTCCGGGCCGTCACCCTCGTGGGGCAGGACTGGGGCGGCCTGATCGGCCTCCGCCTGGTGGGGGAGCACCCCGACCGCTTCGCCCGGGTCGTGGCCGCCAACACCTCCTTGCCCACCGGTGACACCGATCCCGGCGAGGCCTTCTTCGCCTGGCAACGCTTCTCCCAGGAGGTCGAGGAGTTTCCCACCGGTGCCATCGTCAAGGGAGGGTGTGTCACCGACATGTCCGACGAGGTCCTCGCCGCCTACGACGCACCGTTTCCCGACGAGACCTACAAGGCCGGCGCTCGGCAGTTCCCCATGCTGGTGCCCTCGCGCCCCGACGACCCGGCCCACGATGCCAACGTCGCGGCCTGGGTGGGCCTGGCGGCCTTCGACCGCCCTTTCCTCTGCGCGTTCAGCGACAGCGACCCCATCACCAAGGGGGCCGATCGCCACCTGAAGGAGCGGATCGCCGGTGCGCAGGGGCAGCCGCACACGACGATCGTCGGAGGTGGCCACTTCCTCCAGGAGGACCAGGGCGAGGCGCTGGCCCGGGTGGTCGTGGACTTCGTCAACTCTTCGCGATGATCCACCAGCACCGCGTCGTCGTGGTCGGCGCCGGCTTCTCGGGTGTCGGCATGGCGGCGCGCCTCAAGGACATGGGCATCGAGGACTTCGTCGTGCTCGACCGGGGCGACGACCTGGGTGGCACCTGGCGAGACAACTCGTACCCCGGGGCCGCCTGCGACGTCCCGTCCAACCTGTACTCCTTCTCCTTCGCACTCAATCCCGGTTGGACGCGGGCGTTCTCCTCGCAGAGCGAGATCTGGGATTACCTCCGTTCTTGCGTCGACCGTTTCGACATCGGAGGGCATCTGCGTTTCGGCCAGACCGTGGCGGAGGCTCGTTGGGACCCCGCCGCCGAGACATGGCTGGTGCGCACCCTCGGAGGAGACGAGTTCGTGGCGCCGGTGCTGATCTGGGCCACCGGACCCTTGAGTGAACCGTCGATCCCGGACTTCCCCGGCCTGGCCGACTTCCGGGGCAAGGTCTTCCATTCGGCCAAGTGGGCCCACGGCTACGACCTGGCGGGCAAGCGCGTGTGCGTGGTGGGGACGGGCGCCTCGGCCGTGCAGTTCGTGCCGCAGATCGCGCCGCACGTGGCCCACCTCTACCTGCACCAGCGCACGCCGCCGTTCGTCGTGCCGCGTCGCGATCGGGCTGTCTCGCAGCTCCGCCAGGCCGCCTACCGGAGCCTGCCGGCCCTGCAGCGAGCGTCGCGCCTGCGCATCTACATGCTGTTCGAGTCCTTGCTCTCGGTGTTCGTGCGTCAGAGTGCACGCCGCAAGGCCGCCGTGCGCAAGTTGGCGCTCGATCACCTGGCCCGACAGGTGCCCGACGACGATCTGCGCCAGCGGTTGACCCCGCACTACGAACCGGGCTGCAAGCGGCTTCTGCTCTCCGACGACTACTACCCGGCGTTGACCCGGGACAACGTCGAAGTGGTCGACTCGCCCGTCGCCTCCTTCACCACGCACGAGGTGGTCGGAGAGGACGGCATCGCGCGCCCGGTTGACGTGGTCATCATGGGCACCGGTTTCGACGCCGCCGAGCCCCCCTACGCCGGGCACATCGTCGGCCGCGAGGGCAGGCGGCTCTCCGACCTGTGGCAGGAGAAGGGTGTCGAGGCGTACGCGGGGTCGACCGTGGCCGGGTTCCCGAATCTCTTCCTCATGATCGGGCCCAACGCCACCCTGGCCCACAACTCGATGATCTACATGATCGAATCGCACATCAACTACATCGCCAGCGCCCTGGCCTTCATGAGCCGACCCGGCGTCGGCACGGTGGAGGTCAAGCCCGGCGTGCAGCGGCGCTACAACGAACGCCTCCAGGCGCGGCTCGAGCACTCGGTGTGGGTCGAGGGTGGCTGTCGCAGCTGGTACCTGGACCACCGGGGGCGCAACACCACCCTCTGGCCCGATCACACGTGGAAGTTCCGCCGGCTGACCCGGCGCTTTCACCCCGGCGAGTACATCGTCCGCGCGTAGGCGCGCACGGACACCACGGTCAGCACGAGCGCGAAGGCGCCGAGCGCGGCGATCTCGGGCAGGACGGCGACGAAGCCCACGTGGTCGTAGATCAATTTCACGAAGGCGTCCATGGCCCACGCCTGGGGGACCACATGGCCGACCGTACGCACGACCGTGCCCACGACGTCGAGCGGGTACATGCACCCGCCGAGCATGCCGCACACGATCCCGAGAACCACCGCCGCCGAGACGGCCTGCTCTTCGGAGCGGGCCCGTGCCCCCAAGATGCCGGAGGCGCCGGCATAGCTCAGGGCCAGGAGTGCCAACACGACGAACACGGCCAACGGATCGCCCCAGTGCACGCCGAACAGGACCCGCCCGACGAGGAGAAGGCCGGCCGACTGGCCGGCCGCGACCACCAGACAGGTCATGGTCTGGGCGGCCACGACGGAGCGGCCCAGGATCGGGGCGGCGGCGAGCCGGCGCAACAGGCCGAGGCGCCGCGTTTCGACCACACCCGACGACAGCAAGAGCACGGTGATCCCGAGGAAGAGCACGAGGTCGGCCGGCGCCACGTAGGCGAACGGGCTGATCGGGGGTGGAATGGCCGTGTGGGCCAGCGTGGCGTCGGTCACCGCGGTCCGGGTGCCCTCCGCCGTCATCAGGTCGAGCAGCGCGATCACGTCCGTCCGAGCCTGGACTGCGCTGGTGTTGGCGCCCTCCGTGACCAGCTCGACGTGCTGGCGTCCGGGCTCGGCGGGGAGCGTGACGAGGCCCGCCACGACCCGCCCCCGGAGAATGTCGTCGTTCAGGGTGTTCCGGCTGTTCTCGAGGTGCGCCTTCAGCCCGTCCGTGTGCTGCACGAGCTGCAGGAGCCGGGCCGAAGGGTGGACCAGGCCGACAGGCTCGCGGGACTGCCGGCCAGCAGGCCAGTCACCAGTATGAAGAGGACGGGGAACGCCGTCGCCACGAAGAGGAGGCGGGCGTCGCCGATGGCCCGCCGCACGTTCACCCGCACCACCGGTATCACGGCGTCACCATCGCTCGCACCCGCGTCATGGCGATCCCGATGGTCACGGTGGCGATGAGGCAGAGCAGGAGGAAGGGCCCGACCACGTCGGAGGCCGGATCACGCAACAGCGCCAGGCGGCCGAAGCCGACCAGGGCCCACCCGTTCGGCGTGGCCAGGCTCAGCACCTGGAGGTAGCCCGGCAACGCGCCGGGCGGCAACAGGTTCCCGCCCAGGAGGGCCAGGACGAGACCGACGATGAGCGAGGCTGCGAAGGCCTCGCGCTCGTTGCGGGCGAACGATGTCACGAGCACGCCGAAGCCGCACATGGCGGCCACCGCAGCCAGGCACATGAGCAGGACACCGAGCGGCGCCCCCCAGTCCGCGCCGAAGACCGCCGTCGTGGTGCCCCAGACCACGAGGATGGACACGAGCCCGGTGAGGCCGACCGCCAGGAGCTTGCCGGTGACGATGGCGCCCGGACGGACCGGGGACGCCGCCATCCGCACCAACGTCCCACCGGTGCGCTCGAGCATGAGCGAGCGCATGCCGAGCCCGCTGCCGATGAAGAGGAAGACCACCGCGATCGACGGAGCGAAATAGTCGAGAACCGCCTTGCCGCCGTTGCCGACCGTGGCGCCGATCACCGACAAGGCGGCGAAACGTGTGGCTGGCCCATTGCCGAGGCGGGCCGCGTAGAGGCGGCTGGCCAGTCCGGCGGCCACGGCCTGGGCAGTCTCCTGGCCGAGCAGGGCGTTCGGTCGATCGACGACCTCGAAGCCGGGGGTCGACGTCGCACCTGGTGACACCATCGGGATCAGCAGGTCACCAAGACTCTTGTGCGTCGGGTAGGCAATGACCCCGCCGGCCAGCGTTCCCGCTGCTACCTGCCGACGCAACGCGGTCGGCGACGCCACGGCGTGGACGCTCACGTTGGGCGGGAGTTGGGCTGCCTGGGCCGCGGCCCGCACCACTGCGGGCGACGCCCCGCTGACCCCGATGGGGAGGGGCCCGGCAGGCGGCCGGTTGGCGAACGCGAAGCCGAGGATGGCCGCGATGGCGAGCGGCGCCACGATGCTGGTGATGAGCACGGAGCGGTCGCGCAGTCGCCGGCGCAACTCGTTGAGGGCGACGATGCCGGTCAGCCGCTCCGCTCCTCGCCGGTCACGGGGAAGAAACTAGCGTCGGGCGTCATGATCACCTTGGCGCCGGTCGGATACGTGGTGGGTGGCCGCCGTGAGGCAATCGACGACGACTGGGGAGCGGTCGAAGCGGAGATCCGCCTCGACGAGGCTCGCTTCGGCCCCGAGTCCGTGGCCGGACTGGCCGACTTCTCCCATCTCGTCGTGGTGTTCCAGTTCCACCTGGTCGACGAATCGGCCGTCCAGACCGGTGCGCGCCACCCGCGGGGCAATACAGACTGGCCCGCGATCGGCATGTTCGCGCAGCGGGCCAGGATGCGGCCCAACCGAATCGGCGTCTCCGCCTGCCGCCTCCTCGGCCTGCACGGGCTCGCCCTGTCCGTGTGCGGACTCGACGCCGTCGACGGCACGCCCGTGCTCGACGTGAAGCCCTACATGCGCGAGTTCGAACCCGCGGCCCACGACGTGCACCAGCCGGCCTGGGCGAGCGAGCTCATGGCCGGCTACTACTGACGACGTCGGAAGGCATCGGCCATCGATGCCACGTCGTCGTCAGTGCGAGTGCAACGTGTCTGCGCGTACCGGCGTCGTCGCGACCACACGCCAGAGGCTGCGCCGGGGTGACGCTGTGCTGCGCCGTGGCTCGCTTGCCCTCGAGAGCCGGCATCGGCAGCGGATCGTGGAGTCGGCGCATCGGGTCGATTTTTACCCTGGGTAATTTCACGCGGTCCGGGCGACCTCCAAGCCGGTGTGCTGCGCAATTGGAAAACGTGGCGCGACGACGAGCGTGACAACGCTTGTTCCCACCGGGCCGCTCGGTTTATGTTCGTGACGGAACGGCGGAATTGACCGTCGCGGGGAGCAAGACAGGTCAAGGAGAGACACATGCGGGATGTTTGGCGACGTCCATTGCGCGCGCTTTCGGTCGGGGCGTTGGCACTGAGTGGCATCGCGGCGGGGAGCGCAACCTTCATCGGCAGCGCACTCATCGCTCCGGGGACGGCCGGGGCGACGCCGCCGGCCTGTACGGACTCGTGGAAGACGGCGGCGAGCGGCACCTGGGACACCGCGGCAGACTGGAGCACCGGCAGCGTCCCTGGGCCGAGCGACGTGGCCTGTATCACGGTGGCCGGAACGTACACGGTGACCTATCAGCCCTCCGGTGGTACCGAGACGGTGGACGCCCTCGTGCTCGGATCCGGCGTCTCGGGTGATCACGAGTCGCTCAACCTCGTGGGGACCTGCTCGGACAACGTGAATCTGATCACCAAGAACTCGTTGAACGGCACGGACTCCAACCTCATCGCATCGACCGGCGCCCTGACCCTGACGAGTACCGGCTGTGGCAACAACTCCACCCTCTCCATCGGCACCACCTTGGTGAACCAGGGGACACTCGACGTCCTCGGGGGCGCCGGCGGAGCGCGCACGATCACGGGTGGTCTCACCAACGACGGAACGGTGGCTATCGACGCGTCGACCACGTACAGCACGGGCACGTTGGACAACGCCGGTGCCCTCGACCTCGGCGACGCCGACGCCCTCACCGTGGCGACCGCCACCCCGGCCTCCACGGTGACCAACGACACCGGGGGCTCGATCGTCAGCAACGGCACCAACGCCACCGGCCAGCTGATCGTCGACGGGGGCAACACCTACAACCAGGGCAACGGCACCACCTCTGGTGAGCCCGTACTCCTCGCCGGCCCCGCGTCCGGAGCGGGTATCGCGCTTCACTACACCGGGAACGGAGCCTCGACGCTGGTGGCCGAGGGCGGCACCGGTACCCTCGACGGCGCGATTGTCCACGGGCAGACGCTCTCGATCAACGGCACGTGCTCGAACAACGCCACCTACACGGTCGATCAGAGCGAAACCAACGCGGGGACGGTCCACCTCACCTCGTCGGGTTGCGGCAACAGCTCCGCCCTGACCGTGGCGGCGACGGATACCTTCACCAATTCCGCCGGCGGCAACCTCGACATCGACAGCGCTGCGGGCGGCGCCCGGACGATCACGGGCAACGTCACCAATGACGGCACCGTGACCGACAATGCCTCGGCCACTTTCGAAGACGGGACGTGGGACAACGCAGGGGCCCTCGACCTCGGCGACGCCGACGCCCTCACCGTGGCGACCGCCACCCCGGTATCCACGTTCACCAACGACACCGGGGGCTCGATCGTCAGCAGCGGCACGAACGCCACCGGCCAGCTCGTCGTCGACGGTGGCAACGCCTACAACCAGGGCAACGGCACCACCTCTGGTGAGCCCGTGCTCCTGGCCGGCCCGGCGTCGGGGACGGGTATTGCCCTCCACTACACCGGCACCGGCGCCTCCACCATCGTGGCCCAAGGCGGCACCGGCACCCTGGACGGTCCCATCGTGGCCGGTCAGACCCTGACCGTGAACGGCACCTGCGCCATCAACGCTTCGTACACGGTCGACCAGAACGAGACCAACGCGGGTACGGTCCACCTCAGCTCGTCGGCCTGTGGCAACAACTCGACCCTGGCCGTGGCGACGGGCAAGACGTTCACCAACCAGACTGCGGGCGTCGTCGACATCGATTCCGCTGCCGGGGGGGCCCGGACCGTCACCGGCAACGTGACGAACAAGGGTCACGTCAACGTCAACGCGAATGCCACCTACTCGACCGGCGCCTGGACGAACACCGGCCCCTTGGCCATCGCCAGCGCCGTCACCCTCAGCTCGCCGGCCGCGGCGGGGGTGGTGTTCACCAACAACACCGGCGGTTCGATCACGGCGACGGGCAGCGGAGAACTCGAGCTCGGGGGCGCCAACGCCTTCAACGAGGGAGCCGGGACGCTGAGCGGCACCGTGCCGGTGCTGTTGTCCGGCCCGACGTCGGGCACGACGGGTGCCGTTGCGCTCCACTACACGGGCACAGGTTCGGGACCGATCCGGGCCGAGGGCTTGGGCACGGTCGATGGCACCATGTCGAGCGGCCAGATCCTCGACGTGGTGGGCGCCTGCGGTGACAACGCCGATGAGCTCATCGACGCACCCATGGCGACAACGGGGACGATCGACCTGACGAGCACGGGCTGCGGCAACAACGCCACTCTGGCCGGCAAGAATGCAGGCGGGGCGGACATCCTCACCGTGAACGCAGGTGGTGTCCTCCAATCCGATGCCGGGGCCGGCGGAGCGCGCACCATTTCCGACGACGTCGTGCTGCACAAGGGCGTGCTCAACGTCAACACAGCCACGTCCTACACGGCCGAGAAGAAGGGCATCACGAACAAGAAGGGCACGGTCAACCTGGCCGCCACCTTGACGGAGACGGGCGTGTCCGGATCCGCCTTCGTGAACAAGAAGGGCTCGATTGCCGGCGCCGGCGAGCTGCTGGTCGACGGGCCGTCGACCTTCAACGAGGCCGCGGGCACGATTGCCGCCGGCACGACCGTGCTGGTGGACGGGGCCAACCTGGAGTACACCGGCAACCCGGCCAAGGCCGGAGCCGGCATCATCGAGACGGAAGGCACGTCGTCGTTGACCGCCGGGGCGCCGTCGGCCGGACAGACGGTCCTCGTCAACGGAGTGTGTGGCCTCAATGCCTTCCTCGACGCGTCGGGCAGCCTGACCGACAACGGGGCGATTGAGCTCACCAGCTCCGGTTGTGGCAACAGCTCGGCTTTCGTGCTGCCGAGCGGGGACGCTCTCACCATCGGAAGCACCGGCAGCCTGACGTGGCCGACGGGCGCCGGCGGGTCGCGGACGATCACCGGCAACCTGATCAACGGCGGGACTCTCGGAAATACGGGCGTCGAGAACACGCTTTCGGTCTCGGGCACCGTGAACCTCGGGTCGTCGGGCACCTATGCCCCGAGCGTGAGCACCGGTTCGAGCGACGAGATCGCCGCCGGAGGTGTGTTCACCCTCGGGGGCAAGCTGAACCCGAACGGCACGTTCACGTCCGGCCACAGCTACACCATCGGCATCGGTTCCGCCGTGAGCGGGTCGTTCAGCCAGACGAACGGGTGGACGATCGGCGGGACATCGACCACGGTCACGATGTCGCACGCCTGAATCAACCAGGTGGCGCGGGACGGGGCTGTCGGGCGACCGGCGGCCCCGTTGCGCGTCAACCGGCAGACTGATCTGACATGCGCACCCACGAGTTCACCGTCGACACCTCACGGAGGCGTCTGGTCGACCTGACCCCGGAGCTGGATCGTTTCTGCGCCGAGGCCGTGGACGGCTTGGTCAACGCATTCGTGCCCCATGCCACCGCCGGACTGGCCCTGATGGAGACCGGAGCCGGCTC
This sequence comes from uncultured Acidimicrobiaceae bacterium, assembly GCA_963754445.1. Taxonomy (GTDB): domain Bacteria; phylum Actinomycetota; class Acidimicrobiia; order Acidimicrobiales; family RAAP-2; genus Bog-473. The sequence continues at coordinate 1,638,411 of CAVWFT010000001.1, read as the reverse complement.
AGAGCCCGACCTGCTCGAGGTCCTCGAGCGCCTCCTCCCTCGTGACGACCGCTACACCCATGCCCACGGGTCGCTCGGCCACGGGGCCGACCACGTCCTGCCGGCCATCATCAGCCCGTCGGTCACCCTGCCGGTCCTCGGTGGGAGTGTCGCCTTCGGGACCTGGCAATCGCTGGTCCTCGTCGACCTGAACGTGGACAACCCGCAGCGACGCGTGCGGTTCAGTTTCGTTCCCGCCTCCGGCTGAGCGGGCAGCGGGGAACGACCTCGGATCCGTCAGTCGAAGATCGGTCCCTTGTCCCGGGTCCGCTTCAGCTCGAAGAAGCCCTCGGTCCCGGTGCACAGCAGCACGCCGTCCCAGAGCCGCCCGGCCGCCTCTCCCTTGGGTGCAGGCGTCACCACCGGGCCGAAGATGGCCTGGCCGTTGTAGTGGATCACCGGCGTGCCGACGTCGTTGCCCACCGGGTCCATCCCGGCGTGATGGGAGGCGGCCAGCGCCTCGTCGAACTCGGTGGAGTCGGCCGCCTCGGCCAACGACGCGGGAAGTCCCAGCTCCTCGAGCGCCTCGGCGACGATGGCCGGACCGACCGTCTCGTCCTCGTTGGCCAGCTTGCCCCGACCCTCCACGTGGATACGGTTGCCCAGTGCCGTGTAGAGCGGCAGCAGGATCTCACTGCCCTTCATCTGCTCTGCCGCCGTGGCCACCCGCACGGGACCCTTGGCCCGTTCCATCAGCTCCTTGTACCGGTCGGAAAGCCCCTCGCGGCCCTCGTTGAGGATGGCCAGCGACATGACGTGCCACTCGGTATGGATGTCGCGCACCTTCTCGACCTCGAGCATCCAGCGTGAGGTGATCCAGGCCCAAGGGCACAGCGGGTCGAACCAGAAATCAGCCCGGTCGGTGGATGCAGCGGAGTCGCTCATGGGATACCTCCGTCGACGCGCAGGAGTGCGCCGGTCGTGTAGGACGATGCCTCGGTGGCGAAGTACAGCGCCGCGCCGACGATCTCGTCGACCTCACCGGCCCGCCCGAGCGCGTGGTTCGGCATGCCCCGTTCGAGCACGGCCGGATCCCAGGCCTTGGCGATGTCGGTCAGGAACGGCCCGGCCATGATGCAGTTGACGCGCACGGAGGGGCCGAACGCCTTGGCGAATCCTTCGGTCAAGGTGTTCAGTCCCGCCTTTGCCGCGTCGTAGGGCAGCATGTCGGGGGCTGGACGAAGCGAGCCGGTGCTCGAGACATTGATGATGGATCCACCATATGGGCCGTCCGCCATCCTCGTGCCGACCAGCGCGGTCAGGCGGAACGGCCCCTTGAGGTTGACCCCGAGCACCTTGTCCCACAGCTCCTCGGACACCGAGGCCAGGTCGGGATAGAGGGGCGACATGCCGGCGTTGTTCACCAGCACGTCGACCCGGCCGAAGGCCTCGTAGGACTGCTCGACGAGCCGCTCGATCTCGCCCCAGTGCCCGACGTGACAACCGACGGCCAGGGCCCGGCGTCCCCGGCGCTCCACCTCGGCTGCCACGGCCTGGCAATTCTCCACCTTGCGGCTGGCCACGATGACGTCGGCTCCGGCGTCGGCGAAGGCGAGCACCATGGCCCGGCCCAGGCCGCGACTGCCTCCCGTCACGAGAGCCACCTTGCCCGCCAGGGCTCCCACCCCGGCTCCGGAGTCGACCGGATCCGGCGGGCTCACGCTCCCGCCGCCACGAGCTCGGCCACGAGGTGCGTGACCGCCTTGGCCATGGGAATGTGCAGGCATTCGTTGGGCCCGTGCGCGTTCGAATGCGGTCCGAGCACGCCGGTGACGACGAAGGCGAGGCCCGGGAAGCTGCGTTGCAGATCGGCCAGGAACGGGATGGAGCCCCCTTCGCCGGCGGCACCGGCGGCGTGCCCGAAACGCTCGTTCGAGACCCGGTCGAGCACCGCGGCCACCTGGTCCGGCAGGGGTTCGGCCGCCCAGCCCTGCCCCGTCGCCTCGAGGTCGACGGTGACGTGGGCACCCTCGTCCGTCCGCAGAGCCGAGACCAACGCGTCGGCGGCGCGCTCGGCATCGACGTCGGGCGGCAGGCGCAGCGAGAGCTTCAGCGTGGTGGACGGCCGCAGCACGTTGCCGGCGTCGCCCGGCTCGGGCAACCCGTCGGCGCCGATCACCTCGAGCGCGGGCTCCCAGGTGCGCGCCACCAGCCGATCGGCCGGGTCGGAGCCGAGGAGGGCGAGCCCCGCCACGGTCGGCAGTGCGCGGTCGGGGAATTCGGCCGCCACCGTGCGCAGGTTCTCGAGCAGGGCCGGCGGGATCCCGGCGCCCCTGAGCTCGGGAAGCAGGATGCGTCCTGTCTTCTCGTCCTCGATACCCGAGAGCATCCGGCGCAGGATGCGGAACGACGACGGCACCACGCCACCGGCCATCCCGCTGTGCACACCCTCGGTCAACACCTCGACGGTGACCGTCGCGTTGATGACGCCGCGGATGGAGCTGGTCAGCCACAGGCGGTCGTAGCTCAGGCACCCCGAGTCCAGGCAGACGAGCAGCCGGGGCGTGCCGATGCGTTCGGCCAGATGCTCGAGGTAGGCGCCCAGGTCGGGACTGCCGCTCTCCTCGCTCGCCTCGATGAAGACCAGCACCCGACCCTGACCACCGCCCGCAGCCGCCAGCGCGGCCACGGCGGCGAAGAGCGCGTAGCCGTCGTCGGCCGTGCCCCGCCCGTAGAGGAGGTCGCCCTGGCGCACGGGTTCGAAGGGCCCGAGGCCGTCGCGCCACGCTCCGAGGGGTGGCTGCTTGTCCAGATGGCCGTAGATCACGATGGGATCGCCTCGGCCCCCGTTGTCGACCAGGAGGACCGGTGTGCGTCCGGGCAGTTGCACGATCTCGGTGCTCAGGCCACCGCCCTGGGACTCGACCCACTGACGCAGCAGCTCGGCTGCCGCCGCCATGTGGCCGTGCGCCTCCCATTCGGAGTCGAAGGCGGGGGAGAGGCACGGGATCCGGGTGTAGTCGCTCAGCGTCGGGAGGATCTGCTCCTCCCAGAAGGCGTCGATGGCTGCGGCGTCCACGGCAGGGCCGGCGCTCACGCCGGGGACTCGACGATGGCGGCCAACTTGTCGAGCGTCTTCGTCATGGCGCCGGCCGTCTGCTGGCCCACCTTGTCATTGCGCAGGAAGAAGGCCTGTTTGTCCTGCGAGATGTCCCACGTCTCGGTCACCGTGGTGGCGCCTTCGCCCTCGACGAGCTCGTAGCGCCAGATGCGACCACCGATGAAGCGACCCAGCGGACCCGACAGGGTGGTCTGCCAGGCGATGCGCCGGTCGGGCTCGAACTCGATCACGGTGTTGCTCATCGAATAGGGGATGCCGAGCTTCATCGACATGCCGAAGACCGAACCCAGGGCGAGGCGATCGGGAGCGCCCGGTTTGGGCTTGACCACCGCCCCCGAGCCGTCGATCTCGGCGTGGCGCGAGGCATCGGAGATCACGGCGAAGATCGAAGCAGCCGAGGCCCCGATGGCGCGGTCGACGCTGACTGTGTTTCCGTCCATCGCGGGAGACTAGGGCTCGGAGACGGCGTGGGCGACCAGGTCGCTCAGCTGCACCCACTCGAGCGTGGCGGCGTGGGTGGCCTCGAGCACGACCGGAGGAGCCAGGCCGGCCTCGAAGGCCTCCTGCCAGCGTGGGGCACACAGGCACCACTGGTCGCCGGGCTGCAGCCCCTGGAAACCGAATTCGGGGTGTGGGGTGGAGAGGTCGTTGCCGACCGAGGCGGAGAACTCGAGGAACTCCGCCGTCACCCGGGTACAGACCGTGTGGACGCCGAGGTCCTCGGCCCCGGTGTTGCAGCACCCGTCGCGGTAGAAGCCGGTGAGCGGGTCGAAGTTGCAGGGCTGGAGATCCTCACCGAGCACGTTCTGGGCCATGGGCCATTTGAGCACGGGGGTGGCGGCGGGGGCGAAGCGGGAGGCCGCCGGTGGCGGTCCGGCGGTTCGACCCGGTCCCGCCCGGGAGAATCGGCGGTGCGGCGGCGGAGAGCCGGTCGGGTCGCTCAGGCCCGTCCCAGCGGGGTGCCCTCGAAGCGGTCGATCCAGGCGAAGGAACTGACCGGATCCCGTTTCAGCTTCGTCGGCTGGGTCACGGGGCGGCCGAGGACCACCAGGGCGGCCACGGCGACGTCGTCGGGGATGGCGAAGAGGGACTTCACCGCGGCCTCGTGGCGGACGGCCACCGTCGTGGTCACGCCGCCCAGACCCTCGGTGCGCGCCGCCAGCAGGAGGCTCCAGACGAAGGGGTAGATGGAGGCGCCGCCGACGAAGGTGTAGCGGGGGAGATCGCGGTCCATGGCGGCCAGGCACGACAGGTCGGCCAGCACGAGGAGGAGGGCGGGTGCCGTATCGAGCCTCTCGGCGAATCCGGGATCGGCCGCGCCGGCCGCCGCCAGTTCGGGCGCCCTGGCCACCGCGGCCTCTTCGTCCGCCCGGTCGTTGACCGGCGCCATCGGCACCAGCCCCGCCGCGCCCATGGCCAGGTAGCGGTACCAGCCCTCGAGGTAGAGGTCGCGCAGGGCGACCCGCTTGGCGGGGTCCTGGACGACGACGACCCGCCAGCCCTGGCGATTGCCGCCGGAGGGGGCGAACCGTGCGGTATCGAGCAGGCGCTCGAGCACGTCGTCGGGCACCGGTTCCGGGTGGAATTGGCGCGCCGCCCCGGTGGTGCGCAGCGTGGTCACCAGATCGAGCGGTTCCATCGAGTTGCCCACCGTAGCGGTCGCTGGTACGCCAGGGAGGTGCCGCCAGGGTCGTCGCCATCGTCTTCTCCGCCATCGTCTCCGCCGCCGCCGTCGTCTTCGCCCTTGTCCGGGTCGCCTGCGACGGCGGCGTCCCGGGCCATGGCCGGGGCCGCGGCGGCGCGCCTGCGGGCGCTGGCTCCGCTGCCGCTGGCGGTGTCGCCCATGGCGGGCGGCCCGTCGACCGTCGAGCTCGTGGCGGCGGTCTCGCGCGCCGGCGCCCTGGGATTCCTCGCCGGCGGCTACAAGCGGACCGGCGACCTGGCGGCCGAGATCGCCGGCGTGCGTTCGGCCGGGGTGTCCTCGTTCGGGGTGAACCTCTTCCTCCCCGGCGCGGCCACGGCGGACCCCGAGGGGTTGGCGGCCTACGTCCGGTCGCTCGAGCCGGCGGCCGCCGCACTCGACACTGCGCTCGGTGCGCCGACGTGGGACGACGACGACTACCCCGGCAAGCTGGCGCTGGTGAAGGCCGAGGCGCCGGCCGTCGTGAGCTTCACCTTTGGGGTGCCGGCGCGCCCGGACGTGCGCGCCCTGCAGAGTGCCGGCTCACTCGTCGTGCTCACGGTCACCACGCCCGAGGAGGCGTCGGCCGCGCTGGCGGTGGCTCCCGACGCCCTCTGTCTCCAGGGGTCGGAGGCCGGGGCCCATCGGGGGAGCCTGGCCAACGGCTGGCGTGCGGACGCCGACCGGTCGATCCGCTCGTTGCTGGCGTCCGTGTGGGGTCGGACCCTGGTGCCGCTGATCGCCGCCGGTGGCGTCGGCGGACCCGGCGACGTGCGCGACCTCCTGTCCCGAGGCGCCACCGTCGTGCAGGCGGGGACCGCCTTCTTGCGCTGTCCCGAGAGCGGGGCCCAGCCGCTGGCCAAGGACGCGCTGGCCGATGCCTCCTTCACGGCCACGGCGGTGACGCGGGCGTTCAGTGGCCGGCGGGCCCGCGCCCTGGTCAACACGATGGTGCGGGCACACCCGGACGCGCCGGCCGCCTACCCGGAGATCAACAACGCCACGAGGCCGCTGCGGGCGGCCGCCGCCCGCGCCGGGGATCCGGGCCACATGAGCCTCTACGCCGGCACCGGCTTCCGCCAGGCCCAGGCGGTCCCGGCGGCCGAGGTGGTGGCGCACCTGCTGGCAGGATGGCACGGGTGAGCCGACGGCAGGCCAAGGAGACGATCGAGTTCACACCGCCCGACATCGACGGTGTGGCCGCCAGCTTCGAAGCGCTGCGCGCCGCGGCCGACGGCTGGGTCAACCTCCTGCCCGGCGTTCCCGAGGGCGCGGTGGAAGCGGAGCAGCCGGCCGGGCTCTTCGCCGTCTTCGGGAATCGAGCGGCGCCCGTGACCATGGTGACGCTGATCCCGCCCAAGGCGGATCGCCGAGGAGCGGAGGGCGTCCAGGTGGGTGTGATGCATCCGACCGGCGGCAAGTCGGTGGCGCGCCTGGCCGAGGCGGGGGTCCCGCTTCCCGGGGGATGGGTGGTGCGCCAGGACCACGTGCGGCGTGGCCTCGTCCTGCGGACACCGGTCGAGGCGACGGCGGCCGAGATCATCAGCTGGAGCGTGCGGGCGGGCGACGTCCTGTGCCTGGTCGAGACCACCGGTCGCTGGCAGGCCGTGGTCTACCGGTCCTGAGCCACCTTCAGGGAACGAGGGGCGGCGACATCGGGTGGACCAACCCGATGAGGAAGACAACGGTGAGGACCGCCTGCATCGCTCCCATCGCGACGACGAGGACGGCCCTGCTCGAGGAGCGCAGCTTCCAGGCGATGGCGAGCAGGAGCGGGAACGCCACCATGGTGTAGCGGGGAATGCTGTCGGTGAAGTACGCGCTGAAGGCCAGGGCGACCGTGCCCACCGTGTAGAGCCACCAGGACAGCGGGATGGGGTGTTGCCCCTTCTCCTTCATGGCGAGCATGCAGACGATGCCCACGTAGACGAAGGCGACGGCGGCCGTGCACAGCGCCGCCTGGACCAACAGGAGTCCGTGGGCCCGGACGGCCACGAGGGTGATGACGGCGTGGACCGGCGTGGTGAACCACACGAAGTGCTGGCCCTGCCAGAACTTCTCGGAGGTGATGAACGCGATGGGCGTGCCGACCATGGCCCAGCTGTAGGCCATGAAGGCGCCCAGGCCGAGCGGGGCGAGAGCAGCCGCGGCGAGAGGGCGGAGACGTCGCTCGCGCCAGGCGGCCGGCACCGCCACGACGAGTACACAGAGCACCACCACGATGCCCGTGTTGCGGGTCAGACCGGCCAGGCAGGCCAGCAGGGCCGCCGTGATCCACCAGCGACGGCCCAGCGCGTAGAGACAACCGGCCGCCGCGGTCAGGAACAAGCCCTCGGTGTAGGCGAAGGAGAGAACGCACGAGAGGGGGAAGAAGGCGAAGAGCAGCGCGGTGCGATCGGCGAGGACCCGGCCGAACTGCTGGCGCACGGCCAGCCAGATGGCGAGCGTGGCGGTGAGCCCGAACACCCACGCGCACACCACGGCGGCGGCGGCGGGATCGAGGCGGGTGACTTCCGACACCGCCCGGATGACGGCGGGCAGGGCAGGGAAGAAGGCCCAGCGACTGCCCAGGCCCTCTTGGGAGAGGCGATGGGGATACCCGTGCTGGGCGATCAGCAGATACCACTTGCCGTCCCAGATGGAGCCGAACGTGCCCACGACGTCGAGCCGTGGAGAGAGCAGCCCGGCCACGCAGGCGGACAGCCAGACCACGAGGCGCGATCCCAGGAAGTACCCGGTGGGACGCAGCAGTGGGTGGGCTGCGAGGTGGTCATCGAGGGTGCCGGTCGGCGTGGCCGTCGGGCGCCCCTCGGGCGATGGCGCGGGAGGCTGGGCGTCGGTGGGCCGGCCCTCGGCGCGGTGTGTCTCGTCCCGAGCTCCATCAGCGAGGCGGGCTGCGTCGGCCGGTGCCCCGATGAGATCCGTCACCGGATCGCGGGACGCCCGACGCGCGGACGGAAGGCCCAGCCGCGCAGCAGGGCGAAGCGGACCAGCGAGGCGGCGGCGTTGGCGATCGTCACCGCGGCGAGGGCGACCATCAGCGATGGGGCGTCGATGGCACCGGCGACGAGCAGGGCCAGGTTCGTACAGACCAGGCTCACGCCGTAGAGGGCGCTCGTCACCGAGACGAACCCGGGGCCGATCGCCGGGGCGGGGGCGGCCGCTGGTCCGGCATCCGTCGGTGGTTGGGCGAGCGAGCGGTGGAGTGCCGTGTTGATGATCGTGCAGAAGGCCAGCGCCACCGCGTTGGCGATCCACGGACCGACCCAGTGCCAGCCGATCATGAACAGCAACAGGTAGCTGAACGTGCTCAAGAGGCCCACGCCGGCGAACGAGAACAGCTGGTCGGCGGTGGCCTGCTCCGCACCACCGGCACGAGTGCCGTCCGTGGCCCGTCGACCCCGAGCGTCGCGCAGGGCCCGACCGTGGGAGATGCGCCAGATCCCCTTGAGATCTTCGGCCGCGGTGGCCACCACGTGGACCCGCGAATCGGGGTCGTCCACCCAGTCGACGGGGATCTCGGTGACCCGCATGCCGAGGCGCTCCGCCGTCACCACGAGCTCGGTGTCGAAGAACCACGACTCGTCCTCGACGAGCGGAAGCAGCTCGAGGGCTCGGTCGCGCCGGAGTGCCTTGAACCCGCACTGGAAGTCGGTGACCCGACTGCGCAGCGACGTGCGCACCAGCTGGCTGTAGGCGCGCGAGATCAGCTCCCGCTTGGGACCGCGCACGACGCGGGAGCCAGGGGCGAGCCGGCTGCCGACGGCCACGTCACCATGTCCCGACAGGACGGACGCGACGAGGGGCATGAGTGCGGTCAGCGACGTGGACAGGTCCACGTCCATGTAGGCGACGACCTCGGCCGAGCTGGCCTCCCAGGCCCGGCGGAGCGCATAGCCCCGACCCTTGCGCGTCAGGATCATGGCGTCGACGCCGTCGAGCGAGGCGGCCAGACGTTGCGCGATCAGGGCGGTGCCGTCGGTGCTGCCGTTGTCCGCGATGGTGACCAGGGCGGAGAAGGGGAGGGACTCGTCGAGGAAGTCGCGCAGCGTGGTGATGCGCTCGTCCAGATGCGCCGCCTCGTTGTAGACCGGAACGACGATCTCGACTTGGACCGGGCCCTGCCGACGCCGTTCCGCCGTGCCGGCCCGGCCGCGCCGGAGCTCTCGGCCATCGCCTTCCCGGGCGGTCTCGGACCGCGCCGCGAGCTCCATTCGACGTCCCCCCCACAGTCACGAACAGCCTGGGCCGGCGAGACGGCCCGGCGCCCTTCGTCTCCCCACGTCAGTGTGCGCCGCCCCGGACGGCGCTGCATGGGCCAAAAGGACCAGATCGGGGGCGACCGAGGCCCTAGCGCTCCAGGATCGAGAACCCCATCACGCCAGCCTTGGAGACGTCGTAGCACAGGGTGTCGTAGGGTTCGACCAATCCGTAGGTGACCTCGCCGTCGCACTCGATGCGGCAGTGGTGCTGGTCCTGGCCGGCCAGGCGGACACGCACGGCGGGATCGGTCACGTCGAAGGTCTCGGCGTGCACCACGGTCTCGTCGCCGGAGGCGACCGGCATGCCATGCCAGAGGTCCCCGTCGGGCGTTCCCCCGTTCGGACCGCCGTACATGCCGCAGCGGAGGAACGCGATCTGGTGGCCCAGGCGTTCGAAGGCCATGGTCTTGACAGTGTCGTCGGTGAACACGAGATCGACCTCGCCTCCGACCAGCAGGTGGGTGTCCTCTTCGAAGCGCATGCGGTGCCGGCGCTCGCGCAGCGTGCCGCTGCGCTTGCGGGGGTCGCCCAAGTTGTAGAGCACATGGTCCCCCCAGATGCCGAACTCCTCGAACTCGACCCACTCGCCGCTGTGCGGATGCTGCATGCCCATGAAGCGGCCAGGTCCCCCGACGCCGTCGCGCGTGCCCCAGTGGTGGTCGCGGGTCCCGAGAAAGGTGGTCTCGGTCAGCTCGAGCCGCTTCCCCTCGACGGCGACCCATCCCCGCTGACGACCGAAACCGTCGTACCCGGCAATGGGGCTCATGGCCCGCCCACCCGTGATGATGCCGGCACCGAGTTGCCGGAAGATCGGGCGCTTTGTGTCGAGCCAGGAGATGTCGTAGCCGAGGTGGAGCGGCGTGCCGGTGTCGCGCTCGGTCGCCTCGGCAGTGGCCTCGGGATCGAGGCGGAGGCGCCACTCGCGGAAGGGTTCGATCAGCTCGAACGAGAACGGTCCGAGCGACATGTCCATGCGGTCGGTGCCCAACCGGCGATGGGCGCGCACGGTCGTGTGCCGGCCTCGGTGATTGACGATGGCGAACGCCTCGGCCGTGCCCAAATTGGGATAGAAAGCGAGACCGATGACGACGAGAAGCTCGCCCACCCGGTCCTCTGCCGTGAACCAGACGCGCTCGTAGGCCTGCGCGTCGGGCGTCCACATGACACGCACCGGATACGGCGCGTTGTGGACGAGAAACTCGTCGAGTCCTGAGAGTGGTGCGTGCTCCCGGGCCGCACGATATGGGGAACCCCCGGGAGGCCGGTCAGGCACCACGGGATCGGGCTCCTGGGCGCCGGTCGCCCTGACGCCACTCATGAACCGTAGATCGACTTGTACTCGAGATAGCCGGCCAGTCCGACCGGTCCGTACTCTCTTCCGATCCCGCTCTGCTTGTAGCCGCCGAAGGGTGACCACAGATCAGGGGCGAACCCGTTGATGCCGACCATGCCCGTGCGCATGCGGTTGGCCAGCGCACGAGCGTGTGCCTTGTCCTTGGACCAGACCGATCCGGCCAGTCCGAAGGGCGAGTCGTTGGCGATGCGCACGGCGTCGTCCTCGCCGTCGTAGGGGATGACGCAGACGACGGGCCCGAAGATCTCCTCGCGTGCCACCGCCATGTTGTTGTCCACGTCGGCCAGGAGGGTCGGGGTCACGTACCAACCGCCGCTGAGTCCCGACGGCATCGCCTTCCCCCCAGCGGCCGCCCGGGCTCCTTCGTTCTCGCCCTGCGCGATGTAGCCGAGGACGCGTTCCTGCTGGCGCTGGGTCACCAGCGGGCCGACGTAGGTTGCCGGGTCGGCGGGATCGCCCACCATGATGTGCGCGACCATGTCCGCCAGAGCCTCCACCGTCTCGGCGTAGCGGGCCCGTGGCGCCAGGACGCGCGTCTGGGCCACGCAGGCCTGGCCGTTGTTGAGGAACGACGCGAACTTGAGCCCTTCGGCCGTGCGGGTCAGGTCGGCGTCGTCGAGCACGATGGCGGCGGACTTCCCTCCCAGCTCCAGGCTCACCCGGGCCAGGCGTTCACCACAGATGCCGGCGATCCGGCGACCGACGGCACTGCTCCCGGTGAATGCGATCTTGTCGACGTCGGGATGGCGAACGAGATGCTCACCGGCCTCCCGACCGCCGACGAGGATGCTCACCACGCCGTCGGGGAGGTCGGCCTCGTCGATGATCTGGGCCAGCAACAGCGCGTCGAGCGGCGACTCGGGCGCCGCCTTCACCACGACGGTGCAGCCCGCGAGGAGGGCGGGGGCAAGTTTGGGGACGATGACGAGCTGGGGCACGTTCCACGGAGTGATGGCGCCGACGACGCCGACGGGTTCGCGGCGCACGACGGCACCGGCGTTGTGGCCCTGGCCCGGCGTGTCCCACTCGATCGTGGCGGCAGCGTCGAGGAAGGTCGAGAGCATGGCTGCGCCGCCGGGGCCCTGCGCCAGCTCGGCGAACCAGCGGGGAGAACCCATCTCGGCCATGACCGTCTCCGCCATCTCATCGGTCCGGGTGCGATAGACGTCGAGCACGCGGGCCACGGCCTCGGCCCGTACGGAGGGAGGCAACCGGGGCCATTCCGTCTCGTCGAAGGCGCGGCGCGCCGCGGCGACGGCACGGTCGACGTCCACCGGTGAGGCCGCGGGAGTCGAGCCGATGGGCTGACCGGTGTGCGGGGAGATCACCGTGACTCGTTCGTCGGAGGCAGGCCGCCGCCACTGGCCCCCGATGTAGAGGCTGTCGTATTCGGTCCGCACTGCCGTCACCGCTGGCCCTCCCGCCTCGTTCCCGGCCGACCCCCGATGAGCAGCCCGGTGCACAGTACGCTCGCCCGATGGCGCCGGACCAGCGGAGCTACGCCGGGGTCGACCTGGACCCGCGTGACCCGGCGTTCTTCCAGCGGCCCGACTTCTTCGACGTGTTGGCCTGGTGGCGCGCCGCGGATCCTGTCCATGCCGTCGGTCCGGGGTTCTGGGTGCTCTCGCGCTACGAGGACATCAAGGAGCTCTCCCGCGACCCCGGACGGTTCTGTTCGGGCCGGGGGGCCCTGGTCAACGATCCCATCCGGGCGGCAGTGGACGGGATCTCCTCGCGATCGATCCTGCACATGGATCCCCCCGAACACGGGGCGTTCAGGGGTCTCGTGAACCGACGCTTCACGCCGCGCGCCCTGGCGGGCCTGGCGGAGTCCATCCGCACCACGGCCGCGACCCTCCTCGACCGAGTGGAGGCCGTCTCGGAGATCGACTTCGTCGAGCAGCTGGCGGCGCCGTTCCCCCTGATCGTCATCGCGGAGTTGCTGGGCATCGACGAGGCGGATCGTGCCGATTTCCGGCGGTGGTCCGATGCCGCCATCGAGTCACCCGATGCGTCCCCGGACCAGACGATGTCGGCCCTCGGTGAACTGTCCGGCTTCATCGTCGAGCACATCAGGGCCAAGCGCCTCCGTCGCGGGGACGACCTGGTCTCGCTCCTCGTCGAGAGCGAAGTCGGCGGCTGCCCGCTGAGCCGGGAGGAGCTGTTCATGTTCCTCCTCACCCTGCTGGTGGCCGGCAACGAGACGACCCGTACGCTGCTCTCGGGAAGCATCGTGGTCCTGGCCGAGCATCCCGAGCAGCGTGCACTGGTGGCTTCCGACCCATCGTCGGTCGCGGGCACGGTGGAGGAGTGCCTGCGCTGGGTGACACCCGTCCACGCGTTCTGTCGGACGGCCACCGAGCGGACGTCGATCGGTGAGGTGACGGTCCAGGCGGGCGACTACGTGTGCATGGTGTATGCGTCGGCGAACCGCGACGAGCGCGTGTTCGGCCCAACGGCGGGCGTCTTCGACGTGCGGCGGCCGGTCAATCCGGTGCATCTCGCCTTCGGCTTCGGCGAGCATGTCTGCCTCGGCGCCAGCCTGGCCAGACTCGAGACGCGGATCTTCCTCGAGGAGTTGCTGGCCCGCTTCCCGTCCTACGCCGTGACGGGAACGGCCGAACGGGTGCTTTCCTCGACGGTCGCCGGGATCCGGACGCTGCCCGTGTTGCTGGCGCCGCCGTCGGCGCGTTGAAGCACGGCGTGGCGTAGATCGTCGACCAGCGCCTCGACGGATCCTGCATCCGCGCTGAGGCGCAGTCGTGCACCGACGCGCTCGGAGTGCACCAGCCCGCTCTCGCGCAGCACCTTGACATGCATGCTCACGGTCGGCTGGGCGATCCGGAACAGGACCGCCAGCTCACCGACCGTGCTCGGGGCCGTGGCGAGAGAGTGGAGGATGGCCAGGCGGGTCGGATCGGCCACGGCCTTGAGCCGGCGGGCCACCGACTCGGTCCTCGCCCTCGCCACCACGTCACCCTGACCGACGCCGGTGCCCACGATCACCAAATCGGGGAACTCGAGGTACATGCTCGAGCCGAAGAACAGGCAAGGGACGAAGAGGAGGGGCCGCCCCGCTTCGACGTCCGCCGCGATCTGGGGGCGCGGTCCCGGAGGATGTCACAACCCGGGAGTACAAGTAGATCCAGTGATTGTCCGTTTTGGTACTGCGCCACGACGTGTCGGCCGGCCTCCTCGATGACCGGCAACGACTGCTGCCAGACATCGTTCACCGGCGTCCAGACCTCCTTGAGGAGGTCGAGATACTCACGGACCAGCTCTGGCGACTCCTTCAGCTTGCGAAAGCGCGACACGTAGATGGCAAGCTCGTCGAGGGGCTCCGAGGGCATGTCGAGGGTGAGCGGAACGGTGGCCACGGCCTCCTCGATCGCCCGCCAGACTGCGGCGGGATCGGTCTCGCAGGTGGCCCCTGCGTGGTGCACGAGGATCTGCATCTCGGTGAAGCACATCTCTTCGCCGCCGTCGTCCCAGAAGCTCCGTATGCGATCGGACAGGTGTTCCCGACCGCTGAACATCTCCGCCAGCTTCGGGTACTTGGCCCGCATCGAAGGCCTGGCTGCGACCGAGAGAAGCCAGGACAGGTCGGTCGGCAGGGACGGGGACGAGCGAACCGTCGGACCCTGCGGTCGGGCTGGGGCTTCATCCATGAACATAGGCATACAGCTATATTAGGATATTCTTGATTTCCTGTCAACAATTGGCTACAATCAATACAGAAGAACAACGGGACGAACGAGCGGAGCAACGCTCATGAGAGGTGAAGCGATGATCCAGGGGAGGGCAGTCGAATCAATGGCAACGGCCCACCGTCAGGATCTGCTGGAGACGGCCGGGGGACGACGGGTCTCCCGCCGACAGCCGACCGTGTCGGTCAGTGAGCCAAGGGCGACGCAGCGCTCGGCCGCCGGAATCCCGGTCGCCGGTGGCCGAGCGGTGCATCGGGTCAAAGCGCCACGCATCGGAGCGTGGCTGATCGACTTCGGGACACGGCTGGGAGGGACCTCGGTCCAAACGTCGTAGCCCCGGAACAGCGCCCCCCGGTGACTCACCGTGAGGGCACATGCTCCCGACCGAGCACTCCGGTATCGGCAAGAGTGGCGGGATGCCGTCCCACCGCAACGTCCTTTTCATCACCCTGGACCAGTGGAGGGGCGACTGCCTGTCGGCCCTCGGCCATCCGTTGTTGCAGACGCCGACGCTCGACGCGCTGGCGTCGCGCGGCGTGCTCTTTGCCAATCACTGGGCCAACGCCGCGCCGTGCGGGCCGTCGCGGGCATGCCTGTACACGGGCACGTACCAGCACCGGAACCGCTCGCTGCTGAACGGCACACCGCTCGATGCCCGCTTCACCAACGTCGCGCTGATCGCCCGCGGTCTTGGATACGACCCCGTGCTCTTCGGCTACACGGACACGTCGGTCGACCCGCGCACCGTCCCGGACGGTGATCCCCGGCTCTTCAGCTACGAGGGAGTCCTCCCCGGTTTTCGGGCGCTGATCGAGGATCCGTGGGAGCAGAACAGTCCCGCCTGGGGCCGTTGGTTGGCCACCCAGGGATTCGACGTCCCCGCCAACCCGCACGAACTGTACGAACCGATGGAGGGATTTCCCGGGGCTGCCGAGCACGGCTCGACCTGGGCGCCGGCCCGCTTCCCCGTCGAGCTCTCACAGACGGCCTTCGTGCGTTCCGCCGTCGTCGATTACCTCGAGGCGCACGGTGACGAACCTTTCTTCGTCCACGCCTCGTTCATCCGGCCGCACCCGCCCCGGCGCAATCCCATCGGCTACCACGACCTCTATGCGGCCGACGACGTTGGCCCCTTCACCGGAGGCGCAACCCCCCAGGAGGAGGCCGCCATCCACCCCTTCGCGGCGATGGTGACGTCGGCCATCCCCGTGATCAGCGCCCCCCACGACGAGGGGGAGCGACGCCAGATACGGGCGACCTACTACGGCGCCCAACGCGAGGTGGACGACGGTCTGGCTCCGCTGTTGGACTATCTCGTGTCGAGCGGCCTGATCGACTCCACCCTCGTCGTGCTGACCAGTGACCACGGTGAGATGGGTGGCGACCACTGGCTGCTCGAGAAGCTCGGCTACTGGGACGAGAGCTACCACGTGCCGCTGATCGTGGTGGATCCCCGTGCGGAGGCCGATGCAAGTCGCGGCCGTGTCGTGGACGCGGTGACCGAGTCGGTGGATGTGCTGCCGACCATGTGCGACTACCTCGGTACCGAGGTGCCCCTGCAAGCCGACGGCTGGTCGTTGGCACCTTTCCTGAGCGGTGAGGGCAGGCCGGAGCACTGGCGGGACACGGCACACTTCGAATGGGCGTTCAGCGACCCGGTGCACCGGTACGCAGAGCAGGGGCTGGGAATCCCGATGAGCCACTGCACGCTCGCCGTGTCTCGTGGGCCTCGCTACAAGTACGTACAGTTCGGCACCGATGCGGCCATCATGCCGCCGCTGCTCTTCGACCTGGCGGAGGACACGAGGCAGGTCCACAACCTGCTTCTCGAGCCACGGGCAGCCGGCGTCGCCGAGGCGGCGTGGGGCACCGCCCAGGAGTTGCTGCAATGGCACATGCGCACGGCCGAGCGAACGCTCAGCGGATCGTTCCTCGATGCCAAGCGGGGATTGGTCGAGGCCCGCGACACCTGGCGGTGAGGGGTGCCCGATGTGGAATGCTGACCCCGATCCCTCGACGGTTCGTCCAGCCTGGTCGACGCTGGGAGGGAGAGCCGCCCCGGAGGAGGAACATCCGCAGTGCCCGACATGGAGGAGAAGACGGTCGTCGTCACCGGCGGCAACTCCGGCATCGGGTATGAGACCTGCGTGGCGTTGGCCGCCCTGGGGGCGCGGGTCATCCTCACGGCACGCAACGCGGACAAGGGACGAGCGGCCGTGGGCGCCATCAACGATCGGGTGGATGGTCCGGCTGCGGCCCAGCTCGTGGTGTTCGATCTGGCCGACCTGGCCTCGGTGCGCCGTGGGGCCGACGAGATCCTCGATCTGGCCCCGACCATCGATGTGCTGGTGAACAACGCGGGCCTGATCCAGTCCGTGCGGAGCGAGACGGTCGATGGACTCGAGTCCACCTTGGCCGTCAATCATCTCGGACCGTTCCTGCTGACCAACCTCTTGCTCGAACGCCTGCGGCACTCGGCGCCGTCCAGGATCGTGACGGTGGCCTCGACGGCGCACAACACGGCCCGCCACGGGATGCCGTTCGACGACCTGCAGTCGACACGTTCGTACAAGGCGATGCGCGTGTACGGGCAGTCGAAGCTGGCCAACATCTTGTTCACCAACGAGCTGGCCCGGCGACTCGAAGGCACGGCGGTCACCGCCAACTCCTTGCATCCGGGCACGGTGCGCACCGGGTACGGAGCCGACGGCGACGCGCGCGGCCTGCTGGCCCTGGGGATCAAGATCGCATCGCCGTTCTTCCTCTCCCCGGCGAAAGGGGCGCGTACGTCGATCTATCTGGCGTCGTCGCGCCAGGTGGAAGGCGTCACCGGTCAGTACTTCGTCAAGTGCAAACCGAGGCAGCCGCGACGGTGGGCCCGGGACCCGGAAGCGGCCCGCCGGCTCTGGCACGCCAGCGAGGAACTGGTCGGTCTTTCCCCGGTCGAGGGGAGCTGACGCGTCGTGCGTGTCCTCGTCACCGGCGCCGCCCGGGCCATCGGCCGGGCCACGGTGGAGATCCTGAGCGCCCGTGGACATGACGTCGTGGCGACGGCCCGCCGGCCGGAGCTCCTGGACGGCCTGCCCGCCGTCCGGCATCTGGCGCTCGACGTGAGCAGTGCCGACTCGGTGCGGGCGGCCCTCGACGAGGCGGGCGAGCTCGATGCCGTGGTCAACAACGCCGGGGTTCCCGGCTACGGGCCCCTCGAGACCTATCCGATCGAGTCCTTCGTGCACGCGCTCGAGGTGAACACGTTGGGTCCGCTCCGGCTGGCCCAGGCTCTCGTTCCGTCGTGGCGGACGCGGGGGAGTGGCGTGCTGGTCAACATCAGTTCGGTCCAGGGCAAGATCGGGACGCCCCTCGAAGGCGCCTATGCGGCGTCGAAACACGCCCTCGAAGCCCTGTCCGAGACCCTGCACTACGAGGTGGGCCACTTCGGTATCCGCGTGGTCATCATCGAACCCGGGTACATCGCCCCGGGCATGAAGCACGATGACGACCATCAAGGTCCTGAGATCTACGCGGACCTGCACACCCAATGGAACGGGACCGTCGAGTCCCTCGTGGGTCCCGAAGGGCGTCCGGGCCCCGAGCTCGTGGGCACCGCCGTGGCCGACGCGCTCGAGAACCCGGAGACGCCCCTCCGGGTGGAAGTGGGCAAGGATGCAGCCATGGTGCTCGAGCTCCGCCGCACCCTGAGCGACGCTGAGTTCGAGGCCACCATGCGCGAAGCATTGGGATTGACCTGGTGACCGGCCACCCGTCCCGCCATGGCGCAACGGCGGGGCGATCGGTCGGGTAGGCCGACAACGATGAGAACGGGGGGCTGATGGAGAAGGTGATGTACCTGGTCTGGCTGGACCGGGACAGTACGAGAGCCGAGGTCGCCGACCGCGTGCTGGGGCCGGTGCGAGAAGATCTGCTGGCGCTCCAGCCGCGGGGTCTCGGCCTGGACGTGTGGGACCCGCAGAGCGACATCCCGGCACCCGTCCCCACTCCGGAAGGCGAGACCCCGCTCCACGGTCTCGTGTCGGTGTGGCTCGACACGGTCGAGCAACGGGGACCCTTCGAGGAGGTGCTCGGGTCCGCGGCCGAGCGGGTCGCGGGTTACTCGGTGGTCGAATCGCTCTACCGCGACTACGGCGGCAACCAATGGTCCGCTCCCCGTTCGTGGGCCGATGGAGAGCGGTCGCCCGGCGTGCTCACGGTCGCGCTCATCGAACAGCATCCGGACCTGACCTTCGGCGAGTGGATGGAGCGCTGGCACACCCGGATCTCACCGGTGACCGAGGCGATCCAGCCCCGTTGCCGCTACGTCCGCAACGCGGTGTTCCGCGCCCTCACCGAGGATGCACCACCGATCAGAGCCATCGTGGAAGAGGCGTGGCCGTCTCTCGAGCATGTGACCGATCCGATGCTGTTCTACTGTGCCGACGGGGACCCGGCCACCATGAACGCCAACATCACCCAGATGATCGAGGAGATCAACGCCTTCACCGACCTGAGCACGCTGCGCAGCGTGACCATGAGCGAATGGATACTGAAGTCATGACCAAATGGAGCAGGGACGAGCTCGAAAGAGCGCACGAGCACTTCAAGGAGACCGCCGGTCGCTGTGCCGCAAGCGGCGAATGGCGGGAGTGGGCCGACCTCTTCACCGACGATGCCGAATATCTCGAGCACACGTTCGGGACCTTTCACGGTCGGGACGAGATCTACGCGTGGATCGCCCCGCTCATGGCCGAATGGCCCAACAAGGCCATGACCTCGTTCCCGCACTCGTGGTGCGTCTGCGACGAGGAGCGCGGCTGGTGGATCTGCCGGATCGAGAACCGGATGGAGGATCCCGGCGACGGTTCGATCCATCAGGCCCACAACATCACGGTCCTCCACTACGCCGGTGACATGAAGTTCTCCTATGAGGAGGACGCCTACAACCCCGCCGCGTTCGGGCCCATGATCCAGAGCTGGCAGGCGGCCTACGAGGCCAATCACGGCACGTCGGACTGATCCCGTGGCGTACCACCCGATGTCGACGGAGAAAGTCCACACGTTCCTGACTGCGTTGCCGGCCCGCACGGGAAAGCTGGCCACCGTCCGGCCCGACGGGCGACCGCATCTGGCGCCGGTCTGGTACGACGTGGACGACGAGGGTCTGCTCGTGTTCAACACCGGCGCCGCCACCGTGAAGGGTCGCAACCTGGCGGCGGATCCGAGGCTCTCGGTGTGCGTCGACGACGACCGCCCGCCGTTCAGCTTCGTGGTCGTCGAGGGGACGGCGGAGATCAGCGACGAGCTCGATGCCGTGCGTTCGTGGGCGACCCGGATCGGCGGTCGCTACATGGGCGAGGACCGGGCCACCGAGTACGGCGAGCGTAACGGGGTGCCGGGCGAGCTGGTGATTCGTGTGCGGCCGACCCGGGTGCTGTCTGCCGTCGATCTGGCCGACTGACCCGGAGGATCCCGAGCCCGAGGGCCCGACCGCTCAGGTCGCGCCGGCTCCGGCGAGGAAACGGTCGGGCGGGGTAATGGTGGGCAATGGGCCGCTCGACTTGCGGGAGGCGGCGAACTGGCCCAGCGGCATCACGATGACGGCGGCCAGCAACGCCACCAACAACAGATCGGTCACGAAGAACGTGTGGAGCATCCGCTGGAAGATGCCATGCACCGACGTGACGCCGGCGAAGGCCCAGAAGGTGCTGATCACGATCAAAAGGGTGGTCATGCGCCCCTTGGCGGCCGGAGCAAGCACCACGATGCCCCAGGTGACGTACCAGGCCCACACGATCGGCCCGAGGAGGGCCAGGACGAGCAGCGTGATGCCCAGGGTCTTGACGACACCTTCCTGCGGCGATCGCAGGAGCTGACGCCACCCGACGTAGACGGCGATCGCCAGTCCGAGGATGCTGAACACGGGCCGCATGTCCATCACGGAGATCGGCACCTGGAAGACATGGCTGACGATGGATGCGGCGCGTGCGATGACGTTCACCGGCGTGACTCCGGTGAAGGAGGCGTCGGCGGTCGACGTGGTGCGTATCCAGCCCCATCCGGTCCCGGAGATGAGCGCGACGACCTCCATCGTGGCCAGGGCGATCACGCCGGCCAGGGCGGTGTGGGCCAGGCGCCTCCTTACGCCGGCGCCGGGACCGGCCCAGACCCACCCAAGGAACAAGACGCCCAGCGCGGCCGGTGATTTCACACCGGCCGCCAGCGCGCAGATGACGATGGCGGGCACTGTGCCCCAGCGTTTGGCCACGGCCAGTCCGGCCATCAGGAGGCCCACCATCAGGGCGTCGTTGTGCGCCCCGCCCAGCAGGGCGAGGAGGACGAGCGGCGAGCCGGCTCCGAGGAGCACGGCATGGGCGGGATCTCGTCTCATGGATCGGGCCAGGGTCGGGGTGGCGGCCGCCATGAGCCCGACGCCGGCCAGGGCCAGGAGCTTGAGGAGGACGAGGTCGGGCAGGATCTGGTGCCCGGACGCCTGGTCGAGCACGCCGTCGACGGTGAGGAAGGTGGGTCCGTAGGGCGATTCGGTGTTCGACCACACCGCATCGGCCATTTCGTTGAACGAGGTGGCCCCGAGGACGCTCGGTCCGTAGGCGTACGGGTTGATGTTGTGGCTGACCATCTCGCCCTGGGCGGCGTAGGTGTACACGTCACGGCTGAACAGGGGCGGGGCGCACAACAGCGGCACGGACCAGACCAGAACCACCAGCACGACGCGTCGAACAGAGAAGCCCTCGTTCTGCCGGAGGTAGCGCAGCAGGCCAAGCCAGACGCGCGTCAGGAGGATGAGGCCTCCGAACACCAGGGCCAAGGACGAGATCGGGGGGAGCGATGCGTTGGTGCCCAGCCACCCGAGCGGCCCGCCGGGCATGCCGAAGAACCAGGCGCCGGGCAGATGGGTCTCGAAGGATTGCCCACCCATCATGGAGCCCGCCACCACACCGGCAGTGCCGAGCGCGCCGAGGAGCGCGGTGCGCAGGAGGCGAACATTCGCCCTCGTCGCGGGCGCGGCGAGACCTTCGACATCGGTGGACGTGCGTTGGCGGGTTGTCGCGCTCGGGGCCGTGAGCTCCATGTGCGGGGATTCCTTAGTCACGAACCTGCACCGGGGGTGTTGCAGGTCGGATGTTCGTCATGAAACTGCAGTGATTCTGACACAGCCGGCGCCTGTTTCCAGGGCTCGAAAGCTTCCTTAACAGGATTCTCAGGTAAGACACAGGATACAGGAGAAAACTCACGCCGTCACGCATGTGACATCCGGCTGTCACGGAAACGGAAGGTGTCAGTGTACAATTCTGGTCCTCGGCGGAGACGGGTATCTGGGCTGGCCGACCGCGTTGCATCTCTCCCGAGCCGGCGACGAGGTGGCCGTGGCGGACAATTTCGCCCGGCGGGGGTACGACCTCGAGATGGGTGTGGATTCCCTGGTCCCGATCGCCTCGCTCCATCGTCGGGTCGAGCGGTGGGAGGAGATGTCGGGCAACCACCTCGATGTCTTCATCGGGGACCTGACCGAGGAGCATTTCGTCAGCGAGATGGTGGCGAGCTACCGACCCGATGCGATCGTGCATTTCGCCGAGCAGCGGAGTGCCCCCTACTCCATGGTGGACCGGAAGCACGCCGTGTACACCCAGGTCAACAACGTCGTGGGCACCCTCAATCTGCTCTATGCCATCGCGGACGTGGACCCGTCGATCCATCTGGTGAAGCTGGGCACGATGGGTGAGTACGGAACGCCGAACATCGACATCGAAGAGGGCTACATCGAGATCACGCACCGAGGACGGACGGACGTCCTGCCCTTCCCCAAGCAGCCGGGCAGCTTCTACCACCTGTCCAAGGTCCACGACAGCCACAACATCGCGTTCTGTTGCCGGGCCTGGGGACTACGGTCCACCGACCTCAACCAAGGTGTGGTGTACGGCCAGTCCACGCCCGAGACCACGATGCATCCCGACCTGGCCACGCGATTCGACTACGACGCCGTCTTCGGGACCGTGCTCAACCGGTTCGTCATCCAGGCCGCCGCGGGCGAACCCCTCACCGTCTACGGCAAGGGTGGGCAGACCCGGGGGTTTCTCGACATCAGGGACACGCTGGCCTGCGTCGAGCTGGCCGTTCGAAACCCGGCCCAGGCCGGTGAATTCCGGGTCTTCAACCAGTTCACCGAGTCATTTTCGGTGAACGATCTTGCCCGGATGGTGTCCGAGGCCACCGGCGGCGCCGAGATCGTCCATCTCGAGGACCCCCGGGTCGAGCTCGAAGAGCACTACTACCGCGCCGCCCATACCAAATTGCTCGATCTCGGACTCCTTCCGCACCTGTTGGGTGACGAACTCCTGACCGATCTCCTCTCCATCGCTCACACCCACATCGACCGCCTCGAGCGGTCGGCGCTCGCCCCGAACGTGGAGTGGCGGAAGACCTCGAGCACCATCTCGCGCCCGCAGACGGCGCAGCTCGGTGGGCTGAGCCCCGAGTCCATCTGAGCAAGGTCCCCGCCTGCGAGACTATTTTTTCGGCGGCAATCGTCCGGACCGGCCCAGGCTGCTCGACACCGGCCGCCGCTTACCGCAGGTCCAGCAGCGACGCGGCGCTGCACCGTCGGCATTCCGGGAAGGCACGTCCTCGTCAGTGAACCGTATCCGAGCGCACAGCGGACCTCTGTGGCCCTACCTCGTCCTCATCGCGGTGCCGCTCCTGGGTTTCGTCCTGCCCGATCTGATCAGCGGTCGCTTGCTCATCACAGGCGACAACCTGCAGCAGAACTACCCGCTCCACGTGCTGGTGGGCCAGATGCTGCGCCACGGACAGCTGCCGTTCTGGAATCAGTACATCTTCAGCGGCACGCCGCTGATGGCCGACTTCAACGCCGGCGCCTTCTATCCCCTGATGACGTTCTTCGTGGTGCTGCCCGACCGAGCGGCGTGGATCGCCACCGAGGTCGTCCTGTTCTCGGGCATCGGTATCGGGATGTACGTCTTCTTGCGTGCGTTGAAGCTGTCGACGATCGCCTGTCTGCTCGCTGCGGCCACGTTCGCCTTCGCCGGGCCCGTGCTGAGCCAGGTCAACCACGTCGACATGACCGAGGGCTTCCTCGCCATTCCCTGGATGCTGCTGGCCGTGCTGCATATCGTCCGGGACGGGCGGTGGCGCTGGTCCATCCTGCTCGGCGTTGCCTTCGCCAGCGTGATCCTGGCCGGTGCTCCGGAGGCCATGCTCGACGAAGGACTGCTCATCGGGGCCTTTGCCGTCGCGTCGGCTGGCCTGAGCCGGGAGAAGTGGTGGCGGGTGCTCACTCGCTGCGGGGCGGGAGCGGCGCTCGCCCTGTCATTGGCGGCGATCCAGTGGTTGCCCGGACTCGAAGCGATCCGCAATTCACAGCGGGGGAGTGGGGTCGTGGCGGCGGCGGGGAGCTATCCCAAGCCGTTCAGCATCCTCTGGCTGGTGCCCTACATCAACGGTGGCTACGGGCACCTGGGCGAGAACCAGTTCTTCAGCCAGTACAACCTGCCCGAGGTCGGGGTGTACCTGGGCGTCTTGCCCCTGGTGGCCCTGATCACACTGCTGCACCCTCGATGGCCGAGCCGCCTGGCGACTCGGGACCGACTGACGTGGTACGTCGTGGGTCTGTTCGGCTACCTGTTGGCCTTGGGGTCGAACACGCCACTCGAGCACCTCTTCAACAGCCTGCCGCTCTATGGCCATCAGCGTTTGCAGAGCCGCAACATGATCACGGTGGCCACGGCCGTCTGCGTGCTCTTCGCCGGATGGATCGACCGATCGGAACCGGCCCGGGTCCGCGATCCGATGACCCGCTACGAACGTGTCATCGGGCTCGTCCCGTTCGGCCTCGTCGGCGCGCTCCTGGTGTGGACGCTGGCGTCTCCGGCGGGCGTGGTCCACGTCTTCGCCCAGGTCACGCTCAGACCCTCGATGGTGGTGTCGGTCCGGCATGCCGTGCTCTACGCCTGCGTCCTGTGTGCGGGCGCGGGCGTCCTCGTGTGGTTCCGCTCCCGCCTGTCGACCAACACCTGGCGCATCCTGGCCACCGGCTTCGTCGCCGTCGACATCGGACTGATGGCACTCACGAGCCAGTTGACGACGTCGCCCTCGAATCAATTGCTGTCGGGTTCGACTCCGATACAGCAGCTGTTGGCGGCGCATCTGCAACCGGGTGGTCGTCTGGTCAATTACGACCCGCAGACCTATGCCAGCTATCCGGGCAGCCCGCAGGGCATTCCCGACCTCAACATCATCCCGGGCCTGCCCTCGGTCTCCGGGTACGCCTCGATCGTCAACAACAACTACGAGACGGCCACCAACACCCACCAGCAAGACGATCTGGACCTGGCCCAGTTGTCGTCGGGCACGCTCGACCGGCTTAACCTGCGAGAGGTCGTGACTGTTCCGGAGTATTTCCTCGTCCCGTTGGGCACCCTGCCCCGCTCCATCGCCTCGATCGAGCAGGTCCAGGAGAACTTCGGCACCGATCCTGTTCTGAGCCGCGGGTACGGCGCCGACTACAACGACACCGCCTATCCGTTCTATCCGGCCGAGCGGCCGTCGCTTTCGACCGGACGAACGGAGTCCTGGTTCTTCGGCGAACAGTTGCAGCCCCGGACGCCGACGTTGGTGTTCGGCGCACCGGCGCCGCCCGGTGCGGCCGTTCGTTTCGGCGCCCTCTCCGCTGACGGGACGACGCGGTGGGGACCGGCGGTGGCGGTGCCCACCGGATCCACTCACGTGAGTGGCTCGGTCCCCTCCGGTTCGTCGGTTGGGCTCTCGGTCCAGGTGGTGCGTGGCTCCGTGGCCCCACACCGGGCCGTGGCGGTGTTCGAGGGCCAGCCCTATGAACTCGGTGGGTCACTGTCGTCGGCGCTGGTCCCGGGGCCGTGGCGGGCGGCCGGTTTCTCCGAGGGCTACGCGGTCTTCACGTTCCACGCGCCACCGAAACCCATCGCGGCCTACGGGGCGTCGGGCAGGGCATTGCCAGTGCGGGTGCTCTCGAACTCGACCAAGTCGGAGACGATCCGTGTCGTGGCACCGACGGCGGGCACGGTCGTGCGTTCCGTCGCCTGGGATTCGGGCTGGAAGGCGACGGTCTCGGTCAACGGAGGGCCGGCCGACGACGTGACCGTGCAGTCCTACGATCTCGTGCAGCGAGTGCGCATCCCGGCCGGCGACGACACCGTGACCTTCCACTACCGGCCACCGCACCTGCTGGTCGCCAGCGTCCTGAGCATCGGATCCGTCGTCTTGTTGTTCGCCCTGGGCATCGGTTGGGTGCTGCTGCGTCGGCGCCGCCCTCGTGAGGAGGGCGATATGGATGGCGGCATGGCTGCCGATCACCACGTCGAGAGGGCGACGTCGCTCGGGGCGGTCGACGTCGCCGATGCCAGCGATGCCAGCGATGCCAGCGATGCCAGCGATGCCAGCGATGCCAGCGACGTCGGCAATGTCGGCGATGTCAGCGAGGCGGACTACTCCTCGGCGTGAACCCGGCGAGACGACTCCGTGGCCCGAGGCTGCTGGGAGTCACAGGGAGGGGTGAGCCAAGGTGAGCAGGAACTCCCCGTCGGAGGCACCCCACATGCCGTCGACCACGAAGCCGGCGGCCCCGAGTTCGCCTTCGATCCGTTCCGGCGTGAACTTCGCGCTGATCTCGGTCAGGAGATCCTCACCCTCGTCGAATCGCACGGTGATGTCGGCCCCGGCGAGGAACACCTCCGTCGCCACCTCGCTCCGTAGCCGCATTTCGATCCACTGCTCGTCCTCGTTCCACAAGGCGACATGACGGAACCGGTCCGGTTCGAAGTCTCCTCCCAGTTGCTCGTTCAGTACGTGGAGGACGTTGCGATTGAATTCGGCCGTCACACCGGCGGCGTCGTCGTAGGCCGCAACCAGCCTGGTCCGGTCCTTGACGAGATCGGTTCCGATCAGCAGCGAATCGTCGACCGACATCGTGCTGTTGAGGTCGGCGAGGAAGGTGGCTCGCTGCAACGGGTTCAGGTTCCCGATCGTGCCACCCAAGAAAGCCACCAAGCGCCTCCCGTCCGAGGGGATCTCGGCCAGATGGTGATGGAAGTCCCCGATGACGACGTGGATGTCGAGCGAGTCGTATTCCTCGGCCAACGTCGTGGCCACGCCGCGGAGGAACTCGTCACTCACGTCGAAGGGCACGTAGCGGGCGAGGGTGCCGGCGTCCTGCATCGCCGTCAGGAGAACCCGGGTCTTGTCGCATGCGCCGGCGCCGAGTTCGACGAGGGTGTCGGCCTTGGACATCTCGGCGATGGCGAAGGCGTGCTCTTCGAGCAGCGCTCGCTCCGCCCGGGTGGGGTAGTACTCGGGGAGCTGGGTGATCTCCTCGAAGAGACGGCTCCCTCGCTCGTCGTAGAACCACAATGGGGGAATCGTCTTCTCTCCGCCCTGCAACCCGTCGATGGCATCGGCGCGCATGTGCCTGCGCACCTCGTCGGGCGAGAGATGGACGTCGATGGTGTAACTCATGTCGTCACGGATCCTGGGCCAGGCGGACGCCCCCGAAGGCCCAGCGGGCCCCGGGTGGAAAGAAGTTCCGATAGGTCGCCCGTACGTGACCGGCCGGGGTCGCGCAACACCCGCCGCGGAGCACGTATTGGCTCACCATGAACTTGCCGTTGTACTCGCCCACCGCGCCCGCCGCAGCACGGAAGCCGGGATAGGGGGAGTAGGCGCTCGAGGTCCATTCCCACGTGTCGCCGAAGAGCCCGTTCGTGGCGACCGCCGGGGAGGGGTGTGGTGCTCCCGTGGTCAGAAAGTCGTCGCGCAGGAGGTTGTCACCTTCGCCGTGAACAGACGCGATGGTCTCCCACTCGGATTCCGTCGGGAGCCGCATCCCGGTCCAGTGTGCGAACGCGTCAGCCTCGTAGTAGCTGACGTGACAGACCGGCTCGTCGGGATCGACCGGCCGCAGTCCCGACAGGGTGAACTGCAACCAGTTCTCGGGATGGTCGGGATCCCGCATCCAGTAGAGCGGTGCCCGCCAGTCCTGGGCCTTCACCACCGCCCAACCATCGGAGAGCCAGAATTCGGGTCGGGCGTAGCCGTCGTCCTCCATGAAGGAAAGCCACTCGCCGCACGTGACCGGTCGGTCAGCCAGCCCGAATGGCGTGAGATGCACCGTGTGGACCGGGAACTCGTTGTCGAATCCGAACCCCGTGCCCCGGTGCCCTACCTCGACCGGACCGCCGGCGTGTTCGATCCAACCGGCCTTGGGCGGATGCGGGCCCGGGGTCGAACGGGTGGTGGAGACGTAGGACGGGTGCAGCGGGTTTCTGGACAACACGTGCTTGATGTCCATGAGCAGCAGTTCCTGATGCTGCTCCTCGTGGTGGAGCCCGAGCGTGATGAGCTCGGGCAGTCCGGGTTGGTCGAGGTCGTCGAAGAGCGTCGACATGGCTTCGTCGACGGCGTGGCGGTAGCGGGCGATCTCTCCGATGCCCGGGCGCGACAACAGCCCGCGCTCGTGTCGTGGGTGTCGGGCACCGACCGCTTCGTAATAGGAGTTGAAGATGTAGGCGAACGCGTCGTCGAACGGCCGATACTCGGGAACGTACTCACCGAGAACGAATGTCTCGAAGAACCACGTCATGTGCGCTCGGTGCCACTTCGTCGGACTGACGTCGGGCATGGTCTGCACGGTTTGGTCCTCCGCACTGAGCACGGATGCCAGCCGTTCGGTGTTGGCCCGCACCTCGGTATAGGCGCCCCGGAGGTCGGACGGCGCCAATGGTCCGCTATTCCTCATCAGAATCCGTCCCTTCGCCAACCCCACCAGGAGCGAACCGCTTCGCCGAGCGCTCCTCCAACCCACTGCATCCGCCCCTGACCGTGCGACGAGCGCACCTTCAGAAGTTTCGGATCACCCTACCCAGGTGGTCTGACAGATTGGCGCGTTCTACCCAACATTTCACGCAAAGGCCAGGTCGGCGCACGTGGCTGGCAATGGCGGTGCGGGCGACCCGGACCAGACGCCCCGCGGCGTCCTCGCCCGAGCGATGTGATAGGCGCTGACCGCCGCAGCAACAGCCGGCACCGCAGACCAGCACCTCGCTCAGGCCAACACCTCGCTCAGGCCAGCACCTCGCTCAGGCCAGCACCTTGCGACGGAAGTTTCGCAAGCCGAGGGTGAGGAAGACGATGCTGAAGGCGACGATGGCCGGGTAGATGACGTAGAGGTGCATGTGCGCCGCGTCCGTGAACGCCGCCCGCATCCCGTCGTTGATGTAGATGAGCGGATTGACGAGAACGACGATCTGCAGCCAGTGCACCGAGCCCAGCTTCACGGAGGCGAGCCGCGTCCATTGGTAGTAGGTGCCCCCGAGGAAGGTGATGGGGAGCACGATGAAGCCGAACATCAGTCCAAGGTTGCGCGGTTCGAACGAGGTGCCGAGCAGGA
This sequence comes from uncultured Acidimicrobiaceae bacterium, assembly GCA_963754445.1. Classification (GTDB taxonomy): domain Bacteria; phylum Actinomycetota; class Acidimicrobiia; order Acidimicrobiales; family RAAP-2; genus Bog-473. Next base: position 1,609,858 of record CAVWFT010000001.1, on the reverse strand, counting down.
GGCCGAGCGACGCCATGCACAGGCAGGAGAGGGGGACCAGCGTGAGGATCAGCCACCAGTGCAGGTTGATCTGCGCCTCCACGCCGGCAGCATGGACGACCGATGCGATCGGAAAGACGATCACCGCCGAGATCAAGCCCTGCGAGCCACCGGAGATCACCTTCGAGATGGCGACGAGCCAGATGGGGCAGGGCGCCTGGACGCGATCCTCGATCTCGCGGGTGAAGCCGAATTCCTGAGCCAACGGCATGGCGACGGCTTGGATGCCCTGGAACATGATCGACAGTCCGACGACTCCGGGAACGAGCACGGTGGCGAAGGCCGATTCTGCTCCGGGCACGCCGCTGGCGCCCCCGATGCCCTGACCGATCTTGGGGAAGACGTAGAGAAAGACGAAGCACAACAGAAACGGTTGGACCAGCGTGCGGACCGTGAACTCGATCCAGTGCTTGCGCAACACGAGGAGGTCGCGCCGGATGAGGGCACCCAGGGCCGTCCAGCTCGCCGCCGTGGCCGAACGGGTCGGTTGCAGGTCGACCCGGCGCGCCGAGGGTGATCCGAAGGACGATGTGGAGACACTCGCCGTGGTGGAGGCCATCAGTCGCGTAGGTCCTTTCCGGTCAGTCCGATGAAGACCGTCTCGAGCGTCGGCTCGGCGACGCTCAGATCGGCCAGGGTGAAACCGGCTGCTTCGGCGGCCTCGACGACACGCGGCACCAGTCGCTCGGAACCCTTCACGTGCAATTCGACGCCACCCTCGATGGGGCGGCTTCCCGTCAATCCCTCGAGATGGGACGCGAAGGCCTCGGCGAGGCGATCGGGGTCGCCGGCGGCCTTCACGGTCACGATCGTGTCGGCGTCGACGCTCCGCTTGAGGGCGGCCGGCGTGTCGAGGGCCAGGATCCTGCCGTGGTCCATGATGGCGAGTCGATTGCAGAGGTTGTCGGCTTCTTCCATGTAGTGCGTGGTCAGCATGATGGTCTGGCCCTCCGCGTTCAGGCCACGAAGGAGTTCCCACAGAGCCAGTCGTCCTTGAGGATCCAGGCCGGCTGTCGGCTCGTCGAGGAAGAGCACCGCCGGCCGGTGGAAGATCGCCCGGGCCACCATGAGTCGCTGCGCCATTCCGCCCGACAGGGCGTAGACGGATGCTTTCGCGAAGCGGGTCAACTGGAAGCGTTCGAGGAGGTCGTCCGCGGTCGTCCGGCACTCGCGTGCAGGGATTCCGAAGAGGCGGCCGTGGTAGTAGAGGTTCTCCCACGGGGTGAGCTGGCGATCGAGTGTGTTCTGCTGGGAGACCACGCCGATGATCTGCTTCACCAGGCTGGGCTGGTGCACGACGTCGAGACCGCCCACGAGGGCCTGCCCGGCAGTCGGGATGACCCGAGTCGTCAGCACGCCGACCGTCGTGGTCTTGCCGGCGCCGTTGGGACCGAGGAGGCCGAAGACCTCGCCGGTGCCCACGCTCAAGTTGAGCTCGTCGACGGCGCGGAAGTCCGTGCCCTGGTACGACTTCGTCAGCCCTACCGTCTCGATGATCGGTACGGCCTCGACGCCCGGCGCCCCACCCCTCGAACTGCTCGTGGTCGCGGTCGGTGTGGTCATGGCGTCACCGTGCACAGTACCGGGCGTCGCCGGCAGGATCGCGTCCGACCGGCGACGCCCTGGTCGCTAGTCCTCGGCAAGGATCTGGTACAGCTCCTTGCGGGCCTTTTGCACCACGGCGATACCGCGCTCGATCTGCGCCTCGTCGCCCGCACCCGAAAGCTGCTTCGCAGCGCCCATCAGCTGCGCGGCGGCCAGGCGGAGATTGCGGATCTGATCCTCTGATTCTCCGCCCTGGGTAGGCATAGCGGCTTTTTCCGCTTCCTCGGCTCCGGCCTCGGTCAGCGTGTAAGTGCGACTCCCGTCGACCTCGGCCGACCTCACGATCCCGGCGTCCTCGAGCATCTGCAGGTGCGGGTAGACCGAGCCCGGGCTCGGTCGCCAGAGGCCGCCGCTCATGTCTTCGAGCCGGCGCATGATTTCGTAGCCGTTGGCCGGACCCTCGCGGAGGGCGACCAGCATGGCGGTGCGGATCTCACCACGTCGCATGCGGCGGTTACCGCCCCAGCTGCCGCGCTCGCCGCTCCAACGTCCGCGTCCTCGCGGTCCGCCACGCATGCCTCGCCCGAATGCCTCGTGCAGGTGGTCGTGGAGGTCGTGGAGGTGGTCGCGCGGGTTGTCGTGCTCGCCGCCGTGTTCGTGGTCGTGATCGTGTGTGTGTCCGTGTCCCATGTGGGGTGTTCCTTTCATTCGATACGTTGTGGATTCGGTCATGCGTTCATGTGCGGACGAGGGTGCGATCCGGTCGTCCCGCCGGGGTCAACGTGCCGGAGCCAAGGTGATGGCCTGCTCGGGGCAGGCCACGACGCAGAGTCCGCAGGCATGGCAGTCCTGGGCTCGTACCGCGTAGGCGACCTGTCGCTTGTGGGCGACGTTGCGGAGCTTGCCCAACACGCTGAGTGACGAGAAGTCGTCGTCGGAGATCCGGGTCACCTCGAAGACGTCGTACGGACAGACTTCGGTGCAGTCCCGTTTTCCCTCGCAGCTGGTCAGATCCACCACCGGGACGAACCGGCCGGGCTCGGCCCGACAGCGCTCGCCAGGCCGGTTCGGATCGGCCCGGGCGGTCCGAACCTTCGCCGGGTTCGTACGCCTGGTCGCTGCAGCGGGCACCGGTTCGTCCTCGAAGGGATTCATCGCTCCGGTGGTCGGCAGCATCGGCACTCCTTTGGTCGTTCATTTGATAGTTAATGATATATCGGAATACGTCAACGATGTGACGCGATAGTGCCAAATCTGTTGAAAAATCGGCTGACCTGCGGGATTGGGTGCCCGCAGCACGCTCGGGCCCGCTCGTGTCCATACTGAAGCGGTACTCGACGACCACACCGGAGGCGCCAGATGGGACTCTTCAGGCCGCGAAGGACGCAGATGGTCTCGGCCGAGCGGGCGTTGGCCGGCCGTGCGGAGCCCATGGCGATCACGGCTCCCCATCTCGCCCTCGGTACGCCGATCACCCCGCCGTTCCCGACGGACACGGAGAGGGCCGTCTTCGGCATGGGATGTTTCTGGGGGGCGGAGCGACTGTTCTGGGGACTGCCGGGCATCCATGCGACGGCGGTGGGCTACGCCGGCGGCTTGACGCCCAATCCGACCTACCGGGAGGTGTGCACTGGACGGACCGGGCACGCCGAAGCCGTGCTGGTCGTCTTCGACCCGGGAGTGATCAGCTACGAGCGCCTCGTCGGTGTCTTCTTCGAGGGGCACGATCCGACCCAGGGGATGCGCCAAGGCAATGACGTCGGCACGCAATACCGCTCAGCCATCTACACGACGACCCCGGAGCAGGCAGACGTGGCGTCCGCTCTCGCGGAACTCTTCCAGGAGCGCCTGACGGCGTCGGGCCTGGGTACGATCACGACGCAGATCGAGCCGGCGAAAGAGTTCTTCTACGCCGAACCCTCGCACCAGCAGTACCTCGAGGCGAATCCGTGGGGTTACTGCGGTCTGGGCGGCACCGGGGTGTCCTGCCCGATCGGATCGTCCGATGGAGCGACGTCGGATGGAGCGACGTCCGACGGATAGCGGAGAGGTGCCGCCACGCCACGGCCACGCACCGTTGTCGGTCAGCGCAGCGTGATGACGTTGCCGGTGATCAGGGCGGCGGCGTCGGAGGCGAGGTAGGCGATGACCCCCGCCACCTCCTTCGGTGTGGCGATCCGTCCGCTCGATGCGCGGACGGAGGCCGCGGTCTTCGGGTTGATCCACCCGGTGTCGGTAACCGGCGGGTGCACCACGTTCGCCGTGACACCGTAACGGGCCAGCTCGTCGGCCGCGCTCAGGGTCAGGTTGACCTGGGCCGCCTTTGCCGCCCCGTAGGAGACCTCCTCGGGAAATCCGTGTGCGCCGCCGGACGTGAGCCCGATGATGCGGCCCCATTCACCGTCGCGGGCCAGGTGGCGGCGGGCGAACTCGGCGATCAGGAGCGCCGGAGCGCGGGCGTCGACGCCGATCACCCGGTCGAAGGTCTCGGACACCACTCCGGCCAGGGAGCGACCGAAGCGGTCGGCCGGCCGGGGGACGAAGGTATCGCCGATCCACCCGGACGCGTTGTTGACCAGGATCGACACCGGTCCGAGTTCCGCCTCGGCGGTGTCGAAGAGCGCCGGAATGGCGCGCGCATCGGTGAGGTCGGATTCGACGGCGATGGCTCGCCCACCGGCTGCCACGATGGACTCGACGACGAACTCCGCCCGGGCCATGCGCGTCGCCTTGTAGGCCGCCGGCATCGACGGATCGTCGAGACCGCCCAGGGTGGGGCTGCGGTAATAGGCGCACACGACTGCGGCACCCTGCGCCGCCAGGACCTTGGCGGTGGCGGCACCGATGCCGTGGTTGGCTCCGGTGACGAGAGCGACGGTGGGATCGGGTGGGCGGGGAGGCATGCGGGTCGTCGTCGTGTCCGTCTCGGGTCAGCGCAACGATCCGAGACGATCGAGCACGTCCTCGGCTTCCGAGACGAAGCGGCGGACCAGCTCGCCCGCCGGCAGGATCTCGCCGATCGCGCCCACGCCCTGCCCGGCGGGGTAGCACTCGCGGTCGACATCGACCCCCTGGGTGAACGAGTCGCCTCCGAGGTGCATCGTGCCGTTGCCGTAGGAGATGCCGAGCTGCTCGGGGAACTTCTTGAGCTCGCCGGGGTGGGAGTCGTAGAAGTCGGTGTAGTCGTTGCGGATGACCCGCATGGTCTTGCCGGAATAGGCCCGGCTGACCGTGGTCTGGTCCTCTCGGCTGGCGAGCAGGCGCTCCTTGTAGCCGAGGACGCCGCGGGCCTCGGGCGTGGCGATGAACCTCGTTCCCACCCAGACCCCGTCGGCACCCAGCGCCAGGGCGGCCGCCAGCCCCCGGCCGTCGAAGATCCCTCCGGCCGCCACGACGGGCACCCGGCCCGCAACGGCGTCGACGACCTGGGGGACGAGCGGGAGCCCCGCCACCTGCCCGGTATGGCCACCGGCTTCGGTGCCCTGGGCGACCACGAGATCGCAGCCGGCCTCGACGGCACGCAGTGCGTGTTCGACCTTGCCGCACATGCTCACGACGACGAGACCGTGGCGATGGCAGAGCTCCACCACCTCGGTCGGCACTCCAAGTCCGGCGACGAAGGCGGAGGCCCCGCCCTCGATGATCATCTCGACCTGTTCGGTCATGCCCCCGGGCATGGCGGTGAGCAGGTCGACCCCGAAGGGCTTGTCGGTGGCCGCGCGCACCGCGGCGATCTCGGTCACCATCCCCTCGTTGCCCATGGTCGAGGCGCCGAGGCAGCCGAAGCCCCCGGCCTCTGAGACTGCGGCGGCCAGCTCGGCATAGGACACGCCGCCCATCCCGGCCAGCATGACGGGGTGCTCGATCCCGAGCAGGTCGGTGAGACGGGTGCGCATGACGTGGCCTTCCTGACAGAGTGCTGCGTGCCTGACAAAGTGCTGCGTGGGTGCGACTGCGTGCCGGCTCGGACACCCCGGATGCAGGGCCGACCGCACGCGGACGTGCCGCCGGACCGTAGCGCGGGATCAAAACCCGGGGGCGGCCATGCCCGGTCGTCGCCTCCGGGGGACGGGGCGGCCGGCGGGGCGTCGGGCCCCGTGAAAGCGATCCGCTCAGGCGCCCTCGGCGAGGGCCGCCGCGACGGGATCCGGCGGACATGGGCGGCGGGCTCCCATAATGTGGCGTGGAGCGCAGCGCATTGCTGATGGGAGCGGGTCGTGTCAGACGTCGGTGACCTCGGAGTGATCGAACCGGACGCCCCGGTGACCGAGAAGATCACCAAGCGCCGACTCTGGTTCATCCTCGGCGCACTGCTGCTTGGCATGCTGCTGGCCGCGCTGGACCAGACCATCGTGTCGACGGCGTTGCCCACCATCGTGGGTGACCTGCACGGCGGCTCGCACCTGGCCTGGGTGGTGACGGCCTATCTCCTGGCCTCGACGGTGTCCACGCCGTTGTGGGGCAAGCTGGGAGACCAATACGGGCGCAAGGTCTTCTTCCAGGCGGCGATCGTCCTCTTCCTCATCGGCTCGGCCCTCTGCGGGCTGAGCCACACCATGACCGAGCTCATCGCATTCCGTGCGGTGCAGGGCCTCGGAGGCGGCGGCCTCATGGTGGGCGCCCAGACGATCATCGGCGATGTGGTGTCGCCGCGCGAGCGGGGGCGGTACATGGGGCTCTTCGGCGCGATGTTCGCCGTGGCCACCGTGATCGGGCCGCTCATCGGTGGCCTGTGCGTGACCTACCTGTCCTGGCGCTGGGTCTTCTACATCAACCTGCCCTTCGGCGTGCTGGCCCTCGTCGTCACCCAGGCCGTGCTCCCGGGTGGCCTGCGCAAGGTGCACCACAAGATCGACTACGCCGGCACCCTGGTCCTGACCGGCGGAGTCACGTCGCTCATCTTGTTCCTGAGCCTGGGCGGGATCTCGTGGGCCTGGTTGTCGACGCCCAGCCTGATCTGCGCGGCCATCGGCGTCGTCCTCATCGTGGCCTTCGTGTTCGTCGAGCTGCTCGCGGTGGAGCCGGTCATCCCGATGCAGCTGTTCCGCATCCGGGTCTTCTCGGCGGCCAGCTCGATCGGATTCGTCATGGGCTTCGCCATGTTCGGCGCCCTGACCTTCCTGCCGGTGTTCATGCAGAACGTGAAGCTGGTCAGCCCGACGGTGTCGGGTTTGCGGATCCTGCCGCTCATGGTGGGCATGCTCGGGGCGTCGGTGACGTCCGGGCGGCTGGTCACCCGTTGGGGCCGCTACAAGATCTTCCCCATCATGGGCACGGCCCTGATGACGGTGGGCGCCTACTTGATGTCGACGATCGACGCCTCGACCAATGCCTGGGTGCTGGCCGCCTACATGTTCGTCTTCGGCCTGGGGATGGGCCTGATCATGCAGGTTCTGGTGGTCGCGGTCCAGAACGCCGTCTCCTACGACGTCCTCGGCGTGGCCACGAGCGCCTCGACCTTCTTCCGCATGATCGGGGGTTCGTTCGGGACCGCCGTTTTCGGGGCCATCTACGCCATCGTGTTCAACCGGGCCATCGCCTCGACCCTGGCCAAGGTGCCGCCGGCCCTCCTCAGGTCCTTCAACCCGCAGACGATCGATCCCGCCGTGCTGCAGAAGCTCAAGTCGACCGCGGCGGGACTGGCCTTCTTCAACAAGTACGTCGAGGCGGTGACGCACGCCGTGCAGACGGTCTTCCTCGTTGCCGTGCCGATCTCGTTCGTGGCCTTCTTGTTGAGCTGGCTGTTGCCCGAGGTCGAACTGCGCAAGTCCGTGCAGACGTCGGACCTGGGCGAGGCGCACAGCATGAACCGGTCCTCGCTCCAGGAGATCGAGCTGTCGTTGGAGCGGGTGGCGTCACGGGAGAACCGGGGGGAGCTCTACCGCACCCTGGCCGAGCGAGCCGGGGTCGACCTGCCACCCCGGTCGTGCTGGCTGCTCTACCGACTGGCCGAGAGCCCGGCCTGCACGGCCAAGGGTCTGGCCAAGAAGCTCAAGGTCGATCCGGACGTGATCCAGGTCGGCGTGGACGGCCTGGTGACGGCCGGCATGGTGGAGGCCCGGGCCCGCGACGGGGCGCACGACCTCCACGTCACCACCCGGGGGGCCGACGCCATGGAACGGCTCACCGAGGCCCGGCGCAAGGGGCTGACCGAGCTGCTCGAGGGCTGGAACCCCGAGGAGCATCCCGAGGTGATCGAGATGGTGAAGGAGCTGGCCCATTCGTTGCTGGCAGACGACGAGCGCCTGATCGCCGACGCCATGCCGCACGTACCGGTTGGGGCGGCGTCGGGGGACTGACCGTCGCACGGCGCACCGCGGTTCTGCGGCGCACCGCGGCCGGCGGTTTTCGTCACCGCGGTCGGCGGTTTCATCACGGCGGCCGGCGTTTCCAGCCCGGCGGTTCTCGGCACGGCGGTTCTGCGCACGGCGGTTCGCTGGACCGGGGCGCCGGTCCGTCCCAGGCCGGTCAGGCGCGTCGAGCGGCGGTGGCCTGGGCCCGCGACCAGCGGTCGGCCCAGCGTTGCAAGGGGTCGATGGCCTCGCCGAGCTGGCGCCCGAGCGGGGTGAGGGCGTAGGTGTCGTCCTCCTTCTGGGTCACCAACGCGGCGTCGCGGAGCTCGGCCAAGCGGGCGTAGAGCACGCTCGAGGACATGTCGTCGCACCGGCTGCGCAGGGCCCGGGCGCCCAGTCCGCCATCACGGAGCTCCCAGAGGATGCGCAGCGTCCAGCGCCGGCCGAGGAGATCGAGCGCGGCCATGAGCGGACGCCCCGAGGTCGAGCCGCGCACGGGGCGGCCGGGCAGGGGAGTGGTCGGCGGGGGGGTCATGGCGACGGGGTCACGGGGTCGGATCTCCTCTAGGCGGTTCGGGTTGCTGTTTCGGAATGCAAAACAGTAGGGTACGGGATGCGCAGCGTTTCTGATTCAGAAACGATGTCGGAAAGGGCTACGCCGTCGGGCGTCGCCGAACCGTGGAGACGTGGAGGAACGGCAATGGTGAGCACGGCACGGATCACTCCGCTCGAGGCGCCGTACACGCCGGCGATCGAGAGACAGCTGCGTTCGATGATGCCCGCCGGCGTGCCGCCGATCGGATTGTTCCGCACCTTCGTGCGGAACCCGGACATGACGGCCGCCATGCAGCCGTGGGGTGGGCACCTGCTGAGCCGAGGGCTGGCGGTCGGGCTGCGCGAGCGGGAGATCGTCATCGACCGGACGTGTGCCCGTTGCGGCTGCGAGTACGAGTGGGGTGTGCACGTCGCCTTCTTCGCCGAGCGGGCCGGGCTCGACGAGGATCAGGTGGCCTCGCTGACCGTCGGGGGCCCCGCCGACCCGTGCTGGGTCTCGGACCGCGACCGGCTCCTCGTCCGGCTCGTCGACGAACTGCACGATGGCTCGGACGTGAGCGACGGGTTGTGGCGGGAACTGGTGGACGAGTTCGACGAGGTCGCGCTGCTCGACCTCATGCTCTTGTGCGGTTGGTACCACGCCATCAGCTTCGTCGCCCGCGGGGCACGGGTGGCGCTGGAGGACGGGGTGCCGCGCTTCGACTCCGTGGGCTGAGGGTCAGGCGCCGGCGTTGTCCGTCGGCGCCGTGGTCGTCGAGGCGGGCGGCCTGGTCGTCGTCGTGGTGGTGTTGCTCGTCGTCGTCGTGGTGGTGGTGCCGCCCGGGCCGGTGGTACCGGTTGTGCCCGCGGCGGCGGTCGAGGTCGTCGTCGTGGTCGGTGGCGCCACCGGAGCGACGAAGGGCACCGATTCGCCGCGCATCGTGGCCGTACTGGTGGTGGGGGTGGCCGACAAGTTGGTGCAGCTCCGGGCGGAGTTCCAGGCGGCCAGCGCCGTCTGTCCGGGCGCTCCCGTCAGCGGCTGGGGCAGCCCGTTCAAAATCGTGGCCGGTCGGAACGTGACCCCGGTGATGTGGCGACCGACGGCGGTGACGATGAGCGATCCGCTGTCGGTCTCGGGGGCCGTGTCGTCGTAGAAGGCGAAGTTGCCGAGTCCGTAGTCGACGTAGGCGCTGCCGAGGTAGCCGCCACCGAGGAGCACGTGCGCGTTGGAGCCGATGACCACGTCGGCGCCGGCCTTCACCAGCTGCTGGGCCAGAGGTTCCTGCTGCGGGTCCGGGCAGGCCTGCGTCTCGGTGCCCCAGTGGACGTAGACGATCACCGTGTCGGCGCTCTTGCGCGCCTGCTGCACCTCACGCACGAGCTCGGTGGGATCGATGGCGGAGGCGACCCCGGGTTGGCTCGAGGTCGCCGTCCACGAGGCGACGAGGTTGCTGGCGATCACCTGGGTCGCCGAGATGATGGCGATGCGCTGCCCGTCGACGGTGACCCGGTACGGGGTGAAGGCCTGAGCGGCGTTGCTCCCGATCCCGATGATCGGGAAGGCGGCCTGGTTGGCGATGGTGAGGTTCTGGGAGAGACCCTGTTGACCGCAGTCCTCTCCGTGGTCGTTGGCCTCGGTGGCCACCGAGATCGTGGCGCTCTTGAGCGCCGTGATGGCGCTCGCCGGGGCATCGAAGATGTACGGCTTGGTCTGGGGCTCGGGGCAGGTGCCGTCCGTCACCGCCGTCTCGAGATTGACCATGCGGACCTGAGCCCCGGCGAAGAGCGTGGGGATGGTCGTGCCGAGGGCCGTCGCCGGGTCGCTCGCCAGGCTCTCGCCGACGGCGCCGGCGAAGTGGACGTCACCCCCGAAGCCGAGCGTCACCGCCCGGCCGTTGCCCTTCCAGTCGGGGTTGAGGGGGGATCGCTTCGGGAAGTGTGCCGCTGCCGTGGCGCCGTGCGCGGTCTTCCCCCCGGTCGAATCGGTCGCGGCGGGAGGCTTGCCCCCACCACTGCCGGAGAAGAAGACCAGCCAGATCAAGAAGATGAGGAACAGGACCCCGCCGACGGCAAACTGGCGCCGTCGCCTCCGGACCCTGTGTGAAACCACGGCGGCACTATGGCACACCGGCCGCCGCCGTTACCGGGCACGAAAGCCTGGTGGTCCGGCCGTTTTGGGGACCCGAGCAGCGGCGACGAGGTGCCGTCGTCGCGGCGGCCGCAGCCGCTGCGGTCGCGGGTGCCCTTGCGGCTGCGTGCGCCGTCGCCTCTGCGTTCAGTCCAGCCAGAAGGTGTCCCAGTCGGCGGCCAGCGAGGCCACCAGGCCGAGACAGGAGGCCTCGATCATGGCGAGGCAGGTGTCGAAGACCTCGTCGTCGCCGTAGTAGGGGTCGGGAACGTCGGCGCCCACGCCCGAGGAGGGGTCGAACGAACGGAGCAGGGCGAGGCGTCCGGGATCGACACCCAGTCCGCGCAGCGTCTGCTGATGCTTGCGATCGAGGCCGACGAGGAGATCGAGCTGGCCGATGTCGGTCCGGGCGAACTGGTGCGCCACGTGGGGATGGCGGGGGTAACCGGCCCGGACGAGGGCATCGGAGGCCAGGTCGTGCATGGGCTCACCCTCGTGCCACGGCCCCGTTCCGGCACTGCGGATGGCGAGGTGGGACCCGAGCATGCTGCCGTCGGGCAGTTCGGTCTCGTCGGCCAGGGCCCGGGTGATGACCTCCGCCATCGGGGATCGGCAGATGTTGCCCGTGCACACGAACGAGATCCGATAGGGAGGGTGGGCGTCGGGATCGGCGATGGGTGAGGGCAGGGTGCCCCGCCGGCGGACGGAAGGGAGGTCCTTCGCTCCGGACGGGCGGCTCACGCCGCGCCGTATTCGTCCTGGAGCGTCCGCTTGACGATCTTGCCGGTGCCGGCCCGCGGCCAGTCGTCGCGGATCTCGAGTTGCTCGGGGATCTTCTGGGTCATGAGGCCCGCGTCCTTGCAGAAGGCGACGATCTCGTCGAGACCGAGCCCGCCGGCGCCCTCGGCCAGCTGGACCACGGCGCAGACCCGCTCGCCCCGGTCCCGGTCGGGCAGCCCGATCACCGCCACCTCGACCACCTTGGGATGACGGTAGAGCAGGTCCTCGATCTCCTTGGCGCTGATGTTCTCGCCCTTGCGGACGATCACGTCCTTGAGGCGCCCGGTCAAGGCGAGGTAGCCGTCGGCCCGGAGCTTGCCGAGGTCTCCCGTCCGGAAATACCCGTTCTCGTCGAAGGCGTCCCTGGTCAGCTCGGGGTCGGTATAGCCGTGGAAGACCATGGGTCCCTTGACCCGGATCTCGCCCTCCTCGTCCGGCGCGGCGGGCCGACCGTCGAGGGTGACGATGCGCACGTCGGCACCCTCGACGGGCCGACCGTCGGTGTCGGCCAGCTGTTCGTCGGTGTCGTGGGGCGACCCGTTGGCGATCATCGGCACCTCGGTCATGCCGTAGCCGTGGACCACACCGCGTCCGCCGATCTCGTCGCGGACCTCGTAATGAAGCTCGGGCGGCTTGGCGGCGCCACCCCCGGCCATGATGCGCAACGAGGGCAGGATGGGCGTGCCCGGATCCTTCCGCTGCTCGGCCAGATAGGCCACGTAGAACGCGGTGCTCCCTCCCACCACCGTGGCCCCGTGCGCGTTGAACACCCTCAGGGCGTCGGGCGCCGAGAAGGCCTCGAGGAGGACGGCGGGGAATCCCATCGAGAGCATGGACACCAGGTAGTCGGGGCCGCCGATGTGCGCGTAGGGGAAGGCGATGGACCCCACGTCGTCGGGTCCCATGTCGAGCGCCCGGGCCAGGCCCCAGCCGCCGGCGATCAGGGTCTGATCCGTGTGCTGGACACCCTTGGGGTCCGCCGTCGAGCCCGACGTGTAGTAGATCCAGCGGATCGGGGCGTCCTGAGCCGAGGTCCCCCGGGGAGGAGCGGGCAGATCGGCGGGGTCGGCTTCGGGAAGCCCGTCCTCGACCGACAGCACCTGCGGCCTCGACGGGGCGCCTTCGAGAGCCCGCTCGGCCAGGGCGCCATAGTCGGTGTCGCGCCACGTCCCCGGGTGCACGAAGAGCGTGGCGCCGGTCTGGCGCAGGGCGAATCCCACCTCGCGCTCCCGATAGAGATGGATGATCGGGTTCTGCACCGCACCGAGGCGGGTGAGCGCGATGGACAGCAGAACCGTCTCGATGCGCGTGGGCAGCTGCCACGAGACGATCGAGCCGGACTCGATTCCCAGCTGGTGGAGACCGGCGGCGACCCGCTCGGCCCGGTCCCGGAACTGCCCGAAGGTGAGCGTCTCGCCGTCGGCGGCGATCAGCATGGGGTGGTCGGTGGAGGCCCGGGCTCGACGATCGACCAGCTCCCACATGGTCGTGGCGCCGGTGAGGATCTCGCGGGCGGGGGTGTTCATGGCTGGCTTGCTCCTTGCTGGCGCGTCTCGGGACCATTCTCATAGCAGCTGGCACGAGGGTGCAGGGTGGTGCCCCGACCGGGGCGGTGCGCCCCGACCGGGGCGGTGCGCGGGCCGGCCAGGGTGGTGGTCCGGGTGCTGGCGCGGCTTGCGCTGCCGGTGGTGGCACCGCTCGCGGGGCGACGCACGGCAGAATGGGGCCATGGCCAAGGTGAAGCGGTCGCCCGCACAGCCCGTCGTGGCCGCCGGGAGCGCCGACGGGTCCGGCTCCGGCTCCGGCTCGGGGGAAGGCAGGAGCCGTGTCGCCCTCATCGGGGTGGCCGTGGCCGCCGTCTTCCTGGTCTGGTTCGCGCTGGCCAACCTGACCAAGGTCAAGATCAACTTCTGGATCTACGACCGGTCCGAACCCCTGATCCTCGTCATCATCATCGCCGGCTTGCTCGGTGGGGTGATCGGGGCCCTGTTGATGCGCCACCGGACCCGGAACGCTGCCGACGGTGAGTGAGCCTCGGAGGTGCGTGCGCTCCGGGGGTCTGCGACGGCCGGCGGCCCTCACTCGGGAGCGCCCGTGGCAAGCGATCGGGAGGGGCGTGGCCCGAACGGGGATGGCCCGTCTGCCTGAGCTGGACCTGAGCGAACGGGCGATTGGTCCGTGACCGCGTGCCGGTCGAGTGGAACGGGTTCTAAGCTGACCGAGGTGGAGACAGCCGTTCGGGCAGGGCAAAGGGACCATCTTCTCGTTGTCCGCGCCGTCCGGGCGTGCAAACATGACGGTCGGATGGATGTGGAGATCCCAGGGGGCTGTATCTAGTGCCGCTTTCCGACCATGAGCAGCGCATCCTCGCCGAACTCGAGGAGTCGCTGGTCCGGCAGGACCCCGAGTTTGCCGAGCGGGTCCGGTCCGAGACCGTCTACCGACACGCGGGCCGGTACTGCAAGTGGGCTGCCGTCACCTTCGTCCTCGGCGTGATCATCCTGGTGGCCTTCTATTCCCTGTCGGTGGTGGCGGGGTTCCTCGGCGTCGTGATCATGTTCGCCTCGGCGGTCTGGTTCGAGCGCAACCTGCGCCGGATGGGCCGCGCGGGATGGCACGACATCCGGCGGGCCAAGGACGGCGAGGCCGAACGGGACGGGGCGCAGCCGACCGGGATCGAGGGCGCGGTCAGCGATGCCCGGGACTGGTTCCGGACGCGATTCCATCGGCGAGAGGACTGAGCGGCTCTCTTCTACGGTCCTCGCCTCACCTGACATCATCTGTCAGTCTCGTTTCGTCAGCCCCGGCCAGGTGCCGGGGCTCCTTTCGTTGTCGGCTGCGGTGCGGCCCGTGCTCGCCGGCGCAGGGCGGACGGTGCACGCTCCCGATTCTGTTTCCTCCCTAGTGTCGGGTCCCATGGCAGACCTGGCGCTGGCCGTGGACATCGGCGGGACGAAGATGGCGGCCGGGCTGGTCACCGGGTCCGGGGAGCTCGTGGCCCGGGCTCAGGTGCCCACCGACGCCGGCTCTTCGTCGGCTGAGGACTTGTGGGGCCACGTCGCCGACATCGTCGGGCAGATGTCGTCCTCGGTCGAGCGCGGGGACCGTCTCGTCGTGTGCGGCGTCGGCTGCGGCGGTCCGATGAGTCCCGGGGGTGAGGAGGTGTCGCCCTTGAACATCACGGGATGGCGCGACTTCCCCCTGCGGAGCCGCCTGCAGGAGCTGACCGGGTTGCCCACCGTCGTCGACAACGACGCCAAAGCGTTGGCCCTCGGTGAGGGGTGGGTCGGCGCCGCCAAGGGAGACCGCGACTACCTCGGCATGGTGGTGTCGACCGGCGTGGGTGGCGGGGTCGTCCTCGATGGCCGCCTGCTCGATGGTCGTCTGGGCAATGCCGGCCATGTCGGGCACGTCATCGTCGAGCCCGACGGGCGCGCCTGCCCCTGCGGCGGGCGCGGCTGTCTGGAGGCGGAGACGTCGGGCACGGCGATCGCTGCCATCACGGGTCGCCCGGCCGCGGAGGCGAGCCCCGACGTGGTGGAGCGGACAGGGCGGCTCGTGGGTCTCGCCGTGGCCTCGGTCGTGAACCTGCTCGATCTCCCGTTGGCCGTCGTCAGTGGTTCGGTCGCCCTCGGTTTCGGTGACCCGTTCTTCGCCGCCGCGCAAGGGGAGATGGACGCGCGCTGCCGGTTGACGTTCGCCCGAGGGGCACGGGTGGTCCCCGGCGGGCTCGGCGACGGTGGACCGCTGATCGGCGCCGCCCGTGTCGGATGGTCGAGCTACGAGCAGTTCTCGGAATGAGGGTTCGATGGGGAGGCCGCAATGGGTGAGGGGGTGACCGGTGGCGCTCTGGCCGGTGGTGTCGCGGGCGGGACCCGGACCGGCTCGGGCTGGAGCCGTCCCGCCGCGGTGGTCGCGGCGGCGGTGCTGCCCCGTCCTGGCCTTTGGTGGCCGGCGCTCGGTGCCATGCGCCGGCTGGCCCGCCGCGGCTGGTGGCGGCGGCCACCGTTCGTCCCGGTCCCGGGCGAGGCCTACTGGCAGTTTCGCCTCGTCACCGCCTACGGCGGGGCGCACGGAGAGGGCGAACTCACGAAGCAAGACGTGGTGGCGTTCTTGCGCTGGTGTCAAAGCTCCCGGCCCGGTCGCGGGTAGCCTCGGGGCATGGAGCGGGTGCTCCTCCTCAATGCGACCTACGAGCCGCTCGCTCTCGTCTCTGACCGTCGTGCAGTCGTGCTCATGCTGGCGGGGCGAGCGGAATCGGTGGCAGTCCGAGAGGACTGTCCTGTCTTCCACTCTGCGCGCATCGATGTCGAGGTGCCCTCGATCGTCCGCCTCACCCACATGATCCGCATTCCGCGCTGGGCCCGGACGCCCCCGGTCACCCGCCGCTCCGTGCTGCGCCGTGACGGTGGACTGTGCGTCTACTGCTCGCAACCGGCCGACACCATCGACCACGTGATCCCGCGCAGCCGCGGCGGTACGCACGAGTGGACCAACGTGGTTGCCGCCTGCAAGCGGGACAATCTCGTCAAGGCCGACCAGCTGCTCTCCGAACTGGGCTGGACGATGCGGATCAAGCCGGCACCGCCCGACGGGCACCTCTGGCGGTTGCGCCACCTGGCGGACATGGATCCGTTGTGGGAGCCCTACCTGGCCGCGGCCTCCTGATTTCCGGCTTGCCGGATATCCCTCCCTCTCCGCTCCCGCCATCGGTTGGGGCTGATGTTGGGGCTGGGGCTGGGGCTGTTGCGAGAGGTGCGGCGCCAGCTTTCTTCGACGTCGAGCGGTTTCGTCCGGTGGCGACGCGCCTCGCCGTCGTCCGGTCTGCGACCGTGCCGACCGTGGTGCTCGGGAGCACCCAGCCGGCATCGATCCTCTCTGCCGCTGTGGCCCGGGACGGGGGCGTTGCCGTCGAACGCCGCCGTGGCGGGGGAGGAGCGGTGATGTTGACGCCGGGCGACCACCTGTGGATCGACGCCTGGGTTCCCCGCGCCGATCCGTTGTGGAACATGGACGTGGCCGTGGCGGCGGAGTGGGTCGGTCGCTGGTGGAGCGCGACGCTCGACACCCTCGGAGTGCCCGATCTCGTGACGCACCTCGGGAAATCTGATCCCGGCTCCTTCGGGGCTTTGGTGTGCTTCGCGGGGCGAGGTCCGGGAGAAGTCTTCAGTGGCGCACGCAAGGTCGTCGGCGTTTCGCAGTGGCGCGGTCGCGAAGGAGCGCTGTTCTCCTCCTGCGCGTATAGGCACTGGGACCCCGACCCGCTGCTCGCGCTCTTGGAGGTGGACCCGGCGGAGCGGACCCGACTGCGACGCTCCTTGCCCTCGTTCGGAATCGGTGTGGTCGATCTCGTGCCCTCGTTCGGGGACCTCGCGGTCCTGGGCGAGGCCATGTTGGCGTCCTTCGCTTCCCTGACCTAGTTCCACCGACGAGAGGCGAGGGCTCCCTCCCCCTCTCCGCTCCTCTCTTCCCCTCCTCTCCTCTCCCCGTCTCTCCACTCCTCTCCAACTTGTCGTCCTCGCCAATTTCTGCTGGAGCACCTCGTCGCTGCCGAGCGGGCGATAGGGGAGCCGTCCCCGCCGAGGCCGAGGACGTCGACCCACCCCGCGCCCCTCCGGACTCCATTGCGATGCATGGCGGCACCCCGCCGTCGGCCGCCGTATTCGGCCAGCCCCGGTTCCATCGACCTCCAGCGGTGACGCTCGCACTCGCGCCCCGGGGGTGATCCCCGGCCTGCCCGCATCCTTTCCCGCAGGCCAGCTGTGTTGCTTTTGAGTTGCAATGGGGCAAAGTAGTTGTTGAGTGGTGGAAAAGGGCGTAAAGTGGCGCGAAATGGTTTGAAGGGGCGCATGATCAGGGAGCGTCGTGGGAGATACGGCTGGTGCCAGGGTTCGTAGGGAGGTTCGAGCACTCGCTCGACGTGAAAGGCAGGGTGATCCTGCCGGTCAGGTTCCGTCCCGACTTCGAACAGGGCGGCTATCTGACGGAGCACGAGGAGAAGTGCATTGCGCTCTGGACGCCGGCCGAGTTCGACCGGCAGATGGAGTCGATGCGGACGCTGGCTGCGAACGGGCCGAAGGAGCGCAATCGGGCCAGGCGTTGGTCTTCGAACTCGGCACCGGTCGAGATCGACCGGCAGGGTCGAATGGCGATTCCCGGACACCTCAGGACCTACGCCGGACTGGACTCCGAAGTCCTCGTCCTGGGCATCATCGATCGAGTCGAGTTGTGGGATCCCACGGCCTGGGAGCAGAGGGTGCTCTCGGACGAGGACGACCTGCTCGGCGGCGAGTGACGGCAACGGCAGTCAGGAGGATCACAACATCGACGAACAGTGACGACGTGCGTGCGCGAAGGACGCGCTGGACCATGTGCAGCTCCTCGACCGGCACCCTGGATGGACACTCCACCCACTTCCAGGCTGGGCGTTCGGATCTCCACCTCCCTCTCGACCCACCGGCCGAGGGGCTGCAGATGGCCCGCTCGTTCTCACACATTCCCGTGCTCCGTGACACCGTGGTGTCGCTGTTCGCAACGGTGCCTCCCGGCACGGTGGTGGATGCCACCGTCGGTGGGGGAGGTCATGCAGAAGCATTGCTCGGCGCCTCCCAGTCGATCCGCGTGCTGGGTCTCGACCGTGACGCCGTGGCCATGGACGCCGCTCATTCACGGCTGGCCCCATTCGGGGACCGCGTGACCCTGGTCCAGACCCCGTTCTCCATGCTGGAGCCGGTGCTCGAGGAGCGTCCGGAACTGGCGCCCATTTCGGGCATCCTCTTCGACCTCGGAGTCAGCTCACCGCAACTCGACGAGGCTGCTCGCGGCTTCTCATTCCGCAACGATGGTCCGGTCGACATGAGGATGGACCAGTCGTCGGGAGTCTCGGCCGCCGACGTGGTCAACGAAATGTCGGTCGGCGAATTGGCCACCCTGTTCCGGGCCAACGGCGAGGGACGGCTCTCGGGCCGGATCGCCCGGGCGGTCATCGCCGCCCGGCCAATCGTGTCCACCACGCAGCTCGCCGACGTTGTCGCCGCAGCGGTACCGGCGGCGGCACGGCGTAAGGGACATCCCGCTCGGCGGGTGTTTCAAGCACTCCGCATCGAGGTCAACAACGAGTTGGGAGAGCTGGAGACAGCGCTCCCCGTTGCGCTTTCTGCTCTTGCCGTCGGTGGGGTGTGTGCCGTGATCAGCTACCACTCAGGAGAAGACCGGATGACCAAACAGATCTTCTCGGAGTTCGCAACCGGCGGATGCATCTGCCCGCCCGGCCTGCCCTGCGTCTGCGGCGCTGTGGTCCTGCACGAGCTGGTCTTCCGCGGTGCCAAGAAGGCCACACCCGAGGAGATCGCCGAGAACCCACGATCCGAGAGCGCTCGTCTGCGGGCCATAGTCCGGACCGAGGCTGACTGATGGCGCCCCCTGCAACCTCCACGGCCAAGGCCACTTCGGGTCGCCATGCCGCTCCGTCCACCAAGACGACTCGTCGGCCGCCGCTGCGCATCGTTCCCGCGCGGAAGGGCAAGCCGACTCCGCGGGGCAAGGTCGTCGAGCTGGCGGCCCTCGCTCTCGTGATCTGCTCCTTCCTCGCCGTCGTCATCGGCCAAGCGGTCCTGGCCAACAACCAAGTGCAGCTCTCGGCGCTGCAGCAGCAGCTGAATCTGGAACAGAGCAACCACCGGCAAGCAGAACTGCGGGTGGCCAAGCTCGAAACGCCGCAGCGAGTCGTCACGGATGCGATGAGGGGCGGGCTGGTCCACCCGGCCCAGGTCACCGAACTGCCTTATGTGCCGCTCAACGTCGCGGTGGCGACGCCGAACGTGACACCGGCACCGGCACCGACGACCACGACGACAACGGTCCCCGCGGCCACGACCACCACGACGACGACTCCTTCCACTGCGTCATCGTCTGCCTCGACCTCTCCGTCCGGCGCGTCGACGACCCCATGAGCGTCACGACGCGACCTGACGCTCGGCGCGCGCGCGCCGGCACGCCTCGTTCCGGGGCCTCACGGACCTCTCGTCGAGGGACCGAACGCCCCCCTGCAGCCACTGCCGCACCGACTCGGCGACCGCGGCCGGCGCCGAGTGGTCGCCCCGCTCGGCCAGACGACCGGCGCCGTCCCGCCGGTGCGAAGCAGGCACCACCCTCGAGGTCCCGCCCGCGGCCCGCCACGAGACCGGCACGGCCGGCACGGCCGGCACAGGCGCGACCGCATCGCCAGTCGGCCAAGTCGTCCCGTCAGCACGGACGATCCTGGGCGAGCGGCACCTTCCTGCGGCGGGTTCGGCTCGTCCGCCTCGTTCTCATCTTGGTCCTGGTGCTCATGGTGGCTCGGTTGGTGCAGGTCCAGGTTCTGAAGGCCGGGTCCTACGCGGCGGCGGCTCGCGGCGAGTCCTCGAAGACCATCGAACTGCCCTCGCTGCGCGGGGGGATCTACGCGCGGGACGGATCTCCTTTGGCCCTCTCGGTCGCCACGGACGACATCATCGCCGATGACTTTCAGGTCACCCATCCCGTCTTGACGGCGCAGGCCCTGTCGCCCCTCCTCCATGTGCCCGCGTCGACTCTCGCTGCGGCGCTCCACCAACACTCCGGCTACGTCGTGCTGGCCAAGCAGGTGTCGAAGTCGACCGGTCAAACCATCATCGGCGACCACTTGCCGGGTATCACCACCACCGACGACTCCAAGCGAACCGTTCCCAATGGCAATCTGGCGTCGCCGGTGATCGGGTTCACCAATGCGGCCGGGAAGGGGGCGGCCGGTCTCGAGTACGGAGACAACCCTCTGCTCGCGGGGGTCAGTGGACAGGAGACGATCGTGCAGTCGGCGGCCGGCAACGTGACCCTGCCCCAATCGCCGGTGACCAACAAGGTGGCCACGACGCCGGGTACGGGTCTCGAGCTCACCCTCGACACGCAGCTTCAATACGAGTCGGAGCAGGCGTTGGCCAAGGCGATCATCTCGTCTGACGCGGTGAGCGGCACGGCGATCGTCGAGGACGTCAAGACGGGACAGATCCTGTCGATGGCCAACCTCTCCGCAACGCACCCAGGGGCGATCGGCGACACCCCGACCACGTCCTCGAGCGCGGTCGCCGGCGTGGTACCGATCGGTCCGGGCGACGCAGTGAACGAGGCGCAGAACAACCTGGCGGTCACCCAGCTCTACGAGCCGGGTTCGGTCTTCAAGCTGGTGACCTTCTCGGCTGCGCTCCAGAACGGCCTGATCAATCCCAATTCGGAATTCACCGTTCCCGATCAGCTCCAGCTCGACGGCTCGTCTTTTCATGATGCCGAACCGCATCCGACGGAGCAGCTGACGGCGACCCAGATTCTCGCTCAGTCTTCGAACATCGGAACGGCGGAAATCGCGCAGGGCGTCGGTGAGAACCGACTCCTCAACCAGGTGAAGGCGCTCGGCTTCGGCCAGTCGACAGGACTGGACTTCCCCGGCGAGTCACCAGGTCTGTTGGCCACCGCCGCCAACTGGGAACCGACCGACTACGTCTCGCTGCCCATCGGGCAAGTCGATGCCGTCAGTGCACTCCAGGTCCTCGATGCGTACAACGCCGTGGCCAACGGGGGAGTCTTCGTGGCGCCCAAACTGGTGCAGGCAACGGTCAGTCCGTCGGGTGACATCACGCAGGCGGCTCCATCGGCGACGCACGAGGTCTTCTCTGCGCCGGTCGACTCTGAGCTGACCAGCATGCTCGAGCAGGTGGTCGACACCGGGACGGGTACCAGCGCGTCGGTGCCGGGATACACGGTGGCCGGAAAGACGGGCACGGCACAGATCCCCACGACCGGCAAGGACTCCTATGTGCAGGGTGCGTACATGGCCTCTTTCGTCGGGTTCGCCCCGGCGGCCAACCCGACGCTCTCCATGATCGTCGTCCTCGACCGGCCTACGCCGATCTTCGGTGGGACCGTGGCTGCGCCCGTGTTCTCGCAGATCATGAGCTACGCCCTCCATCGCTACGACATCCCGACGACGCCGGGGGCCCAGACGGCGACGAGCCCGACCTCGAGCACCGAGACGGCGACCGCACAGGCGCAGGACATTACGTGACTCCAGCTCACATGGTCATTGCGCCTGGCGCGCTGGAGAGGGCGGAGCATGCAACGCTGTCCTGTCAGCAATGCCTACCGTTCCCATGAACCTCCTCTTCGACGACATCGAGGTCATCGATTCGGTCGGTGATCCGGCGCGGGTCAACGTGGGCGGCATCACGCACGACAGTCGCCGCGTGGTTCCCGGCGACCTGTTCTGCTGCGTCCCGGGACTGGTGAGCGACGGTCACACCCATGCCGCCGAAGCGGTGGAACGGGGCGCGGTCGGACTGCTGTGCGAGCACTTCATCCCCGAGCTCCTCGAGCGCGAGGTCGTGCAGACGCGTGTCGCGGCCGGGACGATGCGCTCGGTCATGGCCCGACTGGCCGCTGCCTTCTACGGGTTTCCGGCCCGGGACCTCTTGATGATCGGCGTCACGGGTACCAACGGCAAGACGACGGTCACCCAGATCCTCGGAGACCTGCTCGGCGCGATGGGTCGCCCGACGAACGTCATGGGAACGCTGTCCGGAGCCCGGACGACACCGGAGGCGACCGAGCTCCAGCGCGTGCTGGCCGGGGTGCGCGATCGGCAACGCGCCGACGGGTTGCGCCATGCAGTGGCGATGGAGGTCTCCAGCCATGCCCTGGTGCAGTCGCGCGTCGAGGGCATCCACTTCGACGTGGCCGTGTTCACGAACCTCAGCCACGACCATCTCGACTATCACGGCTCGATGGAGGAGTACTTCGAAGCAAAGGCGACGCTGTTCACGGCCAACCATGCGTTGCGTGCAGTCGTCAACGCGGACGACCCGTGGGGACAGAGGTTGCTGGCCCGCATCAGGATCCCGGCCGTTGCCGTCCACCGTGCCGCGGCGACCGACGTCGTCATCACCGCGGGGCATACGGAGTTCACCTGGCGCGGACGACGCGTGCGGACGAGGCTCACCGGCTCGGTCAACATCGACAACACGTTGCTGGCGGCGGAGGCGGCGCTCGCGCTCGAGCTGGACGCCGACGACATCGCGGCAGCACTCGAATCGGTCACCCCCGTGCCGGGTCGGCTCCAGGTTCTGGCCACCCCCGACACCGCGTCCCGGGACGACCGGCCACCCTTCAGTGTGCTGATCGACTACGCCCACACTCCGGCCGGCCTTGCCACCGTCCTCGACGAGGCCCGGACATTGGCGGGGGCGGCCCGGGTCGTGTGTGTCTTCGGTTGCGGCGGAAATCGAGATCGTGCGAAGCGGCCCCTGATGGGAGCAACGGCAGCTCAGCTGGCCGATGTGGCCATCCTGACCTCGGATAATCCTCGGGACGAGAGTCCCAGTGCAATCATCGACGATGTGTTGCGAGGAATACCCGGAGGCCGGGACCACCAAGGAGTCATCGTCGAACCCGATCGTCGGGCGGCGATCGGTCGGGCGCTCGACGGCGCGGAGCCTGGCGATGTCGTCCTCATCGCCGGAAAAGGTCACGAGACCTACCAGGAGATCGCAGGGGAGCGGCTGCCCTTCGACGACTCGGTCGTTGCTCGCGAAACCCTGGCCGCCAAGTTCGCGACCGATCCCTCGTTGTGGGTGAGGACTGGCGCGTCGACGGCGATCGACGACGCTCCGTCTGCGGGCTGAGCGCCCATGCTCGGTCTACTGGTCTCGGGAGGCGTCGCCCTCTGGGTGTCCATCCTGATCTCACCCATGCTGATCAGCTACTTCCGCACGCGTGAGATCGGACAGCACATACGAGAGGATGGTCCTGCCTCGCACAGCGTCAAGGCGGGCACGCCGACGATGGGCGGAATCGCCATTGTGGCCGGAACGGTGCTCGGATACGCCGTCGGCCACATCGGGACCGAAGTCCGCTTCTCGCGCACGGGCTACCTCGCCGTCGGAGCGGTCGTCGCCTTCGCGATCATCGGATTTCTCGACGACTACATCAAGGTCCATCGCCGCCGGAG
The DNA here is from genome assembly GCA_963754445.1 of uncultured Acidimicrobiaceae bacterium. GTDB lineage: Bacteria > Actinomycetota > Acidimicrobiia > Acidimicrobiales > RAAP-2 > Bog-473. The sequence continues at coordinate 1,586,526 of CAVWFT010000001.1, read as the reverse complement.
CCTCGGTCTCAACAAACGGGCCAAGTCTGCAGCGCAGCTCTTGTGCGCAGTCGTCTTCGCCGAGCTGGCCGTGCATTGGGCCCACACGTCCACCGCTCTGTCCTTCACGCGTGCGCAGGCGATCGGAATCAATCTCGGCTCGGTGGGCTGGGTGTTGTTCGCCGTCCTCGTGATGGTCGGCGCGTCGAACGCCGTCAACATCACCGATGGTGTCGACGGACTTGCGGCCGGGTCGGGGACGTTCTGTTTCGCCGTGCTGTCCATCATGGGCTACTGGATCTTCCGGCACGTGTACATCTACCACGTGCTCCCGGCGTCGGCGATCGATCTCTCCCTGGTCGCGGTGGCGCTGGCCGGCGCATGTATCGGGTTCCTGTGGTGGAACGCTGCGCCAGCCAAGATCTACATGGGAGATACGGGTTCGCTCGGCATCGGCGCGGGACTGGCCGCGTTGTGCCTGCTCCTGAACCTCGACCTCCTGCTGCTCGTCATCGGCGGACTCTTCGTGATGGAGACGCTGTCGGTGATCATGCAGGTGATCAGCTTCCGGGTCTTCCATCGCCGCATCTTCCGGATGGCACCCATCCACCACCATTTCGAACTGGCGGGATGGCCCGAGACGACCGTGATCGTGCGCTTCTGGATCCTCGGTGGCCTCTTCTGCGCGCTCGGACTCGGCATCTTCTACGGGGACTTCCTGACGGTGGCCAAATTCACATGACCCTCCGCCACTTCCTCGTCGCGGTACGAGAGACTTACTCGATGCGACGGGTGTCGGACCGTGCAGCGGGGTGTGCCGCGGCTTCGAGGGGATCAGGGCGATGACGCCATCGTCGGGAACCACGGCAGGCACCGTTTCGGCACGGTCACGACCCGGTGTGCGCCCGCAATCGTCGGGCCGGGCTCCGGCGGCGCCGCCGTCGGCCAAGGACTCGAGCCTGCGGATCGCCGGTCGGCAGGTGTCCACGGCCACCCTTTTGATCGCGGTCGTCGGCCTGCTGTGTGTCATTGGTCTCGTCATGGTGGGTTCCGCCTCGACCGTGATCTCGATCGCCACCTACGGGAGTCCTTGGGCCATCTTCATCCGAGAGGCCATGTGGATGGCTCTCGGCGCCATCGCGTTCTCTCTGGCTCTTCGATTCGACTACCGGAAGCTGCGCAGGTTCAGTCCGATCCTGCTCCTGGTCACCTTCGGGCTCCTGTTCGTGGTGCTGGTCCCGGGCCTCGGCGTCCACGTCCAGGGCTCGAGCCGCTGGGTCGGATTCGGGCAGTTCCGTCTGCAACCTTCCGAGCTGATGAAGCTGGCGCTCACGATTTTTGCGGCCGACTTCATCACTCGGCGACTCGACCAGGACTCGACCGACCGGCGCATCATCGGTCCCGTGCTGCTCGTCACGGGATGCGCCGGCGTCTTGATCCTGGCGCAACCAGACATGGGGACCGCGATGGTCCTCGGTTTCATCGCGTTGGCGTTGCTCTTCGTCTCGGGGGTCCGACTCGGCCCCGTCATGAAGGTCATGGGGGCATTGCTCGTGCTGGCGGTCATCGTCGGCATGTCATCTCCGTACCGCCGGGCCCGGCTCCTGTCCTTCGTGGATCCTTCCGCCCACAGCTCGGGCTCGGGGTACCAGGTCCAACAATCGCTGCTTGGTCTGGGTTCTGGACACTTGTTCGGCGCGGGCATCGGCGGTGGTCAGGCCCAATGGGGGTATCTCCCGAACGCACACACGGATTTCATCTTCTCGGTGATCGGCGAACAGCTGGGAATCCTCGGAGCCGTCTTCGTCCTCGTCCTCCTGGCCACCTTCATGTGGCTGGGGATCCGGGCCGCCACCCGGGCCAAGGATCGCTTCGGGGCCTTGCTGGCCCTGGGTCTGGTGGCATGGGTGGCCGCCGAGACCATCATCAATGTCGGCGCCGTCGTCGGGCTGCTCCCGGTGACGGGGATCCCGTTGCCCTTCATCTCCTTCGGTGGTTCGTCGCTCGTCATCACACTGGCTGCAGCCGGAATCCTGGTGAACGTCGCCCGGCTGGGCGAGGCGGGCCCATCGATCCGCGCGCTGCCCGGCCCGTCCCGAAGCGCGCATGGAAACACGCATGGAAACAGGAATCGGTCGGCGGGCCGCGTTGCCCGTCCCGGCCGGGGTCGGTGAGCGCGCGGCGCGGAGCCGTGATCGCGGGCGGCGGGACCGGTGGCCACGTCGTTCCCTCCCTGGAGATCGCACGGGCACTCGTGCGGCGCGGGCACGAGGCCAAGACGATCGAGTTCTTCGGATCGCGTCGAGGACACGAAGCCACGACCTGGCCGACCCTCGAGTTCCCCTACACGCTGCTGCCCGGACGGGGGATCCGCCGCAGTTTCGCTCCGAGGGCCCTCGTCACCAATCTCGGCGCCGCGGCCGGACTCGTCTGGGCCTGTGCGCAGGCGCTGGCCTCGTTCGTCGCCCGGCGCCCCCGGGTCGTGGTCATCGTGGGTGGCTACGCGAGCTTCCCGGCCGGGTTGGCGGCCCTCCTGACTCGGGTCCCGCTGGTTTCCATGACCACCGACGCCGTCCCGGGTGCCGTCAACGGCCTGCTGGGTCGCTTTGCGGTGGCCAACGCGGTGGCCTTCCCCGACACCGGCCTGCCCCGGGCCCACGTGACCGGCACGCCCGTGCGCAGCGAGCTCGCCTCGCTCGACCGTTCCGACGACGGGCAGGCCCGTGGTCGTGAGGCGCTGGGGCTTCCGCCGGATCGACCGACGGTCGCCGCCTTCGGCGGATCTCTGGGTGCTCGGCACATCAATCGGGCCGTGGCCGAGGTGGCTCGCTCGTGGCGGGGCCGCGGCCGGGGGCCCCGATCGCTCTACCACGTGACGGGTCGTCGGGACTTCGAGGACTTCACGACAGCCGACGAGTCCGGCGGCGAAACGATGGGGAACGGTGCCTTGTGCTACCGCGTGGTGCCCTTCGAAGACCGGATGGCCGACCTGTACGCGGCGGCCGACGTCTGTGTGACGCGAGCGGGCGCCATGACCGTGGCCGAGCTCCTGATCGCCGGCGTCCCCGCCATCCTGGTGCCCCTTCCCGGAGCGCCGCGCGACCACCAGACAAAGAACGCCGAGGCCCTCGTCCGGATCGGCGCGGCCGTCCACCTGCCGGACCCGGAATGCAACGGATCACGGCTGGCGGGCGAGCTCGATGCCCTCCTGTCGGATCCCGCCCGCCTCCATGCGATGCGTGAGGCAGCGCGCGGACTGGGGCATCGTGACGCCGCCGACCGTGTCGCCGAACTGGTGGACGCTCATGCCCGTTGAGGACGCAGGCAACCGTGACGAAGGCAGCGACCCCGAGATGATCGATCTCTCCACGCCACGCCGCATCCACATCGTCGGGATCGGGGGCGCCGGGATGAGCGCCATCGGTCTCGTCCTGCGCGCCATGGGCCACTCGGTCTCGGGATCCGATCTGCGCGACTCCCCGGTGGCCGAGCGCCTGCGCTCGCACGGCATCTCCGTGGCGATCGGGCACCGGGCCGAGAACATCGGATCACTGGACGCGGTCACCTACTCGCCCGCCGTCCAGCCCGGCAACGTCGAGCTCGTGGAGGCGACCACGCTGGGCGTGGCCATCGTTCCCCGGTCCCGGATGCTGGCCTCGATCTGCGCCACCAGGCGTTGCCTGGCCGTGGCCGGGACCCACGGGAAGACCACGACCGCCTCGATGCTCTCGTTGATCCTCGTGGAGGCCGGTTTGCGGCCCTCCTTCGTGATCGGCGCCGACGTCAACGAGATCGGGACGAACGCCGTGTGGGACTCCGGGGAGTGGCTGGTCGTGGAGGCGGACGAGAGCTACGGAACATTCCGGGCCATCCGACCCGACCTGGCCGTCCTCACCAACGTCGAGGCGGACCACCTCGACTACTACGGAACGTTCGACGACCTTCGCCGTGCCTTCTCCGAGTTCGTCGACGCCGCGACCGAGGGGGCGGTGGTCTGCGCGGACGATCCGGAGGCGGCCGCCATCGGACGTGCCAGTGACGCCGTGACGGTGGCCTCGACGGGCGACGCCACCTACGCCCTCACCGACCTGGAGTTGGCCCGCAGCTCGGTGTCCTTCACTCTGCGTGGGCCCGAAGGCGATCTCGGTGCGCTGCACATCGGTGTGCCGGGACTCCACAACGCACGGAATGCGGCCGTGGCGGCCGTGGCTGCGCTCCAGGTGGGTGCCCCATTCGACGCGGCCAAGACCGCCCTGGCCAGGTTTGCGGGGGTCACCAGGCGCTTCGAGTTTCGGGGCGAAGCCAACGGAGTGACCTTCGTGGATGACTACGCACACCTGCCGACCGAAGTCCGCGCCGCGCTGGCGACGGCGAAGACGGGAGGATGGTCCCGCATCGTCGCCGTCTTCCAGCCCCACCGGTTCTCCCGTACCGCCGCCCTCTCGGAGCAGTTCGGAACGGCGTTCACCGACGCCGACCTCCTGGTCGTGACCGACGTCTACAGCGCGGGGGAGGTTCCGGTGCCCGGCGTCTCGGGCCGACTCGTCGTCGACGCCGTCCGCACGCAGGATCCTCGGTTGACCGTCTTCTATGCGCCGGGGTGGGAACAGGTGCGCGAGGCGGTCGGCGAAAACCTCCGGAGTGGGGATCTGTGCCTCACCTTGGGAGCCGGTGACCTGACGGCGCTCCCCGACGAGCTCCTCGATGCGCCGACGTGGTGAGCGGTCCATCCGTGCTCGAGGCGTTGGCCGACGTCCTCGGGCCGAGAGCCCGCCGTGACGAGCCCCTGGGTCCGATGACGACGTACGGCGTCGGTGGATCGGCGGCCCTCTTCGCCGACCTGGAGGACCCCGACGATCTCGACGTGGTCCGTGCCGCATGCCGGAAGGTGATGGGGACCCTCGGCCAGGACGCCGAGGCGCTGGCGGTGTTCGTGATCGGTCGCGGCTCGAACCTGCTGGTCGCCGATTCGGGTTTCGCCGGTCTCGTGCTGCATCTCGGCAGCGGCTTCGCCGGCCTCGATCTCCCTCGGGACGGGGACGGGGACGGGAGCGGGGTCGGGCCGGGGGATTCGGGTGAGGCCACCGTGCAGGCGGGTGCCGCCCTGGCGCTTCCCGTGATGGCGCGTCGGGTCGCCGACGCAGGCTGGTCCGGCCTCTCCTGGGCCGTTGGTGTCCCGGGCTCGGTCGGTGGTGCGGTCCGCATGAACGCGGGAGGTCACGGATCCGACATGGCTCAGTGCCTGCGCCGCTACACCTGGGTCGACATCGTGCGGGACCGTGAAGGCGTCGACGACGTGGCCCGGCTTCAGTACGGCTATCGGACCTCCTCGATCCAGCCGACCGAGCTGGTGCTTGGCGCCGAGCTCGCAGTCAGCCCTGGATCGGCGGAGGCGGAGCGTGCGGAGCTGTCGGAGATCGTCCGCTGGCGGCGCGAGCACCAGCCCGGAGGATCGAATGCCGGATCGGTCTTCACCAACCCCCAAGGTGATTCCGCCGGCCGGCTGATCGAAGACGCCGGACTGAAGGGCTTCCGTATCGGTACCGCGCAGGTGTCGACCAAGCACGCCAATTTCATCCAGGCCGACACGGGAGGTCGGGCGGCCGATGTCCGGGCCCTGATGGAACACGTCCGTGACGCGGTGGCCCAGCGGCACGGGGTGCTGCTGCAGGCCGAGGTCCGCCTTTTGGGCTTTGACGGCGGGAAGACTGGCCCCGTGGTCGTGCACCAGGTCGAAGGCTCGTGACGCCGCCTGTCGCGGAGAAAACCCGGCCGAGCGGTCAGCGTCGCCTGGGCGGCCGCATGGACCCGCGGATCTCGGCGCGCCGCACCGCCGTCATCCGACAACAAGGACGCCGCCGCCTGTACCTCCTGGTGGGCGCCCTCGTTCTCGTCTCGGTCCTCGCGTTGGCCTGGTTCGTGCTCCACTCGCCCCTGTTCTCCGCCCGCAGCATCACGGTCACGGGCAATGCACACGAGTCGGCCGCCCAGGTGGTGGCCGCCGCCGGGCTCTCCAGCCATCCACCGCTGCTCGACGTCGACGGGGGAGCCGCCGCCACTCGCCTCGAGCGGCTGCCCTGGGTCGAGTCGGCCGCCGTCCACGTGTCCTGGCCGGATGGGGTGCGCATCGCCATCACCGAGGAGGTTCCCCGTTTCATCGTCGGGGTGCCGGGCTCCAAGTGGGCCATCCTGAGCGCGGCCGGTCGGGTCCTCCAGGTGGGACCGGGGGCCCGCCCGCCCGGGTTGCTGCTTCTCTCCCTGCCCGAGACGCCCGGGGCGGTCGGGACGGTGCTTTCGGCCAAGGACCAGGTCGGGCTCAAAGTGGCGACGACCCTGCCCGCCTCTTTTTCCGCCCAAGTGACGGAGGTGACGGTCGAGCCGGGTGGCTGGGTTCAGCTCTCGATGACGACGCCCATCGCCGTGGACATCGGAACGCCCACCCAACTGACGGCAAAGTACGAGGACGTCTCGTCCATCCTCGCCGGTGCAACCCTCCATGTTGGCGACGTCATAGACGTGAGTGTCCCGGACGCGCCGACCGTGACGCCAGGGTGACGCAGGATGCTTGACCTGCCCGAACACCCCCCGTATGGTGGGGCCACGTTGCCGTACTGTGAACTTCAACCTTCCCAAAAGGTTCAGGGATTGGTCGCTGGCCTCACGCTCCCGGCAGCGCTGGGCGGAAACACACAGCGAGCGATCGGTCGGCGATCGACCCGGAGACGAGGGAGTTCATGACGACCGTGCCATCCCAGGGGAACTACCTGGCAGTGATCAAGGTGGTTGGGGTCGGCGGAGGTGGCGTCAACGCCGTGAATCGGATGATCGACTCGGGGTTGCGCAACGTCGAGTTCATCGCCGCCAACACCGATGCACAGGCCCTCCTGATGAGCGACGCCGACCTCAAGCTCGATATCGGGCGCCAGCTCACCCGTGGACTCGGCGCCGGCAGTGACCCCGAAGTCGGACGGCAGGCTGCCGAGGAACACCGGGCGGACATCGAGGAAGCGTTACAGGGTTCCGACATGGTCTTCATCACGGCCGGGGAGGGTGGGGGCACCGGTACCGGGGCTGCACCAGTGGTGGCCGAGATCGCCAAGAACGCCGGTGCGCTGACCATCGGGGTGGTCACCCGACCGTTCACCTTCGAGGGGCGCCGTCGGGCGATGCAGGCCGAGAAGGGCATCCAGACCCTCAAGGAAAAGGTCGACACGCTGATCGTCATCCCGAACGACCGGTTGCTGACCGCCTCGAACGACAAGACGAGCATGCTCAACGCCTTCAAGATGGCCGACGAGGTGTTGGTGCAGGGCGTGCGAGGCATCACCGATCTCATCACCGTTCCGGGCCTGATCAACACCGACTTCGCCGACGTCAAGATGGTCATGATCAACGCGGGGACGGCCATCATGGGCATCGGCTCGTCGATCGGCGAAGGACGGGCGGCCAACGCAGCTCGCGCCGCGATCACGTCGCCCCTTCTCGAAGCATCGATCGAGGGCGCTCGGGGCATCTTGCTCAACATCGCCGGCGGGTCCGATCTCGGTCTGTTCGAGGTCAACGAGGCGGCGGAGATCATCCACTCGGTGGCACATCCGGACGCGAACATCATCTTCGGCGCCGTGATCGACGACACCATGGGTGACGAGGTGCGGGTCACGGTGATCGCAGCCGGCTTCGAGCGCTGGGAAGAAGGCACCGCCCCTGCCAAGTCGGCCGACCGTGTGGCGTCGATCTTCGACACGCCCGAGCCGGTCGACATCTTCGCCGATGCCACCGGCTCGGACGACGAGGAGTTCGACATCGGCGACGACGATTTCGACGTCCCCTCCTTCCTCCGCTAGCGACGAGGTCGCAGCCAGGCTGGCAGCGGTCCGGGCGCGCGTCGAGCGCGCCGGGGGAGACCCGCTCGAGCTCCGCATCATTGCCGTGACCAAGGGGTTCGGCCCGTGGGCCGTGGAGTCTGCGCTCGGGGCCGGGCTCTTAGACGTGGGGGAGAATTACGCATCGGAGCTCCTCGAAAAGGCGGCTGCCGTATCCGCTCGGCCGGACGGCACCGGCGCTCCGACATGGCACTTCTTGGGCTCCATCCAACGCAACAAGGTGCCGGGCCTGGCCGGACACGTGGGTCTCTGGCAAAGCGTGGCCCGCGAGGTCGAGGGCGCCCGGATCGCCCAGTTCTCCCCCGGGGCGGCCGTGCTGGTGCAGGTGGACGACACGGGACTGCCCGGACGCAACGGATGCCCGCCAACCGGTGTTCCGGCGCTGGTCGCGGACCTGAGGTCGCTCGGCCTGGCCGTTCGGGGTCTCATGACCGTGGCGGCGCCGGGAAGGGCGCAGGCGAATTTCGAGGTCGTCCGGCGTCTGGCCGATGACCTGGGTCTCGAGGAGCGCTCGATGGGCATGAGCGAGGACCTGGAGGCGGCGGTGGCGGCGGGTTCGACCATGGTCCGGATCGGGCGAGCCCTCTTCGGTGAGCGGACACCCCGAACGAGTGCAGGTCCAGCGTAGAGGCGGTGTCCTGGCTCCCTGTCCCCCTGGCGAGCAGGCACTACGCTGTGCCAGAACAGGAGAAGGTATGTCACCCTCGTTCATGAAAAAGACCATGGTGTATCTCGGCCTGCTCGATGACGAGTACGACGAGTACGACGACCTCGAGGACCGCGCGCCGCGGGGATTCTCGGCCGCGACCAGCAACCGGGTCGAGCCGCGCCCCGCCGAATACGAGCAGAGCGAAGAGTTCAGCGGAGGGATGAGCCGGGTCAGGACCATTCCCCGGGAGTCCGCCGTGCCGGCCCAGCCGAAGGTCTCACAGAGCAATGTGGCGCCCCGGCCGACCCCGGTCCGGGCCATGCCCGTCGATTCGACGCTCACGCCCTCGCCCTCGCCGGCACCCCTCATCAACCCCTCGGCCAAGGTCCACGTCGTGGCTCCGTCGCGCTTCGGCGACGCCAAGGAGATCGCGGACCGGCTCAAGGACAACCGTCCGGTCATCGTGAACCTGCAGATGGCCGACCGAGATCTGCAGCGCCGGATGATCGATTTCTGCAGCGGCGTGACCTATGCCCTCAGCGGCGAGATGGAAAAGGTGGCCGACCAGGTGTTCTTGCTGGCACCCACCAATGTGAAGGTTTCCGACGAGGAACGGCAGCGATTGGCCGACCGCGGCTTCGGGCGCGAGTAACCCCAGTACCCTCACTGGTTGGTGAATCTTTTCCAGCTTCTCGCCTGGCTCATCGAGGCCTATATCTGGCTCGTGATGATCCCCTACGCGCTCCTGAGTTGGTTCCGCATCCAGCCCGGCACGACGCTAGCCCGTGTCCAGTACTTCCTTTCACGAGCAGTGGAACCGGTGCTCCGCCCGGTGCGCCAGATCATTCGGCCCGTCGGGGGTCTTGACCTGTCCTTTCTCGTCGTCGTGCTGGTTGCGGAGATCGTCCTGATACCGGTCCTGAAGGGCTGAAGAACCGATGCCTGGTACCCCAGGATTGGATAGGTAAGCTTGAAGGTCATGGACAATTCCCAAGCTCCCGCTTCGATCCTCGACACCTTGCGGACCGTCGAATTCCGCCTTGGTCTCAAGGGCTACAACGTCGATGAAGTGGACGAATACCTGGACAGGGCCGCCCAGGAGGCCGAAGGCCTGCAGGAGCACGTCCGCCAGCTGAACGAACGGCTGCGCCAGGCCAGCGATCGCATCGCGCAGCTCGAGCGCGAGAAGCGGGCGGCCCCGGCCCCGGCCGAGCCTGCCGAGGCGGCGCCCGTCGCGGCGGCGCCGAGCGATCCCGCCCTGACCGACGAGACGCTGCAGCGCACCCTCCTGCTGGCCCAGAAGTTCGTCGACCAGACGAAGCGGGAGAGCGAGGCGGAGGCGGCGGCGATCGTCTCCCAGGCCGAAGAGACCGCCCGCGCGTCCATCGCGGCGGCCGAGGCGACGGCGGCGCAGATGCAGGCCGAGTCGAACAAGAAGCTGCGTGACGAGGTCGCACGCCTCGAATCGACGCGGACGGAGTTGGCCACGGACGTCGAGAGCATGGCGCGTCACCTCGAATCGGAGCGCAATCGCCTGCGGGGCGCACTGAGCGACATCCTCAAGTGGGTCGACGAGAACGTGCAGCCGGCCAATTCGCTCATGGGCGTTCGTCCCAAGTCGCCCGCGCTGGCGACGCCACAGGCTGCGATCGATGGTGGGGGATTGGGCTCCGAGTCGATGGGGGCCCACGCCGAGGTCGGGGCGGAAGACGGCCCGCCCACCCTGAACCTGCAGAGCGCCCCTGGAGCGGCGATCTAGAGCAGCCTCCCCCTCCGGGACGAGGACTCCCGGTACGGTCCGGTATTGCCCCTCCCGATACGTTCCTGTATCGTCACCCGCTCCCTCGGCGCGGTCGCGGTCGGGGACACCGGCCATCTCGCGTGGTTCGAAGGAGGGCGGCATGACCCCAGCGAGGAAGAACACCCCGGTCAAGGGGGTGTCGGGGTCGCGTAAGAGCTCGTCGACAGTATCTGTGGCCAGCGGGAAGAAATCCGGCTCCTCCAAGGTTGCAGGAGCGACAAAGCGTCCCGATCCCTCGAAAAAGAAGGCAGTCCCTGTGGTGAAGAAGGCAGCCAGCACGACCAAGAAGGCCGTGCCCACGGCGAAAAAGGCCAGCAGCACGGCCACGAAGAAGGCCGCGACGGCGCCTGCCAAGAAGGCACCGGCCGCTGCGAAGAAGGCTGCTCCGGCTCCCAGCAAAGCGGCCCCTGCCGCCAAGAAGGCCGCGCCGGCCGCCAAGAAGGCCACGGCCACGGCCACGGGCGCTGCGGCCGCAGCTCCGGCCAAGAAAGCCCCGGCCGAGAAGGCGACCGCAGAGAAGGCCGCCGCCTCGAAGAAGACGCCCACGGTGGCGGTGGCGAACGGCGCTGCTGCGCCCGCCCGCACGACCTTCACGCCGAAACCCAAGCCACCCGCTCCGGTGCGTCCGAAGACCGGGCCTTACGCCAAGGACACGAAGTTCCTCGAAGAGGTCGGTGAGCTCCTGCTCGAAGAGCGGGGCATCTACCAGGAGCAGGCGACATCGCTGCGAGCGGAGGCGGACTCGCTCGCGCTCGAGCGGGAGCCGGGCGACGTGCAGTTCGACGAGGAGTCCGGTGAGGGCGGCACGGTCACCGTCGACCGCGAGCGCAATTTGGCCCTTTCGGGCCAGGCCTCGATCGCCGTGGAGGAGATCGACTACGCCCTCGTGCGCATCACCGACAAGACGTATGGGTACTGCGAGCGGTGCTTCCAGCCCATTCCCAAGCCGCGTTTGCGTGCCCTTCCGTACGCCCGTCTCTGTGTGGCCTGCAAGAGCGGGGGCCTGTCGCGTCGCTGACCCGGATCCGGGTTCTGGCGTTCGCCATTGCGGCCATCGTGGTGGCCGCCGATCTCGTGACCACGTGGCTCGCTCTCGACCACATCCATGAGGTCAGCCACGCCTGGGGGCCGTTCGGGTTTGCGCTCACCTTCAACTCGGGCTTCGCCTTCAGCCTCTTCAGCGGGCGAGCCGTTGCGGTCACCGTGCTCCTCTGTGTGGGTGTTCTCGTCCTTGGCGTCGTCGTGTCGCGAGTGCGTACCGTGCCGCTTGCCGTCGGCGGGGGACTGGTCCTCGGGGGGGCCCTCGGAAACCTGGTCGAGCGGGTCTTCGGCAGCCACGGTGGACGGGTCCCCGACTTCATCACCTTGGACTACTGGCCCACCTTCAACCTGGCGGATGCCTGCGTCACGATCGGGGTGGTCATCGTGATCGCCTGCCTGCTCTTCGGACGGCCCGAGTCGGCTCAGAACGCCACGGTGGACGGCCTCCAGGTGCCGGAGGCGGCAAACGGGGCGGATGCGCCGTGAGCGGGCCAGGGCCGGGCGATCCGGATCTGCCCCAGGACGAGGTGATCACCACAGACGTTCCTGCCCTGATGGCGGGCATCCGGGTGGACCGGGGCGTGGCCATGGTGGCGAACGTCTCCCGCTCGGCGGCAACCGGCCTCATCGCCATGGGCAATGTCTCCGTCGACGGGGTGCCGGTGTCGAGCGGCAAGGACGTCTTGCGACAGGGGAGTGCGCTCACCATCCATCTCCTCCCCGAGAGCGATCCCGGCGTCACCCCTGAGGCGGGCATCGCCTTCGAGGTCGTGCACGCCGACGCCGACGTGGCCGTGGTGGACAAGCCGGCCGGTTTGGTGGTCCACCCGGGTGCTGGTCACGACAGCGGGACGCTGGTCGGGGGACTGTTGTCCCGTTTTCCTGATCTCGCCGACCTGGTGACCGAGGGGGTGTGCCCGCCTGACCGGCCCGGCATCGTCCATCGGCTGGACAAAGGAACCTCGGGCCTGCTGGCGGTGGCCCGTACTGCCGAGAGCTTCGCTGCGCTGGTCGATCAACTGGCCAACCGGACGATGGAGCGTCGGTATCTGGCCCTCGTGCAAGGCGAGGTGGCCGAAGACCAGGGGGAAGTCGAGGCGCCGATCGGTCGATCCGTTCGCACGCCCACGAAGATGGCCGTGACTGCGTCGGGCAAGGCCGCTCGCACGGCCTATACGGTCAGGGAGCGGCGACCCTCAGAGGATGGATCGGAACCGACCACGCTCCTCGAGCTGGCGTTGCACACAGGGCGTACCCACCAGATCCGGGTCCACATGGCGGCGATCGGCCACCCCGTGGTCGGCGACGCCCGTTATGGAACGGCGGACAAGCGGCTCGGCTCTGGTCGGTTCTTTCTCCACGCCTTCCGCTTGGCGTTCACGCATCCACGTGACGGGGCGCGGTTGGAGTTCAGATCGCCGCTGCCCGACGATCTGAACTCCTATCTCAACGCTTGACGGTTACGCCGCTTCGTGGATGCCGATGACGTCGGTGTCCGTGTAGAGCGCGGCCAGAGCCTCTTCCTCCGCCCGGCGCACCCGACGCACACCCACACCCAGTCGCTCTGCCGTCGACTGCAGCGAGGCCGGCGAATCACCGTCGAATCCGAAGCGAAGCCTCAGCACGTCTCGCTGCAGGTCGGGAAGCCGCTCGACGGCGTCCCGGACCCGGTCGTAGACCATGGTCTGCTCGACGTCACCCACGAAGTCCGAGTCGTCGGGCGCGACCAGGTCGCCGAGCGTCGTCGACGACTCCAGGGCGGCCGGCTGGTCCAACGAAGCCGTGACCCTGGCCACGTCTTCGAGCGACTCGCGCTCGTCAGCGGTCATGCCGGTTGCCTCGTAGAGCTCCGCTTCAGTCGGGGCCCGTCCCAGGGTCGTGGCGAGCTCCGCCTTCGTGAGCTCCAGCCGTTGGATCTGTTCGCCCACTTCCAGGGGGATGCGAATGGTGCGCCCGTGCTGCTGCACCGCCCGTTGGAGGGCCTGGCGGATCCACCACGTGGCATAGGTCGAGAACCGAAATCCTCGCTCCCAGTCGAACTTGTCCACGGCCCGCATGAGGCCAAAGGTGCCCTCCTGGACGAGGTCGGCCATGTCGACGCCTCGATCCTGGTAACGCCGTGCCCAGTGGACCACGAGCCGCAGATTGGCTGCGACCATCTGCTTGCGCGCCGCATCGTCACCTGCCACGACTCGCTTGGCCAACTCGACCTGCTGCTCGTGGTCGGGCATGGGGAACTGGTCGAGGTCACGCAACATCAGTCCCAATGTGTCCGACGTGCTCACCGCGCTCTTCATCTTCGCTCCAGACGTTCTTTCGCTCGCTCTCTAGTCATACGTTCCCGGTGTGGGCCAGGATCAACCTGAATCCGATCGTTACAACAGCGGATGAGCCCCGATCATTCCAGGGGGGTGTTCCCTGGAGTTGCGCCCCTTTCCGGGCCGTGGTGACCTACGGCATGCCCTCCCGACTGGTCCTTCTCAGACACGGGGCCACCGAATGGTCTCTGAGTGGTCAACACACGGGGCGGACGGACATTCCCCTGCTCGACGAGGGCCGGCAGGGGGCCCAGGCCGCGGGTGAGGTCATTCGGAGCTTTGGATTCACAGGGTTCGCCCAGGTCCTGACCAGCCCACTCAAGCGGGCCGCCGAAACCTGCGCCCTGGCCGGTTTCGACGGCGAACTCGATCCTGACCTGATGGAGTGGGACTACGGCGCGTACGAAGGCGTGACCACGGCCGAGATCCGTCGGACCCGACCGGATTGGAACCTGTGGAACGACGGCGTCCCGGACGGTGAAACGGCGGCTCAGGTGGGCCGAAGGGCAGACCGAGCAATCGAACGAGCCCGCTCCGTGGAGGGCGACACCCTGATCGTGGCCCACGGGCACTTCCTCAGGGTGCTGGCGGCGCGCTGGCTGGCCCTGCCACCCGCCGCGGGTCGTCTCTTCGTGCTCGATGCGGGCGCTGTCTGCGTGTTGGACGCCGAGCACGAATTCCCCGTGATCCGCATATGGAATCTGGTGTCCTACCCGCTGTTCTGACGGCGTGCAGTCCGCCGCTGGAGTTCCGACGCCGGGGGGCCGGAACTCCACCCACCCGTGTCCGAGCTGGTCACACGGGTGCTGGGGCGACGTTTCCTCGAGCGCGGTCCACCATGTCGGCCAGGCTGTAGGACTGCAGGTGGGTCCGGATGGTGTCCCCTACATCGGCCCACACGGCCAGGAGGACGCATTGACCCTCGTGATCACAGGCTCCATTGGCGTGCGGTTCGCCGAAATCGCCCGCGGCGATCGGTCCGTCGACGGCCGAGACGATCTGGTCGAGCGAGATGTCCTCTGGGGGTCGCGCCAGGACGTATCCGCCGCCGACGCCGCGCTTCGAGCGGACGAGGCCGGCACCTTTGAGGGCGAGCAGAATCTGCTCCAGATAGGGCTGTGGCAGGCCGGTCCGCTCGGCGATGTCGCGCACCGATGTCGGCGTCTCCGCTCCGTGCAGGGCGAGGGAGAGCAACGCCCGGCTGGCGTAATCACCCCGTGTCGAGACCCTCACGTGGATCGATCCTACCGGTCCAGAGCCACGTTCAGGGGTTCCGCGGGTCGTAGGGTGGGCCCCCGTGAATGACGGTGCGGTCGCTCCGAGTGTGGAGAAGGTGCGGACGGGCGCGGTCGAGCCGATCCTGCCCGACTTCGGCGGCGCCTGCCTCGAAGGAGTGGTGCCGGCGTTGCTGGCGCACATCGGTGACCCGAAGGGATCCCCCCTTCCGGACTGGGTCCCCAGCGAGATCTCCGAGGCTCGACAGATCGTCCTCCTGGTCATCGACGGCTTGGGCGCCGAGCAGCTGAAGACCCGGACGCACCTCGCCCCGGTCCTCTCCGCCGCCCGGGGAAGTTGCATCACCTCCGTTGCTCCGAGCACCACGGCCTGCGCGCTGACCACGCTCGTCACCGGCAGGGCCCCGGCCGAACACGGCGTCGTCGGCTATCGGGTGGCACTCGACGGGGACGTCTTCAACGTCCTCCAGTGGTCGATCCGGGGAAGGGACGCCCGCATGGACGTTCCGGCCCAGCAGTTCCAGCCCTGTCCCTCGTTTCCCGGGTCTGCCGGGGCCGTCCCGGTGGTCACGCGGTACGACTACGGGCCGACCGGATTCACGGCGGCGCACCTGGGTGAAGTCGACCTCCATCGTTGGCACACCCCTGCTGGCGTCGTGACCTCGGTCCGTCAACTGACGGCGTCCGGGGCGCCTTTCGTCTACGCCTACTACGAGGGCATCGACAAGATCGCCCACGCCCAGGGACTCGGTGCGTACTACGACGACGAACTGCGCACGGTCGATCGACTGGTCGGTGACGTCCTGGAAGTGCTGCCTTCGGGCGCCGCGCTGGTGGTGACCGCCGATCATGGGCAGGTGGAGGTCGGCGGCTCGGTCGAAGTCCTGGGTGGCGACATCATGAGTGGGGTCAGCCTGATCAGCGGCGAGGGACGATTCCGGTGGCTTCACGCCCGTCCCGGTGCGCTCGACGACCTCGCCGCAACGGCTCGTGACCTCTACGGCGACATCGCGTGGGTCCGAACGAAGGAAGAGATCGTCGACCAGGGTTGGCTCGGAGGCGTCCCTTCCCCCTCGGTCTCGTCTCGGCTGGGAGACGTGGCCCTCGTGCCCTTCGAAGCCACGGCTTTCTTGGACCCCGCCGACACCGGGGAGCTACGGCTCAAGGCTCGCCACGGCTCGCTCACGGCCGACGAGATGCTCATTCCGCTCTTAGGCTGGTCGAAGTCGTGACCCGTCCGGACTCGTGCCGCCTCGGTCGAGGTCGGTCGGCCTGGACCCGGAGGGGCGTCGGGCAGAATGACGGCGAGAACATCGAGCGAGGGACGAGGGTGGTTCGAATGGTGCCGGGTCACTGATGGCGGACGAGAGCGACGACGTCGCGACGAGCGATGGAACCGGGCCCGCGGTGGCACCCGATGAGGTGTTGGCGGCGGCCGAGTTCCCCGAGGAGGAACAGGCGCAGACCGAGTCGATCAGCGAACCGGCGAAGGTTCTCCGTATCGGCTCGATGGTGAAGACACTCCTCGACGAGGTACGTGCCGCACCCCTGGACGAGAAGAGCCGAGTGCGGCTGCGGGAGATCTACGAGCAGTCGATCCACGACCTCTCAGAAGGACTTTCCCCGGACTTGGTGGCCGAACTCGAGCGCATGACGCCACCGTTCGGCGACGAGGCACCGAGCGAAGCCGAGCTCCGAATCGCCCAGGCCCAGTTGGTCGGCTGGCTCGAGGGGCTCTTCCACGGCATCCAGGCCACGTTGATGTCGCAGCAGATGGCGGCGCGGGCCCAGCTCGAGGAGATGCGCCAGCGTGGACTGCCCTCAGCCGGCGAGTCGGGGCGCACCGGGGCCTACCTGTAAGAGCCGTTGCCACCATCTGTAATGCACGCCGGACTCACCTGGGACGTTGCTGCTGGTGAGTGACGGAATGGACGCAGGTTCGAGCGACTCTGGCTCCGGTGATTCGGGGTCGAGCGACTCTGGCTCGAACGACTCTGGCTCCAGCGACTCGGGATGGAGTGATTCCGGCTGGGGTGATTCGGGTTCGATCGACACGAGTGGGGTCGATGCCGGAGCGGTTCCGAGCGACGTGGGACGGACGGAGGATTCGTCCGGTTGGTCGACGATCGGTGGTGAGCCGGCCAGGGGCCATGAGGCGGCCAGCGACTCGGGTGGGGTCATCGACCGAGCTGACCCGGAGCAAGCGGCCCGACATCACGCGCACGGTCCTGCCGGAGTCGGGGACCCGGCGCCGCCCCCGACGTGGACCACCTACCAACCACCGCCTCCACCGCCCCCACCGGTGGGCACGCCTCGCTACCCGGGTGGGCCCGGTCCGTTCCCGAGCGCCCCGCCTCCACCCCCGACGTCCGGGGCGGCCGGTCCCGCATACGCCACATGGGGCATTCGATTGCTCGGATACCTCGTCGATTTCTTGATCTTCGCGGCCTTCACGGTTCTGCTGGTCCTGGTGATGCGACACAGCCACACCTTGGAGGTCCACTTCACGATGAAGAGGGGCACCGACCGGCGACGGAGCATCTCTCTGCTCCCCTTCCTCGTCGCAGGCCTCGCCTACGTGGTCTACGGCACCGTTCTGTGCGGATCCCGCCGGGGGCAGACGGTTGGCATGATGGCCGTCGGCGTGCGGGCGGTGCGGGACGGCACGTTCCAGCGGCTCGGCTACGGACGGGCCGGTGTCCGGGCGGTATTCGAGGGAATTCTGCGCGCCTTGGAGCTCTTGAGCATCGCCCTGATCGTGGTCTGGCTCCTGGACATGCTGTTCCCTCTCTGGGACAAGAAGCGGCAGACCCTTCATGACAAGGTCGCCGGATCGGTGGTTCTTCGCGGCCAACCAGCGAGATAGATTGCTGGGCCCCGGGGGAACCACACCGGTGTAAGTTCGAACGTGGCGAAAGGAGGGCCGGTGTCGGAGCGGTCGTTTACGCATCTGCACACCCACACCGAGTTCTCCATGCTGGACGGAGCCGCTCGGGTCAAAGACCTCGTCGTCGCGGCGGCCGAGGACGGGCAGCCCGCGCTCGGGATCACCGATCACGGGAACATGTACGGAGTCCTGGACTTCTACAAGGCGTGCCGAGCCCACGACATCGTGCCCATCATCGGGACGGAGGCGTACATGGCGGGCGAGTCGCGCCATGAGCGACCGGTTCGGCGGGGACGGGTCGACGACACGGGTGGGGACGTCGAGGGTGGGCAGAAGCTCTACTACCACCTGACGTTGTTGGCCGAGACCGTCGAGGGCTACCGGAACCTCATGAAGCTCTCGTCGGCCGCCTACCTCGAGGGCTACTACTACAAGCCGCGCCTCGACTGGGAGTTGCTGGAGCGTCACCACGAGGGTCTCATCGCCACGACCGGTTGCCTCGGTGGCGTCGTCCTCCAGGCGTTGTTGGCGGGTGATTTCGAGGGGGCGAAACGTCGGGCCGCCCGACTGCAGGACATCTTCGGCAAGGACAGCCTCTTCGTCGAGATTCAGGATCACGGCATCGCCGACCAGCATCGGACAAACCCGCAGCTCATCGAGATCGCACAGCAGATCGGCGCCCCCCTCCTCGCCACGAACGACAGCCACTACACCCACCGCCACGATGCGGTCGCCCACGACGCGCTCCTCTGCGTCCAGACCGGCGCGCTCCTCTCGGATACGAACCGATTCAAATTCGAGGGAACAGAGCACTACCTGAAGTCCGCGTCCGAGATGCGCCACCTCTTCCGTGACTATCCCGAATCGTGTGACAACACGCTGCTCATCGCGGAGCGGGCAGACGTGCAGATCGAGTTGGGTAAGCCGAGCCTGCCCGAGTTTCCCGTACCCGATCGGTTCACCGGCTCGACCTACGAGGAACGTGCGCAGGCCTATCTGCGGCATCTCGCTTTCGAGGGGGCCAAGGAGCGCTACGGAGATCCACTCCCCGCCAACGTCCTCGAACGCCTCGAGTTCGAGCTCAACGTCATCGGGGACATGGGTTTTCCGGCCTACTTCCTCGTGGTGTGGGACCTCATCCGTTTCGCTCGGGAATCGGGGATCCGCGTCGGACCGGGGCGAGGTTCCGCGGCGGGCTGTTGCGTGGCCTACTGCCTGCGGATCGTCGATCTCGACCCGATCCGGTACGACCTGCTCTTCGAACGCTTCTTGAATCCGGGCCGCAAGCAGATGCCCGACATCGATATGGACTTCGACGAGCGCTACCGAGCCGACGTCATGCGCTACGCGGCGGAGAAGTACGGCAACGACCGCGTTGCCCAGATCATCACCTTCTCGACGATCAAGGCACGGGCCGCCGTGCGAGATGCGTCACGCGTGCTCGGGAAGCCCTACATCGTCGGCGACAAGATCGCCAAGGCCATGCCTCCGCTGATCATGGGGCGCGACACGCCACTGCGCGCCTGCCTGACGAAGATCGAGGGCTTCGAGGACGGCTACGCGACCGCGGGCGACCTGCGCATGATGCACGAGACGGATCCGGAGGCGAAAGAGGTCATCGACGTTGCGCTCGGGCTCGAGGGGTTGCGGCGCCAAGACGGGATCCATGCCGCGGCGGTCGTCATCTCCCGGGATCCCCTGACCGACTACCTCCCGATCCAGCGCAAGCCCGACGCCGGTGGCGATCCGGAGAACGCGCCGATCGTCACCCAGTACGAGATGCACGGGGTGGAGGAGCTCGGCCTGCTGAAGATGGACTTCCTGGGCCTGCGGAACCTCTCGGTGATCGAGCGGGCGTTGGACCTCATCGAGGTCGCCACGGGCGAACGTCCGGACATCGACAACGTGGACCTGGACGATGCGCCGACGTTGGAGATGCTCCGACGCGCCGAATCGGTCGGCGTTTTCCAGCTCGAGGGTGGCGCCATGCGTCAGACCTTGCGGGCGCTGGCGCCGACCAGTTTCGACGACGTCGCCGCCCTGGTGGCCCTCTACCGGCCCGGGCCCATGGCAGCCAACATGCACCGCGACTATCCGGAGCTCAAGAACGGCCGCAAGGAACTCACGTATCTGCATCCGGACATCGAGCCGATCCTCAAGGACACCTACGGCCTCATGCTGTACCAGGAGTCCGTGATGCGGGTGGCCCAGAAGTTCGCCGGCTACTCACTCGAGGAAGCGGACAACCTGCGCAAGGCGTGCGGAAAGAAGATCCGTGCCCTGATTGCGGCGGAACGCGAGAAATTCGTCGCCGGCTGTGTGACCGAGGGCTACGGGGAACAACTCGGCACCCAGCTCTTCGACATCATCGAGCCGTTCGCGGACTACGCATTCAACAAATCGCACTCCTATGGCTACGGCTTGGTGGCCTACCAGACGGCCTGGCTCAAGGCGCATTATCCGGTCGAGTACATGTCGGCGCTGCTCACGTCGGTGAAGGACAACAAGGACAAGACCGCCGTCTATCTGGCGGAGTGCCGCAGCATGGGCATCGACGTCTTGGTGCCGGACGTCAACCTGTCCGTGGCCGAATTCGCACCCGAGCGTCCGACGACGGCGTCGGGCCCCGATGCACCCTCGCCCGATGAGCCCGAGCCGTCTGAGGGCCTCGAGGACGAATCCTCCGAGCCGGTCGTCGTCGCGGCTCCCCGCAAGGCGATCGTCTTCGGCCTGGCCGCCGTCCGCAACGTCGGAGAGAGCCTGGTCGAACGCATCGTCGCCGAGCGCCAGGCCAACGGCGACTTCGAGGACATCTTCGACTTCTGCTCCCGGGTCGATCCGGTCGTCCTGAACAAGCGCACCATGGAGTCGTTGGTCAAGGCGGGCGCGTTCGACTCCTTGGGCCATCCGCGCCAGGGACTGTGCCTGGTGCTCGAAGCAGTGGTCGACCGGTCGCTCGAGCGCCGCAAGGAGCAGGATTTCGGGATCACCACCCTCTTCGCTGCGCTCGAGGAGGACCAGACCGACCCCGCCTGGGGCGGAGTGAAGGTGGCAATTCCGGATTCGGAATTCGACAAGGCGCAGCGGCTGGCCTTCGAGAAGGAGATGCTCGGGCTCTACGTGAGCGACCATCCGCTGATGGGCTACGAGGCGGCCTTGGCCCGGCACACCGACTCGTCCCTCGCCGACATGCGTGAGGAGGACCCGGCCGCGGGGGACCGGGCTCCGGTGCGCTCGGTCGGCGGTGTGGTCACCGACCTGCGCCGCAGCTATACGAAGAAGGGCGACCTCATGGCCCGGTTCGTGCTCGAAGACCTGCAGGCGGCGATGGAGGTCTTCGTCTTTCCGAGGACGATGGCGGAATACGGCGCACTGATCGAAAACGACTCGATCGTCGTGGTGAAGGGCCGCTTGGACACCCGAGAGGACGAGCCGAAGATCGTGTGCATGGAGGTGTCTCGCCCCATGCTCGATCGGGGCCAGTCCGACCTCCACATCAAGCTTCCCCTCGGCGTCCTGACGGATCGGCGGGTGGAGGGCCTCAAGGAGGTCCTCAGTGGGCATCCCGGGCCATCCCCGGTCATGCTCCACGTCGGTGAAAAGGTGCTGCGGCTGCCGCCCGAATTCAACGTCGACTGCAAGAACGGACTCGTGGGGGAGCTCAAACGGCTTCTGGGGCAGACCGCCGTGCTGTCGTGAAACTTTCTGACGCGGACGTCAGAAACCGACCCTGAGCTGGGGAAGGACGATCCGTTTCGGCCCGATCGCGGCCGTTCCCTGCTGGCTCCGGTTGGGAACGTCACAAGCGAAGCCAGTAGACTGGACCCCATGCCGATCGTAGTGAGCACCAAAGATTGCACTGCGCTCAGCGACGCTGAGCTTGTCGAAATGGCGGATCTCTGTGCCGAGCGTCCGCCGGGCTACGACATCGGATTCCTCTCCAAGGAGCGGGAATCCTGGGTCCTGATCACCCAGGCCAGAGAAGGCAACAAACTCCGGGGCTATTCGTTTTGCACCCTCGAGCGCATCGGCGGTACGCCGTCGCTGCTCGTCGGGCTCGCATTGGTGGACCGGACGTCACGCGCCGAGGCGGCCCTCAAGGGGATCATGGCGGACCAGTACCGCCGAGCCCTCCTGGCCTTCCCCGACGAGGACGTGCTTCTCGGTACCCGGTTGCTCTCACCGGAGGGATTTCGTGCATTCTCCGGTCTCCAGGACGTCGTGCCCTTCCCGGACCACAAGTCCTCGGGAGAGGAACGCGCGTGGGCCCGTCGGCTCTCGAAGCGGTTCGGCTGCGAAAGCCGGCTCGACGACAGGACGTTCGTGCTCAAGGGCGACGGTTCCGTGGCCGGCGGTCTGGACTTCTTCGCCGCCAAGGTGAAGATCCCCGATGGCGTTGAACAGCACTTCTCGGGTTTCGACGCCGACAAGGGCGACCGGTTGGTCGCCTTCGGCTGGGCGATGGCCGAGGATCTCGCCGGGGGCAAGCTCGGGCGCTGAGGCGAACGCCTCGTTCTCTCGGTTCGCCGCCAGGTTCTCTCAGTTCGAGGCTCAGCCTCGTGGGAGCACCGCAGCACACACCTTGTAGCAGTGGCCGTCTCGGGGCGGGCTGACCGTCACCAGGAGGTACTGCGGCTCGAAACCCAGTGCGGTGGACAGGCTCTTGCCGCTCAGTCGTTCCCGTCGGGCGGCATCGAGGGCGCGAGCCGCCGCACGGTCCTCCACCGGGAGCCACACGTCGTCGCGATCCCACCCGAAACGGACCCAGGTGGAGCCGTCGGCCCGACGGCGGATCAGCTGTGGGCTCCGGGTGGGCTCGATCAGTGCGACGGAGGGCCGAAAGCCCCTGAACTCCCAATAGGGAGCGGACGGTCCCGGAAAACCCAGGAGGGGACCGTCGGGGGACGCCACCATCCGCTGGAGCAGCTTGCGCAGCTGCCGTCCCCGAAGCGTCCCCACGTGGCGAGGCAGTCCCTCCACGGTGGTCGCCTCGGGTTGGGCCAGGTCGTCCCTCTCCGGGTCGGCGGCCAGGGTCACCTCCACGACGTCGAAAGTCGCGATGTCGGGGTCGTGGTCCTCGGGCCAGGGCACCCGCACCCGCATGACCGTGCGTGTCGCCAGATCCACGACCGTCGTGTCCTCCCGTGTCGACGAGAGGACGAGCAGGTGGAGGGTGGATCCCGCACTGGTCGGAATCCACTCCTTGCGCCGAGCGGAGCGTCGGAGGAGGCGTGCCGGATCCGTCGGGGTCGACTCGTCGCGTCGCACGGTGCGAGTCCGACTCCGCGTGGTCCCGACCCCGTCACCCGACGCTTCGTCATCGACTTGGTCGGGCCGTGAGCCCGGACCGGGATCGGTCGGATCCTCTTCGTTCATACCCCTACATCCTGCAATTGCACTGCAAGAGATGAGACATCGGCCGCTGGCAGTTGACAGGACCGGGCTCGGCAGACAAATGCCAGGCCCGGCTCGCTGGGTCGGTCCACGAAGAGCGGTCCCTGGTCCGGTTCCCCCCAGGCCACGACGGCGCTGGGCATCCAGTGTCGACGGATCTCGGCCAAAAGGTCGGGACGGTCTCCCGTGACGACGATCTCGTGGCGTCGGTTCCACAACGGCAACGCGGCCACCAGGTCGGGCGTGGCGCCGGGATGGCCTTCCAGGAGCGGGCGGGCCAGCTCGAGCGTCCGTCCAATCGCCGTGGCGATACGTGGATCGTCGGCGAGGCCGTCGACCCGCAGGAGCGCCATGACCGCGACGGAGTTGGTCGAGGGGAGGGCGCCGTCGAGGAATTCCTTGGGCCTGACCAGGAGGGCTTCGGCGTCGCGTCCCGTGGAGAAGAATCCACCGGACTCCTCGTCGAAGAAGAGATCGAGCAACTGGCTGGCCGCCTGCTGAGCCCTCTCCCGCCACAGCGCCCGGCCGGACCACTCGGACAGGCGCACGCAGGCTTCCACGAGCCAGGCCTGATCGGCGGCAACGGCCAGGTGGCGAGCCCGGCCACCCTGCCAGCTGCGCATGAGTCGGCCGCCGACAAACATGGAGGTCCAGAGGAAGTCGCCGATCTCCTCGGCGCGGACGCCATACTCCGCCCGACCGGTTGCGGAAGCGACTTCGGCCAGCGTGGCCGCCGCCATGGCGTTCCACTCGGTCAGGACCTTCTCGTCCCGAGCCGGTTGGACACGCGTCGCGCGCGCGGCGGCCAGGAGCGCCCTCGCCTCTTCGATCTCGTCGGGCCTCGCCAGGGGAGCCCCGACCGGTCGCACCGGAATGGACCGGCCCTCCCAGTTCCCCCGTGCGGTGATTCCGTACCACTCCGCCGCCGGTCCAACGAGGTGCGGGGGCAGAATCCCGGTGAGCTCCTCGAGGGTGAACGTCGCATGCGCGCCCTCGACCCCTCCGGCGTCCGCATCAAAGGACGAGAACAGGGCACCCTCGGGGGTGGAGAGATCGCGCAGGACGAAGTCGAGGGTCTCGGCGACCACGCCCAGGTAGTCCTCCTTTCCCGTGATCTGCCAGGCATGCAGGTAGGCCCGGGCCAGGAGGGCCTGATCGGTGAGCATCTTCTCGAAGTGCGGAACCAGCCAGGTGGCGTCCGTGGAGTAGCGGCAGAATCCGCCCACCACGTGGTCGTAGATGCCGCCCGCCGCCATGGCGTCAAGCGTCCGATGGGCCATCACCTCAGCCTGAGCCGCCTCCGGCCCGGGGCGGCGGGACTCGAGCAGGCCGAGCTCCACCAGGGTCGGACGGGGGAACTTCGGCGCGGGACCGAATCCGCCCCATTGGGGGTCGAACCCCGACCGAAGTCCGTCCACGACGCGCCGGCGCAGCTCGTCGGGGTCCAGGTCGCCGGTCCCGGCGGGGACGACGACTCCCGATTCCGCGTGCTCGTCGGCCAGCGTCTCGGCCAGGCGCATTTCCTTGCGGACGGCCTCGGCCAAGGCGTCGGCCTGCGCCAGGACCTGGGCCCGATCGTTGACCCAGGCCTCGCCCAGCGCCTCGACGACGCGCCGGAAGGACGGCATGCCGTGCCGTTCTTCGGGCGGGAAGTACGTCCCGGCATAGAAGGGCCGTCCGTCGGGTGTGCAGAACACCGACATCGGCCATCCGCCAGAACCGGTCAGAGCCTGGGTGGCCGCCATGTACACCGCGTCGAGGTCCGGTCGCTCCTCGCGGTCCACCTTCACCGAGACGAACCATTTGGCCAGGTCGGCGGCCGTGGCGGGGTCCTCGAAGCTCTCGTGGGCCATCACGTGGCACCAGTGGCACGACGCATAGCCGATGGAGAGGAAGATCGGCTTGTCCTCGGCTGTGGCCCGCTCGCGAGCGGCGTCACCCCACGGATACCACTCCACCGGGTTGTCGGCGTGCTGGCGCAGGTACGGGCTGGTCTCGTCGGCCAGGTGATTCACGTCGCCGATGCTACGGCGATCCCGGGGAATGCCGTCGCCGGGTCTGGCCATGCAAGGCTCACGGAATGGAGCTCGACCTGTTGCACAAGACGGCACTGATCACCGGCGGCAGTCGCGGTATCGGCCTCGGGATCGCCAGCCGGTTCGCCCAGGCAGGTGCCAATGTCATGATCAGTTCCCGCACCGCGGCGGATTTGGCCGAGGCGGTGGACGGCCTGGTCGCCGCCGGAACGCCTGCGGACAGAATCGCATGGACCGCCGCTCACGTCGGTCACCCCGACGACGCCACGGCGACCGTGGCGGAGACGGTGAAACGCTTCGGCAGCATCGACATCTTGGTGAACAACGCCGGAACCAATCCCTATTTCGGACCGATGATCGATATCGACCTCGTCCGGGCCCAGAAGACCTTCGAGGTGAACCAGCTCTCGGTCCTGGTCTGGACGGCGGCCGCCGTGAAGGCGGGGTTGCGGGGTTCCGTCCTCAACGTCTCCTCCATCGGAGGACTGGGCGTGGAACCGAATATCGGCTGGTACAACGTGACCAAGGCCGCGGTCCTCCACATCACCAGGCAGCTCGCCTTCGAACTGGCGCCCGATGTCCGGGTGAACGCGCTGGCTCCCGGCCTGGTCAAGACGAAGTTGGCCTCCGCGCTGTGGGAGGGCCCCGGTGAGGAGCGCATGGCCGGACACATTCCGTTGGGCCGGCTCGGGGTACCCGACGACGTGGCGACGGCAGCCCTCTTCTTGGCCTCGGACGCGGCGTCGTGGGTCACGGGCCAAACCTTTGTCGTCGACGGGGGGACGATCACCCGCCCCTCAGGAGGCGTTGGCTAGGGGTTTGTCACACTCTCGCGTCCTGTCCCGTCTTGGAGGGTGAAGGCAGCACAAAGCAGAAAGGTGGCACGAGACATGGCCCACGTCCCGCTGAACGATGAGCCCACAGGCGTCGTCAACCGACTTGCCTATCGCTATACGAGGCGCCGTTTCGGGCGTCTGGTCGAACCGACCGAGGCGGCTGCCCACCATGCCGGGGTCATGGTCGCCATGGGAACCGTCGAGACGGCCGCCCAGCTCGGGTGGAAGAAGCTCGACCCCACCCTGCGTTGGTTGGCGATTCAGATGGCCGCAGCCACGATCGGCTGCTCGTGGTGCATCGACTACGCATACTACGAGGGAATGAACGGAGGGATCGATCCCGCCAAGGTCCGGTCCACGGGGCAGTGGCGCCAGAGTGACATCTACGACGCTCGGGAGCGGGCGGTGCTCGAATACGCAGAGACTGCATCCATGACGCCGGCCGAGGTGCCCGACGAACTGGCCGCTCGCCTGCGCACCCATTTCAGCGACGCCGAGATCGTCGAGCTGGCCGCCTGGGTGGCCTTGGAGAACTATCGGTCACGCTTCAACGCCGGCCTGGGACTGAGGAGTCAGGGATTCTCCGAGTCCTGCGAGGTGCCTCCCTCGCTCGCGGACGGGTCGACGACACGCGGCAGCGCCGTTGCGTGACGCGCAGGCCGAAGCGGCCACGTTCGAGGAGTGGCGGTCGCTGCTCTTCGGCATCGCCTATCGGATGCTGGGAAGCGCGGCCGACGCAGAGGACGTCGTGCAGGAGGCTTCGATCAGGTGGGTGGACCGGGGGGACGAGCCGGTCCGCTCGGTCCGGGCTTACTTGGTCACCGTCGTGACCCGACTCTGCATCGATCAGCTCGAGTCCGCGCATGCCCAGCGTGAGACCTATGCCGGGCCGTGGTTGCCCGAACCGGTCGTGGTCGACGAGACCGCGGCGGTCGAGCAGGCCGATTCGCTCTCCTTGGCGTTCTTGGTCCTGCTCGAGGAACTGACGCCGCTCGAACGGGCGGCCTACCTGCTGCACGACATCTTCGGCTATACGTTCGACGAGGTGTCGCGATCACTGGGCCGAACTGCCCCGGCGTGTCGACAGCTGGCCGCTCGGGCACGCCAACGCATCGAACTGCGACGCCAGCGCTTCGACGCCGACCTCCGACACGGCCGCGAGCTGACCGATCGTTTCCTGGTGGCCTGTGCCACGGGCGACCTCTCGGGCCTGCTGGGCATGTTGTCGGACGACGTCGTGGTCTGGACGGACGGGGGTGGCAAGGTCCGGGCGGCGATGCGTCCGGTGGTCGGGCCCCGTCGCAGCTCCAGGTTCTTGATGAACGTGGCGAAGAAGGTCCACGGTCTCCCGCAGGCGATCGTGCTCAACGGCCAACCGGCGACGGTGTTCGTCGCCGACGGAGCCGTGGTCTCGGCGCTCGTTCTCGACATCCTCGACGGCGTGATCGTGGCCGTCAGGGTCGTTTCCAACCCGGACAAGCTGGCGGGACTCGAGCGCGGCGTGCAGTCGCGCCGGCTCGACCGGCACCGGCGGGACGACTGGGACCGCCGAGGGGGATCAGGGCTCGTAGGTCTCGAGGGCGCGGCGCCTGATCTTGCCGGCGGCCGTGCGGGGCAGATCGTCGACGATCACCAGCTCCTTCGGCGCCGCCCACGGCGCGATCGCCTCGGCGACGATCGTTCGAAGCTCCTCGAGCGAAGGCACCTCGTCGGTGGGCACGACCCAGGCCACGACCCTTTCACCCCACTCGGCGTCGGCACGTTTCCAGACGGCGACCTCGGCCACCTTCGGGTGGGCGCTCAGCGCCCGTTCGACGCTGTCGGGCCAGACCTTCTCCGCACCCGTCGTGATGACATCGGCCAGGCGCCCCGAGACGCTCAGTCGACCGTCGCCCTGGACCACTCCGCCGTCGCCGGTGGCGAACCAGGTCGTCTCGCCGTCGGGACCGGTCACTCGGCCGGTCGCACCGTCCCGGTAGCAGCGGAACAGCATGGGGGCCCGAAGGAGGATCTCTCCTTCCAGGCCGTCTCCGGGACGCCCGAAGGCGCCGTCGCCCAGGTCGATGGCGACCTCGACCCCTTCGAGGGACGTTCCGTCGTAGACGACCCCTGAACCCGTCTCGGTCATCCCGTACGTGGTGACGGCGTTCGGCGGGACCACGGTCGGAGGCTTGCTTCCCCCCAAGAGCACGCACTCGAACACGCCGGGGTCGAGTCGGAGGAGGGCTGTGGTCACCAAGGACACGTGGCTCACCGCTCCCGAACGGCCCGCCTCCTCCACGGCGTCGGCGTCGAAGCCAGGCATGACCAGGAGCGGCGTGTCGGTCAGCACCGCCCGGGTGACCACTGAGAGTCCGCCGATGTGCGCGAGCGGCAGGCAGGCGAGCCACGTGTGCCGCGCCGGATCGATGCCGAGCCTCCGTGAGGTCGCCCGAGCAGAGGCCTGGATCGATTCATAGGTGAGGACGACGCCCTTCGGCTGCCCCGAGGTACCCGATGTCGCGACCACGAGCGCGTCGCCGTCATCGACCCCGATGCCGTCGTGGAGCAGGCGCTGCGCACCATCGGAGCCGACGATGCGGGTGGGGCGCAACGCGTCGAGCATGGCTGTCTTGGCCGCGGCCGGAAGCCGTGGGTCCAGCGGGGCGGCGGCGTCTCCCGTATCCCAAATTGCGCGGAGGGCGTCGACAAACCCCATCCCACCAGGCAGGTCGAGTGCGACGAGTTCAGGCACCGGCCAGTAGCGTAGGTCGCCGTGCAGACCGTGGTCACAGGCAAACCCCATGATCCCCTCGACGACCTTCGCTCGTTGCCCCAGCCCGAGTGGCAGGAGCGGGGTGCCTTCAAGGACATCCGCTACGAAGTGGCAGAGGGCATTGCGAAGCTGACGATCTGTCGCCCGGAGCGCAGGAACGCCTTCCGTCCCCAGACGCTCTTCGAGCTCACCGAAGCCTTCACCATGGCCCGCGACGATCCGGACGTCGGTGTCATCGTCCTGTGTGGTGAGGGTCCCGACGCGTTCTGCTCGGGCGGCGACCAGAAGATCCGCGGGGACGACGGCTACATCGGCGACGACTCGGTGGCCGAGCGGGGCATCGGTCGGCTCAACGTCCTCGACCTCCAGATCCTGATGCGCCGGATCCCCAAGCCGATCGTCGCCATGATCGCCGGGTACGCCATCGGCGGAGGCCACATCCTGCATCTGGTCTGTGACCTCTCCATCGCCGCCGACAACGCGCGCTTCGGCCAGACGGGCCCGAAGGTCGGTAGCTTCGACGGTGGTTACGGGTCGTCCATCCTGGCCCGGACCATCGGTTTAAAGCGGGCGAAGGAGGTGTGGTTCCTCTGCCGCCAGTACGACGCCGAGCAGGCCCTCGACTGGGGTCTGGTCAACGCCGTGGTCCCACTCGACGACCTCGAGAAGGAGACCGTCGCCTGGTGTCGCCAGATGCTGACCTTGTCGCCGATTGCGCTTCGCATGATCAAGGCGGGGATGAACGCCGCCGACGACGGGCTGGCCGGAGTGCAGCAGCTGGCCGGCGACGCCACGATGCTCTTCTACATGACCGAGGAAGGCCAGGAAGGGCGCAACGCGTTCGTGGAGCACCGGGCGCCCGACTTCTCCCGCTTCCCGCGGCGTCCGTGAATCCACCGTTGAAGCTGTGGGTGGCCGGCGCGCGCCCGCGCACACTTCCTGCGGCCGTCGTCCCGGTCGCCGTGGGTACCGCTGTCGGCTATCAGTCGAGCGGCCGGTTCGTCCTCACCACCCCCCAGTTGAGCAGTTCCTGCCACAGCGCTGTGTGCACCTCCTTCGTGCGCGAGCTGAATTGGCTCAACGCGCTCTTGGCCCTCATCGTGGCGTTGGGAATCCAGATCGGGACCAACTACGTGAACGACTACGCCGACGGTGTGCGGGGCACCGACGAGCACCGCGTCGGCCCAGTGCGGTTGGTGGCCGGCCGGCTGGCCACGGTGCACCAGGTCAAGGTGGCCGCGTTGGCCTCCTTCGCCGTCGCCGGCGTGGCCGGGTTCATCCTGGCCGCGAGGGTGACCTGGTGGTTCATCCCACTCGGACTGCTCTGCGGGGTGGCCGGATGGGCCTACACCGGCGGACCCCGGCCCTACGGCTACCTCGGATTCGGTGAGGTGTTCGTCTTCGTGTTCTTCGGGTTGGTGGCCACGGCGGGCTCCGCCTACGTGCAGCATGCGCCTCTCGCCATCGAGATCGGTTCCCACGCCTTCGCCTATTCGTACAATTGGGCCTTCGCCCTCTGGGCCGGGGTTCCCGTCGGGCTCCTGGCGGCAGCGCTGCTCCAGGCCAACAATTTGCGCGACATCGCGACCGACACGGAGTCGGGCAAGAAGACGTTGGCCGTCCGGCTCGGACGTCGACGGGCGGGGTTCCTCTACACCGGAACCCTGATGGGTGTGGCGGTGGGCATCGGCATCCTGGCTCACTACAGGATCTGGTCGCTCCTCGCCCTGGTGGCCTTGCCGCTGGCCATCCTCCCGGTTCGGCTGGCGCTCGGGGAGCGGCAGGGGAGGGAACTGCTCCCCATGCTCGGAAGCACGGCACGGCTCCAGATGGTCGGGGGCCTGCTCTTGACCATCGGCCTGCTCCTGTGACCGCTCCTGTGACCGCTCCTATGACCGCTCCTGTGACTCCCCGTCAGTTCGGTTGGCCGGCGCGGAACCAGTGACCGACCAGTTGTGCCGTCAGCTCGGGCTGGGCCAGGTGGGCGGCGTGCCCGGCGCCCGGGACGAGCGAGGCAACGGCATGTGGTGCCTCGCGGGCCAGCCGCAGCGCGTGAGTGGCGAAGCGCACGTCGTCCGCTCCGGCCAGGGCCAAGACCGGATGGGACAGTCCGCCCAGCCGGTCCCACATCGGCTCCTGGGTGCCGGTGCCGCACAAACGCAGGCTGGCGGCGAGGCCCGGCGCACCGTTGCGCAACCGTTCGGCCCGGTCGGCGGTCTCCGCCAGGCGGTCGAACATCGGCCCTCCGAGCCAGCGGTCGAGGAACGATCCGACGTCGCCAGAGGCTTCGAGCTGCGCGGCCATGGTGTCGTCGGCCGCTCGACGGCGCGCCCGCAGCGCACCGTCCTCGATCCCTGCGGTCACGCCGATCAACACCACACGACCGAGGGCGAGTTCCGAGCCGAGCGCGACGTGGAGCGCCACCCGCGCCCCCAACGAGTAGCCGAGCAGATCGCAAGGCCCGTCGCCCACGCGGGCGCGGGCCGCCGTGGCCACCATCGAGGCCGTGCCGGGAAGGTCGGCCCGCACGGTGTCCGAATCTCCGTGCCCGGGAAGGTCGACCGCCACCAGGGTGTGGTCGCGTTCGAGGGATTGGCCGAAACGGCCCCAGAGTCGCCCCGTCTGGGTGAAACCGTGGAGCACCACCAGTGGTGGACCGTTGCCGCGCACTTCGACGTGGAGGCCCACGCCGAGTGAGCGTACAAGCAACCTTCAGCGCCACTCTCGCCGACGAATGGGTTCGGTGCGGGGTGACCGACGCGGTGATCTGCCCCGGTTCGCGCTCGACGCCGCTTGCTCTGGCGTTGGCCGAACGCCTGACCACGCACGTACGACTCGACGAACGCAGTGGCGCCTTCTTCGCTCTCGGCCTGGCCATGGCGAGCGGGCGTCCCGTCGTGATCTGCGTCACCAGCGGTACGGCCGGCGCCGAACTGCACCCCGCAGTGGTGGAGGCCCACCACGCCCACGTCCCACTGTTGGTGTGCACGGCCGACCGCCCGCCCGAACTCCTCGACACGGGAGCACCGCAGACGATCGAGCAGGTGGGGCTCTTCGGGTCGGCCACCCGGTGGTCGGTCAATCCCGGCGTGCCGAGCGAGGATCAGGCCTCCGTGTGGCGACCGCTGGCCCGGCGGGCCTTTGCCGAGGCGCTGACCGGACCGAGGGGACCCGGGCCCGTCCACCTCAACCTGGCCTTCCGTGAGCCCCTGGTCGGAGCGCCCGGCCCGCTGCCCGGACGGCGGGAGCCGTCTGCCGGGAGCGACGACGGTCGGCAGCGCCCGCTCCCCGTGGTCGGCCATACGGGTCCGTCGGAGGCGGAGCCACTCTCGGGTCGGGGCCTCCTGATCGTCGGTGGCCACGCCCTCGCGGCCCCGGACCGGGACCTCGTCTCCGCGCTCGGCGAACGTCTCCGCTGGCCGGTCCTGGCCGATCCTCGTTCGGGGTGCCGCGTGCCCGGCTCGATCGCCGCCGCCGATGCCATCGTCCGGACCGCCGTGCCCCTCCCGCAGACCGTGGTGCTCCTCGGCGACCGCTGGCTGTCCAAGGCGTTGGCCGAGTACGTGGCACGCGCCGCCGACGAAGGGGCTCGGGTGATCGCGGTCGATCCGTGGTGGCGGTGGACCGACCCCTCGCGGAGCGTCACCGAGTTCCATCATGTCGACACCAACGCATGGCTGGCTGCGGCCCTCGAGTCGGTGTCGACACCGACGCCGACGCAGCCACCCGACGCCAGCTGGCTCGACCGGTGGCGCTCCATGGAGAAGGCGGCGCAGGGTGCCCTCGTGGACAGGCTGGGCGACGCGCTCAACGAGCCGCAGGTGGCGCGAGCGGTCCAGGCCCACGCCGCGGCGAGCGGAGCCACCGTCGTGGTGTCGGCCTCCATGCCGATCAGGGATCTCGAGTGGTACGCGTCCGTCCACGACGAACCCCCACGGGTCCTCGCCAACCGCGGGGCCAACGGCATCGACGGGGTGGTGTCGACGGCGCTCGGCGTGGCGGCGTCGAACGGAGGGCGGACGAACACCATCGCCCTCCTGGGCGATCTCGCCTTCCTGCACGACGTGTCCGGGCTGGTCAACATGCCCCGAGTCCCCTGCGTCTTCGTGGTGGTCGACAACCACGGGGGAGGGATCTTCTCGTTTCTGCCTCAAGCCCAGGCGGTCGAGCGGGGCGCGTTCGAGCAGCTCTTCGGTACGCCACCCACCACGACGGTCGCGTCAGTTGCGCGCGGCTTCGGACTCGACGTGCGCGAGGTCACGACGCTCGACGAGCTCGAGATCGCACTGTCGGGATCGGGATCGGGACACGTCCCGGGACAGGAAGGACCAACCCTGGTCCATGTGCATGTGCCAGGGCGTACGGAGAACGTCGCCCTCCACGAGTCGCTCAATCAGGCGGTCGCTGCCGCGCTCGGGTGAAGGCGGGTGAGGGGGTCGACCGACTGATCCGGCCGGTCGGACTGCAGAACGTCAGCTCCACATTGGCATCACCGGACATCTTCCACCCGAGCTCGTGCACCGCTCGATGGTGCTGGTCGCACAGCTCGGCCAGATTGTCCAGGTTGGTCAGTCCACCGTCGATCCAGTGACGCACGTGATGGGCATCCGTGAACTCGACGTTGCCGCATCCGGGGAACCTGCACCCCTTGTCGCGGCGCCGGATGGCGATGCGTTGGGCATCCGTCGGGTCGCGCCGGGTGCGGCCGAGATTCATGGCCTGGCCGTCGGGCCCGTCCGCCGACACGAGGACCTTCGCGTCACAGGCCAGTCGGCGCGCCACTTCGGCGGAAAGTGGACCGATCACGTCGAGCTCGGCCCCACCCTCGCCGCCGGCCAGGAAGGTCATGTCTGCGTGCACGACCACGGTCGGGCGGTTGCGGCGCATCCCGCCGGCCCGCCCGTTGCCCTCGTCGCCTCCGTGGGGCCCGCCGTCCTTGCAGACGGCGACGAGGGCGTCAGCCATGCGCTGGTCGAACGGTTTCCGGTCACCCACCCGTCGGCTGGCCCGATCGACCAGGGCCCGCTTGACCATGGCGTAGTGGTCCGCCGGCAGGACGCCGGTCAGGCTGCGCCGCCGGTCGTCGAAGCGAAGGAACCGCCGGGCGTACGTCCCGGTGGCCTGGAGGTCGGACTGGCTGCGCGACGCGATGGCCAGCTCTCGCACCTGCTTGGCCGACCAGTGCGTGGCCTCCTCCGCCAGCTGGGCGTCGGTCTCGGGTTTGGCCACCTCGACCAGGGGCTTGACCTGGTCGAACGACAACTTTCCCTGGGAGAGCGCGTCGGAGATCTTGGGCAGGTTGTGCAGCTTGCCGGCCGCAGTCACCCAGTCCCGGGCCGTGCTGGCCGAGACGCCACAGCGAAGGACGAGCCAGGCCACCATCGACCCGCTGCCGTCGACCCTCCACGCCTTGCGCCGGTCGAGCTTGGCCACGGCGTCGAGCAACTGGCTCTGATGAGCCGAGATCGCTCGATGATGTTGATTCACGCTGGCCACGAGGGCCTCGGTGCTTCTGGAGACCGTGTCGGGCCGGGGCCCGTTCCGCTCGCTCGAAGGTGCCATGCACATGAACGGTCGCTCGTCGGGTGGCGTTGTCACGATCGCGCTCGATGTCCCGAAGGAGCGGGACCCTCAGCGATACCGATCCGCCGGTACCCATTCCCCGTGGCTGCGGAAGGGCAGTCGTTGGGGCAGGTGGATGACCGCCTCGGGCGCCCGTCGCCCGAAGGACGACGCGTCGAGCACGTAGAGGTCGCTCGCCCCACGGTCCGGATCGTCCACGATCGAGAGCAACCATCCCTCTTCGTCGTTGTGCCCGTCTTCCGCCCGGACGAAGATCGGCTCGCTCGGTCGTCGACCCGGGCCCGGATTCCAGGACGACACGTGATCACGATCGAGGTCCACCTTCGTCAGCCCGATCGGGTCGACGGAGCGGGTATCGCTCCACGCGAGCTCCACGGCGTAGCCGTATCGGAAGGGCTGTCCCTCACATCGCGGATCCAGGCGGGGGTACTCGATCCTCTGCTCGTCGATCACCGTTCGCTCGAGCCGCTCACCGCTCAGATGCCATCGTTCGAGGACGGCCAGGCTGCCTCCGATGGGTGTCTGACCGATCCCGGCCGGCCCCAGCACCGAGGCGGCCAGGTCGACCGGTTGCCCGGGTTCGGGCGCCTCGTAGCGACACACCAAGAGGACGAACTCTGTGTCGTCGCCAGCGACGTCCCCGCCGTCGACCCCACGACGGCGAGCGCGGTCCGGGTGTGGCGACCGACGAACCGGGTTGCCCGGCACCTCCCAGGCCCCCAGCACATGGGTGACCAGACACGGGTCGACGGAGAACCATCGGACGGCAGATCCGTTTCCACCACGGGGCACGACGCCCACCCATCCTTGGGCTCCCGGGATCCAGCCATAGGGAACTGGTTCGGCCCGGGATGCACCGCCTCCGTCGCCTCCGCCCCCGTCCCCCAGACGCCGGGTCGGCGACTCGATGAAGATCACGTGCCCCGCCGTCACGCCGATGTCGTGCTGCCACGTCGCCCGCTCGAGCTGCACGGCCTGAGCGGTGCGCAGCGCACCGGAGGCGTCCCATTCGCCGATGCGCAGCCAGGTCTCGGTCTCCTCGTCGAAGCCGAGCCCACCGCCACCGCCACCACCGCCACCGCTGTGGCCAGTCCCGGCCGAGCGTCCATCGTCGACCGAGAACAGGATCCGCGACCCGTCGGACGCCACTCGGTGGACGTGCGAGGCGATCGGCACGGTCAGGCCGCCGCCGAACTCCTGTGGCTCGAGCAACCGGCTGTAGCGAGAGGGGAGACCCGTCTCGGGCAGGGCCAGCACCGCGCCTGCATGCCAGAACACGCCCGCGTCGGCGGCGGAAGCGACCTCGAGATAGGACACCGCCTTGCCGTCACGGAGCTCGATGGCGTGCAGCGCGCCCGGCGAGGGATCGCCCTCGCCGTCGCCTCCGCCGTCGCCCCCGCCGTCGCCCCCACCCCCGCGCTCGCCCTCGCCGTGGCTGCCCGCGGCCGCCCGGCCCGCGCCGCGGCTCGCATCGGCACGCCGGGGTCCCACCCGAATCAGCGTCCCCTGCAGATCCGGTGGCAGGGAGCCCTCCATGGGCAACGGAGGCAGTGACCCCGGACGGCCACCGTCGAAGATCGATCCCGAAATCCCCGAGCCGTACCCCATGCGCCCGATCAACCTACCTGCGTATGGCAGCATCAAAGGCATGCCCACGCTCTCGGAGGACCTCGCCTTCCGCGGCCTGATCCACCAGGTGACCGACGTCGACCTGCCCAAGCGGCTCGACGACCCCACGAGCGCGATCACGCTCTACGCCGGCTTCGACCCGAGCGCCGACAGCCTCCACGTCGGCAGCCTCCTCCAGCTCTGCACGCTGCGCCGCTTCCAGGAGGCCGGCCACCGGCCCATCTCGCTCGCCGGCGGTGGGACCGGGATGATCGGCGACCCGGGGGGCAAGCAGGACGAGCGCCAGCTCCTCACCCTCGAGACGATCGAGACCTACATCGAGGGCATCCGCCCCCAGTTGGGCCAGTTCCTCGATCTGGACCGGGCCCTCCTGCTCAACAACGCCGACTGGCTCAAGGACCTGTCGACCCTCGAGTTCCTGCGGGACGTCGGGAAGCACTTCACCATCAACCAGATGGTGGCCAAGGAGTCGGTGAAGACGCGCTTCGAACGGCCCGACCAGGGCATCAGCTACACCGAGTTCAGCTACATGCTGCTCCAGGCCTACGACTTCCTGCGCCTCCACGTCGACCACGGCTGCGACCTGCAGATCGGGGGCAGCGATCAGTGGGGCAACATCACCATGGGAGTCGATCTCATACGCAAGGTGTGCGGCGACGAGGCCTACGGGCTCACCACGCCGCTCGTCCTCAAACCCGACGGCACCAAGTATGGCAAGACGGAATCGGGCACCGTCTGGCTCGATCCCACACGGACCAGTCCCTTCGCCATGTACCAGTTCTTCGTCAACAGCGCGGACGAACAGGTCGGCGAGCTCTTGCGGTTCTTCACCTTTTTGGATCACGACGAGATCCTCCGACTGGACTCGGAGACGGCGACGCACCCACAACGCCGCCAGGCCCAGAAGGCGCTGGCCGCCGCCGTCGTGGCGATGGTGCACGGCCAGTCCGAGGTCGCCAAGTGCGAGGAGGCGTCCGGCGCATTGTTCAGCGAGCAGATCGCGGGACTCAGCGAGGAGATGCTGTTGGCGGTGACCGACGAGGCGCCTTCGACCGACGTGCCCCGCTCCGACGTGCTCAGCGGCACGCTCGGCCTGGTGGACCTGCTGGCCCGGACCGGACTGGCCAAGTCGCGCGGCGACGCCCGGCGCACCATCGAGCAGGGCGGCGTCTACGTCAACAACGTCAAGGAGAGCGATGCCGGCCGCATGCTGGACCAGGCCGACCTCCTGCACGACCGCTACATCGTGTTGCGCAAGGGTCCGCGGACCGTCCACATCGTCCGGGCCTCGTGAGCTCGCCCTCTCTGGTCGAGGGTCGGCTCGTCCGGGCCAGATGATCGGGGGCCGGCGCTCCCGGATCACGCCTGTTGCGCTGTTGCTGGTCGTGCTCTCCTCGGCACTCCTCCTCACCTCGTGCGCCGGAGCGGATCAGCAGGGCTCGGCTGCGCACCGGATGTCCGTGTGGGTCGACGGGACCAGTTTCGGTGAGGGCATTGCAACCCTCGTGGCCGACAACGCGCGCATTCCAAAGGTGGTGCACAACGGGTCCGGCGCCCTGCACGCCGCGTGCAGCACGATGATCAACGACGCCGAGATGGCCAACAGCTCACTGCCCTCACCCGACCCGACCGTGACCGATCTGCTCACGAAGGCCTACGGACTCGAGGGAACGGCCGGCAACGACTGCTACAGCGGGGCAACCAACGAGAAGCTCCTGACGACGGCACTGCGCGACGGGATCCGAGCCGATGCGCTCTACGGAGAGGTTGTCCAGCGCATCCGCGCCATCGACGGCCACGCGCCCGTCACCACGACCACGTCGGGCAACACCGGCAACTCGGGTATCGGCGGGATCTTCGGATGACGGGGCCGCGCGGCAGCGGTGAGGACGAAGTGTCGGGCAAAGCAGCGGAGGTTGCAGACGAGTTCGATCGCCATCGCCGCCGGGTCCTCTGGGGACTGACCACTGGGCTGTACTTGGTCGGGTCCAGAGGTGACGAGCGGATCAACCTGATGACGGCGAACCTGGTGGTCCAGGTCTCCATGGAGCCCAAGCTGGTCGCGGTGGCGCTCGAGCACGAGTCGGTCACGACCCAGTTGGTCCGCGCGAGTGGCGCGTTCTCCCTCTCGATCCTGGCTCGGGCCGACAGGGACGTCGTCCGGCGCTTCGTGAAGCCGGTGACCGAGGTCGAGTTCGCTTCGGACGGGACGGCAGTCTCCATGAGTGGACACCCGGTGGTCGAGGTGGGGGCGTCCCGGCTGCCCGTCCTGGCCAGCGCGGCGGGTTACGTGGCGTGCCGGCTGACGAACGTCGACGACCTCGGAAGCCATGTCCTGTGCATCGGCGAGGTCACCGACGTCGGAGGCGACCCGTCCGGGACCGAGGTCCTCCGGATGGAGGACACCCGCATGCACTATGGCGGTTAAGCCGACGTTCCCTCGGGGCCATTGGCGTCGCTCTTGGGCCGCAGGTCGACCCGCAGGGTGAGGATCCCGTCGACCAATTCCACCTGGGCATCACCGATCATGGCGAAGTCCGAGAAGTCACGTTGGGCCTGCTCACGCCAGCGTGCCCGCTCCGGACCTTCGATCGGCGGCATCCCGCGCTCGCGGACCGCCTTCGCCCGCTGACGGAACCGAGCCACCATCTCGTCGGGGTCGAATGCGCTCGCCACGCCCGTCAGCGTAGATGGTCGACTGGGCCGCCCCGAGTCCTCCCTCCACTGCGGGCTCGGGCGCCGTGCTCCCGAGTTCGGACCCGGCGTCGCGGGCCCGGACGCAGACGAGTCCGATGACGATCCACGGAAGGATCAGGTCTCTGACCTGCATCAGGGGGGGACTGTGACCCGCAGCCACTACACTGTCGAAACGGCCGACGGGACCAATCGGTCCGGCCGTGGGGCGGGACGCGTGGAGCGCGGACCGGGTGTGACAAGGAGTTCTCGTGAAAAAGGGACGCCATCGCCGCTTCGAAGAAGCGCGCAGCCTGAAGCGATCGTCGACAGAGTCGAGCGGGCGGTGCATCGAGTGTGGAGCTGAGCCCGACGACGTCCACGCATCGTGGTGCCTGGCCGAAGAGGACAAGTACGACCGCATCCTCGGTTCCATCCCGACGACGACTCCCTCGGACGACGACCCGCTCAACGACTGACGGCCCGGAGAGGAGCTTCGACGCCGTCTGAGGTCCCGAGTTCGGCTCAGAGGACCTGAAGTCCCGAGGTCGGCTTAGTACTTGAGGTCCTGAGGTCCCGAGGTCGGCTTAGTACTTGAGGTCCTGAGGTCGGCTTCGAGAGTCGGAACGGACGCGGCAACCGTGGTCGCCGCATTCCAGATCAGGTGACCGGGTTCACCTCGTGGACAGGAGCGCCGGCTCCGTTGTCGGTGCGCACTCGCACGGCGGGATGCGGAAGGGGCACACCCTTGCGACGGAGCTCCTGACGTTCTC
Source organism: uncultured Acidimicrobiaceae bacterium (assembly GCA_963754445.1). GTDB lineage: Bacteria > Actinomycetota > Acidimicrobiia > Acidimicrobiales > RAAP-2 > Bog-473. The sequence goes on along the minus strand of CAVWFT010000001.1, from coordinate 1,547,054 downwards.
CGAGCAGCGAGACCATCTGCCCGTACACCTTGGCGCCCACCATCTCGGTGAGCTCGGCCTCCATCTCCTCGTAGACCGGCTTGGTCCCGACGAATGCCTCCGGAGACTCCGTGCACCACCAGTGGAATTCTCGTCCCCCCTTTCCCCAGTGTCGCCGGTCCCACTGACGAACGACCGAGGTCACGTGTCCATCCTCGTCGTCGACCTGGTCCTCACGGCGCAGGGGGAGCTGCCAACAGACCTCGGGCTTCAGCGTCATGAAGTTGACGCCGCGCCGGGCCGCTGCGATGTGGAACGCACATCCGGGTCCAGCGGGGAAATCAGGGCTGTTCAAGAAGATGCATGCATCGCCCAGCAACTTGGTCACGGTCTCACCGTGCTTGTTGACCTCGATCACGTTCTTCTTGCGGCCGTGGTTCTGCCATTCCTCGGGCGTGAGCGTCGCTGCCGCTTTCTCCACTCGACGCGCATCCTTCTTGTCCACCAGGTGCGCGCCGTAGCTGCAGCAACCCTGCACCAGTTCGGGGGCCGGACCCGTCAGAACTCCTTGGCAGCCGTTCCCGAAAATGCAGGTCCAATTACTGGTGAGGAAGGTGGCATCGAAAACCCACGTTCGCTCTTCGTCCTCGTCTTCGAAGGACAACCATTCGTGCGGATCTATTGGGAGGTGCGCCACTGCGAGGACGATACAACGCGCGCGTCGAGTTCTTTTGCATGTTCGCCGCTCCACCGCGTCGTGGCAGGCAGTGGTCTCGCCTTCCACGACGCGAGTTGGTCCCACACTCGCCTGAACGGGCTGCGTGACATGCCCGTGAAGGCCCTGCGGGCCGAACCGGATGCCTTTGCAGCGTCCGCGCCCTTCCGACCGGTGCCACCACTCGGGCCCTTCCGGCCGGCGCCAACACCTGCGCTCCTTCCGCCAGGCGTCACCGCCGGCGCCCCGCCCAGGCCCTCCATAGGGCGGACGCCCCGACGGTCGCCGCACAGGCCGGCGCCGGGGGATGCACACCCTCCCCAAAGGGTGTGGGGACGGTGAGGGCCCAGCCCGTAGACTTGTTCCATGGCAACGACCGCAGAAGATCTCCAGACCACCACCCCCGTCGTGACGCTGACGCCCGAGGCGTACCGCGTCGTGAAGGAGGCCATCGAGCAGGAGCCCGACCCCAGCACGCTGGCCCTGTGGCTCGAGGTCCGTGGTGTTCAGGACGGATCGTTCGTCTACGACCTCTTCTTCCAGTCCGGGTCGGACGCCGATGCGGCGGACGCCCGTCACGCGGTCGACGACCTGACGGTGATCGTGCCTGCGGCCAGCGTCGACCGGCTGCGCGGCGCCAAGCTCGAGTGGTCGGAGGAGGGCGGCGGCGGCCTCGTCCTGGTGAACCCGAACACGCCCACTCCCGAGGAGGCCTCGCCGGGCGTGCCGCCCGAAGTCCTGGCCAAGGGCATCGAAGGGCCATTGGCCCAGCGTGTGCGGTCCGTGCTGGAGCAGGCGGTGAACCCCTCCATCGCCAGCCACGGGGGCCGGGCCGACCTGGTGGCGATCAACGACGAGGACGGGACGGCCTACGTGCGCCTGTCCGGGGGTTGCCAGGGATGCGCCATGTCGCAGATGACCCTGCGCCAGGGCATCGAGACGACGCTGCTCGAAGAAGTGTCGGAGCTGACCAAGGTGCTCGACGTCACCGACCACGGCAGCGGCGAGAACCCCTTCTACTCCTGACGCACACCCCCGGCCCGGCACGGCCGGGACATTGGCAGGAATGCTCGGCGTCCCTGCTCAGGGGCACGGTCGGGCCTCAGCCGTCCGGTAGCGTTGCTCCGTGCTGCGCTTCCTGACCGCTGGGGAATCCCATGGCCGGGCCCTGGTCGTCATCGTCGAGGGCCTACCGGCCGGCCTCCCCGTCGAGTCCTCTGACATCGGCGATGAGCTGGCTCGCCGCCGCCTCGGTTACGGGCGCGGCCCACGCATGCGCTTCGAGGCCGACGAGATCACGTTGCTCGCCGGCATCCGCCACGGCAGGACCCTCGGGTCGCCGGTCGCCATCGAGATCGCCAACAGCGAATGGCCCAAGTGGACCGAGGAGATGTCGCCCGACCCCGGCGCCCCTTCCAAGCGACTGACCCAGCCCCGACCCGGCCATGCCGACCTGCCCGGCATGCTCAAGTACGGATTCGACGACGCCCGCGACGTCCTCGAGCGCGCCTCGGCCCGGGAGACGGCGGCCCGCGTGGCGGCGGGGACCCTGGCCCGGCTCCTGCTGACCCACCTCGGGGTCTCGATCGTCAGTCACATCGTGCGCCTGGGCGAGGCGGCGACCGGTCCTGACAGTCCGCGGCCACGACCATCGGACATCCACGCGGTCGACGCCAGCTCGGTGCGCTGTTTCGACCCGGGACTCGAGGAAGCGATGATCGCCGAGATCAAGGCGGCCGGGAAGGTCGGCGACTCCCTCGGCGGCGTGGCCGAGGTCCTGGCCTACGGCGTGCCTGTGGGCTTGGGCAGCCACGTGCATTGGGACCGCAAGCTCGATGCCAACCTGGCCCAGGCCCTGATGTCGATCCAGGCGGTCAAGGCGGTCGAGATCGGTGAGGGTTGGGACAATGCGGCACGGCGGGGCTCGGAGGCCCACGACGCCATCCTCTACGACGAGGCCGAGGGCTACGTCCGCCCCACGGACCGAGCAGGAGGCATCGAGGGCGGGATCTCCAACGGCGCGCTGCTCGTGGCCCGAGTCGCCATGAAGCCGTTGGCCACACTCAACCGGCCCGTCCTCGAGACCGTCGACATGGCGACGAAGGAGTCCACGGTCAGCTTCCGCGAGCGCACCGATACCACCGCGGTTCCGGCGATGGGCGTGGTGGCGGAATCGATGATGGCGTTGGTGTTGGCCGACGAGGCGCTGCGCAAGTTCGGTGGCGACTCCCTGGCCGAGATCGTGCGAAACCGCGACGCCTTCTTGGCCACACTCGGGACCACGCCCTCGGCAGCGATGGGTGAGCCGAGCGCGACGCCGTTCGTCGGCAACGACCCCGGAGCGAGCGGAAACGCCGTGAAAACCACGGACGACGCCGCCGCCACCGACGAACCGTCTCCCACTACCGACACCGACACCGACACCGACTCAGACACCGACTCAGACACCGACTCAGACACCGACAACGCTGCCGCCAGCGCGACAGGATGACGGGATGACCCCGCGCCTGCTCCTGGTCGGGATGATGGGCGCCGGCAAGACGACCACGGGCTCGCTCCTGGCCCAACGCCTCGGCTGGCGGTACTGCGACTCCGACGCCGACGTGGAGGCCGACACCGGACTGACCGTGCCCGAGCTCTTTGCCCGGGACGGCGAAGCGGCGTTCCGTCGGGCCGAGTCGCTCGTGCTGGCCCGGGCATGCGACGACGCGTCGCCATCGGTGGTCTCGGTCGCCGGTGGCGCCGTCCTCAGCGCGGAGAACCGGGCCCGCATCAAGGCGAGCGGCACCGTGGTCTGGCTGCGGGCCCGGCCCGAGACCCTGGCCGCCCGGGTCGGCACCGGTGCCGGACGGCCACTCCTCGGTGACGACCCGGCCGAGGCCATGGTGCGGCTCAGTGCCGTCCGAGCGCCCTTCTACGAGGAGGTCGCCCACCTCGTCATCGACGTCGACCACGTGGCCCCCGACGTGGTGGCCGAGCGCATTCTGGGCTCACTCGGCGGCGCCAGCGCCAGCGCCGAGGACGTAGCGATCGAGCCCTCCGCTCGCGACGCCGGCCACCCCACCTGAGATGCACGCCCTCGCCGTCGAACTGGGCGATCGCGCCTACCCGGTCCTGGTCGGCCCCGGTGCCCGCCACGAGCTGGCCCGCTTCGTGCCCGAGGGAGCCAAGGCCGCAGCCATCGTGACCCAGGAGGGGATCCGTGCGGCCGGCTGGCTCGACGGGCTCGATCCGGGGGTGCCCTTCGAGGTCTGCACCATCGGTGACGGCGAGGAGGCCAAGACGCTGGCCACCGTCGAGACCCTGGCCCGCCGCTTCGCCGCCTCGGGCCTGTCCCGGGCCGACGTCGTGGTGGCCGTCGGTGGTGGCATCGTGACCGACGTGGCCGGGTTCGCCGCCGCCACCTATCACCGGGGCACGGCGTACGTGAACGTCGCCACCTCGCTCCTGGCCCAGGTCGACGCCGCCATCGGCGGCAAGACCGGGGTCAACCTGCCCGAGGGCAAGAACCTGGTCGGCGCCTTCTGGCAGCCGAGCGCCGTCCTCTGCGACACCGAGACCCTGTCCACCCTGCCCCCCCGGGAGTGGGCCTGCGGCCGGGGTGAGGTCGCCAAGTACGCCTTCCTCGGTGACGCGCCGACGGCCGATCAGCCCATCGAGGAGCAGGTGGCACGCTGCGCCGCCATCAAGGCCGCCGTCGTGGCCGAGGACGAGCGCGAAGGCGGTCGACGCATGATCCTCAACTACGGCCACACCCTCGCCCACGCCCTCGAAGGAGTCGCCCTGACCGACCCAGCCCTCCGGTGGGATCTCCGGCACGGCGAGGCAGTGGCGATCGGGATCGTCTTCGCGGCGCGGTTGGCCGAGCGCCTCGGACGCATCGACGCGGCGCGCGTCGCCGAGCACCGGGCCATCGTGGGCAGCTTCGACCTGGCGACGGACCTTCCCGAGGGGGCGCAGGCCGCGGCGCTGCTCGCCTTCATGGGCCGGGACAAGAAGGCCCAGCAGGACCTCACCTTCGTGCTCGACGGCCCCCGGGGCGTCGAGCCGGTGCGCGGTGTGGCCGCTGCGGACGTGGTCGCTACCCTGGCGGACATGGGTGCCCGCACATGAGCCTCGTCCTGCTCCTCTCGGGGCCCAACCTCAATCTGCTGGGTGAGCGCGAGCCCGCCGTCTACGGGACGGACACCCTGGCCGACCACGTGAAGCGGGCCGAGGCGACCGCAGCCCGGCACGGGCTCGACCTCGAGCATCGGCAGACCAACCACGAGGGCGAGCTGGTCGACGCGGTGCACGGCGCCCGGGGGAGAGCCGATGCGCTCGTCATCAATGCCGGCGCGCTCAGCCACACCTCGTGGTCCCTGCACGATGCGGTGGCCGCCTTCGCCGGCCCCGTGGTCGAACTCCACCTCTCGAATCCCGCCGCCCGGGACCCGTTCCGTCACACCTCGGTGCTCGCCCCCGTCGCCTCGGGCGTGGTCGCCGGTTTCGGCGGCCTCGGCTACGAGCTGGCCATCGACGCCACCGCTGCACTCTTGAAGGGAGCACAGGACACATGAGCACCACGACGAAGAGCACCGACGCCCCGGGGTCCTCGGACGGGGGAGGAAGAGAGAGGGGCGGAGGGGCCAACCCCTACACGCCCTCGACCGCGGCGCTGCCGCCCATCACGGTGACCGGTCGCCTCGACCGCCTGCGCACCGCCTTCGACGAGCTCGAGGTGGACGCCATCGTCGTCACCACGCTGCCCAACATCCGCTACCTGACGGGGTTCTCCGGATCGGCCGGCGTGCTCACCGTGACCCGGGACCGGGCCCTCCTGACCACCGACGGGCGCTACCGCACCCAGTCGTCCGAGCAGCTCTCGGCGGCCGGGGCCGCCGCCCAGGTCGAGATCGAGATCGGGCCCGTGTCCGCCCAGCGCAAGGCGGCGCAGGATCTCCTGACCATCCACACCCGGATCGGCCTCGAGGCGGACAACATCACGTGGAGCGGCCAGCGGGTCTGGGCCGGCCTGGTCGATCCCGACCACCTCGTCGCCACCTCGAACGCGGTGGAGGCCCTGCGCGAGCGCAAGGACGCAGCGGAGATCGCCCGCATGGAACGGGCGGCCGCCATCGCCGATGCCGCGCTCTTCGAGGTGTTGCCGCTGATGAGCCAGGGCGTGTCCGAGGAGCTCTTCGCCCTCGAGCTCGACACCGCCATGCGCAGGGGTGGCGCCGAGAGCACGGCCTTCGACACCATCGTGGCGGCGGGGGAGAACTCGGCCAAGCCCCACCACCATCCCGGCGCTCGCACCATCGCCCACGGCGACCCGGTGGTCGTCGACTTCGGGGCCACGTTCGAGGGCTACCGCTCCGACATGACCCGCACGTTCTGCGTGGGCGCGGATCCCGAGGGCGAGCTGGCCCGCATCTTCGAGGTCGTGCAGACCTCGCAGGCCGCCGGGGCCAGGGCGGTCCGCCCGGGCATCAGCGCCCGGGAGGTGGACGACGTCTGCCGCCAGATCATCTCCGACGCCGGCTGGGCCGACCGCTTCGAGCACGGCACGGGTCATGGCGTCGGGCTCGATATCCACGAGGCCCCCACGGTGTCCCAAATGGGCACTGCTATCCTCGCCCCCGGCTTCGTGGTCACCGTGGAGCCTGGTGTGTACGTTCCCGGGCACGGTGGGGTCCGCGTCGAGGACACCCTCGTGGTGACCGAGGACGGTGCCCGCCCCCTGACCCGCTTCACAAAGGACATCCATGGCAGTCTCGACCAATGACCTGAAGAACGGCATGAGCCTGGACCTCCCCGAAGGCCTGTTCAGCGTCGTCGAGTTCCAACACGTCAAGCCGGGCAAGGGCGGGGCGTTCGTGCGCACAAAGTTGAAGAACGTGCGCAGCGGCGCCGTGATCGAGCGGACCTACCGGGCGGACGAGAAGCTCGAGCAGGCCATCATCGACAAGCGCGACATGCAGTTCCTCTACCGCGACGGGACCGACTTCGTCTTCATGGACACCACGACGTACGAGCAGATGAACGCCGCCCCGGAGTCGCTCGGCGACGCGCCGAGCTACCTCAAGGAGGGGGACGAGGCCATCTTGCAGATGTACAACGGCGAAATCGTGGGCGTCGACCTCCCCGCGGCGGTCGAGCTCACCGTGACCGAGACGGAGCCCGGCATCCAGGGCGACCGGGTCTCGGGCGCCCGCAAGCCTGCCACGCTGCAGACCGGACTCGTGGTCCAGGTGCCCCTCTTCGTGAACCAGGGCGACGTCTTGAAGGTGGACACCCGCACGGGCGACTACCTGACCCGGGCCTGACGGCCCGGCATGTCCGACGAGGCCCCCCGGCACCAACAGCGAGAACGGGCGCTCTCGCTCCTGTACGAAGCCGAGCTGAAGGGCGAGGACCCCGTCGCCGTGGTCGAGGGCCTGGCGGTGGCACCCGACCCCTACGTGCGCACCCTCCTCACGGCCGCGTCCACCGGCCGGGCCGAGGCCGATCGGCAGATCTCCGACGCCTCGGCCAACTGGCCGCTCGAGCGCATGGCCGTCGTCGACCGCCTCGTGCTGCGCCTCGCCGTGGCCGAGCTGACCGATCCCGACGGGCCACCGACCGCCGTCGTCATCGACGAGGCGGTCGAGTTGGCCAAGGCGTACTCGACGGACGAGTCCGGCGCCTTCGTGAACGGGATTCTCTCGACCGTGGCCCGGCAGATCAGGCCGATGGCGCGCTAAAGTGTCCCTCTGACCGTGAAGTGAGTCCCGTGAGGCTCACACGGTAGGAGGAGTAGTGGCCGAACGCGAGCGCAGTCACACCCGACCCCTCGGGGGCGTGTTCGTGGCCCACTCCCAGGTCCTCACCGCGGCCGACGTCCAGCGCGCCCTGACGCGCATGTCGCACGAGATCATCGAGCGCAACGGCGGCGTGGACGACGTGGTCCTGGTGGGCCTCCAGACCGGTGGCGTCCCCCTGGCCGCCCGGATGGCCGAGGTCCTCCGCGAGATCGAAGGAGCGGACCTCGACGTGGGCACGCTCGACGTCGCCTTCTACCGCGACGACATCGGCCTGCGCCCCGTCCTGCCCGAGGCGGTGACCGACATCCCCTGCGACCTGGCCGGCCGGGTCGTGGTCCTGGTCGACGACGTCCTCTTCACCGGGCGCACCATCCGGGCCGCCCTCAACGCGCTCAACGACTTCGGCCGGGCCAAGTCGGTCCAGCTCGCCGTGATGGTCGACCGCGGCCACCGCGAGCTCCCGATCCGACCCGACTTCGTGGGCAAGAACCTGCCCACCCGCCGTGAGGAGATGGTCGACGTCGGCGACGACGGCGTCTACATCGGCACCCTGGAGGACAGGTGAGCAGACCCCAGCATCTCCTCTCGGTGGCCGACCTCGGTGGCGCCGACGGCATCGCCGAGGTCCTGCACGTGGCCGAGGCCTTCGCCGAGGTCGAGCGGCGCTCGGTGCCCAAGGTGCCGACCCTGCGCGGCAAGGTCGTGGCCACGCTCTTCTTCGAGGAGTCGACCCGGACCCGTCTCTCCTTCGAGACGGCGGCCAAACGGCTCTCGGCCGACGTGCTCTCCTTGGCCGTGGCCTCGTCCTCGGTCAAGAAGGGTGAGAGCCTGCGGGACACCGTCGAGACGGTCGAGGCCATGGGCATCGACGCCGTCATCATCCGTCACGCCTCGTCGGGCGCGCCGCACCAGGTCGCTCGATGGGTCGAACGTGCCCGGGTCATCAACGCCGGCGACGGCTGGCACGAGCACCCGACGCAGGCGCTGCTGGATCTGTTCACCGTGCGTCAGGTCCTGGCCGAGCGCAAGGGTGCCGCGCCCGACGAGCTCGGGGTCGAGTGCTTCGCCGGCCTGCGCGTCCTCGTCGTCGGCGATGTCCGCCACAGCCGGGTGGCCCGCTCCGAGGTGCTGGCCTACACCGCCCTGGGAGCCCACGTCACCCTGATCGCCCCGGGCAGCTTGATGCCGCCCTCGCTCGAGGGCTGGCCCGTCGACGTGGCGAGTGATCTCGACGATGCCCTGGGCGATGCCGACGTGGTCTCGCTCCTGCGTCTCCAGGCGGAACGGGGGAGCGGCTCGTACGTACCGACGCTGCGCGAGTACACGGCGCGCTGGGGACTGACGGCCCGCCGGGTGTCGCGCTTGCGCGACGACGCCATCGTGACCCACCCGGGCCCCATGGTGCGCGGCGTGGAGATCGCGTCCGACGTGGCCGATCTGCCCCGGACCGTCGTGAGCCAACAAGTGACGAATGGAGTCGCGGTGCGCATGGCGATCTTGTTCCTGCTGCTCGGTGGCGAGCTGCCCGGTGCGGTGGGGGTGTCGGCCGTTGCCTGACGTGACGCTGCTCATCCGGGGCGGTTCGGTCGTCGAACCGGGCGGCCTGCGTCGCCTCGATGTCGCCGTGGACGGCTCGACCGGCACGATCGTGGCCGTGGCCGGGTCCATCGAGCCGGCGGCCGGTGCCACCGTGCTCGACGCGTCCGGCTGCCTGGTCGGGCCGGGCCTGGTCGACCTGCACACCCATCTGCGCCAACCCGGTCGCGAGGAGGCCGAGACGGTCGAGACGGGGGCCCGGGCCGCCGCCCTGGGCGGGTTCACCGCCATCGTGGCCATGCCGAACACGGAGCCGGCCATCGACTCCGCCGGCGTGGCCCGCGAGGTCCTCGAGCTCGGGCGCCCCGCCACCGCCGAGGTCGCCGTGGCCGGCGCCATCACCGTGGGGCGGGCCGGCAAGGCCCTGGCTCCCATGGGCGAGCTGGCCGATCTCGGCGTCACCCTCTTCACCGACGACGGTGCAGGGGTCCAGGACGGCGGGCTCATGCGGCGAGCCTTCGACTACGCAAAGGGTCTCGGGGTGACGCTGGCCCAGCACTGCGAGGACTCCTGCCTGGCCGCCGGCGGGTGCATGCACGAGGGGTCATGGTCGAGTCGACTCGGGCTCCCCGGCATGCCGGCGGCGGCCGAGGAGGCCATGGTGGCCCGCGACATCGCCCTGGTCCGGCTCACCGGCGCCCCCGCGCACTTCCTTCATCTCTCCACGTCCGGTTCGGTGGCACTGGTGCGCCAGGCGAAGGCCGACGGCCTTCGGGTGACCGCCGAGGCGGCGCCGCACCACATGCTGCTGACCCACGCCTGCGTGGCCGGGTACGACCCGGTCTTCAAGGTCAACCCTCCGCTGCGTGCCGACGAGGACGTCGCCGCCGTGGTGGCGGGCCTGTGCGACGGCACCATCGACGCCGTCGCCACCGATCACGCGCCACATGCGCCCGAGACCAAGGACGCCCCCTTCGACCAGGCACCTCCGGGCATGCTCGGCCTGCAGACAGCGCTCCCCATCGCCTGGGAGGTCCTCTCTCCCCTCCTGGGTCCCGAGCGGATCTTCGCCCTCTTGAGCGGGGCGCCGGCGGTGATCGCCCGGCTCACCGCCGGCGACGCCCGGCTCGGCGGCCACAGTGCTCAGGGCGGACCGGTGGCCGCCGGGGCGACGGCCAACCTGTGCGTCTTCGACCCGACGGCGAGCACGACGGTCGATCCCGATCGCCTGGCCAGCCGCAGTCGCAACACGCCCTACGCCGGCCGCACCTTCGCCGGTGCGGTGCGCCACACGATCCTCCGCGGCGAGCCGGTGGTCGTCGACGCCCTGGCCCAACGATGACGGGCGACGGGATCTCGGGCCCCGACCGGGCGCCGGCCCTGTTGGTGACGGCCGACGGCACCGTCTTCCGCGGGGAGGCCGCGGGCGCGTCGGCGCCCGTGACCGTCGGCGAGCTCGTGTTCAACACGGCCATGAGCGGCTACCAAGAGGTCATCACGGATCCGTCCTACGCCGGGCAGGTGATCTCGTTCACCAGCACGCACATCGGCAACTACGGCACCAACGCCACCGATGACGAGGCCGGCGTCCCGCATTGCCGAGGCGTCGTGGTGCGCGACCTGTCCGACGTGGCCTCGAACTGGCGCTCGACCGAAGCGCTCGAACCGTTCCTCGTCCGTCATGGCGTGCCCGCGCTGACCGGGGTGGATACCCGGCGGCTGGCCCGGCACGTGCGCGTCCATGGCGCCGTGCCCTGCGCCTTCGGCACGGCGCCCGAATCCGAGTTGCGCGCCGCCGCCGCGGGCGCCCCCGGCACCGACGGGCTGGACCTGGTCTCGGGCGTCACCACCTCGGAGGTACGCGTCCATCCCGCCACCGGGGCGGCGGCCGAGGACGGTGCCGGCACCGGTGGGGGCGGCCTGCGCATCGTGGCCTACGACTTCGGCGTGAAGACGACCATGATCGGCCTCCTCACCACTCTGGGCGAGGTCACGGTGGTGCCGGCGGCCACGACGGCGGAAGAGGTCCGCTCCCTCGAGCCCGACGGGATCTTCCTCTCCAACGGGCCCGGTGACCCGGCGGCGCTCGCCGGGCCGACGGCGGCGGTGGCCGACCTGGTCGGCCGCATCCCGATCTTCGGCATCTGCCTGGGCCATCAGCTTCTGGCCACGGCGCTGGGCGGCACGACGTACAAGCTTCCCTTCGGCCACCACGGAGCCAACCATCCGGTGCAGCGCCTCGAGACGGGCGTCGTCGAGATCACCAGTCAGAACCACAACTACGCCGTGGCGCCCGACTCGGTCCCGGACGCCGAGATCACCCACCTCAACCTGAACGACGGGGTCATCGAGGGGTTCCGCTCCTTGCGGGCGCCGGCCTTCGCCGTCCAGTACCACCCCGAAGCAGCTCCGGGCCCACACGATGCGCGGTACCTCTTCGCCAGCTTCCGCGAGCTGATGCACGCCCATTCCCCTGCGGCCCGTCCGGGCCCGGCGACGGCGCACTGAGCGGGAGAGAGGCACATGCCACGCCGCGACGACTTGCACACAATCCTCGTGATCGGATCGGGCCCGATCGTCATCGGTCAGGCCTGTGAATTCGACTACTCGGGCACCCAGGCCTGTCGAGTGCTCAAGGAGGAGGGGTACCGGGTCGTCCTGGCCAACTCCAACCCGGCCACGATCATGACCGACCCCGCGACGGCGGATCGCACCTACGTCGAGCCACTGGACCCCGACGTACTCGAGGCGATCATCGAGAAGGAGCGGCCCGACGCGCTGTTGCCGACACTCGGCGGGCAGACCGCGCTGAACCTGACGATGCAACTGGTCGAGCGGGGTGTGCTCGAGCGGGCCGGCGTCGAAGTGATCGGCGCCCGGCCCGAAGCCATCACCACCGCGGAGGACCGTGATCAGTTCAAGGTGGCGATGGAGAGCATCGGCCTGGAGGTGCCCCGATCGGGCTTCGCCCATTCGCTCTCCGAGGCCGAGGAGATCGCCCATGAGATCGGCTTTCCCATCATGGTGCGCCCCAGCTTCATCCTCGGGGGCAAGGGCACGGGCATCGCCGAGGACGCCGGCCAGTTCGGTCAGCTCGCCGCCGAGGGTCTGGCGGCCAGCCCGGTCGGCCAGATCCTCGTCGAGCAGTCGATCGCCGGCTGGAAGGAATTCGAGCTCGAGGTGATGCGCGACGCGGCGGACAACTGCGTGGTGGTCTGCAGCATCGAGAACTTCGATCCGATGGGCGTCCACACCGGTGACTCCATCACCGTGGCCCCGGCCCAGACCCTCACCGACGTCGAGTACCAGGCCATGCGCGACGACGCCTTCGCCTGCCTGCGCCGGGTCGGGGTCGAGACGGGTGGTTCCAACGTGCAGTTCGCCGTCGATCCCGAGACGGGTCGGCGCGTCGTCATCGAGATGAATCCCCGCGTCTCGCGTTCGTCCGCCCTGGCCTCGAAGGCCACCGGTTTCCCCATCGCCAAGATCGCGGCACGCCTGGCCGTCGGCTACCGGCTCGACGAGATCCCCAACGACATCACGAAGGCGACGCCGGCTTCGTTCGAACCGACCATCGACTACGTCGTGACCAAGGTGCCGCGCTGGGCCTTCGAGAAGCTGCCCGGTGCCGACGCCAAGCTGGGCACCCGCATGCAGTCGGTGGGAGAGGTCATGGCCATCGGGCGCACGTTCTGCGAGTCGTTGCAAAAGGCCCTGCGTTCGCTGGAACAGGGTCGGTCCGGTCTCAACGCCGACCCGGCCGAGACCGCGCTCGATGCGTTGTCCGACGACGAGCTGCTGACGAGGATCGGCGTGGCCACCCCCGAGCGCGTGTTCGAGCTCGAGGCCGCCTTGCGCCGGGGCGTCGGCGTCGACGAGGTCGTGGCCCGGACCGGAATCGATCCCTGGTTCGCGCACCAGCTGGCCCGGATCACGGCCGAACGGGCGCGGTTGACCGAGACCCCGGCACTCGGGGGAGCCGACTTTCGTCGGGCCAAGCGACTGGGCTTCTCGGACGCACAGATCGCCTACCTGCGCCACAGCACCGAGGCGGAGGTGCGCGCCGCCCGGCTCGCCGAGGGCGTGCGGGCGACCTTCAAGACGGTGGACACCTGTGCGGCGGAATTCGATGCCAACACGCCGTATCACTTCGCCACCTACGAGGAAGAGGACGAGGTGCGCCCGTCCGAGCGGGATCGGGTGATCATCCTGGGCTCGGGACCGAACCGCATCGGCCAGGGGATCGAGTTCGACTATTGCTGTGTGCACGCGTCGATGACGCTGCGCGACGCCGGGTACGAGACGGTCATGATCAACTGCAATCCCGAGACCGTCTCCACCGACTACGACACGTCGGACCGCCTCTATTTCGAGCCGCTGACGAACGAGGACGTGGCCAACGTGCTCGAGGCCGAGCTGGGCGCCGGCGGACGGGTGGTGGGCATCATCGTGTCGCTCGGCGGACAGACCCCGTTGAAGCTGGCCGGATCGCTCCCGCCGGATCTGGTGCTGGGCACCAGCCCGGCCTCGATCGACCTGGCCGAAGATCGTGAACGGTGGAATGCGCTGTGCGCCGACCTCTCCATCCCGCAACCCGACGGTGGGACGGCGACCACGACGGCCGAGGCGCTGACCGTGGCGAGCCGGGTGGGGTATCCCGTGCTGTTGCGCCCGAGCTACGTCCTGGGCGGTCGGGCCATGGAGATCGTCTACGACGACGACGGGGTGCGCCGGGTGATGCAGGCCATGACGACGGGCGCACTGGCGCGCGAGGGAGGCGTCACGGCGGACCGGCCCGTGCTGGTCGACCGTTTCTTGGAGGACGCGATCGAAGTCGACGTGGACGCCGTGCGCGATGGCGTCGGCGAAATCCTCATCGCCGGGGTCATGGAGCACGTCGAGGAGGCCGGGGTCCATTCGGGTGACTCGGCCTGTGCCCTGCCTCCGCAATCGCTCGGCCGCGATGTCATCGACGTGCTCGAGGGGTTCACCCGCTCGCTGGCCGAGTCGCTCGACGTGTGCGGCCTCATCAATGTGCAGTACGCGGTCAAGGACGGACAGGTCTATGTCCTCGAGGCGAATCCACGGGCCAGTCGCACGGTCCCCTTCGTGGCCAAGGCGACCGGCGTTCCCCTGGCCATGGTGGCGGCCCGGGTCATGGTGGGCCAGACCCTGGCCCAGCTGCGCGCCGAGGGGCTGCTGGCCCCCGACGTGATCGGCCGGGTCCCGGTCCTCGACCACGTGAGCGTGAAGGAGGCGGTGCTGCCCTTCGATCGCTTCCCCGGGGTCGACACCCTGCTCGGACCGGAGATGCGTTCGACCGGCGAGGTCATGGGCGTCGACATCACCTTCGGCCTCGCCTTCGCCAAGAGCCAACTGGCGGCGGGCACTCGACTCCCCGATTCAGGGACCGTCTTCCTCTCGCTGGCCGACCGGGACAAGCCGGCCGGGCTCGAGGTGGCCCGCTCGTTCAGCGAGCTCGGGTTCGCCATCGCCGCCACCTTGGGCACCGCCGGCTATCTCCGCGCCCAGGGCGTGCCGGTCGACACCCTGGTGGCCAAGGTGGGGGAGGAGGGCGTGGCCTCCGACGCCGTCGAGCTGATCGCGCAGGGCAAGGTCCAGCTGGTGGTGAACACGCCGCGTGGTCTCGGCCCGCGGGCCGACGGCCGGCACATCCGCACGGCCGCCGTCACGCACAAAGTGGCCTGCCTGACGACCCTGGCTGCCGCCCGGGCCGCCGCCGCCGGCATCGCCGACACCCGGGCCCACCCGCTGCAGGTTCGACCTCTGCAGGATCTCCATACGCTTCCGGAGCCCTCGCCGACGTGAGGCCACTCCCGGCGGCCGATCTGACGACGGGGGTGGGCACGGTGTCCCTGCCCAATCCGGTCATGACGGCGTCGGGCACGTCGGGACACGGCACCGAGCTGGGCGCCTACGGATCGCTGCACAGTCTGGGAGCCGTCGTCGTGAAGTCGCTCTCGGTGGACGCCTGGCCTGGCAACCCCGCCCCCCGGGTCCACGAGGTCGGCGCGGGCATGCTCAACAGCGTGGGTCTGCAGGGTCCGGGCCTGGCCGCGTGGGCCCGCGACGACCTGCCGCCTCTCGAGGCCGCGGGCGCCCGGGTCGTCGTCAGCATCTGGGGCCGCTCCGTCGACGACTACGGGCGCGCCGCCGCCCAGGTGGGCGACATCGCCTCGCGGGGAGCAGGTACGTGCATCGTGGCCCTCGAGGTGAACGTCAGTTGCCCCAACGTCGAGGACCGGTCGCGCATGTTCGCCCATTCGGCGGAGGCGACGGCGCGGGTCATGGGGGCGACCGACTGCGGCCTGCCCCGGTGGGCCAAGTTGAGCCCGAACGTACCCGACGTCGTCGAGATCGCGTCAGGTGCGCTCGACGGCGGGGCCGATGGTCTGACGCTGGTGAACACCCTGCTCGGCCTGACCCTCGATCTCGAGACCGGTCGCCCCGTGCTCGGTGCGGGCGGTGGGGGCCTCTCCGGCGGCCCCGTGCATCCGGTCGCCGTGCGGGCGGTCTGGGAGTGCCGGCGCGCCTTCGCCGAGGTCCCCATCGTGGGGGTCGGCGGGGTGTTCTCGGGACGCGACGCGGTCGAGCTGTTGCTGGCGGGCGCCGACGCCGTCCAGGTGGGGACGGCCACGTTCCGCGATCCGCGGGCGCCCTGGAAGGTGTTGCACGAGCTCGGCCGGTGGTGTGCGGCCCACCAGACGACCGTGGGAGAGATGCGGGACCGAGCCCGAGCCCGCGGCGTGAACGACCCGGCGGCGTCCGGCGCCGTGACCAACGGGACATCCGAGAATGGAGGACACCATGGCTGATGGATTCATCGACCGGGTCACCGGAGCGGTGGCGGCCCACGGGCCCCTGTGCGCGGGGATCGACCCCTCGGCGCAGCTCCTGGCCGAGTGGGGACTGAGCGACGACGCCGCCGGCCTCCGCACCTTCTGTGCGACGTGCGTGGAGGCGTTCGGGGGCGCGGTGGCGGTGGTCAAGCCGCAGGTGGCCTTCTTCGAGCGCCTCGGATCGGCCGGCCTGGCCGAACTCGAGCGCCTCATCGCCGCTGCGCAGGCGGCGGGACTGGTGGTCATCGCCGACGCGAAACGTGGGGACATCGACTCGACGGCCGACGCCTATGCCGAGGCCTGGCTCGGGGCGTCGAGCCCCCTGGCCGCGGATGCGGTGACGGCCCACCCCTACCTCGGCCTGGGGGCGTTGATGCCCCTGATCCGTCTCGCCTCGGCCAACGGGCGCGGGGTCCTCGTGGTGGCCCGGAGCTCGAATCCCGAGGGTCGGATGCTGCAGACGGCACGAACGGCCGAGGGGGCGACGGTGGAGGACATGCTCCTGGCCGACATCGCGGCGCTCAACGCGTCCGACGAGGTCGTGGCGGGCACCGCAGGCGCCGTGATCGGGGCCACCCTGGTGCCGACGGATTACCCGTTGTCCCAGCTGGGAGGGGTGATTCTGGCCCCCGGGCTCGGAGCCCAGGGGGCGAGCCCACGAGATGTGGCCGCCAGGTTCGCCGGTTGCGCCCCCGGAACGGTCCTGGCCAGCAGTTCTCGTGGGTTGCTCCGCTGCGGCCCCGACCCTGCGGCCATGCGCCGCGAGGCCCTGTCGTTGAGCCGTGAGCTGTCGGCCGCCATGGCCTGAGCCACCCTCATTTCGATGAACACCCCTGGCAGAGGCGCTATGGTCTCGCCATGCCGCAACCACCCGCACTCACCCCCGAGCAGCGCGCCGCTGCACTTGAAAAGGCCGCCAAGGTTCGCCGTGAGCGGGCCGAGGTGAAGGAGCGGTTGAAGCTCAACCAGCTCACCCTGGCGGATCTCCTGAAAGAAGCGGACACGAACGAGACGATCGGCAAGATGAAGGTCGTGTCGGTCCTCGAGTCTCTCCCCGGGCTGGGCAAGGTGAAGGCCCGCCGCCTGATGGAGACCGTCGGAATCAGCGACAGCCGCCGCTTGCAGGGCCTCGGGGCCAAGCAGCGTGACGCGTTGCTCAAAGAGACTGCGCGCTGATCCACACATCTTCGTGCTCATCGGCCCTGGTGGGGCGGGGAAGGGCACGCTAGCGGCCGCACTGGTCGCTCAAGACCCGAGCCTCTGGCTGAGCCGGAGCTGGACGACGCGGGCGCCGCGGCCGGGCGAGCAGGAACGGGAGGCCTACGTCTTCGTCGATCGCGCCACCTTCGAGGAGGCCGTCGCGGCCGGCCGCTTCTTCGAGTGGGCCGAGTTCCTCGACTACCTCATGGGAACCCCGGTTCCCGAGCCCCCGGCCGGGGCCGACGTCCTGCTCGAGATCGACGTGCAGGGCGCGGAGCAGGTCCTGGCCCTGCGACCCGACGCCACCGTGATCCTGTTGCTGCCCCCCTCGCCCGAGGTGCAGGCCCAACGCCTGGCCGCCCGGGGTGACAGCGAAGAGCACATCCGGCGCCGGGTCGACCTGGGTCGGATCGAGGAGGAGCGCGGCGCGGAGATCGCCCAATACACCGTGGTCAACGACGACCTGCACCAGGCCCTCGGCGAGCTCACGGCTATACTCGATCGGACTCGTTCGGCTGCCCCCTGCGCCGCGAGTCCGGAGGAACCCTGATGGCCCAAGGCCGCAACACGCTCATGGACCCACCAATCGAAGAGCTCCTGGACAAGGTGGACTCCAAGTTCACCTTGGTCGCCCTGGGCTCCGCCCGGGCCCGTCAGGTCAACTCGTACTACAACAGCCTGGGCGAGGGCCTGGGCAAGGTGGTGCCCCCCCAGGTTGCCTCGGTCTCGGGCAAGCCGGTCTCCATCGCCTTCGAGGAGATCGCCGCCGGCAAGGCCACCTTCACCCGACCCGACCCCGAAGAGGAAGCGGCGCTGGCGGCAGCCATCGCCGATGCCGCCGAGGCCGGACTCCTGGGTGAGGCCGCGGAGGCTCCCGTGGTGCTCGAGGCGCTCGACGCGCCCGACGAGGACCCGACCGTCGGCTGACGCCGGCGGGGAACACGCGGCGGGTGCCGTCGACGGCCGGAGCGAGCGCAACGATGGGCGGACGGTGACGACGCCACGCGTGGTCCTCGGCGTGAGCGGCGGCATTGCGGCGTACAAGGCGGTCGATGTCTGCCGGCGCCTGGTCGACGCGGGGATCCATGTCGTCCCGATCCTGACGGCCGAGGCCACGCGCTTCGTCGGTGCCGTGACCTTCTCGGCCCTGGCGTCGGAGCCGGTGCAGTCCTCCCTCTGGGACGAGGCCTCGCCCATCCCGCACACGAGTCTCGGCCAGAGCGCCGATCTGATCGTCGTCGTCCCGGCGACCGCCCACACCATCGCCCGCTACGCCGCCGGGCTCTCCGACGACCTCTTGACGGCCACCCTGCTGGCCACGCGGGCGCCCGTGATCGTCTGCCCGGCCATGCACACGGAGATGTGGGAGCACGCGTCGGTGCGCGAGAACCTGGCCACGCTGGAACGGCGGGGCGTCCAGGTCGTGCCGCCCGAACGTGGCCGGTTGGCCGGGGGTGACAGCGGAGAAGGCCGACTGGCCGACCCGGCCGTCATCGTCGAGCACATCTTGGCCCGACTGGGGACACGGGCCGACGCTGATCTCGAGGGAGTCAAGGTCGTCGTCAGCGCCGGCGGGACCCGCGAGCCGCTCGACCCGGTGCGTTTCATCACCAACCGCTCGTCGGGCAAGCAGGGGCACGCCATCGCCGTGGCGGCGGCACGGCGGGGCGCGCTCGTGACGCTGGTCACGGCGTCGCCGCGCGGGCTGCCGCCCGACTCGACGGCGGCGGTGACGCGGGTCGACGTCGAGACGGCGGCCGAGATGGAGCAGGCAATCGACGCGGCGGCGGCGGGCGCAGACGTCGTCGTGATGGCCGCGGCGGTGGCCGACTTCCGGCCCAAGGCCTCGGCCGGGGTCAAGCTCTCCAAGGAGGACGGCCTGCCGGATCTCGTGCTCGAACCGACGCCCGACATCCTGGCCGGCCTGGCCGCCCGCCGTGCGGCGCATCAGGTCCTGGTCGGATTCGCGGCAGAGACGCACGACGCCGTCGAACGCGGCCGCCGCAAGCTGGTCCGCAAGGGGGTCGATGTCCTCGTGGTCAACGACGTGAGCGCACCCGGTGCCGGCTTCGATTACGACACCAACGCTGTCACCATTCTCGAGGCGAACGGCGCCAGCACGGAAATCGCCCTGACCTCCAAGGATGCTGTGGCGAACGCGGTATTGGATAGTGTGATCGCCCACCTCGACGAGAAGCGGAGCAGACCGTGAAGACGACATTCACCTCGGAGTCGGTGACCGAGGGTCACCCCGACAAGATGGCGGATCAGATCTCCGACGCCGTCCTCGACGCCATGCTCGAAGGCGACCCGTCGAGCCGCGTCGCCTGTGAGACGTTGCTCACCACGGGGTTGGTCGTCGTCGCCGGCGAGGTGACGACCAGCACGTACGTGGACATTCCCGCCATCGTGCGCGAGACGGTCTGCGACATCGGCTACGACAACGACGCCTACGGCTTCAACGGCAAGACGTGTGGCGTGCTCGTGTCCCTCGATGCGCAGTCCCCGGACATCGCCCAGGGCGTGGACGCCGCGCTCGAGCTGCGCTCGGGCAGCGGGGGCGAGGACACCCTCAACGCCCAGGGCGCGGGCGACCAGGGAATGATGTTCGGGTACGCCTGTGACGAGACGCCCGATCTGATGCCGTTGCCGATCTGGCTCGCGCACCGCTTGTCGGAGCGGCTGGCCCAGGTGCGCCGGGCCGGGGCGGTGCCGTACCTGCGGCCCGACGGCAAGACGCAGGTGTCGGTCGTCTACGAGGACGGACGCCCCGTCCGCATCGACACGGTGCTCATCTCGACCCAGCACGCCGGCGGCATCGACCTCGAGGAGCAGCTGCGCCCGGACCTGATCGAGCACGTGATCACGCCGTTGCTGCCGACCGATCTCGACACCGAGGGTCTGCGCATCTACGTGAACCCCACGGGCATCTTCGAGCTCGGCGGTCCGCACGCGGACACCGGCCTCACCGGTCGCAAGATCATCGTCGACACCTACGGCGGCATGGCCCGCCACGGCGGCGGCGCCTTCTCGGGCAAGGACCCCTCGAAGGTCGACCGCTCCGCCGCCTACGCGGCGCGGTGGGTGGCCAAGCATGTCGTGGCGGCAGGTGCGGCCAGGCGCTGCGAGGTCCAGGTGGCCTATGCCATCGGCGTCGCCCACCCGGTCTCGTTGCTGGTCGAGACGTTCGGCACCGAGACGGTGGAGCCACAGAAGATCTCCGACGCGGTGCGCGAGCTCTTCGACCTCCGCCCGGCGGCCATCGCCCGCGATCTCGAGCTCCGTCGACCGATCTACAAGAAGACGGCCGCCTACGGTCACTTCGGCCGGTCCGAGAAGGAGTTCACCTGGGAGGCCACGCCGCGCGTCGACGATCTGCGCGCCGCTCTCGGGCTCTGAGTTCTCTCCCGCTCCCGAGCGGGAGCCATCGGCCAACGCGGCGGCGCGCCGTCGTGGGTGACGCGTCATGACCCACGCGGAGCACATCGTGCGGGTGCGCACGGAGCTCGCTGCCGTGAGCAAGGCGTTCGACTATGCCGTGCCGCCGGCCTGGGGCCATGACGTCCCCGTGGGCACGCGGGTGCGGGTGCCGCTCCACGGGCGCAGCGTCCGGGGCTGGGTGGTCGACGACGACATCGGTCTCGCGGGCGAACGCCAGATCCTGCCCCTCAAGTCCTGGCTCGGGTGGGGCCCGCCGCCAGCGGTCGTGGACCTGGCCGAATGGGCGGCCTGGCGTTGGGCCGGCCCGTCCACGTCGTTTCTGGCCACGGGATCTCCCGACACGATCGTGCGGAGCCTCCCCGCGCCACCGCGCCATCGATCGGCCGCCGAGGACGCGGGTGGAGGCGTGCTCCCACCGTGGGATGCCGTCCTGGCGTCCGATGCAGCGGCGGTCCTGCGCCTCCCGCCGGCCACCGATCTTCTCGACCTCGTGCTGGGGGTGGCGGGCCACCCTGCCGTGCTCGCCCGACCTGGCAGCGTCCTGGTGCTCGCGCCCTCCGCGGGTTGGGCCGCCCGCCTGACCGCCCGACTGGTGCGCCGGGGTTGGGCCGCCAGCACCGAGTGGTCCGAGGCGCGTGCGGGGTGGCCCATCGTGGTGGGCAGCCGGGCCGCCGCCTGGGCCCCCGTGCCCGAGCTGGCCGCCGCCGTGGTGCTCGATGCGCACGACTCGTCGTATCGCGAAGAGAGCACGCCGACGTACAGCGCGGTCGACGTCGTGCGCGAACGGGCCTGGCGCGCCAAGGCCCCGTGCCTGCTGGTCTCACCCGTGCCGCCGGTGCGCATCGTGGCCGGCGAACGGGCGCCCGTTGTCGTCGAGCCACCGAGGACGGAGGAGCGGGCCGGCTGGCCGACGGTCGAGCGGATCGACCGCCGGCAGGCCGATCCCCGCACGGGGCTGTTCTCCGAGGAGTTCGTCCGTCTCGCCCATGCCGTGCTCGATGCGTCGGACGCGACCGCACGGGGCCCGCTCGTCTGCGTGTACAACCGCACCGGTGGCGCGCGCCTGTTGGCCTGCGCCCACTGTGGCGAGCTGGCCCGGTGCCGTCGCTGCGGTGCCGCCGAGGCCAAGGACGGCGACAGCCAGTCCCTGCGTTGCCCGCGGTGTGACGAGGTGCGCCCGTTGCTGTGCACGCACTGCGGGCGGTTGCGGATGAAGACCATCCGCGTCGGCGTGAGCCATCTGCGCGACGAGTTGGCCGCGCTCCTGGGAGTCGAGGTGGGGGAGGTGGCCGGCCCCAAAGGCGGGGGGATCGAACCGGAGGTGCCGGCGACACCGGCCCTCATCGGCACCGAGGCGGTGTTGCACCGCGTGCGACGCGCCGGGGCCGTGGTCTTCCTCGACATCGATCTCCACCTCTTGGCGCCGCGGCTCAGCGCCACCGAGGACACACTGGCCCTCTTCGTGCGAGCCGGGCGCCTGGTCGGAGGGAGGGGGTCGGGCCCGGCCTCGGCCCGCGTCCAGGTCCAGACGCGGGTGCCGGACCATCCGGTCCTCGAGGCGGTCGCGTTGGGCAACCCGGTGCCGGCCTTACTGGGGGAGGAGGAGATCAGGCGTGCCGCCGGCCTGCCGCCCTTTGCCGCTCTCGCACTCGTCACCGGGTCCTTGGCGGCCGACTACGCAGCCTCCCTCGAGGAGGCGGCCGGCGCCGGCGCCGGCGCCGGAGCTGGCGCCCGCGCCCGCACGGGGACCGAGGTCGCCGTGGTTCCGCTCGAGCAGGATCGCTTCCTCGTCCGGGCCGAACGCGATGAAGCGTTGTGCGACCTGTTGGCCGCGGTCCCACGGCCCGCCGGACGGGGTCTGCGGGTGGAGGTCGACCCGGTGAGCATCTGAGCCCGGTTGCGCGCCCGTCCCGGGCAGCGGTCGGCCCGGAGGCGCCCGGTAGAATGTGGCCATGGCCAACCTGACCATTCGTCAGTACGGGGACCCCGTGCTCAAGGAGCGCACACGCGACGTGGAGAACATCGACGGCTCCATCGCGAGCCTGGTCGAATCGATGATCGAAACGATGTACGCCGCCCCGGGGACGGGTCTGGCCGCGAACCAGGTCGGCGTGCAACGCCGGATCTTCGTATACGACATCGGCGACGGGCCGACCACGATCATCAATCCCCAGATCGTGGAGAGCGACGGGGAGTGGGTCTTCGACGAGGGCTGTCTCTCGGTGCCCGGTCTGAGTTGGGACATCGTCCGCCCGAACGCCGTACACCTGGTCGGTCTGGACCTCGACGGCAACGAGGTCTCCATCGAGGCGACGGAGCTCGAGGGCCGGGTCTTCCAGCACGAGCTCGACCATCTCGACGGCATCCTCCTGGTGGAGCGTCTCGACGACGACCAGCGCAAGGAGGCGCTCAAGATCCTGCGTGCGCGCACGCTGGACCTGCCCTCGTCGGACCCCGACGGGCTCTCCACGTTGTTCAAGACCTGAACGTGCCGATGCCCTCGACGAGCCCTGCGCGCGAGGCGGGGGTGCTCACGTCGGCCCGAGGGCGACCAGGGCCGTCCCGTCCGGCCCGGTTCTGAGCCGGTCGAGGATCACACCCGCGCCTGCCTCCGGGGTCGACCGGGTGGTGTCGATCTCGAGGTCGTAGTCGTACACGTGGACCGCGCCGGGCCAGCGCGCGACCGCGTCCCGCACGGCGACGTCCGCCGACTCGCGATGCTGGCCCCACGTCTCGGCCCGGCGCCGCCAGATCTCCACAGCGGCACAGTGCACGCCCACGAAGAGCGTCGGTAGCCCCATGAGGGAGACGGCGCACTGCCGAGCGATACGCCGCGGCTCCGAGTAGACGTCGTGCATCCCGACGTCCATCGCCACGTCGAAGCCGAGCCGGGCGTGGACGGCGACGGAGTCGAAGAGCCCCCGGTACAGGCGCACGACGTCGTCCTCCAGGTCGGGCCGCTCGCCGCCGGGACGGAGGCCGACGCCGGGCCGGAGCCGGTCGGGCAGCCAGTCGTTGGACGCGTCGACCCCGAGACCGAGCCACGGTCCTGGCGCCACGTCCTGCATGGCGCGGACGATCGATGACTTGCCCGACCGGGGCACTCCGTTCAGGACGACGACACGACCAGGGCGCGGTCCCGTCGGCGACTCCTCCGTTCGATGCGACAGGACGCTCACACTAACGGCGGTCGACGTCGCGGCGGAGTGTCTACGGTGATGACATGGCCCGTCTGGCATTCCTCGGTACGCCGCAGATGGCGGTGCCCCCGCTGCGCGCGCTCGTGGCGGCCGGGCATGACATCGCCCTTTGCGTGACGAGACCCGACCGCCGCCGGGGCCGCGGGGGAGCGACGACACCGAGCCCGGTCAAGGAGGCGGCGACCGCGCTCGGCATCCCGGTCTCCCACGACATGGAGGACGTGGCGGCCGCCGGGGTCGAGTTGGCCGTCGTGGTCGCCTTCGGACGCATCATCCCGGTGCATCTGTTGGACCGGGTGCGCATGGTCAATCTGCACTTCTCGCTGTTGCCGCGTTGGCGTGGTGCCGCCCCGGTCGAGCGGGCGATCCTGGCCGGCGACCGAGAGACCGGCGTCTGTCTGATGAACGTCGAGGAGGGTCTCGACACCGGTGCCGTCTATGCCTCGGTCACGGTGCCGCTCGGCGACGACGTGACACTCGACGAGCTGCGCAGTCGCCTGGTCGCCGCGGCCAGCACGCTGGTCGTCGACGCGCTGGCCCGCGGGGTCGCGGGCCTGCCCGAACCGGTGCCCCAGCGTGGTGAGGTGACGATGGCCGACAAGATCTCCACCGAGGACCTCCATCTGCACTGGGACGAACCAGCCCGCCAGCTGCACCGCGTCGTCCGCCTCCAGCGGGCGTGGACGACGTTCCGGGGCAAGCGCCTCAACGTGCTCGACGCCGCCGCCGTCGAAGAAGCCGGGCCGGATCGTGCCGCGGGCGTCCCCGGAGAGTTGCTCGGCACCGACGTGGTGACGGGCCGCGGCCGGCTCGTGCTCGAGCGAGTCCAGCCCGAGAGCCGTTCTCCCATGTCAGCCGAAGACTGGCTGCGCGGCGTGCGTCCCGTGACCGGCGAACGACTCGGGACGGACTAGACATAGGTGGAGTGACCGTGACCCCGATCGACGGATGGAGTCCCGACCAGTACGAGCGCTTCCGCTCGGAGCGCCAGCAGCCGTTCGACGATCTGCTGATCCTGTGCCATCCGGTTCCCGGTGGGCGGGTGGTCGATCTGGGTTGTGGGACCGGCGACCTGACCAAGATCCTGCACGAGGAGATGGAGGCGAAGGAGACCGTCGGTGTGGACTCGTCGCCGGCCATGTTGCAGCGGGCCAAGGAGGCCTACGCACAGGTGTCCGGCCTGTCCTTCGTGCAGGGCGACATCGCGAACTGGCTCGGAGAGGGACTGCAGCTCGTCTTCTCCAACGCCGCCCTGCAGTGGGTCGACGACCATCTCAATCTCCTGGCCCGTATGCGCACGGCCCTCGGTCCCGACGGTCAGATCGCCTTCCAGGTTCCGGCGAACTTCCGCCATCCGTCGCATCTCCTGGCTCACGAGGTGGCGAACGAGTCACCGTTCCTCGATGCCCTCTACGGTGACGTCCCCGAGGACCGCGGCCGCTTCGTCCTCTCGCCCGAGGTCTATGCGGACCTCCTCTACGAGCTCGGGGCCAAGGACCAGGTCGTGCGGATGGAGGTCTACGGGCACGAGCTCGAGTCCACCAGCGAGGTGGTCGAATGGGTCATGGGCACGCTGCTGACCCCGTACCGCACCCGCTTGGAGCCCGAGCTCTTCGACGCCTTCGTCGAGCGCTATCGCGAGCGGCTCATCGAAGAGCTGGGCGAGCGCGAGCCGTACTTCTATGGGTTCAAGCGCATCCTGTGCTGGGCTCGCTTCAGCTGAGCTCCGGGCAATTGCCATGCACGCCGCACAGGTGAACGGCCGCCCTGATCCGGGCCGCCCCGGAGACATCCGTATCGCGCCCTCGGTCCTGTCGGCCGACTTCGGGATCCTGGCCGAACAGGTGGGGGAGGTGGCTTCCGCCGCCGACTGGTTGCACGTCGACGTGATGGACGGCCATTTCGTGCCCAACGTGACGATCGGGCCACCGGTCGTCGAATCCCTGCGCCGGCACACGCCACTGTTCTTCGACTGCCACTTGATGATGACCGAGCCCGGCCGGTATCTCGAGCCCTTCGCCGAGGCCGGGGCGGACGGCTGCACCGTGCACGTGGAGATCGGCGGGACGGACGAACTGGTCGCCCAGATGCGGGCCCTCGGCCTGCGCGCCGGTCTCGCGCTGAACCCCGACACTCCGTTCGAGGCGGTCGAGCCCTACCTGGGGTCCGTCGACCTGGTGCTGTGCATGACCGTCTTTCCGGGCTTCGGTGGTCAGAGCTTCATCGCCGACGTGATGCCGAAGGTGGCCCAGGTCCGTCGCGCGGTGGCCTCCGGTGGCCTCGACGTCGACATCGAGGTCGACGGCGGCATCGATGTCGACACCGCCCCCGTGGCGGCCACGGCCGGGGCCAACGTGTTCGTCGCCGGCAGCGCCATCTTCGGGCACGAGCGCCCCTGGGAGGCGGCCGACGCCATTCGGGCCGCCATCGACCCACCCGTCTGAGTCGTGACGCAACGCGCGGTGGTCGTGGGCGGCGGCATCCTCGGGACGTGGCACGCGTACGAACTGGTCGAGGCGGGCTTCGTCGTCGAGCATCTGGAAGCGGACGCGGGGCCCGTTGGCGCCTCGGTCCGCAACTTCGGACTGGTCTGGGTGAGCGGGCGCCGCTCGGGCGAGGAACTCGAGGTCGCATTGCGCTCGCGCCGCCGCTGGGAGGAGGTGGGGTCCCGGGTGCCCGGTCTCGGCTTCCGGGCCAACGGCTCGTTGACCGTGGCCTGCGACGAGACCGAGCGTGCGGTCATGCAGACCTACGCCGCACAGCCCGAGGCCCGCGCCCGCGCCGTCACGTTTCTCGAGCCCGACGAGGTCCGGGCCTGCAACCCGGCGCTGTCGGGTGCCGCCGTCACGGGCGCACTGCATTGCGCCCTCGACGGCGCGGTCGAACCACGGCAGGCCACCAACGCCCTCCGCGCCGATCTCGAGCAGCGAGTGCCGCAGCGTTACGCGTTTCACCCCGGCTGTCGTGCCGTCTCGATCACCGGGCGGGCCGTCGTGGACTCGACGGGACGGCGCTGGGAAGGCGATGTCGTCGTGGTGGCGACGGGCACCGCCTACGACCATCTTGTCGGGACGCTGCACCTGGCCCCCCAGCTGCGGCGGGTCCGCCTGCAGATGTTCGAGACGGAGCCCTTCGCCGAGTCGGTGACCACCTCGATCGCCGACGCCGACTCCATGCGCTACTACCCGGCCTACGACGTGGCCCCCCTCGGAGACCTGGCCCCCCAGAGTGCGCTCGCCGCCGAGTACGGCATGCAGCTCCTCCTCGTCCAACGCCTCGACGGTGGGCTGACCATCGGCGACACCCACGCCTACGGTGAGCCGTTCGACTTCGCCCTGTGCGAGGACCCGACCGACGAACTGCTGGCCCGGGCGACGCGTCTGATCGGCAGCACGCTGCCGCGGGTGCGTCGCCGTTGGGAAGGCGTCTACGCGCAGTGCGTCGACGGCCGGGTCTGCCTGCGCGAGGAGGTGGCGGACGCCGTCTGGGTCGTCACCGGGCCGGGCGGGCGTGGCATGACGTGTTCGGCCGCCATCGCCGCTGACACCTTGGCCAAGGCGGGGGTGGCGGCGTGATCGGCCGCTACTCCCTGGCCTGCCTCGACATGGCGGGGACGACGGTCCGCGACGACGGTGCCGTGGAGTCCGCCTTCGAGACCGCCCTCGCCTCGGTCGGCATCGAAGCGGGCGGCCCTCGTCACCGTGAAGCCCAGGTGCTCGTGCGCGAGACCATGGGCTGGTCGAAGGCGGACGTGTTCGCCGCCCTGCTCGGTCCGGACGAGGCCGCCCGTGCCACGGCGGCTTTCGCGGCCGCCTACGAGGCCATCGTGGCCGCGGGGAGCGTCGAGGAGATTCCGGGCGCGCGTGCGGTCCTGCGCGCCCTGCGGGAAGGCGGGGTGCGCGTCTGCCTCTCGACCGGGTTCGCGCCCTCCACCCGCGAGGCTCTCCTCGACGCGCTCGGCTGGCGGGAGGAGATCGACCTGGCCCTGTCCCCGGCCGACGTCGGCCGGGGTCGCCCCGCCCCGGACCTGGTCTTGGGGGCCATGGCCCGGCTCGGGGTCGAGGACCCCATGGCCGTGGCGGTCGCTGGCGACACCATCAGTGACCTGCAGGCCGGAACGGCGGCCGGGGCCGGAGCCGTGGTCGGTGTGCTGAGCGGTGCGCACGACCGGGCCACGCTCGAGGCCGCCCCGCACACCGCCATCATCACGGACATCACGGCCTTCATCGACGTCCTGCAACCCGTTTGAGCTGGGATTGTCGACAGAAAATGAAACGTGTTCTATTATTGACCCCACGACGGGGCCTCGAGAACCCGACGAGGACGTGACGATGGGCGACGCGGAATACATGCAGCAGGCGATGGCACTCGCTGCGGCAGTCCGCCCGGACACCGCACCGAACCCCTGGGTCGGGTGCGTGATCGTCGGCCCGGGCGGGGATCGGCCCGTCGGCGAGGGCGCCACGGCACCGCCGGGCGGCCCCCACGCCGAGATCTCGGCTCTGCGCGGGGCCGGCGGGGCAGCGAGGGGGGCGACGCTCTACAGCACGCTCGAGCCCTGCTCGCATCACGGACGGACGCCGCCGTGCACGGACGCCATCATCGAGGCGGGTGTGACCCGCGTCGTGATCGGCGTCGAGGATCCCGATCCGCAGGTGGCGGGCCGCGGAATGGCGGCACTGCGGGCGGCGGGCATCGACGTCGTGCTCGGCGTGGCCCACGACCAGGTGTCGGACCAGCTCGCGCCCTATCTCAAGCACCGCAAGACCGGGCAGCCGTGGGTCGTCCTCAAGATGGCGGCCAGCCTCGATGCGCGCACCGCCGCTCCGGACGGGACGAGCCGCTGGATCACCGGGGAGGAGGCCCGGCGTGACGTGCACCGCCTGCGGGCCAGCTCCGACGCCGTCCTGGTCGGTGCGGGCACGGTCCGAGCCGACGACCCCGAGCTGACCGTCCGTCTGGACGACGGGGTGGACCACCGCCAGCCGCTCCGCGTGGTGCTGGGGCGGGCCCCCGAAGGCGCCCGGGTCCACCCGGCCCTCGAGGTCTCGGGTCGGTTGGACCAGATCCTCGACGACCTGGGGCAACGAGGAGTCCTCCAGGTCCTGGTCGAGGGAGGCGCCTCCGTGGCCCACGATTTTCACGCAGCGGGCCTGGTGGATCGCTATGTGCTCTACCTGGCGCCCGTCCTTTTCGGGGGCGACGACGGCACCCCGCTCTTCTCCGGCCCCGGGGCTGGCACAATTGGGGATGTGTGGAAGGGCAGGTTGGTATCGGTCGAACGCCTCGGTGACGATCTTCGAGTGGAGGTAGCAGCCTGATGGGGTTCTCTGAAGTGCAGGAAGCGATCGATGCGATCGGCCGTCTCGGCATGGTCGTCGTCGTGGACGACGAGGACCGTGAGAACGAGGGAGACCTGGTGATGGCGGCCGAAGCCGCCACACCGGAGAACATCGCGTTCTTCTTGGCCCATACCTCGGGCGTCATCTGCGTGCCCCTCCTCCCGGATCGGGCGGACGCCCTCGACCTGCCCCTGATGGTGACGGCGAACACGGAGGCCCAGCGCACCGCGTTCACCGTGAGCGTCGACTATCGCCACGGCACGACGACGGGCATCTCGGCCTCCGACCGCTCGGCCACCATCGCCTCGCTGATCGACCGCACGACGCGCCCGAACGACCTGAACCGGCCGGGACACATCTTCCCGCTGCGCTACCGGACCGGTGGCGTCCTGAAGCGGGCGGGCCACACCGAGGCCACGGTCGACCTGAGCCGGGCCGCCGGACTGTCACCAGCCGGCGTCCTGTGCGAGATCGTGACCGAGGACAAGTCCGAAATGGCACGCCTGCCCGATCTCGAGCGCTTCGCCAAGAAGTTCGACCTGCCGTTGATCTCCATCGCCGACCTCATCCGCTACCGGCGCCAGCACGAGAAGCTGGTCCGCCTCGTCTCCGAAGCGCGGATCCCGGCCGAAGGGCGTGAGTTCAAGGCGCTGGTCTACGAATCGGTACTCGACAACGAGCAGCACCTCGCTCTGGTGATGGGTGACGTCGCCGGGACCGAGGACGTGCTGGTGCGCGTGCACTCTGAATGCCTGACCGGTGACGTGTTCGGTTCCCTGCGTTGCGACTGCGGCCCCCAGCTGCAGGCGTCGCTGGACCTGATCGAGCAGGAGGGGCGGGGCGTCCTGATCTACCTGCGGGGCCATGAGGGTCGCGGCATCGGGCTCGGCCACAAAATCCGGGCCTACCAGCTCCAGGAGGAGGGCGCCGACACGGTCGACGCCAACCTGGCCCAGGGTCTGGCGGTGGACAGCCGCGAGTATGGCATCGGGGCGCAGATGCTGGTCGATCTGGGCGTGAGCACGATGCGCCTCATGACGAACAACCCGGTGAAGTACGGCGGACTCGAGGGCTTCGGGCTCGACATCACCGAACGGGTGCCGCTCCAGGCGTCACCCAATCCCGAGAACATCGCCTACCTGCGGACCAAGCGCGAGCGGATGGGCCACCTGCTCCAGGGCCTCGACGACGTCCTGTAGGTCGCGCCTCGGTGTGACCGCCTCGGTGTGACCGCCTCGGTGTGACACAGTGAGCGACGTGACGCGACGACACTCGTCTATGCCCCGCCGCACCCGCTGATGGCGGGTTCGGACCTGATCGCCCTGCCCGATGGCGCCCTCGACCGCGTCAGCGGCCAGGTGGGGGCCAATCTCCAGGGCGAGCACAACGGCACGGGCCTGCGGGTGGGCATCGCCTGCGCCCGCTTCAACGGCGGAATCTCCATGCGGCTCCTCGACGGCGCCCTGGCGGCGCTGCACGAGGCGGGAACGGGACGCAACGACATCACGGTGGCCTGGGCTCCCGGCGCCTTCGAGCTCCCGCTCGTGGCGCGGGCGTTCGCACTGGCCGACAAGGTCAACACGGTCCTGTGCTTCGGCGCGGTCATCCGCGGCGACACCGGTCACTACGACTTCGTGGCGGGCGAGTGCGCCTCGGGCCTCCAGCGGGTCCAGCTCGACACCGGGATGCCGGTGGTCTTCGGCGTGCTGACGACCGACACCCTCGAGCAGGCGCTCGAGCGCTCCGAGCCCGACAAGACCAACAAGGGCCGCGAGGCGGCCCTGACCGGCATCGAGATGGTGCGGCTGCTGCGGGCGTCGCAATTCTCCGCTTGAGGCGAGTCGCCGCGGACCCAGCCCACGCTCCCTCTCCGCCGGACATCTCCCACCCCACGGGTGCTCGAACGTGGGGCGTTCCACCCGAGCGGCACGGCCATTCGGCCCCGAGCGGCACGGCCATTCGGCCCCGAGCGGCATGGCCATTGGTTCCGAGCGGCACGGCCATTCATTGAACGTTCACACGCAGGACACTGCGGCGACACCTCCGCCTCGTAGCGTCGCCACTTGAGCGGCGTAACCCAGAGCAGGCAGGACCCGGGCGGAGAGGGTCGGGAGGTCGGTGTGGACGACACGGGCGCATCGGTAGAAGCCGGGCCGGCCGACGGTCCCGCCTCCCCGTCGCTCCGTCTGACCCCCGACCGGGCCCCGGACTCGCCGCCCCCCGGCACCCCAGGCGCCGTGCACCCGTCCGACCCGGTTCCCGACGCCAGCCAAAATCCGGGCCCGGCCGTCGAGTCGGCCGCCATCGATCCCACCGAGATTCGCCACCGCCCCGGGGTGCGGCGCGAGGGGCCTTTCGTGGTCCAGTACGTCACGGTGCACGGCTACCGCCGGGCCTACGTGATGGCGGGGTCGGGTCCCGCGTTGCTGCTGATCCACGGCATCGGGGACAGCTCGGACACCTGGCGTCCGGTGCTCGATCGGCTCAGCCGGAACTACACCGTCATCGCGCCCGACCTCCTCGGCCACGGTCGCTCGGAGAAGCCGCGGGCCGACTACACGGTGACGGGCTACGCCAACGGCATGCGCGACCTCCTGAGCGTGCTCGAGATCGACCGGGCCACGGTGGTGGGCCATTCCCTCGGCGGAGGGGTGGCGGCCCAGTTCAGTTATCAGTTCCCGGAGCGCTGCGAACGTCTGGTGCTCGTGGGCAGCGGGGGAGTGGGTCGTTCGGTCAGTCCGCTCCTGCGGCTGGCCGCCATCCCGGGTGTCGAGGCGGTGATGCCGCTCCTCGGGCTGCCACCCCTGAAGCTGGCCGGTCGCCTCGGTGCCAGCCTCCTCCGCGTCTTCGATACGTCGCTCGGCCGCGACGCCGAGGAGATCCTCGCCGTTTTCGAGGCGCTGCCCGACACCGAAGCGCGCCGGGCCATCTTGCGGACCCTGCGCTCCGGCGTGGACTGGCAGGGCCAGGTGATCACCATGCTGGACCGGGCCTATCTGGCCGAAGGCATCCCCACCCTCATCATCTGGGGCCGGCGTGACGCCATCATCCCGGTCGGTCACGGGAAGCTGGCCCACCTGGCGTTTCCGGGCAGCGAACTGGAGATCTTCGACGAGGCCGGCCACTTTCCGCATCACACCGACCCCGCCCGCTTCGCCCGCCTGGTGCACCGGTTCGTCTCGGGCACCGACCCGGCGCCCTACGCCGCCGAGGAGTGGCGGGAGCGCCTGGTGCGCGGCGGCACCCGACCCCGTCGCCTCATGGAAGCCGCCGCCGCCGAGCTCCAGCGCGAGGACCCGACCGACGAGCCGGTGCCCGGTACCAACTGACCGGTCCGGGCCGGCCCAGCGACAGGATCCCGGCTCAGTAGAGGATCAACTGGGTGCAGCGGTACGACGCCATCAACCGCTCGCTGGTGGCGTTCATGACCGTGGCGTCCCACACCTGGGTCGAACGACCGAGATGGAGCGGCGATGCCGTGGCCGTGACCTCGTCACCCTCCCGCGCGCTCGAGATGAACTGCGACGTGCAGTTGACGGTCGTGAAGCTGCGCGCCCCCTCGGGCCAGTGGCGGCTCACCCCGAAGGCGCACAGCGCGTCGGCCATGGCCACGAGGACCGGAGCCCACAGGAAGCCGGTGCCGGCGATCAAGGTGTGGCTGACGGTGAGGCGGGCGACCATGTCCCGGTCCTCGTCGGGCATCGGCACGTCGATGCCGAGCAGCCGGAGGAAGTTCTGCGCGTCGTAGGGCGCTGACGGCTCCGGCGACCCAGACGGCTCTGGCGACCCAGACGGCGCCGATGACCCAGACGGCACCGATGACCCAGACGGCCCAGGCGACCCAGACGGCCCAGGCGATTCGGGTGACGACGGGTCTGGCACGACCCCCAGTGTGCACCAGCCCGCCGGCCCCGGGCCCTCCGGCGCGTCTGCGAAGATTGTCCGCCATGCTCCGCCTCGTCCTGCCCAAGGGCTCGCTCGAACGCGCCACGATGCAGCTGTTCGAAGACGCCGACCTGGCCGTCAACCGGGCCTCCTCCGTGGCCTACCGGGCCACCGTCGACGATCCGCGGATCGACGAGGTGCGGATCCTGCGGCCCCAGGAGATCCCCCTCTACGTCGCCGACGGCCTCTTCGACCTGGGCATCACCGGGCGCGACATGGTCGAAGAGCGCGGCAGCACCGTGGTCTCGCTGGGCGAGCTGGCCTACTCCAAGAACACCTCGAACCCGGCCCGGGTCGTGCTCGCGGTGGGTGCGGACTCCCCGGCCAACTCGCTCGAGGAGCTGGCCAAGAACCTGGCCGACCGGCCCGGCCGTCTGCGGGTCAGCACGGAGTACCCCGAGCTGACGCGCCGGGCGCTCGCCGCGCACGGTATCGAGGCCGACATCGCGCTGTCCTACGGCGCCACCGAGGCCAAGGTGCCAGATATCGCCGACGCCGTCGTGGACATGACCGAGACCGGCAGTGCCCTGCGCGCCGCCGGTCTCAAGGTGATCGAGACCCTGCTGGTCTCCTACACCGAGCTCATCGCCAACCCCGTGGCCGCCGCCGACCCGGAGAAGCGTCACGCCATGGAGCAGATCTTGACCCTGCTCCAGGGCACGCTCGAAGCGCGCGGCAAGGTGCTCGTGAAGCTCAACGTCTCGGCCGAGAACCTCGATGCGGTCCTCACGGTCCTGCCGGCCATGCGCGCCCCGACCATCTCGGAGCTCTCGGGCGGCGGCGCCTACGCCCTCGAGACGGTGGTGGCCAAGTCGGACATCAACGTGCTCATCCCCGCCCTGCGCGACCAGGGTGCGACGGACATCCTCGAGCTCCCGCTCTCCAAGATCGTCCACTGACGTGGGCGGCCCCGTCCCCGACGCCGGGCCCCGTCACGGGCGGGTCGCCTCGTTCGACCGGACCCGGGGCCTCGGTGCGGTCGAGGAGGCGGACGGGACGTCCTACGACTTCCATGCCACCGCCATCGCCGACGGCAGCCGGGCCATCGAGGTCGGGACCACCGTCACGTTCACGATCGCGCCGGCCCATCGGGGCCGCTACGAGGCTCGCTCGCTCGCTCCCGTGACGCCCCCGGTCTGAGCTGTCTCAGCCGGACGGTGTGACTCCAGCCGAGCGACGGAGAGATCGGCGAAGAGTTCGAGCGCTGCGCCCACCTCGGCCCGCTCGTCGGTGGCCAACAGGTCGAGGAGCAAACCCCGCACGACCGCCAGACCCAACCGGGCGTGGACGCGGACCGTCTCGGGCGCCAGGTCGATCCCGGCCTCGGCAGCCAGCGAGACGTTGAGGTCGAGCCAGCGGGTCACGTCGCCGTCGATCAGCGGTCGGAGGGCCGGGTCGCCTTGGAGGGCCCGCCCGTAGAGGGCGAAGAAGAGGCGCTCGAACGGCGCCAGCGCCGGGTCGGACAGGTGGTCCCAGACCTGCCGGATCATGTCGTCGGTGGCCCAGGCCCCACCCGGCGGCCGGTCCCGTGCCCCATCCGACGGGCCCTCCGATGACCCCGTTGCGGCGGCGTCATCGGAGGGGCGAGAGCCCGCGGTGGCGTGGCTCAACGCCGACACCGCGACCTGGGTGCGTGCCTCGACCTCCCGGGCGACGGCGAGGAGCAGGCCGTCGCGCGAACCGAAGTGGTACAGGAGCATCCGGTGGCTCGATCCGACGGCCTCCGCGATGCGACGCAGGCTCTGGTCGCCGAGTCCCTCCGCCGTGATGTGCTCGATGACGGCGTCGAGCAGACGTTCCCGCGGTGCCTGCTCCGCCGAGGCGCCACGCTCGTCTGGTTGGCCTGTCATGTACCAAATGGTACACTCGACTCATTGGACACGAGGGAGGGGACGGGAGGCGGCATGGGACAGCAGGTGATCGAGCACACGGTGGCGACGACTGCCGAGCCGGACGCCGTGTTCGCGCTGCTGGCCGACGGATCGACCTGGCCCACGTGGTCGCCCTTGGGCTCCTTCGAGCTGATCGAGCCGGGTGACGGTTCGCCCGAGGGCGTGGGGGCGGTGCGCCTCTTCACCACGGGTCGGCACAAGAGCCGAGAGCGGGTGGTGGTCAGCCGCCGACCCGAGGAGTTCTCCTACGTCCTCGAGGCCGGATTGGCCGTGCGCGACTACGTGGCCGTCGTCACCCTGACCCCCACCGAGCCGGGGACGTCGATCCACTGGCGTTCGACCTTCACCGCCAAGGTGCCCGGCACCGGCCGGATCTATCAGCGCCAGCTGGGGGACTTCATCGGCCGGACCGTGGCGGGACTGGCGGCCCGGGCCACGGCGCACGCCGAACGCGAGTGACCGACGGCCTCGAACGACGGCGATCGTGGAGCGCCCGCCTCGCCCGGGTCGAGTTTCTCCTGGCCCGGTCCGAGTTTCTCCTGGCCCGGGTCGGGTTTCTCCTGGTCGCCGGGCCCTCGACGGCCTAGTTCGGGTTGGCGCTCGCCGCGCCCTCGGCAGCCGACTTCTCGGTTCCCTCCAGGCGCACGAAGGCGAGGCGGAGCTGGGCCAGGGACTCCCGCAGCTCGGGCTCGGCCTCACCCAACCTGCCCTGGAGCCCTTCGACCAGGGCGCCCAGACCGTCGATGGCCAGGCGGGCCTGGAAGAGCATCGGTGGCGTCTGCGAGAGGTAGATGGCGGCCAGTTCGAAGAGCCCGTAACAGTGGTTGGCCACCACGACCTCGGGAGGAGTGGTGGCCAACTGGGCCCGCATCTCCTCCATGGCCGCCGCCGCTTCCTCGGGTGTGGGCTCTGCCAAGTCCGGATCCACGGCCACCGGCGAGGCCGCCGGCGCCTCCTTCTTGGGGGAATGCTCGCCAGACGGTGTCCAAAGGGTGCTCATGCTGGTACTGTATTCAGCCTTGACTACATGGAAGCGAGGCCAGCCATAGCTGGGCCTCCACCTGGCCACTCCCTCCCCTCGTCGGTGAGCACCGGTGCGCCAGGTCGAACGTCTCCGGCGCGGGTGCTGCCCGCGAGTCGGCCTCGCTCCACCGATTGGCTCGCGGAAAGACCGCGGGCCCGAGTGAGAGGTGTGATGACGCATCGTCGCTGAAACCACAACAGAGCACCGGATCAACGACCGAATCCGTGCCCGTGAAGTCCGGCTGGTGGACCCCGACGGTGCGCAACTCGGCATCAAGCCACTGCCCGAGGCGCTGGCGATTGCCAAGAGCCTCGATCTCGACCTGGTCGAAGTAGCCCCCATGGCCAACCCGCCTGTGTGCAGGATCATGGACTTCGGCAAGTTCAAGTTCGACGAGGCCCAGCGGGCGAAGGAAAGCCGTCGCAAGGCGGTCCACGTCGGGATCAAGGAGATGAAGTACCGGCCGAAGATCGGACCCGGGGACTTCGACACCAAGACCCGTCAAGTGGGCAAGTTCCTGAACGAGGGGCACAAGGTCAAGATCACGATCATGTTCCGGGGCCGCGAGGTGTTCCATCCGGAGCACGGCAAGCGGATCCTGGACCGGATCGCCGAGCAGATGGAGGGCATCGCCAAAATCGAGGCGGAGCCCAAGCTCGACAACCGCAACATGATCATGGTGCTCGCCCCCGACAAGCGGGCCCGTCAGGCCGCCCAGTCGAAGGCGGCCAACCAGCAGCGTGACAAGTCCCCGAGGGACGATGCGACCGGCCCGGAAGGCTCGGAGAGCACGCCTCCTCCGCCCACCGGGGCGAACGGGAACGGGAGCGCGACGGTGGCACCCGAAGTCAGCGAAGTCGCCGCATCAGCCGAAGAGGGATGACGCAATGCCGAAGATGAAGACGGACCGTGGGGCCGCCAAGCGGATCAAGGTGACCGGCACGGGACGCCTGCGCCGTCGCAAGGCCAACCGGGCTCACATACTCGAGAAGAAGAGCAGCACGCGCACGCGTCGACTCGGTCGTGAGACCGAAGTCAACAAGGCGGACGATCGCTCCGTGCGGCGCCAGCTCGGCATCTGAGCACCAGCAACCTCCCCACCCACCACACCACGCACCACATCGCGAAGAGAGGAGCACCCCCATGGCACGAGTGAAGCGCGCTGTCCACGGCCGCAAGCACCACCGCGCCGTCCTGGAGCAGGCGAAGGGGTACTACGGCAACAAGAGCCGGACCTACCGGGCTGCCAACGAGCAGGTCATGCACTCCATGCAGTACGCGTTCCGCGACCGCCGGGCGCGCAAGGGCGACTTTCGCCAACTGTGGATTCAGCGGATCAACGCTGCGGCCCGCCAGCACGGCATGAGCTACAGCCGCCTGATCAACGGTCTCCACATCGCCGGGGTCGACGTCGACCGCAAGGTCCTGGCCGACCTGGCCGTGAGCGACGACGCTGCCTTCGCCTCCTTGGTGCAGACGGCGCAGGACGCCCTGGCGAATGCCCCCGTGGCGGAGGTCGCTTCCTGACCCAGCGGCTGGCCTTCACGCACCGGCGGGTCCGCCGGCTGCGCGGGCTGCTGCACAAGCGTTCGACCCGCTGGGCCGAGCGCGCCTTCGTGGCCGAGGGCGCGGAGCTCGTCCGCTGCGCGCTCGATGCCGGTGCGCCGCTCGAATCCGTCTACGTCTCGCCGGAGGGCGACGGCGACGGCCCGACCCAAGCGGTGTGCCGTCGGGCCACCGAGGCCGGGGTCCGCGTCTTCCCGCTGGCGCCGGGCGTCCTCGAGCGGGTCGCCGACACCGTCACCCCCCAGCCGGTGCTGGCCGTGCTCCCGATGCTCGACGACCTGCGCGTCGACGGCCTCGAGGCGCGCCCGGGCCGGCTGATCGTCGTGCTGGTCGACGTGCGCGACCCGGGCAACGCGGGGACCGTGCTGCGGGCGGCCGACGCGTCGGGCGCCCACGCCGTGGTCTTCGCCGCCGAGTCGGTTGATCCGTACAACCCCAAGACCGTGCGGGCCTCGGCCGGCTCGCTCTTCCACCTGCCCTTCGCCGTGTGCGGCGACCCGGGCCAGGTGGCCCGCGAGCTGGGGACCGCCGGGTTCCGGACGCTGGCCACGGTGGTGCGCGGGGGACAGGACTACGCCGACTTCGACTGGTCGAAGCCCAGCGCGCTGTTCCTCGGCAACGAATCGTCCGGACTCGACGAGGCGCTCTGTGCCAGGCTGGACGGCGCACTCGGGGTCCCCATGGAGGGCCGGGCCGAGTCGCTCAATGTGGGTGTGGCCAGTGCGGTCGTCTTGTTCGAGGCGGCACGACAACGCCGGGGCGGGGGAGCCGGGGCACGTAGCATCTCCCCCGACGCCGAAGGAGGCGGCACTCTTCGACATGGTGACTGAGACTGACAACGTGGATCTCGACTTCGAGGGCATCGAGGGCATCGCCGAGGCCGGCGCACGGGCCATCGCGGCGAGCGAGTCCACCGAAGCCCTGGCGCTGGTCGAAACGGAGTACCTGGGCAAGAAGTCGGCGCTGACCCGGGCCCACCGGACCCTGGGCGGCCTCGATGCCGAGGCCCGCAAGGAGGCCGGCCGCCGGCTGCACGAGGTGCGCACCGTGCTCGAGCAGCAGGTCGCCGCCCGGCGCGCCGCGCTGGCCGAGACCGAGCGGGCCGCCGCCTTGGCGGCCGACCGCCTGGACCTGACCGAGGTCATTCCGGCCCGGATCCGCACGGCGCTGGGCCGGGGGCATCTGCACCTGGTCACCCAGGCCAGGGCCGAGCTCGAGGACGTCTTCGTCGGCATGGGCTTCACCGTGGCCGAGGGACCCGAGGCGGAGTCGGACTGGTACAACTTCGAAGCGCTCAACATCCCGCCGGCCCATCCCGCCCGTGGCATGTACGACACGATGTACCTCGACGTGGGCGAGCCCGAGACGGTGCTCCTGCGCACCCACACGTCGCCCGTCCAGATCCACCTCATGGAAGAGGCCGTGCGGGCGGGGACATTGCCGATCCACGCCGTCATGCCCGGCAAGTGCTTCCGGCTCGACACACCCGACGCCCGCCACCTCCCCGTCTTCAACCAGATCGAGGGCCTCGTGGTGGATCGGGGCATCACCTTCGGCGACCTGGCCGGCACCATCCAGTCGTTCACCGAGGCCTACTTCGGTGCGGGCATGCAGTCTCGACTGCGCCCGGCCTACTTCCCCTTCACCGAGCCCTCGGCCGAGTTCGAGATCACCTGCACTCTCTGCTTCGGAGAGGGGTGCCGGACCTGCTCGCACACGGGCTGGATCGAGCTCGGGGGCTGCGGCATGGTCGACCCGGCCGTCTTCGCCGCCGTGGGCATCGACACCGGGATCTGGTCCGGGTTCGCCTTCGGGTTCGGCATCGACCGCCTGGCCCAGATGCGCCACGCGATCCCGGACATGCGTTCCTTCCTGGAGAACGACATCCGCTTTCTCACGCAGTTCTGATCGAGACCTCGCCCACCACCGAACCGAAAGACCTTCGTGCGCGCTCCACTGAGTTGGCTCCGTGACTTCGCCCCCTTCCCCGACGACGTCGGGCTGCTGCGCGGCGCCCTCGACGACCTCGGGCTCGTCGTCGAGGGGATCGAGTACGTCGGCGAGGGGCTGGGCGACGTCGTGGTGGCTGAGGTCCTCGAGATCTCGGCCATCGAGGGGGCCGACCGGATCCGCCGCGTGCTCGTCGACGCCGGGGCCGCACCGCTCGAGATCGTGTGCGGCGCCGACAACTTCTCCGTGGGCGACCGTGTCCCCCTCGCACCGGTCGGGGCGATCCTCCCCGGCGGTTTCGAGATCGGCCGGCGCAAGATGCGCGGCGTCGTCTCCAACGGCATGCTCTGCTCGGGCCGCGAGCTCGGGCTCTCCGACGACAGTGCGGGCCTGCTGATCCTCGGTGACGACGCGCCTGCGCCGCCGGGCACGCCGCTCATGGACGCCCTCGGACTCGTGACCGACGTCGTGTTCGACATCACGGTCGAGGGCAACCGGCCCGACGCCTGGTGCATCACGGGCATCGCCCGGGACCTGGCGGCGCGTCTGGCGCTCGAGTTCAGCGCCCCGGATCCGCCCCTTCCGCCGCCGAGCGGCTGGCCGGTCGAGTCGGCCGCATCGGCGCGCGTCGAGTCGTCGGACCTCTGTCCGCGCCTGACCGTGCGCGTGCTGCGCAACGTGACCGTGGCCCCGTCACCGCCGTGGATCGCCCGCCGGCTCCTCCTGGCCGGGATGCGCCCCATCAACAACGTCGTTGACGCCTCGAACTACGTCATGTTGGAGCTGGGTCAGCCGACACACCCCTACGACCTGTCCCGGCTCCCCGGTCGAGGCCTGATCGTGCGCCGGGCCCGTGCCGGCGAGACGGTCGAGACGCTCGATGGCGTGACCCGCACCACCGGTGTGCGCGGCCGCAGCCTGGGCGACACCGGCGAGGACTGCCTCATCTGCGACGCCGAGGGGACGCCGGTGGGCATCGGCGGCATCATGGGTGGCGCCTCGTCGGAGATCGGCCAGGGCACGACCGAGGTCCTGCTCGAGGCGGCGTATTTCAACCCGATGGCCATCGCCCGCACGTCGAAGCGCCTCGGCCTGCGCACCGAGGCCTCGGCCCGCTTCGAGCGCGGCTGCGATCCGTGGGGAATCGAGTCGTCCGTCGCCCGTTTCTGCGAGCTGCTGGCCGAGAGCGCACCTGCTCTGCAGGTGGCCGACGGCGTGCTCGACGTGCGCGGGGCCGTGCCCGAGCCCTTCGTCGTGCGGCTGCCCGTGGCCCGGGTGCACAGCCAGATCGGGGTGGAGCTGCGCGGCGACGAGATCGCCCGGCTCATCGGCCCCATCGGGTTCAGCGTGCTCGAACCGGGCGGCGACGGCGTTCTCGAGGTCATGGTGCCGACCAACCGGCCCGACGTGCGGCCCGAGCCCTACGGGGCGGACGACGTCATCGAGGAGATCGCCCGGACCTTCGGCTACGCCAACGTGCCCCGCCGGACCCCGACCTGGCCCCAGCCCGGTGGCCTCACCGCCCTCCAGCGCAACCGCCGGAAGGTCAAGGACGTGCTGTGCGGGCTCGGTGCCTCGGAGGGATGGACCGACACGTTCGTCTCGGCGGCCCAGGATGCGGACGCCGGCCTGAGCGGTGACGCCGTGCGGGTCACCAACCCGCTCGATGCCGAGAAGCCCTTCTTGCGTCGCTCCCTCCTGCCCGGCCTCCTGGGCGCCCTGGCCTACAACGCCGCCCGCCGCCAGCCCCACATCCGGCTCTTCGAGGTCGGGACCGTGTTCTCGCCTCCCGGTGACGGCGCCCCCCGGGTCGTGGAGCGGGCCGGGGCCGGCGGGGCCGAGCGGGCCGAGCTGCCCGGCGAGCGCGAGCTGCTGGCGGCCGTCTTCGCGGCCGAGGATGACGACGCCCGCCTCGCCGTGGTGGCCTGGCGCGTCGTCGCCGACGCCTTCCGCCTGGCCGATGTCCGACTGGTGGCCCCCGACGGCGCCCGGCCGGTCCCGGCGGGTCTGCACCCCACGCGCTCGGCCCACCTGGTGGTCGAGGCCGGCGACGGCGCACCACTGGTCCTCGGCGCCGTGGGCGAGGTCGATCCGGGCGTGGCCGCCACCTGGGGCTTGACCTCGACGAGCGGTGGCAGCACGACGGCCCGGCGCATCGGCTGGCTGGAGGTGGACCTCGGGCTCCTCTTCGACGAGGCGCGGGTGCCCCGCCGGATCACCGTGGGCGGTGCCGTGAGCCGCTTCCCCTCGTCGGACATCGATCTCGCCCTGGTCGTTGCCAATACCCATCCGGCCGATGTGGTGGCGCAGGCCATCGCGGCCGGGGCGGGCGACCTGCTCGAGTCGGTGACCCTCTTCGACGTGTACCGGGGGGCCGGCATCGCCGACGACGCCCGGAGCCTGGCCTACCGCCTGCGCTTCTGTGCCCCGGACCGCACCCTGACCGACGAGGAGGTCGGGACCCTGCGCCAGACCTGCATCGAGACGGCGGCCCGGCAGTTCGGGGCCATCCTGCGCTGAGCCGGCGCACCCGGACAAACTGGAGACGGCGGCGGCGTGGCGGCGGCCGTGACCCGAGGAGGGAGGGCGGCGATTGGGCCGTACCCGCCTCGGCAACGAGAAGAGCCGGGCAGGAGAAAGGCGGTGCCGTGCTCGTAGAGCGGGTCGATCCCGACGACGACGAAGCGCTGGGCGAGTTGACCGGGGTGCTGCGCGCCTCGGACAAGGACACGTGGCCGGAACTGTCCGGCTTCGACGAGCGGGACGTGACCGCGTACGCACGGTTCGCCGGCCGCACCCGCCGCTTCGAGATGCTGGTGGCCCGCGCCGCCGCCGACGGGCCCGTCCTCGGCGTCGCCCTCCTCGAGCTCCCCATGGTCGACAACCTGCACAGCGTCGAGATCACCCTCGCCGTGCATCCGGCGCGGCGCCGCCTCGGCGTCGGCACGGCCCTGATCGCACGGGTCGAGGAGCTGGCCCGTGCCGCGGGTCGCCACTCGGTCAACGGCATCGTCGACGTGCCCGTGGCGCAGGCCCGCGACCACCCGTCGATCTTCTTCGCCCCGCACGTCGGCTTCACCTCCACGCTCGGGGGCAACAGCCGGCGCCTCGACCTGCCGGTCGCTCCGGCCAAGATGGAGGCGCTCTGGGGAGTGGTCGGAGCGGCCCGTGACGCCGCCGACTACCGCACCCTGGCCTGGATGGCGCCCTGGCCGGCCGAGTACGCCGACGACGAGTGCGAGCTGCTCCGGGTCATGTCCACCGACGAGCCGGCCGGCGACGGCGAGCACGAGGAGGAGCACTGGACCCCCGAGCGGGTGCGCGAGTACGACGAGCTCCGGCGCGCCCGGGGCGCCGCCAAGTTCTGTGCCGTGGCGCAGCACCTCCCGACCGGGCGGCTGGTCGCCTTCAGCGAGATCCTGGTCTGCGAGTCCGAGCCGCGGCAGTCCTGGCAGCTGGTCACCGTCGTCCATCCCGAGCACCGGGGCCACCGCCTCGGCCTGGCCGTCAAGCTGCGCAATGTCGAGCAGCTGGCCGAACGGGCGCCGGGCATCGCCTTCGTCGTCACCGGCAATGCCGCCGTCAACGCCCCGATGATCGCCGTCAACGACATGATGGGCTTCGTGGTGCAGGGCGACAGCCGCTTCTGGCAGAAGCGCATCGACCGCGCCTGACCGCCGCCGGGGCTGGTTGGACCCGTCCCGCATGAATATGCGTTCATCTGTATACTGATGCGATGAAGGTCGGCATCGCCGGGGCATCGGGCTACACCGGGGCGGAGCTGTTGCGCCTGCTCAGCGCCCATCCCGAGTTCGAGGTGGGGGTGGCCACCGCCCACAGCCACGCCGGAGTGCCGGTCGGCGGGCACACGCCTTCCCTCCGGGCCGCCTACCCCGGCCTGGTCTACGAGGACACGGAGGTGGCCGCCCTCGACGGGCTCGACCTCGTCTTCTGTGCCCTGCCCCACGGCGCGTCCCAGACCTTCGTGCCCGAACTGCGGGGCCGGGTCGGCTGCATCGTGGACCTGGCGGCCGACTTCCGTCTCCGCGACGCCGCCCTCT
Source organism: uncultured Acidimicrobiaceae bacterium (assembly GCA_963754445.1). GTDB lineage: Bacteria > Actinomycetota > Acidimicrobiia > Acidimicrobiales > RAAP-2 > Bog-473. Next base: position 1,503,558 of record CAVWFT010000001.1, on the reverse strand, counting down.
ACCCCCAGTGGTACGGCGCCGCCCACAGCGCGCCCGAGGTGCTGGCCGACGCCGCCTTCGGGCTGCCCGAGCTCTTCCGGTCCGATCTCGCCGGGGCCACGCTGGTGGCCGCCGCCGGCTGCTACCCGACCTCGGCCGGCCTGGCCCTGGCCCCGCTGGTGCGCCGGGGACTGGTGGAGCCGCACGGCATCGTCGTCGACGCCGCCTCGGGCGCGTCGGGTGCGGGGCGCGGCCCGAAGGAGAACCTGCACTTCGGCACGGTCGACGAGGACTTCACGGCCTACGGGCTGCTCACGCACCGGCACACACCCGAGATCGAGCAGATCGTCGGGGCCCAGGTCCTCTTCACCCCCCACCTGGCACCGATGGTCCGCGGCATCCTGGCCACCTGTTATGCCCGCCCGGCGGCGGCGCACGACGGGCTCACGACGGCCGACGTCATGGCGGCGCTGCACGAGGCCTACGACGAGGAGCCCTTCGTGGTGGTGACCGACGATCCACCGTCGACCAAGGCGACGTCGGGCTCCAACGTGGCCCACGTCACCGCCATGGTCGACCCGAGGACGGGCTGGGTCGTCGCGCTGTGCGCGCTCGACAATCTCGTGAAGGGCGCCTCCGGTCAGGCCATCCAGTGCGCCAACGCCGCCCTGGGCCTGCCCGAGACGAGCGGCCTGCCCCTGGCCGGGTCGTACCCGTGAGCATCACGGCGCCCAAGGGGTTCGTGGCCATCGGCGGATCCGGCGGGATCAAGGCCGACGACGCGCTCGACGTCGCCGTCGTCGTCACCGAGGACGGTCGGGCCGTGCCGGCGGCCGGCGTGTTCACGTCCAACCTGGCCGCAGCGGCGCCCGTGCAGGTCAGCCGGTCCCACCTCGCGGCCAGCGCGGGGCGGGCGGCCGGCGTCATCCTCACCTCGGGCAACGCCAACGCAGCGACGGGCGGTCCGGGGCGTGACGCCTGTGCACGTCTCTGCCGTGCCGTCGCCGAGGGCATCGGCTCCGCTCCCGACGAGATCCTCGTCTGCCAGACCGGCCTTATCGGAATCCCGTTCCCCATCGAGGTGGTCGAACCCCGCCTGGCCGGCATCGTGTCCGAGCGCGGCGCGGAGGCCGAGGGCGCCGCCCTGGCGGCGCAGGCGATCATGACGACCGACACCAAGGCCAAGGAGGTCGTCGTCCTGGCCGACGGCTTCACCGTCGGTGGCATGGCCAAGGGTGCCGCCATGCTCGCCCCCAACATGGCCACCATGCTCGCCGTGTGCACCACCGACGCCGTGGCGGACCCGGCCACCTTGCAGCAGGCGCTGCGCGACGCCGTGGCGGCGTCCTTCAACACCATCACGGTCGACGGCTGCACGTCGACCAACGACACCGTGCTCGTCCTGGCCAGCGGGCGGGGCGCCACCCCGTCGCTCGAGGACCTCACCGAAGCGCTGACCAAGGCGTGCCGCTCCCTGGCCGAACAGATGGTCGACGACGCCGAGGGTGCGACCAAGGTGGCCCACGTGCGCGTCGTCGGCGCGGTGAGCGACGAAGCGGCGCACACAGCGGCCCGCAAGGTGGCCGACTCCATGCTCGTGCAGTGCTCGCTCTTCGGAGAGGACCCCTACTGGGGGCGCATCGTGTCCGAGCTCGGCTCGGCCGGGACGCCCTTCGACATCGACGCCGTCTCGATCGCCTACGGGGGTGTCGTCGTGTGCCGGGCCGGCGTGGCCGCGGACCACGACGCGGCGACGGTGCGTGCGCACCTGGCCGGGCGCCATATCGACATCGAGTGCGACCTGGCGCTGGGAACCGGGTCGGCCGTGGTGCTCGGGACCGACCTCGGCTACGGCTACATCGACGAGAACCGGACCACCTCGTGAGCACGACCGACCGGCTGCCCGTGCCGCCCAAGGTCACCCGGGCCCAGAAGGCGGCCGCGGCCAAGACGGCGTCGGTACTCGTCGAGGCGCTGCCCTACATCCGGCGCTTCTGGGACAAGATCGTCGTGGTCAAGTACGGCGGCAACGCGCTCCACGCCTCGGGCGACGACGGTGACGGCGTCACCGATGCCCTGGCGTCGTTCGCCGAGGACGTCGTCCTCATGCGCGCCGTCGGCATCCTGCCCGTCGTCGTGCACGGAGGCGGTCCGCAGATCGGCGAGCTCATGGCCCGCTTGGGCAAGGAGACCGAGTTCCGCGACGGGTTGCGGGTCACCGACGCCGACACGCTCGACATCGCCCGCATGGTGCTGGTGGGCAAGGTCAACCGCGACATCGTCTCGGCCATCAACGTGCACGGGCCGCTGGCCGTCGGCATGTCGGGCGAGGACGCCAATCTCATCACGGCATCGCAGACCGACGTCGACCTCGGTTTCGTCGGCAACGTCTCGGTGGTCGATCCCACCATGCTCCAGCGACTGGTGGCCGAAGGGCTGATCCCGGTGGTCGCCACCATCGGGGCGGACGCGTCGGGACAGGCCTACAACATCAACGCCGACACGGTGGCCGGCGCGTTGGCCGAGGCGCTCCAGGCCGAGAAGCTGATCTTCCTCACCGACATCGAGGGGTTGCGGGTGGTGGCGGAGGACCCGACGACCGTCATCCATCAGGCCAACCTCGAGGTGATCGACGAGATCGTGCGCAGCGGCGGGGCCCAGGGGGGCATGATGCCCAAGGTCGAGGCCTGTGCCCGGGCGGTGCGGGCCGGGGTGAGCCGGGCCCACATCCTCGACGGGCGGGTGCCCCATGCACTGCTGCTCGAGCTGTTCACCGACTCGGGCGTCGGCACCATGGTGCTGCCGTGACGGCACCGGAACCAGGCACCGGCGCGGGATCCGGCGTCCCGGCGACGTCGCCCGACCGGGCCCACCTCATGCGGACCTATGCCGAGCCGCCGGTGACGCTGGTGCGCGGCGAGGGCACCGTGGTCTACGACGCCGACGGCACGTCCTATCTCGACTTCATCACCGGGCTGGCCGTGGTCTCGTTGGGCCACGCCCACCCGGTCGTGGCCGACGCGGTGGCCGAGCAGGCGCGCACGCTGAGCCACGTCTCGAACCTCTACGGCAACGTGCTGGGTCCCGAGGTGGCCAAGACGATCGATCGCCTGATCAACGGCGGGACGGGGCAGGCAGGCGGCCAGGTCTTCTTCGCCAACTCGGGCGCCGAGGCCAACGAGTGCGCGCTCAAGTTGGCCCGCCGCTGGGCCGGCGTCGGCCGTCATGTCGTGATCAGCGCGGACAACTCGTTCCACGGGCGCACCCTGGCCACCCTGACCGCGACGGGCCAACCGGAGAAGCAGGCGCCCTTCGTGCCCCTGCCCGACGGCTTCCTCCACGTCCCCTATGACGACGTGGCGGCGCTCGACGAGGCGCTCGACCCCGAGGTGGTGTCGGCCGTCCTGCTCGAACCGCTCCAGGGCGAGGGCGGCGTGATGGTCCCGAGCTCGGACTACCTCGGGGCGGTGCGTGCCCTGTGCACCGAACGCAACGCGCTGCTCGTGCTCGACGAGGTGCAGACCGGCTTGGGTCGCACGGGCCACTGGTTCGCTTTCCAGGCCCAGGGCCTCGAGCCCGACGTGGTCACCATGGCCAAGGCGCTGGGCAACGGGATGCCGGTGGGTGCCTGCTGGGCCCGGGCCGAGGTGGCGGCGGCCTTCGGGCCCGGCGACCACGGCTCGACCTTCGGCGGCCAACCACTGGCGCTGGCCGCAGCGCGGGCCACCCTCGCCGTCATGGAGGAAGAAGACGTGTGCGGGCGGGCCCAGAAGGCGGGCGCGACGTTGACCGCGGGGCTGGCCGCGCTGCCCGGCGTCGTCTCGGTGCGAGGCGCCGGCCTGCTTCTGGCCGCCCAGCTCGATGCTCCGGTGGCCAAAGAGGTCGCCGCACGCGCCCTCGACCGAGGGCTCCTCGTCAACCCGGTGCGGCCCGATGCGGTGCGCCTGGCCCCGCCGCTGTTGGTGCGTGACGACGAGCTGACGGCCGCGCTCGAGATCCTCGATGAGGCCCTGGCCCACGCGTTGGGTTCGACGGCAGCACCGACACTGACACCGGCACCGACACCGGCACCGGCACCGGCGGGGGAGTAGCCCGCGCCCATGCCCGACCTGCTCGATGTCGAAGACGTCGACCTGAGCGCCTGGGAGCGTGTGCTCAGCCTGGCCCTCGACGACCCGCCCCGCCGTTGCCTCGAGGGCCAGGGTGTCGCCCTTCTCTTCGCCAAACCCTCGGCGCGCACCCGGAACTCGACCGAGATGGCCGTGGTCGACCTCGGCGGTCATCCCGTGTACATCCAGGCGAACGAGGTCGGGCTCGATACCCGCGAGACGGCCGAGGACGTGGCCCGGACACTGGGTTGCTACCACCGCATCCTTTGTGCCCGCGTCTTCGACCACGGCCTGTTCCCGCGCATGGTCAGCGCCCTGCGCGGCTCGGACATGCACGTGCCCGTGGTCAACCTGCTCTCCGACGACGCTCATCCCTGTCAGGCCGTGGCCGACGTTCTCACGATGCGCGAATGTCTCGGTCCGCTCCAGGGCCAGGTGTTGACCTATGTCGGCGACGCCAACAACATGGCCCGCTCCCTGACCAAGGCCGCCCTCTACGAAGGCATGGAGGTCCGCATCGCCGCACCGGCGGGGTACGCCTTCCCGGCGGACGAGATGCGGGCCCTCCAGGAGTTGGGCGACGCAGCCGGGCGAGGCGGCTCCCTCATGCAGACCGGCGACCCGCGCCAAGCGGTGCAGGGCGCGGCCGCTCTCTACACCGACGTGTGGACGAGCATGGGTCAAGAGGACGAGCGCGCCGCCCGCCTGACCGCCTTCGCCGGCTTCACCGTCGACGAGGATCTGCTCGGCGCGGCGCCGCCGGAGGCGATCGTGCTGCACTGCCTGCCGGCGCACCGGGGCGAGGAGATCAGCGCGGCCGTCATCGAAGGACCCCAGAGCGTGGTCTGGCGTCAGGCCGCCCACCGGCGCACGGCGATGCGGGGCATCCTGGCCTGGGTCGTGGAGCCGACGGGAGCGCCGGGGACCGGGGCCGGGGAGGCGACGCCGTGACGAACCAGGCCCCCGGACGCCTGACCAAGAACCAGCGCCAGCACCGCATCACGAAGCTGCTCGAGTCGCAACCGGTGACGAGCCAGGCCCAACTGGTGACGTTGCTGGCCGCCGAGGGCGTCGAGGCCACCCAGACCACCGTGTCGCGCGACCTCGAGGATCTCGGCGCGGTCAAGGTGCGCCTACCGGGCGGCGACACCGCGTACGCCCTGCCCGAATTGCCGGTGCACCAGATCGCGCCCGAGGATCATCTCCGACGCGTGCTCGGCGAATGGGTGGTCGAAGTGGCGCACTCGGGCAACCTGGTGGTGCTGCGCACCCCGCCGGGCTCGGCGCACGTCGTCGGCTCCGCCCTCGATCGCAGCGGGCTCGAGGGTGTGGTGGGCACGGTGGCGGGTGACGACACGGTGCTCGTCGTGGTCGCCGAGGACCTCGGGGGCAGCACCATGGCCGCACACCTACGCGACGTGGCCGGCTTCGCGTCGGGGGCGTCAGCCGGCGCGGACGGCGCGGGCATAGTGGGCGAGTCGACCGAGGACGCGGGCGTTGCCCCGCCAGAGCAGATCGCATTGAATGGGAAGGAAGAGGGTGAACATGTCTGATCGGGTGGTACTCGCGTACAGCGGCGGACTCGACACGTCGGTTGCCGTGCGCTGGCTCATCGAGAACGAGGGCGTCGAGGTGGTGGCGGTCGCCGTCAACGTGGGCCAGGCGGCCGATCAGGGCGGCGAAGACTGGGATGCCATACGCACCCGCGCCCTGGCGGCCGGGGCGGTCGAGGCGGTCGTGGTCGACGCCCGCGAGGAGATGGCAGAGCACTTCTGCGTGCCGGCACTGGCGGCCAACGCCCGCTACGAGGGCAAGTACCCGCTCGTGTCCGCTCTCTCGCGTCCGGTCATCGTGGGCCACCTGGTCGAGCAGGCCCGGATCCACGGCGCCAACGCGGTGGCCCACGGCTGCACGGGCAAGGGCAACGACCAGGTCCGCTTCGAGGTCGGTGTGCGCGCCCTGGCGCCCGATCTCTCCATCTACGCGCCGGCCCGGGTCTGGGGTCTCAGTCGCGAGGACTGCGTCGAACTGGCGGCGAAGTGGGAGATTCCGATCACGGTCACCAAGGAGAAGCTGTACTCCATCGACGACAACCTGTGGGGCAAGGCCATCGAGTGCGGGGCCATCGAGGACCCCTGGGCACCCGCGCCCGACGACGTCTACACCTTGACCCGGGTGACCGAGCACGAGCCGGTGGAGATCGTGGTCGGCTTCGAGGCCGGCCGACCGGTCAGCCTCGATGGCGTGGCGCTCAGTCCCTACGAACTCATCTCGAAGCTGGGCGTCGTGGCCGGCAGCCGGGGCTACGGCCGGCTCGACATGGTGGAGAACCGTCGGGTCGGCATCAAGAGCCGCGAGGTCTACGAATGCCCGGCCGCCCTGTCGCTCATCGTGGCCCACGCCGACCTCGAGGACCTCACGCTCGAGCGCGACCTGCACCACGAGAAGGCGCGCCTCGAGCCGCGCTGGGCCGAGCTGGTCTACGACGGCCTCTGGTACTCGCCGCTGCGCGAGGCGCTGCAGGCGTTCGTCACCGAGAGCCAGCGCCACGTCACCGGCGAGGTCCGCCTGCGCTTCGCCGCGCCGGGCACCTGCACGGTGGTGGGGCGGCGCAGCCCGGTGGCGCTCTACGACCACGATCTCGCCACCTACGACGCCTCGGACTCGTTCCGCCACCAGGATGCCGAGGGCTTCGTGCGCCTCTGGGGCCTGGGCGTGGCCACCTGGTCGGCCCGACAGGGTCCGGGGGCGGCCGGCGCGGGAGCGGCAGCCAACGCAGGGAGCACACCATGACGCTGTGGGAGGGCCGCATCTCGACCGGCATGGCCGAGGCCGTGGCCGACTTCACGGTGAGCCTGCCCTACGACAGGGTGCTCGCCCCCGACGACCTGGTCGGGTCGCGGGCCCACGTGAAGGGCCTGGGCAAGGCCGGCATCCTCAGCGACGAGGAGGTGTCCGTCCTGCTCGAGACGCTCGACGCCGTGGCCGAGGAGTTCGCTACCGGCGTCTTCGTCTTCGGTCCCGGCGACGAGGACATCCACACCGCCATCGAGCGCCGGGTCACGGAGTTGGCCGGCGACACCGGGGCGAAGCTGCACACGGGGCGCAGCCGAAACGATCAGGTGGCCACGGCGCTGCGTCTGTGGTGCCGGCGCTCGCTGATCGCCGTGGCCGACGAGATCCTGGCCTTCCAAGAGACCCTGGCCCAGCGGGCCCACGACGCCGCCGACGTCTATCTGCCCGGCTACACCCACCTGCAACGGGCCCAGCCCGTGTTGCTGGCCCATCACCTGCTCGCCCACGGCTGGGCCCTGGCCCGCGACATCGACCGTCTGCTCACCACGGTCGACCGGCTCAACACGTCACCCCTCGGCGCGGGCGCCCTGGCCGGCTCGTCGCTCCCGCTCGATCCCGACTTCGTCGCCGCCGAGCTCGGATTCCACGGTCGCTTCGAGAACTCGCTCGATGCCGTGTCGGACCGCGACTTCGTGGCCGAGGCGCTGTTCGACCTGGCCCTGCTCGGCGTGCACCTGTCGCGCCTGGGCGAGGAGATGGTGCTGTGGTCGACCGAGGAGTTCGGTTTCGCCACCCTCGATGACGCCTACGCCACCGGCAGCTCGATGCTGCCGCAGAAGAAGAACCCCGACGTGGCCGAGCTGGCCCGGGGTCGGGCCGGTCGTCTGATCGGCTACCTCAGCGCGGTGCTGGTCACGCTCAAGGGCCTCCCGCTCGCCTACAACCGCGACCTCCAAGAGGACAAGGAGCCGCTCTTCGACGCGGTCATCCAGGTGCGCCGCGCCCTCATTGCGCTGCGCGGGGTCTACGCCACCGTGACGTGGAACGAGGAGCGGATGCAGGCGGCGGCCGACGGCCCGGCCGCAGCCGCCATCGACCTGGCCGAGCTGCTGGTCGAGCAGGGCATGCCCTTCCGTCAGGCTCATTCGCTGATCGGGGGACTGGTGCGCGAGTCGCTCGAACGCCACGTGCCCCTGGTCGAGCTGGTGGCCGCCCATCCCGACCTGGGCGAGGCCGCCACCGAGCTGCTCGAGCCCGGCGTCGCGGTCACCCGTCGGCGTACGGCGGGAGGGGCCGGACCGGGTCCCGTTGCCGAGCAGCGAGAGCGCTTCGCCCGCCGCCTGGAGGTCGACCGGGCCCGGCTGGGTCACTGGCGGCCGGCCGGCGTCACGGGTCCGGATCTGGGCTGAGCCGCCCCGGCCGCGTCGTTCAGCGGTCCCTCCACCAGGGGCGCAGTGCGTGTGCGTTTCGCGGACAAGCCATCGGGTAGATGACGTGGACGTGAACAGCGCATAAAGATCTGTGAATTACCTCTGTTTCCGGTTGCCTCCGGGCACTGGAATGTTGCACTCTTGCTGGTGTCGTCGTCGTCACGAGAGGTTCGGCGACCGCCAATGTGTCCTGCTCCCGGGGGTGCCACGGAGGGGAGGGGACGAACAGCGCCAGGCGCTCGTCTCGCCATCTGCAGCCCAGGTTCACCGCACACCGCACCCGATCAGTGGAGACCACCAGACCCATGCAGCGTATGAGCGGCATCGATCCCATGTTCGTCTACTCCGACACGCCGGAGACCCCGATGGAGATCGCCTACGCATGTGTCCTCGATCCCACGACGGCCGAAGGGGGGTACTCCTTCGAACGGGTGCGTGACGTCATGCTCGAACGCATTCCGGGTGTACCAGCGTTCCACCGCCGTCTCCTTCCCGTGCCCTTCGGTCTGGACCACCCCCGCTGGGTGGACGACCCGAACTTCGATCTCTCCAATCACCTGTTCCGGGTGGCCCTGCCCGCACCGGGCGGTCCCGAGCAGTTCACCGAGATGGTGGCCAAGGTGATGAGCCGCAGCCTCCAGCCCGACCAGCCGCCATGGGAGATGCACGTCATCGAGGACCTGGCCGACGGACGCATCGGCCTGATCGCCAAGGTCCACCACTCCGTCGTCGACGGTGTCGCCGGTGCCGCCCTCATGGCCCAGCTGCTCGACCTCACGCCCGAGGGTCGTTCGCCCGCCGCGGACTGCGCCCCCTGGCTGCCGGCGAAGCTGCCCTCCCAGGCCCGCCTGGTGGCCGACGCCATGCCGAACGTCTTCAACCGGCCGCTCCACACGTGGCGAGCCGTGCGTGAGATAGGGCGCACCGCCGTGCGCATGGCGCGCTGCGCCATGAGCGACGCCAACGGGCCGGTCTCGATTCCGCTCGGCGCCCCCAAGCTCTTCGACCAGGCCCCGTCACCCCGGCGCGACGTGTGCTTCACCGAGCTGGACCTGCGCCTGGTCACGGTCTTGCGCGAGCGCTTCAACGCCACGGTCAACGACGTGGTCCTGGCCGTGTGCTCGGGCGCCCTGCGTTCGCATCTGGGCCGATTCGATCACGACATGGACAGCCCGCTCGTCGCCATCGTGCCGGTGTCGGTGCGCGAGGACGGGGCCGAGGACGACGGGGGGAACTCGCTCTCCGCCATGTTCGTGCCGCTCTCGAACGACAAGCAGACCCCGCTCGAGCGGTTGCGGACGGTCAAGGCCAACAGCTGGTCCTGCAAGCGCCAGGAGCGGGCCGTCGGCTACGGGCCGATGGCGTCCATGCTGACCGAGGCCATGCCACCCGCCTTGGCCAAGCCCGTGGTGCAGTTCGGGGTGCGCGCCGGCGTGGTGCGCAAGCTGCGGGCGGGCAACCTGATGATCTCCAACGTGCCCGGGCCGAATTTCGCTCTCTACTTCGCCGGGATGCAGATGGAGGCGGTCTACCCGATGGGTCCCGTCGTCGACGGCGTGGCACTCAACATCACCGTCCAGAGCTACGAGGACACCCTCTTCGTCGGCATCAACGCCTCGGCCGGCGCCGTGCCCGAGCTGCCCGGTTTGGCCCGGGCCCTGGTGGACGAGCTTGCTCTCTTGAACCTCATGGCGCGAGGTACGGCCGGCGTGGCCCGACACCACCGTCCGTCCCCCTCCGGTCCGGTGGCCACTCCATCGGGTCTCCGGCCGACCTCGCAGAGCGACGCCGAGGAGCGAGCCTCCGCCTGAGCGTCCGTCACTGGCGCCTCCCGGCGGGGTGGGCCAGGGTGAACGGGTGGACCGAGACGACCTCGCCGCCGCACCGCTGCGGGTGGCGCCGTTCCTGTTGAACAAGGTGCTGGTCCACGGGGAGAGGGCGGGACGCATCGTCGAGGTCGAGGCCTACCACGGCGTCAACGATCCGGCCTCGCATGCCTACCGAGGGCCGACCCCGCGCACCGCGGTCATGTTCGGACCGCCCGGCTTCCTCTACGTGTACTTCACCTACGGGATGCACTGGTGCGCCAACGTCGTGTGCAGTCCCGAGGGAGAGGCGGCGGCCGTCCTGATACGGGCCCTCGAACCGCTGCGCGGGCTCGAGGCCATGCGGCTGGCCCGGCCGGCGGCCCGGCGCGATCTCGACCTGTGCAATGGCCCGGCCAAGCTGTGCCAGGCGCTCGGAATCTCCGGTCCCGACAGCGGTCTCGACCTGCTCGATCCGGCCGCCGCCGGGACGGGGGCGGTGAGGTTGGAGGACGACGGGATCCCGCCGCCACGGCGGCCCGGCCGAGGGCCTCGGATCGGCATCAGGACGGCGACGGAACTGCCCTGGCGCTACTGGGTGGCGGGCAACAGTCACGTCAGCCGCTGATCGCCGGTCCCGAGGAGCCCGACGGTGCGCTGCAAACCCCCATGTCAGGAGGGATTGTCTACCAATGACATGGCATTCAAGCTCCCGTCATCACCGTGTCACAGCTTTGCAACACCCCTCAGGCACTATTTCGTCACAAAGATCCATGACATCAGGTGGTTGAAGAGCGGTAGATCGATGAGTTCAATCGGCAGCGCACGTTTCCTCATGGCGGCCCTCGTAAATGGCAGAGGGTAGGGAGCGGAAAGCCGATTGACTTCGAACACCGGGTGGCATGCGGAGGGCCGGGTGGCTCGCCGCATGCCACCGATCGGTGTGCAGCGCGGGAACCGGCGAAGGCCCGGACTGGTTGGGGCCGGGGGCCTCGGGAATACGCCCGAGACCCCGGGGAGGCCAGTCAGGGCTTTCGGACTTTTCAGGGCATCCGCGGGAAGCCAGTCGGCTCCCGCTACGATGCCCACTCGAGGGAGCCGACCCCGGCATGGTCCGGAAAATCGGTCGGATTTCCCTCCGCGAGCGCGTTGACGGCATCGAAAGTGTCTGATAACGTGACTCACCCGCCGGACAGGCCACCCCTGGTCCATCCGGCATCCGAAGGAGACTCTTCGGCGGAGCAATCCGTCCGAAACAGTCCTTCGGGAAACCCGGCACCAACACCGGCTGTATCGGTGTGTGCCCGGTCGCTCCTTGAAAACGGAATAGTGAGAGCCAAAAGCCAATGCGGGCAATTCATCCTCTCGGTTCGCCGAATGGATGGGTTGACTGTCAATTTGAGAAGTAACGCGATTAACGCAGGCTCTGGATCCTCCATTCGGAGGTGAATGTGCCTGTGGTTGCCAAAGTTCGAGTCAGAACTTGGTGACTCTCTGATTCTTGGTTCGATCCGAGCACTCCTTCGGGAGCACTCTGGTCGGCTTCGAGTCTCGATGGAGAGTTTGATCCTGGCTCAGGACGAACGCTGGCGGCGTGCCTAACACATGCAAGTCGAACGCGCTCCATTCGGTAGCAATACTGATGAAGAGTGAGTGGCGAACGGGTGAGTAGCACGTGAGCAACCTGCCCCGAAGACTGGGACAACACCGGGAAACCGGTGCTAATACCGGATATCCCTATCGGACCGCATGATTCGATAAGGAAATGGATTCCGCTTCGGGAGGGGCTCGCGGCCTATCAGCTTGTTGGTGGGGTAATGGCCTACCAAGGCTTCGACGGGTAGCTGGTCTGAGAGGACGATCAGCCACACTGGGACTGAGACACGGCCCAGACTCCTACGGGAGGCAGCAGTGGGGAATCTTGCGCAATGGGCGAAAGCCTGACGCAGCAACGCCGCGTGGAGGACGAAGGCTTTCTGAGTTGTAAACTCCTTTCAGCAGGGACGATAGTGACGGTACCTGCAGAAGAAGCACCGGCCAACTACGTGCCAGCAGCCGCGGTGATACGTAGGGTGCAAGCGTTGTCCGGATTTATTGGGCGTAAAGAGCTCGTAGGCGGTTTGATAAGTCGGGTGTGAAACCTCCAGGCTCAACCTGGAGCCGCCACTCGATACTGTCATGACTAGAATTCGGTAGGGGACCACGGAATTCCTGGTGTAGCGGTGAAATGCGCAGATATCAGGAGGAACACCAGCAGCGAAGGCGGTGGTCTGGGCCGACATTGACGCTGAGGAGCGAAAGCGTGGGGAGCGAACAGGATTAGATACCCTGGTAGTCCACGCCGTAAACGTTGGGCACTAGGTGTGGGGACTATTCAACGGTTTCCGTGCCGCAGCTAACGCATTAAGTGCCCCGCCTGGGGAGTACGGCCGCAAGGCTAAAACTCAAAGGAATTGACGGGGGCCCGCACAAGCGGCGGAGCATGTGGCTTAATTCGAGGCAACGCGAAGAACCTTACCTGGGTTTGACATGTAGGGAAAAGCCGTAGAGATACGGTGTCCTTCGGGGCCTTACACAGGTGGTGCATGGCTGTCGTCAGCTCGTGTCGTGAGATGTTGGGTTAAGTCCCGCAACGAGCGCAACCCTTGTCCTATGTTGCCAGCGGGTAATGCCGGGGACTCGTAGGAGACTGCCGGGGTCAACTCGGAGGAAGGTGGGGACGACGTCAAGTCATCATGCCCCTTACGTCCAGGGCTGCACACATGCTACAATGGCTGGTACAACGGGCTGCTAATCCGCGAGGAGGAGCCAATCCCCAAAGCCAGTCTCAGTTCGGATTGGAGTCTGCAACTCGACTCCATGAAGTCGGAGTCGCTAGTAATCCCGGATCAGCAACGCCGGGGTGAATACGTTCCCGGGCCTTGTACACACCGCCCGTCACACCACGAAAGTCGGTAACACCCGAAGCCGGTGGCCCAACCTTTTAGGAGGGAGCCGTCGAAGGTGGGATCGGTGATTGGGGTGAAGTCGTAACAAGGTAGCCGTACCGGAAGGTGCGGCTGGATCACCTCCTTTCTAAGGAGTGCTGTCAGCTATCCATGCTGACCACTACCCAGTTGAACATTGGTTACTCTGCAGCTCTCGTACACCGGCAGATGGTTGGCCGCCTTCGTTGAATCCGCGTGCGGACGATTCGGAGCCCGTCAGTCACGGACCGGTCCCTTCGAGTGCTGTCGGACTCTCACTATTTCGTTTTGAGGGAGCGACCCCGTTGTGGGGTCATCCCTGGCGACGTCCCCCCGGTGCATCGTGCTGGGGGCGAGACACGCGCTCGAGTCGAGCCCTTCGGGAGCTCCTCGTCTGCTTGCCTCGCCTTCTGCGTGTCGGCGCTGGATCTACGGTGACCTCTCGCCCCGTGCGTCCCCTGGTCGGGCGGATTGTTCCGGCCGTTTCTCGTTTTGGCTTATTCGACGAGAGGCGGTGACGGAGTTCCGGTCTCGGTGTCGCGCTGCGCTGCCCCTTGAGAATTCCAAAGCGAGCACGAGCATCTTTTTAATGTTCTCCAAGCTACAAAGAGCCAACGGTGGATGCCTTGGCGCCTAAAGCCGAAGAAGGACGTGGGCGACTGCGAAAAGCCACGGGAAGCTGTCTACCAAGCGACGATCCGTGGATATCCGAATGGGGCAACCCAACACCTGTCATGAGGTGTTACACCTGCCTGAATGTATAGGGCAGGGCGAGGGAACCGGGTGAATTGAAACATCTAAGTAACCCGAGGAGAGGAAAACAACAGTGACTCCCTGAGTAGCGGCGAGCGAAACGGGAAGAGCCTAAACCGTGCCGGTGTACGAGCCTGATGGCGCTGCCGGTATGGGGTTGTGGGATTCGAGGGACGGAGCATCAGATCCGTCACGGAGTTACAAATCCAATGCGTAGTGGAATCAGTCAGGAAAGCTGAACCAAAGAGGGTAATGGTCCCGTACACGAAACCCATTGGACTCCGCTTGAACACCCGAGTAGCGCCGGATCCGGGAAAGCCGGCGTGAATCTGCGAGGACCATCTCGTAAGGCTAAGTACTCTTAGGCGACCGATAGTGAACTAGTACCGTGAGGGAAAGGTGAAAAGTACCCCGGGAGGGGAGTGAAATAGTACCTGAAACCGTTGGCTTACAAACAGTCAAAGCGTCGTTGCTCCACCGTTGCCGTGATCCCTTCGGGTGAGATCGGTGACACATGGTGGATGTCAGCCGTGATGGCGTGCCTTTTGAAGAATGAGCCAGCGAGTTATGGTGTGTGGCGAGGTTAACCAGCAATGGGTAGCCGAAGCGAAAGCGAGTCTGAATAGGGCGTCGAGTCGCATGCTGTAGACCCGAAGCCGAGTGAGCTTGCCATGGGCAGGCTGAAGCGAAGGTAAGACTTCGTGGAGGGCCGAACCCACCTAGGTTGAAAACTGGGGGGATGACCTGTGGCAAGGGGTGAAAGGCCAATCAAACTCGGTGATAGCTGGTTCTCCCCGAAATGCATTTAGGTGCAGCGTCGGGTGTTCAGCATCGGAGGTAGAGCACTGGATGGGCTAGGGGGCCTACAAGCTTACTGACCCCAACTAAACTCCGAATGCCGATGCTCTAGAACCCGGCAGTGAGACCACGAGGGATGAGCTTCGTTGGTCGAAAGGGAAACAGCCCAGACCGCCGGCTAAGGCCCCAAATTCTTGACTAAGTGGAAAACGATGTGGGAACGCAAAGACAGCCAGGAGGTTGGCTCAGAAGCAGCCATCCTTAAAAGAGTGCGTAATAGCTCACTGGTCGAGTGGTCCTGCGCGGATAATGTAACGGGGCTCAAGTCAAGAGCCGAAGCCGCGGATTCCTGCTTTATGCAGGAGTGGTAGGGGAGCGTCGATCTCGCAGCGAAGCGGTGGTGTGAACCGTCGTGGAGCGTGGTCGAGTGCGAATGCTGGTATGAGTAGCGAGAGAGGAGTGAGAAACTCCTCCGCCGTAAGCCCAAGGGTTCCTGGGGAAGGCTAATCCTCCCAGGGTAAGTCGGGAGCTAAGGCGAGGCCGAGAGGCGTAGTCGATGCACAACTGGTTGATATTCCAGTACCACCGTGTCCGCGTCCATTCCAAGCCAGGGGTACTAAGGGGCTGACCTTCGGGTCGAACTGACCAACCCTGGGGCGGACAGCAAAGGAGTGACGCAGGAGGATAGGTGAGCCCAGGCGTTGGTTGTCCTGGGGTAAGCGTGTAGGGAGGGATCTAGGTAAATCCGGATCCCATCAATCCTGAGACGCGATGCCGAGCCGTTCCAGGCGAAGTCACTGAGTCCATGCTGCCAAGAAAAACTTCTAGCGAGTTGGCACGGTGCCCGTACCCCAAACCAACACAGGTGGGCGGGTAGAGAATACCAAGGCGATCGGGAGAACTGTGGTTAAGGAACTCGGCAAAATTCCTCCGTAACTTCGGGAGAAGGAGGGCCTCGATAGGGTTTAGGACCTTGCGTCCGAAGGCCTGAGGGGGCCGCAGAGAATTGGGGAAAGCGACTGTTTACTAAAAACACAGGAGCGTGCTAAGTCGTAAGACGACGTATACGCTCTGACGCCTGCCCGGTGCCGGAAGGTTACGGGGAAGGGTTAGTCTTCGGACGAAGCTCTGAACCTAAGCCCCGGTAAACGGCGGCCGTAACTATAACGGTCCTAAGGTAGAATTCCCATAGAGTGCAATGGGTGCTGCCCCCCGCATCGGTAACGGTGCGGTGAGTAGTCGGCCATATGCTGGAAACTCCGAGTATCCGACGGTACTCATTCATGTCACAAGCTCTGTTTATGGTTTGCGTCATGGGTAGTGATAATCCGTTCGGTGCGGACAATCAGCAGGAAAGACTCGGTGCAGTGATTGGCGAAAGCCGGTCGAAGCATCGAGAATCCTCAGAGACCAAACGCCGACCACCTCACAGGTCATATAGGTAGTCCCTGTGAGATGAAGTTATGGTCCGGTCCCTACGGCGACGTAGGGAGATCGGCGGAAACGACCGGTCCGCCAATCACTCAAATACCTTGCGAGTGATTGGTTGTAACAGAACAAGCGAAATTCCTTGTCGGGTAAGTTCCGACCTGCACGAATGGCGTAACGACTTTCCTACTGTCTCAACCACAGACCCGGCGAAATTGAAGTACGAGTAAAGATGCTCGTTAGCTGCATCAGGACGGAAAGACCCCGTGGACCTTTACTACAGCTTGATGTTGAGTTTTGGTACTATTTGTGTAGGATAGGTGGGAGACTTTGAAGCATTGGCGCCAGCCAGTGTGGAGTCAACCTTGAAATACCACCCTTTTAGTGCCGGGACTCTAACCTAGGTCCGTTATCCGGATCAGGAACAGCGTCAGGTGGGTAGTTTGACTGGGGCGGTCGCCTCCTAAAACGTAACGGAGGCGCCCAAAGGTTCCCTCAGGCTGGTTGGCAATCAGCTGTCGAGTGCAATGGCAAAAGGGAGCTTGACTGCGAGACCTACAAGTCGAGCAGGTGCGAAAGCAGGGCATAGTGATCCAGCGGTTGCTTATGGAAGCGCCGTTGCTCAACGGATAAAAGGTACCCCGGGGATAACAGGCTCATCTTCCCCAAGAGTCCATATCGACGGGAAGGTTTGGCACCTCGATGTCGGCTCGTCGCATCCTGGGGCTGAAGCCGGTCCCAAGGGTTGGGCTGTTCGCCCATTAAAGCGGTACGCGAGCTGGGTTTAGAACGTCGTGAGACAGTTCGGTCCCTATCCGATGCAGCCGTAGGAGATTTGAGAAAGGCTGTCCCTAGTACGAGAGGACCGGGACGGACGTAGCTCTCGTGTGCCAGTTGTCCTGCCAAGGGCACGGCTGGTTTGCGACCTACGGGTGGGATAAGCGCTGAAAGCATCTAAGTGCGAAGCCCGTTTCGAGATGAAATCTCCCACAGGGTTAACCTGGTAAGGCCCGTGGCTAGACGACCACGTTGATAGGCCGGAGGTGTAAGTGCGGCAACGCATTCAGCCGACCGGTACTAATCGGCCGAGGGCTTGGAGACTTAAATCCGCTCGTGCTCGCTTTGGGACGCTCAGGGGCTGCTTTTGCAGCCCAGGACGGCGCCGACCCTCTGAACAGGGTGGGTGACCGCCGAGCGCACAGTTTCCGGTGGCCATGGCGGCGGGGAAACACCCGTTCCCATTCCGAACACGGCAGTTAAGCCCGCCCGCGCCGATGGTACTTGGGGGGAGGCCCCCTGGGAGAGTAGGTCGCCGCCGGGATTTCTAATCGACTCAATCCCCTCTGGAGCTCCGGCTCGAGGGGATTTTGTCGTCTCTGGGGCCAGTCCGGACTGCGGTACTGAGACTCACGCGGGTCCCGCCCGCGCATCGCACGGGCGCATCACGCCGCAGGGGTCGACGCGAGGGCTGGTGCGCCCGCCCCTGACCCGAGTCGGCTGGTGCATCCGAACGTCCTCGTCCGCGCACCCATGCCCATGTCATCACGCACAACGACCCGGAACCGAGACCCTGCCCGCCTAGACTCGCACGATGCCTGCTGACGGATCTCGCCCGCCTCGCCGCGCCTCGAGTGGGCGTCCGGCGGCGCGTTCGGGTTCCTCGGGCGGGCGGTCTGCTGGCGGGCGGAGCGGCTCGAGCGGCGGGCGTACGGGCACGGGCGGGGGGCGTTCCGCCTCGGGTTCGTCGGGTCGTCCCTCGGGTGCGGGATCCCGTTCGGGATCGAGTGGTGGTCGCGGTACCGGTGCACCACGGGCGGGCGCTGCCGGCTCGTCCCGGTCCGGGAGTTCGAGCCGCACGAGCGGTGCGAGCCGCACGGGTGCGCGCTCCGAGTCGGGTGCGGGCGCTCGACGCAGCAGTGCTCGTCCGACGGGTGGGGGCGCCCGCGGTGCAGCGAGTGCGGGCCGGCCTCCGGCGCGCGGCGCCAGTCGAGGGGCGTCCGCCGCCGCCCGCCCGGGTCAGCGCGACGGTGCGGGACCGCGGAGCGATCGGCCCCGCCGACCAACCTCTGGCGGTGCCACCGATAGTGGCCGGCCTGGACGTTCCGCCGCCGCCCGTCCGTCGCGCCGG
This sequence comes from uncultured Acidimicrobiaceae bacterium, assembly GCA_963754445.1. Lineage (GTDB taxonomy): Bacteria > Actinomycetota > Acidimicrobiia > Acidimicrobiales > RAAP-2 > Bog-473. The sequence goes on along the minus strand of CAVWFT010000001.1, from coordinate 1,485,366 downwards.
CCGAGCGATCGTGACCGCAGCCCCCGCTCCTGGGACCGGGACGACGGTCGGGGCGAGCGCGGCCCGGCCTCCCGCGAGCGGAGCTCGGCAGCCGAGGCCCCGCTCCCGACCAAGGCCAAGCAGTGGGGGAACGTCGCCCGGCGCGGTGCCCGCGAGGTTGCGTACCGCGACGGGGACGGCGAGCACCGCACGGCGTATTTCTCCGACGAGCAGAAGCGGCGCCAGGGCACGCCACCACCGCGGCGCAAGGACGAGAAATGGGTCCGGGTCGACGGTGCACGGGACGAATGGGAGGACACGCCGACCAAGACCCGTGCCCGCACCACGGCGAAAGGTGCTCCGGTCCGGACGGCGCGCGGGGGAGGGGCCGCCGGGCCATCCGGCCGTGCCCCCGTCAAGCGCCCGCCCAGCCGCAGCGCGGGCGCAGCCGGAAGCGCCGGCGCGGCACTGGCCACGCTGGCCGACAAGCGCCGGGCTCTGCCGGCCGACGTGGCGGCCGAGATCCGCAAGGCGGCTGACGTCGCCACAGTGGCGCACCGGGAACGCCTGGTCGAGCGGGCCGAGTCGGCCTTCGGCGCCTTCGAGCGGGGACGCTTCGGCGATGCGCTGCGAGCCATCAAGCCCGTGGCCGACGAAGCACCGTCGGTGCCCGAGGTCCGCGAGCTCACCGGCCTGGCCGCATACCGCTCGGGTCGTTGGCGCGAGGCCGTGCGCCATCTGCAGGCCTTCGGCAGCCTGAGTGACGCCACCGAGCATCTGCCGATCCTGATGGACTGCCAGCGCGCGCTGCACAAGCCGAAGAAGGTGGCCGATCTGTGGACCGAGCTCCGGCAGAGCTCACCGGATCCCGACGTGCTGGCCGAGGGCCGCATCGTGGCTGCCGCCTCACTGGCCGACGAGGGTGACCTCAACGGGGCCATCGCCATGCTGGCCACGGGGGGCGCGTCCAAGGCACTGCGCAACCCTTCTGAGCGCCACCTCAGGCAGTGGTACCTGCTCGCCGATCTCTACGAACGCGCCGGCGACGTGCCGCGCGCCCGGGAGTACTTCGACCGCGTGCTGCGGGCCGATCCCGACGCCTACGACGTGAGCGACCGCCTGCGCGGGTTGGGCCCCGAACGTCGTGCTCGCGCCGCGACCACCCGCCGCCCCCCTGTCCGGGGCGCAAAGGCCGCGGGCACCCGCACTCCCTGAACGCCGAGGGTCGGGCCGCCCCGGTGCGGTACCGTCGTCGACGCGAGCGGGTGACTCGATGAGCCCGGGCGGGCTGTGCTCATGACGAAGACACGGGTGCATTACGGGCCACACCGCGGCAACGTCGGCGATCTGTGCCGGCCCGGTGGCGCCGCGGGACCGGCCCGAGGCCGGCCCGTGATCGTCCTCGTCCACGGCGGCTTCTGGCGTTTCCCCTACACGCGGCTGCTCATGCGCGGCCTCGCGGCCTCGGTGACCGAACAGGGCTGGGTGGCCTGGAACATCGAGTACAGGCGGGCGGACCCCATCGGGCGCGCCGCCCCGTGGCCGCACACGCTCCTCGACGTCGCCAACGCCATCGACCACCTGGCCGAACTGCCGGGGCTCGACCTGAACCGGGTCGTCACCGTGGGCCACTCGGCCGGCGGCCAACTCGGGCTCTGGGCGGCCGCCCGCCACCGGCTCACCGCCTCGGGGTGGCCCGAACCGAAGGTGACCGTCGCATCTGCGGTCGCCCTGGCCGGCGTGGTCGACCTGGAGCGAGCCGACGAGCTGGGCCTGGGCAACGACGCCGTGGCGCACTTCGTGGGAGGGCATCGGGGCGAGCATCCGGAGCGCTACGCCGAGGCGTCGCCGGCTGCCCTGCTCCCACTTGGCGTGCCCCAGGTCCTGGTACATGGTGTCGACGACACCGTCGTGCCCCCCGTCATGAGTGAGGCGTACTGCCGGTCGGCACGCGCCGCAGGGGACGAGGCAGAGCACGTCGCGCTCCCGGGTGTCGGACACCGGGAGCTGATCGACGCCAGGGGCGGGGCCTGGGCGACCACTCTGGGCCATCTCGAGCGCCTTTTGTCCTGATCAGCGGCAATTACTCTCCACGCCACCGGCACCTGGGAGTAGCGAGAGAGTACAGATTTGTCGTTGGTGTGTCGATAGACCGCTGGTGCGAGGGGCACCAGGGACCACGAGGGGTCGATCCGACGCGACGCGTCCGTTCGCCGTCCGCGAGGCGGCGACGGTCCGCAGTCGCCGCCTGAGCGAGGGCGCGGCCGTCCGCAACCGCCTGTTCCCGAAGACGCGGTCCTGGTTCTCGCTCGATGCACCGCTCGAACTCCTGAGCCCGCTGTCCGTGCTGCGCATCGTCGCCGTGCTGGCCGTCGTCACCTGGACGCTCAGCCTCGTCATCTTGCGACCGTCCGGCGCCACGTTGGTCGTCACCGCGCTCGCCACGGCCAGCGTCCTCGGCCTGTGGCTCGTGCTCTCTCGGGTACCACGCCTGGGCAATGGGCGATCGGGACTCGTCTTCGCCATCCTGGGCGCCCAGTCGTTGGTCGTGCTCGTCGCCGGTCGGGGCGGCGCCCTGTCGGTCGCCATCGTGCTGTTTCTCGTCTTGGTCGGAGTGGCGGTGGGCCTCTTCCATTCACTGTCGGTCGTGTGCCGCCATGTGCTGACCACCGCCGTGGTCACCCTGGCCGTCTTCTGGTGGGCCGACGGGGCAGCTGTCGGCCTGACGGTCGGACTCATGACCGCGCTGGCCTGCGCCGGTGCCTCCATCACGGTGTTCTTCGTCACCCGGAGCGCCTCGCGTCAGGGCGCGTTCGACCCCGATACCGGACTGCCTAACGGCCTGGGGCTCTCGCGGCGCATCGACACCGTGCGCCAACCGTCGTTCGTCGTGGCCGTCGTCCGCCTCGGCGGCGTCGACGACGCGCGTCAGGCCCTGGGTTACGAGGTCGGGACCGAGCTGTTGCGCCGGGCCGTCGAGGATCTCGGGCAGGTGCTCCCCCCGGCCACCTTCATCGGGCGCGTCGACGGCGACGAGCTCGTGATCACGGCCGGGCTGGACCAGTCGGCCGAGGGCGAGGCACCGACCGACCGCGCAGCGAGGGAAGGCGACGCCCTGGCCCTGGCCCGCACCCTGTCCGGTGCCATCACGGCCGGCAGCTATCTGGTGGGAGACATCGAGGTGGCGTTGCGCTGCCACGTCGGGCTGGCCATCGCACCATGGGACGGCTCCGAGGTGCCCGAGCTGGTTCGCCGGGCCTCGCTCAGCGCCAGCCAGGCGGCGGAAACGGGACAGGCTCATTTGCTCTGGGGAGGAGAGTTCGGGCGGATGACCGCTTCGGACCTGGCCATGCTGGCCGACCTCCGACTGGCCGCCGAGCGGGGCGAGCTCTTCTTGACCTACCAGCCCCAGATCGCGCCGATCTCGAATCGCATCGTCTCCGTCGAGGCGCTGGCCCGCTGGAACAGTCCTCGCCTCGGCCTGGTCTCGCCGGGCCAGTTCGTCCCGCTGGCCGAACGCACCGGGCTCGTGCACCGTCTGACCGACTGGATCATCGACGAGGCGCTCGACGCGCAGGTTCGCTGGCGGGCCCTGGGTCTCGACCTGCCGGTCGCGGTCAACCTGTCACCGACGTCGTTGACCACGCCGGACGTGCCCGACCGGGTCCTGGCCGCGCTCGATGCCCGCCGGCTCCCGCCCCGCTGCCTCACGGTCGAGGTGACCGAGACGGCGGCGCTCGACGTCCTCCAGGCCGTCACCTTGCTGCGGCCCCTCCACGACCGGGGCGTACGTATCTCCATCGACGACTTCGGGACCGGGTACACGTCGCTCGCCGTGTTGCCCGACCTGCCCCTCGACGAGCTCAAGGTCGACCAGCGCTTCGTCCTGCGTCTCCAGACGTCACCGGCCGACGACGCCATTGTGCGCACCGTGCGGGATCTCGCCCTCCGACTCGGCCTCGACGCGGTGGCTGAAGGCGTGGAGACCGGGGAGCTCTACGAGCACATGCAGACCTACGGCTTTGACCTCCTGCAGGGCTATTACTTCTCCCACCCGCTCGAAGAGGCCGCATTACTCGAGTTCGTCCGAGACCGCGACGACGTCAGCGACCACGCAGCGCATGCCGTGGAGAACGACCACGCAGCGCAGGCCATGGAGGTGGTCACCCAAACCTGACGACGCTTTCCCCGACCACGGCGCACCCGATCGGGACCGTCTCGAGCTGAGGTGCCGGCACGAAGTACCTTCCACCCATCGCCGGCGCCTCAGCCCGGGGCGGCCGCCGAGGTCGTCGTGGCCGGAGGAGCGACGGTCGTCGTGGTGGTGGCGGCCGGCGCGGCCGGTGCAGTCGTCGTCGTGGTGGTCGAGGTCGTGGTGGTCGTCGTGGTCGGTGGGGGCGCGGTGCCGAAGTTGGGCCCCTCGATCGTCACCAGCGTCCCGACCGGGGTGAGGGCCCAGACCAGGGCGGCGTCGGCGTAGCTCATCTCGACGCAGCCGTTGCTCTGCGGGGTTCCGTACGAGGCGCGGATGAACCCGTGCAGGGCGTCGCCCCCGTTGAAGTAACTGGCATAGGGAACGTTGGGGTCGTTGTAGGTGGAGCCGTCGACGTTCGTCCCCTTCATGTCCGAGAAGCGGACGTGCTCGAACACGGCATAGGTGCCGTCGGTCGTGTCCGCGCCCGGTGCGCCCGAGTTCACCGGAATGCCGACGTACTTGGCCACACCGTCCTCGTAGAGGGTCAGGTTCTGGGGGACGACCTTGTCAACGAGGACGTAGACGTAGGGCACGCCGCTCACGGCCTTGTTCAGGGTGTCGTTGATCAGCGCGGTCCACACCGCGGGTCCCGCCTCGCCGTCGACGCCGAGGTTGTTCTGGCTCTCGAACGACTCGATGGCGGCCCTCGTGATCTCGTTGCTCATCCCCTGGGTCCACTGCGAGGTGAGCGCGGTGGGCATGTCGTTCCAGCGCCAGGCGAAGGAGCCCGGCTGGTCGAGGGCCAGGTTGCCGACCCATGGCGTGGGCCCCGAGGGGGTGAAGATCAGCGGCAGATAGTTCAGTCCGGCGAGCAGCTGCTGGACGCGCAGCATGTCTCCGGCCGCGATGTCGAAGGTGATGTTGGGATGGGTGGAGAGCAGCGCGCCGTCGGTGGCCCGCAACCCGGAGCGCCCGGAGGGGAACGACAGGGTCTCCTGGGTGCTCGGCACGAAGGGGGACGCGAGCTTGTAGGCCAGCGTCGTCGGCGTGGTCCGTACCCACGTCCCCGCGATGTTCGGGGTAAGGACGGGCAGCTTCTTGCCCAGCACGACGGGCTGGGAGAAGGTCAGGGAGATCGTCATGTTCGATGACACGTTCTCGGCCCCGGCGTCCGGAACGGTGGACTTCAGGTAGAAGCCGGTCGGGGTGGCCCGCGTCCCCGAGGAAGAGCCGCCCTGCCCGGTCGACGAGCGGCCAGAGGCACCGTGCGAGGTTCGATCGACCAGGGTCGAGGTGGATGGATGGCTCGAGCCGGGGGACGATCCGGTCAGGTAGACGAGCGCGCCGATCGCCACCACGGCGCCGATCACGATCAATGCCGCGGGAACGCGGACCTGCGTCTTCCGGCGGGAACCGGCAACGTCAACGTCCATAAGACTCCGCTCGCTCACCACGTCGAGGGTGCGTCGTCACCCGATTGATTGCAGCGTATGGGTCAAAACGCCCCGGAAAGCGTCAGGCCGTGAGCGCCGGCGGAGTCGCGCGGCCGAGGTCCCCGAGCGATTCCACGATTGACACAGTCTGGGCTCAGCCTTAAACCTGCAACAGGCGTGTGGGACCGACCGCTCGAGTCGGCATCGCCCAAGCCTGGCTCCACCGATGACATGACGAAACTGGCCACCGAGATGCTGCCCGGAGCGGTCCCCGGTGGGGTCCCCGTCTCGGTGTACGCCTTCAGCGGCGACACGCCGAACGCCAACGCCTGCGCCTGCGCGCAGGCCCTCATTCCCGTGACCGCGGTGGGCGACCCCACGACCCGCTCGGAGCCATCGCACCGCTTGTGCGTTCGGAGGCGCGCTCACACTCGTCAAACCGCAACCCCCACGCCACGGAATCGGCCGGCGGAGCGCTCTCGGGCGCCCCCCGACCCCTCCACTACGCTTGGTGAGCATGAGCACTGACATTCCCGCGCTCCTCGGCGACGAGGCAGACAGCCTCTTGGGCTACACGGCCAAGGCCTTCCCAGCCGAGCACTTGACGTTGCCCGGCTCCGACTACCTCGACCGGGTCTTCGTGAACAGCGACCGCAGTCCCAACGTGTTGCGCAACCTCGGATCGATGTTCGGCCACGGCCGCCTGGCCGGGTCTGGGTACCTCTCCATCCTTCCCGTGGACCAGGGCATCGAGCATTCGGCCGCCGCCAGCTTCTCCAAGAACCCGGCCTACTTCGACCCGCTGAATCTGCTCGAGCTGGCCCTGGCGGGGGAGTGCTCCGCCGTGGCGACCACGCTCGGCACTCTCGGTTTGGCGTCGCGCAAATACGCTCACCGCATTCCTTTCATCGTCAAGCTCAACCACAACGCGTTCTTGCATATGCCCGACACCTATGACCAGATCATGTTCGGGTCCGTACGGCAGGCCTTCGATCTGGGTGCGGCCGGTGTCGGAGCGACGATCTACTTCGGCTCCGACGACATGGACCGCGAACTCCAACAGGTCTCCGACGCCTTCGCCGAGGCCCACGAGCTCGGCCTGTTCACGGTGCTCTGGTGCTACCTGCGCAACTCGGCCTTCAAGAAGGACGGCGTCAACTATGAAGTGTCGGCCGACCTGACCGGTCAGGCCAACCACATGGGCGTGACCATCGAGGCCGACATCATCAAGCAGAAGCAGCCGGAGAACAACGGCGGCTACCCGGCCATCGGCTTCGGTCGTACCGATCCCCTCGTCTACGACGAGCTCACGACCGACAACCCCATCGATCTCACCCGCTGGCAGGTCGTCAACTGCTACGCCGGCCGCATCGGCCTGATCAACTCCGGTGGCGAATCCAAGGGCGAGGGCGACCTGGCCCAAGCGGTGCGCACGGCCGTGATCAACAAGCGGGCCGGCGGCATGGGCCTGATCGTCGGGCGCAAGGCGTTCCAGCGGCCGATGGCGGAGGGTGCCGCCCTCATCAAGTCGATCCAGGACGTCTACCTCGACGCCTCGGTGACCATCGCCTGAGTTCGGGTGGCGCGGCAACCCGCGTCGTGCAACATCGTCGAACCGACCTCAGGGCCAGGGCCGCCGACACCGCTCGAGGGCGGTCCCGACGGCCCTCAGGCCGAGAGTCATGGAGTCCCTACAGGGACTTCTCGAACGTCTGGGTGAAGCTGGAGCCCGTCGCCGTCGTCTTGAGCTTGCCGGTCTTGACGAGGACCGTGCCACCGTCGACTGCGTTGACCTGGGTCGGACCGTCGAAGCCGAGGTAATCACCGTTCACGGTGGCGTTGGACAGCGTGAACGGTGCAAATTTCGGCAGACTGACGCCGAATTCGGATTCGTCGTACGTGCCGACGTCGATGACGGTGTCGCCGACGTTCGTCGGATCAGCGGCGACCCAGTATTCGTTGTTCGTCAGGTCGTGGATCTCGGCCTCGGTCTCGGAGCTCGTCTGGAACAGCGAGGTGACGACCACGTCGCCCGCATTGGCATCACCCGTCTCGGTGAAGGAGCCCGCCGGGGTCGAGAAGACGAAGCTGTACGAGGTGGCGCCCGTCGTGCAACTCGAATTGATGAAGGCGTAGGTGCTCAAGGAGTCGGTGTAGACGCCGGCCCAGTACTCCGCTCCCGAACTTTTCTGGGCCGGGGTACAGGTGGCCTTGGGGACAGTGAATGTCGCACTGGCACTGGCCAGGCCGCCCGACGGTGTGAGCTGGTACCCACTGAGGTAGGGCGACGCGCTGGCGTCCTCGGGATGCACAGTGGGCTTTTCAAGGCCGGGCGCCGGAGTGGCCGCACCAGCGGCGGCCGACGCGACTCCGACCGTGGCCGCGGCGAGCGCGAGTGAACCGGCGAGCGCTGTCGACAGCACTCCGGCTCGTCGCAGGGCGCGACGCGATACGTACGGGTGATTCATGGTGATTCCGCCTTTCGTTTTTTTGGGGGGCCTGCGGGAGCCGTTCCCTCTCCCGTTCAAGCTGCACGGCATGGTAGCGACGGCGACATCGCAGAGGCGCGGATGCTTCGAAGGACGAGCGACGCCAGGCCGTGCGTGGGATGCGTCAGGCGCGACCTGTGCCGCGGTCCCGCTCCGGTGCTGAGAATCAGATGAGTGCGCGTCGGCCTCGCGCCTTGCCTCAGGACACGCCGCGCCGCGAGGCGAGCGTCACGAGGGGACGACGGCTACCGCGCTTTCACGAATCTCACCGAGAATCTCGTGCCCGACTGGCCCGTGTGCACCTCGCCGGACTTGATGAGCACCGCGGTCCCGTCGACGGAGTTGTACTTCTGCGGATGCTCGAGACCCAGAGCGTCGCCGTTGACCGTCGTGTGGAACAGCGTGAGCGTCGCAAACGTCGGGATCGGGATGCCTGACGCATCCACGTCGTTGGCTGTCCCGATGTCGATGCTGGTGTCGCCGATGTCGAGTGGCGTGCTGGAGTACCAGGAGTGACCAGTGGTCAGGTCGTGGACTTCGGCCTCCGTGGTCGACCCCGACTGCAGCATGGAAGTGACGACGGTGTCGCCGGTGACGACCGCGCCCGTGATCACCGATGTTTGGGCCTGGGTGACGACCTCGACGTTGTCGGTCACGCCGGTGGTGGTGCACACCGTCTGGACCAGCGCTGCGGTCGAGACGGTGTCGGTATAGACACCGGCCCAATACTCGGCTCCGTCGGCCGTGTCCTTCTTCGTGCAGGCGGCGGCGGCGACGGTGAACGTTGCGCTCGCACTGGCCAGCCCATGGACGGGAGTGACCGAGTAGCCGGCGAGGTGCGTGGTGCCGACGTCGGCGTCGCTCATGCTGGCCAGTCCGCCCAATGGGTTGTCGACGTAGCCGGCGAATTGGTCGGACGTGGCGGCGTTTCCGAGGGGCGTGGTGGCCGTTCCCGCTCCCGGGGCGGCGAGGGCCTCTCCCGCGCCGGCCGCCAAGCCTGCGGGCACGGCCGCGGCTGCAAGGGTCGCGACGAGGATGCCGGCCAGGCGCAGGCGGCGACGCGGGATCATGGGGTGCTCCCCCTTTCCGTCGGAGTGACCGAACGCGGTGCTTCGGCCTCTGCTGAGCACGATGGTACGGCGGTGCCATCGTGCTCTCAATGCTGGTGGCCACCCTCGAGGTGGATGCCGGCACCCCCAAAGAGGAAGGGGTGCCGGAACCGGTCGGGCGGTCAGTGCCGGCGACCGGCCGCCAGGCCGACCACGGTCGAGGTCCTGGCGGGAGACACCCTTTCCGAGCTGGGAAGCAGGTGGGTTCTCCGTGCCCGGGAGTAGAGTTAACCCGAACGAAACATTGGACGGAGAGTGCGGCGCGCCACCTCGGTGGCGGCCTTCGTGTGCAGGGCCCGACACCGCGGGCCGGCACCGCAGCGAGCCGGGGCTCTCGGGCGTCCACGACAGGGAGACGAGGCAGCCCGTGGCATCGGGAACCGAGCAGCACACAGAGCAGTTGGACCAGGTCATCGTCCGCTTCGCCGGGGACTCCGGCGACGGCATGCAGCTCACGGGGGACCGCTTCACCACGAGCAGCGCCCTGCTGGGCAACGACCTCTCCACCTTCCCGGACTTCCCGGCCGAGATCCGGGCCCCCGCCGGCACCGTCAACGGGGTGTCGGCCTTCCAGGTGCACATTTCGGACCACGACATCTTGACCCCGGGTGACTCGCCCAACGTGCTCGTGGCCATGAATCCCGCCGCCCTCAAGGCGAACGTCGACCTGATGGCCAAGGGCACCGTGCTCATCGTCAACAGCGACTCCTTCGAGGAGCGCGACCTGGCCAAGGCCGGTTACGAGGTCAGCCCGCTGACCGACGGCTCCCTCGGTGCCTACACCGTCTACGAGGTCCCCATGACCTCGATCACCCAGGAGGTCTGCAAGGAGGCGGGGGTCAAGCCCCGCGACGCCGAGCGCTCCAAGAACTTCTTCGCCCTGGGGCTCATCAGCTGGATGTACACCCGGCCCGTCGAGCCGACCGTCGAGTGGATCGCCCAACGTTTCGGCTCCAAGCCCCAGGTGGCAGACGCCAACACCCGGGCCTTCCGGGCCGGCTACGACTTCGGCGAGACGGCCGAACTCTTCGAGTCCAACTACGAGGTCAAGCCGGCCACCTTCGAGAAGGGTGAGTACGTCCAGGTCACCGGCAACCAGGCGCTGGCCTGGGGCCTGATCGCGGCATCGAGGATGGCGGGCCTGCCGTTGTTCCTCGGGAGCTACCCGATCACCCCGGCGTCGGACATCCTCCACGAGCTCAGCCGCCGCAAGGAATTCGGCATCCGCACCTTCCAGGCCGAGGACGAGATCGCCGGCATCGGAGCCGCCCTCGGGGCGGCCTTCGGTGGCGCGCTCGGCGTGACGACCACCTCGGGTCCGGGGCTCGACCTCAAGTCCGAGACGATCGGTCTCGCCATCAACCTCGAGTTGCCCCTGGTGATCGTGGACGTCCAGCGGGGAGGTCCCTCGACCGGGCTGCCCACCAAGACGGAGCAGGCCGACCTGTTGCACGCCATGTACGGGCGGCACGGCGAGGCGCCGGTGCCGATCATCGCGGCACAGACGCCGAGCGACTGCTTCTTCGCCGCCATCGAGGCCACCCGGATCGCCGTGAAGTACCGGACGCCCGTCATCCTCCTCTCCGACGGGTACCTGGCCAACGGGGCCGAACCGTGGCGCCTGCCCGACCTCGATTCCTTCCCGGCCATCGAGCCCGACTTCGCCTCGTCGCCCAACCATGAGGATGCCGAGGGCAACCCGGTCTTCTGGCCCTACAAGCGTGACCCCGAGACCTTGGCCCGCCCCTGGGCCCCGCCCGGCCTGCCCGGGCTCGAGCACCGCATCGGCGGCCTGGAGAAAGCCGACGGCACCGGCAATGTCTCCTACGAGGGCGTGAACCACGAGCGCATGGTCCACCTACGTCGGGACAAGATCGCCGGCATCGCGGCCGACATCCCGCCGGTGGAGGTCAACGACGAGACGGGCGATGCCCAGCTGCTCCTGGTGACCTGGGGCTCCACCTACGCCGCCGTGTATGCCGGGGTGAAGCGCATCCGGGCCCGGGGCATGAAGGCGGCCCACGTCCATCTGCGTCACCTCAGTCCGCTCCCACCCAACCTGGGGGAGGTGCTGGGTCGCTACACCCAGATACTCGTACCCGAGATGAACCTCGGCCAGCTGAGCCGCATCCTGCGGGCCGAGTTCCTCGTCGATGCCCAGACCATGTCCAAGATGCAGGGCGTTCCGTTCCGCGTCGGAGAGATCGAGGCAGCCATCACCGCGCTGCTCGGAGGAAAGTCATGAGCGAGTCCAACGGCTCCAACGGAAACGGCCACGTCGAGGTGGCGGCCGGGAACGGATCGGTGGCAACCGCCGTGCCCGTGACCACCCGCAAGGACTGGAGCAGCGACCAAGAGGTGCGCTGGTGCCCCGGCTGCGGGGACTACTCCATTCTGTCGGCGGTCCAGATGCTGATGCCCGATCTCGGCGTGCGCCGGGAGAACACCGTGTTCCTCTCGGGTATCGGCTGCGCGGCGCGCTTCCCCTATTACATGAACACCTACGGGATGCACTCCATCCACGGGCGGGCGCCGGCCATCGCCACCGGTCTGGCCACGACCCGGCCCGACCTCGACGTGTGGGTCATCTCGGGCGACGGCGATGCCCTCTCGATCGGGGGCAACCACCTGATCCACGCCCTGCGCCGCAACGTGCGGTTGAACATCTTGATGTTCAACAACCAGATCTATGGGTTGACGAAGGGCCAGTACTCGCCGACGTCCGAGGTGCACAAGGTCACCAAGTCGACGCCTTTCGGCTCGGTGGACACCCCGTTCAACCCGGTGTCGCTCGCGCTGGGCGCGGAGGCCACCTTCGTGGCCCGGACCCACGACATGGACCGGGCCCACATGCAAGAGACCTTCCGCCGGGCCCACCAGCACGACGGGGCCGCCTTCGTCGAGGTGCTCCAGAACTGCAACGTCTTCAACGATGGCGCCTTCGAGAAGATCACCTCCCGTGACAACCGGCCCTCCATGCTCATCCCGCTCGAGCACGGCAAGCCGATCGCCTTCGGCGTCGAGGGCTCCGAGCGCGGCGTCGTGCAGCGCTCCGACGGCTCCCTCGAGATCGTCTCGGTGGCCGATGTGGGCACCGACGCACTCTTGGTGCACGACGAGACCCGGGCCGACCCGGGGCTGGCCTTCGCTCTGTCCCGGTTGGCCCGTGGGCCCTACGAGCCGACGCCGATCGGCGTGTTCCGGGCCGTCGAACGCCCCGAATACGGGTCGCAGATGTCCGAGCAGATCACCGAGGCCCAGGGCTCACGCGGGCTGGGTGACGTGGCCGCGCTGTTGCGGTCCGGATCGAGCTGGACGGTGGACTGAGCCGACCGACCGTTCAGGTCGGAGGTTCGGCCGGTTCGGCTGTGACGACGAGCTGCGAGCCGCCGTACGTCGAGGTGCCGGACTTGTTCTCGAGGTAGAAGGTGACCTGGAACGTGGTCGGATCGGTCGCCGAGGAGTAGAAGCACGGGTTCACGGTCTCGCCCCGGTGGATTCGGACCAGGAAGTTGTCGGTCCCGTTCTCGCTGTACCAGAGGTAGGCCGCCTTCTTCCACTTGTTCGTGATGTGCAACGACGCGTACGAGTCGGTACAGGTCTGCGCGGGATCTTGCTGCACGGTCAGGCTCGTGGGTTTGAACTGCGCGTCGTGTGGACCGTTGGCGACGATCTTCGAGGTCGGCACGACAGGTCCAGGACTTGTCGAGGGCGACGTCGACGCCCCGGCCGCGGAGACGTCCACCGACAACGCGCCACCGGCCAAAACCGCACCGCCCAAGACGAGTCCCATGGTGCACCGACCCGCGAATCTGCTCATGCCGCCTCCTTTGCGCAGGATTGCGCCGCCCGGGAGCTCCCGTTGCTCCCACAGGATGGTCGCATAGCCCGGGGACGATTGCAACAGGAGTGACACGAACGGGCGGCTCGTACGTCCGGCCTCCGGCTCTACGTGGTGCCGCCGGCCGCCGTCTCGGCGTCGGAACGCACCGCCTCGAGTGTGCGACGCATGCCGTCGCGGTTGGTCTTGCCACGCGACCACCCGAGCACCGACCAATAGAGGCGGAGGCCGAACGTCGGGGTCAGGGTGAAGGACTCGGTCACGTCGCAGCCGTCACCCGCGGGCACGATGTCGTAGCGCCAGATGTTGAGCGGCGCCTCGGACTTGCCGACGCCGAAGGCGAACACAGAGCCCGGCTCGCACTCGCGCACGGTGCACGTCGTCCAATAGGTGGGCCCCTTCTCGTTGCGCTTGACGTGGCCCCGGAACTTGGCCCCGGTCACCGGGCCGGTGGCCCCGTCGACCCATTCGGCCTCGAAGGTCTCGGGGCTGTACCGGCCGATACGGGTGACGTCGCTGACCAGTTCCCAGACCCGCTGGGGCGGGGCCTGCATGTGGATGGTGACCGAATCGTGCATGGTGGGTGTCTAGCCCACGTCGAGGGAGCGGAACACGAAGCCCGTGCGTGGCTTGGGGCTGAAGAACGTCGTCTTGGGCGGCATGCGGCGCCGCTCGTTGGCCCAGGCGTCGATCTGCTTCACCGTGACCGGCCGCAGCAGGAAGGCGGCTTGACCCTCGCCGCTCTCGAGCGCCTCGAGGGCCTCGGCCACGCTGTGGCGGTGCATGACCTCGTGCTCGGGCAGCGAGGCCAGCATGGTGACGATCAATGCGGAGTCGAGGTCGTTGCCGGGCACCTCTTGCAGCTCGGGCTTGGGCAGCAGGAGATAGGCGTTGCCCTCGTAGACCATGGTCAGGGACTGGGAGTCGGCCAGCGCGCCCAGCGTGCGCGGATCGGCCGCTCCGGCCCGCACGACGTCGACCCATTGGGCCAGGGCACCGGGCAGGTCGAAGCCCTCGGGCAAGCCGCTGATCGTGCGGTGGATGGCCCCGACCGTCAGCTGGTCCTCGGCCAGCTCGACGATGAGCGCCATCACGTCGTCGTAGGTACCGGGTCGACCCCCGTTGGCCTCCCGGCATTCGGACTGGTAGGCCCGGGCGGTCTCGTAGCGGTGGTGGCCGTCGGCCAGGACGACGGGGGAGGCGGCCAGCGCCGTGGCCACGGCGGAGATCACGTCGGGGTCGCTCTGCACCCAGAGCTGATGGCGGACCCCGTCGTCGTCGTAGGCCTCGGCCACCGGGTCGTCGTCGGTGGGGTCGAAGGTGGCGGTCACCCCGGCCGCCATGGAGAGACCCCAGATGGGGGAGAGGTTGGCCCGGGTGGCTCGCAGCAGGTCCAGGCGGTCGCTCTTGGGCTTGGGCAGTGTCTGCTCGTGGGGGAGGATGTCGCTCTCCTGGCCCGGCTCGGCCAGCCCGAGGGCGCCGATCACCCCGGTGGTGGCCCGCCCTTCGGTGTCGGTCATGCGGTAGGGGTAGAGGCTCGGCACCGCCTCGGCCACCAGGAGCCCGCTCGACTGCCAGCGGGCGAGCAGCTCGGTGGCCACGGCATAGCGGTCACGGCCGCCCGAAAGGTCGGTCTCGGGGAGCTCGACGAGGACGGAGTTGGCGCGGTGTCGCGACGCCAGGCGAGCCCGCTCGCTCGACGAGATCACGTCGTAGGGCGGGGCGATGACCTGGGCAATAGGCGCGAAGTCGGGGTTGTAGCGCAGACCCCGGAACGGTTCGAATCGAGGCATGCGGCCACTCTGGCACACCGCCGGCGGAGCTGTCGGGGGTCGCTCCCGTAGAATCACTTCGTGGACGACGAGGGTCTGGGGCGCATTGTGACGATCCCCAACGGCATCACCTTCGTGCGGCTGCTGTGCATCCCTCTGTTCCTCTGGCTGCTCTTCGGGCTGCACGAGCAGACGGCGGCGGCCATCCTCTTGGCCGGCCTCGGCGCCACCGACTGGATCGACGGCTTCATCGCCCGCCGCTTCCATCAGGTGTCGACCCTGGGCAAGGTCATCGACCCGATGGCCGATCGGATCCTGGTCGGCACGGCGGTCATCTCGATCCTCGTGTACGGCGCCGTGCCGCTGTGGTTCGGCCTGGCCACCATCGTCCGCGAGGTGCTGGTGTCCGCCATGGTGCTGCTGCTCGCCGCGCTCGGCGCGGCGCGCATCGACGTCCTGTGGGTCGGCAAAGCCGGTACGTTCGGGCTGATGTTCGCCTACCCGACGCTGCTCCTCGGTTACGGCAACGCCGGCTGGCAGGAACCCGTGCGGATCATCGGTTGGATCACCGGCATCATCGGGCTCTCGTTGGCCTGGTGGGCCGCCGGCAGCTACATCGCCCCGGCGCGCAAGGCCCTGCGCGACGGGCGGGCGGCCAGGCAGGCGGCGAGCGCCGCATGAAGGCCGTGATCATGGCCGGCGGTGAGGGGACGCGGCTTCGTCCGCAGACGTCGAACATGCCCAAGCCGATGCTCCCTCTGGTGGGCCGCCCCATGATGGAGCACATCGTGTCGCTGCTGCGGCGCCACGGCATCACCGACATCGTGGTCACGGTCGCCTTCATGCCCAACGTGATCCGCAACTACTTCGGGGACGGCAGCGAGCTCGGTGTGCGCATGGTGTACGCCACCGAGGAGTCCCCGCTCGGGACGGCCGGCTCGGTGCGCAACGCCCGCGAGGAGCTGACCGAGCGGTTCTTGGTCATCTCCGGTGACGTGCTGACCGACATCGACCTGACCTCGGTGATCGAGTTCCACGAGAAGAACGCGGCGCTGGCCACGATCGCGCTGTGCGCAGTGGAGAACCCGCTCGAGTTCGGCATCGTCATCACCCGTGAGGACGGCAGCATCGAGCGCTTCTTGGAGAAGCCCGGCTGGGGGCAGGTGTTCAGCGACACCATCAACACCGGGATCTACGTACTCGAGCCCGAGATCTTCGAACGCATTCCCGAGGGGCGGGCGGTGGACTTCTCCGGCGAGGTCTTTCCGGCCGTCCTCGAGGCCGGTCAGCCCCTGTTCGGCTACGTGGCCGACGGGTACTGGGAGGACGTCGGCACCACCGCCGCCTACCTGCAGGCGCACGAGGACATTCTCGACGGCAAGGTGCAGGCCGACGTGTCCGGCTTCGAGCTGCACCCGGGCGTCTGGGTGGGCAAGGGCACCACGCTCGAGCCCACCGTGTCGGTCGAGGCGCCGGCGTTCATCGGCGACAACTGCACCATCGGCGAGGATGCCGTCATCGGCGCCTACACGACGATGGGGGCGAACACCCAGGTGAGCGAGCGTGCCGTGCTCCGGCGCTCGGTGATCGGTGAGAACTCCTACATCGGACCGGCCGCCCGGGTCGAAGGCGCCGTCCTCGGCCGCTCCTGTGACCTGCGCCGAGGGGCGCGGGTCGATCCGGGAGCCGTCGTCGGCGAGGGATGCCTGATCGGCACCCATGCCGAGGTGCGCACCGACGTCAAGATCTACCCGCAGAAGGTCGTGGAGGCGGGCGCCCTGGTCAACGCGTCCATCGTGTGGGAGTCGGGCGGTGCCCGGACGCTCTTCGGGCGCGACGGCGTGGCCGGTATCGCCAACGTGGACATCAGCCCGGAGCTGGCCGTGCGACTGGCCAAGGCGTGGGCGTCGAGCTTCGAGAAGGGCTCCTTCATCACGGCGTCGCGCGACACGAGCCGGATCGGTCGTGTCCTCAAGCGGGCGTTGATGGTCGGCTGCAACTCGGTCGGGGTCAACGTGGCCGACCTCGAGTTGGCCACGGTGCCGGTGACGCGTCACCACGTCCGCGTGCGGGGGCACCGGGGCGGCATCACCGTCCGGCTGGACCCCGACGATCCCCGGTCGGTCGTCATCCGATTCTTCGACGAGCGCGGTATCGACCTCTCCGAGGCCGATCAGCGTCGCGTCGAGCGCATGTACCACCGTGAGGAGTTCCGCCGGGTCACCGCGGGCGACATCGGCGACATCGACTATTCGCCCCGTACGATCGAGCTCTACACGGCGGACGTGGTCGAGGCCTTCGCACTGCAGCGCGACGAGGAGCGCCAGGTGAAGCTGGTGCTCGACCTGTCCTACGGCGCCGCCAGCTTCGTCATGCCCAACCTCTTGTCCAAGGTGGGCGCGGACGTGCTGAGCATCAACCCCTACGCGCAGACGCCTGCCATGATCGCGGTCGATCCCTCGGCCAGCGTGGCCCGTGTGGCCGACGCGGTGCGCAGCTCGGGGGCCGACCTGGGCGCGGTCATCGACGCCGGTGGCGAGCGTCTGACCCTCATCGACAATCGCGGGCACGTGTTGAGCGACGACGAGGCGCTGCTGGCCTTCCTCGAGCTGAGCACCGACGGGGAGGGTGGCGGCACCATGGCGCTGCCGGTCACCGCGAGCGACCGGGCGCTCGAGCTGTGCCGGGCGCGTGGCTTGGAGGTGGTCCCCACCCCGCTCTCGGTGTCGGGTCTCCTCGAGGCGGCGGCGTCGGGTGACGTCACCTTCGCCGCCGATCGCCAAGGCGGCTTCGTCTTCCCGTCCTTCTTGCCGGCGTTCGACGCCGCCGCCGCCCTGGCCAGACTGGTCTCGTTGCTGGGACGGGGCACGGTGTCGCTGGCCGAGCTGGTCCAGGCCATGCCGGCCATGCCGATCCGCCACGAAGAGGTGGCGACGCCGATCCAGCACAAGGGCCTGATCATGCGCACGCTCATGGAGCAGCTGACCGACGAGGGCGCCGATCTGGTCCTGGTCGACGGGATCAAGGTTCGCTCCGACGCCGGCTGGGCCCTGGTCGTGCCCGACCCCGAGGACCCGATCACACACGTCTGGGCCGAGGGTTCCGACGCCGCCTCCTCGACCGCGTTGGCCACTGCCTTTGCCGGGCGCCTGGCCACCGTCCTGCTCGACACCTAGCACGAATCCGGGCCTGCAGTCGGGCCGGGCCGTCCGGTATGGTGCACCGCTTATGAACATTCCTGGAGACCTGCGCTACTCCGAGGAGCACGAGTGGATCCGTGTGGACGGAGCGCGGGTGCGGCTCGGTATCACCGACTACGCCCAGGACGCGTTGGGCGACATCGTGTTCGTCGACCTGCCCGAGGTGGGAAGCGCGGTGGAGGTCGGTGGGCAACTGGGAGAAGTGGAGTCGACGAAGTCGGTGTCGGAGATCTATTCACCGCTGTCAGGCACGATCACCGCGGTGAACGCCGCGCTGTCGGATGGTCCTGAGCGCATCAATCAGGACCCTTACGGCGACGGTTGGATCTGTGAGCTGGAACTGGCCCCCGGTGAGGACCCGGGCCGCCTCCTCGACGCGGCCGCCTACGGCGACCTCATCGAGGATTGACCGAGTTCAGGCACGTCGTGACGCCAGGAGAAGCGGGCCGCGCCGTGGGGTACCGTGGAACCTGTGTTCTGTCACAACTGCGGGCACCAGAATCCCGAGGGAGTCAACTTCTGTTCCTCCTGCGGGAACGCGCTGCTGGCCGAGGGCGAGGACGCCACGATCACCCTGCATCCGAACGAAGAGGTGGATGCAGGTGAGGAGGCTCCAGAGGTCACGCTGGTCGAGGTCCCGCACGGCGCCGGGGTGCTCGTGGTCACCCGCGGCCCCAACATCGGTGCCCGCTACCTCCTGGCCGACCAGGTGGTCCGGGCCGGCCGCCATCCCCAGAGCGACATCTTTCTCGACGACATCACCGTGTCACGCCGTCACGTGGAGATCACGCCCGACGGCGGGGGTTCGTACTCGTTGCGGGACGTGGGTTCGTTGAACGGGACCTACGTGAACAGAGAGCGGATCGACGACGTGCAGCTCGCCCCGGGCGACGAGGTGCAGATCGGCAAGTTCAAGCTCGTGTACCTGGTGGCTGGGAACGAGTGAGCAGCCGTTCGTATCTCTCCATCGGCGACGTCCTGACGCTGCTGCGGGAGGAATTCCCCGACGTCACCATCTCGAAGATCCGGTTCCTCGAGAGCCAGGGCCTGGTCAATCCCGAACGCTCGCCGTCGGGGTACCGCAAGTTCTTCGATCACGACGTCGAGCGCCTGCGCTGGGTGCTGCGCCAACAGCGTGAGCACTTCTTGCCCCTCAAGGTGATCCGCGACCGCCTGGCGGACGGGGAGCTGGACGACACCGAGGTGACCGCGGGCAACGGTTCGTCCCGGGCCACGGCCACCCGCGCCGCCGCGGCGGCGGGACACGGCCCGGCGACCACCCAGGTCGCGGTGGCCGAGGTGGACGAGCAACCGACCAAGGCCGACGAGGAGGCCATGGCCCGGATCCTGGCCGATGCCTCGCGTCGCACCGCCCGCCTGCCCGAGGCGGTCACCGTGGCCAGCGGCGCGGGAGCGCGCGGCGGCCTCCAGGTGGTCGACCCGGTTCCGGCAACCGACGCCCCTGCGCCCGCAGACACGCCGAAGGAAGCGCCGAGCCCGGTTGCCGTCGGCGCGTCCGTCGCCGCCCCCTCGGCGGGGCAACGGCCGTCACGAGTGGCCAGTGGTGGTGCGCACGGTCCGGCCGAGGCGAAAGCGTCTGCCGCGCGGGGCGGAGCGGCCAAGCCGACGCCGGCCTCGTCGGGGGGCGAGCCCCCGGCGGCGGCGGCGCCGACCTCGACTCCGACCGCTGGCGGGTCCGAGCCGGAGCCGGAGAAGGGCGAGGGGGATCCGACCGCGTCCGCCACCGGGCCGACGTCCACGTCCACCACCACGCCGGCCGCAGGCGCGAGCGGTGGCCGGGCCGCGCGTCAGGGCTCTTCGAGCATGCTGCCCGACGCCGTGGTGACCGGGGCCAGCATGACCGGAGACGAGCTGTGTGCCGCCAGTGGGCTCTCGCCCGAGGAGCTGGCCGGGCTCGAGGGCTTCGGTCTGATCGAGCCGGCGATGGTGGCCGGGATCGCCAACTACGACGAGGATGCCCTCACGCTGGCCAACCTGGCCGCGCAACTGCGGACCTTCGGGATCGAGGCACGCCACCTGCGGCTGTACCGCAACGCGGTGGACCGTGAGTTGGGCCTGATCGAGCAAGTCATCATCCCGCTGCTGCGCCAGCGCAACCCCGAGGCCCGCCAGCGGGCGGTCGAGACCTCCGACCAGTTGGCCGCACTCGGGCAGGCCATGCGTGCAACCCTCCTGCGCCAGGCCCTCCGTCATCACCTGGGGGGCTGACGCAGTCGCCGATCCGGGCGCTACATTTCATACATGGTCCGTGTGCTTCTTCGAGCCGTCAGGGTGGACCTGCAGTCGAACACCCCGGTGCTCCTGCTCCAGGAGACCGAGGGTGAGGGTCGTACACTGCCGATCTTCATCGGGAGCCCCGAGGCGACGGCCATCGCCTACGCCCTCCAGGGGGTGGAGATGCCCCGGCCGCTCACGCACGATCTGATGAAGGACATGTTGGGCGCGCTCGACATCAGCGTGGAGCGGGTGATCATCACGGAACTGCGTGCGTCCACCTATTACGCGGAGATGCATCTGATGCGCGGGACCGAGCGCACCATCGTGTCGAGCCGCCCCTCGGACGCCGTCGCGGTGGCGGTCCGGACCGAGACACCGCTCTACGTGTCCGACGAGCTCATGGAGTCCGAGGGCATCATCTTGGCCCTCGAGTCCGAGGACGACGACGAGGACACCTCCGACGAGCTGGTCGGGCAGTTCCGGCAATTCCTCGACTCCGTCCGCCCCGAGGACTTCGAGGCGTGACGGCCCGCCGTTGGGCGCTCGCCGTGCTGGCGGGCGCCGGCTTCGTGCTGGCGGCGTGCGGCGGTTCGGGCACACCGGCGACGACGACGACGACCACGCACCATCGGGCGGTCACGTCGACGACGGTCTCGACGACGACCACGACCGTCGCGCCGACGTCCACGACCACGTCGAGCACCGCGGCGCCGGCCGCCTGCAGCATCAAGGGCGCGCAGGGGCAGGGGCAGGGTGCGGCCGGCACGATCACCGGCACCGTGATCGTCACCAACGTCAGCGCGGCGGCCTGCACGGTGAACGGCTACCCGACCCTGCACCTCTACTCGGGCACGCTGGCGCCGCTCACCGTCACGCAGGTCAACGGATTGACGGTCCACGTGTCGCAAGCGGCCAACGCGCCGCCCTCGAGCGTGACCCTGGCCGCCAACGGCGGCACGGCGCAGTTCGCCTACCAGTACTCCGACGTGCCGAGCGGTTCGGAGACCACGTGCCCCCAGTCGGAGGCGGCGTCGGTGACGCTGCCCGACGGCGGCGTGTCCAGCCCGACCTTCCAGCTGTCCCTGCAGCCCTGTGACAACGGGACCGTCTACGTGTCGCCGCTGTACGCCGCTTCCTGAGCGGCGCTCAGTCCGTGCGCTCGGGTGCCACGAGGACCCGACCACGAACGGCGGCGTCGAGCATCTTGTCCAAGGTGGCGGTGAGGCCGTCGAGGCCGATCTCCTCGTAGACCATGTCGTCGCAGTGCTCGAGGGGGAAGGCCCCGGCCATCTCGGCCCACAGGCGGCGACGCTCGTCGATGGGCGTGGCCACGGTGTCGATACCGAGGAGGGCGACGCCGCGGATGATGAAGGGATAGACGGTCGTGGCCAGCGCGTTGCCTCCGGTGAGGCCGCTGGCCGCCACGGCGCCGCCGTAGCGGACGGTGCGCAGGGCTTCGGCCAGGGCCAGGCCCCCGACGCAGTCGACCACGCCGCCCCAGAGCTGGGGGCCGAGGGTGCGCCCGTCGTCCTCGCTGAACTGGCGGCCCACCACGCGCGACGCTCCGAGCTCCTTGAGGTAGTCGTGTTCGGCCGTCTTGCCCGAGGAGGCCACCACCTCGAAGCCGGCCTTGGCCAGCATGGCCACCGCGGCCGAGCCGACGCCGCCCGAGGCGCCGGTCACCAGGATCGGACCGTCGTCGGGGGCCGTCCCGTGCTGCACCAGGCGCATCAGCGAGAGCTGGGCCGTGAAGCCGGCCAGGCCGATGATGGCCGCCTGGCGTGTCGTCAGATCGCCGGGCAGGGGCACCACCCAGTCGGCGGGTACCCGGGCGTAAGCGGCGAAGCCCCCGTCGTGGGAGACCCCGAGCTCGTAGCCCTGGACGAGGACGCGCTGTCCCGGGACGAATTCGTCGCCCGCGCTCTCCGCCACGACGCCGGTCAGTTCGACGCCGGGCACCAGCGGGAAACCGCGCGCCACCCGGTTGCCGGGCCGGGTGACCATGGCGTCCTTGAAGTTGATGGCGCTCCACTCGACGTGGATCAGCACGTCACCCTCGGGCAGGTCGCTGTCTTTGAGCTGGACGACTGCAGGCCGGATCATCTCGCCGGTCTTGGTCAGCAGATAGGCCGGGAACTGCACGCGCTCAACTGTAGAGGCCACCCTCGGCCGGAAAGGCCGCGCCCGGGGACTACGTTGCGGCGATGCGCACCGAGGGGACCGACGACAGCGGCTACGGGCGCTGGCCCTCGGCGCTCTCGGCAACCGACGTGGCCGGGGCCAAGGTCTCGCTCTCCGAGCTGTGTTCGGACGGCACGACGCTCTACTGGCTCGAGTCACGGCCGAGCGAGGGCGGCCGGGTCGTGCTGGTGCGCCTGGCGGACCCGGCGCACGGCGGGACCGCGCCGGTCGACCACTCGCCCGCGGGCGTGAGCATCCGCAGCCGGGTGCACGAGTACGGCGGGGGAGCGATGTGTCTCGTCCCCGGGCGGGCTCCCGGCGCCTTCGCCTACGTCGACCAGTCCGACCAGCGGGTGTGGTTCGGCGAGGGAACGGGGCCACGCCGGCCCCTGACCGACGAGGCGTCGCCCGGGGAGGAACACCGCCACGGCGGCCTGTGCGCCACTCCCGACGGCCGCTGGATCCTGGCCGTGCGCGAAGCCCACCTGAGCGGTGCACCCCGACCCGAGCACCGCATCGTCGCCGTGGCCGTCGACCCCGAGGCCGAGCCGGCCGAGGTGATCCTTTTCGGCGGCCGCGATTTCTACGGCGCCCCGTCGGTCGCTCCGACGGGGGAGTGGGTCGCCGTCGTGGCCTGGGACCATCCCGACATGCCCTGGGACGCCGGCGAGCTGCTCACGCTGCGCGTCGACCCCGTCTCGCTGACGCCGAAAGGGTCGCCCGTCGTGGTGGCGGGTGGGCCGGGAGAATCGGTGGGCCAACCCGCCTGGCAGCGCGACGGCCGACTGCGCTTTCTCTCCGACCGCCGGGGGTGGTGGCAGCCCTACCGGGCCGACCCCGCGGGCGGCGAGCCCGAGCTGCTCGTCGACGAGGAGGCCGAGTTCCACGGGCCCGACTGGGTGCTCGGGCAGGCGACGACCGCGGAGCTGGCCGACGGGACGCTCGTGTGGCGCCGCACGGCGGGGGGTCGCGACGGCGTGGTGGCGATGGCGGCCCCGCCGGTTCCCGGCCACCCGGCGCCCGTCGAGGTGGCCCAGCCCTGCCTCTCCATCTCGGCCCTCTGCGCCCACGGCGACGGCATCGCCCTGCTCGGGGCCACGGCCGACGCGCCGTCCGATGTCTGGGTCTGGCTGCCCGGTCGGGAGGCCCGCCGGGTCCGGCCGGTGCGGACCGGGGCGGTGCTCGCCGAGGACGACGTGGCCACGGGGGAGGCCTTCACCCTGACCGGGCGCTCGGGCCGGCCGATCTACGGCACGCTCTACCGGCCCAGGACCAGGCCCGGGCCCGGTCGCCGCGGCGGGGGCGCCCCGCCGCTGATCGTGTGGTGCCACGGCGGTCCGACCTCGATGGGCCAGGCCGGCCTCGACCTCACCGTCCAGTTCTTCACGACCCGGGGCTTCGCCGTCGCCGGTGTCGACTACGCCGGGAGCTCAGGGTACGGCCGCCGGCACCGCTGCGCGCTCTGGGGCCTCTGGGGGGTGGCCGATTCCGAGGACTGCCTCGACGCCGCCCTCCACCTGGCCCGCCGGGGCGACGTCGACGGGGCCCGCATGGCGATCCGCGGGGGCAGCGCCGGCGGACTGACGGCGCTGAACGCCCTGGCCTCGGGGGAGGGCTTCGCCGCCTGTGTGTCCTGGTACGGCGTGACCGATCTGCTGGGCCTGGTGGCCACCACGCACGACTTCGAGGCCCGCTACACCGATCGCCTGATCGGACCGCTGCCCGGTGCCGAGGCGCTCTACGAGGCCCGTTCGCCGGCCAATCGGGCTGCCGCCATGGCCGGCTCGGTCCTCCTGCTCCAGGGCACCGAGGACCCCGTCGTCCCACCGGCCCAGGCCGAGCGGATGCGCGACGCCCTGATCGAGGCGGGACGCTCCTGTGAGCTGGTGTTCTTCGAGGGCGAGGGCCACGGTTTCCGCCGGGCCGACACCCTGACCGCCTGCCTCGAGGCCGAGTGGGGGTTCTACCTCGAGGAGCTGGACCTCTAACATATCGAGCGAAGGTTCCGCTTCCGGATCCACCCCTGTGCGAGGCTTTCCCAAGTCCATGGCCACTTCCCCCGCGACCTCGATGGACCATCCCGGCTCCGCCTCCGCGGCGGTCGTGGCGGCTGCGTGGCACCGGGGCCGTACGGAGCTGGCGCGCATCTCGCCCGAGGCCGGCGATGCGCTCTTGTACTTCGGGAGCGCGGTCTTCGCCCTCATCACCATCTACACCTCGGAGAACGCGCTCTATCAGGTGTGGGGGCGGATGGCGCTCTCGCCCTTCGTCTTCGGCGCCTTCGCCTCGACGGTCGTCGCGGTGCTCGTGCGGCGGGCGCGGCGGCGGGCGGCCGGTGACGGAACCGGAACGGAGGCGACGTCGCCGGGCCGCCTGAGCGTGCGCCAGCACCACCGGGCCTGGGTGGCCCGCATCGTCATCGCGGCCTGCGTGTTCGTGGGCGCGCTGGCCATCCCCATGGGACTCGAGATCCTCTGGCGCTTCGACGGCGTGCCGGGCTCGCACCTCCAACCCGAGGTGACCAGCGTGGAGATCGGCGGACAGGATCTGCTCAAGGGCACGGATCCGTACCACAAGATCACCCGCTCGCGTCACGAGGTGCCGTACCACGCGCCGGGCGAACCCGACTACGCCGGCTTCCTGCCCTACCTGCCGCTGATGGCGGTGGCCGGGATCCCGAGCGACATCTGGCCCAACAGCGGGCTGAGCGATGCCCGCATCTTCTTCTGCCTGATCACCCTCGTCGTGGCCGCGGTGGCGCTCTACCTGTGCAAGGTCGAGGGCCGGCGCAAGATCCGGGCGCTGCAGGCACTGGTCATCTTGCCGCTGGCCTCGCTGCCGCTCGCCACCGGCGGCGACGACATCCCCGTCGTGGCCATCTTGTTGCTGGCCATGGTGCTGGCCCAGCGGCGACAACCGTTCGCCTCGGGCTTCGTGCTCGGCGTCGCCTCGGCGATGAAGTTCACCGCCTGGCCCCTGGCCGTGCTGGCGCTGTTCTGCGCCTGGGACCGCCACGGCCGCCGCCGCCCCTGGTTGATGCTGGGCGGCATGGTGGTGGTGGCGGTGCCCACCATCTTCCCCTTCGCCCTGCAGGGCCCCTTCGCCCTGATCGACGACGTCGTCCTCTTCCCCCTCGGCCTGAGCGCCATCCCCTCGACCGCGGCCAGCGCGCTGCCCGGCCACGTGCTGGTGACCTGGTTCCCCTCCCTCAGCCGGGCCCTCCCGCTCGGTGTCGGGCTCATTCTCGGCGTCTTCCTCTGCCGCCACCTCTACAAGCACACGCCGCGCAGCGTGGCCCAGGTCTGCAACCTGGCCGGCGTGGTGATGGCCGTGCTGATCCTGCTCGCCCCCAACCCCCGGGTGGGCTACCTGCTCTACCCGATCAACTTCTTCGTCTGGGCCTACCTGCTGGCCGAGCCGGCCTCCCACGACTCGTCGCTCGACGACGACGGGTTGCTCCGGGTCGAGTCGTCGTTGGCCGGCGCGGCCGCCGGGGCCGGCAGCTCGGCCTCCTGATCCCGGCGGCGAAGGGCCGCCGAGCGATCAGTCGGGGTCCTGCTCCTGGAGCAGGCGCACCGTGAAGGTGGTCGCCCCGGTCGCCGGTTTCCCGACCCCGAACGACGTCGGCTGGATCGTGACCCCGAGCTCCCAGTAGTAGCCGTCGGTCCCGGCCAGCTTGCCCAGCACCTCGAGCGCGTTGGCGTCGTTGGCGGCGGGTCCCCGGTCGAAGACGGACCAGCCCTGGTTCTTCATGTCGGCGGCGTAGAACGCCAGCAGTGCGCCCTGCGATGCGTCCGAGCGCAGCGAGATCTGCGAGTCGAACTGCCCGGAGTCACCCGCGTTGTCCTGCGTCCCGGTCCGCACCGAACCGACCGGGAGGTCGACCGCATTGACGACGTTGGCCGGGGGCTGGCCGGCGCTGATGATGGGCGCCAGCGCCTTGGCCGCCGGGGTGGCGTCGAGCGACGAGCCCGAGACGGCGATCGGCGCTGCGTTGGTCTTGACCGCGGTGGGATGCGACGACGTGGCCAGGGCCAGCCCGACGAAGAGGACGATGATGAGGACGGCCAGACCGAGCACGATCATGGCCGGGCGCATGGAGACGCCGCCCCGGACGGGCGGGCGCAACGGGGGCGCACCTGGGGGCGCCGCCGTGGCGGTGGCGTCGGGTCCGGTGGTCGTCATGACGCCCCAAGCCTACGGGGCGGCCGACCACCCGAAATGGTCGAGGGGGCCGTGCCCGGCGCCGAGCCGCCAGGGCGCAGCGCCGGCCAGGGCCCGGGCCACGAAGGCCTTGGCCGCCTCGACCGCGGCTAGGACGTCGAGCCCGCAGGCCAGGTGGGCCGCGATGGCGGCCGAGAGCGAGCAGCCGGTCCCGTGGTCGTTGCCCGTCGCCACCCGCTCGCCCGCCAGCACCACGACGCCGACGCCCTCGGGTCCGGCCACCACGTCGTCCGCCGAGCGGCTCAGGTGGCCGCCCTTGACGACGACCCAGGTCGCACCGGCGGCCCGTATCTTCTCGGCCACCTCGATCCGGGCGTCGACGTCGGCCTCGAGCGCCTCGACCGTGGTGGCGCCCAGCACGGCGGCCTCGCGCAGGTTCGGCGTCACGACCAAGGCATGGGGGAGGAGCCGGGCCAGGTAGGCGTCGACTCCGGCGTCCTCCATGAGCCGATGCCCGCTCGATGAGACGAGCACCGGGTCGACCACCAGACGGGGCAGCGCGCCGGCGTCGGCCAAGGCGGCCACCACGTTGACGATGCCCTCGTTGGCCAGCATTCCGGTCTTGACGGCCCGCACGTCGAAGTCGTCGAGGACGGTCTCGATCTGGCGGCGCACGAAGGCGGGATCGAGGGCGACGACGCCGCGCACCTCGGCCGTGTTCTGGGCCGTCACCGCGGTGAGGGCGGAGGTGCCGTGCACGCGGTGGGCGGCGAAGGTCTTGAGGTCGGCCTGGGCGCCGGCGCCGCCGCCCGAGTCCGATCCGGCGATGGTGAGGGCGACCGGTGGCGTGGCGTCGGTCACCGGTCAACCATAGGCATGGGTGGGCTCCAGGTATCGTCGACGGGGTGGGTGAGAACGACGCACGCGGGCACGACGTCGGGGGCGACCTGGTCATCGCCGGCGAGGTGCTGTCCTCGCGGCTGATCCTCGGGACGGGCGGCATGACGAGCCTGCACGCGTTGCGCAACGCGCTCGACGCGTCGGGGGCGGGCATGGCCACGGTGGCGGTGCGCCGGATCGAGCAGTCGGCCCAGGGCTCGTTGCTGACGCTGCTGGCCGAGCTCGGGATCCGGGTGCTGCCCAACACGGCCGGTTGCTTCACGGCGTCGGAGGCGGTGCTCACGGCGAAGCTGGCCCGGGAGGCCTTCGAGACCAACTGGGTCAAGCTCGAGGTGATCGGCAACGACCGCACGCTGCTGCCCGACGCCGTCGAGCTCCTGGCGGCGGCCGAGCAGCTGGCCGAGGACGGCTTCGTCGTGCTGCCCTACACGACCGACGACCCGGTGTTGGCGCTGCGCCTCCAGCAGGTGGGCTGCGCGGCCGTCATGCCACTGGGCAGTCCGATCGGCAGCGGCCTCGGCCTGCGCAATCCGCACGCCCTGGCTCTGCTGCGCGAGGCCGTCGAGGTCCCGGTCATCCTCGATGCCGGCATCGGCACCGCCTCGGACGCCGCCCTGGCCATGGAGCTCGGCTGCGACGGCGTCCTCGTCGCCACCGCCGTCAACCGGGCCCACGACCCTGCGGCCATGGCCCGGGCCATGCGCCTGGCCGTGGAGAGCGGCTCCCTGGCCCGGGCCGCCGGCCGGATCCCGGTGCGATTCTTCGCCGAACCGTCGAGTCCCATGGAGGGTCGCCTCGACTTCGGTGCCCCGCCTCCTTCCTGAGGACGGGATCCGCCTTCCCGGCCCGGCCCGTGGGCCGCCGGCCGGGTGGGCCCCGGACCCCCACGACCGGGTGGGCCGGCGTCTCCCCTCGTGGGCCCGGCCGAACCGGCCCACGCCTCGATACCGCTGGTGCATACCGCGGCACGCCCGCCCGAGGGGTGATCTTGACGGGGTCGGGATTTGGGTCATGTTAGGGAGACCTAATATTCGCCTTGCCTAAATTTCGAAGGAAGGGAAGCCCGTTGTCCGACCCGAAGCAGTCGCGCCCCTCGGCCGTCGCAGCGGTGGCCCGCTCAGGGGTTGCCTCGTGAACCGTCTCTCTTCGCGCTTCCGGGCGGCCACGGGCCCGGGACCGGTCCGCGGCGCCCTGCTCTCGGTGGCGCTCGGCGCGGGGCTGCTCCTCGCCGGCGGCGCCCACACGGCGGCCGGAGCGTCGCCCGCCGCGCGCTCACGCTCTACAGCGGCCAGCACGTCCAGACGACGCATTCGCTGGTCAACGCGTTCGAGAAGAAGACGGGAATCCCGGTGAACATCCGCTTCGACGACGAGGACACGCTGGCCGACCAGCTCGTCGCCGAGGGGTCGCACGCCCGGGCCGACGTGTTCTTCACGGAGAACTCGCCGCCCCTGCAGTACCTGGCCTCCAAGCGCCTCCTGGCTCCGCTCAAGTCTTCGACGCTGGCCCAGACCCCGTCGAAGTACAACTCGCCCAACGGAGTGTGGACCGGCGTGTCGGCGCGGGTGAGCGTGATGATCTACAACACCTCGCTGCTCAAGGCGAGCCAGCTGCCGACGTCCGCCATGCAGCTGGCGAAACCGCAGTGGAAGGGCAAGGTCGCCATCGCCGGTGGCGAAACCGACTTCCAGCCCATCGTGACCTCGGTGGCCCGCACGTATGGAACTGCGGCCGCGCTGAAATGGCTCGAAGCCTTCAAGGCCAACGCCGGGAGCCACCAGTACCCCGACAACGAGACGGTGACCGACGAGGTCAACCGGGGCCAGGTCGCGCTCGGCATCATCAACCAGTACTACTGGTACAGGGCCCGGGCCGAGGCGGGCGCCTCGAACACGCATTCGGCCATCGCCTACTTCGCCCCCCACGATGTCGGCTACGTCCTCGACGTGTCGGGCGCCGCCATCCTCAAGTCGTCGTCGCACCTGTCGGAGGCGCAGAAGCTCGTGGCCTTCCTCACGTCGAAACAGGGCCAGCAGATCATCGCCCACAGCGACAGTTTCGAATATCCGATCGCCTCCGGAGTGACGACAGCCCAGCCGGAGACGCCGTTCAGCCAGTTGCAACCGAACCCGATCACGATCCCCCAACTCGGGACGGGCGCACTGGCCATCAAGCTCCTCCAAGAGGCCCAACTGTTGTGAGCGTGGTCGCGGTGCGGTGAACACCGCCGCCGTTCCGTCAGCCGATCACGGGGACGGGCCGGGTGACCGGCCGGGGGAGCGGCACGCCCACGGGGGCGTCGCGCCGCCCGCAGGACACGACCGGAAGGGCGGGCAGCCCGGGCCGCGCCGTCACCGCGCCGGGCCGCGCCGTCACCGGGCCGGGCCGCCCCTGCTCGTGGGCGCCGCCGTGGTCATCGCCCTGGCCGTCGTCACCCCCTTGGTGTTCTTGCTCGTCGAGGCGTTCCAGACGGGTTGGTCCACCCTGCAGCCGCTGTTGTTCCGGAGCCTGACCGGTGAGCTGCTCTGGAACACGGTAAGGCTGACGACGGTCGTCACCGCGCTCTGTGCCCTGCTCGGCACACTCTTGGCCTGGTTCGTCGAGCGGACGGATCTCCCGGGACGTCGGATGTGGGCGGTGCTCGTCGTCGTGCCGCTCGGCATTCCGGACTTCGTCGTGAGCTTCGGCTGGCGGGCCATCTTTCCCGGATTTGGTGGGTTCTGGGCCGCCGTGCTCGTCATGACCCTGGCCGTCTATCCGCTCGTGTTCCTTCCCGTGGCGGCCAACATGCGCAGCACCGATCCCGCCCAGGAGGAGGTGGCGCGGAGCTTGGGCCTCGGCCGCCTCGCCACGTTCTGGAAGGTCACCGTAAGCCAGGCCCGCTTGGCCATCCTCGGCGGTTCGGTGCTGGTGGCCCTGGTGTGCCTGGCCGAGTTCGGCGCCTTCGAGATCCTCGGGTTCCGCACGCTGACGACCGAGGCCTACACCGAGTTCAACGTCGGCTTCGACACGGCGGCCGGCTGCGCGTTCTCTCTCATCCTGGTGCTGCTCGGTGTGCTGCTCCTCGTCGGGGAGGGTGCGGCCCGGGGCAAGGGGAGGGCGGCCCGCGTCGGGTCGGGTGCCTCCCGGGCCCTCCGCCCGCGGCCGCTGGGCCGGGGCACCGCCCCCGTGCTCGCGTTCCTGGCCGTCGTGGCGGTCATGGCGCTGGGCGTGCCCGTGGGCGCGGTCGTCTACCTCATCATCGAGGGTGGCAGCTCGACCGTGCCCGATGTCTCGATCTGGAGCGCGACCCTGACCACGTTCGGCTACGCGGCCGGCGCCGGGCTCGTCGCCACCGTCGGCGCCTTGCCCATCGCCCTCTTGTCCGTGCGCTTCCCGGGCCGGCGCATCCAGATGCTCGAACGCACCTCCATGCTGATCCTGGCTGTCCCCGGCATCGTGATCGCGCTGAGCGCGGTCTACGTCACGAACCACTATCTCGAAGGTCGCTGGTACCAGACGTCGCCGCTCCTGGTCGTCGTCTACGCCGTGATGTTCTTCCCCATGGCGATCGTCGCCGTGCGGGCGGCGGTCGCGCGGGCGCCGATCGGCCTCGAGGAGGTCGGCCACTCGCTCGGCGTGCGCCGGCTCTCGGTGTTCTGGCGCGTGACGCTCCCCCTGATCGGGCCGGGCCTGGCCGCCGCGTTCTGCTTGGTGTTCCTCGAGACGGCGACCGAGCTCACCGCCACCCTCATCCTGATCCCGACCGGGGTGCAGACCCTGGCCACCGGGTTCTGGGCCCAACAGACGAACCTGAGCTACGGGGCGGCGGCGCCCTACGCCGGCGTCATGATCCTCATCGCCGCCGTGCCGAGCTACGTCCTGGGTCGCTGGTTCGACCGCCTGCCCGCCCGCACGGCGGCGGCGGGCGCGGCCCCCGTTTCGGCGGCCACGACGACCGAGGTGCTCCCAGCAGTCACAATTGGCCGATGAAGGAAGTTGTCGTACGGGGGGCCGGCAAGTCGTTCGGCGCGCTGCGCGTCCTCGACGGTGTGGATCTCGGCGTCCCGGCGGGCAGCTTCACGGCGATCCTCGGCTCGTCGGGGAGCGGGAAGACGACCTTGCTGAGGATCCTCGCCGGCTTCGAACGGGTCGACGAGGGGGCGATCCAACTCGGGTCCGACGTGGTGGACGACGGCCGCAGCGTCTTCGTCCCCAGCGAACGCCGTCACATCGGCTACGTCCCCCAGGAGGGCGCGCTCTTCCCGCACCTGTCCGTCGGGCGCAACGTGGCCTTCGGCCTGGCGCGAGGGCCGGACCGCCGCGGGCGTGTCCTCGAACTGCTCGAGATGGTCGGCCTCTCGGGTCTCCACCGCCGCTATCCCCACCAGCTGTCCGGTGGCCAGCAGCAGCGCGTCGCGCTGGCCCGGGCCCTGGCGACCGATCCCCAGATCGTGTTGCTCGACGAGCCCTTCTCCTCCCTCGACGCCAGCCTGCGGGCGAGCGTGCGGGCCGAGGTGCACGACGTCCTGCGCCGCGCCGGCACCACCTCGATCCTGGTCACCCACGACCAGGACGAGGCCCTCTCCATGGCCGATCAGGTGGCCGTCCTGCGCCATGGCGTCATCGCCCAACTCGACACCCCGGCGGGCATCTACCAGCGCCCCCTCGATCCGGCCTTGGCCCGATTCCTCGGCGAGTCCAATGTCGTGCACGCGGACGTCGGCGGGGGAGGCGCCTCCTCGGGCGCGGAGGCCGACACGCCCTTCGGCCCGTTGCCCGTCGAGGGCTGGTCCGGCCCTGCGGCGAGGGGGCCGGCTCACGTCATGATCCGTCCGGAGCAGCTCGTGATCGGCGATGCGGCGACGGCCACCCTGACGGGCACCATCGAGAGCTACGAGTACTACGGGCACGACGCCGTCGTGCGGGTGCGCCCCGAAGGCGGTCAGCTGGCCGACCTGGTGGTACGGGTCACGGGGGGCATGCCGATGACCACCGGGGCCCGGGTCGGCCTCTCCGTGCTGGGGTCCGTGGTCGCCTGGCCCATCCACGAGGACACCCATCGCGGCGGCGACGGGGCGGACCAGGAGCAACGGCCGGGGAGCGTCGACGGAAATTAGGAAACACGCCTCCGTAACTACAGCGGTGTCGTCCGGGGTCCACTACCATTGCGGCCCGGAGTGCCACGAGTAGGGAGGTGGGATGGCTGAGCTGTCAGAAACCCAGGTCGGTGGGTTTCACGGGCCGCAGGTATGCAGCCTGGTGGGGATCACCTACCGACAACTCGACTACTGGGCCCGCACGGGCCTGCTCCAGCCATCGGTGGCCTCGGCCAAGGGGAGCGGTTCGCGCCGCATCTACGCCTATTCCGACGTGCTCGAGCTCAAGGTCATCAAGCAGCTCCTCGACGCGGGGGTGTCCCTGCAGTCGGCCCGCCGTGCCGTCGAGTGCCTGCGCGAGGACCTCGGTGCCGACCTGGCTTCGGCCAACCTCGTCCTCACCAGTTCGAGCTCGGTGCTCGCCCGCTCCAACGGCGAGGTGGTCGACCTGCTCGCAGGCGGTCAAGGGGTGTTCAACATCGTGCCGCTGGCCGGCGTGGTCGGTGAACTCGAGGCGGACATCGTGCGCCTCGACCTGGCGGCGAAGAACGCAGCAGCAGCGAAGTCCCGTCCTACTGGCGTGTCGGTGGCCAAAGCCGCCGGCGAATGAACGAGGGAACACCGGAGATCTCCGACGTCGGCGCCCTGGCGCGCCGTGTCCAGCACCCGGCCGCCACGCCGGCCGCACGGCTGCGGTTCGCCCATCCCTCTGAACAGGTCTTCGCCGCCCTGCTCGACCTGGCCGGTGAGCGCTGGTCGTACGAGCCCGTCGAGTTCCCGCTCAAGTGGGACGAGCGCGGCACGCCGATCGCCGGTTTCCGGCCCGACTTCTACCTCCCGGAGCGAGGCGTCTTCATCGAGCTCACCACGGCGGACCAACGTCTGGTGACTCGGAAGAACGGCAAGGTGCGCCGGATGCGTGAGCTCTACCCCGAAGTGCCCATCGTGATCGTCTATCAGCGCGATTTCGTGGCACTGCTCGAGTCGCACGGCGTCGAGGTCCCCTCCTCTTCAGCGGCCTAGTCTGGCCCGATGTCAGGCCAGGACAGGGTCTCGCCCCTGTATGCGGCACATATCGAGCTGGGCGCCAAGATGGTGCCGTTCGGCGGGTGGGAGATGCCGCTGGCCTATCCGTCCGGCACGGTCGCCGAGCACCGGGCGTGTCGCGCCGATGCCGTCGCCTTCGACGTGAGCCACCTCGGCACGGTCCGCCTCGTCGGTCCCGAGGCGTTCGCACACCTGCAGTATTCGTTGAGCAACGATCTGAGCCGGGTGCATCCCGGTCGCGCCCAGTACACCCACCTCTTGGCCGAGGACGGCTCGGTGGTGGACGACATCATCGTCTGGTGGGTGCAGGAAGAGCACTTCGAGGTCATGCCCAACGCGTCCAACACCACCAGCGTGCTCCAAGCCATCGGCGGCGACGACGTGACCGCGGACCGGGCCCTCATCGCGATCCAAGGACCTCAGGCCCGGACGCGTCTGGCCACGATCGCCCCCGAGGCCGCCGCCATCCCCCGCTTCAACGTGGGCCCGTTCACGTGGCAGGGCGCACCCTGCCTGGTCGCCGGGACGGGCTACACCGGCGAAGACGGAGTCGAATGCGACGTGCCCGCCGACGCCGCGCCCGGCTTCTGGGAAGCCGTCCTGGGCGCCGGTGTCGTGCCGGCGGGACTGGGAGCCCGCGACACGCTGCGGCTCGAGGCGGGACTGCCGCTGCACGGTCACGAGCTGGGCCCGGGGATCACGCCGCTCCAGGCCGGATTGGGCTGGGTCGTCGGCTGGGACAAAGGGGCGTTCACCGGTCGCGAGGCTTTGGAGGAGGAGCGAGCGGTGGGTCCGTCGCGCCGTCTCCGTGGACTGGTGGCCGAGGGTCGCCAGCCCTTGCGCGACGGGGCGGAGATCGTGAGCAGCGGGCAGGGGGTCGGTGCGCTCACCAGTGGGAACTTCTCGCCCATGCGCGAATGTGGGATCGGCCTGGGCTTCGTCGACGCAGACGCCCGGTTGCTCGAGGGCGACACCGTGACCATCGTCGCCCGGGACAAGGAGCGGCCGGCGACGCTCGTGCGCCCACCGCTGTGGCCGGTCCGGGAGGAGGAGGAATAGACCCGGCCGGGACCAGGAACCCGATTTCGCGCCCGCCCCGTGCCCTAAGATGTTGGTCACAACTGAATACGCCGTTTGAGCCGAAGCGCCAGAGTCCCCGCAGTGGCAAGCGAGGGGACGCCGGAGGAGCAACTCTCCCCGAGAAACTCTCAGGCCGACATACCGCTTCGGTGAGGCAACTCTGGAAAGCGCCCGTCTCGTGCGAGCGCACCGAAGGTGGAAGTCGCCGGTTGACGTCGGCGGCGAGACTCTCAGGTCAGATGACAGAGCGGGGAGGAATCCAAGAGGCAGCGCATGAGTGCGGTGCGGATCAGGAGACCTCCAGATGACCGAGAACGACGAGCGGCACCTCGAACCATTCGAAGACTTCGTCCCGCGCCACATCGGCACCTCCGACGAGGACCACGCGGCGATGTTGAAGGAGCTGGGTTTCGAGAGTCTCGACGCGTTGATGGATGCCGCCGTGCCGGGCAGCGTGCGGAGCCTGCGAGCCCTCCGTCTTCCGCCCGCCGCGACCGAACGCCAGGTGCTCGCCGAGTTGCGCCGCCTCGCCGAGAGCAACGGTGTCGCCGAGGCGATGATCGGCCTGGGCTACTACGGGACCGTCACTCCCGGTGTCATCCGGCGCAACGTGCTCGAGAGCCCGGCCTGGTACACCGCCTACACCCCCTATCAGCCCGAGATCAGCCAAGGTCGGCTGGAGGCACTGCTGAACTTCCAGACGATGGTGGCGGATCTGGCCGGGATGGACACGGCGAACGCCTCGCTGCTCGACGAGGGCACCTCGGTGGCCGAGGCGGTCACCCTGATGCGACGCCGGGCCAAGGTGCTGTCGAACCGCGTCGTGGTCGACGCCGATTGCTTCCCCCAGACACTCGCCGTCCTCCAGACCCGGTTGGCCCCGCTCGGCATCGACCTCGTCGTCGCCGATCTGACCGACGGACTCCCCGAAGGGGATCTCTTCGGCCTCGTGCTGCAGTACCCGGGAGCATCGGGCGCCATCGGCGACTTTGCCGACGTCGCCGCCGCGGCCCACGACCGTGGCGCGCTGGTGGCCGTGGCGGCCGACCTCCTCGCCCTCACGCTGCTGCAACCGCCCGGTGCGTGGGGAGCCGACGTCGTCGTCGGATCGTCACAGCGCTTCGGCGTGCCGCTCTGGTACGGCGGACCCCACGCCGCGTTCATGGCCGTGAAGTCCGGGCTCGAGCGCGACCTACCCGGACGGCTGGTCGGGCTCTCGGTGGATGCGGAGGATCACCCGGCCTACCGCCTGGCCCTCCAGACGCGCGAGCAACACATCCGTCGTGAGCGGGCGACCTCGAACATCTGCACGGCCCAGGTCCTGTTGGCCGTGGTCGCGTCCATGTACGCGGTGTACCACGGCCCCGAGGGGCTGCGGGGCATCGCCCGGCGCGTGCACGAGCGGGCCCTCCTGATCGGATCGAGCCTGGAGCGTGCCGGCCACCACCTCGTCCACGACACCTACTTCGACACCGTCGTCGTGGGCGCGCCCGGGCGGGCGGCCGAGATCGTGGCGGACGCACAGGCCGCAGGGGTGCTGCTCCGCCTGGTCGACGAGGATCATGTCGGGATCTCGTGCGGCGAGACCACGACGACCGATCACGTGGCGGCGGTCCTGGGCGCCTTCGGCGTGGCCGAGCCGGTCGACGAGGTGCCCTCGGATCTGCGCCTGCCCGGGCAGCTCGTGCGGCACGGCCCGATCCTCACGCACCGGATCTTCTCGGAGCATCACTCCGAGACCGCGATGCTCCGCTACCTGCGCCGCCTCTCCGACAAGGACTTCGCCCTCGACCGCGGGATGATTCCGCTCGGCTCGTGCACCATGAAGCTCAACGCCACGACGGAGATGGAACCGATCGGCCTGCCCGGGTTCGCCGACGTGCATCCGTTCGCGCCGGCGGAGACGACCCCGGGGTATCTGTCGTTGATCGAGCAGCTCGAGACGTGGCTGGCCGAAGTCACCGGCTACGCCAAGGTCTCCATTCAGCCCAACGCCGGGAGCCAGGGCGAGCTGGCCGGGTTGATGGCCATCCATGCCTATCACCAGGCGCGGGGCGAGTCGGGACGTGACGTGTGCCTGATTCCCTCGAGCGCGCACGGGACCAACGCGGCCTCCGCGGTGATGGCCGGCATGCGCGTCGTTGTCGTGACGTCTCGGGTCGACGGGACGGTCGACCTCGACGACCTGCGGGCCAAGTGCGAGGAACACAGCGAGGACCTGGCCGCGATCATGGTGACCTACCCCTCGACGCACGGCGTCTACGAAGAGGGCATCACCGAGATGTGTGACGTGGTCCATCAGCACGGAGGCCAGGTCTACATCGACGGCGCCAACCTGAACGCGTTGCTCGGTCTGGCCGAGCCGGGAGCGTTCGGCGGCGACGTCTCCCATCTCAACTTGCACAAGACGTTCTGCATTCCGCACGGCGGGGGTGGCCCCGGTGTCGGTCCCGTCGCGGTGGCGGAACACCTGGTGCCCTTCCTGCCTTCGCATCCGATGCATCCCCGCCCGGCCCAGCGCGAGGGGATCGGGCCGGTCAGTGCGGCACCGTTCGGAAGTGCGGGCATCCTCGCCATCAGCTGGGCCTACATCCGCCTGCTGAGCGGCCCCGGCCTCGCCCTGGCGACGAAGACGGCCGTACTGGCCGCCAACTACATGGCGGCGCGCCTGGCCCCCTCGTACCCGATCCTCTACACGGGCACGCACGGGCTGGTGGCCCACGAGTGCATCCTCGATCTCCGGCCGCTGACCAAGACGACGGGTGTCACCGTCGACGACGTGGCCAAGCGGCTCATCGACTACGGGTTCCACGCGCCCACCGTGAGCTTTCCCGTCGCCGGCACCCTGATGGTGGAGCCCACCGAGAGCGAGGACCTGGTGGAGCTCGATCGCTTCTGCGACGCCATGATCGCCATCCGCGCCGAGATCGCCGACATCGCCTCGGGCCGCTGGGTGGTGGACGACAGCCCGCTGCGCGGGGCGCCCCACACGGCGGCGGCGCTGGTCGGCCCGTGGGAGCGCGCCTACGACCGCGAATCGGCCGTGTTCCCGACGGGCCAGACGGACGGGAAGTACTGGCCGCCCGTGGCCCGCATCAACCAGGCCTACGGTGACCGCAACCTCGTGTGCTCGTGTCCGCCGCCCGAAGCCTTCGAGAGCTGAGCGCTCAGAGGAGCCCGGCCACGCCGATGCCGGCGGCCGCAGCGGCCAGGCAGACGGCAAGGCCGCCGAACGTGTAGACGGCGGCCTCGGTCCGGTGTCCGCCGTGGAGCAGGTGGATGGTCTCCCAGCTCGCCGTGGACCAGGTCGTGTATCCGCCGCACAAGCCCGTACCGACGACGGCCAGGGTGTGCGACCCCAGGCCGTGATAGAGCGAGAGACCGGTGAGGACTCCGAGCAGGAGCGAGCCGCTGGCGTTCACCACCATGGTCCCGAGCGGCAGCGGATCGCGCCGGCGCAGTGCGATGTGATGGATCAGGAGGGCGCGCAGCGCCGCGCCGCACCCGCCTGCGGCAGCGACCAGCAGGGCCAGACCCAAGGTGGGCGACGCGCTCATCGGCTCACGAACCTTCGGCCGGCCCCGTGCCCGAGGACCACCAGCGCGCAGCCGCCGAACACGGTGGCGGCCAGGTAAACGACGCAGCTCACACCATTTCCGTGCTTGGCCAGGAGCACGGCTTCGACGGCAAGGGTGGAGTACGTGGTCCACCCCCCGAGGAGACCGACGACGAAGGCCGGGCGGGCCAGCGGGAACCTGGCCGCGCTGTGTTCGGTCAGAGGCAGGATGAACCCGATGGCCAGGGATCCGCTCAGGTTCACCATCAGCGTGGGCCACGGGAAGCCACCCGGGGCGATGTGGTGGTGCGCCTCGACCAGGTAGCGGGCGACGGACCCGAGCGCGCCGCCGAGGAAGATGGCGGCCAGCGTCGAAGGCGACAGACCGAGCCGGGGCAGGGTCGGCGCGTCGAGCAGGTCGACGGGCTCTCCGGGGGGAGCGGGCGTCGGGGTGTCACCGCCCCCGGGACGCGCCGTCGGATCGTTCATGGCTTCTCCTGTCGTATGTGTCAGGAGCCATCAGCCGTGCGGTCGTGCGGCGGTTCGGGGCAGCCCCCCCGGCGGGACCCATCGCCGGTCATTCGGCCAGAGATAGTAGACGCCGGTCGGTCTCAGTCGAGCCGTGGACCCGGGGCATGCCGGAAGGCGAACGGCTCGCTCTCCCGGCCGGCCACGACGTACCAAGCCTGCCCGGTCGAGTCGGCGTCGACGATCCGGGCGAAGGCCGCGACGACGTCGGCCACGTCGAGGATGGGAAATCCCATGTCGAGCAGCGTCTGTTCCGAA
The DNA here is from genome assembly GCA_963754445.1 of uncultured Acidimicrobiaceae bacterium. GTDB lineage: Bacteria > Actinomycetota > Acidimicrobiia > Acidimicrobiales > RAAP-2 > Bog-473. Next base: position 1,446,318 of record CAVWFT010000001.1, on the reverse strand, counting down.
CCCTTGATGATGTTCGTGTAGGCGAACGACGGGCAGAGGGCGTGGATGCGGATGCCGTCGGCCGCGTAGGGCTCGCCGAGCGAGCGGACCAGCCCGACGACGGCGTGCTTGTTGGCGCTGTAGATCGGGTCGAAGGGTACGGCCACGATGCCGGCCATGGAGGCCGTGGCGACGATGAGGCCACCGCCACTCGCCTTGATGGCCCTCCGGGCGGCCGCGATGCCGTAGACGACCCCGTCGAGGTTGATCGACATCGAGCGGCGATAGGCCTCGGGGTCGAAGTCGTCGCCCATGCTGCACCACGAGGTGACGCCCGCGTTGAGGTGGGCCAGATGCAGGCCCCCGAAGGTCTCGACCGCGGCCGCCACCGCGGCCGTGCTCGCCGCCGGGTCGGCGACGTCGGTGCGAACGAAGTGCCCGCCCAGCTCGTCGGCGACCGCCTTGCCTCGGGCGTCGTCGATGTCGGCGAGCACCAACCGGGCACCCTGCTCCGCCAGATAGCGGGCCACCCCCTCGCCGATGCCGTTGCTGCCCCCGGTGATGAGGGCCACCTTGCCGTCCATGCGAGTCGCCATGGGGGAGGATCGTAGGGGAGTGACGGGCCTCGGTGTCAGCCCGCCAACGCACCGGGGAGCGGCCGGGCGTGCACGATGCTCAGGTGCTGGATGGGCCGGGTCAGGGCGACATAGAGGAGGCGGAGTCCGCGCTGGTCGCCGGCGGCGATGGCGGCAGGCTCGACGACGACCACCCCGTCGAACTCCAGACCCTTGGAGGCCGAGGCGGGAACGACGGTGATCGGTCGGGACATGGCGTCGCGCTCGAGCAGCCCGACGTCGTCGTGGCCGTTGGCGGCGACCGAGAGCCCCGGGAGCAATTCGTCCGGCGCGATCACGGCAACCAGGGCATAGCGCCCGCCCAGCCGCCGGGCTTCGGCCAGGGCGGACGTGGCCAGCGCGTCCTCGGACACCGTCGTGATCTCTGGGTCGAAGCGGCCCTCCCGGATGGAGGTGGTGGGGGTGATCCCGGGCGCCGCCACGGGCAGCAGACGAGAGGCGAAGTCGAGCACCCGTCCCGGCGCCCGGTAGCCGAGGGTCAGCTCGTCGTGGTGCGGTGGCGCCGTGGCCGGGAGCAGATCCCGCACCTCGCCCCAGTCGCCGTAGGTCCAGGGTCCGGTCGCCTGGGCCAGATCGCCGAGGATCGTGACCGACCCCGACGGTGCCCGGCGAGCGATCATGCGGAACTGCATGGGTGTGAGGTCCTGCGCCTCGTCGACGACGATGTGTCCGTAGGCGCGCGTGCGGCCACCGGTCAGGAACGCCGCCTCGTCGAGCAGGGCCAGGTCGCTCGTGCTCCACGCCGTCGACGCCACCGTCGATGACCGCTCGCGCACGAGGAGCGGCCATTCGTGATCCGAGAACAGCCCGGCGGCGAAACGTTCGAGCTGCGGCCGCGACGAAAGGAGGTCTCGCACCAGCGATGTGTGCGAGACGCTCGGCCAGATCGTCTCGAGGAGTGCGGCGAACTCGTCGGTGGCCAGCAGCTCTTTTTCGAACCAGGCCTCGTCGGCCCCGAGGCGGGCCGAGCGACGGAAGACCCGACGGGCCTCGCTCACGAGGCGGGCCCGCAAGGCCAGCCGGCCGGACTTGTAGGGAGCGGACCGACTGGCGATGGTGTCGACGAGCTCGTTGACCGTGTCGACGTCCAGGGAGGCCCGGGCGAAGCGCACCCTGAGCCCGAAGTCCTCCTCCAGCGGGCGGCGCCGGCCGTCGAGGGCGCGGCGCAACAGCTCCGCCATGCGGGGATCGCCCTTGAGACGTCGCACCTCGAGGGGTTCCTCGACCTTGACCTTGGCCTTGGGGGCAATGTCCGTGATCGTGGTCTGGACCACGGCCTCCTCACCCAGGGCGGGGAGGACCTGCGCGATGTAGCGCAGGAAGGCCCGGCTCGGTCCGAGGACCAGGACCCCGTCCCGGGTCAGCGCCGGGTGGTTGTACAGGAGGAAGGCGGCCCGGTGGAGCCCGACGGCGGTCTTGCCGGTCCCGGGACCACCTTGGACGGTCAGGAGCTGGGCCAGGGGGGCCCGGATGATCTCGTCCTGCTCGGCCTGGATGGTGGCGACGATGTCGAGCATCTCGCCGGTGCGGGCCCGCTCGAGCTCGGCCAGCAGGGCGTCACCGCCGCGCAGCCTCGTGGTCTCGCCGTCGACTCCGCTCCCGTCGAAGAGGTCGTCGGCGACGGCGACCACCGCTCTCCGATCCACCATGATCTGGCGACGGCGGGCCAGCCCCAGCGAATCCTTGGCGCTCGCTCGATAGAACGGCACCGACACCGGGGCGCGCCAGTCCACCACCACCGGGTCGGCCCGGGCGTCCTCGACGTGTCGCCGTCCGATGTGCCACGAGGCGCCGTCGCCGTCGCCTCCCTCGTCGATGCGACCGAAGAGCAGCGGCCGTGGGCTGTCGGCCAGGAGGGCGACCCGCTTCGAGAGCGCAGCGACGTAGTCGAGGTCGGGGTTGCCTGCGGCGACCAGGTCCCGCAGGAGCTGCTCGGCCCGGGCCCGCATGGCGGAGAGCGCGTCGTGCGCCGCCTCGAGATAGGCCTGCTCGGCTGCCAATTCGGGGTCCGGTGTGGGCGTGGCGACCGTCACGGGCGCCTCCGGTAGACGAAAAGAAGCGCCCGCAGGGGCGCGCAAAAATCCCTGGACACGTCCAGGGACAGTATTGGAATCAGACTCGGTTTACAAGGCGTCTACCAGGATTTTCGGCCTTCTCGTCGTGAGTGCCTTAGAACCTTTACTGAGTGCTCGTAACGCACGTCACCTTATAGAAATCCGTCGTACTTTGCAAGCGTTATTTGAGCCGCACCCCGCGCATGGGACACTGCACCCCGGTGCCGCCACGACCGACATGCTGCAGCACGACGCCCGGCGGGGGAGGGCGCACGTGACCTCGACCTCACGCTCCGCGGACGACAGCGCCGACGGCGCCGGCGTACACACACGCCCGTTCGCCGCGACCGACCGCCGGGGACTCGTCGCCCTCTGGGACGCCTGCGACCTGCTTCGCCCGTGGAACGACCCGGAACGCGACATCGACCGCAAGCTCGCCCACAGTCCGGACGGTCTCATCGTGCTGACCTCGGGCGCCACGCTCCTCGGTGCCGTCATGGTCGGTTACGACGGCCACCGGGGCTGGGTCAACTACCTGGCCGTCCATCCCGACCACCGGCACCGGGGTCACGGCGCACGACTGATGGCGGCCGCGCGGAGCTACCTCGAGGCCCGAGGATGCCCGAAGGTCAACCTTCAGGTGCGGACCTCGAACGAGGCGGCCGTCGCCTTCTACGAACGGCTCGGCTACACGATCGACGAGACCGTGTCGATGGGCCAACGACTCGTCGACGACCGAACCTGACCCCGCACCCGGCCACGCCCCTCAAAAGTCGGCCGGATGGTTGAAGATGACGACCAGGCTCACGATCTTGCCGTCCCGCACGCTGAAGTAGTTGGAGAGCACGACCTCGTCGGGAAGGTTGGTCCGGTCGAACGTCCCGTCGTAGAGGCCACGGACGACGGTGTCGCCGTGGTGGTCGAGCGTCTCGCGCACGTCGATGGTCACCCGGTCGCCGACGATCTCCTTGGCCACCCAGCGGCGAATGGCGTCGCGCCCGACGAACTCGCGTCGGTTGTCGTTCACGTAGGCGTCAGCGGCGAATGTGTCGACGATGCCATCGACGTCGAACGAGTTCACCGCCGCGATGTGCGCGGCCACGATGCCGGTCAGGGGAGTGGGGTTCATGCTGCTCCTTGCGCTCGAAGGCGGCAACCGGGTGTCACCGCCATCGTCGAGCCTGCGGCCTGACCGCGGGGGAGAGTCAAGTGGCCGGGTCGCGGTTGACTCTCCCACCGTGGGAGACCCCAGACTGGGGGCCATGCCCGTACCGACACCTACCGTCTCGATCGGGGACTTCTCTCGGGCGACGCACGTCAGCGTCAAGATGCTCCGGCACTATCACCAGATCGGCCTCCTGGAGCCGGCGGCGATCGATCCGGACACCGGCTACCGCCGCTACGGCATCGAGCAGATCCCGACCGCGCAGGTGATCCGCCGGTTCCGGGACATGGACATGCCCCTCGAGCACATCGGCGCCGTCCTCGCCGCACCGGACTTGGAGACCCGCAACGAGCTGATCAACCTGCATCTCGATGCGCTCCACGCCAACCTGGCCCAGACGCAGTCAGCCATCGCCTCGCTCCGCAACCTGCTGGCCGGGCCGTCCTCGCCCGACGAACCCTCCATCGCCCTGCGACGGGTCGCAGCCACGCCGGCCGCGGCCATCAGCGCCCTGGTGGACCTGGCCGACATCGGCGCCTGGTACCACGGCGCCATCGGCGAGCTCACGGCCACGTTGTCGGCGCAGCGCATGGAGGCGACCGGCCCGGCGGGCGGCATCTACGCCAACGAGCTGTTCGAGGACGAGAGGGGACAGGCCACCGTCTTCGTCCCCTGCCGCGGGACCGTCCGCCCCGTGGGTCGGGTCGAGGCGACGGTGGTGCCGCCGACCGAGCTGGCCGTCATCGTCCACGCCGGCGCCGAGGACATCGACCGGGCCTACGGGACCCTGGGTGCGTACGTGACCCGGCACGCCCTGGCCGTCGCGGGTCCGATCCGCGAGTACTACCTCGTCGGGCCGCCGCAGACGCCGAACCAGGAGGACTGGCGCACCGAGATCGGATGGCCCGTCTTCGGGACCGCCGCCTCCTCCTGATCCGCCCCGTACCGGCGGGGGACCATCCCGAGGCCCGTGGCAAACTGCCGCCGCCATGCCGGGCCACGCCATCTTCGACGCCCTCCCGATGGCGCTGGCCATCGCCTTCTTCCCCGTCCCGATCATCGCCATGGTCATCGTGCTCACCTCGGACCGGGCCCGCTCCAGTGGGACCGCCTTCGCGCTCGGCTGGCTGAGTGGCCTCATCGTCCTCGGCGGCATCGTTCTCACCCTCGCCGATGCGGCCGACGCCAGCGACGACGGAGGACCGGCCACCTGGGTCAGCTGGACCAAGATCGGGCTCGCCGCCGTCCTGCTGTGCCTCGCCTGGAAGAGCTTCCGCAACGCCCGTGACGGCCGCTACCGGCACCGGCGGCAAGGAGATGCCGCCCTGGATGACCCGCATGGACTCGATGCGCCCCGCCGGCGCCTACGGCCTCGGGGCCGCCCTGGCCGCCGTCAACCCGAAGAACGTCCTCCTGGTGGTCGCCGGGGCCACCGAGATCGCCCAAGCGGGCCTGCCCGCCGGCCGGCAGGTCGCGGCCTATGCCGTCTTCGTCGTCGTGGCGACCCTCGGCATCGGGATCCCGTGGGTGATCGAGCGCACGTCGGGCTCCCGGAGCGACGCCGTCCTCGGATCGCTCAAGGACTGGATGACCCGGAACATGGCGATCATCGTCACCGTCCTGTGCGCCCTCATCGCCGCCAAGCTCCTGTGGGAAGGCGTCCGGGCGCTCTCGGCGTAGTTCCGCCTCGGAGGGGAGCAGCGTCGATCCGTGCCCTCCTCGGTCGCCATGTTCAACTTAACATAATGAACCTTATCGGCGGTTCGTCAGAAGTCCAGGGGAGAGGCCTTTCGTCGGAATCTGGCCCTACCTACCCCTTCTCCAGGGATTTCCCGCCTCTGCCTCTCGGGTCGTCCTCACGCGACGCAAGCCCTGCGTCTCAGTGCTCAGCGAGCAGCCGCCGGCCGCCACGCCGCCGACCGTCAGGCCGACCCGGCATCCGGCTCGAAAAGGAACTGCATCCCGTCCCGCATGGCCGCGTCGACCAGCTCGACCCGGATCCCGAGCGTCTCGTCCCGGTGGTACGAGAAGGACACCGGCGCCTCGGCGCCCGACCGCCCGCACAGCTGCATCGGGCAACCCGCATTGCGGAAGGCGTCGCCCTGCGGGCCCAGCCCGTCGACCCAGAAGCCGACGTGGTGGAGATTGCTCGACTCGTTGCGCACCCAGACCGAGCCCGGCACCTCCAAGATGAGCTCGAGGCAGGGGTCGCCCGTCGAGTAGCGCATGGTCGTGGGCCACGAGACGTCCGACCCCGACGCATCGCGGTAGTCCACGGCGTCGAGGCTCATGACGGGTCCCCACGTCACACCCAGCAGCTCGGTCAACCGTGCGCTGGCCGCCTCGATGTCGTCCACGACGATCCCGACGTGGTAGTGGTTCATGGCCCAGTCACTCCCCCCGGCGCGCGAGCTGATCACGCAGCCATCCGTGTTCCCAGAAACTGACATCCCCGCCGTGGTCGAGCAAGTGGCGGTGGGCGGCGGCCAGGAGCTCGTCCGCCCGTGAGCTGTGGGGGACGGCCTCGCAGATGGAGATGGCCACCGGTGCGTCGCCGCGCTCCAGGGCGGCCTCGGCCACGTCCAGCGCGGCCGACGGGCCCAGTGCGCCGGCCAGCGCGCCCAGGGCGTCCCGGGAGGAGTCGGGGTAGAGCTCGGTGGTCGACGAGAGCTTGAACCAGCCGATGTAGCTCTCCCACAGGGTGCGCACGGCCCACGACACCTTCCCGTAGCCCTGGCCGACCCGCAGCTCGGGCGGCAGCGAGATCTCGCGCATCAGGGTCCAGACGTCGGTGCCGGCGTTGAAGCCGGCCAGGGCGGCCTGGTGCACGTAGTCCACCGCGCCGGCCAGGCGTTCGAGCGAGGCATCGATGAGGTCGGCCCCGACGATCGGCTCGTGGCGTCCGGTGATCAGGACCTCGGGCCGCAACGCCCGCACCGTGCGCACGCTCTCGAGATACGGCTCCACGAAGCGGTAGCGGTCGCCCCGCAACGTGTGCAGGTTGGGGAAGTGGGGGAACAGCGGACCGAAGAGGTTGCTCACCAGGGCGGTCCGACGCTCGGGCAGCCACACGACGAGACTGTCGATGGTCTCCCCCACGGCGGCGATCAATTCGATGGCCAGCCCGTCGGCGTCGAGGGCCAGGCGGCCCCCGTCGCCCACCGTCACGTCGGGCACGGGTTCGGACTGCTGCATGGAGACGCCGGGGTTCTCCCGGGCGATGCGCCGGGCGTCGGTGCCCAGTGTGTCGAACCAGATGCCGGCCGTGCGCATGCGCAGCGGGCGGATGCGGGCGTCGTCGGCCTGGCAGGCCGCGTTGTTCGCCTGGGCCACGTACACGGTGCCGGCCTCCCGGAACAGATCGACGCCCCCGAGGTGGTCGACGTGGCCCTGGGTCGTGACGATGTGCGACGTCGGCCCCGGCCGCACGGCGTCGAAGACGCGCTTGTGGTGCGGCGCCTCGAACCCCATGCCGGTGTTGACGATGACCCGGCCCCGCTCGGTGAGCAGCATGTAGGCGGCGGTGGTCCCGCCGGAGCGGTAGATCCCCTCCCCCACGGCCCGGGCCGGGTCGTCGTAGACGGGACGCAGCAGCTCCTTGCCCGGGCGGGTGTCGACGAGGTGGTCGACCTGCTCGCCGATGCTCATCTGGCCGTTCATTGGACCTCGTTCCGTACGGGATAGCGGTCGAGGTACGCCCCGAAGCGGGCACGGACCTCCTCGGGCGTGACGGAGAACTGGCCCCGCAGGTCGTAGACGACCCGTCCCTCGCCGCCCCGTGGGTGGGCCCGCCGGTAGGCGTCGACCTCGTCGCGGCAGCGGTCGGTCATCTCGATACCGGCGCAGTCGTACACCCGCTCGAGCGTCCCGAGCTCGTCGGCCATGTAGGCGTCGAAGAAGACGTCGACGGTCCGGTCCTCCGGGAGGAGGTGGCGGTCGCGCAGCGAGGCGTCCAACAAGAGGCCGATGCGCTCCGTCCAGTAGTCGCGGTACCAGTTCGGCCGGGTGCTGCGGTAGGCGGCCCGGGCGCCGTAACAGGCCATGGTGATGGTCGACTGGACGACGGCCACCGGGTCCCGGTGGGTGACGACGACGGTGGCGTCGGGGAACGTCTCGAGCAGCGGGCCGAGCTGCTCGAGGTGCTGGGGCGACTTGAGGACCCAGCGTTCGCGGGGGCGGTACCACTGCATGATCTGGAGCACGGTCTTCATGTAGGCGTAGTGCGGCCTCTGGTCGTGGGCCAGGTAGTAGTCCCGCCAGGCCGGGGCCCGGGCGACCCATTCGAGGTTGTAGCTCGAGAAGTCCGGGAGCTGGAGCTCGATCTCCTCGTGGACGTGGTCCGGGTCCATCGGATGCATGGCGGCCACGAGGGGCGCCCCGGCCACCATGGCCTGCCAGGCGGCCTCGCAGCGGGTCCAGCGGGGGTCGACGCTGGTCGGCGGCTCGTGCGGGTTGGGCACCGCCTGGCGCGGGTTGGGCACCGGTTCGTAGGCCTCCCACAGCGGCATGGAGCGAAAGCGGGTGTCGGCGGCCAGCAGGTTGACCAGATGGGTCGTCCCCGAGCGGGGCAGCCCCACCACGACGACCGGCCGCTCGATCGGGATGTCGAGGATCTCGGGCCGCCGGGTCAGCAGGTCGTGCACCAGGAGCCGGTTGGCGGCGTAGCGCACGCAGTCGGCGAACATCATCATCCGACCGAGACCGTTGCGCTCGGGATCGGCGTCCATCTCGCCCAGCTGGACCTCGAGGCGCTCGGCGAAGTCCGCCGGCCCGAAGTCCTCGAGCCCGGTCCGCTCGACGGCGGCGGCGCAGACCGCCTCGACCGTCAGCTCGGTGCGCCGCGAGTCCCCGTACTCGATCCCCAGGCGCTGGACCTCGGTGAGCATGGGTGCCGCCAGGTCGTCGATGCGGATCTCGGTGGCCACGGCGATCCCCTCAGTGGGCGAGGTAGCCGCCGTCGACGGCGACCACGCTGCCGGTGGTGAAGGCCGAGTGCTCGCAGCACAGGAACATGACCGCCGCCGCGATCTCCTCGGGGGTTCCCATCCTTTGGAGGAGGCTCCGACCGAGTTCTGCCTCGAGCAGTGCCGGGAAGGCTTTCATCGGCGCCGTCATCGGGGTGTCGATCAGTCCGGGGGCGACGGCATTGACCCGGATGGCGTCGCCGGCCCAGTGCGCGGCGAGATTCCGGGTGAGCGTCAGCAGCGCAGCCTTGGCGGCGGCGTAGCCCGGGACGATGGTCGTCGAGCGGAAGGCCGTCATCGAGACCAGGTTGACCACGCTCGCCCCGCCGGCCATGGCGCTGGCCCCGAGGGCCGGGTGCAGCCCCATGGTGAGCCGCATGGCCCCCTCGACGTTGAGGGCGAGGGCGGCGGCGAACCCGTCGGGATCCCACTCGTCGCGGCCGTCGGGGAAGTTCGCCCCGGCGTTGTTGACCAGGACGTCGAGCCTTTCGAATTCGGCGGCCAGGGCGTCGACGGCGGGGCGGTCGCGGATCTCGAGCGGGCGGTAGGTGAAGGGGGACAGGTCGCACTCGTAGTCGTGGGCATCGTCCCGGGTGCCCGTGACGGTGACCTGGGCGCCGGCTCGGGCCAACGCGGCGGCGACGGCATGCCCGATGCCGCTGGTGCCGCCGGTGACGAGGGCGGACGTGTCGCTGAAGTCGAAGCGGACGGTGTTGGTCATGCCGGACTGTCGGCCATGGTGATCATGACCTTCCCACAGTCCTTCGATCCTTCGAGGAGGGCCAGGCCGGCGTCGAAGTCCTCGAGCGCAAAGGTGTGGGTGACGAGCGGTGAGAGGTCCCGCCGGGCCAGCAGCTCGATGGCGTCCTCGAAGCGTGGTGGGTATTCGAAGGAACCCCGGATCGTGAACTGCTTCATGAGGACCTGGACGTAGTTCGTGGGCACGGGCTGGTAGTGCAGCGCAACCAGCGACATGCGGCCGCCGACGCGACCGTGTTCGAGGATCTCGCCGATGACGCGATCGGAACCCGAGGCCTCGATGAACACGTCGGTGGCCGGAGTCGGTCCGAACATGAAGGGCGACGTGCCGTGCAAGCGGGCCAGCTCCGACCAGACGTCGACCGCGGATGGGTCGAGGACGTGGGAGGCGCCGAGCTCCGCCGCCAGCTCGAGCCGGCGCCGGCTCATGTCGATGGCCACGACGTCGCGCACGCCCCGGTCGGCCAGGGTGGAGATGGCCAGCAGACCGATCGGGCCGCATCCGAACACGGCCACCGCATCGCCGGGCGCCGCCTCCGCCTGGTTCACGGCCTGCATGCTCACCGCGGCAGGCTCGGCCAGGGCGGCCACCGGCAACGGCATGCCGTCGGGGACGGGGAACAGGCGTCGGCCCCTGGCCGCTTCCCGGACGCGCAGCAGCGGGGTGAGCCCACCCTCGGGGGTGCCGCTTCCGAGCCGACCCAGCTCGTCGTTCCCGGGATGGACGACCACTCGGTCGCCGACCGACGTGCCGTCGACTTCGGACCCGATCCACTCCACGACGCCGGCCATCTCGTGGCCGAGCGCCATCGGCCGGCCCGTGATGCCGCCCATGTGGACGAAGGACACGTCGGAGCCGCAGATCCCACAGGCGGCGATCCGGACCAGGGCGTCGCGTGAGGTCGGGGGCGTCGCCTCGATCTCGTCGAGCCGGACGTCGCCCGGACCGTGGACGCGGATCTGCTTCATGGTGTCGTGCCCATCGCACGCCACTCCCCCGTCGTGCCCATCGCACGCCACTCCCCCGTCGTGCCCATCGCACGCCACTCCCCCGTCGTGCCCATCGCACGCCCTCCCGTGGTCCTGTCGTACCGCGGTCTGGAACGTAGCTCAGTCCGTCCGCCCTACCCCGAGCCGGCGTCGGCCGAGCGCCAAGCCGGCGTCGGCCGAGCGGCGGTCTCCGGGGCGTACGGGCGGGGTCGGAGCCCGCACGCCCCGGAGGGCCGCGGCAACAGTTCGACCGGGATCGGGAGCGAGGTGAAGGGAGTCACGCTGCCGTCGGACTGTCGTGCCGACATGATGGGCTGACCGCTATTGAGCCCGAATGGTGCCGGCTGTGGATTTTCTTAGAAAGAGCCGAGCCCATGCCGGTGCGTTGACCAGGGCCGATGCGCCCAGCCCGCGTCGATGAGCGCAAAACACCAAGCGGGCTCACAGCTGGTCTTCGGCTCACTGTGAAGCAGCACATCTGAACTGGCCCCATGGTCAAATCGGGAGCAGTCGACGCGCCATCGGATCTTTCCGAGGAGCCGCTGCCGCTCGACGACGAGAACGTCCTGGCCCCGGAAGCGGCATCGTTCTGGCGGCGCTATCGCTGGCCGATCGTCGGCGTCGTCGTCGTGCTGGTCGGTGCCGGCATCGGGCTGACGGTCTGGCAGGCCTCGGGGTCCTCGACCCCGGCCGGGCTCACCGTCACGACGGTCACCGTCCCGGTCAGCACGGGAACGATGCAGCAGACGGTGGCGAGCTCGGGCACCCTCGAGCCGGCCAGCCAGGCCGACCTCAACTTCGCCGTCTCGGGCACGGTCACCGCGGTCGACGTGAAGGCCGGCCAGACCGTCACGGCGGGTCAGACGTTGGCCACGGTCGACACGACCGCGCTCGCCGAGGACGTCAGCGCGGCGCAGGCCCAGGTGACCTCGGCCGAGGACCGCGTGGCGAGCGACGAGGCCTCGGGGGCCGAGGCCAGCCAGATCGACACCGACGAGGCCTCGGTCACCTCTGCAGAGTCGTCCTTGTCGACGGCACAGACCAATCTGAACGACGCCTCGTTGACGTCGACCATCGGTGGGACGGTGGCCTCGGTGAGCCTGACCGTCGGCCAGGCGGTCACCGGGACGGGCTCGGGCGCGAACAACGGCGCCAGCGCCGCGTCCTCGAGTGCGACCTCCTCGGGTCAGATCGTCGTCATCGGAACCGACTCCTACATCGTCAACGCCACCGTCGACGACACCGAGATCGGAGAGATCGCCGTGGGTGACCAGGTCGACGTCACCCCGACCGGATCGACGACGCCGGTGTACGGCACGGTCGGATCCTTCAGCCTCATCGGCAGCCAGACCTCCGACGTCACGACCTTCCCAGTCGTCGTCGACGTCACGGGCGATCCCTCGGGCCTCTATGCCGGCGCCAGTGCCGACGTGAGCATCATCGTCAAGCAGCTCAACGACGTCACCGAGGTGGCGACGGGTGCCATCTCCTACGGCGCCAACGGCCAGGCCACGGTGACCCAGGTCGAGAGCGGCGGCGCCCACGTCGTCAAGGACGTGACGGTGGGGGCGGCAGAGAACGGCGAGACCCAGATTCTCAGCGGCGTGGCCTCCGGGGACAAGGTCCTCGAGCGCGAAGTGACATTCAAGGCGCCCGGCGGCGCGACCGGCAGCCTCTTCGGCGGCAACGGCAACGGCAACCGCTTCGGAACCGGCGGCTTTCCCGGTTTCGGCGGCGGCGGCGGCAAGGGCTTCCCGACCGGCGGCGGCGGTGGGTTCACGGCGAACAGCGGCGCCGGCTGATGACGCTCACGCCACCCGCCGGCGTCCCTCCCGTCGCCCTGGCCCGCGACACCGTCATCGACCTGGAGCGTGTGACCAAGGTCTACCGGACGGGCTCCATCTCGGTGGCCGCCCTGCGCGGCGTGAGCCTGGCCATCGACCAGGGCGAGTACGTCGCCGTCATCGGGCCCTCGGGATCGGGCAAGTCGACGCTCATGCACATCTTGGGCTGCCTCGACGTCCCCACGGCGGGTGACTACCACCTGGCGGGCGAGGACGTCAGCCACATGACCGAGACGGCCCTGGCCGAAGTCAGGAACCGTCGGATCGGCTTCGTCTTCCAGCAGTTCAACCTCTTGGCCTCCATGACGGCATGGCAGAACGTCGAGTTGCCCCTCGTCTACGCGGGCGTTCCCCGGGGCGAGCGCAAGGAGCGCGCCATGACGGCGCTGGGCCGCGTCGGACTCTCGGGCCGGGTCAACCACCGTCCTGGCGAGCTGTCCGGCGGCCAGCAGCAGCGCGTCGCCGTGGCCCGGGCCCTCGTCACCGAGCCGGACCTGATCCTGGCCGACGAGCCGACGGGCAATCTGGACTCCAAGTCGGCGGCTGACGTCATGCGCCTGATGGGAGAACTGCACGACGCCGGCCGGACCCTCGTCCTCATCACGCACGACGTCGAGGTGGCGTCGGTGGCCGGGCGGGTGGTCGGCATCCGTGACGGGCTGTTGACCGAGAACGACGAGCGCTATCTCGAGAGCGTCCGGTGAGCTGGCTCGAGACCTTCCGCACCGGCGTCAACGGCGTCCGCAGCCATCGCCTGCGGTCGTTCCTGACGGTGCTCGGCATCCTGATCGGCATCGCCGGGGTCATCATCGCCGTCGGCCTGGGCGAGGGGGCCTCGGGCCAGGTCACCTCCGAGATCAACGCCCTGGGCTCCAACGTGCTCACCATCACGCCGGGCAGCTCGACCTCGAGCACCGGTGTCCGCGAGGCCCTGGGCTCGGCCTCGACCCTCACACTGGCCGACGTGTCTGCCCTGGCGTCGCATGTCGACGCGCCCGACATCAAGGCGGTCGCCGGGATCACGTCGTCCTCCGAGGTCCTCACCGCAGGCAGCCAGACGGCGACCACCACGGTGCAGGGCACCACGCCGTCGTGGCTGAGCGTGCGCGGGCGCTCGGTCGCCCAGGGCCGCTTCCTCGACAACCAGGACGTCTCGGACCATGGCGCCGTGGCCGTCCTCGGGGCCACGACGGCCTCGGAGCTGTTCAGCCGCGAGGACCCGGTGGGCCAGACGGTCGACGTGAACGGGGTCCCCGTCACCGTCGTGGGCGTGCTGACCTCCACCGGCGCCTCGACGTCGTCCTCGAGCACCTCGGACCCCGACGACACGATGATCATCCCGATCACCACGGGAGCCGAGCGCGTCTTCGGCGGGACCTCGCGCAACTCGGTCAGCTCCATCGCGGTGCAGGCCCGCTCGAGTGCCGACCTGCCGGGCGCCTACCAGGAGGCCGACCATCTGCTGCTCGAGCTCCACGGCATCACCACGCCGGCCGACGCGGACTTCACCATCACGTCCCAGGCGTCGCTGATCGCCGCCAACACGTCGGTCGACCACACGCTGACCATCCTGTTGGGCGGGATCGCCGCCATCTCCCTGATCGTCGGCGGCATCGGGGTGATGAACATCATGCTGGTCTCGGTCACCGAGCGGATCCGCGAGATCGGCCTGCGCAAGGCGCTCGGAGCGACCCCCCGGGTCATCCGGCGCCAGTTCCTCGTCGAGGCGTCCGTGCTCGGGCTCGTCGGCGGGGTGCTCGGTGTCCTGGCCGGACTGCTGGGCGTGCTGTACCTGCCCGGCCTCATCGGCGATCCCATCTCCTCGAGCCCCACCGCCGCGGTGGGTGCCCTGGCCATCGCCCTCGCCATCGGGGTGCTCTTCGGCGTCTACCCGGCCAGCCGGGCCGCCACCATGGCCCCGATCGACGCCCTGCGCAACGACTGATGCGCCCGACAAGTCCCGACAGAGAATCAGAGGAAAGAGGCATTCCGCCATGCAGTCACTGACCACCAGCACTCGACGCTGGGCCCAGATCGCCGGCGCCGGCGTCGCCGCGCTCGTCGTCGCCACTGCCGTGGTGTCGGCCGCCGGGGCCGCTTCTCCCCCGTCGTTTCCCGGCCGAGGCGGCGCAGGCGGCGGCGCCACCGGCAACGTGGCCGCGCTCGATGCGTTGAGTTCGAGCATGGAGGTCCAGAGCGCGACGAGCGGCCAGACGACCGTCGACTGGACCACCACGACGAACTTCTCCAAGACGGTCACCCTGGCCGTCAGTGGTGTGACCGCGGGCGACTGCGTCACGGTCACCGGGACGGCGTCGAAGAAGTCCAAGACGACCATCGCGGCCCGCACCATCATCGTGAACCAGGCGTCCTCCTCTGGTTCGTGCACGACGACCGGCACCCGGCTCTCGACCGGCGTGTCCGCCGCGCCGCAGGGTGGATTCCGCACCGGTGGCGGCGGCTTCGGCGGCTCGGCCAGCGGCAACGGCGAGCGGCCGTCGTTCGGCGGCGGTGGATCGTCGAACTTCCGCAAGGCTCTGGCCACTATCGCCTTCGCCTCGGGCAAGGTCACCGGCGTGAGCGGGTCCACGGTCACGGTCTCGGGCATCAGCCTCTCGCCCGCCGCCTTCCCCCGCGGCACCACCAAGTCGAGTTCGTCCGGTACGAAGTCGAAGAAGCCGGCCACCCCCAAGAAGGAAACGCTCAAGATCACCACGGCGAAGTCGACCACCGTGAGTGCGACGCAGAGTGCGGCCGCCACCGATCTCGCCGTCGGTGACTGTGTCAGCGCCTTCGGTTCGGCCGCCACGAACGGCACGGTCACGGCCACCACGGTGCGGATCACCTCGACGGGCGGCAAGACGTGTTCGACCACGTCGCGTTTCCCCGGAGGCGGCGGCGCCTTCTTCGGCGGCGGTCCCGGCGGATTCGGTGGTGGCGGCGGCGCACCGGGAGGTAGCGGTGCCTAGGTCGTCCTCTGGATGGGGTCGAGCCGGCCACCGGCGTGCCGTGCTGGTCGGCGCCGTGGTCCTCGTCGTCATCCTCGGTGGCGGCGTGGCCGCCTGGGCCGAGGTCGGGGGCGGCCAGGCCGGCTATCGCATGGCCACGGTGACCCGGGCCGACATCGGCACCACCCTGACACTGGTGGGGAACGTGGCGCCCGTGAGCGACGCCGCTGCCTCGTTCCAGGTCGGAGGACAGGTGGCCACGGTGTCGGTCTCGACCGGCCAGCAGGTCACGGCCGGCCAGGCACTCGGGACGCTCGACACCACTGCGCTCAGCGAGTCCGTCTCGTCGGCCCAGTCCACGCTGGCGGCCGACGAGGCCAAGCTCGTCGAGGACGAGGAGAGCCAGTCGAGCTCGACTTCGAACACCTCCAGCCGCTCGGCCGCATCGACCCCGTCGTCGTCGACCACGACCACCACGACAGCTCCGGCCAGGACCGGCACCGGCGGCCCGAGCCCAACGGTCACCCAGGACCAGACGATCCTGACCAAGGACGAATCGACCCTGGCCGCTGACCAGAACAAGGAGGCCGCCGACCTCGCCCAGGCCCAGAGCGACTGCACCAGCGCCAACACGAGCACCCCGGCCGGGCAGGCCACGTGTGAGGCGGCTCTGCAGACGGTCTCGGCCGACGAGCAGGTGGTCTCCAAGGACCAAACCGCCGTCTCCAAGGACGAGACCGCCCTGGGCCAGGCCCTGGCGGCCGAGTCCGGGACCGGGAACTCCGGCTCCTCCCCCACCCAGAACGGCCACGCCGTGGCCGAGGAGACCGCGGCGATCACCGGCAACAGCGGGACCGGCAGCACCCCGACCGGGACCGCCAGCACCCCGTCCGGCAGCGGCAACAGCGATACGCCCGAGCAGATCGCCGCGGACCAGGCCTCCATCGACACGGCCGAGGCCGAGCTGGTCAACGCCCGGCAGTCGCTGAAGGAGGCCACGCTCACCAGCCCCATCAGCGGGACGGTCGTCTCGGTCGCCATCGGCGCCGGCGACACCGTCAGCGCCGACTCGGGCACCGAGATCATCACGATCATCGGTACCAAGTCCTACGAGATCGAGGGCACGCTCGACAGCGCGCAGGTCCCGTCGGTCAAGGTGGGCCAGTCGGCCCAGGTCCAAGTCGACGGCGTCGACGGCACCATCGACGGCACGGTGTCGCAGGTCGGGCCGGTCCAATCGAGCGACGGCAGCTACACCTATCCGGTCGTCGTGGCGCTGCCGTCGACGGCGACGGGCCTCTTCACCGGGTCCACGGCCAACGTGGACATCGAGACGGGCTCGGTCGCCCACGTGGTCGCCGTCCCGACGTCGGCCGTCCAGACGCTGAGCACGCGCTCGTACGTCATCGAGATCGTCAAAGGTGTCCCCACCCGCAAGATCATCAAGACCGGCATGGTCGGTGACACCTACACACAGGTGATGTCGGGCCTCCAACCCGGCCAGAGCGTCGTCCTGGCCGACTACGCCGAGGCCGTGCCGTCGTCGAACACCGACCTGACCAACGTCCTCGGCGGCGGCTTTGGCGGGTTCGGCGGCGCGGGCGGCGGCGGGTTCTTCAACCGCTCCAGCGCCGGCGGGGCCGGGTTCACCCAGCGCGTCGTCGGGGGCTAGCGGACGCGTCGATCGGGAGCGCCCGACTCGGGCCGCCACCCCGCACGAGCCTGCTCCGCCGTCTCGCTCGCCTACTACGGTGTCCGACGTGGCACCGGACCAGGTCGACCTCGTCGTCACCGGCGTGCAGGCCAGTCGCGCCTCCGACACCCACGGGGGTGTCGGGTTCGGCCCGGCGGCCTCGGGTTCGAGGTCGATTCGCGGGACGAGGTCGCCGACGGTGAGAAGGTCCACGACGCCTTCGGGCTGCCGTGGTCGAGGACCGCAGTGCCGGGTCACGACGCCGCGATGAGCGACGAGGCGATCGACGTCATCATCGAGATCCCGACCGGGAGCCGCAACAAGTACGAGTACGACCACGAGAAGCATGTGATCCGGTTGGACCGCCGCCTCTTCACCGCCACCACGTATCCGGCGGACTACGGCTTCGTTCCCGAGACCTTGGCCGGCGACGGTGACCCGCTCGACGTGCTCGTGCTCGTCACCGACCCGACCTTCCCGGGCTGCCTGGTCCGGGTGCGGATCCTGGGGGTGTTCTTCATGCGTGACGAGGCGGGGGTGGACGCCAAGCTCATCAGCGTCCTCGAGCACGATCCGCAGTGGGACGGCGCCACGGACATCGACGACGTGCCCGAGCACCTGCGCAACGAGATCTCGCACTTCTTCAGCATCTACAAGGACCTCGAACCGGGGAAGTCGGTGACCGTCCAGGGGTTCGCCGACCGGGCGGCGGCGCAGTCCGAGCTCGCGTCGTGCCGGGCCGCGTTCGACGCCGTGCCGTTCGAGGGCTAGGCATGACCGGCTGCACACGACCACAAGGGGGCTCCAGAACGTGCCGTTTCCACGTGACGAGGTAAGGAACACCGTCGACCGCTACCACGAGTTGCGCCGGCGTATCGACGAGGGGCTGGAGCCCGACGCCTTCGGGGTCCTGGCCGACTTCTACACAGACGACGCCGTCTACATCGACGGTGCCTGGGGACGGATCGAGGGCAAGGAGACCATCGCCCGCTGGCTGGTCGACTCCATGGTCGGGATGGCGGACTGGAAGTTCCCGGTCGAGTTCACGGCGATTGAGGGCAACGACGTGGTGGTCAAGTGGACCCAGGTGCTGCCGCGGCTCAAGGCCGATGGCACGCCCTATCGGCAGTCGGGGTACTCGCGGATGATCTATGCCGGGGACGGGAAGTTCTCTTACGAGGAGGACGCGTACAACATGGCCCACGTCCTCGAGGACATCGAGGCCAGCGGCTGGCAGCCGACCGAGCCGATGAACTTCCCGCCGGCCCATCCGGACCGGAACTTCGACATCCCGGGCGGGCCGCCGACCTACGTGTAGGCGGCGTCAGCCGGTATTGCCGGTCCCCTGCCGCCGGTGCCGCCCGAGTTCCCGAAGCCGGGGAAGCCTCCCCCGCCGAACGAGCCGCTGCCCGTGTTGCCGGTCGAGCTCTGCTGCTGCTCTTGCGACTGGCTCCCGAGCGTGGCCGTCGTCGTGCGCTTGGAGTCGCCCACGTAGTAGGTGATGGTGATCTTCTGCCCGGCCTTCGATTTCTGGATCGCGTTCTGGAGGTCCTCGGCCGACGTGATGGTCGTGCCGTCGATGTCCACGATGACGTCACCTTGCACCAGCCCCGCCTTGGCCGCCGGTGAGCCCGAGACGACGCTCAGGATGACCGCCCCCTGCGTGGGGGTGAAGCCGTACTGCTGGCGCAGCGCTGAGGTCAGGCTGGTGATGTCGACGCCCAGGTAGCCGCCGCCGTTGCCGGTCTGGCCGCCCTTCTCGAGCTGGGGAATGAGGGATTCCACCTGGGAGATCGGGATGGCGAAGCCGATGTTCTGGGAGCTCGTGCCGTCGCCCGACGTCCCGGCCACGGCCGTGTTCATGGCGATGACCTGACCCGAGGTGTCGATCAGCGGTCCCCCCGAGTTCCCCGGGTTGATGGCGGCGTCGGTCTGGATCAGGTTCTGCAGGTTCTCGGTGGCCGTGCCGTCACCGCCGGCGGTGACCGAGCGCCCGAGGGCGGACACGATGCCCTGGGTCACGGTGGGCGTGCCGGCGGCCAAGCCGAGGGCGTTGCCGATGGCGACGACGGCGTCACCCACGACGGCCTTGGACGAGTTGCCGAAGGTCACGGTGTGCAGACCTGACGCATTGTCGATCTTCAGGAGGGCGACGTCCTTGGTGGCGTCGTAGCCCAGCAGGGTGGTGGCCAGCGGCTTGGTCTGCCCGTACTCGGTGACGGTGATCGTCCCGGTGTTGCCGTTGTCGACGTAGAGCTCGATCACGTGGTTGTTGGTGATCACTTCACCGTTGGAGGTGATGATCATGCCCGTGCCCTCGTCTTCGCTCCCGTTGGACTTGACGTCGATGGAGACGACGGCCGGGATCACCCGGCCGACGAGCTGGGGAATGGTGACGTTGCCGCTGAGCACGGCCGCGCCGGGGGTGGCGTTGCTCTCGTGGATCGTGACGCCGTCGTTGTTGTTGTCGCTGTTCGATCTGTTGGCGATGGCGGTGACGCCGGCCCCGACGAGTCCGCCGATCACGGCGGCCACGATGGCGACGGGCAGCCAGATCCTCGACCGCCGGGACTTTCCTGTGTCGACCGGGGTCGGGGTGGGTGTGGGGGCCGGGTAGGCGAACGGTGCGGTCGGTGGCGGTGCTCCGGCGCCCACCCCTCCCCCGTCGGGCGCCAGAGGCGGGGCGCTGTTCGGCGGCGGCGGGTAGGCGCTCTGGCCGAGAGTCGCGGGCGACGACTGGCCGAGTGGCGGCGTGGCGTCCTGGGGCGCCGGGAGGGGGGCGGACTGCCCTGATGGGGGCTGGGCGAACTCTGGCGGCGCCGGCGCCGGCGCCGGCGCCGGGGGCGGGGGTGCCTGGGGGGCATCGGCGCCGCTCGTCGGTTCGGGATCCCCAGCAGCGGGCGTCCCCCCTGGCTGCTCGGCGTCCTCGCTCATTCTCGTCCTCCTGGGGCGTGGTGCGTCCGAACCGCACGAGTTGGTGCTGCCGGGGGCGGGAAACCTGCCCGTTGACTCCCAGCCGACAGCCCCTGCATGTTAGAGGACGCCACTCTCCTCCCGGCCTCGGGGACCGACCGTGCGCTCGGCGCGGTAGCGTGTCCGCCGCATGTCCCGCCGGATCGACGTCGAGCTCACCAGCCAAGCCGCAGATGGAACCTGGACGTGGCGCGCCGCGGGCGCGCGACAGCCGAAGGGGACGGTGGACAACGCCCTCGTGCCCTCCGGCGAGAAGGTCGGCGCCGTCTTGCAGGCCACGGTGGACATCGGGCTGGACGGTATCGAGATCTTGGCCCTGGCCCCGGCAAAGCCGACGCGGTCGCCCGAGAAGTCCGAGGGCCGTATCGAGGTCAAGGGCACGCCCAGGCGGGCCCCTGACGTGTCGGTGATCCTGGCGCCCGGTTCGGGCAAGCGTCGTCGTGACGACGATGGCGAGGGCCGCGGCTCTCGCCGGGGTGGTCGTTCCGAGGGCGGTGCCCGCGAGGACAACCGCCGTGGCGGCGGCGGCGCCAGCGGCCCCCGTCGTCCTGGTGGGCGGCGGCCCGGCGACGCCGAGGGTCGTCCCGGCCGCGGCGAGCGTCCGGCCGTGCCGACTTCGACCGTGCACCGCAATGCCATGTTGGCCACGCTGCGGCCCGAGCAGATTCCGGTGGCCGAACAGCTGTTGCGGGGTGGAATCCAGGCGGTACGCCAGGCCATCAACGACCAGAATTTCAGCGGCCAAGGCGAGCGGGAAGCCCCCGGTGGCCGGCGACGCCTTGATCGCCATGGCCGAAGAGCTCGTTCCGGTGGTGCGTCTGGCCGACTGGAAGGACCGGGCCAGCGTGGCCCAGACGGCGGGCAAGGACTACAGGCTCCGCGAGCTGCGCGCCGTCGTGACGGCGTCGCGCACCGTCAGTCTTGACGAAGAGGGCCGCACCATGGCCAAAGCCCTCCAGGAGTCGTTGGAGCAGCGCACAGCGGCTCTCCGTGAGGAATGGCTGGCCCGGATCACGAACGCCCTGAACGACGGACGGGTGCAGCAGGCGGTCGAGGCCTCGATCCGCCCCCCCGAGCCCGGCACCCGCTGCCCGGCCGATCTGGCCGTGCGCTTGGCCGCTGCCGCGGGCGAGGCCATGTCGGCCGACAAGTCCCCCGAGGAGTGGATGCAGCTCCTCGACGCAGTCGTGGCCTCTCCGGTGCGCCGGACGGTCAAGCCCGCGGGCATCCCTGACGACGAGGTGGCCCGCCAGACGGCCCGCAACGCCGCGGGCTCCGTGCCCGCACTGGCCAAGCTCCTCGGGTTGAAGATCCCGCCACCGCCACCGCGCCGGGTCAACGCCGAACGGCGCTTCAGTCCAACCGGCGGCTGAGCGTGAGCAGCCGGGCGGTGAACCCGGCTGCTTCGAGGCGCTGCTTGATCTGGCGGTCACCCGGGAGGGCGAGAGCGTCGACATCCGTGCAACCCTGGGCCCTGCTCCACGCCACGGCGGCCTCCAGGAGCGCAGTCCCCACCCCGACATCACGTGCTCCAGGCTCGACGTAGCAGCACTCGACGAGCCCGCTCCGTCGCTCGGCGACGACGGGGCCCACCACGAGGCCGAGAAGCCCCACGAGGGCGCCCTCGAACTCGCCGACGAACAGCTGGGCCCCGGGTGCGCACCAACGGCCGAGCAGCGAGGCCGTGGTCGCCTCCCCCAGGAGGGCCGGCCCTCCCCGCGCCTGGCGAGCCGCTTCGAGGGCGGGGTCCAAGAGTCCGACGCAAGCCGGGCGGTCGGACGGTGTTGCCAGACGGGCCAGCTCCATCGCTATTCGTTGGCCGCCGCCGGCCCCTCATCGAGGAGCTGGCTGGCTCGGTTGAGGATCGTCCGCCGGTTCCTCGTGGACGCCTCGTAGCGCTGGACCGCGAGCAGCTCTTCGGGTCCCAGACTCTCGAGGCGCCTGACCACTTGCGAGGCACTGAGGGTGTCGTAGTCGGCCAGTGCGCTCTCGACGATGGCACTGGCCGCAGGGTCGAGCGGTGGCTGCGGGCTCGGTGCACGATCCGACACGGGCCGGCCCCCGTCGTCGTGACCCTGCTCGTCGTCGTTGAGGCCGTGGAGGACTTCGTCGATCCGGTGCGAGATCTGGTGCTGACCCTTGGCGACGACGAAACGCCCGACCACCATGGCGTTGCCGAGCTCGAGTTGCACCCGCCGCTTGCCCTTGTCGACGAAGTCGGGAATGTCCTCGGCCAGCGTCAGTGCCATGCCGACCGGTGCGAAGACGCATGCATCCAGGGTGCGGCGAAGAGGTCCCCTCTTCTTGGTGCCGTCCGGCGTCTCCTCAGACACAATCCCGGCAGAGCATGTTCTTCTTGTCGGCGAGCTGGCTCGGGTGCTTCACGAGGAAACAGGACCGGCAGACGAACTCGTCGGGCTGCTTGGGCAGCACGCGCTCGTTGCCTTCCGTCTTGTCCTCTTGGTCCGTGGCCTCTTCGTCCTCGGGCTCGTCCTCGACGACCAGGCGCTCCTTGAGGATGACGTCCAGGCTGGCCTCGACGTCTTCGTCGTCGGGCTCCTCGTCCTCTTCCTCCTCGTCGCCTTCTCCGGACTTCTCGACGACCGCTGCGGGCGAGGCGGTGAGGATCTCCTCCACCTCGTCCTCCTCTTCGTCGTCGACGTCGACGGCCGCGACGTCGTCGTCTTCTACCTCGAGGACATCGTCCTCTTCGAGGTCTTCGAGGTCGTCGTCCTCCAGCTCGAGGTCTTCGTCCTCGATGCTTTCGGCGTCCTCGCCGTCGGGGCTCTCTGCCACGACTTCTTCGGTTTTGGGCTTCTTCTTGGTCGCCATGTGCCGCCGGAGCATAGACGGTCGCGCCAGCCGTTCAATCGCTCTTCGTGGGTCGGGAGGGGACCTCTCGGGAGAGAAGTCGGCGGGGGTGTCGGGCGGGCGGGCCCTGGGGTCTTTGGCGCCATCTCGCAGGCCCGGGTAGCCAGGCAAGCAACACGTTCTCTACTCGACCCCCAGGGCCTACCACCGCCTCTCACAGCACATCCCCCCCACATGCGTCGGCGGTGTCTCTCCCGCAGCAGCATTCCGGGGTGGTGGGACTGGCCGTCAGAATAGGCAAAGCCGGGGTGGGCTCGTCAAGAAGAATGAGGACCCTCTTACCAGGGGGAACGGCGGTACTTCCTGGTCAATGCGTTGCAGATTTTTCGGCTCGTCGACGCTCCGCCCGGCGCTCCGATTCGAGTCGTTCCAGGTCTGTCGAGCCGTGCTCGACGAACGACATCGCGTCGGCGATGGCCCGATGGCCGGCCGTCTCCGCGATGGTGCGATGCATCTGTTGCGCGACACGGCGGTAGGCGGGATGACCCTGTGTCCCGGAACGCAATTCGATGAGATGCATGGCCTCGCGTGCATTGCACTGCATGACGTAGCGGATGCGATGTGCCAGTGCGACGGCATAGGAAGCCTGCTCGGGAAAGTCCGGAGTGAGCGAACGGTAGAGATCCTCGGCCCGCCCGATCGCTTCGTCGTACCGTTCGGCGAGACCGGCCTCGTCGACGAGCCCAGGCATGTCGTAGCCGAGTGCGATGCCGAGGCGTTGCCACTCGATCGTCAGCATGCGATGGCGCTGCAGATCGCGGAACGCGCCGTAGTCGGTGACGAGTTCGAAGCGATAGTCGGTGCGCTCGAAGGCGCGACCCGGACGGTGACGCCTGTTGCGACGGTCGCCCACGTAGGCCCGAAGGAGGGTCACCCGGTCGTCGTGACCGAGTTGTCGGACCCGCCGCGATGCCTCGCGCTCCGAGCAGTCGAGGAGGGAGAAACAGGCCGCAATCAGGACCTTTTCCTCTCCGTCGGGGTCATAGTCGAGCAGCGTCACTTCGGGCTCGACCTCAACGCCGTCGTCGGGTGTCGTCCCGAGATCGGGCCACAGGCGGCGGACCACGCCCTCGGTCTGCGCACGAGTCGATTCGAGATACGCCGACCACTCACCACCGCGCTCGGGTACGTCGACGCGCTGGAGGAACGACGGAATGACCTTGCGCAATTCCTCGAGGATCATGTCGGCGTAGTGACGCGCTTCTGGGAGGGGGTGCGCGCGCATGCGAAGTAGAAGTTGCTCGTAGGCCTGTCCCGTGCCGTAGACGCCGATGTTCGACAACGACGCGGCGGGGAGCAATCCGCGCAGCGCATCGAGTGACTTCGCCTTCGTCGCCTGGCGATAGACGAAATCACTGTCACCAGCCTGTTGGGGGAATCGCTCGGCCACAGCCGCCTGCATGCGGGGCAGAAGCTCGCCGTAGGTGTCGAAGACTCGATCCATCTCGCCGACGAACCGCGCACCATGCGGAGAGTCGAGAATCTCTGGTGGGCGGAAGTATCGGTACTGCCCGTTGTCGAGCCGCTGGTTGTACGCGATGTAGCGCGTCGACTGTTCGAGGTAGGCCATCAGCCGTCCCCACTCGAGCACTTTGGACAGCACGTTCGACGCCTGCTCACACGCGAGGTGCACGCCACCGAGCTGCGCGACCGAGTCGTCGCCGTATTCGACGAAGACCTTCTCGTAGAGCTGCTCGGCCCGCTGGAGCCCGACCGTGGCGTCCACCGATGCATCGCCCGACACGTCGAGCTCTCCGACGAACTCGTCGAGAAACAGGCGGCGCAGACTCTTGGGCGACCTCGAATACCGGGCGAAGAGAGCTCCCTTGACCACCTCGGGCAAATTGACCAGGGCGAAGACCGGCTGGTCCAAGTTGGTCACATAGCGCCGAAGGATGAGCTCCTCGTCCGCGGTGAAGCGCTCTTCGGAGTAGGGGAACATGCCCGGGTAACCATAGAACCCGGCCGCCATATCGGTGGCGGATAGGGCCGGCTCAGACGGAGGGCAAACCGCCCGCCACCACACCCCGGATGAGCTGGCCCACCGCCTCTCGAGCGGCTGCGGCCACGCCGGGGTCCTCGGCCGTGTAGGAGACCTGTTGGACCAGGTCGGCGACCGACTTCATGGTCCGGACGAAGTCTCCGGGGGCCAGGTCGCCGGCATCGCGCGCCGCCACCCCGAGCGCGGTCGAGAAGGAGGCGCCGCGCACCCACGACGCAACGGCCGTGGCAAGCCCCGGGGCGGGCTGCCGGGTCCTCGGGACCAGGTGGGCCTCCTCGACCGCTCGGATCCTCTCGGCCATCACGGTGACCGTTTCGCAGCGGCGAGCGAGGTCTGCGGTCCGCTTGTCTCCCAGGCGGTCCTGGAGCTGGCTCCGCCGCTTGCCGCCGCGCCGCTGGCTCTGTCCGTGACCGAGAAGGCGACGGGCCCGACGCGGCTCGAAAACGACCGAAGACAGCACCCCGGCTAGGACCGAGGGCTCGGCGCCGGCGAGCACGTCGCTCCCCAGTGCCTCGGCCACCAGCAGGTCCGCCTCGTGGTAGATCCGGCCGAGCCGTCGACCCGAAGGCGTCAAGCTCCAGCCGGCGCTGTCCAGGTAGCCAAACTCGTCCAGGACGGCCAGCCGGTGTCCGAGCTGGCGAGTGAGCAGATCGGGCTTTCGTGCTTGCCATTGGGCGAAGGAGCGGTGCAGGACGTCGTTTGCCGTCTCCCGATCGAAACGGGCGACGAGGTTGACCGCCAGGTTGTAGGTCGGTCGGAAAGCCGAACGGAGATCGGGCGGCTGGGCCGCGGCCACCCGGGCCGCCTCGCCGAAGGTGATCTCGTTGGACCACGACACCACGGCGTGGCCTTCCTCGTCGAGGCCACGCCGCCCGGCCCGGCCCGTGAGTTGCAGGTACTCACCGGACGTGAGCGTGGCCCGTCCTGCGCCCCCGTACTTCGAGAAGCGCTCGATCACGACGGACCGGGCCGGCATGTTGATCCCCAACGAGAGGGTCTCAGTGGCGAAGACGACCTTGAGCAGGCCGGCCGCGAAGCACTCCTCGACGGTCTCACGGAAGACCGGGACCATACCGGCGTGGTGGGCGGCGACGCCGCGCTCGAGACCCTCGAGCCATTCGTGGTAGCCGAGGACGTCGAGGTCTTCGTCCTCCAGCGGCTCCACCCGCCGTTCGGCCACCTGGCGAATGGCCGTGCGTTCTTGTGCGTCGGTGAGACGGACGCCGTCACGCATGACCTGTCTGACGGCATCGTCGCAGGCGGCCCGGGAGAAGATGAACACGATCGCCGGCAGCATTTCGCGCTGATCCAGCTCGTCGATCATTTCCGTGCGCAAGGGGGCCCGATAGGGCAGGCGCGGTCCCCTCCCCCGCCCCTGCCAGTGCGCCACCCGGCCGTGTTCGGCCCGGCGGACGGCCTGGTCGATCCGCTGCCCCTCGCCCCCAGGCTTCCCGTTGGCTTGCAACAGGGGCATGAGGAGTGTTTCCTCATCCTCTCGTCGGTGCACTGCGAAGTGGTGGCGCAGGACGATCGGCCGCTGACGTTCGACGATGACCGCTGTGTCGCCTCGCACCGAACGCAACCAACCGCCCAGCTCGTCGGCATTGTTGACGGTCGCCGAGAGGCAGACGAAGCGGATTTCGGGCGGTGAGAGCACGAGCACCTCCTCCCACACGCCGCCCCGGTAGGGATCCTGAATGAAATGGACCTCGTCGAGGATCACGGTATGGAGCGCTTCGAGGAGGTCGGAGCCCGCCAGCAGCATGTTGCGCAGGACCTCGGTCGTCATGACGACGACAGGTGCCCTGGGGCGAAGCGTCGTGTCGCCCGTGAGGAGGCCCACGTGCTCTTCACCGTACGTATCGACCAGCTCACCGAATTTCTGGTTGGACAGGGCCTTGAGCGGGGTCGTGTAGAAGGCCTTGCCCTGGGCAGACAGGGCACGGTGCACGGCATAGGCGGCGACCAGGGTCTTGCCCGAACCAGTCGGCGCCGAGACGAGGACCGACTGATCCGCGTCCAGGCAACTGAAGGCGTGGTGCTGGAATTCGTCCAGCACGAAGGGAAGGCTGGCTTCGAACTCCGCCAGGCCGCCCGATTCCCGGACGGGCCAAGGGAGCGCCGTCAACGTCCGAGCAGCTTCCCGATTCCGATGGAGATGAAGTAGAAGATCACGAGGGGGCCGGCCAGGGCAAACATCGAGAAGGGGTCCGAGCTCGGCGTGAACACGGCGGCGACCACCACGATGATGATGATGGCCCAACGCCACGAACGCAAAAGCCGGGCCGGCGTCACGACCCGGGCCAGTTCCAGGGAGACCAGGATCACTGGGAACTCGAAGGTCAACCCGAACAGGGTCATCATGACGATGATCAACCCCAGATAGGGAATCGGGTCGTAGATGGCCGTCAGGTTCGGGCCGCCGACCGACTTCAGCCAGCCGAGCGTGTGGGGCAGGGTGATGTAGGCCGTGGCTGCTCCGAGCAGGAAGAGAAAAAACGAGCTGATGACGAAGGGGATGGCATATTTGCGCTCCGAGGCCTTGAGGCCAGGAGTCACGAATCGCCAGATCTGGAACAGGATTACCGGTGAAGCCAAGACGAGACCGCCGAAGACGGCGATCTTCACCCGGAGCGAGAGTCCGTCGAGGGGGGAGGTCACGAAGAGGTTGCACGAACCGTCGTGGTTGAAGATCAGGGACCCGTTCGCGCCGCCGTGGTGCGCGGACGAGGCGTCGACACTGCAGAGTGGTCGCAGCAGAAACTGCAGGATCGGTTCGTAGGCGAAGACGGCGATCGTCGCCGCGATGACGAACGCCGCCACCATGATGACCACCCGATATCGGAGTTCGCCCAGGTGTTCCGTCAACGTCATGTTGTCGGGCGACGGACGGCTCCGGCGTTTGGCCGAGAAGGGAAGGGAAACCACTGTCCGGCCGATCAGTTCAGAGTGGGGTCGCCGGGCAAGACGATGTCCGGTCGAGGTTCGGAAGGTGATGGTCTGGTCGCCGGGCGCGGCGACGTGACCTCACTCGGAGGGATGACGACGGGAGCGGGCGGTGAGGGCTCGTGACGCTCGACCTCATCGTGGGTCCGGTCGACGCCGGCATCGGCCTCGGCCTCGGCCTCGTGAGCCGTTCCGTTCTCCGACGGCGGCGTCTCCTCGTCGTCGTCGGATCCCATGTTCGACAGGTGATCGAGCAAGGCCGAGGGTGAGCGGGCCAGGCGGGCGATCTCTGACGTGGGAGGTAGGTCCGGCATGGTGTTGCGGACCTCTGTCTCCATCCGATGGCGGAACTGGTTGAACGAACGCCAAGCACCACCGACCTGACGGGCCACCTGAGGCAGCTTGTCAGGACCGAGGAGGATGATCGCGACCACGGCGATCACCAGGAGCTTGGCCGGGTCCAGGTTCAACATCTTCTGCCAACTCTACGAGGCCGTCACAGCGACTGGATGAGCCGCTCCACCCGTTCGTCGTGCGACTTGAAGGGGTCCTTGAGCAGGACCGTGCGCTGGGCCTGGTCGTTCAGCTTGAGGTGCACCCAGTCGACCGTGAAGTCACGCCGCCGCTCCTTTGCCCGTTTGACGAAGGCACCCCGAAGCCGGGCTCGGGTCGTCTCGGGGGGCCGGACCATGGCGTCGGTGATGGCGTCGTCGGTACAGGTACGCTCCATCTCGTCCCGCTGTTGGAGCTTGTAGAACAATCCCCGGGTCCGGTCGACGTCGTGGTACATCAAATCGATCATGGCCACTTTGGGGTGCGACAGGGAGATGTCGTGCCGGGCCTGCATCTGCTCGACCAAGCGGTGTTTGGCCACCCAGTCGCACTCGCGCCACAACGACGTCGGATCTGCCTCAAGCCCCTTGAGGCAGTGTTCCCACATGTCGAGCGCCTTGTCCTCCTCCGGCGAAAGGCCGCGACGCTCGCGAAACTTCAACGCTCGCTCGAGATACTCCATCTGGATGTCCAGCGCCCGCATCTCGCGCCCGTTGGCCAGGCGGACCCGGCGCTGACACGTGATGTCGTGGCTGATCTCGCGGATGGCCCGGATCGGATTCTCCAACGTGAGGTCGCGCAGCACGGTCGACGAGTCCTCGAGCATGGCCAAGAGGATGGACGTCGTCCCCACCTTGAGGAAGGTGGCGTATTCCGACATGTTGGAGTCGCCGACGATCACATGCAGCCGGCGGAAGCGCTCGGCATCCGCGTGAGGCTCGTCGCGAGTGTTGATGATGGGCCGACTCCGAGTCGTGGCCGAGGACACCCCTTCCCAAATGTGCTCGGCTCGCTGACTCAGGCAGAACACTGCGCCCCGTGCCGTCTGGAGAACCTTGCCCGCGCCGGCGTAGATCTGGCGTGACACGAGAAACGGAATCAGGACCTCTGTATACCGATTGAACTCGTCATTGCGCTCGGTCAGGTAATTCTCGTGACAGCCGTACGAATTGCCGACGGAGTCGGTGTTGTTCTTGAAGAGGTAGACCTCGCCCCGAATGCCTTCCTCCCGCAGTCTCGCCTGCGCGCCCGTCACCAGCTGAGCCAGGATCCACTCCCCGGCCTTGTCGTGGATCACCACGTCTGAGATTCGGTCACACTCGGGGGTTGCGTACTCCGGGTGACTGCCCACGTCGAGATACAAGCGGGCGCCGTTCTCGAGGAAGACGTTGGACGAACGTCCCCAGGACACCACCCGTCGGAACAGGTAGCGGGCGACTTCGTCCGGACTCAAGCGGCGTTGGCCGCGCAGCGTGAAGGTGACGCCATATTCGTTCTCGATCCCGAAGATGCGCCGTTCCACCGGGCCAACCTACTGCCGGTTATGCCAGGAGTTGGGCCAGCTCAGGTTCGAGGAGGCGTCGGAAGGTCCGCCGACCGTTGCCACGGCTCAATGTGGCGACCTCGAGGTCTCCGCCGCCTAGGGTGCGATCGGGTCCAGCCAGGGCCGATGTGGCTCCCTTGAGGGCCGCCGCCAAGTCCCAGCCCTCCTGCCACGCACTGGCCACCCGCTCGGTGATGGTCTCGGCATCGCCACCCAAGACGGCGAAGCGGTCCTCGTCGGTGATCGTCCCCTCGTAGGCGATGTGGTACAGCTGACTGTCGCCATCGCGCAGCTCGGCGACCAGGATCTCGACCTCCAGTGGCTTCATCTCGTGGGTGAACACGTTCCCCAGGTGCTGGGCGTACAGATTGGCCAACGACCGGGCATCGACGTCCTCCCGGCTGAACGCGTATCCCTTGGTGTCGGCATGGCGCACACCGGCCACCCGCAACTGGTCGTACTCGTTGTACTTGCCGACGCCCCCGAAGGCGATCCGGTCGTAGATCTCGCTGATCTTGTGCAACGAGCGCGACGGGTTCTCGGCCACGATCACGATGCCGACGTCGTACACCGTCGCCACCAGCGAGCGTCCCCGGGCAATGCCCTTCTGGGCATATTCCGCCCGGTCCTTCATGACCTGTTCGGGCGATACGTAGTACGGCATGCTCATCGTGCACGCTCCGCCTGCTTGCGAGCGATCAGCGCGCCGAAGCGGTCGGCAACCTCGTCCTCGGGCACCTCGAGGTACCCCGAGGCGTCCACGACCGCCACGATGGGGTAGATCCCGCGCACCGGATCCGGACCCCCCGTTGCCGAGTCCTCGTCCGCAGCGTCGTAGAGCGACTGGATGGCCAGATCCACGGCGTCGTCCCGGGCCATGCCTTCGCGCCATCCCAGTTTGATCGTGCTCCGTGCGTCCCGCCCGCCCGAGCCGGTGGCCTGGAAGTCGGTGTCCTCGTAGTGCCCGCCGGTCACGTCGTAGTTGAAAATGCGACCGATGGCCCGGGAGGTGTCGTAGCCGGCGAAAAGGGGCACAACGGCGAGGCCCTGCATGGCCATCGGCAGGTGCTGGCGCACCATCTGTGCCAGCTGGTTGGCCTTGCCCTCGAGCGACAGCGTCGAGCCCTCGACCTTCTCGTAGTGCTCGAGTTGGACCTGGAAGAGGCGGACCATCTCAATGGCCATCCCGGCCGTCCCGGCAATGGCCACGGCCGAGAACCGATCGGCCGGGAACACCTTCTCCATCGCATGGTGGGCGATGATGTTTCCCGCAGTGGCCCGGCGGTCTCCGGCCATGATCACACCGTCGGCGAAACGCAGAGCGACCACGGTCGTCCCGTGCGGGATCGGGCCGGCCGAGCCCAAACCGCCAGCGTCAGGAGTGGCGGCGAACGTCAGGCTCGCCTCGGAGGTCGGCTGCATGCGCAGGAGGCCGACGAAGTCAGGACCCGGATCACCCTCCGGGGGAAAGAGCGGGAGCGCCACGGGTGGTTACTGCCCACCCTTTTGCACGTAGTTGCGGACGAACTCCTCGGCGTTGTCCTCGAGCACTTCGTCGATCTCGTCGAGCAGGTCGTCCAACTCCGCCTTGATCTTCTCGCCACGTTCGGACGTAGCCGGCGTCGCCTCTTCGACCTCGGTGTCGGCCTCGGTCGAACGCGTGCCCGACCCTCGCTTCTTCTGTTCCTGTTCTGCCATCGTCCTAGTCCCGTCCGTCCCCGTCCGTGTGTTCTGAGAAGTCGACCGTCTTCGCCTACGAGTTGAGCCGGTTCAGCAGGTCTGCCGGCCCGGTGCTCTCGGCCAGCAGGGCGCCTGTGTGTTCGGCCGTCCCCTTCAGGGGATCCATCATAGGGACGCGCCGCAGCGGGTCAGCGCCGATGTCGAACACCAGCGAGTCCCAATTGGCCGTGACCACGGCATCGGGCCACCGGGCCAGGCACTTGCCCCGGAACCAGGCCCGAGTCCCGAGCGGTGGTTCGCTCACCGCCGAGGCAACGGATGCCGGCGTGACGAGAGTCCGCATGCCGAGGCGCAGGAAGACTGACTTGTCGGGCCGCAGGTCGTGGTATTGCAACGCCAGTGCAGCGATCCGCGGATCCTTCCAGCCACACGAATGGCGCTCCTGATAGGCCAGCAGCAGCTCCCGCTTGGCCACCCAATCCAACGTGTCCGACAGCGTGGAGGGGTCCGATTCGAGCCCCGACAACACGGCTTCCCAGTGCTCCATCACCAAGGCGCCGACGGTGCCGTCGTCGCCCAGCGCGCCCAGGCCTTCTGACTCGGCGTACTTGCGAGCGGCCCCGAAGAGTTCCCACTGCAACTCCAAGGCCGTCGCCGTCGAGCCGTCCGTCAGCGACAGGGGCCGCCGCAGGGTCAGGTCGGCGGACACCTGGTGCAGCGCCCGCACCGGATCCGACAGCGACAAATCACGACTCGGCCCCGCATCGTCCTCGATCATCGCCAGCACGATCGCCGTCGTTCCCACCTTCAAGAAAGTCGCGATCTCCGACAAGTTCGCATCGCCCACGATGACGTGCAGACGACGGAAGCGCTTCGGGTCGGCATGTGGTTCGTCCCGCGTGTTCACGATCGGTCGCTTCAGGGTCGTCTCCAACCCCACGATCTCTTCGAAGAATTCGGCCCGCTGCGAGATCTGGAACTCCACCGTCTCGGCATCGAGCGCGGGCGTCTCGCAGCCGACCTTGCCCGAGCCGGTGAACAAGGTCCGGGAGACGAAGTGCGGCACCACACCGTCGATCACCCGGGCAAAGGGCACCGCCCGGTCCATCATGTAGTTCTCGTGGCAGCCGTAGGAATTGCCCTTGCCGTCGGAGTTGTTCTTGTGCACGACAGGAGCGGGCTGGTCCGGAATGCGCAGTCCCGCCGCGATCATCGACCGCCGCAGCACCTCCTCCCCCGCCTTGTCGTAGATCACGCATTCCAGCGGGGTCAGGCACTCGGGGCTCGAGTACTCGGGGTGGGCGTGGTCGACGTAGAAGCGGGCGCCGTTGGTCAGGACGGTGTTGGCCAAATGCGTCTCGACCATCGGGGCCAAGGACCCCTCCCGAGCGAAGCCCCGGGCGTCGTTCCCGGGCGTCTCGTCCTCGAAGTCCCAGCCGATCTGGGCCTCGATGTCCGCCGCATAGGCGTTGACCAGTACCGATGAGGCCGCGATGGGGTTCTGCTCGGGTCCCGGCGAAAGGATGCCGTACTCCGTCTCGATACCGCAGACCTTGGTGGTCGCCACGATCGCGACCCTAACCGTCTACAGGTACTGACCGGTGCCGACCCGCTCGATCGACCGCCCGCCCTGCACCTCTTTGTCCTCGCTCAGCAGCGTTCGGACGTAGACGATGCGTTCACCCTTCTTCCCGGAGATCCGCGCCCAGTCATCGGGGTTGGTGGTGTTGGGAAGGTCTTCGTTCTCCTTGTACTCCTGGCGGATCGACTCCAACAGGTCGGAGGTCCGTATCCCACCGGAGTCACCGGCGATCACTCGCTTGATGGCCAGCTTCTTGGCCCGGCGCACGATGTTCTCGATCATGGCCCCTGACGAGAAGTCCCGGTAGTAAAGGATCTCCTTGTCGCCGTTCTGATAGGTCACCTCGAGGAATCGATTCTCGTCGTCCTCTCGGTACATCTCGGCCACGGTCCGCTCGATCATCGCCATGACCGCCTTGGCCAAATCTCCCCCGCCCAGCCGGGCCACCTCGTCGGCGTCCAGGGGGAGGTCAGGTGTGAGGTAGCGGCTGAAGATCTGGCCGGCGGCTTCCTCGTTGGGCCGCTCGATCTTGATCTTCACGTCCAGACGGCCTGGCCGCAGGATGGCCGGGTCGATCAGGTCCTCCCGGTTCGAGGCCCCGATGACGATGACGTCACGCAACGATTCGACGCCGTCGATCTCGGCCAGCAGCTGGGGCACGATGGTCGACTCCATGTCCGACGAGATCCCCGTTCCACGGGTCCGGAACAGAGACTCCATCTCGTCGAAGAAGACGATGACCGGCATCCCCTCGTCGGCCTTCTCCCGCGCCCGCTGGAAAACCTGGCGGATTTGGCGCTCGGTCTCGCCGACGTACTTGTTCAACAGCTCGGGACCCTTGATGTTGAGGAAGAAGCTGCGCACGTTGTCGTTGCCGGTCTTCTCGGCCACTTTCTTGGCCAAGGAGTTGGCGACAGCCTTGGCGATCAGGGTCTTGCCACATCCCGGCGGCCCATAGAGCAGGATCCCCTTGGGGGCAGGCAGCGAGTAGTCGGCGAACAAGTCGCGGTGCATGTAGGGGAGCTCGACGGCGTCGGTGATGGCCT
The DNA here is from genome assembly GCA_963754445.1 of uncultured Acidimicrobiaceae bacterium. GTDB lineage: Bacteria > Actinomycetota > Acidimicrobiia > Acidimicrobiales > RAAP-2 > Bog-473. The sequence continues at coordinate 1,412,311 of CAVWFT010000001.1, read as the reverse complement.
CGATCTGGGAATCCAGGCCACCGACGTCGGCGTAGGTGATGTCGGGCACTTCCTCGAGGACCAGTTCCTCGCTCTCGAGCTTCGGCAGCTTCTCGATCAGCAGCTGGGTCCGGGAGTCCATCAGCAGGGAGTCGCCCGCCCTCAGCCGTACCCCGATCAGGTCGTCGGAGAGCTCGGCCACCCGCTCCTCGTCCGCCCGAGCGAAGACCATGCAGCGACGCCTGTCCTCGAGGACCTCCTTGAGTGTCACGACCTCGCCAGAGAACTCCCCGTCTCGGACGAGCACGACATTGAGGCTCTCGTTGAGAACGACCTCGTTGCCCTTGCGGATCTGGCCCGGGTCGATGTCGGGATGCAGCGAGACCCGCATTTTGCGACCGCTCGAGAAGACGTCGATCGTCCCGTCCTCGTTGACCCCGAGAAAGGTCCCGTAGGCCGCCGGGGGCTGGGTCAACTTCTCGACCTCTTCGCGCAGCGCGGCCAGCTGCTCCTTGGCCTGCTGCAGCGTGAAGGTCAGTTTTTCGTTCTGGGAGGTGGCCTGTGAGAGCTGCCCTTTGGACTCAAGGAGCCGCTCCTCGAGCGCCTGGACGCGCCCGGGGCTCTCCTGCAGCCGCCTCCGGAGCGCGTGGATCTCATCCTCGGCGTCTGCGAGCTCGGCGCGCAGCGCTTCTACCTGGGCAGCAGCTTCGTCTGGTGTCGTGGTCACCGCATCTCACCCTAGCCCTGCCATCGGCCCAATTTGACGGCAACTTGAGTGCACCGGAGATGCACCTGAGGGCCACCTGGCGCCCTATAGGATCAACTTGTCTGCGCCGCCGGATTGACGGTCCGCGGATTGGCTCATTACGGTCCAAACCGGCCCGTCGAGCGGCATCGACAAGGGAGAGTGAAAGGGACATGAAGGTCTGGATCGACCAGGATCTCTGCACCGGCGACGGCCTGTGCGAGGAGATCGCGCCCGCCGTGTTCACCCTCCTCGATGATGGTCTCGCCTACGTCAAGGAAGGCGAGGCGATCAAGAACGACCCGGGCGGTTCTGCGGGCATGGCGGCAGTGCCCGGCGACCTCGAAGACGCCGTCGTGGAGGCCTCCGAGGAGTGCCCCGGCGAGTGCATCTTCATCGAACGGGACTGAACCACCCTTCGTCGTAACCCCTGGGCCGCTTCCCGGCGAGCCGCCCGGGCGGGCGGTGGACGAGGTCCGGCGCATCCCTGGTGCCCCGTCGAGACGACGGCGGCGACCGGTCAGAGAACGATGCGTCGGGCCGTCGTCAGGAAGCCGGTGTGGCCCACCATGCGGTGGTCGGGTCGTACCGAACGGGCCTCGATGTGCCAGGTGCGCCGCATGACCTCCTGCGTCTCCGAGAGCCCGAACGGTGTCTCGGGATCGTCGAGCATCTGCCTCAGTAGCGCGGTCTGGTTGATCGTGGGCAAGTACGCCAAAAGGATCCCCCCGGGGCGGAGCGCCGCCGCGGCAGCCGGCACCACCTTGTGGGGCTCGGGCATGTCGAGGAGTATCCGGTCGAGGTCGCGCTCGTCAATGCCCTCGGTGACATCGCGGATCTCCACCCGGTAGGGGGCGTCGGGCCCGAGGGCGGCGCGGACGTTGGCCTGTGCCCGCTCGGCAAAATCCTCACGGAGCTCGTAGCCCACGATGGACGCGCCGGCCCGCAGTACCGTCATCGACAGGGCGCCGGAACCGACGCCGGCCTCGAGGACCCGCTGTCCCGGGCCGATATCCGCGGCGATCAGGATCGCACCGAGATCCTTTGGGTAGATCACCTGGGCGCCCCGGGGCATCTTGAGCACAACGTCGCCCAGGGTGGGGCGCAGGACGAGAAAGGAGCGACCCGTCGATCCGGTCACGGTGGATCCCTCGGTCGAGCCAATGAGGTCGTCGTGTGCGAGCACACCGGCGTGGGTGTGGAACGTCGATCCGGCAACCAAGGTCAGGAGGTAGCGGCGTTCCTTGGGATCGATGAGAAGGACGCGCTCTCCCGCGGCCAGGGACCCTGGCACGGGGTCAGGCTTCGACGGGTGCTGGCGCCTTGGCGTCGCGGACCGTGATCAGGATCTGCTCGCCGGGCTGAATCTTCAGGGTCGACACGGTCCCGGTCCGGTCGTTGAGAACGCGGCGGAGGATGAAGGTGGCCCCGGCGAGAAGGAACCAGTACCAGTTGCCGGCGACGCCTCTGCGGACGCCGGCGCGAAGGAAGCGGCGAAGGAGTACGTCCACCTAGAGCCGCCGGATCTCGACGACGGCCGACTTCGACCGTCCGCGACGGCGCCCGGCCAGGAAGGCCAAGGTGATGATGAGGATCCCGATGGCGCCCGCCACGGCGAGACCGCGTGGTGCGGCGGCGCGGGCAGTGGCCTCGCCTTCACCGATGACCTGGGAGTAGGCCGCCTGTAGGTCTTCTCGGGTGATCAATCGCCCGTTGCTCCCCGCCCTGGTCGTCGTGCCAGCCATCAGCTCGTTCCCTCCTGTGGGTCTGTCGTCGTCTCGCCGGTGGGCACGGGTGCCGTCACCGTCGCGGTTGTCACCGCCGTGATCTCTCTGGTCTCGGTGGCCGCAGCAGCGGCCGTGGCCTCACGCCGGGCCTCGACCGCGGGCATCCGCTCCTTGGCCGGTCCCGCCGTGATGCGCCAGGCCGCAATCCCGATGATGCCCGCGCCCAGGACGACCACGACCGCATAGGGGACCCACGACCAGTTGCCCGTGAGGGCGGTGCCCGTCTCGACTTGGAGCAGCCGGAGGATCCCGAGCAAGATCAACAAGAGCCCGAAGGCGATGAAGAACGCGCCGGCGATCCCCATATAGAGGAAGCGGCCGAGACCCCGCAAGGGATCGACGGTCTCCTGCTTCAGGTAGTCGACCGTCAGCTGGAACGCATCGTCCCCAGCGTGTCGCAGCCCGTGGGTGCCGTTGTCTGACCGTGGTGCCATGTGGCGGATAATCCTGGTCTCTGCGCCCTTCCAACGCAAACACCAGGTCGTTTGGCCCCGGTCTGCCTGCGGATTCGGACCCCGGTGCTTTCAGTCGCGGTCCTTGTAGATGTAGGTCGAGGAGGCACGAGCGACCAGCCTGCCTTCGGACGATCCGGGCGCACGGGCCACCACGCTCGACTCGACGAAGGCGACACGGCGCCCACCCGAAATCACCTCGGCGGTGCAGGTCAGCTCGGCCCCGGGGGGGACGGCGGCGAGGAAACTGACCTTGATCTCGGCATTCGAGCAGAACACCTTGCGGTCCTGGACAAAGGTCACGGCGGCCGCACCCATGGACGAATCCATGAAGGCACCGATGAAGCCGCCTTGCATGATCCCGGCCGGATTGGCGAAGCGTTCGTCGGCAGACATCCGCCACACGCAGCGCCCGGGGGTCGCCTTCTCCACACACGTCATGCCCAGCGTGAGGTCGCTGTTGGGGGGTACCTGCATCCGGGAGGGCATGGAGGTGAAGAGTACGCGACGGGCCTCCCGATGCACGTCAGAGGCCGGTTAGGGTGGCTCATGACGTTGCATACCTCTCCCCCGGTGGTGCAGGACCCGGCGCTCGTCGAGTTGGGCATCAACGTCGTCCGTGGCATCGCCATGGACGCGCCTGAAGCTGCGAACTCGGGCCACTCGGGCACCGCGATGGCCTTGGCACCTCTCGCTCACGTCCTCTGGACCCGCATCATGCACCACGATCCACAACGGCCCGATTGGCCCGATCGGGACCGCTTCGTCCTCTCGAACGGGCATGCCTGCATCCTGCAATACGCGTTCCTGCACCTGACCGGCTACGACCTCACCCTCGACGACCTGCGCCAGTTCCGGCAATGGGGCAGCAGGACGCCGGGGCACCCCGAGCGCAAGCACACCGCGGGCATCGAGGTCACCACCGGCCCCCTGGGGCAGGGGGTGGGCGACGCCGTCGGTCTGGCGCTGGCCGAGCGGGTGGTGCGAAGTCGATTCGGCCCGGACGTCTGTGATCACCGGACGTTCGTGATCGCGGGCGACGGGTGCTTCATGGAGGGCATTTCGCACGAAGCGGCCTCGCTGGCGGGTCACCTCGGCCTGGGCAAGCTCATGGCCTTCTACGACGACAACCACATCACCATCGACGGCCCGACCGAATTGTCGTACAACGACAATGTCCCCGAGCGATTCGAGGCCTACGGCTGGCGCGTGGTCGACCTGGGCGAGATGGCCAACGACGTCGACGGGCTCGAGTCGGCCATTCGCGAGATGCTCGACCACCCGGCGGAGGGTCCCGATGCCAAGCCGGCGTTGCTGGTCCTGCGCAGCCATATCGGTTGGCCGTCCCCCAAGCTGACCGACACGGCCACCGCGCACGGGTCACCCTTCGGCGAGGACGAGATCAAGGTGACCAAGGACATCCTCGGCCTGCCGGTGGACGAGACCTTCTGGGTTCCCGACGACGTGTACGAGTTCTACGCCAAGGAATTGGTGCGAGGCGCCGCCGACCGATCGGCGTGGGAGGAGCGCTTCGCCGCCTGGGACGGGGACCGCGCCGCCTGGGACGCCGCGCAGGCCGGTCACGGGCTCGACGGTTGGGCCGCAGGGCTGCCCAGCTTCGAAGCGGGGACGAAGCTGGCCACCCGCCATGCGATCAACCAGTGCATCAATGCCACCGCAGCCGGACTGCCCGGGCTGGTGGCGGGATCCGCCGACCTGACCGGTAACAACGGAGTGCTCGTCAAGGGCGCGGAGGTACAGAGCCGCGACGAGCCCGGTGGAGCCCAACTGCACTTCGGCATCCGCGAGCACGGGATGGGAGCGGCCATGAACGGCATGGGGCTCCACGGAGGCGTGCTGCCCGTAGGTGGGACCTTCTTCGTCTTCTCCGACTACATGCGACCGGCGGTGCGACTCGCCGCCCTGAGCCAGGCCCACGTCATCTACTCCTGGACCCACGACTCGATCGGCCTGGGCGAGGACGGCCCGACGCATCAGCCGATCGAGCACCTGGCGTCACTGCGGGCCATGCCGGGAATCGCGCTGGTTCGCCCGGCCGACGCCAACGAGACGGCGATCGCCTGGAAGCAGGCCGTGGAGTCGGACGGCCCTATCGGCCTCGTGCTGACCCGCCAGGACGTTCCGGTCCTGGCGGGGACGGCGGAGAAGGCAGCCGAAGGAGTTCCGAGGGGTGGCTACGTCCTGTCGGATCCCGGCGGTGAGCCCCAGATCGTGCTCGTCGGAACGGGCAGCGAGGTCCAGCATTGCGTCGCTGCGGCAGACACGCTCAACGGAGAGGGCATAGGGGCCCGAGTGGTCTCGTTGACGTGCTGGGAGTGGTTCGAGCAGCAATCGGAGGGGTATCAATCCTCTGTGTTCCCCGACGGCGTGCCCGTGCTCAGTATCGAGGCGGGATCCACGTTCGGGTGGGAGCGCTACGCGGACGACAGCATCGGCATCGATCACTTCGGAGCCTCAGCACCCGCGGCAGTCGTCATGGAGCAGTTCGGGTTCACCGCCGACCATGTGGTCGAACGGGCTCGAGAGCTCTTGGCCGGCTTCGACGCCTGACGACCATGCGCCGGGGCGCTACCCGCGGAGTGCCAGCATGGCGGGGACACAGCGAATAAAGCGAGCAGGCCGGGGCAGTCCCGGTGACGTCGGGGCGCACCAAGCGTCCCCGAGGAAAGGGCAAAGCAGATGACCCGACTCCAGGATCTCTACGACATCGGCGGGCAGAGCCCATGGCTCGACAACCTGCGGCGCGACTGGCTCGAGAACGGACAGCTCTCGGAGCTCATCTCGCTGGGCGTGCGCGGCATCACGTCGAATCCCACCATTTTCGCCAACGCCATCAGTGGCCAGGACACCTACGACGAACAGTTCCGCGACCTGATGAAGGACCACACGGTCGAGAGCGCCTACTGGGAGCTGGCGACGACCGACATCCGCAACGCGCTCGAAGCTCTTGCGCCCCCTCTACGACGACAGTGACGGCGAGGACGGCTACGTGTCGCTCGAGGTCTCCCCCGCCCTGGCCCACGACACCAACGGGACGATCGCCGCGGCGCGGATGCTGCACGACACCATCGACGAACCGAACCTTTTGGTGAAGGTACCGGCGACGAAGGAGGGCGTACCCGCCATCCAGACCCTGATCAGCGAGGGGCGGAGCATCAACGTCACGTTGATCTTCGGACTCGACCGCTACGACGAGGTCATGGAGGCCTATCTGAGCGGCCTCGAGATCCTCGTGGCGGAGGGGAAGACCGAGCACCTGGCGAAGGTGGCGAGCGTCGCCTCGTTCTTCGTGAGCCGGGTCGACACGGAAGTGGATCGTCGCTTGGAGTCGGCATCGGGTGACGCCGCCGCGTCGGGTCTGCGAGGAACAGCCGCGGTGGCCCAGGCCCAGGTCGCTTACCAACACTTCCACTCCACCTTCCACGGCGACCGGTGGGAGGCGCTGCGGGGTCACGGGGCCCGGGTGCAGCGCCCGCTGTGGGCATCGACGTCGACCAAGAACCCGGCCTATTCGGACCTTCTCTACGTCGACCACCTGATCGGTCCGGCCACGGTCAACACCATGCCCGACGGCACGTTGCATGCGTTCGAGGACCACGGGACCCTGCATCGCACGGTGGACGCCGATCCCGACGCGGCGACCGCGGCACTCGAGGCCATCGAGGCGGCCGGCGTCGACATGGCCGACGTGGAGCAGACCCTCGAGAACGAGGGGGTCGCCTCGTTCGCCAAGTCCTTCGACGAGCTGGTTCAGTCACTGACCGACAAGGCCGCTACGTTCTGACCATCGGAACATCGAGAGTACGAGGAGCGCGGCATGAAGATCGGCATGATCGGGCTGGGGAAGATGGGCGCCAACATGACCGAGCGCCTCCTGAAGGGTGGGCACGAGGTCGTGGCGTACGACCTGAGCGCCGACGCCCTGAAGCAGGCGGCGGGCAAGGGTGCCGACACGGCGACGACCCTGGCCGAGCTGGCCGAGAAATTGGCCCCGCCCCGGGCGGCCTGGGTCATGGTGCCGGCCGGCAAGGCGACCAACTCGACCATCGACGAGCTGGCCGGTCTGTTCTCCAAGGGTGACGTGATCGTGGACGGCGGCAACTCCAACTACAAGGAGGCCATCGAGATCGCGGCCCGGTTGGAGCCCAGCGGAGTCGGGTTCGTCGACGCCGGGACCTCCGGCGGCGTCTGGGGTCTGACCGAGGGCTACTGCCTCATGGTGGGCGGGACGAAGGAGTCGGTCGCCGTCGTCGAGCCGGCCCTGCTGACACTGGCGCCCGAAGGGGGGTACTCCCACGTGGGGCCTGTCGGGGCCGGGCACTTCGTCAAGATGGTCCACAACGGGATCGAGTACGGGATCATGCAGGCCTATGCCGAGGGCTTCGAGATCATGTCGTCCGCCGACGAGTTCTCGCTGGACCTGCACGAGATCGCCTCGATCTGGCGCTACGGATCGGTGGTGCGCAGCTGGCTCTTGGATCTGGCCGAGCGGGCGCTGCGTCCCGATGCCGGCTTCGCCGAGATCGCGCCGGTGGCCGTCGACTCGGGTGAGGGGCGATGGACGGCGCTGGAGGCGATCGAGCGGGGGGTGCCCGCCCCGGTGATCGCAACCTCTTTGTTCACCCGTTTCGCCTCACAGGACAAGGACTCGTTCCAGTTGAAGATGGTGGCGGCGTTGCGCAACCAGTTCGGAGGCCATGCCGTGACGCTGGAATCGGGACAGCAGGGCATGGAGACCGAGACTCCGACCAAGTAGTCGGCCATGCCACGTTCGGACATGTTCGATCACGTCGATGACGTGCCGGCGGTTTTCGCCGCCCAGGTAACACAGGCCTTCGCGCACCGCCAGGGCCCGCGTTTCGCCCTGCTGCTGTCCGGCGGCGCGACCGCCCGGGCCTGCTACGAGGTGCTGGCGTCGACGGTCGGGATCGACTGGACGCTGGTGGACGTGTACATCGGTGACGAGCGTTTCGTGCCCTCGTCGGACGAGGACTCGAATGCCCGCCTGATCCGGGAGTCACTGCTCGATCGTCTGGGCGGGTCGGGGGTCGGTTCGTTCTCGCCCATGCCGACGGATTCGGGTGACATCGGTGCGTGCGCGGCCGCCTACCAGCGGGTGATCGCCGACCTGGTGACCGGTCCGGGCATCGACCTCGTCCATCTCGGCCTGGGCCCCGACGGTCATACGGCATCGCTCTTCCCGGGCGCGGCGAGCCTCGATGCCGGCCCCGGTGATCTCGTGGTGGCCACCGAGGACCCGAATGGCGTGAACCCGCATCCCCGGCTCACCTTGACCCTGTCTGCCATCAATTCGGCCCGGATCGCGGTCTTCACCGTCGAGGGTGCGGCGAAGGCGGCCGCGGTGGCACGCCTGCGTGAGGGAGAGGACATTCCGGCCTCCCGGGTGCACGCTGGGACGACGGTGTGGCTCATGGACCGCGCCGCCTCCGGTGACGCCCCCTAGATTGGGCCTCGATGCTCTCCGACGAAGATCTCCTCCACGCGTCCCTGGCCGACCTCGCCGCACTCGCCAGCGCGGCCCGCGACGAGGCGCACGGCCGGCGGGTCACCTTCTCGCCCAAGGTGTTCATTCCGCTGACGATGCTGTGCCGTGACCGGTGTGGTTACTGCACGTTCGCCAAGGCACCGGCCCGCCTGACGGCGCCCTACCTCACCCCCGACGAGGTGCTGGCCATCGCCCGGGCCGGGCAGGCGGCCGGCTGCCACGAAGCCCTGTTCACCCTGGGCGAACGGCCCGAGGAGCGTTATCCGGTCGCCCGTGAATGGCTGGAGGCTCAGGGATACGGATCGACGGTCGAGTATCTGGCCGCCATGTGCCAGCTGGTGCTCTCGGAGACCGGGTTGCTCCCTCACGCCAACGCGGGCGCCCTCTACGCGTCCGAGCTGGCGGTGTTGCGCGAGGTGTCGGCGAGTCAGGGCATGATGCTCGAGTCGTTGACCCCGGGACTGGCCGCCCATCGAGGGGCTCCGGACAAAGAGCCCGAACGGCGTCTGGCCACGCTCGAGGCCGCCGGCGAGTTGGCGATCCCCTTCACCACCGGGATCCTGGTCGGCATCGGTGACGACCGGGCCGGGCAGCTGGCGTCCTTGCGGGCCATCGCCTCGTCGTCCCTCCGCCACGGCCACGTGCAAGAGGTCATCGTGCAGAACTTCCTGCCCAAGCCGGGCACGAAGATGGCCAAGGCCGCTCCGTGCCCTCCCGAAGACCTGCAGTGGGCCATTGCCGTCGCTCGCCTGGTGCTCCCGCCCGAGGTCCACGTGCAGGCTCCGCCGAATCTCTCCGACGATCTGGGCCCGTTACTGTCGGCCGGCATCGACGACTGGGGCGGCGTGTCGCCCGTGACCGCCGACCACGTGAATCCCGAACGAGCGTGGCCCGCGCTGGACCTGCTGCGTTCGGCCACGGAGGCGGCCGGCCACGTGCTCGCTCCCCGGATGACGGTGTACCCCGAGTTCGCGCTCTCGCCTACCCGCTGGCTGGCCGAGGGCTTGCGTTTTCCGGTGCTCGACGCGGCGGACGCCGAAGGCCTGGCCCGCGACGGCGAGTGGTGCTCCGGGGGCGAGACGCACCCGCCGGCGCTGCTCGACGAGCCGGTGACGGCACCGGCCCGACGGCGTGGTGCGACCGGTCTCGGCGGCGCGGTGGCCGAGGTGCTGGCCGGGGTCGCCTTGGACCAGGAGGTCGGCGAGGAGGAGATCGTCACGCTGTTCTCGGCCCGGGGACCCGAGGTGCGTGCCGTCGCCGAGGTGGCCGACGACCTGCGCAGCGCGACGGTCGGCGACGCCGTGACCTATGTGCGCAATCGCAATATCAACTACACGAACGTCTGCACGTTCAAGTGCCGCTTCTGTGCCTTCTCGAAGGGACCGCTCTCCTTGAATCTGCGCGGCGCTCCCTACCTGCTCGAGCTGGACGAGGTCACGAGTCGCGTCGCCGAGGCGGAGGCGGAGGGCGCCACCGAGGTCTGCCTGCAGGGCGGCATCCACCCGAGCTTCGACGGCGACTACTACCTGCACGTCCTCGAGGCGGTCCGCAAGGGTTCGGAGACCATTCACATCCATGGCTTCACCGCCCTGGAGGTGACGGAAGGAGCTCGACGTTCAGAGGTGGACCTGGCGTCGTACCTGACCCAGCTCAAGGAAGCCGGACTCAAGACGCTGCCCGGTACGGCAGCCGAGATCCTCGACGACGAGGTGCGGGCCGTCCTCTGCCCGGACAAGATCTCCACGGACGAGTGGCTCGAGGCGCACCGGACGGCTCACAACGTCGGGTTGCGCTCGAACATCACGATCATGTTCGGGTCGATCGAGCAGCCGATCAGTTGGGCCCGCCATATGGTCCGCACCCGGGCGCTCCAGCGGGAGACGGGAGGCTTCACCGAGTTCGTCCCGCTGCCCTTCGTGCACATGGCGACCCCGATCTACCTCCAGCGGAAGTCCCGCCGGGGCCCGACGTTCCGCGAGGCGTTGCTCATGCACGCGGTGGCGCGCATCGCCTACCGCGGCGACATCGACAACGTGCAGGTCAGCTGGGTGAAGATGGGTGCCGAGGGCGCCCGCCAGTTGCTGCGGGCGGGGGCCAACGACCTCGGGGGCACCCTGATGGACGAGAACATCTCCCGGGCGGCCGGCGCCACCCACGGTCAACGGATGGGTGTCGAGGAGCTCGAGGCCATCGTCACGCCGCTGGGTCGACCGCTCGTGCAGCGTTCGACGCTGTACGCCGCGGCCGGGGCCTCTGCAGGCGCGTGATCGACGAAGCCGAGGAGTCGGCGCGCCAACGCGCCTTCGACACGCTGTTCGACAACGACTCGTTGTCGGTCTCCCAGTCCCGTGAATTGCGGGCGATGATCGACTCGCTGGCCGACCTGGCTCGGGAGGGTACGTCGGTCGGCGACCTGAAGATCGCCAACGCGGCCCTGGGCGAGATGGCCGAGGCCTTCCGGGTCTTCCGTCCCTACCGCCACATCCGCAAGATGACGATGTTCGGCTCGGCCCGGACCCGGCCGGACGACCCGGTCTACATCCTGGCCCGGAACCTTGCGGCCCGGCTGGCGTCGGCCGACTGGATGGTGGTGACCGGTGCCGGACCCGGGATCATGGCCGCGGGACTCGAGGGCGCCGGTCGTGATCATGCCTTCGGGGTGAATATCCGCCTCCCGCAGGAGGGTGACGCCAATCCCTTCATCGCCCAGGACCCCAAGCTGGTCGAGATGCGGTACTTCTTCACCCGCAAGCTGATGCTGATCAAGGAGTCCCACGCCTACGCCATCCTGCCCGGCGGGTTCGGGACCCAGGACGAGGCATTCGAGCTCCTGACCCTGCTGCAGACCGGCAAGGCGGAGCCGGCGCCGGTCGTGATGGTGGAGACGTCCGGTGGGACCTACTGGCACGGCTGGCAGAAGTTCGTCACCGAGCAGGCCATCGCGGCGGGCTGGGTGTCCCCCGACGATCAAGCCCTGTACCGGGTGGCCAACACGGTGGAAGAGGCGAGCGCGGAGGTGCTCGGCTTCTACCGCAACTATCACTCCTGTCGATGGGTGGGCGATCTTCTGGTGCTGCGGGTGCAGACCCCGCCGAGCAAGGCCGAGTTGGCCGATCTCAACAAGCGCTTCGCCGACATCGTGACGCGGGGCTCGATCCGGGCGGCCACAGCATTTCCACCGGAACGAAACGACCACCCCGACCTGCCTCGGCTGGCCCTCCGATTCGATCGATTCCATTTCGCTCGGCTCCGGCTGCTGATCGACGCGGTGAACGAGTGCACCGGCTGATCGGTCGACCGGTCGGGGGCTTGCTGCTCGTGGCGACGACGATGCTGTCGCTCGTCGCACTCTCCCTGCAGGCGCCCGCTGCGCGGGGGGCCACTCCCCCGGCGAACTCGGTGGTGCCCTTCGGTGCGGTCGGCATCGGCGCCAACGCGCTCCAGAACCCCAACGCCCCCGTGGTCGGCATGGCCGCCACGACGGACGGCGGTGGGTACTGGGTCGTCGGATCGGACGGAGGCATCTTCAGCTTCGGCACCGCGGGTTTCTTCGGCTCGGCGGGCGCGCTGAACCTGAACGCCCCCGTCGTCGGCATGGCGGCGACGGGCGACGATCACGGGTACTGGATGGTCGGCAGTGACGGCGGCATCTTCACCTACGGCGACGCCGGATTCTTCGGATCGGCGGGCAGCCTGACCCTCGATGCCCCAGTCGTGGGGATGGCGGCCACCCCCGATGGCCGGGGCTACTGGCTGGTCGCGTCGGACGGGGGCATCTTCAGCTACGGCGACGCAGCCTTCTACGGGTCGCGCGGTGGTCAGCCGCTCAACGCGCCGATCGTGGGGATGGCGGCCACCCCCGATGGCCGGGGCTACTGGCTGGTCGCGTCGGACGGGGGCATCTTCAGCTACGGCGACGCCGCCTTCTACGGGTCAACCGGTTCACTCCACCTCAACGCTCCGATCGTCGCGATGGCTGCGGCCGCCGGTGGACACGGCTACTGGCTCGTCGCTTCCGACGGTGGTGTGTTCACCTATGGGGACGCCACCTACCAGGGGTCCCTTGGGGGGACGTCGTTGCCGGCGTCGGTGGTGGGAATGGCGGCTTCCTCGTCGGGGGACGGCTACTGGCTCGTCCTGGGCTCGGCCGAGCCTCTGGCCGGCAAGGTCGTCGGCATCGATCCGGGCCACAACGGGCTGAACTACTCCGCACCCGCGGTCATCAACCAGACCGTCTTCAACGGCACCGGATACGAACCGTGCGATACCACGGGGACGGCGACCGACAGTGGCTATACCGAGGCCCAATACAATTTCAACGTGGCGACCTACCTGCAGTCGGATCTGCAGCACGAGGGTGCCACGGTGGTGATGACGCGCTCCAACAACGACGGCGTCGGGCCCTGCGTGACGACCAGGGCGGAGATCATCAACGACGCCCGCGCCAACGTCGCCGTGGACATCCATGCCGACGGCGGCCCGGCCGATGGGCGGGGCTTTGCCGTGCTCGAGCCCGTGGCGGACGGTCCGAACGACGGGGTCATCGGTCCATCCGCCACCTTCGCCGCGATCATGCGCAATGCGTTCGAATCGGGGACCGGCATGCCCGTCAGCACGTACGACGGCGTTGATGGGCTCCAGCCCCGTTCGGACCTGGCCGGGCTCAATCTGACCACGGTGCCCAAGGTCCTCATCGAGACCGGCAACATGCGCAACGCGGTGGACGCGTCGTTGCTGGTGACGCCGGCGTTCCAGCAGCAGGCGGCCGCGGCCATGGCCGAGGCGATCACAGAATTTTTGACCGGGCGGTCGGTCCCACTCCCCTAGATCACGCGCCGCCGGGGTCGAGCCCACTGCCCCGGGACCGCTCACGGCCGCGGCGGGCGAGGATGGCCGGGTCGGTGACCACCGTCCAAAGCGGCGAGGGATGCGAGTGCAGCACGTCACCGCCTGGACCGCGGAAGGTCAGTTCGTCGTTCCCGTCTCCCGACATCTCCCACGTGTTCGAGTGGATCAGATGATGGTGAAACGGGCAGAGAAAGGCGAGATTGGGCAGATCGGTCAGGCCGCCGGGCTCCCATTCCTCGATGTGGTGCGGGATGAGGAACATGGCGTTGGTGCAGCCCGGGAACCGGCAGTGGCGGTCCCGGCGGCCCAGCTCGCGACGCTGGGTCTCGGTGGCGAAACGAAACGCCCGACCTTCGTACATGGTGTGACCGGCGTCGTCGTCGGCGGCGACGATCAGGGTGGCGTCGCAGGCCAGCTCTCGGATGGCGGCGGACGAGATGAGGCCGATACGGTCGAGCTCGCCGCAGAGCGTCGATGTCGGATCGGTCAGGACCTCGAGCGGGACATGGGCCAACACCGTGTAGGGCGACCGAGCCCCGGTGGCGTCCGACCCGGCTCCCCGCACCAACTGCATGAAGGCGTCGGCCAGACGCTGGTCCCACGGCGTCTCACCGTCGGAGGGGACCTGCACCGCCCGCTCCTCGAGGCACGCCCGGACCTCGGCATACGACGAAGCAGGGAGCTGCGCCGTCATCGTCCGGCACAGGTCGTTGAAACGGAGCGACCGACGGTCGTGGTCGGCGCGATCCTGGGCCGCAGACCGCCCCCGGCGAGCCCGGGCCAAGTCGGCCAGATCGCGCACGGAGAGCCTCGCGGCCTCGACCGACAGTTCCGCGTCGGATTCGGGGGTGGCCGTGTCGGCCACGGTCCGCACCTTGTCGAGGCTCACGTCTCCCCGACCGAGCGCCTCGGCCAGCCGGGGCAGGTCGAAGAGACGTTCGGCCACGTGGGCATAGTTCCGGGCCGTGGCCTTCGAGATGCCGAGGTGGTCGACCAGCCAGGATTCGAGCGAGACCGCACCGTCGTCGCGCCAGCCCTCACGTCGATCGAGTTCTCCGGCGTGCAGGGCGACGTGGGCCGCCAGGGAGGCGATCTCCCGGGCCGACGCGGTGATCACATCCATGAGCTCACGGTTGGAGCAGCGGGCCAGCTCGGCGTTGGTCGGCGTTTGCATACGTGAGGGAACGGTCGGTCGGCCGTCGCGGTCGGCGAAATCAGGTCATGGGCAGGGGTGCCCGGAAGAGGGTCTCGTAGACGTGACCGTGCGGAGAGGGCTCGGACGCGACGAGGTCGATGGCCGGGACGGGGAAGCTGGCCTCGAAGGGGATGTCGGCCATCTCGCCGAGGGCGGCGACGCTGAGGCGGCGGCCCCGGGCCCGGGCGAGGGTCAGGTGGCCGTTGAACGGCGGATCGTCGGGCCTGGCGGGCACGTGGGCCGAGGTCGAGGCGCGGACGGCGGCGGCGAGGCCGTCCACCCCGGACGCGGGGAGCTGGAGCACCCGCACGCCGGTGAACCAGCCGGTGCCGGGACCGAGCCGGCATGTGACGGGACCCGTGACGGCGGCGGCCGCCTCGGACAGGGCGTCGGTGAGCGGACCGATGCGGTCACCGGCGATGTCGCCCAGGAAGCGCAGGGTGACGTGCCAACGGCCCGGCCCGACGAGACGCAGGCCCTTGACGCGGCCGAGTTCGCTCTCGAGGGCGGCCAGGCGCTTGCGGGTGGGTTCGTCGGGCCACAGGGCCACGAAGAGGCGCACGGAGTGGGTCGGTCCTAGTCGGCGCCCTCGTCGACGGAGGCACGGGAGCGTGGCCGCTCCCGGAGGGCGACGATCGCCCGCTCCACGGCCCGGCGTGCCTTGAGGATGCGGCGCTCGGCGGCCAGGGCCTCCCCCGTCTCGGTCGAGTCGGGATCGCCCGAACTGGCCCGGCTCAGCGCATCGAGGGCCATGTCGGAGAGCTCCTCGAGGATCTCTTCGAGCCGCGCCGCCATCTCGGCGAGGGGATCACTCACTTGGGCAGCGGCGTGTGCAGCACCTCGTACTCGCCGTCGGCGTAGGCGGCCCGCATCACCTTCTTGTCGAACTTCCCGACGGAGGTCTTGGGGATCTCGTCGATGTAGGTCCACTGATCGGGCAACCACCATCGAGGGACCTTGTCGACGAGGGAGGCAAGCAGGTCCGAGGGTGCGGGCGTCCGGCCCGGTTTGGGGACGACCGCCACGAGCGGCCGCTCGGACCACTTGGCGTCGGGGATGGCGATGACGGCGGCCTCGAAGACGTCGGGGTGGGCCATGACCTCGTTCTCGAGCTCGACGGACGAGATCCACTCGCCGCCGGACTTGATCACGTCCTTGGTGCGGTCCGAGATGGTCAGGTAACCCTGCGGGTCCTGCGTGCCGACGTCGCCGGTGCACAGCCAGCCGTCGTGGAACTTCGCCGGGTCCTCGTCCTTGTAGTACGACCCGGTGATCCACGGGCCCCGGATCTCGAACTCGCCGACCGAGCGCCCGTCGTTGGGCAGGACGGTGCCGTCCTCGGCCACCACCCGGACCTCGACCCCGGCCACCACGCGCCCGGCCTTGACCTTGTAGTACATGTCGTCGTGGCCGTCCTGCTTGCGGGCGGGCGGCAGGCCGAACGCGGCCAGCGGGCTGGTCTCGGTCATCCCCCATCCCTGGATGATCGTCGCCCCGAACCGCTCCTCGAAGGCCCGGATGAGCGACTCGGGCACGGCGGCACCCCCGGCGGTGATCCCCCGGATGGACGAGAAGTCGATCTCCTTGTCGAGGGCGAGCAGCCCGTTCCAGATGGTCGGGACCCCGCAGGCCAACGTCGGGTGGAACTCGTTGATGACGTTGGCCAGCTGGTCCCCCATCAGGAACATCTGGGGCATGATCATGTCGGTCCCGGCCATGAAGGCGCCGTATGGCGTGCCCCAGGCGTTGGCGTGGAACATGGGGACGATGATGAGGATGCGATCCGTCTCCGTCATCCCGACCGACGAGGCCGCCTGCTCGGCCAGGGTGTGGAGCCAGGTCGAGCGGTGCGAGTACACCACGCCCTTGGGGTTTCCGGTGGTGCCGCTCGTGTAACACATGGCGGCGGCGGAACGCTCGTCGAGCTCGGGCCACTCGAAGCCCGGCTCTTCGGCCGCCAGCAGGCGCTCGTAGGACAAGGTCTCGCCGAGCGGGCCGGTGTCGCCCTCCCCGGCCACGATGATCGTCTCGACCGTCTTGAGGTCGTCCTTGATGGCGGCCAACATGGGGATGAGGGACGAGTCGACGATGATCACCCGGTCCTCGGCGTGGTTGATCACGTAGGCCAGCTGCTCGGCCGGGAGCCGGATGTTGAGGGTGTGCAGGACCGCGCCCATGGACGGGATGGCGAGATACGCCTCCAGGTGTCCCTGGTTGTTCCAGCAGAACGTGCCGACCCGATCGCCCTGCTGCACGCCCAGCCGGGTCAGCGCGGCGGCGAGCCGTTCGGCCCGCTCCGCCACCTCGGAGAAGGTCGCCGACCGGTAGCCCCCGGCCTCGACGGTGATCACCGAACTGTCGCCGTGCACCTGTTGCCCGTGGCGAAGGATGTCGCTGATGAGGAGGGGACGGTCCTGCATGGTGCTTTGCATGGATCCAGTATGACGGCCTGTTCGGGGACGCGCCCGGTGCGGGGCGACCGTTCCCCACCATGCCCGCACCACACCACTCCCGACGGTCCCGTCGGCACCCGTGAAGGCCGTCCTGGGCGCCATCGGCGCCGTCTCCGCCCTGCTGGGCCTGACCATGGTCGGCTCGGCCGCCGTCCTCCTGGGGGGCGGCGCGCCGGCGGCGACGACGGCTGCCACGACGGCGATCCCGCCGGCCATGCTGGCCCTCTACCAAGAGGCCGCCCTGACCTGCCCGGGACTGCCCTGGACGATCCTGGCCGCCATCGGGACGGTGGAGTCGGACAACGGGCAGTCGAACCTGCCGGGCGTCCACGGCGGGGCCAACGCGGCCGGGGCCGAAGGGCCGATGCAATTCGAACCGGGTACCTTCGCCGCCTACGACGAGCCGGTCCCGCCGGGTGGCGTCCGGCCGCCGAGCCCCTACGACCCGGTCGACGCCGTCTATGCCGCCGCTCGCTTCCTGTGCGCCAACGGAGCCGCGAACGGCGCCGACATCCCGGGCGCCATCGACGACTACAACCACTCGGCGAGCTACGTGGCGCAGGTCCTGGCCCTGGCCCAATCGTACGGGGGCACGACCACCGGCATGGTCCCGACGGGTTCGGCCGCCGGCGCCGTGGCGGCCGAGTGGGCGCTCCAGCAGATCGGGACGCCCTACGTCTGGGGCGGCGAGACCCAAGGTGTCGGCTTCGACTGTTCGGGGCTCGTCCAGGCCGCCTACCGGGCGGCGGGTGTGTCGCTCCCCCGGGTGGCCCAGGACCAGTTCGACGGCACACCTGCGGTGGCGGCGGGCGCACCGCTCCAGATCGGCGACCTCGTCTTCTTCGGCAGCGGTCCCGGCGGCATCGACCATGTCGGGATCTACGTGGGCACCGAGTCGGGCCGTTCGGTCATGGTCGACGCGCCGCACACCGGCGCCGACGTGCGGGTCGAGCCGTTCCCGTCGACCGCGGGCGTGCCGTTCGGCAGCCTTTTCTATGTCGGGGCCACCCGGCCTTCCTGATCGACGCTCACCAGGGGACGGGACCAGCCTTGTCGAAGAAACCGCCGGTCGGTCCGTCTTTCGCCACCTGGGCGAATTCCACGATCACGGTGGCCCCCTCCTCGATGCTCTGGAAACCGGCATGACCGTTCAGGTCGGTGGCGGTGTAGCCCGGGTCGACCGCGTTGACCCGCATGTGCGGCAGCGCCTTGGCGTACTGCGTCGTCACCATGTTCAGGGCCGCCTTCGACGAGGGGTACACGAGCGAGATGATGCCCGACTCGTGGCGCTGCGGATCGCTGGTGACCCCGATCGATCCCATGCCGCTCGAGACCATGACGATGCGCGGATGGTCGGACGCTTCGAGCAGCGGCAGCATGGCCCGCGTCACCCGCACCGGACCGAGCAGGTTGACCCCGAAGCAGGCCAAGAAGTGCTCGGGTCCGGTCTCGAGCGGCGGTACCCGCTCCCCCACGATGCCGGCGTTGTTGATCAACACGTCCAGCGATCCGACGTCGTCCCGGATGCGATCGGCGGCGGCGTCGACCGAGTCGTCCGCGGTGACGTCGAGGTCGATCAGGCGGGCGTCGACGCCGGCCTCCTTCAGGGCGTGCGCGGCGGCCTGCCCACGGTCGGGGTCTCGTGATCCGGCGAGGATCGTCCAGCCCAACGCGCCCAGGCGGCGCGCCGTCTCCAATCCGAGTCCCTTGTTCGCTCCGGTGATGAGTGCGGTGGTCATGGCAGCCAGCGTGACCGCTCTCGGACCGGGTGACCAGGGCTGCTCCATCCTGGGAGTGACGCTCCCAGGCAGAGCCGTCGCCGATGGTCCACCATGGCCGGATGGACCGTGCGCAACTGGGGACATTTCTGCGTCAGGCCCGCGACCGCCTCGTGCCGGCAGACGTCGGGCTCCCGGCGGGGCTGCACCGGCGCGTGACCGGGCTGCGGCGCGAGGAGGTGGCGCAGATGGCCCACATCTCGGTCGACCACCTGACCCGGCTGGAGCAGGGTCGCAGCAGCGGCGTGTCCGAAGCCGTCCTGGGCTCGCTGGCCCGGGCCCTCCAGCTCGGCGACGACGAGCGGGACCATCTGTTCCACCTGGCGGGGACCCGGCCGCCCCGGGCCGGACGTATCGACGGCGTGGTGCGTCCGAGCACGATGCGCATCATCGAGCGGCTGGGGGATCTGCCCGTCCTGGTGCTCGACGCCAAAGGAGACGTCCTGGCCTGGAACGACGTCGCCACCGCCCTGCTGGGCGACTTCACGGCCTGGGCGCCGCCCACCCGCAACATCATCTGGCAGCGCTTCCTCGGTGCCGACCGACGGGTCTCGTCCGGTCCCGAAGAGGACGAGCGGACGGCAGAGGAGTCGGTGGCGAACCTCCGTGCCGTCGCCGCCCGCTATCCCGACGATCCCGGGATGCGACGGCTCCTCGACGAGCTGATGCAGTCCGAACGGTTCGCCCGCATGTGGGAGGTGGCCCGACCGGCCCAGAGGCGCAGCAGCTCCAAGACGGTCGAGCATCCCGAGGTGGGTCGGATCACGCTCGACTGCGACTCGTTGCAGGTCCTCGACTCCGACCAGCGGCTGATCGTCTACTCGGCCCGGCCCAACAGCCCCGAGGCCGAGGCGCTCGCGCTGCTCAAGGTGATCGGCCTGCAGCGGTTGGACCTCCAGAGGCGATAGGCCGGCGGGTCGCCGGGCCGGGCCCTCCGGATACATCGTAATGCGATAGTATCGTGTAACGATGGATCTGACCGATGCCGACTACGAAGATCTGCTGGCCCTCCGGACGGGATTGCGTCGCTTCCTCCGGTGGAGCGAGCAACAGGCCGAGGGGGCCGGGCTCACCCCGGCGCAGCACCAGCTGCTGCTGGCCGTCCGCGGGCACACCGACCACCGGGGGCCGACGGTGGGCGAGGTCGCCGACTCTCTGCTCCTGCGTCACCAGAGCACGGTCGGGCTGATCGATCGGGCCGAGGAGGCCGGCCTGGTCGTCCGGGCCCGTGACGGCGACGATCACCGGGTCGTGCGCCTCCGCCTGACGGCGAAAGGGACCAAGCGGCTGGCCTCGTTGGCCGAGCAGCATCTCGACGAGCTGCATCGGTTGGCCCGCACGGTGCCGAACGCCTGGCGGGGTCTCCTCCCCCACCAGCCGCTCCACGGTTTGGGCGCCCCGGCCTGAGACAGGCGCCATGCGGCGTCGCCGTGGGCATGGGCTCCGGTTCCGGTTCCGGTTCCGGCACAACGAACTCGGCCTCGACCTCCCGTCTCGGCCTCGACAACGCCCGGCCCTACGGGGCCGGGCGTCAGGTCAGACCGAGCGGCCCCGTAGGCCTCGGTAGTGCCGGACCAACGCGGCGGTCGAAGAATCCTGAGACGAAAGGTCCGGAGGCGCCGCATCGGTCAGGAGCGGCGCCAGCTCCTTCGCCATGACCTTGCCCAGCTCGACACCCCATTGGTCGAAGGAGTCGATGCTCCAGATACAGCCCTCGACGAACACAGTGTGCTCGTAGAGGGCCACCAGCTGGCCCAGCACCGAGGGTGACAGCCTGGGCGCGAAGATCGTCGAACTCGGTCGGTTGCCCGGCATCACCTTGTGCGGGACGACCGCCGCCGGTGTCCCCTCCGCTGCGATCTCCTCGGCCGTCTTGCCGAAGGCCAGCGCCTTCGTCTGGGCCAACGCATTCGCCATCAGCAGGTCCTGTTGGTCACCGGTGTCGTGGGTGGCCTCGGCGAACGCGATGAAGTCCGCCGGGATCAGCTTGGTCCCCTGGTGGATCAGTTGGTAGAACGCGTGCTGGCCGTTGGTTCCGGGGGCGCCCCAGAAGATCTCGCCCGTCTGACCGGTGACCGGCGTGCCGTCGAGCATGACCGACTTGCCGTTCGATTCCATCGTCAGCTGCTGGAGATAGGCCGGGAAACGGGCCAGCCGATGGCTGTAGGGCAGCACGGCATGGGTCTGGGCGCCGAAGAAATTGTTGTACCAGACGTTCAGCATGCCCTGGATCACGGGCAGGTTCTCCTCGAGTGGCGCGATGCGGAAATGCTCGTCGACCGCGTGGAACCCGGCCAGCATCTCGTCGAAGGCGACCCGTCCGATGGCCACCATGAGCGAGAAGCCGATGGCCGAGTCGTACGAGTAGCGGCCGCCGACCCAGTCCCAGAACTCGAGCATGTTGTCGGTGTCGATGCCGAACTCGGCCACCGCCTTCGTGTTGGTCGACACGGCGATGAAGTGCTTGGCCACCGCGTCCGGTCCGGCTGCCGAGCCCAGTCCGGCGAGCAGCCAGTCCCTGGCCGCCGCCGCATTGGTCAGCGTCTCCAGCGTGACGAACGTCTTCGAGCTGACCACGAACAACGTGGTGGTGGGATCGAGATCGTGGGTCGCGGCGTAGAGATCCACTGGGTCGACATTGGACACGAAGCGGCTGGTGAGGCCGGGCATTGCGTCGTCGGCCAGCGCCTCGGTGGCCATGGCCGGTCCCAGATCCGACCCCCCGATGCCGATGTTGACGACCGCCTTGATCCGCTCGCCCGTCGCCCCCACCCAGCTGCCGTTACGAATGCGGTCCGACAGGTCGCCCATTTTGTCGAGGACGGCATGCACGTCGGCGCTGACGTCCTGCCCGTCGACGGTGAGCGCTTCGCTGGCCGGCATGCGCAGCGCCACGTGCAGCACCGCCCGGTCCTCGGTCGTGTTGATGTGGTCGCCGGCGAACATGGCGTCACGCCGGGCCTCGACGCCGGCGGCCCGGGCCACGTCCATGAGGAGGCGCAGGGTCTCGTCGGTGACCCGGTGCTTGGAGTAGTCGAGGTGGAGGTTCGCCGCCGAGGCGGTGAGGCGCTCCCCCCGCCCGGCGTCCGTCGCGAAGAGCGCCCGCAGCTGTAGATCCTTGCCCGCGGTCTCGTAGTGCGACTTCAGTGCTTTCCAGGCGGGCGTCGTCGTGAGGTCCATGACGCCGAATCTAGGGGGCGGGTTCCTCCGACGCGGTGACCGTGGGGCCGGCCGCGGCGAGGAAGCCGACGATGGCCGGGAGGGCCTCGGCGTCCTGCAGGAAGAACCCGTGGCCGCCGTCGAAGAGGCGGAGCTGCGCACCGGGGATGGTGGCGGCGAGGAATTCACTGTTGGCCGGCGGGGCGATGCCGTCGTAGCGGCCCCCGGCGACGAGGGTCGGGCAACCGATGCCGGCCAGGCGCGCTGCGGTGTCGTGGTGGCTCCGGGCCTCGAGTTGGAGACGCTGACCGGGACCCGGTGTCGCGGCGGAGGAGGCGAAGCGCTTGACGATCATGGCGGCCGTGTCGGGGTGGGCGGTGCGCCAGGCGTCGTCCCAGCGGGTGTCCATCAGCTCGAGGTGGAAGGCGGGGTCGGGGTCCCGCTCGGCCAGCTCGTGGAGCGGGTACGAGGCGCCGCCCGCTCCTCCGGACGAGGTGCAGCACAGGGCGAGGCGGCGCACCCGCGCGGGATGCCGGATGGCCAGCTCCTGCGCCACCATGCCACCGAAGGACACGCCGACGACGGCGCAGTCGGCCCAGCCGAGCGCCGCCAGCAGCGCGGCGGCATCGTCGGCGTAGTCGGCCATGGTGTAGGGACCGTCGGGCACCGAGGTCTGGCCGAGGCCGCGCTGGTCGTAGGAGAGCACCGCGAACGTGCTGTCGAAGGCCGCGGCCATGGTGGGCTGCTGGCGCAGATCGCCGCCGGTCCCCGAAATGCACAGGAGACGGTTCGACCCGTCGGCGCGCTCGGCTCCCGAGAGCTCGTAGTAGATGGAGATCCCGTTGGCGTCGACGAAGGGCACGACGAGCAGCGTACCGAGGTCGGGCGGTCGGGCTCAGCGCAGGGCGAGCTGGCCGGGCACGATCGGCGCCGGCAGCGACGTGGTCCCCATGAGCCAGCGGTCCACCGCGGCGGCGCAGGAGCGCCCCTCGGCGATGGCCCAGACGATGAGGCTCTGTCCCCTGGTCTGGTCACCGCAGACGAAGACCCCGTCGACGTTGGTGGCCCACGAGGCGTCGGCCACCACGTTCCCCCGGGGCGAGACCTCCACGCCGAGCTCGGCGACGGCGTTGCGCCGCTCGGTACCCACGAAGCCCATGGCCAGGAGGACCAGCTCGCACTCGAGCTCGAACTCCGTGCCCGGCACCTCCTCGAAGACCGGCGGCCCGTCGTCGGACGTCCGCATCTCGACCACGTGGCCCCGCAACGCCCGCACCGCACCGGAGCCGTCGTCGACGAACTCGGTCGTCGTCACGGAGAAGAGGCGCTGCCCGCCCTCTTCGTGGGCCGACGAGGTGCGCAGGATCAGCGGCCATTGCGGCCACGGGTTCTCCGCGGCCCGGTCGCTCGGGGGCTCGGCCATGATCTCGAGCTGGTGCACCGACGCCGCGCCCTGGCGGTGGGCCGTCCCGAGACAGTCCGCCCCGGTGTCACCGCCGCCGATGATGATCACGTTCTTGCCCTTGGCGTCGATCGGAGGCGCCTCCAGGCCGCCCTCGCGGACCAGGTTCGAGGGCTTGAGGTACTCGAGTGCCATGTGGACACCGGCCAGGGCACGCCCCGGCGCGGGCAGGTCGCGGTGGAGCGTCGCGCCCCCGGCCAGGACGACGGCGTCGAAGGCGGCATGCACTTCGGCGGCCGGCAACACCCGCACGTCGGGCGCGCAGGCCATCCCCGCTTCGCCGCGCTCCTCGCCCGGTTCCATCGGGCGGGAGTCGTCGATCGGGGCGTGGTCGCCCCCGACCGAGGTGGAGCATTCGAAGACCACCCCCTCGGACTCGAGCTGGGCCAGCCGGCGGTCGAGGACCGCCTTCTCCATCTTGAACTCGGGGATGCCGTAGCGCAGCAAGCCACCGGGGCGCTCGGCCCGTTCGTACACCGTGACCGCGTGGCCGGCTCGGACCAGCTGCTGCGCCGCCGCCAGTCCGGCCGGTCCCGAGCCGACGACGGCGACCGACTTGCCCGTGCGCACCGTGGGCTGTTGGGGCGTCACCCAGCCCTCGTCCCAGGCCCGCTCGACGATCTCGTACTCGATGCGCTCGATCGTCACCGGTTGCTCGTTGATCCCGAGCACGCAGGAGGCCTCGCACGGTGCCGGGCACAGCCGTCCGGTGAATTCGGGGAAGTTGTTCGTGGCGTGCAGGCGCTCCATCGCCTGGGACCAGTCGTCCCGGTAGACCAGGTCGTTCCATTCCGGGATGAGGTTGCCGAGCGGACAACCGTCGTGGCAGAACGGAATGCCGCAGTCCATGCAGCGCGCCCCCTGCTGCTTGGTCGCCTCCTCGTCGAAGGGTTCGTAGACCTCGCGCCAGTCCCGCAGCCGCACCGACACCGGACGACGCCGGGGCAGCGACCGCCCGAACTCCATGAAGCCGGTCGGCTTACCCATGTGCGGCCTCCATCACGGCCTGATCGACCGAGCGCCCGGCGGCCTCGGCCTGCCGGGTCGCCTCGAGGATGCGCCGGTAGTCACGGGGCATCACCTTCACGAACTCACGCACCTCCGTGTCCCACGAGGAGAGCAACCGCTCGGCCACCGCCGACCCGGTCTCACCGCGATGCCGGTCGACCAGCGAACGCACGAGGACGCTGTCGGCCACTTCGAGCGGCTCCACGTCGACGTCGGCATCGTTGACTCGCTGGCCGAACGTGCGACCGGGGTCGTAGACGTAGGCCACGCCGCCCGACATGCCGGCGGCGAAGTTGCGACCCGTCGGCCCGAGCACGACCACCACGCCGCCGGTCATGTACTCGCAGCCGTGATCGCCGACGCCCTCGACCACCGCGGTGGCGCCCGAGTTGCGCACGCAGAAGCGCTCCCCCACCTGGCCCCGGATGAAGACCTCGCCCGCCGTCGCCCCGTAGAGGATGACGTTGCCCGCGATGATCTGGTCCTCGGCCACGAAGGGCGACCCCTCGGGAGGACGCACGACGAGGCGACCCCCCGACAGGCCCTTGCCGAAGTAGTCGTTGGCGTCGCCCCACAGGCGCATGGTCACGCCCCGGGGCACGAAGGCGCCGAAGCTCTGCCCCGCCGATCCGGTGAAGGTCAGCGCGATGGTGTCCGCCGGCAGGCCGGTCCCGCCGTGGCGACGGGAGATCTCCGCACCGAGCAGCGTCCCCACCGTGCGGTCCACGTTCGAGATGGGCAGGGCCACCGCCACCGGCGTCCCCGACTCGATGGCGGGGCGGCACAGGTCGAGGAACTGATGGTCGAGCGCCTTCTCGAGACCGTGATCCTGGAGCTGCGTCTGGCGCCGCATCATCGACGCCGGCACGTCCGGCTCCGCCAGCACCGACGACAGGTCGAGTCCGGCGGCCTTCCAGTGGGACACCGCCGCGTCCGAGTCCAGCAGATCGACGCGGCCGACGGCCTCGTCTATGGAACGCAACCCCAACGAGGCCAGCAGCTCGCGCACCTCCTCGGCGATGTACTCGAAGAACGTCTCGACGAACTCGGGCTTGCCGCTGAACTTGGCCCGCAGCTCGGGCTTCTGGGTGGCGATGCCGACGGGGCACGTATCGAGGTGGCAGACCCGCATCATGATGCAGCCCGACACCACGAGCGGCGCCGTGGCGAAGCCGAACTCCTCGGCGCCGAGCAGGGCACCGACGATGACGTCGCGTCCGGTCTTCATCTGGCCGTCGACCTGGACCACGATGCGATCGCGCAGGCCGTTGACCAACAGGGTCTGCTGCGTCTCGGCCAGGCCGATCTCCCACGGGATGCCGGCGTGCTTGAGCGACGTCAGCGGCGCGGCGCCCGTGCCCCCGTCGTGGCCGGAGATCAGCACGACGTCGGAGTGCGCCTTGGCCACGCCGGCCGCCACCGTGCCCACGCCGACCTCGGCCACCAGCTTCACGTGGACCCGGGCGGCCGGGTTGGCCGACTTGAGGTCGTGGATCAGCTGGGCGATGTCCTCGATGGAGTAGATGTCGTGGTGGGGCGGCGGGGAGATCAGGCCGACCCCGGGGGTCGAGCTGCGCGTGCGGGCGATCCAGGGGTGGACCTTGTTCCCGGGGAGCTGCCCACCCTCGCCCGGCTTGGCGCCCTGGGAGATCTTGATCTGGATGTCGTCCGCGTTGACCAGGTACTCGCTGGTCACGCCGAAGCGGCCCGAGGCCACCTGCTTGATGGCCGAGCGGCGCAGGTCGCCGTTGGCGTCGGGCGTGAAGCGCTCCGGGTCCTCGCCGCCCTCGCCGGTGTTGGAGCGCCCGCCCAGCCGGTTCATGGCGATGGCCAACGTCTCGTGGGCCTGCGACGAGATGGAGCCGTAGGACATGGCACCGGTCGAGAAGCGGCGCACGATCGAGGAGACCGGCTCGACCTCGTCGATGGGGATCGGGCCGCCCGGCGCCGGCCGCAGCTCGAGCAGCCCCCGCAGGGTGCCCAGCTTGGAGGACTGGTCGTCGACGGCGGAGGTGTACTCCTTGAAGATCGAGTACCGCTTGGAGCGGGTGGCGTGCTGGAGCTTGAACACGGTGCGCGGGTTGAACAGGTGAAACTCGCCCTCGCGGCGCCACTGGTACTCGCCCCCGACCTCGAGCTCCCGGTGGGCCCGCTCGGTCGGGCGGGGCTCGTTGGCCCGCTGGTGGCGCGTCGCCACCTCGGCCGCCAGCACCGACAGCCCGACGCCGCCGATGCGCGACGAGGTCCCGGTGAAGTACTCGTCGATCAGCGCGCCGTCGAGGCCGATGGCCTCGAACACCTGGGCGCCCGTGTACGAGGCGACGGTCGAGATGCCCATCTTCGACATGACCTTGAGCACGCCCTTGCAGCAGGCCTTGATGTAGTTGCCCCGGGCCTGGCGGGGCGAGACGCCCTCGAGCAGGCCCTCGGAGATCATGTCGTCGACCGTGTCGAGCGCCAGGTACGGGTTGACCGCGGCGGCCCCGAAGCCGATCAGCAGCGCCATGTGATGGACCTCGCGGGCATCCCCCGTCTCGATGACGAGCCCGACCTGGGTCCGGGTCTTCTCCCGCACCAGGTGATGGTGGACCGCCGCCGTCAACAGGAGCGACGGGATGGGCGCCCACTCGGCCGTGGCGTTGCGGTCGGACAGGACGATGAGGTTGGCCCCGTCCGCGATGGCCTCCGAGACCCGGCGCCGCACCTCGTCGATGGCCCGGCGCAGCGACTCGCCGCCAGCCTCGGTCGGCGCGCCGGCCGTCCCGGCCGCACCCACCTCGAAGAGCCCGTCGATGGCGAAGGCCTTGAAGCCCGGCGTCTCGCCGTGCTCGTTGACGTACATCAACTTGGCCAGGTCGTCGCGGTCGATGACGGGCAGGGGCAGCATGATCTGGCGGCACGAGCCCGGGCTGGCCGCCAGGAGGTTGGCCTCGGGCCCGATGGTGGCCGACAGGCTGGTGACCAGCTCCTCGCGGATGGCATCGAGCGGCGGGTTGGTCACCTGGGCGAAGAGCTGGGTGAAGTAGTCGTAGAGGAGGCGGGAGCGGTCCGACAGCACGGCGATGGACGTGTCCGACCCCATGGAGCCGATGGGCTCGGTCCCGTTGCGGGCCATGGGGCCGATGATCACCCGCATCTCCTCGGTCGTGTAGCCGAAGAGGCGCTGCTGGGAAACGACGCGGCCGTGCTGGGGCGTGAGCATGGTGCGGGCCGGCAGCTCGTCGAGGCGGACCTGGTCCGCGGCCAGCCACTCCTCGTAGGGGTGCTCGGCGGCCAGCTCGGCCTTGATCTCCTCGTCCTCGACCAGGCGGCCCTTGGCCGTGTCGACGAGGAACATGCGGCCCGGCTGGAGGCGGCCCTTGCGCACGATCCGCTCCGGCGCCAGGTCCAGGACGCCCACCTCGGAGGCGAGGACGACGAGGCCGTCGTCGGTCACCCAGTATCGAGCGGGGCGCAACCCGTTGCGGTCGAGCACCGCCCCGACGACGGTGCCGTCGGTGAAGGTCACCGCCGCTGGCCCGTCCCACGGCTCCATCAGGGAGGCGTGGTAGCGGTAGAAGGCCCGCCGGGCCGGGTCCATCGTGGTGTGGTTCTCCCAGGCCTCGGGGATCATCATCAGCACGGCGTGAGGCAGGGGCCGGCCACCGAGGTGCAGGAGCTCGAGCACCTCGTCGAAGGAGGCCGAGTCGCTGGCCCCGGGCTTGCAGATGGGGTAGATCCGGGACAGGTCGCCGGCGATGAGCGGCGTGTGGAGCAGGGCCTCACGGGCCCGCATCCAGTTGCGGTTGCCGGCCAGCGTGTTGATCTCGCCGTTGTGGGCCATGTAGCGGTAGGGGTGGGCCAGCGGCCAGCTGGGGAACGTGTTGGTCGAGAAGCGCGAGTGGACCAGGGCGAGGCCGGACTCGAAGGTGGGGTCGCGCAGGTCGGTGAAGAACTCGCGCAGCTGCTCGGACGTCAGCATCCCCTTGTAGACGATGGTGCGGGCCGACAGCGAGGGGAAGTACACCCCGTCGACGGCGTGCTCGACCCGCTTGCGCAGGACGAAGGCCCGGCGCTCCAGGGCCATGACGTCGGTGCCGGTGCCGGTGCCGGCGCCGGCCGGGGCCACGAAGACCTGCTCGATCCGGGGCATCGCCCCCCGTGCCGTCGCCCCCAGGCCGTCCGGCTCGATCGGGACCACGCGCCACCCGAGGACGGCCAACCCCTCCTCAGCCGCCAGGTGCTCCACGACGCTCCGGGCCTTGTGGGCGTCGTCGTCGTCGGTCGGCAAGAAGGCCAGGCCCACCGCGTAGTGGCCGGCGTCGGGCAGCGAGAAGCCGGCGTCCGCCACCGCCCCGGCCAGGAAGCGGTGGGGAATCTGCACCAGGATCCCCGCCCCGTCGCCCGTCTCCACCTCGGCGCCCGAGGCGCCGCGATGGGCCAGGCGCTCGAGCACGGTGAGTCCCCGGTCGACGATGTCGTGATCGGCCCGGCCGTGCAGGTCGGCCACCATGCCGACACCGCAGGCGTCGTGTTCGTAAGCCGGGTCGTAGAGGCCTATGGCCATCGGCGTCCTTCCGTGTGGTCCGACCGTGAGGCTCGGAAAGAGGTGAGTACAGAAGCCGGGACGACGTTGGCCCGATGGGTGAAGAGCCAGGATACACGACCGCACTCGTAGGCTTGATCGGCGTGACGACCTCGTCTGACGACCTCTACCGGGGCCCGGGCCCGTCGTCGTCGGTGGTCGTCGTGGGCGGCGGCGTCATCGGCCTGGCCTGCGCCTGGGAGCTGTCACGACGCGGACACGACGTCACGGTGGTCGCGCCCGATCCGGGCGTCGACGGGGCCTCGTACGTCGCGGCGGGGATGCTCGCCCCGGTGACGGAGGCGCAGTTCGGCGAGTCGGCCCTCACCGTCCTGTTGCTCGAGGGCGCACGGCGCTGGCCCCGCTTCGCCGCCGAGCTCGAGGCGGCGGCCGGCGACGAGGTCGTCCTCGGCTACGACACGACGGGGACGGTCACGGTGGCGCTCGATGCGTCCGACCGGGCCAGCCTCGACGACCTCCTCGCCTACCAGCACTCGCTCGGTCTCGCCGCCCATCGGCGCAGCGCCTCGGAGTGCCGCACCCTCGTGCCGGCGCTCGGCAGCACGGTGCGGGGCGGGATCGAGGTGCCGGGCGACCACCAGGTCGACAACCGGGCCCTGCTGCAGGCCCTGGTGCTCGCCGGCACCCGTTCGGGGGTGGCCTTCCGCCGGAGCACCGTCGCCGCGGTCGAGCCCGGTCCGGTTCTCGTCCTGGCGGACGGCGACCGCCTCGAACCCGAGCACGTCGTCCTGGCGGCCGGCACCGGTCTGCGCGCACTCGAGGGTCTCGACCTCCCGCCGCTCCGCCCCGTCAAGGGCCACGTCGTCCGGCTCGGTCCCCCGGCGGCGGGCGTCGCACCGCTCCTGGCCCGGACCGTGCGCGGGCTCGTGCGTGGTCGATCCGTCTACCTGGTCCCCCGGCCCGACGGGTCGCTCGTCGTCGGAGCGACCGTGGAGGAACGCTCCGACACCGTCGTGCAGGCCGGTGCGGTGCACGACCTCCTCTGCGACGCCCGGGCCATCGTGCCGGGGATCGACGAACTCGAGTTGCGCGAGGTGTCGGCCGGCCTCCGTCCCGCCACGCCCGACAACGTGCCCGTCATCGGCTGGAGCGGGCTCGACGGGGTGGCCGTGGCCACGGGTCATTTCCGCAACGGCATCTTGTTGGCGCCGCTCACCGCCACCACGGTGGCCGACCTGTTCGTCGCGCCATGAGCGCCACGTTCACCCTCACCGTGAACGGCCAGGTCCGCACCGTGGCCGACGGCACCACCATCGCCGACCTGGTGGCGGAACTGACCGACGACGCGGAGGCCAAGGGCATCGCCGTGGCCGTGGACCGCTGGGTGATCCCCCGCTCGGAGTGGGCCTCGACCGCGGCCGCGCCCGGGACCCTGGTCGAGGTCGTGACGGCCGCGGCGGGTGGGTGATGGCTTGGTCCGGGGGTGCCGCGGGTGAGAGGATCGTCGCCATGTCGACCGGTCCGACCGCCTTCGTCCTGGCCGGCGGGGGCACCAAGGGCTCCTTCGAGGTCGGTGTCCTGCAGTACCTCATCGGTGTCGAGCGCATCACGCCCGAGATCGTGACTGCCACGTCGGCCGGTGCCATCGCCGCCACCGTGTTGGCGCAGGCGCGCACCCTCGACGAGTTCGCCCGGCGGGTCGACGAGATCGAGGGCGACGTCCTGGCCATGACCAGCCCCGAGCAGGTGTTCGGCAAGCAGGACTGGCTGGGGGCGCTCGACGGTACCCGCCTCGGACGCGAGATCGCCCAGGAGATCACCGAGGGCACCCGGCCGCCCTTTCCCCTCGGCTCGGCCATGACGCTGCCGGGTGACGGGTTGGTCCCGGGTGCGGCGTGCGACCGCGACGAACGGCGCCAGGCCCGACAAGCCCGCCGCCGGCGCCAGCGTCACATCCTGCGACTGTTGGCGGGGGCCTGGTTCCGGCTCCCCCGGGTGCGCCGGCGGCTCCGCACGAGTGGGAGCGCCGTCCTCAACCTCGATCCCCTGGCGGCCGCGCTGCACGAGGGGGCGCACGGTATTCACGCCGTCGATCCCGCCCTCATCAGCCGGCCCGGACTGCAGCTGCGCCTGGCCGTCACGGCGCTGCGGGAAGGCGTCCTGCGCTACGTGACCGAGGACGGGCACATCGTCGAGGCCGACGCCCGGACCGCGGCACCCGGACCTTCGGCCGGCCCGGTCGACGTGGTCGACGGGGCCATCGCGTCGGCCAGCGTGCCCATGCTCTTCCCTCCCCACGCGATGGCCGACGACGACTACGTGGACGGGGGCGTCATCGAGATCATCCCGGTGCGGGCCGCCGTGGCGCTGGGGGCGCAGCGCATCATCGCCGTGGTGGCCGTGCCGCTGACGCTGCCCCGGGACGAGCGTGACTACGCCGACGCGCCGGCGGGGTACATCGGCCTGCGGGCGATGGGCATGATCGGGATCGCCGACCGGCAGCTGGCCAACCTGCACACGCCGTTGCCCGAGGGCGCCTCGCTGACCGTGATCGACCCCGTGGTCGACGTCGTCGGCCTGTTCGAGGTGCAACCGGGCTTGCTGCGCATCAACAAGGACTACGGCTGGCTCCGGGCCGCCGACGTGATGGCCGAGGGCTGCCCCGATCTCCTGGCCGACGTCGCCGCCGCAACGCACGCGCTGACCGAGGCGCGCAGCGAGGCGTGGCGTCTCGAAGAGATGCTCTGGGACGGGGTCAGGGACGTGGCGGGCACGCTCTCGCTGGTGCGCGAACAGAAGGAGCGCGTGCGCTCCATCGTCGAGCAACGCAAGCAACTCGGCTTCCCGGTTCCCGATGGGTGTGCGTCGTGGTGGACCGAGTACGAGCTCCATGCCGCGGACCGACCTGAGTCGTTGCCCGTGATGCCGGCCGCCTGAACGCCGTTTCGCTGCACTCGCGCTGCAGGCATCGGCCACCCACATGCCCGTGATCGTCCACGCAGTCGCAACCGGCCTGTGTTAAGAATCCGCACGGCGGGCGCGGCGAACGAAGACACCTGCGCAACGCCCTGATCAAAAGACGTGGCGGGTGACGTCATGCAGACGCGGGAGAACGTGGCGATGGGTACAGGGAAGATTCGGATTTCACGGCGCCTGCGCGGCCTGGGTGCCATCGGCGCCTGCTCCGCCGTGGTGCTGGCCAGCGGGGTCCTGGCCGACGCCTCGGCCGCCTCCGCCGATCCGCCGCTGATCGTGGGCAACGGGACATCGCCGGCGGCGTGCTTGAACACCGCGACCTACTCGACGATCTCGTCCGCGGTCGCTGCGGCGAACCCGGGCGACACCATCGAGGTGTGTGCCGGGACGTACCTCGAGACGGTCGACGTCAACACGCCCAACCTCACCTTCGAGGGTGCCCAGAACGGCATCGATCCGGTGAAAACGACGCCGAAGGGCAAGACGCAGTCGAAGGTCATCAGCAACAACGGCGGGTTCATCCTCAGCTCCAGCGCCGACGACACCGTGATCGACGGCTTCACGATCGAGAAGGCCGGCACGGAGAACAGCACGAACGACGACGGCGTCGAGGCGTTCCAGGGCAGTAGCGGTCTGACGCTGGAGGACAACATCATCAGCGCCAACAACAACGGGATCAACCTCCAGAACCCGAACGGCGCCGAACCGGCGGTCATCGAGGACAACGTCTTCGCCAACAACAGCGACGGTGGTAACTACCAGACCAACCCGCAGACCGGTACGGCGATCTTCATCTCCAACGGCCCGGCTGACAACACGCTGATCACGAAGAACACGTTCAGCGGCGACAGCCAGACGGCAATCAACTTCGCCGGCAGCGGATCCAACTACTCCACGGGGCTGGTGGTGTCGCACAACAAGAGCACCAACGACTCGACGTTCGTCGTGGCGACCAACAGCACCAACGCCCTGATCGAGAACAACAAGATCTCGACCGGCCCTCTGGCACCTGGCGGTCCCGGTGACGCGCTCTTGGACTTCGGCTCGAATGTCGGCCTGCAGATCCTCAACAACAAGATCTCCGCCACCGGGGCCACCGGCAGTCAGGCTGGCGTGCTCGTTGCCGACTTCAGCGGACCGCCGAGCGCCAACACGACGATCTCGAGCAACACGATCACCGGGTTCCCCGACGGCATCAACCTCTACCAGTCCTCGTCGGCCGACCTGCTGTCCAACACCATCAAGAACTCGGGCACAGCCGGAATCAACAGCTCGTCGAGCAGCAGTGGCAACGTCATCAGCCACAACACCCTGTCCGGCTCGCCCGCGCCGGCGGTGGATTGTCAGGACGCCAGTACCGGGAGTGGCACCGACGGCACCGCGAACACGTGGACGTCCGACCACGGAAGCGACAACGACTCCTCGCCCGCCGGTATCTGCCCGTAACGGAAGCGATCGACCAGGGCCGACGCCCTGCCTCAATCCAGCAACGCATTGCGAAGCCGCCGCCGTCACGGTCGGCGGTTTCGCAATTGCGGACCATCCCGACCTGACCATGCGTGCCCACCGACAGGGCGCTTCCTGCATCGGCGTTGTCGCAATTTCGTCCCCGGGCGACAACGGTGGTGTCGCGTGAGGGCGCGCCACGCGATTTCCCGGCGACTGAGCGAGATTCCGCCGCGCCGGGTCAACATACCTACACGGGTGTTGCAACAAAGATCGCCACCCCTGGTGAACGGTCGGTGACGCTCAAGCGAAGAAATCGGCTGGCCCGATGAATTCCTGCTGAAGGTCCCTGGCAGCGGCAAATCCTGTGTGTTAAGACACGCCCGGCGGCAGTTACGCGCAATGAACGCTGGCGTGTTGTTGTGCCGTTAGGGGGTGGCGGATGACGTCACATGATGCGCGAGGAGCGTGACTATGGGTGTGTGTACGAATACTGTTTTGCGCCGCGTCCGAGGGCTGGCTGCTCTCGGACTGGCGCTGGCGGGCGGTGCGGGCGTGATCGCTCTGTCCCCCTCGGTGGCCGAGGCCAGTCCCGGCGGGACGCTCTACGTGAGTGCGTCGACGGGGCACGACACCGGGACCTGTCGTCTCCAAGCCCACCCATGCCAGACGATCGCCTACGCGCTGACCCAGGCGACCCAGAACTCGACCATCCGGGTGACGAGCGGCTCGTATCCCCAGCAGCTCGTGATCACGGGTGCCGTCACCATCGCCGGCCCGACCAGTGGGAGCCCGGCGGTCATCGACCCGTCCACGCTGCCCACCAGTGATGTGGACAGCGACAGCTCCGAGCCTCAGAACGCCATCGTCGACGTCCAGGCCGGTGGGACCGCGACGCTGAAGAACGTCACCGTGAACGGCTCCGCCGCGGAGAACTCGTTCTCCGGATGCGGTGTCGACTATGTCGGCGTGTACTACCACGACGCTTCGGGTGCCCTGACAAACGTCAAGGTGACCGACATCGAGCTGCCCCAGAGCCTGTTCGGTTGCCAGGACGGTCTTGGCGTCTACGTCGACTCGGACGGCAGCGCCACCTCCAACGTCACCATGAGCGACGACTCGGTCACGGCCTACGACAAGAACGGGATCACCTGCGACGACGCCGGCACGACCTGCTCCGTCACGGGGTCCGTCGTCACGGGCATCGGTCCGACGGGTCTCATCGCCCAGAACGGGATCCAGTACTACGGCGCCGCAGCCGGCACGATCAGCACGGACACGGTGAGTGCCGACTCGTACACGGGCAACAGTACGGAGGCCACCGGCCTCCTCCTGTGTGACCTCGGGTCCCTCACGGTGACCAACAACACCGTTTCGGCCAGCGACATCGACGCCTACCTGTGCAGTGACGGGTCCGGTCCGGTCGCGGGCACCTGGACGGTGACGGGCAACAACACGTCCCACGCCACGCCGGGCGGCGTCAGTGCCGGCTACGGCATCTACGTCGACAGCACGTCGAACCCGATCACCATCTCGCACAACACCGCCTCGAACGGGACGGCGACCGGCATCTCCCTGTGGAGCGTGAGTGGTGCCACGGTCGAGAACAACATCGCCAACAAGAACGGCGGCGATGGCATCTACATCGGGGGCCCCGGTAGTGCGGTCTCGACGGACAGCACGGGCAACACGGTGTCGAACAACACGGCGAACAAGAACACCCAGGACGGGATCCAGGCCGACACGGAGTCGTCGTCGAACACCTTCGACACCAACATCGTGAAGAAGAACCTGAACTTCGACCTGCAGGACGCGGGAACCAGCAACACCTTCCACGGGAACACCTGCTCGCCGGCCAACGACTCGAATCCGACGGGCCTCTGCACCTCGTAGTCCACACGGTGCTTCGTGCGGCCCGGCCGTCTCAGACGGTCGGGCCGCCGAGCCACCCGCGTCGGCGGAACAAGACGTAGAGAATCGTCACGGCGGCCAGCTCGCTGCCGATGCCGAGCACCCAGAAGGTCCAGCCGGGCGCGATGAAATGGACCATCGCGGCGAAGTTCTGCCCGAAGAAGCCGGTCAGGAAGCTCAGTGGTAGGAACACGGTGGCGATGACCGTCAGCTGCTTCATCACGACGTTCAAGCGGTTCGACACGGTCGAGAGGTGCGTGTCCATCACGCTCGACAACAGGTCCCGGTAGTTGTCGATGTAGTCGGCCAGGCGGATCATGTGGTCGTAGAGGTCCCGGAAGTATCGGCCCGCCTCGTCGGTCATGCCCGGGACGTCGGCCAGACCTCCGTTGATGCTGGCCATGAGATCACGCTGCGGCGCCACCACCTTGCGCATGTTCATCAGGGTGCGCTTCATGCCGAAGAGCTCACCGAGCTGGGCTTCGGTGGGTGCCTTGAGGATGTCGTCCTCGAGGGCGTCGATGCGGTCGTCGAAAGCCGACAGGTAGGGGAAGAAGCTGTCGGCCAGCGCATTGAGCACGAAATACACGATCACCAGCTGCGGTGATGCGACGTCCTGTGCGTGGTGGGCTCGCAAGAGGCGCTCGTGGACGTCCGCTATGGCCGGGCAGCTCCCTCGATGGACCGTGACGACATACCGGTCGGTCCAGAAACAGTGCACCTCGGCATTGCCCTTGTGGTCGGGGTCGGCCCCCCGCGCCACCAGATAGACGAAGTTGTCGTAGTCGTCCATGCGTGGCCGCTGGTCGAACTTTTGCGACGCCTCGACGGCCAAAGGGTGAAACTGGAATTGCTGCGTCAGGAGGTCGGCCACGCTGCCGTCCTTCGCTTCGTCGTCGAGATCGAGCCAGAAGCCGTCGTGGCCGGCCAGCGCGGCTTCGACGCTCTCGACCGTCGCTGCCTGGTCCTGCTGATCCCGACGATGGATGGTTCCTCGCAGCACGGTCTTGATTCTCATGGACCTGATCGTGCCGAGGTGGGATCCCTCCTCAGGTGAAGCGTGACGGTCTGAAACCTGCTGGGAGCGGGGCCTCTGCGGGCGAGAGGGGTGACCCGGCGATGGCACGGGCCAGGACTCGGGCCGAGTACGGGCCCTGCAGGAGCCCGTTGGCCCCATGTCCCGACGCCACGAACACGTTGTCCCAGCCCGGCACCGGCCCGACCACGGCATGGTCGTCGGGTGTCGTCGGTCGGAGCCCGACCCGTGTCTCGAGGTACGAGGAACCGGACAAGCCGGGCGCCACCGAGAGGCATTCTCGGAGCAGTTCGTGGAGCCCGGCCGCGGTGACCGACACCGAGAAGCCGGCGTCGGCCTCGAACGTGCCGCCGCAGGCCACCCGTCCGCCCGGCCACGGGACCAGGTAATGCGTGAGGAGCGGCTGCACGATGGGCCAGCGCCCCGTCTCGTCGTCGACGCCCAGATGAACGATCTGGCCCTTGGTCGGACCCACCGGCAACGCGCAGCCGAGCCACTCCCCCATGGCCGACGTCCAGGCTCCACCGGCTACGGCCACGGCATCGCCGTGCACCGCGCCGTGGCCATCCACGACGACCGACGATGCGTGCCGGGCGCCGGCTCGGCCGATCCCGGATACGGAACCCTCGAGGAAGCGGACCCCGCGCTTCTCGGCCGCCTGGTGAACCGCCGCCGCCATGCCCCGTCCGTCGACTCGGGCCGAACCGGGGGCGTGCAGGACCCGGTGGACCTGGCCCAGCGGTGGGAAGAGCGCGACGGCGTCGACCGGCGCGATGTCGTGGACCTGCCCCGGGGAGCGCTCGAGGACCATGGAGGCGAAGGGTGCATACCAATCGTCCTCGTGTGGCCGAAGGCTCAGCGAGAGGATGCCGCAGACCCCGTAGCCGGCGGGGCCCGTCTCGGCACCGTCTGCCTCGAGCCGGGCCAGGAGGTCGGGGTAGTGGGCGCCGCAACTGGCCAGGAACGGCCACAGGCCGGGGTCCCCCTCCATGCTGGTGACGGGCGACAGGATCCCGGCCCCAGCGGCCGTCGCCCTGCCGGGGAGTCCCGCATCGATGACGGTGACGGCGGCCCCACACGTCGCCAATTCGTAGGCCAAGGTCAGACCGACCAGACCGCCCCCGACCACCACGACGTCGTTGCTCATCGGCCCCGAGTCCAGCAGCCCCGGCGCCGGTCGCGCCAGGTTGGGACACACTGAGGGACGTGGACATCGTGCGCACGCCGGACGGACGGTTCACCGACCTGCCCGGGTACCCCTTCGAGAGCCGTTTCGTGACCCTGCCGGACGGACTGCGCATGCACTATGTCGACGAAGGCCCGCCGGGCGACACCGTGCTTATGCTGCACGGACAGCCGACCTGGTCCTACCTCTACCGGAAGGTGATCACGCACCTGGTGGATCTCGGCCTGCGGGCGGTGGCGCCCGACCTCATCGGTTTCGGTCGCTCGGACAAGCCGGCTCGACGGACGGCCCACTCGGTTGCCGCCCACATCGAGTGGATGGCCCAGTTCGTCGACGCCGTCGGATTGGGCGACACCACTCTGCTCGTGCAGGATTGGGGTGGACCCATCGGCCTCGGGGCGCTGGCGGCTCGTCCGACGCTGGCCCGGCGCGTCGTGGCCGCGAACACTGTGCTCCATACGGCGGAAACCTCGTTGGCCGGCCGCCTGACGTGGCCCGTCCACGACAACGGGGACGGCAGCGTCACGGTCGACCAGATGCTGCTCGACTACCAGCGCCTGACCCAAGAGCTCGAGGCGCTGCAACCAAGCCTCTTCGTCCAGGGCGCCACACACTCCGACGTCGCCGAAGCGGACCTGGCCGCCTACGACGCGCCGTTCCCGGACGAGACGTTCGCCGCCGGCCCGCGTCAGCTGCCGCTGCTCATGGCAACGACGCCGCGGCAGCGCCTGTGCCCGCATCAACCGCCGCACGCGCCGCGCCCTGCAGGAATGGAACGGGCCGTTCCTCACGGCCTTCTCCGACGGCGACCCGGGGACCGGAGGGTGGGCAGAGGTGTTCCAGGACTGGATGCCGGGGGCCGCCGGCCTGGTGCATCCGACCATCCGCGATGCCGGCCACTTTCTCCAAGAGGACCGGGGCCAGGACTTGGCGCTCGCGGTGGCAGCGTTCGTGGGTTCGGACGGAGCCCCGGCTTCTTAGGACGCGGGGCTGGTCCCGTCGCTCTCGGGCGCCGCGGCGATGGCGTCGGGTTCGGGCGCTGTTGCTGCCCCGGTTCCGAGCTGTGCCTTGAGGGCGGCCAGCTCGTTGTCGACCTGGGCGTCACTCCCGACCTTGTCGAGCTCCTTCTGGATGTCGTCGGTCCCGCCGCCGACGTCCTCGAGCACCCCGGACTCGAGCAGCTCGTCGAGCGCGCCCGAGCGCGCCTGCATCGTGGAGATCTTGTCCTGAGCGCGCTGGAGTGCCGCGCCGGAGTCATTGAAGGACTTGGAGATACCCGCGGTGCTCTCGTCGACCGACGAGATGGCCTTCGCCGCAGTGTATTGGGCCTTGAGCGTCTCCTTCTGCGTGCGGAAGTCGTTGACTCGCTTCTGGAGCACGTCGAGCGTCTGGGTGAGCTTTTGCTCCTCTTCTTCGAGCTGATGGCGCTGCGGCTCCATCTCGTCGATCTGTTGCTGGGCCGCCGCCTTGCGCGACAGCGCCTCTTTGGCCAAGTCCTCGCGATTGGCCTGGAGCGCCTGCTTGGCCTGTTCCTGGAGGTGATCGATCGTGTGTTGGAACTGCTGCTCCTGGAGCTCGAGGCGCTTACGCGAGGCGGCGATGTCGACCAACGCCCGCCGCACCTGGGTGATCTGCTCGAGCATCTTCTCGTAAGAGAGGTCGAGCATCTCATCAGGCTTCTCAGCCGCGTCGAGCGCCTTGTTCGTCTTGGCCTGCACGATGTCGTGCGCCCGCTGGAAGATGCCCATATTTCCTCCCTGGTGGGGTCGTCCCGTCGTCCCCACCATAGAGGCCGGTTGCCCCTGACGTAGCCCTCCAGCAGGTCTGCTTACGAGCCCGATGCCGCGACGATCGGCCCGTTGAGATGGGTGGCCGACATGTCGCCGTCGTTCGGGGCGTCGCCGAACGCGTAGACCTTGCCCTGTCCGGTGACGATCCAATAGCCATCGCCGTCGGAGGTGTCGAAGATGGCCGACGCCGGGTCCAAGCCCCCGGCGGCCCCCGCGGGCGCACCGCCCATCGACTGGGCGTCGCCGTAGGCGTAGACCTGACCGCTCGTGTTGAGGATCCAATACCCATGTCCACTGGGTGTGGCCACGGCGGCCGAGACGGGTGTGCCGGCTCCCGGCTGGCCGTAGTCGGCGGCGTCGCCGAAGGGATAGACGGCACCCGACGACGTCACGACCCAGTAGCCGTTCCCCGTGGCATCGGGCATCACAGCGACCGCGCTGCCACGACAGCCGCCGATCCCTGGACACGAACCCTCGAACCTGGCGTCGCCGAATGCGAAGACCCCGCCGTCGGACGCCACCATGAAATATCCGCCGCCGTCAGCGGACGGGACCATGCCCACGATCGGTGCATTGAGGCTGTGCACGCCTCCGGACCCGGCCGGGCTCAAACCGGCGCCCGGGATCGAGCCGTGGTACCCGGCGTCGCCGAACGCGAAAATTCCACCGTCGGAGGCAACCAACCAGTATCCGGAGCGATCGGCGGTGGGGGTGATTCCGACGACGGGCCGTTGCAGCACGAGCGAGCCCGTCGAACCATGGAACCCGGCCGAGCCGAAGCTGAAGATCCCGCCGTCGGAGCCCACCAGCCAGTAGCCGTGCGTGGCCGGAGGAGGCGTGGTCGGCGGCGTGGTCGGCGGTGTGGAGGTCGATGGCGCATTCACTGTCAAGGTGAAGTTCTGATGTGCCGTTGGGGTCACGCCGTTGGAGGCCACCAGGCAGATCGTGTAGACGCCTCCGTCACCCGCCTTCGTCGTCCCGGCGATCGTGGCCGTGCTTCCGCCGGTGTAGCTCAAGGAGAGATCCGAGGGCAGAGTCGAGGGTGTACAACCGCTGAAGGGGGCGTCAGCAATAGTGCTCACCGCCGGGGTGCCGGTTGTGGCAATCGTGAAGAGACCTGCCGTGCTGGCGTTGAAGGTGGTCGAGCTCGCACTCGTGATTGCGGGGGCGCTCGAGAGGCCGCTGCCCGAGTAGGTGAACAGGTCGCCGGAAGAGATCTTGCTGGTTCCCGCCGGTGTGGTGACCGTGATGTCGACAGTGCCGGGGTTGATGGCGGGCGGAATGGTGGTCGTGATCTGATTGGCGCTGTAGCTCATCGACCCGATACTGGCCACCGACCCGAAGTCGACGATTGGCGTGACGCCGCCGTCGTAGAAGTTCGAGCCGTGGATGACCACGCTGCCCGATGGGGTCTGTGCCCCCGACGTTGGTGACACCGAAGTGACGGTGGGCGCGCTCGTCGGGGCATAGGTGAACTGGTTGACGGCCTGGACTCCGACGGCGCTCGACGAACCCGTCACCGTTGTCACCGTGACCACGACTTTGTCAGCGCCGCTCCCCGCAGGGTCGGCCGGTGCGTCTGCGGTCAGCTGTCCGTCCCAGTCGACGGTGACGTTCGTGGCCGCAATGCCGCCGAAGAAGACCTTGGGCGACGTGCCGAAGTAGTTGCCCTCGATGGTGACCGGCGTTCCTGCCCGGGTGTTCGACGACGAGGCCGGTAGCACCTGGACGACATCTGGTGCCGACGCGGTCGCAGGCGTGGGTAACGAGCTGGTGGTGATGTCGTCGATGGTGGCGTCCGGCGGGTCGTCCTGGTTGGCGAAGATCTCGGCGTACTGACCAGACGGTGTATTGCCGTCCCCCATCATGGCGGTATGGGTGCCATCGGTGATCCAGCTCCCCAAGATGTTGTCCCGGTGTCCCCAACAACCCGGATCCGACGGAGTGGCGCAATCGAGATTGGTTCCGCCATATCCGTCGTCGTACATCCAGGCGTAGTCGGCCCCGAGCGGTGTGTAGTCCTGGGCAAAGATGGAGCCGGCCGAACTAAATGGGTATCCGCTCGGAGGGGACGGATCCGCATTTCCGGCGGCAGCGCTCGCGGCAACCGCGTTCAGCGCCGGGTCGAGACCCGAGAATTCCGGAAGCCCCCGATCGCCGCGCTCCTCGTCGGTGAGGATCAGTTGCTGTAGCGGAACCGAGTCGCTGGCGTAACTGCTCGGCAGGACCAGAGGTCCCAGTCCTTCGAGATGCCGTGCGTAGTTGATGTTGTGCACTACCGAGTTGATACAACCAGTCGTGGTGTCGTCGACGGGCGTCAGCGAGCACGCCGGCATCACCTGGGGTGGCACGCTGACCGAGGGGTTCGACGGCGGCAGCAGCCCTGCGGCGCTCACGGGTGCAGACATCCCGATCACGGCGAAGGAGGTCCCGACAAGCGCGGCCGTGGCCAGAGCGAGACGGACGAGCGTGGATGGAATGGCGCGCGCGCCATGTGCATGCTGCATCACGCTTCCGCTTGCCCCCCTCTTTGCGTGGAACCTGATCAGCCCGGGGGCAACGTAACATTTTGCCGCCGCTCCTCAGAGGGGCATAAGGCCTATTTTCCCGATCCCGTGCATGGCTTCGTCAACGGCGTCCCAACGAGTCCGCTCGCTGTTCAGACGCGTACGCCGAGCGCCGGTGCCAGAGCACGGACTTGAGACTCTCGGAACGCCCGGGTCACTTCCGCCTTGGGCGCGACGGAGTCGAAACCGTGAAACGCTCCTTCCACCACATCGACCTGGCACGGCACCCCTGCCTCCCGCAGGCGTGCCGCATACGCGACATCCTCGTCGTGAAACAGGTCGAGACTACCGACGCCGATCCAGGCCGGGGGGAGTTTCGAGAGATCGTCACTGCGCGACGGTGCAGCCAAGGGGTCGACGCCGGCAGAGCCAGGCTCGCGGCCGAGATACGCCTGCCAGCCGTAACGGTTGGCTGCATTGTTCCAGAGCCGGAAGTGGCGCTCGTCGATGTCCGTGCGCAGTACGGTGCGATCGTCGAGCATCGGGTACGAGAGAAGCTGGAACACGGGATCGACAGTCCCTCGCTCCCGGGCGAGGAGGGCCAACGCTGCCGCCAGTCCACCTCCTGCGCTGGCACCTCCGATGGCCAGGCGCGATGCGTCGACGTCGCTGCGCTTGGCCAGCCATTCGAGGCCGTCGTGACAGTCGTACAGGGGCGTAGGGTATCGATGTTCAGGCGCCCGTCGATACGCGACGGCTCCGACCAGAGCACCGAGCCGCTGGGCCAGTATCCGACAGAGGGCATCGTCCTGGGCGGGACTCCCCATCACATAGCCTCCGCCGTGGATCCAAAGGATGGCCGGAGCTGGGGCCGCAAGACCGCCGCGTGGCGTGTGCAAGCGAATCGTGATGTCACCGATTTGTTCCGTCTTGACGCCGGCGGGGTCTCGCCGCCTCGTCAGGAGCGGTTCGCAACGACGCATCACGGGCAGGACCCGTCGGCCGATCCCTCCTCGCGGCAGCAAGGTGGCGATCCGACGGAGGTCCGGGTTGAAGGGCGATGAGCTCACGGCGCCAGAGCTTACGGCCCCGCCACCTCGTGGGCCGAGGGCGGCGGGACTCCCCCTCTTGGCCCCACTCCTCTCATATGCTCGCTGCGTGCCCACGGTCCACTTGCGCCGATGGGTTGCCGTGGCGTGTCTGGCCGCATCCACCCTCCTGGCCACGCCGATCAGCGTCGCCGCTTCGACGGCGAGAACGCCCTTGCTCCGCCACCCCCTCGTCGGTGCCTACTACTACCTGTGGAACCCGGAAAACATGGAAACGGGCACCCTGCGCGAGCACCTCGTCCCGCCGCAAGCTCCGCCGGCATCCCTCGTGAACTCCTCGAGCCCCCGAACGGCCGAGCGCGACATCAAGAACGCTCGAAGGGCCG
This sequence comes from uncultured Acidimicrobiaceae bacterium, assembly GCA_963754445.1. Classification (GTDB taxonomy): domain Bacteria; phylum Actinomycetota; class Acidimicrobiia; order Acidimicrobiales; family RAAP-2; genus Bog-473. Next base: position 1,369,106 of record CAVWFT010000001.1, on the reverse strand, counting down.
GTATCAACTTCTTTGCCATCGACTGGTGGCCGAATGACCCGGGCTACTCGGGGCGCGACTACGAGCAGGCCGACGCCGCGATGAAGGATTTTCTGGCCGCAGCGGATCTGAGCGAAATGAAGTTCGCAATGTTCTACGAGACTTGGAATCTCGGTTTCGATCCACCGTACGAGGCCACGCCAGTCACGGTGCAGATGCAGCTGCACTTCGACTCAGACATGTTGTCGTTCGCCAAGCGCTACTTCAGCAATCCTTCCTACCTCCGCATTGGTGGCAGGCCTGTGGTCTTCTTGTATCTCACCCGTACTCTGACCGGGGACGTGGCCGCAATGATGCGGGGTGCGAGGGGTTATCTCGAACAGCACGGATTCGGTGATCCGTACTTCATCGGCGACGAGGTTTACTGGAGGGTGACGCCGCAAGACCAGTCGCCGGCTGGGCCCGTCTTGACCACAGCGCCGCAGGTCCAGAGGATCGAGCAATTCGATGCGGTGACGTCCTACATCCTCTACTACGGGGATCCGGAATCGATGTTCGGTCCGGCCGCCGATTCCACCGGCTACCCCGGGACGACAAATATCGCAGCAGATCAACGGTCCCTGCTCACCACCTACCGCGACGCTACGGACAACACGGTTCCGGTCATCCCGGACGTCGTCCCTGGATTCAACGACCGCGGTTTCCGATTGCCGACGAATCACCCAGTGCTGCCGCGTCAGTGGATGCCCGCAGCCGGTCCGTCCTCCACGCTCGACCATTTCTTCAAGTGCGTCGCCCTTCCAGAAGTCGACCCATCCCTCCCCGTGGTCATGGTCACTTCGTGGGACGACTGGAACGAGGACACCGGGATCGAGCCGATCCCAGGTGTGCCCACCAGTACCGACGACAGCCCGTCGAAGGCCGCCTACACGCAGGGTTACGAGTACGGCGACGTGGGCTGGAGCGACGTAGAGACCCTACGGAGCGACGTGCGCCTCCTCGACCAGTCCCTTTCGACCCATGGCCTGAATTCGTTGCAGAAGTCCGAGTTGGCCTCCACGTGCGCCCAGGGCACCGCCGGGTGAGCCGCCGCGTCGGTCCCCCACCCGAGCGATCGGCGCGATGTCCCATGGGTGGGGAGACCGGCCATTAGGGTCCAGGTCCGAACCGAACGCCGTACGACGGGAGGGTATCCATGACAGGTCAGGGCGACAAGCAAGCCGGTGAGGAGGACCACGAGTGGGGAGTAGCGGCCCCGGCCTCGTCGGGTCCACCCAAGCCGGGCGACATCATCACCGGATCCGGCATGGTCATCGCCCCCGGACCATTGGTCGGCCACGACGTGTCGACCCCACTGGAAGAAGACGAGCCAGAACACACCATCCCGTCAGCCCCCCTGTGGGCCATGAAGGAGCGCCGCCACACCCAGTGGCACCTCTTGGCCGCCCACGAGCGACACGATCGCATCCGCGAATGCCTGGAGGCGGACGACTACACGCTCTACTGCATCGATGATGGCCGGCATCACGCCATGATCGGCCGCCTCGTCGGCTCCTCGCCGAGTGGCTGCCAGTACACGTTGCTGGGTCGCGTATCCCGCCAACGCTACGAAGAGTTGCGAGACGAAATCGTGCTCCTGGAGAATTGTTTCGATACAGCCGAAGAGATGCGGCTGTGTGGGGTCGCCGTCGAGGAAGACATCCGCTCTTCCAACGTGTTCGACGTCGTCGCGTACCAGTCGATCGACGATGTCCCCGTCGAGTACCGACCGGGCTCGCCCTTCCAGCACTTCCACCAGGAGCTGGAGATCACGGCGTTCTAGTCGCTGCGTGGGCGGCTGGCCGAACGAAGGACCCGGATTCGATTGCGATGTCGCATGGCCGTGCATCGATAATTCGAGAGTCGGGGTGCCGAAGAAGACACCCAGCCGATTCGCAGCTTTCCAGGTGTTCCGTCGGGTTGTCGGTTGATCGACCGAGCCGCTGCTCGCTGCCGCCCGTGCAGCCGATGAGCGGCTGCACGGGCGGCGAAGGGTGGCAGGCAAGGAGTCGTTGCCGGGAAGCACTCCGTCGAGAGTTTCGTCTTCACGCAGGACACGTCCAACCTTGCGTCGCGGACGGTGACGTACAACGTGTACGACTGAGCGGACGTGCTTCCAGGCGTCCCCTGCAGTCCGTACATCGACGAAGGCCTGGCGCCAGCGGCCGCCCTCGCTGGTCGGACGAGGTCACTCCCGTGAAGGACCCTTGCCCGCACGGCGTGGGTCGTGGGCCCACCCACGGTCGTAGCATTCGGTGTCCTGATGAGACGGAGATCATTCATCGTCGTGGCGGTCGTCGTCTTGGCAACGGCTGGCTGCACCAGCGACCGGACCGAACGTGCCACCGGGCAGAAAGCAACCTCGTCGACCACGATGTCGCCGACGCCTGCCGCGACGACGACATCGCACCCTTCCCCGCCCACGACCGTTCCGGCGATCGGACCGAGGTCCTTCGCCGTCTCGGACGTCACCTTGGTGGGGGGTAACTGGCTCACGATCGGGCTGCACCCGACCACGGCCCCTGTCATGCTCCAGGCGAACGCCGCCGCATCGCTCGAGGTCTGTCCTGCTGGTCTGGACGGTGGCTTGACCGACTCTTCTTGGCCTTCTTTCTTCAAATTCACGAGCTGTCTTGCCATGCCGGCCGGTACGGCCACGTTACCGCCGACCGATGGTAATACCCATGTTGCAGTCGCCATCAGATCCACGGGAAGCACACCGGTCGCGCTGACGCTGACCGTCGACTACGACGCTGCCGACACCTTCGTCGAGGTGATTCCGCCGAGCAGTGCGTCAACGAGCCTCTCGGTCACCTACACGCCTCGATCGACAACGACCGGAGCATCGGTGTCGCCCGCCGGTCTCGTCACCCCGGCCCCGGGATACTCGCTCGCTCTCACGCAAGGAGGGCGAACCCTCAGCGTCTCGACCTCGTGTGACTTCCCGACGGAACTGCAGGAGTGTGCTGGGGCTGTGACACCGGGCGAACCAGTCCACGTGCACATCGCCGGACCGGGAAGCCAGGTTGTTCTCTATCTAGCCTGGGATTGAGCGCGGTCGCGCGCACATGATTGCAAGCTCTTTGCAACATCGTGGTCAGAAGATGGGCACGACAGAGCGGAAGCAGTAGGGGCGTCGGTCCTGCGACCTGGGTTGTTCTCAGAGAGTGAACGACGGTCCTGCGCGCGACAAGGAGGAATCACAATGATGTTGAGGCGGGCGGCAGCGATCACAGCTGGTCTTGCCATGGCGGCGGGTGTCGGATTGGTGGGGGTCGGAACGGCCTCAGCCGTGACTCCGGCATCGCTCCACATCCAAAATGGCGCGACCTGGACGATCGAAACGAACGAAGGCGGGTGCGAACAGGACGTCTTCGCCTCGAATGGCACCTTCGTCTCGGACGATTACGGGGACAGCGGCACCTGGAGTGGTGGCGTGCACACAATCAAGCTGAAGTGGACTGCCGGCAACGACGCGGGTCTGAAGTTCCACGGCACCTACACCCCCACGGCGACGCCCAAGCAGTTCACGGGATCATTCGGCGGCACCGGCGTCGGCTCCTCGGGCGAACTGATCAAGGGAGCGCTGGGCTGCTGAACAGCCACTGGCCTTCGTGACAGTCGAACTGGCCCCGCTGGCGCTCAGCGGGGCCAGTTCGTGTCCGTCCCACGGCACGGATGGCCCAACCCCGGTTCCGTAGGTCCAACCAGATGGTCTCGCCAAGCTCGAAGAGGCAGGCTCCCAGGAGGCGCGACGACGGCGATCCGATGGCCGCCCTCGGCGGTGCCGAGTTATTCGATCCTCCCCGAGTGTGAGCAGGGCAGATTCAAAATCTCCAGCGTGTCTGGCTGTATGTTCCGCCTTTGCCAAATCCAAAACCGATCTGAGGTGCCACGCGATAGACCAGAACCTCTGCTCGCCGAATGGCGTCGCCCAGGCCGGCCCAGGTTCCATCCGGTTCCATGAAATGCGGTCCGTACTTCGCCTCGTAGGTGTCGGCGACACGCTCAAGGTCGAAATGGTCGCTCACGGCTTCGGCCGTTCCTTCAATCACGAGATCGAGGCCGTCGAGGGTGCTCTGCCCCGTCGTAAGGATGCAATGACTGTTGGCTGAAAGGTTCTTCGCCTTTCTCTCGTCCGGACCGGTGCAGAAATACAGAGCGCCTTCGAGCCAGATTCCCAACAACGGCGTGACGTGTGGGCGGCCGTCTGGGCGAACGGTCGAGAGCCAGTACACCTCTGCGTCCGCCAGCTCATCTTGAGCCTGAGACCACTCCGTCGGCGTTGCGTTCGGACTGCTGAAGGCGCTCAAGTCGGTTACCGGAACAGGTTCAGCCATGCCACTCTCCGTTCTCGCGCATTCTGTGAGCAACGCTGCGGCGCAGGTCGCTGGGATCATCGTTCCACATGCCCGATGGCTGTTCCCGCTCGGCCGACGCGTTCCAATTCGGTCACTGAGCTCGACGCCACGACAGGAGCCTTGGTCCAGGTCATCTAAAGCTTGGCGCCGGCCCGGCCCACCGGGGCATGGACTAGTGGTGAAGGCCGAGTTGACACTCCATGCAGTTGGCAATCAAATTTTCGGATGGACAACGGGACCGCTGGTGGGGCTGCGTACCTGCAGGACTGGCACGATCGTCACCCCGGGGCCACGTCGGCGATGTTTACCCCAATGACTGATGACAATGGCCTGAATACCTACGAGGTGCTTGCAGAGGCGCTCCCCCGCCAAAGCGAACCCGTCCTCGATCTGGCGTGCGGGGACGGCTACCTCCTCGAAGTGCTCCGGACGGATCGGAATTGCCTCGGGGCGGATCGGAACATTGGCGAGCTGAAGGCCGCCTCACACCGTCTAGGACGGGGAGCGCCTCTGATTCGAGCAGATGCGGTTTCGCTGCCGATCGCCACTTCCTCACTCGGTGCTGTTGTCTGTCACTACGCACTGATGCTCCTCCAGCCGCTCGAAACGGTCCTGTTGGAAATCGGTCGCGTCCTTCGCCCAGATGGCGTGCTCGCGTGTGTTGTTCCCGCATCAGGCTCCGAAGAGGATGGACCAATCTCGGTGTTTCGCGCTGCGTGGCGAAAGGTCACTACCAACTTCCCTGTCGACGTTCCGGCGATACAAGACGACCGAGCAGTGGATCCCGGGGACCTCGCGGTTGTTCTGGCTGATGCTGGTTTCACGTCGGTGTCGGTACGGTCGATCTCAGTCACAAAGCAAATGACGATTGAAGAGACCGTTGATTCGGTGTTTCTGACTTATCTCCCCGACCTGCTTCCCCCAGCCGGTGCAGCCCAACTGAGACGTCAGCTGGAATTCGATCTGACCGACATTGCTGACGGCACCGGGGTGGTCGTCTTCACTGGCACTTCGGACCTCGTCTGCGCTCGGCGCAGCTAACCGTAAAGCTGGGACGTCGGTCACCGGCCATCTGGGTCAGTCCACGATGGCTTGACGTTCGCTAATGGCGCTTGCGTCTGTCGTGTTGAGACTGGCTCCGTTTAGCCTTTCGATTACGACGACTGGCATCACCATGGGTCGTGTGCGCTTCCTCGCGTTCCAGGTTCTTGCGCCGCCGGGTCATGGTGGTGATACCCCCGACTACTAAGACAACTGCCAGGAGACTGAAAATCAGGATGTAGAACATGGCTCATTAGAGCATGGACACTCGGGACGGTGGGCCTGAACGGACGCCCAGAACCTTTGGCCGGCCTCGGTGACCTCATTGCGCGGACCGACGCGATCCCCGGATACCACTCGCCGCTGAGTGCTCACGGATGGCCACCTCCAGGCCTGGAGAGCAGTTGACCCCAGCGTGCCAAGAGCAGGTCTGCGTAGGCATCGGAGTCGAGACCGTAACGACCGAGCGAGAACCCATCGTTGACCTCCACCAAGGCCGTGGTGCCATCATCGAGGACTCCCGCGTCGACGGCATATCCGGCGATGGGCACCAGCCGCTCGCGGCACGCATCGATCAGGTCCTGAGATGGCTTCTTCTCCGGGTCGCCCGCGTAGTGAACGAGGCCGACGACCGCGCCTTCAGTTACGAACACCCTGTGCTCACCGACAAAGGCCACGACCTCACTGCACCACAGAGACGTCGACGTCGAAAACGATGCCAGGCCGTAGAGGTCGCCGCTGTCGCGAACGACTCGGCCGGTGAACCGCTTCCTCATGCAGGGCTTGATGAACAAGGGTTCGCCGCCCGATTCGATGTGACGCCGAACCCATCCCAGATCGGCGCCCCAGACGCGACGATGAAGGAACTCTCGAAGGTTCTCGGGGTAGTCGAACGTCCCTGGTGGCGCGGCTCCGATCTGGCGCAACGACGCGATCACGGACGGGAGTGCGCCAGCCACGAACGTTGTCGTGTCCAGTGCGATCCGACCTCGAACCATGTCCTTTTCGATAAAACGCTCGACCAGGATGCCGCGACGTTCGAAGACTTCGACGAGTGGCTCTTCGTCGAGGCGGTACTCGGGGTCGCTGTGGCGTTCCAGCAGCGCACGACTTACCTTCCACGCCACGGTGTCATCCTGACCGAATTCGTCCCGGTCTTCGACCCGCTGCGGCAGGGTGTTGGCGATCCGGTCTTTCGGGGCATCAGAACATTTGCATGATCCAGCGGAAGGCGGCAGTAGCAAGTAGAGGCGGTCCCCTGTGTGTTCATGGGAGCGGGCTCCGGCCCTCCCAGGGAGCCAACCTACGAGTGGCATCTAGGCTCCAAGCCGAGAGTGCCGGCAATCCGAGTGGGGCATCCGCGTGTCGTGCGGACGAAACCGACCATCGATGATGGATATCGTCTGCGAGCAGTGTGACCGAATCCACGACGCTCATGGCGCTGGTGTCCAGCTCGATGTCGTAGCGGACACCACGGTGTACGGATAGCGCCTGCTTTCGAGCGATGCCCGGTGGCCGGTCACCCCGCTCGTGTTCCCTCATCGCCGCCGTGTCGGGATCACAGTGCACGGCCACCCAGGACACGGGAAGGTCGCCCAGTGCTTCACTCCAGCGGTCTTGGTCATCGATGCCCTCGAGCAGGACTTCGTCCAGGATCACATCGATTCCAGTGGAGACGAGGCTGGCGACGGCGTGCTGGAATGCCGTGTACAGCCTCATGAAGTCAGCTCCGCGCCGGATCTCTCCGTCGATGATCTTGATCCCGCTCGGGTCACCGACCATCTCGGCAGGCAGCGTCCACATCAGCAGGTCGATGCCCAGGAGAAGCCATGAGCCATCGAGGCTCGACTGGAGCTTCCGAGCGAGCGTCGTCTTCCCGGCGCTCGATCCGCCATTGAGGCCTAGTAGGTGCCCAGTGGCCGGGTTCATGTGCGTGTCCCACCAACCCGGCAGATGGTACGCCCTCTTCGGTTCCGCTGGAGGCTTTCCGTGGAGACACTCGCGCCGCTCATGAGACCGTTCTATCCCGACTTGATGCAAGGTCGCTGGAGGCAGACCGAACCCCGGGCCACTCCGCCCCTGTGGCAAGGTATCGAATCGTGCGTGTCCTCTTTCCGGTTGACTCATTGGGGAGGGTCCCGTGACTGGACAGTGCGCGGTGGACGCAACCTTCGACCAAGTACCTCTATGGATCGACGAATTGTCGTTCCGGCCAGGCCCGCCGTGGCTGTCCATGGGGACGCGGGCGCTACGTGAGGGACCACTGCTCATCGAGGACGATCTGCATTCGGCCTATCTGGCCGAAAAGCAGTGGCTCTTGGCCAACGCACGCGAGGCTGTATCGGTGAGCTTGCCCGAAGCGGCCGACGCGGCAGCGGAAGCGGCCCAACTGGTTTCGTCCGGGCTTCGCGGTGCGAACCCCATCGGCAATTTCCTCCCGCTCGAAAGCGCCGCCCTCCGAGTTCAAGAGGATCTGATCGTTTTAGTTCGATCAGGAGAGGGGTGGCGGTTCGGCGCAGGTGTTGTCTGCTTCCCATCGCATTGGGTTCCCAGCGAGAAGCTGGGATTGCCCATGACCGGTGTGCACGAACCCGTACCTCACTACCGCGAGGAATTGGCTCAGCGCGTCGATCGTTTTCTCGACCATCTGACACCCGGACGGAATGCGTGGCGTCGCAACTGGCTGATTCACGCCAGTCCACAGCTCCACGTTCCACACCCACCAGGTGTTGGTGATCCCGTTCAACCGCAAGATCTTTGGTTGCGAAGCGAGAGGCAGATCCTGTGTGCGCTCCCGGCCACCGGCGGAATTCTCTTCACGATCCGCACCCAACAGTCTCCCTTGCGCGTCTTGGCCGCGCGGCCTGACGTGGCTTCGTCGATGGCGTCGAGTCTGCGATCGTCCCCCGATTCGCTGCGCGCCTATCGCAGACAGGATGATTTCCGTCTGGAAGACGTCATCGATTTGCTCGAGGCGTGGGCTGATTAGACCCTGGTGTGGTCTCGGCAACGACGCCGTTGACCTGGTCGAGCCGTCACAGTGCTCAGACCTCCGGACCTCGTCGGCACACGGGGTGTCGCAAGGGTCCCGGTCGCGTCGCGGAGCGAAGCTGCGCCATCACGTCGGGGCGCCGAACTCTGTGCCGCCCGTGGACTTCGCGGGGAGGGCGAGTCCCCGACTCCCACAGGGCCGGCAAGGATGGCCTCTGACCTGCACTTTCGAGTCGGGCTGCCGGGATTTGAACCCGGGACCTCTTGACCCCCAGTCAAGCGCGCTAACCAAGCTGCGCCACAGCCCGTTTGCCGATTCGGGGGCGACGCTGCCAACTGCGGAGCATCACCACGACCATTCGAGACGCCTCGCTTCAGGCGACGAGCTCGAGTGGCCCTCACGACCGGGATGATCGTAGTCGACCCATCCGGGCCGCCGAGAGCTGGGTCGGCAGTGGCCATACCTGTGGACACCCCTTCTGAACAGGGAGTATGCACCAGCCCACCCCTCAAGACCGACGTCTGGCGCACCGAAAATTCAACGGTGACGTCAGAAGTACGGGGAAACGAGGTCAAGCGCCTGCATTTCGTCATCGAGACGCAACGCCTGATCAATGCCACCACGCTCGACACGGAGGGTGTCCTCGACGTCGTGACGGAGCGGGCCCAGGTCGTCACCGACGCCGATGGAGGTGTCGTCGAGCTCATTGAAGGCGGCGCCATGGTGTACCGGGCGGTGAGCGGCGTCGCAGCCGGTTCCCTTGGCGTCCGCCTGGACATCGATGCCAGCCTCTCGGGGTTGTGCGTGCGTGAAGGTGTGTCCCTCGTCTGCGAGGACACCGAAACGGACGGACGGGTCGACCGGGCATCGTGCGAGCGCGTCGGAGTCCGATCGATGATCGTGGTGCCGCTGGTGCACCGCGGGTTGACGCTCGGCGTTCTCAAGGTCATGTCGACCGAGACTGGTCACTTCACCGAAGGCGACATGGCCATCCTCGAGCTGCTGGGTGGATTCATCGCCGCCTCCTTGGCCAACTCCTTCTCCTTCGAGCTCGAAGCGCACCGAGCCCTGCACGACCCCCTCACCGGGTTGCCCAACCGCACGCTCCTCATGGATCGACTCGAGCACGAGTTGCACCAGGCCCGTCGCCACGGCGGCGACGTCGCGCTGTTCTTCATCGACCTCGACGGCTTCAAGTCGGTGAACGACGAACTCGGTCACCGGGCGGGCGATGCACTCCTCCAGGCCCTGGCCGACGAGCTCGTCTCCATGCTGCGGGCCGGTGACACGCTGGCCCGGTTCGGCGGCGACGAATTCGTCCTGCTCTGCCCGCGGAGCAACGCCTTGACGAAGGATCAGATCCGGCTCCGGCTCGACTCGGCGATCGACACGGTGACCGCAGAGCTCGGCCTCGGGTCCGTCCGCTTCGGAGCCAGTGTCGGCGCGGCCAAGAGCGACGGCCGCGACTGCACGGCCGAGGACCTGCTCAAGGCGGCCGATGCGGCCATGTACGAGGCGAAGCGATCTCGCCGGGTGTACTCGACGTCCGCCTGACAGGACACCGCACGGAGGCCCGGCGTGCCAGGAGCCGATGTGGTCGAATGGACCCATGGTCCTCGACATTGCCAACGACATCCGGCTCGACCCTCGTCTGCGCGGCATGCTCGCCGCCATGCCGTTTCGTCCGCAGCCCGACGTGGCCAGCCGTGACGCACTCATCGCCGAGAGCACCACGCCCGAGGCGCTCGCCGCCATCGAGGCCTTCCGGGCCATCCAGGACGCCTGCGACACCGAGGAGAGCGCTCCCTCGGCCGGGTTGACCATCACGACCGAGCAATTCACCTCGACTCCGGACGGCAACACGATCAACCTGCGCATCACCAGACCCGAGACCACGGAGGCGCTCCCCTGCGTCTATTACATCCACGGCGGCGGCATGGCCCAGTTCTCGTGTTTCGACGGCATGTACCGCGGCTGGGCCAAGCTCATCGCGGCCAACGGCGTGGCCGTCGTCATGGTCGATTTCCGCAACTGCGTGGTGGCTTCCAGCGCACCGGAGGTCGCCCCGTTCCCGGCCGGGCTCAACGATTGCGTCTCCGGGCTACGCTGGGTGGCGGCGAATGCCGCCCGGCTCGCCCTCGACGCCGATCGGATCGTGGTGGCCGGCGAGAGTGGCGGAGGCAACCTCACCCTGGCCACCGGACTGACGCTCACGCGCGACGGCGACCTCGGGCTCATCAAGGGCCTCTACGCCCTGTGCCCCTACATCTCGGGCGTGTGGCCGCGAGAGGACTGCCCCTCGTCGTACGAGAACGAAGGCGTCCTGCTCAACCTGCACAACAATCGAGGTGCCATGGGCTACGGCATCGACGCCTTCGAGGAGGGCAACCCCTTGGCCTGGCCCTCGTTCGCCGGCGTCGAGGACGTCAAGGGGTTTCCGCCCACCGTGATCAATGTGAACGAGTGTGATCCATTACGTGACGAGGGCATCAACTTCTACCGACTCCTGATGGCGGCCGGCGTGCCTGCTCGTTGTCGCCAGATGATGGGGACGATGCACGGCACCGAGATCTTCAACATCACCTGCCCCGACATCAGCCGGGACACGGCTCGGGACATCGCCGGCTTCGCCCGCGCCTGAGCCACCGCCGGTTCGTACTACGGTCCGCCGGCGATGCCTCCATCCCAGATCCACCCAGACAGGACAGGCCGCGCCCTCGGCTTCCTTCCGTTCGCCGCCGCCGCCGCCGCCTCCATGCTTCTGCTCGCCATGCTTCCGGCCGCAGCACCGTCGCCGGCCGGAGCCTCGAGTCCGGAGCCCCAGTCGGCGTCGAAGGTCGTGCGGGCCGCCCTGGCGCCCGGGAAGATCAACTCCGTCTTCGTGATCGAGCTCGAGAACGAGGGGTACGACGCCACGTTCGGGGCCCAGTCTCCGGCCCGCTACCTCAACACCGTCCTCCGTCCGAAGGGTCTGCTCCTGCAGAACTATTACGGCGTCGGTCATGACAGCCTCGACAACTACATCGCGCAGGTCTCGGGCCAGTCCCCCACGGAGGACACCCAAGCCGACTGTGCCGACAACGGCTTTGCCTTCGCCAACGTCGTGCCCGGAACACCCGATCCGAATCGAACCGTCAACCCAGGTCAGGTCGATGGTTCGGGTTGCGTGTACCCGGCCTCGGTCCAGACCATCGCCACGCAGCTCGATGCCAAGTATCCCCCCGACAAGACGACCCACGTCGCCGCCTGGCGCGCCTACGAGCAGGACATGGGGAACACCCCGGCGCGTGACGGCGGGACACGGGATGCGACGGGGGGCACCGACTGCGGCCACCCGTCCGTGGGAGCGACCGATACGGCCGAGGTGGCCACCAGCACCGATCAGTACACGAGCCGGCACAACCCCTTCGTCTGGTTCCACTCGATCATCGACAACGCTGCGTTGTGTGCGGCCAACGTGGTGCCGCTCGGATCCCTCGGTCCCAAGGGGACACCGTCGCCGGCGGGCCACCTGGCTCGAGACCTCCGCAGCGTCAAGACCACGCCGCGTTTCGGGTTCATCACGCCCAACCTCTGCAACGACGGGCACGACGGTACGTGTGCCGGTCCGAACAGCGTCGGCACCGACGTCGGGGGGTTGGTCGGGGCGGACGACTTCCTCAAGGCCTGGGTGCCCCTCATCCTCGGCTCCCCGTCCTACAGGAGCGGTCACATGCTGCTGGTCGTGACCTTCGACGAGGCCGACGTGGCGGGCGACGACGCGACCCAGGCCTGCTGCGGCGAGGTCTCGGGGCCGAACACGCACGCACCCGGCGATGCCGCCGACACGGCCGATTCCCAGGCACCCGGGGGTGGGCAGATCGGTGCGCTCCTGCTCAATCCGAAGTACGTCGTCGCCGGCTCGACGGACACCGCCGGCATGTACGACCACTACTCGGCGTTGCGCAGCTATGAGGACCTTCTGGGCTTGACCAAGGGTGGTGCCGACGGTGAGGGCCATCTCGGTTTCGCCGCGGCCAAGGGGTTGCTCCCCTTCGGCACCGACGTCTTTCCCCGGAGCCTGCAGGATGGCAGCGCCAAGAAGTAGCAGCGGCCGTTGACGACACTCGCCGTTCAGTCGAGCCGGCGCAGCGTCTCTCGATAGCGCTTGCCGTTGGCCACGTAGCTGTCTGCCGACAACCCGATCATGACCTGATCCGAGCGGCCTTCGAAGATCTTGGCCGGCACGCCCAGCGCCAGAGCGCCCGGGGGGATCACCATGTTGTTCGGCACGACCGCGTTGGCGCCGACGGTGGCCCCGGTCCCGACCACGGCGTGATGGAGGATGACGCTCCCCGAACCGGCTTGCGCGTTGTCCTCCAACCGACACCCCTCGAGGTGGGCGATGTGGCCGACGACACACCCGTCGCCGATGGTGGTCGGGAAGCCCGGCCCGGCATGGATCACCGTCCCGTCCTGCACGGACGAGCGAGCGCCCACGGTGATGGTGCCGAAATCGCCCCGCAGGACAGTAGTGGCCCACACGCTCGACTCGGGTCCGATCACCACGTCGCCGATCAACACGGCGTCGGGATGGATGTAGGCCTCCGGGTCGATGCGTGGTGCGATGCCGTCGAGCTCGTAGATGGGCATGGCCGTGGACGCTACACGTGGCCGGCGATCCAGGAGATCCCCTGGTAGCCGCGGTAGCCGAGATAGACGATGCTGGCCACGATCATGGCCTTGAAGTACCACGGGATGGGACCACGCTCCTGCTCGGCCAGGATCGTCCCGCAGGTCGGGCACTCTCCCTCCTCGCCGAGATCCTCGTCCTCGACCAGGGTGTCGCATTCCTCGCACCACGGCATCAGCGTCGGCCGGTCGTGCGGACCCCGGTCACTTGCCTCCGATGCGCACACGCAGCTTCATCGGCGTCGCCCCCAGATCGAACTTCTCCCTGATCCCCCGCTCGATGTACCGGATGTACGTCTGGGGCAGCCGGGCGTTGGTGAAGATCGTGAACGTGGGCGGGTCGATCGCACCTTGCACCACGTAGCGGATCTTCGCCCGCGGGGCGGGTTGGCGGTTCTGCAGTTCCTGCACGGTCCGGTTGAGCACGCCGGTCGGCACCCGTTGGTGGTACGCCGCCTCCGAGTCGCGCAGCGCCGGCAGGATCCGGTGCACGCCCTTGCCCGAGAGGGCGGAGACCTTCAGGACGGGCGCCGCTCCGAGGAAGGCCAAGCGGTCGCCCACGCCGGCGAGCACGTCGTCGCGGTCGTCGGTGGCGACCTGGTCCCACTTGTTCAGGACGACGATGGCGGGACACCCCGAGACCCCGATGCGCTCGGCCAGGCGCTGGTCCTGATGCGAGGCGCCCACGGTGGAGTCGATGACGAGGATGGCGATGTCGGCGCGTTCGAGCGCCCGCAACGCCCGCATCGTGCTGTGCTGCTCGGTCCCCCGGTCGGTCTTGGAGGGGCGGCGCAGCCCCGCCGTGTCGATGAAGCAGACCGGGCCGTCGGGCGTCTCGACGACGGTGTCGATGGCGTCACGCGTCGTCCCCGGCATGTCGTGGACGATGGAGCGCTCCTCGCCGAGCAGCCGGTTGAACAGGGTCGACTTGCCGACGTTGGGCCGGCCGATGATGGCGACCCGTGGCGTCCCCGGCTCCACGCCTTCCGCGGCGGCGCCGGCATCCGCATCGTCATCACCGGCGTCGCGCCCCTCGGCGGCGCCGGCACCGGGCACCGGCAACAGCCCGACCACCTCGTCGAGCAGGTCACCGGTCCCCCGCCCGTGCAGCGCGCTCACCGGGAACGGGTCGCCCAGACCGAGGGAGACGAACTCCCAGGCCGCCGCCTCGCGGTTGGTGTCGTCCACCTTGTTCACCACGAGCCGTACCGGGGACCCGGCCCGGCGGATGACCCGCGCCGCCGCAAGATCCTCCTCGGTCACCCCGATGGCCACGTCGACCACCATGAGGACGACGTCCGCCTCGGCGAGCGCCACCTCGGCCTGGCGGCTCACCTTCTCGTCCAGGTCGCTCCCGCCGGCCAGCCATCCGCCGGTGTCCATGATGGAGAAGGGCACGCCCGTCCACTCGGCCGTGAGGATCTTGCGATCCCGCGTGACACCCTGTTCCTCCTCGACCACCGTGGCCCGTGCCCCGACGATCCGGTTGACGAGCGAGGACTTGCCCACGTTGGGTCGTCCGGCCACCACCACCATGGGCAGGCTCATGCGGCACACGCCGGCTGGAACGACGTGCCGTCGAGGGCCTGGCGCAGCGAGCCCCCGTCGCAGGGCACGATCTCGACATGGCGGGGCAGGTCGGCCAGGGTCAGTCCGTCGAGGAAGCGCCCTTCGTTCAAGCAGACGTCGGGCAGCAGGCAGCGCACGGTCTCGTCGATCCCTTCGATGGCCCGGGCGATGTCCTCGCCGGTGAGCAGTCCGGCCACGCCGATGTTGCCGCCGAAGTAGTCGTTGGCGATGGCCCGGATCTCGATGTCGTCGCGACGGTGCTCGGCCACCAGGGGGGCGAGCACCGTGGCCCCGTAGTGGCCCGTCAACACGGTCACCGGTCGCTCGTCGCGCCCACCCGGTGCGCTCGGCAGGCGCTCGGCCCGGTACCCCTCGGCCGGCGCGGCGTCGACCGAAGCGAAGAACCCGTGCCGCACCCCGCCCGGGCCGCCGCCATCGGGGCGTGCGAAGGCCTCCGTGAAGGAACGGGACATGCCGATCCCGTTCTCGTGCTGGGGGAATCCCTCGTAGGACGCAGCCGGCGGCACGTCACGCCCGGCCAACAGGTAGTACTCGTCCGCCGCGAAGACCATGCGCCGCCCCAACGCCTGGCGATAGATGGCCTGCCACTCCTCGATGGTCGAGAGCACCGACGCCGCCTCCTCGACCGTGTGCTGGCGCATCGTGGGCTCGTTGGAGAAGCGGCTCAACCCCAAGGGCACCGCCCCCACGCTGGCCAACCCGGAATAGCGATCCAGGATCCCGGCCAAGGTGTCCTCCAGCGCGGCGCCGTCGTTGACGCCGGGGCAGACGACGATCTGGCCGTGCACCTCGATGCCGCCGTCGAGCAGCACCGAGAGCCAGCGCAGGCTCGTGGCGCCCTTCGGATTGCGCAGCATCGACGCTCGCAGGTCGGGATCGGTGGCGTGGATGGACACGAACAACGGGCCCAGGCGCTCCGTCAAGATCCGTTCCGCATCCAACTCGGTGAAGCGCGTCAACGTGGTGAAGTTGCCGTAGAGGAACGACAGCCGGTAGTCGTCGTCCTTGAGGTAGAGGCTGCGCCGCATTCCCTTGGGCAACTGGTAGATGAAGCAGAACGCGCAGTGGTTGTCGCAGGTGCGGATGCGGTCGAAGACCGCCGACGACACCTCGACACCGAGCGGCTCGCCCGACGCCTTGGCCACCTTGACCAGCCGGGGCAGCGCCGCGCCGGCGCGGCGCACGAGGACGCTGAGGTCGTCCGCGTCGCTGAGGCGTTGGAAATCGATGACGTCGCGCGGTTCCTGGCCGTTCAGGCTGAGGAGTTCGTCGCCCACGACCAGGCCGGCCCGGGCTGCCGGCGACGCCGCGGTGACCGAAGTCACCGTGGGAGCTGACATGCCCAAGAGGATACTGGCATTAACCTGCGCTTTGTGCCCGGAGTGACCCGCGTCATGCTGGCCGAGCCCCGGGGGTTCTGCGCCGGCGTCGAGAAAGCCATCAAGGCCCTGGCCTGGATGGTGCGCGTCTTCGAGCCGCCCGTGTACTGCTACCACGAGATCGTGCACAACCGGCACGTCGTGGACCGCTTCCGCGACCAGGGGGTGATCTTCGTCGACGACGTGGCCGAGGTCCCCGACGGCGCCCCCCTGATGCTGAGCGCCCACGGGTCGGCCCCCGAGGTGGTCGAGGCGGCCCGGGCCCAGGGTGGGGTCGTCGTCGACGCCGTCTGCCCGCTCGTGACCAAGGTCCACCACGAGCTCAAGGTACGCAGCCGCAAGGGCTATACCGTCCTCTACGTCGGGCACGCCGGCCACGAGGAGGCCGTGGGCACCATGGCCGTGGCCCCCGAATCGGTGCGGCTCGTGGAGCATGAGGAGGACCTCGACGGCCTGGCCGACCTGGAGGCGGAGGGGTCACCCGTCGCCCTCCTGGCCCAGACCACCTTGAGCCACGACGAGTGGCGCGGGCTCATGGAGGCGGCGCGGGGGCGCTTCCCGGATCTGTGGATGCCCAATCGCAGTGACCTCTGTTTTGCCACCACCAACCGCCAGGCCGCCCTGAAAGCCATCGCCTCGGACAGCGACGCCGTCGTCGTCATCGGGTCGGCCAACTCCTCGAACACGGTTGCCCTGGAAAAAGTGGCCCGGGCGGGTGGCTGCCCGCGGGTGCTGCGTATCAACGAGGCGGACGAACTGCCCGACGACCTGACCGGCCGGGTCGGCGTCACGGCCGGCGCGTCGGCCCCGGAAGCCCTGGTCGAAGCGGTGATCGCTCGCCTCGACCCGGCCGAGGGCGTGACCGAGGTCACCGTCACCACCGAAGACGAGTACTTCCCGCCCCCGCCCGAGCTCCGCGAGCTCCTGCGGGCCGTGGGCGCCACCCTGGGCTTCTTGGCCGGGCGACCCGGGGTCGGGCGGACCGATCCGGCGGACACCGATCGGGCCGTGTCCGCCGCCGACGTGCTCGACCTCCTGGCCTCCTAGCGCCCGCCAGGACCCTGGCGACCCCCATGATTGCGGCCTTGCTGTCGCCATCGACGCCATTGCTGGCCCGGCGAACCCGCCGGATGCGATGATTGGGCCATGACATTCACCCGAATGGACCAGTCGACGGCCGAGCAGTGGCAGCAGATCGTGGTCGAGACGATGGAGTACCAGCCTCACGTGGCCGACCAGGTTCTGGCCATGCTCGAGTCCCTCGAGAAGCTGGTCCTCGGCTTCGAGGTCGACCAGCTGGTCCACTCGCTCCAGACGGCGACCCGGGCCCAGGAGGCGGGCGCGTCCGACGAGGTCGTGGTGGCGTCGCTCTGCCACGACATCGGCAAGGCGATCTCGGTGATGAACCACCCGCGCATCGCCGCCGAGATCCTCAAGCCCTACGTGGACGAGGGCACGTACCACATGATCTCGGCCCACCAGGACTTCCAGGGCAAGCACTACTACGAGTACCTCGGGGCCAACCCGAACGCCCGGGAGAAGTACGTCGGCGAGCCCTGGTACGCGCTGGCTGAGCAGTTCGCCGACGAATGGGATCAGAACAGTTTCGACCCCGACTACCCCACGAAGCCGCTCTCTCATTTCGAGCCTCTGGTCCGCCAGGTCTTCGCAACGCCGCGGTCGCTTTGAGCCCCGCTCGAGGCGCCACCTCTGGTGCCGCCGTCCACACCGATCCCGATCACGCGCGCCATGTCATCGAGGAGTCGCGCCGCGACTTCGACCAGCGCTACCCCGACCTGAAACTCAATCCGGCCGTGGGCCTCATCTGCGCCTACGAGGAAGAGGACAACATCGGTCCCGTCCTCGAGAAGATGCCGACCGAGGCGTGCGGTCTCCCCTTGAGCACCCTCGTCATCGTCGACGGAGGCGAGGACAAGACGGGCCAGGTCGCCAAGGACCACGGTGCGATCACGTTCGAGCTGACCGAGAACCTCGGCCACGGCTACGCGCTGCGCGTCGGCTACTCGCTCTGCGTCGAACTCGGGGCGCAGTACTGCGTCACTCTCGACGCCGATGGCCAGAACGACCCGGCGGAAATTCCGGTCATGCTCGAGCCGCTGGTCGAGGACGAGGCGGACTTCGTCGTCGCCTCACGCGTCCTGGGCACCGACACCACGACGGACAACACCCGCAAGGCGGGGGTGCGCGTCTTCTCGTGGATCCTCAGCACCATCGGGCACACCAAGCTCACCGACACGTCGAACGGGTACCGCGCCCTGCGCGTGTCGATGCTCGACGACATCGCCTACCGCCTGGTCCAGGCCCAGTACCAGACGGCCGAGCTGCTGATCATCGCCATGCGGAGGGGCTGGCGGGTCACCGAGCGCCCGACGGTGTGGCTCCCCCGGGCGTCGGGCACGACCAAGAAGGGCAAGAACTGGCTCTTCGGCTTCCGCTACGGACGCGTCGTCGCCGAGACGTGGTGGAAGATGCGCAAGCAGCCCACGCACTCCTGAGTCGCTCCACCTGGTCGGAGCCGGTCGGCTCACCCGACCGATAGCACTGGCACTGCAACAAGTGCGGCAGCCGATCGTTCAACCCGTGCGGTCGTGCGCCCGAGGAAACCTCACCCGATCGAGCGATTGACAACGGTTCAACAACTGTTGAAACTGGATCCTCTCGCACAAATTGTACGGGCGGAGACGAGAGGGCATCTCGGTAGGAGAATCGCTGGAAATGCTCGACCGGCGGGCGGTCGATCTCGGAGCTGGCGCTCTCACGATGTTGGTCGTCGTGGTGAGCCTGGTGACGTGTGCCGTCATCGTCGATGCAAGAACCTCCTCGGCGACCACGCTGTGCATCAACAAGGCCCAGCAGTTCGTCGTCTGCAGCCAGCTGTCTTCCGGTAGCGGGGCCGTTGCACCCCGACCCGCGACCCCCGCTCGGAGCGCACCGCGGAACCGTGCGTCATCCGGGTCGTCGGGGGCGCGGACAGTGGCGAGCTCGGACGCGGGCGTCGAGAGCGAGACTTCACAGATCACGGCGGGCCTGGTGGCCTTCGGACTGATCGTTCTCTTCGCCGCTCTCTCCATCGGCGCACATGGTCGGCGGAGACGGATGACCTGATCGAACGAGGCGACGGAAACGGGCAGCGACGCCGAGGCGACGAAGCGTCCGATCCCCGAGAGCGGCAGGCGGCGAGCGGCAGGTGCCGGGTGGCGAGCGGCGGGCCTGCAGCAGATCGACAAACAAGCAAGGAGAAACACGATGTGGCGGAGTGGCGGAGTTGGTCGGAATACACGACGAGCGGGGCGCGCCAGGTCGCGGCCCCGTTCCTGGTTGGCGGCTCCGGCGGGAGCCCTCCTCGCCGTCGGCGTGGTCATCGCGTGTGCCATTGGCGCGCTGGTGCCGGACACGACCGCGCTGGCCGCCACCACGACGAGCAGTTCGTCGCCGGCGGCCACGGGTTCGGGCTGGATGCGAGTGGGCCATTTTGCGCCGAGCGAAGGTCCTGTCACCGTGACGGTCGACGGAGCCGTCCTCGGGAACAGCATCACGTTCCGGACGGTCACCTCCTACGTGCCGATCCCGGCCGGCACCCACACCATCGCCGTGCGGAGTGCGACCGGCTCGTCCACAGCACGGCCTTTGGTGAGCGGACAGGCCACCGTGACGAACGGGGGTGCGATCACTGCAGCCATCGTGGCCGCGTCGGGGTCTGCCTCGTCGTCCGGGGCATCCGGTGCTCTCCAAATTCAGACGTACACCGACGACCTGACGGCACCGCCGTCGGGTGATGCCAAGGTCCGGATCATCCACACCATGCCGGGAACGCCCGCCGTGACGGCGCACCTGAAGGCCGCCCCGGCCGCGTCGACCACGGCCTTGTCGTCGGAGCCGGCACTCAGCTTCAACGCCGTGGGCTACGGGGACGCCTCCCCGTATTCCGTGGTTCCCGCCGGGACGTACCAGCTCACCATCACCACGGTGTCCGGCACGCCGGTCGTGTCGGGCCAGAACTGGCCGGTGAACGCGGGCACGGTGGCGTCGATCGTCCTCCTCCAGTCGCCATCGGGCCCCACCGTCGAGGTGCTCAGCGATGCGGCGGGGGTCACCACGTCGCCGAGTGGAGCGATGCAGACGGGGTTCGGCGGGACGGCCTCGCACTCGGGCGGCCCCCTGGTCCCGAGCGTTGCCGCGCTGACCGTCCTGCTCTTCGGAGCGGCCGCGCTCCGCCGCCTCCGGTGGCACCGGCGACCGGTCGATGTCACGACGCCGATCTGAGGGGCGGGCCTCGAGGTCACCAGAGCCAGGCCCCCTCTCCGGACGTCGAGCCGACCCAGTCTTCCGGGTGCTGACGGGTGCCGGCGTGCTCCTGTCGGCCGTCCTCGTCGCCCTCCTCCTGGTCGGCCAATGGGATCGGCAGCCGGCCGGTGGTCGTGTCCTGCCGGCGCCGCCGCGGTCAGCCGGAGTCGGCGCGGCACACCCGGCACACCCGGCACACCCGGCCCCTCAGGTGAGGCCGGCGAGTCCGAAGACCGCGCCCGGCTCGTCGACCCTCGACCTGTCCGGGGACCCGACCGGGGGCACGAGCACGCTGTCCGCGCCGGCCGCACTCAGCATCCCGGCCATCGGCGTCCAGACCACCGTGGTCGCACTCGGGCGCAATCCGGACGGGTCCGCGACGGTACCCAGCGGGACGACCTACACCAGCTGGTACGACCTCGGACCCACGCCCGGGGAAATCGGTCCGGCGGTCATCCTGGGCCATGTGGACTCCTCCACCGGTCCGGGCGTGTTCTTCGACCTGAAGGATCTCTTGCCGGGCGACACGCTGACCGTGGACGACGGCGTCATTCCGGTCACGTTCCAGGTGACGCGCATCGCCACCTACGCCAAGGACGCCTTTCCCACGTCGGAGGTCTTCGGGGCCACACCCGATGCCGAGCTTCGCTTGATCACGTGTGGTGGACCATTCGACACGGCGATCGGGCACTACGAGGACAACGTGGTCGTCTACGCATCGTTGCTGCACGTCGCCCCGGTCCACGCCGCCCGACCACGCGGGAGAAGGGCGGGCTAGCGCGGGAGGCGCGGCAGGGAGCGGCGAGCTGGACCAAGGCGTGCGACGAGGCACCGGGCTCGGGCCGGCTTGGACGCTCGGGTCGCTGCGGGTCGGCCCGAGCGGTCAGCCTGGCCCGACCGTCGAGACGTATGTTCCCGGTCCGACGCCGGTCGGATGGTTCCAGACGGCCACGATCACCTGATCACCGGGTGCGAAGACGAAGCCGTCCTCGCCGTAGTTGCTTCCGAAGCTGGTCAGGACGATCTCGTTCTTGGTCCACGACGACACCGTGCACGGGACGATGTCGCCCACGCGGCCGCCGTTGCAGGCCGACCACGCGGTGCCCGGCCGCGAGCTGTCCTGGATGTACAGGTCGAGTTTGTTCTCGTTGGCGTAGGGCTTGTGGGTGCCCAGACAGGTCCCGACGATGTCGACGTTCTGGGTCGCCGAGGGTTGGAACACGCCCACCGAGGTGATCTTGGGCACGCAGAGCGGGGCGCGCACCGGCGTGCCCGCGACGGTGGCCGGCGCGGTGACCGGCCCGATGAGGGTCTGCGGGTTCCACACCGCGACCACGAGCTTGTCGCCCGGTTCGAGCACGTTGGCGCCGCCGTAGTTGGCGTCGAAGCCGTTGAACGTGATCTCGTCGTTCGTCCAGGACGAGACCGTGCACGTCACAGTCGGCCTGCTCGTCAGGTAACAACCCGACCACGCGTGCGACCCGGAACGATCGAAGATCTGGAGATAGAAGTTGAGGGACCTGTTCTCCGTGGCGCCGGTCCCGAAGCAGGATCCCTGGATCTCGACCGTCTGTGCCGCGGCGGCCTGGAACGTACCGACCGAAGTGATGCTCGGCGTGCACGGTGTGGTCGCCGGCGCCGGCGCCGAGGCCGGGGCCGCAGTGGCGACCGCAGGTGTCAGAGCGGGAAGCGCACACCCTCCGATGATGGCAACGACAGCGGATGCGACACAGTGACGAAGCGGTCTCATATGACCACCCCCAATTCTCGTGGCGGCCCCTCTCGGCGCGGACCCTACACCTGCGAGGCCCACGATTCCTGGAACAAATGCCCGAGAAAATCACGGATTCATGCCATCAGTAGGAATGGGTGGTGCGGTGCGATTTCGTCCGACGTCCGACGTCCGACGTCCGACGTCCGAGGTCCGACGTCCGAGGTCAAGGTCGCTGTCGATGTCGATGTCGATGAAAGTGCCGATGTCGATGCCGGGCCGGTTACGGCACTCGGCACCACGGGAGCGGGCGCGGAAGCGCCGCGTCCCGAGACCGGCCGCTCAGTAGCGGCCGGTCTTCGCCTTGGCCTCGTCGTAGACGACCTGGATCGCCTTCTCCAGCTCCACCGTGGCGGCGCGCACGGCCGAGCGGGAGACGCGTCCGCCCCCGGTCCGAGGCGGGGACGGAATGGCGGGGCCGATCACCACCTCGATCGTGTACGGCTTGGGGATGGTGCTGCCCTTCGGCATGGCGAGGTCCGAACCGCCGATGCCGATCGGGACGATGGGTGCGCCCGTGCGGGCCGAGAGGAACGTCGCCCCTTCCATCAGGTTCTCGATCACGGGACCACTGCGCCGCTGCCCTTCGGGAAAGAGCACCAGGGCCTCGCCCTTGCGCAGGACCTCCTCTGCCCGCTGCAGGGCCTCGCGGTCGGCCGACTCGCGATGGACCGGGAAGGCACCGACGGTGAGGAGCAACTTGCCGAGCCACTTGCTCTTCCACATCTCGTCCTTGGTCATGAAGAAGAGCTTGCGGTCGGTGCAGAAGGCGGCGAAGCCGAAGTCGGCGAAGGAGCGGTGGACCGGGGCCAGGATCACGGGGCCCGTCTCGGGGATGTGCTCCCGTCCGACGACCTTGGGCCGGAACCAGGCCCGGAGCACGCCGGTGAAGATGGCCCGCTCGACCTTGTAGAGGGGGGTGCGCCGGGGGTCGACCGCGAAGGCCTGATGGCGTCCGGGCGCCGCCACCTCACCCGCGGGCGGTCCCGACTCGGGTTCGGGAGCCGACGCCGGTCCCGATGCGCTCAGAGCCATGACAACACCTCCTCCACCACATCTTCCACGCTGCGGCCCGTCGTATCGAGCCGGTGGGCGTCCGCAGCCTCGCGCAGCGGAGAGGCCAGGCGGGTCGAGTCGATCCGATCGCGCCGGGCCACGCCCTCGGGCGCCTCGTCCTGGCGGCGCCGGGCCCGCTCCTCGGGCGTGGCCGTCAGGTAGACCTTGAGCTCGGCCTCGGGGAAGACGACCGAGCCGATGTCGCGGCCCTCGACCACTCCCCCGCCGTGGGCGTCGGCCCAGGCCCGCTGGCGCAGCACCAGCTGGGTCCGCACGGCGGGGTTGGCGGCCACGATCGAGACCGCCTGCCCCACGTCGGGCGTGCGGATCACCTCGGTCACGTCGAGGCCGTCGATGACGATGCGCGGTCCGGTCTCGATGTGTGCCGCCTCGGCCAGTGCGGCCACGGCCGCGGCGTCGTCGGGGGCGACGGCGCGGGCGAGGGCGAGGGCGGCCACGGCGCGGTACATGGCCCCCGTATCGAGCCGCTCGAGCCCGAGCCGGTGCGCCAGCGCGGCGGAGAGGGTCGACTTGCCCGCCCCGGCCGGACCGTCGATGGCCAGCAGGAGTCGCCGCGGCACATGCGGGCCCTCGGTCAGGGTGGCCAGGTCGCGGGTGAAGCCGGGGTAGCTCGTCCCGACCGCCCGGAAGCCGGTGACGAGGCTGCGGGCACCGGGCGCGGCGGCCAGCGCGGCCACGGCGGCGGCCATGGCCATGCGGTGGTCTCCCCGGCTGTCGAAGCGGGCGGGTCGCAGCGGCCCGCCGACGCCGGTGATGGCGAGCGTGTCGCCCTGCACCCGGGCGGCGGCGCCGAAGGCCTCGACCATGTCGGCCACGGCGGCCAGGCGGTCGACCTCCTTCACCCGCAGCTCGGCCACGTCGTGGAACACGGTGGTGCCCTCGGCCACGGCGGCCGCCACGGCCAGGATGGGCACCTCGTCGAGGGAGGGGATCTCGGCCGCCGCCACCTCGGTGCCCCGCAGCCGGCCGGGCCGGGCCCACAGGCTGGCCACGTGGGGCCCGCTGGGCTGCACGCTCACGTCGGCCCCCATGCGGGCCAGCACGCCCATGAAGCCGAGTCGGGCCGGTCCGTCGTAGACGCCGGCCACCTCGACCGCGCCGGCGGCGGCCACGCAGCCGGCCACGACGAAGAAGGCGGCCGCCGAGGGGTCGCCCGGGACGGTGCGCTCGACCGGGTGCAGGGTCGAGGCCCGCACGGTGACGACGCGCCCCTCGCCCCAGGGCTCGACGGCGAGGTCGGCCCCGGCCTCGAGCAGCATCTCCTCGGTGTGGGCCCGCGTGGTCACGGCCTCGCGGACGACGGTCGATCCCGCGGCCGACAGTCCGGCCAGGAGGATGGCCGACTTCACCTGGGCACTGGCCACCTTGGAGGTCCAGTCGATGCCGTGGAGGTCACCGCCGCGGACCCGGACCGGGGGCAGGCAGCGCTCGCCCTGTCCTTCGACCGCGGCACCCATCAGCCCGAGCGGCTCGGCCACCCGGTCCATCGGGCGGGCGGACAGCGACTCGTCGCCCACCAGCTCGGTCTCCCAGCCCAGCCCGGCCACCAGGCCGGCGAGGAGGCGCATGGAGGTGCCCGAGTTCCCGCAATCGAGCGGGGCGACCGGCCGGTGCAGGCGGCTGCGGCCTCCGTGGAGCGCCACGGCACCGTCGGGCCGTCGTTCGGTCCCGACCCCCATGGCCTCGACGGCGGCCAGGGAGGCGGCCACGTCGGCGCCGTCGCTGAGGCCGTGGACGACCGAGGTGCCCTCGGCCAGGGCGGCCAGCAGGACGGCACGGTGCGAGATCGACTTCTCCCCCGGGGTGCGCACCGTGCCGGCGCAGGGCACGCCGCCCTCGACGACGAGGACGGCGGGGGGCGGGGTCGGCGCCGGCGCCGGTGTCGGCCCCGTCACGACAGCGGATCCGTCCGGCACGGGTAGCCGTGGCCCTCGACCGCCGCGGCCAGTGGCGCCGCGTCGGCCTGGTCGACGATGAGGATGACGACGCCGCGGGGACCCTCGGCCGAGTGGGCGATCTCGATGTCGTAGATGCCGATGCCGGCGTCGGCGGCCAGCGAGGTGATCTCGGCCAGGACGCCGGGCTCGTCGGGCACGAGGATGCGCAGCTCGGCCAGGTGGTCGGGCCGCACCGCCCGGGCGGGCAGGTTGCGCCGGGCCTCGCTGGCCGACTGAAGCGTCGCGAGCAGGGCGTCCCGGTCGCGACCGGCCACCTGGTCGCGCACGGCGGTGAGGTCGGCCGTCAGGCGGTCGAGCGCGTCGACGATGGCGGGCGCGTTCTCGGCGCAGATGTCGGGCCAGATGCCCGGGTGTCCCGCCGCCACGCGGGTCATGTCGCGGAAGCCGCCGGCGGCCAGGCGGAGCAGCGCGCCGTCCTGCTCCGCCCCCGCATTCGCCGCGTTCATCAGGGTGGCCGCCACCAGGTGGGGCACGTGGGAGACCACGGCCACCAGCCGGTCGTGGTCGGCCGCCGAGAGCACCAGGACGTCGGCCCCGAGGCTCATCACGACACCCTTGAGGCGGTCGAAGGAGGCCAGGTCGGTGGCGGCGGTCGGGGTGAGGACCCAGACGGCGCCGGCGAAGAGGTCGGGGTCGGCACCGCGCAGCCCGATCTGCTCGGAGCCCGCCATGGGGTGGCCGCCGATGAAGCGGGCGTGGTCGGCGTCGGCCACGATGGCCGTCTTGACCCCGCTCACGTCGGTGACCACGGCATCGGCCCGCCGGGCCGGGTCGGCGAGGTAGCGCCGGGCCACGGCGGCCACCGCAGGGGCGGGGGTGGCCACGAAGACCACCTCGGCCTCGGGGTCGTCGCCGACCGCGTCGACGACGCCGGCGGCCAGGGCCTCGCGGGCGCGGTCGTCGTCGGCATCGAGCCCCGAGACGTGCCAGCCGCGCGAGCGCAGTCCGAGAGCGATGGACCCGCCGATGAGACCCGTCCCGACCACGAGCGCCCGCCGGCGCGCCGCCGGTTCAGTCGGGGAGGTCATCGCGGAGCGCGTGGGCCCCGTGCAGGTAGACGTGATGCATCTCCTCACGGGACCGCGTGGTGTAGACGTGGAGGAGGGCACGGATGCAGAGCGGCATGGCCCCGGGGACAGGAATCTCGGCCGCACAGAGCAGGGGCACGGCACCGAAGCCGATGGCCCGGATGGCCGTGGCCGGGAAGATGCTCGTGACGTCGCCGGTGGCGGTGAACACGATGCTGACGATGTCGTCCTCGACGAGGCCGTTGCGGGCCATCACCTCGCGCATGAGCTCCTGCGAGCGCTCCGTCACCTGCTCCGCCGTGTCGGCGTCGACCGTGGTCGCCCCGCGCAGACCCCGGACCATGAGCGCAGCTGCCATGGGCGGTCACTCTACCGGGATCCACCCGGCACCCCCGGCGACCAGGCCTTACGCATGCGAGGCCGAAGCGGCCAGCGTGCGCACCTCCTCGGGGCTCAGGTGGCGCCAGCGGCCGGGGGCCAACGAGGTGTCGCGCACGGTCCCGATGCGGGTGCGCACGAGGCGACGCACCGGATGGCCCACGGCCTCGCACATCCGCCGGACCTGGCGATTCCGGCCCTCGTGGATGACCAGGCGGAGCACCCCGGGAGCGAGCACGCCCACCTCGGCCGGTGCGGTCATGCCGTCGCGCAGCTCGACCCCCTGGCGCAGGGTGCGCAGGGCCCCGGGGGCCGGCGTGCCCCCTTCCACCTCGGCCACGTACTCCTTGGCCACCCCGTGCGAGGGATGGGTCAGCAGCTGGGACAGCGCGCCGTCGTTGGTCAGGATCAGCAACCCCTCGGTGTGGCGATCGAGCCGACCGACCGCGAAGACCCGGGGCTCGGTGGGCACCAGCGCCAGCACGGTGGGGCGGCCCTGGGGATCGTCCGCCGTCGTGATGACGTCGTCGGGCTTGTTCAGCAGGTAGTAGACGAGGTCGGGGGCGACCGGGACCAGGTTGCCGTCGACCTCGACCCGGGCCGTGGCCAGATCGATCCGGCGGCCCAGCGCGGCCACGGCGCCGTCCACGGTGACCCGGCCGGCCGCGATCAGCTCCTCACAGGCGCGTCGGGAACCGAACCCGGCCCGGGCCAGCACCTTTTGCAGTCGCTCGCCCTCCTCCTCAGGAGTCGTCGGAGGCCGCCTCGACGCCCAGACCCAGCGCCGACTGCAGGTCGCGTTCGAGGTCGGCGGCCACCTCGGGCCCGGGCAGGAAGTCCTCGACGGCGGGCAGCTGGGCCAGCGAGTCGAGGCCGAGGCGCTCGAGGAAGAGATCCGTCGTGCCGAACAGGGCGGGCTGGCCGGGACCGTCGGCATGGCCGACCACGGCGATGTAGCCCCGCTGCTCGAGCAGGCGGGTCACGCCGTCGACGTTGACGCCGCGCAGCGAGGAGATCTGGCCCCGCGAGACGGGTTGGCGGTAGGCCACGATGGCCAGCGTCTCGAGGGCGGCAGTCGACAGGCGGTGTGACACGTCGCGGTTGGCGAAGCGTTCCACGTAGGGCGCCAGGTCGGGATGGGTCTGCATCCGGGCGCCGCCGGCGATGCGGGCCACCATGAAGCCGCGACCCTCCTCGGCGTAGTCGCGGGCCAGGGCGTCGATCGTCTCGTCCACCCGTTCGACCGGCTCCTCGAGCAGCTCGGCCAGCAGCTGGGGCGGCAGCGGCTCCACCGCCACCAGCAGAATCGCCTCGATCGTCCGGGCCAGTTCAGCCTGCTCCATCAGTGGTCCTCGCTCACCCTTCGTAGTCGTCGATCCGATAGCCGTCCATCTCGGCCAGGCCGCGCCCGCTCGACACGTCGGCCAGCTCCTCGCGGGCCAGCCAGGAGATCTGGAGGTCGCCGAAGGTCTGTCCCTGCCCGAGCGAGACCCGGCCCATCTTGCACAGCTCGAGCAGGGCCAGGAAATGCACGATCACGTCCATGCGGGTGTGGCAGTCGGCGACCAGCTGGCGGAAGGAGGAGACCCGGGCCAGCTCGGGCCGGGCGATCAGGGAGGCCACCGTCTCGGACACCGAGACCATGTCGACCGTCACGTGCGACAGGTCGACCCGGGGCACCGGCTGCTCGGCGCAGCCCTTCAGGTAGGCCTGGGCCAGGTCGTCGGGCGTGACACCGGCCAGCAGGTCCGGCGCGTGGACGGCGAAGTCCTCGTCCAACCCGACCTCGCGGGGGATGCAGACGCGACGCCTGCTCGGACAGGGCGACGAAGACGTCGGCCGCGGCGGCGTAGGCCTGGCACTCGAGCAGGCGGGCCAGGAGCAGGTCCCGCTCCTCCCACCCGGCCAGCTCCTCGTCGTCGTCGACGTTCTCGGGCCCCGGCAGGAGCTTCTGGGACTTGAGCTCGATCAGGATGGCCGCCACGAGCAGGAATTCGGAGAGCTGGTTGAAGTCGACCCGGTCACGCTCGTCGCTCAGGTAGCGGACGAAGCCGTCGATGACCGGGAGGAGCGGGATGTCGAGCACGTCGAGCTCGTGCGAGGACACCAGGTGCAAGAGGAGATCGATGGGACCCTCGAAGGCGGGGGTCGACACTGCGTAGGCCACCCGTCGACGTTACCGAACGCAGGCACGGCCACGGTGCACCCCGGTCGAGGCCCTGGCGGGAGCGCCCCTACCATGGCGGGCCATGAACAGGGTCCTTTCCGGCATCGCGCCTTCGGGCAATTTCACCTTGGGGAACTACCTCGGGGCCCTGAAGCACTGGGTCACCTTCCAGGACGGCAACGACGCCTTCTACATGGTGGTCGACCTCCACGCGCTGACGTCGGAGATCGACCCGGCCGACCTGCGGGCCAACACGGTCGACGCCGCCCTGAACCTGCTGGCCATCGGCCTGGACCCCGAGCGCTGCACCCTCTTCGTCCAGAGCCACGTGCCCGAGCACGCCCAGCTGACCTGGTTGCTCGAGTCCACCGCCTCGATGGGCGAGCTGCGGCGGATGACCCAGTTCAAGGACAAGGGCAAGGGCCAGGAGTCGGCCCGGGTGAGCCTCTTCACCTACCCCGTCCTCATGGCGGCCGACATCGTGCTCTACGACGCCACCCACGTCCCGGTGGGAGACGACCAGCGCCAGCATCTCGAGTTGACGCGGGAGCTGGCCATCCGCTTCAACAACCGCTACGGCGAGACGTTCGTCGTGCCCGACGCGGCCATCCCCGGCACGGCGGCGCGGGTGATGGACCTCCAGCATCCCGAGCGCAAGATGTCCAAGTCGGTCGAGTCGCCGCTCGGCACCATCGGCCTGCTCGACTCGGACGAGGAGATCACGCGCAAGGTGCGCAAGGCGGTCACCGACACCGACGGGGAGATGCGCTACGACCGGGCGGCCAAGCCGGGCCTGGCCAACCTGCTCGACCTGTTGGCGGCGGCGACCGACCGGAACCCGGCCGAGGTGGCCACGCACTACGAGCGCTACGGCGACCTCAAGAACGACGTGGCGGCGGCCCTGTGCGAGCTGCTGGCGCCCGTGCGCCGGCGCCGGGCCGCGCTCGAGGCGGACCTGGGCTCCGTGGAGGCCGTCCTGGCCCGGGGCGCCGCCCACGCCCACTCGGTGGCGTCGGGCGTCTACGCCCGGGCGGCCGAGGCCATCGGGCTGCTGGCGCCCGGCTGACCCGGGATCAGAAGCCGAGGACCGATTCCCACCAGCTGTAGAGCTGGTTGAACATCCAGGTCAGTGGCCCGTGCGGGTAGAGGAAGAAGTTCAGCATGACGAGCCCGATGAGGATCGGCATCGTGTACTGGCGGTAGCGCAGGTAGGTCGGCCACCAGCGCGCCGGCAGCAGGCGCTCGAAGAGCACCGAGCCGTCCAGGGGTGGGATCGGGATCAGGTTGAACGCGCAGAGCCCGACGTTGATCAGGCTGGCGTAGAAGACCACCTGGTCGAACGTCGTGAAGTGCCCCGACGACAACAAGCCGGGCCGGACGTACTGGATGAAGAGCACGGCGAAGACGGCGGCCAGGGCGGCGTTGGTCGCCGGACCGGCCAGTGACACCACGACGCCCTGGTTGCGCGGGCTGCGCAGGTGGCCGGTGTTGACCGGCACCGGCTTGGCCCAACCGAAGAATCCCACGCCGCCCAACGAGAGCAGGGCCGGCACGATGAGGGTGCCCACCGGGTCGACGTGGGGCACCGGGTTGAGGGTCAGGCGTCCGGCCCGCTTGGCCGTGTCGTCGCCGAACCAGTTGGCCACGACGCCGTGCGAGATCTCGTGCAGGATGATGGAGGGCACCATCACGCAGAAGATGATGATCTCGCCCGACGTGATGTTGTGGTGGGCGACCAGGGCGACGACGAAGACCACACCGGCCACGATCCACAGGGTGCGCTTCGTCGTCGGGTCCATCGGTCGGCGCCTCGGGGGTGAGGCTCCCGGTGAGGTCACCTAGTGCTTGGCGGCGTCGACGATGCAGAGCCGGGCCGCCGGCTTCGCCTCGAGGCGCGGTGTCCCGATCGGCTTGCCGCAGACTTCGCAGGTGCCGTAGGTCCCGTCCGCCAGCCGCTGCAGGGCGGCGTCCACCTCGTCGAGGGCCTCGCGCAGCTCGGTGGCCAGGCGCTCGGCCTCCCCGCGCTCGGCCGTCACCTGGCTCGAGTCGGCGAAGTTGGAGTCGTAGTTGAGGCCACTCCCCTGGTCGGCGAAGCCGAGCTCTTGGAGTTCGGCCCGAAGCCCACGCTGCTCCTCGCGCAAGAGGGCGGCAAAATCGATGTCGGCGGTCTCCGCCGTCGGGGCCTCGTTCGGCATCCCGTCATGCTACGCGGTGGCTCCCGCCGGTTGTGCCCGCACGGGGATGGGCCCCCTCGTAGGCCCGGCGCAGGTGCTCGGGCGACACCTTGGTGTAGCGCTGGGTGGTGGCGATGGAGGCGTGGCCGAGGAGCTCTTGGACGACCCGGACGTCGGCCCCGCGCCCGAGCATGTGGGTGGCACACGAGTGGCGCAGCACGTGGGGGCTCACCTTGTCGGCCAGCCCGACCCGTTCGGCGTACTTCTTCACCACGCCGAACGCGCCCACCCGGGTGAGCCGGCCGCCCCGCGCGTTGAGGAAGACGGCGTCGGCGTCGGTGCGGCGGCGCCACTTCTCGGGCTCGAGCAGGGGCCGGCCCGGCGGGGACAGCCACTCGGCCAGGGCGTCGCGGGCGCAGCGCCCCAGGGGGACCACCCGCTCCTTGTCTCCCTTGCCCAGGACGCGCACCAGGGCGAGCCCGGTCGACTCGACCGCCTCGGCCACGTCACCGAGGCCGAGGCCGACCACTTCGCTGACCCGGGCCCCGGTGCCGTAGAGGACTTCGAGCAGGGCCCGGTCGCGCAGCACCAACGGGCCGCTGCCGACGACCGCACCGAGCAGGAGGTCGGTCTCCTCCTCGCTGAGCGCCTTGGGCAGGAGGTCGGTCACCGAGATCGAGGGCAGGTCGATGGTGGGGTCGTCCTCGCGCAGGCCCTCCTCGACGAGGAAGCGGTGGAAGCCGCGCAGGCTCGAGAGCGCCCGGGCCACCGACGCCGCACGGTGGGTGCGGCGCAGGCCGGCCAGGTACCCGGCCACGTCGGCCGAGGAGGCACCGGCCATGGTGGCGCCCCGCCCGGCCAGCGCCTCCTCGTAGGCGGCCAGGTCGCGCCGGTAGGAGGAGAGCGTGCGCGGCGAGCGCCCCCGCTCGACGTCGAGCCACGAGAGGAATTCCTCGCCCGGCCGGGGCAGCGGCGCGCTCACCGGCGACCGGCCAGCCGGGCCCGGGCCAGCACGAGGCCGAGCACCGTCGTCTCGTCCACCAGGGTCCCGTCGGCCACCAGCGCGTCGACGTCGTCGAGCCGGATCCGCTCGACCGTCATGTAGCCCTCCTCGATCCCGTCGGGCCGCGCCGGCACGGACGACAGACCCGTGGCCAGGTAGATGCTCGTGTGCTGATCGCTCACCCCCGGCGAGTTCCAGGTCCCGATGAGGAGCTCCCACCGGTCCGCCTCGAGCCCCGCCTCCTCGGCCAGCTCGCGCCGCGCCGTGTCCTCGGGGGACTCGCCCGCCTTGTCCCGGGTGCCGGCGGGGATCTCGAGCACCATGGCATCCACGGCGGCCCGGTACTGGCGCACCAGGGTGACGGTGCCGTCGTCGTGCACGGGGACCACGGTGACGGCACCGGGATGGCGGATCACGAAACGGTCGAACGGCCGCCCGTCGGGGTCGAGCAGCCCGAAACGGTCGACCGTGAAGAGCCAGGCCTTGAGCAACTCCTCCTCCGAGACGCGGCGGAAGCCGGTCACCGGGTCAGCTGACGGCGTCGAGGTCGAGGAGGTGGGGTTCGCGGCCCTCGGCGCGCTCGAGCGCGGCGGCGACCAGCGAGCGGAACAGCGGATGGGCCCGGTCCGGGCGGCTCTTGAACTCGGGGTGGGCCTGGGTGGCCACCCAGTAGGGATGGTCCTCGAACTCGACGAACTCGACCAGGCGCCCGTCGGGGGAACTGCCCGAACAGAGCAGGCCGACCGCCTCGAGTTTCGACTTGTACTTGTTGTTGAACTCGAAGCGGTGCCGGTGCCGTTCGGTGACGGCCAGGTGCCCGTAGGCCTTGGCCACCTTGGATTCGGGCAACAGCGCGGCCTGGTACGAGCCCAGCCGCATGGTGCCACCCTTCTCCGTCACCTCGGCCTGGTCGGGCATGAGGTCGATCACCATGTGGGGCGAGAGCGAATCGAACTCGCGCGAGTTGGCCCGTTCCAGACCGGCCAGGTCGCGGGCGACCGAGATCACCATGACGTGCAGGCCGAGGCAGAGGCCGAGGCACGGGATGCCGTGCTGGCGCGCGTAGCCGGCGGCGGCCACCATGCCCTCGATACCGCGCTCCCCGAAGCCGCCCGGGATGACGATGGCGTCGAGACCGCGCAGGCGGTCCGTCCCGAGGAGGTCGGGCACGCTCTCGGCGTCGATCCAGTCGAGTGCCACCTGCACCCCGTGGTCGAAGCCGGCATGGCGCAGGGCCTCGACCACCGACATGTAGGC
The DNA here is from genome assembly GCA_963754445.1 of uncultured Acidimicrobiaceae bacterium. Taxonomy (GTDB): domain Bacteria; phylum Actinomycetota; class Acidimicrobiia; order Acidimicrobiales; family RAAP-2; genus Bog-473. The sequence goes on along the minus strand of CAVWFT010000001.1, from coordinate 1,335,936 downwards.
GTCGGGCATGTTGACGTATTTGCCCACGATGCCGACCTTGACCGTGCGCCCGAGGGACTCGACCCGGGTCACGAGCGCTTCCCACTCCGAGATGTCGATGGGATGGGAGGCCTCGTCGATGCCCAGCGTCCGGCAGACGTAGGCGTCGAGACCCTGCTCGTGGAGGACGAGCGGGATCTCGTAGATGCTCGGCGCGTCCACCGCGGAGACCACGGCGTCGATGGCCACGTCGCACTGCAGGGAGATCTTGCGCTTCAGGCCTTCGGAGATCGGCTTGTCGCTCCGGCAGACGATGACGTCGGGCTGGATCCCTCGGCTCCGCAGCTCGGTCACCGAGTGCTGGGTCGGCTTGGTCTTCTGCTCGCCCGACACGAGGAACGGAACCAGGGTCAGGTGCACGTAGCAGACGTTGTCGCGTCCGATGTCCCGGCGGAACTGGCGGATCGCCTCGACGAACGGGACGATCTCGATGTCGCCGACGGTGCCGCCGATCTCGACGATCACGATGTCGACGTCCTCGTCGGCCAGGCGGCGGATGCGATCCTTGATCTCGTCGGTGACGTGCGGGATGACCTGCACGGTGCGACCGAGGAAGTCACCCCGGCGTTCCTTGGCGATGACCGAGCTGTAGATGCCGCCCGTCGTCGTGTTGGAACGCTTGGACAGGTTCTCGTCGATGAAGCGCTCGTAGTGCCCGAGGTCGAGGTCGGTCTCGCCGCCGTCCTCGGTCACGAAGACCTCGCCGTGCTCGCCGGGGTTCATGGTGCCGGGGTCGACGTTGATGTAGGGGTCGAGCTTGCACATGGTCACCCGCAGGCCACGGCACTTGAGGAGGCGGCCGAGCGAGGAGGCGGTGAGACCCTTGCCGAGCGAACTCGAGACACCGCCGGTGACGAAGATGAACTTGCTCACGCCGCCTTCGGGGCGCCGAGCAGTACGACAGGCGATCGGTGCACCCGGCCACGATAATCGACGCGGCGCGACGTCGTGGTGGACGGGTGACTATCCCGACGTGACATCGAGCAACTCGCGTGCGTGGGCGCGGGCCGCATCGCTGCCGGGGTGACCGGACAACATGCGTGAGAGTTCGATCACCCGTTCCTCCCCCGCCACCGTGACCGCCGTCGTCACAGTGCGCCCCTTGCTTGTGCGTTTGACCACGCTGACCTGCGCGTCCGCCTGCGCGGCCACCTGGGCCAGATGGGTGACGACGAGGACCTGGCGATCACGGCTCACCGCATGCAGCGCCTCGCCCAGCGCCAGGGCGGCGGCCCCGCCCACGCCGGCGTCGACCTCGTCGAAGACCATGGTCTGGGGGCCGTCGTCGGCGGCCGGGCCGATCAGGCGGATGGCCAGCATGGCCCGGGCCAGCTCGCCGCCCGAAGCGGCGCGGGCCAGCGGTTGGACCGCCTCGCCCACGTTGGCCCCGAGCGCCAGCTCCACCGGTTCGCCCGTGCCGCCCTCGGCCACCCGGACCTCGAGGCGGGCGCCCCCCATGGCCAGGGCGCCCAGGTGCTCCTCCACCGCGGCGCCGAACGCGGCGGCCGCCGCCGCCCGCACGGCCCGGACCGCGGCCTCCGCCTCCTCGAGCTCACCGAGGCGCAGCGACCGTTCGGCGCCCAGCCGGAGCGCCTCGCCCTCGGCGTCTTCCAGGGCGGCCAGGCGCTCGGCCGCGCCCCGGCCGTAGTCCATGACGGTGGCCAGGTCCTCGCCGTACTTGCGCCGGAGGTCGCCCAGCAGGCGGCGGCGCTCCTGCAGCTCGGCCAGGCGGGCGGGGTCGTCCTCCCAGCCCTCGACGTCGTCGCGGAGGCTGCGGGCCAGGTCGGCGAGCTCCACCCCGGCGCTGGCGATGCGGGCCCGGACCTCCTCGAAGGCCTCGGGTCCGGTCAGGGCCACGCCGGCCTGGCTGAGCAGGTCGAGCGCACCTCCGTCGCCGGCAACCAGCTCGGCCGCCGCCGCGCCGTGCTCGCGCAGGGCGCCGGCATCGGCCAGGCGCTCCTCCTCGCGGCGCAGGGCCGACTCCTCGTCGGGGTCCTCGAGCCGGGCCGCCGCGATCTCGTCGACCTGGTAGCGCAGCACGTCGGCCTCGCGGGCGCGCTGCTGCTCGTCGCCCCCCAACCCGTCGAGGGCCTCGTCGAGGGCCCGCAGCTGGCTGCGCAGGGCACGCACCCGGCTCAGGTCGGTCTCCGCGAAGGCGTCGAGGACGTCGCGCTGGGCCGCCGGGCTGACCAGGGTCCGGTGCTCGTGCTGGCCGTGGATCTCGACCAGGGCCGCCGCCGCCTCGGCGAGGGTGGCCACCGAGGCCATGCGCCCGTCGATCCAGGCCCGCGAGCGCCCGTGCGCCGGGACCGAGCGGGCCAGGATGACCTCGCTGCCCTCCCCGTCGCCGTCGGCGTCGCCGACCAGCACGAAGCGCGCCTCGACCAGCGCCTCGTCGGCCCCGGCCCGCACCATCGCCGCGTTGGCCTTGCCGCCCAGGACGAGCTGGAGGGCCTCGACCACCAGCGTCTTGCCGGCGCCGGTCTCACCGGTCAGCACCGTCATGCCGGGACCGAAGTCGATCGTGAGGTCCTCGATCACGCCGAGGTCGCGCACGCGCAGCTCGCTCAGCACGGCACCGTCACGGGCGCTCCCGCCCGGCCAGCAGGCGGAAGCGCAGGATGCCACCGAACGTCTGCGGTTCGTTGCGCACGATCCGCACCGGCTGGGAGGCCACCCGGCAGCGGATCACCGAGCCCGGTTGGAGCCGGCCGACGTCGGCCCCGTCGATCACCAGCGCCCCCGCCCGGTCGGGCACGACCTCGATCCGCACCTCCTGGTCCTCGGTCAGCACCAGGCTGCGGTCGAGCGAGAAGTGGGGCGCCACGGGCGTCATGACCATCGCCCGCAGGGTCGGGGCGAGGATGGGTCCCCCGGCCGACAGGTTGTAGGCCGTCGACCCGGTGGGGGTGGCGATGATCAGGCCGTCGGCCGAATAGGTCAACGCCTCCTCCCCGTCGATGCAGGTGGCCAGGCGCACCGTGTGGCCGAAGTCGATCTTCTCGATGACGACCTCGTTGAGGGCCAGGAGCGACTGTGGCTCATCACTGACGGAACGGTCGGCGATGGCGATCTCGAGCGCGCTGCGCTCCTCGATGGTCGCCACCCCGTCGAAGACGCGGGTCAGGGCCTGGCGGATCTGGTCCGGTCCCAGGTCGGGCAGATAGCCCACCCGGCCGAAGTTCACCCCGAGCACCGGCACGCCGGTCCCGGTGGCCAGGCGCACCACGCGCAGGAACGTCCCGTCCCCACCCAGGCTCACGGCCACCGTGGTGCCGGTCAGGTCGACCGTCTCGAGGCCGCGCTCGACACCGTCGTCGTCGAGCCGGTCGGGTCCGCTGAAGCGCAGGATGCGGGCGCGGTCGCCGCGCTCGGTCAGCCAGGCCGCGGTGTCGTTGGCCAGGGCCAACGCGTCGGGGCGGTCGGGATGGACGAGAAAGGTGACGAGGGCCATGGAGAGGGGTGGACCGGGCTCAGCCGGCGGTTTCCTCCGCCTCGGCCACCGCGGCGCGCAGGAGATCGGCCTCGGCCGGGCCGCTCGGGCCCTTGCGCGCGTGCACCAAGAACTCGACGTTCCCGGCGGCGCCGGTCAGCGGCGATGCCATCGCTCCCACTATGCCGGTTCCGGCGGCGACCAGCGCGGACGTCACCTCGACGAGCGCTCCCAGCCACAGGTCCGGGTCCCGCACCACACCCTTGCCCTTCGATGCCGCGGCCCGTCCCACTTCGAACTGGGGCTTGACCAAGAGCACCAGATCGGCTCCCGGTTCGGCCACAGGACCACAGAGCGTCGGCGCCACCGTCCGCAGCGAGATGAACGACAGGTCCGCCACCACCAGCGGGACGGGGGCGTAGCCCGGATCGGCCCTCACCATCTCCTCGAGGGTGAGCGTGCGCACGTTGACCCGTTCGAGGACGAGGACCCGGGGATCCGCACGCAGGCGGGGATGCAGCTGCCCGTGGCCGACGTCGACCGCGTAGACCCGGTCCGCACCCCGTTGGAGCAGGCAGTCGGTGAAGCCGCCGGTCGAGGCGCCGGCGTCGAGGGCACGCGCCCCGGCCACGGACACGTCGAAACGGGTGAGGGCGGCGTCGAGCTTCTGACCGCCGCGGCTGACGAAGGGAGGCGGCGGCCCCGCGACGACCACCGCCTCGTCGGCTCCGACGAGGCGGGCCGCCTTGTCGGCCGGGGCGCCGCCCACCAGCACCGTGCCGGCCGCGATGGCGGCCTGGGCGTCCCGGCGAGTCGCCACCAGACCCCGGCGCACCAGCTCGGCGTCGAGCCGGCGGCGCGGCGAAGGGGTCAGCTGGCCTTCTTCTCCGAGGCCGGCTTGTCGTCCTTGTCCTTGTGCTTCTTGTGCTCGCTCTGATCCTTGACCTCGCCGGACTCGGACTTCTTCTTCTTTTTCTTGCCCCGCTTGGGCACGGCGGAGGACGCGGCGTCGCGGGCCTTCGACGCCGTCTTCTCGGCCTGCTGGCGCGCCTCCTTGGCCGCCTTGGTGGCCTGATCGGTCGCACCCTTGGCCGCCTTGGAGGCCTGATCGGTGGCCTCCTTGGCCGCCTTGGAGGCCTGATCGGTGGCCTCCTTGGCCGCCTTGGTGGCGCCGGCCGTCGCACCGGCGGCGGCGTTGCGCCCCGCCTCGGCCGACTTCTTCAGCACCTCGGCCACCTGGTGGGCGACGTCCTCGATCGTCTTCGAGTCGATCTTGGCCAGCTGGGCCTGTACCTCGTTGCGGATCGCCTCGAGGAGGTTCTCGCTCGTCTTCTTGCTTCGTTCCACCATCGTGTCCACCCATTCTTGGGCCTGGCTGCGCTGGATGTCCCCAGCCTTGACCAGCTCCCGAACGATCTCCTCGGCCCGACTCCGGGTGACCTGCCCGAGGACGGAGCCCGCATCGAGATATTTACGGATGCGCTCGTTGCTTGCCATTACACAAGAGTATACAAAGTGCTAGCTAGTAGCAAGCACTTTGTTCTCCCCGCCGAGCGTCTGGCGGACCAGGGTCGGCAGGTCGACTGCCGTGACCGCCGCCCCGGCGTCCGCCGGAATCCCGTCCGGCGGGGTCACCCCGGAGAGCACCAGGGCGAAGGGGATCCCCAGCTGGGTGGCCAGGGCGCCGTCCGTGCTCGGCCGGTCCCCCACCATGACCCGTAACTCGGCGGACGCCACCGTGGCCCCAATGGCGTCTGCCGTCGGTCGGTTGGGCTTGCCTGCCACCTCGGGTTGGCGTTCCGCTGCCGTCGCCACCGCGGCCAGGATCGATCCGGCGCCCGGGATGAGGCCGTCGGGGGTCGGATAGGTGGCGTCGGCATTGGTGCCGACGAAGCGGGCGCCCGCCCGCACGGCCGCGCTGGCCCGGGCGATGTCGTCGTAGGTGAACGAACGGCTCCAGCCGACGACCACGGCGTCGGCCGGCCCGTCGGTGACCACCCGCACACCCCGGTCGTCGAGCGCCTCGCGGAGGCCGGCTTCGCCGACGACCACGGCGGTGCTGCCCGGGGCCAGCAGGCCGGCGGCCACGTCGGAGGAGCGCAGCAGCTCGTCGTCGCCGGCCGTGATGCCGCAGTGGGCCAGGCGCTCCTTGAGCTCGGCCCGCGTCGGAGCGGAGTTGTTGGTGGCGAAGAGCACGCTGATGTCCGCGGCACGTAGCCGGGCCACGGCCTCGTCGACGCCGGCGATGGGGCGCCCGCTGAGCCACACGACCCCGTCGAGGTCGAGCACCCACGTCCCCTTGGGTTCCGGCGGCCACATCGGCGCCGAGGCTAACGGCCCTCCCTAGACTTCCGGGCCATGGCCGAACTCACCGTGGACGGGACGGACCTGGTGCTGCACATGCGGACCGTGGAGAAGGCGGAGGGTTTCCACCGCGACATCCGGCTGCCCCTCGGCGCAGTGACCGCGGTCCAGGTCGTCGACAGCGCGTGGAACGGCGCACTGCGCGGGTGGAGGGCGCCCGGGACCGGCGTGCCCAACGTGATCGCCGTCGGGACCAGACGGGGCGGCTTCGGCAAGGACTTCGCCGCCGTGCACGGCACCGGCCCGGCCGTGGTGGTCGACCTCGAAGGGGTCGACTTCGCCCGCCTGATCGTGACGGCCGACGACGCCGCAGCGATGGCCGCCCCCCTGGTGGCAGCGACGAAGGCCCGCTGACAGTCGGCGAGGAGGACGCCTCGCCGACCGCAGCAGCTCGGGTCAGGCGCAGACGCAGACGCGCGTGGCGACGGCGCGCTCCTGCGCCAGCAGCGCCGTGACCCACTTGGCCCGCTGGGCGCGGACCCGGGTGCCCGTCCCAGCGAGTGCGGGCACGACGTGCCCGAGGGAGGAATCGGCCGGGGCGGAACTGGACGAACGATCACGGTCGGGACCGGTCAACGTCTCGTACGCTTCTTGGACCAGGCGGAACAGGGCCTTGGACCCGCCGAGGTCGGGGTGGACCTGGGGAGCCAGACGGCGGTAGGCGGCCTTGATCTCGGCGAGCGTGGCATCGTCGGACACCTCGAGAATCTCGTACATCGTCGACTCGGCCACCTTCACCTCCTTCCGCCGGTTGGTCCCTCGGCCCCCGACTCGCTCGTTGCTGATGTGGGGAAAACGGTGCGCGCCCGATCGACTTGTGGGGGGCGACGCCGCCTGGGTGTGCCCGAGGCCGGAATTGATCGTTTCTAGAGGCGAGCGCCGGGCCGGTCCACGGCGCTGCCGACCGCCCTTGCGGGGGGACCGGGAGCGAACGTATGTTCGTCGTCGTGATGGAGCGCCGCTACGAGCTCGAGTCGCTCCGGCGCTCCCTGGCCATGCTCCGGCCCGGCGCGCCCGCCCTCGACCGGGAGGAGGCCATGCGCCTGGTGCGCGAGCTCCAGGATTTCGAGCGCCAGCTGCGCACGTTGCGACGAGGACTGCTCGAGCTCCTGGAACGATCGGACGACTAGCTCAGGGCCAAGAGGTTGGTCGGGTCTGTCAGGACTTCGCCGACCGCACCGAGGAATCGGGACGCACCTTGACCGTCGATTAGTCGGTGGTCGAAGGCGAGGCTCAGGGTCATGACCTGACGGAGGGCCACCGCGCCCTCGTGGGCCCAGGGCCGCGCCGCGATGGCGCCCAGGGCGAGGATGGCCGCCTCGCCCGGGTTGAGGATGGGGACGCCGCTGTCGACCCCGAAGACACCGACGTTGGTGATCGTGATGGTGCCGTCGCGCAGATCCTCGGGCGTCGTGCGGGCCGCCCGGGCGGCCTCGGTGAGCTGACCCAGGGCGCGCACCAGGTCACGGAGCGACAGGTCCTGGGCGTCCTTGATGTTGGGGACCACGAGACCGTGGGGACCGGCGACCGCCACGCCGAGGTTCACGTAGTGCTTCGTCACGACCTCGTCGTGTTCGGCATCCCAGGAAGAATTGAGTTGGCGATACTGGGCCACCGCCAGCACCACGGCACGGGCGGCCAAGGCCAACGGAGTGATGCGGAGGTCCTCGAAATGACGGTTGGTGCGCAGGTGCTCGACCAGTTCGACGCTCGACGTGACGTCGAGCGTGAGGAACACGCACGCCTGGGGCGCCGTCGTCACACTGCGCACCATCGCCTCGGCCATGTGCTTCTGCACCCCCCGCACCGCGTGGCGTGACTCGCGCCCGGGTCTCGACGGAGCACCCTCGAGGTGCTCGGCCAGGTCCTCGCGGGTGATGACGCCGCCGGGGCCATGACCGGTCACCTGGCCCAGGTCGATACCGGCCTGGCGGGCCATGAAGCGCACCGGTGGGGCGGCCAGGGGGCGGCCGGCCTCCGGCGAGCCCGCAGCCGGTCCTCCGTGGTCCCGGCGGCTGTCGCGCCGGCGCCGGCGCCGGCTCGGGGTGGCATCTGCGGGCCCGTAACCGACGAGCACGGACACCTTCTCCTCCGGTTCGGCGTCGGGGGCGGCGCCGCCGCGCACGGCCAGGAGCGGCCCGCCCACGGCGACGGTGGCGCCGGCTTCGGCCAGCAACTCCACCACGGTGCCGGCAAAGGGGCTCGGCAGCTCGACGACCGCCTTCGCCGTCTCCACCTCCGCCACGACCTGGTTCAAGGTGATGGTGTCTCCCGCCGAGACGTGCCAGGCGACCACCTCGGCCTCCGTGAGACCCTCACCCAGGTCGGGGAGCGTGAAGAGGCGCACGTCGCTCATGCGGCCATGCACCGATCGACCTCGTGGAGGATGCGGTCGACGTCGGGCAAGAAGTGGTTCTCGAGCTTGGACGGCGGATACGGGATGGCGAAGCCGCCGACCCGTCGCACGGGCGATTCGAGGGAGTAGAAGCAGCGCTCCGCGGTGCGGGCGGCGATCTCGGCCCCGAGCCCGCCGAAGACCGGTGCCTCGTGGACCACCACCAGGTGTCCGGTCTTGCGCACCGAGGTGTCGATGGCCTCGAAGTCGATCGGCGAGAGCGAACGCAGGTCGAGCACTTCGATCGACGTACCCTCCTCGGCCGCCACACGCGCCGCCTCCAGCGCGGTGACCACCATGGCTCCGTAGGCCACCACGGTCACATCGTTGCCCTCGGCCACCGTCACCGCCCGCTGGAGCGGGATGGCGTCGAGCGGCTCGTCCTCCTCGACCTCCCCCTTGTCCCAGTAGCGACGCTTGGGTTCGAAGAAGACGACCGGGTCGTCGGAGGCCACCGCCTGTCGGATCATGCGATGGGCATCGGCGGGCGTGCTCGGGGTGACCACGCGCAGGCCGGCGGTGTGGGCGAAATAGGCCTCGGGTGACTCCGAGTGGTGCTCGACCGCCCCGATACCCCCGCCGAAGGGCACCCGGATGGTGAGCGGCATGGCGACGCGCCCCTCGTTGCGGAAGCGGATCTTGGCCACCTGCGAGACGATCTGGTCGAAGGCGGGATAGACGAAGCCGTCGAACTGGATCTCGCACACGGGCCGGTAGCCCCGCATGGCCAGGCCGACGGCGGTGCCGATGACCCCCGACTCGGCCAGCGGGGTGTCGATGACGCGGCGGTCGCCGAAGTCGCGCTGCAGGCCGTCGGTTACGCGGAAGACGCCACCGAGCTTGCCGATGTCCTCCCCCATGAGCACGACCTTCGCGTCGCTGGCCATGGCCTGGCGCAATCCGACGTTGAGTGCCTTGCCCATCGACATGGTGGCCATCAGGCGTCCGCCTCGAAGCCGGCCAGGTACTCGTCGTAGGCATCCCGCTCCTCGGCCAGGAGCGGATGTGGATCGGCATAGACGTGATCGAACATCGCCTGCGGCTCGGGGTCCTCGAGGGCGAGGCACCCGGCGCGCATGGCGGCGGCCACCCGGTCGGCCTCGGACTGCACGCGGGCCTCGAAGCGTTCGTCGATCAGACCCTCGATCTCGAGGAGGCCGTGCAGGCGCAGCAACGGGTCCTTGATCTTCCAGGCCGCATCGTCCGACGGGTTGCGGTAACGGGTCGGATCGTCGGACGTGGTGTGCGGACCCATGCGATAGGTCACGGCCTCGATCAATGTCGGGCCCAGGCCTTCGTAGGCCCGGGCGAGGGCGAGGCGGGTGGCGCCCAGGACGGCAAGCACGTCGTTGCCGTCGACGCGAATCCCGGGAATGCCGTACCCCTCACCCCGCTGGGCGAGAGAGGCATGGGACTGCAACCGGACCGGCTCGGAGATCGCCCACTGGTTGTTCTGGCAGAAGAACACGACGGGGACGACGTAGCTGGCGGCGAACCCGAAGGCCTCAGCCACGTCGCCCTGGCTGCTCGCGCCGTCACCGAAGTAGGCGAGCGCCGCGGAACGGGCGCCGTCGAGGGTCAGGCCCAACGCATACCCGGTGGCGTGGAGCGCTTGGGCGCCCACGATGATGGCGGGTGTGGCGATGCCGTAGGTCTTCGGGTCCCAGCCCGACAGTGCCGTGCCGCGCCACATGCGGAGCATGTCCACGGGGTCGACGCCCCGGCAGTAGGCCACGCCGTGCTCGCGGTAACTGGGGAACACGAAGTCGTCACCCCGAAGAGCGTGGGCCGAGCCAACCTGCGCCGCCTCCTGACCCAACAGCGGGGCCCAGAGGCCGAGCTCTCCCTGCCGCTGCAAGGCCATCGCCTCGGCGTCGATGCGCCGCACCACGGCCATGTCCAGATAGAGGCTGCGCAACTGCTCGCCCTCCACGTCGGCCACGAGGTCCCAGAACGGGCAGCCGACCGTCCGCTGGCCATCGACGGAGATGAGCTGGACGAGGCCGTCGAACTCCATCCATTCGGCGATTCGATCGCCGGGTACCAGGAGTGGTGCCGTGGTCATCGGGACTCCTTCCTCGATGGAGGAATCACACCACGGAGCGCCCGTCCGGCGCTGGAATTCAGTTCAGATCAGACGATCGACACACTGTTCCTGCGCATCCGGCACGAATCACGCAGACCTGGTGTCCCGAACCGGGCGTGAATCAGGACGCCTTGCGCCGGGCCACCGATTTGGTGCGCGCCGGCGCTTTCTTGGCTCCCGCCTTCTTGGCCGGCGCCGCCCGCTTGGACGCCGTCTTCTTGGCCGCCGGCTTGGCCTTCGTCGTGCTCTTCGATCCGGTAGCCGCGGCGATGCTCGCGTTCAGCGCTTCCATCAGGTCGATCACCTTGGCCGGTTCCTCGGGCCCGGCCTGGATCACGATCTCGTGCCCGCTGCGCTTCTCCTCGATCAACGCCTCGACCTTCTCCCGGTGGGTGTCGTGGAACCGCTCGGGATCCCAGTCGCTCTCCATCGATTCGATCAGGAGTTGTGCCATGGAGAGCTCGCGATCGGTGACGTCCTCGGCCGAAGGGAGCTCGGGAAACTCGCGGCCGGGCTGACGCACCTCGTCGGAGAAGTACATGGTGTGCAGAGCCAACGCGTCGTCGCCCTCGGGCCGGATGGCCACGAGATATTCCTTGTTCCGCATGACGAGCGTGGCGATCCCGACGCGTCCGGCGTCCGCCATGGCCCGACGAAGGAGGGCGTAGGCCTTGTCGGCGCCCTCTCCTTCGGGGGCCAAGTAGTAGCTGGAGCGGAAGTAGACGGGGTCGATGTCGGCCAGACCGACGAAGTCGGAGATCTCGATCTGGCGCGACTTCTTGGGTTCGGCCGATTCGAGCTCTTCGTCGCTCAGGACGACGTACTCGCCTCCGCCGAGGTCGAAGCCGCGTACGATGCGATCGCTCGGCACCTCGTCGCCGGTCCGCTCGTTGACCTTCTTGTAACGGATCCGGTCCGAGGTACCTTCCTCGAATTGGTTGAAGTGGACGCTCTTGTCGGACGTCGCCGGGTACACCCCGATCGGGATGTTCACCAGGCCGAAGCTGAGCGCGCCCTTCCAGATGGTGCGTGGCACGTCCGACAAATTACCAGCTGAAGCGAGGTCCACCACCTTGTGACAGCCATTCGCCACACTGAGGTATGCGCTCGAGTGCTTCTCAGGCCTTCGGGCCGGCCGTTCTGGCCGGTCTGGCCGACCTGGGTCCAGTGGACCAGGCCAGCGGCGACCTGTCACTTGAACTGGGTCTTTCCGTGTGGATGCGCACCAGTGGCACCTCGCTGGAGGAGGCGCGTCGGGCCCTCCTCACGCTGCGTGTGCACATCATCGAGGCGTGCGGACTCGACCAGGCCTCCGAGCCGGTGCCCTTCGTGGGGCGCTCACCGCGGCTCGACGTCGTGACCTTGATCTCCTATCTCGGCTCCCTGCTCCGTCGGGGCGCGGGGGCGGCCGGACTCAGTGCCCGCGCCTTGGCCGAACGCCTCATGGCAGAACTGCCGGAGCTGGAGCTCGCCGCAATCGGGGCCTGAGGTCCGACGCCCGGCCTGCGACCCGATCGGGCGTCGCCAGGCCCACACACCACCCGCCGAGCAGCCCGACGACACCGAGGTGCCAGTCGAAGTCGAAGGCACCCGCCACTGCCAGGCAGACGAGCGCAGCAACGGCGCAGGACGAGAGCACGTCGAACCGACGAGCGACACGGGCCACCGAGACGATCACCAGGACGAGCAGGGCGGCACCGATGAGTCCGGCGTCCGCCCCCACCTGGAGGTACTCGTTGTGCGCGAAATGCGCCAGCGTCCCGTCGCTGGCGTGAAAGATCAGCAGGTGGTCGGGCCCCACCCCGGCAACCGGAGCAGAGACCCACTGGTGCCACGCCGTCGACCACTCGACCGACCGGTCCTGGTCGCTCGGTGAGAGGGTTCGCAACCCGATCTCGTGATGGAGCAGGACGACGAGCACGAGCGCCGACGCGGTCAGGAGGACGGCCAGGAACCATCGAGGTGGGAGGCGGACGTGCAGGGACTGGAGGCTCGGCCGCCACAACACGGCGACGGCCGTGCCCGCCACGACGACGATGGCCAGGAGAGGCACGGCGCTGCCGCCGGGTGAGGTTGCGATGGCGGTAACCCCGATGGCCAGACCGGCGAGAAGGGGCACGGCGCCGTCCGCATAACGACGCCACGGTACGAGCGCGCAGGCGCAGACGGCGGCGACGTACGCCCCGCGGCTCTGGGTGGCGAGCAGGCCGGCCATGTCGAGACAGATCACGGCCCGGACGACTGCGGGCTGGAGGTCGAGACCGAGGGCCAGGAGGAGGCACATGGCCAGAACCAGGCCCGCCGTGTCGGCGTAGGTCAAGGTGGTCGAGAGCCGCCACAGGTGCTGGGCTGGGATCGCCATCGGGAACCAACGCAGGATGAGCCCCGACAGTCCGATCAGCGCGCCCACCGCGCCGAGTGCGGCGACACCGAATGCGGCGAACTCACGGGTGCCGGCGCGCAGGCTCCGCGTGGCCAGAAATGCTGCGGCGAACGCCAGCAGGCTGGCACCGAAGGGGAGGAAGCTCACCGCGGTGTGGAACGTGAGGGCGCGCACCAACCACCAACCGGCCAATGCGGTGACGCTGCCGACGAGGAGGAATCCCCGGCCGTCGGGCGGCTCGAGGATGGCGGCGATCACGGCGACCGCCACTGAGGCCACGGCCAGACCGAGGGCGTCGTTGGACCAGAATCCCCCTTGTCGCCAACCCTCGACGACGAGCAACCCGAACAACACGGCAGCGCAGACCCACTCGCGGGCCGGGCCTTCCCGTTGGGCCTCGACGAGCGGCCCCGGCGCCGACTCCCCCGTTGTCATGTCGTGGCGGCCGTCACGTGCCCCGATCCGTCGGTTCTCGGGCGTGTCATGGCGGGATGTGCTTGATCAGAAACCGTCGGCGGCGATGATGTTGCCGTTGAGTGGACGCGCCGCCATTCCGCCCAGGAACGGCGCATCACCGTAGGTGAACACATCACCGCGCGCGGCGGCGATCCAGTAACCCTTTCCGTCCGCCACCGGGAAGATGGCGGCCGCCGGGTTGTAGGCGTTCACGTAGCCCAGCGGCCCGCCGAGCGCCGAGGCATCCCCGAAGGACGCGACGACCCCGTTGGCGTACAGGATCCAGTAGCCGCGACCATCGGGCGTCGCCGCTGCGCTGACCACCGGGATGCTCTGCGGTGGCGGCGCGCCACGGAAGGGCGCATCGCCAAAGGCATAGACGGACCCGGTCGAGGTGACAAGCCAGTACCCGTTGCCCGAATGGTCCGGCAGGACGGCAACGGCGGACCCGGGGCAGCCGCCGATGCCGGGACACGATCCCTCGAATCGGGCGTCGCCGAAGGCGAAGACGCCGCCGTCGGATGCCACCATGAAGTATCCCCCGCCGGTGGTCGACGGGACCATGCCGACGATCGGTGCGTTCAGGCTGTTGGACTGCCCCGATCCGGCCGGATGCAATCCGAGCCCGGGCACCGAGCCGTGATAGCCGGCGTCGCCGAAGGCGAACAGACCACCGTCGGAGGCCACCAGCCAATAGCCAGCCCGAGAGGACGTCGGGGTGATGCCGACGACGGGGCGCTGCAGAACGGTGCCACCCATTGAGCCGAAGAAGCCGGCGGCACCGAAGTCGAAGATGCCCCCATCGGATCCCACGAGCCAATAACCCCTCGGCGCCGGAGCGACGGCGAAGGCCTGGGTCGACCCGGTGGCCGCGAAGTAGCTGTTGCCGGCGCTCACGCTCGGGGTGAGTGCGCAGGTTCCGAATCCGACGAACGACACGGTGTGCTGATCGGCCGCCATGGTGCAGACGGCGGGCGTCGACGAGGTGACGGACGTCGTGCCGTCACCGCTCGTGTCGACGTGTGCGGCGAACGATCCGAACTCGACGGGACTGGCCGGGACGTTGGAGACCGTCGGGGGCGTGGGCGTGGCCTGGCCGACGATGTAGATGGAGCCGGCGTAGGTGAGCGAGTAGTCGGTCGCATCAGATCCCTGAAGGGCGAGGCCCGAACAGCTCCCTCCGTCGATGACGTAGTTGCCGCCATAAGCGAGGTTGGGCGAGATCGGTGTGCCACCGTTGACCTTGGTGCAGCTGACCGAACCTGTGTAGTGCGCGCTGGGGCCACTCGAGGGTGAGGCGCTGAACGTTGGGCTTCCCTTGTAGGCCTGCTTGCCGGAGATCGTCACGACCCAGGGGGCTCGCCCGACAGTGACGCTTTGAGGCGAACCGTCCGCAGCCGCGTAATCGAGGCCCGCGGCGACATGGGCGGTCAGCGAGCAGTTGCCGACGCCGACGTAGGAGACGACGAGACCGCTGGCCGTGCAGACGGACGATGGACTCGCAGTCACCGATGTCGCACCGTCACCAGTGGTCGAGACGGTGGCGGTGAAGCCGCCCCCGTACTGGTTGCTGTTCGGAAGGTTGGAGATGGTGGGCGTCGTGGGCGTGCCCCGGGTGACATCGAACGTCTGGGGCGTGCCGTCCGCAGCCGTGTAATCGGTGCCCGCGGCGACATGCGCCGTCAAGGAGCAGGTGCCAACGGCGACATACGAGACAGCGAATCCGTTGACCGTGCAGACCGAGGTCGAGTTGCTGGTGATCGAGGTGGTGCCGTCACCGTCAGTTGACACCGTGGCCGTGAAACCACCCCCGAACGTGTCGCTGTTCGGAAGGTTGGAGATGGTGGGCGTCGTCGGGGTCGCCTGGCTGACGCTGAAGTCTCCGCCTACGTAGACGATGTCGTAGTCGGCGGCGTCCGCGGCACTCAAGCTGAGTCCGGAGCAGCTGCCAGCGTCGATGGTGTAGCTCCCGTTGGCCGGCAGGCTCGAATCGATCCCGGTCCCGGAGTTCACGGTGCTGCAGGTGACCGAGCCGGTCATCGGATCGCCCGCACCGCCCGGGCCATCGGTCGGCGAAGGGGTGAAGTTCGGACTCCCGCCGAAGACCTGCGTGCCTGTGACCGTGACGGGCCAATCCGTGAGTGCGCCGGCGGGGGTCGGGAGGAGGCCGACGGTCAGCGCGCAGGCGCCGACGATCGCGACCACGAGACTGCATGTCCGCAGCAATACCTTGTTCCGCCATCCGGCCGTCATCGGGTTCCCCTTGGCTCGCCTCGCCGAGGCAATGCGCGCCACGGTAGTCCGCCACCCCAGGGATGACCTTTCGGCAGGCCAGACCCAAAAAAGGCGGTCACAGCGGGCGGACAGAAATGTCCGCCATCATGGCGGGATGCCCAATCGCCGTCGTCGCGTCCTGTGGTGGGTCCTCGGAGCCGCCGTGGTCGTCGTGATCGCCGCCGTGGCCGCCCCGTTCGTCTACATCCACTTCATCGAGGGTCCGCCACCGGCCAAACTCGCGCTCCCCCAGTCGACCCCGACTTCGGGTGCGTCGTCGAAGAGCTCCCCGACGGCATCGTCGTCCGGGGTCGACGGCACGTGGAACGTTGGACCCGGGTCCCAGGCCGGTTACCGGGTCCAGGAGGTCCTGGTGGGACAGAGCACCACGGCAGTCGGACGAACGAGCACGATTTGGGGGTCGCTGCAGATCGCCGACGGCACGGTGACGGAAGGCAAGTTCACGGTCAACATGGCCACGGTGAAGAGCGACCAGAGCCAGCGCAACGCACAGTTCGACGGACGCATCATGGACGTCAGCACATACCCGACGGCCACGCTGACGCTCTCCAGGCCAATCGCCCTCTCGCCCGTACCGGGCCAGGGGGTCGTGCAGCACTACTCGGCGAGCGGCGTGCTCGACCTCCATGGCGTGAGTCGTCCCGTCACCTTCAGCGTCTCCGCCGAGCGATCGGGAGACGAAATCGACCTTCTGACGGATATCCCGATCGCCTTCTCCGATTGGAACATCAGCAACCCGAGCATCGGTGGCTTCGTGACGACCGCCGATCAGGGGACCCTCGAGGTGCTCATCCACCTCACCCAAGGCGCCGGGAACCCGGCCTCGACCTCGTCGGGGGCGGGCAACTCGGGAGGGGGCGGCGGGCCGGTGACCGTGCCCAGTACGACCGTGCCCCCGCTCACCGTGCCGACCAGCTGAGGCCCCCTTGGTCCTGTCTCCACGTTCTCACGGTCGCCGGCGAGCGGCAGACGTCGGCGTGCGAGGGATGCGCCGCCACGGGTTCACGCCGGCGCCAGCTATTCCCACTGCACCATGCTCTTCGCCCTGATCTTGCCGCGCGGCTTTCGTTGCGCTTCCTGCATGGCCTGTGGTCTGTGCTCGAGCATCCAGGCGGTCAGCGCATCGCTGTCAGGGAGCACGACGTCCTGATCGGTGGCCATGATGTAGAGCTGGATCGCACCGTCCTCGACGGAGACCGACAGATCGATCTCTCCGTCGACGACAAAGCACCAGAGGGGTGAGGCGCCGGGTGTGGTCCGGGGTTCCAGGCGCCATCCGGGCCGACCGTTCACGAGATCCAGGACTTCGGTTCTTAGCTGTTTCGAGCGACGAGCCACGCACAGAACCTACAAGGTGAGTGCTGGGCGGACCCCCAGGGTGGTTCCGACTTGGCGCTATGACCAGGCCATCCTTCTGGCCGTCGAGCCGGGCTCACGACTCACCTCACCGCATGGCTCAGGTGTCGATGCGACCGCTCCACCGGGGTGGACGCTTCTCGAGGAAGGCCAGCACTCCCTCGCGGGCATCAGGGCTCGCCATCAGTCGATGGTGGAACTCGGTTTCGAGCCGCTCGATGTCCTCCGGAGTCTTCCCCCACGTATCCCAGAGAAGCTGCTTGCTCAGAGCGACGGACAAGGGTGCGGTGTTGGTGGCCATGTCTCTGGCGAGATCGAGGGCGACCGGAAGGACGTCCACGTTCGGGAGCACCTGGCTGCAGAGCCCGAGGTCCTTCGCCTCCCGCCCGTCGAACGTCCGACCCGTGAGCAGAATGTCGGCCGCTGCGGACATTCCGACAATTCGGGGAAGCGTCCAATGTGCATACGCGTCGCCCATGACACCCCGACGCACCTGCACGATTCCGTAGCGGGCGTCAGCGGCAAAGATCCTGATGTCACATTGGAGCGTCAGCGTCAGACCGAGTCCGATCGCGTGGCCGTTGACCGCGGCGATCACCGGCTTGCGCACCCGCCAGGCGGGGAATGCCGTGGCGGATGCGGAAAACGAGTCCTGGTCCCGGGGCCGGAACGTGCCACCACCGTCGCTCAGGTCGGCGCCGGAGCAGAACGCCGGTGGCGTACCGGTGATCACGACCACACGCACCCCCTCGTCCTGGTCGCAACGAGACAGATGCTCGGCGAGCAGCCGCGCCATATCTCGGCTGAATGCGTTGCGTTTGGGTGGATCGTTGAGCGTCAGCTGGGCCACGCCGGCTTCAAGGTGGAAGAGAACCGGCGGGGTCACGGCGTCGCCTTGACGGCGGAGGCGAACTCCGCGATGAGCTCGTCCGAAGGCGAATAGCCCGGGAAATAGGCACTGATCCGGTCGCAGCCCGGAAATCGACGCGGCAATTGCAGCGGCGCACTCTTCGGGCGATCCGTAGACGGCAATTCGTCGAAACAGGTCATCGTCGACGAGCGAGACCATCTCGAGCCACTTTCCCTGCTTCGAGAGGGTGTTGAGCTCTGGTTGAAGCTCCTCCTGACCCTCGACCTCAAGTACAGGTCGATAGGCGGGGGTTGACCCGTAGAAGGCCACGATGAACCTGGCCGCGTCCGCAGCCGCCAGCTCCTGCTCGTCGCGACCCATGGCCACGATCACTTCGGCCACCACCTCGATGTCGACCCGATCTCGGGCGCCTGCAACCAAACCGGACTCGATGGCCGGCATCGTGCGTTCGCGCATGTGTCGTTCCGTATTGAAGGGCATGACGAGGACGCCGTCGGCCACCTCGGCAGCCATGCGATTCATCCGCGGTCCGAGGGCACCGACGAGCACCTTTGCGATGCCGTGCGGATTGGGACCAGGATCGAAGACGGGTGTCATCAGGGTATGGGTTGTGTACTCCCCGCGAAATTCGATCTTCTCTGCGTTCTGCCACCCGCCGAGGATCGCCTTGGTCGCCAGGACGACCTCGCGCATGTGCTCGACCGGCTTTCCCCAAGTCGCCCCGTAGCGCCGCTCGATATGGGTGCGAATCTGGGAGCCGAGACCCAGTCGGAAGCGCCCGCCAGACAACATCTGCAAGTCATAGGCGGCGTTGGCCAAATGCATGGGGCTTCTGGGAAAGGCGATGGCGACGTTCGTCATCAAGTCCAGTGAACAGACCGGAGCGGCGGCAACCAGTGGAAAGAACACGTCGTGGGCGTTTTCGAAGGTGAAGACGCCGTCAACACCAGTGCCTTCGAGTTCAGCGGCTCTCGTCGCCGCATCCATGACGGAATTCGACAACCAGACATCGACCTTCGGCATCAGAAAGACGATCCCGTCCGTCGACTGCCGGCCTCTATGAGTTGCACAGTCACGACTCCTCGTGCGCCCAGGGAACGATCGGCGACTGTAGGTGTCGGGTCACCGACGCGCAACGCGAGACGGCGTCGAGGCAACCGTCAATGAGCCCGGCGCCTTCCCGGGGCGGATCGTACGCTGTGCGCTCGGCGACCCGCAGCGATCACAGCCGCCCTGAGGCGCTCTCGGGCACAGCTGTACCAGATCGGTGTCGGTGCCCGACCGGCGCTAGCCGAACGCGACGATCCCGGTGAGATGCGCGCCGCGGACGACGACGGTGTAGGGATCTCCCGCATTCAGCGCAGTTCCCTGAGCGGCACCGGGACCGGCGTACCAGCTCCCGAGGGTGAAGGTGATCGACGTGTCCGACCACGAGGAGACGACGAGCCCGATGCAGTCGTTGCCGAACCCGGCCTGCCATTGGGCCGAACTGTTGTCGTTGAAATTCAACTTCGACGCAAAGATCTCTCCCGCGCCCGTGGTCTCGTCCGAACAGATGGGAGCGGAGCCAGTCGGCGGGGTCCCGAATCCGGATCCGGCGACGGTGAAGTTGGGAGCCTGGGTCGATCCGGTGATCGTCAACGATGTGATGGTCACGTGACCCTTCGTCGACGTCGCCGTGAGTGTCGTCGCATCGAGCTGGGTGCCGCAGCAGTTGGGGTCGGGAACCACGGTGGCGGCGGTCGCGTACGACGCTCCGCCGTACCACTCGGGCACGTAGGACTTGTCGTTGGAGCAGGCGCTTCCAGGACCCGCGAAGTACACCCTGACTCCCGGAGACAAGGGCAGGCCCCCATAGGAGAAGTTGCCGTCACTGTCGGTGCAGCCGGTCTGCAGCACGATCTGGCGCTTGGTGTCATAGACGGTGACGCTGACATCGGGAGCGCCGACCCCGGTGTTCGAGTCGAGGATCTGACCTCCGATACTGCCGCCGGCCACGAGTTGGTAGGTGGCGCTGAAGGTCGTGTTGGCCGTAATGGTGAACTTGACGTTGCCATTCGAGGTGCCCCCCGTCTGGGCGCCACAGTCGAAGATGGAGCCGACGTACTTGCCGGGCACGATATCGATCTGGTTGATCTGCCCGAGGTTGCCGTTCGTGCCTGATCCGGCAGTGGTGAACGTGGATGGGCCGCTCGCCGTCAGGCAGTACCCATTGGCCAGTCCACCACCCGGCGCGTCGGTGGAGATCACGAGCGACCCGTATTGCGGTTTGGTCGCTGACGCGGCCGGGGAATCGAAACCCGACGCCGTCGCCAGGAGCCCGAGGGCAAAACCCGCCACCGCCAGACGACTTGCATTGCTCCTGCACCAGTGACGAAACATGTGTCTCGACCTCTCGCCCTCGTATCCGCCGCTACGACAGCGGACGATAGTCCGAGCGTCAAACCTCCGCCACGAATCTTTTCTAGGGAATCCAGAACCGTTGGCCGGCCTGACTCACGGACCGAAATTGTTTGCACGTGCTGCGAAGCAACTCCGCGAGGGTTAAGTGTGCGCGATGCCGGCTCTGCGGCCCGCGCGCAGAGTCATCCTCAGCGAGGATCAGGGTCGGAACGGTTTTGCGTAGAGCCCGCCACCCAGGACTGGGGATCGACGCCGCATCACCCGCGCAGGCGGCAGTCCGATGTTCACTCCGGCCCAGAGGGACGGCGACTGGTCGCCGCAGACCCACCGGAAAGAGGGTGTGTGGATCACGCGCCTGGAGGTCCGGCAAGGTCCTTCAGGCAGACCTTTTGAGCACGATCGCAGCCACGTGACCCACCGTGATCTGTTCCAGCCACTCGAAACCCTCGGTGGCGTATTCGTTGAGTTCCGCTTCGAGATCCTCCACAGCCTGAGGAACCCGGATCACGCGGTACTGGTCGGCCATTCCGCAAGCCTACGGCCACGAGCGAGATGCCAACCAACGACGACTGGGAGGTTACGCCGCTGTCCCCCAATGGTGGGCCCGACGTTCGTCCGCAGTGAGACCCGCCCAGAGACCAACGAGGCTCAGGTCGCTCATTGCGTGGTCAAGGCATTCCTCCCGGACCGGACATCCTGCGCAAAGCTTCCGAGCGAGGGCGACGTCGTCGGCATACCTCGAGAAGAACGGCCCGGTCTTACCTTTGCAGGCAGCATATTGAAGCCAGTCCAACATGCTCTTCGCTCCCCTTCGATATCGCCCGATGACCAGGAACCTGGCCGACGACGATCTCTGCACAAGAGACTAGTGGACGGAGACTTGGAATCGAGCGGATGGTGCACCCTCGTCGGGTCCGCGGCTCGCGATTCGAACCCGATGTCGTGGCTGTCGACTGCGAGCGTCACCTCACCCATTCGGGTGAATATGCGAATTCTGTCCATCCGAGGGCGAGCCCGAAACGAACACATCTGCCGATGCGTGTCGGCACCGCAAGAGTCCCCGTCTGCCCCGACTGGCGGACGGGGACTCTTGCGCTTCGGCGTCCATCGGCGCCCGGTCAATGCCAGCGAGGCAAGAGGCGCCCGGGTCTCTACGATTGGCACCTCTGGTTCGCTGCGTCAGCTTGGCGTGAGCGCTCCACCCTCACGGTCGACCGGTGGCGGGGTACAGAGGTGGCTCACAGCACCGGCGTCTACGGTCTCGCTCCGAATCGAAGAACGGAGGCGACATGAGTCAATCGGGATTCGTGCGGCGTACTGCCATCGTCGCAGCAGGGATCGCCGCAGCGACAAGCTTCGGATTGGCGGGCTCTGGAGCCACCTCAGCCGCGACGCCGGCGCTTCACGTCAAAGATGGTTCGGAGTGGACGATGGGCTTCGGTGGAGGCGGCTGCGAAATCGAAACGTTCAGCGCTCACGGCAACTTCACCTTTGTCAGCGACTACAACGGTGACCACGGCACGTGGAGTGCGGCGGGTGACGTCCTGGTCATGAAGTGGGATGGCGGTGGCGATGCGGGCCTGAAGTTCAAAGGCACATTCAATTCGTCGACGAAGGTCTACTTCGGCAATCTGGGCGGAACCGCCAAGGGCCTGCATCTCACCGCGACCCTGAATAAGGGAGCTCCCTCGAGCGGCTGCTGACGCATGAGCGCCTGCGGGACATTCACGAGAGGGCAGCTGCCTGCCGCATCCGGGTTTCACCGCTTGCGTTGAGGCGGGAATCACCCAGTGAGTGCTATGCGCTCCGGCAGGCACCGCTCTCGTGAATGAGGACCTTCAGCGCGTCATGATCCGCCGCGTGTCCGAAGACATCGTATGCCTCGATTACCTGGTCGAACGAAAACTCGTGGGTGACGAACTTCTCCGCTGGAAGCTTGTGCTCCGCCACCAGCTTGAGCAGCATCCCAAGGGTATTCGTGTTGACAAGGCCCATGGAGATATCGATGTTCTTGATCCACAGTTCGTTGAGAGCCAGATCGACCGACCTGCCGTGCACGCCGATGTTGGCCACATTGCCCCCTGGACGCACGATGACCGTTGCCATCGTGAAAGTCTCGGGGATCCCGACGGCCTCGATAGCGACATCGACTCCGAGTCCGTCGGTGAGCGCAAGGATCTGCTCCTTCCAGTCCGGATCACTCGAGTTCACCGTGTCAGTTGCGCCGAAGTCGGCGGCACGGGCCAAGCGAGCCGCGTCCAGATCGACGGCGACGATCTTCGACGGACCATAGAGCCGGGCGGTCATGACGGCAGACAGGCCCACAGGGCCGGAGCCGATGATCGCGACCACGTCGCCGGGCGCCACCCGTCCGTACTGCACGCCCATCTCGAACCCTGTCGGCAGGACGTCCGACAACAGAATGCCCTCGGCGTCGGTCATTCCCTCGGGGACCTTGTAGACCGAATTCTCGGCGAATGGGACTCGCACGTATTCGGCCTGTGTCCCGTCGATCATGTAGCCGAAAATCCAACCGATCCCGGCAATGCCCTCGTCGTCCAGGCAGTGGCTGTAGAGGCCCTTCCGACAGTTCGAGCACTTCCCGCACGAACTCACGCACGCAAGGATGACCCGGTCGCCGACGGCCAGTTGGGTCACACCTTCGCCGACCTGCGTGATCACGCCGATCCCCTCGTGGCCCAGGATGCGGCCGACTTCGACCTCGGGCACGTCTCCCTTGAGGATGTGGAGGTCGGTGCCACAAATGGTTGTTGCGGCCATCTTCACGATCACATCGGTGGGCTGCTCGATCTTGGGATCGGGCACCTCGTCCCAGGCCTTCTTGCCGGGACCCTGGTAGATCAATGCTTTCATGACGGACCTCCTCGGCGGCTTGTCCGAGCGGCGCAGGGCAACTCGCGACCCCGGCGTCCCCGTCAGGGTCACGGCCGGCTCTCCTCCTTCGAGGGTACGTATCTGAGGAGATCACGGCTACGGACCAATGTCCCTTCTTCGCCTCTCGGCTGGCTCGGTCCGTCGGTGGGAGAAGAGATGCGGGGCCCGAGGGATGGCCGAAATGCGGCGCCTGCGACAACACCTGAAACCTGGGCCAACCGGCGAACCGGCATTTCGCCGGCACCCGGCCACCCTTGGCATGTTCGCTATGCGACGACCCCGCGCTCACGGAGATCAGCGATCATTCCGGCGAGCCCGAGTTCTGCAAGGACCTCGTCTGTGTGCTGGCCGAGAGCCGGTGAGTCACCTCGCAGCGTTGCCGGAGTGGTCGAGAACTGAGTGGGGTGGCGCGGCAGGCGCGTGCGCCCGACCACTTCGTGGTCGGCCTCCACGAAAAGACCCATTGCCTGCGCTTGAGGGTCCTCGGGGAGTTCCTCGGGCGAAAGGATCATGGCGAAAGGCACCCGCTCGGCCTCGAGGCGGGAGGAGGCCTCGGCCATCGAGAGGTTCGCAGCCAGGGCGTAGCACATGTCGATAATCGGTCCGAGGACATCGCGGTGGCGGATCCGTTCGGCGATGGTGGCGACGCGGGGGTCGTCGAAGCCTGTGGCCCCCAGCGCCCGGCACATCCCGGCAAAGTCGTGATCCGAGGTCGGAGTGACGATGCCCCAGCCGTCAGCGAAGCGAATCGGAGCAAAGCCCGCCTGGAAGCTCGAGTGCTGGGTGTGATCGGACCCCAGCAAGACTTCGTTGGCCGCGGCATCGGCCCACAAGAAGGAAGTGACGGCATCGACCATCGACAATTCGAGATGCTGACCCCCGCGTCCGCGCTCTCGGGCGAACAGCGCCGCGGTGATCGCCTGAGAGGCGAAGAGCGCGGTCACCTTGTCGGCCGCCGACTGGCGTAGGAAGACAGGCACTCCGTCCTCGGGGTCCGCCTGGCTGGCCGCGAAGCCTGCGTACGCCTGGATCACCGTGTCGTAGGCGCTGCGGTCTCGGTACGGGCCGACAGACCCGAAACCCGAAATGGATACATAGATCGCTTCGGGGTTCACCGACTTGATGTCCTCGTAGCCCAGCCCGAGGCGGTCCATGACGCCAGGTCGAAAATTCTGGAGCACGACGTCGGCTGTCTGGGCGAGCTGGAGGACGATGTCGACGCCCTCGGCCTGGTGAAAGTCGACCGCGACGCTGCGCTTTCCTCGGTTGCAGACCAGGTAGAGCGAGCTCATCCCGTTGACCGCGACACCCACCCAGCGTGCGATGTCGCCGATCCCCGGCCGCTCGACCTTGACCACGTCGGCCCCCTGATCGGCCATCAGCGCGGCGACGTACGGCCCGGTGAGCGCAATGGAGAGGTCGAGTATGCGCACGCCCTCCATTGGTCCACCCGACGATGAACCGGCCCCGCTCTCCGACATGGATCAGGCGGAAGGGCGCGGCCACACGGGCAGCAGGAATGCGGCCGCACGCAGCGACCCCCATCGTGCGTCGGGCCCTCTCGCTGCGAGCGACGTGATTGACAATGGGTGACCGGCCTTTCTGGGGTCAGCCGCGTCGCTCTCGAGTCCGACGGCTAGTTGAAGGCTTATGGATCGGGACCCCGCCAAGACTAGGGCTCCGCCTTGAACCCCGCCACCACTCGTAGATTCGCTGCCTGGGGTCGTCGATCAGTGCGATGCCGGGATGCAACGAGGCGTCGAGGTCGCGCTACCTCCGCGAACCAACAGTTGGCGCGACCAACCGGCGGTCGGTGTTGCGCAGAGCCCCACAGATGCATATCCATCGAGGTGGATCAACTCCACCGCGTCGGGGCTCAGGTCAAAAACCAGATCAACAGTGCGATCGGCAGCCACGAAAAGAGGATCAGACCAAGACAGAGAGCGGGACCGTAGGGGTGCAGCGACGCGGGAGCGTTCGGCACTCCGGAAGGCGTGGCTCGATTGCTGTACTCATCGAAGAGCACCATCTGGTCTGGTTCGGCCAGCAGCATGTAAATGCCATTGCCCCAATCGGGGTTGATTAAACATCCGACCCGCCGCCCAGGGCGCCCAGGGTCCCTGCGGCTTCGAGGAGGGCTCGCGCTCCTGCTGCCTCCGAGAACGTATCGTCGCAGTTCACGGCACTGCACGATGACAACTGGGTCGCAGGAAGTGGCTTCGAAACCCTCCTCCACCCCGACTTTTCCTGCTTCTCGGGCGGGGCGATCGTGCCGGGTCTACCCTTCAGCGAGAACGAGGGAATGGAGGAGCCACTGTGGCGCGAGGACCAACGGCCCGACGGACGACATCGGCAGCGGCCCTCGTCGCGCTGGCCACAAGCCTTGGGCTGGCGGGGGCCGGCACAGCGTCTGCGGCAGCGCCGGCGAGCCATATCAAGGACGGCGTGACCTGGACCGTCGTGGAGAAACGCTCCGGTTGTGAGCATGTCGTCTTCGCTTCCAATGGCACCTTCGTCGCTCCGAGTTCAGGCGGTGATGCAGGCATTTGGAACGGCGGTGGGTCGACGATCACTATGACCTGGACGTCCGGACTGGACACCGGCCTGACCTTTCGCGGTGCCTACATTTCGGCGAAGGGTCTCTACAAGGGAACCATGAGCGGCACCGTCGACGTCGACGCCAAGCTGGTCAGCGGAGTCCCCACGAAGGGTTGCTGATCGCAGCGATGCCCGATCCAGGCAGGCCCCGCGAACCTGCCCAGCGCTCATGGCCCCACGGGGGCGGGGACGGATGGCTTGCAACCACCAGGTCCGGGCGGCGCTCCGTCGTCTGACGGCGCTGCACGCGTGCCGACCGATACCGACGGGCCGATGAGGGCGGGTGCGGCCGAGGTGCTGGCGTTGCGCCTCCAGGAGGTGCAGACGTACGCCGGTCGGAAGCTACGTTCGCCGACCGAAATACGCGAGCAACCTGGTCTGGTCGTCGGCGTCCGCTGAGACCTCGAGCGCCGGGCCGAACATGCCCTCGGCGCGCAAGGCCTCTTCGGGAATCGCCCCCATGCCGTCGATCATCAGCTGGAGCTGCCCAGGGTCGAGCGTCTCGTCCTGCCCGGTGGCGCGGGCGAGATCCCACGTGTGCGTGAACACGTCTCCGATGACGATCATGTCGATGGTCTCGGCCAGCGACTGCGCGCTGAACGGAGTCTCGACAGTCCTCGCGGCGAGCGCGGGATCAGCGAGTGCCTCGGAAAGCGTCTTCTGTACTGTCTCCCACGCGGCAACTGGGTCATCCTGGACGGACGGAACCGGCGGAAACTTCACGCCGTTCGAACCGAAGAAACCGGGGATCCAGCTCGTGAGATGGCCGACGACGTCGCGAGCCGTCCAACCCGCACAAGGTGACGGATTGTCCCACGCGCCAAAAGGCACGGCGCGGACACGGGCGGTGAACTCGCCGGTCACGCGCTGGTATCGCTCGTCGATCTCACTCATCGGGCAACGGTAGAGCGAAGGAATCCTCGTCGCAAGCGTTCTCGCCGCCAGGTCCGGGTTGCTGACCACAGGACGCCCGGACGCGCCGCCATCGAGTCCTGTCGCGGCTATCCCGTTTCATTGTTGAGTGGGAAGGTGCTCTTCAGAGTGCAGATGTACGCCCAACCGTGGCGCACATTTAACCGCGAGTTAGGGCGCGTGATCGACGGAACGTTCACAGTAGGTCCTTGAGGATTCGCGAAAGACGGACGGATCCCTACCCCGCAAGGAGACTCATGCCTGCGACCCGCCGCTTGCTCTTGACCGCCCTGCCATTCACCGTCGCCTCGGCACTGGCCATTGGCCCGCCGGCAGCAGGTGCGACCCCCGTCCCATCACAGTTGCCCCAGTACGTCATCCAGTTCAGGGCCATTGGCTCGCCGGCCACGCCGACCGGTCTGCAGTTCCATTCCACCAGTTGCGCCATCGGCCCCGCCACCAACCCGATCGTGGTCCCCTGCCAGGAGGTCGCCACGATCACGTTCGCGGCCACGGGTGGCTCAGGCACGGCGAGTCTGTCGAGCGCACTCGCCGGAATCAACTGGACGTTCACGCTGACCCGGAGCAGCGCCGCCACCGACACGTACAGGATGGTCGGCCACGGGACGGAGAGCATGGGCGCCACTCCGGTCGTACGTCCGGTGAAGGTGACTGGCAACCTGACCGTCAAGGCCACACCCGACCCGACAATCAGCGGGACCGAGGACGTGTACCTGAGCCTGCCCCCGGCGGCCTGACAGGTTCGTGGGCACCACAGTGCGTCGTCAGCCGGGCACTCGCATGCCGTCTCCCTTTTTGTCGGGTAGCTCCCCGGCCGGGACGGAGGGAACTTCCTCGTTGCCCTGAGTGTGTGCTCCACCCGTGGGCGGGAGGCTGGGCCACGCTTCTTCGTTCCCGGCGCACCGGACCCGCCCGAATTCGGCGCACCGACCACGCCGCGATCTTGCTGGCCGCTTGTGGTCCTCGATCTACGGCGTGTAGATGTGCTTGTCGAAGGTCGTCGTGACCGTCCGGGCCTCCCCCAGCCTGGCCAGTCCGAAGAGGTCTTCAATGGAGGCCAGCGCAGAATAGTGGTTGTAGGAGGTATCAGAGACAACCGTTCCCGGCGTGATGAACGGCGACAGCAGGACCGCGCCCACGCGGCCGCCGCCGGAGCCGCTGAGCCCGTTCTTCCCGCCGCTGGCGGCGGGTCCGGGTGTCTCGCCGCAGCAGGAACCACTCAGCAACTTCGGTTCCTCTGCCTCGTCGAAGGTGATCAACAGGAGACCGTCCTGCTCGTACGCAGGAGACGCCGTAATGATCGGGACCCAGGTCTGCAGCCACTTGTCGATATCACCCACCGCAGAACCGCCACCCTGACCAGCCCCAGTCGTGTTCGTACACGGATAATCGTGCCCGTCGTCGCAGAGATTCGGAGTGATGAAGCTGAAATTGGGCGTGGTTGACACGGACTGAAGATCGCTGACCAACCCCGTGACGCCCGTTGGAGTGCCTGCTGGCATGCTCCCGTCCGTGCCACCGAGCGGCACGACGTCTGCGTTGCACGACGCCGTGCTGTCAATGATCGAGTGGAAGTACATGAAGGGATCGTGTCGTGTCGTGTAGCCGTCCCGGCTCTCGGCGGACGTGGTCGGATCTGACGTGCCAAGTGTCGGGTGACCACAGGTCACGCCCCCGTCACGCGTCGAGTCGTCGCCCATGTCCTCCTCGTAGCCCTTCCAGGTCAGTTGGGCCGCCTGGAGCTGGTTGGTCAGCGTGGGGACGTCGGCGGGAAACACGCATCCCTTGCCATGTTGGATTCCACCCACGAGCTTCGCGCCCGCAGGGAAGTCGGAGTACCCGCTGCCGAGGCAGTCGAGTTGGTTGTCGGCGTTCGGAGGCTGCCCGGAAATGAATCCGGCGTAGTTGTCATTCGAGTAGTGCCCGATGCCGTAGTACTTCTCGAGCAACGCACCTTCAGAGGGCAACGTTGTCGCCAAGTACGGGTCGACACCGGCGTTACCGAAAGTCGCCGAATAATCGTTGTTCTCGAGCATGATCACGAAAACATGACGAACGGGCGGCAAGTTCGACGTGACGGTGACCGTGAGGGCCTGGTCGACGGTATTCACCTGGGTGGTGGTGTTGGTTGCGACGAGGTCGATCGTGTATGTACCGGCCAGCAGCGTGGGATCGGACAATGTCCCCGTGCCGTTGCCGTTGTCCGCAAAGCTCATACCAGGGGGTAGGGAGCCGTCGACCGACAGAGCGGCTACCGGATCACCCTTGGTCTTGACGGTGAAGTCGAGCGGTTGGCCTTGGCCGACTGCAACAGACGACGGGCTTTTGAATACCGGCGCCGACGGCCCGGAAAGCGAAACCGTGCCGGCATCGCTCGCACCGCCCTCCACCGCCAGCACGCCTAGCGTGATGAACGACGCGGCCACGACCAAACGGCGAATTCGTATCGCCTTCTTCATAGTCCCTCCCCCGGTTACCTGCAGCCGCGTTGCGAAGGATCTCTCACTCATTCGGTCCGCGGGCGGGGTCACGCTAGCGACGACCCATTCCTTCGTCAAGGAATGCAGTGGCGACCTCAGATGTGACAACTCCCGTCTCTACGCGAACAGGACATGGTCTTCAGCGGCGTGCTCGACTCCAGGTACAACACAGAGGTCTTCAGTCCACTCGTATTGCCGTCAGCGCAAACCTTGCAGGCACCGTCCTACTGGGCGTCGGCAACCAACTCCGTGCCCGCGCTCCGACGCAAGCACCCTTGGGCACTCCGGATCATGTGGCGGCCGATTGCCATCCCATTGTGCGCGTCACCCCGGACAGAGATCCACCGGTAGCATGTCGTATCGTGACGCCAGGCCACACGATCACTATCGTCCCGACCGCCGCTCATGTGGAAGTCCGGCTTGGCGGTCGACTGCTCGCCACCACCGACCGGGCCATGAAGCTCGACGAGACCGGGCTGCCCTCCCGCTATTACCTGCCGCGAGAAGACGTGCAGATTGATCTCCTGAGGCTCACGACCTTCCATACCAACTGTCCGTTCAAGGGTGAGGCGTCATATTGGTCTCTCGACATCGACGGAGAGGTTCACGACGGCATCGCCTGGGGCTACATGACACCGACGGCTCAGGCCGCCGAAGTAAGAGGGATGTTGTCTTTCTACCCCGAACGCACCGAGATGACGGTCGACGGTCAGTCGCTTCCAGATTGACCCACCTGTCGAGCTCCATATCCGGCTCCCCCGCCTGCCGACTCGCAGGCGGTGGCGGCGCCAAGGCCGAAACCTCCAAGCACCAACAGGTTGCCCTCCGCTATCCGGCCAAACGCTCGACCGCAAGACGGCGCCGAAAGGCCGGTTGTGCGGGCGATCCCCCGTCCGGTTCACCGGCTGGCGGGTGCTCGGAGGAATACAGTCCTACCTGAGGAGGCGATACAAATGGAGCTGGTCCACGAGTTCGACTACTTCGGCACCCTGAAACCTCCCGTGGTCTTCGGGAGCCGCATGTTCCTCGAAGTGACAGAAGGGCAGGTGACGGGAAAGCGGCTCAACGGAAGGCTGTTGTCCGGTGGCGGAGACTGGATCGTGCTCGGCTCTGATGGATGGGGGCACGTTGACGTCCGAGGCCAGATCGGCACCGACGACGGGGCCTTCATCTACACGCACTACACCGGCCTGCTCGAGCTGAACGACAAGGTGATGACCGCAACCACCAGCGGCGTTGGGACCGACTGGGGCGATCAGTACTTCAGGACGACGCCACGGTTCGAGACCGGCGACGAACGCTACAGGTGGTTGACAACCACCCTCTTCGTTGCCGAGGGACGCCTCAAAGAAGGCGGCGGTGTCGACTACCGGGTGTACCGCATCTCTTGACGCCGCACGCGTCCGAGGAGGGCACCACCCCGCCGACGTTCACTGAATGCACTGTGCCGACAACCGCCTGAGCCCGCACCGAGTAGGGGTGACTATTTCCCGTCATGCGCAATCCAGCCCTCGAACCCCTAGATGACATGATCGGGGAATGGTCTTTGACGCTGACCAACGCCTGGTTTCTTGAGTCTCTCGAAGTCGAACAACACGGCAGCGCCAGCGCCCGATGGCTCGGTGATGCGTTCATCGAACTAGAAGCGAATCTCGAAGGGGAGCCGCTTTGGCATTTCGTGTTCGGGAGGTCTGACGCGAACGGCGATCTCGTGGCGCTCTATCACGACCCGAGGCCGACTTCTCGAGTGTTCCACGCGACGTTTGTCGGGGACAACCTGACTTTGCTGCGACAGGATCCAGACTTCCACCAACGCCTGATGGCCAGGGTTACACCAGCACTGATCAAGGGCCACTGGGACGCTTCCGACGATGCCGGCACAAGCTGGCGTAAGGATTTCGACCTGATCCTCGAAAGAGCATGATCCCGTGTTGCCGCCTCGCCACATGGGCCGAGACGGTGGGACAACGGTCAGGAGACGGAAGACAATCAGGTGGACCAAGATGGGGACGCCTCACGGAGGTTGCCTCATCGGATGCCGAAGGTGAGGACTCACTGCCCCTACGGCCAGGACGGGCGCAGGCACTTCGGAGCCATCCGGAGCGACGGCCCCCCGCTGCATTCTCACTGGCGGAGGGGAGGTTCGAACAGGCAGTCTGGGGAGCGCCCACGGGTTCAGGAGTCAAGCGCGCCGAATGGGTAGCAGGCGCAGAAACGCGGTGAGAAATGCCTGTTGATGGTCCGCAAGAGCCGACCCCCGAGGAGCTGGCCCAGTCGATGGCAGCACTCGGCATGCCGGCGACGCTGGAAACACCCCTCGGCAAGTTCGACCTCGTTGATGGAGTACCGACGGCCGCCTCAACCGCCAAACTCTACGATTCCCTCGACTTCATGCGGGGGGTCGAGGTCTTTCTCAACGCCGTTCCCGGCGCCTCTCTGGTCGCGATGCGCAACGGGTTCCGCAGTATTGGGCTGTCTGAACCAAACCAGATTGGGTACACCGAGCCGCGCGCCAACTCGGGGAGCTACTTCTTGACCCCCAACACGGAAACCACGTACGGGTCCATGTTCCTGGACCTCAAGGCCACTGGCCCGTTCGTGATCGAGCCTCCCAAGCAGTCCCTTTGTGTGGTTGATGATTTCTGGTTCCGTTACGTCACCGATATGGGCATCGCGGGTCCCGACCAGGGCGAAGGCGGCAAATACCTCTTCCTGCCGCCCGGCTACGACAGCGACGTCCCGGAGGGGTATTTCGTCTGCCGGACGCCTACATTCACCAACTGGGTCGTCCTTCGGGCCCTTGGTGGAGTTCCGGCTATGAAGGAGACCAGGGTCTACCCGCTTTCGGCCGCCGCGGATCCGCCGGAAGTGCAGTTCATCAACATTGCCGCCCGCCACTTCAACACGGTGCACGCCAACGACTTCTCCTTCTACGAAGAGGTCAACACCATCGTCCAAGAAGAGCCGACGTCGGCTCTCGATCCTGAACGGGCAGGCCAACTGGCCGGGATCGGCATCTTGCACGGCCAGCCCTTCTCTCCAGACGAGCGGCGGCGCGAGATCCTCAACAACGCCGCTCGGGCGGCGGCGGCCATCAGCCGTGCCCTCGTCTACTCACCTCGGGACCCAGAAGCCGCCATCTTCGAGGGGTCGTCATGGTCCCAGGCCTTCATCGGCGGCAGCTACGAGTTTCTTCGCGATGGTGCACGTCTGCTGGACGCGCGAACCAGCTTCCACTACTTCGCCACTGTGATCACGCCCGCCATGGCCCACGCCCAAGTTGGAGCTGGTTCGGCCTACGCCTACACGGCCCATGACGCCAACGGCGACATCTTTGACGGGGCCAAGACCTACGCACTGACGCTTCCACCTGATCCTCCGGCCAAGAACTTCTGGTCCATAGACATCTATGACACCCAGACACGATCGCTGCTCCAGACCGACAACCCCTACCCCAGCGTCATGAGCCTTGGCGACACCGTTGCTGCCAACGACGATGGCTCCTTCACCATCTGGTTCGGACCACAACCGCCGGCCGGGCATGAGAACAACTGGATCCAGACGGTTCCCGGAAAGAGTTGGTTCCCTATGCTCCGCCTCTATGGGCCATTAGAGGCATGGTTCGACAAAACCTGGAGGCCATCTGAGGTCCAGCGGGTCTAGGCCGTCATGGGTTCGGGGTGTCCCAGCCGGCCGGGACTGGATGCCACTCTTCAGCTGTGGCGTCAAGCACCACGGGGCACTCTGTGAGCCTGCGTTCACCACCGTTTCAGGTCGTCATGGCCGTAGCATTGGGTCATGAGCGGATACAGCACCGAGGGCTGGCACGATCTGTTCATCCTCGCCGGCGGGGCGACAGCTGCGCTCAGCGGGCTGATCTTCGTGGGCCTTAGCGTCAACATCAAGGAAGTCTGGCTCTGGAGGAGAAGGACGGAGCGCCTCTTCTGACCGGCCGCGGCCTGGAGGCCCTGGTCGCCCTGCTCAACGTCCTGGTCATCTGCATCGTCGGCGCAGTGCCTCATATCAACCGGGACGTCCTGGCCGACGTTCATCCTGGTGGTGGCCGCAGAAAGCGCCATCTCGCCGGCGCGGGCTGCGTTGGCCACGCGAGGTCATAGCCAGATCAGCAAGTCGACAACGCTCCAGCGTTTGCCCGTCGCCATCACCCTGACCATGATCGTACTTCATCTCGGGCATCACGCTCGCCGTCGAGCACGGTGGTGGTCTGCTCTGGCTACCTGCGGCGTTCGTTTTGTCCATCTTCATCGCCGCCCTCAACGCCTGGATTCTGCTCGTTGAGGTAATGCGCTGAGGCACCTGACAACTCCCTCCTTCGACTGCCCCTGTGTCGGAGGGCATCGGCGATTGAAGCCCGATCGGCGGACCCAACGGTGAGCACATTCGCACCTATAGGTTGCTCTGCTGACGGCGGCGTCGCCGAGCTACGTCCAACGGCAGCGAGCAGTCCTGTCACACCGAAGTGCCCTGCTCCGGGATCACCGCAACGCAGCTGATCTCGACCACTGCTTCCGGGAAAATGAGCTCGGTGACGCCCACGGCCGTCCAAGCTGGATACGGATCAACGAGGAATTCGGCAGCCACCTTGAGGAGGGTTTCTGATTGATCCACGAGACCAACATGGTACGAATTCAGTTCGACCACGTTGGACCAGTTCGCTCCGGCCACGTCCAAGGTAAGGGCGATGTTGCGGAACGCCTGACGAATCTGCGCTTCCGGATTGGCCTGGAACATGCCCTCATCCGTCTCCCCGGTGTGTCCCGTCACGCGAAGGGTGTCGCCAACTCGCAAGGCCGCCGGGATGCGAGTCTCCTTGAAGAAGGAGGCCCATACGTCGGGCACGATCGGTACGTGAGCGCTTTCTGGCATTTGGCCACCCCGGGGGATCAGTGAGACGCGGTGAAGGCATCGGACGCGGGCCGCGGCGAATCGAGAGGGCTGATGAACACCCGACCGACCGCGAACATACCGCGCTGGGGGAAGTAGAAATCGGCCATGTGAGCCTGCACGGCCAAGGGGCCGATAGGTCCGAGCTTCTCCCCTTCGACGACTGCCCGACTCGCAGTCACGTACCAGATGCGCAAGGGATTGGCATCGAAGTGCTGATGGTTGGAGGTCGTGCCAGTCAGCTGTACTTTTCCGACGTTGAGAACGCGCCCGGCAGTCGCACCCATCGCCTTCAGCACCAATCTCGACCGCCAGGCGGCCAGCGGCATGACCGAGCCGATCGAGCTCATCATCCGTGTTGCCGGGGTCGACCCTGTCTCGATCTCCCAATCGACCGCCCCATCGCCGGTGCGTACGTGAAGGCGATCGGGAGTCCTCCATTCAAGATCGATCGGTCCTTCCCGGACACGCTCCACATCAGCCCCGAAGTAGCGCGTGCATGCCACTTCACAGTCAGTTGATTCGTAGAAGGTCCAGCGCCCTGCCGGATCTCGGTGCCAGATCGAGGTGAAGCGGTCACCTACCGACGACGCCGTCCACCGGCGCAATCCGAGGACATGGCCTGAGACGAACGGCAGCCCCATGACGCCATATCCGGAAACCCGTTCGCATTCGCCTGGCGGCAGAACGGGCCTGTCCTCGACCGCTCGAGCGAAACTGGCTGGAGCATTCATACGAGCACCTCACTGCGCCTGAATTCGGTGAACGAATCGTAACTGGGCGGCCACGGCAAGGCGTTTGTAGTCCTGCATACACAGCAGTAGGGGGCCTTCCGGCCTGCAGCATAAGCGAGCGGAACTCAGTTGCCTCAGATCACCGGATCTGTGTGCCACCTAGGTGCCTCACCCAGCAAGGCGGTATGCGACGCGCCCAGGTGATCCAGAGCTCTAGTCGGCGATACTTCCGGTCATGGAATCAAGCCCGCAACGAGAGGTGCCCTACTACCGGGACGACCTGGCACTCGTCCACCATCTGGGCTTCGGGTTCCACGCCGACGCATGTGCTCCAGCAATCCTCGGACTGCTCCAGCCTGTACGGGAACGAAACGGTTTGGTCGTTGAGATCGGCTGTGGGAGCGGGCTGCTCACCGCCTACCTGGTTGATGCGGGGCTAAATGTCGTTGCGAGCGATGCCTCGGACGCAATGCTCAACCTCTGCAAATCCTACGTTTCTGGAGCCGTCGAGGTCCGACGCTTGACTCTGCCGGGCGATCCGATTCCTTCCGCCGACGCGATCGTCGGAGTTGGCCATGCTTTGAACTACCTCGACGAGGAATCCCAGATCGAAGCCGCCCTTGTCGCGATCGCAACCTCGCTTCGACCCGGCGGCGTCATGGCGATCGATCTCTGTGACCTGGAATGGGGAGCCGTGCGAGCGAACCAACCACCCAAGGTCTGGCGGACGGAGGATTGGGTGCTAATAACGGAGTTTTCGGTGCCCGATCCGAGGCGGTTTGTGCGGATCATGACAACCTTCGTCCGACGAGAGGACGGCACATGGCGACGAGATGACGAGCGACATGACAATGTCCTCCTCGACACGTCCAAAGTGCCCGAACTGCTCGCGCGCCACGGGGTCGAGGCCACCGTCTTGACGTCGTTCGGAGACGAACAGCTACTTGCGGGCCTCGTCGCGGTGGTCGGTCGAAAGACCTGAAGAGCCCATGGGTATCCCCGACGCCGGGAGAGCAGGACGCACCGCTACGCGCTGCTCGACGTGTCAGGGATTTCGGCGTCGGACTCAAGCGCACCGGGATCACCCAGGCTCCGATTTCGAGCGACGTGGATGGCGAACGGCGCAGACCCCACCAAGCATCCGCCCCGGCGATGAACAAGACCATTCTTGCCTCGAGCGCATTGATCAGTGGACCGGCGGCAACCTGGCCTATCTGCTCCGTGAGGAACATCAGCCCGACTGCAGCGGACAGCACCTTGGCGCGGCCTTCAGGTCGCAGCAAGAGTGCTCTTCGTCGTCGGCTTTTTGCCCGCCGGTATCTACGTCCTCCTGAAAGACCGATTTGTACGTGGAAATCGTTGGTATGGAAGCGGTTCTCATGTATTTCGAAGCGGGTGGCGGCGGTATTGGAGCCTCGTCGGCGGGCGATGGGTGTTTCCGGCTCTCTTTGGCTTAGGAACGCTCGGTGTGTACGTCACGACGTACGCGCGACTTGGGTGAGGTTCCGTCCCTGCCCCGGTTGGCCGGAAGTGTGCACCGCGTCCCTCAGTCAGAGAAGAGCATTCGGGCGACTTCGGCGACCCGTTCAACGTCAGTCGGGTCAGGGCTAGCCCCAACGGCGAACTGTGCGACTTGCAGGTTCGGCCCGTGAGCGGCGAACGCAGACATCTGCTTCTTCGTCACAGGTTGCACGACGTAGTGAATGTGGACCCTGTTGCCGCCTGCATGAGACCAAAGGCAGTTGTAGACCTGGTCGGCTTGGACAAGCCGGCAGGCAACGAGCGATGCCCGTCTAAGGAGCGGTCCAAGCTCAGCGGCTTCTTCCTCTGAGAGGTCAGCCACTGAGGTCACATGTCTCTCTGGCTTGACGATGAGGGTCCCCAACCCCAACGGCCCGGTGCAATGTTCGACCAACCAAAAGCGAGTCCGGGAGATGCGTCCGCCTGGCAGCTCCAGCTCCCCATTCGACAGCCCGCAGGCCACACACACAACCATGGGGCAAGTCTCTCATCGTGATTGCCCGGCACCAGGCGTGGGTGCCCCCTACGTCCTTGGACTTGACCAGCCTGCCCCCAGAAGACCGGAACGGTGGGATACCTCAGGGCTCGATCACCGGTACCGAATCATTTGCCTTGAGTGTTCCCAAATCGGATCAAGCGGTACACGCCCCGGCCGACTCCAAACGCCAGAACTAGCGCAAAAACCGAGAACATCACTCCGCCGATCCAACCGGCTGGTTCAGGGTGTCGTGATTCTGACCAATCTGCCAGCCAGGCGCTCGCTCCGCAGAGCACAAGGAACAAGAACAGGGCGCCCCTGGCGGATTGCCAGTTCCCGTATCCCGGCTCAGATTCAATCTCACGGGCCCTGTCGCGCGAGTTCTGCTTTGCGGTCAGGTCCCCTGCGGGCGTCGCGCTCCTCGGGAGACGGTTTGTCGTCCAAGGCATCCCAGGCGTCGACCACGACCGCAATCCTGCCATCCGGCCTGGCGTCCTGGCCACGCTCTCTCGTAAAGCGACTAATACGAATGGCAGCGCGCTCAAGCTGATTGTGGCGCCTCCGGACGCAGCGTCGTCAGCGCCTGCCCCAGATGGCCGGAACAGAGGGACGCTTCGAGGTCCCGTAGCCACACCTTCAAGGAGTGTTGATGGTATATCCGTCGCCCCACCACCACACGCCATTGCTGTCTTCGGCCAAGAGATACCAATAGCTTCCAAGTGGTTCGTCAATGTCACCATCGGCGATGTCTCGAGCCAACGATTCGGCAGGCGTGACCCCTGGGACTAAGGCCAGCGGCCCTCTGCCGTCAAGCTGCCGACGGACGCCGATTCGTCGTTCATGGTTGGAATCGTCGTAGACCGCCCTCAGAAATGCTACCCCGTTTCCATCCCGTTCGAGCTCGACGCTCACGAGGTTGATGTGTTGATACCGCTGATAGCGACCGTTCGTGAGCAACTTCCTCAAGGCATTCACGACGGCGGGACCCCACTCAGGTGAACTGAATTCTTCGTCGAACCCGGTCGGTTCACTCATTCCCGCATTATGCCCGGCCACTCCGGACGCGCTTAATGCCTGCCTGGCCCCATGGCCGGGAAGGTGCGCCATCACCAGCATCGCCACCCCCGCGAATCCTATGAGCAGAACGCCTTGAAGCCCTTTACAAGCGACGCCCGGGGGTCGATGTTGCTGTTGACATTGCCCACGTATTTCTTTTCCGCCGCATCCCAGGTGCCAACGAACTGAAGGCCGCTGTAGGTCCCGGTTGTCCAGTTCATCGTCAAGCTGCTGGCCCCACCGACCCAGGTGCCGGCATCGCCGGTACCAGAGCCTTGGTCCGCTGCGAATTTGCCACTGGAGCTGAATATCTCACGCTCGCAACCCGAATGCTTTATAACGAGTGACCACTTGGAATCGTTCTCCACGTGCAGAGCCGGTGCCGCAGCTGACGCTGGCAATCCAATCCCGAGGGCCATCGGAACAATCGCAGCACCGGCGACGACCCAGTGCCACCTCCCTCGATCTGCCATTGCCTCTTCCTTCGTATCGGGATTGGAACGCAAGTGTATGTCGTGGCTCTGGCTGAACACCTGAAGGGTGCACCTACCCTGAAGTTGTCGCAGATGGAGAAGCACCCAGAACATGGCGACGAATTCGTCTGTCCCAGTTGGCCGGGACGGTGGGACACGTCACGACTGGACCGGCTGCGGGGGTACAGGCGTAACGGGCGAAACGTCGATGCCGCACGAGATTGCGATTGAACCGACAGAGGTAGGAGCAGCCGTAACTACAACGGACTGGGTAAGGTTCGGGGGCGTCACAAGAAAAGAGTCAACGTAGGGACCGGGGCACTGTGGCAAAGACCCATCGCTACCCGACACCATCGCCGCAGCGATAGCTCCAGGCTGCAGGCCCACCGCAGCAGTCGGAGCACCATTCCGCTTGCCCTGGGCGATTTGTTGGCCCTGTGCGTTCAGGGCTGCAACGCCGGGATAGCCGTAGAGGGTGCAAGGAGATTGACTCACGTTGCGGAATCCGAGCTCTTTTGCTGCGTTTCCCGCCCCGACGAAGCCGGCCTGTATCGAGACGGCTATTTGGCTGTTGCGACATGGTGGTCCGACCGCCATGGTCGTTGGCGTAGTCGTCGACACGGTCGGAATCGGAGATACACCGCCGACCGTTGTGGTCGCCAAGCCAGGCGAAACGGGGTGGACGGTCGTGACCGTCAATCTTGGTGACCTGATGCCTGTAAAACCCTTGATCGCAGCCGAATGCGGGCTCCCTGTCGAGCAAGCGGCCATGCCGAAGACCAGAAAAGCCAGAACCGAAGCGGATCGCCATCTCACCAGTTTCGAATCGTAGAACCTCCCGCTCGAACGTGCCCCAGAAGACTGGGATGGTGGCTATTCAGGAGATGTTGTTCCGAGTTTGGTTCTGGGCTCAATCCGATGTTGAGCGAATGCCAAGAAGAATCGAGCCGAGAGTAATAGCCACAGGATGCCCAGCGCCCATTCCCACCACTCGGCAGACCGATGATGAGGATTGGCAGTGGCGATCGCGAACATTCCGATCCCGGCCACCAGAAAGACGGCACCTAGCACGGGGTTCAGGATCGGATGGGGATCGTTGTATTTGTCGTGAACTCCCCAGTACCACGTCCACCACCTTCGGAACATATTGAAGGCTTACCCTTCCTGAGCCCTCGGTACGCAGTTGATTCACGCCCCTGCCCCCAAAGGCCGGGACGGTGGTCATGTAATCATATGACGGTGAGCGCTTCCGAGAGCTTCGAAAAGGAATTTCGAAGAGGTTTTCGGACGATCCTTCGCGAAGAGGTTGGGCCAAAACTCTCGGCCGTCGGGTTTGAAATCGAAGGACTCGGCGGTTACTCCGTGCAGTGGAACGAATCCTTTACGTTCGCCACCAACATTAGGGAATCGAAGTCGAACAAATTCGGCGACCAAGAATTTCGGGTGCTGTTCTCGATTTGGATGATGGAACAGCCTGATCGCCGGGTTCGAGGAATCTGGTTGCCTACTCCGAATGAG
The DNA here is from genome assembly GCA_963754445.1 of uncultured Acidimicrobiaceae bacterium. GTDB lineage: Bacteria > Actinomycetota > Acidimicrobiia > Acidimicrobiales > RAAP-2 > Bog-473. The sequence continues at coordinate 1,296,264 of CAVWFT010000001.1, read as the reverse complement.
TTGAGCTTCGGTTCCCTCGCCGAGCTAGAAGCCGTCGGACCAACCCTTCTCGATGGGGTGCTTCGCTCCGCCGTCCCGTTAGCGGTGGAGAAGTGGGGTGTTCCAACGCAAACAAGAGTTTCATCCGTGGCCGCCGAAAGTTCCATTGCGGACGCGCTCCTGAGGGGAGCTTGGGTCATTCCCGGCAGCGCCGCCTAGGTGCCCCAGATGGCCGGGACGGCGTCGTCCTTCAGTAGCCAGAGACGGTGAGTTGGACGACCGCTCCTTGATCGACCTTCGACCCGGCTGCCGGGGCTTGAGCGAGAATCGTTCCCGTCGCACTCGTTCCGGCCGGTGCAGCCGTCGGGGTTGATATTTCGTCGGAGAGTCCGGCAGCGGACAGGACCGGACCTGCCTGCGCCAAGGTCATTCCCACGACGTTGGGTGCAGCCACTACGACGAGAACTGCCCGTTTACTGGTGCCCTGTGGTCTTGGGCCTGGCAGGTTGACGATGGTCGTTGAGGTCGAAACCGGGGACCCCGTGATATTGGTTGTCGTCGGGAAACCGCTCGCGACTAGAGGATTGCCACCACTGCCGACTGCCAAGAACGCGCCGAAGCCGAGGATCAAGACTGCAGCAGCTATTCCGAGCGGAGCTAGCAAGCGGCGCACGACCACATTCTTACTCCTCACTGGCCTCGTCTACGAGTAACCGGAACGTCCCCTAAGGCCGGGACTGGGCGCACCCAACGGCACTTCGGAGATCGCCCACAACTCACCGGCGAGCCTCATGCTGGCGCCGCATGAGCGCAATACTGAGCCTGTGGGAGCCCATCGGCATCCAATGTCCAGATGGCCGTTCCTCGCCCTAGCGGCGTTCGTGACTCTCTCGGGGTGTGGCGGCGGGTCCGGACAGGCATTCCGCGGGTCTGAGACAACTACACGACCCGTGTCGGCAACGACTTCCACGATCGCACCGATCACCACGACCAGTGTTTCGACGACCAGCTCCACGGCATCCTCCCTACCCCTTAGCTCTACAGACCAGCTCACAGCAGATCTCACCAAGCAGACGATTGCTGAAGGACGTCCGCCCTCGAGCTTCGTGATCAGCGCCACGATCTCCACGGCCAACAGCTCATGGGCCGAGTTCGCTGTGAAGCCGAGCGCATCGGTGGCTTCCGATACGTTCGCGTCCTACACAGGATTTGCCCACCTGGAGGACGGGTTCTGGACAATCAACGTCTATGGGACGCCCGGACTGAATTGTTCACTTCACGGTCAGCCCGGTGTCCCAACAGCAGTCCTCGCGGAGTTTGGATGGTTTCCGAGTGAGACCCCGTCCTGTTTCATCTCCTCGTGATCCGTTTACACCGACTAATTGACCAAGTCAGTGCACGCCGTTGAGGCGTTCGGGACAATGTTGAGCGGTTGAGCAATCTGCACAGACGTGTCCCCGATGGCCGGGACGGGGTGCCACCTAGCGGCTGGCGAGCTAGCTTTTCGTCGTGACCCACGTGATGGTTCATGACTCAGACGTTGCGATCGCGTCATGACCGAGAAGCGCGGGCATGTCACGAGTCGCTTTTGGCACCCCGACGAGGAGATCGCCTGGATCGTGGCGCACTACGGCCTTGAACCCGAGCAAGTGAGAGCGGTCCTTTCGGTACAGCACGACTATCTCTGGTCAGTGGGAAATGGAAGGCCATCAGACTGGGAGGGTCCCGTTTACTATCAACCTGGCGAGCTGGATGGAGAACCGAAGTGGTACACCAGCGACCGTCGTCTTGCCAGCGACGCGGAGCGCCTCGCCGGTGTTCCTTATTCGATCGGTCTTCGTGTGCTTGAAGCCGACAACGCATGGGTGATTTACCTGGAGAGTCGATCGCATCGCCGCTCCCATTCGTGATCTTGGTGTGCGTCCAGTACTCATCCTTCGGGGAGAACGTGCTTATTGGTCAGTTCCGGCACTGCCCCAGTTTGCCGGGTCGGGGACGGTCGGATTTAAGCTCATGACGGAGAAGGACATCCGCTAATCGGGTTCACCGTTGTCTCCGTTCGACTTCGCCGAATCGACAATCCGTGCGGTGCTCAATGACTCCACGAGGGCCGGGTTTACCCCCTCTCCACTACTCAGAAGCTGCGCCAACATCGCCTCGATCCGCTCCAGCCGTTCCTCGGTGGCGTTCGATTTCTCCTGGACGAAGTAGCTCGCCAGTGTGGCAGTTAGTGCGCCGAGTAACCCGATGCCAACGAGCATCAGAAACACGGCGACACCTTGCCCGAACGCAGTGACTGGGTAACGGTCGCCGTATCCGACGGTGGTCACGGTGACAATGGCCCACCAGAGCCCCTGCCCATAGTCATGGATGTTGGCGCCCCTGGCGTGGCGTTCGGCGACCGTAACCAGACCGGCGCATACGAACACCAACGCTGCCACGGCAAGCAGAACGAAATGCAGACCGTTGTGAGTGAGGATCGACCTGCCTCTTCGCAGGGTCTCGGCGAACACCACTCCGACCCGCGCTAGTCCCACCACGACACGCAGCGGTCGCAGGAACGGGACGACTACGACAATGAGTTCCAGGATGTGGGTCTTAAAATAGTGCCAACGATCTGGTGCCAGTGTGAACTTGACGACGTACTCCAGGGCGAACAGCGCCCAGACCGTGAAGTCGATGGCCTCTAAGGATTCCTTCGTGGCTCCGTGAACCTGGGTTACCAGGGGGATGATGAGCACGGGCAGCCACAAGATGGTGATGACCAACATGGGCGTGTCGACCGCCTGGGCGAAGCGGTCGTAGCGGTCCTGGGAGCGAGGAGAGCTGGTTTTCTTAGACATGACGGGACGTTAGCTAGCTCGTTGACCCCGCAGGTTGGCTGGACGAATGTCCATCTGGACCGGGAACGTCTAGTCGTGCAGGGATCAAATCAAAGTGGCATGCTCCTGGAGTCGGACTACCGACGGCACAGATTGGGGCTTTCGTGATCCAGCAGGCGGGTTTGAGTTTTCGCAGCACTATGGCCAAGGCGGGATTACTCGCTTTAGTCATCGCGCTCGCTTCGATTTTCTTGAGTACCACTCCGGTGACCCATGTCGGAGCAACGGTGCTCAAGCCACATGTCGGTACCACCTGCGCCCAAGCTGCCGCTTTCCCGTATGGCAGCAGCGTGGTCGGCATTGCTGCCACACCAGATGATGGCGGGTACTGGATCGTTAGCAATGACGGTTATGTCGCCGCCTGCGGTGATGCTGCCTACATGGGAGAACAAACGACTCTCAATGCGCCGATCGTCGGGATCGCCGCTACGCCCGACGGGGGCGGCTACTACCTCGTCGCTTCAGACGGAGGGATATTCACTTTTGGTGATGCGCAGTTCCAGGGGTCGACGGGGGCTATCTATCTCAACAAGCCGGTGGTCGGCATGACCGTCGATCCAACGACGGGCGGATATTGGCTTGTCGCGACCGACGGTGGGATATTCGCTTTCAACGCCCCCTTTCTCGGATCGACTGGTTCGATAGCGCTCAACAAGCCGGTTGTCGGTATGGCTGCCGGGAACAACGGAAGCGGATATTGGCTCGTGGCCTCTGACGGCGGGATATTCGCCTACGGCGTTCCGTTCTGGGGATCGACCGGCTCGATCCGCCTGAACAAGCCAGTTGTGGGAATGGCCGGAGACGCAGGTTCGGGGGGCTACTGGCTCGTCGCATCCGACGGCGGAATCTTCGCCTACGACGCTCCCTTCTACGGTTCGACCGGGAGCATCGTGTTGAACAAACCAATCGTCGGGATGGAGGCCACGGCAAGCGGAAGCGGCTATCGCTTCATTGCTGCTGACGGTGGGGTCTTCACCTATGGAACTTCCGGATTCTACGGAACACCAATCTTTGCCCCGCCGCCCGCTCCAGCCCCGCCCCCACCGCCGACAGGCGGAGGCGGAGGGTCCCCGACGTGCTCGATCGCTCTGTCCAACTCCTCGCCCCCAGATGGATATGAAGAGACCGCGACTATCGCGTCCAACCAACCGAACGCAGGAGTCACGCTCACGAAGCACTACAAGACGACGACGAGCACAGATACTGGGGCGACTGACTCCGGCGGCAATGCGACCATCGACTTCAATATCTCTGGTGCCTCAGTCGGTTACACGGTCGTTGTCGACGCGAGTGTCGGAAGTGCGAGCTGTAGCACCAGCTTCACGCCCAGTTGAGTCCCGCAGCATCGAAACTTCGGTGAGCTTTCTTCGGGGATTCCTGCCGCGGCCGGTACGGCGTGCCATGCACCCGGTTCGCAGCACGGCGGGTTCGGTCAAGCGGCGGGCAACACCGAAGGCGGTTCGCAAGGTGCAGTGCGCGAGGCATCCGATCGGGACGGCAACAACCCACGCTGGGCGCAAGGTCCGACGTGCTTTCAAGTAGGAGCCATGCTCTTCATCGACCTGGGGTTTGCCGGGAATGGGTAAACGTGAACTGACGGTCAGTAAACCCACAGCCCCCTGGGCCTACGAATCCTCTCCGAGCTCTTCTTCGACACTTGCCAGAAGACTCTCGACCAGACGTGTCCGTTCGTCATCGGGGCCAAAGGTGCGGACTCGAACTTGGTACGCGTGCTCGAAGAGAGACTTGGCCTCTGCATTGAAGCCCTGCGCTTTGAGGTTTCGCCCCAACCTGACTTCTGCGTTCAAGGCGGATGGATGCTCTGGGCCTCGATGAGTGCGGAACGACTCCCACACCTGTTGCCTGAGGAGTTGGGCTTCGGTCCATCGGCCCGCGGCTTCCAGCTGATCTGCAACCTCGACTCGCCCGAACGTCGCTCGTCGACTGTCGGGACCAAAGTGCCGGATGGCCGCTGTCAGAGTTCGTTCGTGGGATTCGAGTCTCATCTCGGGTGTCAGATTTCCCCAGACATAGACCCGGTCCCGCAAAGACTTGGCCAGATCTGCGGTCCGATCCAGCCACCGCGCGGTCCTTCCGCGACCAGTCGTCTGATTGCGCCATCTCATCAATGGTAGGGGTCAGCGCCCTCATCTCCGGAACGAGAGCGACCCTGCCTCCAAAGGCCGGGACGGTGGGACATCCTGGCACCAAGAGGAATGACCACTAAGGCAAAATGGAGCCATGGCAGACGAGACGACCCGAGTGCGTCAAGCCCTAAGTGATGCAGTGGTCGAGGGGGTCGAGGATTTCGGTCGATTCGTGGGCTACCGAGCATTTCAAACCGTCCACATTTGACGAACGGTCGGCAACGCCCATCCTCTTGAATTTGCTTCCGTCGCTCACCGAGCCCAAGGTGGTCGAGCCAGTGGCCGGACACCTAAGGCGCCCGTGGGCCCGACCGTTACCATTCCAACCCCTCGATTCGGCGTTCCGATCCTGGGCGCCTCGGGAGCCGCTCGTAGGTTGGGCCATTGGTGATGCGCTCATCAACGCAGCCACCGTGGAAGATGTCGATGTCGTGCTCGATCTGGCGACTGACCGAAGCTTTGGCATGTCTCGTCAGATGATCGTGCACTCGTTGTGGCGTTTTAAACGAGACGACAGAGGTCGAACGACGTGTGTTGATCGATGAGTTCCTCGAGGAGATCGTGTTCTTACCTGATTACCTCGACGTGAAAGTGCACGGAGCGCCTCCGGTGCACGTCCTCTACCAGGAGGTTGGACTCAAGGAGTCGGGTTTCGATCGTGTCGGAGGGGGGACTTGAACCCCCACGCCCTTGCGGGCACCAGCCCCTCAAGCTGGCGCGTCTGCCTATTCCGCCACTCCGACGGGCGATCACCTCATCGAGGCGATCAAAGATGGTAGCGCACGCCGAATGCCTGGCTGGGCGCCGTGCGGACGATCTTCACTCGGTCCGATTGCGAACGACCAGCCCCTTGCCGGGTCGCTACTGGCCCGGGAGCGACGGGGTGGTCTTGCTCGTGGACTCGGGCTGACGAACCGCCCAGAACTGGGCGTACCAGAGGAGGCTGTCGCTGCGCGGGGTGGGGGTGACGCCGCCGATCGTCCGACTCCAGACGAGCGCGGCCGGCTCGGGATAGAGAGGCAGCGACACCATCTCGTCCCACAGCTGGGTGTCCGCCTGTGCATATTCTGTCGCCGCCGTCGTGGGATACAGCTGCTCCGACGCCGTCTGCAACAGCTGGTCGAGCTGGGGGTCCGAGTAGCCCGTCCAGTCCTGCGACCCGTTCTTGCCGGTCGGCCCGAGCAACATGGTGTACCAGGACAGCATCTGGCTCAGGTACGGGCTGAACGTCTGCGGCATGAGGGCCAGGTCGGCGAAACCGGCCGAGAGGAGCTCTCCGGCCTCGTTCGCCGTCGGGACCATGTCGATCGTGGTGTCGAAGCCGGCGTTCTCGAGTTCCGTCCGGATCGTCGGCGCCGCCGCCGCGGCCCACGGATCGCCCTGATCCACGGCTATCCGGATCACGAAGGGCACGCCGAACGCATAGTGGTACATGGGCTCGGCGGCCGACTTGACCAGTCCGTCCTGTCGGACGTAGGCGGCGGCCTGCGTCGGCACCGGTGTCACGGGGAAGTTGATATTTCCTCCGGCGTCGATGTGGGTGGTCGACGTGGACGAGGTCGGAACCGGAATCGTCGTCGTCGGAGAGGACGATTGCGACCCTGTCCCCTGGTACGCGCTCTGACCTTGGACATAGACGTGACTGTCGGCCGGCATCACGCCGGGCACGGCCCAACTCACCTGCTGGTTCACCAGCGCCTGCCGGTCGATGGTCAGTGCCACGGCGACCCGCAGATCCGGTGACAGCTTCGACTCGAGTGAGCTCGCCATGTTCAGCTGGAGCAATGTCCCCGAGTTGTCCACCTCGCTCTCGGCATTGGGCAGACCCGTCATCTCGCTCAAGAAGGATTCGCTGACCGTCGTCGGCTGCGCCACCTGGACGTAGCCCGAGCTCATCCATTGGGCCAACTGCGTGGTCGAGGAGGCGATCCGCACCGTGATGTCTTTCGCGTTCGCCGGCGTTCCCCACCATTTCGGGTTCTGCACCAACTTGATGCTCGTCGGCGAGACCGACGCGATCTTGAACGGTCCACCGGACAGGTCGATGGACGGGTCGACCGTCGCACAGCTCGGTGTCCAGCCGACCTTCTCCATGATGTGCGCCGGCATGAGGTTGTCGAACAGCGACTTCCAGTCGGCGAAGGGGGTCTTGAACTTGACCGTGACCGTCTCGCCCTTGTTGGAACCCGTGACCGACGCGATGTCGCGGTAGCCGGCGATGCTCACGACGTCGGGTGACGACGTCACGGGGTCACCGCGCTGCATCTCCCAGGCGTACTTGAAGTCGTCGGCCGTGATCGGCACGCCGTCCGACCACACGGCTTTGGGGTTCAGGTTGTAGACGACAGTCAGCGGCTTGAGGCTGATCGGTTCGGCCTGGGTGATCAGGTTCGAGTTGGGCATCGGCGTGCCCTGGTTCGTCACGAAGAACGTGCTCGGCAGGACCGCGCCCAGCACCGTCTGCGTCCCGACGGAATTGCCCTCGGTGGTGTTGGGGTTGCAGCCGGTCGGTGCGGCGGTCGTACCGAATGCGATGCTGCCACCGGCGACGGCGACGTAGGTCACCGAGGTGGTGCTGCCGCCGCTCGTTCCGGAACAGCCGGCGGCGACGACCGCGACGCCCAGCAGTGCCCCAACCAGCCCGCGCCAGTGCCGGGGGCGTCGGCCCCGGCCGGTCACTGCAGTCGGAGATCCAGCGTGATGACGGAGAACGCGAAAATGATGGCCACGGTCACGGTGATCCGGTCGAGATTGCGTTCGACCACGGTCGATCCCTGCGCGGCGGCCCCCACGGAGCCTCCGAACATGTCGGAGAGGCCGCCGCCTTTGCCGCTGTGCATGAGGATGAGGAAGATCAGCCCCAAGGCGCTCGCCACGCAGATCACGATGTACACCCAGGTCAGTGGCGACACGAAGAGCCCTCCAGCTCGAAAATCTTGCCTCGGTTCGGGCCTATGAACGGTAGCAGGCAGCGGTGGCCCGAATGATGTCAGTAAAGACCGACGCCTCCAGGCTGGCCCCGCCCACGAGCAACCCGTCCACATTGGGCTCGCTCATCAGGTCGGCCGCGTTCTCGGCGTTGACGGAGCCCCCGTACTGGATCCTGACGCCGGCCGCCGCATCCTCCCCGCCCACCTTGGCCACCAGGGAGCGGATGAAGACACAGGCGTCCTCGGCGTCCATGGCCACGGCGGCCTTGCCGGTCCCGATCGCCCAGATGGGCTCGTAGGCCACCACGAGCGCCGTCACGACCTCGACGGGAAGCCCGCTGAGCGCCGCCAGTACCTGCTCTTCCAACACGCTCTCCGTGTGGCCGGCCTCGCGCTGTTCCTCGCTCTCGCCCACGCAGACGATGGCCGTCATCTCGTGGCGGACCACCGCGCGCAGGGTCGAGGCCACGGTGGCGTCGTCCATGCCGAAGAGCGTCCGCCGCTCCGAGTGGCCCACGATGACGTAGGAGGTGCCGAGCCGGGCCAGCATGCGGGGGCTCACCTCCCCGGTGCGGGCCCCGGCGTCCTCGTCCGAGCAATGCTGCGCCCCCAGGGAGACGGGGATGTGCTCCTTCTCCACCAGGGTCTGCACGGTGCGCAGGTCGGTGAAGGGGGGATGGACCGAGACGTCCACCCCGGCGACGTCCTCGGGTTTGAGCCGCAGACCGAGGTCGCGCACGGTGTGCAACGCCTCGATGTGGTCGTGGTGCATCTTCCAGTTCCCGCTGACCAGCGGGCGGCGGCTCGTCACCCTTTGGGTGCGTTCTGGGCCCGACGCAGAGCGTCGATGCCCGGCAGATGACCGTCGGACTCGATGAAGCAGAGCGAGGCGCCACCACCGGTCGAGAGGTAGTCGATGCGGTCGGTCAATCCGAGCTCCTCGAGGGCACTGGCGCTGTCCCCGCCTCCGACGACGGAAAAACCTGGGCTCTCCGCCACGGCCTGGGCCACGACCTTGGTCCCCTTGGCGAACCGCTTGTCCTCGAACGCGCCCAACGGACCGTTCCAGAGCACCGTGCCGGCTCCGGCCACCGCCGAGGCGAAGGCCTGGGCCGTGTCGGGCCCGATGTCGAGCCCCGTCCAGCCGTCGGGCAGGTCTCCCTCGATCACCTTGACGCTCCCCCGTGGGCCATGGCCCTCAGACGGAGGCCCGAACGTCCCTCCGGGCTCCAGGGCTCGGGTGTCGGTCGGAAGGAGGATCTCGACGCCCGAGGCGAGCAACGCCCTGCAGTCGTCGAGATGGGTCTCGTCGAGCAACGAGCTGCCGACGTGTTGTCCCCGGGCCGCCATGAAGGTGAAGGCCATGCCGCCACCGACGACCAGGGTGTCGACCTTCGTCGCCAGCACTTTGAGGACGGCCAGCTTGTCGGCCACCTTGGCTCCGCCGACCACTGCCACGAACGGCCGGGCCGGGGCGGCCAGGAGGCCGCCGAGGACCTCCACCTCCTTGGCGAAGCGCAGTCCCGCCGCACTGGGCAGGAACTGGGGCGGCCCGACGATCGACGCGTCCTTCCGGTGCGCCGCCCCGAATGCCTCGTCGACATAGGCGTCGAAACCGTCGATCAGTCGGGCGACGTAGGCGGGGTCGTTGTCCTTCTCACCCGGGTCGAAGCGCAGGTTCTCGGTGAGCTGCACGCCCGGGCACAGCGCCCGGAGGCGGTCGCGGACGGGGTCCATCTGCCAGCGCGGGTCGGGCGCGCCGGCGGGGCGACCCAGGTGCGATGCCGCTACCACCTCGGCGCCCTCGTCGAGCAGCCGGCGCAGCGTCGGCAGGGCGGCGGCGATGCGGAAGTCGTCCGCCACCGTGGCCTTCCCCCGCACTCCGATATGCAACGGCACGTTGAAGTCCACCCGGACCAGGACCCGCTTGCCCTCGAGGGGCGGCAGGTCGTCGAGGAGCGGAAGTCCGCGCAGGGGGTCCACGCGATTCAGCGGGCCACCAGGACGGCCAGGTCGACCAGGCGATTGGAGTAGCCCCACTCGTTGTCGTACCAGCCGAAGGTCTTGACCAGGGAGAGGTCGTCGTTGATCGGCATCACCTGGGTCAATCCGGCATCGAAGGTGCACGAGGCGGGCGAACCGACGATGTCGCTCGACACGATCGGGTCCTCGGTGTACTCGAGCACCTTCTCCAGTGGCGGCTTGGCCGCCGCTTCGGCGAACGCCGCGTTGACCTCGGCCACCGAGGGATTGCCGTTCACCACCGCGGTGAAGTCGGTGATCGACCCGACGGGGAGCGGGACGCGCAGCGACTGGCCGTCGAGCCGACCCTTCATGGACTCGAGGACCAGGCTCGTGGCGCGCGCGGCACCGGTCGAGCTCGGGACGATGTTCGCCGCGCCGGCCCGGGCCCGCCGCAGATCCTTGTGGGTGAGGTCGAGCAGGTTCTGGTCGTTGGTGTACGCGTGCACCGTGGTCATCAGACCGCTCACCACGACGAAGGCGTCGTCGATCACCTTCACCATCGGCACGAAGCAGTTCGTGGTGCACGACGCGTTGGAGACGACGATGTCCTTCTCCGGATCGAAGGAGTCGTCGTTGACGCCGATGACGAAGGTGGCATCGGCATCGCCCGAAGGCGCCGAGATGATCACTCGCTTGACCGTCCCGCCCAGGTGACCCGCCGCATCGGCCCGGAGCGTGAATCGCCCGGTCGACTCGATCACGACGTCGGCGCCGAGCTTGTCCCAGGGCAACTGTTCGGGCTCGCGCTCGGCCATGACCCGGATGCGCTGGTCGCCGACCAGCAGATCGCTTCCCTCCACCTGGACCGGAACCGGGAGCCGACCCTGGGTCGAGTCGTAGCGCAGCAGGTGGGCCAGGGTGTCGGGCGACGTCAGGTCGTTGACCCCGACGATGTCGACCTCTGCGCCCTTGTCGAGCACGGCGCGCAGAAAGTTCCGTCCAATGCGCCCGAAGCCATTGATCCCGACACGCACTGTCATGTCGCGTCCCTCTCTCTCGCCAAGGCCGTCTATGCCAGCAGACCGGACAGCGCCTGCGCCAGTTTGGCTGGGCTGTGCACCAACGTGTTTTCGCCCGTCAGGGACGCGTTATGTACCGTGACCTGGGTCGGACCGATGCTCATGCCCCCGATGGTGTCACACAACACAAGGTCAACATTGACATCGTGCCGGGCCAAGGCCTCCACATGGGCGGACACGTCGAATCCCTCCGTCTCGGGGATCTGCGGGCGAAGATTGCACACGTACACCACCTGAGCGCTGGCTGAGGCCACCGCCTCGGCGATGCCTCGCACCGCCACGGCGGCCAACACGCTGGTGAACAACGACCCGGGCCCGATGACGATCTGGTCCGCCTCGGCGATCCGTTCGAGGGCCAGCGGCGGGGGTGCCGCGTCGTCGGGGACGACCGAGACCGAGTTGATGTCGGCTGTTTCCATGACCGCGACCTGGCCCGCCACCGTGCCGCGCCCGGCTTCGGCCTTGAGCGTCACCGGTTCGGCCGTCGCCGGCAGGACCTCGCCCCGCGCCCCCAGGAGTTGGGCCGCCTCGCGGACCCCGAGGACCAGATCGCCGGTGGCATCGATCAAGCCGGTGAGGATCAGGTTTCCCAGTGCGTGCCCGGCCAGCTCGCCTTCCTCGAAACGCCGCTCGAAGGCCACGGCCAAGGCCGAGTCCTCGTCGGCCAGCGCCACGAGACACTTCCGGATGTCGCCGAGGGCGACCACGTTGAGAAGCTCGCGCAGGCGCCCACTGCTGCCCCCGTCGTCGGCCACGGAGACCACGCCGGTGAGGACGCCGGCATACCGGCGCGCCGCCTTCAACGTCACCGCGGTCCCGTGACCGCCACCGAGGGCGACGACGGCAGGTCGGACTCCGCTCACTTGTCGATGTCCCGGTGGAAGACCGGTGCCGGCTGACCATGGGTCGCCATCCGCTCGGCCAAGGCCTCGGCGAGGGCCACCGAGCGATGGCGCCCACCGGTACAGCCCATGGCGATGGTCAGGTAGGACTTTCCCTCACGCACGAAGGCCGGAAGGATGCTCGTGAGCAGGTCGTCGACCTTCTCGAGGAAGGCCCGTGACTCGGCCTGCGACAGGACATAGTCGCGTACCGGCTCGTCCAAGCCGCTGTAGGGCCGCAGCTCCTCGATCCAGAACGGATTGGGCAGGAAGCGGCAGTCGAAGACCAGATCGACATCGAGGGGGATGCCGTGCTTGTACCCGAACGAGATCACCGAGGTCTGCATGTGCGGCACCTCGTCGTCGCCGAACGCCTCGAGAACGCGCGAGCGCAGCTGGTTGGAGTTCAACTCGCCGGTATCGATCATCAGGTCCGCCCGTTCCCGGACGGGCTCGAGCAGCTTGCGCTCGTCCGTGATCGACGCCTCCACGCCCCGTGCGGCCAGCGGGTGACGCCGCCGGGTCCCCTCGTAGCGGCGTACCAAGACGTCGTCGGCCGCGTCGAGGAAGACGACGCGCACGCGCTTGCGGGTTGCCCGCAGCTCGTCGAGCACGTCGGGCAGGTCGTCGAAGTACTCCGCCCCGGTGTTGCTCCCCCCGCGCCCGATGACCAGGGCCACCCGCTCGATGTTCGAGCCGGGCCGATCCACCATCTCGACCATCTTCATGATGAGGCCGGCCGGCAGGTTGTCGATGACGAACCAGCCCACGTCTTCGAGGGCGGCCGCCACCGTCGACCGGCCTGCTCCGGACATCCCGGTCACCACTACGAACTCGCTCATCGTCCTCCAGCCTTGCGCACTCCCTCGAAGACGGCGAGACCGACGCTGTCGGGGAGCCAGGAAGGAGCCAGGAGCTCCTCGAGCGAGGCGGCCCGCACCGCGTTCACACCGCCGAATTCCTTCACCAATCGGGCCCGGCGCGCCGGTCCGAGGCCCGGGATGTCGTCGAGAACGCTCTTGGTCATGCGCTTCGCCCGGCGCTCCCGGTGGAACGTGATGGCGAACCGGTGGGCCTCGTCGCGGATGCGCTGCAGCAGGTAGAGGGCTTCCGAGCCCCGGCGCAGCCGAACCGGCTCGGGGTCGCCCGGCCGGTAGACCTCCTCGAACTGCTTCGCCAGGGAGGCCAGCTCGATCTCGCCCTCGAGCCCGAGCGAGCGGACGACCTCCTCGGCCACGTGGAGCTGGCCCTTTCCTCCGTCGACGACCAGGAGGTTCGGCCGATAGGCGAATCGTCGGGGCCGCTCCTCGAGGGGGCGGTCGGCCGCGCCCTTCAGCGCGCTCGAGGCGCCGGGTGAGGACCTCTTCCATGGCTGCATAGTCGTCGTTCCCGGGGACGGACTTGACCTTGAAACGGCGGTAGTCGGAACGCTTGGCCAGGCCGTCCTCCATGACGACCATGGACCCGACATAGTCCGTGCCCTGCAGGTGGCTCATGTCGTAGCACTCGATGCGCAGCGGTGCCTCACGCAGCCCGAGGGCCGTCTGGAGCTCGGTCAGGGCCCGCGAGCGGGCATTGTGGTCCGAGGCCCGGCGGAGTCGGTGCCGGGCCAGGTCCTCACTGGCCGACCGGGTGACCGTGTCCTGGAGGGCCCGCTTGGCCCCGCGCAACGGGACGGCGATCTCCACGGGTCCCTCACGCTCCACCTGCAGCCAGCTCTCGAGGAGCTCTTCGTCCGCCGGCAGCTCGGGCACGAGGATCCGCCTGGGTACGTCTGCTCCCTCGTCCCCATAGATCTGCGAGACGACACGGGCCATGAACTCGGGGCTGGACAGATCCTCCACCTTCTCGGCCACGAAGCCCCGATTGCTCACCACGCGGCCCCGGCGGACACGGAACATCTGGACGGCCGCTTCGAGGGGGTCCTCGGCCAACCCGATCACATCGAAGTCCTCCGGTCGGTCCGACACCATCTGCTGGGCCTCGGCGGCCTTGCGCACGGCGGTGATGCGGTCGCGCAAGCGGGCCGCCCGTTCGAACTGGAGCTCCTCGGAGGCGGCGAGCATCTCGGCTTCCAGGCTGGCCAGCACCGGCTCGGTGTCCCCGGCCAGGAAGCGCATCAGGTCGTTGACGTAGCCGTCGTAGGCCTCGTGGTCGACGGCACCGACGCAGGGCCCCGAGCAGCGGTCGATGTCGTAGAGCAGGCATGGTCGGCCCAGGCGCTCGTGGCGCTTGAACTTGGTCTCCGAGCACGTCCGTACGGGAAAGCTCCGGATCAAGAGGTCGAGGGTCTGGCGGATGGCGTAGGCGTGGCCATAGGGGCCGAAATAGCGGACTCCCTTGCGCTTGCGACCCCGGACGACGGCGGGGCGCGGCCAATCCTCGTTCAGCGTGATGGCAAGCCACGGGTAGCTCTTGTCGTCCTTGAGGCGGACGTTGTAGCGCGGCAGGTGGGCCTGGATGAGCGAATGCTCCAGGATGAGGGCGTCGACCTCGCTGTCGACCACCACCCACTCCACGTGGTCGGCCTGGGCCACCATCTGGGCCGTCCTGGGCATGAGCCGGGCCGAGTCCTGCCAGTAATTGGGAAGCCGATGACGGAGCGACTTGGCTTTTCCGACGTAGAGCACGCGGCCCTCGGCATCGAAAAACTGGTACGAGCCGGGTGCGTCCGGGATGGAGCCCGTGGGGGGCCGATACTGCATCACTCCCACTCTCGCGCGGCGGTGCTCCCCCGGCATTACACTCAGGGTTGCCGGCCTGGTATCCGGCAGACAACCTCGCATCGAGGCCGACATACCCGCGGATGGGCGACCAGGCTGTCCCCGCCGGCCATATCGATGCTCTCCCTCAAAGGGGGCAGTCCACATGCTCAGGCTCCAGGCGCCACTTCCCGAGCGCTATACGGCCGCGACCGAAGACGAACTGGCCACGATGATCAGCGAGGCGAAGGCCGCACTGGGATCGCGGGTCTTCATCCTCGGTCACCACTACCAGCGAGACGACGTCATGCGTTGGGCCGATGCCCGAGGAGACTCCTTCGGATTGTCCCGGCTGGCCGCCGGGCAGGAGGAGGCGGAATTCATCGTCTTCTGCGGGGTCCATTTCATGGCTGAGTCGGCCGACGTGCTCACCGGTCCGCGCCAGCAGGTCGTGCTGCCCGACCTCAACGCCGGGTGTTCGATGGCGGACATGGCCGACATCGACCAGGTCGAGGACGCCTGGGACGAGCTGGGCCGGGTGATCGACGTGGACGGGCTCGTGCCCGTCACGTATATGAACTCGGCCGCCGCGATCAAGGCCTTCGTGGGCCGCCACGGCGGTGCCGTCTGTACGTCCTCCAATGCCCGGGCCGTCCTGACCTGGGCCCTCGATCGCGGCGAACGGGTGCTGTTCTTCCCGGACCAGCATCTCGGTCGCAACACCGGCTACCAGCTCGGCTACGGCGCCGACGACATGCGCGTGTGGAACCCTCGCCTCGCCCTGGGCGGCCTCACCGATCGCGAGGTGAAGGAGTCGACCCTGCTCCTGTGGAAGGGTCATTGCTCGGTGCACCAGCGCTTCCGGCCCGAGCACGTCGAGGCCTTCCGGGCCGAGCACGAAAACGGCATCGTCATGATCCATCCGGAGTGTGCCCACGAAGTGGTCGAGCTGGGTGACGTGATCGGCTCGACCGATGCCATCATCCGGGCGGTCGGCGAGGCGCCGGTCGGGTCGGTGATCGGTGTCGCCACCGAGATCCATCTGGTCAAGCGCCTCGACGACGAGTCGCCGGACAAGACGGTCGTGTGCCTCGATCCGCTCGTCTGCCCCTGCTCGACCATGTCGCGCATCGATCCCCAGCACCTGGCATGGATCCTCGAGGGGCTCGTCGACGGCCAGGTACGCAACCAGATCACCGTCGACGCCGAGACGACGACGTGGGCCAAGGTCGCCCTCGAGAGGATGCTCGCCATCACCTGAGGGCAACGTCAGGGGTTCGTCCTCTCCGGGGAGTCGGTCCCTATAGGGTCGACACGTCCTGCGCGTCGAACGTCTGGAGGTCGCACCGGTGCCCGACTACCCCGCTCCCCCGGTTCCTGCCAACCACGTGGAGCCCGTGCCGCGACGCATCCGCGCCGTCCTGGGCGGACAGACGGTCGTCGACACCCTCGAGGCCCGCTACGTCTGGGAATGGCCCGCCTTCCCGCAGTACTACGTGCCGTTGGCCGACGTCCGGGCCGATGTCCTGGTCGATGAAGGAACGACGACGGAGACCCCGAGGGGCGAGGCCAAGGTGTGCGGCTTGCGGGTCGGAGACCTCGAGCGACCCGGGGCGGCCACGGTGCTCGGCGCGTCCACGGTGCCCGGACTCGACGGGACCGTGCATTTCGAGTGGTCGGCCCTCGACGCCTGGTTCGAGGAGGACGAGCAGGTGTTCGTGCACCCGCGCAGCCCGTACGCGCGGGTGGACGCCATCCGCTCCACACGCACCGTTCGGGTGGAATCGCACGGGGTGGTCCTGGCCGAGTCGTCTTCACCCGTGTTCTGTTTCGAGACTGGGCTGCCCACTCGCTATTACCTGAATCGGACCGACGTGGACTTCACCCACCTGGTGGCCTCGCCGACGGAGACGGCCTGCCCCTACAAGGGAACGACGAGCGGGTACTGGTCGGCGGTGATCGACGGCCGCACCCACCCCGACGTCGCCTGGGCCTACGACTTCCCGACTCGAGAGCTCGGGCCCATCACGGGGTTGATCGCGTTCTACAACGAGAAGGTCGACACCTTCATCGACGGCGTCGAACTGGAGCGGCCCCACACGCCGTTCTCTCGCTCCGCCTCCTGACGGCGAGGTCAGGTCCAGGCGCTACGCACCGGACCCGAGCATCGGCTTGAGAACCTCTCCGGTGTGACTGCCGGCCGTCTTGGCCACCTGCTCGGGCGTGCCCTCCGCGATGACCAGGCCACCCTTGTCGCCCCCTTCGGGGCCGAGGTCGATGATCCAGTCGGCGGTCTTGATCACGTCGAGGTTGTGCTCGATCACCACCACCGTGTTGCCCTGTTCGACCAGACGTCCCAGGACTTCGAGCAAGCGGCGGGTGTCTTCGAAGTGCAGGCCCGTGGTCGGCTCGTCGAGGATGTAGAAGGTGTGGCCGGTGGGCCTCCGGCTGAGCTCGCTGGCCAGCTTGACCCGCTGGGCCTCACCACCCGAGAGGGTGGGCGCCGGTTGCCCGAGGCGGACGTAACCCAGACCGACGTCGACCAGCGTCTGCATGTGGCGGGCGATCGGCGGCTGGCGCTCGAAGAAGGTCAGCGCCTCCTCGCAGGACAGGTCGAGGACGTCGGCGATCGTCTTGCCGCGGAAGGTGATCTCGAGGGTGTCGCGGTTGTAGCGTGCCCCGTGACAGATCTCACAGGGCACGTACACGTCGGGCAGGAAGTGCATCTCGATCTTGATGGTGCCGTCGCCGGCGCAGGCTTCACAGCGTCCGCCGCGGACGTTGAACGAGAACCGCCCGGGTTGGTACCCGCGCACCTTGGCTTCCGCCGTGGCCGCGAAGAGCTTGCGGATGTGGTCGAAGACGCCGGTGTAGGTGGCCGGGTTCGAGCGCGGGGTCCGACCGATCGGGGCCTGGTCGACGTCGACGACCTTGTCGACGTGGTTCAGACCCTCGACCTTGCGATGGCGACCGGGCAGCGCCTTGGCCCGATGGAGCTGCTGGGCCAGCGAGCGCAGCAGGATGTCGTTGACGAGCGTCGACTTGCCCGAACCGGAGACTCCGGTCACGGCGACGAGACAGCCCAGCGGGAACGAGACGTCGATGTCGCGCAGGTTGTGCTCCCGGGCGCCCCTGACCGTGACCACGTCGCCCGTGCCGGGACGCCGCCGCGCCGGCACCGGGATCGAGCGCTTGCCCGAGAGGTACTGACCGGTCAGGGAGGCCTTGTTCGAGATCAGGCCGCCGCGGCCGGTGACCGGTCCGGCGTGGACGATGTGGCCGCCGTGCTCACCGGCTCCCGGTCCGATGTCGACCACGTAGTCGGCCGTGCGGATGGTCTCCTCGTCGTGCTCGACCACGATGACCGTGTTGCCCAGGTTGCGCAGGCGTTCCAACGTGCCGATGAGGCGCTGGTTGTCCCGCTGGTGCAGGCCGATGGAGGGCTCATCGAGCACGTAGAGCACGCCCACCAGGCCGCTGCCGATCTGACTGGCCAACCGGATGCGCTGTGCCTCCCCGCCCGAGAGGGTCCCGGCCGAACGGGCGAGCGAGAGATAGTCCAGCCCGACGTCCAGCAGGAACTGCATCCGCTCGCGCACTTCCTTGAAGACCCGGTCGGCGATCATGTGCTCGCGCTCGTTCAGCTCCAGGGTGGCCATGGCCTCCACGGCGGAGGCGATGGAGAGACTGCACAGTTCGTGGATGTTGCGGCCGCCCACGGTCACGGCCAGGGACTCGGGCTTGAGGCGGGCACCCCCGCACGCCGGGCAGTCGACCTCGCGCATGAACTGCTCGATCTGCTCGCGCGACCAGTCCGACTCGGACTCGCCATGGCGGCGCTGGAGCCAGGGCACGATGCCCTCGTAGTGGGCTTCGTAGGAACGCTTTCGGTTGAAGCGGTTCTTGTACGTGACGTGGACGGCCTTGTTCCCCGTCCCGTAGAGCACGAGCTTCTTGTCCTTGGGCTTGAGCTTCTTCCAGGGCGTCTCGAAAGAGAACCCTCCGGCCTCGGCCACCCCGACCTGGAGCCCGGTGAAGTACTCGCTCCGGGCACCGGCCCAGGGAGCGAGTGCACCTTCGGCCAGCGACAGGGTCTCGTCGGGCACCACGAGCTCGGGGTCGACCTCGAAGCGGGTGCCGAGCCCGGCGCAGGTCGGACAGGCCCCGTAGGGCGAGTTGAAGGAGAAGTTCCGGGGCGCCGGCTCCTCGAAGCTGATGCCGCAGTGGGTGCAGGCGAGGTGCTGGGAGAAGGTGATGGCCTCCTCGCCCTCGTTCTCGGCCTCCTCCGCCGCAGGCGCCGGCTCGGCGGCGCCCCTGGATCCCTTGGTGGACTTCGTGGACGCCGTCGCCTTCGCCGTCCGGGAGGCGGCTTTCGACGCAGCAGCGCCAGGGGTGGGCGCGGCCTCCCTGGCGGGCCGGTTGCGGTCCACGATCAGCACCTCGGCCGTCCCGCCGGTGAGCTCGAGGGCCGTCTCGATCGACTCGGTCAGTCGCTGGCGAACGTTGTCCCGGCGGATGAGGCGGTCGACCACCACCTCGATGGTGTGGGTCTCGTATCGGGCCAGGTTGACCTCGGCCCGGTCGGCCAGCTCGAGGGGGACGCCGTCGACCCTGACGCGGGCGAAACCCTGCTTGGCCAGGTCGTCGAGCAGGGTGGAGTACTCCCCCTTGCGGCCGCGGACCACGGGTGCCATGACCTGGAACCGGGTGCCCTCCGGGAGCTCGAGCACCCGGTCGACGATCTGCTGTGGGGTCTGGCGGGCCACCGGACGGCCGCATTGGGGGCAGTGGGGGTGACCGATGCGGGCGTAGAGGAGCCGCAGGTAGTCGTAGACCTCGGTGATGGTGCCGACCGTGGAGCGGGGATTGCGCGATGCCGATTTCTGGTCGATGGAGATGGCCGGGGACAGACCCTCGATGAAGTCCACGTCGGGCTTGTCCATCTGGCCCAGGAATTGGCGGGCGTAGGCCGAGAGCGACTCGACATAGCGCCGCTGGCCTTCGGCGTAGATGGTGTCGAAGGCGAGGGACGATTTCCCCGAACCGGACAGCCCCGTGAAGACAATGAGCTTGTCCCGGGGCAGATCGAGGGAAACGTCTTGGAGATTGTGCTCGCGGGCCCCGCGAACGACCAAACGGTCGGCCATCCGGTGAGGATACCGGTGCGGTGTATCACCCCGGTCCGGCCGCCGGGACGAGGTACACCGGACCAGGGCGGCGGTGCGCCCCGACCAGGCCGGAGTCCGGCCGGGGCGCCGGTCCGACCCCGGTCACGGTGTCCGGGCGGGCCGGCACGACGTCGCGCCCACCCGCCTCGAACACCCAGGGACGCGGTTCAGCCGGCCATGCCCACCACGGGCCTGTTCAGCGGCAAGCTGCCCGCCGAGCCGTAGAAGGCGGCGTCGCCGTAGGTGAAGATGCCGCCGTCGGAGGCCACCAGCCAGTAGCCCTTGCCGCTCGGCGCGCCGGCCATGCCCACGACGGGCTTGTTCAAGGTGAGACCACCCGCCGAGCCGTAGAAGGCGGCGTCGCCGTAGGTGAAGATGCCGCCGTCGGAGGCCACCAGCCAGTAGCCCTGACCCGTGGCGTCGGCGGCCATGCCCACGATCGGCGCGTTCAGGCGCAGGCTGCCGGTGGACCCGTAGAAGGCGGCGTCACCGAAGCTGAAGATGCCGCCGTCGGAGGCCACCATCCAGTAGCCCTTGCCGTCGACGGTCGAGGCGATGCCCACGATGGGCTTGTTCGAGCGGCACGCCGCCCATGGAGCCATAGAAGGTGGCATCACCGAAGCTGAAGATGCCGCCGTCGGAGGCCACGAGCCAGTAGCCCTTGCCGTCGGGGGTGGCCGCCATACCCACGATGGGCTTGTTCAGGGGTTTGCCCCCCATGGAGCCGTGGAACTTGGCGTCGCCGTAGCTGAAGATGCCGCCGTCGGAGGCCACCATCCAGTAGCCGGCGCCGTCGGCCGTCGGCGTCATGCCCACCACCGGCTTGTTCAGCACCAGGCTCCCGGCGGAGCCCTCGAAGACGGTGTTCCCGTAGTTGAAGATGCCGCCGTCGGATGCGGCGAGCCAGTAGCCCTGGGTGCCGGTGTAGGTGTCGAGGTATCCCTGCCCGTTGCCGGCGGTGTCCGTGTAGGGGCCGGTCACGACGCAGGCCACGGGCGAATCGCAGGCCACGGTGCGTCCATTGCCGACGTTCGATCCGGTGGTCGTCGTGATGTTGGACGGGAGCGGCACCGCCGCGCCGGACCACGTCCCGTTGGACATCGTGTCGGCGAGAGCCAGGTACGAACCCTGGGTGTCGCGGAACTCCCCGACCGCCATGCAGTAGACGGGGCTCGGGCACGAGACTTCCGTGAGCACCCCGAACTGATCGGTGTCGGCGGTCCCGGGCAGCGGCGCCTTCTGCGCCGTCCAGGTGCCGCCGGCCAGCGACTCGATCAGGCCGTTGGTGTGACCCGTACTGCCGTAACTCCCGACGGCCACGCACGACGTCGGCGAGCCACAGGACACCGCGCTGAACTGGTCGAAGGACGCTGCGGCGGCGTCGTTCGGCAACGGCGCGGCAGCGTTGGTCCAGGCCGTGCCGTCCCAGGTGTCGATGAGCGGCTTGTCGACGCTGCTCGAGTTCTCGTAGACGCCCGTGGCGACGCAGAAGGTGCTCGAGGGGCAGTCCACCTGAATCGTGGTGGCGCTCGGGGTCGGGCTGACGTCAGCGGGCTGGGGAGCCGCGGTCGAGGTGGCCATGCCCCCCGACACGATCGTGACGAGGGGGTTGGTGCCGCCCACGGCGGAGACTTGACCGCCGGCCGCGCAGACCGCCGCGGCCGTGCACGACACGGTGAACAGGTACGAGCTCGTCACGGTGACACCCGTGGGCGCCGGGGCGGCGGCCGCAGTCCAGCCGGTGCCGGTCAGCGTGTCGATGAGCGCCACGGTCTCGCCGCTCGTGTTCACGTAGTGCCCGACCGCCACGCAGGAGGTCGGGGAGGCGCACGACACCGCGTACAGCCCATCGTCGGGATGTTGGGCCGTGACGTCGGTGGCGGCGTCGGCGGGAAGAGCGGCTTCCTGCGAGGTCCACGTCCCTCCCGAGAGGGTGTCCACGACCGGTTCGTAGTTTCCGGACGTGTCCTTGTAGTTCCCAACGGCGACACAGGTGGCGCTCGTGGGGCACGAGACGGCCTGGCACGGGATGTCGAAGCCACAGTCGTTGGTCCCGAAATAGAACGCCTGGTCCGCTCCGCTGCCTGCGTTCGCCGGCTGGGGCGCCTCGGTGTCGGTCCAGCTCGTTCCGCTCTGGGTCTCGATCAGTCCCCAGGCGTGGCCGCCCGTGTCGTTGTACCAACCGACCATCACGCAGGAGTTGGCGGTCGGGCAGGTCGACGACGCGGTGTAGACGTCCGGATTGGTGGCACCGGTACCCGCATCGTTCGGGAGCGGTGCCTCGGTCGAGGTCGCACCCGGGGTCGGTACCGAGCTCACAGCCGCCGCCGGGCCCTGGGCGATGACCATACCGAGACCGGACAGGACGAGCAGCGCCGAGAGGACCAGCAGTGGACCTCGCAGGAAAGCCCGTACGAATCGATGCGTTGCGCGGGTCGTCGCCATGATGAACCTCCGTCCCTCGTTGCCCCTGCCCCGAGAGCACCGACATTATGTGGTCCGGAGTGCAAGTGCCGGGGATCGTCCGGAGGGAAGCCGGCGAGCCTCCCTTCCCGTATGGGTGCAACCCACATGCACCGTGCCTAGGCGAAGGTCACGTCCTCGTCACCCCAGTAGGCGGTCACGCCGGAGATCAGACCGTCCTCGGTGACGGTGAACACCTCGACACCACGGATGTGCATGACGTTGTCGGCACCCGCCATCGTCATCGCGATGTCGAAGCTGACGGCCACGACGTCGCCCACCGGGTGCACGCTGTTCAGGCTGAAGCTGATCGTCTCGCAGGCGTCGTAGGAGGACTGGATGAACTCCCGGATCTCGGCGCGGCCGTTGTGGCGGCCGGTCGGGTAGGGATCGATCTGCAGCGCATCCTCGGTGAAGAGGGCGGCGTAGGCGTCGGCGTCCTTGCCCCCGACGGTGGCGGCGTAACGCTCGGCGACCTCTCGTAACACGAGTGGTGTGGGCACGCGCTCACTGTAGGCGTCCGGGCACGGCCGAGCCCGCGGAAATCGATCCCACGTCCCGGTTCAGCCCGGGATGGACGAACGCAGCTCGGAGATCTCGTCACGCAACAAGGCCGCCTCTTCGTAGCGGAGCTCGGCGGCGGCGGCCTTCATCTCCCGCTCGAGCTGGGTGATCAGCTCCACGGCTTCGGCCGGCGTGGCGGCGTCCCCGTCGGCCAACAGCTCGGGGCGCCGGTTGCCCCGCACCGCCGCGTTCTTGCGCACCTCGGCCCGACTCCGTCCCGCCTTGGCCACACCACCGCTCTTGCCCCGCAGCCGCTCGAGGATGTCGGTCACCGACTTGCGGATGGTCTGGGGGTCGATGCCGTGCTCGAGGTTGTAGGCGATCTGGACTTCGCGCCGGCGCTGGGTGACCGACACGGCCTCGCGCATGGAGTCCGTCACCGTGTCCGCGTAGAGCACGACCATGCCGTCGACGTTGCGGGCGGCCCGGCCCATCGTCTGGATGAGCGACGAGGCCGAGCGCAGAAAGCCCTCCTTGTCGGCGTCGAGAATGGCGACGAGGGCCACCTCGGGCAGGTCCAGGCCCTCGCGGAGGAGGTTGATGCCGACGAGGACGTCGATCGAGCCGAGGCGGAGCTCGCGCAGGATCTCGATGCGGGTGATGGTGTCGATGTCGGAGTGCAGGTACTGCACCCGTACGCCCGCATCGGCCAGGTAGTCGGTCAGGTCTTCGGCCATCTTCTTGGTCAACGTGGTCACGAGGACTCGGCCGCCGGCCTCCACCGTCTTGGTGATGCGCGCCTGCAGATCGTCCACCTGCCCCTTGGTCGGCATGATGGTGACCTCGGGATCGATCAGACCGGTGGGCCGGATGACCTGTTCGACCAGCTGGGTGGAGTGCTCGAGCTCGAAGGGTCCGGGTGTGGCCGAGACGTAGACCGTCTGGTGCACCCGCTCGACGAACTCGTCGAAGCGCAGCGGCCGGTTGTCCTTGGCCGACGGCAGGCGGAAACCGTGCTCGACGAGCACGTCCTTGCGGGAGCGGTCCCCGGCGTACTGGCCGTGCAGCTGCGGGACGGCGACGTGGCTCTCGTCGATCACGCAGAGGTAGTCCTTCGGAAAGAAGTCGAGGAGCGTGTAGGGGGTCTCCCCGGGGGCCCGCCCGTCGAGGTGGCGGCTGTAATTCTCGATGCCCGAGCAGATCCCCGTCTCGGCCAGCATTTCGAGGTCGTGTTCGGTGCGGACGCGCAAGCGCTGGGCCTCGAGCAGCTTGCCTTCCTTCTCGAACTCCTGCAGCCGTTCCCGCAGCTCGATCTCGATGGTGCCCACGGCGCGCTGGGTGATCTCGTCTCCCGTGACGTAGTGGGTGGCGGCGTACACGGCCACGTCTTCCATCTCCTCGCCCATCTCCCCCGTCAGGACGTCGAAGGGGACAATGCGCTCGACGGTGTCACCGAACATCTCGACCCGGAGCGCCTCCTCCTCGTAGGCCGGGTGGATCTCGACCGTGTCGCCGCGTGCCCTGAAGGTGCCCCGCACGAGGTTGACGTCGTTGCGGGCGTACTGGAGGTCCACCAGCTTGCGCAGCATCGCCCGCTGGTCCATCTGTTCACCCACGGACAGGCCCAGGATGCGGTCCCGGTATTCCGACGGTGAGCCCAGGCCGTAGATGCACGAGACCGAGGCCACGACGATGACGTCGCGCCGCATGAGGAGCGACGAGGTGGTGGCGTGGCGCAACCGGTCGATCTCGTCGTTGATCGACGAGTCCTTCTCGATGTACGTGTCCGAGGTCGGCAGGTAGGCCTCGGGCTGGTAGTAGTCGTAGTACGACACGAAGAACTCGACCCGGTTCTTGGGGAAGAGCTCGCGCAACTCCGACGACAGCTGGGCGGCCAGCGACTTGTTCGGCTCGATGATGAGGGTCGGGCGCTGCACCTGCTCGATCATCCAGGCGATGGTCGCCGTCTTGCCCGAGCCGGTGATGCCCTGGAGCGTCTGGTAGGCGTCGCCCCGCTGCACGCCCTCGGCCAGGGCGACGATGGCCGCGGGCTGGTCCCCCGAGGGCTGGAACGGCGAAACGACCTCGAATCCAGGCATGACCTCTCGAGGCTACCCGGGGGGTGTGACAGATCGGGCGGGGCCCGTCGGCCCTCGTGGACCACGGTCCATCGCCGGCGCCGTGGCGGGCTACCGTCCGGCGGCGGAGGCGCCGAGCGCCGCCTTCAGGAGTGCCGAGGCGAAGCGGAAGGCACCGGAGGAATAGATATCGCACTGTTCGAAGCCGTGGACGATCGTGGTCTGACCATTCGGACAGAAGTGCACGCCATCGGGCGAGCGCACGATGTTGGTATGGCCCGGTCCGGTGCACGGCTGGTGGGGCAGACACGGCAGCCTCCACGTGAAGCGGCCCTTGGCGGTGACGGAGCTCCCGGCGTCGTCGTAGGACACGCCGGGACTGGCGGCGGCGATCGACTGGTACAGCCGATTGAGGACCTTCCCGGTCTTCGTGTGTTTGACGGAGGCATCGGCCGGCTGCCCGATCAAGACGACCTTGGCGCCGACGGCACGGAAGATCGAGATGGCGGTGTGGATCTCGTCTTTGTACCTCGCGTAGTACTGCGGCGATCCGATTAGCACACTGCCGTTGCAGGTGGTGAAGACATCGCCGGTGAACACCAGCTCGGCCACGGTGGGATGCCAGTCCTGGGCGACGGTGGCCATGGAGGTGAAGTAGTTGCACGGAGACGTGCCCGGGAATTGGTGCACCTGCACCGAGGCGCCCGAGAGGGCGGCCAGGTAGGCGAAGTCCTGCCCCGCCTCGGAGATCAGGGAGTCGCCGTAGAGGGCGATGCGCGCCGCCTCCCGCGCTGCCGGCTTCGCGGTCGAAGCGTGGCTGGCTGCACGCTCGATGACGGAATGGTCGGACCCGAGCCCGATGGCCGGGGCGCTCAGCACGGGGGCCGACGCCAGGATCACCCCGAGGCAGGCCGCCACCACGCCCGCGGCGATACGCAGGTTCACCGCCTGAGTATGGCCGATCGACGCCGCGGCGAGGCCTCGCCGGCGGACGGGCGGGTCGGGCCCGGCCTCTGGCACGAGCCCGGACGGGTGAGCGCTAGGCGTCCGGGCCCGGGCCCGTGTTTCCGCCCGACACGGCGTCCGCCCGCTTGTGCGTGGCCTCTTGCTGCAACCAGTCCCAGAGCTTGGCCACCTCGTCCTCGAGCGCGGGCCGGTCGCCCGAGTTGTCGAGGACGTAGTCGGCCTCCTGGCAGCGCTCTTCCCGGGAGATCTGGGCGCGGATGCGCGCCTCGGCGTCGGACCGGGCGAACCCGCGCTGGCTCAGCAACCGCTCGAGTGCCACGTCGGTCGGGCAGTCGACCACCACGACCTCGTCCAGCCTCACCGTCTCACGGTGTACGGCGGTCAGGAGCGGGATGGCCAGCACGACCGTGTCGTCGGTCCCCTCGTAGGCGTCGCGGGCGGCGATCATGGCGAGGCCGATGGCGGGATGCGTGATGGCATTGAGCGCAAGCCGGCTCTCGTCGTCGGCGAAGGCCAGGGCAGCCAACGCAGGACGGTCGATGGTGCCGTCGGCGGCGACGATGCCGGACCCGAACCGGTCGATCAGCGGCTGGTAAGCCGGCCCGCCCGGGAGCACCACGTCTCGAGCCACCTGGTCGGCGTCGATGAGGACCGCCCCGCGCGCCACGAGGAGGTCGGCCACGGCGGACTTGCCTGAGCCGATGCCGCCCGTCAGCCCGACGGCCAGCATCAGCGTGCGGTGCGGGAGGGGGCGGTGGCCGAGACGGACTCGGCAGGATCATCGCGTTTGGGGTTGCGCGCCACGGCAAAGAGGAGGGGCGTGGTGTCGTCGACCTCGTCGGTCACGAACCAATCGTCGGCGGTGATGCCGGTCACGCCGCCCACCTCGTCGTGGGCCAGCAACTTGTAGGCGAGGGGCAACAGGCGGGTATAGGCCCACACGTACCAGGAGTGCGGCACGCGGTGACGGAGATCGAACACGTCGAGCTTCAAGAGCCGGGCCGCCTTCTTCCGGCGGGCCTCGAAATGCGCCTTGACGTCTTCGGCGGTGTCGAGGCCCTGCAGCTGCACGTCGCCGAAGTGACGCCCGAGCATGGAGTGCAGGTCGTCGCGGTCGAAGAGGTGCAGATGAAACGGATTCTCGAAGTCGGCTGTCTTGTTCGGGGTCAAGATGCACACCACGCCCTCGTTCTCGACGACGCGGGCCAGCTCGGCGACATGCGCCTCGGGTTCGGTGAAGTGCTCGATCAAATGGGACGAGCACACGCCGTCGAAGCTGCCGGTGCGCACCCCGAGCGCCAGTGCGTCCATCTGGGCCACGCGCAGACCCTGGGAGCCGAAGCTGGCCGACGCGGCTGCGACCGCCTCGGACGAGTAGTCGACGCCGACGACCTCTCGGCCCGGGGCCATGAAGCGGATCGACTCGAACCCGTGGCCGCATCCGACATCGAGGATGCGACCGGTGCCGATGCGCTCGCGGACGATCCGGTAGCCGGCCTCGTGCAGCGCGAGCAAGGAGTCCGGAGTGACACCCTGCAGGGGCCGCTCACCCGTCAACCTGCCTTTGGTGCTCCCGGACATGTCCAGACCCCTCCACCTGACACGCCCCGATGGCGCATCCTGCTTACACTACCGGGCGGACGTTTGAGCCCGCCCCTCTTTCTGCATGAGCACAACCACCATTCCTACCGCCTCTCGAGGGCGGCACAGCGTCCGAAAAGAACCCCGTGAGGCAGGGCCAGAGCGGCGCGGTTGGCTCTGGGGGGGCGTGGGCGTGCTCGCCGTGTTGGCCTATGTGCCCCTGCTGGCGGTACGCCCCGGTGTCGTCACGCCCGACACGAAGACCTACCTGTACCTGGACCCGCTCCGCTTCCTGAGCCAGGTCCCGTTCATGTGGAACCCGACGGTGGCGCTGGGAACCGTCTCGCACGAGTACATCG
The DNA here is from genome assembly GCA_963754445.1 of uncultured Acidimicrobiaceae bacterium. GTDB lineage: Bacteria > Actinomycetota > Acidimicrobiia > Acidimicrobiales > RAAP-2 > Bog-473. The sequence goes on along the minus strand of CAVWFT010000001.1, from coordinate 1,268,580 downwards.
GCTACCTGCTGCCGATGGGACCGTTCTTCGCGGTGTTCCACCTGCTGGGGGTGCCGGTCTGGGTGGCCCAAAGACTCTGGATGGGCTCGATCATCTTCGCCGCCGGCTCGGGCATCCTCTATCTCTCGCGCGTCATGGGCCTGCGCGGTCCGGGCCCGATCACCGCGGCGACCGCCTACATGCTCGCGCCGTATTTCCTGCAGTACGCGGCGCGCATCTCCGTGATCCTGCTGCCGTGGGCCGGGCTGCCGTTCATGCTGGCGTTCGCCATCGTGGCGCTGCGCCGGGGCGGCTGGCGCGAGCCGGCGCTCTTCGCCATCGTCGTGGCGCTCGTGAGCGGCATCAACGCGAGCTCCATCATTTACGTCGCGGTGGCGCCCATCCTGTGGCTCCTCTACGCCGTGGTGGTGCTGCGCGAGGCCACGTGGCGTCATGCCCTCGCCACCGGGTTGCGCATCTCCGTTCTGACGTTGGGTGCCTGCGTCTGGTGGATGGCGGGGCTCGAGGTCGAGGCGGCCTACGGGGTCAACGTCCTCAAGTACACCGAGACCGTCTCGTCGACGTCGCAGACCTCCAACGCCTCCGAGATCCTGCGCGGCCTCGGCTACTGGTACTTCTACGGATCCGACCATCTCGGCGCGTGGACGAACGCGGCCGTCCGCTTCACCCAGGACATCGGTCTGCTGATCACGTCGTATGCCGTCCCGGTGCTCGCGCTCGTGTCCGCCGCGTTCGTCCGCTGGCGGGAACGCTCCTACTTCCTCCTGCTCCTCTTCGTCGGCATGGTGCTCTCGGTGGGTCCGTTCCCTTACACGGACCCCACGCGGATCGGCGGCGCCCTCAAGAGCTTCATGACGAACACCACGGCCGGTCTGGCCCTGCGCTCGACCGACCGGGCCACGCCGGTCGTGCTCCTCGCCCTGGCCATGCTCTTGGGCAGCGCGCTGACCGCGCTGTGGCGGAGGCTCTCGATCGTCGGCGTCACGACGGCCGTCCTCGTGGCCGGCCTCGTGCTCGCCAACAACCCGTCGCTCTTCAACGGCGACGCCATCTCGGCCGGCTCCCTCGTCCAGCCCCCGTCCCTCCCGGCATACCAGCTGGCGGCGATCGCGCACCTCAACGCGACCCACAAGTCGACGCGGGTGTTCGCCATCCCGGGGAACGACTTCGCCAGCTACCGATGGGGAAACACGGTGGACACGCCCCAGCCCGCGTACTTGGACCGCGACTTCGTCACCCGCGAGCAGCAGATCATGGGCTCCATCGCCACGGCCGACACGCTGTTCGCCGTCGACGGCCCCTACCAGGACGGCACGGCCGACACGAACGCCCTGGCACCGATGGCGCGCCTGATGGGTGCCGGCGACCTCATGGTCGAATACGACCAGCGGTACGAGCACTACGGGGTCCCCCATCCTCAGCTCCTGGCCGAGCAGCTCGCGCAGACCCCGCTCGGTCTCACGGATCCGATCTCCTTCGGCGCGCCCCGCCCCAACGTCTCCACCTACTCGACGCTCAACGAGGCGGACCTGGCCGCCCCGGCGAACCTCACCTGGCCATCGCCGATCGTGGACTACACGGTGAAGAACCCCCGGGCGCTGGTGCGGGGCGAGTCCGACACCGGCGCCGTCGTGGTGGAGGGTGATGCCACCGGGATCAACAACCTGGCCGGCCTGGGACTGCTCAACGGCGCCAATTCCATCTACTACGCCGGCACGCTGGCCGGTGATCCGGCGCAGCTGCGCCAACTCGCCGGAAAGGGCGCGCAGCTCGTGCTCACCGACACCAACCGCAAGCAGGCCTTCCAGTGGGCCTCCATGACGGCGAACGCGGGTTACACCGAAACCCCGGGCGACAATCCCGCCGCCACCGACCCGAGGGACAGCCCGATCGAGCTCTTTCCCGACGCGGGCATCAACAGCAAGACCGTGGCGTCGTTCGCGGGGGCGGTCAACATCACGGCCAGCAGCTACGGAAACGGCATCACCTACAACCCCGAGTACTCCGCCAGCAACGCCATCGACAACAACTTCGACACGGCCTGGATCACGGGCACCTTCGTACCCGACCCGTCCGGCCAGTGGTGGCAGGCGCAATTCGCCAACCCGGTCACGACCAACCACATCACGCTCGTGCAACCCCAGACGGGTGACCGGTCACGGTGGATCTCCTCGGTGACGGTGACATTCGACGGGAAGGACCCGGAGCGGTTCCACCTCACGAGTGCCTCGCACGCGGAGTCGGGGCAGACGCTCACCTTCCCCACCCGCTCCTTCCACACGCTCCGTGTGACCATCGACGGCACGACCAACGATCACGAGGACTTCCACAGCGCCTCGGCCGTCGGGTTCTCCGAGGTCGAGATCCCCGGACAGCAGGTGCGCCAGGTCGTCGACATGCCGACCCAGATGCTCGGCAGCCTCGGGGCGGCCTCGCAGTCCGATCGCCTCACGGTCGTGATGACCCGAGAACGCGAATCCCAGTACCCGCCCCGCCAGGATCCCGAGGCGACGATCACCCGCCAGTTCACACTCCCGACCGGCCGCACGTTCTCGCTCTCGGGCAGCGCCAGCCTGTCCGCACTGATCCCCGACGACGAGATCGACACGCTGGTCGGCCGTTCCGAGTCCGGGGCGACGGGAGAGATCAAGGCCTATTCCTCCGGGCGGCTTCCCGGCGATCTCAACGCGACCGCTTCGACCACGCTCGACGGCAACCCGAGCACCGCCTGGCAGCCCGGATTGGGGATCGCGGCGCAGAACGGGGCGACGCTCACCTATGACCTCGCGGGCACCCACACCGTCAGCCAACTGAACCTGCAGGTCATCGCGGACGGCCGCCACTCGGTGCCCACCACCATGACCATCACCTCGGGCGACCAGGTGCGCACGATCACCCTGCCGGCCATCGCCGACTCGAAGGTCCCGAATGCCACGACCACGGTGCCTGTGTCGTTCGCCCCGATCAGCGGTTCTCAGTTCGTGGTCACCTTCGACACGGTGCGCGCCGAATCCGCCGGGAACTACTACGCCGCCGCGCCTCTGGCCTTGCCGCTCGGCATCGCCGAGATCGGCTTCCCGGGCGTGACATCGGCCCCGACACCCGCCCAGCTGCCGGGCACGTGCGTCGGGAACCTGCTCTCGATCGACGGGAAGCCGATCGACCTGCAGGTCGTCGGGAGCACGCAGGCCGCTCTCGGCGGCTCCGAGGTCCAGGTGGTTCCGTGCGGGCCCGACGCCGGGGGCATCACCCTGGGCGCCGGCACCCACGTCGTCGAGACCGCGGCCGGGCACGACCCGACCTGCGCGTCGGAACCGCAGACGTGCACCGGGTGGAACCTCGACCAGCTCACGCTGGACTCGGCCCCCGGAGGCGGGCCCGGGTCGACCGGAGCCCCGACCTCGCAGGGCACCCCCGTGCTGACGGCGAGCCGGCCCGGTTCCGCACCGACCGTCACGCAGACCGCCAGCCACGTCGACACGCTGCAGGCCCGGGTGACGGGTGCGACCACACCGTTCGAGTTCGTCCTCGGCGAGAGCGTGAACAAGGGGTGGAAGGCGGTGGCGCAGCCGGCGGCCAACGCTCCCGCGGGCGCGCATGCGGTCGAGCTCGGTCGCTCGCAGCTCACCGACGCCTTCGCGAACGGATGGCAGGTCACGGCGGCCGACCTGCACGCGCTGGGGCCGAACTTCACCGTGACCTTGAACTGGACGCCCCAGAAAGCGATCTGGGGCGCCTTGGCGCTGTCCGCAGGGACGTTGGTCCTCTGCCTGCTCCTGGCCCTGTTGCCCAAGCGGCCCCGTCGGTGGGTGCGGGCCCGGATGCCGCGACGCCTGCGGGGGCCGGCCGGCCCGGACGCCCCCGTGTGGCCCGAGTCGCCGTTCGACTCCCCCGCGCTCACGGTGCCCGCCTTGCGCGATCCTGCAGTGCATCTCTCCACCGGTCCACGGACGATCGTGCGCGCGCTGCTGATCGGCGTCGTGACGGCCGCGGTGACGTCGCTCGTCATCTCCGGGGTGGCTGCGCTCGCGGTCGGTGTCGTCGTGGTGGCGGGTCTCCTGCTCCCGTGGGCCCGCGTCGTCGCCACCGTGGGTGCGCTGGCGTTCATCGTGGCCGGCGCGCTCAACGTCATCCGCGGTCAACAGGTCCATCACTACGCGCCCGGGTCCGACTGGGCGGGCTCGTTCGTGCACGCCGGCAATCTGGTGTGGATCGGGGTGGCACTGCTCCTGGCCGACGGCGTCATCACGGCCTTCGGTCTGCGGACGGCGCCGCCACTCGGCCGGCGCGCCTTGCGGGCGGGTGCGGGCCGGCCCGGGTCGGACGGCGAAGGCGGTCCGGACGGCGGGCACGGCCCCGATGACGGCGGCGGCCCGGACGGCCCCGACATGCCGGACGGTCCGATCGGCGCGGACAGCTCGACGGTGGACGACGCACGCGTCGCCGAGGCGGCCGGCAGCACCTGAAGCGACCCGCGTGGACGGCTCGGGATCCCCCGCCGGCTCCTGACCATGTCCGGTTGCGGGAACGGGTCGACCCCCGGGTCATACCGTCTGCGATCACGGCGACCGGGACCGACGCGTGTCAAACTCCCGCGGTGGGCGCCCGATGAGCCAGCCGGCACCGCCTGGTTGGTACCGCGATCCCGTCGGCGGCGCCGGCGGACTGCGCTATTGGAGCGGTACGGCCTGGACCGAGCACACCCACGAGACCGGTTCGCCCTGGGCACCGCCCCAGTGGGGAACGGCCAGCGCCACCGCGTTCGCCGCCGTGGGACCTCTGCCGTACATGAACCGGGAAGAGGTGAACCGGGTCGAGCTGAAGCCGACGCTGCGGCGGGATCTCGGCTGGGAGACCGCGTTCGTCATGGCGGCCTTCCTGTTGCCCGGCATCGTCGGGGCCATCGTCCTCTTCGCGGAACACGTCAACGGCATCGGCAATGTCACCCGCTTCCCCGTCTACATCCAGGATCACCCGCTCGAGAACATGCTCGTGGGGATGCTGGCGTACCTCCCCACCGCGTGCACGGTGCCGATCGCGCTCTTCCTCCTCAACCGCACCGGGCAGGGCCCGAAGACACTGGGTCTCCAGTGGCCCGGTCTGCGCAGCGACATCGTTCCCGCGCTCGGCCTGGTGGCGGCGTCGTGGGGCACCGAGCTCGCCATCGCCCTCCCGCTGACGCCGCTCCTGGCGGCCAACTCGGCGCTGGTCAACAAGACGCCGATCGGCAACGTGCCGACGTATTACATCGCCTGGGGCGTCCTCATCTCCCTCACCACGGCCGTGGCCGAAGAGGTTCTGGTCAACGGCTATTTGCTCACCAGGCTGACCCAGCTCGGCTGGTCCCCGCGTAGCGCGCTGATCCTCAGCCTCGGCCTGCGCACCAGCTACCACGTCTACTACGGCCTCGGGTTCATCCTGACCGTGCCCTTCGGGTACTTCGTAACCCGGTCGTTCCAGAAGAACGGCCGGCTCACCAGGCCCATCGTCGCCCACTTCCTGTACGACTCCATTCTCTTGACGCTCAGCATCCTGGCCTGAGCGCACACGGGCCCGTCCGACCGGCCCGGCACCGCGCGATCGGCATGGCCAGCCGTGCCCGATGGCGCGACAATGTCGAGGGGGGCAGACGGTCAGGAGGCGGGGCACATGAGTCCCAACGAGATCCTGCGGGCACAGGCCGCAGCAGGGAACCGGGGTGTCGAGAACGGCTCGGGTCTGCCCGGTCGGGGCGCCCGCCTCGACGTACGGTTGAAGGCGGCGCTGCTCACGCCCGTGCTGTTCGTCGCCACGCTGGCCATCGGCTGGTTGATCTGGAGCGCGGTCGAGTGGTGCCGCGGCCGCACGCCGAGCTACCGGCTGACCGGGTTGCGCGTCGTGCGCCGCTCCGACGGCCTGCCGATCGGGCCGCTCCGCTCGCTCGTGCGCGAGGTGATCTGCCTGGTCCTGCTCGTGCCGACCATCCTGGCCTGCCTCGTGCTCGCCCTCAGCTTCGTCATGGGGGCATCACCCCCCGACGGGCTCCTGCGCCAGCCCCGGCGCGCCCCGTGGGACCTGCTCACCGGCACCACCGTCGTCCACGAGCGCCGGCACCGGCGCAAGCCAAAGCTCCGGCTCGGCGGAGACTGGCCGGCGGACCCGAGCGCGGCGGAGACGACCCCCCGCCGCGACGACCACCGGTGGTGCCAGAACTGACCACGGTGCCGGGGGTCCGACCCGGCCGGTGACATGGCGGTTGCCACCCACCGTTCCATCGGGATGGGGGGCGACCCGGCACCCGCAACTCAATGTCGCGGGAGGACAGGCCGAGACCTTGCCCTAGTGATTCATCGGTGACGCCTTCCCTGGCCGGTCGCCTCGAGAGACGAAAGGCGGCGGCAGTGCCCAAGGCACACTGGTTCACCCGATCCTCGGACAGCGACCTCAACCTGCCCGATGCGGTGCGCATCGAGGCGGAGGAGCGTCTGGAGGCGGAACGCCGGCGTCTGGGCAAGCTCCTCGCCGTGGTCGAAGTGTCCGTCTTCGAGCACGGCGAGCGCTCACGGGTCGACCTGCCCTCCGACGCCGACCCGCAGTCCGACGTTGACGACCTGGACCTGAGCGACGTCGTACAGCGGGCCCGGAGCGAGCTCAACCGCTTTCGGGTGATCGCCTCCAGGCACGCCTGAGCGGTCGCCCCTCCCGGAGGGCCGGTCGACCGCTTCGATCGAGGCCGGCGTCAGCGTTGTGCCTGTTCCACCAGTGCTTCGAGGGCGCGGCGCGCCGTGGCATCCCAGGTGAACCAGCGGGCCCGGGCCAACGCACCCCGGGACAGGCGGCTGCGCAGCACGTCGTCGCCCAGGATCCGGCTCAGCGCGACGCCGATCTCCCCCAGGTCGTCGACTAGCAGTCCGGACTCCCCGTCGAGCACGGCGTCGCGATGTCCCGCGATGTCCGTCGCCACGGCCGGGGTCCCGCAGGCCGCAGCCTCGGTGAGGGTCATCCCCCACCCCTCGCGCTGCGAGGTGCTGGCCACCACCCAGGCCTTGCGGTACCACGACACCAGCTCGTGATCCGCGACACGACCCGGCATCCGGAGCCAGTCGTGGGCCCCCAGCTCGTCGCGCAGCGCCTCGAGCGCCGGCCGTTCGTAGCCCTCGCCGATGACGACGGCTTCGAGGTCGGGGTGATCGGCCTTGGCCTTGGCCAGGCCCCGGAACAGCTCGTCGAAACGCTTGACCGGCACCAGGCGGCCGACGGCAACGACCAAGGGCGTGGGCGAACGGTGGCCGCCGGGCGTGAAGCGGTCGTCGACCCCCGGTGGGGCGACCGAGACGTTCGCCTCCGGAAGGCCGAGCATGCTGACGATCTCGTGGCGCGACGACTCGGAGAGTGTCACCACACGGCTGCGCCGGTAGAAGCGCGGTGCCACCGTGCGCTCCATGGCATCGCCGAGGCGAGCCAGGGCCGGGGGCAGGACCATGCCCCACATCTCCGCGTGCACGTGGTGCAGGAACACGATGCGTGGGCCCCGATACCAGAGGGGTGAGAGGAAGGGCATGCCGTTCCAGATCTCGACCAGGGCGTCGCCCGGCCGGTGCCCGATGCGGATCCCCTCCCAGGCCGCGCCGGGGAACACGGCATAGCGGCCGGCTCGGCGGAGCACCCGGTAGCCGTCGCGGGTGATGGCGGCGGGAGCGCCCGGGACGGCCGAGGTTCGGAAGGTCACGTCGAGCCCGGCCGCGGCCCAACGCGACGCGATCATGTGGGCATGGAGCTCCGAACCGCCGGCCTCGGGGTCGTCCAGGTCGCGCCAGGCCACCATGTGAATGCGCCGGATGCCGGCCTGGGCCGCCAGTGCACCCAGGGCTGCTGGATCGGAGTCCGGAGGCAGGACGGTCGGCTGGCCCGGGGTGGCTGCGGCCGCCACCGGCCCGAATTCCTCTCCCATCGGTCCAGGTTAGCCCTGGTGTCCGGTCCTCAGCCGGATTCGGTGCACGGCGGTGAAGCCAACGGCGATCACGGCCAGGACGGCCGCCTGCACGGCCAGGTCCACCAGGGCCGTCGCCCGGGGTGCGCCGTGGACGGCCAGGACGGCTCCGGTCAGGACGATCGCCCCACCCACCAGGACCCCGACCACCCAGCGGTGGCCCACCGCCAGGAGGTACATGGTGAGCACGACCGACACGCTGAGCAGGATCATCGCCACGACCAGCGGGGCCAGGGCATCGGAGGCCGAGGTGTAGGCGTGGTGGAACACCAGCTGGAGCAGCTGCTCGGGCGCCACGAGGGCGGTGCCCAGCAGGAGGACCGACGGGATGCCGAGGAGGAGGAGGACCACGGCCAGCTGGCGCAACGCGTGGCCGCCCTGGCGCCAGCGGATGGCCGCCTCGGGCAGCAGGTACCCGCCGAGCACCACGGCACCGAAGACGATCGCCTTGCTCGTCACCGACACGGCGGCGTAGGCGCCCGAGTGGCTCGGGTTGTCACGACCGACCACGAGGACGTCGACGTTCTGCAAGACGGCCACCATCGACAACGACACCGACGCCACCACGAGGTCGAGGGCCACCGTCCGCCGCGCCGTGCGCCGGCCGGACAGCACCGGGTCATGGCGCATCGCAGCCAGCCAACCGGTGGGCCGGGGGCGTGGCACGCCGCCGCCGGACCAGGCGGACACGGCGGCGAAGCGGGCGTGGCCGGCGGCCAGGATCTCGCCCACGAGGACGCCGATCGCCGCACCGGACGGACCGAACCCGGCCAGGACCAGCACGAGGACGGCCACGAGCCGGACGCCCATCTCGACCAACAGGTTGACGGCGAGCGGGCGGTAGGCCCGGTGCGCCTGGAGCAGGCCACGGTCGAGCGAGAGGAGCACGAAGAAGGCGGCGGCGGCCAGGATGGCGGCGATCCCGACCCCGCTGGCCTGGTTGAGGACGACGGCCACGCTGTGCCGACCCAGGAACACGATGACCACCCAGAGCAGCACGAGCATGGTGCCCTGGCGATGCACCCTACCGGCCCAACGCCGCACCAGGTGGCCGCTGCCGTCCTCGTGCATCAACGTGACCCGCCGGACCACGGCCACCACCACGGCCGAACCCGGCATGGACAGGATCAGGTACAGGCCGGTGAGCTGGTTGAGGACTCCGTAGCTGTGCGGTGAGAGGAGCCGGGCCAGCGCCACCGTGAGGACGACACTGGCCCCGTTGGCCAGGACGCCGGCGATGGCCAACGGGCCGGCCTGGAGCAGACCGGCCCGCATGGACTCGACGCCGGGCCGGCCCCCTTCGTCGAGGAGGAGCTCGGCGCCGAAGTTGGGGCCCACGGCATTGGGAGCCAGGGACATGGCGGCAGGCACGCCCTCGACCAGAACCTCTGCCGCCGGGACCTCGGTCTCGCCGGTCGTCACCGTCGGCATCCCTGCACCGGGGTGGCCGCCACGGTCCTGGCCCGGACCCGAGCGCCAACCCTGATCCTCACGTTGAGGTCGAGGGTATGGCCGATCGTCCGTCCCTGAACCCTCGAGTGATGGTCGAGGTCGAGGGTTGCTGCGTCGACCACCGGGGATCCGATCGCGCCGGCCGTCGGGCCCGACCGCTCCAGGCCGGACCGGGACCCGGGACATCCGGCCGCGTCGCCCGGTCGGGTTGGCGCGCCGGGGTGGATCGTCGAGCGGTCAGGGCAGGTCATGGTTCCGCAACACTCTGGCACTAAACGACCGGGGTATGACGGTTGCGTTGCGTCGGCGATGTCAGTGTCCACTGGTCGAGGGAACGGCCGGCGAACCCGAACCTGACGCGGTCGCCCGGGCCGAGGCGGCCAGGACGCAACGGGGGGCACGCTCCGTGGCGACCACCCGGCCGGAGGGTCCCTCGGCCAGCGCGACGCAGTGCTCCAGCGTTCCCGCCGAGGGCGTGTGTGCCGCAGGAGGGAGATCCACGTCCACATTGCGCCACACCCAGGCCCCGGCCTCGATCGTGGGCAGTCGACCCAGTGCTCCCGTGAAGAAGGCGGCGGCGTACGTCGGGTCGCGGCCCTGCTGCAGCGACGGGATCGCCGGGCTGTGCGCGGCCACGACGACCGTGTTCACCTGCCAGACGGACAGCGCATGGCGGACGGCGGCGTAGTCGGACGGTCGACCGGTCGCCGGAGGTCGATCGAAACCCAAGCTGAGCACACTGATCACCCGGAAACCGGGGGCGGCCGAGCCGGCCCGGTGGGCCACACCCTGAGGGCCACCACCGCCCGCCTGGCTGTAGCTCATGCGGTTCACGGCCTGCCAGGCCATGGCCGTCTGGATCCCGGAGAAGGGAACCGGGTAGGACAGCAGGACCCGGCCCGGCGGCAACGTCGGCGCCACCTCCTCGTACCAGCGAGGGAGCACCACGGGACGCATGACGAAGGGCAGTCGCGGGACGAAGGTGGCCGCAATGGGAACCAGGGCCACGGCAGCCACCGCGGCGGCGGCCATCCCGGCGACGACGACGCCCGTCAGGCTCGGCCGAACACCGTCACCCGCTGGGCCCGGCGCCGTCCAGCTCGTCACGGCGTCGTGTACATGCTGGAGCACGATGGCGAGGAGCACCGCGGCGGCCAGGTACCCGAACGCCATGAAGCGCTGCTCGATCACGTCGTCGAGCAGCGGCAGGCGGGGGAAGATCGCCGAGGGAACCCAGGTCGATCCCGGGGGATGGCCGATGGAACACCAGACACACAGCGCCAAGACGGCCGTGAAGAACCAGAGCCGGCGATCGCGCCAGAAGGCGGCGACCCCGGCCACGATGACGGCCAGGAGGCCCCAGCCGAGGTAGGCGCTCGAGCCGAGGATCGGCCCGAAGTACCCGCCGAGGGCGATATAGACGTCGCTCCCCTTCGGGTACTGGGCCTCCGTGAAGGCGGACCAGCCGTAGCCCCCGATCTGGACCACGTTGGGCCAGATCTGACCCGAGAGGTGGGCCGGACCGTCGAGGGCGAACCACACCGGCCAGGCCAGGAGCACCACGGCCAGGGCCCCCCCGATGGCCAGGCCCCGGAGGGCATGGGGGGTGCGCCGCCGCAGCTCCGCCCGGTCCAGGACCAGGGCGGCCAGCACCAGGATGGCGATCCCGCCCGCGATGACCATGACGGTGATGGCCAGCATCTCGGTCGAGAGGAAGAACTCCCCGAACAGCAGCAGGGCCAGGGCCAGTCCCGCCGTCCACGGGGCGCGCCGCTGCCGCAGGAGGATCTCGTCGAGCACGACGAGGATCAACGGCAGCAGCATGAGCGCAGCTGTCATCAGGTGGGCGAAGGCCAGGCTGGAGAGCACGAAGGGCGAGAAGCCGAAGAGCAACCCGCCCAAGAAGGCGGCCGGGGTCCAGCGCACCCAGCGACCGAGGGCCCAAAAGGCGAAGAAGGCGCTGAGGGCGGGCGTCACCGTGGAGGCCACGTTGAGCGAGGCCACCGGACCCCAGATCCAGGTGACGGGGACCAGGGGCAGGCTCTCCCCCGGCACCGACGTCTGGGCCAACAGATTGATCCCGCCGGGATGGAAGAGCGCGGTGGAGTAGAAGGGGTTGTGGCCGTGGGCCAGTGCGGTGGCCGGCCACTGGAAGAACCAGAGGAACAGGGCGGGATCGCCGCAACCGCACAGCGAGTGGGTGCTGGCGCCGTCGCGCCAGGCCTGGCCCCAGAGCGCGAAGCCGAGGGCGAGGTAGAGCAGCCCCACCACGCCCAGGGTGAGGGGGCGGCGCCACCGCTTCGAGGCTGGCGGCGCCGATGCCGCGGCGTGTCTAGCCAGGGCTCTGCGTATCGGCGCCGGCGGCGGCGGCCGGCTGGCGTCGCGGCAGCACCGGGGCGTCCCGGCCCGTCGACCCGGTCTCGTGGTACTCCTCCTCGACGTTGACCGTCCACACGTCGTGGTCGGCGCCGAAGATGTTCTCCACGGTCAGCATGGCCGTGTACATGGAGTGGTCCTGGTTGTTGTACTTGTGCATGCCGTTGCGCCCGACCGGGTGGATGTTGGGTGCCTCGGCCTCGAGCCACTTGCGGATCGTCTCGACGTTGTCCTTGTAGGCGAAGTCGTAGTACGGGTAGGCCTTGGGCACGCGGACCACGTACCCCTGCTCGACGTCGCCCGCCGCGGCCAGGCCGAGATGGACCAGCTCCGTGGTGCCGAGCGCGATGAGCTCGTCGTCGGGCCGGTTCCACATGTCGTCGCCCTCGAAGACGAAGTACTCGAGCCCGAGACAGGTCCGCCCGTCCTTGACCAGGTAGGGCGACCAGGAGCCGTAGTTCTGGATGCGCCCGACCTCGACGTCGGTGGCGTGGATGTAGATCCAGTTGTCGGGGAAGCTGCGCGACTCGGGCACGATGAGGGCCACGGTGAGGTAGTCGCGGTAGTGCAGATCGTCGGCCGCGGCCACCACTTCGACGGGCGGGGGCGGGGTGATGGTGTGCACCAGCTCGCGCATGGGCATGGTCGAGATCACGTGGCTGGCCGGCTCGGTACGGCTCACCCCGTCTCGGACGTAGGTCACGGCGGTCGCCCGTCCGCCGCCGACCGTGATGCCGGTCAGGCGGGACGACATCTCGATCCTTCCCCCGCCGGACTGCACCTTCTCCGCGCAGACCTCCCACATCATCCCGGGCCCGTACTTGGGGTATTGGAATTCCTCGATGAGCGTGGTGATCTCCGTCTGACCGCGCTTGGGCAGGATGGCGTTGATGACCGCCTTGCGCAGGTCCAGGTTCTTGATCCGCTGCGCCGCCCAGTCGGCCGGCATCTCTGACACGGGCACGCCCCACACCTTCTCGGTGTACGTCTTGAAGAAGGTGCGGTAGAGGCGCCAACCGAAGCGCGCCACGAGCCAGTTCTCGTAGTTCGATTCGTCCTTGGGCGGCCGGATGCGAGCCCACAGATAGGAGAAGCCACAGAGGATCGCCTCCCAGAGGCCCAGGTTCCTGAGGGCGTTGAGGGCCTTGAGCGGGTAGTCGTAGAACTTGCCCTTGTAGAAGATCCTGCTCATGCGGGGCCGGAGCATGAAGTCGCCCTCGGGGAGGATCTCGTGCCAGAAGGCCTCGACCTCGGGCACCTTGGTGAAGAACCGGTGCCCGCCCAGGTCGAAGCGCCAGCCGTCCTTCAGCACCGTCCGGCTGATGCCGCCGACGACGTCGTCGGCCTCGAGGACGACCGGATGGGACCCGCGCTGGGTCAGCAGGTATGCCGCCGTCAGGCCGCCCGGGCCGGCACCGGCGATCACGATCGGTGCCTCGTCAGGTCCTGCCACGAACAGGGCAGGTTAGTAGACGACCCCGATTGCTTCGGGGAGGGGTTCCGACCCGGTCCGGCGCGCCCTCAGGGCACCGAGATGTTGAGAAAGGCCAGCAAGGAGTAGCCGGCCAGCCCGGCGGCGAGCAAGGTGAGGACCACCCGCTCGAGCTGTGACTCGTCGAGCACGAGGGCGGCGGCGATCGACAACGGGAAGGCGCTCATGGCGTAGCGCTCGAACGAATCGAGGTTCGAGCCGGACACCGCGAGGACGAGCACGCCGGCGGCGTAGAGGGTGTAGGGAGCGGGCAGGCGGCGCCAGCAGACGACGAGCAGGACCAGGGCCAACAGCACCCAGGGGACGTGCAGGGCGGTACCGACGTGATGGTGCAGGACCCCGGTGGCGTCGTGGTACAGCTCGGTGAGCGGGTCGGTCAACCCGCCGTGGTGGGCGGACTGGGCCTGCACCCGCAGCGGGGCCAGCCAGTCCCCCACGGTGTGGTCCGCCCAGGCGGCGAAGGCGGCCAGGCCGACGAACGGTGCGGCCAGCGCGCCGAGGCCGGCCAGCCGCTCGTTGCGGCCGAGCTGGGTCCACCAGCGCACCAGCTCGGCCGCGACGGCCAGCACCAAGAGGGCGCCGATGGGTCGGGTCAGCGTGGCCAGGAACGTCAGGCCGGCCGCGACGGCGAAATGGGGTCGGCCCCCCGACCGCTCGGCGGAGGGCCGCAGGGCGAGGAAGCAGCCGACGGCGAGCACGAGCAGGACGGCCTCGGCGTAGCCCATGACGAGGACGAAGGAAGCCGGGAGCAGGCTCAGGATCCACACGGAACGCCGGGCCACCGCACGGCGTCCGGTCTCGCGGCGGACGAGGAGGGCGAGCATGGCCGTGGCCGCGAAGGCCGCCACATTGGCCAGAAGGACGAGCGCGGACCCGTCGCCGAGGCCCGGCAGCCAGGCCAGTCCGTGGGTGAGCAGCGGGACGAGGGGAAAAAAGCGCATCGACTCTGGGCCGAGCGGCTTGTAGCCGACGCGGGCGATCGTCTCGTACCACCCGGCGTCCCAACCGAGCAGGCCCTCGTGGACCCGGGCCAGCGTGGCGGCGTTGGCCGGCTTGGTCCGGTCGACCACGATGTGGGCCAGCCCGAGTGCGCCGAGCACCACCCCTCGGGCGACGAGGAACGGCAGGACGGCTTCGCGCCCGCACTCGGGCAGGCGCCCCCAGTGCCGGACGAGTCCGGCCCAGGCCCCGCCGGCTCGAGGCGCCGGGGTGGCCTGACCGCCTTCCGCCGGCACGGTGACGCCCGTCATGGCCTCACGACATCACCCGGCGAAGACGAACTCGGTCAGGTTCATGGGTTCGTAGTACTTCGACGGCATGAGGGTGGTGTAGTTCCGGGCGCCCCCGCCGCTCCTGGTGGCCAGGGTGCTCAAGCCGCCCGCGATGTCCTCGCACTTGATGCCGTAGGTCTGGTAGCCCGGGGCCCAGACCAGCCAGATGGTGTGGGAGGAGCCCGCCCGGGCGACCAGGTCGTGGACGAAGGAACGGGCACTGGCCGCCTCGACCGTCTTGGCGTAGTCGACCCAGTCGACGATGGCCGGGTTGGTCCGCCGGGGGAAGGTCAGCATGTCGTAGCGCCCGGTGTCGCGCACCTGGCGATAGACGGCCGGACCGAGTTGGTCGGGGCAGAAGGCCACGACGTCGCCCGCCTTGGCGTGCGCGTTGATGGCGGTCGCCACCGCCGTGGCCTGGGTGCGTTGGGTCGTCACGTTCTCGACGGCGCCCAGGAACCCGGCCAGCACGGCCACCGCGACCACGATCGCCCGCGCCTTGGGATTCAACAGCGTGGTGGTGCCCAGCGCGACCAGGAGGACCAGCGGGAGGAAGACGACAGCGGCATAGCGCGACGAGAAGGCGCTGCTGGTCAGGATGCCGCCCCCGATGGCGACGAAGAGGGTCCCGATGACCACGAACGTGGTGAAGCGCGCCCGGGGCCGGGTGTGCAGGTCGAGCTCGATGAAGCGGCCCGACGTGCCGACGCCGAAGAGGGCGAGGGCGAGCATGCCGAAGTAGACGATGGCCAGCAGGCGCCCCTGGTCGGTGCTGGCGGCCGACAGGGAGCCCTGGTTGACCGTGAACCCGGTGAGCGCGTTGATGACGGCGGTGAAATTCGGAGGGGCGGCCCACGGCGTCGAGGTGTGGGCCGACTGGTAGAGAAAGGTCGGGGCCCACGGGAGGAAGAGGACGCAGCCGACGGCGATCGCGCCCAGCGGGGGCAGTGGTGCCTCGGATCGCCTGTCGCGGTACAGGGCGCGCACGGTGACCAGGAGCAGCCACAGGCCGGTGACCCCAACGAGATAGAGGGACCAGTACTGGGTATAGAGGAGAGCAGCGGTCACGACGGCGAGCGCCACAAGGTTGCCGAGGCGCGGGCGCTCGAGGGCCCGTGACAGGGCGAGGAAGCCGAGCCCGGTCTCCAGGATCACCAGCGCGTACATGCGGGACTCGGTGCCGTAATAGACGGCGAAGGGGGCGCTCGCCAACAGCACGAGGGTGGTCCAGGCCACGGCGCGGCCCCCGAAACGCCGGCCGCACAGCCAGCCGACCGGGAGGGTGATGACGGCGATGATGCCCGAGAGGCTGCGCACGGCCACGTCGGACTGGCCGAAGATGGAGATCCAGAAGTGGAGGAGGTAGTAGTACAGGGGTGGGGCGCCGTCGTGCTTGAGCGCCTCGGGGATGGCATGAAGAGGGAGGCGGGCGATGTCGACGGTCAGGGCCTCATCGAGCCAGAGGCCCGAACGCGTCCAGAAACGCAGGACGATCCCGACCACCAGCACCGCCACGACGAAGACGCCGGCGGCGATGCGCAGGCGACCGCTGAGTGCTGGAACCTCCTCTGGCATGGGCCGCATGGTAGGACAAGGGGGTCGCGGTCTAGGATCATCCGCCGCTGGTGCGGGCTGCGAACGGAAACGAACCGACTCTGAACCCGGGGGGGTGAAGGAACCGACGTGGGGCGTTACATAGCCAAGAGGCTGGTGCTGCTCGTCATCATCATCATCTTCGTCTCGATCGCCACGTTCTTCCTCGTCCACCTGCTGCCCGGCAATCCGGCCATCACCATCCTCGGCCCGAACGCCACCACGCAGAACGTCGCCGCCATCAATGCGCAACTGGGCCTGGACAAACCGCTCTACGAGCAGTACTTCATCTGGCTCGGGCACGTGTTCCAGGGAAACCTCGGCCAGTCCTACACGACGCATCAGACCACGACGAGCATCATTGCCGAGTCGTTCCCGATCGACCTCGAGCTGATCATCTTCTCCCAGATCATCGCCTTCGTCATCGCCTTCCCGATGGCGATGCACGCGGCGCGCAAACCCAACAGGCTCTTCGACCAGTCGGCGAACAGCACCACGTTCGCCATGCTGGCCCTGCCGCCGTTCGTCATCGCGCCGGTGCTGGTGCTGATCTTCGCCGTGCACTGGCACATCTTCCCGGGCCCGGCGTCCTACGTTCCCCTGTCCCAGGACTTCTGGTCCAACATCCACACGATGTTGTTACCGTCGATCGTCCTGGCCCTGGGGGGGATCGTCGTGTACTTCCGCCTGCTGCGCAACGACCTGATCTCAACGCTCCAGGAGGACTTCATCACCATGGCCCGCTCGAAGGGGCTGAGCGACCGCCGTATCATGTGGCGCCACGCCCTCCGCCCCTCCTCCATTTCGCTGCTGGCCTCGGCCGGCGTCACCATCGGCAGCCTCATCGCAGGCACCTTCATCGTGGAATTGCTGTTGCAGATGCCGGGGCTGGGCTACCAGCTCATCTCGAGCGTGAACCAGGACGACTACACCGTGGTGCAGGGCATCACGCTCTTCGTTGCCGTGGCCATCGTGCTGGTCAACTTCATCTTCGACTTCCTCTTCACCATCGTGGACCCGAGGATCGCCCGTGAATAGCGTCGCCGTGGACAACGAGGCCTTCGCCGACCTCAAGCAGGAGCTGGTGGCCGAGGAGGCCACCCAGCCCGTCAAGAAGAAGCTGGGTCCGCTGTTCTGGATCTGCGTGGGCTGGATCGTGCTGGTGGCCGTGCTGGCCACGTTCGCCAACCTGCTCCCCCTGCCCAATCCCGACCTGGGCAATTACAGCAGCGTGCAGAACGGGGGCCCGAGCATGAGCCACCTGCTCGGCACCGACGACCTCTACCGGGACATCCTCAGCCGGCTGATCTACGGGGCCCGCGTCTCGTTGGTCGTCGGCTTCGGGGGTGCCCTCCTGGGCATGGTCCTCGGCGGAGTCCCGGCCATGATCTCGGCCTACCGCCGGGGGCGGGTCGACACCGTCCTCAACACCACCTCGTACGTGGTGCTCGCCTTCCCGGCCATCGTCGCCGTCATCGCCATCGTGTCCTTCTGGGGCCACAACCTCTGGAAGATCACGCTCATCATCGGCGTCTTCAGCGCGCCGCTCATCTTCCGCATCGTGCGTGCCTCGACGCTGTCGTACGCCACCCGCGACTTCGTGCTCGCGGCCAAGGCCCTGGGGGCGAGCGACACCAGGATCCTGGCCCGTGAGATCCTGCCCAACATCATGCCGACGGTCGTCTCCTTCGGCCTGATCGCGGTGGCCACGATCATCGTGCTCGAGGGCTCGCTGGCCTTCCTCGGTCTCTCCGTGCAGCCGCCCACCCCGAGTTGGGGCAACATGCTCAACGAAGGGGCCAGCCTCCTCACCGGGGCGAAAGGTCAGACCAACCCGTGGCTGGTCATCTTCCCGGCCACGGCGATGTTCCTCCTCCTCTACAGCCTCAACGTCGTGGCCGACAAGCTGCGGGCCTACTTCGACGTCACGGAGATCAAGCTGTGAGCACCGAGGCGGACACGCTGGTCGACGGCCCGCTCCTGCGGGTGGAAGACCTCAAGGTGTCCTTCGCCACGTCTCGCGGTCAGCTCCGGGCGGTCCAGGGCGTGTCGCTCACGCTGGACCAGGGCAAGACGCTCGGCATCGTGGGCGAGTCGGGATCGGGCAAGACCGTCCTGTCGCGGGCGATCATGGGCCTCCTTCCCCTGAGCTCGACGACCCAGAGCGGATCGGTCGTCTACAACGGCCAGGAAATCCTCAACGCGCCGCCGGCCACGTTGCGCAAGTTGTGGAGCACCCAGATCGCCATGGTGTTCCAGGATCCCATGACCTCCCTCAATCCGGTGCAGCGCATCGGCAACCAGATCACGGAGCCGCTGAAGATCCACCTCAACCTGCCCAAGTCCGAAGCCAAGGAGACCGCGCTCTCACTCCTCATGCAGGTCGGCATCCCCTCGCCCGTCGAGCGCTACGAGAACTACCCGGCCCAGCTCTCGGGCGGCATGCGCCAGCGGGTGATGATCGCCATCGCCCTGGCCTGCGCCCCCCGGCTCCTGATGGCCGACGAACCCACGACCGGACTCGACGTCACGGTGCAGGCGCAGATCCTCGACCTCCTGAGCCAGCTGCAGCACGAGCGCGACATGTCGATGATCCTGGTCACCCACGACCTCGGTGTCGTCGCGACCCGCACCGACGAGATCATCGTCATGTACGCCGGGAACGTGGTCGAGAAGGCTCCGACGAACGTCTTGTTCAAGAGCATGGCCATGCCCTACACCGAGGCCCTGCTGAACTCCACGCCGCGGCTGACCAACCCGAGCCACACCCGCCTCACCGCGATCGAAGGGCGGCCGCCGGACCTGTTG
This sequence comes from uncultured Acidimicrobiaceae bacterium, assembly GCA_963754445.1. Lineage (GTDB taxonomy): Bacteria > Actinomycetota > Acidimicrobiia > Acidimicrobiales > RAAP-2 > Bog-473. The sequence continues at coordinate 1,249,619 of CAVWFT010000001.1, read as the reverse complement.
CACCCGCCGGTCGGCTGCCCCTTCGCGCCACGCTGTCCCTACGTCCAGGACAAGTGCCGGGCCGAGAAACCCCCGCTGGTGGAGGCCGAACCGGGCCACAGCTACGCCTGCTGGTTCCCGCTCGGGGCGCCGGCGCGGACGCACGCGGCGGCGTCGACATGACCGACACCGTGATCGGCTCCCCGGCCGTGGCCACCGAACCGCTGCTCCGGGTCGAGGACCTGCACGTGACCTTTCGCCGGGGCAACACCGCCGTGCAGGCGGTGGCCGGGGTGAGTTTCGACCTGGCCCAGGGCGAGACGCTCGGGCTGGTGGGCGAGTCGGGTTGCGGCAAGTCGACGACGGGCCGGGCCATCGTCCAGGTGGAGCGGGCCACCTCGGGCACCATCCGCTTCGGCGACACCGAGATGACGACGTTGAGCCGAGGCAACCTGCGCACCCTGCGCACGCAGGTGCAGATGATCTTCCAGGATCCGATCTCGTCGTTGAACCCGCGCCGGAAGGTGCGCGACATCGTGTCCGAGCCCCTGGTGATCTGGAAGATGGGCACCAAGGAGGAGCGGGCGGCCAAGGCCGACGCCATGCTGGAACAGGTCGGCATCGACCCCGAGGTCAACGGCGGACGCCGGCCGCGCGAGTTCTCCGGCGGCCAGTGCCAGCGCATCAGCATCGCCCGCGCCCTGGTGCTCCGGCCCAAGCTGCTGGTCTGCGACGAGATCGTCTCGGCGCTCGACGTCTCCGTGCAGGCCCAGATCCTCAACCTGCTCGAGGACCTCAAGAACGAGTTCGGCCTCACCGTGCTGTTCATCGCCCACGACCTGGCCGTCGTGAAGAACGTGAGCGACCGGGTCGCCGTGATGTACCTCGGCCGCCTGTGCGAGATCGCACCGTCCGACACCCTGTATCAGGCCCCGGCCCACCACTACACGGCGGCCCTGTTGGCCTCCGCGGTGGAGCCCGACCCCGAGGCCACACGCACGTCCGTGCCGCTCACCGGTGAGCCGCCGAGCCCCATCAACCCGCCCTCGGGCTGCCGCTTCCGCACCCGCTGCCCACGGGCCGAGGCCCGCTGCGCGGAGGAGGTGCCCGAGATGCGCCCGCTGGCACCGGGGCACCAGGTGGCCTGTCACTTCCCCATCGGGAGTTGACCGGTCCCGAGCCCGGGCGGCAACCCCGGGTGGCGCTGGCCGCGGCCGCCCAGTGGCCCGATCTGCTCGAGGAGGGTCCGCTCATCCTCGAGGCGCTCGCCGCAGTCGGCGTCGACGCCGCGACGGTGGTGTGGAACGACCCGGCAGTGGCGTGGTCGTCCTACGACCTGGTGGTGGCCAACGGGGCCTGGGACAACATCCGCCACGTGGCCGAGTTCGTCTCCTGGACGGAACGCCTGGAGCGGGCCGGGGTGGCCGTGGTGAACTCCCCCGCCACGCTGCGCTGGAACCTCGACAAGCGCTACCTGCGCGACCTGGAGGCAGCCGGGGTCCCGGTCGTGCCCACGACGTGGATCACCTCGCCCGGACCGGGCGAGCTCGGAGCGGGCGAGGTGGTGGTCAAACCCACGATCTCGGGTGGGGGTCACCAGACGGCGCGCTACGAGGCCCACGAGCACGAGGCGGCCCGGCGCCACATCGACGCCTTGGTGGCCTCGGGTGGCGCTGCCATGGTGCAGCCCTACGAGCCGGCCGTCGACGACGAGGGCGAGATCGGCCTCGTGTTCCTCGGGGGCGAGTTCAGCCACGCCATCCACAAGGGGCCCATGATCCGGCGCGGCGCCGGGCCGCTCGATCACCTGATCGACAACCAGGTGATCGCACCGGCCACGGCATCGGCCGCCCAGGTGATGCTCGGCCATCAGGCGCTGGACGCAGCCACCGCCGTGGTCGGACGACCGACCTACGCCCGGGTCGACACGGTGACCGGCGGGGCGGGCACTCCCGTGCTGCTCGAGCTCGAGCTGCTCGACCCGATGCTCTTCTTCGCCGTCCACCCCGACCGGGCGCCGGCGTTCGCCCGCGTGCTCGCCACCGCCCTGGCCGAGGCGCCGGGCCGCGCCGACGCCCCGTAGCATCGGGTCCATGACCATCGACAGCCAGGAAGAGCTCGATGCCCTGCTGCGGACGGCGCAGGTCGTCCGAGAAGCCCGGGAGCTCATGCGCGAGGCGGTGCGGCCCGGAGTGACCACGGGCGAGCTCGACGCACTGGGTCGCGAGGTCTTCCGCCGCCACGGCGCCCGCTCGGCGCCACGCCTGACCTATGGGTTCCCCGGCGCCACCTGCATCAGCGTCAACGACGAGGCGGCGCACGGGGTGCCGTCACTGACCCGGCAGCTGCGCCAGGGCGATCTGGTCAATCTCGACGTGTCGGCCGAGCTGGACGGGTACTACTCCGACACGGGGATCAGCGTGGCCGTCGGCACCGTTGCCCCGGTGGCGGCCCGACTGCTCGAGGCCACACGGCTGGCCCAGGCCGACGCCATGACGGCGGCCGCACCGGGCGCGCGCCTGCGCGACGTCGGTCGGGCCGTGCAGCATCGGGCCCGCCGACACGGGTTCTGCGCCATCGGCAACCTCTACGGCCACGGCATCGGGCGCGTCCTGCACGAGCCTCCGTCGGTGCCGGGCGTCGACGACGGGCAGCGACAGGTCCTCCACGAAGGATTGGTCCTCGCCGTGGAGCCGTTCCTCTCCGTGTCGGCCCGCCACGTGGTCGACGGAGACGACGGGTGGACCCTGCGCACGGCGGACGGCAGCCTGGTGGCCCAGCACGAGCACACCATGGTGGTGCGGCGCGGCGGACCGCTCGTGCTGACGCGCTGACCGCCGCCCCACCCGCCCCGATCGGCCCGGTCTCGGACCTAACCTGAGCCGATGCGTCTGAGCGTGCTGGGGATGGGAAACATGGGACGGGCGTTCGCGGCGCGTGCGCTGGAGAAGGGACACGACGTCACCGTGTGGAACCGGTCCCCGGACCGGGCCGGCGATATCGTGGCGTCCGGGGCAGGCGAGGCCGGCTCGGTGGGTCAGGCGGTGGCGGACAGCGAGGCCGTCCTGGTCGTCCTGGCCGACGACGGCGCGGTCCTCGAGGTGAGCCTCGGCGACGGGGGCATTGCGGGTTCGCTCCCTCCCTCCGGCGTGGTGGCCGTCATCAGCACGGTCGCACCCGACACGGTGCGGCGGCTCGCCGACGCGGGACTCTCCGAGCGGGTGGTCGATGCGCCGGTCATGGGCTCCCCCGACATGATCCGGGCGGGTGCCGGCAGCTTCTTCGTCGGGGGAACGGAGAAGACGGTGCGTGCGCTCGAACCCCTCTGGAGCGACCTGGGCGCCGGCTTCACCCACTGCGGTCCAGTCGGAGCGGGGGCCACCATGAAGATCATCTCGAACCTGTTGCTGATCACCGGCGTGTCCGCCGTGGCGGAGGCGGTGGCGACCGCCCGCCGGCACGGCATCCCCGACGACCTCCTCAAGGACACGTTGGGCCAGAGCTTCGTGGTGAGCCCGGCCAGTCAGGTCCGCCTCGACAGTCTCTTCGACGGATCACATCCGGGCTGGTTCGGTCCGGAGCTGGCCCGCAAGGACGTGCGCCTGGCCGTCGACCTGGCCGAGCGGGCCGGCGTGGGGGTGCGCATCGGTCCGGCCACCGATGCCCTCTTGTCCGAGGTGATCGACCGTGGCCGTCAGTGGCCCGACTTCTCCGCCGTGATCGAGGCACTGCGCGCCGACTGAGGGCAGCGCATCGGGACGCCCCGACGCCGGGTCGGGACCGCCCGTCTCAGCGTGGGGCGCGGGGCATGCCGAGTCCGATCATCGCGATGATGTCGCGCTGGACTTCGTTCGTTCCTCCGCCGAAGGTGAAGATCGTCTGCCCGCGTGCCTGCTGCTCCAGGCGCCCGCGCAGGACTGCTCCCGGCGTGCCCTCGACCAGATAGCCCGCCTGCCCGACGACGTCGAGGAGCAGGCGATAGACCTCGAGCGCCAACTCGGTGCCGTACACCTTGGTGGCCGAGGCGTCCGCCGGGTTCAGGCCCTTGTCCGCGCCCCACGCCACCTTCCAGTTCAGGAGCTTGAGCACGTCGACCTTGGCGTGGACACGGGCCAGCGTGATCTGCACCCACTCGTTCTCCATCACGGTGCGCCCGTCGCCGAGGCGGTGTTCCCGCGCCCACTGGCGGACTTCGGAGAGGCTGCGGAGCAGCCCGGAGGCCGGGCAGAGGGCGACGCGCTCGTGATTCAGCTGGTTGGTGATGAGCTTCCAGCCCTGGTTCTCGCCACCGACGAGGTTCTCGACCGGAACGCGCACGTCCTCGTAGAAGGTGGAGCTGGTGATGTCGCCGACGATCGTGGGCAACGGGGTCCAGTGGAATCCGGGTGTGTCCACCGGCACGATGAAGACCGAGAGCCCCTTGTGCTTCGGGGCATCCGGATCGGTGCGCGCCGCCAACCAGATGTAGTCGGCGTACTGGATGGCGCTGGTGTAGATCTTCTGCCCGTTGATCACGTACTCGTCCCCGTCGCGCACGGCCCGGGTCTGGAGCGAGGCCAGGTCGGTGCCGGCGGAGGGCTCCGTGTACCCGATGGAGAAGTGCACCTCGCCCCGGAGGATGCCGGGCAGGATGCGGCGCTTCTGCTCGTCCGTCCCCAGCATCATGAGCGTCGGACCCACGCTGTTGAGCGTGAGCAGGGGCAACGGGACGCCGGCCCAGTGCGATTCCTCGACGAAGATCATCTGCTCAAGAGGACCTCGAGCCTGGCCGCCGTACTCGACCGGCCAGCCGAGGCCGAGCCACCCGTCCGCGCCCATCCGGCGGATGTACTGGGTGTAACTCGGCTCGTCCGCTCCCGACCTCTCGACGTCGGCCACCAGCTGCTCGAAATAGTGCCGCAGCTCGATCTGCAGACTCCGCTGTTCCGCCGTGAAATCCAGGTACACCGTGGCCTCCGACTGCGATCTCCCGATTGACGGGAGAGCCTTATCACACGAAACGGTCCACGAGCACGGTCGGCCAGAGCCTGGCCTGGAGGATCGGGTCGAACCGGGACGACCGGGGCGACGTCGTCGCGGCCGACGCCCTGTGGGCGCAGGTCGATCCTCAGGCCGGCGTCCGCGCGTTGGCAATGACGGCCTCGAGGGCGGCGACGTGTCCCTCGAAGGCCCGCCGTCCGGCCTCGGTCAACGAGACGCGCACCCGCCGGCGGTGATTGGACACCGTCCGCTCGATTGCGACGTAGCCCGCCTGCTCGAGGGTCGTGAACTGCTTCGAGAGCGCCGAATCCGACAGGCCGAGGCGGTCACGGACGAAGGAGAACTCCGCCCAATCCGTCGCGGCCAGAAGGGCCACGATCGACAGCCGTGTGCTGGGGTGGATGATCTCGTCGAAGCGCGCCTCCGTCATGTCGTCGAGGCGCGGTCGGCCCGGCGGCGCACGGTGCTCATCGAGCGCGGGCCCTCCCACGAGGAGCAGCGCCGCCACCACCACGCTGGCCCAGGTGGCCGGATGACGTGCGCCGTCTGCATGCAGGAGCAACGCGAGCGCCACGGTCACCGCGACCATGGCGACCAGGAGTCCGATGATCACCAACGGAATCCGTCGATCGGCCAGTTCACCCCTGACGCTCACACGGGAGGAGGCTCGACGGCCGGTGAGCACCCGAGGGGCAACGGATGCGTGCGCAGCGCCGAAGACCAACGTGGCCGCGATGTAGGCCCAGAAGGATGCGTTGTCGGAAACGACACCGAGCACCACCCAGCCGGCCGCCATCGCACACCAGTACCAGGGCGGCACGTCGATCTCCGCGATGACCTGTTTGCGGCGCTGCTCGATCGCGTGCAGGGCGACGCGAGCTTCGGATTCCCCGATCGGCATACTCATGACGGCCTCACTTTCCTGATTGGAAAGCGTATTACTTTCCTTCTGGGAAAGTCAATCCCCGGGACCTGGCTCCCCAGCAGGGACGCCGCCCGGGATCTCGCCGCGCCCAACTCGCACGCCCCGCCATAGGGTTCCGAGGACCAGCAGCGAACGATCGAGGAGGCAGCGATGGCCGCCTATGTCATGTACAACGCCGACGTGACCGATCCGGGCCGTTACGAGGAGTACAAACGGCTGGCCGAGGCCAGCGTCGTCGCGGCGGGGGGCCGGTACCTCGTGCGCGGGGGCGACATCGAGGTGCTCGAGGGCGAACCACCTGCGGGTCGCACGGTCATCCTCGAGTTCCCGAGCCGGGATGCCATCACGGCGTGGTACCGGAGCGACGACTACGCGGCCGCACGCAGGGTCCGGGCGTCGGCGGCGACAGCCCGGATCTACGTCATCGACGGTGTGGCGTGATGCGCCCGGGGACCCCTCGCCGGCGCGCCTGATGCGACGGTCCCCGGCTGGTGGACGCGTCGCCGATGCATGAGCAAGGAGAACCGACATGGCAGTGCAGCTCAACCACACGATCATCCCGGCGCACGACAAGGGCGTGTCCGCCACGTTCCTGTCCGAGATCCTCGGCCTCGCCCCGCCACAACCGTTCGGCCCGTTCTTGTGCGTGGACACGGCCAACGGCGTCAGCCTCGACTACGCCGACCAGGCCGAGGTGCTCGAACCGAGCCACTTCGCGTTCCTCGTCAGCGAGGAGGAATTCGACCTCATCTTCGCCCGGATCACGGATCGGGGAGTGCGCTTCTGGGCCGACCCCGGTCACACCCGCGAGGGTGAGATCAACCACCACGGGCGCGGCTTCTACTTCGAGGATCCGTCGGGTCACAACATGGAGGTGCTGACGCGGGCCTACGGCACCTGAGAACAGGGCACGACGTCGTGTCCGGATCCGACGAGGCAACCACGAGAAGCGGCGGCGCCGCGGGAACGTGAGACAGGGAATCATGGTGAGGATGCGACACGCCGTGGCGGGTGCGGTGCTGGTTGTGAGCCTGGCGGCCTGCACGGGCTCGGGCCGTCCGGGTTCGACGGTGGACACGCACCCGACGACCGCTCCGATCTCGACGACCACGACTGCGCCGTCGACCACGACGTCGTCGCAACCCACGACCAATCCGACGGCACGGCTCGCGGTGAGCTCGACGCGATTGGTCGTCGGGCAGCCCATCACGGTCTCCGGCGATGACTGCCCGTCAGGTTCCTCGGCCTCGGCACATCTCGTTCCGAGCACCCCCACCGGCGAGCCGGCCATCTTCGCCACCTCCCTCAGTACGGGTGGGGATTCGATCGAGACGCAACTGCTGGCCGACGGGTCCGACCGCGTCACGACGGGACCCACCGGCAACTGGACCATCAGTGGTGTGGTGCCGATGGTGTTCCCTGGGTCTTCGCTGATCACGGCGCGCTGCACCGGGGAGGCCAACCCGGCATCGCCCTCGACGTTCCTCTACCCCCCGCTCCCGGTGACGGTACAGACCCCGTTCACTCTCTCGGTGGCCCCGGACGGCCCGGTCTCGCCGGGCGCGACCTTGACGGTGCAGTCGAACGGCGGCGGCTGCGGTGCGATCGCGAGCTCACCGATCGTCGCGTTGTACGAGACCTCCGGGACGACCCAGGCCGTGGCCAACACGTTGGGTGAGTCGACGCAGCCGGGATCTCCATGGGAAGCGCACCTGGCGCTCCCTTCCGACCTGCCGCCCGGCCGCTACCAGCTCGAAGCCGATTGCGACTACTCCCGCGGGGCCATCTACGGGTCGTATGCGCCGGCCGAGATCACTGTGCGCTGAGTTCCGGCGGACCCGTTCTGCGCCGGACACGCCTGATCGGTAAGGGCGCCGCCCGAATCGACCGATGTCCATGGCGGGGCCCGCCCGCAGACCACCATCCGCTCTCGCCCCCGGGTCAGTGCGGAGCGCCGCCCCTACGTCGCACCGAGGAGGACGCCGGGATGCACGCCACGAGCAGTCGGGTCACACGGTCGGGTCGGTGTCGTTCCCTCCGGGGCGCCTCCTGCGCAGCCGTGCTCTTCGCAGCCGCCCTCCCGTCGGTCGGACTGGTGTCGTCGTCACCGGCCGGAGCAGCGGGGCTCCCGTCCTCCGCCTACGTGATCGCCGGGAGCCCGACCGGGACGTTGACCACGATCGACGTCGCCACCAACACCGTGGCGAACACCATCGGCGTGGGCGACTTCCCCGCCGGGGTGGCCCTGACCCCCAACGGCGCCACGGCCTGGGTCGCCGCCGGCGGCCCCAGCGGAACCGTCACGCCCATCGACACCGCGACCGATACGGCGGGCACGCCCGTCGCCGCCGGGTTCAACCCGGGTGGGCTGGCCATCACGCCCGACGGCCACACCCTGCTGGTCGGTTCCGGTGGGAGCAACGGCGTCGTCACGCCCGTCGACCTGGCGACGGACGCTCCGGGCGACCCCATTGCGGTGGGAAGCGATCCGAGCTCCATCGCCGTCACGCCGAACGGCGAGACGGCATACGTCACCAACTACGGAACCGGCTCGGTCAGCGTGATCGACCTCGCCGACGACACCGTGGAGGCGACACTCTCCGTCGGTGGGAATCCCAACGCCGTCGCCGTCACGCCGAATGGGCACATGGCCTACGTGGCGGATGCGAACGCCACCGTGATCCCGATCGACGTCGACACCAACACCGTCGGCGCCGACATCCCGATTTCGCCGAACAATTCCGATCCGTTCTGCATCGCCATCACACCCGACGGGCAGACCGCCTATGTCACGGACAACGGCACGGGAGCGGTGACTCCCGTCGATCTGGCCACCGAGACGGCGATGGCGCCGATCGGGGTGGGCAGCGCCCCTCAGGGCATCGCCATCACGCCGGACGGGGAGACCGCCTACGTCTCCAACGACGGCGACGCCTCGGTGTCCGCCCTCGACCTCTCGACGTCGACCGTCGAGAGCACGATCACGCCAGCCGGCATCTCCTTTCCCGGAGCGATGGTCGCCGTCACACCGGACCAGGCCCCCACCGCCTCGTTCAACGCCGTACCCGGTGCCGCCGGCACCGCGACGGCCTTCGATGCGTCATCGTCGAGCGCTCCCCAGGGGACGATCCGGTCCTACGCCTGGGATTTCGGCGACGGGACCGCCGCCACGACGTCGGTGCCGACCACCACCCATCGCTATCTCAGCGCAGGAACCTTCAGTCCGACCCTCACCGTGACCGACTCCGCCGGCACGTCGACCGGCCAGATCTTCACCGGCCAGACGGTCAGCAACAACGGCGGACCCTCGGCCACGACCTCACGCACACTCACCGTGCCGGCGCCCACCACGGGGGCGGGATACTGGATGACGACCCGCAACGGCGCCGTGCTCGGGCACGGCGACGCTCCATCCTTTGGGTCGATGGCCGGGAAGGCGCTGCACGCCCCCATGGTCGGGATGGCGTCCACACCCGATGGCCGTGGCTACTGGCAAGTCGCGGCCGATGGCGGCGTCTTCGCTTTCGGGGATGCCCGCTTCTACGGTTCCGAAGGTGGCACCCATCTCGACGGACCCATCGTGGGGATGGCCCCCACTCCCGACGGCCAGGGCTATTGGCTGGTCGCGGCTGACGGCGGGGTCTTCGCGTTCGGCGACGCCGCCTACGCCGGCTCCATGGGCGGCGCGCGGCTGGCTGCGCCGGTCGTCGGCCTGGCTGCGGATGCCCACGGCAACGGCTACTGGCTCGTCGCCCGAGACGGCGGGGTGTTCGCGTTCGGCGACGCCGCCTGGGACGGCTCGATGGCCGGCACGCCGCTGCGCGCGCCCGTCGTCGGCCTGAGCCCCACCGCCGACGGCAGGGGCTATTGGCTGGTCGCGGGTGATGGCGGGGTCTTCGCGTTCGGAGCGGCCGCGTACGACGGCTCCATGGGCGGCGAGCGGCTGGCGGCGCCCATGGTGGCTGTCCTCTCCAATCCACACGGGAGCGGATACTGGACCGTGGCCGCGGACGGTGGCGTCTTCGCGTTCGGCGGCGCGCCCTATCTCGGCTCTGCGACCGGTCAGGTCGTCGGAAGCTCCGTCACCGGTGTGGCCGCTCCGGGCTGACGGGAGGGCGACTCGACCAGAGCCGCCCATGAGGAGCGCCTGCTCCCCCGCCCGCTACCGTGGCGGGCCGTGAGCGGTCAACGGGTGCCGGGTGGCGTGGTGCACAAGCTTCCCGCCGACCTGCGCCACACGCTCGTCGGCAACCGGACGGCCCTCGCCCTGTGGAAGGACATCACCCCGCTCGCCCGCAACGAGTTCATCTGCTGGGTGGAGGATGCGAAGCAACAGGTCACGCGGGAGCGGCGCATCCGCCGAACCCAAGAAGAGCTGGAGGAGGGCCAACGTCGCCCATGCTGCTGGCCCGGGTGCGTGCACCGTGAGCGCACGGGGAAGTAGGGCCCGGGGGATTCCCTTCGCCCGGTGGTGCGCCATTGGGCGGGCCGGGCCGGGACGCCGCCACCCTATGATCCCGCCGTGTCCTGGCTGCCTGATGGCTTTGCCCCTCCGTCCATCGTGCCCCTGCCATCGGGCCATCACCTGCGACCCATCCGAGGCACCGACGTCCGGCTGGACTTTCCCGCCGTCATGGGCTCACAACAGCGCCTGTGGTCGATCTTCGGCACGAGGTGGGAGTGGCCCCCAGCGGACATGAGCGTCGAACAGGACCTCGAGGACCTGCTCCGCCACGAACGAGAGATGGAGACGCTCAGCTCGTTCAACTTCTGCATCCTGGACGCGTCCGAGTCCCAGCTGTTCGGTTGCGTGTACATCGACCCCCCCGAAGACGACTCCCCCGAGGGTGCTGATGCGGAGGTCTGCTGGTGGGTCATCGACGCTGCGGTGGGCACCGAGCTCGAGCGGTGCCTCGGGGAGTTCCTCCCACGCTGGATCGCGGCCGACTGGCCCTTCCGAGCACCGAGCCTCGGCCCGTGGTGGGTGGAGCGCGAGCGAATGTGACGGCCGCCCGCTCGACTCCTACCCGGGCACCGTCGCCGAGGGATCCCGCCCGGTGTAGGCCAGAAGACGCTCCTGGGCGGACGCATCGGCGGGGACGGGGATCTCCGGCTTGAACACGCCCTTGCGCTGATCGTCGGTGAATCGACCGTGGATCATGGCGTACGCGGCCTCCGGGAGCCCTTCGGGCATGGTGGCGTCCTGCGCCGTCGACCGGGCCAGGTCCCATCCGTGGAGGAGCTGGTCGCTGAAGGCGATCCCGAGCGCGGGGCCGGTCCGCTCGATCACCCCCGGTTCTGCGAACGTCCGCACCGCTTCGTCCTGGGCCCGCCTGAAGTCGCCGCACGGGTCGCTGCCCACCAGATCCGGCGGCGTCGGGGACGGGGGCGAGACGTCCTGGCCCCGGGCGGCGCCGACGAAATACCGCTGGGTGTCGAGCATGTGCGACATCAGGGTCCGGACGTCCCAGTCGTCGCATGTCGTCGGGGCTTCGAGTTGGGACGAGGCGCCCGCCACCTTCGACGAGGTCCAGTCGCCGGCGCGGCGGTAGAGGTCGAGCAGATCGGGTTCCATCGAGTTCCTCCTTCTCCCGTTCCATTTGGGATCTACCCCGTTTTTGCCCCGAAGCACGCGTTGCCGGTACGGGTCGTCCTCGCTGGGCTTTCGCGCCACTCCCCTTCGTCGGCGACGGCCGGGTGACATCGACGCCTCGGGTCCCGAGAGCCGCCAGACTGATGGCGTGCTCCTCATCGACGCAGCAAACGTGATCGGATCGCAGCCCACGGGTTGGTGGCGTGACCGGGCGGGGGCGACGGGGGCGTTCGTCGAGCAGGTACGCGGCGCCGCCGAGTCGGGCCGGATCACGCAGCCGGTCGTCGTCGTCCTCGAGGGAAAGGCCCGTGACGGCGCCCCGGCCGGAGTCACCGGCACCGTGACCGTTCTCCATGCCGGCCGCAGCGGCGACGACGCCATCGTCGACGTCATTGCCAAGGCGGCCGACGACACCATCACCCTCGTGACTGCCGATCGCGAGCTCCGGCGGCGAGCGGAGGACCTGGGCGCCGAGGTGGCCGGCCCGCGCTGGTTCCTCGAGTTCCTCGACCAGCCTGGCCGATCCGGACGCTCGACCGAGACCTGAGACAGCACGGCGCCTCGGATCGGTCCCGGACCGCGGACATCCGAGGTGGCCTACTCCAGCTCTTTCCACTTCTGGCGCCCGAACAGGCGTCCGAACCGGGCCGTCAACGAAGGACCCTCGTCGTGTGCCGTGTCGGGATGCAGGACGAGCGTCCCGTGTGGGGCCGGCAGGGCCGCCGCCTCTTCGTCGGTGAGGGCGCACCGCACGAGCGTCGTCGTGATGTCGGCGATCTGATCACGATCGACGAACCGCAGGCCATGTCCGGTCTTGACCGCGATGCCGTCGAACAGGTCCTCTTCTGGAACCTGGAGCACGTGCTCCACCCGGCCGAACTCGGTGTCGGTGGAACTGAGCACCGGCGTCCCGACCGACAGGGCCATGTACGAAATCGGGCGACCTTCGTCCACGTGAGACCCCTTTCTCCGTCGCTGGCAATTTAGGCAAAGTCCGACCCCGGTACACGCATCGCACCGGGCACCGCGAGGGCACCCCGAGTCAGTGGGACGTGCCGGCGAGGATCAGCTCCACGTCCCCTTCGTGGTGGCGGGACTCGTGAGCCAGGATGCGCGCCACGTCGAGGGTGCCCATCGGGCCCTGTTGCGGATGCAGGAGCCGCGTGTCCGGGCCCGAGAGGGCAACCGACGCCCGCCAGTCCCCGACCGCCCGTTCGTGGGCCCAGAAGGATCCCCGGAGAGGAAGCGTCTCGTAGCCGCGCAGGTCCCCCAGACCCCTTTCGTCGTACGGCGTCACCCGGGCGGCAGCATCGAGAGCGGCGGCCGCGACCCGCTCTGCCCAGATGCGCACGGTGTCCGCGAGATGCGCGACGTACGACCCGACATCCCACTCGAGGCCCGGGCCACGCTCGCTGCCCTCACACCCGGCCAGGCGCGTGGCCAGGCGCGCCGGCGATCCGTCGATGATCGATGCACACACACCTTCGCCGACCGACCAGTCGAATCCGCACCCGCGACACGGGTCCCCGTACTGTGCGCGCAGCCAGCCGTTCACGAGCACGACCCTAGGGGCACCCCACGTCGAACGACCGGACACCGGTCGTTCGACGGAGGCTACGGTCACGCACATGCGCAGGATCAGCCCGAAGGTCGTCGTCGGGGCCTTCGGAGGAATGCGGATCGCCATCGGGGCTGCGTGTGCCGTGGCCCCTCATCGCTTCGCCAGGCCGGAGTCGGCCCGGCCGCGCACCCTGATGCCGCGGAGTTTCGCGGTGCGCGAGATCGTGCTCGGCCTCGGCGGCCTCCTTGCGGTCGCCCGGGCCGACACCTCCCCCGCCGCCCTCCGCACCTGGGCCCGCCTCGGCGCGCTGACCGATGCCGGGGACCTGGCCGCAGGGCAGGGCGCCGAACCGGCGGCGGGAGTGTCCGCGCTCATCGCGGCAACGGGCCTCGCCCTCGAAGGGTGGGCGTCGACCCGGCCCCCCGGCTGACGGGATCACGCCGAGGTCGTTCCGGCCGATGCAGATCGTCTTCTCGAAGGCCACGTCGCCGCGTCAGCCCCCGCTCATGCCCACCACGGGCCGGTTCAGGTGGATCGACCCCGTCGAGCCGTGGAACCTGGCGTCACCGTAGGAGAAGATGCCCCCGTCGGAGGCCACCAACCAGTAGCCGCCCCCGTCGTGCGTGGCGGCCATCCCCACCATGGGACGGTTGAGATGGATCGCACCGGTCGAGCCGTGGAAGGTGGCGTCACCGTAGGAGAAGATGCCCCCATCGGAGGCCACCAGCCAGTAGCCGCCCCCGTCGTGCGTGGCGGCCATCCCCACCATGGGACGGTTGAGATGGATCGCACCGGTCGAGCCGTGGAAGGTGGCGTCCCCGTAGGAGAAGATGCCCCCGTCGGCGGCCACGAGCCAGTAGCCGCCTCCGTCGGGGGTGGCGGCCATGCCGACGATGGGCTGGTTCAGGTGGATCGACCCCGTCGAGCCGTAGAACTTCGCGTCCCCGTAGGAGAAGATGCCCCCGTCGGAGGCCACGAGCCAGTAGCCGGCTCCGTCGGGGGTGGCGGCCATGCCGACGATGGGCTGGTTCAGGTGGATCGACCCTGCCGACCCGTGGAAGCCCGCGTCGCCGAACGTGAAGATGCCCCCGTCCCGGGCGACGGTCCAGTACCCGCCCCCGTCGGCCGTGCTGGCGACTCCGACCACGGGTTGATTGAGGAGGATGCTCCCGGTCGAGCCGCAATACGGGAGGTTGCCGTAGTTGAAGATTCCGCCGTCGCTCGCGGTCAGCAGATAGCCCTCGGGAGATCCGGCTGGACGCGTGCAGGGGACGGAAAGGCCGTTGCTGAGGTCTACGGGAGCCGTGTAGAGGTAGCGCAGCGCGTTGCAGGTGCCCCCGTAGGACGCGCACGACTTGGACCAGGCCGCGTAGGCCAGCCACCAGTTTCCGCCGGCGTCCTGGAAGAGTGAGCCGCCTCCCGGACCGTAGGCCGAGCCGGACGTGCCGAGGAACGGTGCCGCGGGTTGTGCGCACGGACCGAGCGGGCCCGAGCACGTCGCCAGCGCCTCGTTGTAGGTCGCATTCTGGAAGTTCCCCGCTGAGAACAGCAGGTCGTAGGAGCCCGAGGCAGAGACCATCTGCGGGTCGTCCATCGTGGTCTCCCATGGCAGAGCCGGCTGGTCGACGGTGAGGAGGAGGGTCGGCGCCCCGATGATGCTGGTGCCGTTCGCACTGAGCTGAGCCGACCAGATCTGCGACGGAGCGCCCGACGCCCCGTCGTTGGACTTCCACAGCAGGTAGGCGGCCCCCGTGGCGGGATCGACGAAGGGGCTCGGATCCAACACGCCGATCCCGGCGGTTCCACAGGTCAGTGGACCGGCCGAGGTGTCGGTGAACACCGGTGGGTCGAGCGTCGTGGCGGTGGCCACGGAGAGACAGCTGAAGCCGGAGTCCTGCCCGTGCGGGCTCGCCGAAGCGTCGTAGAACATCACCCAATGACCGCCGTAGGAGAAGACGCCGGGTGACGTCTGCGTGTTCGCGGTCTCCCACGAGGGAGGGCTCGGCAAGGCGCTCGAGCCCGTCGACCCCGTGTAGGGCTGCCAGCCGCTGGCCGGACTCCCGCTCTTGTCGGTCAGCGCTTGGATGTGATTCCCGAGGACGGTTCCCGTCGTGAACGCGTAGTACGTGCCACCCGAGTACAGGGCGTCCGGATCGGGGGCGTCGTTGGCGTATGCGGGCGTCGTGCTCGGCGTGACGATGACGTGCGCCGCCGCCGGAGATGACGCGTGTGCCGCGTCGGTTGCCGCGGGTGCAAGTGCCCCGGCGAGGATCCCGGCCGTCGCCGCCACCACGACCGACCCCAGGCGGACGTGGAGCCCGAGACGACGGGCGGGACGGCTGTCGGACTTCGTCTGAAGAAGGTTTCTCGGCATGAACACGATCTCTACTTTCCCGATACGGAACCCGATCAGTCCCCGAACGGACAGATAACCGCCGGGCCTGCACCTTCGGGTCGTCCCGTCTCGAGGCCGTCTCCGGTTCCGTCAGTGCGCGTGCAAGCAACGATCTTTACAGAGTTCTCCGGACCCCACGGAGCATGCCGCACCGCGCCATCGGCCCAGCGAAAACCCCGGTATCGCTCGACTCGACCGAGGCGGCGGGTCCATAATCACACCATGCGGCCGCGGAGCCTCAACATCCCCGACGCCCGGGGACACGGTGCCACGCTGAGGGTGACCAAGCACCCCGAACAGCGGAAGGTGGTGTTCAGTCATTGGCGTGACCAACTCTGTGTCGCGTCGACTCCGGTCGAGTTGAGCGAGGTGCCGGCGCTCATCGGTGTGCTGGCCGATGCCCTGGGTGATGCCGTCGATACCCCCCGAAGCGAGGGTGCCTCCGGCACCCGTCCCGACTCCCTGGTCTCGCTCCTCCGGGCCTGGTTGCGCCCGAGACTGGCCCATGTCTCACAGCTCCGTGTCTTCGTGAAGCCGCGCCAGGACCAGAGAGCAAGCTGATCGTCTTCGGCGCCCGTCTCGTGCGCGGCGAGAGGGGGGTGCGGCCGTCCGGCCCCGCATGGTGGTCGAGCAGGGCGGGTTGAGCGGTCACGCCGATGGGCGTACCGTGACGGCACACCTGGGGGGCGCCATGCGTGTGAGATGGAGTCGTCGGCCTGCGATCATGGCCGCAGTGACAGGAGCGGCACTCGCCGCGACGGCCGTGCTGACGCCAGTGGGAACGGCCGACGCCGCATCGTCCGGCGGCGCGCCCGGCGTGACGGCCACGACCATCACGGTCGGCACGATCTCGACGCAGACGGGCACGTTGGCGGCGAACGCCTCCTCGGTGATCTACGGCGAGAGGGCGTACTTCGACTACATCAACGCCCAGGGAGGCGTGAACGGGCGCAAGATCGACTACAAGTACGCCCTCGACGACGGGGGGAATCCGACGACGTTCAACCAGCTGGCCAACACGCTCATCAACCAGGATCACGTGTTCGCCGTCACCGGCGTCGCGACGATCTTCTTCTCCCCCAACCTCTTCATCGAGTCCGGCATCCCGACCTACGGCTACAACGTCACGGACAACTGGGCCGGAGCGCCGAATCTGTTCGCGGCCGGCGGTTCCACCCAGTACTACCAGGCCGGGGCGGCGGAGTTCGCCTACGTTGCTCGCAAGGCCCGGGCCAAACCATCGATCGCACTGGTGGCCTACGGCGTGGCGGCTTCTGCCGATGCCTGCCAGGCCGCCGAGAGCGCACTGAAGTCCGAGGGGTACGACATCAGCTACGTCGACCTCAAGATCAACTATCCCGGCACCACCGTGGCGACCGATGTGCAGCGGATGCGATCGGCCGGCTCCAATTTCGTCCTGAGCTGCATGGACGTGCAGGGCAACGTCTCCATGGCCCGAGCCATCCAGCAGTACGGGCTCAAGGCCACCCAGCTGTGGCTCAACGGCAACGACGTGCCCACGCTGCAGGCCAACAAGAGCCTCATGCAGGGCATCTACTTCGCCACGTATCACGTGCCGTTCACTGCGCCGACCCGCCTCTACCCGGGGCTCACCCTGTATCTGCGCGAGATGAGGAAGTACGAGCCCAAGTACGTCTACAACGAGTTGGCCATTCAAGGATGGGAGTCGGCTGCGCTCTTCGCACAGGGCGTGAAAGCGGCGGGCAACGACCTCACGTGGGTCAACGTCATCAAGCAGACCAACGCGTTGACCGCCTTCACGGCCGGTGGTCTGACCGCTCCGGTCAACTGGGCCGTGGCGGGCCACAGCGGCCACGCGCCGCCCTACTGTGTGGCCTACGTCCAGGCCAAGGGCACGCAGTACGTTCCCGTGTTGAACAGGGGTCAGAACGTCTTCAACTGTTTCCACTCGGCGAGCACCAGGGCAGACCCGGTGTTCCCGGTTCCGGCGGGCACCCCGGCACCTCCGCAGTAGGAGCGGCTCCGCACGGGGACCGGTGCCGTCCCGTCACCCGCCGGCGACGGGTGAGCCCGGTCCCTTACCTCCTGGCCTTGCGCCGGAGCGGCATCATCGTGTCGGGAATCGGGTGGGCCGTGAAATCGAGCACGAGCTGGTTGAAGAGTTCCGGCTTCTCCATCGGGACAAGGTGCGACGCTCCCGGCACCACGGCGAGCTGGCCGCCCGACACGGCGCGAGCGAACCTCTCCGCGTGTTCGATCGTGACGTAGTCGTCGTCGCCGACGATGACCAAGGTGGGTGCGGCAATCAGCGCGAGCAGACCGGTCCAGTCGAACGGTTCGCCCCACAGGACCTGGAACTTCTCCCACACGGCCGGAAAATGCTCGGGGCCGTCGGGCGAGGCCTGGGCGTACATGGCGGCGAACATCTGCATGTCGTCGTCCTCGGGGGTCAGTGCCACCAGTTCCTCCATCGAACCGGGCACGTAGCCGGCGCTCGAGAAACCTGAACCGGTCACGCTCAGTGTGCGGACGAGTTCGGGGTGCTCCGCGGCGACCCGGGTGCCGATCATGCCCCCGTCACTCCAGCCGAGGAGGTCCACCGGCCCGAGATCGAGCGCCCTGAGGAACCTCACCGTCTGCTCCGTCATCGCCTCATAGGTGAGGGGACCGGGCCGATCGGGCGTGTGCCCTTGCGCCTGGCGTTCCGGAGCGACGACGCGGCGGTGCGGTGCCAGCCCCGAGAACTGCGCCCCCCAGGTCGTGTTGTCGGCCAGGCCGCCGTGGAGGAGGACGATGGGTTCGCCGTCGCCCTCGGTTTCGTAGAAAACGGCGACGCGATCGATGTCGATGGTCGCCTGCCTGCGAGGCGTCACCACGGTGCGAGTGTATGCCGGATGGCCTTGGCGGCTGCCGTGCTGGGGACCATGGGAGGCCCACCCCCCGGTCGAGTCCGCCCCATTTTTGATGCACCCGACGGCCGGCCCTGTACCGCCCGTGTTTGCTCGATACGCTCGATCACATGACCGACTGGCCCGAGCTGACGCTCTCGGAGTGGGAGGGCACCAAGGACACGCTGCACCTGTGGACCCAGATCGTGGGAAAGGTCCGCCTCGAGCTCGAGCCGATGATCAACCATTGGTGGCAGGTGCCGCTCTATGTCTCGGCCCGCGGCCTGACCACGTCGCTGATGCACGCCGGCGGCTTGGGTCTGGAGATGGAATTCGACTTCCTGGCCGATCAGCTGCACGTGCGCACGACTGACGGACGGCTGCGATCCGTCCCGCTGGCACCACAGTCGGTCGCGGAGTTCTACGGTGCCACCATGCGCGCCCTGGCCGAGGTCGGGGCGGCGACCCCGATCGACCCCGAACCCCAGGAGCTCCCGAACGTCGTGCCCTTTCCCGACGACCGGGCGCCCCGCCCCTACGACGCCGACGCCGTGCGTCGATTCTGGTTGGCCTTGGTCCAGATGCAGCGGGTCATGAGGGTGTTCCGCTCCCGCTTCCAGGGGAAGGTCAGTCCCGTGCACTTCTTCTGGGGGGCGGCCGATCTGGCCGTCACCCGGTTCTCGGGTCGACCTGCGCCGCGCCATCCCGGCGGAGTGCCGCACTGTGCCGACTGGATCCAGCAGATGGCCTACAGCCATGAGGTGAGCAGTTGCGGCTACTGGCCGGGTGGGGCGGCCGAGGGTTCGTTCTACTCCTATGCCTACCCCGTGCCGCCCGGTTTCTCCTCGTGGAAGGTCGAGCCCGCAGCCGCATCCTTCGATCCCGCTCTGGGCGAGTTCGTCCTCCCCTACGCCGACGTGCGTCGCTCGGCGGATCCCGACGGCATCCTGCTGGCCTTCTTCCAGAGCACGTACGACGCCGCGGCCGAGCTGGCCCGTTGGGACAGAGCTGCGCTCGAGGTGGGACCCGATGGCCCGGCCCTCGGTGAGAGCGCCGAGAGTCCCTGATCGAGGTCGTCCGTCAGAGCCTTCCTCGGCTTCGTGAGCGAGGCCTGCTGGAGTTCCGGTTCGAGAATTGGCAGGAGCCGGCGACGATGCGCCGGCTCCTCCTCTGCCAACTCCAGGCCCGCAGGCCGACTGCTACTCCGGCACTGACGCTTCCGGCGCGGGCGCTTCTGCCACGGGTGCTTCCGCCGCCGGCGCTTCCCCGGCCTCGGCGGTCACGGGCGCTGCCTCGGCGCCCGCGCCCTCGCCACCGGCCTCGCCGTCCCCGCCCACCTTCTCCTCGGGGGGAACGACATGGGTGCCGACGTCCTCGGCGAAGTCGGCCCAGGCGGCCTGACCATCGGTCTCCGGAGTGAACTCGCCTTCGGCGTAGTCGAACCCGCCGATGTAGTTGCCCTCTTCGTCGTAGGCGTGCTCACCGAAGGCCTCGCGGTACTCCTCGGAGACCTCGCCACCCTCCGCGGCCTGCTTGATCGACAGCGAGATACGGCGACGCTGCAGGTCGATGTCGATGATCTTGACCCAGAGTTCCTCGCCCGGCGTGACGACCTGCTCGGGCAGGTCCACGTGGTGCACGGCCATCTCCGAGATGTGCACGAGACCCTCGATCCCGTCACCCACCTGCACGAAGGCACCGAAGGGCACCAGCTTGGTGATGCGGCCGTAGACCAGCTGACCCACCGAGTGCGAGTCGGCGAACTCCTGCCAGGGGTCGGACTGCGTCGCCTTGAGGGAGAGCGAGATGCGCTCCTTGTCCAGGTCGACGTCGAGCACCTCGACCTCGATCTCGTCGCCCACCGTGACGACCGAGGAGGGGTGGTCGACGTGCTTCCACGACAACTCGGAGACGTGGACGAGTCCGTCCATGCCGCCCAGGTCCACGAACGCACCGAAGTTGACGACCGAGGAGACGATGCCCTTGCGGCGCTCGCCCGGCTTGAGGTTCTGCAGGAAGTCCCCGCGCTGCTCCTTCTGCGCCTCTTCGAGCCAGGCCCGGCGCGACAGCACCACATTGTTCCGGTTGCGGTCGAGCTCGATGATCTTGGCCTCGATCTCCTTGCCCACGTAGGGCTGCAGCTCGCGGACGCGGCGCAGCTCGACGAGCGATGCGGGCAGGAAGCCACGCAGACCGATGTCGACGATCAGGCCGCCCTTCACCACCTCGATGACCGGGCCGGACACCATTTCGCCGTTGTTCTTCTTCTCTTCGATCGTCGTCCAGGCCCGTTCGTACTGGGCCCGCTTCTTGGACAGGACGAGGCGCCCCTCCTTGTCCTCCTTCTGGAGCACGAGCGCTTCGACGTGCTCGCCGAGCTTCACGATCTCGGCCGGGTCCACGTCGTTGCGGATGGAGAGCTCCCGGGCCGGGATCACGCCCTCGGACTTGAAGCCGATGTCGAGCAGGACTTCGTCCCGGTCGATCTTGACGACCGTGCCCTCGATCACGTCTCCGTCGTCGAACTCGATGATGGAGTCGCCCATCGCCTGTTCGAGGTCGGCGTCCGCCAGGTCGTCGTCGACGATCGGACGGGGGTGGTAGTTCCCCTCGGCATCGAAGGTGCCCATCTGCTCGGGCGAGAGGAGGGTGCTGCGTACGTCTGCCATGTGGTGATGCTCCTTGCTGGGTTGCGCCGTGCAACCACAGGACCGCGCCGGGGTCAGGTCTCGATGGATATGTGCCTCGCCGCCGGTGCCAGCGAGGCGGTCCAGGGTACCAGCTGAGCTGGGCCTATGGTTCCGCGTCGGGTCCCAGGCGCGCCGCGCCCGGACGCTCAGCCCTTCGCCGCCGCCCAGCTCGGACCGGTCGCCACCGACACGGTCAGGGGGACCTTGAGGTCGGCCGCCCCGGTCAGGGCGGACTCGGTCAGGCGGTGGACCTCCTTTTCCTCCCCGGACGCCACCTCCACGATGACCTCGTCGTGCACCTGGAGCACCAGCCGGCTGCCGAGCTTCTGGTCCTCGAGATCACGGTCCAGACGCACGAGGGCCAACTTGAAGATGTCGGCCGCCAGGCCCTGGATCCCAGCGTTCATGGCCTGGCGTTCCGCGGCCTGCCGGACCCGGTAGTTCGAGGCGTGCAGGTCGGGCAGCGGCCGGATCCGGCCGAACTCGGTCTGGGTGAAGCCACGGATCTTCGCCTGGGCGACCGTCTCCTCCATGTACTGCTTCACCCGCGGGAAGGCCCCGAAATAGCTCTCCATGATGGCGGCGGCCTCCTCGACGGCCACGTTGAGCCGCTGGCTCAGTCCGTAGGCCTCCATCCCGTAGGCCAGCCCGTACGAGACCATCTTGGAGAACTCACGTTGCGTGTGGGTGACCTCTTCGGGCGCGATCCCGTAGACCGCGGCCGCCACGGAGCGGTGCACGTCGGCCCCCGTCGTCATGGCGTCGATCAACCCGGGATCCTCGGAGAGATGCGCGATGCAGCGCAGCTCCACCTGGTCGTAGTCGGCCACCAGGAACGTCTTGCCCTCCCCCGGCACGAAGGCGCGCCGGAACTGCTTGCCGATTTCGCTGCGGACCGGGATGTTGTGCAGGTTGGGACGATCCGACGACAAGCGGCCGGTGCGCGCCACGGTTTGGCCGAAGGAGGCATGGATGCGGCCGTCGCCCTGCACCTCGGCCAACAAGCTCTCGCCGTACGTGGATCGCAGCTTCTCCACCTCGCGGTAGGACAACGAGCGCGTCGACGATCGGATGGGCGCCGCGCAGGCTCTCGAGCGTCTGGGCATCGGTCGAGAATCCCGTCTTGGTCTTCTTGCCCGGCGTGAGCCCGATCTCCTCGTAGAGGACGGTGCGAAGCTGGGGCGTCGAGTTCACGTTGAACTCGTGACCGGCCAGCTTCTGGACCTCGTCCTGGAGCGTGGCCGCCGATGCCTTGAGGGAATCGGCGATCTCCTGGAGCTCGCGGCGATCGATCCCGATCCCGGCCACCTCCATCTTGGCCAGGACCCGCACGAGGGGCGTCTCGATGTCGTCGTGCAACAGCGCCATGCCCTCGGAATCGATGCGGCGCCGGAAGCCCGCCACCATGGAGACCACGTCGACGGCTTCGGCGGCCATTTCGTCCGCCGCCTCCCGGGCCGCCTCGCCGGGTTCGCCGATGTCGAGCGAGAGCTGTCCCGTCTGCTCCCGGAGCTGCTGCAGCTCGTATTCGCCTGTGGAGGCGTCGAGGAGATAGGCGGCGACTGACGTGTCCATCTCCAGGTGGGGGACGTCGATGCCGAGTGGGAGCAGCGAGCGCATCGCCTCCTTGACGTTGTGGCCCACCACGGCCCCGGCCAACACCGCGTTCAGCTTCTTCACCACCGAGGCGCTCCCGAGGAGATCGCCGGGGATCAGCACCCCGACACCTTCCTCATCGCCTTCGGTCGCCACGAGAACCACGCCGGCCAGGTCACTGCGTCCGGGGGCGCCGGTCCAGCGAGCCGCCAGGGCCAACCGCCCTCGTCCCAACTCGGCCAGCTGCGTGGTCACCTCGCTCGCCGTCGTCGGGAGCGCCATGGAACGCAGTTCGAGAGCGACCACCGGTGCCGCCGCCTCGATCTCGGCCGCCGAAGGCATCGCCCGCGGGCGGCTGCCTTCGGCGGGCTCGCCGAGGGCGCCGGCGTCGAGGAGCTCCTCCATGCGCTGCCAGACCGTCTTCATCTCGTAGCGCTCGAAGGTCGTCTCCGCTGCGCCCCGATCCCAACCTCCGAGGGTCAGCTGGTCCACCGAGACTCCGAGCGGGACATCGGTCACGAGGGGGATGATGCGAGCGTTCGCCCGGGCCAACTCCTCGTGCAGGGCCAAGTTCTCGCGCAGCTTGGGGGTCTGCTCGTCGAGGTGCGAGAAGATCCCGTCCAGGTCGCCGTACTTCACCAGCAGCTTGGCGGCCGTCTTCTCCCCCACCCCGGGCACCCCCGGAAGGTTGTCCGAAGGGTCGCCCCGCAACGAGGCCAGCAACACGTACTGGGACGGCGGGACGCCACATCGATCCACGATGCCGGCCTCGTCGTAGAGGGCGTAGTCGCTAACACCCCGCTTGTTGTAGAGCACTCGGACGTAAGGGTCCGCGATGAGCTGAAAGCTGTCGCGATCCCCCGTGACGATGACGACTTCGGATTGCCGCTCCGCTGCCTGGGTGGCCAACGTCGCGATCACGTCGTCGGCCTCGAAACCGGGCGCCTCCACCACGGGGATGGCGAGCGACCCCATCACCTCTCGGATCATGTCGAATTGAGGCGGCAACAACCAGGGCGTCTGGGCCCGGCCGGCCTTGTAGTCCTCCAGCATTTCGTCGCGGAAGGTGGGACCCGGCGCGTCGAAGGCGACGGCGAGTGCCGAGGGCTTCTGCTCCCGGATGAGGTACACCACCATGGAGGTGAAGCCATGGACCGCGTTGGTGACGATCCCCGTCGAGGTGGCCAATGTGTCCGGGAGCGCGAAGTAGGCCCGGAAGGCCAACGACATGCCGTCGAGGAGGAGAAGTGGTCCCGATCTCTCCTGACCCGTCGCCATCTCCTCGAGACTAGGGGGTCAGTGTGCCGTCGATGATCTGCTGGGCCACATCGCGCATTTTGGCCCTGCTCTGCATGGCCGTGCGCTGGATGAACCCGAAGGCGTCCGCCTCGGGCAGATCGTCCCGATCCATCAGGATCTGCTTGGCCGCATCGACCACCTGGCGGGTGGCGATCTTGTCCTCGGCGCCGTCACTCGAATCCTCGGCCTCGATCGCCCACTCCTGACGGGCCCGGGCCAGCACGTCGGCGATGGCAGGCAGCAGCTCACGGGGCTGGAAGGGCTTGACCAGATAGGCCGAGACGCCCGAGTCCCGCGCCTCTTCGATCAGGTCGCGCTGGCTGAACGCCGTGAGCAGGAGGACCGCCACCTGGTGGCGCGACGTGATCTCGCGGGCCGCGCGGATGCCGTCCATGCCCGGCATCTTGATGTCGAGGATGGCCAGGTCGGGCTGTTGCTCCTCGACCATCTTGACTGCCTCGTCACCGCGCCCGGCCTCGCCCACGACGTCGTAGCCGGCGGCGATCAGGATCTCCTTGAGATCCAACCGGACGATGGCTTCGTCCTCCGCGATGACGACCCGGGCCACGGGCTGGTCGATGCTCACAGGGTTCCGGACGAGACGTCGGCGAGGAGCTCGTCCTGGCGGCGCTCCAGATCGGCGACGGTGCGCTCCAATGCCTCCCGCGCCTTGACCATGGCGTCCGCATGACGGGTCGCTTCGTTGTGCTCGTGGGTGGCCAGCGGCGTCTCGGATACCAGGGCGCGCACCCGGGCCTCGTCCGCCGACTCTTGGACGACCGCGAGTTGTTCGTCGAGCACGGCCAGCTCCTCCCGCGCCCGCACGAGGCGAGCGTGGACGTCCCTGATCCGTCGTTCCAACAAGGTGCGACGCATGGAGCGTCAAGTGTACGTGGCGGGGAACCAGCGGCGGTGCGCATCGAGCCTGGCCAGCGCCCCGGGGTCGGGCCACTGGCCCACGCCCGCCTCCTGGGGCACGTCGACCCAGCCGTCCACGACGGGCGGGTATCCACAGGGATCCTCCTCGAGATACGCGGAAGGGGCGCTCAGGTCGCTGACCAGGCCCGACGCGTCCTGTGAGAGCCGAGCAGCCAGGGCGAGGTTCGAAGCCCGGGCCAGGCCCATCTCGAAGAATCCCCCGACGAAGGTCGGAACGCCGGCCTCGGCGCAGAACGCATGGGCGGCCCGGGTCGCCCGAACCCCGCCCAGGCGTGCGGGTTTGAGGCAGGCCATGGCGCAGGCGTCGTTGCGCAGCGCGTCCTGAACCCTGCGGGGAGAGGTCAGCGACTCGTCGAGGCAGATGGGCACGGCCAGCTTCTTGGCCAGTTGCGCATGGGCGACGAGGTCGGCCGGCGGCAGCGGTTGTTCGACACACACGACGTCGAAGTCCGCTAGGCGGCTGAGTGTCTTGACGTCGTCATCGTCGTCCCGAAAGGACCCGTTGGCATCGACCTGCAGGACCAGCCCCGGGCGCGCCTCGCGTATCGCCTGGACGGGCGCGGTCTCCCAGCCGGGTTCGATCTTCACCCGCAGCCGGGAGGCACCTTCGCGCAGGACGCGGGCCACGTCCGCCAGAAGGGAATCGAGCCGCCGATCCGACGGGATCCCGACCACTGCTCCGATCGGGAGCGTCTCGAACCCGGGCGCCACTCCCAGTGACGACGCCATCGACTGGTCTTCCGCGCGAAGTTCTGCGTCCCAGACGGCCATCTCGAAGGCGGCGGCGAGCTGGCGGTCCACCGGTGCGGCGGCGAAGAGTTGTGGGACTTCCGCTGAGGAGGGAAGGGCGCCCGATCGGGCTGCGGCCGCGCCCAGGAGGCGCGGAACACCCCGTTCCCGCGCGGCGCGCTCGACGTCATCGATGCCGGGGTCGACCGAGGTCGGATCGGCCAGGGCGGCACACTCGCCCCACCCCTCGGCGGTGTCGCCCACGACACGCACGAAGAGCACTGGGCGCATCCGGTGCACACCGGCGGCAGTCCCGATCTCGCGGACGAAAGGGATGTCGACCCGCACGAGCTCGATTCCTTCAAGCCTCACGCTGGTGGCGCACCCACACGCTCACCGTAGATCCCAGCTTGTACTCTTGGGGTTTCTCGCCCGGATGGCGGAATGGCAGACGCGGCGGCCTCAAAAGCCGCTGTCCGAAAGGGCGTGCGGGTTCGAGTCCCGCTCCGGGCACGTTTGGCGGAGCGCATCTCCTCGGTCGTCGACGCGCCACCAGGACCTCGCCGAGCATCTCAGGTCGCTCGCTCCGGCACCATGGCGCGTCCCCCGTCACTGGGCGACCGGCCTTGTTCCTACCCAGCGTCACACCAGGTTTCCCGCGGGTAACCAGCACGGCGCTGGCGCGGCGACAGTGCAGTTCGTACCGCTGGTGCGATCGCCCCGGTCGTGACGTGGGCCGCGATGGCCCCGGCATGTCACACTGTGCGTTCAACCGTCTCGCCGTCGATTGGAGTCTTCGGGCCCGTGCTGGTCTTCACCTTTCCCGGACAGGGTTCACAACGTGCCGGCATGGGTGAGCCCTGGGTCGATCATCCTTCCTGGGAGGTGGTCGAGGAAGCCTCGGAGGCAGCCGACCGCGACCTGGCGCACCTCCTCCTGCGGGCACCGATCGAAGAGCTCACCAAGACCGAGAATGCCCAGCTGGCCACCACCGTCCTCAGTCTCGTCGTCCTCGATGCCGTCGAGCGCATCGGACTCACTCCGGCCGCCTGTGCAGGCCACAGCCTGGGCGAGTACACCGCCCTGGTGGCGAGCGGAGCCCTTGGCTTCGAACACGGCATCCAACTGGTCGTCGCTCGGGGAGAGGCCATGGCCCGGGCCGGAGAGGACGCTCCAGGCACCATGGCGGCACTCCTCGGGATCGCCGACGACGATGCCGAAGCAGCCTGCATGCGGGCGGAAGGCGACGTCTGGGTCGCCAATTACAACGCCCCCGGGCAGGTCGTCATTGCCGGGACGGCGGAAGCCATCGAGCGGGCGGGTGAGCTGGCCAAGGCCCTGGGCGCCAAGCGCGTCATGCCGATCCAGGTCTCCGGTGCCTTCCACACGCCCCTCATGCAGGGGGCCCGCGCTCCGCTGCGCAAGGCGCTGGCCGAAGTGACCTTTCTCACCCCCGAAGTGCGGGTGGTGGCCAACGTCGACGCCCACGTGCACGACGATCCCTCCGAGTGGCCCGGCCTGCTGTCCGCACAGCTCTGTAGCCCGGTGCGCTGGCGTCAGACGCTCGAGACCTTTGCCAGTCTCGGACTGACCTCACTGGTCGAGCTCGGACCCGGAGGCGTGCTCAGCGGGCTGGCGAAGCGGAGCCTGCCCGAGATCCAATCACTCTCGGTCTCGAAGCCCGAGGACCTGGACACGCTCATGGATCGGATCGGTCAGGCGGGCACCTGGCAGGCCGAGCCCGCCCTGCACCAAGGTGAGCACCTGTACATGTCCGAACGTGTGGTCGTGAGCCCATCGAGTGGCATCTTCAGTCCCGAGGCCTCTCTGCAAGCTCCTGGAACCGGTCTCCTGCCCGGAACGGGCGACGGCGGTGCCTCCTCGGTGGTGAAGGTGGGCGACCTGGTCGGGCGGGTCGGCGTATCCGAAGTCCGGACTCCCTTCGCCGGTGACGTGATCCGCTGGCTGGCGGCCGACGGTGAGCGAGTCCAGGACGGCCAGCCACTGGTGTGGCTCCGAGTCCCGGATTCCGCCTGATGGCCGTCGTACTCGTCACGGGTGGGACGCGCGGGATCGGGGCGGCCTGTGTCGACTGGTTCCTGGCCAACGGTGACCAGGTGGCCACGACGTATCGCTCCGACGATGCGCCGTCCGCGCCGGCGGGCGCGGACGATCGCTTCCTCGCCGTCCGCTGCGACGTGCGCCAGGGCGACCAGGTCGACGGCGCCTTCGCCACGATCGAATCGCGGTGGGGACCGGTCGACGTGCTCGTCGCCAACGCCGGCATCACGACGGACTCCCTCATGCTGAGGATGAGCGAACAGGCCTTCCTGGACGTCATCGACGCCAACCTGACGGGATCGTTCCGAGTGGCCAAGCGTGCGGTGGCCAAGATGTTGCGTCTGCACCATGGTCGGATCATCTTCCTCTCCTCGGTGGGCGCCTTCGTGGGATTGCCCGGCCAGGCCAACTACGCCGCATCGAAGGCCGGCTTGGTCGGCCTGGCCCGGGCCATCGCCAGAGAAGTGGGGAGTCGACAGATCACGGTGAACGTCGTGGCTCCGGGACTGATCGAGACCGACATGACGTCGGCCCTCGGTGAGGAGCGGGTGGCCATGATGACCAGCCAGGTTCCGTTGGGGCGGGCCGGTTCCGTCCACGACGTGGCTGCCGTGGTGGGATTCCTGGCCTCCGACGCCGCTGCCTACGTGACCGGGGCCGTCTTGCCGGTCGACGGCGGACTCGGCATGGGCCTGTAGCGTTTAGGGAACACGGACAGAAGGAGCCAATTGTGGACAGCGACGCAGCGTTCGAGAAGTTTCGCGAGTGCGCCGTGGAGGTATTGCAGGTACCGGCCGAGAAGATCACGAAGGAGGCGAAGTTCGCCGACGATCTCGACGCCGACAGTCTCGATCTCGTCGAACTGGTGATGGCGCTCGAAGAGGCGTTCGACGTGACGGTCGAGGAGACCGAGCTCGAGGACATCGCGACGATCGGACAGGCTTTCGACCTGATCTCCTCCAAGCTCTGATGCAGCTCGGCATCGGCCCCGATGGCCCCATCCGGGGGCGGCGTGTCGCCGTCACCGGGCTTGGTGCGGTCACCTGCTGTGGCGTGGGCGTGGACGCGCTCTGGGACGGGTTGCTCCATCCTTCGGTCACGGGCGGCAAGGCCAGCGACTTCGACCCGGAACAATGGTTCGGGCCCAAGGAAGTTCGTCAGGTCGATCGCTTCGCCCAATTCTCCGTTGCCTCGGCGACGATGGCCTTCGAGGATGCCGGTGATCTCGACGTGGACCCGGCCAAGGCCGGCGTGATCTTTGCCACCGGGGTCGGTGGATTCGAGACGCTGGCGGACCAGGTGGGCGTCTACAACGAGAAGGGCGCCCGGCGGGTCTCGCCCCGCCTCGTCCCCATGATGATGGCCAATGCAGGTACCGCGGGCATCTCCATGCGCCTCGGCTGGCGCGGGCCTTCGGAGGTCATCTGCACGGCCTGCGCCGCGGGAACCCACGCGATCACCGCCGCTGCCCGTCTCGTTGCGACGGGCCGATGCGATGTCGCCATAGGGGGCGGCTCGGAGGCGAGCATGCAACCCGTCGCCATTGCCGCATTCGCCAATATGACAGCCCTCTCCACGTCGGGACACTCCCGACCGTTCGATGTGCGACGCGACGGCTTCGTCATGACCGAGGGCGCTGCGGCCCTCGTCCTCGAGGACTGGGATCGCGCCGTTGCTCGCGGCGCCACGATCTACGCGGAGATCGCCGGCGGCGCCAGTACGGCGGACGCCCACCACATCACGGCGCCGGCACCGGACGGTTCGGGCGCCGTTGCCTGCATGGAGTTGGCCCTGGCCGACGCGGGCATCGAGACGACCGATGTCGGGCACATCAACGCCCACGGCACCTCGACACCTCTGAACGATCTCTCCGAGGCCAAGGCGATCCAGAAGGTCTTCGGCGAACCCGGTCCCCTCGTCACCTCGACCAAGGGCGTGACGGGCCACGGACTGGGCGCGGCCGGTGCGATCGAGGCGGTGGCAGGGGTCCTGACGATCCACCACGCTCTGATCCCGCCGACTGCCGGGTACGAGGAGCCTGATCCCGAGATCACCATCCGCATCGTCCACGGGGAGCCACAGCCGTGGGAACCATCGGCCGTACTCTCGAACTCCTTCGGTTTCGGGGGCCACAACGGCTGCCTGGTCCTGCTGCCCCCTCGCTGAGTCCACCCGGTAGCGTCTCTCCCCCGGCGGCGCCTCGAGGCGCCCGGGGACTCGGTCATGGAAAGCACTCTGCACAGCACCGCGCGCAAGCGGCGCCCCGTACTCTGGGCCGCGCTCGCCGTGGTCCTGCTGGCCGTGGGTGCCGCCGTGGGGCTCCTGACCACGCGCGCCACCCCGCCGCCGAACCACCACCAGACGGGGCACCCCAGCACCCGACTGGTCGCACTGGGTGATTCGGTCCCCTACGGCCACGGTCTGGCCAATCCCTACCTGACTCCCCAACTGGGACTCCCGGCGCACGATGTCTCCCAGGGGCCATCTCTGGAGGCCTATCCGAGCTTGCTCTCACACCATCTCGGGTTGACCATGACCGTGCGCCCCTCCAATTGCGTCCTCGATGGGGATCAGCTGTCGATCAGCGGCGCCGTGGCCGACCCGACGGACAACACGTCACGTGACGGACAGTGTCCGCAACCTCCACAACAAGCGCGCAATCTTGCCGACGAAGTTGCTGCGGCCGATCTGTCGTCGCATCCGGCCCGGATGGTCCTCGTTCAGGCCGGGGCGGACGACATCGACTTTGCGGCATGCCTCGAGGACGAGCTCGTCCGGGTGCTCGGCTTGGACCTCGACTTCGGAGACTCCTGCGTCGACGGCCACGCCGTCACCCCCGCGATCGACGCGAAGTTGGCCAATGTCCGCTCGAGCCTTGCCACCACCATCGAAGAGCTGTCACCGCACGCACGCTCCGTGGTCGTCTTCGACTACTACCAGCCCATTCCCCAGCCGGCACAGATCATGAGCGGCACCGCACACTCGAGCGCCGGAACCAATCTGGTCTGTGCGGCACTCAAGGCCAACGGTGGCGCGACCTATGCCGCGGCTCAGGTCGTCCTGTCTGCGCTGAACCGGTCCATCGAGGGTGCGGTGCGCGACGCAGAGGCCGACCACGTCACCAACGTCCGCCTGGTCGATCTGTCCCGCACCGTGGACGGCCACGGGGTCTGCACGGCCGATCCGTGGATCTTCTCGGGCGAACTGGTTCCCGGGACGACGTTGGCGGCCGACCTGGCCAAGATCACCGCGGCAAAGGCGTGCACGGGCACCGAAGCGGTCCACCTGTCCTCCTTCTGCACCTCGCTGTCCGCCGATGCGCTCGGCGCGATCACCAACCTCAAGGGCTACGAGTGGCGGGTGGCGCATCCGACCGCGGCCGGTCAGGACGCCATCGCCTCGACGGCCGAGCGAGTGCTCGCGCGGCCGGCTTAGTCGATCGCGGATCGCAATTCCGACACGAAGGCCGCAGCACCCTCGGGACCTTCACCCGCGAGGAGCCGCCGGACGAGTGCGGAGCCGACGATGACCCCATCGGCCACCTCGCAGACTTCAGCGGCCTGTTCGGGTGTCGACACGCCGACCCCGACACACACCGGGAGATCCGTGTGCTGGCGCACCTTCTCGACGACCTGGGCGGCTCCCGCCCCCAGGTCGGCACGCTCACCGGTGACCCCCATGCGGGCGACGGCGTACACGAAGCCTCGGGCGCGTGCGCAAATTCGTTCGACCCGCTCCGGTGGACTCGATGGGGCCACGAGAAGGACCGTGTCGACTCCAGCGGCATCGGCCTCGGCCGCCCAGGGGCCCAACTCCTCGAGAGACAGGTCGGGCACGATCGCCCCCCGGACCCCGGCTGCGGCCATCGATCGCGCCATGCGCTTGTGGCCGGCCCGGAAAACGATGTTGTAGTAGGTCATCACGGCGATCGGGACCGGGGCCTCGGCCCGGGCAATGCCCTCGAGGACCTCGTCGGGCACGACGCCACGAGCGAGGGCTTGCAAGGCCGCCTCCTGGATCACCGGCCCGTCCATCATCGGGTCCGAGAAGGGGATGCCCACCTCCACCGCATCGGCCCCGGCCGCCACGATCGCGGCCAGGCTCTCTCCCCAGTCCTCGGTCATACCGCCCATGAGGTACGGGATGAGTAGTTTGCGACCGGCGTCGCGGCGGGCGCGCAGCTCCTTCTCGAGATCAGGGATCACGTGCGACGCCCGAAGATCTCACGGACCTGGGCCACGTCCTTGTCGCCACGACCCGAGAGCGTGATCATGACGGTCGATCCGAGGGGGAGGTCATCGGTGCCCGCCGCGCGTGCGACCCAGGCCACCGCATGCGACGACTCGAGCGCCGGGATGATCCCCTCGGTGTGACTGAGCAGACGGAAGGCCTCGAGCACTTCCCCGTCGTTCGCCACCGTGTACTCGGCCCGGCCCGTGGCCGCCAGGTGCGCATGCTCGGGACCCAATCCTGGGTAGTCGAGCCCAGCCGAGATCGACTCGGCCTCTTCGATCTGCCCCGCTTCGTCCTGCAGCAGCTGCGAGTACATCCCGTGCAACACGCCGGGGATGCCATTGGTGATCGCCGCACCCCCTGCCGCCTCGACCCCGACGAGTCGGGCCTCACCGTCGACGAAACCGGCAAAGGTGCCCGCCGCGTTCGACCCTCCACCGACGCACGCGACCACGACGTCGGGATCGACGCCGCCCAGCAACGCCCGGCACTGTTCGCGCGCCTCGGCGCCGACCACACTTTGCAAGGTCCGCACCATGTAGGGAAAAGGGTGGGGTCCCATGACGGAGCCGAGGCAATAGTGCGTCGTGTCGACCGAACTCACCCATTCCCGCATGGCCTCGTTGACAGCATCCTTGAGCGTTCGGCTTCCCGAGGTCACCGATCGAACCTCGGCGCCAAGAAGCTCCATCCGGAAGACGTTGAGCTCTTGGCGCTTCGTGTCCACCTCGCCCATGTACACCGTGCACTCGAGCCCGAAGAGCGCGGCAGCCGTCGCCGAGGCCACGCCATGCTGACCGGCGCCCGTCTCCGCGATCATTCGCTTCTTGCCCATCCGCTTGGTCAACAGCGCTTGGCCCACGACATTGTTGAGCTTGTGCGAGCCCGTATGGGCCAGGTCTTCCCGTTTGAGCAGGACGCGCACCCCGAGACGCTCCGACAGCCTGAAGCACTCGGTCACCGGCGTCGGGCGGCCCCCATAGTCGCGGAGCAACCGATCGAGCTCGGCTCGGAACGCGGCATCCCCCCAGGCATCGTCGAACCACTTCTCGAGTTCGAGACATGCCGACATCAACGACTCGGGTACGAAACGGCCGCCGAAGTCGCCGAAACGTCCGTCGGCGCCGGGGTGACCCATGATGCTCTCGCCGCTCATCCGTCCCGCCAATCGTAGGGCTCGCCCGGTATCACCTCGTCTGATCCGTCGCGACGCGGAGAGCGCCATCGCAGCCTTACGTGCCTCCACGATGAAGTCCCGCAGCAACAGTGGATCCTTTCTGCCCGGCGAGGACTCCACCCCGGTGGACACATCCACGCCGGCCGGGCGCAGGTTGGTCACAGCCTGGGCCACGTTCTCGGGTCGGAGTCCACCACAGACGATCAGCCGATCATGGTCCGCCACGCCTTCGGCCAGTCTCCAGTCGAAGACCTGGCCAGAGCCGGGATTGTCCCCGTCGACGAGGAGATAGTCGGCGCCGAACTCGTCGAAGCGGCCGATGGCCCGTTCACCCGCTCTGAACGCCTTGATCACCGTGGGTACCCGGGCCCGAACCCACTTCGTCTCCTCGGCCGACTCTTGCCCGTGCAGTTGTGCCGCTCCGAGGCCGGCCGCATGAACGGCGTCGACGACTCGCTGTGGCGCCTCGTTGCGGAACACCCCGACCGTCAGCACGTGT
Source organism: uncultured Acidimicrobiaceae bacterium (assembly GCA_963754445.1). Taxonomy (GTDB): domain Bacteria; phylum Actinomycetota; class Acidimicrobiia; order Acidimicrobiales; family RAAP-2; genus Bog-473. The sequence goes on along the minus strand of CAVWFT010000001.1, from coordinate 1,216,093 downwards.
TCGGGGAGCCGCTTCGCGATATCACTGGCCAGTTGTACGGAGATCTGGCGCGGCGACGGCGCAAACATGAATCCGAGCGCAGACGCACCGAGGCTCACGGCCAAGAGCGCGTCGGCCTCCGTCGTGACACCGCAGATCTTGACGAAGAATTCGTCGTTCACCGGGCACCCACCGGGTGGCCGACCAGCTCCTGCAGTTGCGTGGCCCGATCGCCGGAGCGCACGAGCGTCTCCCCGACCAGGATGGCGTCGTACCCGGCGTCGGCCAAGCGCCGAGCATCGTCGCCGTCGCGAATTCCGGACTCGGCGACCGCGATCACGTCGGTCGGAATCGCCGCCGCCAGCGCACAGGCGCGTTCGTGGTCCACCGTGAAGGTGCGCAGGTCACGCTGGTTCACGCCCACGATTCGCGCACCGGCCCGCAGCGCCCGCTGCAGCTCCTCCGCGTCATGGACCTCGACCAGGGCAGCGAGCGCAAGACGTTCTGCCAGCGCGGTGAACCGGACCAGCTCGGCATCGTCGAGTGCGGCCACGATGAGTAGGACCGCATCCGCCCCCATCAGGCGGGCATCGGCGACGTCCACCTCGGACACGGTGAAATCCTTTCGCAGGACCGGGAGGGCCGAGGCGGCGCGGGCGGATGCCAGGTCAGCTGGGCCACCTCCGAAGTAGTCGGCATCGGTCAGGACCGAGAGGCAGGCCGCCCCGCCGGCCGCGTATTCCTTGGCCACCAGGTCGGGCCGCAGATCGGGGTCGAGGTCACCCTTCGAGGGCGATCGGCGCTTGATCTCGGCGATGCAGCACAACCCGCCTCGTTGCAGCGCAGCACCGAAATCCCGAGGCGCAGGCAGGTCCGAGGCCTGCTCGGCCAGCTGGGCAGCGGCCCGCGTGTCCTCGGCAGCGCGCCGGCGGTGAGTGCTGAGGATGTCGGCCAGGTAGGTCGGCATGAACTCTCAGCGTAGCGGCGGCCCCTTTCACCATCGGTGCGCTCGGTTCAGGGGCACTGTCCGTAGGGGTCGATGGGGGCACCGGACGACCCGAGGAGCACCCAGGAATTGGACGCCTCGTTCATGTAGGCCTCTGGGCACGGTTCGGCAATGGTGATCTCACGCTGCTCGTCGCAAGGGGAATGGAGGGACACGCACAGGGTCGTGGCCTCGTGGCCCTGCGAATATCCGGGACACTCGATTGAGAACCCAGGTGCGGCATAGGCGTCGAGGTAGGCCCGTGCTGCCGCACAACCCCAGGCCGTGGCGCGACCGATGGCCGGGGGGGCGTCGACCGCCGTCGTCGGGGTGCTCGCCGCCGGGGTGGGCCCCGTCGCAACGCTGCCCGGCTGCGACGGCGACGCGGGGACGGTCGATCGCACCACGGTGCGGGTGTGGGCCGGGATCCGGAAATGGGAGCGGCCGTGGGTCGCCACCAGCCGGCGGTGCGGGAAATCGGACCGATGGGCACCATGGCATCCGAGGAGGACCAGCGCCAGGGCGCAGGCCGCCAGACCGAGGACAACCGCCGATTTCCTGCCCTGCACGCTCCCGCCACCTCGCCACGATGATCGGTCCGAAGGACCCCGGTCGGTGAGCGACGCTACGGGACCGGCCTGCCGCAAGCCACTCCGACCCGCGGACGGCCCGTCAGCTGCGGAGACGGGTGAGGATCTTGTCGCGCCTTTGGCGTTCCTGGCGGGACAGTTCGCCCGACGCCGGCTCCGGGCCCGTCTCGTGACTCGCTGCCTGGCGGAGCAGATCGGCCAGTCCCGAGTAGATGACCTCGATGGTGAAGTCGTCGACCACGATGGAGGCGGTCTCTGTACCGTCGTCTGCCACCTGGGTCACCTTCACCATGATTCAGTCTCCCGCCACCCGCGCCCGCGTCTGATCGCCTTTGCGCTCGATGACGATGCAGTCCCCGTCTCGGAAGATCCAGCCGACCTCGCGCCACGGCTTGAGGTCTGGCAGCGTCTCGGCGGTCGCCGACGACGCTCCTGGTTTTTTCTGCTCGCCGCGCCTCATGGAAAGAGCGTGCACCTCGGGCGTGTCATGTTCGGTGAGAACCGGTTGCGAATCGGGTGCGCAACTGACCCACAACAGAGCCAGAAAACCGCGCGTTCTCCCTGCTCGCAACCGGGAACTGGACGTTCGCACGCCGGTTGGAGGATGAGCAGGTGCTCGCCTCTGACCCGCGCTCGGCTTCCTCCCCGGCCAATGTGGCGCAGCATCAGCGGGCAAAAAGATGCCACCCGGCGAACACGAGAACCACGAGGAAGGCGATGCGTCCCAGGGGGCCCGTCGCCAGCCGCCGGACGACCTCGGACGGTCTGGCCACCGCTGTGCTCCCGAGCGACCGCACCCACAGCCCGAGACCGGCCACGCCCAGGACGCACCACACGGCGTAAGAGCCCGCGGAGTTCACGTTTCGGATCCCTCCGTTCCGGCATGGACGAGGTACGCACCGAGGCAGAGCCAGCCGAAGAAGATGGCCGCCTTGGCCACGTAGTGGCGGTCCAGCGCGTCAGCCATCGAGCTCAGGGTCGGATGGGCAGCGCGGCTCCCCCGGGCTGCGTAGTCGACCAACTCCCACACGACGACCGCTCCCGCCAGGCACGCCCACGCTCGATACGGGTGCGCGCCGCCCGCCCGGCACGGGCGCGGGCGGACCGGCCACCGGATCACTGCGGCCGCGGCCAGGGCCACGATCGGAAGCGCCGTGAAGACGTCCGATGCCCCCGAAAACGGCATCGTCCTCGCGGCCGCCAACGAGTACACGACTGCGCAAAGGACCAGCAGAGCGACCAGCCATCGGCGGCGCATGAGTGCCGGCACCCCGTGCTCAGGCCAGGGGCAGCGTCGCCACTTCGGCCGGATGTGAGCCACCGATGCCGTCACCTGAACGCATGCGGATGGGTCCCGGCGCGTCGACACTCCGATGCAAGGAGCCCAGGCCCACCCAGGAATCGAGCGAACCGCTCCATGCAGCAGAGGTGACCGTCCCGACCACCTTGTCCTCTGCCGGTGCGTCGCCCTCGGGTGGGCCGCCGGCGTGCAACGTCATGCCACGGCTGAGAGGCGGGCCGGCGGTGGGAGCCAGCAGTCCGACGAGCCGACGAGGCACATTGGCGCCCCGCGAGTCGATACGAGCCACCAGCTCCTGACCGGTGTAGCAACCTTTGGTGAAATTGACCGTCCGCTCGACCAGACCGGCCTCGGCCGGGATCGTCTTGTTGGTGAGCTCGCTTCCCATGGCCGGGATGCCGGCGATGATCCGACAGACCTCCACCGACTCGCTCCCGCAGGCGACGATCCCCGCCGGTAGGTCGTCGAGACCCAAGACCACGTCCTCCGGCCCGAGCAGGTCGACCCCGGTCCAGCCGTTCCAGTCGACGGGTGGCGCCAGGACACCGCGCTCGGCCAACGTGGCCAGCAACCCGGCGGCCCGTTCCGCCACGGCGGGCCCCCGCAGCGACAGGCAGCGCCAGGAAAGCGCTTCGAACTCCACCTTCGAACGCAGGAGGAACTTCCGCAGCCGGGTCGAGACGACGCCGCCGTACCCGCCGTCGACGTCGAGGACGAACCCCTGTCCGTCGACGCGGGTGACCCGCAGGAGTGCGCACAGCTTCCCGTCCGGCTCGAGCAACAGCGAATCGGTGCTTGCACCGATCGCCAGGGCGACCACGTCTTGGCTCAGCTGCCCCTGCAGGTAGGACTCGGCGTCAGGTCCGCGCACGGCGAGAACATCGCGCGTGGACCGGTAGGCGCCGGCGCCGTGACGCAGAGCTTCGGTTTCGGCGTCGCTCACCGTTCCACCCGCCCCGCACCCATGTGCCGCGCCGCGGTGACGGCGACCAACAACGCGCCCGCTTTGTGAGCGCACTCCTCGTCTTCGGACTGCGGATCGCTGTCAGCCACGATGCCGGCACCGGCCTGCACGCTGGCCCGTCCGTCCGGTGAGACAACCATGGTTCGAATGGCGATCGCCGTGTCCACATTGCCGGAGAAATCGATGTATCCCACGACACCCCCGTACACACCGCGCTTGGTGGGTTCCAGCTCGTCGATGATCTCCATCGCCCGCACCTTGGGCGCTCCCGACAAGGTTCCCGCCGGCAGCGTGGCTCGCAGCACATCGATCGGGCCCTTGCCCTCGGCCAGCTGTCCCGACACCTGCGACGTGATGTGCATGATGTGGCTGTAGCGCTCGATCGTCATCAGTTCGTCGACCTTTTCGGTCCCGAACCGGACGACCCGACCCACGTCGTTACGAGCCAGGTCGACGAGCATGATGTGCTCCGCCAACTCCTTGGGGTCCTCGGCCAGCTCACCCTCGAGGAGCCTGTCGTGTTGCTCGTTCTCACCCCGTGGACGCGATCCGGCAATCGGACGGGAGATGACGAGGTCGTCCCGGAGTCGCACCATCGGTTCAGGAGACGCGCCCACCACCGTCACCTCGGGGAAGCGCAGGAAGTAGAGGTAGGGGCTGGGATTCAAGAGACGCAGGGCGCGGTAGACGTCGTAGGGATCGGCGTCCAGGGTGAGGTCATAGCGCTGGGACAGGACCACCTGGAAGATGTCGCCGGCCTTGATGTGCTCCTTGGCCGCTTCGATACCGGCGCGGTACTCCTCCGAGGTCATGGTGCGCTCGGCCTGGGCCCGCTCGAGACCCGTCGGCGGTGCCGGAACCAACGGAGCCGGTCGCGAATTCGCACAGTCGGTGGCCAACTGACGCAGCCGGGAACAGGCACCTTCGTAGGCCTCGATCACGGCCGCCTGATCCGGACTCCCGCCGGGAGCCCCCGGCACCATCACGTTGTCGACCAGGACGATGCGTTGACGCCAATGGTCGAATGCGCAGAACTGCCCGATGACGACCAGCGCCGCGTCCGGATGACCGAGATCGTCGGTCGGGGGGTGCGGGAGGCGTTCGACCTCGCGCACCACGTCGTACCCGAGGTATCCGACCAGACCGCCGTGCAGCGGGGGCAGCCCGCCCAGTGTCGGGGACTGGAACCGCGCCACGAGGTCCTCGACCGCGGCCAGGATGCCGTCGTCGGAGTCGGACAGGCCGAGTTGGCCGGTCGTCTCGACGTGTCGGCCCCGCGCCGTCAACGTCGCCAGCGGCTGGCGCCCGACGAAGGAGTAGCGCCCCCAGCGCTCCCCGCCTTCCACCGATTCAAAGAGGAAGCCCTCCCCGGACCCCACCACGTTGGCGAAGCATGCGACGGGGGTCAACGTGTCCGCGACGACCTCACACCAGACGGGCACGATCTCATGACCCTTGGCCAGCGCCGCGAACTCCTCGACGTCGGGCTTGAAGTCGAGCGCGTCCGGACCGATCACCGCGACCTCACGACACCGGCTGGCCGGGTCCGCTGCCGATCGAGCGGTAGAAGCAGGACCGCTCGCCCGTGTGGCATGCCCCGCGCCCGTGCTGATCCACCAGGATGACCAGCGCGTCGCCGTCGCAGTCGATGCGCACGTCGCGCACGTATTGGCGGTCGCCGGACGTCTCGCCCTTCTGCCAGTACTCCTGGCGGCTGCGGCTGTAGAACCACGAACGGCCGGAGTCCAGGGTCCGCCTGAGTGCTTCCTCGTCCATGTAGGCGAGGGTCAGGACGGTCCCGTTCGTCGCATCCTGCACGATGGCGGGTACCAGGCCGTCGCCCTTTTCGAAATCGACCTCGGCCAGCAAGGTCTCGTCGTACGTGAGTGATCGTCCCTCAGGGATGCCCGCGCTCACAGATAGAGCCCCGTGCCGCCGTCGTTGCGGGTCGAAGCCAGGGCGTGGATGTCCCGCTCCCGCAGGATCACGTACTCCTCGCCGTGCACCTCGACTTCGAAACGATCTTCGGGGTTGAAGAGCACGGTGTCACCCACCTTGACCGTGCGCACGTGCGGACCGACGGCGACGGCCTCCGCCCAGGCCAGACGACGGCTTATCTGTGCCGTGGCCGGAATGAGGATGCCCGCCCGGGAACGACGCTCCCCGTCCGTCTGGGAGATCTGCACCATCACCCGGTCGAAGAGCACCGATATCGGCTGCTTGTCGGCGGGCGTGGGCTCACTCGCACCGTTACTGCTTGTCGAGGTCGTCACCGTGCCACGGTACCGCACGGAGCCGTCGTTCCAGGTCAGACGGGCCGAACCCTGACGCCGTGTGCGGCCATGTAGGTCTTGGCTTCGCCGATCGTGAATTCACGGCGGTGGAAGATCGAGGCGGCCAGCACCGCGTCCGCGCCACCCTCCACTGCTCCGTCGACCAGGTGCTGCAACACCCCGACCCCGCCCGAGGCGATGACCGGGATGTCGATCGCCTCGACGACCGCTCGAGTCAGCTCCAGATCGAATCCGTTCCTCGTCCCGTCGCGATCCATGGAGGTGAGGAGAATCTCCCCCGCTCCGAGCTCGGCGCATTCGACGGCCCAGGCGACGACGTCCCTGCCGGTCGGGGTGCGCCCGCCGTGGGTGTGGACTTCCCATCCGTCACCCGCGCTGCGGCACCGGGCATCGATCGCCACGACGGCACACTGGCCGCCGAATTCGTCGGCGATGTCACGCACGAGGGCCGGGCGCTCCACCGCCGCGGTGTTGATGCCGACCTTGTCCGCCCCCGCCCGCAGGAGGAGACGGGCGTCATCAGCGCTGCGCACGCCTCCTCCGACGGTCAAGGGGATGAAGACTTGTTCCGCCGTCCGGGCGACGACCGAGACCATCGTGTCGCGACCGTCCGAGGAGGCGGTGATGTCGAGAAAGGTGATCTCGTCCGCCCCCTCGTCGTCGTAGCGGGCCGCCAACTCGACCGGGTCGCCCTCGTCGGTCAGGTCGACGAAGCGCACGCCCTTCACGACGCGGCCGCCGGTGACGTCGAGGCAGGGAATCAGCCGGATGCTGCGCACGCGGCCACTCCTTCCTCCACGCTGAAGCGCCCCTCGACCAGGGCCTTGCCGATCACCGCACCGGCCAGACGCCGACCGCCGATCTCGAGCGCGGCCAATGCCGTGAGGTCGTCGAGCGCGGCGACACCGCCGGACGCGACGACGGGGAGGGTCGTCGAGATCAACAAGGCCGAGAGCGATGCGACGTCTGGGCCTTGCAGCATGCCGTCACGGGCGACGTCGGTGGCCACAACAGCTCCGAAAGGCTCACCCTCCCAGAGGGCAAGCAGCTCCTCGACCGTTCGGCCCGATCCCTCCTGCCACCCATGGGCCTGCGCCTCGAGTGCGTCGCCCTGTCCGCGCCGGTAATCCAACCCGACCGCCACCCGCTCCGGCCAGCGCCGGGCACAGCGAATTGCCAGGTCGGGGTCTTCGAGCGCGGCGGTACCCAGGACCACTCGAGACACCCCCGACGACAGCAGCGCGTCGGCCGTGGATTCACTGCGGATGCCTCCCCCCGTTTGGACCAGCACCCCGGCCGCGCTCGCTCGTCGCACAATTGCGTCCATCACATCGCGCGCATGGGCCAGGCCGGTGCGGGCCGCGTCCAGGTCCACCACGTGGATCCAACGGGCCCCGCCGGCGATGTAGCGATCAGCCAACTCGACCGGATCTCCATAACGCTGTTCACGGTCGTAGTCGCCCTGGGTGAGGCGGACCGCCACTCCGGCCCGCAGGTCGATTGCCGGCAGGAACTCCATCACCGCGCCTGTCGCACGAAGTTGGCCAGGAGCGCCAGCCCCGCTGCTCCGGACTTCTCCGGGTGGAACTGCGCGCCCCAGAGCGGGCCCCGATTCGCCAAGGCAGCCACCGGTCCGCCGTAGTCGCAGACGGCCACCGTCTCCTCGCCCACCGGCGGAGCGAAGGAGTGCACGAAGTACACCCATGGGTCCGGACCCAATCCCTCGAGCAGCCGAGGGGGCTCCGCTCCCGTCGGCTCCAGCACGTTCCACTGCATCTGTGGATGTTTGACTCCGGGGGGCAGCGCGGCCACGGTGCCCGGGAAGACACCGAGGCCGCGGGCGCCGGGACTCTCCACCGAGGCTTCGTAGAGCAACTGGAAGCCGACGCACACCCCGAAGAAGGGCATTCCGGCTTCGACGGCAGCCCGGGCCGAATCCTCGAGACCACTCTCGGCCAGGGCCCGCGCACAGGCGCCGAATGCACCGACGCCCGGGAGCACCACGGCATCGGCCGCAGCCACGTGGGCCGCCGAGGTCACGAGGCGGGCGGCCGCACCGACGTGCTGGAGTGCTTTTTCGGCCGAGCGCAGATTGCCGATGCCGTAGTCGAGCACGGCAATCCGTGGTCCACTCACAGACTCCCCTTGGTCGAGGGGATTTCACCCCCTTCGACGCGCACCGCGTCACGCAGGCATCGGGCCACGCCCTTGAAGCTCGCCTCGAGCATGTGGTGCGTGTTCTTCCCCTCCAGCCGCCGCACGTGGAGCGTGATGGACGCGGCGGTCACGAAGGCACGCCAGAACTCCTCGGCCAGCTGTGGATCGAAGGGTGGCGTCCCGAGCCCCGGGGTGTCGGGGGCGAAGTCCAAGCCGTAGGCCAAGTACGGCCTTCCCGAGATGTCGAGCGCCACTTCGATCAAGGCCTCGTCGAGTGGCAGCAGCATCGAGGCGAACCGACGGATCCCGGCCTTGTCGCCGAGGGCCTCGGCAAGGCAACCCCCGAGGACGATGCCCACGTCCTCCACGGTGTGGTGAGCGTCGATGTGCAGGTCGCCCTCGGCCTTGACGGAAAGGTCGAAGGCCGCGTGCTTGCCGAGCTGCTCGATCATGTGGTCGAAGAAAGGGAGTCCCGTCGAGGCCTCGACCCGTCCGGAGCCGTCCAGGTCGAGGGCGATGGCGATGGTCGTCTCCTTGGTGGCGCGCTCTTTGGTGGCGCGGCGAGTCGTCACAGGCTCTCCTTCAGTGCGAGCAGGAAGCGATCATTCTCGTCCGGCGTGCCGATGGTGACGCGCAGACACCCCTTCAGCCCGTCCCAGCCGGCGCAATTGCGAATGAGCACCGAGCGCTCGAGCAGTGACTGCCAGACCCGGTCGGCCTGGCCTGCCTGCGGCCGGAAGAGAATGAAGTTGGCCTCCGAAGGCCAGCTGTCCACGGGGAGGTCGACCAGGGCGGCCGCTACCCTCCCCCGTTCCTCGGCGATCCGTGCCACCCGTGCCTCCATCTCGGGTCCGTGGCGCAGGGCCAGGAGTCCGGCCAGCTGGGTCTGGACCGAGAGGTGGTAGGGCAGCACGACGGCCTCGCAGGCGGACACCACACCCGGATCTGCCACCAGGTAGCCCAGACGGGCCCCGGCCATGGCCCAGGTCTTGGAGAAGGTGCGGGTCACGACCAGTCCCGGCTGGTCCGGGCCACGTCGTGCCAAGGCGCTGGTCGGCGAGAACTGGCCGTAGGCCTCGTCCACGACGACGAGGCCCGGTGCCGCCCCCAGCACGGCGGACACCGTGGCCGGCGGCTCCACCCGGCCGGTCGGGTTGTTGGGCGAGCACAAGAACGTGATGTCGGGCCGCGCCGAGTCCAGCAGTGCCACTGCGTCCGCCCGATCGATCTCGAAGTCGTCGTTTCGCCCACCCTCGACCAGGCTCGTGCCGGTGATGCGCGCGATGTGCGAGTGCAGGGCGTAGGTCGGCTCGAAGACGAGAGCGGTCCGGCCCGGGCCGCCGAAGGCCAGCAACAGGGTCTGGAGGACTTCGTTCGACCCGTTGGCGCAGAAGATCTCCTCGGGGGTCACGCCGTGCTGTTCGGCCAGGGCCGCCCGCAGTTCGGTGGCCGGGCGATCCGGGTACCGGTGGAAGGAGACCTCGGCCAGCGCGGCGAGCAGCTCCTGGCGCCACTCCTCCGGGGGAGCGAAGGGGGACTCGTTCGTGTTGAGCCGGACCTCCGCGTCGACCTGAGGTGAGTGGTAGCCCTCGCTCAGGTCGAGATCGGGACGGACCGGAGGGAGGCCGCTCATGGGCCGGCCTCGTCCGCCAAGTGGTCCAACCGCAGGCGGACCGACTCGGCATGGGCCGGCAACCCTTCCGTCTCGGCGAGAACGATGACGGCCGGACCGAGTGTGCGCAGGGCGTCGGCCGTCGCGGTGACCACGTGGACGTGCTTGCGAAAGTCATCGGCCCGCAGGGCGGAGGCGAAGCGCGCCGTCCTGTTCGTCGGGAGGACGTGGTTGGGCCCGGCGATGTAGTCCCCCAGGCTCGCCGGCGCGAAGTCCCCGATGAACACGGCGCCTGCGTTCTGCACGCCGTCGAGCAGGTCGACTCCCAGATCCTCGGGCAGCATGAGCTGGAGGTGTTCGGGCGCGATCACGTTCGCCACCGCCAGCGCCTCGTCGGGCCCGTCGACCAGGCAGGCGATGCCGGCGGAATGCAGCGTCGCCTCCAGGTCGGCCCGGCGCGGCGAAGCGGCCACGATCCTGTCGATCTCCGCCACCACGCTCTCGAGCAGATCGGGGTCCCAGGTCACGAACCAGGCCAGACCGTCTGGCCCGTGCTCCGCCTGGACGACGACGTCGATGGCGGCGTAGGCGGGTGTCGCGGCCGGGCCGGCGATCACCACGATCTCCGAGGGACCGGCGAACGCCGACGCGACGCCGACCAACCCCGACAGTTGCCGCTTGGCCTCGGCCACGTAGGCGTTGCCCGGACCCGCGATGACGTCGACTGCCGGGACCGACGCCGTGCCGTAGGCCAGGGCACCGATGGCCTGCGCACCGCCGATTCGGTAGACCTCCTCCACCCCGGCCACCTGGGCCGCGCACAGCGTCGCGTCGTCGACCCGACCGTCCGAAGCCGGTGGGACGCAGAGCGCCAGAGCGCCGACGCCGGCCACTCGGGCCGGAGCGGCACACATCAACACCGTGGAGGGATAGCGGGCCCTCCCTCCCGGCGCGTACAGGCCGGCCCTGGCGACGGGCCGGGTCAGATGACGGACGCGGACGCCCGCATCGAGGTGGTCCCCCGGTGGCGTGCCCTCCTGGGCGTGGTACGCCACGATCCGTTCGAATGCCGTCTCGAGGGCGCCGCGCAGGGCGGGTGCAACCCGCTCCGCCGCCGATTTGATCTCCTGATCGGGTACACGCAGACCCGAGGAGACGTCGACTCCGTCGAAGGCCAGGGTCGAGCGAACGACGGCGGCATCGCCTTCGACCCGGACCTCGCCCAAAATGCGGGCCACCGCGTCGTGCACGTCGACCCCCGGTGGCTCGGGACGCGGCAGCGCGGCGTCGTAGGGCGGCGGAGTGCCGCGAAGGTCTAGGACACGCAGAAGCATGGGCTCACCAGGCTACCGGGGTGCCCATGCAGCACCGGTGTGGTCGGTTGCGGGCGGTCCTCGTCCATCGGCCAGAATCGAGGCATGTCATCGGCCGCCGAGATCTCGTCCCTGTCCTCGAGCATGGAAGAGCTCCACCGGCGGGTCACCGCCATGGCCGAGGCGGCGTTGAGCACCGGGGACGAGGACATGGCGCACGAGTTGATCGCCGTGGAGCGGGCACTCGGCGGCGCGCTCAGGCGCCTCCGCCGCTTCTCCCCGAGCTGACCGATGCCTCACGCTGAGTCGCCTCGGCGTCGGGCCAACGGGGACACCGCCCTCAGACTGCGTAGAGCACCAGCTCGTGCCCGAGCAGCGCCGCTGCCGTGCGCAACACGGCCTGACGCTGCGCCACCACGGCGCAGTTGCGCCGCTCGGCCAGTTCCACCACGGCAACCAGGCTGAGATCAGAGGTGTCGCAGCGGGCGGCGATCTCGCCCGAACGCCGGGCTGCCTCGCCGACGAAGGGTTCCACCTCGGTTCCGGCCAAGAGGCCACCGATCCGATCGCTCCGGGCCTCTGTCCGGTAGCCCTCGGCCACTGTCACCGCCGGAACGATCGGCACGATGCCGTTGGAGAGGGCCGCACGGTGCAACGACCACATCATGCGGTCGCCTCGGGCCGCCGCATGGAGGGCGCCCAGGCCATAGACGAGGCCCTCGCGGCGCAGGTTGCTCACCGCCGTCGGACGCGGGAGGCCACACCCGACACGCCGGAGCGGAGTCGAGCCAAGAGCGCCTCACCGGCCGCGACCTCCTCGGCACTCAGAGACCCCGTCTCGCCCTCCCAGGCCGCGACGCCGCGGAGACCTTGGCGCACCCTGAGCTGCATTTCCGCCGCGCTCGACAGCCAGGCGCTGAAGGAGACCCCGTCCTGTTTGGCCGCTTCCTCCACCGCCGCCGCGACCTCGTCGTCCAGGGAGACCGAGCGCTTGGTCACCATGGACTTCAGGGTAACACCCCGAGTAATACCAGCCGCACCCCTCCGGTGCGACCAGGCTGCCGAAACACCAATGCCGGCCCGAAGGCCGGCATTGGGCGAGTCGGCCGGGAGGCGGATCCCAGCAACGACTCTTTTGGAACCAGGTGGCGGGAACCGGTTCCAGTGGTCATGGTAGCGCCTGGTTTCGGCGATTTCATTACGCCAAACGTGAAATGCCTAAAAAGGGGTAAAAAGCCCCAGTTGGCGCGGATTACTGCACGGAGGGGCAGTAATCGCTCAACGGGCACAGCGCGCACCGGGGTTTCCGGGCCACACAAATCTCCCGCCCGTGGAGGATGACGCGGAGGCTGAACGCCCCTCGCTCGCCCGGTGGGATCATGGAATTCAGCGCCAGTTCGACCTTGACGGCGTCGCTGCGCTCGGCCGGGGCCAAGGCTTCGGTCAGGGCCAATCGCCTGCTCACCCGCAGCACGTGGGTGTCGACGGGGAGCCCGGGCAGATCGAAGGCCACGCTGCGCACCACATTGCCCGTCTTGCGTCCCACGCCGGGAATGGTGACGAGATCTTCGAGCCTGGTCGGCACCTCCCCACCGAATCGTTGGGCCACCGCGGTGGCCATGCCGATCAGGCTCTTCGTCTTGGCTCGGAAGAAACCCGTCGATCGAATGATCTCTTCGACTGCTTCGGGATCCGCCGCCGCCAGGGCATCGGGGTCCGGGTAGCGGGCGAACAGCACCGGCGTGACCAGGTTGACCCGGGCGTCGGTGCATTGGGCCGACAGGATGGTGGCGGCAAGGAGCTGGAACGGACCGCGGTGATCGAGTGCGCACAGCTCGGTTGCGCTGCCCGGGTAGCGCTCGGCCAACCGCTCCATCGTGAGCCGCGCCCGACCCCTGGGTGTCCTCGGCTTCGCCACCGGTTCAACGTACCGGGTTACCTTGGCCGTCGTGGATGTCCTCGACCTCGATCGGCTGGCCGGTAGCGACCGGGCCGCGCTCGAGCGCGCTGCTCCGGCGGGCCGAGGAAGCCGACGACGACCCGCCGCTGCCTGAACCCGAGCGTCTGGCCATCACCGGAGGCGAGCCGACGCACGGTCGCGCCGTCGTGGCCCACGGCGTCGACCACCTCGACGGTGCCGGCTTTCTGTTCCCCGCCCGTGACGGCACGGTCACCGTGCACGTCGTCGTCGACCCGGACCGTCGAAGCACCGACACCGGAGATCTCCTTGTCGCAGGGGCTCTGGCTGCGGCGCCGCCCGGCGCGCCGGTCCATCTCTGGGCCATGGCGGCAGGGCCACGCGACGACGCCCGGGCCGCGCGGCACGGGTTCACGCCCGACCGCGACCTGCTCCAGATGCGCGTCGCGCTCCCGCTGGACGCCTCGATCCTCGCCGCCACCCGCCCCCTGCGGACGCGACCGTTCGAACCCGGTCGCGACGACGAGGCCTGGGTCGAGACCAACAACGCCGCTTTTGCCGAGCATCCAGAGCAAGGGGGGTGGACGGTCGACCAACTGCGCCGGCGCATGGCCGCGAGCTGGGTCGAGCTCGATGGGTTCTTGGTGGCGGATGAACCCGACGGCACAGGCTTGATCGGTTTCTGCTGGACCAAGGTGCATCGAGATCATGACCCGGTCCTCGGAGAGATCTACGTGATTGCCGCGCACCCGCGCCATCACGGTCAGGGCTTGGGTCGCTCCCTCACCGTGGCCGGGCTCGAGTCCCTGGCCGGCCGAGGCATCGGGGTGGGGATGCTCTACGCGGACGCTGACAACGCGGCCGCGGTCGGGCTCTATCGCTCGCTGGGGTTTACGGTCCACCACGTGGACCGCTCCTACCGGCGCGACCCCGCGTCGGGCTGACGCGTCAGTTGATGCCGGTGCCGATGGCTCGACCCACCCCGTAGGTCACGGCGGCAGCCACGGCCGTCACGGCGAGCTGGCGGAGGGCAGAGACCACCGTCGAACGCTCGGTGAAGCGGGCCAGGACGACCCCGACCACCAAGGCGGCAAGCCCACCGAGCACGACCGAGAGCACGATCGCCGTCGTTCCGGAGGTGAAGAGCCACGGGGCGAGCGGGATGAAGGCTCCCAGCGCGAACGTGACGAAGGAGGCAGCAGCGGCCTGCCACGGCGACCCCAAGGTCTCGCTCGTGATGCCGAGCTCTTCACGGGCGTGGGTCTCGAGCGCCAGGTCCGGGTCCTGCATGACCTCGTTCACCATTTCCCGGGCCACCGTCGGCTCGATCCCGCGCCGCACGTACATGCCACGGAGTTCGGCCGCCTCACCTCTCGGATTGTCGCTGAGGGCTCTCCGTTCGACCTCGAGCTCACGCTCCTGCAACTCCCGTTGGGCCGTCATCGAGAGGTACTCGCCCGCCGCCATGGAGAACGACCCGGCGACCAGGCCGGCCACACCGGCCAGGCGCACGATCGATCCACCGGGGTTGGCCCCCGCCATTCCGAGCACGAGAGAGACATTCGTGACCAGGCCGTCGCTGATCCCGAAGACGGCCGCCCGCGCCCCGCCCCCCTGGAGATCTCGGTGGTGGTGGGGCGGGATGTGGTCGTGCTCATGCGTCGTCGACACGACCGTCCAGCGTAGTGAGCCTTCCCTGGGCGGGTAGCGTCCCTGGACGGAAGCGATCCTGACCAGCGAGGAGCACAGCATGATCACCGTCATCGACGGCGTCGACGCCTTTCCCGAATGGGCCGGCAAGGAGCTCGGCCATTCCGAGTGGCAGACCATCACCCAAGAGCGGGTCAACCTCTTCGCCGACGCCACCGACGATCACCAGTGGATCCATGTTGATCCCGAGCAGGCCAAGAGCGGACCATTCGGGGTCGCCATCGCCCACGGGTACTTGACCCTCTCGCTGGCCCCCGTGCTCCTGAACAAGATCATCCGGGTCGACAACATGAAGTTCGGGGTCAACTACGGCTGTGGCAAGGTCCGCTTCCCCACCCCGGTCCCGGTCGGGGCCGAGCTGCGCATGGGTGCCTCGATCTCGAGCGTCGAGGAGGTCGAGGGCGGGATGCAGGTCACCTACGACCTCGTCTTCGAGGTCAAGGACACCCCGAAGCCGGCCTGCGTGGCCCAGGTGATCTACCGGTACTACCGCTGAGCGTCCTGTGACCGCCGGCCGCAACGTTGCCCTCGACGGGGCAGCGGACCCGCCACTGCCCACCGGGCCAGAGAAGACGGCGCGCGTCCGGGCCATGTTCGACACCATCGCGCCGCGCTACGACATGGTGAACCGGCTGATGACCTTCGGTTTGGACCAGAACTGGCGCCGGACCACGATCAGTGCCCTCGGCCTACCGGTCGGGGCCCTCGTGCTCGATCTGGCCTGTGGCACCGGTGACCTGTCCCACATCGGACGACGGCGCGGCTATCGCATGGTCGGGGCAGACCTGAGCGCGGGCATGTTGGCCGCCAACGCCGAACCCATCCCGCTCGTCGAGGCGGACGGGGCCGACCTGCCATTTCCCGATGGCTCATTCGACGGCGTCGTCTGCGGGTACGCCCTCCGCAACTTCACCGACCTCGGCGCGACCCTGGCCGAAGCAGCACGCATTCTGCGCCCGGGCGGGCGCCTTTCCGTGCTCGAGGTCGACGCACCCTCGTCCAAGGTGTTGCGGACCGGCTACGACTTCTGGTTCACCAAGGCTGTCCCCGTGCTGGGCGGCGCGCTCTCCGATCGCGACGCCTACCGCTACCTGCCGCGGTCGGTCGCCTATCTGCCCGACACGCCATCGCTGCGGCGGCTGTTGCTCGAATCCGGGTATTCCTCCGTGGGCATTCGCCCGTTGGCCGGCGGCCTGAGCCAGCTGATCCTGGCCACCCGCACCGGGGCGCCGTGAGCGAGCGGCTGCACGCGCGCACCGTCTCGCTCGAGCTGGGGCCCGATCCCCTCCAGTTCGACGGCAGCCCCACCGTGTTGTTCGATCGACCGGGTCTCACGCTCGTGGGCTGGGGCACCGCCACCCTGGTTCGGGCACGCGAGGCCACCGACGTCCTGGCCGCCATTCCCGCCGAGGACCCGGTCCGTCGGTTGGGCACGGGCCCGGTGGCGCTCGGCGCGCTCCCCTTCGACGATGCCTTGGACGGAGACCTCGTCGTTCCGCGCTTCACCATGGGCATCGAACGCGACGAGCTTGGGGTCGTCCGCCGCTGGGCGACGGCGGTCGGGCCGGCCGAGCTGCCGCTGCCCAGCACCGACGAGCTGTTCGAGTCCGTCCTCTGGCAATACGACGCCCGGCCCGAACCGCTCACCGAGCCCAGCGTCGCTCGCGCCACCACCGCGATGGATTCGGCCGGTTACGCCGCGATCGTCGCCGAAGCGGTCGCCGCCATGCAGGCGTCCGGGGCCACCCTGCGCAAGGTCGTGCTCGGACGGCCGGTCGCCGTCGAACTCACCGGACCGCTGCACCTGGCCGGAGTCTTGCGCCGCCTGCGCGCCGCCGAGCCGAACTGCACCGTCTTCTCCATGCCTGTCCCCGATGGTGTCTTCTTCGGAGCCAGCCCCGAGTTGTTGGTGGCCCGCCATCACTCGATCGTGACCTGTCACCCCTTGGCCGGCACGGTGCCGAGAGGCAGTACCGCTCGCCGCGACGCCGACGCCCAGCGCGACCTGGCCCGGTCGGCCAAGAGCCACGAAGAGCATCGTCTCGTGGTGGAGGCGATTGCGAACGACCTCGAAGCCTTCTGCACCGACGTCAGGGTGCCCGAGGCGCCCACCCTCGTCGCCTTCCGCTCGGTCGCCCACCTGGGCACCCGGATCGAAGGCACGCTGGCCGGACCGACCACGGTGATGGATCTCCTGGCGCGGCTCCATCCGACACCTGCGGTCGGCGGGACACCGCGCCCCGAGGCGCTGGCCCGCATTGCGACGACCGAGGCGGGCGGGCGGGGTTATTGGGCCGGCCCCGTCGGATGGGTCGACGCCGAAGGCGATGGCGAGTGGATGATCGGGTTGCGGAGCGCAGAACTCGGGCGGGCCGGCGACACCGTGTCCCTGCGAGCCGGGGCCGGCATCGTGGCCGGCTCCGATCCAAGAGCCGAAGCGGCCGAGACCAACGTCAAACTGCAGACCGTGCTCGATACGGTGGTGCCGGGCGCCTCAGTGCAGCTGCGCTGAGGCAGGCCGATCGGCCGACTCTCTCGCCTGCCCCACCGCAGCCAAGGGGATCCGAACCACGACCGATGCCCCGCCGCCAGGGGCCCCACGCACCTCGGCCGTGCCGTCGAGCGCCTCGGCGATGGCCTGGACGATGGCCAACCCGAGACCGGTACCCGCACCGGAGCGCGACGGGTCACCTTGATAGAAGCGGTCGAAAACCCGCTCCGCCTCCTCGGGCGCGATGCCTGGACCGTTGTCCGAGACCTCGATGACTCCCATGGTGCCCATGGCGCGGGTCGACACCTTCACCTCGGTGCCCGGCGGTGTGTGGGCCAGCGCATTGCGCACCAGGTTGTGGGCCACCTGGGCCAGCCGCTCGGGGTCGCCCACCACCACGACGGGTCGACCCGGAGCCAGGGTGAGATGGTGGCTCTGGGCCACCGTCATGGAGTCCCCCACAGCATCGGCGCAGACCCGACGCAGATCCACCGGCACCGCCAGCAGTGGTCGGCCCCGGTCCAACTCGGCCAGCAGGAGGAGATCCTCCACCAGACCTCCCATCCGGGCTGCTTCCTGCTCGATCCGCTTGAGCGCCTTCGTCTGGCTGGCCTGGTCGGAGAACCCGCCTTTGGCCAACAACTCGGAATAGCCACGGATCGACGTCAGCGGCGTGCGCAGCTCGTGCGATGCGTCGGCCACGAATTGGCGCAGTCGCTCTTCCGAAGCCGACTTCTCGGCGAAGGCCGACTCGATCTGCGAGAGCATCTCGTTGAGCGCGACGCCGAGCCGACCCACTTCGTCCCTGGTGCCCGTGCGCTCCTCGGGGACGCGGCGGGTCAGGTCGCCCGAGGCGATGGCGTCCGCAGTCCCCGCCATCTCGCGCAATGGTCGTAGACCGCGCCGGACCAACACGGTGGTGATGACGCAGAGAGCAAACAACACGACCAGGCTGGCAATGAGTTCGATCCTGCGCAACGAGCTCAGCGTGTCGTTGGTGGGATTCAACGACAGCGACGTGATCAGCGTCCCCTGGGGCACGGTGACGGCGATGGTCCGATAGGCGCCATCGGGGTCGCCCTGGCTCCCCAGGACCACCGCATTCGGGTTCGGTCGGAACGTTCCGGCGAAACGCCCGGCCTCGAGGTGCCGCCCGTCGAAATCGGGCGGATGCTGAACGGGGATGCCCTTCGTCAAGATTGGTGACGGGTCGGGGGTCGACGGCGAGCCCGACGGCCGTCGCATCACGACCTTGCCCTGGTGATCGAGCAGGATCACGTACACGTCGGTCGACACCCGGCGGGAAATGTTCGCCTTCGAAATGCTCACACCGCGGCTGGCCGAGTAGTTCAGGTAGCCGTACGCCAGAGCCTCGTCCTGGACCAGCGTGGCGTCGGCCCGGCCGTAGAGAAAGGAGCGGACGGAGGCGTAGGTCACGACATCGGCGACCACGAGACCGATCACCAGCATGAGCGCCATGACGGCGACCAGTCGCCGCTGGAGGGTCATCCGTCCCGAGGAAGCCGCAAGGTGTAGCCGACCCGCCGGATGGTGTGAATGAGTGCGGGATCAGTGATGTCGATCTTCTTGCGCAGGTAGCTGATGTAGGTCTCGACGATATTGGGGTCGCCGTGGAAATCGAAGCCCCACACGTTGTCGAGCAACTCCGACTTCGAGATGACCCGGCGCGCATTTTCGAGCAGGTAACGCAGGAGGTTGAACTCGGTCGCCGTCAGGTCGATCGACTGCTCGTCACGCCACACCTCGTGTGTGTCGATGTTCATGGTGAGATCTGCGAATTGCAGGATGGCGGTGTCCGCCGCCGCCACCTCACCGGCCCGGCGCAAAATGGCGCCGACGCGCGCCATGAGCTCCTCGATGCTGAAGGGTTTCGTGACGTAGTCGTCGCCCATGCTCAGACCCTCGACCTTGTCCTGCGTCGTGTCGCGGGCCGTAAGGAAGACGATCGGCATCTGTTCGCCCTGATTGCGCAAGCGTCGGCACACCTCGTTGCCGTCGAAATCGGGCAGCATCACGTCGAGCATCACCAGATTCGGACGGAAGGAGCGCACCTGTTCGAGCGCCTCGGCGCCGGTACCCGCCACGCCCACCTGATATCCCTCGAAGGTCAGTGCCGCCGAGAGAAGCTCGGCGATGTTCGGCTCATCGTCGACGACCAGGATCCGGGTCTGCGCCGTGTCGATCGTCATTGTGGGAATCTCCAATTCTCTTGGTTCATACCGAGCGCATCACGTCCTCGGTTCCCGAACCCCTCTGGTCCGGGTGGACGCCGTTCGCGGTCACCGGCCCGGTCGGCGGACCGCCCTTCCCCTGTCCCGAAGCGCCGCCGCGACCGCGCACCAAGCCGTGCAGGCCCCGCACGAGACGGCCGAGACCCCACCAGGTCACCAGGCCAAGTGCCTCGAAGACGATGAACGAGGACATCTTCGATTCACCTGCGGCGCGGTCGACGAAACTGATGGGCACTTCGGTGATGGCGGCGCCATGCTGCTTGGAGCGGTACGTCATCTCGATCTGGAATCCATAGCCCTCGGCCCGGATGCGTTGGAGGTCGAGCCCGCGCAGGATTCGCTCGGAATAGCAGCGGTAGCCCGCGGTCGAATCGCGCACGCCCAGCCCCAACACAGCCGAGGCGTAGATGTTGCCGCCCCGCGAGAGGAGTTCGCGATGCCAGGCCCATTTCGGGATGGACCCACCTTCGACGTAACGCGAGCCGATGGCGACGTCGAAGCCGTCGACGATCGGGGCGACCAACGACGGCAGCGCCGCCGGATCGTGCGAGAAGTCGGCGTCTATTTCGATACAGGCGTCGTAGCCGTGCTCGAGTCCCCAGGCGAAGCCCGCTCGATACGCGCTGCCGAGCCCGGACTTCTCGGTCCGGGCCAGAAGGTGGACGTCGGGCAGTTCCGCCGCCACCGCCTTGACGAGGTCCGCGGTGCCGTCAGGGCTGCCGTCGTCGACGACCAGCACGCCCGCCGAGGGCAGGCACTCGGTCACCCGGTGGAGCATGCGCTCGATGTTCTCCGACTCGTTGTAGGTCGGTATGACAACCAGCGGCCGCATAGGCCAGCAGTCTAGGGGGTGGCGCCGCCCTGACCTGGGCGCCTGTCGCGAGGGCAGCTCGACTCGTCGTGCCGCCGACCTGGACCTTCCGCGTGTTCGTGCCTGAGGAGAGTCGGCCGGAGCCCGCTGGGCCGGCTAGATGTCGACCGGTTCCCTGTCCTCTTCTCCGGGGAGCAGGGGGTCTAGGTCGTCCGGTCCTCGCCTGAGTTCTCGCACGATGACCTGCAGCGCTCCGCCCACGGGGATTCCGATCAGTGCGCCCACGAAAGAACCCAGGCCGCCCGCTATTTTCCCACCCAAGGCAGCACCGATGAGGACGGCCAGGAGGACCCAGAACGGGTTGAGACGCACCGTCTTGCTCATGATCACCGGGTTCAGGACGTGGTTCTCGACCTGCTGGTAGGCCAGGAAGATGACCAGCATGATGATCCCGGCGGGCACGGAGTGGATGGCCGCGATGATCACGACCGGCAATCCGGCCAGCAGTCCGCCCACCAGGGGCAACAGGTCCACCAAAGCGACGAAGATACCGAGCAGCCCCGCAAAGGGAACGCCGAGGATCGTGAGCGAGATGAACACCACCACCCCGGCGATGAGCGAGGTGAGGAAGTTCCCCAGCATGTACCCGGTGACCGAACGGATGGTCTCGTCCACCACCCGACCCAACCGGTCGGCCGTCGATTGTTGGAACATGCCGAGGAAGCCCTGCCACATGCGGGGCGCCTCGAGCATGGTGAAGAAGGTCAGGACGGCGATGGTGGCGAGCGAGATCACGGTCGATGCTGCCGCCGCGCCCACCGACAGGGCCGTCGCCGGCTTGAGCACCTTGATGACCTGCGACGACAATTTCGACGAGTTCTCGGAGAGGTACTTCTGCAGATGGAGCTGGAAGACCAGCTTGCCGATCGGTCCCTTCCCCTTCTTCGCCTCGCTGATCAGGTTCGGGATCGACTTGCCGAAATGGCTGGCGCTCGTGACCAGGGGCTCGGCAAACAGATAGACGAGGCCCACGAAGGCGATCAGCCCGAGGAGGAACACGAGCAACACCGCGCCCCCGTGGCTCATGTGAAGCCTTCGCTTGAGGAAGCGGGTGGCGGGGGTGAACAGCAGCGTAATGAAGAACGCGATCACCACGTAGAGGACGATCTCCCGCAGGACCCAGAGACTCAGAATCAGTGCCGCGTTGAGGTCCAAGAGCACGATGACGACGGCAACAGCCGTGACGATCGTCGCCAGCGGAACACCGCGACTCTCAGCGCTACCTGTGAGCCGAGAACGCCAGGTATGGCGGGCTGGGTTGGCCATGGCGCCCAGCTTGGCAGCTTTGACATCGCAAGAGGCGCTTTCTCACGCAGTGAACGTGCAAGCATGGGAATGCGATGGAGGAAGCAGCACACGCGGCGGACGAACCCGTTCCCCCACCGGCGCGGGTGAGGCGTCGGTTCCTCCCGCGCAACGTGAAGATCACGCTGATGGTGTTGCTGCTGTTCTTCGTCGGCGAGTACATCCTCTTGCCCGAGTTGGCCAGCGCCCGCAAGCAAGTGCACCAGCTGACCCATGTCAACTTCCTCTGGTTGATTCTCGGCGCGCTGCTCGAGGTCGGCGCGCTCGTGGCTTACGCAGAACTCACACGCACCGTCCTGTCCCCGGGCGCGCCGAACCGGTTCCGCATCTTTCGCATCAACATGTGGGCGTTGGCCATCAGCCACACCCTGCCCGGAGGAACGGTCCCCGGGACCGCCGCCAGTTACCGGCTGCTGACCGAGCCCGGCGCGCCCGGAGGAACCGTGTCGGGGAGCACCGCCGCCTTCGGGCTCGCCGTGCAAGGGGTGGGTTCGGCCGTCGTCCTGAACATCATCTTCTGGTTGGCGCTCCTCATCTCGATCCCGCTCCAGGGCTACAACCCGCTCTACGGTTTCGCCGCCATCCTCGGGGTGCTGTTGCTGGCCATCTTCGCCGGGCTGGTCTATCTGCTGACCCGCGGTGAGAAGCATGCCGCCACCTTCATCAAGCGAGTGGCGGACCGGCTGCCCTTCGTGCGCGCCGAGACCGTGACGTCACTGGTCCAGAAAGTCGCCGACCGGATGAAAATTCTCTTCTCGAACTCCGAGCTCCTCGTTCGGGCCGGCCTCTGGGCTGCAGCGAACTGGCTGCTCGACTCCTTCTCTCTGTGGGTATTTCTCCTTGCCTTCGGCGCCCACATCGACCCCGTCGACGTCCTGGTCGCATACGGCTTGGCCAACATCCTCGCGGTCATTCCCCTCACGCCCAGCGGGCTCGGCGTGGTCGAACTGACCATCGTGGCCGTCCTGACCCGCTTCGGCGTACCCGGTGGTGTCGCCGCGGCCGGGGTCCTGAGCTGGCGACTCATCAACTTCTGGCTGCCGATCCCCTTCGGGGGCGCCTCGTATCTGTCGTTGCGCCTGGGCCGTGCCCGCCAAGCGGCCACCAGCCCCAACGCTGCGACTTCTTGAGTGGATCGTTGGTGAGCCGGACCGGCTGGCGATCATTGTCGGCTCGTCGCGTGGCGGCCGACCGAGCTCGCCTGGAGGGCACGCGTCCGTCGACGCCCGAGGGTGACGTGCACGGCGAGCAGGCCCTCGGGGACAGCGTCCGCGGCCCCTTGGGGGTGTCGTGGGGTCATCCCCTCGGCATGAAGGAACGCACGCGCTTCATCGACAACGAAGTCGCCCACGCGCTCGGGCAGGGGGTCGAACAGATCGTGCTCCTCGGTGCGGGCTACGACGGCCGGGCGCTCCGCTTCGGTGGCAAGACGACGACCTGGTTCGAGGTGGACCTCCCCGAGCTCCTGGCGGACAAACGTCGGCGACTCGACGCACTGGGCATCGGGTCCACGGGGGTGCGCTACGTCGCGGCCGATCTCAGTCGCGAGGATGCCGGAGCGATACTCGAGGCAGCCGGTCACGACGGTGACCGGCCGACGCTGTTCGTCGCGGAGGGATTGTTCTCGACCCTCACCCTCGAAGCCGTGGCGTCGCTCTGCGGATCCGTTCGGGAGCGGGCCGTGCCCGGCAGCGTGCTCGCATCCACCTTCGAGGTCTCACCCGAGCTCGGCTCGCGCGGTCAGGCCGTTCGAGGGGCATGGGGACGCGTCCGCGATGTCGTCGGCGTCGTGCGGAGCGAGTTCCTACCGGGCGACGCGCAAAAGCTCTACGTCGTGACCGGCTGGCGTGTCACGCGCTCCCAGTCGTCCCCACCGGGTTGGTTCGGCCAAGGCGCCCGACTGCTCGCCCTGGCCGGCGAGCCGAGGTGCGGCTGAACTCAGGCTTGGGCTCCCGAGGGCGCCACCTCTCGACGACGGACCACCGGCCCACGCACGGCGACTCGGCCCACCGACACCCCTGCCCCGATCACCAGGACCAAGAAGAGGATGACGTAGGCATCGGACACGGGGATCAGCCAACCCCTCCCGGCGTACGTGACGTCGGGGCCATGCGGCACCCACCACGTGGGTGCCGCCCAGAACAGGGCGGCCACGGCCAGGGCACACCACTCACCGTGGCGAGGACGGTCGTCGGCCAGCGCCAGCCACGCCACGAGGAGGACGACCCAGATGAAGTGATGGGACCACGAGACCGGGTTGGCCAGCGATTCCGTGGCCTCGACGACGAGGAAGCCCAGGACGGGCGAGGACCTGCGATACGCGCCGGTGGCCACCAGCAGGCCGAGCGCAGCCGTCATGACGACGATGAGAAAGGTCGTCGGGGTCGTGACGGCATGACCCAGCCCGCGTTCGATCGCCCCCAGCAGACCCTGGTTGCCTATCCACGAGAGCATCCCGGCCCGCTGGGGGTCGCGGATGTAATGCGTCCAGTACTGCCACGAATTGCTCGGGGATGCCAGCGTGGCCAGGGAGCCGGCGGCGAGGAAGGTGACGAGCGCGCGCCCACCCGAACGTGTCTGCCGGGTCAGGAACAGGTACGGGATGAGAATCGCCGGCGTCACTTTGATGGCCGCCGCCAATCCGACCAGGATGCCGCGCGGAATGGGCAGGTCCAACGTCATGTCCGCCACCACCAGCACGGCCAGGATGATGTTGATCTGGCCCAGGAGGAAGGTCTGGCGCACCGGATCCATCAACAGGACGGGGATCAGGAGCGCCAGCGACCACCAGAGGATCGTCCGACGATCGAACGTCGTCGCCACCGCCCGCAAGGACACCGCAATGAGGCTGAAGACGCCGGCCAGATTGAGCAGCGAGAATCCGACTTCGCAGACGCGCAGCGGCAGGTGTGCGAACGGCGCGAACAACAATGCGGAGAACGGCGGGTAGGTGAAGCCCAGATTGTCCGCCGGCAGGGTCACCGTGAACAGGCTGTTCGAATGGGCGTTGGCCCCGCCCAACAGGTACGTGGCCAGGTCGATCTCACGGTGGGCCAGCGCAAGCGCCGTGACCCCGACCAGGGCCACCACGGCGGACGTCACAGGCCAGACCCAGCTCCTGGTCGACGCAATGGCGCGCATGCGCACCGCCAGAGGACTGCTCGCCATGCCGACGCATCGTACCGGCGCCCTGGGGTCGGGATGCACATTTGCCACCCCCGTGACCCGCCTCGACGGCCCGGGGCCTTCAGGGTGTCGGCTTGACCTCGTCCTCGTCGGCGACCCGCAACTCGGATTCGACCCGCCGACGGGCTCGCTCGCGGGCCAACTCCTTGAGTCGCTCCTGCGAGCTCACGCCATGGCGGTTCTGGACTCGCCGCCACCGTCGGTCCGGACCGAGCTCCCAGGCATTGGTCTCGTCCGCGAACACGAGATCGAGCACCTCGAAGAGACGCGCCTGGAGCTCGGGGTCGCGGACGGGAACGACGACCTCGATCCGCCGATCGAGATTCCGGCCCATGAGATCCGCCGAGCCGATGTAGAAGTGCAGTGGCAGGCCCGGTCCCGCCTCCGGATCGGCCGGCGGTCCCCCGAAGCGGTAAATACGGGAGTGCTCCAAGAAGCTGCCCACGATGGAGCGGACCCGGATGTTCTCCGAGAGCTCGGGGATGCCGGGCCGCAGTCGGCAGAGACCACGGATGGCCAGATCGATCTGCACGCCAGCCCCCGACGCCCGGTAGAGCGCGTCGATCATGGCCGCGTCGGTGAGGCCGTTGAGCTTGAGCACGATCCGGCCGGAGGGGCCGGCCTCGGCCTGTTCCTCGATCATGGCCATGATCCGCTTGCGCACGGTCACCGGTGACACGAGGATCTGGCGGTAGTCCGCATGTTTCGAGAAGCCCGTGAGGTAGTTGAAGAGTTCGCCGACGTCGGCCCCGATCTCGGGGTCGGAGGTCAACAGGCCGAGATCCTCGTAGATCCGAGCCGTCTTCGAGTTGTAATTCCCGGTGCCCACGTGACAGTAGGTGCGGACCCCGTCGTCTTCCCGCCGCAGCACCAACGCCGTCTTCGAATGGGTCTTGAGGCCGACGATCCCGTAGACCACATGGACCCCGACCTCTTCGAGGGCCCTGGCCCAGCTGATGTTCGCCTCCTCGTCGAACCGGGCTTTCAGTTCGACGATGGCAGCCACCTGTTTGCCGTTCTCGGCGGCCTGGATGAGTGACTGCACGATCGGGCTGTCGTTCCCGGTGCGGTAGAGCGTCTGCTTGATGCCGAGCACCGCCGGGTCGTTCGCAGCTTCCTCGACGAAAGCCTCGACCGAAGTCGCGAACGAGTCGTACGGATGGTGGACCAGCACGTCCCGCTCACGCAGCATGGCGAAGAATTCGCCTGGGTCGAGGGCCGCCTGCGCCAGCCGGGGCGGGGTCATCGGTGTCCAGGTTTCTGCGTGCAGGTCGGGTCGATCCAGTGCGTACACGCCCCAGAGGCCCGAAAGGTCGAGTGGAGCTCCCACCCGGAACACACCGTCGCGGCCGATCTCGAGTTCGGTGGCCAGGAGGTCCACGATCTCCTGGCTGGTGTCCGCCTCGACCTCGAGGCGAAGCGCCTTGCCGAAGCGGCGGCGGCGCAACTCCATCTCTATGGCCACGAGCAGGTCGTCGGCCTCGTCCTCTTCGAGAGCGAGGTCGGCGTTCCTCGTGACCCGGAAGGCATGATGATGACCGATGGTCATGCCGGCGAAGAGGGAGCCCAGATGGGCGGCGATCACCTGCTCGAGCGGGACGAAGCGTTCACCGTCGGGCATCACGATGAATCGAGGCAGCGCCGGCGGGACCTTCACCCGCGCGATACGCCGCTCCCCCGAGGTCGGGTCCTGCACCTCGACCACCAGGTTGAGCGAGAGGTTCGAGATATACGGGAACGGATGGCCCGGATCGACGGCCAAGGGGGTCAACACCGGGTAGATCTGGCGCTGATAGACGTCCACCAGATGCGCCCGGTCGTCGTCGTCGAGGGAGGACCAGTCGGAGAAGCGGACACCGGCTCCGGCCAGGGCGGGGACGATCTTGTCCAGAAAGATCGAGTCCTGACGGCGCACGAGGTCCTCGACCCAGCCCCTGATGAGGGAGAGCTGCTCGCCTGGTCGCAAGCCGTCCACCGACCGCGTCCGCACGCCGGCGGCAACCTGATCCTCCAGCGCGGCGACCCGGATTTGGTAGAACTCGTCGAGCAGTTCGGAGAAGATGGCGAGGAACTTCGCCCGCTCGAGCAACGGCAAGCCGTCGTCCTCAGCCAGATCGAGAAGCCGGGCGCCGAAGTCGAGGCGTGACTGCTCTCGATTGGTGAAGCGCTGGTAGCCGAACGCCTCGATCTGCTGGTAGGTCGGCGTCACCGGGCGGCCGAGTTCGGCCATTGCACCCTCTCCGACCTGCAGTCCGGTGTCGGGATCCGCCTGCAGCCCGGCCGGAGGCGGGGACTGAGGTTGGGGCTGCGTCTGGGTCATGGTGGGAAAGAGCAGAGAGGCGCTCTGGCGGGGTGTCACCGAAGATCGTACCCCTCGCCACTACGATTCGCCCGTGGCGCCACGAACCCGTCGCACTCCGTTTCCCCGCTACCAATTCGGGCCGAAGCCAAAAAGGCGTACGGAACTCGGTCTGCTCATCTTCGGATCGTTGCTGATCGTGGCGCTCTACGTCATCGCGGTGCTCGGGCAGAAGTCCAAGGTCCCGGACAATCTCGGGGCCTTTCTCGGCATCGTGCTCGGCCTGGCCCTGGTGGCCCACATGGCCAACCGCTGGCTCGCCCCCAACGCCAACGCCGTCGTCCTGCCCCTGGCTGCGCTGCTCAACGGCATCGGCTACGTGGTGATTGTCCGATGGAATCCGGTCTACGCCAAGCAACAAGCGGGATGGATCGCCCTGGGCGTCGGTCTCTACGTCCTGACGCTGCTCGTGGTGCGCTACTCACGCGACCTCGAGCGGTATCGCTATCTCCTCCTGCTCGCGGCAGGA
The DNA here is from genome assembly GCA_963754445.1 of uncultured Acidimicrobiaceae bacterium. Taxonomy (GTDB): domain Bacteria; phylum Actinomycetota; class Acidimicrobiia; order Acidimicrobiales; family RAAP-2; genus Bog-473. The sequence continues at coordinate 1,188,338 of CAVWFT010000001.1, read as the reverse complement.
ATCCTGCTCGTGGCACCTCTCTTCTTCACCCCCGAGTTCGGGGCGCGCCTGTGGGTCCATTACGGCAGCTTGTCGTTCCAACCGGTCGAATTCTCCAAGATCCTCCTCTGCATCTTCTTCGCCTCGTACTTTGCGGAGAACAAGGAGATGCTCTCGATCCCGACGGCCCAGATCGGCAATCGGTTGTTCCTGGACCCCCGGCCGCTGATCCCGATCCTGGTGGCCTGGGGAGCCGCCATGGCCGTCATCGGGCTCGAAGACGACATCGGGTTCGCTGCTCTGCTCTTCGTGCTCTTCATCGGGCTGCTGTGGGTGGCCACCGGTCGGGTCGGCTACCTCGTCCTGGGCCTCATCCTCTTCGGTGTCGGCGCCTACATCGCCGCCCGGTACTTCGGGCAGGTGCATCTGCGTGTCGAACAGTGGCAGAACCCTTGGCCGGCGGCGGGCCAAGGCAATTCACAGTTGGCCGAGGCGTGGTTCAGCATGGGCACCGGGGGTGTCGGTGGCACGGGCCTCGGCTTCGCGCCGCACTTCACGGGACAGATCCCGGAGCTGACCAGCGACATGATCTTCGCGGCCATCGGCACGGAAATGGGGCTGGTGGGCTGTTCGGCCGTCGTGATGGCCTTCGTGCTGATGGTGGGCTCGGGATTCCGCATCGCTCAGGCGGCTCGGTCCGACTTCTCACGCCTCATGGCGGCCGGCTTCACACTCATCATCGGATTCCAGGCCTTCTTCATCATGGCCGGAGTCGTGAGGCTGCTTCCCTTCACGGGCATCACGCTGCCCTTCGTGGCCTATGGGGGTTCCTCACTGCTCGCGAACTACATCCTGATCGCCCTCTTGTTGCGCATCTCCGACGAGGGTGCCCAGGCCCAGGAGATCATGATCGCCGCCGGAGCGGCGGCAGCTCCCGGCGAACGACCCATGGTGCCGGCAACACGGTGAGCCGAAGGTGGCCCACGCGGCCCCGGCCGACTGCGGCCCGAATCAATTCTGGCTGTGGCCGCCCAGCGTGAAACGGTGGATGATCAGGACTTTTCCCGGTCTTGTTGCACTCGTGCTGAGAAAAGTCTGAGTTTTTGCACAAGTTTTGTAAACAGTGGTCCGAAATCCCCACAGGGGCCGCATAAGGTCGTCGTCGGACGCGCATCCGAGGGACTCGTGCGACGCCGCACGAAAAGGGGGCGATATGCGTAGGTTGTGTGGGCTCGTCTCGTTCGCGTGTGTACTTGCCCTGGCCGCAGCCCCCGCCCTGGGCGGCCCGGCTCAAGGCGTCACCTCGCACATCGGATCTCCCGGCTCCACGGTTGCCGCTGCCGACTGGGTCCAGATGCCCAACATGACGACCGGCGCCCCGACCGGGACCGACCCCCTCGACAATGCGGTCTCGTGCGTCAACGCCAACTTCTGCCTTGCGGTCGGTGTACCCCTCGAGCTGGTGTCACCGCCCTTCTCCGAGGAGTGGAACGGCACGACCTGGCTCGAGGTCAGCCTGCCGACGATCGAGAACGCTCCAGGGGCCAACGTGCAGTTGACCGGCATCTCGTGCGTGACGACCCAATTCTGCGTCGCGGTGGGGAACGCCGTGATCTCCCATGTCGAGACGCCACTCATCGAACAGTGGAACGGATCCGCATGGTCAGTCGTGCAGGACACATCGACCCTGCCGGCGACGGCCGGCCTCGACGGCGTCTCGTGCACGAGCGTGAGCTTTTGCATGGCGGTCGGCGGCACCAATGGTTCACCGGCTTCCACTCTGGTGGAGCAGTGGAACGGCGCCACCTGGAGCACCAGCGTCCTTGCGGTGCCCACGGGAGTCGTCGAGACGTTCGCCTACGGAGTGTCGTGCGCCCAGCCGACCGTCTGCATGGCGGTCGGGACCGAGGGCGTGACCAATCCGGAGACCCAGACCGTAATCGGGCAGGGGTACGCCGCCTCGTGGAACGGGTCGGCGTGGACGCCGGTCGCCCTCCCCACGCTGAACTCCGTGCCCGACGCGATCTTCCACTCCGTTTCGTGCATCGGTCCTTCCTTCTGCGCGGCGGACGGATCGGCCGGTCAAGCCGGTGGGAAGACGGCCGCTGCCATCTGGAACGGCACGGCCTGGACCCCCGCCACTCTGCCCGCGTTGCCCAGCACCGGATTCTTGTGGGGCATGAGCTGCATCAGCACCACGTCGTGTACCGCGGTCGGTCAGTTTGCGCCCGCACCGGGTTCGGGCCCGGCGTTCGGCACGCTCGTGTTCACGTGGAACGGCGAGACCTGGACGCAGCAGCTGAACACACCGGACCAGACCGGATCGAGTGACACGTTCTACACCGACGTCGACTGCCTGGCCGATTGGGCGTGTGTCGCTGTCGGCACCTACGAGACCGGCAGCGGTCAATTTCTTCCCTTCAACGCGTCCGCCTCCATCGCCCGCAGCGGATACCGGTTCGTCGCGGCGGACGGCGGCATCTTCAACTATGGCGCGTCCTTCTACGGCTCACTCGGTGGAACGAAACTCAATGCGCCCATCGTGGGGATGGCGACGATGCCGGCCGGGGACGGCTACTACCTCGTCGCGTCCGACGGCGGCGTCTTCGGCTACGGGAGTGCCCAGTTCTACGGTTCCATGGGTGGCAAACACCTCAATCGCCCGATCGTCGGCATGGCCGTCACCGCCGACGGCTCCGGGTATTGGCTCGTGGCGTCCGACGGAGGCATCTTCAGCTTTGGCGACGCCACCTTCGATGGCTCCATGGGCGGCCACGCACTCGTCAAGCCCATCGTCGGGATCGGCACCACACCGAACGGGAACGGCTACTACGAAGTCGCCTCCGATGGTGGGATCTTTGCCTACGGAGGCGCCGCCTTCGAGGGCTCCATGGGTGGCCAACACCTGAACAAGCCGATCGTTGGCATGTCCGTCAACAGCGCCGGTCAGTACTACTTGGTGGCCTCCGACGGCGGGATCTTCGCCTTCGGGGGCGCCGGCTTCGGGGGCTCGACAGGCTCGATCAGACTGGCCAAGCCGATCGTCGGCATGACCACCACCAGCGGGGGCTACTACCTCGGCGCGGCCGATGGGGGTGTCTTCGCTTTCGCGACGGCGCTGGGCGGTACGCCTCCGCCATTCTTGGGTTCCATGGGCGGACAGCGGCTCAACGCACCGATCGTCGGAATCTCGAGTTAGCGCGGCGGTTCCGGATGATCCCGGGCGGCCCACGAGCTAGACCGGCCGCCCGGGCGGGCATTCACGGCGTCGAACCGCCGGCCACCTCGTAGGACCAGAGTTCCGAGGAGACGGACACGGGTCCTCCATGGGGCGACGGTCGATCGGCGCCGGCGTGTCCGTGCGCGAACGCCGGCGAGGACACCCAGGCCTTGAACGACTCCTCGTCGCGCCAACGGGTCACCACCAGCCACTGACGACGCTCGTCGGTGGGCCGCAGGAGCTCGAAACCCTCGAATCCGTCCTGATCGTCGACGGCACCGGCCCGCGCGGCGAATCGTGTGGCCAGCTCGTCGCCTGCGCCTTCAGGCACCGTGATGGCATTGATCTTGATAACGGTGTGTCCTTCGCCATCGGCCATGAAGTCGTCCTCCTACGTCAGCGTGTTCGCTGCGAGCCTACGTGTCCCGACAACCAACACGGAAGGACATCGGGCTATTCGGGAACAAGCTCGACCGCCACCCGGCGGTCACCGACGAGGCGCGCGCCGGCCCAGATGAGGACGGCGCCCACGCGTTGGCGAGAACCGTGGAAACGTGGTGACCGGTCATGGATTCGGACTGCTGGCTGCCCGCGGGGCCGGCGCTCGGTGAGGAGGTCCTCGTGTCTGGCCTTGGCGAGGGCGCGTAACGTTTCGGGGTGCATCGTGGCTCCTGAGGGATAGAAGAGAAGTCTTGACGGGGGGTGTGACAGTGGGCCCGGCGCGCTGCGGCGTGAGCGAATGACGAGGCGGCGCCGGTGGCGCTCGCCAGGGAACTCGATGCTGGTTAGCCCAGCAGAGCGGGATTGCCCGCGACGGCGGTGGCGCACAGCATCAACATCTGACTGTTCGTCGAGTGGATCTTCATGTGCACCTCCTCTTTGCTCGTCGCTTCGACTGGACATGAAAACATACGGTCGCCGAAATGGCGAGCGCTTCGAGTGAGAACGCAATGATCGTGCGCTGGCGTCCCTCCACGGGAGGACATGCCGGCATGCCGACACGAGCTCACGTGCGGCACGGTTCTGCGGGTCGACCGTCCACCGCGCTGACCGTCATGTGGCAGCGCGGTCGACTCGACATTCCTCCCGTCGGCCTCAGGCCGGGATCGCCTTCCGGAGGGCGTCGACGACTTCGAGATCCTCGAGGGCCAGCTCACTCCGCGTCCGCAGGGCGAGCCCGAGCGCTTGCGCGTCCGGGCCGGCATACGACGGCATGAAGGCGAGGAACGTGGCCACGACGGTATAGCTGGCTTGGACGCGGTGGACCGACCACGCGTCGTCGAGGCTCATCTGCATGCCCCCCGCAGCCCGGACGGCGTCGAGGTAGAGCCCGAGCAGTTCCCGTTCGGACCGGCGACGTTCCACCGGGTCGACCGTCATCGTGAGGAAGTAGCTGACGTCGCGCAGGTGGGTGCTCACCCGAGACAGCCCCCAGTCCACGAAGCCGACCCGCTCGCGGTCGAGGAAGACGTTGCCGATGTGGGTGTCCCCGTGGATGTAGGTCTGCGGTCCGGTATTCCAGAGTTCGTCCAGCCGGGCCGGATGCGCGACGAACAGCTCACCGATCGCCACGTACGATGGCGTGAGCAGGTGGGCGTTCTCGTCGAGGACCATGCGCATCAGTTGGGCGGCGATCTCTGCCTGGGTGGGCTGCGCGTTCGCCAGCCAGGGCGCCACGGCGGTGCGGGCAGCGGGATCCTCGAAGCGGGTGTGGAAGGCGGCCAATTCCTCGAGGGCGACGGCGGCGGCGTCGGCTGTCACCCCCCACGCGCCATCCGAGAACCCGCATCCTGCGGCAGCGAGGTCCTCGAGGAGGATGGCGAAATTGCCGTCGTCGGACGAGGCCGCGAAATAGGCGCGCGGCACCCGCAGGTCCAGGGTCGGGGCGACATCGGCGTAAAAGCACGCCTCCCGCTCGCCCATGCCGCTGGCACCGATCATCTCCTTGTGGGCTGGATCGAGCGGTGCCAGTTTCACGAACAGCGACGAGGGGCCGGCACCCGGTGTCGCGTAGTGCAATGCGATGCGCACCCGCTGGTTGGTGGCGACCGCATGATCGAGGACCTTCACGTCGACCACTTCGGCCTCGAGGACTTCGGAAAGCCACGCCGGAGTCAGGTCTGCCTCGTTCACCGGGAGCGCGCACATGCGCAGACCTAAGCACAGACGGGCCCCCGACGTCGCCTCGCTCCGTCGGGGTGAGCCTGGCCATCGCTCGGTCGACCTCCTCTCTCGAGGCTGTTCAAGCGACGGTCTCGTCCGCCTCGTCGTCGAGCGACACGTAGGGGTCGACGTCTCCACCGTGTTCGAGCAAGCGCTCGTCGACCAGGATCGGGGCGGCCACCGGCATCCGTAAGGCGAGCACGACACCATCGGAGGGTCGGCACGGGACTTGCTCCCGGCCGCTGGTCGTCATGAGGTCCAACTCGGCCAACAGGTTGCCCTCCTCCCGCCCGATGAGCCGCACGGCGATGACGTCGATCCGGGCCCGCTGGAGGACATTCATGAACAGTTCGTGTGTCATCGGCCGACGCGAATCCATGCGCCGGATGGCCTGGGCCATGGCAGTCCCCTCGGGCATTCCCACCGGGAAGACCAACATGCGACCCGGAGGTTCCGCCTCGATGAGAGTGACGGACGGGTATTGAGCCGGAAGATCGAGCGTCACGTCCTCGACGTCCATGACTCGGAAGGCCGGTGCGTGCTCCTCGATCTCGTCCGCCTCGGGCCCGATGTCGGTCATCTGAATTTGCGGCGGGCGCCGACACTGAGGGCCAGGCCGACAGCCGCAAAGAACACCAGCACCGCCGTCCCCCCGTAGCTCATGAAGGGAAGCGGGATCCCCGTGATCGGCATGATGCCCATCGTCATACCGGCATTCTGGAAGACGCTGAAGGCGATGAAGGTGAAGAGTCCCGTACAGAGCAGGCGACCGAAGACATCACGGGCCACCACGCCCGCATGGAGGACCCTCCAGGCGATGACCCCGAGCAGGCCCAGGACGCCGACGGAGCCGACGAATCCGACCTGCTCGCCCACGGCCGTGAAGATGAAGTCCGTCTGCTGCTCGGGCACGTAGCCGAGATTCGTCTGGGCGCCATGACCGATGCCGGACCCGAACAGACCGCCCGAGCCGATGGCGTTCTTGGCCTGCTGGCCGTTGTAGATGGCCGACTTCACGTAGGGATTCGTGCTCTTCTGGTTGGGATCGAGGAACGTGGTGAGCCGGGCGATCTGGTAATGGTGGAGCAATCCTCCCTCGACCGCCACCAGGGCGAAGAGCACCGTGCCGATGAGCAGCATGACCAGGATCCGAATGGGGAGCCCGGCCACCGCCAACATCACCAGGAGCACGATGATCATGATCATCGCCGTGCCGAGGTCGGGCTGGAGCAGGACGAGGACGATGGGAATGCCCGCCATGATCAGCAGCCGGAAGACGTCGCGCCAGGCCAGACCTTCCTCCTCACGCCGAGCGCAGTAGGACGACATGGCCAGGATGAGCGCAAGAACGGCGAATTCGGATGGCTGCAGCTGGAGTGGTCCGAGGCTGAACCAGCGAGCCGCACCCTGCGCGCTGCTCCCGACCACGAAGACGCCGGCCAGCGACAGGACGATCAACCAGTAGAGCACGAGGGCGAACGGCTCGATCCGCCGGTAGTCGAGCACGGCAACCACCACCATGGTGATGATCCCGAGCACGACGAAGAGTCCCTGCTTCTTCAGGAAGGTCTTCGGATCGTCTCCCTGGGCGAAGAGCGGGCCTCTCGTCGCCGTGTAGACCATGACGACGCCGATGAAGGACACCAGGAGCGTCGCCAGGACCAGCACGATGTCGAACGGGGGCACGCTGCGCCGGGCGGCAACGCTTGTACGGGCGATTGTGGTCATGTCGCGGATTCGAGGACAGAATACCGGCCGTGAACCCGATCTCCCTGGCGCCGCTTCCTGCCCTGGTGAGCGCGTCGGACCAGGTCGATCAGGGGGGTGGGTGGCTCTACCACCTGCTCGTCAAGTCCGGGGTCAGCCCCAACACGGCATCGACCGTCACCGACCTCATCGTCCGACCGCTCGAGATCCTGCTCGTCCTGATCGTGGCGCTCCTGGTGGCCCGCTACGGCTCCAAGGTGATCCGCCGGTTCCTCCAACGGGTGGCCGATCAGGCGGCGGCCAAACGAGGGACGGATCGGGCCGGCGCCCGGGTGACGACCATGTCGGGACTGGTCGCCAACGTCTGGCGCATCTTCGTCTTCGTGGTGGCGGGCGGAATCGTCCTGGGCATGCTCGGCATCGATCTCACGCCGCTCCTGGCCAGCGCGACCATCATCGGTGCCACCCTCGGCTTCGGTGCCCAGCAGATCGTCCGGGACTACTTCTCCGGCATCATCATGACGATGGAAGACCAGTACAACATCGGTGACACCGTGTTGGTCGGGGGGATCACCGGTGTGGTCGAGGACGTGTCGATGCGGCTGACCCGCTTTCGAGGTGTCGACGGCACCATCTACACGATCCCCAACGGCGATATTCGCCTGGTGGGCAATCTGTCGCGCGGGTGGGCGCGCGCCGTCGTCGACCTCGTGCTGCCCGGCGCGTCGGCGGCCGATCTCGATGAGGTGCGCGAAGTCATGGGCGCCGCCGCCCACCGCGTCGCCGCCCTGCCCGAGTTCGCCCAACACTGCACCGAGCCGCCCAAATTGGTCGGGCTGCTCGGCGCCGATGCCACCACGATGACCGTACGCGTCATGTTGCACACAGTGCCCTCCCAACGCGACGCGCTGACCCGGGTGCTGCGCGAAGAGACGGTGGCGGCACTGGCTCGGGCCGAGCTGTGGCCGGCCGATCTCGCTCCGCCGGCCGCTCCCCCAGCGTCAGGCTGAACCTGCGTCGCGTGGACTCGCCTGTTCGGCGGCGTCCCACATCGCCTCCAGGGGGGCGTCGCGGCCCGTCCAGAGCGTCAGCTGCGCGGCCGCTTGGTGCACCAGCATGCCGAGGCCGTCGAGGGTCCGGGCCCCACGGGCCCCTGCGTCCCTGAGCCACGCTGTCGGCCGCGGGGCATAGACGAGATCGGCGGCCACCTGACCCGGGCGCAGGAGGTCCGCCGGGACCAGGGGTTCCTCATCCGCCTGTCCAGCCATGCCCACCGGAGTGGCGTTGACCACGAGCTCGGCCCGCTCCACGGCCGCTTCGACGTCGGCCCCGACCACGGATCCGCGCCCTCCGGCCAGGTCGGCGGCCTGAGAGGCCCGATGTGCCGTCCGGTTGAGGATCGCCACCTCGGCGGCGCCGGCCTCGGCCAAGGCCAGGATCACCGCACGAGCCGCTCCGCCGGCCCCGACCACGAGGCACCGGCGACGGGACGGGTCGAACCCGGCACCGCGGGCGAGAGACTCCACGAAGCCACGTCCGTCCGTGTTCGTGCCGAAGATGCGCCCATCACGATTGTGCACGCAGTTGACCGCGTGGAGTCGCTGCGCCACCTCGGCGCATTCCTCCACCCGGGCCTCGACCTCGGCCTTGTGGGGCATGGTGACCGACAGCCCGGTGACGTCCTCGCCACGCATGAGCTCGAGCGCCGTCTCGACGGCGCCGGCAGGAACCTCGAAGGCGAAGGACCGCCACTGGTCCGCCAGGCCCAGAGCGGCGAAGGCGGCGTCGTGCAGCACCGGGGACAGCGAGTGCGCCACGGGACTCCCGATGACGCCGACGATGCGGACGCGCCCACCGAGGGCGGCGCGCGCCTCTGACATCGTCGCCGGGGGGCGCCGCTCAGGGGAGGCCACGTGACTTCGCCAGCTGTTCGTTGGCCTCCTGCTCGGCATAGGTGTCCGAGAAGGCCATGACGCCATTCTTCTGCACCAGGACGAAGTACAACCACGCTCCCGGAGGCGGGTCGACCGCCGCCTTGAGTGCGGTCACGGACGGCATGCAGATCGGTGTGGGGGGCAGGCCCTTGTTCAGGTACGTGTTGTAGGGCGAGGCGATCTGCAGGTCCTGCGACGTGACCGGTCCACCGTCCTGGCCGATGGCGTAGAGCACGGTCGAGTCCATCTGCAGGGGCATGTCCCGAGCCAGACGGTTGTAGATCACCCGGGCCACTTTGGGCATGTTGACGCGGTAGTACCCCTCCTTCTCCACCACCGAGGCGGAGACGATGACCTGGTACGGGGTCAGGCCCAGCGCGGCCGCCGAGGCCGTGCTCAGGCCGGCCTCGGTGGCATCGTGGTCGAAACGGGTCACCATCTGGCGCACGAGGGTCAGATCGGTCTCGCCGGGCAACACCAGGTAGCTCCCGGTTCCGAGCATGCCCTCGAGGTCATGGGACCCTGCCGGCGAGAACTCCGAGAGCACGGCTCCGCTGTCGGCGACGGCCGTGAAGGCGCCGGCGGTGTGGCCGGGCACCTCGCTGCCCACCTCTTGGGCCACTTCGGCCAAGGTGAACCCCGGATGGACGTCGACCGGGTACACGTTGGGTCCGGCGCCCAGGATCGACCGCACCTGGGAGAAGGACAGGTTTTCGTGCAGGGCATAGCTGCCGGGAACCACCGTGGGCGTTCCGTGGAACACGTTGGAGATGCGGAAGGCCAGCGAGCTCCCGATGACGCCCGCCTTGCTGAGGGCGTCGGTCACCTGGTCGGAGCCCTCGCCCTCCTTCACCGTGATGACCACCTGGCGCCCGGGCGGGCCGAATGCGTGCGACTCCAGCTCGTACCAGACGACGAAGCCCATCAGAACGACAAGAACCGCACCGGCCACGAGGCCCACGGTGCGCCGGCGCCGGCGCACCCGGGCCGACCGGGCCCGCGTGAGCGCGGCCCGCGTGGGTGCCTGGTGCGCATCGTCGACGAATGCTGGTTCGAGATCCGGCACACCTGCGGGGGGCTCGGATACCCCGTTGTCGCCGTCGAAGGGTCCGGTCATGAACGGTCCAGCCAGGATTGGAGCAGCACCATCGCCGCCGCGCTGTCGACGACCTTGCGTGCCGCCTTTCCCGTCCTGCCCGCCGCACGCATGTTGCGCTCGGCCTCGACCGTCGTCAGGCGCTCATCGGCCGTCTCCACGTGCACGCCGAACGGTGAGAGCAGGACGCGCAGCGCCTCCGCCTCCTCGAGCGCGGCGCGGGCGGCCGGCCCGGCCTGGCCCGAGAGGCTGAGCGGGAGTCCGACGACGACCGCGGTGGCCTCGCAATCGCGGATGGCCTCCACCAGGGCACGGCGATCGCGCTCGGCGTCGCCACTGCGCTCGATGGTCCCTCGCGGGCTGGCCAGCGTACGGGCGCTGTCGCTGCAGGCCAGGCCGATCCGGCGCGATCCGAGGTCGATGGCCGCTACCCGCCCGCGCGTCGACACGGGGCCCTCCCCGCCCTCGTTCACGCGTTGAGGAGCCGTTGCGCCTCGGCCAGGGCAGCGTCGATCTGTGAGGGATCCTTCCCGCCGGCCAGCGCGATCTCGGGCTTGCCACCACCGCCACCGCCGACCAGTTTCCCGAGCGCCTTGACCAACGCCACGGCGTCGGGCTCACCGCCGGTGGCCGCCGCGATGGCCACCTTGGTGCCATCGGGTGAACCGCCGAGGACCACGGCCCGGACACCATCCTGGCGCAGCACGGCCTGGGCCAGGCTCTGCAGGTCCTTGCCGTCCACGTCGTCGCGACGGGCCACCACGACCCCGCCGTCCGCGGCGGCGCGCGCCGCCAGGGAGCCGGCCTCTGCCTCGCTGGACTGTTGGCGCAGCCGGGCCAGCTGCTGCTCACTCTCACGCTGGCGCTCCATCACGCGGCCGATGGCGGCCACGAGCTCGTCGGGCTCGCTCTTCAACAGGTCGGCCGCGGCCCGGACCAGGCGCTCGCGCTCCTTGGCCCGCTCGAGAGACGCCATCCCCGTCAACGCGAAGATGCGCCGGGTGTTCGAACCGATGGAACCCTCCGAGAGCAACGTGATGGGTCCGATCTGACCGAGCGAGTCCACGTGGGTACCTCCGCAGAACTCGAGCGACGTCGCCCCCGCCTGCACCACGCGCACCGAGGCGCCGTACTTGTCGCCGAAGAAGGCGATCGCCCCCATCTTCTCGGCGTCCTCGCGGGTCGTCTCGGTCGTCTCGACGGCGGTGTCGGTGAGCACGGCGGCGTTGGCGAGCGAGAAGATCTCGTCCAGCTCCTCGGGCGTCGGCTGCGCATGGTGGGAGAAGTCGAAACGCAGGTACTCCGGCGAGACGAGCGAGCCCTGCTGGCGCACATGGTCGCCGAGCACCGTGCGCAGGGCGGAGTGCAGGAGGTGGGTCGCCGTATGGTTGCGCCGGATGGCCTCGCGGCGCTCGCCGTCGATGGTGGCCAGGGCGTCCTGACCGGCCACCAGTTCGCCATCGAGGCGCGCCTTGTGCACGATCAGACCAGGTACGGCGTACACGGTGTCGTAGACGTCGGCGATGCCCGATTCGGTGACGATGGTGCCGGTGTCGCCGACCTGCCCACCACCTTCGGCGTAGAAGGGCGTGCGGTCCAAGAAGATCTCGACCGAACCCTCGACGCCCTCGAGCACGGCGAGGACCCGGGCCGGCGCCTCGTAGTTGTGCAGACCACGGCCGACGAAGGTCGTCTGACCCTCGGCATCGAGGATGGCGCGGTAGGCCGCCTCGTCCCCGGCCCGCGACGACTTCGCCGCGGCCCGGGCGCGCTCTCGCTGCTCGCGCATGGCGGCGTCGAAGCCGACGCGGTCGACTTCCACTCCGGCATCGCGGGCCAGTTCTTCCGTCAGCTCGACGGGGAAACCGTGCGTGTCGTGCAGCGTGAAGGCAACGTCACCGGGCAGCACCTTGGCTCCCGTCGAGAACGCTTCTTCCAGCCGGCCCAGGCCGGCCCGCAACGTACGGTCGAAGCCCGCCTCCTCGCGGGCGATGACGTTGACGATCAGATCGTGCTGGCTCAGCAACGCCGGCCAGGCCTCCCCGAGGACCTCGGTGGCGGCCCGCACCAATGTCGGCCCGATCGGCTTGTCCACGCCGAGCCGGCGTGCCGCCATCACGGCGCGCCGCACCACCCGCCGCAGCACGTAGCCCCGGCCTTCGTTGGCCGGCAGCACCCCGTCGGCCACCAGCATCGTCATGGCGCGGCCGTGATCGGCCAGGACGCGCAACGAGACGTCCGTGCGCTCGTCACTGCCGTAGCCGGTGCCGATGACGGAGGCCGCCGCGTCGATGATGGGCACGAAGAGCTCGGTGTCGAAGATGGAATCGTGGCCTTGCAGAATGGGCAGGATCCGCTCGAAGCCGGCCCCGGTGTCGATGTTCTTGCGCGGCAGATCGGTCAGCGTGCCCTGAGTGTCCCGGTTGTACTGCATGAAGACCAGGTTCCATACCTCGACGAAACGTTGGTCGCTCCCGTGTCGGGGGCCACCGTCGGCGCCGTAAGTCGCTCCCTTGTCGAAGAAGATCTCGGAATCCGGACCACAGGGGCCGGTCTCGCCCATGGCCCAGAAGTTGTCTTCGTCGCCCATGCGCTGGACGCGTTCGGGCCGCACGCCCACCCCGTCGATCCAGAGCTGTTCGGCCTCGTCGTCGTTGTCGTGCACGGTGACCCAGAGCCGGTCACCGTCGAAGCCGAACACCTCGGTGAGGAGCTCCCAGGCCATCGGGATGGCCTCGGCCTTGAAGTAGTCGCCAAAGCTGAAGTTCCCCAACATCTCGAAGAAGGTGCAGTGGTAGGTATCGGTGCCGATGATGTCGATGTCCGGCGTGCGGAAGCACTTCTGGATCGACGTGGCCCGGGGCCAGGGTGCCGCCTCCTCCCCCAAGAAGTAAGGCTTGAACGGGACCATGCCGGCGATGGTGAAGAGGACCGAGGGGTCGTGCGGGATGAGACTGGCCGAGGGGACCACGGTGTGGCCCCGGTCGGCGAAGTAGCGCGTGAAGGCCGCCCTCAGTCCATTGGCGTCCATCCGGCCAGCTTACCGGGGCCAAAAACGGCGCCAGGCCTCGTCCCGGAGGCGGATCACGTGGCCGACATGCCCACAATGGGCGCATTGAGGCGTATGGAGCCCGTGGAGCCGTAGAACTGGGCGTCGCCGTAGGAGAAGATGCCGCCGTCTGAGGCCACGAGCCAGTAACCCCCGCCGTCGGGTGTCGCCGCCATGCCGACCACGGGCTCGTTCAGCACGATGCTGCCGGCCGAGCCGTCGAAGCCGGCGGACCCGAAGTCGAAGATGCCGCCGTCGGAGGCCACCATCCAGTAGCCGGCGCCGTTGGGCGCCGTGGCGATGCCCACGATGGGTTTGTTGAGCGGTTTCCCGCCCATGGAGCCGTAGAAGCCGGCGTCGCCGAAGGAGAAGATGCCGCCGTCGGAGGCCACCATCCAGTAGCCGCGCCCGTCCGGCGTGGCGGCGATGCCCACGATCGGTCTGTTCAGGGGCCGGCCGCCCATGGAGCCGTAGAAGCCGGCGTCGCCGAAGGCGAAGATGCCACCGTCGGACGCGACCTCCCAATAGCCCCCGCCGTCGGGGGTGGCGGTGATCCCCACGATCGGCTTGTTGAGACGTTGGCCACCCATCGAGCCGTGGAAACCCGCGTCGCCGTAGGAGAAGATGCCGCCGTCGGACGCCACGAGCCAGTAGCCGTTCGTGCTCGGCGTGCCAGCCAGGCCGACCACCGGCGCGTTCAGGTGCATGCTGCCCGTCGAGCCCCAGAAGCTGGCGCTGCCGTAGGTGAACACGCCGCCGTCGGAGGCGACGAAGCGGTAGCCCTGTCCACAACTCAGGTCACCGCCGAAACCGTAGTGATCCGCCGGCGACCCGGCCGACGTGCCGAGGGGGTTGGTGACGGTGACGTCCACGCAGGTGGGCTTGGAGGCGTGGGGCGGCACCACGGTGATGGAGCCGGCAGACTTGGAGAGGATCGTGCCCGTGCCCTCCGCACCGAAGGAGACGGTCGTGGCGCTGGCCAGGCCGGCGCCCAGGACCGTGATGGCCCCCGCGCCCGTCACGGGCCCGGTGTCCGGCGAGACCGCCGTCACGGTCGGGCAGCCGCCGGCCCCCTGGAGGGCGAGCGACAGGTTCTGGTCGACGGGCGTCCCCAGGCCGGTGGCGGCGTCGTAGCCGGTCCCGGCGGTGAAGAGCCCGCCATTGGTGTCGGTGAAATCGTTCTGGCCGCCCGTGACATCGGTGTAGTCGGCGCCCGTGGTCGACTCGTAGAGGGCGGGACCGACCCGCCCCACGGGACGGTTACAGCCTTGGTTGGTGTCGCTCAGCAACCCCGCCGTCATGGGGGCGTCGATGCTGGTGCCGCCGAAGCCGTACCAGCGGCCGTTGTAGATGGCGACGGTGCCCCCCTCGCCGGGATCGGCGGGGAACGAGAGGTCGGGGACGGAACGGCACCCCGTGCTCGATCCGTTGCCACACGGATTGGTGCCGCCGCCCGTCTCGGTCGGTTGACCCGGATTCCGCGGCCAGACCGACGAGTAGCCGCCACCCGTGGCGCCGAGACTCTGCCCGCTGAAGATCTTGTCGGCACACGTGGGGGCGGTGCGAGCCTTGCAGTCGTTCCATACCACCTGCGAACCGGCCGACGCACTCGTCATGCTGGTGCCGCCCACACTGACCACGTTGGGCTGGGTGCCCGGATCGTCGACGGCCAGCTGCGTGTTCGACGGCCCGTTCGGAAAGCAGTCCTCGGACCCGGCATCGCCCGAGGCGGCGATCATGGTCTGGCCCTGCATGGTCATCTGGGAGAACGTGGTGTTCTCGGCCGCCAACTCGCTCCCCGACAGCGTCGCCTCGCAGTTGCCCCAACTCGTCGTCACCACTTGGGCGGCGTCATCACTGGCGATCCGCTGGAACAGGTCCAAGGACTCGGCGTCGTTGCCGTTGGGCGCCTGGTAGACCACCAACGCGGCCGAGGGCGCGTTGAAACCGGCGATCTCGACGTCGAGCGCCGCCTCACCCTCACCGGCGCCCGTGCCGGGCCCGCCGTCGATGGAGACGTTGCGAATGGAGTTGCTCAGCCCGTAACAGCTCTGGAACGCGCTGTAGTCGCTGCTCAGATAGGGCTCGAATTCGACGATGCCGATGGTCTGTCCGAGACCGGTCCGTCCGGCGCCGAAGAGGTCACTGAGGCCGAACAGGTTCGCCATGGTGGTCGACGTGTAGGTCCCCGAAAAGTCGGAGGTCGCCGCAGCCGCCGACCCGCAGGCCTGCGGGGTTCCCGCATGCGGCCCCTCCACGCGGCTCTCGGCCGCGCCGCCCGACGCCGGCGCGCCGGGTGGGTTGGCGGCGGCGACAGGCGCCGAGGCTCCGGCGCCGGTGTGCACCTTGAGCATGTCTCGCTCCCGAGACAGGCCGTCGAGGCCGAGCACCCCGGTCACCGCACCCGACAACGAGGCCGGGACGGTGGGTGCCGTGGTGTTCACGAGAGCCCGGCTGGTGCCCGGTGCCTGCACGGACTCGATCGAGGTGCCGAAGGCGGACTCCACCGAGGCCACGGTCCCGCTGACCGGCAGCAGGCTGCTCCCGGCGAGGGGCCGGCCGACGGTCAGGCCCTCCGAGCGCAGCGTCGACGACACCTGGGCGATCTCCGAGGGGCTGGGCCCGAAGCGGGCGGCGAATTCGTCCGGCGTCAGGTAGTCGCGGTAGCTCGGTGACCCGGGCGTCGACACCGCGGCCACGGCCTGGGCCAGACCGGCCGGATCCTGCCCGGCCAGGCTCACGTCCAGGTTCATGGTCTGGCCGCTCGGTGCGGCGCCGAGCGTGGTCGTGCCGTGCGGCAGGGCCGGCACGTCCTGAGGCAACCCGGCTCGGGGAGTGCCGGCCGCTCCCGCCGTGCCGGCCAGCCCGAGGACGAGTGCTCCGGCGGCGAGCAGCACGGCGCTGAGCGCCACGGCGAGCGGGGGGCCCGCCCTTCGACGTCGGTTCACGAATCGGCCTCCCGCTTCCGGTCCGTACCGCCACCTTCTTCCCCATGCGGCGTCGGCTCGTAGTACACCCGTCCTTCGAGCGCATCTGGACGATACTGCTGCCCCACCACCCCGGTGGGGTCGTCGTGTGGATAGACGTACCCCTCGCCGTGACCCAGGGCGGCCGCTCCCTTGTAGTGAGCGTCGCGCAGATGGCTGGGCACCTCCTGAGGAACACCCGAGCGCACGTCGGCCTGGGCGAGGCCGAGGGCGCGGACCACGGCGTTGCTCTTGGGGGCCCGGGCCAGGTAGATGACGGCCTGGGCCAGATTCAGAGCCGCCTCGGGGAGCCCGACGTACTCGACGGCGCGGGCCGCTGCCTCGGCCACCAACAGGGCGCGGGGATCGGCCAGGCCGATGTCCTCGCTGGCCAGGATCACCATGCGCCGGGCCACGAATCGGGGATCCTCCCCCGCCTCGAGCATCCGGGCCATCCAGTAGAGGCCGGCGTCGGGGTCCGATCCCCGCACGCTCTTGATGAGGGCGCTGACCTGGTCGTAGTGCTCGTCCGCCCCCTGGTGGAAGAGACGGCCGTCACGGGCTTTGGCCATGTCGGACATGGAGAGCCTCACTCGAGCGCCGGGGTCGTCGGACCCGGCGCGGGCCAGGGCCACCGCCACCTCCACGGTGGTGAGCGCGGCGCGGGCATCGCCCTCGCAGGCGGCCACGACGGCGTCGACGGCGTCGTCATCGGCGTCGGCTTCCTCCAGGTCGAGGCCGCGTCGGATCAGGGCTCCGAGGTCCTCGGCCGAGAGCGGGTGGAGGCGCCAGAGCGAGGCGCGACTCAGCAGGGGCGGATTGACCTCGAAGAAGGGGTTCTCCGTGGTGGCTCCGATCAGGACCACGAGCCCGTCCTCGACGGCCGGGAGGAGGACGTCCTGCTGCGACTTGGAGAAGCGGTGCACTTCGTCGATGAAGAGCATCGTCCCTTGCCCCCGCTCGCCCAAGCGTTGCTCGGCGCCGGTGAGGGCCTCGCGGACGTCCTTGACCCCGGCCGCAGTGGCCGAGAGCGTGACCAGGTGCTTGGCCGTACTGTCGGCCAGCAGGCGGGCCAGGGTCGTCTTCCCGGTGCCGGCCGGTCCCCAGAGGATCGACGACGTGACGCGGTCGGATTCGGCCAGGGCACGCAGCGGCGCCCCGGGACCGATCAGGTGGGCCTGACCCACCACCTCGTCGAAGGTGCGCGGCCGCAACCGGGCGGCCAGCGGAGCGCGCTGGCGCAGGCGCCGGTCGGCGGCGTCCTCGAAGAGGCTCACGGCCGCCGCCCCGTCCCGGGCTCCGCGTTCGGGCTCAGCGCGAGGGCGAGGCCGGCGCGCCGGCGCCTGGCTGGTCCGGGGCGGCGGGCGGGGCGACGACGCGGATTCCGAGCTCGGCCAGGCTGGCCGCGGGGAGCGGGGCCGGTGCGCCGGTCAAGGGGTCGGATCCGGACTGGGTCTTGGGGTAGGCGATCACTTCGCGAATGTTCTCCTCGCCGGCCAGGATGGCCACGAGGCGATCGACGCCGAAGGCAAAGCCGGCATGGGGTGGCGCGCCGTAGCGAAAGGCGCCGAGGAGGAAGCCGAACCGGGCCTCGGCGTCGGCGTCGCTGATGCCGAGGGCGCTGAACACCTGGGCCTGGATGTCGCTGCGGTGGATACGCACGCTGCCCGAGCCGAGCTCCCAACCGTTGAGCACGAGGTCGTAGGCCTGCGACCGGACCGAGAGGGGGTCCGTCGTCAGCTTGGGCAGGTCCTCGGGGTAGGGCATCGTGAAGGGATGGTGGGCCGGTTGGAGGTTGCCGTCGGCGCCGTGGCCCTCGAACATCGGGAAGTCGACCACCCAGACGTAGCGATGCGGACCCTGGCCGACCGGGGGCGAGCCGAGCGTGCTGCGCAGGAGACCGAGCACCGAGCAGGCGGTGCGGTACTCGTCGGCCACGGCCAGGACGAGGTCTCCGGGCGCCGCCTCGGTGGCGGCCAGGAGGCCCGAGGCCTCGGCCTCGGAGAGGTGTCGGGCCAGCGGGCCGTCGAGCCCGGGGCCCTCGGTGATCCGGAACCAGGCCAGTCCGGCCGCGCCCGCCTTCTTGGCGTGGTCGGTGAGCTCGTCGAGCTTGGAGCGGGGAAACGCGGCGCCCGCCGGCACGACGACCGCCTTGACCGTGGGCGAGCTGAACGCCCTGACCTCCGTGCCGTCGAAGGCGGGCGTGAGGTCGACGAGCTCCATGCCGAAGCGCAGGTCGGGCTTGTCCGTGCCGTAACGGTCCAGCGCGTCGGCCCAGGTCATGCGCTCGATCGGGGGCGGACGCTCCCCCGTCGCCGCCTCGGCGGCGTCGAGCACGGCCTCGGACACGAAGGCCATCACGTCGTCCTGACTGGCAAAGGAGCACTCCATGTCGAGTTGACTGAACTCGAACTGACGGTCGGCCCGCAGATCCTCGTCGCGCAGGCAGCGGGCGATCTGGAAGTAACGGTCGAAGCCACCCACCATGAGCAGCTGCTTGGCCAGCTGCGGGCTCTGGGGCAGCGCGTAGAAGGAACCGTGATGCAGGCGGGCCGGCACCGAGAACTCGCGCGAGCCCTCGGGCGTGGGGGCCCAGAGCAGCGGGGTCTCCACCTCGACGAAGCCCTGGCCGACCATGGCGGTGCGGATGGCCGCGTTGACCCGGGCCCGGAGCCGCAGGTTGCGCTGCATGCGCTGACGGCGCAGGTCGACGTAGCGGTAGCGCAGGCGCACGGGCTCGTCCGACTCCGCCCGGTCGTCCACCGAGAACGGTGGCGGCTCGGCCTCGTTGAGCACCTCGACCACGCAGTCCCCGATCTCGACCTCGCCGGTGCCCAGTTCGGGGTTGATCGTGCCCTCGGGTCGGCGACGCACCGTTCCGGTGACGGCGATCACCCACTCGCTGCGCACGTCGGTGGCGTGGTCGATGACACACTGGACGATCCCCGAGTGGTCGCGCAGGTCCACGAAGGCGAGGTGCTCGCCGTGCTCGCGCCGGCGTGACACCCAGCCACAGAGGCGGACCTCGGCACCGATGTCCTCGGGTCGGAGCACGCCACAGAGGTGGGTGCGCATGGCGGTCGGATGGTTCTGCTGGCTTGTCTGGCTCTCACTCATGTCGTCGGGTCCGCATTCTCCACGAAGTGCCTCAGCTCGGCCACCACACCAGCGCGGGGCACGTCGCGCTGGGGCTCGTCCCGCCGCAACGGGCGGAAGCCGACGGTGCCGGCTTCGATCTCCTTGGGGCCGACCACCAAGGCGACCAAGGCGCCCGAGCGATCGGCCGACTTGATCTGTGACTTCATGGACCGGTTCTCGTAGGAGCGATCGGCCCGGAGCCCGGCCCGCCTGATCTCCGCGGTGAGGACCACGGATGCCTCGCCGCCGGCCGTGTCGATCACGTAGGCGTGCAGTGGATGTCCGGCGAGGGCCGCGTCGGTGGAGAAGACGTGTTCGGCGTCACAGGCCAGGAGCACGCGCTCGACGCCGATCCCGAAGCCGATGCCCGGCGTGGGGTCGCCCCCGAGGACCTCGATGAGCCCGTCGTAGCGCCCGCCGCCTCCGATGCCGTTCTGGGCGGCATCGAGTGCCTCGGCGGCGAACTCGAAGGTGGTGCGCGTGTAGTAGTCGAAGCCACGGACCAGCCGGTGGTCGATGACGTAGGCCACGCCCAGGGCCTCGAGACCCCGGCGCACGCGGGCGAAGTGCTCGGCGCAGGCGTCGCACAGGTGGTCGAGGAAGTGCGGGGCGTCCTCGGTGGCGGCCCGGCACTCGGGCGTCTTGCAGTCCAGCACGCGCAACGGGTTCTCGAGGTGCCGGACCTGGTGGGCCGGGCAGAGCTGCTCCACCCGGGCCGCCAGGAACGAACCGAGCAGCGCGACATAGCCCGGCTTGCAGGTGGCGTCGCCCATGGAGTGCAGCTTGAGCGTGACCTGGCGCAGCCCGAGGCTCCAGAAGAAGTCGTGGGCCAGCGTCACGACCTCGACGTCGAGGTCGGCGTCGGCCACGCCCAGCGCCTCTACGCCGAGCTGGGTGTGCTGGCGATAGCGCCCCTGTTGGGGGCGCTCGTGGCGGAACAGCGGCGCCACGTACCAGGCCTTCCACGGCGGCACCGGGTGATGTTGCACGTAGGCCCGGGCCACCGAGGCCGTGCCCTCCGGGCGCAGGGCCATGAGCTGGCCGTCGCGGTCCTCGAAGACGTACATCTCCTTGCCGACGACCTCGCTCTTCTCGCCGATGCCGCGGTTGAACACGGCCTCGTGCTCGACGATCGGGGTCAGGACGAGGCCGTAGCCGGCGCATTCGGCCATGGTGGCGAAGCGCACGACGGTGTCCTCCCAACGAACGGACTCGGGCCACAGGACGTCGTGCATGCCGGTCGGGGTGCGGGCGGCTCCAGGGGACGGGGGCGCGGACGAGCCCGCCGTCACGAGATGCTCTTCACGTTGGGGCGCTCAGACTTTCTTGCCAGGCAGCTGACGATAGGCGTCGAAGACCCCGTCGAGGTGCTTCAGCGCGCTGATGAGCGAATGCAGGTGGGTCGGGTCGGCCAGCTCCACGTCGAAGGCCATCCGGCTGACCCGGTCGGGAGTCGTGGCCGTCCGGGCGGCCACGATGTTGAGGTGGTGCTCGGAGACGACGCGCGACACGTCGGCCAGCAGGCGGGCCCGGTCGAAGGCCTGCACCTCGATCGTCGCCACGAACATGCTGTCGTTGCCGCGGTCCCACTCCACGTCGATGAGCCGCTCTTTGGACCGGTCGGCCAGCGCGGTGGCGTTGGCGCAATCGGCCCGGTGCACCGAGACGCCCCGGCCCTGGGTGACGAAGCCGATGATCTGGTCTCCGGGCACCGGCGTGCAGCAGCGGGCCAGGTGGATCATCACGTCGTCGAGGCCCTCGACGTAGACGCCGGCGCCGGTCCGCCGGCTCTGGCGGGTCCGGCTCGGGCTCGGGAGCGCGGTCGTGGGCAACTGCTCGTCGTGCTCGCCACCGCGGATGATCTTGGCCAGGCGCTGGACGATCGACTGAGCCGACACCTGGTTCTGACCGATTGAGGCATAGAGCGCTTCGAGATCGGCCAGGTTCATCGACTCGGCCACCTCGAGCAGCGCGCTCGAACCCATCAATTTGTGCAGGGGCAAGCCCTCACGGCGCAGGGCCCTTGCCAGCTCCTCGCGCCCGTTCTCGATGGCGTCCTCACGACGCTCCCGGCTGAACCACTGACGGATCTTCGAACGGGCCCGGGTGGAGGCGACGATCTGCAGCCAGTCGCGCGACGGACCGGCCGTGGGCGACTTGGAGGTGAAGATCTCGACCGTGTCGGCGCTCGACAGCTGGGTCTCGAGGGGCACCAGGCGGCCGTTGACCCGGGCCCCGATGCAGCGGTGCCCGACCTCGGTGTGAATGGAGTAGGCGAAGTCCACCGGCGTGGAGCGGGCCGGCAGAGCGATGACCTTGCCCTTGGGCGTGAAGACGTAGACCTCGTCCTGCTCGAGATCGAGCTTCAGCGCCTCGAGGAACTCGATGGGGTCGTCGGTCTGGCGATCGAAGTCGGCGATGCGCTGGAGCCACGCCATCTCCGAGGAGCTGTCCTCCTTCGACTTGTAGCCCCAGTGGGCCGCGATGCCGTACTCGGCCCGGTGGTGCATCTCCGACGTCCGGATCTGCACCTCCACCGGGTTGCCCTCGAGGCCGATGACCGTCGTGTGGAGCGACTGGTACATGTTGAACTTGGGCGTGTTGATGTAGTCCTTGAAGCGCCCGTGCACGGGAGCCCAGATGGCGTGGATCGCCCCGAGGGCGGCCCAGCAGTCCTTCTCGGAGTCGACCACGACCCGGATGGCGACGAGATCGTTGATGTCGTCGAACTCCTTGCCCCGGACGACCATCTTCTCGTAGATGGACCACAGGTGCTTGGGACGGCCGGTGACGTCGGCCTCGATACCCATCTCCTCGAGCCTCTTGCGCACGTGCACGAGCACGCGCTCGAGGTACTCCTCGCGCTGGGGAGCCCGAGCGGCCACCATCTGCTCGATCTCCGCGTAGCGCTTCGGGTGCAGCGTGGCGAAGGCCAGGTCCTCGAGCTGCCAGCGCACCTGTTGCACACCCAGACGATGGGCCAGCGGCGCGTAGACGTCGAAGGTCTCCTGGGCCGTCCGCCTCTGCTTCCATTCGGGCATCACGGCGAGCGTGCGCATGTTGTGCAAGCGGTCGGCGAGCTTGATCAACAGGACGCGCCAGTCGTCCGCCATGGCCACGAGCATTTTGCGGATGGTGGCCGCCTGCTGCGCCTCCTTGGAGTTGAACTGCAGGCGGTCCAGCTTGGTCACGCCGTCGACCACCTTGGCCACGCCGTCGCCGAAGGTCGCCTCGATCGCTTCGAGCGTGAGGCCGGTGTCCTCGACGGCGTCGTGGAGGAGCGCGGCGGCAACCGTCTGGGCGTCGAGGCCCAGCTCGGCCACGATGGTGGCCACGGCCACGGGATGGGTGATGTACGGCTCGCCGGAACGCCGGAACTGGCCCTCGTGCGCCGTCTGCGCCGTCCGGCCGGCCTCGACGATCAGCGCGGTGTCGTCCTCGGGACGGTGACGGGCGAACTCGGCCAGCAGGGGCGCCATCAGCTCGCCCAGGGCGCGCTCGGGCGAGTGCGTCTGCGCCGTCTCGGTCCCCTCGTCCGTCGGGACCGCAGCGGCCGTCACCCGGGTCAGGGCCACCATCTGTCCAGGATATGCGCCGACAGACCGCTTCCCGGCGCTTCTCCGCGTCGGGAGCGCCCGGGGCCGCCGGAGTCTTGCGGGTGGCGGCTCCTCAGCGGCGGCGTTTGCCCTTGGCCTTGCGGGGCTTCACGCCACCGCTCGGGGCTTCCGCAGCAGAGGCGCCGGACGAGTCGCCGGCTGTCCCGTCCATGTCGGCATGGCCGTTGCCCGAGGGGGTGCCGCTGCCATTGCCGCCGCTGTTGCCGCTCCTCTCGCTGGCGGCCTGGCCGGCCGAACCGGGCCGGATGGGTCCCGTGCGCTTCGCCGGAGCCGAACGCGGCTTCGTCGCCGCCCGACCGGCGCGACCCACCTGACCGGAGGCGGCCAGGTTCATGTTGGTCGTGAGGTTGGCCGCATCGACGGCGGAGTACCACCCCTGGTCTTCGCCCCGCTTGGCTTGGCGCTGGGCCACGGTCTGCCAGCGGTCCTCACGCTCTTTCATCATGCAGAGAACGGGTGAGGCGATGAAGATCGACGAATAGGCCCCCGAGAGCAGACCGACGAAGAGCGCGAGGCCGTATGACTGCAAGGTGGTGGCGCCGAGAATCTGGGCCCCGATGACCAAGATGGCCAGCACCGGGATGATGGCCACGGCCGATGTGTTGATGGAGCGGGCCAAGGTCTGGTTCATCGACAGGTTGATGAGCTGCGGGTAGGTCAGTCGCCCACTCCCGCCGATTCCCTTCGTGTTGTCGCGGACCCGGTCGAAGACGACCACGGTGTCGTAGAGCGAGTAGCCGAGGATGGTCAGGATGGCGACGACGGTGTCGGGGGTCACCTGGAAATTGAAGATGGAGTAGATGCCGACCGCCACGAGCACGTCGTGGATCATGGCGATGAATGCCGCGAGGGCCATCTTGGGCTCGAAGCGGATGCTGATGTAGATGGCCACGACGATGAAGAAGATGATCAGGGCCTCGATGGCCTTGTTCGTGATGGAAGAGCCCCAGGTCGGACCGACCGTCGTGATGCTGATTTTGTCGACCGCGTCCTTCGGTGCCTGCGTGCTGGGTGCGGTCGTGGTGGTCGTGGCCCCCGCGGCGCTCGTCGTCGTGGACGAGGGAACGGTCGTCGTCGTCGTCGCATTCGTGGACGCCGTCGCCGTCGGGCAGGTCGGATTGTGGGAGCCGGTCAGCTTCAGCATGGCGATCTGGACGTTGCAGCTCACCTGGTCCTGCTGGTCCGACGGGAGCTTGTTGAGATCCGACTGGACGTTGAGGGTCTGCTTGCTCCCGGTACCCAGCAGCTCGACGGTGGGATCGATGAGGCCCGTGCCCTTCACGGCGTTCGCCGCCTCGGTCTGGGTCACGTTGGGAGCAGCGATCGTCCACTCGGTCCCGCCCTTGAACTCGATACCGAGATTCAGGCCGCCCCGCAGGACGATCGAGACGATGCCGAGCACGATGATCAGCGTGGAGATGGCGAACCAGATGCGCCGGCGGCCCACGAAGTCGAATCGGGTCTCACCCCGGTAGAGGCGAGCGATCGGCCCGTGACCCTTCGGTCCCTTCGCCAGGAGCGCCCGGGCCGCGTCGTCGACCGTGACGAGCTCGTCCTCGTCCAGGTCCTCGGTGTCGAGGCCCTCCTCGAACGCTTCGACCTCCTCCTCGGGCACGTCGTCGAGCGAACTCTCGTTCTCCTCGTCCGGGCCTCCCTTGCGGCGCCGGCTCACGAGCCTCCACCTCCGGCCGCCGCGCCCGACGGCAGGCGCCGGAACTGCTCGGGACCCTGCGGTCCCGCCGCCAGCCCGGTGGCGATGCTGAACGCACCCGAACCCTGCAGTCGTTCACTCTGGCCGAGGAGGATGACGAGGGGCCGGGTGTAGAACCACGTGATCGCCATGTCCATGATGGTCGAGAGCCCGAGGAAGAAGGCGAAGCCCTTCACGTTGCCGACCGCCACGAAGTACAGGACCAGCGCGGCGAGGAGCGAGACGAAGTCGGCCGCCCACACGGTGCGCCAGGCGCTCTTGAAGCCGCGGTCGACCGAGGTGCGCACGGAGCGCCCGGATCTGGTCTCGTCCTTCAACCGTTCGAAATACACGATGTACGAGTCGACGGTGATGCCGATCGACACGATCAACCCGGTGATGCCGGCCAGGTCGAAGCTGGGGGCCACCGAGGTGTGCCCGAGAGCGGAGATGATCGCCCAGAGGAGCAGCGCGGTGAGCAGCAGACCCGAGATGACGACCAGACCCAGAGCCCGGTAGTAGAGGAGCACGTAGAGCAGGACGAGGATCAGCCCGGCGATGCCCGCTCCCAGTCCGGCGACGAGCGCCGAGTGACCCAGAGTGGCCGAGACGGTCTCTGACGTCGCAGCCTTCAAGGTGATGGGCAGGGCGCCAAAGTTCATGGCCTGAGCCAGATTGTCGGCATCGGTTTGCGTCAGGTTGCCCGAGATCTCACCCTTGCCGTCGAAGGACGAGAAGCTGGCCTGGGTCGGCTGGATGAGGGGGGCCGAGTACACGACACCGTCGAGCTCGATGCCGAGCAGGGAATGGAAGTTCTCCGACGCCACGGTGTCCCAGAGATGCGAGTTGGCGGCGCCGTTCAAGGTGTAGTCGACCACCCATTTCCCCGTCTGGTCGAGGGTGGCGGTGGCGCTTCCGATGGCATGGCCGGTCATTTGGCTGGGGCCGAGGACGCAGCGCACGTTGTTCGCTCCGCAGGCGTCGCTTCCGGGCAGGCCCGGCAGGAGGACCGTGCTCTTCTCGTAGTTCGGCTTCTCGGGACTGGTCGAGCCCAGCCCGGCGTACTGGGGGTCGGGACCGATGTTGTTGGTCGGTTCTCCCGTGGTGGTGTTGACGGCCAGCGTCGTCGCGTTCGTCACGTACGACGAACCGCAGGCCGGCACGTTGGCGAAGCTGGGCGGGAGGGTCTTGAGCTTCGATCCCTTGGGGACCTCTGGGGGATAGGCGTAGCAAAGGACGGGACGGAAGTACATGCGCGCCGTCTGACCGATCTGCTGGAGCACCTGTTGCGCGTTCGTGACGCCGGGGATCGAGACCGAGATCTGGTTCTTGCCGGTGGACTGCACTTCGGCACCCGACACACCGAGCCCGTTCACGCGCAGGTTGAGGATGTTGACCGTCTCGTCCAGATCGGACTGCGAGACGTGCTGCCCCTCGGCGGTGTAGACGACCGAGACCCCACCGGCGAGATCGAGGCCCAGCCGGGGCGACCACTTCGCGGCGAAGACCGCGGCGAAAGAGCCGATCGAGATCGCCACCACCACCAGCACGCTGATGAGGAGATTGCGCCGCTGCCGTCGCTGGGCGCGCCCCCCGACTTGGGGCTCACGCCTCTTCAGCCTCCCCGTGGTGCTCTGCTTGCGTGGACGCATCACCCTGGACGTCGTCGATGTCGTCACTGGCGGCGGACGGAGCGACCTTGCCGTTGGTCGACGAATCGGTCCGCACGTCGTCAACCGGCTCGTCCACCTCGACGTCCTGCACACGCTCGACTTTGCGGGCGATGGCCTGACGGACGAACACGATGCGCGTGGGCTGCGGACCGTCGAGGTTCCCGTCGTCGCCGAGGGCGCCGGTCAACAGCGTGTAGCGGTCACCGTGGATCTCGAGGACGGTGCCGATCACGCCACCGATTGTCTGCACCTCGTCGCCGACGTCGATGTCCGAGTTCTGGGACTGCCGGGCCGCCTGGGCCTTCTTCTGCTGAGGGCGTATGAAGAAGAAGTAGCCCAACGCGCCAATGGCGAGGAGCGGGACCAGTGTCACGAGCGGGTTGGAGCCACTCGACTTCGAGGTGGTGGCGAGCACGAGGTGGGTGATCGCCAAGGTTGCTGTCATGGGAAATCCTTCGACCTGGGGAGGTTGCGACGCGCCACCCTAGTGCCTGGGGTCCCGGTCTCCCGGGCAGCGACACTCCCCCCACTGCGCCCCTGTGCAGTCGCCTCCCGGCGGGGAGAACGGCTCTTGTCGTGCCCTCTGGCGGTCATGGTCGGCCCGGGCGCTTGAAGCAACCGGAATGCAACCCAAAGTGGCCCGGGTTGCGACACCTCCTCTTCAAAGTACGCACCATCAGTACAGCAACCTCACGGTGACGGTCGTTCGGAGGGGGGCGACCACGTGAGAGTCCGACGAAGGGGAACGGATTCTCGCACGGGGGAACACCGAGGGGGTAGGAGCAAC
Source organism: uncultured Acidimicrobiaceae bacterium (assembly GCA_963754445.1). GTDB lineage: Bacteria > Actinomycetota > Acidimicrobiia > Acidimicrobiales > RAAP-2 > Bog-473. The sequence goes on along the minus strand of CAVWFT010000001.1, from coordinate 1,161,319 downwards.
AGAGAGGTGCGTCGGCTTCAGGCCGTCGTCGGCCGGAGCTTTCCGGGGGGAGCCGACGACCCAGGCCGGCGCACCTTTCGCTCCAAGTCGCTGCGCTGATTTTCTTTTTTCCGGACTGATCGGTCCGCGCCGCCCACGTGCGGCCCCGGTCCCGGCCCCGCCCCGCCTCTGCGGCCTCGGTCCGGCGCCTTGCCGTTGCGACCTCCGTTGCCTCCGGCCTGGGCAAACGTGGCATCGACCCTGTCGTCCGGAATATTCTGACGGGGCGGGCCGTGGAACCGATGTGTGGCGATCCGTCGCCTCACCGCATCATTTCAAGGAAAACTGAAAACAATTTTTTGTCAACAAACAGGTGTTTCGCGCCGACATGTTGGGTATCCCTTTTCCGCTCAGTAACCATCGAATCGGGCATTTGCCCAGGTAGAGTCGAGACCAATGCGAGATGGACAGACCTCGGTCCTCGTCATCGAAGACGAGGCCGACATTCGCCAGCTGTTGAGGACCCTCCTCGAACGCGAGGGCTTCTCGGTTGCCGAGGCGATGGAGGGTCGGGACGGAGTCCGACAGTTCCACGAGAGCCAGCCGGACATCGTCGTGCTCGACGTGGGGCTGCCCGACCTCGACGGATGGCAGGTCCTCGAGCGCATTCGGGACATGAGCGACACTCCCGTCCTCATGCTGACGGCACTGGGCACGGAGCGAGACAAGGTGCGAGGCCTCAACGCCGGGGCCGACGACTACCTGACGAAACCCTTCAGTCGGGTCGAATTCCTCGCACGGTTGCAGGCGATCGGCCGGCGCCAGGTCTCACGGAACGGCCCCGTGACCACGTTCGACGATGGCACGCTCCATGTGGACTATGCCCACCAGGAGGTGCGCATCGACGGCAAGCTGGTCGTGCTGACCCCCACCGAGTACCGACTCCTCGCCACGCTGAGCCGACACCAGGGTCAGGTGCTCTCGTCGGACCAGCTCATCGAGTTGGCCTGGGACGACCCCAGCGGTCTGGCCACCAGCAGGGTCAAGTACGCCGTGCTGCGTCTGCGGAGAAAGTTGGGTTGGGAAGAGGGCGACGACTCCCCCATCGAGACGGTGCGAGGATTCGGCTACCGGTACAGATCCCGGGGCCGGTGAGCGACCAGACCACAACCCGAACCGGCACCGCGGGGCGTCGCGACTTGCAGATGCCCGGTACCGCGCTACCCATTGGTTTCTCCGGATCGTTGCGCGTCCGGCTGCCCGTCATCGCGCTGGTCGCCATCGGGACCGTCCTCGTCGCCGTAATCCCCTTCCCCCACCACGCCCACCGCGAGATCGCCATCGCCGGCATCATCTTCTTCGTCCTGATCGCCGCGGCCTTCCTGCTGCCCTGGGAGCGACTGCCCGACTGGGCCTGGCTCGTCGTCCCGATCGGCTACATCGCCGTCATCGCCATCATCCGCGACGGACAAGGAGGGAGCGATTCCGGCCTCGTCGTCATGTACCTCCTGCCCATTGTGTGGCTGGCGCTCTACGGGCGACGGCTCCATCTCCTGGTGGGACTGTTCTGCCTCGATCTCGCGCTCCTGGTTCCACTGCTCTTGGTGGGGAAACCGAAGTACCCGACGATCGAGTGGCGTGAGGTCGCAGTGATGGCCACCGTGACCACGCTCGTCGCGTCCACCGTCTACACCATGGTCTCGCGCGACCGTGCCGTCCTCGGAGACCTGGCTCAGCAGTCGCGCATCGCCCGGCGAAACGCCCGCGAAGCCGACTACGCCCGCGACCGGCTCGAGACGCTCCTGCGGGCGGCCACCGGCAGCGCGATCATGGGTGTCGACCCTGCCGGCACCGTCACGTTCTTCTCGGCCGGGGCCGAACAGCTCCTCGGGTACCGGGCGGCCGAGGTGGTGGGCATCCACTCCATCGCCGACTTCATCGATCCGGCCCAGATCGACGAGCGGCGCCAGACGATCGATGCCATGCGAACCGCGCTCGAGCCCGTGGACGCGGAGATGGCGGCCGAAGTCCCGTGGACCGCCACCCGCAAGGACGGACAGCAGCGGCGCTGCGTGGTGCGGGTGCGTGCGTTGCCCGTTCCCACCCCCGACAGTGCGCTCGTGGACGACGGCCTGGAGGAGTCGGCGCCGGAGCCGGGAGCGGCGCCGGAGACCAGAACCGAGTTCGATGACGTACTCACCCCCTCGACCGGCGGCTACGTGGTGGTGGCGATCGACGTGACCGAGCGCGAGGAGCTGGCGGCTGACCGGGAACGGCTCTTTGCCATCCAGAAAGAAGTGACCCAGTCTCTCATCGAGCAGAACAACCGGCTGCGCGAGCTCACGCAGATGAAGGACGACGTGGTGGCGACGGTGTCCCACGAGTTGCGGACGCCCATCACGTCCATCCGCGGCTTCATCGAGCTTCTGCTCGACGCCCAGAGTGACCTCACCGAGAGTCAGATCCGGATGCTGGCCACCATCGACCGCAATGCCGAACAACTGCAGCGGGTGGCCGAGGACCTGTTGGCCGATCCCGGTGCCGGGCGCGGGCTGAAGGTCGCCTTCACCGAGCTCGACTTGAACCTCCTCGCCGACGAGGCCGTGCACGCCATGCAGACCTCGGCGCAGGTGAACGGGATCGTCCTCACCATGGAGCCCGGCAGCGAGGTCCCGATCTTCGGCGACCCCACCCGGCTCCACCAGCTGCTCGGCAACCTGCTCTCCAACGCCATCAAGTTCTCACCCCGGGGCGGGCGGGTGCGGGTGATCGTCGACAACGCCGAGACCTATGCCCGGGTCCAGGTGCTCGACGAGGGTCCCGGCATTCCGGAGACCGAACGCGATCAGCTCTTCGAACGCTTCTATCGCCTGGCCTCGTCGCTCGAGATGGGCGTGCCGGGGACCGGGCTCGGCCTGGCCATCGCCAAGTCGGTGGCCGAAGCCCACGAGGGTTTCGTCGACATCGTGGACACTCCCGGTTGGTCGACCACGTTCCGCGTGTTCATCCCGATGCGCACGATGGCAGCCACGTCCCGTCCCGCCTGAGCGGCGTGGCAGCCGTCGATCCCGTGGCGGCCGCCCATGCCGTCGACCGGGTTTCGCCGCACGTCCGCCACCGCTCGTTCCGGCGTCGCGCCCTCGGCCTGGTCCTGGCGCTGGTGTGGGGAGCGGCCGGGATGCTCGTCGTCGTGACCCTCCAGGTCAATCCCGCCCACCAGTTGGACGAGCGGGGACTCCCGGTCACCCACACCGTCTACTCGGTCGACCCGGCCCTGTGGATCGCCACCTTCTGCGGCGTCGCGCTCGTCGTGGCCGTCGCCGCATCCGAGCTGGGCCTGCGCGCCCGTCGGAAGAGCACGGCGGCCGGTGTGGTGGCCCTCGTGCTCGGTGCGCTGCTCTGTCTGTACTCGCTCTTCGGACTGCTGTACGGACTGGCCGCGCTGGCCCCCATCGGCGGACTCGTGCTGGTGTCGGGGACACCGGTGCCCGGAGCGGACATCTCGGGTTCCGGAGCGGACCCGGCCACCTGGACCGCTCCGACAGGCTGACCGCGTGGTGCGGAGAGGCTGATTGCCCCTCCGCACTGCTCACGCAGCCAGAAAGCCACCCGATTGATGGGCCCACAGGCGGCAGTAGACGCCCTCGCGGGCCAGGAGCTCGGAGTGGGTTCCCTGCTCGACCACGCGTCCCTGGTCGAGAACGACGATGCGGTCCAAACGGGCGATCGTGGCCAGCCGGTGCGCCACCACCAGGGCAGTGGTCCCGGCCATGAGCCGCCACAGCGCCTCTTGGACCAGAGACTCCGACTCGGAGTCGAGGGCCGACGTGGCCTCGTCGAGCACGAGGACCGACGCGCCCTTGGCCATGGCCTGGGCGATCGCCACCCTCTGGCGCTGACCGCCGGAGAGTTTGAGCCCGCGCTCACCGACAACCGTCTCGTACCCGTCGGGTAGGCGCCGGACGAACTCGTCGACGTAGGCCGCCTTGCCCACGTCACGCACCAGCTCCATGTCCGGACCGTCGCCGTTGTCCATGCCGTAACAGATGTTCTCCGCGATGGTTCGGTGCAACATCTGGGGGTCCTGGGGCACGTAGGCGATGTGGCGCCGCAGCGAGTGCTGTGTGACCCCGGCGATGTCCTGCCCGTCGATGCTGATCAGTCCGCCGTTGCGGTCGGCGAAGCGCAGGAGCAATTTGGTCAACGTCGTCTTGCCCGATCCCGAGGGTCCGACCAGTCCGACGTGTTCGCCGGGCTCGATCGACAGGTCGAGGCCGGCGAAGAGCGGGGCGCCGTCACGGTAGGCGAACTCCAGCCCCTGGAACTCGACCCGCCCCCGGGGCACGATCATGTCGGGTGCGTCGGGTGCGTCCACGATGTCGGGCTTCGTGAGTGCGATTCCGGCGAACTTGGCGCAACGGCCGATCGCCCGGGACATGAGACGAATGAACTCGAACGACTCCTCGAGGCTGGTACCCACGAACGTGGCGTAGAAGAGGATCAGGTAGACCACGCCTGCCGCGGCGACGTGGTGCAGGGCCAGGACGACGCCCACGGCGACGGCCGCCCAGTTGAAGAAGGACATCGCCGACTCCATCTGGATCCGTGTCGTGGTGAAGACGCGTCGAGCGCGCAGATCAGCCTGCAGGGAGTCGCCGACCAGCCGGTCGATGTGCATCCGTTCGCGGTCCTCGGCCGCCTGGGCCCGCACGGTGGTCAGGTTGGCGATCGTGTCGGCCACGACGCCGGTGGCCCGCGAGTGGGCGTCGGAGAACGCCTTCTCGGCCGAGACCACCCTGTCCATCCGCTGGAACAGCACGAGAGCGAACACGCCGACGAGCGCGGCCATGACCAGGGCCACCGGCCAGGCCACGATGCCCAGGACCACGATGGCACCGAGCGTGGTCACCGAGATCCGCAGGATCCCCCAGACCATGGCGTCGATCAGTTCGACGAAGGCCCACGACGAGGTCTCCAACGTCGCGATGACCTCCCCGGACGGACGATCGGTGTGCCAGCTGTGGCTGAGTCCGATGAGGTGGTCGTACCCGTTGTTGATGGCACGGCCGAAGGAGCGCAATGTGGCGCCCCAATTGAGCCAGCCGCCGATCCGGCCGAACAGCGTGGCCCCGACGAGGACGAAGGCGTAGGCCACGATGAGCGGCGCGAAGGACGACAAGTCGTCGTGACCGGCTCCGAGATCGGAGATCCGTCCCAGCAGGTCGGCAAAGATCAGCGGCGCCGCGACGGCGTTGGCCAGCGTGCCGAGGGTGATGGCGACGCAGCAGCCGGTGAACGCGGCGCGATCGGGCCGCATCTGGGTCCAGCAGTAGGCCAGCGTGTCTTTGGTCGATGCATTGGGGAAGAGGGTGCGTTCACCCATGGTGCTCTCCTGGTTTGGAGGGTGTGCGGTTGGACAGGGGGGCGCACGACCGAGCGTCGCGTGCGCAGGATCAGCCGGAGCGGGGGGCCGCGTCGGCGCGGCCGGAACTCAGCTGATGTGAAAGTGGCGGGCCGGCGTCAGTGGCAGGTGAGACGAAGGTCCGGCCCCATGAATCGGGACCTGCCTCCGGCACCGGCACCGAGAGCGAAGGGCAGGACCGGACCGCGCGCGATCAGCGGCGTACGCTTCATCATCGGGCTGGCCATCGGTCACCTCTCTCCGTCTTCTGGTGCAACCCTTCCACGGTATCGCATCGTGCAGGGCGCGGTGGAACCGTCGGCGGCGGCGTCGGGTCGTTTCAGAACAGGGGCGGGGTAGCGGTCACCGCTGGCCGCTCCTGTCCCAGATGAGCCCACGCCCGATCCGTCGGGACCCGGCCCCGCGCCGTGCGCTGGATCAGGCCGCTTTGCAGGAGAAACGGCTCGTACGCGTCCTCGATGGTGTCGGGCTCCTCGCCCACGCACTGGGCCAGCGTGGTCAGTCCCACCGGCTGGCCGCCGAATCGGGTGCACAGCGTGATGAGGATGGCCCGGTCGACCTTGTCCAGGCCGAGCCCGTCGACTCCGAACAGCTCGAGACCCTCGCTGGCGGTCCGCCCGTCGATGATCCCGTCACCCCGCACCTCGGCGAAATCACGGACCCGGCGCAACAGGCGGTTCGCCACTCTCGGCGTACCCCGTGATCGTTCCGAAATCCGGGTGGCACCCTCCCGGTCGATCTGCACCCGGAGAATCTGGGCCGAACGCTCGACGATGGCCTGGAGGTCCTCGGGTGCGTAGAGGTCGAGACGGCCGACGAATCCGAAGCGGTCCCGCAACGGGCCCGAGACGAGTCCGGTGCGCGTCGTCGCCCCGACCAAGGTGAACTTGGGCAGGTCCAAGCGAATCGACCGCGCCGTGGGCCCCTTTCCGATCAGGATGTCGAGGCGACCGTCCTCCATCGCCGAATAGAGCATCTCCTCGACCGAGCGGTGCAGGCGGTGGATCTCGTCGATGAACAGGACGTCGCCGTCCTGGAGATCGGTGAGGAGCGCCGCCAGGTCGCCCGCCCGCGTCAGGACGGGTCCCGACGTGATGCGGAAACCGGCCGCCATCTCCGTGGCCACGATCCCCGCCAGGGACGTCTTCCCCAGCCCGGGCGGTCCGGCGAAGAGGATGTGATCCACGGCCTGGCGGCGTTGGCGGGCGGCCTGGAGGACGATGCTGAGGTGCTCGACCAGTTGCGACTGCCCGACGAACTCGTTCAGGGCCCGTGGACGCAGCCCGACCTCTTCGAGATCCTCCCGGGAATCCGAGCTGGTCGGATCGACGACACGTGGCTCGACCGGCGCGTCGTCGTCAAAGCCTTCCGGCGGGTCTCCTTCGGTGGCCAAGACCTCGCGTCGGGCGCGTGGGCTCACCGGCCGGCGAGCTCGCGCAGAGCCAGGCGAAGCATCTCTTCCACCCCGACATCGTCGCGCAGGCCGTCGAGCGCACCACGGATCTCGTCGGCGGCGTAGCCGAGTTCGTTCAAAGCGGCCCGCGCCTCGGAACGGGCCGTGCGGGTGCTCACCCGGCCCCCTTCGCTCCCGCTGGACGAGCCCGTCGAGTCGAGCGACAGATCGGGGAGGTCCAGTCGGCTCTTCAGTTCGATCAACAGTCGCGCCGCCGTCTTGCGGCCGACGCCGGGCACCGTGCACAGGGTCTCGATGTCGTCTTCGAGGACGGCCGTCGAGAGGGCGGCCGGCGAAAGGATGCCCATGATGGCCAGGGCGAGCGCAGGGCCGACTCCGTGCGAGCCAAGCAGGACCTCGAAGCACCGACGCTCGTCGTCGTGCGCGAAGCCATAGAGCACGATGGCGTCCTCGCGGACGTGCGTGTGCACGAAGACCGTCTGCTCGACCTTGGGTCCGGACGAGACCAGCGCCACCGCGGTCGACGGCGTCACCGTGACCCGATACCCCACTCCCGCCACGTCCACGATCACCTCGCCGTCGCCCGTGCGCAACACGGCCGGCCCCCGTAGCAACCCGATCACGACGTACTCCCTCCTCTGACGAGCAACGCAGCGTCCACGGCCCGCCTGAACGGGACCGTGGTCAGATGGCAGACCGCCAGCGCCAGTGCGTCCGCCACGTCCGGAGGTCCGCCGACGGCGCGCAGGCCGAGCACTTTGGCCACCATTTTCTGCACCTGGTCCTTCGTGGCGGCGCCGTAGCCGACGAGACCCTGCTTGACCTCGTTCGCCGTGTACTGCACGACCGCGCAGCCCGCCCCGGCGGCCGCGACCAGGGCCAATCCGCTGGCCTGGCCGACCGACATGGCCGTCTTGGCGTTCACCTGGAAGAAGACGCGCTCGACCACCACGACATCGGGGCGTAGATCGGCCATGAGCCTGGTCAGCTCGGTGTGCAGCACCAGCAGACGCTCGGCCAGTTCGGCCTCGGGATCCGTCTCGAGGACACCGGCCGCCCTGGCCTGCAGGGCGCCCGTGGCCTCCGCCCGACCCACCAGGCCGTAGCCGCAGCGGGAAAGGCCCGGATCGATACCCAAGACGAACATTTGTTCGTAGATTAGTCGGGCGCTCCACTCCGGGGGGTGGATCCGGGCTCGAGGATCGGACTCCGAGATCCGGAGGATCGGCTGGTCAACCCTCGAAGGAGGCGATGACCTCGTCGGGAATGTCGGCGTTGGAGTGCACCGCTTGGACGTCGTCGTGGTCGTCGATGGCCTCGAGCAGCCGCAGGACCTTCTTGGCCTCGGATTCGTCGGCCACGGCGACCAGGGACGTCGGCTCCAGCGAGAGGTCGACCGATTGGGGTGCGAGTCCGGCCCCGTCGAGAGCCTGGCGAACAGATTCCAGATCGGAGGGTGCGCTGGTGACGACCCAGGCGGAGCCATTGCTCGAGAGATCCTCGGCCCCGCCTTCCATGGCGATCTCCATGACCTTGTCCTCGTCGTTGTCCAGGGCGACGGTGACGATACCCTTGCGCTCGAATTGCCAGCTCACCGAGCCCGGTTCGGCCATGTTCCCGCCGTTGCGGGAGAAGACATTGCGCATCTCGGCGCCCGTCCGGTTGCGATTGTCGCTCAGCGTCTCGACGATGATGGCGACCCCGCCGGGCCCATAGCCCTCGTAGTTGATCGACTCGTAGCGCACCCCGTCGAGGTCACCGGTCCCCCGCTTGATGGCCTTCTCGATCGTGTCGATCGGAACGGACGATGCCCGCGCCTTTTGGAAAGCGGTACGCAGGGTGGCGTTGGCGTCGACGTCCCCGCCGCCTTCACGAGCCGCCACTTCGATGGCACGGATGCACTTGGCGAAGACCTTGGCTCGTGCCTTGTCCTGGGCACCCTTGCGGTACTTGGTAGTCGCCCACTTCGAGTGACCCGACATGCGCTCCTGCCCCGATCCTTCCTGACCAGCTCCCGGACCGGCAGGGCTTCTGCCTGGGCTTGCGCCCTTCCGGGAGGATCCTCGAGTGTACCCGTGAGGCGATCGGGACGATTTAGGGCGTCCGAGCCGTCGAGGAGGCGGGAGGCGGAGGCTTCAGGCGAAAGGGGACGCTGACCGTGCCGACGATGAGGTGGTAGTCCCCTGCGGGCGCCTCGGTCGGGGTGCGGGCCGGCCGCAGGCCGCCTTCGGTCCTGCTCCAGGTGCCCACCGCAGTGAGGCTTCCGTGGGGCGCCAGAACCGGTTCGAAGATCGCCGGGCAGCTGATGGCCTCGGCCCCGGGGTACACCTGATTGCCGCGCTGGTCGCGCACGAGCAGGGGCAGAGAGCTGCACGGGCCGACCCGGAAGGGCTGGCGAACCTGCACGGGGTTCTGGCCTGCGGCGTACCCACACGGGATGGACCCGAGGTTGCGCAGCCGCACCCGGAAACGGACGGCCTGGCCCGGGCCGAAGACCCGTCGGTTCAGGGACACCGACAGGAGGACGGATCGAGCCGGACAACCCTGGTAGGCGAGGTGGGCGGACCTGGTAACGCTGGAGGACCTGCTCTGTGCCGCTCCGCTCACCGGACCGGCGACAGAGGTGAGGACGGAGAGGACACAGACCGCCGACAAGGCTGCAACCGCTCGGATGGCTCGCATCGAGGAGAGAGACGCCGGAAAGCCCGGATCGGTTCGGGCCGGGACCGGGAGAGCGTCGCCCTTGCTCAGGTGAAGACCACGGTCTTGTTGCCATTGAGGAGCACCCGGTCCTCGATGTGCCAACGCAGGCCGCGGGCGAGCACGGTGCGTTCGATGTCCCGGCCGACTCGACGCAACTCCTCGGCCGAGTCGGCGTGATCGATACGCCGGGTGTCCTGCTCGATGATGGGTCCCTCGTCGAGGTCCGCCGTCACGTAGTGACAGGTGGCCCCGATGAGCTTCACCCCGCGATCGAAGGCCTGGTGGTAGGGGCGGGCCCCGGCGAAAGACGGGAGGAACGAGTGGTGGATGTTGATGATGCCGCCGGGCCGATTGGCACACATCGACGGCGGGATTATCTGCATGTAACGGGTGAGCACGACGACGTCCGCCCGCACCTCGTCGACGATCGACTCCATCTCGGCGAACGCGGCCTCCTTCTCGGACGCCGCCTTTCCGACCGGCACCCAACGGAACGGAATCCCGTACCACTCCACCATCTCGCGCAGGTCATCGTGATTGGCGATGACGCAAGGGATGTCGCACTCGAGTTCGCCCGAGCGCCACTGGTACAGGAGGTCGGCCAGGCAATGGTCCTCCTTGCTGACGAAGAGCACCACCCGCTTGTGCACGTCGGTATCGGTCAGGTTCCACTCCATGGCGTACTGGCGCGCCAGGGGCTCGAAGGCGGCCCGGAGTTGGTCCGGGCCGACGTCGCTCTCCAGGCTGTCGGCCACGATCTCGATGCGGAGAAAGAATTTGCCCGTCGCCAGATCGCCGTGTTGGGCGGCCTCGAGCACCGAACCTTTGCGGTCGGCGATGAATCCGGTCACGGCCGCGACGATTCCGACCTGGTCCGGACAGCGGATGGTGAGGACGTAACGACGCATTGGATGTATGTCGACTACCCGGGAGATCGCCTTGAGCCCGCGCCCACCGCGGCGTCCTCACAGATTCCCACGAAGAGGCGGTGGATGCGGCGGTCCGGCGTGAGCTCCGGGTGAAAGGCCGAGGCAACCACGGTGTCGTGGCGCACCAGGACCGGGATGCTCTCGTAGGTGGCGAGGACCTCGACCGAGTCACCGACGGACACGACGAGGGGCGCCCGGATGAAGACGGCGGGAAGGGGGGGACCTTCACCCGAACCGAGCACCAGGTCGGTCTCGAACGATCGCACCTGGCGCCCGTAGCCATTACGTCGGACCACCGCGTCCAGCGCGCCGAAAGTCCGCTGGTCGGGCCGGCCGTCGAGAACCTGGTCGGCCACCAGGACGAGGCCGGCACAGGTCCCGAGGACGGGCAGGCTCGACTCCGCCAAGCGCTCCGCGATCGCCTCGTAGAGACCGGTCGACTCCAACAACATCGAGAGAGTGGTGGACTCGCCTCCGGGGAGGATCAGGCCGGCAACTGCGTCGAGTTCGGTCGGGGACTTGACCGTTCGGGCGTCGACCCCGACCTCGTCGAGGGCTCGCAGGTGTTCGCGCACGTCACCCTGGAGGTCGAGCACTCCGATCATTTCCCGCCGCTCCAGACGTGGGCGCTGAGCCGCAGGAGATCCGCTACCACCCCCGGTCGGCGAGGTGCTCGCCGAACTGAGACGCCTCGAGGCCGCGCATGGCCTCCCCGAGACCCCGTGAGACCTTGGCCACGTGCTCGGGATCCTCGAAGTGCGCCGTCGCCTCGACGATGGCCGACGCCATGCGGGCCGGGTCGGACGACTTGAAGATGCCCGAGCCCACGAAGACGGCCTGCGCGCCCAGCTGCATCACCAGCGCGGCGTCCGACGGCGTGGCGATCCCTCCGGCGCAGAACAACGGCACCGGCAGCGCCCCCGTCCGAGCGATCTCCTGGATCAGCCCGATCGGCGCTTGCAGCTCCTTGGCCCAGCCGTACAGCTCGGCCGGGTCTGCCTGGGTGATGGCTCGCAGGTCACCGAGGATCGAACGCAGGTGGCGCACGGCTTCGACGATGTTCCCTGTGCCCGCCTCGCCCTTGGAGCGAATCATGGCCGCGCCTTCGCTGATGCGGCGCAAGGCCTCTCCGAGATTGGTGGCTCCGCAGACGAAGGGCACTGCGAACGGCCATTTGTCGATGTGGTGCGCCTCGTCGGCCGGAGTGAGCACCTCGGACTCGTCGATGAAGTCGACGCCGAGGGATTGCAGCACCTGGGCCTCGGCGAAGTGGCCGATCCTGGCCTTAGCCATCACCGGCACGGTGACCGCGTCGATGATGCCCTCGATCAGGGCGGGATCACTCATGCGGGCCACGCCGCCCTCGCGGCGGATGTCCGCCGGCACCCGCTCGAGCGCCATCACGGACACGGCCCCGGCGTCCTCGGCGATCTTCGCCTGCTCCGCGTTGACGACGTCCATGATGACGCCCCCGCGCAGCATGTCCGCCAGCCCCCGCTTGACGGTGAAGGTTCCGGTGGTCATGGAACCAGTCTACGAGGGGAAACGGGCCGCTCTCACCACTCGCTCAGCGCAGCGGCCCGGACGGGGGTGACATCGAGATCGCCAGGCACGGGCGCCTCGTTCCGGTGACCGACCGACGGGTCCACCCAGACCCAGCGGGTCGGCCCGAATCGGCTCGCGGCGCCGAAGAACGATCCTGGCCCAGGGTCCGGCGCGGCCATCATGAGCTGGAGGGCGTCGAGCAGGCCGCGGGAGTAGCGGACCGCGGAGGCGCCGACGACGTCGGCCCGGTATTCGCGGTTGGTCCCGACGCACCGACGAAGCATGCGCTCGCCGCCGAGGAAGGTGGCCAGAGTGATGCCCACACAGGACAACCCGTTGTCGCCCCTCTTGACGTGGGCGAGTTCGTGGGCGATGACCCCCTCGAGCTGGATCGGGTCGAGCAGCCGGAGCAAGCCCGATGTGACGACCAGCTCGGAACGTCGGGCATCGCGGCCCAGTGCGCATGCATTGGGGACGTCGTCGTCGAGCACGTGCAGTGTGGGCATGGCCAGGCCGAAGGTCGAGCACAGACCGTCCGTCACGTTGAAGAGCCGTGGATGCTCGAATTCCTCGACCGCGTGCGCCCCGATGCGCTGCATGGCGAACGTGGGCGCGGCGCGCCACAAGGCGAGCATGCAGGCGGCGCCCACGACGAGCAGTGCCACGATCCCCAGCACGAAATTCAGCGCCACCCCCAGGAGTGCGCCGATGAGGACGGCGGGTACCGCGGCCGTCGCCGCACACAGGAGCACGGCTCGCCGACGATTGCCTGCGACTTCGGCCGGAAAGATCTTCGATGCCCCGAGGCTCGGTTCCACCTCGATCGGCGGCAGGGGTGGAGCCGGGGCAACGGCCACGGCGCTCCGGGACTGGTTCGTCCTCTGTCCTCCGCCGCCCTGACCACGCGAACGGGACCGGTTGGCGCCGCTGCGGTTGCCGCCGCCCTGTCGTTGCCCCCCGCCTCCGCCCGATGCCTTCTTCTGAGGACGGGCGCCCTGACCGCCGCCCGAGCCGGTCGTCTTCGCGCCGGCGCCACCGGAGCCGGAGCCGGAGCGGTTCCTGTTGCGGTTCCGATTTCGATTTCGATTGCGATTGCTCGAACTGCCGCCTCCGCCGTTGGCGCCGCTGGAGCGCCCGGCACCGTTCCCTCCGCCGCCTCCGGACGATCGCGAAGGGGTCTGCGGGGAGTCGGTCGAGTCAGCCATGGGCCAGCCAGCCTAAAGCACCCGTGCCGGACCCCTCGGTCCCAGGGGCCGGGAAAGGTCCGTGTCGCTGGCCTTTTTGTCGCTGTGATTCGTCTGCGAGACGTTCATCGGGGATCGAGGGCGGGTGGAGCGACTCGCCCCGGACGAAGATGCCGACGTCGCGGTCAGAGCGCGACCAACGCCCGCTGATAGATCTCGACGTAGCGCTCGGCCAGGGTGTCCATCGACCAGGCCGCGGCGTGTCGGCGCGCCGCGGCGAGGGCTCGAGGATCCGAACGACCCTCCGCCGCCGACGCATCGGCCAGCGCCTCCCCCAGCGCCGCGGCCAGCGCGGCGACGTTGGAGGGTTCGACGAGTGTGGCCTTCGCTCCCGCGGCGGACCGATAGCCCGCGATGTCGGAGGCGATGACGGCACAGCCCGCAGCCATGCCTTCGAGCAGGACGACGCCGAAGGACTCTCCACCCACCGCCGGCGCACAGAACACGTCCGCCCCCGCGAGACGAGCGGCCAACTCCTCGTCGCCGAGGGCGCCGAGCCAGCGCACGCGCTCGGAGTCGGGATGGCGGCGTCGCAGGGCCTCCCCGTCGGGACCGTCGCCGACGATCCACAGAACGGCCGGCGGCGCCACACGATCGAATGCGTCGAGGAGCACGGCCAGGCCCTTGCGCTCCTCGTGACGGCCGACGAACACGATCACCGGACGCCCCTGTGGATCGTGCACCGGTACCGCCGACTCGAAACGACCCAGCTCGATGCCGTTGAACAGCACCTCGAACTCGCCCCCGCCCGCACGCTCAGCCGTCCGGCGGGCCTCCTCGGACACCGCGACCCGCACGCGCATCTGGCGGCCGACGTAGGAGGCCAGGGGCCGCAGCGGCGCCAGGGCCCGACTGACGCCGGCCCGGTGGTAGGTCGCCACCATCGGTGCGGGAGGCCGCAGAACCAGTCCGTAGGCGGCCAGCGGGGCCAAGGGTTCGTGGACGTGCACGACGTCGAAATGGCCCGATCGCACGTACCGCTCGACCCGAACCGGCGCCGCCGGCGCCAGCGCCACCGGGGCCACCGAGCCGTTGGTGGCCACACCGGTCGGTCGGCCGAAGACGTAGTGCTCCCCCACCGCGTCGGGAATGGCCACGTCGGCGTCGGCCGGTCCGAGGACGACGACCTCGTGGTCGAGGGCGCGCAGGGCACGAGCCAGGCCCATGGCCTGACCCTGCACGCCGCCCCAACGGGTCAACGCGTACGGGGAGACCATGGCGATCCTCATGGCCGACCTACCGGGGATCGCTGGGCCAGTTCGGCTGGTAGAGGTGCCACTGCTCGGGGTGGGCCCGGATGTCACCCTCGAAGACGTGGGCCAGCTCCTGGGTCAGCCGCGTCACCTCGTCGCGTAACGAGCCCCGCCGTTCGGTGTCGAGCGGGGGGTGGACGACACCGGTGTGCCAGTCACCTGGGCCCGAGTAGACCACCACGGGCAGCAACGGCGCCCCCGTACGCAGGGCCAGCGTGGCCGCACCGCCGGGCAGCGTCGTCTTCTCACCGAAGAACTCGACCTCCACGCCGTTGCCCACCAGATCCCGGTCGCTCACCAGCCCGGCGATGTTGCCCGCCTTGAGGGCACGCAACAGCCCGGCGCTCGAACCTTCGCCCAGTGGGATCCCGGTCAGGCCCATGTCGGCCCGTTGGGCCAGGAACCAGGCGAAGAGCTCGTCTGGTTCGACCCGTTCGACCACCGCGGTCATCGGCATGCCCTCGAGCGCCAGCCAGGCCCCACCCCACTCCCAGCTGCCGACATGGGGCAAGGCCATGACGATGCCACGTCCGAGTGCGAAGGCCTGGCGCAGATGTTCCTCACCCGATTCCAACCGGAACCGGGCCCTGATGCCGTCCTCTCCGACGTAGGGCAGCCGGGAGCCGTCGGCCCAGTAGCGGGCGTACTCGCGGAAGGTGCGCCGGCTGATGCGTCGCACCAGCGCGGGGTCCGGCTCGATGCCCTCGACGCACTCGCTGGTCAGTACCCGGCGCACATGCCGTTCGTTCATGGCCAAGGTGGGCCCACCCCGCCAGGCCATGGCCAGTGAGATGCCCGCGGCAGCCGTGTAGGCCACCGGGGCGGGGAGCCGCCCCATCGCCTCGCCGAGGCCGCGATAGGTCAGATACTTGACGTGGTCGCGCCACGGGCTCACCGGCCGAAGCTCATCGGGGAGGCATCACAGGGCGCGCAGTTGAACGGATTCGACGACGAGGCCGACGCCGGGTCGCTCAGGAAGGCGGACCGGAACCGGGCCGAGCCCGCCGACTGCTCGCCCTCGGCGCCGACGCAGTGCCGTCCGCATGTCCACGGGCCACCCTGCGACGCTCGCGCAGCGTGCGTCCACTCCGGCTGCTCAGTGCCTCCTGGCGCCGGGCTCGCCACCGGCCGACCGGCTCGCCCGTGGTGCTGGTGCGCCGAGTCAGTTCACGCCGGGGGACGCCTTCGGAGGTGCGGCTCTCCCGCCAGGCGCGCCAGCGCGAGTCGACGCCGCCGTTGCGCCGGGCCTCGAGACGGCGGCGTACGACCTTGTCACGACCCGATGCCATGTTCCACACCCGCACGAAGCGCGCCAGCGCGGTGAAGGAGACGAGCACGAGCATGACCCAGAGCACCGGGACGAAGAAGGTGGCACTCAGGAGCGCGATGCCCAGCAGGACGATCCGTTCGGCCCGTTCCATCAGGCCGCCCTTGGCCGAAAGCCCCAGGGACTCGGCCTTGGCCCGCTCGTAGGACACCAGTGCGGTCACGGCCAGGATGGCCACGGGAAGGAGCGCGAGATGACCCTCGCCCCGGTCCATCAGGTACCAGGCGGCTCCCACCATGAGGACGGCATCGGCCACCCGGTCGGTCACCGAATCGAAGAACGCGCCGCGGACCGACGCCGTGCCGGCCGCCTTGGCCACGGGACCGTCGAGGAGGTCGTGCAGACCGGTCACGGTCAACATCACGATGGCCAGGTGCAGGTGCCCGCTGGCGATCAGCACGGCGGTGAACGTCGCCGACACGAGTCCCGTCGCCGTCAGAACGTCAGCGGTGACACCCCGGCGATGCAGCGCCGTCCCGACCGGACCTGTGGACCGATCGACCGCTGCTCGCCAACGACCGTCGAACATGGAACTCCTCGTGATGCGCCCACCCGAAGTGAAGCGGGTGTGCTGTTTGCAAAAGTTTATCATCGGGTCACGGAAACTCGGGGTACCGCGTGTCCACGGGCCGAGGCCGGCCCCATACCCTCGAGCGGCCTGAGAGGCGCTCCCCCAGTTCAGAGGGGTTGCAACCCGCAATGGGGGAATCTCGGGCCGGCGGGCGGCCGTACGCCGGCGTGACCGCGAAAAGAACCTGGCGCAGCGCCTTAGCCGTGCGCAGCTCCGGCCGCCGCCTCGACCTCCCGGCACCCAGCTGGCTGCCGCCGCCCTGAGCACCCCCCTTCCCGGCCCGCGTCAGCACCAAGACGACGGCGGTCACGGTGACCGAGAACGGGGGCGGATCAGCACTCGCGGTCCATGGTGCCGTCGGGCGGGGTGACCTTCACCGTCACGCTGGCCAAGGCCACCTCGACCCTCGTCAGCCCGAGTCACGCCTGGAACAAGTCACAAGTCACGCCAGGAACAAGTCACGCCAGGAAGGAGCCGTCCCGACGGTGACGGCGACGACACACGGCGTCGCGGGCTCGACATCGAACTCCCAGGGCTCGGCGGTCTCGGGCGGATACGGCTACTGCGGGCCACGGGAGGGGCGAAGCGGTCCGATAGCCTGCCTGCGGCGAAACGCCCCCGACGCGCACGACGACGCGTGTCACGACGTGAGGTGATGGTGCCGGTGTCCGAGCCGACGAGCGTGGAGCCGACGAGCCTGGAGCCGACGAGCGTTGGGGAAGCACCCGACGTGGCACCGGTCCTTCCCGAGCCCTCGCTCGACGTCACGATCGTGGTGCCGTATTACAACCCCGGTGAGCGGCTGCGGACGACGGTGGCCCAGATGGTGCGGGTGCTCGACGCGTCGCAGATGCGCTTCGAGATCATCACCGTCTCGGACGGCTCCACCGACGGCAGCCCGTTCACCCTCGACGGCTTTCCCGAGAGCGTCGTGCGCCGACTCGAGTTCGAGCACGTCGGCAAGGGCCACGCCCTGCGCGAGGGGTTGGGCATGGGGCGGGGACGCTACCTCGGGTTCATCGACGCCGACGGTGACATCTCACCAGAGTTCCTGGCCCCTTTCGTGTCGGTCATGCAGGCCGAACACCCCGACATCATCATCGGGAGCAAGCGCCATCCCGGGTCGTCGGTCCACTACCCGCCCCTGCGCCGCCTGTACTCGTGGGGATACCAACGGCTGATCCATCTCCTGTTCCGACTCAACGTCAAGGACACCCAGGTCGGCATCAAGCTCGTCGACCGCGCCGTGATCGCGGACGTGTTGCCGTTGTTGCGCGAGAGCCGCTTCGCCCTCGACCTCGAACTTCTCGTCCTGGCCCGGCGGTTGGGCTACACCCGTATCGTCGAGGCACCGGTGCGCATCGAGGAGCGCTTCACCAGCACCATCTCGGTCCGGGCGGTGTGGTCGTTGCTCGTCGACACCTTGGCCGTCTTCTGGCGGCTCTCCGTCGTGCGGGCCTACGACCCCGCCATCGCGGCGCAGCAGAACCGCTCGGACCCTCGAGCCGCCGCGCGCGAGGAGTCGGCGTCCGCTCTCGACACCCCGCCGCCGTCGGGGTCCGGGTCGCCCTGAGGGACTCCCCGGCGCAGCGGTCCGGCGGACCCGCGGGGTGACCGCCCAGAGGGCAGGGCAGACGGGGCGCCGAGCCGCCCGAGCGAGCCGGCGGGGCCGGTCGTAAACTCCAGGTCCTCACGCCGTACTGGGGAGGGACACCCGTGCCACACGACCCGACCGCCATCCGCAACGTCGCCCTCGTCGGGCATCACGGTGCGGGGAAGACCACCCTGGCCGAGGCCTTGTTGGCGGCCACCGGGTCCATCGCCCGGCGGGGGTCCGTCGAGAAGGGCACCACGGTGATGGACTTCGAGCCCGAGGAGATGGCGCGCCAGCTCTCCCTCTCGACGAGCCTGGCCTCCTTCGAGGTCAACGGGGTCAAGGTCAACCTGCTCGACACGCCCGGCTACGCCGACTTCGCCGGCGAGATGCTGGCCGCGCTGGCCACCGTCGACCTGGCCGTCGTCGTGGTCAGCGCCACCGACGGAGTGCAGGCCCAGACCGTGGACGCCTGGCGGGCGGCGGCGCGGCTCGGCCTGCCCCGGGTCGTCGTGGTCAACAAGCTCGACCGCGAGCGGGCCGACTTCGACCGCACCCTGGCCGAGATCCGGGCCACCTTCGGGGCGGGCGTGGCCCCCGTCGAGTTGCCGATCGGCCACGAAACCGACTTCCACGGCGTCATCGACCTGCTCGACGACACCGCCACCCACTACGACGTACCGGCGGCCGGCTCGGCGGTGGACGGCACGGTGCCGCCCGTCGGCCATGAGGGTCCCATCCCCGACGACCTGGTCGACGAGGAGCACACGGTGCACGAGCATCTCGTCGAGGGCATCGTGGTCGGCGACGACGATCTCATGGAGCGCTATCTCAACGGCGAGACCATCGACTACGCAGAGCTGGAGAAGTCGCTGGCGGGGGGCGTGGCCGCCGGGGCGGTGTTCCCGGTGCTGTGCTGCTCGGCGGCGAGCGGGGTCGGGGTGGACCGGCTGGCCCGCCTGATCGAGGAGCTGTGTCCGACACCGTTCTCCCGTCCTCCCGCCCTGGCGTCGGCCGGGACGTCGGCCGAGGTGGTCGAGGTGCCCTGCGACGCCGCCGGGCCGGTGGTGCTCGCCGTGGCCAAGACCTTCAACGACGGGCACACCGGCAAGATGTCGCTCTGCAAGGTGCTCTCGGGCACCCTGGCCCCCGACGCCGTGCTGGTCAACACGCGGACCCGGGAAGAGGAGCGCCTGCACGCACTGGCTGCGCTGGCCGGGCATGCCTCGTCCCCGGTGACGACCGTCACGGCAGGGGACTTCGTGGCCGTGCCCCGGCTCAACGGCACGCGCACCGGCGACACGCTGGCCGTCAAGGGCCAGCCCATCGTGGTGCCGGGCCCGACGCTGGGTGCACCCGCGCTGTCGGTGGCGGTGCGGCCGGCGACCCGGGCCGACGACGACAAACTGATGTCGGCCCTCGGGCGCCTGTGCGACGAGGACCCCTCCCTCACGGTGTCGCGCAACGACGAGACCCATCAGACGCTGCTCGGGGTGTCGGGCGAGGTGCATCTTGCGGTGACGCTCGAGCGGCTGGCGCGCAAGTGCAACGTGCACGTCGAGCGCGAAGAGCTGCGCATCCCCTACCGCGAGACCATCACCGCTGCGGCGGCGGCCGAGGGCAAGCACAAGAAGCAATCTGGTGGGCACGGACAGTTCGGCGTGTGCCACCTGCGCCTGGAGCCGCTGCCCCGGGGGGCGGGCTTCGAGTTCAAGGACGAGGTGGTGGGCGGGGCCATCCCACGCCAGTACATCCCGGCGGTGGAGAAGGGCGTCCTCGAGACGTTCGCCCAGGGCGGCCTGTACGGCTACCCCGTGGTCGACGTGGCCGTCACGGTCGACGACGGCAAGGCGCATTCGGTCGACTCCAACGAGGTGTCCTTCAAGATGGCCGCCGCCCAGGCCGTGCGCGCGGCCATGGCCTCGGCGGCGCCGGTGGTGCTCGAGCCGATCGCCCGACTGTCGGTCACCATCCCCGACGAGTGCCAGGGCGACGTGCTGGGTGACCTGTCGTCCCGGCGGGCTCGGATCGTGGGGACGGGCGCAGGGGAAGTGGAGGGATACCAGACCGTGACGGCGACGGCGCCCTCGGCCGAGCTGACCCGCTACGCCGTGGACCTGCGGGCGTTGACGGGCGGGCGGGGTTCCTTCTCGGTCGAGTACGACCACTACGACCCGGTGCCCGAGCATCTGATGGCGTCGATCCCGAAGGTGGAGGGGTAGGCGGGCGGGTCGGGCTGGGTCGCGGTTCAGGCGGTCGGGGTTCAGGCGGTCGGGGGCACCATCCCCTGGGTCATCGGGGTGACGTGGTCGGTCCAGCGGGTGCCGTCCCACCAGCGCAGACCCACCCCTGGCGCCTCGGGGTCGGGGTACCAGTCGGGTCGGGGGCCACCCGGACCGGCGCCGGGTCCGAATCCCGGCGTGCACCCGGGGACGGCACCGGGGCCCGGTTCCCAGTTGCCGAAGACCCAGTGACCGGGTCCGAACTCGCCCCGCGCTGCGGCCTCCTCGACCGCGATGAGCTTCTTGCGGATGTTGAACCAGTAGATCAGCGCGGGAACGGCGAAGATGTTGATCAGGACCACGAGCAGGATCCAGAGGAGCTTCTCCTGGCGGGCCAGCTTCCACTGCCAATCGGGCCGGCGGGCGATGTCCACGATGGCCACGATCAGCATGGCCAGGGAGCCGAAGACGACGACGAACCAGACCAGGGCGAGGGTCGCGAACAGGATGGGCGCCCCGGCGGAGAAGGCGTCGGCTGGCACCCGACAAGGCTACGTGGGCGGTTCGGCGCTGGCCCGTCGCTCTGGTAGCTCCGGTCGCTCTGGCCGCTCCGGTCGGTCTGGTCGCTCTGGCCGCTCCGGTCGCTCTGGTCGGTCGGGTCCGGCGGACGTCAGCGCATGGAACCCGCCGCCTGATCCGTGCTCTCGGCACGTCAAAGAGACCGCAGAACTCAGAACGGGTGGGTGTGCTGGAACCGCAGGGGAAGGTCCCGGAAAATGAGGGTGCCCAGCAGCTCGTTGCCCGGAGTCTTGACGACCGCGACGGCCAACTTGCCCGACGGGCGTCCGAAGGGCTTGTGGACGTCGTCGGACGTGAAGTGCCCGCTGTAGGCGGCGACGCACACGGTCTGCTTCGCCGAGAGCTCGTCCTTCAACCGGTCATAGATCTTCGGCGCCGGCCCCTTGAGGCCCGCCACGGTGAACTTGCGCACCCCGTCGAGGTGGGTGTGCGGCCCCACGGCGTCTTCCGCCGTGGGCAGGGCCAGGTAGCAGGACTCGTCCGCCGTGCCCTGGATGAACCGGGCCGACGAGCAGGCGCCGAGGACCAACGACCCCGTCAGGACCAGGGCGGCGGCGACCAGGCACGCCGGCGTGCGGCGCCGGCCACTCGTGCTCACGCCGTCGCCCCCTCGTCGGGGTTCGAGGAGACGGTGACCGGCTCGGCGGCCGGGCGCGTGGCCCGGAAGCCGGGCCGTCGGCGTCGCCGGCGACCCGAGACGTAGGCCTCGGGCCCGGCCTCCACCGTGCTGCCCAGGGCGGCCCGGTTCCAACGACCCCGTCGCACCTCGAGGGACAGTTCGCCGATGAGGAGCCAGCCGAGCAACAAGATGAACCAGAACGAGATGATGCGGTACAGCAGCACGGCGTCGGCCGTGCTGGACTCCGCGCCCCCGAAGGCCACCAGCGCCACGGTGATGGAGCCTTCCACCACACCCAGGCCGCCGGGCGTGATGGGGAGGTTGGCCGCCAGCTGCCCGGCGCCGTAGGCCAGCAGGAGCCCGCCCCACGGGATGGGCGCCCCGATGGCCTTGAACATGAGAGCGAAGCAGGCGCAGTCGAGCAGCCAGTTGAAGCTGCCCCACCAGATGATGGATCCGATCTGCGTCCAGCTGAGGCGCACGGCGGTCATCCAGGAGAGGGCTCGTTCGACTTCGTCGTGCGTGTCGCCGTGGGGTCGGCCGGTCAGGCGTACCGAGGCCCGCAATATGAAGGACACGACGGCGCGCAGCGGGCGCTCGTAGACGAACAGCGAACCGATGGCCAGGGCCACTGCGAAGGCGCCGACCAGGACGGGGACCAGGTCGAAGGACGATCCTTCGCCGGTGGCCAGGCCCAGTCCGATGATGGCCACGAACGAGAGGCTCACGACCGAGGCCACCAAGGTGCCCGCCATCGCCCACACGGCCAACGTGTTGTCCGCCCCGAAGCGCCGGAACCAGCGGAAGTTGTAGACCGAGGCCACCGCGTTGCCGACGGGCAGCGAGTTGGTCAGCGCCTGGCCGCCGAAGGCCACCTTGAGCAGAGCCCACCACGGGGGACGCAGGTGACCCGCCACGAGGAGCTGGCGCTGCATCAGGGCGAAGGCGACGTAGGAGCCGAGCTCGAGCGCAAAGGCCGGCGGCACCCACCACCAGTCCATGTGGTCGAAGACGCCCGTGAAGCCGGAGAGCTCCGAGTCCTTCGACGAGAGCACCCACACGGCGACCGCCACCAGGGCGAACCCGACGACGATGCGGATGGCGGGCCAGGCCCGGCGCAGGGCGCGGCGCCAGGCCGGCCGGGGCACCGGCGCCGCCGCCGAAGGGTCGGTCGCCGGCCGGGTCGCCACCGACCCGACCGTCGCCGTCGCAGGTGCCGACCCCGGGGCCGGTCCCGCCGGCGCCCCCGCTCCGGAATCGGGGCCGGGGCCGGGGCCGGGGTCGGGCCGCAGCGGAGCCGGCCGTGCCGTCGGGCCGCTATCGGGGCCAGGCGTCGGTGAGCCTCTTCCAGGACAGCTGCAACGTCTCGGGCAGCACCCGCGTCTCGGAGACCGCGGTCATGAAGTTCGTGTCTCCCGACCAGCGGGGCAAGACGTGGAGATGGACGTGGGCCGGGATGCCCGCACCCGCCGCCCGGCCGAGGTTGGCCCCCATGTTCAGGCCGTCGGGGTCGTAGGCCTGCTCGATACTGGCCACCGCCCCCTGCGTGGACGACCAGAGCTCGCTGGACTCGTCCGCCGAGAGGTCGCGCAACGAGCCGACGTGGCGCAGCGGCAGCACCAGCACGTGGGCGCTGCCGTAGGGGTAGGCGTTCATCACCACGAAGGTGCACTCGCCCCGCCAGACGACCAGGTTGTCCTCCGACGGTGGCCCGCTCTCGGCCAGGCGGCAGAACACGCACTCGGAGGGATCGTGGGAGATCCCCCCCTGCCGCTCGCGTTCGGTGGCCTCGACGATGTAGTCCCGGCGCCACCCCGCCCACAGGTGTTCGAGGCTCACGCGGCGCCCGCTCCTCAGGAGCCCTGGGCGGGCTCGGGTACCGGAGCCCGGTCCTCGGGCAGTCCGCGGCGTGCCACCTCGTCGACCACCTCGTCGATGAAGGCGGCCAGTGGCACCCCCTGCTCGGGTTTGGTCGTCCAACTGCGCCGATTGACCCCGACCGAGCCGGCGGCCTCGTCGTCGGCCCCGACCACCACCACGTAGGGGATCTTGGCCAGCTTGGCCCGGCGGATGAGCGCGCCCAGCTTCTCGCCGCTCTCGTCCACCTCGACCCGCAATCCGGCCTCCTTGGCCGCCGCCGCCACCGACCAGGCGTAGTCCACATTGCGGTCGGTGACCGGGATGATCCGCACCTGCTCGGGACTGAGCCAGGTCGGCAGCGCTCCCGCGTAGTGCTCGATCAGCACCGCCATGAACCGTTCCACCGAGCCGAACAGGGCCCGGTGGATCATGATCGGCCGGTGCCGGGCGTTGTCGGCGCCCACGTACTCGAGCCCGAAGCGCTGCGGCAGCTGGAAGTCCAGCTGCACGGTCGACATCTGCCAGGTACGGCCGATGGCGTCGCGGGCCTGCACCGAGATCTTCGGCCCGTAGAAAGCGCCGCCCCCCTCGTCCATGACCAGTTCGAGCCCCATTTCGAGCGCGGTCGTGCGCAGGGCCTCGGTGGCCACCTCCCAGTCCTCGTCCGAGCCCACTGCCTTGCCCGGGGGCTTGGTCGAGAGCTCGAGGTAGAAGTCGTTGAGGCCGTAGTCGCGCAGCAGGTCGAGGACGAAGCGCAGCGTGCGCACCAGCTCGGCGTCCATCTGCTCGCGGGTGCAGAAGATGTGGGCGTCGTCCTGGGTCATACCCCGCACCCTTGTCAGGCCCTGGAGGACACCGGACTTCTCGTAGCGGTAGACCGTCCCGAACTCGAAGAGCCGCATGGGGAGCTCCCGGTAGGAGCGCTGGTGACTCCGATACACCAGGATGTGGAACGGGCAGTTCATGGGCTTGAGGTAGTAGCGGGTGCCCCCGTCGAGCTCCATGGGCGGATACATGCCGTCGGCGAACCAGTCGAGGTGTCCCGACTCCTCGAAGAGGCTGGCCTTCGTGATGTGGGGCGAGTTGACGAAGTCGTAGCCCGCTTCGACGTGGCGCTGACGCGAGTACTCCTCCATCAGCCGGCGGATGGTGCCCCCCTTGGGATGGAAGACGGCCAGACCCGAACCGATCTCCTCGGGGAAGCTGTAGAGGTCGAGCTCGGCGCCGAGCTTGCGGTGGTCGCGCCGTTCCGCCTCTTCGAGCTGGTGCAGATAGGCGTCGAGGGCTGCCTTGCTCTCCCAGGCGGTGCCGTAGATGCGCTGGAGCTGCTCTCGCTTCTCGTCTCCCCGCCAGTAGGCCCCGGCCACCCGCATCAGCTTGAAATGGCCCAGCTTCTTGGTCGTGGGCACGTGCGGTCCCCGGCACAGGTCGACGAAGTCGTCGGAGTTCCGGTAGGTGCTGACCACGGTGCCGGCCGCGTCCACCTCGTCGGCTCCGTCGCCCACGGCGGTGATGATCTCCTGCTTGAAGGGCTGGTCGGCGAAGAGGGCCAGGCCGTGCTCGAGGTCGAGCTCGTCGCGCACGAAGGGCTGGTCCTCCTTGACGATCGCCCGCATCTCGGCCTCGATGCGCTCGAGGTCGTCGTCGCTGAAGTGGGCCCCGTGGGGCAACGCGAAGTCGTAGTAGAAGCCGTTCTCGATCACCGGCCCGATGGCGTACTTGGCGCCGGGCCAAAGGCGTCGCACCGCCTGGGCCATGACGTGCGCCGTCGAGTGGCGCAGTATCTCCCGGCCCGCTTCTGACCCGTCGGTGACGATGCCGACCTGGTCCCCGTCGTGCAGCTCGGTGCTGAGGTCGACCTCGCGCCCGTTCACGGTGGCCACCACGGCCGCCTTGGCCAGGCCACGGCCGATGGAATGGGCCAACTGTGCCGCCGTCGTGCCCTCGGTGAGCTCCCGCTGCGAACCGTCGGGGAGTTCAACCGAGATGACGCGTGTCATCGTGCACCCATTCCTTCTGCTCAGCCGGCGGATCGCTCCTGGTCCGGACACCACTGTGGTCTCCCAAGGGTACTGGACGCCCTTCGCCGCTCAGCGCCTGGCGAGAGCCGCGGATCGAGCGGAATCAGAGCACCACGCCGAGCAGCTGCGCTCCCTCGGCCACCGGCCGGCCGGCGGTCGCCTCATCGTCGAGGGCCCGCAACGCGGCGGGGGTGTCGAGATCCTCGTCCAGCGCCTGGCGCACCTTGGCCAGCCCGGTCGACCCGGCCGACCAGTCCTCCACCGGGGCGCTGCGCCACAGGGCCAGCCGGGCCGCCGCGGCCGGCATGTCCCGCTCGGTCGACCACTCCCAATCCTCCCGGTAGTGGTGGGCCAGGAGGGCGAGGCGCACGGCAGCGGCGTCCCAGTCCTTGCAGAGGTCGCCCACGAAGATGAGGTTGCCGAGCGACTTCGACATCTTCGTGCCGTCGAGGCCGACCAGTCCGACGTGGAACCACAGGCGCACGAAAGGCCGCCCGGTGACCGACTCGGACTGTGCTGTCTCGCACTCGTGGTGGGGAAAGACGAGGTCACGGCCGCCGCCATGGATGTCGATGGTCTCCCCCAGCTCGCGCAAAGCGAGGGCGGAACACTCGATGTGCCAGCCGGGTCGGCCTGGACCCCAGCGCGACTCCCAGGCCGGCTCGTCGGGCAGCGAGGGTTGCCAGAGCACGAAATCGAGTGGATCGCGTTTGTTCGGATCCTCTGGATGGCCGCCGTTCTCTGCCGCCAATTCCAACATGCGGGGTCGCCCGTAGCCGCTCAGACGCCCGAATTCCTCGAACGAGGCCACGCTGAAGTAGACGGACCCGCCGGACTCGTAGGCGTGCCCCCCCTCGAGGGCGGCACCGATGAGGGACAGGATCTCGGGGATGGCGCCGGTCGCCCGGGGCTCGGAGTAGACGGGCAGGAGGTTCAAGAGGCCCATCTCGGCATCGAAGCGCGCCATCTCCTCCGCGGCGAGATCGAGGTAGTGCACGCCCAGCTCCCTGGCCTTGCGCAAGATGTCGTCGTCGACATCGGTGATGTTGCGCACGCATCGGGTCTCGTGCCCGGCGTCGCGCAGCCGCCGCTGCAGCAGGTCGAAGTAGAGGTACACCGCGGCATGCCCCAGGTGGGCGGCGTCGTACGGGGTGATCCCGCACGAGTACATCGTCACCCGTGGACCGGGCTCGAGTTCCACGATCTCCCGACGCGCCGTGTCGTAGAGCCGCACGATCAGGCTTCTCCCGCCGTGGCGTTCCCCATCGGAACGGTCCCCGGCCCCGGTGCCCACCATCCGCTGCCCACCAGGGGGTCCACTCCCCCACCTGCGGTCTTCATCCGAACCCTCAACTCCATCAGATGCCGGCCATCCGGACTGTGGAGTGCGCCTTGTGGCGGATGTTGAGGGTGATGCACACGGCGGTGAAGGCCTCGATCGCCGACGCCTGGCTGAGACTGCCGGCATCGAGCGGGCGCAGGCCACGCATCTGGTCGATCAGTCCCACCGTTGCGGCGGTGGCTTGTTGATGGTCGGAGCAGACGAGCACATCTGCTTCCAACCCCGACTCGAGGTTTTCCATTTCAGAAGCCGGCAGATGATGGAAAGCCGCAGCGACCAGGGCGTTGGGCAGGGCCGCCTGGACCGCGGCGGCACAGGAACCACGCGGGGGAATGAGCGCCAGCATTTCGCGGCCCTCCTTGACCAGCGCGTTGACCATCGAGACGACGACCTTGCCGCCCAGGGCCTCGCGCACCCCTTTGACGGTCGGGATGGCGCTGTCCCAGGGCGTGGCCACGACGACCAGGTCGGCGGCGGCCGCGCCGTCGTTGTCGGCGCCGTCGATCATGGCGGTCAGTCCCGGCCACCGGGCGACCAGGTCGCCGGCCACCGAGGCCGCCCTTTCGGCGTCGCGTGATCCGATGGTGACCCGTACCCCCCCCTCGGCCAGCCGAACTGCCACACCGCGCCCAGCTGGGCCCGTCCCTCCAAGAATTCCCACGTGCACCGCCCTACCTTCGCATAACCTCAGGAACGCAGTGGGACTCCTGGACGGCAAACGACTCCTGATCACGGGCGTTCTCACCGACGCATCGCTTGCCTTCGCCGTGGCCCGGCGGGCCCAGGAGGAGGGGGCGGAGATCGTCCTCTCGGGCGCCGGCCGTGCCCTCTCGTTGACCAAGCGGACGGCCCGCAAGCTGCCCGAACCGCCCGAAGTGCTCGAAATCGACGTGACCTCTCCCGAGCAGTTGGCCGCGGCGGGCGACGCGCTGGCGGCGCGCTGGGACCGGCTCGACGGGCTGCTGCATGCCATCGGATTCGCGCCGGCGGACTGCCTCGGCAGCGGGATGTTCACCGCCGGCTGGGAGGACGTGTCGGTCGCGCTCAACATCTCGACCTACTCGCTCAAGG
Source organism: uncultured Acidimicrobiaceae bacterium (assembly GCA_963754445.1). Taxonomy (GTDB): domain Bacteria; phylum Actinomycetota; class Acidimicrobiia; order Acidimicrobiales; family RAAP-2; genus Bog-473. The sequence goes on along the minus strand of CAVWFT010000001.1, from coordinate 1,133,624 downwards.
CGCTGGTGGACGCCTTCCTCCCGCTGCTGTCCAAAGCCGGTGCCGACGGCGGGGCCTCGGTGGTCGGTCTCGATTTCGACGCCACCGTGGCCTGGCCCGTCTACGACTGGATGGGCGTGGCGAAAGCCGCGCTCGAGTCCCTCTCGCGCTATTTGGCCAAGGAGCTGGGCCCCCGGGGGATCCGGGTCAACCTGGTAGCCGCGGGCCCGGTCCGCACCATGGCCGCCAAGTCCATCCCCGGATTCGCCGCCTTCGAGGACACGTGGGCCGACCGGGCACCCCTCGGGTGGGACATCCACGATTCCGACGTGGTGGGCAAGGCCTGCATCGCCCTCTTCAGTGATCTCCTGCCCATGACCACGGGCGAGATCCTCCATGTCGACGGGGGCGTGCATGCCGTCGGCGGGGGCGGCTGACCCGGCCGACCCAGCCGACCCAGCCGACCCGGCTGACCCGGCCGACCCGGCCGGCGGGTCGCTCTCGCCTCGACGCGAGGGCGTGCGCGTCTTTCAGCAGAACCGTTCACCGGCTCGGGTACATCCGTCCACAGAATTTCCACCGAAAGTTTTCGGTTGTGCATTTCGACGGCCCTTTGCGCGGGCCGTCCCCACCCTGGCCGGTCCAGATCCTCGCGGCGCGTCGGCGACGCAGGTCGACTTGGTGCACCTTCGACGACGGTACTCTCGCTTGTTTGCAGCAGGAACGCAGCCGTTCTTGATGCGCGCAAACGGGAAACTATGCGCAACAGCCGCCCAATTGTCGCTCGAAAAGGCCTCGAACCTGTGAATTAAAACAATGCGTGTGACACTGGGGTGCGCGTCGTTGTCAGAATGACGTCCGAGCATGGCGATTGCTCATGAAGCGCGGAGGGCCTCGGTGGAGTTCAAGGTCTTTGATCGCATTGGCGGTGCGGTCGATACGACAGCAGCAAATGCTTACACGGATGATGCAAACTTTTCTATTCCGGCGCGGCTCGAGCCGCCCGGTGAACGTCGGCGTCGCCATCGGGCCACGTCGCCCTACCGGAGCGTCTCGGATCGCGAGCTTTCGCTCATGCAGATCTGCACCGACTTCATCGGCGCCTGCGTCGCCCTCCCGCTCTCCCTGATCCTCCTGGCCCACATCTCGGTGACGGCGGTCAACAGCCAGAGCAATCTGATGCACAACGTGACCATCGACTCCTTCTTCCCGGTCGCCGTCGTGATCGCACTGGCCGTCGGTGGCGTGTACCGGGTGACCAGCCGGCGCCTCCAGCCGAGCGCCTTTCTCGAAATGCGCGAGCTCGTCTTCGGCGTCGGATGTGGTTGCGTCCTCGCCCTCGGGTTGGGTGCCCTCCTCCATGGGACCCTCGGCGTGGAGGAGCCCTACGCGACCCAGTTGGTCGCGGCGGTCTTCGTCAGCGTGGTGGTCATCTCCATAGCCCGGATGCTGTTCCGCTACTTCCTCCACGCTCTGACGACCACCCGGGTGGTCGTCGTGGGCCGGGGCACGGCGGTCGATCGCATCATGCTGAGCGTCAACCAGGACCCGGGCATGACCCTGGTGGGCCGGGTCGTCGACGGCGACTATCCCCTCGACGGTGCCGTCGGGCGCCTCGGTGACCTGCCCTATCTGTGCCGGGAGCTGGATATTCACCGCGTCCTGGTGGCGGCGAGCGGTGAGTTCACCCCCGAAGCCCTCGACGTCTACCGGCGTCTGACCGAGACGGTGCACGTCGCCATGGTCCCCCGTTACTTCGAGCTGATCAGCTGGCGCTCGCGCCTCACGGACCTCTCGGGCATGCCCTTCCTCGAGATCGCCCAGCCCCACCTGAGCAAATGGGACCAGTTCATGAAGCGAACGTTCGACATCTGCGTCAGCTCGCTGATCCTGCTGATCACCTCCCCCCTGCTGCTGGCGGTCGCCATCGGCGTGAAGATGAGCTCACCCGGTGGCGTCTTCTTCCGTCAGGTCCGGTTGGGCCGCAACGGCCAGCCCTTTACGGTCACCAAGTTCCGTTCCATGACGGTGGCGACGGATGCCCCGGCCGCCGCACCGACGACCGATCCCCTGCCCGCCCTGGTGAACGCCAACGGGAGTGGAAATGCCAGTGGCAACGGGGATGGACACGCGACCGAGGAGGCCGTCGGCGTCCCCGCCCGTCCGCTCCACGAGTTGCGAGGCAAGGCCGCCGAGACCAACAGGATCACCCGCTTCGGCGCGTTTCTGCGCAAGACTGGCGTCGACGAGATCCCCCAGTTCTTCAACGTCTTCAAGGGCGACATGTCGGTGGTCGGGCCGAGGCCGTTCATCCCGGCAGAGTCGAACGTCGAGGGCTGGGCGACCCGCCGCTTCGAGGTGCGCCCGGGCATCACTGGCTTGTGGCAGGTATCGGGACGTAACGACCTGTCGCGTAACGATCTGATTCAGTTGGACTGCCTCTACGTCACGTCGTGGTCGCTCTGGTGGGATCTCAAGATCATGTTCGAGACCCCCAAGACGATGGCTCGCGGCACCGGCGCCTACTGAGCGAACGTGCACCAATTCGCGACGACGTGCGGCTAGGTTGGTCGTCGCAGCCCCGTCGTGTGACGTCTGAATATCGCGACGCGCGCACGCATTTCACAACGCGAACGCAATCACGTTGTGACGCGCGCGCGGTTTTGTCACAGCGAGTGCAGCGGTACTTGTAATCGCTCGCGTTTCCCTGTTACATGGGCGTTGGTTGAGCTCTCCCCCCGCAAAGGGAATGTCGGACAGCCCGTATGGGAAGAGTCGGACAAACGTTTCCTTTGTTGAGCAATTCCAAACAATTTGGCGAAATACAGCAAATCCTCTTCTAGTTGGGAGGCGGCAGGACTTGCGACCCCTTGGCATCAAATTGGCGCTGTTGGCGACAGCGACCGGAACACTCCTGAGTTACGTCGTCGTGGCCGCTGGTACAGCGTCTGCGGCAGTACGGCATCGTTCGGGAACCGTGCATCAGGTGGCGGCGCACGCGCCGGCCATACGATCGAGCGTCATGACGGGAACGAACGTCATGGCCGGAGTCGTCTGTCTGTTGGCGGTCATGGCGACGTTGTTCTTGGTGACAACGTTCATCCGGCGCCGGGCCATTGTGCCCGTGTCTGCATAAAGCAGCTTTCGAAAACTTAAGGAGCGAATGCGGCCCGTCGCAGGGTCGCGCTCGTGGATGCGTCGCTTGACGAGAGCGGGCCGGTATCGTTCGCGCCCATGCGACGAGGGATCCGGTCCTAGTTCGTGCCGCCCCTGGGTGTACTCGTCGCGATCTGCGCGTTGTTCGGCCTGGCGATCGGCTCGTTCCTCAATGTGGTCATCTACCGCGTGCCGCGACACGAGTCCATCGTGTCGCCGCCCTCGGCGTGCCCGGGCTGCCACCAGGAGATCTCACCGAGGGACAACATTCCGGTTGTCTCCTGGCTCCTGCTGCACGGGCGGTGCCGCAACTGCGGCACGGCCATTTCGGCCCAGTATCCCCTCATCGAGTTGGCCACCGGGATCCTCTTTGCCGGCACGGCGGCGCGCTTCGGATACAACTGGGCCCTGCCGGCCTATCTGGTCCTCTTCGCAGGACTCCTCGCCCTCTCGTGGATCGACGTGCAGGTGCTCCTCTTGCCCAAGGCAATCGTCTACCCCGTCTCGATCGCCGTCGCAGGATTGCTCGTCTTGGCCAGCGGCCTCGAGCACCGCTGGCACGCCTTACTCATCGGCGCCCTCTGCGGTGCCGGATGGTTCATCGCCTTCTTCGTCCTGAACCTGATCAGTCCGCGCATTTTGGGTTTCGGCGACGTCCGCTTGGTCCCGGTCCTCGGGCTGGCCCTCGGCTGGTTGGGCGTCAACTACCTCTTCCTGGGTTTCCTCGCCGGCAATCTCATCGGGGCGGTCGTCGGGATCACACTCATCGCAACGAAGAGGATCGAGCGTCAGCAGCAGATCGCCTACGGCGTCTTCCTCGCGGCCGGGACGGCCTTCGCCGTCTTCACCGGGCCAGCCATCCTCAAGCCCTTCACCTGACGGCGCACTGGCGACCGGGCTACACGACTGGCGACCGGGCTACACGACTGGCGACCGGGCTACACGACTGGTGACCGGGCTACACGACTGGCGACCGGGACGTCTCGATCCGCCGGCAGCGACCGGCGCTCAGAGGGCGTAGATGCTGCGAATCACCTCGGAGATCGTGGTGACGTCCTGGGTCACCAGGCTGATGGCCTCGTCGCGGAAGGTGCGCATTCCCTGTTTGACCGCCATGCGGCGGAGCTCGTCCTGAGTCGCCCATCCCACGATCAGGCGCTTGATCTCGGGTGTCATCTGGAGCAGTTCGTAGACGCCGATGCGGTCCTGATACCCGGTGCCACCGCAGAAATTGCAGCCGGTGCCATGGTAGAAGACCTGCTTGGGCTCGCCCTGGCTCTCCTCGTAGAAGGTGAGCTCCTGGGCGGACGGGGTGTACTGCGTCTTGCAGGACGGACAGATCCGGCGGACGAGCCGTTGACCCACGATCCCCAACACCGATGAGGCGATGAGGAACGACTCGATGCCCATGTCCAAGAACCGGTGCAGGGCGGACACCGAGTCGGTGGCGTGCAGCGACGACAGCACGAAGTGTCCGGTGAGGGCGGACTGGATGGCGATCCGCGCCGTCTCGACGTCACGGATCTCCCCGACCAGGATGACGTCCGGGTCCTGGCGGAGGATCGACTTGAGTCCCGTGGCGAAGGTGAGGCCGGCCTGTTCGTTGGTCTGGATCTGGTTGATGGACGGGAAGATGAACTCGACCGGGTCCTCGATCGTCATGACGTTGCGGGACGGATCGCTCACCTCTGTCAAGGTGGCATAGAGCGTCGTCGTCTTGCCGCTGCCGGTGGGGCCGGCGCACAACACCATGCCGAAGGGGGCCCGGACCAGCTTGGAGAAGATCTCGTGGGAGTCATTGGGCATCCCGAGGTCACCGAGCCGCAGGACCGACCGGTTCTTGTCGAGGATACGCAGCACGCACTTCTCGCCCCAGATGGTGGCGGCCGTGGCGACCCGGACGTCAGTGGGAGAACCGTCGATCTCCGTCGTCAGCTGACCGTCTTGGGGACGACGCCGCTCGACGATGTTCATGCCGGCCATGATCTTGATGCGGCTGACCAGCCCTACACCCATGATCGCCGGCAACATCAAGATCTCCTTGAGGGCACCATCGATCCGGAACCGGACCCGCACGACGTCCTGGGACGGCTCGATGTGGACGTCCGAGGCCCGGTCGCGCTTGGCCTGGGTCAAGATCCTCGCCACGACCTGGACGACCGGGGCATTGTCGTCGACCACCTCGGTGGTGGTCTGTTCGGTCCGCTTCCGCGAGCTCTCCACCGCCTCGTAGGCCTGCACCAGCTTGTCCACGCCGCCGATGGCCCGGTAACTGCTGTCGATGGCCCACTGGATGTCGGACGCCGGTGCGATGGAGAACGCCACGGTGGTCCCCGACGGGCCGGCCAGAAGTGATCGCAGCGCATCGCTCGGCCGGTCGGCCACCGCGACGTGGAGCACGCCGTCGGCGTCCAGGCGGGTCGGCACGGCGGTGAATTGGCGGGTCACGTCTTCGGGCACCTTGGCAATGGCCGAGGCTTGCGGGTTCTCGCGGCGCAGGTCGACGACGGGCAGACCGAAGACGTCGCCCAGAACGGTGACGAAGTCCCTCTCCCCGAGCGCCCCCATCCCGACCAAGATGTCGCCCAGCCGCCCACCCGATTGCTCCTGATGGGCCCGGGCGAGATCGATCTGCGTCACGTTGACCAGGCCTCGGGCGGACAGGAGCTCCGCCACTTGCCGCTCGACCTCGGGATCGAGGACGGTCGGATTCGGCGCCGCCGACGAGAGGGGATGGACGGTCTCTCCGGTCGCCGCATGCCGGCCCCTCGATGCCCCGTTGGAGCCGTGGCCGTTCGAGGACGCCGTCGACCCGTTGCCGTTGGCGAGGTCGGATTCCTCGCTGCTCTTCTCCTTGCGGGTGAGCTTCACGCGACCCTCAGGCCGGTCGACGTCGAGGATTCCGCCCTGACCATCATCTCAATTCCTTTCCGGATCGCGACCTGGGGAACGGCGCCACGACTCCGTTGGAGTCGGCGGCCGGGTCCCCGCGAGGTCAGGCGATCGGAGTCCTCGTGATCTTCTCGACGAGCGATTCGTACGCGGAGTCGAACTCGTGAGCGTCGTGAGCTTCCCGGCACCGGTGCACGTCACGGCGCAGGTATTGCTCCTTACCGGCCAGGTCGGTCGCCTGGACCACCAAGGAGAGCACCTCGTCGCGTTGTTCTTCGAAGGTGCGTCCATCGCCCTCGGCGAACATCTCGCTCAAACTCAGCGCCATGACTGCCTCCTGGTCTCCGCCGGCTTCGTTTCGACCTCACCAAGCTCGGGACGCCCTGGTCAGGGCCGTCCTTGGGACCGCAAGGGCCACTTCGCCCGAATCCGACGGTCCGGACACCCGAGTGTCTCCAGGTTGCCTTTCGGCACGATCTCCCACGCCCTTGAGCCCTATTCGCCCCGCTCCGAACCGACGAACCCTGCCGACGGGCGCACCGACCAGCAGCTGACCGCCGAGCCCGCGTCCAGGGCCTCCCGTGCGCCCACAGGCTGGGTGACGGCAGGTCGACCGGTAGTTTGCAGCCATGAGCATGCGCGGCCACGCCATGGGAGGCGGTCGGGGCGGCGGCTGGAGCGGTATGCGTTCGATGCGCCAAGACCGCGCCGTCCTTCAGCACCGGGTCAAGAAGGGCACCGCCCGGCGCATGCTGACGTTCGCCGTTCCCTACCGGGCCATCCTGGCTGTCTTCCTGCCCGTCGTCATCATCGACGCGGCCGTCGGTGCCGTCACTCCCCTGATCCTGCGGGACCTCATCAACAACGGCATCGACAAGCAGAACAGCGACCTCGTGATCTGGCTCTCCGTGCTCACGGCGGTCCTCGCCCTCTTCGACGCCGGCCTCGTCCTCACCGAGCGGCGCATCTCGGCCTACATCGGGGAGAGCCTGATCTACGACATGCGCTCGAAAGTCTTCCGTCACATCCAGCGCATGCCACTGGCCTTCTTCACCCGCACCCAGACGGGGGCGCTGGTCAGCCGCCTGAACAACGACGTCATCGGCGCCCAGCAGGCGTTTACCGACCTGCTCTCCAACGTGGTGGGCAATTTCGTGACCGTGGTCATCGTGTTGGCCGCCATGTTCTTCCTGAGCTGGAAGATCACACTGGCGGCGCTCATCTTGGTCCCGCTGTTCCTCATTCCGGCCCGCTTCGTCGGCCAACGCATCGGTTCGCTCACCAAGGAGGGCTACAACCTCAACAGCGAGATGAACATGGTCATGCAAGAGCGCTTCCAGGTGGGCGGGGCGATGCTGGTGAAGCTGCTGGGACATCCCGAGGACGAGGCCACCACGTTCGAGTCGAAGGCGGGCCGGGTCCGCGACATCGGCATCTCCCAAGCGACGTACTCGCGGGTCTTCTTCGTCTCGCTCACCCTGACCGGGGCCCTGGCCACGGCGCTCGTCTACGGCTTCGGGGGCGTGGCCACCATCCACAACGAACTGTCCCTCGGCACCCTGGTCGCCCTGACCGCTTACCTCACGCGCCTCTACGGTCCGTTGACCCAGCTCTCCAACGTGAACCTCGACGTCATGACCGCCCTGGTGTCGTTCGAACGGCTCTTCGAGGTCCTCGACATCGAGCCGATGATCCAAGAGGACGCAGACGCGGTCGACGTGCCGCGTGGCCGGGGCTCGGTCTCCTTCGAGCACGTCCGTTTCACCTACCCGAGCGCCGACGAGGTCTCGCTCGCCTCGCTCGAATCCGTGGCCGTCCTCGAATCGGGGGCCCGCAACGAGATCCTGCACGACGTGTCCTTCAACGTCGAACCGGGCCAGATGGTGGCGCTCGTCGGTCCCTCGGGTGCCGGAAAGACGACAATCTCCATGCTCGTACCCCGCCTCTACGACGTGACGGCTGGGACGGTGCGCATCGGAGGCGTCGACGTCCGACACGCCACGATGGCCTCGCTGCGCGACGCGGTCGGCGTCGTCTCGCAGGACCCCCACCTCTTCCACGACACCCTTCGGGCCAACCTGGTCTACGCCCGGCCCGAGGCCAGCGAGGCCGAGGTGCTCCAGGCGCTCAACCAGGCTCAAATCGGCCACATCGTGGCGGAACTCCCCGATGGTCTCGACACGGTCATCGGCGAGCGGGGCTACCGGCTCTCGGGGGGCGAGAAACAGCGGGTCGCCCTGGCCCGCCTCATGCTCAAGGCGCCCGACATCGTCGTGCTCGACGAGGCCACGGCCCACCTGGACTCCGAGTCCGAGGCCGCCGTCCAACGCGCTCTGCGCGAGACCCTGGCCGGGCGCACGTCACTCGTCATCGCACACCGGCTGTCCACGGTGCGCGAGGCCGACGAACTGCTGGTGATCGACGACGGGCGGATCGTCGAGCGAGGCACCCACACCAGCCTGCTGGCCGAGAACGGCCTCTACGCCGAGCTCTACCGCACCCAGTTCGCCGACCAGGAGGACCCTGAGGCCCAGGAGACGAACCCTGAACCGACGACGGTGCCGATCGCCGGGGGCTCCTGACCCGTCGCTACTTGCCTTCGAACGTGGCCTGCTCTTTCTTCGCCTTGGCCGCGTAGCCGGCCGCCATGTCCTCGCTCACGAACTCTGCCGATGCGCTCAGCGCCTCGAACTTGAGGGCCTCGGGAAGGCCGCGGTAGGCGAAGGTATCGATCGTGCGCTTGATCGACTGCACGGCGAGCGGTGCGTTGGCGGCGATCTCTGCGGCGATAGCCGCCGCCGTGGGGACGAGATCGTCTCGGCTGGTGACCTGTTGGACGATGTTGAGCCGATAGGCCTCGGCTGCATCGATGCGCCGGCCGGTCAAGGCGAGGAGCTTGGCGTAGCCGGCGCCGACCTCGTGGGCCAGGCGCAGGTCGCCGCCGGCGTCGATGGACACGCCGACCTGCGCCTCGGGAAGGGCGAACAGGGCATCGTCGGCTGCGATGCGGATGTCACACATGAGGGCGAGCTCGAAACCGAAGCCGAGGCAGTAGCCGTGCACGGCGGCCACGATCGGCTGGGGCAGGTCGTGAAAGACCCGGAAGCGCTCGTGCACCCATCGGATGCCTTCGTAGTAGTTACGCACCTTCTCGGCTGGGCTGCGGCCGGTGATCCGGTCCTCGGGCATGCCGAGATTGATGCCGGCGCAGAAGGCCCGGCCCTCGGCCTTGACCAGGAGCACCCGGATCGAATCGTCGAAGCGGACCCGGTCGGCCACGACACCCAGCTGACGGGTGGCCTCCCAGGACCACATGTTCAGCTTCTCGGGGTAGTCCAGCGTGAGGGTCCCGACGCCGGACCCGTCGGTCGGGGATTCGAGGCGGAGCTGCCAATCCTCTTCGGGCAACACCGGTTCGGTGCGGATCGGCATGTCTTGCTCCCTCCCCTGACGGACGACGGTGTGGGTCTCGGCACTGACTCTCGTGCGTGACGACGACGTGCGTGACGACGACGGGCGTGACGACGACGTGTGACGACGACGTACCGGGCGCCGGGACCTCCGGCGAACCGGCGACGATCCGTGAGGGATCTGCACCGCCGCCCCGTTAAAAGTAGAATCTGTTCTAGTTGCCGGGGCGGGCCTGGGCAACCACGGCATTCACCGACGAATGCCGAGATCACGACCACAGGACCACCCAGGAGGTCTCCACCGTGCACACCGAGCTTTGCGATCGCCTCGGGATCGAATTCCCAATATTCGCGTTCACCCACTGCCGCGACGTGGCGGCGGCAGTGAGCAATGCCGGAGGTCTGGGCGTGCTCGGTGCCGTTGGCTTCTCGGCAGAGGAGCTCGAAGTCGAACTGACCTGGCTGGACGAGCACGTGGGCGACAACCCCTATGGGGTCGACATCGTGATCCCAGGCAAATACGAGGGCATGGGCGAGATCGACCCGGTCAAGCTCGAGGAAGAGCTGAAGGCCATGATCCCCGAGGAGCATCGGACCTTTGCCAAGAAGATCCTGGCCGACCATGGGGTGCCCGAGCTCGACGGGGGTCCCAAGCGTGAGCTGCTCGGGTGGACGGCGGCGACGGCGGCGCCGCTGGTCGAGGTGATCTTGCAGCACCCGAAAGTCAAGTTGGTGGCCAACGCACTGGGAACGCCGCCTGACGACGTGATCGCCCAGGTCCACGACCACGGCATGCTGATGGCCGCGCTCGCCGGGTCGGTGAAGCACGCCCTCAACCACAAGGCAGCCGGTGTCGACATCGTGATCTGCCAGGGTTCCGAAGGCGGTGGCCACACCGGCGACGTCGGTTCCATCGTCCTGTGGCCCGAGGTCATCGACGCCGTGGCGCCGCTACCCGTGCTGGCGGCGGGCGGAATCGGCTCGGGACGCCAGATGGCCGCTGCGATGGTCATGGGTGCGGCCGGGGTCTGGACTGGTTCGCTCTGGCTCACCGTGGAGGAGGCCGACGTACCGCCGAAGCAGATGGAGTCGTACCTGCGGGCGACGTCACGTGACACCGTGCGCTCGCGCTCGTTCACCGGCAAGCCGTGCCGCCTGCTCAAGAACGATTGGACCGACGCCTGGGAGGCCCCGGGCAACCCCAAACCCCTGGGCATGCCACTCCAGATGATGGTGGCCATCGAGTGCGTGTCGCGTGGCCATGCCTATCCCGAAGAGGCTCGGGACGTGAACTTCAACCCGGCCGGTCAGGTGATCGGGTTGGCGACCAGCGTCCGCCGGACCCGGGACGTGGTGCTCGGGATGGTCGAGGAGTACGTCGAGGCGATGGATCGAGTGCAGGCGCTCAACGAGGGCGTCACGGCCTGAACGAGACGCCCTCCGGCGTCTGATCGGGCACGCCGGCCAGGCCGAGGCCGTCGTCGTCTCCGTGGGGTTGCGGCATGTCCGTGAGGCTCGGGGCGGTATCCGGCACGAAAGGTGACGGCGACGCCGCAGCCGTGGTGTCAGCGGTCCTGACGGTGTCAGCGGTCCTGACGGTGTCAGTGGTCCTGACCGTGTCAGCGGCGCGGACGTCCCGTATCGCTCGCGCCTCTCGCACCAGCGGTGCCACGAACATGATCAATGCCGTCGGCAGCAAGATCAGCTGCCAGAACCACTTGGGCAGCGGTGCTCTGAGCGATTCGGGCGCCCAGAGTGGCCACTGAGCGACCGCGGCCACTGCGATGGCGAACCAGGCCACGAGGTACCAGCGGATTCGGCGGTGCGCCAGGTCCCAGATGACGAGGCCGAGGACCAGCGCCATCGCCGCCAGCTCCAATCCGTTGACGGCATCTGCGGACCACGTGCGCGCGTTGACCGCCAGTCCAACGGGTATCGGGTCGAATCCAATGGCGACCAAACCGATCCATGCGATGAGCTGGCCTCGGATGCGGCCTTGGACGACGGCCAACAAGATGAGCATGGTGGTGACCGCCATGAACTTGTAGCCGAAGATCCCCTGTTCGAAGACCAGACGCAGCGAGAGCGACGTGCCGATCAGACAGACCAAGGGCACCGGTTCGAACACGCTGGGTCCCAGGCGGCGGAAGGTCCACCAGGCCAGTGCTCCCGAGACCAGGATCGGCAGGATGCGAGAAGCGAAGAGCAGTAGGGCTCCGTGGTGCACCATCTCCCACAACACGGTCCCACCGAAAGTGCCCGAGTCCCCGGTGCCTAACAACATCGAGTGGATGGCCCGGCCCGACGACAATCCGATGACCGGCAGACAGATAACGAGCCATGTTGCAGCGCACGACAACAGCATCCGCCACCGTGAGCGTCCAGTGACGATGACGAGAAGCGGGACCAGCACGAGCAGGGCGAACTGCTGCGAGGTCAGCGCGAGGCCGAGCAAAATGCCGGCCCAGACCCAAGTTTTTCTGCGCACACAGGCGATGGCCCCGAGGGAGAAGCCCACGGCAGCGAGATCCTGCGGATGGAACAGATCGAGCAGCGGCATCCAGGTAGTGGGCGACGCGGCCAGGATCAGGCAGCCGACGATCTCGCGCCCATTGCGACCGCGCCCGAATGATCGCAGCGCGGCGACGAACCCACCGAGCAGCACGAACCAGCTCAGGTAGCCGAACCCCAAGGTCGGATAGATGGCGTACGAGCTGTGGGCCCAGTGGTACATGGCGTTGTACGCGGTGGAGCAATGCGAGCCGCCCAGCGCAGCACGAGACGGGAAGGGGACCAGGTGACCGGTGTGTGTGATCGCGGCGAGCCCACCCGAAACCAGCGGCCAGAAGGGTGCTGCGGCCGGCAGCGGCTCGTAGTAGAGCAAGTAGTCGGCGCCGGTGGCAGCCGACGAGGGCGGGTAGGCACAGGCGATGCTGCCATGGGAAATGGCCCAGGTCTGATAGAGCGACTCGGACGCGTCGCCCTGAGTGGGGCCGCCGAACACGTGGGCCAGAGCCAGAAAGACGACGGTGGCCAGCATCCAGCCGGCGAGGCTGACGAGGAGCGATCGCGGTCGGTCGAGCCAGCGATCGTGTCGCTGATCCAACCGTCCTCCCGCATCGATGACTCCCAGGTCGTCTGGGGCTGCTCCGGCCATGCCGGATTTGGTGAGAGTCATTGGTAGGACAACGACAGATTTGGACGTCGACTTTCGCAATTCGCGGTCAAGTCGAGTTCGAGTCCCAGGTCGACGCGGCGCACTGGACTTCCCTGCCAGCTGGATTTGTCTGTCCGTAGTCATTTCGGCCGCTGGTCGGACGTCCTATGTCGTCATCGTCCGCATCGGGCAATCCGGCGGCGGCCTGGACGAATCTCCTGCACGTCGCATCCTTCCTCGGATGCCTCCGGGAAGAGTGCTCAACGGGGGTGCAACGTCCCTACTCGGTCCGAGTGGAAACACGTATCGTCACGATTGATGGTTGCTTCCGGCGCTGGCAATGTCCCCCATGAATGACGACGTACCCCCGAGCGAAACGAAGTTCTCTCGGGCCACGTCGGTTCCTCCATCCGACCAGCCGGTCATGCCCGGCTGGTACACCACCGACCGCGAACGGATCGTCCAGGGCTATTGGGACGGCACGAAGTGGAGCAAGTCGCGCCGGTGGCGTGGTGTCGGATTCTTCGAGGAGGACCTCCCACCTGAAGTCCTCGCCGCCAACGCCACTGCGGGAGCCCCGACCGGGTTGGAGGGGATGAATCCGGCGACCGAAAGTGCAGCCAGTGGGATGGCGACGATCACGGCCCTCAGGCCCAACATGGGGGGACACCCGGTCCACGAACCAGCCTCGATGGCACCGCCGCGGCCGCCTTCCGACCCGCCGTCGGGACAGCCACCTTCGGCGGAGGCGGCGCAACCGGGTCCTGGACTCCAACCCCCGCTCACGTCCTTCACTCCCCCAGTCACAGGCTCCTTCCCGAGGCCGGCCTCGGTGCCACGCACGACTTCGGCGTCATTGCCCTCCCGCCCGGTGTCGATGCCGTCACCGATGCCGCCGCAATCGCCGCCGGCGACCAACGGCCTGGCGATCGCTTCGCTCGTCCTCTCGATCCTCTGTCTCTTCGGCATCGGGTCGGTCCTGGGCATCATCTTCGGAGCAAAGGCCCGCAAGGAGATTCGATGGTCGCGCGGCAACCAGGGGGGCGACGGGTTGGCGCTCGCCGGGATCATCGTCGGCATCTGCACGCTGACCATCGTCGTCGTGGTGGCCACGATGTGGGTCATCGGATTCGTCACCCTCACCAATCACGTCGAGAACGGGGTTGCCACCTCCTCGGAGGTGCTCGCCTGTCAGGCGGACGTGAAGTCGGTGGACATCGCCGTCTCCGCGTATCAGGCCGAAAACGGTACGTACCCGACACCGCCCGCTTTGTGGAGTGCGGCGAACTATCAGACCAACTATCGCCCGCTCACGTCGGGGTCGGAGGGTGGGCCGTGGTTGCGTTCTGCCCCGTCGACCGGCATGTACGTGATCGAGTACAACGCGGCGGGCAACGTCTGGGTCACCTCCCCCGGAGTTTACGAGTCGACGCCCCAAACCGACCAGGTCCTGGGCTCGAATCCGGAGGCCTGCGACAACGCGGTGGGTTGATCAGGACATCACCGGAGTGGCGCCGCCTTCGGCGCCTGCACGGGCGCCTGCATGGGCGCCGACCGCGACCTAGTGTCCTGCGCCATGGAACTCCACGAGGCGCTCTACACGACCCGCGCCATGCGAAGGGTCCGACCCGACCCGATCCCCCATGACGTACAGGCCCGGATCCTCGATGCGGCCATTCGGGCCCCATCGGGCGGGAACCAGCAGAACTGGCGATTTCTCCTTCTTGACGATCCAGCGAAGAAGGCGGCACTGGCGCCCCTCTATCAGCACGCCATGGGTGAGCTCTGGAAGACGATCTACAAGGACCAGATCGAGGCGGCCAACGCCAACCCCTCGGCGCCCGAGTCGATACAAGTGCTCAAAGTGCAGCGCTCGGCCCAGTGGTTGGCCGACCACTTCGAGCAGGTGCCGCTCTATCTCTTCCCCTTCTGCCAGTTCGATCCCACGGGTGGCTCCATCTATCCAGCGGTGTGGAACGCCATGTTGGCGGCCCGGGCCGAAGGCGTCGGCAGCTGCCTCACCGCGCTGCTGCAGTTCTTCCACCCGGCCGAGACCTTCGAGATCCTCGACGTTCCCACCGACCAGGGGTGGAATCTCTCGGGCACCGTGAGCTTCGGTTATCCAACGGGCTCGTGGGGCGTCGCCGCTCGCACACCGGTCCACGAGGTCTCGTACCGCAACGCGTGGGGCGCAGGGGTCGGGTTCGAGATCCCCGAGCCGCTCTGGCCCAGCCGGTAGGCGACCGCCGTCGGGTTCCCTCGGCGGCTCGTCCCTCGGCGGCTCGTCCCTCGACGGCGTCGTCCCTCGACGGCGTCGTCCCTCTCGAGGTCGGGACCCTCGGCGCCACGATTCGGGTCCGGCGAGTGGACCTCCTGGACCTCCTGACCTCTTGGACATTCCTTTCCAGGCTCTCGACGTCAGCGCAACGCATCGCCACGAGCAATCCGAGTGGCGAACCGCGATTGTCCCTGTCCTGCCACGGCACGGCCATCGCGCCGGCGCGTGGTAACAACGGAACCGGAGGTCGCACATGCCCGAGTCACCCGCCACGGACGACATCACCGCCGACGCCGCGCGCGTCGCTGCCATCGACGCGTTGCTGGAGCAGCTGACACTCGACGAGAAGGCTTCTATGACCGCGGGAGCCAACCTCTGGTTCGTACCAGCCGTTCCACGCCTCGACATCCCGTCACTCAAGGTCTCCGACGGCCCCTCCGGAGTGCGGGGCGAAAGCTTGACCGGACGCCGTTCCCTCTCCCTGCCGTGCGGCATGGCCATCGGCTCGACCTGGAATCCCGCACTCGTCGAGCGTGTAGGGGCCGTCCTGGCCGCCGAAGCTCACTCCAAAGGAGTCGACGTCATCCTCGGCCCCACCGTCTGCATCCCCCGCACACCGCTGGCCGGCCGCACATTCGAGTCTTTCTCCGAGGATCCGCTCCTCACGGCACGCATCGCGGTCGCCTACGTGCGAGGAGTGCAGTCCGGCGGCGTGGCCTGCTGTGTCAAGCACTTTGCCTGCAACGACCAGGAACACGACAGGATGTCGGTCAGCGCCGAGGTCGACGAACGTGCCCTGCGGGAGATCCACCTGGTGGCCTTCGAACACGCCGTGCGAGAGGCCGGGGTCTGGTCTGTCATGACGGCCTACAACAAGGTCAATGGGACGTACTGTGGAGAGCATCCCGATCTTCTGGGGCTCATCTTGCGCCAGGAGTGGGGCTTCGACGGTCTGGTGATGTCGGATTGGTTCGGAACCCACTCCACCGTTCCCGCCGCTCAAGCCGGGCTCGATCTCGAGATGCCCGGGCCCCCGGCATGGCTCGGGCCCACGCTCGCCAGCGCTGTACGGAACGGGGAGATCGACGAGTCGGTCCTCGACCGACAGGTGCGCCACCTGCTGCTCCTCATGCATCGGGTCGGGCTCCTCGGCCCCGCTCGCCGCGCACCCCGTGGACCAGAGGAGGAAACAGATCATCCGGATCGACGCGCCCTGGCCAGGGCGGCGGCGGCTGAAGGCACGGTGCTGCTGGTCAACAACGGCCTGCTTCCGCTGCGGCCACGTCCTGCCGCGTCGGCATCCACAGCCGCCTCCTCGGCGACGACGGACGCAACGACTCCCGACGTTGCGCGCATCGCCGTCATCGGTCCCAACGCCGTGCAGCTGGCCATGGGAGGTGGAAGCTCCGAAGTGACCCCCCACCGCCGGCGCACGTTGCCCGAAGCGCTGGCGGAACGTCTGCCCGCGGTGCACATCACGTCCGAGGTCGGGTGCCGCATCGACAGAGGCCTCGCCTCCATCGACATGCGCCTCATGAGTGTCGGCAACGAGCCCGAGAGCTTCACCCTGGACTATTTCCAGAACGCAGAACGCACCGGTGACCCGGTCCAGAGCGAGCTGGCCCACCTGCCGCGCATCATGTGGCTGGGACCGCCCAGGGCCGATCTGGCGCTCGGGACGTATTCGGCCCGCCTGCACGGCACCTTCACGCCGGATCAGTCGGGGCGGTGGCGAATGGGGCTCGAAAGCGCGGGGCGCTCACTGCTTCGCATCGACGGCGAGATCGTCGTCGACAATTCCGAACCGGCACGCGGTGAAGGCTTCTACGGCGCCGGCAGTGCCCTCGTCCAGGTCGAACGCCATCTCGAAGCGGGCCGGCGATACGAGCTCGACGTCGAGATCTGGCCTCGCGGGGATTCGGATTTCATCCTGGGCGTCCGGATCGCGGCCGATCGACCAGCCGACGATCAGGAGTTCGATCGGGCCGTGGCATCCGCCCGCTCCGCCGACGTGGCGGTCGTCGTCGTCGGGTCGAACAGCCAGTGGGAATCCGAAGGGAAAGACCGCACCGACCTTGCCCTGCCGGGCCGCCAACGTGAACTCGTCGAAGCGACCATCGAGGCCAATCCACGCACGATCGTCATCGTGAACGCGGGCTCGCCGGTGGAGATGCCCTGGGCATCGCAGGCCGGCGCCGTGCTGCTGCCCTGGTACGGAGGCGAGGAGGCGGCAGACGCGTTGGCCGACATCATCACCGGCGCCGCCGAACCGTCGGGTCGGCTTTCCATGTCGCTGCCGGCTCGGATCGAAGACGGACCGACCGGCGGTGACCCCTTGCGCTATCCCGGCTCGGACGGACATGTGGTGTACGGAGAGGGTGTCTTCGTCGGGTACCGTCACTTCGAGACGGCCGCCATCGCCCCACTCTTCGCGTTCGGCCACGGCCTCTCCTATGGCGAGATCCAATTCGAAGAGATCGAGATCACACCCGGGCGGGTCAGTCTGCAACTGCACAATTCGGGGGACCTTCGTGGCACCGCCGTCGTGCAGGTGTACGTCCGGGCGCTCGACGGACGAGTCGAACGCCCGGACCGGGAACTCGCAGGTTTCGTGAAAGTGGAGGTCGAGGCGGGTCAGCGGGAACCAGCGGTTGTTGAGCTCGACGCTGTGGCCTACCGCTATTGGGACGTGGACACGCACGGCTGGAGATCTGACGAGGGGCGCTACGAAATCCTGGTCGGGGCCTCGTCACGCGACATCCGTGGCGCGGCGACGGTGCGGTGGCCGGGGTGAGGCGGAGCCCACGCACGCTCGGGCTGCTCGGAGCTTCAAGGGCGTGCGGGACTGCGTGACGCCGCATGAGTAGCCATGACGTGAACGGCGGCTCGGCCCCGCCGAAACCGTGGACGTGGACCTGGGACCGGCTGCTCGTTGAGCCGCGGCGGCCCCAGATGATCAGGGACAACCCGGGCGCGCCCTGGTTCGCCGTGGCCGCGGTGTGCGTCGGAGCATTCATGGGGCAGCTCGACGCGTCCATCGTGACGGTTGCCCTGCCGACGTTGCAGCGGACCTTCGACGCCTCGGTCGGCGCCGTCACGTGGGTGGGTCTCTCCTACCTGCTGGTGCTCGTGGCCACCGTGACGGCGGTCGGGCGCTTCGCCGACATGTGGGGGCGAAAACTTCTCTACGTCTACGGCTTCGTCATCTTCACCATCGCCTCGGTTCTCTGCGGCCTCGCGCCTGACCTCGCTGCGTTGTGCGGTTTCCGGGCGCTGCAAGCCGTGGGCGCGGCGATGCTGCAGGCGAACAGCTTGGCCATCATCGTGCTGGTGGTCCCGGACCGGTCGCTCGGGAAGGCCATCGGCCTCCAGGGCGCCGCCCAGGCACTCGGTTTGGCCGTCGGACCGACCGTGGGTGGCCTCCTCCTGGCCGCCGGCGGCTGGCGCTTGATCTTCTTCGTGAACATCCCCTTCGGGATCTTCGGGGCCGTGGCGGCGGTGCTCCTCGTGCCGCGCAGTCGGAACCTGCTGGCCCGCGTACGCTTCGATTGGACCGGCCTGGGCATCTTCTTCCCGGCCGTCGTCGCGTTATTGTCGGCCATCTCCTTCGGGGCGCAGGTTGGTTGGAGTTCGGTCCTGATCATCGGTCTCTTCGGAGCGGCCGCCGTCCTGTTGATTCTCTTCGTGCGCCACGAACGGCGAGACGCCGATCCGATGCTCGACTTGAAGCTCTTCCGCTCCGCCCAGTTCTCGACGGGGATCGCGTCGGGGATGCTGTCCTATCTGGTTATGTTCGGTGTGCTGTTGCTCGTCCCCTTTTACTTCGAGCGAGGGCTGGGGATCGGCACGGCGCGCTCGGGACTCCAGCTGATGGCGATGCCCCTGGCCTTCGGGATCGTGGCCCCCATGGCCGGACGCTTCGCGGACAGGGTGGGGGCCCGACCACTTACCGTCACCGGCATGGCGCTTGTGGCGGTATCTCTGGGCGTGATGGCCGCAGTACGGCCCTCGACGGTCCCCTTTCTCGTGCTCCTGGCGCTCGTCGGGATCGGGATGGGGCTCTTCACCTCACCGAACAACGCCTCGATCATGGGGGCGGCTCCCGAGCAGCAGGCGGGCATGGCATCGGGCGTCCTGAACATGACGCGCGGAATGGGGACGGCGCTCGGACTGGCCCTGACGGGTTCGATCTTCACCATCGCGGGAGGCAGCCAGGGTTCGATGAGCGGCGCGGCCCATGCCTTCTCCGTCACCGCCTTCGTGCTGGCCCTCGCCGCCGCGGCGGCGGGCGTCGTGTCCCTGCTGCGCTCGGGAACCACGCTGGCCAACGCGACATTGTCGGCGGTGGAATAGGGGCACGGCCGTCGGAAGAAGATGTGATGCCTGGCCGATGGCGCCGCGACCGTTCATTGGCGATGGGAATCTCAACTCCAGCCGCCGGCTCCCGGGACGTGGCGTCACGGGCTGTTGAGCTGGCCAGCCAACTGGCGCAGCTCGCCGAGGAACTGAATCCGCCCACCCTGGCCGCACTGTCTGGCCAGGAGTTGAGCGAGTGGCTGGGACGATGGCACCGCTTCCGCTCGATCGCTGACGGGGCAATCATCGGGTTGCAGGGCGAGGCCAACGGCCGCGAGCAATTTCGGGCCGACGGTGCGACGTCGTCGACCCGGTGGCAAGAAGAGCGTTTTGGCCTCTCGTCGGCCTCGGCCCGCTCCTACGACCAGGTGGCGGAGGCGGCTCTTGACCTCCCCCACCTGAGGCACGCCCTGCGTGACGGCGACATCACGCTCGACAAGGTCCGGGCGGTGGCCGGAGTGGCCACCGCCGAGACGGATCAAGAGCTGGCCGAGGTCGCCCGCCGATCGTCGGTACACGAGCTCGGGCAGTTCGTGAAATCGATGCAGCGTCCGACGGCGGCGGGGGCCGAGGCGGACCGAGCGGCGCGCTCGCTCCGGTTCAACGAGTCACGCCGCACCATGTCGGTCCAGTTCCCCCTGGAGGACTTCGTCGCCGTCCGGGCTCGAGTCGAGGCGCAGGCAAAGGCCTTGCCCACGTCCGAAGGTGAGACGTTGCTGCCGTGGGACCAGCGCTGCTACGACGCGTTCATGGGGATGCTCAGTGCGATCGGTCCCGGCACCGGTCAGGGAGCAGGCACCGGGCTGACCCTGGGGGCCGCGACCCGCACGTTCACCGTGCTCCATACGCCCCTCCATTCGCTGATCGACGAGTCGGGTCGGGCCTCCGAACTCTGCGGCGACCTCGAGCGCGGCGGGCTCATCGACATCGATAGCGTTCGCCGCCTGGTCTGCGACTCCACCTTCGTGATCGGCGTGGACGATCGGTGGGGTCACACGATGTACGAAGGTCGGGCCCGCCGGAGCCCGACCGCCGCCCAGCGCAGGGAGATCTGGAGGCGTGACCGCTGTTGCCGCTTCCCGGGCTGTCCCAACGCCGTGTTCACGGAACCACACCATCTGCGCTGGTGGACCCGGGGCGGGAGAACAGATCTCCCGAATCTCGCCCTCTTGTGCAAGCACCACCATGGCCTGGTCCACTCCAAGGGGTGGCAGGTCACCGGTGATGCGAACGCCGTTGTGACGTTCGTGACGCCCGACGGTCGGGCCATGGATTCATGGCCGTCGCCCCTCTGGTCGGCGGCATCGGAGACGGCGACGAGCGGGTCATCGCCGAACAACGGCGGCACTGATCCGCTGCCCGAGAAATCGGGCAGGAGAAACGGGACCAGACCACGTGAAGGGCCGCCGGACAACACCTGACCCCTTCGGGGACGGAGAGGTCCGAACAACCGTTTGTTTGCTGGCTCTTATCGCCTTCGGCGCGTCCTGAGAGTCTCCGCTCTTCGCCTCCATTTCAACAGGTGCCCTTCCCCGGATCGTTGTCCCCAGGAGTGGTTGGTTCGGACAAACGTGATCGGAGGACGGGTGAACAGTGGCGTGCAGGCTTCACGCTTCGCGAAACGGGTCATGCAGACACGGCGAGCCTTCGTCAACTGGCGATCGGTCCTTGTCGAGATGGCGTGGGAGAAGGTCGGCCGCGGCCCCGGGGAGCTGACCTTCGAGACCCGTTCCGGGCTGCGCGTCTGCTGTCCCAACGTCCCAGGGGCGCGGGTGCCGATCTACGAGATCTTTGCGGAGGACTGCTACCACTTCGAATGGTTCTTGGGTCCCCTGGGCCAGCGCCCACTCCAGGTTCTCGACGTCGGCGGTCAGGTGGGGACATTCGCGTGCCGGCTGGCGCAAATCCATCCGCTCGCCAACATTCGCTCCTTCGAGCCTTCGCCGACGAGCGCGTCGTTCCTGCGGCGCAACGTCTGGCGGAACAACTTCGACGACCGGATCAAGGTCGTACAGCTCGCTCTGGCCAGTGCCGAGGGGACAGCGGAGTTTGACGACAACGGGGCCGGAAGCGGCGAGAACAGCTTGTCGAGCAGACCGGCGGACGGACGGGCACACGGCTCGACGATCACGGTTCCCACGACGACTTTCGACACGGTCATCGCAGCCATGGATCAGCCCGCAGAGTTCGTGAAGATCGACTGCGAAGGTGGAGAATACGACTTGGTCTATGGATCCTCTCAGACGAGCTGGTCCTCGGTGCGGCGTCTTGTCATCGAATATCACCCAGTCCCTGGTCAGCGCTGGGACGAGTTGCGAGCCTGGTTCGCCGGGGTCGGTCTGACGGTGCAGCTCGAGGAGGTCTCGGGCGAGGTGGGCGTGGCCTGGCTGTCCCGTGACCCCTTGGTGCCTCTCACCACCCCCGCAGAGGCGCTCTCGACGAGGTCGCTGCGATGGAGTTACTGGAGGAGGTCCAGCATCGCCTCCAGCGCCTTGACGTTCACGCTGATATCGCTGACGAGCGCTGTACTCCTGTGGCGCCGGCCACGGGATCGCCAATCCGAGAGGTAGCGATATTCGAGACCGGCACTGGCGGCCAGCCGCCAGTAGTCAGGCAGGACCAAGCCCGCCGGGAACAGCTCAACCACTTTCGCCCCGGGTGTCGCAAAGACGAGATTCGCCAATGCCGCTCCATGGGCTGAGACGATGACCGAAGCCGAGGCGAAGGCGCTGATCTGATCGGCGACACTCATCTCGACCGGATCGATCACGTCAAATCCCCGCTCGGTAAGCGAGTGGATCAGGGTGGTCTCGTTCAAGACCGCACGATTGTTGCGCCCGGCGGATCGCACCACGTAGATCGGTCGAGGGTTCGTCGAACGGATGGCGCCGGTCGTCAGCAACCGACTCCGGAGGAAATCGACGACCCAGGGAGGATTCTTCTCCTTGACCACCGACGGCAAGCCAGGCACCACGAGCGTTGTCGCCCTGACGTGCGGGATCTCATCGCTGTCGATGCGTCTGTCACCGGAGATCGCCATGAGTTCGAGCAGTTCGTCTTGGAAAGAGAACCGGGCGGGGACGTACCAGCGATCAGGTGGCGCGATGTCGGGCGCCTGTTCGAGTACTCCGATACGGGGAAGTACGTCGATCAGGAAGTGGTAGTAGTTGCCATCGCCCCGAGAGGCCAAGACGCCCAGTCGCCCGTCGAACTCTAAGGGCGGTCCCGGAAATGGAGCCGAGAACACCGGGTGCTGCCGAGGATGCGTTGCGCCGAAATAGTGGCTGAGCTCCCACACGAGGTCGTTGCATCCGGTGATCAGGGCGCGGGACGGTCCGAGCACTCGACCCGCAGGAAGCTCGGCAACGGCGAGACGACCGATGGTCGTGTCCGTGGGGGCCTCGAGGGGGACCAAACCGTTCGGTGATCCACGAAACGGCGGTCGAGAGATCGTCTCGGGGCCCCGTGCCGTCACGCACCGTCCTCCTGAGGTGGCGGCGGCTTCCTCGAGGCTCTGGAGGACTCCCGTCGGAACGTAACCACCGTCGAGTTGGCTCAACCGAATCGTCAAGGGTGAGAGCGCCCGATTGGTCCGCATGTACGCGGGTTGCAGGTAAGGGAAGTACGGGCGCAGTGGAGCTGGGAGTCGTGGCATTGATGTGCTGTCCTTGACCGATGACGCTCGACTCTTCGGTCGGCGACCATGTGGCGTCTACCGTGCGGGTCTCGCCCAGGCGTGACGGACATTCCCGACTTCGTGGTATCGCTCTCGAGGACCAGTGGGTGATGTCACCGTGCTCGGGCCCTCGAACCGGAGATCATTTGGTCGTACACCCACTTGTAGGTGTTCCGAAGTCCCTCTTCGAGCGAGACGGCCGGCACCCAACCCAGCCGCTCCCTGATCAGCGTGTTGTCGCTGTTGCGACCGCGGACCCCCTGGGGTGCAGAGAGATCGTGCTTACGTTGCAGCCTGACGCCGGCGATGTCTTCGACCATGTCGACGAGCTGATTGATGCTCACCAGTTCATCGGAGCCGATGTTGATCGGCTCGCGCACATCGCTCGCCGTCAGTCGTAACGTTCCGGTGACGCAGTCGTCGACGTAGGTGAAGCTGCGGGTCTGCTTCCCATCTCCCCAGATCTCGATCTCCCTCGTGCCGTCGAGGACGGCCTTTGCCACTTTGCGACAGATCGCCGCAGGGGCCTTTTCCCGGCCCCCTACGTACGTTCCGAGCGGGCCGTACACGTTGTGATAGCGGGCAACCCGCGTCTCGAGACCGAAGTCCTCCCAGAAGTGACGCGCCATCCGCTCGCTGAACAGCTTCTCCCAGCCGTATCCGTCCTCGGGCATCGCCGGGTATGCGTCAGGTTCCGCCAAAGGCTCGACGTCAGGCGACTCCTGCTTGCCGGCCGCATACACGCAGGCCGAGGACGAATAGAAGAACCGTTGGACATCGGCTTGCAGCGCTGCCTCGAGCATGTGCGTCGATATCAGAACCGACATCATGCAAAGCGCTTTGTTGTTCTCGATGAATCCCATGCCGCCCATGTCAGCAGCGAGGTTGTAGACCACGTCTATCCCGTCGACTACCTCGCGGCAAGCATCGAGCTCCTGAAGATCGGCACATCGGCTGTCCACGTCTTCGAAGCTCTGGTACCAGGCTTCCACGGGCACGCGGTCCACGCCTCTGATGTCGGTCACGCCCTCCTCACGGAGACGCGCCACCAAGTGACCGCCGATAAATCCTCCGGCACCAGTTACGAGAACGCTCGTCATCTGAACTTGCTCTCCTCTACTGAATAGGACGGCATGTAGAACGGGCTTGTGCCCTCGGACTCTCGGTCGGATCGATATTCGGTGCGGCCTTCTGCCCGCAACAAAGGCGATCAACCGTCAGAGAGGTTCGGTAGATCGCAAGACTGGGCGCGACGGGAGTCGGGACGTCGCGAGCATTCTGTTGGGCTGAGCTGGCGATGCTGGCGCCGGTCAGCTGGCTTCCTGTCCCGCCGTTGTCAATCTGAGATGCGGAGGTCCATGCCCCGCCCACGCCGGCTCGAGCGCGCCCGTCGCCATCACAGGTGGTGGCAACGTGACCATCTCGTCCGAAACCGCAGCGAAGATCTCGATGAAGCGATCAGCCGCACGATTCGGGCAAAACGTTCGTTCCGCATAGGCACGGCCGGCACGACCCATCGCGAGACACATCGCCTCCTCGTTGAACAGACGAGCGACAACACCGGCAACACAGTCTCGTTGGGCCGGTTCGACGACGATCCCAGCACCATGGTCGTGAAGAATCTCCGCCACGGAGTTGTCCAGCGGCAAAACAGCCACAATCGCGCGGCTCGCGCACAGATACGTCAAGACCTTCGACGGAACTGAGAAGCGCGACGCATCGGGCTCAAGAATGGCGACAAGCACGTCAGCGGAAGCCATCACATTAGGCAGATCCTGGTACGGCTGGAAGTCCAACAGGACGAGGTTGTCGGCTAGGTGCTCCCGCCGCCACGCCTCCAGCCAATCCCGACCCTTGCCTTCTGAGATGACAACAACCTTGGCATCGGGATGTGACACCGCCAGTTGTTCCGAAATGAGCGCCAACACCCCGGGATCGTGCTTAAGGCCCAGCGTTCCCGAATACAGCACAACTGGATGTCCCGTGAGACCCATTCGCTCACTCCACTCATTACACGGTCGCCGCACCGGCAACTCGTGAATTGGCGCCCAGTTGGGTATCACGGTCGTCCTGTCGCCCACCCCCCAGGAGGTGAGCCGACTCACGAACGTCGGCGAGATCGCGACCACCGCTCCACTCCGGCGGGCGATCTTTCGCTCGACCCTCGCCGCCATCCAACCGACGATCCGCCCCACAACTGGAAGACGCTTTCGGGCCGTTGTGGCGATAGCCTCGGAGTAGATGTCCTGATGCCAGAACACCATCGGAACGCCAGCCCGGCAGAGTTTTCGAGCAAGGACCGAGTGTGCCAGGAGCGGGACATTGCTGATTACCGCCACAGCTGGATCCTTGGCGATGATGCTGCAGGCAGCCTTGCGGCCGTACGCGACCTCCTGGCGCATTCGCTTCACGAAGGAATACTTCGCAAATGCCCCCTCCATACAGCACTCTTCGAAGGTAAAATTCGCAGGATCCCCGAATTCTGGCCGTAACGCACCTTTGCCCGTCGCGTAGGAAGGGCAATGTTGATGGGTGACCTCGTAGCCACGACGGGCCAACGCTCGACTCAACTGGGCTTGCCCGGGATGTCCCGCGTAGTCATGGACGACGATGCGTGATGACGGTGAACGCCTGAAAGTGGTCGACACGGTGGTCACCCCCGTTCTCTCAAACCCTGCGGCTACTCACTTCAGGTAACTGCGCGACCCGTCCAAACTTTCTTTTGTTGTGAGAAGTCATTCCCGGTTTGCTGCTCGACCCCATCTCCAATTCCAAGTCCAACGTCCACAACACAGGGTTCTTCGTGGGTAGGAATCCGTCACAGCCGTTTCGTGACCCCAGCGGCGCTGGTTCGGTTGCCAGCCATCTCGACCCCCCTGTCGGGCATTCCGATCACGACCGCAGGTCGAAGCGGACACCCTCGTTCCCCACTCGTGCACCCGGCCACGCACATCGAATCCAGCTCGACAAATGCGTGACACACGACGCAACCCGACGGCGGCAATGAGGATGGCTCCCAATCCAGCCATACGCGTCCTGTGCAACGCCCTCCAGGTGCGCCAAAGCAGCTTGGGGGTGGTGACCGAGAACCTGCTCCGAGGATGGAAGGAACTCGGCGTCGACGACGAACTCCACATCGCACTTCGTCCGGATGTCACGCTCGACCTGCCTCCGAGCGTGACGGTCCATCACCTCCCAGGACACCGGCTGACCGCAACCGAGGTGCGTTTGCCCGCCCTGTGTCGATCTCTCGAGGCCGACGCCCTCATCGGCATGACACCGGCCTCGGTCATCGCCCCACTCCCCTGCCCGCAGGTCGTGATTGCGCACGATCTGCGCTACCTGCAACGACCAGGCGAGTTCACCCACCGCGCCCGCCTGCTCCGCAGCATCAGCTACGACATCGGGTATCGCCGTTCGGACGTGGTCATCTGCGTCTCCCACAAGACACGTCACGACCTGATGGAGCTTCGGCCGGGAATCTTCGGAGGCGGGGCGATCGGAGGAACGAAGTCCGAGCGCCGGATCGTGGTCGCCCCCAACGGAGCAGACCACGTGCTCAACTGGCCTCCACGCCGGCCCGGTGCAGAATACGCACTTGCATTCGGTCAATGGGGGAACAAGAACGTCGATCTCGTACTCGAGGCCTGGAAAATCCTCAGTGGGCAAGATCAGGCTCTTCCCCTCGTCGTCGTCGGACTCGTCGAGCACACGCGTCGATCGGTACAAGGCCGGCTCCGCTCGCTCGGACTCGACGACATCGTGTCCTTACGTCCTTGGTTGAACCCCGAAGAATTCCAAAGTCTGTTCACGTCAGCCGCTCTCATCGTCTTCCCCTCCGCCTACGAAGGCTTCGGTCTCCCGGCAGTTGAGGCAATGCGGCTCGGCATCCCGGTCGTGATCACGCCAGAGCGGGCGTTGCTCGAAGTCACGGGTGGACTCGCCACCGTAATGCCGAGTTGGAAGCCACACGCATTGGCCCGGGCAGTTCCATTGGCCCGTCGGACGACACCGAGGCAGCTCAAGGAAGCCGTTGCGCATGCGTCTCGTTTCACCTGGCGACGTGCTGCCGCCACGGTCCGTGGAGCCCTGGTCAATCGTCTGGACGCCTCTTGATCTGACGCTGACAGCCCGGCCGACGCGGCTGTGAAACCCAACGACGGTCAGCGGCGGCGAGCGATGATCACCAACGCCATCCACCAGGACATCGGCAGGTGACGTTCCACACCGGAAACTCCGCGCCGCAGCCGTGGCCAGGGCTTGAAGTACTGCTCGAGCCCCGTTCGTCGGGCCACTGCCCAGTCGAATCCCTCATCGAAATACCGGGCCAGGTCGCGGCGGGTGTTCATCCTGTAGGCGGTTCTGAACACGTCACGAGTTTCACGACCCGGTTGGAGCCGCTCGATGGCCGGCGCATGTCGCTCGTTCGGGACGAGGCGCGCCATCACCGACAAGGCCGAATGACGAGAAATCGTACGAGCCATGAACATCCCACCCGGACGAAGAACCCGCGACAGCTCGGAGACGAATGATTGCGGATCGGTCACATGCTCAAGAACGAAATCACTGACGGCAAGATCGACGGAACCATCCGGAAGGGGCCAGCGGCCTTCCGGCCCGATGAGCCGAAATTCATCGATCAGAGGGTTTTTCAGACCGGTGTCCTCCACGTCGATGCCGATGACAGTGCGACCCTCGGCCCGTAGGTCCTGCCAGGGTCGACCTTGCCTTCCCACAGGATGATGGGTATCGACCTGCGCTCCGCGGCCGCAGCCAACTTCGGCCACCACGGAGGCACGAGCCGCAGCCGCCTGTGCACTCACCATGAATACGTGCGCACTGTCGAGACCCAGGATCCGATTGTCGAGGAGTTCGTCCAAACCCAGATCGATCGACGTCTGGCCGTCCTGAGCCAGGCTCTCCGGGACCTTGTGTACCTTGTCCATTCCTGAAGTGTCGCTCGGTGCATCCGGAGAAGACTCTCGATGGCCCGGATCGGCCTCCGGCCGATCGGGCTCGCCTACGGGCTCGCCCACGACAATCACATCTTTCATAACCGGAGCGCACGGGTAGGCGGGGGCTTCCACGTCCATATCGGGGAAACGATGCATCGCTCTCCTCCCTACGGTCTCATCCGGGCTTGCCATTCATCCGTCTGTTCAGCGCGGTTCGTCGGAGCACCAAGGCCCGAGCTGCTCGGCAACCCGTGCTGGTTCGGACCGTTGACTCCATTTGCCCCGCTGTCGTCGAGGCTCACGGGCCGCCGCTGACCATCGCCTTCCCGTACGAAGTCGACCAGGTGAGCCTCGGTGTTGTCGCGGAGCCGAGCCGCCTTTCGGCGATTCGGGCCGCCGCGGAAGCACAGAGCGAACATGAACGGTAGCCAGAGCCAGCGATCTACCAGCTCGGGACCTTGGAGCGAGAAGAAGACCACCGTGGCGCAGCCGGCCAGAACCACCCCTCGCATGGGATCGCGACGCACCCACACGCGCCGGATGGCCGACATCATCATCACAGCCACGGCGACAACCATGAAGATGCCCCCGGCATACCAATAGATAATGACGATGTCGTGCGCCGGATAGGACACACCCAGGTACGGGTCGTACCACACGTCGACGGATGTCTGATCCAGACCATGACCGATGAGGGGGCTCTGCAAGATTCCACTCCACGACGTCTTGACGGTGTTGACGCGAGCACTGACCGTCCCGTAGCCAGAATTGCTGTTCGTGGTCTGCTCAATCCGGGCAACGGGATTTAGGTCGAAGTGCGTACCGCTGGACTGCACTGAGATGGCCAGGACGTAGACGGTCGCGAGACTGGCAATCACAGCGACAACCGTTCGGAACTTGATGCCGCGGGCCGCGAACAGCACGACGATCCCGAAAAGTGTGCTCGCCTGGCCCGAGACGCTTGCACTGAATATGAGCGCGCTACCCAAGATGGCGATGCACAGCCCCAAGTACCACTGCGCCCGAAGCCCGAACTCGACCACTAGGCCGATGGCCAAGACCAATGCCAGTGCAAAAGCGACGGCAGCGACATTGGCCTGATTGCTCAACCCAATCGCTCGCGCGCCCTCGAGGTTGGCCACCTGGGCATACCCCAGTACGTGGAACTCAGTCTGCAAGAACGCAACAAAAGCCGACGCCGTGGTCCCGACGATGAAGGAGATGACTCCGGAGCGGATCCGGACCTCCGTATCGAGAAGCTGGCGGAGCATCCATGCCAAGACGAAGAAGACGAAAATGGCATTGACGATCACCTCGATCGACTGAGCATGGGACACCGCCTGCGAGGACGCGACGACGCCGGCCAGGATGAACACGAATGAACCGAAGTACCAGGCAGGGACACGAGGCGCCGGCGCCGGCGGCCGTTGGCTCAGGATCAAGAAAATAGCAGCGACCAGGAAGATCCCATCGCTAAGGTCAAAGAGGCGACCGATCCGGAACCGCAAGAGGGGCAGAAGGACGAGACCCACGTAGACCAGTGCTCGCGCAGTACTGACGAAGAGATCCTCCCGGCCTTTCGGCGTCCCCATACCTACGGCAACCCCTGAGGAGGCGTTTCCTTGCGCCCCCGCTCCGTCCTCGTCACCCGTCCGGCGATGGTCGACCACGGATCTGGGCCGCTGCGACCGCAATCCCGGCCCCCCCACGGGCGTTATCAAGCCGTGGCGACCATCAGCCGAGAACGACCGGGTACGACGCTGCCCCCAATGGAGATGCACGGCGAGCAGCCGCAATCTGGGCTACGTGAGTACGGGCGGCTCCTCTGGGTCGAGAAAACCACCATCATCGCGATCACTGTGCTGTGTGTGGTGGCCAGTCTGGCCTACAGCTTCTTGGTCACCCCCACGTACCAGGCGTCGGCGTCGGTCCTTCTCGAGCCCGAAATCTCCCAGACGCTTCAACAGGCGACCCTCCCTTCCGCCTCGACCCCGACCGTGAACGTGCCCGACAGCATCGAGGTCATCGAGAGTTCGGCGGTGAGTGACCTCGTGGCTCTGAAATACCCCGATTCTCCTGGTGCGACGGCGACGCAGGTGGGCACAACGGACGTGGTGCAGGTATCTGTACGCTCGGCAGACCGTCAACAAGCTGCCGCGTTAGCGAACGAATACGCCCACGCCTACATCGCCTACGAGCAGAAGCAGACTCTCAACACGTTCGCTTCGGCGGAGAACCTGCTGCAGTCACACATCAACACGGTGGAACTAGCGATCTCGCTGCTCGAGAAGTCGATCGCGTCCACTCCCACCAGTCCATCGGTAACCGGTGAAGAGACGCAACTGACCGGGCTCCAGCAGCAACTGGCCTCGCTTCAGGATCAACTCGAGAATTACCAGTTCTACTCGTCACAGGGTGGTGATACGGAAGCTGGTCAGATCATTACTCCCGCCACCATTCCAGCCAATCCCGCGTCGCCCAAGACGGTCGAGTGGGCAGTCCTCGCATTGCTCTTCGGCCTCATCCTTGGAACAGGCATCGTGCTCCTGTTCAACGCCCTGTCGGAGACCGAGTCCCGACGGCCCTGATCTGTAAGCGGTCGTCGAAGAGATCGACTCGCTTCTCGGCTCCACACCCCGGGCAAGGCAGCGCGCCTCTAAAGCGGGAGAGGACCGGTTTGCGAGTCGATCGGATCTGATCGAGGCGGATCTGATCGAGGTGGACCTGCTCGAGGTGGACCTGCTCGAGGCGGACCTGCTCGAGGTGGACCTGCTCGAGGCTGCCCTGCTCGAGGTGGACCTGCTCGAGGCCGAGGTGTTGTGGGTATCGATTCGGATGTGTCGATTCGGATGTGTCGATTCGGAGGTACTCGTGGCGGAGTGCTCACCGTTGGAGAGGGATCTCACGAGAGGGTCGGGCGGGACCCCGAAGACGAAGATTTCAAACCTGACGAGAGGGAAGTGGCTCAGCATCATCGGACAAGAGATCGCGGCCCATGTCGTCCACGTCTACTGCCGACTGTCGACCACGGACAACACGAACCAATGACGTCCATCCGACGATGGCGTAGACACACTGCGCGACACAGAGACCTTCCGCTGCCCCCCGGATCCCGGAGATCGCCGCGCCCCCCAACCCAGCGGCCAGTACGACGGGGAACATGACAATCGCCACGTTCAAGTTCGCTCTGGCCGACCGTAGGGCTCGGAGGCCGCCGACGGCGGCCCCCGCCAACGCCGCAAATGCAAACGCCAGTCCGATGGGAGGCACCAAGGAGCGCGCCTGTGGCCAGGTCGAACCGAGAGCACGGGTCATAGCCGCGACGGGAGCGAGATAGATGGCGATCGACCAGACAACAGTGAATACGGCCATCCCGACGCCGGCGAGGCACAGGAAACGGACCGCGCGCTTCGCATCGGTCCGAAATTGCTTGGCCGAGAGTGCGACGGCCGCCGTCATCAGGCCAGTTGCCAAGACAGCGATGGGACCGAGGGCGAGTTGTGCCAGCTTGAACTGCCCAATGGCGCTCAAGGGGACAACCGGGACCAGGAGGTACACGATGCTGTAGTTCGACGCCGTGAGCAGAACGAACTGGCCGGCGAAATGCAAGCCGACATGACGCTCGCTCCGGTCCCAATAGCGGAGCAGATCGATCCGGTCATGGCGGGCCAGGTTGCGGAGCAAGGTGTACAGGCCTACAACCGCGCCCGTGACACACCAGGCACCGAACGTCCACGGAAGCGAGACCAGATGGTCCATTCGGAGGACCATGAATGTCGCGAGGAAGAGAGTGAGCCAGGCCAAATCGAGCCAAATGGCATAGCTGGGGTCCATCCGGACGATCCCGATGAAACGTGAGAAGTCCTGCATGGCCAACATCGGGAACGCGACACCGAAGATCAAGAACGGCAACATGAACTCGGCCGGTAGCACGCCGCTCACAACCAACGTCACCATCGATACCGCGGACGCTACGAGAATGGCGGCCAGATAACCCGCCCTGCCGTACCGGAGCATCTCGCTGCTGCCGACACCAGATCTCGTCAGGAGGCAATCGCTCGTCAAACCCCTGACCAGTCCCTGAGCAAGGATGTAGGTGGTCGTGACAATGGCGAAGACCCCAAGCGCCGACGCCGAGCTGTAGTGCGCCACGATCAACGCCAGCGCAAAATTCGAGACGCTGGACGCACCTTGGTCGACAATCGTGAGCAGCATGACCCGCTGTGTCGCGGCGGAACTGTCCGGATCAGGACTCGCCCTCACGAAAGGGCACATTTCGGCTCGCCTCGCGCTCCGGCCATGTCACGGAAACGTCCGAGGAATGCCGATCTTGTTGGGCCCGGTTCGGGCAGGATCTCGGTCGCTGGCGGTGCCCAGCCGCTGGAGCCAGCGAATCCGGTCGGCGGGCAGAGGCCGGCCGATTGCCGTGAGTGCGTTGAGGTCGAGTCTCAGAACGGCTGAGAGGTCCGGGTGAACCATTTGGCGTCCGCGGGCATTTTCTTCATTGGTCGGGCCGGGACCCCGCCGATCAGTTGTTCGGGCTCACCGGGGCGGCCGTGCACCACGGCACGAGGAGCCACGATGGTGCGATCCGGAATGTCAGCGCCCGCCTGGAGCAGGGAATGCGTTCCGACGAGGCAGTAATCGCCGATCGTCACGGGGCTGGTCTCGATGACGTTCTCCATGGCGTTGACCCCGTGAGTGAGGATCACGCAGTGTCCCCCACCCAGATAGGTGAAGGTGCCCATGGTTACCGTGTCGGAGCATTCGATGCGATGCGCCGCCACCAGCCCCGAATGGTCACCCATATGGAACTCGGGCCGACGGTTCGGGCTATGGGGATAACTCGTCGTGGCCAGCGGGGGTCCACTGATGCGATTGCGGTAGGCGATCTCGACATCGGAACCGAGGCGGACGACTTCACAGCCGTGGATGAGGTTCAAGAAGCCGATACGACCGTCGGGACCGATCTCGAAGCTGCCGTGCACGTCGATGAGATTGAAATCCCCGATGACGGTTCGGGCGCCGATCCGGACGTGGCGGGCGTGGAGGATCGAGAAGCCGACTCGGGCCGTGGGATCGACGTCCCAGCCGAGCAGCCTCCGATAGATGGCGTGCTTGAGCTTCTGGGGTGTGCATGCCGCAACGAGGGCGACGACGAGGCGTGCCCGGTGCCCCCTGACCCAACCGGAGAGGTCCGTGTACTCGATCACGCTGGTCTTGGCCGCCCCCTTGCCCTCGTCAACCTTCGCCGTCACGTTCGGACCTGCTCCTCTCGACTTGGGCCCCGATGTCGACCGCTCGTTGTGGGAACGCTCCAGGCCGCCCAGTCCTGCGCACGGACGGGGTATCGGACGTCGTCATGCCCAAAGTCCCTGGCCCGGGCGACGGTGGTGTCTTCGTGAGGCTTCGGGGGACGATCGTCCGAGCCCTCCCGGGAGCCCTCGGAACCCGGGGTGGCGCGGTCACCCAGGTCGGAGTGCCTCGGGCTGCTCCGGGCGTCCTCCCGTACGATGGAGGCCGTGCCTGAGGAGTCCGCCGACCGCCGCGCGTCCGAGGACAGGGTCTTTGGGGCCAGCGCGGAAGGGACGAGAGACGACCTCGGACTCGGTGCCATCTCGATCGAGGAGATCGAGGACGCGGTTGTCGACGGGGACAGTCCCGTGCCCGCCCGGACGGGTACGGCGCGGGCAGCGCTCGGACACCGGACGTTCCGCATCGTCTTCCTGGGTGCGTTCGCGTCCAACATCGGAACCTGGATGCAGAACGTCGTCCTCGGCGCCTACGCCTACGACCTGACTCACTCGAGCACGTTCGTGGGCGTCATCATCTTCGCCCAGCTGGGTCCCACGTTGGTCCTCCCCATGGTCGGTGGGCTGTTGGCCGACAAGGTCAACCGCAAGAAATTCCTCATCATTCTCTCCCTCGAACAGCTCGTCTTCTCCTTCGGCGTTGCCCTCGTCGTCATGTCGCCACACCCTTCGCACGTGCTCCTCGTGCTGATGGTGCTCGGCGTGGGCGCGGGCAGTGCGATGTTCGGTCCGGCGTACTCGGCGATCTTGCCCGGCCTGGTCGGCAAGGCGGATCTGCCCGGTGCGATCTCGTTGAACTCCGCTCAGATGAATGCCTCACGGGTGATCGGTCCGATCATCGGTGGAGTTCTGTACTCCATCGTCGGTCCGGCCTGGATCTTCGCCGGAAATGCCGTGACCTACCTGTTCGTCATCGGCGCGCTGATGTTGGTGACCTTGCCGTCGCTGCCTCAGAGCCCCACCCACTCGAGCCGTTGGCGCGAGCTCACGGCCGGGATCACCGTGGCCCGACACGACAAGGTCGTCGGACGCTGTCTGGTGACGGTCTTCGTGTTCTCGCTGTTGGCGCTCGCCTTCATCGGTCAGATGCCCGTCGTGGCGGCGCACAATCTCGGCATCAACCTGTCGAACTCGCCCGATTACGGAATTCTCTACGCGTCGTTCGGCTTCGGCGCCCTGACTGGCGCCATATCCATCGGGACGGTGTTCGCTGCGACCTCGAAGCCGATGCTCGTACGGGTCTGCCTGCTGGGCTACTCCGTGTCCCTGGCCGCCTTCGCTCTCGAGCGCAGCACGATTCCGGCCTACGTGACCGTCGCCGTCACGGGTGCGTTCTATTTCGCATTCATCACCGCCCTGAACACGACGCTGCAGGCCCGCCTGCGCGAGAACGTCCGTGGGCGAGTCATGGCCCTGTGGATGATGGGCTTCGGCGGGACGGTGGGCATTGGCAACCTCCTGGTGGGTCCGATCGTCGCCGAAGTCGGCATCACCAATGTGCTGCTTTTCGGTTCGGTCGTCGCCTTGGCTCTGGCCTGGTACGCCGACGTTCGGTCAGACGCCGACGTGCCTCATGTCGCGCTGGGAGCGGAACTGGCCCAGTAGCTGGCCCGCAGGCCCTTCTTGTACAGCTTGCCGTTCTCACCCCTCGGTAGTGAATCGCTGAAGTCGACCGTCTTGGGGCATTTGTAGTGTGACAAGTGCTCGCGACAGAAGGCGAGGATCGCCTCCTCGAGCTCCGGACCCGCCACGTACCCGGATGCAGGCTGCACGACCGCCTTGACCTCTTCGCCCATCTCTGGCTCGGGGACGCCGAAAACGGCCACGTCGTCGACGGCCGGATGCAACACCAGGACGTTCTCGATCTCCTGCGGGTAGATGTTCACGCCGCCCGACACGATCATGAAGAGCTTGCGATCGGTGAGGTACAGATAGCCCTCTTCATCGAGGTGGCCGACATCCCACAAGGTGCCCCACCCCTTCTCGTGGAAGCTCTCCCGGGTCTTTTCGGGATCGTTGTTGTACTCGAAGGTGACGCCACCGCGCCCTCCGAAATAGACGACCCCGTCCTCTCCGACCGGGAGCTCCTCACCGTCGTCGCCGCAAATGTGGGCCTCCCCCCAAATGGCCTTTCCGACGGAGCCCGGATGCGTCAGCGCCTCGGCCGACGTGATCCACGTCATTCCCATGCCTTCGGTGCCCGAGTAGTACTCGTGGATGATCGGACCCCACCACTCGATCATCTGCCGCTTCACCTCGGGGGCACAGGGTGCCGCCGCGTGGACCACGGACCGCAGTGAGGACAGGTCGTACGAGGCCCGGACCTCCTCGGGCAACTTGAGCATGCGCACGAACATGGTGGGGACGAACTGGGCATGCGTGACGCCGTGTTCGGCGATCAGGCGCAGACATTCCTCCGGGTCGAACCGATCCATGATGACGGCCGTCCCGCCCATGCGCTGCACCGTCATGGACCACACCAACGGAGCCGAGTGGTACAGCGGAGCCGGACTCAGATAGCGATCGCCTTCGGTGAAGCCCATGATGCCGCTCAACATCGGGACCAGCGTGGCCGACGTACCGAAGGACTCACCCGCCAATGGGCGTCTCACTCCTTTGGGGTTCCCGGTCGTACCGGAGGAGTAGAGCATGGCGAATCCCTCGAGTTCGCCGGGCAGCGCGTCTCCTGGGAACCCTTCGACGAAGTCGTCGTACGAACGGTAGCCCTCTGTGACGTGGTCGCCCAACATCAGCCGAAGCTCGACTCCTGGCGTCAACGGCACCAACGCAGCACCCAACCCGCCCAGACTCTCGGACGTGATCAACGTGCGGGCGCCACAATCGTTGACGATGTAGGCGGCTTCCTCTGCCGCCAGATGCGTGTTGACCATGGTGTAGTAGAGCCCCGACCGTTGGAGCCCGAAGGCGACCTCG
Organism: uncultured Acidimicrobiaceae bacterium; assembly: GCA_963754445.1. GTDB lineage: Bacteria > Actinomycetota > Acidimicrobiia > Acidimicrobiales > RAAP-2 > Bog-473. Next base: position 1,097,519 of record CAVWFT010000001.1, on the reverse strand, counting down.
TGGGTCCGATCGTCGTTGGGGAGGACGACGGCCACGTGGTCTCCCGGGCCCACCCCATGAGCGGCCAGCGCTTGGGCGAGCCGACTCGATCGCTCTTCGAGCTGGGCAAACGTCACGATCTGGCCCGTGGACGTGATGACCGCCGGGCGATCCGGATGGGTCGCGGCGTAGGTCGCGGGTCGAAATTGCGTTTTCTCGTCGAGGGTCACGGTCCTCTTCTAGTCGAAATCACCCCTGAGCTGCCCCTTCGGCAAGGCTGCGAGACCCCACAGCGCCCGACAACGTCCAACCCCTCATCACCGGAGGCACCCACGAATGCACGCAGCCGGCACCAACGATCGCAGGGACCTCCGGGAGCTCCGGACTCAGGGACCTCCGGGACAACCCGGACCGCTGGGGCCACTGGGACTCCCACGTCCCCAGTGCCCGCAACGAGCAATGGCGCCCATCGCCATCTGTGAGGCGGCATCGTGCCTACTGCACCACCCTGGCCACCAACTACCTCCCCAAGGCCCTCGCCCTGGCCGAGAGCGTGCGGCGACACGAAGCCGGAGCGACCCTCACCGTGCTCTTCGTCGACGTGATCGATCGCAACGATCTCCCGCAGATCGACGGAATCGAAACGCTGTGCACCGGCGACCTCGGGCTCCCTCCGAGGACCGTCCTCGAGATGGCGATGTCCTACGAGATCCTCGAGTTCGCGACGTCCTTCAAGCCCCTGCTCTTGCAACGAATGCTCGAAGGCGCAGATCAGGTCTTCTTCCTCGATCCAGACACCTATGTGGTTGCTCCGATGGACGAGATCGGCCCGGCCCTCAGAGGCTCGGAAGGGGGCGTTCTGCTCACCCCGCACTTCCTCGAACCTGCGTCTCGAGACGCTGATCTGAGCGACGGTCACCTGCTCCTCGTGGGAGTGTTCAACACCGGCTTCGTCGGAGTCGACGCCAGGGCCCGGGACTTCTTGGACTGGTGGTGGTCGCATTTGCGTCGCGAGTGCCTCTACGACCCCCTCTCGGCGTTGTTCGTCGACCAGAAGTGGCTGGACATCGGGAGCTCGATGTTCAAGGCGGCGACGCTGTACCACGCCGGGTACAACATCGCCGTCGACAACCTCCCAGAACGGCCCCTTCTGCAGGACGAGGCGGGATATTGGATCGGCACGACCGGCGAGCGGGTCCGGCTCTTCCACTTCCACGCGTTCGACCCGAACACACCGAAGACACTCTCGAACCGGCGCCGCCATGACCGCGATCACGAGCTCGACGACGACAGCATCATCCTCCAGCTCTGCAAGGAATACGCCGAGGTGCTCGGTGCATACCAGCATGCGCTGCCGCCTGCTCCGGCCTACCCCTATGCCACCGACACCCAGGGTCGACGTATCAGCCGTCAGCTCCGTCGCGCCTATCTGCGCGATGCGCAGCGCCGCCTGGACGATCACGGCGACTACGCAGGCGAGGCCGCCCTTCCGTCACCCTTCGTCCGCGCCGAGGCAGCGGCGTACGAACGCTGGCGCCGTCAGGCCTGGAAGCCGATCAGTCGGGGTCTTCTCGCAGAGGCGGCCAGGTCGGCCCGCATCATCCTGCCAGAGGAATACGACCGCCTGAGGAAGCGCTTCCCCGGACTGGCCGACCTGTTGATGGACCGTTTCGCAGGCGGGTCCGGAAGCTGGTCCTGATCACACCGTCGGACGTCAGGGACCCCAGGGGTCGACGACACCCGTTCAATCCTGACGAGCCCGTATGACCAGAGCCAGCGAGGTAATGGTGCACGAGAGATACCAGCGGCGCAGACACGGTTCCTCCACATAGGGGGGAGTATCCACATACCGGTCCAAGAGACCGTCCCCCTGGTCGAGATCGAGCACGGCTACCTGGTGCCCCGCCGACTCCAGGCGCTGGACGAGGGCTCGGATGTCGCGCTCCCGGTAGACGACCGTCGGTCCGTTCTCGATGGTGGCCTCATTCGAATCGCAGTTGTACTCCGTCGTGTGGACGGCGACACCGCCGGGAGCAAGCGTGTCGAGGGAGCGCTCCACGAAATTCAACCCGTTCTCGAGACTCCCGAGATGTTCGAAGGCACACGAGGACCAACAGAAATCGAAGCCTCGCAGATCGCCCGGGATCGCACGCATGTCCACCGGACGAAACGAGACCAATCGCCGGAAACGATCGGGATCACACAGTTCCGACCGTTGCATCGCCTCCACGGAGTCGGCGTGTTGACCCGAGCGTGCCCAACCCAGGGCTTCCCGCGCTGTGGCGGCCAGGTCAGTGGCGACGATGGTCGCACCCCGATTGGCGAACGCAGGAACCAACGGCTCACGGCCGACTCCGAATCCCAACCCATGTCGTCCCGCCTCCAACAGACCTAGGGAATCGAGCACGTGGGCGATGTAGGCGAACTCCCAAAGCTTGCGATTGAGGCGTGGCGGTTCACCGCAAGCGTCGCAGCACTGGGCATACCAGGGCTCCCCCATCTGGGCCTGGGTGCAAAGCCGCGACCGCAGTTCCCCAGGGAACCCGGCGAGCGCCGCTTCGACGGTCTCCGCATTCGGCGGGAACATCCCGGTCGACCGGTTCGACGAGGCCGAAGGAGGCTCAACCTCGCACGCGCACAGCGTCGCGCCGTGCGCGCGACAGCGTCGCGCCGAGCGGGCACCGACCAAGAGCGTGAGCGCCGACCGGCTGCATTTCCAGCTCAGCCAGCTTCTTCGCCAACAGAGCCTGGTTCATCTTGACCTGGCCCAAGCCACGGAACTCGGCTCGCCGGCTGCGCATCTGGATCCGCACGGGCTCGGGCAGGGCCTCCCAGATCGCTGTGCTCACTCTCCCTCGACTCATGAAGGGAGAACGTCGATGAGGGCCCCGACTTACCCTCTATCCACGCTTCGGAGACCAGGTCCAGCGACGTACCGCGACGAATACTCCAGCCACGCCCCAAAGGGCGATCACCAGCACGTCATTCCAGATCGAGGTGCCCGGGACGGCGTTGAAGCTGTCGACGGACGCAGTGATGAGATGGCGGATCGGGAAGAAATTGGTGAACGTCGACAATCCCGACCCCGCTTTCACCGGGAAGTACAGGCCCGAGAGTGCAACCAGGATGAAGAAGACGAGGCTGACGATCGGACCGGCCGCATCGGCGTTGGGCACGATTGTGCTGATTCCGACGCCGAGTGCGGTGAAACTCAGCATCCCGACGATCAGGACGATGACGAAACCGAGGATGTCGTGGGGACCGCTCACGCCGTAACCGAGCCATCCGACCAGGAGCACCAGCACGATCTGGATCGTGGCAACGATCATTGAGTTTGCGAAGATGGCCGCCAGGAGCATCCACGTGGGCAACGGGCTGAGCCGCAAGCGTTTGAGGAGCCCCAACTCCCGGCGATTCACCAGGGCGATCGCCAATATATTGAAACACGCCGCCATCACCCCGTAGGTAACGAACGCCGGAATGTAGTACTGCCCGAGATTGATGTGGTGCAGGAATTTGACCGTCGAATGACCCGACGTCGACTCGAAGATCACGATGAATACGACTGAGAAGCCGATGGTCAGGGCGGCGCCGATCGGGTTCAGCCAGAACGACAGCTGCTCGAACCGAACCTGACGCGCCACGAGGAGGAAATCACCGGGGCCCCTGAAAGAGCCCCGGAGCGGTACGTCAGACGTCCCATTGGCGCCGACGACCGCCCCATTCGACGAACCTGACCCCGACGAGGTGGTCGGCCGCATGGCGCTCATGGCTTTTCCGACACTGTCGCCGTGGCGTCCGAACTGTTGGTGAGCCCCAGATAGACGTCCTCGAGAGAGACCCGGAGCACCGACAACCCGGCCAGCGCGTACCCGCGCTCGAGCGCCCACCCGGTGATGTCGTGCAACACCCGCAGTTCCTCCTCGGTATGAATCTCGACATGACCGTCCTCGACCGGTTCGACTGTCGTCGACCCGACCCCTCCCGACAGCATCGGCACCTCGCCGCTGGCCACGCCATCGGGCAATTTGAAGCGGATGGTCACTGCTCCAAGATCCCGCCCACCGATGGACGATGGTGTCCCCGAAGCCACGACCTCTTGGCCGAACAACACGGCCACCCGGTCGGCCAAAGCCTCCACCTCGTCCATGTAGTGCGTCGTCAGCAACACCGTGGTCCCCGACCCCGCCAGACGGCGGATCAGCTCCCACGTGTCACGCCGTCCCGACGGATCGAGTCCGGTCGTGGGCTCGTCGAGGAAGAGCAGGTCCGGGTTCCCGATAATGCCGAGGCCGACGTCGAGCCGACGCTGCTGCCCCCCCGACAGCCGCTTGATCCGATCGTCCGCCTTCTCGGCGAGCCCGATCAACTCGATCACTTCGTCCACGGGCCGTGGATTCGGGTAGTAGCCGGCATTGCGCGTCAGCACCTGACGCACGGAGTAGTACGGCTCGATGGCGAGCTCTTGAAGCACGACCCCGATACGGGTCCGCAGCCATCGCTGCAGTCCCCGATCCGCTGGGTCGACACCCAGGGTCTCCACTCGACCACCGCTGCGGTCGCGGAAACCCTCGAGGATCTCGACCGTCGTCGTCTTTCCGGCACCGTTCGGTCCCAACAGGGCGAACACCTCGCCCGGCTGGACCTCGAAGGACACGTCGCGGACCGCCACGGTGTCGCCGTAGGACTTGGCGAGATGATCGACGACTACTGCAGGCACGTCCCCACCCCCCCATCGAACATCACTCCGACGTTACTGGGACCGCTACCGGGCAGGGGCAACCTACGAAGACGTGCCCGCAGTCACGCTTCGTGCATCCTTCGCGATCACGGCCGTTGCGGTGCTTTGCCTCGCTGTTCCGTCCCCATCCCGCGCCGCGAGGATCTTGTCGAGGAGCTCGCGCATCTGACGCAGTTCCGCCTCTGACAGCGCACCGAAAGAAGCGGGGGGAACCGAGAGGATGGCGTCGATCTCCTCCGCCAGAGTTCTGCCCTCCTGGGTCAGGACGATGATCTTCACCCGACGATCCTCTGGAGCGGGCTCGCGCCGGGCCAGGCCGCGTTCATCCAGATCATCCACGAGGGCGGTCACGTACGAGGGGTCGACCCCGATGCCCCGGGCCATGTCCCCCATGGAGATCCCGTCTTCCTTGTACAGGCGAATAAGGGTCTTGATCACTCCGGGAGAGAGCTTCATCCGGCCGTTCAAGGCGGCCATACGCTCGGCGTGCTCTCCATCAAACGTCACCTGGCGCAAGCGTTCGAAGACGTCCTCGGCCATTCCCATGCGGTGATTGTCGCGCCCAACGAAGTCCTTGACAACACCAGAACTTTGACTATTGTAAAGTATCTCCATGACACGCACGAAACCCGGCTCCGCAGAGTCCTTCACCCTGTCCCCCGAGCTTCGACGGACCTCCTCGGTCGTCGTCCTGGGTTCGATCATGTCGATCCTGGACACCACCATCGTGGCCGTCGCCCTGGCCACGTTGGCCCGTGACTTCCACGTCTCGGTCACGACGATCCAATGGGTCGCCACGGGGTATCTGCTCGCCTTGGCCCTCGTGACGCCCGTGACGGGTTGGGCAGTCGATCGCTACGGGGCCCGCAACGTCTGGCAACTGTCGATCCTGCTCTTCATCGTTGGATCGAGCCTGTGCGGTTTGGCCTGGTCGGCCAACTCCCTCATCGCCTTCCGCGTCCTCCAGGGCATCGGCGGCGGCATGCTCCTCCCCGTCGGTCAGTCGATCCTTGCCCGCGCCGCGGGACCGCAGCGAATGGGTCGGGTCATGAGCATCATCGGCGTGCCCATGGTCATGGGGCCCGTCCTCGGCCCTGTGCTCGGCGGCATCATCGTCTCCAACTTCAGCTGGCGCTGGATCTTCTTCGTCAACGTGCCCATTGGCATTGTGGCCCTCGTGCTTTCGAGCAGGTGGCTCCCCAAGTTCGACACCGAAGAGCGCTTCGCAACGCCGTTCGACACTCTCGGCTTCTGCCTCCTGTCTCCGGGCCTGGTGCTGTTGCTCTATGCACTCTCGGAAGTCGGCACCACCGGGAGCTTCACCAGCACATCGGTGGTCGTCAGTTTCACTCTGGGCATCCTCTTGACGATCGGATTCGTCCTCCACGCGCTACACGTCAAGAACCCGCTCTTGGATCTCCACCCGTTCCGTGACCGGAATTTCGCAATCGCCAATGTCTGCATCTTCGTCATCGGAGCCACACTCTTCGGCTCCATGTTCCTCCTGCCGATCTATTACCAGGTGGCCCGTGGGCAAGAGGCCTGGATGGCCGGGCTCTTGATGGCGCCGCAAGGCATCGGAGCAATGTGCACGATGCGCTGGTCCGGCAGGATGACGGACCAGTTCGGCCCGCGCCGCATCGTGCCCGTGGGAATTCTCGTGATGGCGGCTGCCACGATCCCATTTGCCTTCGTGACCTCTTCGACCAGCGAAGGACTGCTTGCTGTCACCCTCTTCGCGCGCGGCATCGGCCTCGGACTCACGATGATGCCGGTGACTGCTGCCGCCTACATGGGCCTCAACCACGCAGAAATCCCGAAGGCCTCGACGGTCATGAACATCATGCGCCTCGCCGGCGGCTCGGTGGCGACGGCATTGTTCGCGGTGGTACTCGAGCGCCAGATCATTGCGAACCTAGGCCCGTTGGCCAGCAAGGCGGGGGGCAGCGCCGGCGTCATATCCTCCGCCGTCAAGTTGCCTCCCCAGGTCGCCGACCCCGTCGCCGCGGCGTTCGCCCACACCTTCTGGTGGTCGGTCGGCGCCATCCTCATTGCCTTCATTCCGACGCTGTTCCTACCCAACCACGGGGCCGCTCAGTCCTCCGGTGGTCCGATCGGTGACGCACAGGGCGAGGACGACGACACCGCTGGACCGCACGTGGCCGGCGCCATGATGGAATGACCTCTCACGGATCCCACGCTGCCGCCTGAAATCGGCCCCACCAGCTCCGGAGGACACGATCCCGACCTGCCGTCGCTGACTCGGGTGTTGACGGCTGCCGGCTTTCTCGCGGCGGACGAGGAGGCGCACGAATTGCTTGCGGCGAGCAGCGGGGACCGCACCCTGTTGTCGACACTGTTGGCCCGCCGCGTCGACGGCGAACCGCTGGCCTGGATCGTCGGGCACGCTCCCTTCGCCGGTTTGGACATCCGGATCAACACCGGCACCTACGTCCCGCGGTGGCAAAGCCTCGAACTGACGTGGCGCGCCACGGCCGCGCTCCCCGATGGAGGCGCCGCCGTGGACCTCTGCACCGGTTCTGGTGCGATCGCCCGCGTGCTGAGCTCGGCGCGTCCTCGGGCTCGTGTCGTGGGTACCGATATCGATGCCGCTTCCGTCGCCAACGCCAGATCCAACAGCGTTGAGACATACCACGGCGACCTCTTTGCTCCTCTCCCCGGAGACCTCAAGGGAAGTCTGCACGTGGTGGTGGCCGTGGTCCCCTATGTGCCAACCGATGCCCTGCGACTACTCCCTCGCGACACCTTGACCCACGAGGACGTGGCCCACTACGACGGTGGAACCGACGGTACCGACCTGCTCCTGCGGGTCGTTGCCGGGGCTCCCGAATATCTCAGACCCGGCGGCCAGCTCATCCTCGAATTGGGCGGCGACCAGGGCGAGGCCGTCAGGTCTTCGCTCGAAGGGAACGGCTATCACGCAATTGAGACGTGGACGGACGACGATGGCGATGTCCGTGGCATCCAGGCCGTCTTCGGGTAGGCGCGTTCGTCAGCGTCGGGCGAAGACGAGCGCCACACTCGTCCGATCGACCAGATGCCACCGTGCATCGTGCGACAGGTACTCAGAAAGACCGGTTCTCGGGGCCCACACCACGTAGGAGACGTGGTAGCGGGCGAGAATCGGATCGGGGTCGGTCGTCATGTCCGTGATGTCGAAGAACTCGGTCAGGACGTTTCCTTCGAAGAGATCGGTGCGCCCATCGACAAACGTCGCCCGGTGGCGAAGGATCGAGTAGTCACCCCAGGTGTATTCGGTGAAGATGCGACCCGGGTGATCCTGCAGATAGGTGAAGGCCTGCACCGGCTGTGACGGCGCGATCGACCCGGCCGGTACCGAGGGAACGGTGATGATGGCGACGGCGGCCACCGCCATGGCGGCACCGACCCAACGGCGAGCAAACGCCCCCCAAGCCGGCCGGGGCGGCAGGGTCGCGGCCAGACCGGCGGCGACGAGCATCAGATACACGACCAGCCGCTGCGTGCGCAGGGCCTCCACCAAGAGCAGGACCGCAAGCGATCCCTCGAGCACCGGCATGTGCCGGCGCCGGATGCAGGCAATCAAGACCGTGAGGGGCACCAGATAGACCAGCAACACCATGACCGAGTGGAAGTCAGGAGAGTTCCACTCCGAGATGTACTGGGCGATCTGTCCGTTGCCGCTGACGCCCACGTCATAGGCCAACAGACCTGGACCGTAGGGAGTGAGGCACGACGCCACGGCACAGCCCAGAAGCGAGAGAGCCAACGCTCCAGTATGGGGCGATTGAGCCGTCCCACCGATCCTGGCCACGACGCTCGATGGCACAAACGACCAGACCAACTCGACACTGATTATGCCGAGACCGACCAAGACCGATCCGTGCGTGTTGACCCATGCCACGCACAAGACGGGAAGAACGAGCAGCCACCGGGGATCCTGACGGGCCTTGGCCAGGAGCAACAGCTCAAGGGGCAACCAGACCAAGGAGAAGTCGAGGCCGCGATCTTCGACGATGACTCCGGCCAGGCCGATCGAGAGCAACAGCGTGATGACGACGACCCGACCACCGCGCGCCCCGAGGACCTTGGCGTACCCCGCACTGGACACAAGACAGAGAGCGCCGAGAACGACGGCGTACACCGTGTAGGCCCAGGCACCGAACGCTCGGTACATCTCGGCGAGAACGACCTCGGATCCCCACTCGTCGGTGATCCAACGCCGGTGGGTCTCGGTGTAACTGAACGGGTCGGCGCCGATGAGGCGATGATGGTCGATCATCCACTGGCCGGCCGCCAGCGACCAGAATGCATCGTTGGACAGCGAGCGATTCATGGCCACGGCGGATATGAACGCGATGCCAAGCGCGAGCCCGACGAGTTCGATGGCCCACCGAGGAATCGGTCGCCGGGCCGCTTCTGCGCTCGGCTCCGAAGCGTCGACAGGGGCGGCGCCGGCCGAAGACACGATGGGTGTCTCGACGGCCCGGACGCTCGCCAGCACTGCTCCCCCCTCGTACTGGTCCCCCACCAGCACCCTGGGGGCACGGTACAACGCGCGCCGAGAGTGAACCGTCGCAGGACGGTTGCCATCGCGTCGCTCGTGCCTGCATCGTCAGTTCAACAACTTCCGCGCAACACGATGCGCGTCAACAGGTTGGCTGCAGAACGATCGCTTTGGCCAGAGCTCCCCACTCGTAGGCGATCGAATGAGCCCAGCTCCAGACGCCAGTGAGAGGCACCCCGACCTCGAGCACGTGTCCCGGATAGCAGCGACCGATGCGCAGCCGGGCCCGGGTGGCCTGCGTCGTCCGCATTACCACGATGACGCTGCTCCAGTGATGCTGAGACGCCAGGGCGGAGATCGACCGCGCCTCGCCCTGCGTGGATTGCGGCACGGCATGGAAGCAGAGGACGTGGAAATGCTGATCGGGCACCGGTCCGCATTGCTGAATCGGGCTCAACGAGAAAACGAGATTGGGGGCATACCCCTCGTCAGCCAGCTCAAGCCCTTTCTCCAGGGTGGACGTGCCTCCCCCACCGAGGACGATGATGGCATCCGCCTTCTCGGGCGCGTTCAGGTCCGGCCTGATGAACAGGACAACCGTGAAGACGCCGACCAGGACGACGAACAAAATCAGCCCCACCGCGATCACCCGAGACCACTTCCCGCGCAGCACTCTCATAGGACGAAGAGACATTGTGGCAGGCCGCCCGCCGCCCCTTTCCGTCAGGTCGAGCGGGATCCGTCGGGGCGGTGTTCACCTGCTGTCCGAGTGGCCTCGGGGTTGCACGATACGATGACGTCGTGAAGTAGAGCTCGACGCGCCCGGCGTTGCACAACGCAGATTCGTCACCGTTCGTCCCGTCTTGGAGCTCCCATGTCCCCTTCTCTCGCCTCGTCAGCCACCCTGGCCGTTCGACATCTCAGTTTCGAGCGTGCCGGCAGCCCCGTACTGGTCGATATCTCGTTCGTCGTTGGACCCGGACACTGTTTGGGAGTCGTGGGACCCAACGGTGTGGGCAAATCGACCCTCTTGCAACTGGCGGCCGGAACCCTGGCTCCGACCGACGGCGACGTTCGACTCGATCCACCACACGCCACAGTCGGCTACCTCCAGCAGGAGCACGCTGCGAAGGCGGGCGAAACGGTGCACGAAGCACTCCTCCGACGGACCGGGGTGGCCGCGGCCGAAGAAGAGCTGACCCGGGCCGCACGCGACCTCGGTGCAAATACGACGGAGGCTGACGAGCGCTACGCCCTGGCGCTGAGCCGGTACGAGTCAATGTCCGCAGGCGATTTCGACGCTCGGCTCCTGACCACGTTCGAACAGGTCGGACTCCACCCACGGATCGCGCGACAGGACGCGAGCACCCTCTCGGGAGGGCAAGCCGCACGCGTCGCCCTGGCCGCGATCGTGCTGTCGCGCTTCGACATCACCCTGCTCGATGAGCCTACGAACGACTTGGACTTCGAGGGCTTGGTCCGATTGGAAGACCTCGTGCGCCGGCGCCGGGGTGCCATGATCCTGGTCTCGCATGACCGCGCCTTTCTCGACGGCACCGTCACCGATGTCCTCGAGCTCGACGAGCACTCCCGTTCGGGGCAGATCTTTGGCGGCGGCTGGGCGGGCTATCTGGCCGAGCGGGCGTCCGATCGTGCCCACGCGGAAGAGGCCTATGCCGTCTACACGACGCAGCGCGCAGAGCTCAGTGAGCGCGCCCAACGTGAGCGGCAATGGGCCACCAAAGGCGTGGCCCGCGAGAAGAAGAATCCACGGGACAACGACAAGGCGCAGCGTGACTTCCGCGTGAATCGCACAGAGAAACAGGCCTCGCGAGCCCGACGCACGGAGCGAGCCATCGCCGCATTGGACGAAGTCGAGAAGCCGTGGGATGGCTGGGACTTGCGGTTCAGCATCAGCGAGGCGGCGCGCTCGGGTACCGTGGTGGTGCGCCTCGAGAACGCCGTCATCGAGCGAGATGACTTCCACTTGGGACCCCTCACCCTCGACATCGCGTGGGCCGATCGCATCGCATTGGTCGGACCGAATGGCACCGGCAAGACGACCCTGGTCGAAGCGCTCCTCGGACGGCTGCCTCTGACAAGTGGATCACGTCGCATCGGCCCCAGCGTCGTCGTGGGTGAACTCGCACAGGATCGGCGCACATTGCGTGTCAGCGGGCCACTCGTCGAGGCGTTCACCGCGGCCACCGGCTTGCGCCCGGACCAGGCCCGATCTCAGTTGGCGAAGTTCGGCCTCGGTGCCGACGCCGTGATCCGTGATCAGGACTCGCTCTCGCCAGGGGAACGGACCCGCGCCGAATTGGCGGCCTTCGCCGCCAGCGGCGTCAATTTCCTCGTCCTGGACGAGCCGACCAACCACCTCGACCTGCCCGCCATCGAACAGCTCGAATCCGCACTCGAGACCTACGGGGGCACCCTCCTCCTGGTCTCCCACGACAGGCGGCTCCTCGAATCCGTGGACGTGACCCGCCGGATCGTGCTGCCCACCCGGGACGAGGACTACCGAGGACTTCGGGAGGAGCGGTGAGCTGGATCGAGCAAAGGACTGCAGGCTGGGCCGAAACGACCAGTGAACTGGACCGATCAACGTGGACCGGCATCAAGTTGAGGTCGCTCGGCGCGCAGAGGTGAAGGTGCGCATGGCAGTGCAACGCACATGGACGGCGGGCTCCGGAGAGGGAACAATTCCGAGTATGGCGGCCCGACATGGTGCCCGTGACACCGAACCAGCGGGCGCACCTGAAATCCACCTGTGTGTATCGTGAACCATTCGGGTCTTCGGGGCTCGAGAGCGGCGAGAGAGGGAAGGCGGCCGATGCGCCCAGGGTCAGCGCTCGTTCCCACATCAGGGGGTAGTGGCGCCGGGCACTGTTGGCGCGACCGGCAGGGACGCGATGAACGCTGACGCCCCATCTCCGGATTTTCAACTGCTCTTCGAGTCCGGTCCCGGAATCCATGTCGTCGTCGATCTGGATTTCGTAGTGGTCGCCGCCAACGACCGGTGGTTCAAGGTAACGATGACGAGGCGCGAAGACGTCATCGGGCACAACCTCTTCGACATCTTCCCCGACAACCCGGACGACCCCACGACGAGCGCGTCCCGTAATGCAAGGGCATCGTTCGAACGAGTCCTTCGGGAACGAACCCCAGATGTGGTGGCCGTCCAGCAGTACGACATCCCCCGGCCCGAAGCACTCGGCGGCGGGTTCGAAGAACGCTTCTGGAGTACCCAGAATGCGCCGGTCCTCCGGGCGGACGGATCGCTGGCCTACATCATCCACCGGGCCGAGGACATCACCGAGTACGTCCGCTACCGACGTTCCCTGGAGAGTCAGCCGGACCTGGACCCACGTCTCGACGAGATGGAAGCCGAATTCGTCGTGCGGTCGCGGGAGGTGGCTGACTCCGGACGCCAGCTCAAGGAGACCAATGCGGAGCTGGCCACCCTGTACGCGCGCCTCCAGGAAATGGACCGGATCAAGACGACCTTCATCACCAACGTCAGCCACGAATTACGCACGCCGCTGGCCCTCATCTTGGCTCCGACAGAGCGGGTCCTGTCCGAGCTGGCCCAGGACGATCCACACCGGCGGGACCTGGACCTGGTTCTACGCAATGCCCGCGTGCTCCTCGGTCACGTCAACGACCTGCTCGACGCCTCGAAGATCGAGGCGTCCAAGCTGCAGCTCGAGTATCGACCCGTGAACCTGGCACGAGTAGTGCGACTCATCTCCAACAACTTCGAAACTCTTGCCCTTGACCGGGGCATCCAGTTCGCGGTGATCACTCCGGCCGAGCTGCCGGCCCAGCTCGACGCGGGACGGCTGCAACAGATACTTCTCAATCTGCTCTCGAATGCGTTCAAGTTCACACCCCGGGCGGGAACGGTGCGGCTGGAGCTGACGGTGCTCGAGCACGCGACTCGCACGGACGACGACAGCACCGGGGGCGACGTCGGGGGCGAGAGCGGCACGCCCGTCGTCGAAGGACCAATGGCCCGGATCGAGGTGGCGGACAGCGGGCCCGGGATTCCGGCAGCCGATCGGCACGTCGTCTTCGAGCGATTCCACCAACTCGAAGGGAGTCCGGACACGACCTGGGGCAGCACCGGTCTAGGCCTGAACATCGCCCGCGATCTCGTGCAGCTGCACCGCGGCTCGGTCGGGGTGGGAGACGCACCGGAGGGTGGGGCGCTCTTCTTCATCGAGTTGCCGCTGTCCGCGCCACCAGGTGCCGAGGTGCGGACCGAGGGACCGAAGCCCCATCCCGCCACGGTTCTGAGCCCGTATCTCGGAGCACCGCGCCCGGTCATCGAACGGAGCGACAAGGACGGCGACGGGGCCGACAAACCCGAAACCAAACCGGGGCCCGGAGCCCACGCCCCCGTCATCCTTGTCATCGAAGACAACGCCGACATGAACCAATTCGTCTGCGATGCCCTGAGCAGCGACTATCGGGTGGTTTCCGCCTACGACGGACGGGAAGGACTCGAGCAGGCCCTGGCCATCCATCCCGACGTCATCGTCTGCGACTTCATGATGCCCGAGATGGCCGGTGACGACCTCGTACGCCGCATCAGGGCCGAGCCGAGCATGGACACGAGCCCCATTCTCATTTTGACGGCTCGCAACGACGCCGCCGCCCGCATCGACGTCCTCCGCGAGGGAGCGAACGATTACCTCCTCAAGCCTTTCTACCAACCCGAACTGCGGGCCCGGGTCGACAACCTGATCAAGGTGAAACAGGCTGAGGAGCAGTTGCGGGCCCTGCAGACCGCAAACGACCGCGACCGGATCGCCCGAGATCTGCACGACCTCGTGATCCAGCGTGTGTTCGGGGTGGGTATGCGTCTGACCGCCATGCTCGGTGCCGTGCCCGACGTGACGGCCGAGCGCATGCGCGACGTGGTCAAGGAGCTCGACGGCGTCATCAACGACATCCGTACCTCCATCTTCGACTTGCAGACCGAGCAGTTCGGACAGGACGGCCTGCGCTCGGGCATCCTTCGACTGACGGCCGACGCCGGCGACCGCCTCGGCTTCCAACCCCGCGTGCGCTTCGACGGGCCGCTCGACACGCTGGTCGGGCCCGCGGTGGCCGAGCAATTGTTGGCTGTGCTCCGAGAGTCGCTCTCAAACGTCATCCGTCACGCCAAAGCATCCGCGGTGGAGATCCAGATCTCGGCCGGCTCGGACCTCATCTTGATCGTGGCCGACGACGGCATCGGGACCTCGGTCTCCAAGCCGAAAGGATTCGGCCTGCACAACATGGAGGTCCGGGCCTCGGCGCTCGGCGGGACCTTCGAGATACGAAGCGGCACTCGGGGTGGCACCCTGCTCGAATGGCGGGTCCCCCTCGGCACGTCCCGCTAGCGACCCGGGTCACCTGCCACTGGGGCGACGGCCGGTCGGCCACCGGAGGGACCGTGATTCACCCCTGTGTCGACGGTTCAGGCACTGATTCAGGTGCCCCGCACCCTGATCGCAACCGTCTTGAACCGGACCATCACCCCAGGTGGGTCACGATGTTTGTGTCGCTGTAGTCCATGTCTCCAAAGCGGGAACTGGCTCAGGGTGGAGATATCCGTCCCGAAACGGGCGGGGCCGTTTGGGGGAACCGAGGGGATGACACAGAACCTCAAGATTGCCGAACAGATGGTGCGGCAGCTGATTGCCGAGACCAACCGGGCCCACCATGGGGTCACGTGGCAGTACGAGCTCACGAGCGACGTCGACAACATCGATGTCGTGGTCGAGCGCAACACGAACACCCTGCGGATCCACCCCTGTTGGTTGCGCTATGTCGTGGCCCAGGGAGACTTCCAGTCTTGCGTGATCGACGAGATCACGGCCTGGTACCTGCTGGACCAGATCACCCACTCCGTGCGCAGCGCCGCCTGAGCCGCCGGAGCCGACTCAGTCGCCCGAGTCGCCTGAGTCGGGGACCGGCCAGGGCCCTACATCCGCCCCCCGTCACACCGCGTCCGCGCCCGTCACCTGGAACCGCTCACGCAGCACCACTTCGGCCGCACCAACCCCACACATCCCATGTACGCCTCCACCCGGTGGCGTCGAGGCTGAACAGAGGTACACACCGTCGACCGGCGTGCGGTACGGATTCCAACGGGGTACGGGCCGGAATGCCGTCTGCCACAACGTCTGCGCGCCACCGTTGACGTCGCCACCGCGCAGATTCGGATTCTCCGCCTCGGCCTCGGACGCCCGGCGGACCGTGCGAGCCAGCACGAGATCGCGAAACCCCGGTGCAAATCGTTCGATCTGGCGCTCGATGCGCTCGGTCATGTCGACCGCTGACCCGTTGGGCACATGGCAGTAAGCCCACAGCGTGTGCTTTCCGGCGGGGGCTCGGCTGCCATCGACCACGCACGGCTGGGCCACGAGCACGAACGGGTGCTCCGGATGGCGCCCCGCCCGCACCTCGGCCTCGGAGCGGGCCACCTCCTCGAACGTGCCGCCCGCGTGGACGGTGACCGTTCTCCGGCAGGCCTCGGCCCGCCAGGGCACAGGTCCCGAGAGTGCCCAGTCAACCTTGCATGTGCCCGGTCCGGGCTTGAAGCGCGCCCACGGCCTGCCCGCCCGCTCCGACAGACGATCGCCGGCAAGTTCGAGGAACCCGCGGGGTGACGTGTCGAGGAGGACGGCCCGGGCGGCCGGGAGCTCACTGAGCGACTGGATCCAGCGCGAGGTGTGCACGGTGCCGCCCAGGTGACGCAGCTCCTTGGCGAGGCCATGGGTGATGGCGGCACTCCCCCCCTCGACGACCGGCCAACCAGCACCATGACCAAGTGCCGTCAGAAGGAGACCGAAAGAGGCGGTCAGCGGTGCGCTCAAGGGTTCCATCGAGTGGGCTGCCGAGCCGGCCAGGAGGGCCCGGGCCGAATCGGTGGTGAAGCGGCGGGCCACGTGGCGGGCCGAAGGAGCCCCGACCCTGGCAAAACGAGCCAACGGCAAAGGGTCGCGCGGGATGCTTCGCATGGGCGACAGGACGTAGGCGACGATGCTGTCGAGCCAATGCACCAGAGGCGTGAGGAGCTCGCTGTAGCACTGCGCATCAACGCCAAGGTGTGCAGCGGTCTCGGCGACGTCGCGGTACACGGCGGCCGCCCGCCCGTCGTCGAGGGGGTGAGCGAACGCCAGCTCGGGTTGACGGATCCGGATGCCGAGCGAGGGCAGGTCGAGTGAGCGGAAGAATGGGGACGCCACCAGGGCCGGGTGCACGGCCGAGCAGACATCGTGGGCGAAGCCGGGGAGGGTGAGCGCTTCGGTGCGGGTCCCACCGCCGATCGTCGGTGCACCCTCGAAGACCTCGACGGCCAGGCCGGCTCGAGCCAGCGTGATCGCAGCCGCCAAGCCATTCGGCCCCGAGCCGACGACGACGACATCCGGTGGCTCCATAGGCCGACGTTAGGGCAGGGAGTTTCCGATCCGGGTTCGATACGGAGTCGATCTCGGGTTCACCAGGCGATCTCGGGTTCACCAGGCGATCTCGGGTTCACCAGGCGGTCTCGGGTTCACCAGGCGGTCTCGGGTTCACCAGGCGGCTTCGGGTTCACAGGGCGACGGGTTCAGGAGATCTGCGCTTCCGCCTCGATCTCGACCTTCCAGGCCGGGTCGAGCAGTCCCGCGACCACGACCATGGTGGCGGCGGGCCGGACGTCGCCGAAGATCTCGCCGTGGGCGGCGCCGACGGCATCGGCGTGGACGACGTCGGTGATGTAGATCCGGGTGCGCACCACGTCGGCCAACGAGGCACCGGCCTCGCTCAGCGCGGCCTCGATGATGGCCAGGCAGCGGCGAGCCTGAGCACCGGCATCGACCGGACACACACCCCCCGAAATGACGGGACCAGTCCCCGAGACGAGGACCCGATTCCCCACCCGAAGCGCCCGGCTGAACCCGATGGTCGGTTCGAACGGTGATCCCGATGCGATGCGCTGACGGTCGGTCACCTCCCGATGATGACACCCGGACTCGACGCACGATCTCGGCAGCAGCGCGCCGCCTGCGACGCAAGATCTCAGGAGCGGCGCCGCCAGGCACGCAGGGACCTCGGGAGCAGCGCCGCCAGGCACGCAGGATCTCGGGAGCAGGGTCGCCGGCCAACGGCGGTTGCGGGAACGACCACCCGTGAGTTCACCCGGCCGTCACGAACGCGAACCGGTGAAATTGCCCGGGTCGACCGGGGCAAGTCGCCCGAATCACCGGTCAAGCGGTGGGGCGGGGCGACCGAAGGCCAATAGGATTTGATACTGATCGGGGGTCCTGGGCGATGAAGCTGAAGCGGGTCGGCACAGCGGGGCTGGTCCTGGCGACCGCCGCCGTCCTGGCCGGCTGCAGCGGCTACAACCCGCCGTCGGAGGGCAACGCCTCGGGGGTGCTCGGCGCACACCATCGAGCGGAGGCCCATCGCACACGCAGCGCATCGTCGTCGAGCGGTCCGGCCGTGTCCGTCGCCAGCAACACTGGGAACACCGGCGGGACCGGGACGGGATTCGGCAGCGACGCGGGCGCTGCCATCGAGGGGCACGCCTACGGTGCGGCCAGCGCGCCCGCCGGCACCTCGCTCGTGGCGACCACCGACGGTGCCATTCCCGGATACCCCTCGCCGGGGCAACCGTCGAACATGACGGTGCCGGCGAACTGGTACGGCTATCAGACGATCTTGCCGGTGATCGCCACGGAGCCCGGGTGGCTCGAGGTCAGGCTGGCCCAACGTCCCAACGAGTCGACGACGTGGGTGCAACAGAGCCAGGTGGCGCTGTCGACCACGCCATACGCCATCGTGGTCAATCTGAGCACAGAACACCTCACCGTCTACGACAAGGGGAACCCGATCCTCGACTTCCCCGCCGGGATCGGCGCCCCGGACGATCCCACCCCGACCGGCAACTACTTCGTCACCATGCAGGCTCCGCCGCCCAGTCCCGGCTACGGACCGTTGGTCCTCGTCACCTCCGACCATTCGAACAGCATCACCGACTGGGAGGGATCCAATGATGCGATCATCGCCATCCACGGGCCGATCACGACCCGCGACGACCAACTGATCGGTACGACGGGGGCGGCGATCTCGCACGGATGCATCCGCTTGCACGATGCCGACCTGGCCCAGCTGGGCATGATCCCACCGGGCACGCCGATCGAGATCACCACCTGAGTCAGGTCTCGCTGCTGTCCGCCGGGGGGACGACAGTATCGAGATAGCGGGCGGTCCGGGCGAACCATGCTTCCGCTTCGGGCACCCCGGCGCTGACCAGACCCTGCCAGCCGTGCACCGTGCCCGGCCAGGACTCCGTCGTGACGTCGACGCCGGCCGCCATGGCCCGCGCCGCCAACGTCCAGACGCCGTGGCGCACCGTGTCGTACTGGGCCACCGGGAGATAGAGGGCCGGGAGGCCGGCCAGATCGGCAAAGGCGGGTGAGACCCGGGGATGGTCGAGCGCCCACTGGGTGCCGACGTAATCACGACCACGGTTGCGCACCCACTGCGGCGTCAGGAAGGGGTCGACGGCCGGTGGTGTGGCGGTGGCGGTGGCGGTGGCGGTGGCGGTGGCGGTGGGATCGGCAGGATCGGCTGGTTCGACGACCGAGACGACCTCGGACGGTGATAGCGAGAGATCGAACCAGCCCGAGATGGATATGAAGCAGGCGGGCAATGCCAGGCCCACGTCCCGGGCACCGATGATCGTGGCCAGCCCGAGCAGGCCGCCGCACGAGTCGCCGCTCACGGCGAGCCGGTGCGGATCGATCCCCGTCGCGAGGAGCCCGCGATAGGCGGCGAGGCAATCGTCGTGGGCGGCCGGGAATTGGTCTTCGGGGGCGAGCCGATAGTCCATCAACAGCACGCGAGAGGCGAAGCGTTCGGCCAGCAGGGCGCCGAAGAAGTGGTAATCACTGAGCGGGCAGGACACGAAGCCGCCGCCGTGGCAGTGCACGACGACCCGGTCGGAGATGGCTCGGCGGGCGTCGTCGTACCAGGCGCAGCGCACACCACCGAACTCGGCCTCCGTCACCCGCACGTAGTCCGGGACGGCATGGCCGTGGAAGGGTGCCAGCATCAGGCGGACCGCCTCGGCGTCGGCACCGGGATCCGCGAAGTCCGGCGGGACCAGCGCCAGGATGTCCGTCAGCGCCTGACTGGGCATCAGTCGACGCGTGAATGTGGAGTGCTTGCCGGGAACCAGGTGGCGCCGGTGCGGCGTCGATCGGCGGGCGGCATGCTCACGTCAATTCGTAGTCGGCCAAGTCGGGCTCGAGGGTGCGGGACCAGTAGGAGTGCAGGTCGAAGGGCCAGTTCTGGGTGACCCGCCCGTTCTTGTTGCGATACCAGCTGGGGACGTCGGCGACACCCCAGACCATCTGGGCGTTGCCTTCTTCCATCTCGCGGGCGTACGCATCGTGGACAGGACGCCGGCACGCCATCGTCCGCCTGCCCGAGCCGAGCAGGCGACCGAGGCTCTCGACGACGTAGCGGACCTGGCACTCGACCATCACGATGATGCTGCCATTGATGACGAGGTTGGTGTTGGGTCCGTAGAGCATGAAGAAGTTCGGGAAATCCGGAACCGTGATGCCGAGATAGGCCCGGGCATCACCGTCCCATTCCTCGTTGAGCTCGACGCCGCCGTGGCCGACGACACGCATCGGCGCCACGAAGTCCGACGCCGTGAACCCCGTGCCGTAGATGATGACGTCGGCGGGATGCTCGACACCGTCGGCCGTGCGCACCCCTTCTTCGGTGATCTCCGCGATGGCGGTCGTGACCAGTTCGACATGGTCCCGCATGAAGGACCCGGCCCAGCGCCCGTCGTCGCGCAATGCACGCTTCGCGAACGGCGGGAAGTGCGGGATCATCTTCTCGTAGAGTTCGTCGTCGTCGACCTGCGACCGCAGGACTCCGAGGAGCATGGCGCGCACGGCGTCGTTGGCCGCGCTGATGGCCTCCGTCTCCTGGTCCCACTCGGGATCCACCCGCGCCGCGCTCAGCAGCCCCTCGTGCAGGATCCAGAACTGCCACAAACGCTCCCAGCGGCCGTATTCGGGCACCAGGGCGAGCAGGTCGTGGAAGGACGGCGGGAAGGGGTCGGCATAGTTGTCGGTCGGGAGAAGCCAGGGGGCCGTGCGCTGGAACACGGTGAGGGTTCCCACCTCGTCGACGAGGCAGGGCACGAACTGGGCTGCGCTGGCCCCGCTGCCGATGACGGCGACGCGCTTGGCCGCCAGGGGGACGTCGTGCTCCCAGGCCGCCGAGTGGAAGGCGGACCCGGCGAAGCGCTCACGGCCCTCGATGGCCGGGAACGAGGGCCGGTTGAGCTGACCGACCGCGCAGACCAAGGCGTCGAACGTCTCGGTCGTGGTGTCGCCGGCGCCGGTGCGTACGGTGAGGGCCCAGCGCTGGGCCGCCTCGTCGAAGCGGGCTTCGGTCACCTCGCTCTCGAAGCGGATCACCCGGTCGAGGCCGAGATCCTTGGTCACGCCCTGGAGATAGGCCAGCAGATCGGGTTGGGCCGAGAAACGGGCGGCCCACTCGTTGGTCTGGGCGAACGAGAAACTGTAGAGCTGGTTGGGCACGTCGACCCGACAACCGGGGTACACGTTCTCGAGCCAGGTGCCGCCGACGTCACCGTTCTTCTCGAAGACGGTGACCTCGACCCCGGTCTGGCGCAGGCGATGAGCGGCGGCGAGGCCGGAGAAGCCGGCGCCGACGACGGCACAGCGGAAAGGCGACGACCGGGGTGCGCCCTCGAGCTCGTCGACGTGCCAGGACGGGAGGCGGGCATCGCCACTGAGCGCGAGCTCCTCGACCAGGAAACGCTCCCATTTCGCCGTCGCTGCGGTACCCACGAGGAAGCCGAGGACCTCGAGCAGCTCGTCATGGGTCAGGGGCCGGGGCGGCGTCGCCTGCGCCGCATGCTCGCACAGGGCATCGACGGCCACCCGCCGGGCCTCTGCCACCTGCTCGGGGCTCAGCCCGCGGGTCGGGGTGATCAGCTGCTTCTGGTCCGGTGCGAAATCGGGCCGGAGCAGTCCCAGATCACCGGTCAGGTGTGCCACGGCACAGAGCAGGGGGTGCACGTCTGCCGAGGCGACGGCCTCCTCGACGCGGGCCCGGCCGAACCCGGCGCTCCCGACCACGTCCCCACCCATGGGCTGCAGCCTACGGATCCGTCAGCCCGCCATGTCCTTGGCCAGCTGGGCTATCTGACTGTTGACCTCCACCGTGCGGGGCAGGGCGTCCATGGCCGAGGCCAGCGTCTCGGGTGTCCAGCGGTCGTCGGTGTCCACCGAATCGGCGATGGACCAGCCGGCGTAGATGCCGACCGTGCCGCCGTAGACGCTGAAGACCTGGCCGTTGAACGGGCACTCGGCCGAGGCCAGCACCGCCACGAGCGGCGACACGTTCTCGGGATCGAAGACCGTCTTCTGCATGGGCTCGCCCATACCGGGCGTCTGCATCGTGAGGCGAGTCCGGGCCACGGGGGCGATGCAGTTGGCCCGGACGCCGTAGCGGTTGAGCTCCATCGCATTGACCACGGTCATGGCCGCGATACCGGCCTTGGCCGCCGAATAGTTGGTCTGCCCGACGTTCCCGTGCAGCCCGGCACCCGAACTGGTGTTGACGATGGCCCGGTCCGACACCGTGCCGGCCTTCGCCTGCTCGCGCCAGTAATCCGCCGCGTGGCGGGTCATGTTGAAGGTGCCCTTGAGGTGCACGGCAATGACGGCGTCGAACTCCTCTTCGCTCATGGACACGAGCATGCGGTCGCGCAGGATGCCGGCGTTGTTGACGACGACGTGCAAGTCGCCGAAGCTCGACACGGCCTGCTCGACCATCGCCTTGGCGCCGGCGAACGAGCTGACGCTCTCGGTGTTGGCGACGGCCTGGCCGCCGGCCGCCGTGATCTCGTCGGCCACGGACTGGGCGGCCGAGATGTCGGCGCCCGAGCCGTCGACGGCGCCCCCGAGGTCGTTGACGAGAACCTTGGCGCCTTCTCGGGCGAACAGCAGGGCGTGCTCGCGGCCGATGCCACGCCCCCCGCCGGTGATGATCGCGACCCTGTCCTGCAACATGCCTGCCATCTGCGTCTGCCTCGCTCCATGCTCGTTTTCGGACGCCGAGCGCCGGCGCCCCTGCGGGCGAGACCATGGTCCCGACATCGAAGGCTGTCAAACCGGGGGGTTGGCTTCCGCGAGCCGCCGGTCGAGGTACCGACGCTCGGCCTCGGTGCCGACCAGCTCACGGGCGGCCCGATAGGCCTCCGCCGCTTCCTGGGGACGGCCCAGACGGCGCAGCATGTCGGCGCGGGCGGCCGGCAGCAGGTGGTAGCCCCGGAGTTCCCCCGTCGCCTCCACGTCGTCGAGGAGCACCAGGCCGGCGGACGGCCCCTCGCTGAGCGAGACGGCGACGGCTCGGTTCAGCGCGATCACCGCCGACGGCGTCAACGCATAGAGATCGTCGTAGAGCGCGGCGATCCGGGCCCAATCGGTCTCGGATCCGGTGGTGTGGCACGCCGCGATGGCCGCCTGCACCTGGAACGGGCCCGGCCGGCCGAGCCGCTCGGCCGCCCCGAGCCGAGTGCGGCCCTCCTCGATGGCCTCGGCGTCGTAGAGCGAACGATCCTGCTCCGCCAGGAGGATCAGATCTCCTTCCTCGTCGACCCGGGCCGCGCTGCGCGCATCGTGGAACAGCATGAGGGCCAGAAGGCCGAGTGCCTCGGGCTCGTCGGGCATCAAGGTGCAGAGCGTCTGGGCGAG
The DNA here is from genome assembly GCA_963754445.1 of uncultured Acidimicrobiaceae bacterium. Classification (GTDB taxonomy): domain Bacteria; phylum Actinomycetota; class Acidimicrobiia; order Acidimicrobiales; family RAAP-2; genus Bog-473. The sequence goes on along the minus strand of CAVWFT010000001.1, from coordinate 1,074,496 downwards.
GCGAATGGCCTCGGTGCTCAACGATTGGCGCACGAGGTCGACTCCGGAACTGGCCGCATAGCCCTCGTTGAAGAGCAGGTAGATGACGGCCAGCACGGCGGCGGTGCGTTCGACCAGCTGATGAGCGGGGGGCACGACGAAGGGGATGCCAGCGTGGCGGATCTTGCGCTTGGCCCGGACCAGCCGCTGGGCCATCGTCGCCTCCGGGACCAAGAAGGCATGGGCGATCTCGGCGGTCGTCATCCCGGCCAGCGTGCGCAGGGTGAGTGCGACCCGGGCCTCGAACGACAAGGCCGGGTGACAGCACGTGAAGATCAGGCGGAGGCGGTCGTCGGGGACCTCCGCCGCGTCGTCGTCGCCTCCTCCTCCGTCTTCGTCGCCGCCCCCGTCCAGGCCACCGAAGGGATCGTCCCCTCCCGCGCTGCCCAATCCGAGCACTGCCACCTCCCGCGTCTTTGACGCTCCGACCCGTTCACGGCGTAGCCGGTCGCGGGCCCGGTTGCGGGCGACCGTGGTCAGCCAGGCCCCGGGACGGCGCGGGATGCCGTCGCCGGACCAGCGCTCCAGCGCGGTGGCGAAGGCATCCTGCGCGCACTCCTCGGCCAGGTCCCAGTCGCCCGTCAGGCGGACCACGGTGGCGACGACGCGCCCCCACTCGGCGTGGAAGGCGTCCGCGACCGCGGCCTCGACCTTGACCTCGAGGTCGGGGTCGACCTCGACCTCGACCTCGGGGTCCGGCGTCACATCTCCCAGATCGGCCTCACTTCGACCGACCCGGCCTTGGCGCCCGGGATGCGCGACGCGACGTCGATGGCCTCGTCCAGATCCTTGCAGTCCACCAGGAAGAATCCGGCCAGCTGCTCTTTGGTCTCAGCGAAGGGACCGTCGGTGGAGAGCACTTCGCCGTCGCGCACCCGCACGGTCGTGGCGTCCGCAGTCGGACGCAGGCGCTCGCCGCCCTGGAGGACGCCTCGCTCGGCGACGTCCTTCATGAAGGCTTCGTACTCGGGAGACAGCGCCTCGCCGGAATTGCTCGTGTTCACCAGTGTCTCGTCGCCTGCAATCAACAGCGCGTAACGCATGATGGATTCTCCTCTTCTCGGGGTTTGTTGATGCCCAGACGACGAACGGGACCGACCGTGATCGACACCCCGGCCCCACATTTCCTTCTCCAATGTTGGATCGGACCGGGATTGCCCTCAAGCTGGCTCTACCATCCCTCGCCATGAGCGGCGCTGACCAGGAGGTGACGACCGGTGACCACCTCGAGCTCGAGGTGGGTGCGGCGGCCAGCGGTGGGGGCTGCGTGGCCCGCGCCGCCGACGGTCGGGTCGTCTTCGTGCGCCACAGCCTGCCCGGCGAGCGGGTCCGGGCGCTGGTGACGGCCACGGCTCGCTCCTACCTGCGGGCCGATGCGGTGGACGTGCTCGAGGCCTCTCCGGATCGGGTGGAACCGCCGTGCCCGTACGCCGGGCCGGGGCGGTGCGGCGGTTGCGACTACCAGCACGTCGAGCTCGGGGCCCAGCGCAGGCTGAAGGGGGTCCGGGTCGGCGAGCAGCTCGAACACATCGGCGGGATCAAATCCGAGGTGCAGGTCGAGCCCGTCGAGGGAGACATCGAAGGGTTGGCCTGGCGTACCCGGGTGCGCGTGGCGATCGATCGCCAGGGCGCGGTGGGCTTCCGGCGTCATCGATCACACGACCTCGAAACGGTAGACCACTGCCCCGTGGCGACCCCGCCCGTCGCTGGCACCGGTGCCCTTGCACGACGCTGGCACGGCGTCAGCGAGCTCGAAGTCGTCACTGGCGCATCCGCCGAGGGCGACGAGTCGCTGATCCGCGTCATGCCTCGGGGACGCGTCACTCCCAGGTTCCCCGGCGTCGACGAGAGCACGGGCCTCGTCGTGCGTGGTCGGGTCCACCGACCGCCCGGCGCCGTCCACGTCACGGTGCGGGGATGGAAGTTCCGCATATCGGCGGGGGTGTTCTGGCAGGTCCACCGTGGTGCCGCCTCGGCGCTGCTCGATGCCGTGCTGCGTGCCTGCGAGGCCCGTCGAGGTGACGCCGTCGCCGACCTCTACGCCGGCGCCGGCCTCTTCTCCGTGCCCCTGGCCGCCGCCGTCGGACCGCGGGGTTCGGTCACCGCGGTCGAGCGGGACCGGGTCGCCTGCGCGGACGCCCGACACAACGGCGGTGACCAGCCCGCGCTCGTCGTCCGCCAGGCCGCGGTCACACCCGGGCTCGTGTCCGACGGACTCGGCACTCCCGCCCTCGTCGTCCTCGATCCCGCCCGTCAGGGTGCGGGCACCGACGTGATGGCGGCGCTGGCCGATCACCACGGGGCCACCCTGCGCCGCCTCGTCTACGTCTCGTGCGACCCCGCCTCCTTCGCCCGCGACGCCCGCGTGCTGATCGATCGCGGATGGCGTCTGCCGGAGCTGCGCGCCTTCGACATCTTTCCGATGACCGAACACGTCGAGCTGGTGGCGGCCTTCGATCCGCCAGGGTGACCTCGGCGACGACTTCGGTGCCGACGCGACGACGGTGGCGGTCGCTATGCCGCCTCGGCCCGTGCCGTGATGGCCCGGAGCGTCCGCACCGTCGTCTCGATGTCGTCCAGCTCGAACTGGCCCAGCAGCTCGACCGTGGCGCCCAAGACATAGGCCCGCAGCTCGGAGAATGCCGCCTCACCGATGACGGTGAGCCGAACGGAGGCGCCGTCCTCGACCAGGCCATCGGATCCGAGCTCCCTCAGCAGGGCGTCGGCCGACTCCGGATCGAACGTCGGGGATCCACCGAGCCTGGCCACGAGCTCGTGACGCGGGACGCCGCCGGCGCCCCCGGCAGCCAGCAGTTTGAGGGCGTACCACTGCTCGGGCTCGGTGTCGCGAGCAGCGAGGTGGGCCCGCAAGACGGCTGACAGGGTCCGCTCGGCGAACCCGAGGGTCTGGCCGAACTCTGCGTAGGCGTCGGGAGGTGATGGTGTCTTCGTCATCTGGATTCCTTTTGCTAGATTATTGGACAGGTACCTGACCATTATACGGAAGAAAGACAGGTACCTGTCAACCTAGGACAAGAGGCCCGTGCCCCACTTCCCCGAACGGCCGATGATCGGCCTGCTGCTCCGACTCATCGCACAGCAGTACTCCTTGGAGATGGAGGGCGCCCTCGAGGCGGGGGGCTTCGATGACATCGGGCCGTCCGCGGCCAACGTGTTCCCGTTCGTCTCGCCCGAGGGCGCCTCCATCTCGGAACTGGCCCAACTGGCTCACGTGCGCAAGCAGACGATGGCGCAGGCCGTGGAGCAACTCGAACGGACGGGATACGTAGAACGACGCCCCAACCCGCAGGACAGACGTTCGCAGCTGGTGTTCTTGACGGCCCGGGGGCAAGGAGTGCCGGCGGTGACCCACGCGGCCGCCCAACGGATCGAGGATCACTGGGCCGAGCTGACCAGCACTGAGGAGCTGGACGCGCTGAAGGCCTTGCTGTTGCGGCTCGTCGAATCCGTGCGCAACGAGTCGACCGCAGCGCCGGATGACTCAGACTCTGCCTCTGACTCCCGCTCTGCCTAGGGGTGCCCGCCAGGCTCGTGTTCCAGATGGCCCACCGTCTCGAACTGGAGCGTCGAGTGCGCGACGTCGAAATGACCGGCCAGGCAACCTTGCAGATGGTCCAGGACCCGCCCCGCTTCGCCGGTGTTCAGGCACTCATCGGTCACCACCACGTGCGCGGTGAGAATGGGCAGCGAGGAGGTCAACGTCCAGGCGTGCAGATCGTGGACGGACTCCACCTCGGGCAGCTCGAGCAGGTGGGCCCGCACCTCTTCGAGATCGATGTCCTCGGGCGTGGCCTCGAGCAAGATGCGCAGGGCGGGCCGCAGCAGCTCGACGGCTGCTTTGAGCATCAGCAGCACGACCAGCAGGGATGCGATGGCGTCCGCCCTTTCGAAACCGCTGGTCACGATCACGATGCCGGCGATCACGGTGCCGATGAACCCGTAGAGATCGGTGAGGACGTGGCGGTAGGCACCCTCGACGTTGAGCGACTGTCGGTTGGCCCGGGCCATGACGGTGGTCGCCACCAGATTCACCGCCACCCCGACGCTGGCCACGACGATGAGGACGGCGCCGTCGACCGGGCCCGGGTTGAGCAGGCGGACGATTGCCTCGAATGTGACCAGGGCGGCAACGACGATCAGTGAGATCCCGTTGAAGGCGGCGGCCAGGATCTCGGCCCGCTTCATGCCGTAGGTATGCGACCGCGTCTCGGGTCGGGCCGCCAGCCGCAGCGCCACCAAGGATCCGACGAGGGCGCCGACGTCGACGAGCATGTGCCCCGAGTCGGCCAGGAGGGCGAGAGAGTTGGCCACTATGGCGGCCCCGACCTCGAAGACCATGAAGGCCACGAGGAGGACGAGCGCCACCGTCAGGGCGCGGCGGTCGGTCTCGGCGTCGGCTCCGTGGGCGTGGGCGTGCCCGGGCCCATCCGACCCGGTGCGCCCATCGAGCCGGTGCGGTTCCCCGACCCCGTGTCGTGCACGTGCCGCCGGCGAGTCCTCAACCATCGGCCGTCACGTGGTCCGCGTGGCTGAGCACCTCTTCGACCAGGCGCCGGACGTGTACGTCGTCGACGACGTAGTAGATCCGCGTCCCTTCGCGGCGGCTGCGCACCAGGCGAGCCAACCGGAGCTTGGCCAGATGCTGGGACACGGCGGCGGGCTGCGCCCCCACGACGCCGGCCAGTTCGTTGACCGAGTATTCGCCCTCCAGCAGGGCCCAGATCACCCGCAGGCGCGTCTCGTCACCGAGGAGCTTGAGCATCCCGACGGCCGAGCGGAACTCCCCCGATGCCGGTGCTTTAACTATCTGCGTAGGCACGCAGATAAGAATAACGCAAATTCTTTTCCCTGCTCACAGTTCCTTTACACATCCGGCGGACGATGGATTCCATGGTGATCGCAACCCCCACGGCCCCCCGGACGAAGTTCGACCTCCTCGATTCGCGTGATCTCTTCGGGGACGGGGAATCCTTGCGTGCCGTCCTGCGGCGTGACGGCTACATCTTCATGCGTGGCCTCCTCTACCGGGACTGGGTGGAGGACGTCGGGCGCCATGGCCTCGGCGCCATTCAAGATGCGGGTTGGACCGAACCGGACACGGACCCCCTCGACGCTCGCCCCCGGCTCCCGGTGCGGGCCGTCGCCATGCGCGACGCCTTCGGCGATCCCGGATACCAGCGGATCCTGGCCGACCCGGGGTTCAATGCCATCCCCTACGACTCACCCCTCACCTGGCTCATGCGCCAGATCATGGGGGATCAGAGCTTCTGCTATCCGCTCAAGCTCCCCCGCCTCGTCTACCCGTCCAGCGTGGTCCCCCGCCAGCCCGGCAACATCGTCCACAAGGACTTCGGCGCCGTGCAGGACATGCTCACCTGCTGGGTCCCTCTCCAGGACATCCCGCCCAGTCTGGGCGGTCTGGCCGTCCAGCCCGGGAGCCAGACGTCGTCACGGGTTCGGTTTCACAGGCTGAAGCGCCTCGAGCGCGGCTGGCGGACGACCCACTACGAACCCGGTGACGTGCTCGTGTTCCATTGCATGACGACGCATGCCGCGCTGCCCAATAATCAGGACCGGATGCGCTTCTCGGGCGAGTACCGCTGGCAGATGGCGGACCAACCCGCGCCGCGCCGGCTGGTGGTGGGTCCCCAGGGACGCGAGATGGGGTCACGAGCCTTTGACCGCACCGATTGGTGGCGTCCGGTCCCTCCGGGACTGCAGTTGTTCGACGACCGCTCGGGTGGCCCGGGAGGGCGCCCCCGTCGTCCAGCGGGTGCCCGAGGTCCTGTCCCACCTTCGCGTTTCGTCGACTGCGCCTGAAGCCTCCCGGCCGGCCGAGAGCATCCCGTCTGGGTCACACAGCCACGCCCGGTCAGGATGGGGACCTGGCGCAGGAACGGCGGTCGGCCTACCCGGTCGTGGCGCCCGCAAATGCCGTCGTCGGGACAGGCGCCACCGTGCACGGCTGAGCGACCGACGATTGCGGGATCGCCTGCTCCATCACGGCCTTCATGATGGGCCCGGCCACCCCGGCGCCGTCGGAGCCGACCGCTTGCTCCGGTACGACGACGGCCACGGCGATCTGGGGATTGTTGGCCGGAGCGAAACCGATCATCCAGTCGGTGTTGACGTTGGCGGTGGGGTTGGACTGCGCCGTCCCGGTCTTGACCGCCGCACACAACCACGAGGGGAATCCGACTCCGGTGGCAGTGCCCTCCGCGTAGGGACCGGTGCTCGTGATGACACTCTCCATCAGCGACGTCACCTGTTGGGCCGCCTGCGGCGTGGCCACGGTCGACATGGCCTTTGGCTTGTACGTCGTGACCGTCTCGCCCTGCGAATCGTGGATCGACGTCATCAGGTGAGGCGTCATGAGCACGCCCTTGTTGGCGATGCCCGCCGCCACCATGGCGTTCTGCAGGGCGGTGGCCTGCACGCCGTACTGGCCGATGGCCGTGTCGGCGAGATACGCCTGCGAGTTCGCCGGAAGCTGCGTGTAGGCCGACGCCACGACACCGCCTACCGGTTGCTCGCTGTTCGAGGGAAGATCGATCGGCGGCACCGAGTTGTAGCCGAACAGCTCGGCCTGCTTCTGCAGCGTGTCGACGCCGAGCTGCACACCGAGCTCACCGTATCCAGGGTCACACGAGAAGGGCAGCATCTGGGTCATCGTGAGGCCACAGGCGCCACTCTCGTCGCACAACGGTTTGTCGGAATCGGCGAACTTCTGGCACTGAGCAACCGGGTAGTTGAACCCGGCCAGAGAAGGCTTGAGGTTGTAGGCGGCCGTGCTCGTGACGACTTTCATCGTCGATCCGGGGAAGAACGTCTCGCCGGTGGCGAGTGGCCGAAGCGGGTGGAAGCCCTCGCCGTCCGTGCCGGTGTAGCTGACGTAGGCCAACTTCTCGGCGGAGAGGTTGGTGCCCACCATGGCGTTGGGGTCATAGGTCGGATTCGAGACCATGGCCAGCACGTCGCCGGTCGAGGGCTGGAGGACGACGACAGCGCCATCCTTGTTGTCACCGGGTGGCAACGTGGTCAGGTCGTTCCAGACTTCCTGTTGGAGTTGGGGCTCGACGGAGAGGTTCACCGAATCCGTCGTCTGGGGCAGTTTTTCTCGAAACAGGAGTTGGCTGAGGGTTTGGGGATCCTGTTGATGGGCAGACAAGTACGAGTCGTACTCATGCTCGATCCCCGTGGTGCCAAAATTCAAGATCGAGTCGTAGCCCGTGATGCCGGCATAGAGCGGGCCGTCGGAGTACTGCCGCACGTAGTTGTAGGGGTAATCGTTCGTGTTGGTCCCCGCCGGTGTCGGGATCGATTTCGCCAAAACGGTACCGTCGGCGGCCAGGATGTCGCCTCGGCCGTTGTTGTCACGCAGCGACGCAATGCTGGGATTGTTCACCGACGTCTGGAGCGTTTTGCCCTTCACCAGCTGGATGTTCACCAATTGCACCACGACCAGGCCCAGACAGGCGATCATGATGACCCCGAGCCACCGAATGCGCCGCCCCATCAGCGCACCCGCCGTTCAGTCTGCGAGCCGGTGTCGGAGGGCACGACGAGCATGGTAGGGCGCGTCGACCCACGAATGGCTTCATGCTCACCAGCCAGGGCTGCAACCCGCGGTGAGGCCGGCGTACCCGTGCGGCCGGCGGCCGGCGGCCGTCGGCACAACGAATGGGACGATCGCGGAATTGTGCCGTTGGCGGCGGTCGAACGCTCAACGCGGTTCAAGATCGATCGGCCCGGAGCCGATGCAGTGCCAGTGTGCGCCCGGCAAGACGTCCCGACGCGGTCAGGAGCCTGACCTCGACGTGCACAACCGAGATGACCTGAGAGGATCCCTGTGACCCAACGCCCCGCGCTTCGTCGCCTGTCTGCCACCATGGTGGCCGCCACCGCCCCGGCGCTGCTCGCCCTGCTCCCGGCGGCCCCGGCCGCCCAGGCCAGCGAGGTCGCCCATGCCGCAGGCTTCTCGGCCACGTTCAAGTGGACGCAGGTGTTGCCCGACGCGGGCTCGCCGGTCGCCTTGTCCTCACCGAACGTGGCCAACCTCGACGGGCAGCCTTCCGTCGTTGTGGGCGACCGCTCCGGACGGGTGTACGCGTACCACCTGAACGGTGGGTCACAGGTGGGCGGATGGCCCTACAACGCGGGCGCGCCCGTCGACTCGTCCCCCTCCGTGGCACCGATCAACGCCTATGGACTGGACACGGTGTACGTCGGCAGCGGCAATGCCGCGTCGCCGAACACCGGGGGGTACCAGGCCATCAGCCCGGGCGGAGGCGACCAGTGGTTCGTCCCCGCAGCCAATCCCCCCACCGACCCAGGCAACTCGGCGGTCGCCGCCTCGCTCACGGTCGGCAACTACGCCAGCGGGTACGGAGTCGAGGCCGGTTCGCTGGGCCAGAACACCTACGCACTGAATGCCGCCAACGGAGCACTCTTTGGAGGCTTCCCGTGGTTCTCCGCAGACTCCGTCTTCTCCACCGCCGCGGTGGCCGACCTCTACGCCGATGGCAACAACGAGATCATCAGCGGCGGCGACTCGTCCGCCGGCGGCCCGGCGTATGGCCAGTACTACAGCAACGGTGGTCACATCCGGATCCTGTCGAGCGCCGGAAACGCGGGATCGGGGTCCCCGTCGGGTGGTCTGATCTGCCAGTACAACACCAATCAGAACATCGATCGTTCCTCTCCTGCCGTGGGCCAGTTCCTCGCCGGGGGTGGCGTCGGCATCGCCATCGGCGACGGGAGCTACTACTCGGGCGCCAGCGACTCCAACAAGGTCTTCGCCATCAACACGGGCTGCGGGTTGGCGTGGAGCGACACCCTCAACGGCATCACCGCTGACTCCCCCGCGCTGGCCAGTGTCACGGGCAGCAGCCTCGACGTCGTCGAAGGAACCCAGACCTTGTCGAATCAGACCGGGACCGTCTACGTCCTCAACGGGACGAATGGCGCCATTGTCTGGCAGGCGGCTGCGACAGGTGAAGTCATCGGCTCACCGGTCACCGCTGATCTCACCGGTCAGGGTTATCAAGACGTGATCGCCGCCACCACGAATGGCATCGACATCTTCGACGGACGCTCGGGGACCCTGGTCGACACGCTCGCCGCCGGATCTGGATTTCAGAACTCGGCTCTCGTGACCAACGATCCCGATGGTCATATCGGAATCACCGGTGCGGGGTACGCCGGCGGCGCGATTACCGGCGTCATCGACCACTGGGAGATCGACGACACGGGCCATGCGACGCCGAGCGTCTACGAGGGCGGCGCCTGGCCACAGTTCCATCACGACCCGCAGCTGACCGGTGACGCCGGGACGCCCGGACCGACCATCGAAGTGCCGTGCAACGCACCGGCCGGCGGCCCCAACGGCTACCTGCTCTCCGCCTCGGATGGTGGTGTCTTCGACTACGGCAACATCCCGTTCTGTGGCTCGACCGGCAGCATCCATCTGAACAAGCCGGTCGTGTCCAGTGCGCTCACTCGAGACGGCGGCGGGTATTGGGAAGTCGCCTCGGACGGCGGCATCTTCAGCTTCGGTGACGCCGGCTTCTACGGCTCCATGGGCGGCACGCCCCTGAACCAACCGATCGTCGGGATGGCGGCGACCCCTGACGGCAAGGGCTATTGGGAAGTAGCCGCCGACGGCGGCATCTTCAGCTTCGGAGACGCCCACTTCTACGGCAGCACCGGCAGCATCCACCTCAACCGGCCCATCGTCGGGATGGCAACCACCTCTGACGGCAAGGGTTACTGGCTTGTGGCCTCGGACGGCGGCGTCTTCACCTATGGAGACGCCAGGTTCCAGGGCTCAATGGGCGGGCGACCACTCAACCTGCCCATCGTCGGGATGGCCGCCGACAACGCCACCGGGGGTTACTGGGAGGTGGCATCCGACGGCGGCATCTTCGCCTTCGGTGCCCCGTTCTACGGCTCGACCGGTTCGCTGCACCTCAATGCACCCATCGTGGGCATGGAGGCCAACCACAATGGCTCGGGCTACCGGTTCGTCGCTTCGGACGGCGGGATCTTCAGCTACAACGCCCCCTTCTACGGTTCGATGGGCGGAAGGGCGCTCAACAGGCCCGTGGTCTCCATGGCGGGGAGCTGATCGCCACTCGGCCTGCAGGCAAACAGCGTGCCGCCCGGGGCACTGCATCTGCGATGTCAGCGACCGCTAACTTGAAGCGATGTCCCCTCGCGAGCACAGCGTGCCGTGACGTCCCCATCCGCTGACCTGGTCGTTCGCCGACGCGACGACCACGTGCTGACGATCGCGATCAACCGGCCAGCAAAGCGCAACGCCATCAATCGCCAAGTTGCCGACGAGCTCGATGCCGCTCTGAACGAACTCGATGACGACGCCGATCTCTGGGCGGGCATCGTCACGGGGACAGATGAGATTTTCAGCGCAGGGAGCGACCTCACGAGCGGTGGCGACTACGTCACCGAACGCGGCGGCGAATACGGCATCATTCGCCGGCAGCGCCGGAAACCTCTCGTGGCCGCCGTCGAAGGGGCCGCCTTGGGTGGCGGCCTCGAGATCGTCCTGGCCTGCGACCTCGTCGTTGCAGCCACAGACGCACGGTTCGGGCTCCCCGAAGTGGGTATCGGGGTGCTCCCCACCTGCGCCGGGCTGTTCCGTGCCCCACGAGCGCTGCCGCTCAACATCGCCCGGCAGTTGATCCTCACCGGACAGCCGTTGGACGCACGGCGGGCCTACGAGATCGGCTTCGTCAGCGTCCTCAGTGCCCCTGGCGGAGCGCTCGAGGATGCCCGCCGACTGACTCTCGAGATCTGCTCCAACGCACCGGTCTCCGTGCAGTCGTCACTGACGGCGATCAACGAGCTGTTCGCGCAAGCCGACGAGCTCGGTTGGGCGGCGACTTCCGAGGCCATGGCCAGCGTGATGCGGTCCGCCGATGCCCGGGAGGGGGTCAATGCCTTCCTTGAGAAACGGGCACCCAACTGGACCGGGCACTGAGTCCAATTCCGCCGTCGCGTGCCAAGCTCTGAGTGAAGACCAGTGTCAGGAGGTCCGCACCGATGGGTATCGAGTTCCAAGGGACGATCGGCGACGACTGGCGCGAGTCCGAGCCATGGTGGCCACCCGTACCGACACCTCCTGACGGTGCTCCGAATGTCGTGCTCATCGTCCTCGACGACGTCGGCTTTGCCCAGCTCGGTTGCTACGGCTCGGACATCGAGACACCGGCCATCGATCGATTGGCCATGGGAGGCACCCGGCTGACCAACTTTCACACCACCGCCCTGTGTTCACCCACGCGGGCGTGCCTTCTGACCGGGCGCAACCATCACCGCAGCGGTATGGGCCGAGTGGCCGACCTGGCCACCGGTTTCCCCGGCTACTGGGGCCGGCCGCCCCGCGAAAACGGATTCGTCTCCGAGATTCTCCGGGCCAACGGCTACGCCACCTACGCCGTCGGGAAGTGGCACCTGAGTCCAGAAGACGAGACGAACATGGCATCGAGCCGGGCGACGTGGCCGATCGGTCGGGGCTTCGACCGCTGGTACGGGTTCCATGGCGGCGAGACCCACCAATTCGTGCCGGGGCTCTACCACGACAACCACTGCGTCCGTCCACCCCGCAGCATCGACGAGGGCTATCACCTCAGCGCCGATCTGGCGGACCGTGCCATCGAGTTCCTCGGTGACTGCCGGGCCGTGGACGATACGTTGCCTTACTTCCTCTACTTCGCCACCGGGGCCTGCCATTCTCCCCACCACGCGCCGGCCGAATGGATCGCGCACTACGAAGGGAAATTCTCCCTCGGTTGGGATCGCTGGCGGGAACAGACATTCGCCAGACAGCTCGAGGCCGGCATTGTGCCGCCGGGCACAGTGCTCAGCCCTCGACCTCCGTGGGTGCCGAGTTGGGACTCCCTTGACCCACAAGAAAAAGAACTTGCGGAGCGCTTCATGGAGTGCTTCGCCGCATTTCTTTCCTACACCGACGCACAGATCGGCCGGGTCCTCGACTTCATCGCCGACATCGGCGACGAGGACAACACCGTCGTTATTCTTGTTTCGGACAACGGTGCGAGTTCGGAGGGAGGCAAGGAGGGCACCATCAACGAAGGCCGCCTGTCCAACTTCGAATCCGCCGGCGTCGAAGAGATGTATCGGCGCAAAAACGAGATCGGCGGCCCTCTCGCCCACAACAATTACCCGTGGGGCTGGACCATGGCCGGCAACACACCCTTCAAGCGATGGAAACGCGAGGTTCACGAGGGTGGCGTCGCCGATCCGTGCATCATCCGTGTCCCGGAGTCCATCGCCCCAGCGGCTGGTGTGCTGCGCCGCCAGTACGCACATGCCGTGGACATCCTTCCCACCATCCTCGAGTTGACCGGGCTCACCGCGCCGGAGGAGATCGACGGCATAACGCAGTCCCACCTGGACGGGACAAGCTTTGCCTACCTGTTGGACGAGCATGGAAGCTCGCTCCCGGGACGCCACATCACCCAGCATTTCGAGATGCTCGGATCACGAGCCATCTATCACGATGGATGGAAAGCGGTGGCCTACCATCCGGTCGGTCCGATCTACGGAGATGGGCGTCGCGCCGAGCGCGCCCTGGGACGAAGACGTCTGGGAGCTCTATCACGTAGCCGAAGACGTGTCAGAAGCTCACGACCGAGCATCAGAAATGCCGCAAAAGGTGAGGGAATTGATAACGCTCTGGTGGGAGGAGGCGCGCAAGAACGATGTCCTGCCACTGGACAACAGGGTCCTCGAAGCAATGGTGCACAAGCACGACCGCCGGAAGTATCAAGAGACCTACCGCTACTTCCAGAACGGCGCCCAAGTGCCGGAGTGGGTCGCCGTCGATGTTCGCAACAGATCACATCGCATGTCGGTCAGCGTCGAGGTACCGGAGGGTGATCCCCCTCGAGGCGTCCTCCTCGCTCTCGGATGCGCCCTCGGCGGCTGGTCGTTGCACGTCGCGTCGGGAAGACTTCGCTACGTGCACAACTTGCACGGGCAGCGGACCTACGAGGTCACCGCCGAGAAGACCTTGTCTGCGGGTTTCCACCTGATCGAGTTCGCCTTCGAGAAAGACGAGCTCCTGGGCGGAATCGCGACCCTGATCCAAGACGGAGAGATCGTCGGGTCGGGCAACATCGATCGCTTCACCCCCGTCGCCTTCAACGAGGTCGGCGTCGGCCTGACCTGTGGCTACGAATGGGGACCGGCGGTGGGGTCCGGCTATGTCGCCCCGTTCCCCTTCAACGGCACCATTCTGAAGGCGGAAGTGACGGCCGTCGGCCCGGTCACTCGGGATCCCGTGGCCGAAATCGCCGCCATCCTGGCCACCCAATAGGCCGTCAGGTCACGCGATCAAATCGGCGGTTCGAGAGGGTTCCGACTCGACGCCCGCCGACTCTTCGACGTACGCAGGGTCGTATTCATATGTGACGTACGAAGCATCCGTGCAGGCCGCATAATGCCGGGCAAGTTCGGCGTAGTCGCTCACCGTCCCTGTCACCTGGAAGATCTTGTCGAGCGAACCGTTGCGCCAATCGACGGAGTCTCCGATCTCCTTTTGCACGTCGACTTGGCGCACACCGGGTAACTCGCCAACCGCGGAGAGGCCGGAAATCGAGAGGACCTTGGTGGCCGCCATGGGTGGCTCTGCGTAGTATCGGTACGCGATCTGATCGCAATGGAGTGGCACCTCGAGGTCGATGGGCTGACCGAGCGCGAGGCGCATGCTCAACTGCAACAACGGGACTCCCGTCGCCAACTTGACCACGGCCGGAGTCAGCCCGGTGGGACGACCGTTGATCTCGATGATCTTCGGGCCTTGTGGAGTGAGCTTGATTTCGGTCCGATAGAAACCGAAATCAGACCCGAGAGCCTTGATCGCCTCGGTGGCCAGATCGAAAAGCTCTGGGACCACGGTCGCCGGGACATCGGCAGGGAAGAAGCCGCCGGCGGAACGGAACGGTGGGGCCATGGGGAACAAACCGGTGACACCCAGGTGGTTGAGTTTGTGGTGACTGGCGATCGTCTCGATGCTGACCCGATCCGCGTACGGACCATCGAGAGGCAAGTCCTCCATGCGTTCCTCGAGAATCATCTGGCCCGGATGTTCGGTTTCCTCGAGGACCCGGACGAGTTCGTGCTCATCGTGGATCAGGTGGATGCCTCGACATGCAGTGCCGTTCCTGGGCTTGAGCAGCGCGGGGAACGTGACGGCGGCGACGAGCCGCTTGAGCTCGGCTTCGTCGACCTTCTCCCTCACTTCGCTGAATTTCGGCACCGGGACACCCGCGGCGTGATGAGCTTCCCGCTGCAACAGCTTGTCGTTCAGCCGCGCCACTGTCTGGACCGTCGTACTCGGGAGCCCCAGCGCATTGGCGATCCAGGCCTGGCGATGGAGATCAGGATCCCAATAACAAGTGATCCCGTCTGGTCGCTCTGCGTAGACGAGCTGGATCAACTCCTCGGGGGTGTGCTGTTCCGCGTCGACGACCGGCCCAACCTTTTGCAGTGCCCGTGCAGTAACACCGAACTCGGACGCGTTGACGATCCACATGAGACGGCACACGTCCGATGCCGCCTCGGCGATCTCCATCCATGGTCGTGAGCGGGGGCTGTAGACCACCGCCAACAATGGCCGCCTCTCATCCATCTGCTGAGAATAGGCCTTTGGACCTGTTCTGCCCAGGGGGATTTTCAGGAAGCAAGCCCAGACCATGGCGTCGCCCGCGCTCGACGCTGGAGGCAGTCCATGCCGCCAAAGTGCCTTTCTCCAGGCAATTCATCATTTACGGCGAGCCAGGTGGAGGACGGCATCCTCCACGCGGGTGATGGACCCTCCAAAGTCATTGTCGATTAATTGTCGATAGGCGGCATCGCGCTCCGAGGTATGGAAGCCCGGATAGGTCCGCGTCAGAGCAATGAAGGAATCGGCATCGAGCGTTCGTTCAAAGCGGTGGCGGGTCGACGTCAGTGTGCCGAAGCGGTCGTCGGCCTCGATCGGTCCGAGCGCGGCCACCATGTGCTCGACCGTCTTTCCCCAGGGCGAGCCGGTCACGTCCGCCAGGCGCGCCTCGAAGTCGCCTTGACCCCACGAGACGATCTCCGTCCACGCCACGGCGAGCGCACCACCCGAACTGAGCAGGCTGGCTGCGAGGTCCAGTCCTTTGGTGGGTTCGACCCAGTGCCATGCGCTGAAGGCAACGATCGCTTCGACCTGATCGGTCTCCGACCAATCTTCGAACCGGCCCTCGACGAACCGCGCCCGGTCACCCAGTTTCTCCTGCGCTAACTGCCTCATCCCGGCGGACGGCTCAATGGCAACCACGCGGAGACCATGCTCCACCAGGGCGGCCGTACCGATTCCCGTCCCGGCACCGATCTCGATCGTCGCCGCGCCGGGCCTCAGCTGGCCGAGCTCGACGATGTCCTTGATCGTCTCGTCGGGATAGCGGGGTCTGTAGTTGTCATAGGCGACGGCCGAAGCGTCGAATTCACTCGAACGGCGCGCCGCCAACCTCCAAATGTCTGCCACGCGGCCAGTGTCGCACAAGGCTCACTGCGCTCGAAAGTGGCGTCAGATCTCTTCGTCCGGCTCAGGGCCGGAGAACGACGGATCGCTACTCCCCAAATCTGTGGTGGACGACCAGGACGGCACGTAGTCGGACAGGCGACCCGGAGGCGCGATGACCTCGACGGGTGCCCGCGCCCCCGACAAGGTCAGGCGGTAGGAGTCGACGTCGACCGGCCGAGGTTCCTCGCGGGTCATCGGTCCCGCACTGGTCAGCCACTGTGCGGTTTGCGCCAAGGAGAGCTGCGCCGACCTGGGTCCTTCATTCCTCTGTGTCGACGCAAGCGCCAGAAGACCGGCCGCCGCGGCGAGATATCCCGTGGCATGGTCGAGGACCTGGGCCGGGAGCCAACCAGGACGACCGTCGCCACCCTCACCCAGCGCAATCCCCGTCGGACACTGGACCAGCGAGTCGAATCCACGTCGAGTTGCCCACGGGCCAGCGGGGCCCCAGGCCGACAGGGTCACCACGCTGAGATGCGGGTGGCGCTCGGACAGCTCGTCGGGATCCAGCCCGAAACGTGCCAGCGCGCCCGGGCGGTACCCGTGGACGAGCAGGTCGGCCGCCTGGAGGAGTCCTTCGAGTCGAGCACGGCCCGCCTCTTCCGCCAGATCGAGATCGGCGCTGCGTTTTCCGGACAACGTGTCCAAGGCATGGATCGGTAGTTCGGGAAGTCGAGGACTGTCCAGACGGAGCACCTCTGCACCCCAGGCTGCGAGCGTCCGTGTGGCGATCGGGCCCGCAAGAACCCTGGTCAGATCGAGAACACGGAACCCGGACGCCACCCGTCCCCCTCCGACCGCTCGGCTCGGCCCCGTGCCGGCCGCCGTCTGGAGCAGCGGGAGCGCGCGCACGGCGCGACCTTGAGGATGCAGGCTCCATTCATCGCTGGTGCGCACCGCGTAGCCGAGCGCTCCTTCACTGGAAAGCGCATCCTCGAGGTCCTCCGCCGCCCAGCTCTCGACCGCCTTCTTGACGCTCCGATGGGTGTCCTCGCAGGCCAGCACCTGCAGCGCCCGCTCGTGATGCCAAGGGTATTCCCCATGGATGCGGAACCAACGTCCGTCAGACGTGGTCCAGAACATCGACATCGGGGAGATGCGCTCCGACTTTTGCGTGGAGGTCGAGCGGGCGTAGTGCTCACTTCGCGCGGCCACCGCGACGTGCTCCCTGTCGACGACGACCGGAAGAGCCGTTGCCTGGCGACGGGAAGCGTCGAGAACGGAGGCCGCCAGGGTCGACGCGGCCACCGCAGCGGTCATCGCCGGCAACGAAGCGAAGCCAGACGACAACAAACCGGCTCCATCACCCGTCAATTCGAGCAGGTCCAGCACGGACCCTTCACCCTGAAGGGCGGCCCAAGCCTGTTGCAAAAGATCGACCGTCGGGTCCTCGTCAGTCACTGCGGGAGCTTAACCCTGAGCGACCAGGAGTCCGAGTGGGCTGAACTGCGGGATCGACGGGAAGCCGATCCCCTGGACCATGGACAGTTGCTTACACCAGCTCTGCAGGATGGTCTTCCACACGATCCTCGTCCGCGTCGACGTCCACATTTCCAAGACAAGCAGATCGCCACCTGGCTTCCGAGACGTCGCTCGATCAGTGATCGTCCCTGGCCGCACTAGAGAGCAACAACTTCGGTGCCATCGCTACGGCCGACCGGATACTGTCTGCCTTCAGGCGGTCTCGGCTGTGGTCTGCCTTCAGGTCGTCTCGACTGTGGCAACCGAGACGAGGGCGGTTGGGCAGCCGGCATGACGTGGTCAATGGGGTCCGAGCAATGAACACCAAATCGAACGACACACGGCTCCTCTTCGGATCCCGGTCAGTCCCGACCATGGTCAACGAACTCCGTGCGGGAACGCCATGGGCCAAAGGCATGTGGGCGATCGCAGTCCTGGTCGGGTTGATCGACCTGGTTCGCTGGCATTCGGGCGGGGCGTTCGGCTACGACACGCAGCACGTCTGGCAGGCCGCTCATGCGATTCTCCACGGACGATCGTCATGGAATCAGTTCGTCTATCCCCCCGGGTGCCTGCTCTTCGCCTTTCCATTTGCGGCGCTGCCGTTCAAGGTCAGCGAGCTCCTCGTGTATGCGTTGCTCTTCGCGGGAATCGCCTACACCCTCTGGGCGATGACCCGGGTCATCAAGATCCCGCTCGGCTCGGTTCGTGTGGCATGGCTCGCCGTGCTCTTGACCATGACCGGCCAGCTCGGAATCGCCTTCCACTACGAGAACTTCACATTGCTCCTCATCCCGCTGGCGGCCGCCTTCTTTCTCGCCGTTGATCAGGACAGTCCGATGACAGCGGCAGTTGTCCTCGGCATCTCCCTGACCCTCAAGCCACTCCTCGCTCCGCTTGTCATCGTCCTCCTGCTGGCGCGTCAGTTTCGCGAGACAGTCGTCGCTGTTCTGATTCCCGTTGTTCTCTCTGCGATCACGATGGTGATCGTGCTCGCCGCCAATGCAAACCCATCTGGATTCGTCCATGAAGTGGGCCACACTTTTTCCTCGAACACTGCCCGACCCTGGAACATGTCGATCAGCGCCATGGGGAACTACATCCACGCTCCGAACGCGATCTCGATTCTCCTGAGGGCCATCGTCGTCATCGTGTGCCTGTCCGCGTCCTGGATGCTCTGGAAGCATCCGCGAGGTTCGACCGGCGAGCAAGCCATCTGGTTCAGTGCACCCCTCTTCGTGATTCTGATTCTGTGCTTCTCCTTCGCCTGGGGCTACTACGCCCTGCTGCTGCTCCCACTGGGATTCGCCTCACTGCAGAGTGACAGGGTCGCCGACTGGGTGATACGGCTTGGAGTGTTCCTGGCCTTGGCCCCACCCATTCTCGTGTACACCGTCCCCGGCTATCCGAATTCCTATTACCACGAAACCGGAAACGGCATCTTCGGAGTTGGGATCCTGCTCAACGGAGTGACCGTCATCGGGGTCCTGGTCGCGCTGACGGGGACCGTGCTCCACGCCATGGAGGGTGTCGAGCTCTCGAGTCTGGCCAGCGTCCGCTCAGGACCAGTGCGAACCGGAGCTGCGAAGTCCTCGTAGCTGCAAAGCGCCGAGAATCCGCGCCTACCAGCGACCCCGCGCCGTTCCCTAGGGGCATTCCGGCCCATCTGCGACTTTCCGACAATCGGCAGTACGCTTTTCGCATGTACGCAACCGCTTGGCACAATGGCAGTGATCCGAACGAGCCTGCTGGGTACGGCTTGAAGGTCACAGCCGCTGATCGAGATCGCTACTTCGATCGCTCCTGGGAGAGCGTGACGGTCGAACTCGGCGAAGGGTCGACAGCGGCGATTCCGTTGAGCCAGTCCTTTTGGCGCAGCTCAACCGAGCTTCGGTCGGCCGAAGTCGGTCAATGGTTCCTGGACGCGACCGTCGCCCCCTGGGCGCGAGGCGCCCCTCCAGGAGTAGTCCTGACGCCTGTCGAAGGTAATCACTTCTCCGCCCGCATCCTCGTCCGTCGGTCACTTCAGAGTCGGAGCTGAGGCAGGATCCACGCCCGGCATAGCCTGAGCTCAGCTCCTGGCCCAGCAGTTTGAGCGGAGGCTTTGGTTCTCTACCTCAGCCATCGGAACCCCGATCGCTCCGAGGCGTCACTCACGATCACTTGCTCACTTCATCAAATTATTCCACTTGACTCTGCGAGGAGAACGCACGCGCTCATGACGTTCGTCCCTTACGACCGGCCGGTACGTGCCGCCATCGTCGGTCTCGGCCGCATCTATGACCTGAACATCCGCGCCTATGCGGACAATCCTGACGTCGAAGTGGTGGCGCTGGTCGATCCCGACGAAGATCGCCGGGCCCAACGTCAAGCCGAATGGCCCCAGGCGCAGACATTCGCCACTGCGGCCGAGCTGGCACGGAGTGACGTGGCGGTCGACGCGGCCGAGGTCCTGCTCCCGATACCACTTCACGTCGAGGGAGTCTGCGAGATGCTGGGTTACGGCTGGCACCTGAATCTGCAGAAGCCGATGTGCAGCGACCTCGACGAGGCAGAGACGATGCTCCAGGCCGCACGGGCAAACGACCGCGTGCTCCGGGTCATGGAGAACTACCTCTTCTACGAACCGCTGAGGAAGCTGAAAGAGACCGTCGAGTCAGGCGACCTCGGAGAGATCAGCGGATACCACATGAAGATGGTGGGCAGCGGTCGCGGCGGTTGGGACGTGCCGTACTCCAGTTTTCAATGGCAGTTTCAGCAGATGCGCCGTGGCCGGGGAATCCTCGTGTTCGACGATGGGTGGCACAAGCTTTCCACTGCATTGTGGCTCTTCGGCCCGCTGCGTGAAGTACGAGCATGGGTGGGCAACACCGAAGTCATGGCCGGAATCGCGGTCGATGCACCGACCACGATCGTCTGGGAACACCAAAACGGCATCCGGGGTGTCTGGGATATCACCCTGGCTCCCGAAATGTATTTGCGATCCGACTACTACACCAATGACGAGCGATGGGAAGTCACCGGACGCCGGGGCTACGCACGTGTGAATCGATGTACAGGTCGTGGCATTCAACAGCCCAGCCTCGAGACGTACGTCGACGGAGAGATGCGCTCCTTCCACGCACTCGATGACGATTGGGGCAGCAGCTTCCGAGATTCAGGACGTCACTGGTTGCGCTGGCTCCGGACGGGAGAAGGACCACTTTGGTGGAGTGCCGAGGAGGCGGTCGACGTCCTGCGCTTCGCGCTCGCCGTGTACTCGAGCAGCGCGGACGGCGGGGCCGGCCGCGACCCGGCGACGATCGGGCCACAGGGCTGACCCAGCCAGCTTGGCCGGGCGGCCGGCCCGCCGGCGAGCCAACTGATATCTGCTCCACCGGCGCAGCAAACCCCCATGCGAACGATGCAGCGGCTGTGATCTCGAACGCCACACTCAGCTGGGTCCCCGGTTTGGGCGGCGATCGGTGCGAAGAACGCAGCGATGGCGTCAGTCCTCACGACCCGGCTCGCCGTGCTCAGCGTTGGGTGCATCCCGACGCCAATATGCCTTGGTCGATATCCGCTCGGACGTCAGTCCCCTCTGTGCCAGCGCAGCCTCGACGGCGCGCACAACACCCTTCTCTGCAGCGATATATGCATGGCCGGAGCCCGAGGGGAGGGCGCACCCGGTCGCTGCGGAGACCAGAAGCTCCGGCTCACCAGGAACCGAACGGCCGAGCCGGTGGAGCCATTGGATATCCAACCCCCTCAGTTGTTCGTTCTCGGGACGCTGCTCGTCAGCAGCGGAGTCCACCTCGAGCAAAGCGATCGCGGTCGTGTCGCCCGCCAACGCTTCGATCATCGCCAGGGCGCCCGGCATGCCCGTCTCGTCGCCCACGAACAGATGCCAGTCGGCACCTTCATGCAGTGTGATCTTCCCGCGCGGCCCAATGGCATCGATGGTGTCGCCCAGACGCACCGTCCGCATCCAGTCGGTGCCGGGACCCGTGCCGTGAAGGGATGCGTCGATGGTGACCGCTGGTCTCGCTCGATCCAACTTGCGAATCGTATAGCGACGATTCGTGACCGCCGCGCGGTCACCTGGTATCCGCAGCATCAGATCCTGTCCGGGCCGGTACTGGAGGCCACCGAGACCTGGTGCCGTGAGGACCAGTCGGTGAACGTTCGGCGACACGGCGGCGGAGGCAATGACCTCGAGGGTCCAGAGGGCGGAATCCGCCAAGGGTCCGCCGGGGCGACCCACCATGTCGAGAGATCGGTCAGCGTTCATTCGCAATGCACTCCGGTGGGCGGCAAAGGGGCACTCACACCCTAACGTGGACATCGATCGACCGAATCCCATCCTCGATGGGGACATCGAGAGTCCGGCGCTGCGCTCTGCTCGCTCGGATGTAAGCGGACTCCGAATGCCTGGCACCAGAGCGACGCGTTCAACCCCCGGTCCGGCGATGCTCCTGCGATATTGAACGAGAGATGATGACGGCGATGGCGGCGAACCCTCCAGCGACCAGGGCCATCACGAGCTTGTCGTACCCGGGCGAAGCCAGCGCGACGGAGATGGTGACGAGCACCACGATCCACACCGTTGCGGCAGCCGCGTACTGGATCCATGGCCGTAATCGCTGGCGACCATTGAGTGCCGACCACTCCCCCACTGCAGCGGCACCCGATGACGAAGATTCAGCCCTTCGAGGGCGGCGTCGCATACCCAGCCGCCCCACGAAGAGCGCCACCGGCGCTGCCCAACGTTCAGCACGGAGCACCAGGTCGGGCCGGGCGGAGATGAGCACATTGGAGCCAATGGAACAGGCCAGGTACAAGATCAGGCCGTCGGGACCGATGAACACGATCGGGAAAAGCACGATCAACACGATCACCCTGACGACTCCGATACCGCGCCGCGAGAGATTTCGACGAGCGGTCGATCGATCGGGATCGAGCGCCGCAGCTCTCGCGAGAGCCTCGGTGCCCTCTCGCCTCCTGCCGGATGCCCGCAATGCCACACCCAAATTATTCAGCGCCGAGTAGTCGTTGGGATTGAGTTCCAGCGCCCGATGACAGGCATCGATCGCCGCGCGCCAGTTCTTGGCTCCCAGGGCCACGACACTGGCTGTGACCCAGGTCGCCGTGCTGTTTGGCGCGATGCGAATCGCCCGTTTGAGTGCCTCGTCCGCTCCCGAATCGTCATTGGAGAGGGACAGCGCCTCCGCCATACCCAAGAGGCAATTCGGGTCGTATGGACTGAGTCGGACAGCCTCGCGTGCCAACCTGGCGGCCTCCGCGGCCAGGCGGGTTCGCTCCGCTCCGCTCGACCTCCGTGCCTGAGAAGAGAGCGCCCTGGCCCGTAGCCGGTACCCGATGGAACTCGACGGAGCGAGTCTGATCGCCTGGGACGCGGTGCCTGCAGCCTGTTCGTACTGCTCCGAACCGAGGAGAGCACGAGTCCAGACGTCATAGACGTCATAGACGTCAGCATTCCCTGGTGCTCGACGAGCGGCATCAGCTGCTCGTTCGCTGGCCTCAGCGAAACGCCGAACCTCGCAGAGGGCATCCGCCTCCCGCAGGAGCGATGGGAGGTCACCTTGGTCCTCGCCCGTCATTTGGCGCGTCTATTTGGCTCGGTAGCGCTTGAGGTAGCTGGCGAGTTCGTCGTAGAGGCCCTCCTGGTTTGCATAGCGAACATGATTCCTGGCGGATTCGAACCAAGGCGCGGTGCTGGGTTTCACACTCTTGAGTGCCTCGAGCAGATGCCGAGTCTCGATCGGTTGCGTCGTGCCGGCCCGGACCGCCTCCGCCAGAGCCGACTCGGCGGCGTCGTCGCACACCAACCGCAAGTCGGCGCCCGAGAGTCCCTCCGCGCTCCGAGCAACGCTGGCCAGATCGGCGTCTGCACGAGGTCGATTCGCGAGGTTCGACTCCAGAATCGCCATACGTGCCGGCTCATCAGGCGGCAGGACGAGCATCGTTCGATCAAACCGTCCCGGTCTGCGCAACCCAGGATCCACGTCCCACGGCTGATTTGTGGCGCCGATCACGAAAATTCCATCATTCGAAGCATCGAATCCATCAAGCTCAACCAGAAGTTGCACCACGACGTTTCGAGCTGCGCTCCGACCGAGGTTCATTCGCGAATGGCCGATGGCGTCGAGTTCATCGAAGAACAAGACACACGGCGTGTTCCGTCTCGCCATCTCAAAGATCTCGTGCAGGTGCTTCTCGGAATTTCCGAGCCACATGTCGAGGATCTCGTTGAGGCCGACGTTGACAAAAGATGCGTCGAGCTCGCCCGCGACAGCGCGGGCGAGAAACGTCTTACCGCATCCGGGCGGACCCCAGAGAAGCAGACCACCCCGCAGGCTCGTTCCGTACACTCGCCGCATCTCGGGATTGCGCAGAGGCGTCAAAAACGACTGCTCAAGCCTCCGCTTGACATCTTCGAGGCCACCCACATCCTCCAGGGTGACGCGCCGCAGGGTTCCCGACTGCCTTACGACCTCATCGAGGAACCCGTCCCAGTCATGCTCTTCGGCGGAGGCCTCATCGGCTGGTGCCTGGCCGCGGTTGGTGAACTCGGAGGATCTCGATTCTTCCTCCTCGGAACTCATCAGTGTGCGGTGCAGACGGGCCCATCCATCAGCCCGGGGGTCACGAAGGGTAGTCCCCGCCTGCGCGGCCAGGCCGAGAGCCTCCACATGATCCGGGTGCGCGTGCAGCACGACCTCGAGGTGGCGGAGCGCATCGGCAAATTCTTGCGCCCCGATGAGGAGATCGGCGAGATGGGTGCGAAGGGCGACGTTCTCCGGGTCCGCCTGGACTGCGGCCCGCAGAGCTCGGAGGAGTTCGGGATCGGATGCCATGTGAGCCCTATCGTAAATTGTCGCTCGACCACCTCTGGAACGAACCACCCGCTTTTGACGTCGATTCCACGTCGCCCCCGATCGAGCGGTGTTGGTCCCAACTCGTGCGTTGCTCGATCGGCTCGGTGGGCAGCACGAAAGGCACGGGTGTCACGTACAGGCCCGAAAAGTGAAATACCCGCGTCGAAGTCGACGTCCCACAGTGATCCGGCAACTCCTCGCTCACGTTGCCATTGTTGGTGCAACCAGAGAACAGGCGATCGATACTCCCGGCTAACGTCGGCGCTGGCTGTTGACAACGTATTGAAGCCAGACAGCGGGTGTCGTCTCAATTTCTCTGCTTGATTCCGGCGGCGCACTGGAAAAAGGAAGTGGAGGAATCACGAATGCGACGCCCGACCCGCGTACCGCGACAAGCCATCACGGGGATCTGCGTCCGGAGCACCGTCATGCTGTTGATCGCCGGCTTGTTCGGTGCGGGTGCCGCCTCTGCCACAGCGACGCCAACGGGAGCTCTCGACGAGGGATCATCGCCAAACATGCCGGGCTCGTCAGCAACGGCCGGATCCTGCGCCACCCAGACGACGTCACCCATCGCGGTTCCGGGCTCGTCGAACGTGGACATCGTCGACACCTGCCAGAGCAGCCAGAATTCCGTCACGGGCGGAGAACAGCTCGCTCCCGCCTCCTTCGCTCTACCCACGAAGACGGGGGATCTTTTGGTAGCGGCAGTCCTGTGCGGCGTTCTCAACGGCGGAATGGACGTACCGAAGCTTGTGTTGCCGCCGGGCTGGACCAGAGCCAAGCGGCATACAGGCGGGATTCAAGGGGGACTCGAAGCAAGCATCTTTTACCGGGCCGACAATCCCGGTGGCATCACCTCCATCACCCTTGGACGCGAACCCACGGGTAACAACGACGTGTTCTGTACCACCTTTACCTGGGACATCGCGGGAGCTGGCACCGCCGCGTCACTCGACGCAACGGGCTATGCCAGCGTCACGGGTGGAACGTCGATCAACGTCGCCACATCTGGACCAACCACGAAGAACAACGATCTTCTCCTCATGGCGGAGACAGACGGCAGCGAGTACCCACCCAACCAATACCAGGTCTCGAATCATTTCGACATGGTCTCCGCTTGGACCAACGGGCAGGTCGATCAACCGGGAACATTCTCGACCAAGATGGCGGGTAGCCAGGGCGTCTGTCATTCGGTCATCTCTCAGTGGTCGAACTGGCTCGACAGCACGGCCGTGATGGTGGCTTTGCGCCTCTCCGGATGAGGCTGGATCCACCGAATCAGCCTTGACCCCTTGGACGAGCTCGCCCAGCGGAGAATCGTCGCCTCGGACCGTCCTACAAGGTGCCGCCAGTGGCAGCCTGTCCCCGTAGATTCCATTGTGGGTCCGAACGAGAACGGAGTTCATTCAGTGGAATCTGCATCTCAGGAAATCGACGCCATCATCACAAAATCAAACGACTGGCGCGGCGAAACATTGTCACGACTGCGAGACATCGTCTTGGGGGCAGGACCGCCCATCATCGAAGAAGTGAAATGGAAGAAGCCTTCCAAGCCAGAAGGGGTACCCGTGTGGTCTCTCGACGGCATCGTGTGCATCGGCGAAATGCTCAAGAACGTCGTACGGTTGACCTTTCCGAAGGGTGCTCAAATGAAGGACCCGAAACGGCTCTTCAACGCGCGCGTGGACAGCAACACAGTGCGCGCCATTGACTTCAGTGAAGGAGAGACTCCACCCAAGACTGCCTTGAAAGCCCTCGTTCGCGAAGCAGCCGGTTTGAACAAGTAGTGACACCGACCCATCGACTGGAGATGGCGGCGGCCGCTACAGGCTCAGAGCTTTCTGCTCGTCACTAGTCGTCGGATCAGAGACCGGTCTTCGCTGAGTCCTCAAAAGAGCAACAGCACTCGAACACGCGACCCTTCGTGAGGGCAGGTAGCACGTCCGATCGCGTTGGGCCGTCCATCTTGGACCGTCGTGCTCGGCCGCCGCTGCAGTCGCCACGTCGCAGCTCTTGCACGTGCGAGCCGCGTACCACTCGGTCGTCGGTCTCGTGTTCGTCGGCCTCCGCCCGGCGGCGCAGTGGGGCACGCTTCGCCCTTCTGGGCAACCGACACGCAAGAGAGTGAGCCGAGTCCACAGTTCTCGGCGAAAACGAGAACAGTCCGGGCGCTGCCACGGGCGGGTGTGCCCCGCGAGAAAAGGGTCAACAAAAGCTGGCGGAGACGCCTTTGACGGCCGGCTCGTCCCGACCCCCTATCTCTAGATGAGGGCGTCACGGGGTGTCACACTGTGCCCTCGTTATGTCCACGAGCCTTGTCGTTTCCGCCAACCCACCCAACTGCGCCGCGTGAAGCCCTGCGCGAGGGTTCTACTCATTGTCTATTCAACGATCCTGATATGGCTGATCCTTTTTAAGTTTTCCGTTCATATTGCTTCCGTGCTGCACTATGACAGGAGAAGCTTGAACTTCGTACCGTTCTCGAATCGCGCTGGAAACTCGGCCGAGGAGGTCGACAATGTTCTCGTCTTTATCCCTTTCGGAGTGTTGCTGGGCCTTAACTGCAAGCGACTCAACGTCTGGAGCAAGCTGCTCGTCGTACTCGGCGCCAGTGTCGCAGCTGAGACCATCCAGTACATCTTCGCAATTGGTGCGACAGACGTAACTGACGTCATTACCAATACCCTGGGTGGATTAATTGGAATTCTCGCCTATGACCTCAGCAGCAAGCACATCGATCAAGAGAGTCTGGATCGATTCATCGTGATCACGGGCTCAGTTCTTGTTGGCTTGGGTGTCCTATTTCTGGTCGCCTTGGAGGTCCGACACGGAGTGAGATATCACAGGCCCCGTCCGTCGGGTTGATCGAGTGGTCGACGATGGGCTGCCGCAGCAGATTGACGACGAAATGCCGAAGTGCTTCGTGTCATCGCCCAGCGGATACACGGACGGTGCCTTCTTCTGCCCGGAAGGGTAAGGACAGTCTGCGTTAGGCCCGGGAATGTCCGCCAAGTTGGACTCAGATGTCACGTTCGAGTCGTGGCAAACTGGAGTGCTTCCTGTCAGACTTTTGGGATTACAGTCCAGTGCTCATTTCGCCCGAGGTCTGAGAGGTAGAACGCAACTGATGCCCGCGCTCGACAAATCCCACGCCCTTGACCACGTCGTATTGGTGCTCTTCGAGAACCGGTCACTCGACAATGTCCTCGGACGCCTCTACGGGCCCGAGGACGGCAAGATCTTCGAAGGAGTGATCGGCAAAAACCTGAGCAACCCGATCCCCAACTGGGCCGAGCACGGGGCAGACCGCAAAGTCGTTCCCTACACGGTTGCCACCGATATGGACTCGCCGAATCCGGACTCGGGCGAGGAATACTTCCACACCAACACGCAGTTGTTTAACGTCATCGATGACCGGAACCGTTTCAAGACTGGAGACGCAGCCACGGCGCCGTGGAATGCTCCGGCTTCGGGAGCTACTCCGACGATGGATGGGTTCGTGACCGACTACATCTCGACTTTCACCGGGGAGATTGGCCGGCAGCCCACGTATGACGAATACTCCCACATCATGACCGGGTATACCCCCGAACAGCTTCCGGTGCTCAACGGCCTGGCTCGGGACTTTGGCGTCTTCGACCATTGGTTCTGCGAGGTCCCATCGCAGACGTTTATGAATCGTTCGTTCTGGACTGCGGCCACTTCGTCCGGCGCAGTCGTGAACAGTCCGCTCAGGAAATGGTTCACCGACAACGACGCCGAGACGATTTTTGAACGGCTAGAAGAACATGGCCGGACGTGGAAGGTCTACGTCATGGAACCAATGCCACTGTCGTTCACGGGGTTGATCCACTTTCCCCGACTGAAGCACCGTCTAGCCACCCATTTCGTACCCTTTGCCGAGTTCGAGAGGGACGCCGCCGCGGGCACTCTCCCGGACTTCTCGCTGGTCGAACCGAACATGTTGGCCGGACATGGTGACTATCACCCGGCCATGGGGCGCTCGTTCTCGGACAAAGTGAACATCGAGGTCGACAGCCCGTCCTCAACGCTGTCGGGCGAGGCTTTCTTGGAGCGGGTGTTCAACGCCTACCGATCAGCCACATCGGAAACCGGTGCCAATGTCTGGAACACCGCGCTCTTAGTCGGTTGGGACGAGCCCGGAGGCACGTACGATCACGTCCCTCCCGGACCGGTCCCGCCACCCGACCCCTCGGCACCAGCTGGCGAGTGCGGATTCACCTTCGAGCGCTCCGGGTACCGGGTACCCGCCGTCATCGTGTCACCGTGGGTCGAAGCGGGATCCGTATACAACGAGGAGTACAGACACACGTCCTTGATCGCCACATTGCGCAAGACGTGGGGACTCGGTGAGGCCTTCACCGGAAGGGATGCCGCGGCTCGCACGTTCGATCACGTCTTTTCACTGGCCACTCCCCGTGACCCGAAGACCTGGGCAGTCATCAAGTCGCTTCCCGTGCCCGCCTGGACCATGGATCCAGAGGTGGTGGGCAAGGGCCTGAGCGCCCTCGGCAAGGGACTGGGCCCAGCCCTCATTGCCAAGGCCAGGGAGATGGAAGTGAAGCTCCCGGCCGAACTCAACGACCCTGGAACAGCGCTGACGCCCAGACTGGTCGTCGGGTTTCTCAGGGGGGTTGCCAGCCACTTCTTCCCGCTCTTGGCGGATGGCGAAGCACGCTAGCGCCGCGATCCAGAGACACGAAACATGTGAACATCTGGCCCCGGCAGAACTCCCAAAGCTCGAAGCCTTGGCTGCATCACCACAACCTCATCGGACCGATCGGCCGTCAGAGCGGGCCTAGAAAGCTTTGGGGCTCCGAGCCCTAGCGAGGACTCCAGTTGGATTGCGAGTCAGGGGTCGGCGTGAACCGAGTCGACCGCACGCCGCACGACCCCAGGCCGTTCTAACCAGAGATAGTGCCCGCAGCCCTCCTCGATCTGACAGCGTGCCCCGGGGATGAGAGCGGCCGACACCTCTCCGTGTATCGGGGGGATCGGACTCTGGGCGCCAAGCACGAATACGGTCGGGAGACGCAGCGATGGCAAGCCTCGCTCCAAGGTCCGGCGGGTCAGATGAAGACGGATGGATTCCCACGTCTGGGCATAGCACTCGAGCGAGAGAACCATCGGTGGCATCGGTGGTGCAGAATCCGGCGAAGCGAAATAGGCGGGCCACACCCGCTCCAGCCCCTCCCTGGCGAGATCTTGGTCGCTATCTTCCGCCGTCCCGGTTCTCTCATCCACCGCTTTAGGTCGGGAGGTCGACCGTGGGGAAACGCGCTGCGAGAGAAGGCGGTTGAAATCTGCCTCCCCACCGTCGCCAACGGCTCCGAGCGGATCGACGAGAACCAGACCTGAAAATCGCTCAGGGTGGCGGACAACGAGATGCATCGCGAGGTGGCCACCCCATGAACTGCCAACGACGCAGACTCTGCCGAACCCGAGCGCGTCCAGTACGGCTATCGCATCCGCCATGTGCTGTTCCACCTCGAACGGGCCTTGGCACGTCGAAGGGAGCAGGCCGCGCTGTTGGAACCGGATCACTCGATAGCCATCTCGCAGTTCGGGCTCCAGTGTCGAGGTGTAATCGGAGAGTCCTGGACCGCCGTGAAGCAGCAGAATCGGGGGACCCGCACCGCTTTCCACGGCGCGGACGGTGCCTCCTGCAACCGCCACGTCCTGGTCGCCGGCAGAAATCACCTCGACAGCTTGCCCTGCGGGAGGGGTGCATGCTGCATACCGGCAGAGGAGATAACTCACGCTACAGCGACTTGGCTCGGATCCGGGCCTTCGGTTTCGCGACGCAACGTTGGGGAAGAATCAGACAGTGGAGCGCCTTACTAACCAGCAAATACTCGATGCGGGTCTCGCTGACTGGCGGAAGCTGTCACAGCCGCTGTACGCCCGCTACTTGATCCCGAACCTCGCGGAAGCAGCAGACTT
Organism: uncultured Acidimicrobiaceae bacterium; assembly: GCA_963754445.1. Taxonomy (GTDB): domain Bacteria; phylum Actinomycetota; class Acidimicrobiia; order Acidimicrobiales; family RAAP-2; genus Bog-473. Next base: position 1,044,535 of record CAVWFT010000001.1, on the reverse strand, counting down.
CGTTGCCGCCATTGCCACCATTGTCGACGCGGATGGCGAGCACCTCGACATGAGACTGTCCCAAGGCCTCGTTGACCTCTCGCTCTGTACCCGTGAGAACGGTCTCTTTATCACGCAGAAAGACATCGACTTGGCGCGGGAGATCAGTGCTGTCGCTCACCAGAGTGGTCTGGTGGCCGATCCCAGAGCTGTTACCCAACTTGAGATCGGACTCGATACTGCGCACGAGGACAAGATCGGAGCATTCTGGTCCGTCCTCTTGACGGGCAGCACAAAGAACAAGATCTCTGACTCCATTTTTGACCCCACCAATCGATTCTCCGCCATCTGGTTCCAAGGCACGACTGATCACGACACACCCCGCCAGCGCTGGCACCTCGACGTGTGGCTCGCACCCGAAGTTGCCGACGATCGCATTGTCGCAGCCGTGTCGGCTGGTGGGTCCGTGGTCGATACCTCTGAAGCACCGTCCTTTACCGTTCTGGCGGATCCCGACGGCAACCGGGTCTGCGTTTGCACGGCTGCAGGGCGCTGAACCACCGATTTTTCGCATCCCGTCAGCGTCTCACGCCACTCCGACCCGCCCGTCGTCCACGCCAAACGGGAAGGAGGTGCTCGACGACTCGCTTGACGCGCTGGTCAATCGCGAGCGTGCCGGCGATGCGAACGATCTCGACCCAAAAAACACGATTCCTTCGCGCGCGTGGAGCGCGCCAAGGCTGACGGCGAAGGCTGACGGCGAAGGCTGACGGCGAAGGCTGACGGCGAAGACGGTAGCAACGGTGCGCAAGTCCCTGACCAGGAAGAAGTCGGTGGGCGCTGCGGGACTCGAACCCACGACCTCAGCCGTGTGAAGGCTGCGCTCTAACCAGCTGAGCTAAGCGCCCCAGAGGGGATTTGCGGGCACCACCGTAGCCTGCGCAGGAGTTGGTCCCAGCCCGCGGCGGAATTGGGCGGCGACGACTCCGACCGACGATCAAGGCTCGGATCGGCAATGCAATGTCCAGGGCGGTTTCGACCCGGTCCGTGACCCCAGACTTGCCCTGCGCGACTGAGACCTCCGCACGCAGCGACGGCGCATCGCTGCTGCGGCACGCGGTTCGGTGGTCCGCACGAATCTCGCTCAGACGGCCGTGGCATAAGGAACCGACCCAAGGAGCGGACCGAGAGCATGTCCCCAACCGCCGAGCTCGGTCCCGTTCCTGCTCGACCGTGACGAGGGTACCGCCTGCAGGCCGACAGCCAAGCAGCGGAGCAGACGGGAGATCCGGTAGCGGCTATGACGCGGTAGCGATGAGCACGTCTCCCGGCTACGAGGCCTGGCTTGCGAAGAGGACCGTCTCGACCCTGCCCGCCCGACCGGATTAGCTGGACGGGGTTGAATTGATCGTCAGAGTGACGTTCGTTCCCTGCACCGTGTAGGTCAACGTCCCGGTCTTGATGCACCCGTACACCTTGGCTCCCGACGTCCCGCCCGGCGTCAAGGTGAGCGTGTCGGTGGTGCCGTTGATCACGAGGACCTCGGTTGACGACGTCTTGTTCACGAGGAGGTATTGGTAGTTGCTCTTAGCCTTGCAGGGCTTGGTGTTCTGCGGGTTGTACGTGACGTTCAACACGTTCGGCAGGAACTTGAGGACTCCGTTCACCTCCTTCAGATTGGCTTGGCCTCCCGACGCAGCGGCTCCCGACGGAAGCGCGGTGATCCCGAGGCACGCAACCGAACCCAGAGCAGAAACAGCAATAAGACGCTTGAACACGGATTGACCCCTTTACAAGTGCTTTCCCGCCGTGAAGCAAAGACACGGCCGGTATCGGCCCACCCCCGAACGGCCGCAAAGAATCTCATCCCCGTCGGTCAGCGTCAACACAACCTTCGATTTCTTCGGCCTTCCCAGAGCGCTGTTGGTTCCCGAGCTGCCTGATCAACGGATAAGACTCCCCATGTTGCCTGCGTTCGGTGTGCAGCAAACACTTCTTGCAACACTGGCAACTCCGCGACGATCGCGCGAACGATTCGTGCCACGAGCACAGTGCGATGTGCGCGTAGCGACTTGATGTACCACGACGGGCCCTCAACGTCGACCCTTCGGACAGTCCGCGTCGAGGACCACGGTGGGGCCGTCGAGGTCCAAGTGGCGAAGTGGCGAAGTGGCGAAGTGGCGAAGTGGCGAAGTGGCGAAGTGGCGAAGTGGATGATGCAGACGCGTTCGCCCTCACGCGTCGACAAGGCCCGTCATGGGTGTTCTTTCTCTGGATCCGAGCGCAGAGCCGAGGCGCGACTCAGTCTCCCGCGTCTCACGATCGATCACGGACATCGAACTCACGAAGTTGAGGAGCTCGCCGCAACGTGGCGGCGTTCATGATGCCCACGGGGCGATCGCCGCTCGGGGTCTAGGGCTCGCGTCGACGCGCCGGTGTGATGGTGTCTGGGACAACCTCAACTCCCCTGCCTCGTGCCCATCCGCCCTCGATCGAAGTCGCTCGGGTGCCTTGCGCGGAGAAGCCTCAGGACCGCGGCCCGCGGGCTGACCTCGCCCGGACGGTCGATGACGCGCGCATCCCGTTTCGTCCGCCGAGTGGGACGGCGTCGTCGGTCCGCCGACCGGGCTTGCGCTGCAGGTTGTCCGGTGATTTGGGAGGACTCGCAGGTGCCGGTACCCTGAGGTCGATGGCGCCACTTTCCAGCGACCCCATGCGGGATCAACTGCCCTGGACGCAAAAGGTGTCTTCGGTCTTCACCGGTGCCGGCCTGGTGGATCGCGATCCTCAGGAGATCCTCCCGCCCGAGGAACGTCGGGCCGCCATGACGACCTTCGATCGCCTCGAGCACAAATTCGCCCTGGGAGGGCTGATCCTGGCAACGGTGGCCGGTATCGCCATTCCGCTGTATATCGTCTCCCAGAATCGGGTCGACAAGCATGGGAAGAACTCCATTGCGGTCGCGCCGGATGCCCTTCTCCTCATGGGGGCGATCCTTCTGTTCTGTGTCGCCGGATTCCTGGGCCTCTACTGGAGGCGCAGGACCGTGGTCGTCGTCTCCCTCTTCTTCGTGGGATTCGGATTCACTCTCTTCGTCGGACTCATCGGGTTCGCGTTCATCCTTCTCGGCGGCTGGTTGATGCTGCGCGCCTGGCGGGTCAACAAGTACGGCGCCACCAACTCGAAGGTTGTGGCCCGGGAAGCCGCTGCAGCGCGCAACAACGCGCGCCGCAATGGCGCAACCCGTGGATCGAAATCGTCGGCAAGGACATCGACGAAGGCGTCAGTCGCTGCTCCGGAGCGAAAGGCGCCCACCGCGAGCAAGCGCTACACGCCCAAATCCGCTCCTCGCAAGAAGATTCCGAAGCCGACGGAGTAACCCACTCGTCGGGGCCTCGTGCCATCAGACAACGGAGCAACCCCCTCGTCCGAGTCTGGGTTCACGTCAATCGGGCATCGGGGCCCGGCTCGACCAGCAGAGCAGAGCGGAGCAGTGCCAGCACGTCGGCTCGGCGACGCACGAGTGAGCGGGCGGTCGGCTCCTCCCCCAGCGCCCGCAGCACCTCCACCTCGGTGACCATGCCGATCACCGTCGAATAGATCGCCAGCAGCAGCAGTTGAGGATCGTGTCGACGCATGGCTCCGGCATCCATCTCCGCTTCGAGGAACGCCGAGGCGCGCGTCACGAGCGGCTCGAGCGCCAGCGTCATCTGAGTCGCCGCCGGGGGTCCGAGACGACTTACCTCGCGCAGCAGGCCGAGGAGCTCCGGCTGACGCGCGGCCAGGCGGAAGACCGAGCGCACCACGGCCTCGATGCGTTCCCAACCCTCGCCCGCCCCTGCCAACGCCGACTCCAGGGCGGTCGACAGGTCCGCCGCGCCACGGGCGATCACAGCCTCGAGCAGCGCGTCCTTGGACGGGAACCAATAGAGAATCGACTGCTTGGTGAGGTCGAGCCCTTTGGCCACGACATCGAGTGAGGTGGCCTCGAAGCCCCGGCCGGCGAAGGAGGCCTGCGCCGCATCGAGAATGCGGTCTTTGGTCGATGAGCTGGGCACTTACCAAATGGTAGACACAATCTGTGTCGGGTGGTAGACATATTTGATGCCAATAGAGCGGAACCTTCGCTCGAAGCGGTTCTTCATCACCGGGGCCACCGGGTTCCTCGGGACTGCCCTGGTCGAGCGGATCGTGCGCTGCGTACCCGAGGCCGAGATCACCGTCCTGGTGCGTCCCGGACGCCGGGCCGACGCCTCCGCCCGCCTGGCCCGTGAAGTCATCAAAAACGACTGCTTCGACCGCCTGCGCGAGGAACTCGGGGACCGCTTCGCCGACGAAATGGCGCGGCGGGTCACGGCAGTCCCAGGCGACGTCGGCCGTGACGGGCTCGGGATGGACGATGCGGGCCGCGAGGCACTGCAGGCCGCCGACGTCGTCATCCACTCGGCCGCAACGGTCTCCTTCGACGCGCCGCTGACCCAGGCGGTCGAGATCAACCTGTTGGGCCCGTCCCGGGTCGCCGCCGCCATGGTGGAGACCGGATCGTCCGGCCACCTCGTCGCCGTCTCCACCGCCTACGTGGCCAGCACTCACCAAGGTGAGGCCAAGGAGGAGCTGCTCAGCGAGAATCGCTTCACTCTCGACGTCACGTGGCAGGACGAGGTCACGGCGACGCGGCGGCTGCGCGACGACTTGCAATCCGAGTCCCGCAAGCCGGAGCGGCTGCGGGAATTCACGAAACGGGCGCGCAGCGAAATCGGCGCGGCCGGCGATCATCTGGTCGCCACCCGCTCCGAGAGAGTGCGCGAGGAGTGGGTGACCAAAGAACTCGTCACCGCCGGCACGGCGCGCGCCCTTTCGCTCGGCTGGCCCGACGCCTACCCCTTCACGAAAGCCCTGGGCGAGCGGGCACTCGTCGATCAGTGGTCGGATGTCGTGCCCATCTCCATCGTGCGGCCGTCCATCATCGAGTCGGCGCTGGCCGAACCGCGCCCGGGATGGATCCGGGGCTTCCGCATGGCCGAGCCGATCATCATCTCCTACGCCCGCGGCCTGCTCCGCGAGTTCCCCGGCGTGCCCGAGGGCATCGTCGACGTCATCCCGGTCGATCTGGTCGTGGCGGCCATCCTGGCCGCGGCGGCACAAGGGGTCGCGCAGGCAGCGGCGCGTCGAGTGGCCCGAGAAGATGCCCCAGAAGAGGCCCGAGAGAGAGCCAAAAGTGCGCCCGAGACGGGTCGCCCCCGGGTGTACCACGTGGCCTCGGGCGTGCGGAATCCGTTGCGCTACGGGCGGTTGGTGGAACTCACTACCGGCTTCTTCCAGCGCAACCCCCTCTACGACGAGCGCGGCCAGCCGATCAGCGTGCCCGAGTGGTCCTTCCCCGGACGCGGGCGGGTGCAACGACAGCTCAAGCGGGCGGATACGGCAATGAACTTCGCAGAGAAGGTGCTCACTGCCTTGCCGATTCGAGGCAGACAGGCGCAGCTGGCTGCCCGGATCGAGGACCGCCACGCCCTGGCGAAACGTGCCCTCGGCTACGTGGAGCTCTACGGCGCCTACACCGAGACCGATGCCCGCTACCGGGTCGACAACCTCATCGCCATGTGGGACGACTGCGACGCCGACGACCACGCCGCCTTCGGGTTCGATCCCGGCGTCATCGACTGGGACCGCTACGTCCTCGAGGTCCACCTGCCTTCCGTGCTCGAGCACACGCGCGTGCGCACGGCGCCGGGCAAGTCAGTGGTGGACAAGCGCCCCGACCGCCAGCGCAAGGCTATTTTGTCGCCGGATCGCCACCTGGCCGTGTTCGACCTCGAGCACACGCTCATGTCCTCCAATGTCGTCGACACCTACGCCTGGCTGGCCAGCCGGCACCTCTCGCCGCTCCGGCGGGCCCGCTTCGTGGCCGAGCTCGCCCGCCAGGGTCCGTCGCTCCTGGCCCTCGACCGGCGCGACCGCGGCGACTTCCTCAGCACCTTCTACCGCCGCTTCGAGGACGCGCCGCTGGCTCGGTTGCAGACCGACTCGTGGGAGCTCTTCCATCGCCAGCTGCTCACCCGTTCGTTCCCCGAAGGGTTCGCCCGGGTACGGGCGCACCGGGCGCTCGGCCATCGCACCCTCCTGATCACGGGGGCGCTCGACTTCGTGATCGAGCCGATCCGTCCGCTCTTCGACGACATCGTCTGCGCCGTGATGGGCGTCGAGGACGGCTACCTCACCGGGCGGCTCACCACCTTGCCGCCCATCGGCGAGGCGCGGGCACTCGTCCTGGCCGAGTACGCCGAGGAGCACGGGCTCTCCCTGGAGGAATCGGTCGCCTACGCCGACTCGGCCAGCGATCTCTCCATGCTCGAGGCAGTCGGGTTCCCCGTCGCCGTCAATCCCGAATCACGTCTGGCCACGATCGCCCGGCGGCGGGGCTGGCACGTCGAGCACTGGGCCAAGGCCGAAGGCGGATCGCACCGGCCCCTGCCGCTCGGGCCCTTCGACGTGCGCTCGCCCAAGGCGGTCATGGGCCGATGAGCACCCTGCTCTTCGAGCGCTCCCTCCCGCGTTTTGCCGCCGCCCGCGTGGTGTCGGCCTTCGGCTCGGGCCGCGGCGCGGGCGTCGGGCCGCTGCGCCTGATCGAACGCGAGGCACCGCGGCCACCGGCGGAGGGCTGGGTCCACGTCGAGCCGATCCTGGCCGGCATCTGCGGTTCCGACCTGGCCACACTCGACGGCCGCAGCTCGCGCTATTTCGAGGACATCGTCTCCTTCCCCTTCGTCCCGGGCCACGAGGTGGTGGGCATGGTGAGCGAGGACACCACGGCGGCCGACGGGCAGGCGCTCGCCGCCGGGAGCCGGGTCGTCCTCCAGCCGGTGCTCGGGTGTGCGGCTCGGGGGATCGAGCCGCCGTGTCCCGCCTGCCAGGCCGGCCAGGTCGGGAACTGCGGCAATCTCGCCTTCGGCCACATCCGACCGGGACTGCAGACCGGGTTCTGTGCCGACACCGGCGGCGGGTGGTCCAGCGCGGGCCTGGTGGCCCACCAGAGCCAGCTCTACGGGGTGCCCGACGCGCTGAGCGACACCGATGCGGTGACCGTCGAACCCGTCGCCTGCGCCGTCCACGCCGTCCTCGGGCTCCCGCTCGCCGACGGGGACGTGGTGGGCGTCGTCGGCGCCGGCACGCTGGGCCTGCTCGTGACGGCAGCCCTGACGCACCTGGCCGCCGCCGGCCTCTGCGCGACGCCCTCGGTCGTGCTGGTCGGGGCGCGGTATGCCCAGCAGCAACAGCTCGCCTGCACCTTCGGATGCAGCGAGGCGCTTCCCCCGGACCAGTTGGACCGGGCCGTGCGGCGCCATGCCCGTTCGATGTCGTTCGGCGGGCCCGCGGGCACCACCGCCACTCTCTCGGGCGGCGCCGACGTGGTCGTCGACTGCGTCGGCAGCGCCGAGTCGATCGCCCAGTCGATGGCCATGGTGAGGCCGCGGGGCACCGTGGCCCTGGTCGGCATGCCGGGCAAGGTGCACCTCGACCTGGCGCCGCTGTGGCACCGCGAAGTACGACTGGCCGGCGCCTACGCCTACGGCACCGAACGCGGACCGCGGGGCGACACGGCGGAGGACGGCGGCAGGACGCCGACCTTCGCTCTGGCGCTCGAGCTGGCCGCCGCCCGTGGCACGGGCCGGCTCGTGTCGGCCACCTACCCGCTGACCCGATTCGAGGACGCGGTCGCCCATGCCGGTGCGGCGGGACGCCGCGGCTCGGTGAAGATCGCGTTCGACGTAGCGAAAGGACACTCCCGATGAGCCGCCGACCCGGCTTCGTGCTCGAGGTGGACAAATCGACACCCCCCACCCTCTTCTGGAACGGCGAGGGGTACACCCTCGAGACGCTCCCCGAGGGGAGCCGGGTGATCTACGCGCCCGAACCGATCACCCCGATCGACGACCCGTATCACGCCATCCGCCATGCGCTGCTCCACCCCGTCGGCGATCGAGAGCCGCTGCCCGCCCTGCTGAGGTCGGGGATGAAGCTGACCATCTGCTTCGACGACGTCTCGCTCCCCCTGCCCCAGATGGAGGCGCCCGACATCCGCCAGATGGTCATCGAGACCGTGCTCGACCTGGCGGCCGAAGCGGGAGTGGACGACGTCGTCCTCGTCGCCGCGCTGGCCCTGCACCGCCGCATGACCGAGCCCGAGCTGCGCCACGCCCTGGGCAACCGGGTCTACGACGCCTTCGCCCCCCACGGCCTGTTGACCCAGCACGACGCCGAGGATCCCGACAACCTGATCCACCTGGGCCAGACCGACCAGGGCGAGGACGTCGAGATCAACAAGCGTGCCGCCACCTCGGACCTCTTGGTCTACGTCAACATCAACCTCGTCACCATGGACGGCGGTCACAAGAGCGTGGCCACGGGTCTGGCCAGCTATCGCAGCCTGCGTCACCACCACAACCCGCGCACCATGACGCACTCGAAGTCCTTCATGGACCAGCCCGCCTCGGAGCTGCACACGGCGAACTGGCGCATGGGGCGGCTGATCGCCGACTCGGGCGTGAAGATCTTCCAGATCGAGACCACGCTCAACAACGACACCTTCCCGTCCAACTTCACCTTCCTGCAAAAGCGCGAGTGGGAATGGTCGCTGCGCGACCGGGCGACCTACAGCGCGTCCTCGGCTGCGCTGGCCAAGGTGCCGCCGCGGATCTCGCGGCAGATCTTCCACGGCATACGCGCTCCCCACGCTCTGACCTCGGTCCAGGCGGGCGAGGTAGAGGCGGTGCACGCGCGCACGACCCAGCACGTGTGGGAGCAGCAGGGCGTCGACGTCGAGGGACAGACCGACATCCTCACCATGGGCCTGCCCTACATCTGCCCTTACAACGTCAACTCCATCATGAACCCGATCCTGGTGGCCTGCCTCGGCCTCGGGTACTACTTCAACATGTACCGCGGTCGCCCGCTGGTGCGCGAGGGCGGTGTCCTGATCATGCGCCACCCGACCCGGCCCGAGTTCCATCCCGGTCACCACCCGAGCTACATCGACTTCTACGAGCAGGTGCTGACGCAGACGACCGATCCGGTCGCCATGCACAAGCAGTTCGAGGAGTCCTTCGCCACCGACCCCTGGTACATCCACCTCTACCGGACCGGGCACGCCTACCACGGCGTCCATCCCTTCTACATGTGGTACTGGTGCGCCCACGCGCTCGAACACCTGGGCCGGGTCATCGTGGTGGGCGGCGACCCCAAGGCGGTGCGCCGGCTCGGGTTCTCGCCGGCCAGCTCGCTCGACGACGCCCTCGAGATCGCCTCGGACGTGGTGGGGCCGTCCCCGACCCTGACCCACGTGCACAACCCACCCATCTTCATGTCGGACGTGCACTGAGGTGGGCCTCTCGGCTCTCACGTCGAAGGTCCGCGCCGCCCGTTTCCCCCTGGCCGCGCCGTCGTGGCCGACCTCGCTCGAACGGCCGGCGCCGGAGCGCCGGATCGGCCTGGACTACGACCACGAGTGGTCACGGCGCTATCCGGTTCGGCTGGCCCGGGCCATGGTGATGGACACCCTCACCCGGCCGGCGGCCAAGGTGCTCGCCCCGGCCACCGTGCGCGGTCTCGAACACCTTGGACACGTCGAGGGGCCGGTCATCTTCGCGGCCAACCACACCAGCCACATCGACACGGCGGTGCTGCTGACCACGCTGCCGGTCGACTTCCGCCACCGCACCATCGTCGCCGCCGCTTCGGACTACTTCTTCGACCGCACGTGGAAGGCCGCCCTCTGGTCGTTCTCGTTGGCCGCCATCCCGATCGAGCGGAGCAAGGTCAACCGCAAGTCCGCCGACACGGCGGCCGGGCTGCTCGAAGAGGGCTGGAACCTGGTCATCTTTCCCGAGGGCGGGCGCTCCCCCGACGGCTGGACCCAGGAGTTCCGCGGCGGGGCGGCCTATCTGGCCCGGCGCACCGGTCGCCCGGTCGTGCCCGTGTACCTGCACGGCACCCGCCACGTCCTGCCGAAGAAGGCCGACGAGGACGGACCGGCCCAGGGCGGGTCCGGTGCCGAAGCCCAGCAGGGCGGCCGCCTGCGCCGCTCTCCCATCGCGGTGCTCTTCGGCGCGCCCATGACGCCCGACGAGGGGGAGAACGCGCACCGCTTCTCGACCCGGGTCGAAGCCGCCGTCGCCACGTTGGCCCGGGAGGTGCAGACCGACTGGTGGCAGGCCCGGCGGGCCGTGAGCCCGGCGGCACCGCACGACGGCGCCGCCCGCGCCCACCGCGGGCCCGAGGCGTCGACCTGGCGCCGGGCCTGGGCCCTCGATCCGCCCCCGGCGCGGCGGCGCGCCTGGCCCGACTGAGCGGATCGTCGTCGGCGCCCCGCACGACCGGCGACTCAGGCCGCCCGTCGCCGCCGGAAACGCCGTGACCGCACCGCCTCGAGCCGTTCGGCCCGCAGGCTCTCCGCCCCGCTGTCGTCGAGCGGCTCGAGCGCCGCGCCGTCGAGCGCCCACGACAGGAGCAGATCGGCCAGCGCCGGGTTGCGGGCCAGCACGGGCCCGTGCAGGTACGTGCCGAGGACGCGGCCGGCCACGGCGCCCTCGGTCCCGTCACCCCCGCCGTTGCCCACGCCGACGCTGACTTTGGCCAAGGGCCGCGCCCCGTCGGCCAGCGTCGTGCGCCCGCCGTGGTTCTCGAAGCCCGTCAAGGTCGGCAGGTCGAAGGCGGCGTCGACCTCGGCCACCACCTCCCCCACGGCCCGGGGCACGGCCACCTTGGCCGTCGTCACCGGCAACAGGCCCAGCCCCGGGTGGGGCTCGCCCTCGGCGTCGGGGAAGGACTCCCCCGCCACCTGGAAGCCGGCGCACACGGCGAGGACGACGGCACCGTCGCGCACCCGCCGCGCCAAGGTGCCGTCCTCGAGCAGCGTGCGCGCCGCCGCGCACCTGGGGGCCGTCCTCGCCCCCGCCCAGGCAATAGATGTCGGCCTCGGGCAGGGCGGCGTCCGACGGCGCCTGCAGCAGCGCCACCTCGAGGCCGCGCCATTCGGCCCGGCGGGCCAGGACGACCCCGTTGCCCCCGTCGCCGTAGGTGCCGAGCAGGTCGGGGAACACGACGGCCACGCGCAGCGCCCGGCTCACACCGGTGCCCCGAGCAGGTCGTAAAAGGCGGTGTAGTTCCCGATGACGTCGACGGCGAGCGCGGCGCCGCCACTCGCCGTGGTCACCGCGGCCACGGGGTCGGCCTCGGTCCGGTGGGCCACACCGGCGTACTGCAGCCGCACCGACAGGTCGCGGTAGCGGTCACCGGTGGCGATCACGGTGCGCCCGGCCAGCCGCTCGTAGGGCACGTCCCACAACCAGCTGGGGTCGGCCCCGTCGGCCACCCGGGCGTTGATGCTCACGACGAGGGGCGACCGGTCGGCGGCCACCAGGTCCAGCAGCTCGTCCCAGCCTGCCGGGTTCTTGGCCAACATCAGGCGGGCCTGCACGTCGCCGAAGGTGCGCACGGTGAACCGCCCGGCCACCTGGTCGACCGACCCGATGGCGTCGAGGGCGGCGACGACGTCGATCCCGCAGGCCTCGGCGGCCACCGTGGCCATGAGCGCGTTGGCCCGGTTGAAGCGACCGGGGAGCGAGAGGTGCATGGGGACGCTGCGCCCGTCGGCCCAGCGGGCCAGGGTGCTGCCGTCGGGCGCGTCGGCGAGCGAGGCCTCGGGCACCGGGCGGGCGAAGTCGCACGCCGTGCAGGCCCAGTTCCCCTCCGCGTACGCGATCCGACCCTCGCACGAGGGGCAGCCCACCGCATCGAGCTGCCAGCGCATGCCGGCGCCGACCCAGTGCACGTCGCGGGCCGCCCCCGCGGCCCACACGACGAGCGGGTCGTCCGCATTGGCCACGACGTGGGTGTGCGGGGCCGCCGCCAGGGCGGCTCGCCAGCGGGCGGCGATCATGCGCACCTCGTTGGTGCGGTCCAGCTGGTCGCGCGAGAGGTTCAACAGCACGACGGCGGCGGCGGTGGTCGACGTGAGCACCCGGGGCAGGTAGACCTCGTCCACCTCGAGGACGGCGCGAGGCGCGTTGGTCCCGGCCAGCGCGGCGACGTGGCCGGGCGGCATGTTCGAGCCCGTCTCGTTGCTCACCACCTCGTCGCCCGAGGCAGCCAGGGCGACGGTCAACAAGCGCGTCGTCGTGGTCTTGCCGTTGGTCCCGGTGACCAGGGCGATCTGGCGGCGGGCGCTGAGGTGCTCGAGCAGGGAGGGGTCGAGGCGCAACCCGGCCCGCCCGCCGGCCACCGTCCCCTGCCCCCGACCGAGTCGACGCGAGGCGACGTTCACGGCGCGCGTGGTGACGCTGGCCAGCTGCGCCCTCACTTGGGTGGTTTCGTGCGCGCCAGTTCCTCGGGGGTCGGCGCGTGGCGCCGGCGTGACTCCGCCGGCAAGAGCGCGGCGATCGCCGTCATGATGGCCCTGGTGTCCGACTTGGCGTCGCTGAGCGAGAGCGACAGCGGGGCGCCGATGCGGACACGCACGGTCGGTGGCTTGCGCACCAGGGTGAAGTCGGGCAGCCGCGACGAGCGGGGCCAGACCCGCTCGGTCCCCCACAGCCCGACCGGCACGACCGTCGCTCCGGTGGAGGCGGCGAGCCGCGCCGTGCCCGTCTTGCCGTGGAGCTCGGGGTCGAAGAAGTCGTAGCCGCGCGGGATGGTTCCCTGCGGCAGCACGATCACGACCTCGCCCGCCTTGAGCGCCGCCTCGGCCGCCCGCAGCGGCTCGCCCGAACCGCTGCCCCGGTCGACGGGGATGCCCCCGATGGCCCGGGCGATCTGGCCCACCACCGGCGCGTCGAAGATCTCCTTCTTGCCCAGGAAGCGCACGGGCCGCCCCAGGTCGCGGGCCACCAGGGCCAGCGCGGCCACGTCGAAGTAGCTCCGATGGTTGGAGGCCAACAGCACCGGTCCGCGCGCCGGGATGTGGTCGATCCCGCGGATGTCGAAGCGGGCATAGGGGAAGGAATGGGTGCGCACGAACGGCCGCAGCAGGTGGTAGGGCTCGAAGCCGATGACATTGGGCACTCCGGGCGGCCTGTCCCAGTGCTCGACCGGCCAGCGGCGGACCGAGGCCACCACGGTGAGCGAGGGGTCGGGGTTCACCGCGTGCGGGGACCCCACGCTGGCGAGCAGCGGCACGTCGAAGATGCTGTCGCTGCAGGCGTGGCAGTCGGCCAGGTCGACCCCGTGCTCTTTGGCCCAGACCCGCACGGCTCGCAGCTTCCCGGTGCCCCAGACGAAGCCCTCGTAGAGCCGTCCCGTGTAGCGGCCGTCGCGCACCTCGTAGGAGGTGGCGATCAGGTCGTCGAAGCCCAGGGCCTCGGCGAAGGGGGCGATCATGTCGGCCGGGGTCGTGGTGGAGAGGACCAGCTTGTGCCCCTGGGCGCGGAACTCGCTCAGGCGCTGGGGGGCGAAGGGGGCCACGAGCTCGCTCAGCCCGCCTACGGCATGACGACCCGCCGCCTGGACCCTGTCCTGGCGCCATCCCCGGGCCACCGCGGCGGCCGCCCGGACCAGCCCCATGGAGAAGAGGTTCTCGCCGAAGCGGTCGTTGACGGCGAAGAGGATCTTGTCGCCGGGCAGGGAGCGGCCCGGGGACAGGACACCCTCCGCCACCAGGGCCCGGTTGAGCACCTGGCCCGAGGCGTGGCACAGCAGCGTGCGGTCCAGGTCGATGAAGACGGCGCTCTTTGCCACGGGCCCACAGCCTAAAGCAGCCGGATCGTCGGCCCGGGTCTCCCGAAAGCGTCGACGACCAGGGCCGGAAATTAGGAGAAGGGATCGCCGGGGGGGGAGGGCGATCCCTTCTCAAGACTCATCAGGGTCGGAGGGGGGGCTTCCGATGTCCTGCGGTCTGAGGAACATTTTGTCGTCGTCTCAACAATCTGTCAATCCGCTTTGGGAGATACTTGTTATCAGTCATACTGATGGGTAGGCAACTCACGCGAGCATTTTGCGAAGGACCACCGCATGGAATTGAAACACTTGCAAGCACTCCTGGGGATTGCAGACACCGGAAGCTTCTCGGCCGCGGCTGCCACCATCGGCACCGTGCAGTCGAATGTCTCGGCCCATGTGGCCCGGCTCGAACGCGAGCTGGACGTGCAGCTGGTGGACCGGGCCTCGGGTCGGCTGACCGAAGAGGGTGAGGTCGTGGTGGAGCGGGCCCGCCGGGTGACCTACGAGCTCGAGGCGATGGTCTCCGACGTCACCGCGCTGCGCAAGGAGGTGGTCGGCACGGTGCGCCTGGGCATGATCGGGACGACCGGACGATGGCTGGTCCCCCAGCTCTTCGACCTCCTCCGCGTGCGCCATCCCCACATCCATCTCAACGTGGCCGACGGGGCGAGCGTGCCGCTCGAGCAGCAGCTGGCCTCGGGGCAGCTCGACCTGGCCGTCGTCACCTTCCCGCTCTCGGGGGACGAGATCCAGGCCGCCCAGCTCTTCGACGAGGACCTCGTCGTCGTCGTCCCCCGCACGAATCCCCTGGCCGCCGAGACCACCTTGACCCTCGAACGCCTGGGCGAGCTCGACCTGCTGCTGCCCGCACCCGGGACCGCCCTACGGGCCGAGATCGACAGCGCCGTCGGGCCGGCCCGAGTCACCCTGCGCCCCGCCATGGAGCTCGACGGCGTCCGCCTCATCGCCTCGCTGGCCTTCGACGGCTACGGCCCGGCGATCCTCCCCGCCACGGCGGTGCCGGGCCACCTGCGCCAGAGCTTCGCCGTGCTCCCCGTGGAGGGGCTCCCCCGGCGCCGGGTCGGTGTGGCCCAGCGCCGACGCGGCCTGCTGTCCGCTCCGGCCCGCGCCGTCATCGACGTGCTCGACGTCGTGGTGCACGACACGCTCTCGATGCCCGAGGGCATCCACCCCTCCTGAGGCCTGCCGCGCCCTCGGGAGCGTGCCCGCGGGCCCGGACGGAGGGACCCGCGCCGGGTGGCCCGACCGAACTCTTAGGCCGCCACCGGCCGCGGCGCCCGCCACATCGTCCAGATGGGCGGGCCGTGTCCCGGCAGCACCACCTCTTCGACCACCGCGAAGCCGTGGCGCTCGTAGAAGGGCACGTTGCGTTCCTTGGAGGATTCGAGATACGCCGGCAACCCTTCGACGTCGCAGTGGGCCAGGACCGGAGCCATGAGCGCCGTGCCCACGCCTTGGCCCTGGTGCTCGACGGCTGCGCCGAGCGAGGCCAGGTACCAGTGCGGTTCGTGGGGATGGAGCCGTTCCACCGTCTCGAGCAGCTTCAGCGTGTTGCGCAGGTTGGTCACCACGTAGGGCAGCACCGGCAGCATGGTGGCGATGGCCCGCAGCCCGGTCGCCAACGGCTTGCCGGCCGGCGCCCAGATGGCCGAACCCAGGTAGCCCTCCGTCGTGTAGCACCCGCCGAAGGGGAGGAAGTCGGCCGCCATCTGGGTCCGGAAGTAGCTCCGCAGCCCGGCCTCGCGCCGGCGCTCGTTGGGCATGAGGTGCATGGCCACCGGGTCGTCCCAGAAGGTCTTGGCCAGCTGGGCCGCCATGGCCTCGACGTCGCTCGCCACGGCCCGGCGCACCCCGATCGGCGCCTGACCACCGGTCGCCGAGGCCGCCGAGGTCGCTGAGGTCGGCGAGGCCGCCGAGACGCCGGACGTGGCGGCCACCGGGCCCTCAGTCATCGGGATGGGGCGAGCCATCGAGGTTCAACACGGCAGCTTTGCGTACCACGGCGGGGTCGACGGGGGCAACGGTCCGGGCCAGGCGCCCACGGGCGAGGCGGCGGCATGGGACTGTCCGAGGGCCACCAGGTCGGGGACGAGTCGCAGCCCCACGTAGATCCCACCCGACGCGCTGAAGTGCACCCCGTCGGCACAGCGCACGTTGGTGGAGCCGACGGCGGAGGCGTAGCGACCACCGGGCGAGACCAGGCTGTTCAGGTCGAACACGTAGACCCCGCCGGGGTCCGACGACGATCCGCTCGCCGTCGCAGCGACCTGGCGCAGGGTGGCGTTGTCGAGATGCACCCGCACGGGCACGTCCTCGGGCCACGGCGCCCCCGAGGGTTGGGCACCCCCGTCGTAGTAGGGTGAGGTGAGGAAGACGACACGGGCGCCGCGGGCGCCGAGGACCTGGGCCGCCATGCTCAGCCGCGCCGTGAGATAGCCGTCGAACCTCGGCTGGCCGATGTTCTGCCAGCGGCCGCCCAGCAGCTGGTTGAACGTCTCGGCCCGGGCCAGGTACACGACCACGTCGGGGTTATAGGCGGCGACCCAACGGCGCCAGGTGTCGAAGAGGGCGTCGGGATTGCGATGGTCGCACGGTGTGCCCGGCGGCACCTGGTAGACCCCGACGTCGATCTGCCCGATCGTGGCGGCCGAGCAGCCCGGCAGGCCCTCGTCGACCACCTGCACGTTCTCGCCCCGGGCCACCTGGGCCAGCCCCACGGCCAGGGTGCCGGCGACGGAGTCGCCCACCACGAGCACCTTCACCCGCTTGGCCGGCTCGACCGGCGCCGGTGCGGCCGGTGAGAGGTACGACGGGAAGGGCACCGTGGTCGAGGGCGCACCCGACGAGGTCTGGCCCGGGAGCGTGGTCTCCGTCGTGTCGACCGTGGCCGCCGCAGGGGGCGGCGCCTTGAGCTGCGCCCCCTCGAGCACGGTCGCCCCGACCGGCACGAGTGTGCTGACCACGACCGCACCGACGGCGAGCGCGGCCCCGACCGGCAGGGCCACCCACGTCCGGGCCTGACGCAGGATCCCCCGCCGGATCGGCATTTCGACCAGGTCGTAGCTCAGCGCGGCGATGGCCACCGTCACGCCGACCCGGGCCAGGAACAGCGGGTAGACGCCCCAGTGCAGGCGCTCGGGCGTCATGACCAGGAGCACCGGCCAGTACCAGAGGTAGACGCCGTAGGAGATGCGCCCCCACTGCGGGAAGGGGGGCAGCTCCAAGAAGCGGACCACCGGCGAGCGCGGCGCCGCCACGCACCCGAGCACGACGCCGCCCGCAGCCAGGCTGGCCACCAGGAAGCCGCCGCTGAAGGCGAAGGTCGAGGTCTCCGAGGTGGTGCACCACAGGGCGGCCGTGCCCGCCGCGCCGGCCAGGCCCAGTCCCGAAGCGAGCCGGGCGAACCACGGCTGCTCCGCCCCTTCCCGCCACAGCGTGAGGCCGATGGCGATGGCCGCCCCGACCAGCAGCGCCTGGGCCCGGCAGTCCGTCCCGTAGTAGGCCCGGGTCGTGTAGCCGTTCGGCGCCAAGAAGGCCATGACGAGCGCCGAGGCCACCGAGCCGAGACAGGCCACGGCGAAGAGCACGTGCAGCCGGCGCCGGCGCGACCAGGCCGCGTCGCGCACGACGACGGGTCCCGCTCCCGTGGCGGGCCGGCACCCGATGACGACCGTCCCGCCGCCGAGCACCGGGACGGACTGCGACAGGCCGTCGTCGCCGGCTCCCGCCGGCGCCGGGAGCAGCGCGCCCTGGGCTTCGGCGGGAGCGGGTGCACCGGCCCGGGACCTCGGGCGACCGACCCGCCCCGCCCCCAGCTTGAGCACGCCCAGGACCACCAGCGGCCATACCAGGTAGAACTGCTCCTCGATGGCCAGCGACCACGTGTGCAGGAACGGCGAGGGCTGGCTCGACAGGTTGAAGTAGGTGACGTCGGTGTGGAGCGAGTACCAGTTCGAGTAGTAGAAGATCGTCGACACGGCGTCGCCGACGATGTTCGGCGTCGCCAGCAGCTGCGGCCAGACGGCCATCACCACGCCGACCACCGTCACCATGAGGAACAGGGCGGGCAGGAGCCGGCGGGCCCGGCCGGCCCAGAAACGGGTCAGGCGTATGGTCCCGGTGCCACCCCACTCCTTGACCAGCAGTGCTGTGATGAGGAAGCCGGACAGGACGAAGAAGGCGTCGACGCCGTAGAAGCCCCCGGGCAACGAATTGAGGCCGGTATGGAAGGCGATGATGGAGAGCACGGCGAAGGCGCGGACGCCGTCGAGCCCCCGGATGTGGCCCAGCGAGGGACGGGCGCCCGGTGCGTTAGCGTCCGTGCTCATGTCTTGTTGCACCGCGGCGCCGACGCCTGGCGCCCCCACGTCCCGTCAGACGCCAATCTCCGCGTGCAGCTGAGCCGCGCGTGTTGAGAATCGGCATCCTGGGGGCGGCGAAGATCGCCCCGCTGGCGCTCGTCAAGCCGGCGCGGCGGACCGGGAAGGCCATGGTCACCGCCGTTGCCGCACGGGACCGGGAGCGGGCCGAGGCCTTTGCCACCACACACCACATCCCTCGCGTTCTCGGCAGCTACGAGGAATTGGTGAACGACCCCGACGTCGATGCCGTGTACAACCCCCTCCCCAACGGACTCCACGGCCATTGGACGATAGAGGCACTGAAGGCGGGCAAGCACGTCATGTGCGAAAAACCCTTCACCGCCAACGCAGACGAAGCCCGTTCGGTGGCCGAGGTGGCCAACGCCCATCCGGGCCTGGTCGTGATGGAGGCCTTCCACTACCAGTACCACCCCCTGTGCCGGCGCCTGGTCGAGATCGTGCGCTCGGGCGAGCTCGGCCCGATCTCGCACATCGATGTCGCCTTCTCCGCCCCCCTGTGGAAGAAAGGTGACATCCGCTACCAGCTCGCCTTGGCGGGTGGCGCCATCATGGACATGGGGTGCTACCCGGTGAGCCTGCTCCGCCTGCTCGCCCCGGGACCCCGGGTAAACGACGCCCAGGCCAAACTGTCCTCGCCCGGCGTGGACCGGGCCATGGACGCCCACTTCTCCCTCACCGACGGGGGCAGCGCACACATCGGGTGTTCGATGTTCTCCTCCTCCGTCCTGCGCATGCACGCACAGATAACGGGCGAGACGGGCAGCATTTCCGTTTTCAATCCGTTCAGCCCGCAGTACGGGCACCGGATGAAGGTCACCACCTCGCTCGGCAACCGCAAGGAGCGCTTCGGTCGTCGACCGTCCTACGACTACCAGCTCGATGCGTTCGTGGCCGCCGTCGAGGACGGCGCGCCGTATCCGACCACGGCGGTCGACGCGATCCGTACCATGGAGCTCATCGACTCCATCTACGCCGCCGCCGGACTTCCCCTCCGTCAACCGACCCCGGTGCCCTGATGCCACTGCACGCCGACGAGCTCTCCGCCCTCGCCGACGCCGCGCTCGACGCCGCGGCCGGCTGCCAGGCGGCGGAACTGCGGGTCGAACGGATCCGGAGCCAGACCGTGCGGCTGCGCGACGCCCTGCCCGAGACCACGGCGGACGACACCGACTTCGGGCTCGGCGTGCGCGTCGTGGTGGATGGTGCCGTGGGCTACGCCGCCTCGGTCGACGTCCGACCCGAGGAGGCGGCGAACCTCGTCCTGCGGGCCCGGCAGATGGCGCAGCTCACCCGGCACGCCGGCGGCGGGCGGGTCGAGCTGGCGCCCGAACCCGCCCACGGCGACGTCGCGTGGTCGAGCGCCTTCGCCGTGGACCCGGCCACCATCCCGGCGGCGGAGAAGATCGGCCTCTTGGCCGAGTGGAGCGGTCGCCTGGGCGCCCACGGCGCCGTCGCCCACACCTCGGCCAGCCTCATGGCCGTCTCGGAGGACACCTACCTGGCCGACCTCAACGGCACGCGGGCCCGCCAGCACCGCGTGCGCCTGCAGTGCCAGCTCGAGGCCCTGGCCCTGTCCGACACCGGATTCGAGACCATGCGCACGCTGGCCCCCCCGGTCGGTCGGGGCTGGGAGTTCCTGGCCGGGCCCGTCACCGACGGCAACTGGGACTGGGACGCCGAGCTGGCCAGGCTGCCCGAACTGCTGGACGAGAAGCTGGCGTCGCCCTCGGTCGAGTCGGGCCGCTACGACCTCGTGGTCGACCCCTCCAACCTCTGGCTGACCATTCACGAGTCCATCGGCCACGCCACCGAGCTCGACCGCGCCGTCGGCTACGAGGCCGCCTACGCCGGGACCTCGTTCGCCACCTTCGATCAACTCGACACGTTGCGCTACGGCTCGCCCGTGATGCACATCACCGGCGACCGCACGGTCGAGCACGGGTTGGCCACCGTGGCCATCGACAGCGAAGGGGTGGCCGGGCAGTCCTTCGACCTCGTGCGCGATGGCATCCTCGTCGGCTACCAGCTGGACCGCAGCATCGCCGCCGCCATGGGGTTCGACCGCTCCAACGGATGTGCCTTCGCCGACTCGCCGATGCACGTGCCGATCCAGCGCATGGCCAACGTGTCCCTGGCCCACGCCGGTCCCGACGGACCGAGCACCGACGAGCTCATCGCCGGGGTCGAGCGCGGCATCTACGTCGTGGGCGACAAGTCGTGGTCCATCGACATGCAGCGCTACAACTTCCAGTTCACCGGGCAGCGCTTCTACAGGATCGAGAACGGGAAGCTGGCCGGACAGCTGCGTGACGTCGCCTACCAGGCCACCACCACCGACTTCTGGGGGGCCATGGAAGCGGTGGGCGGCGCCTCGACCTGGGTGCTCGGTGGGGCCTTCAACTGCGGCAAGGGCCAGCCCGGACAGGTGGCGCCCGTCTCGCACGGGTGCCCGTCGGTGCTCGTGCGCGGCGTCAACGTGCTCAACACGCGCGAAGAGGCCGGGCGCTGATGGGAGTCCCGGCGTGATCCCGGCCCAAGAGGTGGTCGAGGGGGGCGTGGCCGCCGCGGGTGCAGCGGGGGCCGATGGGTGCATCGTGCTCGTCGAGGAAGGCAGCCACGCCGACGTGCGCTTCGCCTGCAACAGCACCACCACGAACGGCGTGCACCGCAACCGGGCCGTGAGCGTCATCGTCATGGCCGGCGGCGCCGTGGGCACGGCGCGCCGCAGTGGCGTCGTCGGCGTGGACGGGGCGCAGGCCATGGTGGCCGACGCGCTGGCCGACGCCCGGTCGGCGCCGGCGGCCGAGGACGCCTTCGCATTGGTGACGCCCCAGGAGGCAGCCGGGGTCGGCCGTGACTTCGGGCTCGAACCGGCCGCGACCGACGCCGAGGCGCTCGACGGCGTCCTCTCGGCCCTCGGCGGCGCGTTCGAGCGGGCCCGCGCCCGCGACGCCGTCCTGGCCGGCTTCGCCGAGATCGACCTCGACACCGTCTACCTCGGCAGCTCCACCGGGTTGCGTCTGTCGGGGCTCCAGCCCACGGCCGCGGTGAACCTGGTCGGCCGCACGGCCGACGGCAGCGGCTCGGCCTGGGTGGGCATGCCGGTCATCGATCCCGACTTCGGCGCCATGGAGGCGGAGATCTGGCGCCGCCTCGACTGGGCCACCACCCAGATCGCCCTCGAGGCCGGGCGCTACGAAGTGATCCTGCCTCCATCGGGCGTCGCCGACATGATGGGCATGATCGACTACGACGCCCTGGGCGGCCAGGACAGCGAGGACGGGCGCACCGTCTTCTCCAAGAAGGGCGGCGGTACCCGGGTCGGCGAGCGGATCTCCTCGCTGCCCTTCACGCTCGGCAGCGATCCGGCCGAGGCGGGCATCGAGTGCATCCCCTTCGTCACGACCGCGGCCTCGAGCTCGGAAGTGTCGGTCTTCGACAACGGGCTGCCCACCTCGGCGATCGACTGGGTGCGCGACGGCATCCTGACCCGCTTGCGCTACCACCGGGCCGGGGCAGCCCGGTCGGGCGTCCCGACGTCGCCCTACGTCGACAACTTCGTGCTGCGCTGCGCCGGCCACGACGGCGGCTCGGTCGACGACATGGTGGCCCGGACCGAGCGGGGACTGCTCCTCACCTGCCTGTGGTACATCCGCCCGGTCGACATGGACACGCTCCTCATGACCGGTCTGACCCGCGACGGCGTCTACGTGATCGAGGACGGCCGGGTCGTCGGCGCGGCCAACAACTTCCGCTTCAACGAGAGCCCGGTCGATCTGCTGGCCCGGGCCACCGAGGTCGGCACTCCGGTGCGGGCACTCGGACGCGAGCTCGGCGAGTACCTCAACCGCACCATCATGCCGGCGCTGCGCATCCCCGACTTCAACATGAGCACGGTGAGCAAGGCCAGCTGAGCGAGCCCGGGCCGCGGCGCCTCGGCGCCTCAGCGCCGGGTGCGGATGACGATGGTCGAGGCCGCCTTGTCCTGCAGGGTCTGATTGCGTGCGTTGCCCAGCGCCCAGAACGCGGACACCATGAACAGCAGGGCGCCCACGGCACCGAACCCGAGCGATCCGTACGACGTGGCGCCCGAATTCCCGGCCAGGTTGACCCAGAACCCGATCTCGGTCCACAGCGTCACCAACGCGAAGAGAGCGAGCACCCGGCGCACCGTCTGCCCGCTCGTCAGCGCCGCTCCCGAGGCGGCGTCGACGGCGGTGATGCCCGTCGCCATCATCCCGACCGTCTGGCCCTTGTAGCGCAGGAGGAGATAGGGGTAGAGCAGGGTGATGGCGAGCACGACGAAGTGGACCACCACCTGCTCGGCGGTCGAGCCGCCCCGGAACAACTTCTCCGTCTCCCGGGTCGTGCCGTCGGTCTCCACCAACACCTGCCTGAAGTGGATCACACCGGTGGAGATCTCGATCGTGAAGGTGGCGACGCCGAGGATGACGGCGTCGAGGAGATAGCCCCAGACGCGGGACCACCACGAGGCGAGCGGGAGCGCGCCGCGTGCGGTGTCGATCTGCTCGTACTTGGTGGGGCCGGGCGTCATCCCGGTATGGGCCGTCCAGGCCTGGCCGTCCCACCAGCGCTGGGCTCCCTGGCCCGAAGGGTCCGGATACCAGCCGGGCGGCGGCAGCTGGGGTGGCGGTGGTGGTGATCCCGTCGGATATCCCGGCCCGCTCACGGGGGCAACGTTAGGCCGGGCGGCGCGCCTCGACGAGGAACCTCGTGGCCGTCGAGACGAAGGACCCCTCCCGTTCGATCCACCCGTGCATGCGGCGCAGGGCGTCCCCAAAGGTGTGGGGCGTGAAGCCGGGCACGGTCCAGAGCACCTTGCGCAAGAAGTACACCACCGCACCGACGTCGAAGAACTCGACGGCCAGCGCGCACGACTCGAGACGCACGACCTCGAGCCCGGCTGCCGCGGCCGCCGCCGCCGCACGCTCGGGCCGGCGCACGTCGCTGCGGGGGCCCGGGCCCAAGAAGAAATCCGTCAGCTCCCGGTTCGTGCCGGGACCGATCTGCTGGGAGAGGTAGGTGCCACCGGGTTCGAGTACGCGGGCGATCTCGTCCCACACCGTGACCACCGGATGCCGGCTCACGACGAGATCGAAGGCGGACGACACGAAGGGCAGCGCCGGCTCGTTCGCCACGGCCACGAGATGTGCACCCAGATCGGCCAGGCGCGACCGGGCCACCGCGATGTTGGGCGGCCACGACTCCGTCGCCACCAGGAGCGCCGGCGGTGCGGACACCGTGCGCAGGACCTCGCCGCCTCCGGTCTCGATATCGAGTGCGGCCGTCGCCTCGCCCATCCGCTGCCCCATGATGCGGGCGTAGCCCCAGGGCGGTCGCTCCTCGGTCGCCCGACCCTCGAGCCACGTGAAGTCCCAGCCCTCCACGGGTGCCGCCGCACCGTCGGCCACCAGCTCCTCGAAGGTCACGCCTCCAGCACTCCGTACACGGCGTCGACGAGGGCCCGGTTGCGCGTGCTCTGCCAGCGTGGGATGACGTGGTTCATGACGTAGCCGAAGGCCAGGCCCGCCTCGGGGTCGGCGAAGCCCAGCGCACCGCCCGTCCCGAAATGGCCGAAGCTGCCCCGGTTCGGGCCGAAGGACCGTCGTCCCGTCGTCGGTGTGAAGCCGAGCCCGAACGACGCCTCGTCGTGCAGGATCGGGCAGTAGCCCTCCGACTGCACCCGCGTCGCTTCAGCGAGCAGATCGGGCGAGAGGAGCCGGCCGGGCTCGAGCAGGGCGCGGTAGAAGCGGGCCAGTCCCCGGGCGCTGCCGTGCCCGTTGGTCGAGGGGACCTCGGCCGCCCGCCACGCCGGCGTGTTGACGACGCCCACCGACGAGTAGCCGGGCGGATTCAGGTAGCTCAGCATCTCCATGCGGGCGTCCCCTTCGAGCGCATCGAAGTCGACCGGCCCGCCCAGTCCCGGCGAGTCGAAGATCACGTCGGCGCCCCGGTGCGCCACCGCACGCGGCAGGCCCACGTGGACGTCGGCCCCCACCGCGCCGGCCAGCGTCGCCACCGCAGCGCCACAGGACGCCCCGCTGACCCGGCGCACCACCTCGCCGACCAGATGCCCGTAGGTGTTGGTGTGGTAGGCGTGGCGCGTGCCGGGCTCCCACCACGCTTCGGTGCCGGCGAGGGCAGAGGCCATGCGGTCCCAGTCCCAGAGGTCCTCGTTGGACAGGGGCTGACGGATGGCCGGGACACCGGCGCGGTGGCACAGCGCGTGGCGCAGGGTGGCGGACTCCTTGCCGGCCACGGCGAACTCGGGCCAGACGCGGGCGATCGGATCGTCGAGGTCGACCAGGCCTTCGTCGACCAGCCGCAGGGCCAAGACGGCGAGGACGGGCTTGCCCGCCGAGTAGTAGTCCACCAGGGTGTCGGGCGTCCAGGGCGCCGATCCCGCGCGGTCGACGACACCGCCGGCCAGGTCGACCACCGTCACGCCGTCGATCAGCACGCAGACGGCGGCGCCCACCTCGCCCCGCTCGGCGAAGTTCTGCCTGAAGGCCTCCTCGACCAGGGCGAAGCGGGTGTCGCAGTGTCCGGCGACGGGTGCAGGCATGCCGGGAGTCTCGCGCCCGACGGCACTCAGACCGGCGCTGCGGCGATGCGCTCGGCCGCGGCCAGCATCTGCGCCGCCACCGGCTGCAGGCCGACCGAAGTGCCCAGCAGACCGGTCGACACCCGTTCGACGACACCCCATTCCCAGATGGCCCGGGGGTCGAGACCGGTCCGGCGGGCCAGCCACTCGGCTCGTGCCGTCGGGTCGCCCACCATCAGATCGAGGGGGTCTTCGCGCATGATGATCCCGAGGTCGTATTCGGGCTCGGCCTCCAGTCCATCGGGATCCACCAGTTTGAACCCGCTCTCCCGCGGCCAATGCGTTCCACTGGTGCACATCGCCGTGGACGAGACACGCTCGGGCCGGGTCGTGCGCCGCCCGGCGTCGCGCGGCGCAGCGCAACGCGTGGTCGACCGCAGCGCGGCTGCACGGGCGGCCCAGGTCCTCCCATCGGATCTCGATCCAGTCGGCGAGCATCCGGGCCTTCTCCGCCCCGGTCGGCAGTTCGAGGCCTCGGGTCGGCTGCCAGACCCGGCGCACCGTGTCGCACAGAATGGCGTGGCGCCGTTCCACCGGCAGCCCCAACGCGAACAGGGAACGACCCAATCGCTCCAGGAGGAGTGCGCCGCGGCCCACGTCGCCCCGAAGGAGGGCGACGCAACCCGCACCGGCGCAGCGCTCCAAGACGGCGGCTTCGTGGCGCGCCGCGGCATCGTCTCGCGGCACGAGCAGTTTCACGACGGCCGGGGTGCCGTCGTCGAGGACCGCGTCGGCCACGAAGGCCTCGGTGGCGTCGCCGTAAGGGTGACCGACGCTGATCGACCAGTCTCGCTCGAGGTCGCCGATCAGCGCGTCGAGGCCGTCGAGCCAGACCAGCGCGCCAACCGCCTCGGCCCGGGCCCGAACGATGGCGGGGACGTCACGCATCCGACGAGTGTCCCAGGAGGCCTGGCTCAGCGGTCGGACCGCCAACGAGATGGCGGGGGCGAGGCCGACCGCCCCTCGAGCACGCGCAGGGTCGGCAGCCACGAGTCCAGCGGTCGCACGAGCAAGGCCAGGTCCTTGCCGTGGTCGTCGGCCCGGCGCAGGGTGACGGCCTCGGCGGCCAGTGGCCGGGTCAGGAAGGCGGCGGCCTCGGGTGCGCTGAAGGCACCACCCTGGCGTCCCAACGAGACCACCGAGTCCTCGCTGAGCTCGTCGTCGTACGCACCGTCGGCGGTCACCAGGTACCGCTTGGCCTCCACGTGCAGCGCGACGATCCCGGCCACCCGTTCCCCCAACGTTGCCCGCACGGCCGCCGCCCCGTCGACCGCATGGGCCTCGTCCGTTGCGCCGGCGACGAGGTGCCCGATGTCGTGGACCAGGCCGGCCACCGCCAGCTCGACGTCACCGGGGTCGTTCCGCTCGAGCAGGGCCGCCGTCTGCAGCGCGTGGTCGAGCTGGGTGACAGGCACGTTCGGGCTCAGCACCGCGACGGCGCCGGGCCCGCGCAGCAGGGCGACGATGTCGTCCACGCTGAGGTCGAGGGGCCTCCTCCCGGCTCGCACGACGCCCAGTCTTTCGCGTTGGCGCTACCGTGACCGCCCGATGCCCTGGAACCCGCCACCTCGTAGTGCCTGGATGGAGAAGATGGTCGTCCTCGGGAAAGGGTTGGGCGACGACGGACGCTCCGTCATCTCCCTCCGGCCCGACGACCTCAAAGCCGCCGCCCGGACCACCACCGGTCTGGAGGACTTCGGCGACTCGTGGTGGGAGGAACCGTTCGCGCGACTTCTGTGCCTCGCTCGACGGGGAGGCCGCTCTGCACCTGCCGGGGCGCGTGCGGGCGCGCGGCGAGATCCAGTTGATCCTCCAGAACCGCCTCCGCATGGTGGAGCGCTGGGCTCAGGAGCCCCAGATCCTCGAACAACCGGTGCCGGGCCCGATTGTGGTGACGGGACTGAGCCGTTCGGGCACGACATTCCTGCACGAACTCCTCGCCTGCGATCCCGACAACCGACCCCCCTTGCTGTGGGAGCTCCTGCACACCGTGCCCTACGAGGAGGCATCGGGGGACGTGTGCGACCAGGAGATCAAGTTGATGGACGAGATGATCCCCTCGTTCACCGCCATGCACGAGAACGGCGGCCGGCTCCCCACGGAGTGCATCTTCGCCTTCGCCCATCAGTTCTCGACCGACATGTTCACCGGCACCTACAACGTGCCCGGGTACACCGTGTGGCGCAGCGGACAGGACCAGACTCCGATCTACGACTGGCACAAACGCCATCTCCAGACGCTCCAGTGGGTGGCCGGACGGCCCACGA
Source organism: uncultured Acidimicrobiaceae bacterium (assembly GCA_963754445.1). Taxonomy (GTDB): domain Bacteria; phylum Actinomycetota; class Acidimicrobiia; order Acidimicrobiales; family RAAP-2; genus Bog-473. The sequence continues at coordinate 1,017,548 of CAVWFT010000001.1, read as the reverse complement.
CGCGCTGGGTGGTCAAGGCGCCCTCCCACCTCTCGGCCCTGCCCCTGCTCTTCGCCACCTACCCCGACGCCCGGGTCGTGATCAGCCACCGCGACCCGTTGCGGGTGGTCGGCTCCCTGGCCGACCTGATGGCGACGCTGCACTGGATGCACTCCGACCAGGTCGACTACGACGTGCTGGTCGAGTTCCTCGCCATGGGTCTGGAGCTGCAGATGGACGCGGTGACGGCCGAGCGCGACGCGGGCGAGATCCCCGACGGCCAGATCACCGACGTGCGCTACCAGGATCTCATCGCCGATCCCACGGCGGTGGTGGAGCAGCTCTACTCGTCGTGGGGGCTCGACATCAGCGACGAGTTCCGTTCCCGGCTCGAGTCCTACCTGGCGGCGCGGCACACCAACCGGGCCCGGGGCCACGACTATTCGTTCGCCGACACCGGCCTCGACCTCGACACCCACCGCAAACTGGTGACGCCCTACCAGGAGCGCTTCGGCGTTCCCTCCGAGGTCTGATCCGAGGTCTGATCCGAGGTCGGTCCGAGGTCCGAGGTCCGAGGTCCGAGGTCCGAGGTCTACGACGTCGCCAGGGTGGAGATCGGCACCACCTCGGCGCTCGGGTGGGGCGGGTCGTCGGCGAGCACCCAGCGCACCAGCATGTAGCCCTGGCGGCGCCCGCCGGTGTCGAGCCAGTTGCCCACCCCGGGGTCGCTCGGTGCGATCACCATCGTCCACGAGCCGTCGTCGTTGCGCGTGGCCGTCTCGTTGTTGAGGTGGGTCGTCGCGTAGCGGTAGTCGAAGCTCTCGCCCCACGGCGAGGTCAGGGTCAGGCCCCAGTAGAGGAAGGGCTTGTCGGGTACGGCGACGTTGACGACGAGCGCCTCGCCCTCCTCGAGGGAGAACCGGCCGCCGTGATAGGTCATCTCGGCATTGGTGTGAGTGCGCATCTCGTCCTCTTGGGCTTCGACGTGCGCCGCCCCGGACTGGCCGCCGAACGAGTTCATGTTCGCCCCGGCGTCGTTCCACATGGCCAGAGCGTTCTGGCCGATGAAGGCGAGGAACAACGAGGCGAACTCGAGCTTGGGCGCCAGCTCCTCGCACGAGAGGATCGGCGGCGGCACCTCGTCACCGGGTCGGGGCACCAACTCGACGCGCAGGCGGGCGAACTTGTCGGGCGACTTCTCGAAGTAGGTCTCCCGGATGGCCAGCTGGGCCGTGCCCGGCTCGAGGACGATCGCGTTGCGCGGCCGGGGCGTCGGCATCTGCGATTCGGGAGCGATGAGGATGTCGACCTCGCCGTTGGGGCCGAGCTCGAACTCGTCGATGTGCGTCTGCGTCTGCGTCCCTGTCCGCCCTCCGACCTGGCCCTGTCCGAACGCGGTGCCGAAGGTCATTCCCAGGTACGCGCACTCGCCGCGAAAGCCGACGAGCCGGTACGAGTGCTGGTCGTCGAGGACGCAGAACGTGTAGTGGACGTCGGGATTGTCGACCAGCAGCTTCTTGTACTCGTCCTGCAGGTCGAAGAGCACCGGGTGCAGCGGGTCGGACCGCTCCACGATCCAGTCGCAGATCAGTCGATTGAGCCTGGTCACCCAGCGGTAGCCCTCGGCCAGGTCGACGTCGGTCTCGGGAACGCCGGTCGCCTGCCTGACCACGTCGAGGGCCGTCGTCTGCGCCTCCAGCCAGGCGTCGAAGGCCTTGTCGAGTCGCTCGTCTCGCATCTCTCTCCTCCCTCAGATGTCGCGGGGACGCTACAGGGGTCGCCGGCCGGCCGAGTCGCCCCTGTGCTGTCCAGCCGGTAACTTCGGAGGACGTGACTGACACCGCAACCGAGATCAGCACGGAGGAGCAGCTCAGCGAGCTGCGCTCCTGGCTGAGCAGCAACTGGGACCCCGACCTCACGGTCGCCGAGTGGTGGGAGCGGCTGGGTCTCGCCGGATGGTCGGCACCGGGTCTGCCCACGAATGCCTACGGCAAGGCCATGGCCCGGTCCGACGTGGTCCTCGTCCAACAGGAGATCGGGTCGTTCGGCGCCCTCGGGGCGCCGGCGGGGCTCGGGCTGCTCCTGGCCGCGCCGACGATCGCCACACACGGGACCCAAGAACAGATCGATCTCTACGTGCGCGACATCGTGACCGGGCAGAAAGCCTGGTGCCAGCTCTTCAGCGAGCCCCAGGCCGGTTCCGACCTGGCCGGGCTCCAGACGCGGGCGATCAAGGACGGGGACGAATGGATCGTCAACGGCCAGAAGGTGTGGACGTCGGGCGGCCAGTACGCCGACCTCGGCATGCTGCTGGCCCGGACCGATCAGGGCGTCCCCAAGCACCAGGGCATCTCCTACTTTGCGTTCGAGATGCTCCAGGACGGCGTCGACGTGCGTCCGTTGCGCGAGATGACCGGCCACGCCCTCTTCAACGAAGTGTTCCTCACCGACGCCCGGGTGGCCGACTCGGCGCTCATCGGCGGTCTCAACAACGGCTGGGCCGCGGCCAACACGACCCTGGCCAACGAGCGGGCCGGCCTGGGTTCGGGCGGCGGGAACGCCGCCGGCGGCGGGATGGCCCAGCCGGGCACCGTGATGGGCATGCTCGCCAAGCGGGTGGGCGACCTGGTGGCTCCGCCCGATACGAACGGCAAATCGCAGCCGGCCAGTGGCGCGCTGGGCGCGATGCGGGGCGGTGCCGGGCTGCTCATCAGCGTGGCCAAGTCGCGCCACGTCAACGAGGACGCCGGGATCCGCCAGGACCTGGCCCGGCTCTACACCCTGGGCGAGCTCGGACGCATGAACGGGCTGCGGGTGAAGGCAGCCAAGGAGCAGGGCCGCGACATCCCGGGCATGCCCAACGTGTCGAAGCTCTCGATGAGCCAGATCGTGCGCCTGACCCGGGACCTCGGGCTGCGCATCATGGGGCCGGGCGGGATGCTGCACGCCTATGACAGCGACGACAAGGCCGCGCTCAAACACGCTACGGGCGACCCCTTCGCCGGTGGGATCACCGAGATGGCCCTGTTCGCCCAGGCACCGCCGATCTACGGCGGGACGGACCAGGTGCAGCGCAACATCATCGGCGAACGCGTCCTCGGCCTGCCCAAGGAGCCCAACAACGACCGGACGACGCCCTTCTCCGAGCTCCCCAAGAACGCGTAGCCCGACGGCGGCGCGGGGCGAGCCGGGACCGGGGGGGTCGACCAGGATGCGCGGCGTGGACCGGACGCTCCGCGGTGCCGCGGCCATCGTCGGCGTCGCCGACGACGTATCCCCCACCGGCGAGCTCGAGCGGACCGGCCGCGCCCTCGAGGTGGCGATGGTGCTCGACGCGCTCGACGATGCCGGCCTCACCCTGGCCGACGTGGACGGTGTGTGCCACCCCGACTCCGCGGTGGCCTTCGCCGAGTACCTCGGCGTGCACCCCGTCTTCACCGAGTCGACCATGACCGGAGGCTCGAGCTACGAGGTGCACGTCGAGCACGCGGCAGCTGCCATCGCGGCCGGCGTGTGCGACGTCGTGGTGAGCGTCTATGCCGCCACGCCGCGCAGCGACCGCCGGCGAGCGCGCCAAGGGGGCGGCCGGCGCGGCATGGCCGGTCCCAATCCGATGGTCGAGTGGGACATGCCTTACGGGCTGCGCACCCCCATGGGCCCGTACGCGCTCGCCGCCTCGCGCCACATGTACGAGTACGGCACGACGGCCGAACAGCTGGCCCAGATCGCGGTGAGCACCCGGGCCTGGGCCAGCCTGAATCCCCGGGCCCGCCACCGGGAGCCGCTCACGGTCGACGAGGTGCTGTCCTCGCCCTACCAGGTAGCGCCCCTCCACCTCCTCGACTGCTGTCTGGTCACCGACGGCGCCGGCGCGTTCGTGATGACGAGCGCCGAACGGGCCCGGACCCTGCGCAAGCCTCCCGTGTACGTCCTGGGCGCCGCCACCTGCACCGACCACATGGTCATCAGCCAGATGCCGGACCTCACCACCACGCCGGGCGTCGTCTCGGGCGCCAACGCCTTCGCCATGGCCGCGCTGGCGCCGACCGACGTCGACGTCCTCATGGGCTACGACAGCTTCACCATCACCGCGCTCTTGCACCTCGAGGATCTCGGCTTCTGCCCCAAGGGCGACGGCGGTCCCTTCGCGGCGGACGGGCACCTCGGTCCCGGCGGCACCCTGGCCATGAACACCAACGGGGGCGGGCTGTCCTTCACCCACCCCGGCATGTACGGCATGTTCCTCCTCACCGAGGCGACCCGCCAGCTCCGGGGCGAGTGCGGTCCGCGCCAGGTGGCCGGAGCCGAGGTGGCCGTGGCCCACGGCTCGGGCATGTTCCTCTCGGTCATGTCGACCGCCGTCCTCGGGACCGGGGCCGTCTTGTGAAGCGTCGATCGAGCAGTCGCGCCAGCCCGGCGACGCGCCGTGGCTGCTGGTGGAACCGGTGAGCGAGGACTCCCCCACCAGGACCCGCTTCGAACCGCCCGTGGGGCCCGACAGCGCGCCGTTCTGGGAGGCCACGCGCCGGCGCGCCTTCGTCCTCCAGTGGTGCGGCGCCTGCGACCGGGCCATCTTCTACCCGCGGGCGTTCTGCCCCTTCTGTCGGGCCGGTGCCGACGCGCTGGAGTGGCGTCCGGCCAGCGGGACGGGCACCGTCTATGCCACCGGGGTCGAGCACCGACCCGAGGCGGCCGGGGCCGCGTTCAGCGACGGCCGGCCCTATTGCGTGGCCCTGATCGAGCTGGCGGAGGGAGTCCGGCTGCTGAGCAACGTCGTCGACTGCCCACCGGACGCCGTGCACTGCGGCATGACGGTGACACTCAGGTGGGAGGCGCTGAGTGACGGGCGCCACCTGCCGCTGTTTGCGCCGACGGAGGGAGCAGGGTCATGAGCGTTCCAGAGACGAGGGCGGAGGCGATCGGCCAGGGCATGCTCCACGCCTGGTGGGCGGAGCGGGTGCCCGATCGTCTGGCCATCGCCTCGCCCGGCGGCGACCGGACCTACGAGGACTTCAACGCCAACGTCAATAGCCTGGGCCGGGCGCTGCGCGCGCGGGGCCTCGGTCCCGGCGACGCGATCGCCCTGATGTGCGTCAACCGCCCCGAGTACCTCGAGGTGCTCTACGCCGCCCAGCGCATCGGCCTGCGCCTGACCCCGATCAACTGGCACCTCACCGGCGAGGAGGCCGCCTACATCGTCGCCAACTGCGAGGCCAAGGCATTCATCGCCTCGGCCGAGCTGGGTGACGCCCTGGACGTGGCCGCGGCGGCCGGCGGGCCCAACCTGGTGAAGATCACGGTCGGGGGGTTCGTGCCGGGGTTCGAGATGTACAACTGGGTCATCGGCGAGCAGGACGGGAGCAACCTGGACGACCCGGTCCTGGGCACCCAGATGCTCTACACCTCGGGCACCACCGGTCGCCCCAAGGGCGTGCACCGCGACGGCGCGGCGGCAAGCGCGCTCGCCGCCGTCAACTTCTGCGGTTACGACGAGAATTGGGAGACGTCGCTCGACGCCCACCTGGTGACCGGGCCGCTCTACCACGCAGCGCCGCTCGCCTTCTCCGTGGCCGTGCCCTTCGCCTACGGGGTGACGCTCGTGATCATGGAGCATTGGGATCCGGCCGAGGCGCTCCACCTCATTGAGGCCAACGGCATCACGCACACCCACATGGTCCCGACCATGTTCCACCGTCTCCTCGCCCTCCCCGACGAGGTGCGGGCGCGCTACGACCACTCCTCGCTCCGCTTCGTCATCCACGGCGCGGCCCCGTGTCCGGTGTCGGTCAAGCGGCGCCTCATCGAGTGGTTGGGACCGGTCGTGGTCGAGTACTACGCAGCGACCGAGGGCCTGGGCACCCTCGTCGACTCGAAGACGTGGCTCGAGCATCCCGGCACCGTGGGCCGACCGATGACACCGGGTCTGGTCAAGGTGGCCGACCACGACGGACACGACCTGGCGCCGGACGAGGTCGGGCTCGTGTTCCTCCAGGCTCCGCCGGCCACCAAATTCGACTACTACGGCGACGCCGAGAAGACCGCCGATGCCTTCCGGGGTGACTACTACACGCTCGGCGACATGGGGTACATGGACCGGGACGGCTTCCTCTTCCTGACCGACCGCACGGCCAACCTCATCATCTCGGGCGGGGTCAACATCTACCCGGCCGAGGTGGACGCCGTCCTGCTCGAACACCCCGCCGTGGGCGACGTGGCCACGATCGGCGTGCCCGACGAGGAGTGGGGCGAGGCGGTCAAGGCCGTCGTCCAGCCGGCCGAGGGCGTCACCGGGACCGACGAACTGGGCCAGGAGCTCATGGCCTTCTGCCGGGAGCACCTGGCCCATTTCAAGTGCCCGCGCAGCGTCGATTTCGTCGAGGCGCTCCCGCGGGAAGATACTGGGAAGATCTTCAAGAGAAAGCTCAGAGAGCAGTACCGGGCGGCAGCGTCCGGTCAATGACCGAAACCAAAGGAGCACAGCAACGTGGGAATCTGCGACGGACGAGTCGTCGTCATCACCGGAGCGGGCCGAGGCATCGGACGTGAACACGCCATCGCCTTCGCGCGCGAGGGAGCCAAGATCGTGGTCAACGACCTCGGCGGGGAGATGGACGGAACGGGATCGTCGACCGGGCCCGCGGGCGAGGTCGTCGACGAGATCCGGGCCATGGGAGGCGAGGCCATCGCCAACGGCGACGACGTGTCGGACTACGAGGGCGCGGGCCGGCTGATCCAAGCGGCGGTCGACAACTTCGGCAACCTCGACGTGCTGGTCAACAACGCGGGCATCCTGCGCGACCGCATGCTCGTCAACATGACCATCGAAGAGTGGGACGCCGTGATCAAGGTGCACCTGCGGGGCACGTTCGCCCCCACCCGGCACGCCGTCGAGTACTGGCGCAACCGGACCAAGGCAGGCGAGACCAACGACGCCCGGGTCATCAACACGACGTCGCCCTCGGGCATCTACGGCAACGTGGGACAGACCAACTACGGCGCGGCCAAGGCCGGCATCGCCTCGTTCACCGTCATCGCGGCGATGGAGCTCGGGCGCTACGGGGTGACGGTGAACGCGATCGCCCCCGCCGCCCTGACCCGGATGACCGAGAACCTGGGCATGGCCGAGGCCTCGGCCGGCCTCAAGCCCGAGCAGTTCGACCCGCTCGATCCGGCCAACATCTCGCCGATCGTGGTGTGGTTGGGCAGCGCTGAGTCCAAGGACATCACCGGGCGCGTGTTCAACGTCATGGGCGGCAACATCAGCGTGGCCGAGGGTTGGGTGGCCGGCCCGGGCCAGGACAAGCACGACCGTTGGGAGCCGTCCGAACTGGGCACGCTCATCCCCGAGATCGTGGCCAAGGCGGCGGGGAACGCCAACATGAACGGTCAGAGGAAATAGGTCGGGGCCATGCCGTCCGAGGTGACCCCTCCGCTGCCGAGCCGCCCCGTCATGGACGAGGCGGTCCAGGTCATCCACGACAACGCGGATCGCCTGTTCCTGTGGGACTACGAGCGTGACCGGGGACAGCTCGTCACCCTCTACAACAAGGCGATGGGGTCCCAGTGGAACAGCGTGACGGACCTCGACTGGTCGACCGAGGTCGACCCCGAGCGGCTGGTGGCTGAGCAGGACAGCCCGCTGCTCGGGGTGGCCCGGGTGGCGGCCACGCTGCCCGGCTCGCCGCTCTCGTCGTGGAGCGACCGCGAGTTCAGCCAACTGGGCATCGAGATGTTCAAGGCCAACCTCTCGCAGTTCATGCACGGCGAGCAGGGAGCCATGATGACGGCGGCCAAGATCGTCGAGACGGTGCCGTGGATCGACGCCAAGTACTACGCCTCGACCCAGACCATGGACGAGGCGCGCCACACCGAGGTCTTCGCCAAGTACCTCCGCACCAAGCTGGGTGACGCCTACCCGATGAGCCCTTTCCTCAAGGACCAGATCTGGTCGCTCCTCGAGGACTCGCGTTGGGACATCGCGTACCTGGGGATGCAGATCGTGATCGAGTCGCTGGCGCTGGCCGCATTCGGCGACATGCTCCGGCGGACCCAGGAACCCCTCCTGACCAAGTTGTTGCGCTACGTCATGTCCGACGAGGCCCGGCACGTCGCCTTCGGTGTCCTCACCCTTTCGGAGTTCTACGCGGACCTGAGCGAAGCCGATCTCAAGGAGCGCCAGGAGTTCCTGGTCGACGCCACCTTGAACTCGCGCTCGCGGGCGACCACGCCCGAGGTGTGGGAACGCATGGGCACCACCGTCGAGGCCGTGCTGCCCTTCATCCTCGAGGCGGCACAGAAGGCGAAGGTGAACCCCATGCGCGGCTTCGCCCGGGGCTTCTTCGCCAAGCTGGTGCCGAACGTACGCAAGCTGGGTCTCCTCGACGCCAACGACGGCTACCTGCGGTCGCGCTGGGGGGAAGCCGGCCTGCTCGAGTTCGAGTTCGCCGACGACACCGGCTCGGACTACGACTCTTACGACGCCGTGGCGCAGGATCGAGCCGCCGGGGCGACCACGGGCGGGTGAGCCCGGCCGGAACCACGGTGGATCGGGTGCGGGCCGTCTGCCTGGGCCTGCCCGAAGCGGTCGAGAAACCCTTCGGCGGCCACACCTCGCCCGCCTTCCGGGTGCGCGACAAGTTCTTCGTCATGCTGGCCGAGGACGGCTCCACCATGTCGCTCAAGGCGCCCCGGGGCGTGCAGGGAATTCTGATCGAGTCCGACCCCGAGCGTTTCTTCGTGCCCAAGTACGTGGGGTCGAAGGGCTGGGTCGGGGTGCGCCTCGACCTGCGCCTCCCGCCGGACTGGGACGAGATGGCCGAGCTCATCACCGAGAGTTACTGCCTCGTCGCACCCAAGACGCTGGCCCAACGAGCCGCCCCCTCCCCTTGAGGGCACGCCCTTGGTGGGGCGGGCGCTCAGCCGGCGGGACGCAACGAGTCGAGCGCGGCCTGCATGGTCTCGGAGTAGTGCACGCCACCCGAGGTCACGCTCACCTGCTCCTGTTCGCGCACGACGAGCCCGGTGCCCGGGACCAACCAGAAATCGGTGGGGTTGGTGCCCTGCTGGGCACCGGCGAAGGTCAACTCGATCCGCACGTGTTCGACGTGGACGGACTGCCCACCCACGCTGAGCGTGGCCGGTCCGACCAGCTGGCCGGCGAAGGCGACCTTCTCGGCCGGGTCGGACAGCGTGCAGGTGGCCGACCAGCGCGGCGTGGCCGCGGCGACAGGTGGCAGCAGATAGGTGCCCGACGGGCAGCGCACGGTCGAGGTCGACGTCGTCCCGGCGATGGATTCGTAGGTCGCCAGCACCGGCACGGTGTAGGAACCACCCGCAGCGGGGCACAGGGTCGTGTCCTCGGTGTGCTGCTCGATCGGCACCCAGTCGACCGTGGCGCACGAGCCGTCGGTCACCACCATGTCCGACGTCGCCGGGAACGAGCGCTGCACGCCCAGGATGCTGAGTCCTTCGCCACCCTCCGTGCGGTAGGTGTAGACGCCGGACGCCGGGAGGTGGTTGCGCAGCGAGGTGAGCACCTTGCCCGTCTGCTCCCGCCGGTACATGCGCAGCGCCTGGGCCAGGCCCACGGGCGACGACACGGTGCGGAACACGAGGGCCCATGCGGTCCCACCGGCGGTGCCGATCATGAAGATGGCCAGGACGATCACCGTGAGGAGGCGATGTTGCTGGACCCAGTGCCAGACGGACACGCTCCGATAGTACCCCGCTCGGGCGGGCCGCCCAAGCGTTCGTTCGTCAGCCCAGGTCGGGGACCCAGTTGCCGTGGAAACCGGCCGGGACACGCTGCGGGAGGTCCACCACGGCCTCGGGTTCGGCGTTGATGTCCCCCGCATGGAGCACGTAGAGCGAGGAGGTCCCGGTCTCGACCGAGTGGACCAGCGAGAGCACCCAGCCGTCGTCCTCGGCGGCGTCGAGGGTGCGGGGGACGAACACCGCTTCGCCCACCATGGCCCCCGGACCGAAGGAGCGCCGGCTCACGCCCCCCGTCTCGAGGTCGTGCCGGACCAGGGCCGGCTCGCCCGAATACTCCAGCCAGCCCGAGGTATAGCCGTACCGATGAGGCAACCCCACCAGTCGCTCGTCGACCCGGGGGAACTCCTGGCTGGCCTCGTCGAGCCGCTCCTCCTTCACCACGCCGCCGCGGCCGTCGAGGCGCCAGCGATCGAGCGTGGGTTTGCCCTCGTCGGGACCGAGCAGTTGGGTACGGAACATGGACGGGTGGCGGATCACGTCGAGCACGACGCCGTCGCCGTCGTCGTAGGCGTTCATGAAGTGGAAGACGTAACACGGCTCGACGTCGTGCCAGACGACCCCGGTGCTGTCCCCATCGCGGGGCAACAGGCCCACCCGGCAGTGATAGTCCTCCTGCCAGCGGTAGGGGAACTGGGCCCCGGACTGCACGGCTTCGAGGCTGAAGACGACGGGCAGATCGAGCAGGACCACGTAGCGCTGGGTGATCGCACAGTCGTGCAGGCTGACCGAGCCGCCCATGGTGACGCGCCGGGCCGAGCGCACCTGCGCCGCACGGTCGATGACCGTCACCTCCACGTCGTTGCCCCAGCCCCAGTAGTACGACACGGCGTAGAGCGCGCCGGTGCGCGGGTCGCGCTTGGGATGCGCCGTGTAGCCGCCGTCGATGGCCCCGTCGAAGTCCCAGGGCCCGATCGTCTCGAGCTCGTCGGTCAGCTCGATGGGCCGGGAGCCCGCCTCGACGATGGCGAAGGTGCGGCCGGCGTGCCCGACCACGTTGGTGTTCGCCCCGAAGTCCATGCCGCCGTGGGGAGCCGGACCGGGCCGCGGCGCTTCGCCCAGAACCTCGGCCACGTGCGTGGAGCGCACCCAGCGGTTTCGGTACCACTCCGCCTTCCCGTCACGCAGTCGGATCCCGTGCACCATGCCGTCGCCGGCAAACCAGTGGTAGACGGCCGGGTCGGGGGCCTGCACCGGGTTGGGCCCGTTGCGCAGGTAGCGGCCGTTGAGGGCGGAGGGAATATGCCCCTTGACCTGCAGTTCGGTGGCGGTGACCTCGCGGCCGACCGGGGCGTAGATTCCCTCGAGGTAGCGGTTGGCGACAGCGGTCATGCGACCCCCTTCACGGTGTCGGAGCAAGGTCCAAGCTAGGCACCGGCGGGCCGGTGAACAATGGGTGACCGATTCGCGGTCCCTGGGCGAAAACTCCCCCGCCCCAAGGGGGCGCGCTATGGTTTCGCCCGAGGGCACCACCATCACAGTTTGGAAATCCCTCTGGCTCGAGAGAGCCACCGGCCATGACCCCTCTCAACACGGGGCCAAATCTGGCCAGGAGAGGAGTGGATTTTCAATGGCAACTGGTTCCGTGAAGTGGTTTAACGGTGAGAAGGGCTTCGGCTTCATCACTCAGGACGGTGGCGGCCCCGACGTATTCGTGCATTTCGAGCGCGATCAGCGGTACGGGCTACCGCAATCTCGAAGAAGGACAGAAGGTCGAGTTCGAGACGAACCAAGGCCCCAAGGGTCTGCAGGCCGCCAACGTGCGCGCCATCTGACGTCTCGGGTCCGGCCCCACACAAGCCGGCACCGGACGAACCTATCTGCACAGAACCCCGTCTCCTCGTGAGACGGGGTTCTGTCGTTTCCGGCCCGGCCGCGTCCCCGCTGTACGCGGGACGACCTACCAGTGGGGCCGGCCCTGGCCGGTGGTCACGTCGAGCACCGCCTTGGCGTACTCGCTGCGGCACACCACCAGGTCGGGCAGCCAGGCGTCCGGTTCCCCGTAGCGCAGGGGCTCCCCGTCGAGGCGACTGGCGTGCAACCCCGAGGCCAACGCGACCGCGGCGGGCGCGCACGAGTCCCACTCGTACTGGCCACCGGCGTGGACGTAGACGTCGGCCGAGCCCAGGATGACCGCGGCGATCTTGGCCCCGGCCGAGCCCATGGGCACCATGACCCCGCCGATGGCCTCGGTCACGAGGTAGGCGACGTCGGGCGGCCGGCTGCGCGACACGACGACGCGCGGCGCTTCGGTCTCGTCGAAGGGGGTCAGGACGGGCGGCTCGGCGGTCGAGAGCACCATGTCGAGGGCGGGCAGGGCGACGGCGCCCACCACCGGTGCGCCCCCGATGGAGAGGGCGACATGGACGGCCCAGTCGGCCCGATCACGCTCGCGGAACTCCCGTGTCCCGTCCAGGGGGTCGACGATCCAGAGGCGGCCGGTGCTCGAGACGTGCTCGAGCCCCTCCTCGGAGCGCACGGGGTCGTCGGGGTACAAGCGGTTCAGCTCGGCGACGAGGAGCTGATGGGCCGCACGGTCCCCCGCCGCCCCGAGGTCGCGCTGACCCGAGGGGTCGGCACGCAGTTCCATCAACGCCTTCCCGGCCAGTTGGGCCAGGAGTCCGGCGTCGCGATGCTCAGCGGCGAGGTCTTGGGGCATGGCCCCCTGTTCTAGACCAAGCGGCGGTCGGTGGCCCACCTGGTCAGCTCGTGACGGGTGGACAGTTGCAGCTTGCGCAGGACCGACGAGACGTGGGTCTCGACCGTCTTGGCCGAGATACTCAGGTCGCGTCCGACCTCCTTGTAGGTGTAGCCCCGGGCGATCAGGCGGAGGACCTCGCGCTCACGCGGGGACAGCTGGTCGAGCTCGGGATCGAGGCGGGCCGCCGGGGCGGCGCCCCCGTGGGCAAAGGCGTCGAGGACGAATCCGGCCAGCCGAGGCGAGAAGACGGCGTCACCGGCCGCCACCCGATAGACGGCCTGGAGCAGCTCGGGACCCGAGATGGTCTTGGTCACGTAGCCACGGGCGCCGGCCCGGATGACGTCGATGACGTCTTCGGGCGCATCCGAGACGGAGAGGGCCAGGAATTGCACCTCAGGATGGAGAGGCAGCACGCCGCGCAGGACGGCGTGGCCGCCACCTCCGGGCAGGTGGACGTCGAGGAGGACCACGTCGGGGAGCCGTTCGCCGATCAACTCCACCGCGGCACCGGCCTCGTCGGCCTCCCCCACCACCTCGACCGCATCCCCGAGCTCGGCCTTGACGCCGGCCCGGAACACGGCGTGATCCTCGACCAAGAAGACGCGGGGCCGGCCTTCGGGGCTCACGTGACCCGTTCGGTCCGGCGGGGCATGCAGAGCTGCACCTCGGCCCCGTCCCCAGGAGCGGAGCGGATGGACGCCGAACCGCCGAAGCGGGTCATGCGGGCCCGGATTGACTGGGCGATCCCCTGGCGACCCTCGGGCACGGCATCGGGGTCGAAACCGTGGCCGCGGTCGCGCACGTAGAGCATCACCTGATCGGCCTCGACCTCGGCGTAGAGCGACACCTGGTCGGCGCCGGACCATTTGGCCGCGTTGACGGTGGCCTCGCGGGCGGCATCGAGCAGGGCACGCAGCGCCTCGTCCAGCTCGCAGTCCCCGACGAGCACCACCTGGACCGTGATCCCGTGGTCCGCCTCGACCTGGCGCTGCAGCAGACCGATGCCGTCGGCCAGGACCGACGCTCCCTCGCCGATGGCGCCGGGTGCCCGTCCCTCGAAGAGCCAGGCCCGCAGCTCGCGTTCTTGGGAGCGGGCCAGCCGGACCACGTTCTGGGGATCGTCGGCCGAGCGCTGGATGAGGGCGAGTGTCTGGAGCACCGAGTCGTGGACGTGGGCGGCCATCTGGGCCCGCTCCTCGGCCAGGGCGCGGGCCTGGCGCTCGGCGATGAGGTCACGCACCAGGCTCAGCCACCAGGGCCCGAAGACGACCACGACCGCCGCCAGTAGGAGGAAGGCGCCCCCGACCGGCCGCAACGTGGCCGCCGCGGTGTAGCGGTGGTCCATCACCAGCAGCCCGACGCCGACCATCCCGATGGCGACGCCGATGGCCACCCGGACGACGACGACGCGCCGACCCCGGCCCTCGGTGTTCTGGGCCACCAGGGGCACGATGTCCTCTTGGAGGAAGGTCCGCTCGGATTCGCCGGCGTTGCGCCAGATGAGCACGCCGATGCCGACGGCCAGGATGGTGGGCCAGCCGATCAGGCCGAGGTAGCCCAGGTGCAGCGAGGTCACCACGACCTGGGCCACGATCAGGAGCGGCACCAGTGCGATGAGCAGCCGGATTCCGCCGCGGTCGTTCACGGCCCGGTGGAAGATGCTGGTGCCCTCGCCCTGCATCGGGATCAGGAGCCAGGCCAACGCGTAGGGCAGGATGGCGACGCCGGTGAAGAGGGACAGCACGACGACGCCGATCCGCACCCAGGTGACGTCGATGCCGAACGACTCGGAGACGGCGCCGCAGACACCCCCGAGCACGCGGTTGTCCGGGCTCCGGCGCAGACCGGTGAGCCGGCGGACCAGTGAGCGGCCGTGGTGGTGGGGGGCACGGTCGCGGCGGCCGACCCAGATGTCGTCGGCCGACCAGTGGTCGTGGCGGTGCCGGCGCGAGCCGTGCCAGGACGCGCCCGGCCACGGCGGGGTCGGGCGGTCGGCCTCGGGGGCCGGCTGCGTGGCGGGATCGGGCGCGTCGGCGATGCCCCCATGGTCGCGCGGGCCGTCGACCGGGGGTATCAGGGACATCCCTGAGGTCCCGGGGCCCCGCTCAGGGTCCGACCAGGGTGTTGCCGGATTTCCCCCGTTGCGCCCGGGGTCCACCCTGGACCGATGGACACCACCACCGCAGATACCGCCGGCGCCCCCGGCTCCGCCCAGATTCCCCCCGCAGGCCACGAGGCCCGGCTGCACCGGGGTACGCGTGGCCGGATGGTCGCCGGCGTCGCCTCCGGGCTGGCCGACTACTTCGACGTCGACCCGACGATCGTGCGCATCGGCTTCGTCGCCCTGGCCTTCCTCGGCGGCCTGGCCCTCCCGCTCTACGCGGCCGGCTGGCTCCTCATCCCCGACGACGAGACCGACCTCTCGGTGGCCGAGGAGCTCCTGGCCCGCGAAAGGGCGCGGGGCGCCTTCTGAGGGCTCGGCCCCACCACGACGACACGACGACAAGACGAGACGACAAGACGAGAGGACATGGAATGCGTTACTACCGCTGGGATCCCGTCTATCCGACGGGCCGACGCGACACCGGAGATGCCACCATGCGGGCGTCGGACGACGAGCGCAACGCCGTGGCGGACGCGTTGTCCCGCCACTACGCCGAGGGCCGACTCGACGAGACCGAATTCAAGAACCGACTCGACACGGCGATGTCGGCCACGACGCGCGGCGATCTGAACGGATTGTTCGGCGACCTGCCCCGGCTGCACAGTGAACCGCCGCCAGCCCCACCGCGGCGGCGACGCATCGTGCCCGCCGTCTTGCTGGTGGTGTTCCTCGCCATCGTGGCCGGCGCCACCGTGCCCTTCTACCCGATGTACCACGTTCCGTGGTTCCTGATCGCCGTCGTCGCCTTCTTCGCCTGGCGTTACTCCGGTCACCATCACCATCATCACCGGCCTCCCATCGGCAGCGGCCGTCCGCCCAGCTCGGTCATGGATCACTGATGCACGCCCGGACTCCCCTGCGCACGATGGAGGCGGACCCGTCCTCCCGCGTGCGGGCCCTACCCCTCTTCGCCGGCCTCCCGATCGACGAGATCGACCGGATCGAAGCCATGGGCGACACGTGCACGGCCCATCCGGGACAAGTGATCCAGGCCCAGGGCGTCCCCGTGCGCCGGTGGCACGTGCTCCTCGCCGGACATGTCATCGTCCAGCGCAACGAGAGACCCATCGGTCTGCTCGGTCACGGCGACTCGTGGTCGGAGCACTCGCTCCTGAACGGCCAGATCTCCCCCATCGCGGTCGTGGCCCTCTCCCCGGTGACACTGTTGACCTTGCACCAACGTGAGTTCTTCGCCATCCCCGAGCAACATCCGGTGCTGGCCGGCCGGCTCGTGGCCCGTTCGGCCAGCTCTGCGGACCGGCTCGCACCACCGGTGTTCGACGCCCTGGTGCACCAGGGGCCGGACGGCTGATTCCGTCAACGGCCCGGGGGCCGGTACAATTGCACTCACGCTGTGACGTCGGCCCCCCACCGCGTCCTATCTTCTCGAGGAGATCTTCTTAATGCGCACCCTCGCCGGGTGGTGTGTCCGTCATCGCCGGATCGTGGTCCTTCTTTGGATCGTCGTACTGGTCGTGAGCATCTTCACCGTCAAGTCCGTCGGCACGGCGTACTCGGACAACTTCAACTTCCCCCACACGCAGTCGTTCGACGCCATCAATCTGTTGAAATCCGTCGCGCCGGCCCGCTCGGGCGACACGGAGCAAGTCGTCTTCGGCACAACCGATGGCGGCAGCCTGACCGACCAGGCGGTCGGACAACGCATCAACACCATGGTGCAGAAGATCCAGAAGTTGCCCAACGTGTCGGTGGTGGCCAGCCCCTACGACTCGGAAGGCAACCTCGTCGACACTGCCGACATCAGCCCAGACAAGACCGTCGGTTTCCTGAACGTGTCGTTCGACAAACAACCGAACCTCATCTCCAACAGCGAGGCAAAGAAGTTCGTCAACACCATCACCAGCACGTCGGGCGACGGATTGACCGTGGCCGTCACCGGGGCGTTGGCCGAGAACGCCAACAATCCCTCCTTCAGCAGCACGGGGTTGGGCGTCCTGCTGGCCTTGATCGTCCTGCTGCTCGTCTTCGGATCCGTGTACGCGGCGCTCCTGCCCATCCTCTCCGCGCTCCTGGCGCTCGGCACGGCCGTCGGGGTGATCGGCCTCCTCAGTCATGCCATCGGCATGCCGTCGATCTCTCCCGAAGTCATGCTCCTCATCGGACTGGGCGTCGGCATCGACTACGCGCTCTTCATCGTGACCAGACATCGACAGGGCCTGGTGGCCGGGCGCATCCCGGAGGAGTCGATCATCAACGCGGTGAACACGTCGGGTCGGGCCGTGTTGTTCGCCGGCATCATCGTGTGCATCGCCCTCCTCGGCATGTTCGCCATCGGCGTGAGCTTCCTGTACGGCCTCGCCCTGGCCGCGGCCACCGGTGTCGCCCTGACGATGATCGCCGCCCTCACCCTGTTGCCGGCCATGCTGGGTTTCCTCGGCCCCAAGGTCATGAGCCGTTCCCAGAAGAGGAACCTGGCCCTGAACGGGCCGCGCATCGTCGGGGCCGACAGCAAGGGCTTCTGGCCCAAGTGGGCCGACCGGGTGCAGAAGTACCCCTGGCTCTCGGCCGGGGTGGCGCTGGCCATCATCGTGGTCATCGCCGTGCCCTTCTTCTCGTTGCAACTGGGCTCGGCGGACCAGGGCACCGACCCGGCCGGCACGCCGACCCGGGTCGCCTTCGACATGCTGTCCCGGGGTTTCGGTCCCGGCTACACCGGACCGCTGCAGATCGTGGGCGTCGTCCAACCGGACCAACGCGCCGTGATCGACACGGTGGCCGACGACATCGCCAAGCAGCCGGGCGTGGCGGCCAAGCCCACGGCGATCTACATCCCGTCGAAGACGGGCACCGGCGACGTGATGTTGATGAACGTCTATCCGACCACGGCACCGCAGGACCAGGCGACGACCGACCTCGTCAACCATCTCCGCTCCGACACCATCCCGGCCGCCGTCGGACACTCGGGGCTCACTCTCCTCGTGGGCGGCACCACGGCGATCTACATCGACTTCGCCAACGTGCTGAGCTCGAAATTGCCGCTGTTCATCGGCCTGGTGGTGCTGCTGTCCTTCATCCTGCTGATGATCGTGTTCCGCTCGCTGCTGATCCCGCTGACCGCCGCCTGCATGAACCTGCTCTCCATCGGCGCGGCCTTCGGCATGTTGGTGGCCGTGTTCCAGTGGGGCGACGGGGGCTCTCTGATCGGCCTCACCGGCACCAGCCCGGTCGAGGCCTTCCTCCCGGTCATGCTCTTCGCCATCCTCTTCGGACTCTCGATGGACTACCAGGTGTTCTTGGTCTCGCGAATGCACGAGGAATACATCAAGTCCGGCGGGGACAACCGGGTGGCGGTGCGCAACGGCCTGGCCGCCACGGGCAAGACCATCACGGCGGCCGCCCTCATCATGATCCTGGTGTTCGCCTCGTTCATCCTCGGTGGCCAGAGGGTGATCAAGGAGTTCGGCATCGGTCTGGCCGGCGGCGTGCTCGTCGACGCCGTGCTCATCCGCATGGCCGTCGTGCCCTCCCTGATGATGTTGTTCGGCAAGGCGAACTGGTGGCTGCCGGCGTGGCTGGACCGGATCCTCCCCCACCTGTCGGTCGACGCGGACGACCTCGCACCGGCCGGCGGACCGGGCCCCGAGCCCGAACGAGCGCTGGCCGGATCGATCAGGCCCTGAGCGACACCGGAAGCCGGCGCCCCCGGTTCACCAGGCGTAGTCCTCAGGCGCTGTTTTGTGCCCGGGGAAGAGCTCATCGAGCCGGGTCAACACCTTTTCGTCCAGGGTGACCTCGACGGAGCGGATGGCCGACTCGAGGTGCTCGGGCGTCCGGGGTCCCACGATGGGACCAGTGACCGCCGGGCGGGTGAGCAGCCAGGCCAACCCGACCGTTCCGGGCTCCTCGCCGACCTCCGCGCACAAATCCTCGTAGGCCTCGAGCTGCTCGCGCCGGCTCTCGATCGTCTCCGCGGCCCGGCCGGCGAAGCGACGGCTCCCCTCGCGCTGCTTGCGCACCACGCCTCCGAGGAGGCCGCTCTGCAGCGGCGACCACGGGATGACGCCCAACCCGTAGGCCTCGGCCGCCGGGAGCAGCTCGGCCTCGATGTTGCGCACGATCAGGTTGTAGATGGACTGCTCGCTGACCAGGCCCATGAAGTTGCGCCGCGCTGCGGCCTCCTGCGCCTGTGCGATGTGCCAGCCGGCGAAGTTGGAGGACCCGACGTAGAGGATCTTGCCCTGTGTCCGCAGGACCTCCATGGCCTCCCAGATCTCGTCCCAGCCCGAGTGCCGGTCGATGTGGTGCATCTGGTAGAGGTCGATGTAGTCGGTCTGCAGGCGCTTGAGGCTGGCGTCGCAGGCCCGCCGGATGTTGAGCGCGGAGAGGCGTCCCTCGTTGGGCCACTCCCCCATGTCCCCGTAGAGCTTGGTGGCGAGCACCACCTTCTCCCGGCGGCCGCCACCCTGGGCGAACCAACGCCCCACGATCTCCTCGGTGGCCCCCCGACCCTTGGTGCGGCCGTACACGTTGGCCGAGTCGAAGAAGTTGATCCCGGCGTCGAGGGCCGAGTCCATGATGGAAAACGAGGTCGGCTCGTCCGTCTCGGGCCCGAAGTTCATGGTGCCGAGGCAGATGCGGCTGACGCGGAGGCCGGTCCGGCCCAGGTGTGTGAAACGCATGGGGACGAACCTACCGGCCGGGCATGGGCCCTGCACCGGCACCCCCGCCCTGGTCGGGGCCGTCTCGGGCGCCCGGACGGACGGCCGGGCACGACCGGGCCCCTACTCTGGGAGAGGCGATTGGCTCGCCGTTCGGGGGCACCGGTAAGTTGAGGCCCCTCTTTTTCGACCCGGACATGGGAGAACGATGGCGCAACAGATACCGCTGGTGAATTACCTGGTGCTCGGGGACGACCCGCACCTGGAGGCCAACGAGTGCACCTCCTGCGGGGCCCGCTTCTTCGACCGCCGCAACGCCTGCGCCGCCTGCGAGGCCACCGAGTTCAAGAAGGTCGCCGTCCCGACGACCGGCGAGGTCCGGGCCTTCACCATCGTGACCTTCGCCGCCCCGGGGATCCCGGTCCCCTATGTGGCCGCCGTCGTCAACTGTGACGGCACGAGCGTGAAGGGAAACCTCATCAACGTGACACCCGATCCTGAGCACGTGACGCTGGGCATGAAGGTCCGCCTGGCCACCGAGGTGATCGGCACCGACGACAACGGCACCGAGGCAGTGGGCTTCGGTTTCGAACCTTTGGGAGGTTGAACACGATGGCATCGGCATCAGAAGAGGTCTGGGTCCTCGGAATCCACATGACGAAGTTCGGGAAGCACCCGGACCTCGACACGGTCGACCTGGCATCGCAAGCCGTCCAGGGCGCTCTGGCCGACGGCGGAGTGACCATGAAGGACATGGGCGTCATCGGAGCCGGGAACCTCATGGGCGGCGCCCTGCCGATCGGACAGGTCGTCCAGAAGCAGCTCGGTCAGACCGGTATCCCCGTCTACAACGTCTCCAACGTGTGCGCTACCGGCGCCACGGCTCTGCGGGTGGCGGTGATGTCGATCAAGGCCGGCGAGACCGACTTCGGTCTGGCTTTCGGGGTGGAGAAGCTGGCGGGAGCAGGGCTCCTGGCCGGCGGGAGCCGCAAGAGCGACGACAACACCTGGACCCCCTCGGGTCGCTACGGCAGTGTTGCCGCCATCGACGGCCGCATCGGCACGGACATCATGCCGGGCGTCTTCGCCCAGATCGGCATGGAGTACGGACATCGTTACGGCGGGACGAGCTTCGAGCTGTTCGCCAAGATCTCCGAGAAGAACCACACGCACTCCACGCTCAACCCGCTGGCGGCGTACACCAAGAAGATGACCCTCGACGAGATCATGAACGACGTCATGATCGCCTACCCGAACACCCGTCCGATGTGCTCGGCCAACTGCGACGGTGCGGCGGCGGCCGTGGTGGTCTCGGGCTCCAAGCTCAAGACCCTGTCGCTCGAGCAGCAGCGGCGCGCGGTGAAGATCTCGGCCTCCATCCTCACCACGGACCCCTGGGAGGAGGCCTGCCAGATCCTGCCCGACGTGAACCAGCTGACCCGCAACGCGGCCGCCCAGGCCTATGAGCAAGCCGGCGTGGGACCCACGGACCTGAACCTGGTCGAACTGCACGACTGCTTCGCCACGGCCGAACTGGTGCACTACGACAACCTCGGGCTGTGCGAGCGCGGGGGCGCGGTGGACTTCTTCAACTCCGGGGCCACCTGGCGGGACGGCACGACGCCGGTCAACGTGTCGGGAGGCCTCGAGTCCAAGGGCCACCCGATCGCGGCCACCGGCATCGCCAACGTCTGGGAGGTGGCCACCCACCTGCGCGGCGAGGGCGGTGACCGCCAGATCCCGGGCGCCAAGGTCGGGATGACCCACGTCATCGGACTGGGCTCCGCCTGTGGCGTGCACATCCTGGAGAAGTCGGCGGCGTAGGTCACGGCGTAGGCCACACGGTGCGGCGAAGGGCGTCTCGATGACGACCACCCCGTCGCCGATCTACGACACGATCGGGCGGGGGTATGTCGCCCACCGGCGCGCCGAGCCGCGCTGGGACGCCATCATCCGAGAGCAGATCGGTTCGGCCCGTTTGGTCGTCAACGTCGGCGCCGGAACAGGCTCCTACGAGCCGAGCGACGTGCCGCTGCTGGCCGTCGACCCCTCGAGCGTCATGGTGGGCCAGCGACCGGCGGGCGCGGCCCCAGCCGTTCGGGCGAGCGGGGCCGCCCTGCCCCTGCCTGCGGACAGCGCCGACGTGGCCATGGCCATCCTCACCGTGCACCACTGGGACGACTGGGCGGCCGGGCTGGCGGAACTGTGCCGGATCGCCCCGCGCCGTATCGTCCTCGGAATCGACTTCGACGTCCACGCCTCCTTCTGGTTGCTCGAGGAGTACCTCCCCGAGGTGGCGGAGTCGACCCGGGGCCTGACCCCCGGATCCGGAGCCATCGCTTCGGCCATCGGCGCCACCCGAGCGATCCCGCTCCTCGTGCCACCCGACATGCGTGACGGCGTGCTGGGTGCCTACTGGCGCCGACCGGACGCCTACCTCGATCCGGCGGTGCGGGCGAATTGCTCGGGCCTCGCTCTGGCCGATCCGGCCGTCGTGGCCCGGGGCGTCGCCGCATTGGCGAACGATCTCGCCACGGGGGCCTGGACCGATCGTCATGCCGAGCTCCTCCGGGCCGAGGAGATCGACATCGGCTATCGCCTCCTCGTCGCCGGCTGAGCCCTCGGCGCGATCGACGCCGGGACGGGCACCCGTACTCTGGGGTGCGGGGCGGACCGAATAAGGAGCCATGCACAGAGTTCTCGTCACCGGCGCGTCGGGTTACGTCGGCGGCCGGCTGGTTCCGGCGCTCCTGGCCCAGCACCTCACGGTCCGCTGTCTGGCCCGAACGCCGGCCAAGCTCGATGACGCGCCCTGGCGTCACGACGTCGAGGTGGTGCAGGGCGAGGTCGGCGCCGAGCTGACCGGGGCCATGGAGGGCATCGACGTTGCGGTCTACCTGGTCCACTCCATCGGTCAGGGAAAGGACTGGGTCGCCGCAGAGCAGCGCGACGCCGAGCGGTTCGGGCGATCGGCCGCCGCCGCCGGCGTGCGCCGCATCGTCTACCTCGGCGGTCTGGGACGAGACGACGACGATCTGAGCATGCATCTGGCCAGCCGCCACGAAGTGGGGCGCCGGCTCGCCGCCTCCGGGGTCGAAGTGGTCGAGCTGCGGGCCGGGGTCATCATCGGGTCGGGCTCGGTCAGCTTCGAGATGCTGCGTTACCTGGTCGAGGTCCTCCCCGTCATGGTGACGCCTCGCTGGGTCGACACGCGCTGCCAGCCGATCGGCATCGCCGACGTGATCGAGATCCTCACCCGGGCCACGACCGCCGAAGGCGACATCGCTGGGGTCCACGAGATCGGAGGGCCTGACGCGGTCTCGTACTCGCAGATGATGGCGACCTACGCCGACGTCGCCGGCCTCCCTCGACGACGGCTCTTCCGGGTGCCCTTCCTCTCGCCCGGGCTCAGCTCGCGCTGGGTGGGACTCGTGACGCCCGTCCCGGTCCCCCTGGCCCGGGAACTCGTCGAGTCACTCGTCAACGAGGTCACGCTCGGCGCGCGCACGGCGCCGGCCTGGCTGCTCGGCGATCCGGTCGGCCTGCGCGATGCGATCACGATGGCCCTGGCGGCGACCGAAGAGGGCGACATTCCGACCCGTTTCGACGACGCCGATCTGATCTACTTCCGGCCCTCTCCCACCGATCCGGAATGGTCCGGCGGCACCGTGCTGCGAGACGTGAGGGAACTCGACTGCGCGGCCAGCCCCGAGTCCGCCTTCGCCGCCGTCTGTTCGGTCGGCGGGGGGCAGGGGTGGTTCTCGGGTGAATGGCTGTGGCGGATCCGCGGCGTCATGGATCAGGTCGTCGGCGGACCGGGACTGCGCCGTGGTCGGCGAGCCCGGCTGGCCGTCGGCGACGCGCTCGACTTCTGGCGCGTGGAGGAGCTCGTGGCACCCAGGCGGCTCCGACTCCATGCGGAGATGCGTCTCCCCGGTGAGGCACGTTTGACGTGGGACGTGGCGCCGACGGCGCAGGGTTCGCGGATAACCCAGACCGCACTGTTCCGTCCGCGCGGCTTGCTCGGAAGGGCCTATTGGCTGGCCGTCGCGCCCTTCCACCGATTCGTCTTTCCGGGCCTCATCGCCGGCCTGGCATCGATGGCCGAACAACACCCACACGACGCAGACGAGAACTAATTCCGCCGCTTCTCTTCCCTGCGCAGCGCCGCAATTGCCGTCGCGAGAGGGTCCGTACCGGTTTCGCAACGCTCCGGGTGGGCAGAATTCCGATGTCGGCCACCGCCGACATCATGAGAACGGAGCATCGCCATGGATCAAGAGAGCTTCATCGACTCTCTCAACGAGGATCTCCAGAGCGAGTTCCAGTCCATCGTGCAGTACATCAGCCACATCGCGACCGTGACCGGTGCCGAGTTCCTGAGCACGATCGACGAGCTGAAGATCCACTTGACGCAGGAGCTCAACCACGCCCAGATCCTGGCCGAGCAGATCAGCTTCCTCGGCGGTGTCCCGGCGACCACGGTTCCGGCCATCGAACACGCGACCGGAAGGGACGCCCTGGCCGCCGACCTCCGACTCGAGGAGACACAGCTCGAGCGCTACCGCAAGCGCTTCAGTGAGGCCATGGACCTCGGATTGGCCGACGTCGCCGAGGCGCTCCGCCCCCTCCTGGAGCAGACCCAGGAACACGTGAGGGATCTCCAGACGGTGCTCGGTGACTGATCCGGCTGCGGTCCAGGGGTGATGCCGACACACCCCGCCGCACACGTCGTCAGTGTCGGTCCCCGCCACCCGGACCGACCACGGTTGCGCCCGAGTACCGCTCGCGCCCGAAGACCTGCCTCATCCTGACGGTGATCAGCTTCTTCACGAGCGACCTGGGCAGAGGTTCGTCGATCGGGAAGCGCAGGGCGCCCGCCGAGGTGGCGTAGGGGGCCACGTCGTCTCGGAGCTCGGGGAAGACCGAACCGCTGTGCGGCAGGTAGCTCAGGTGATCCGTGAAGGCGGCGAACCCGGCGACCACCGCGCCCTCGATCCTGAACGCGGGCACGCCGTAGGACATGCCCTGCTCGGCCTGGGGGACGATCTCGAGGATGGTCGACCGGAGCGACTCGAGCGTGTCCCGTTTCGGTCGGTCCAACGACGCCAGGTAGAGATCGACCTCGCGCTTCGACACGTCGCTCAGTCTCTCAGGTGAGATGATCTCCCCACCACGAGATCGGGTGCTCCCCCGTCCCGTCCAGGAAGGACGAGATCGGTACGCACCTGCCTGGGGGCCGAGGAATCGTAGGATCGGTACGTGGATCGTCTCGGTCGTGAGGGCAGGCGGGCCGAGAGCGTCGTGCGGTCCCTCCTCAGCCTGGCCGACGTGTGTGACGGGGGTGAGATCAGCGAGTTGGATCACGCCCTCCAGGTGGCCACGAGAGCAGAGCGGGCCGGCGCCGATGACGAGATGATCCTTGCCGCGCTCTGTCACGACATCGGCAAGGTGTTCGGTGACGTGGGCCACGGGGAGATCTCCGCCGAACTCCTCACGCCCCACGTCCGACCCGAACTGGTGGAAGTCGTCCGTCATCATGCCGCCTTCACCGCCGCCCACTGGGATCCGAGCCTCGCCGGACCGAAGGACCCGAAAAGGCAGTTCGAGCAGGCGCCATGGTTCGAGTTGGCCGTCACGTTCGTGGATCAGTGGGACATGGAGTCATTCGATCCCGACTACGACAGCGAACCCATGGCGTTCTTTGCGCCGGTGATCGAGGGTCTTGTGCGCGGCGCCTGAGCAGCGTGCCCGAGCGACCCGCACGCCCGAAGGGCGGCTGCGGCGACGCCGACTCCGAAGACCCGCGCCACGTCAGTGCGGGGCCCTCCGGGCTTGCTCTTGGAGCTTGAACCGGTGATGCTCCTTGAGGATGTGCTCGTGGCTGGCGCCGTGGTTCGGCACCTCTGGATGGTGGTGCTTGCAGAGGATGTAGGGCGTCCCGTCGAGTCGGTGGTGCCCGATGCGCCAGCAGCCTTTCGTGTGGCAATTCACTTTGCGCACGCCGGTGTAGACGCCCAGGCACACCGCGGTGATCAGCGTCGCCTCGCCAAGATCGGATCCGAAGCCGGACCAGAAGTTGTAATAGACGTCCGGTCCGCCGTGCAGCGTGCCGGTATGAAGGGCGAACCAGTGGCGGAGGGCACCGATGAACCCGATCAGCAGCGCGAAAGCCAGGATTGCCACGAGGGCACCCATCACCCAGACTGCCCTGTTCCCGGCGTTGTCGGGGGGGAACGCCGGAGCGTTCGCGGTGGAGGCTTCGTCCGACGGGCTGACGGGCTTCCCACCGTCAGCCTGCGGCGTGGATCCCGATGTCTCAGCCATGGTTCTCCGGTCTCGAGTGCCGGCACGGACGGCGGTCGGCTCGCATCCTTTCGATTCTGTCGTCTCAGGCCTCTCCCAGCGCGGATCTCCGATGCGTGGGGTTCCCCCCGGCCCGGTCCATCACCGTCCGGACTCGTGGCCGCCGCCGGCGCCATACTGCAGCGATGTCGAGGGTCGATCTGCTCGTGCTTCGTGAGGCGATCGAGGCCTCCTGGGACGGCGAGACCGCGTACCGGGATGCGCTGGTGCCCGGCAATCCCGCCTACGGGCAGTGCTATCCGACGGCCAGAGTGGTCCAGCACTTCATCCCGGAGTCCGAGGTCGTCGAAGGCGCGGTGTGGACCGGCCTGGATCTTCACACGCACTTCTGGAACCTGGTCCCCCTCGAGGGAGTCACGCTCCACGTCGACCTGAGCTGGAAGCAGTTTCCGCGCGGATCGTCCGTACGGTCCTCCGTGATTCGCGACCGTGCGTCGTTCGGAGACGGCGAGGAGACGTTGCGCAGGGTCGAGCTCCTGCTCCATCGGGTCACGGCCCAGCTCGCCGCGCGCTGCCCCACGACCGAGCGAACCGCCCAGCAGGACGTCCGAGACGCCGATCGGTCGACGGGCACCGACGACCCCGCATGACGCCGGCCCGACTGCCTCTGCTGGTCATGATCGGTGGTGCTCCCGGTTCGGGGAAGACCACCCTGGCACGGACGTTGGCCCAGGAGCTCGACGTTCCCTGGCTGAGTCGCGACCCGTTCTCCCGCGGCATCCGGCTCACCGAAGGCTCCTTGCCGCACCCGGATCGCAGCTGGGGGATCTGGTACCGAACGCTGGCCTCTCTCTTGCGCGAGTCGATGAGCCTGGTGGTCGATCAGACCCTGTACCGCGGTGCCTGTGAGCCCGACATCACGTCGTACCTGCTCGGAGAGTGCCGGCTCCGCCTGGTCCATTGCACCTCGCCGGACGCCTCCGCCCGCTTCGAAGCTCGCGAGAACCAACGACTCGGCACCGATTCGGCCGAATACAAGAGGGTCATGCAGGTGGCCGCTGAGGCGAGCGCCCTGGTGGACGCGCCACCCGACCTCGGGCTACCCGTCCTCACCGTCGACACGTTCGACGGATACCGTCCGGGGCTGACCGAGATCGTGTCGTTCTGCCTCCGCGGGGAGGGCACGGGGGTCGGGGTCCACGAATCCGCCTGACGCTCGACACGGGCCACCTTCCGGCGCCGCCGAGATCGCCCTGGCCGAGTCCCAAACTATTTTGACGGCATGAGCCAGTTGGGCCTGACGCCGGGCGAGATCGACTCGTTCGTGCGCGACGGCTTCGTCAGGGTGCCCGAGGCATTCGCCAGAGCCGACGCCGATGACGGGCGCGCACTCCTGTGGAGAGAGATGGGCCTCTCGCCTCAGGAGCCGGCCGAATGGAATCGGGCCGTGATACGTCTCCCTGGGTCGGGAGCGCCCCCCTTCGACCGGGCGGCGAACTCGCCGCGACTGCGCGCCTGCTTCGATCAGTTGGTCGGGCCGGGTCGCTGGGTGGAGCGAACCGGTCTCGGCACGTTCCCGATCCGATTTCCCCACCTTCCGGAACCCGATGACACCGGTTGGCACTGCGACGGCAGTTTCGGCGAGTGGCCGTATCGACTCAACGTGCGCTCGAAAGGCCGGGCCCTTCTGATGTTGTTCCTCTTCTCCGACGTCGGACCCGACGATGCGCCGACCCGCATTCTGGTCGGGTCGCATCTCGACGTGCCGGCGATCCTGGCACCGGCCGGTGATGCCGGGCTGTCCTTTCTCGACCTCGCCCGCAAACTCGGCACCACCCTCGATCGTGACGTGACCCAGGCCACCGGTCACGCCGGCGACGTGTACCTGTGTCACCCCTTTCTGGTCCACGCCGCCCAGGCGCACCGGGGCCACGAACCGCGCTTCCTGGCCCAACCTCCACTTCAGGCGCACGGGGACCTGCGGATCGACGACACCCTCACCGATCCCTCACCCGTCGAACGAGCCATCCGCTGGGGTCTCGCCGGGGCAGCCTGATCGCAGACCACGATCACCCCGCCGGTCAGGCCGGTGACCCGTCAGCGGCCGGTCCAGCGGGGCGACCGGTTCTCCGCTGCGGCCTGTCGTGCCTCGGTCACGTCCTCGGTCGCCGTGGCCACGTGGCGCATGGTCTCACCGAAACGGATCGCCTCGAGCGTGGCCATGTGGCGTGTCCGCATCGCTGTTTCCTTCATCGCTCTCTGGGCCAGGGGCGCCCCGCCGACGAGACGCTGGGCCAACGCGTGCGCCTCGTCGAGAAGTGTCTCGTGCGGTACGACCCGCCAGACGAGTCCCATCGCCCTGGCGCGCTCGGCGTCGATGCGCTCCCCCGTCAGCAGCAGTTCCATCGCGTCGGCCCAGTTGACGCGCTGCGGGAGTCGGATCGACGCCACGATGGCCGGCACCCCCAGCAAGACCTCGGGAAGCCCGAACTCGGCTCGGTCGCTCGCCACGACGAAGTCGCACCAGGTGGCCAGGGTCAGCCCGTAGCCCAGGCAGAACCCGTTGACGGCAGCGATGACGGGTTTGAAGATCTCCCATCCGCTCTCGAACGAGTTGAGCGTCGGCTTCTCCCAGAACGTGCCACCGAAGTCCCCGGTGGACCCGGCACCATCGCGCAGGTCCGCACCGACGCAGAAGGCTCGTCCCGCTCCGGTCACGATGGCCACCCACGCCTCGGTGTCATCGCGAAAGCGCGAGAAGGCCTCGTTGAGGTCCTGCCTCATCTCTCCATTGATGGCGTTGAGTACGTGAGGCCGGTTGTACGTGATGGTGGCCACATGGCCATCGAGGCGATACGTCGCGGAGTCTCCCACGGGTCCAGTCTGCCCGACTCCGTCGGTACCTCGTGTGCCCGGCATGTCCCTGCGTGTCACGCCGGGCACGTCACGAGGTGCGGGGCGTCCCCATGGCAGTCCGCTTCACTTCTCGATGTAGTCGGGACCGACCTCGCCTCGAAAACCCAAGAGCTTCAGTACGAAGAGGCCGATACGAGTCGGCTTCCTCTTGCGCTGCGCCGCCATTGCCTCGGCCTCGTGACCCTTGGTCACGTGCACCGCGAAGTTGTAACCCTTCGGATTGGCCTCCACCTCAGCGCACGCTCCTTCTCGAGACGAACCGGTTCGAGCCGGGCGGCGTTCAGGAGGCCCTGGACGACGGCCGTGCTGCCGCCAGGGGCACGGGCCGAGCCAGGCTCCAACTGAACGTGTCGTCGATGTCCGCCAGGTCGATGGACTCCGAGAGGTCCTCGACCGTGGGCCCCGTCCGGTCGGCGACACCCTGCAGCAGGTCGCCGTCGAAGCCCCAGAGATCGACGGCATTGCCACCCAGCATGAGGCGCACGTCGTCCTCGGGCAGGCCCCCGAAGATGTACCGGAGGATCTCGCGGTGCACCGGGGCCGCCCCCTCGAGGTGCGGATAGTCGGCGCCCCACATGAGCTTGTCGATTCCGATCTCGTGGCGCATCTCTGCTTCGTAGCGCTTCATCAGGGAGCCACCAAGCCACACGTGCTTCTCGAAGTAGTCGCGTGGCCGCATCTTGAGGTAGGAACGGACGGGGGCGCCCCCATGGGTGTCGAAGAACGACTCCATGTCTCGGATCAGGGAAGGCAGCCACTGGACGCCGTTCTCGCTGACAACGACTTTCAGATCAGGATGGCGGTCGAAGACGCCGCCGAAGACCATGAACCAGAGCGGCCGGCGGGTGAAGACGAACACCTCGAAGAGGCCGAGCATGCCGCCGTGCGTGGCGTCGTAGAGGAACTTCGTGTCGGTCGCCGATCCCGACGCTCCCGTATGCAGGTTGATCACCATCCTCTGCTCCTCACAGGCGCTCCAGAAGGGTTCGTAGTAGTCGTCGGCATACCCCGGCAGGCGCGACGTCACCTGCATGGACGGAAGCATGATGCCGCCGAAGATCCCGTGCTCTCGGGCCCAGGCCACCTCCTCGACGGCGCGCTCCATGTCGTGGAAGTCGATGGGCATGCACCCGGCGCGTCGTCCCGGCGCGGCGGCACAGAAATCGGCCAGCCACCGGACGTATCCGTGCAACGCGGGCCAGACCACCTCGAGCCCCTTGTCGGTCGAGCCGCCGAGATACATGGCGGGCGACAGCCCACCGGCCAGAATGGGCCCGGGCAAGGTGACCTCCGCATGGATGCCCTGTTCCTCGAGGACCTGGAGGCGCCGGCCATCGCCGTCGCCGGGAATGACCCAGTCGGTGCCGTAGTGGGCCAGCCAGCTCTCGGCCGCCACGGTGTCGACACCCATCCCGGCCAGACGCCGCGCCGCGGTGGCCCGCACCGGATCCGATTCGTCCACCTCGCCGGGATCGAAGCCCCCGAACATGGAGATGGCGAGCGCCGACATGTCCCCGAAGGAGGCGACTGCCTCGCGGTGGGACGGGTCCACATAGGACAGGAAGTGCTCGAGACTGTCCGGTGATGCGTGCGTGTCCGCCGACACCACGACGTAGTTCCGGCCTCGCAGGTCCGTGGCGTTCGTTCCCTGGCCCATTGTCTCCCACCCTCCGGTCACAAAGCCCTGGTCAACCTCTTGAACACTACCGCCGGCACTCTGGTTCGGCCCGGGCGTGGATACCCGGTAATTTCCTCCCCGGTCCCCATGCACACCTCGTCCACCCTCGTCCTCGTCATCGCCGTCTTCGGCGCATGCCTGGTGGAGATGGTCGAGGCGCTGACCATCGTGGTGGCGTCCGGCGTGAGTCGGGGTTGGCGGTCCGCCCTCCTCGGCGCCGGGGCGGCCGCCCTCACCCTCGGGGTGCTCGTGGGCGTGGTCGGGGTCCCCCTGATCCGGTACGTGCCCATCGACACGCTCCGCGTGGTCGTAGGCGCCCTGCTCCTCGTGCTCGGGCTGGGTTGGTTGCGCAAGGCCATCCTGCGCTCCAGCGGGCACAAGGCCATGCACGACGAGGATGAGATCTACGCCGAGACGGTGGCCGAACTCAGCGTCACCGACCGGTCCGGGAGCAGCGCAGGCTTCGACGGCGTCGGCTTCGCGGTGTCCTTCAAGGGCGTCTTCCTCGAAGGCACCGAGGTCGTGCTCATCGTGGTCGGGCTCGGTTCGGCTCAGCATCGTCTCGGGCTGGCGGCGCTGGCCGCGGCGGCGGCGCTCGTTCTCGTGGCCGTCGTCGGCCTCGTGGTGGCACGCCAGTTGAGCGAGGTTCCGGAGAACACCATCAAGACGGTGGTCGGCGTGATGCTGTGCAGCTTCGGTTTGTTCTGGGTCGGCGAGGGCGCGCGGCTCCACTGGCCGGGCGACGACCTCTTCATCCCGGTGCTGGTGGCGTTCTTCACCGTGGTGTATTTCGCCTACACCGCCATCATGCGCACGGGATTTCCCGCCCCGGTCCCCGAACGAGCAGCGAGGTGAGGACGGTCGGACGGCTCCTCCGTGCCTTCGGGCTCTTCTGGTGGGACTTTCTCGTCGGCGACACTCCGGAGCTTGCGCTGGCCACCGCGGCCATCGTCGGACTCGCCTTCCTCCTCGACGGCGAGCGTGTGGTCGGCGTCGTGTTGCTGCCGCTGGTGGCGGCCGGGTTCCTCTTCGTCAGCACCTACCGGGGACGCAAGCGAGCTCCCGGAGGCTGACGAGGCCACCCGCCCGGGTGGACCAACGACACGCACGGGAGTCCTGACCACTGATGGGCCGGACAGCCGCTCACCTGGGAGCGCGCAGTGCCGCAAGGTCCGGCTGCGCTCCCCGAGGCAGAACGTTCTGCACGGCGCGACAATCGGACTCGACACGACGCAGGAGGCCTTGATGAGCGCACCGGATGAGCAGACTCGCGAGGGTGGGAGCACGGAGCTGAAACTCGAGGTGATCGTCATCCCGGTTTCCGATGCCGATCGTTCGAAGGCGTTCTACGCCGGCCTCGGGTGGAGGCTCGATGCCGACTTCTCGTTCGACAACGGGTTCCGAGTGGTGCAATTCACACCACCGGGCTCGCCGTGCTCGGTTCAATTCGGCACCAAGATCACCGCAGCGGCGCCCGGCTCCGCCCACGGCCTCTATCTCGTCGTGTCCGACATCGAGGCGGCCCGCGACCAGCTCGTGTCCCGGGGTGCCAAGGTCAGCGAGGTGTTCCATGCCGGCTCTCCTGGTGCCCAGCTGCAACCCGACGACCGCGGCGGCCGGGAGAGCGGCCCGGCCGCCGAACACGCCAGCTACAACTCTTTTGCCACCTTCGCCGATCCGGACGGCAACGACTGGTTGCTCCAGGAGGTGACCGAGCGACTACCGGGCCGCGTCGACACCGCGGTGACGTCGTTCGCATCGGCCGCCGAGCTGGCCGGCGCGATGCGCCGCGCCGAAGCCGCCCACGGCGAGCACGAAAAACGAATCGGGAGGGCAGACCCGCAGTGGCCCGACTGGTATGCCTCCTTCATGGTGGCCGAGGCGGCCGGCGCTCCCCTCCCGTCGTGAGCGACTACGACGTCATCGTCCTGGGCGGGGGTGCGCCCGGTGAACACTGTGCGGCGGCCCTTGCCGCACGTGGACAACGGGTGGCCGTCGTCGAGCGCGAGCTGGTCGGAGGCGAGTGCTCCTACTGGGCCTGCATTCCCTCGAAGTCCTTGCTTCGTCCCGGCGAAGCCGTGCAGGGAGCGCGCGACGCCGGAGCGCACGCCGACGTCGACGTGAAGGACGCACTGGCCTGGCGCGACTTCATGGTGTCCGGTTGGTCCGACGCCGGGCAGCAGAAATGGCTCGCCGACCGTGGCATCGACCTCTTGCGAGGGCGAGGTCGTCTGGCCGGGACCGGCACGGTCGAGGTCGACGGCGTCCGCCATACGGCGACGCACGTGGTCGTCGCCACCGGCGCAGACCCGATCGTGCCACCCGTTCCCGGACTGCGGGAACTCGACGGCATCTGGGGGACCCGCGAGGCCACGAGCATGAAGGAGGTACCCCGGCGACTCCTCGTGCTCGGTGGAGGGGCCGCCGGCGTCGAGCTGGCCCAGGTAGTCCGTCGCCTGGGCGGCGAGTCGGTGATCATCGAAGGCGCTGATCGCCTCATCCCCCGCGAGGCCCCACCTCTGGGCCAGGCCCTCGGTGCCACCCTGCGCCGGGAAGGGATCGAGCTGATGCTGAGCACCCGCGCCAACGGCGTCCGCCGGGATGGGGACGACTACGTCGTGGCGTTCGAGGCGGGCGGGGAGGTGCGGGGCGACCGACTTCTCGTCGCCACGGGCCGGCGCCCGCGGGTCGAAGGGATCGGCCTCGAAACGGTCGGCGTGAAGGCAGAACCGAAGGGGATCCCGGTGGACGAATTCCTGCGCGCCGGCGAGCGCCTCTGGGCGATCGGTGACGTGAATGGCATTTGGCCCTTGACCCATGTCGGTGAGTACGAGGGAGATGTCGTCGCGGCGAACATCGCCGGTGAGGAGCACCCGGCCAACTACGAAGCCGTGCCGCGCGTCACCTACACCGATCCCCAAGCCGCTGCGGTCGGAGAGTTGGATGCAGAATTCAGCGCGACCGCTCGGTTGTCGGAGGTACCCAAGACGGCCACCTACACCCACGCCTACGCTGAATCCGACGGCTTCCTGACGCTGCTCAGCGACGGCGAACGGCTCGTCGGCGCCTACGCCCTCGGACCCGAGGCCGGTGAATGGATGCAGCAGGCGACACTCGCTATCCGAGCGCATGTCCCTCTGGAGGTGCTCAGCGACACGATACAGCCCTTCCCGAGCTTCTCGGAGATCTACGACACCGCGCTCAAGGAACTCCGCATGGTGGTGGCCGACAGGCCGCCCCCGTCCAGGCCGATGGATCCACGCATGTCGAACCGCTCGCGCTGATACTCCGCGAGCGGCGCACGACCCGCCTCCGGCGGCACTCCGATCGGTAGGGTCGACCCCGTGCGACGGTTCCGTTTCGGCTATCAGGCCACGGACTCCGAGCTGGCCCGGGTCGTGGAGGCCGGGCGGGCGGCCGAAGCGGCCGGCTTCGACATCGTGCACGTGGGCGATCACGTGGGCATCGAGACCTCGCCGTTGCTCGTGCTGGCTGCGCTCGCCTCGACGACCCGATCGATACGAGTCGGGACCCTGGTGCTCAACAACGACCTGCGACACCCCGTCGTCCTGGCGCAGGAGTTGGCGACGCTCGACCACCTATCGGGCGGCCGCCTCGAGGTCGGCCTGGGCGCCGGGCACTCCTTCACGGAATACCGGGCCATCGGACTCCGCTTCGAACCGGCGGCAGCACGCAAGGCCAGATTGGCCGAGTCGGTGGAGATCCTGCGGGCGCTGCTGGACGGGGAGACCGTGACGTTCCACGGCAGCCACTACGAGCTCGAGGAGGCGTCGACCCTGGCGGCGCAGCAGGAGCATGTGCCGCTCCTGGTCGGCGTCAACGGTCGGGCCGCACTCGCTCACGCGGCGCGCCATGCGGACATCGTGGCCCCGACCATGCTGGGACGGACACACGAAGACGGTCACCGTCACGATGTGCGTTGGGAGGCGGACCGTCTCGACGCCACCGTGTCCCTCCTCCGTTCCGAGGCCGGTCCGCACTGGGACTCGCTCGAGCTCCACGCTCTGGTGCAGGACGTGATGGTCACCGGCGACCGGGTCGGCGCTGCCTCCAGGGTCGCCGAACGGACGGGCATGACCGTGGGCGACATCTTGGCCACGCCCTTCCTCTGCATCGGGACTCCGGAGGAGATGGCGCAACACCTGGTCGCGTGCCGGGAGCGATGGGGCTTCAGCTACTTCAGCGTGCGCTCTGTCGACGCGTTCGCACCGGTCATCGATCTGGCACGCTCCTTCTCCCCGTGAACCGGCCCATCGGGCACACGGCGAGGGACCGGGAACGTTCATGCCCCGTCGACCGATCGAGGATCTGGAGCCGGACGGCCCAGCGTGCGCTCGGGCAGGAGCAGGACCGCGCCGGCCAAGAAGCACAAGGCGCCGACGAACGTGCCGAGATTCGTGAGGGCCAGGCTCACGAGTTGCCCGTTGGGTTTGACGTAGGAGGCGACGGCGGAGACGCCGAAGGCGATCGAGCCGACGAGGTTCAGCGCGGTGATCCCCCACGACAGGTCCCGGGGACGCCAGGCGAAGGCGCCATGGCACTCCTCGGCCCAGGCTAACCAGCTGGCCACGAGGAAGCAGATCGACCCCAGGGCGTCGGGCCGCCACACCGGATGGTGGGCCGCCGACGTCCCCAACCCGACCACGTAGGCGGAGAAGGTCGTGCGGTTGAACCACAATGTGCCGACCAGCTGGATGAGGCTGGCCCACCAGTCGATCCGCCGGTGCTGCACGGCGACGAGTGACCGCAACCCTCGTCGGTGCGAGGCGTCCAGCGCGTGCGGCGTCGAGGCCGCCTCGTAGTACTGCAGGAGCGCGGCGGTGGTGAAGAAGATGGAACCGATGAAATAGGTCAGGTTGTCGGCGTTGGTCCCGACGCCGGTGGCGTAGGTGGGGAACGACCCGATGGCGAAACACGTCGACCCGATGGCGAAGAGCACCCCGATCCACCACGCCACCGTCCGAGGCGCCCACCAGGTGGAGCCGTTCGCCCGGGCGAGCGGGTGCTTGCGGTTCCAACGTGACTCCCAGGTGAGGTGCGATCCGTCCGGCCGGGTGAAGACCTCCCGGGTGACGAATGGACCAAGCCCGCGGCCACCGAGGCGGCGCCAGCCCGCAGGAACCTCGACGGAGGACGTGGTCACGGCGCTCACGATAAACGGGGATCGGCGGACGGCCGGGTCTCACTCCGTCGAGGCCACCGGGAGCGTCCTTGGAGGGTGCCCGCCAGGCTGCCCGGACGGCGGGCGGACACCGTCTCGGTCCGCGCCGCATCGTTGTCGGATCCACTCGACGCAGGTGCTCGGGCTCCCCGGGCCAGGGCCGCCACGGGTCGACGCACCGGCTCGCAGCACAGCGGGCACCGAGCAGCCCCGTGATTTGATGGTTGTCATGACGAGCCAGACGTATCCATCACTGCGCGGCGTCGTGATCGACACCACCGATGCCCGTGCCGCAGCCGAGTTCTATCGGGAACTCCTGGGTTTTCGCTACCGAGCGGGCGACGAGAAGCCGCCTGAAGGTCAGGACGACCCGAAGGGCCGCGACTGGCTCGTCCTGGAGAACCCCGACGGCGGTCCGCAACTCGCCTTCCAGCAGGTGACGGAACTGCCTCCCTCGACCTGGCCCGGGACGGAACGTCCGCAGCAGGTCCACCTCGACCTCTTCCTGCCCGATCCGACGATCCTGGCCGAGCAGCACGAACGGGCACTGGCGCTCGGTGCCCGGGTCCTCCTCGACGCATCGGACGACCCCGATGAGGTGCTCTACGTCTACGCCGATCTCGACGGCCATCCCTTCTGCATGTTCGCTCCGCCCGCCTGATCGGGCATCATGTGGGCTCACCGACCAGGAGGAGCCCACATGGGACAAGAAGTGCGCGGCGTGGTGGCGATGCAGAAGGGCGCGCCGGTCACCCTCGAGACGATCGTGGTCCCCGACCCGGGTGCAGGCGAAGCCGTCGTCGACGTGCAGGCCTGCGGTGTCTGTCACACCGACCTCCACTACCGAGAGGGCGGTATCAACGACGACTTTCCCTTTCTGCTCGGCCATGAGGCCGCGGGCGTGGTCGAGTCCGTCGGCGCGGGAGTGACCGACCTGCAGCCCGGCGACTTCGTCGTCCTCAACTGGCGAGCCGTCTGCGGCGAGTGCCGGGCCTGCCGGCGCGGTCGACCCTGGTACTGCTTCTCCACCCACAACGCCACGCAGAAGATGACCCTGGCCGACGGCACCCCGCTCGCGCCCGCCCTCGGCATCGGCGCTTTCGCCGACAAGACACTCGTGGCCGCCGGCCAGTGCACCAAGGTGAACCCCGCGGCCAAACCCGAGGCGGCCGGGTTGCTCGGGTGCGGTGTCATGGCCGGTCTCGGCGCGGCCATGCTGACCGGCAACGTCGGCCTGGGCGATTCGGTCGCCGTCTTCGGCTGCGGTGGTGTCGGGTGCGCCGCCGTGGCCGGGGCGAGGTTGGCCGGGGCGGCAGTCGTCATTGCCGTCGATCTCGATCCGGGGAAGCTCCAGCTGGCCACGGAGTTCGGTGCCACCCACACCGTCGATGCCGGTGCGGGCGACCCCGTGGAGGCGATCCGGTCGCTGACCGAGGGCAACGGCGCCGACGTCTGCATCGAGGCGGTGGGCAATCCGAAGGTGTTCGAACAGGCGTTCTTCGCCCGTGACCTCGCCGGCACGCTCGTCCAGGTCGGCGTGCCGACGCCCGACATGAAGATCGACCTGCCGATGATCGAGTTCTTCGGCCGCGGCGGTGCGCTCAAGCCCAGTTGGTACGGCGACTGCCTGCCCTCGCGCGACTTCCCCCTCCTGGTCGACCTGTACCTCGACGGCCGACTCGATCTCGATCGCTTCGTGTCCGAGACCATCGGCATCGACGGTGTCGAGGGGGCCTTCGGCCGCATGGAACGCGGCGAAGTGCTCCGCTCGGTCGTCGTGCTCTGAGGTGACGCTCCCGCTCGTCCCCTTCGGCCCCCGCTCGGGGCGGCGCGGCATGGTCTCGGCTGCAGACCAGTTGGCCGCATCGGCCGGGATCGGCATCCTGGCCCGGGGTGGTTCGGCGGCGGACGCTGCCGTGGCCACGGGGGCGGTCATGGCCGTGGTGGGGCCGCACATGTCCGGGTTGGGGGGTGACATGTTGGCCATGGTGAGCAAGCCGGGTTCGGCGCCCGAGGCCCTTCTCGGCGTCGGGCGCTCCGGCTCCGGTTCGGACGCGGCCGGGGCCCGGGCCGAGGGGCTCACGACCATGCCGGTGCGGTCGGACATCCGCAGCGTCGAGGTGCCCGGGGCGGTCGACGGCTGGTTGGCACTGCACGAGCGGTACGGGCGGCTACCCCTGCCCGAGGTGCTGGCGCCGGCGATCGAACAGGCCGAGGAGGGCTTCGCGGCATCGGTGATGCTGGCCCTGGCCAGCCATCTCGTGCACGCGCTGGCGGGTGCGGACGACTTGTGCCCCGAGGGACCGCTCGCGGCGGGGCAGGTGGTCCGCCTGCCCCGCCTCGCACGCACCCTGCGCGCCATCGCCGCCGAAGGTCGGGACGGCTTCTACAGGGGTGAGTTCGGTCGAGGGCTGTTGGCCCTCGGGTCCGGCCACTTCGCACCGTCCGACTTCGAGACGTCGGTGGCGCAGTGGTGCGAGCCGCTGCGATCCGAGGCGTGGGGCCATCAGCTGTGGACGGTGCCGCCGCCTTCGCAGGGTTACCTGACCCTGGCCGGGGCCGTCGTGGCCGAGGCGGTCGGCCTCGGTCGCGAGCCCGACGACGCGCAGTGGGCGCACCTGATGGTCGAGGTGTGGCGTGCAGTGGGCTGCGATCGGCCCGATGTGCTCTTCGACGGCGCCGACGGCATGGCACTCCTGGCCCCGGCGCGCCTCGAGGCGGCGGCGGCCCGGGTGTCACCCGAGGCGGCGGCCCCGCCCGACGTGGCCGGCGGTCGGGGCTCGATGTCGCCGTCGGTGGCTCGGATCGGCGACGGCGACACCACCCACCTGTGTGCCATGGACGGCGACGGTCTCGGGGTCTCGCTGACCCAATCCAACGCGCTCGATTTCGGGTCGCACCTCCTCGAACCGTCCACCGGCATCTTCTTGCACAACCGCGGCGTCGGCTTCTCCCTCCTCGAGGGGCACCCGGCCGAGTACGGCCCGAGGCGGCGGCCGCCCCATACCCTCTCCCCCATGCTGGTGACGACGCCGGACCGCCGGTTAACCCACCTGGTGGGGGCCATGGGAGGGGACGCCCAGCCCCAGATCATCGTGCAACTGCTGGCCCGCCTGCTGCGCTGCGGCCAGGACCCGGCTGCCGCCGTGGCCGCGCCCCGCATGGCACTCGACGCCCCCGGCGCCGGACCGTTCCGCCTGTGGTGGGGCGAGGACCTCACGGTGCTGGTCGAGGCGGATGCGCCGGCGGCCTGGGCCTCAGGCCTGGGCCAACGCGGCCACCGGGTGCGCCCGATCCGGGCCTTCGACCCGGTGGCGGTCGGGTGCGCGCAGATCATCTCGACGGACGGATCGGCGACCTTCCTCGGGGCATCGGACCCCCGGAGCCCCGAGGGCCTGGCGCTCGGTCGCTGAGTCGGCCGCCGACCGAGGCACCGCGGGCCCGCGGGTAGGTTGGAGTGATCGGACGCTTCGCCTCCTCGCCGCCGCATGCCCGGAGATCGATCGCCTCCCCCCGAATCGGGCGGTGGACGTCGTGAGCGCGGCACCGGCGTGGCTGCGCCATCCGGACGCCACCGCTCCGCTGCCGGCGAACTACAAGTGGGTGGCCCTCTTCATCTCCACCCTGGGCATGCTCATGGCGACGATCGACGGTTCGATCGTGCTCATTTCGCTCCCCGACATCTTCCGGGGGATCGGCATCAACCCGCTGCTCCCGGGCAACAGCTTCTACCTGCTCTGGATGATCCTCGGCTTCCTCGTGACGACCAGCGTCCTCGTGGTCACGCTGGGCCGCCTGGGCGACATGTACGGCCGGGTGCGCATGTACAACCTCGGCTTCGCGGTGTTCACCTTCTTCTCGCTCGCGCTCAGCGTGACCTGGATGACCGGGGACGCCGCGGCGATGTACCTGATCGTCATGCGCATCTTCCAGGGCGTGGGGGCCGCCATGCTCATGGCCAACTCGTCCGCCATCCTGACCGACGCCTTCCCCGAGACCCAACGCGGCATGGCCCTCGGAGTGAACCAGGCGGCCGCCTTCAGCGGATCGTTCATCGGGCTGATCCTGGGCGGGATCCTGGCCCCGATCAACTGGCGCCTCATCTTCTTGGTGTCCGTGCCGATCGGCCTCTTCGCCACCGTCTGGGGCTACCTGCAGCTGCGCGAGCTGGGTCAGCGGCGCTCGGCCCACATCGACTGGTGGGGCAACGCCACCTTCGCCCTCGGACTGGTGGCCGTCATGGTGGGCATCACCTACGGGATCGAGCCGTACGGCGGTCACGCCATGGGCTGGACCAGCCCGCGTGTACTCACGTCGCTCGGCCTGGGCGTGGTTCTGCTGGTCACGTTCTGCATCATCGAGGTGCGCGTGCCCGAGCCGATGTTCACCCTGCGCCTCTTCAAGATCCGCGCTTTCACCGCCGGCATCACGGCCAGCTTCCTGGCCGCCATCAGCCGCGGCGGCTTGATGTTCATGCTGATCATCTGGCTCCAGGGGATCTGGCTCCCGCTGCACGGATACTCCTTCTCCTCCACCCCGCTGTGGGCAGGTATCGCGATGATCCCGCTCACCGTGGGCATGTTCATCGCCGGCCCGGTCTCCGGTGTCCTCTCCGACCGCTTCGGGCCCCGTCCCTTCGCCACCGGCGGCATGATCGGGACGGCAATCTGCTTCGCCCTCCTCGAGGCGATGCCGATCGACTTCTCCTACCCGGTCTTCGCCGTCCTGCTCTTCTTCACCGGGCTGAGCATGGCCTCGTTCGGCGCTCCCAACCGGACCGGCGTGATGAACTCCCTCCCGCCCGAGCACCGCGGTGCCGGTTCGGGCATGAACACCACCTTCCAGAACTCGGCCCAGGTGATCTCCATCGGGATCTTCTTCTCGCTGATGATCGTGGGACTGGCCGATGCGCTGCCCCACAACGTGTCGAGCGGCCTCCTGGCCCACGGCGTCCCGGCTCCGGTGGCCGAGCAGGCCTCGCACCTGCCTCCGATCTCGACCCTCTTCGCCGCCTTCCTCGGCTACGACCCGGTGGCCCATCTGATCGGCGCCCACACCCTGGCCAACCTGACCACGACGCAGCAGGCGGCGCTGGCCCAGCGCAGCTTCTTCCCGAGCCTCATCGCCGGCCCCTTCACGAGGGGACTCGACGCGGCGTTCGATTTCGCCATCGTGATGAGCCTCGCTGCGGCGGCGGCATCGTGGACCCGTGGCAAGCGCTCCGTGTACACGCCGGCCACCGACGACCAACCGGCGACCGGGGAACTCGTGCTGACCCGGGCCGGGCCGGGCTCGTGACGGGCAGCCGGCCTCCGGGCGGACCACTGCGCATTGCCGCGCTGGCCAAGCAGATCCCGGTGGCGGAGTCGATGCAGCTCGTCGACGGGCGGCTCGTCCGCGAGGGCGTCGATCTCGAGATGAACGCGTACTGCCGACGCGCCGTCGCAGAGGGCGTCCTCCTGGCCCGGGCGACCGGCGGCAGCTGCAGCGCGTTCACCCTCGGGCCACCCAGTGCGGAGGACGTCGTGCGCGAGGCGGTGGCCTGGGGCGCGGACGCCGGCGTGCACCTGTGCGACGACGCGTTCGCCGGGTCGGACACTCTGGCCACGGCCCGGGCGCTGGCGGCGGCGTTGTCCACGACTCCCGGGGACGCCTTCGACCTCGTGCTGGTGGGCCGGAACTCGCTCGACGGGGAGACGGGACAGGTCGGCCCGGAGCTGGCGGAACTGCTCGGGCTGCCCTTCGCCGGTGGCGTCAAAGCGATCGAGGACCTGGGCGCCTCGCTCCGGGTCGAGCTCGAGCTGGACGACGGGGTCCAAGAGGTGGAGATCGACCTGCCGGCGGTGCTCTCGGTGGCCGAGCGGCTCTGCGACCCGTGCAAGGTCGACCCGGCCGGGCGCGCCGCGGTGGCGGCCGAGCGCATCACGCGGCGGGAGGCGGCGGAGCTGGGCCCCGGGCCGTGGGGTCTCGAGGCCAGCCCGACCGTGGTCGGACCCACCCATCCGATGGAGCACGGCCGGGCGCTGCAGATACTCGAGGGACCGCTGGGCGAACAGGTCGAGACGGCGGTGCGCGCGCTGCTCCGGCGCGGCGCGCTGTCGGGCAGCGCCGCCCCGCACGAGACGACGCACGTCGAGAGACCCGCCCGGGCGCACGAGCCGGACGGTCCGGTGGTCGCCGTGCTGCTCGAGCCCGGTCGACCGGCCGTCGGGGGCGAGCTCCTCGGTGCCGCCCTCGACCTGGCGGACCAGGTGGGAGGCCGGGTCGAGATCCTGGCCCCCGGGGACTCGGCCGGCACGTTGCCGGCGGCCGGCCGGGAGCCCGACGTCATGGTCGAGCTGACCGGACCCACGGGTTCCGACGACGTCGCCGTCGCGCTGGCCGACTACCTGCGGTCCGACACACCATGGGCCGTCCTGGCCCCGAGCACCGCCTTCGGGCGGGAGGTGGCGGCCCGGGCGGCCGCGGCCACTGGTTCGGGACTGGTCGGCGACGCCATCGCGCTGTCCGTCGAGGACGGCACCCTGATCGCGGCCAAGCCCGCCTTCGCCGGCGCCCTGGTCGCCGACATCTCGGCCCGCAGTGGCACCTGTCTCGTCACCATCCGTCCCGGGGTCCTGCCGACACCGGTTCCCCGCGCAGCGGCAGCAGTGACCACGGCCACGACCCGCACGCGCACGGTGCCGTCGTCGGGAAGGATCCGGCTGCTCGGGGAGCGCCGCACGGACGACGTCGAGACACTGGCCCGGGCACAGGCGGTGATCGGCGTGGGCGCCGGCGTCGATCCCGACGACTACGCGCTCCTCTCCCCTCTGGCCGCCACACTCGGTGCGGAACTGGCCGCCACGCGCAAGGTGACCGACAAGGGATGGGCGCCCCGAGCCCGCCAGCTCGGCATCACCGGACGCTCCATCGCCCCCCGCCTCTACGTGGCGATCGCCCTGAGCGGAAAGTTCAACCACATGGTGGGTGTCCGCGCCGCGGGGACCGTCCTCGCCATCAACGAGGACCGCACGGCGCCCGTGTTCGACCACTGTGACCTCGGCATCGTCGGCGACTGGCACGAGGCCGTACCCCTGCTCCAGCAGGCGCTGCGCCTCGCCCTCTCCGGCTAAGTGGCCGAGGCGACGGCGCGCACGGTCGCCACGACCTCCTCGTTGGACGCACCGGGGCCGAGTACGGCCGCCACCCCGCCGTCGAGGAGCACCGCGACGTCGCCGGGAGGGACGATGCCACCCACGACGACAGGCGTCTCGAGGCCCGAGTCGCGCAGGGCGCCCACCACGGCCGGGGCCAGCGTGAGATGGGCCCCGTTGTGCATGGACACGCCGACGACGTCCACATCCTCTTGCACGGTCATGGCGGCGATGCTCTCGGGAGACTGACGCAACCCGGCGTAGACGACTTCGCAGCCGGCATCGCGCAAGATGCGGGCCACCACGCGCAGGCCGCGGTCGTGGCCATCGAGGCCGACCTTGGCCATGAGCACCCGCAGCGGGGCGCCCGACGGCGCCGGCGACGACGCGTGGTCCCTCGGCGGCGCTCCCTGATCGGACATGGCGGAGTCAGAGTAGCCCTGGTGCCGGACCGTACGGAATCGACGCGGGCTATCCGGCCCGGGCCGTGCCCCGCACGACCCGCAGGTCGGGCGGACCCGGGCTGACCATGCTGGCGAGCAGCCGTTCGAACCCGGCTGCCGGCACGGGCCGGGCGAAGTAGAACCCCTGGGCCA
Source organism: uncultured Acidimicrobiaceae bacterium (assembly GCA_963754445.1). Lineage (GTDB taxonomy): Bacteria > Actinomycetota > Acidimicrobiia > Acidimicrobiales > RAAP-2 > Bog-473. Next base: position 974,500 of record CAVWFT010000001.1, on the reverse strand, counting down.
CATCGCACCCGAGGTCCTTGAGCTCTTCGAGCTGTGCCGCCGTCTCCACCCCTTCGACCACCGTCGTCGATTCGATAGCCCTCGACAGCGCGACGACCGCCGAGACGATGGCGGATTTCACCGGATCGCGGTCGATGTCGCGCACGAAGCTCTGATCGATCTTCACCACGTCGATCGGGAAGCGGGCCAGGTACCCGAGTGACGAGTGGCCGGTCCCGAAGTCGTCGATGGCGAGCCGGACCCCGAGCCCGTGCAGGCGGGTGAGGATCTCGGTCGTCACCTCGACGTCGTCCATGGCCAGACTCTCGGTGATCTCGAGGCAGAGCTGCGAGGGCTCGATACCCGTGCTGCGCAGCACCCCGGCGATGTCGTCGGCCAGGCTGGCCTCCTGGAACTGGCGGGCCGAGAGGTTGACCCCCATCTGGAGGTCGATCCCGAAGCGCTCCTGCCAGATCCGGGCCTGCCGACACGCCTGCTCGAGCACGGCCCGTCCGATCGGCAAGATGGTGCCGTTGTCCTCCGCCAGTTGGATGAACTCGTTCGGGAAGAGCATTCCGTGTTCCGGATGGTTCCAGCGCACCAGTGCCTCGGCCCCCACGATGCGCCGGTCGTCGAGCGCGACCAAAGGCTGGTAGTGAACCTCGACCTCCGAGCGCTCCACCACGTGGTGCAGCGCGGTGTCGAGGTCGAGCCGCCCCGCCGAGCGCCCGCCCATGCGGTCGACGTCGAACAGGGCGAACTGACCCCCGCGCCCACGGTCCTTGGCCCGGTACATGGCGACGTCTGCGTCATGGAGCAGGTCGTCGCGCGAGGTGCCATACCCGCTGAGGGCGATGCCGATACTCATCGTCGCCACGACCTCGTGGCCGGCGCTCAGGATGATGGGGTCGCGCAGCGCGCCCAGGACGCGCTCGGCCACCTCTTGGGCGTCCTCGGCCGAGTGCACGCCTTCGAGCAGGATGACGAATTCGTCGCCGCCGAATCGGGACAGGGTGTCGCCCGGGCGCACCGCCCGACGGAGACGCTCCCCGATCACCCGCAAGAGCTCGTCCCCCACCTGGTGGCCCAGGTTGTCGTTCACGACCTTGAAGCGGTCGATGTCACAGAAGAGCACGCCGACCTGGCTCCCGTTGCGGTCCGCCTGCAAGAGGGCGTGATCCAGGTGATCGAGGAGGAGGCGACGATTGGCCAGCCCGGTCAGGGCATCCTGGAAGGCCTGGCGGGCCAATTGCTCCTCGAAGGCCTTGCGCTCGGACGTGTCGCGGAAGACGATGACCGCACCCGAGGGCGCCTCGTCGCCGACGACGGGTGAGGCCGTCATGGTGACCGGGAAGTGGGTACCGTCGGGCCGGTCGAAACGGGTGTCGTAGCTGGTCACCGTGCGCCGGAGCGCGATGGCCCTCATGGCGGGGTCGAGCAGGAAACCGAGCGTCCCGTCTTCGGGCACGATCGGCGTGCCGTCGGCGCCGGTGCCCTCGGCCGACCATCCGAGCATGGCGGCTCCGGCGGGGTTCATGAAGGTGATCTCGCCCGTCTCCCGGACAGCACACACGCCCTCGCCCAGGCTGCTCGTGATGATCGACAACCTGTCCTTCTGCTGCTGGACCTCGGCGTAGAGGCGGGTGTTGGCCAGCGCGATCGACCCCACGGAGGCCATGGCGTCGAGCAGCGTCTTGTCCGCCTCGTCGAAGGGATCGAACGAGCGTCGCCCCGATGCTCGGAGCCACAGCGTGTCCTCGCCCACCTCCATGGCGGCGGCCAGCTCTCCGGGGGCCGGCTCGGTCAGGCCGAGCGACACGTCCGGGGCGCGCAGCAGGGTGCCGGTGGTGGCCAGGACGGCGGCCCGGGTGGCGTCGGTCCCCATGGCCCGGTTCACGTCGAGGGTCGCCTCGAAGAGACCGCGCAGCCGAGCCCGGTCGCGTCGGGCGGCGAACTGTCCCGCCCCGACCACACGCAGAATGACGGCGGGGAGCAAGGCGAGCGGCAGGTAGGCCGGATGCTCGGCCAGGAGGAGACCGGCGGGGATGGCGACGCTGATCCCGCCGACGGTGATGAGGAGCTTGCCCCTGAGTCCACCGAAGACGACACCGCGCCACGGCATGCCCAGCATGGCCACGATGGAGATGCTGGCCAGCGCGGCGAACGCGAAGGCACAGGCCGCCGCGGCCAGGGAGGCACCCACCTGGGCATAGCCGAGGGCGTCGGCGGAGCCACCGAGAGCGACGAAGACGAGTGCACCGACTCCCGCCGACGAGACGACCTGCCCGTAGATGAAGACGGACTTGAGCGGGCTCCGGCTCCGTTCGCGCACGGCCAGGGCCGAGATGGACACGACGCCGAAGATCAGGACGGCCATGGCCGGCGGCACGAGCAACAAGAAGAGGACAAGGAAGCCCTCGTTGAAATTGAGCGGGCCCGACTCCCCTTCGACGTGGATGATGATGGGCCACATCCAGCTGAGCGCCATCAGGACGGTCAGCGCGACCGCAAGCCAGATCGTTGTCGCACCCGGCCAGCCGGCGCCGACGGTGCGAGCGAGCGCCACGGTGAGCGCGGCCAGTCCCGCAACGGCCCAGAAGCCGATGACGAGGACCGGCACCGTCGGCATGCGCATGGAATTCGTGGTCACGATGAACCTTCGTCGTCCCGCAGGAATCGCTCAGGTGGCCGGCCCGGCCGGGCCGATCAACGGGCGCAACGCGGGACCGCCTTCGATGGGCCCGGTCATGGATGCGGCGCGGTGGTGACGACCGCGCATCGGTTCTCCTCCCCCTCGAGCGAACAACGGACGCCTGTCCCGTGCTTCCGCCATCGGCTCCCCTCCCCAAGCAAACCTCTCGGGACGGTAACACCGAGGCAACCGAGGATCAACGGTCCGACGTGAGCAAGTGCAGCGATTCAGCCCCGTGTGGCGCCGAAATCGTCCGGGCGCGAGGCCCGTGACCAGGCGATGTCAATGACCCGTGGCGGTCCGGTTGCAGTCGGGTTGGATCGGCTGCAGCCCCCGTGGCCACGGGGCCGAGAGATCACACGTCGGCTTCGGCGTCCGGCTCCGGCACCGGTTCGCCGGTCTGCCTCTTGTACTCGCGCCACCGGTAGAGCAGACCGGCCGCGACGGCCAGCACGAAGAGCACGGCGAACACGTACCCCGCGCTGTTGAACGCCTTGAGCACGTGCTCGTAACTGGACCCCAGGCTGTAGCCGACCAGGGCCTGGGCCGTCACCCAGATGGCCGAACCGATGAAGGTGAAGAGCATGAACTTGCCGATCGCCATTTCGCCCAACCCGCAGGCGAAAGAGACGAAGGAGCGCAGCAAGGGGATGAAGCGACCGAACAGGGCGAAGGGCTCCCCCCGCCGGGCGAACCAGGCTTCGGCCCGGTCGAGGTCCTTGTGGGTCAAGAGGACGTACTTGCCGAAACGGTCGACCAGCGGCCGACCGCCGTAGCGACCGATGGAGTACCCGGCCACGTCGCCGAGCAACTCGCCGGCCAGCGCGACGATGATGACGACCACCACGTTGAGGGGCTTCTCACCGGAGATCTGGCCGCTGGCCAGGACGCCGCCGTAGATCACGGCCACCTCGGCTCCCACGGGCAGGCCCATGGCCGAGACGAAACTGAGGACGAAGATCCCGACGTAGCCCCACTGGGCCAAGAAGTGCTCGAAGCTCGCCCCGAGGATCACCGAGTGACTCAAGGGCCCGACCAAGTGCTCCACGTCCTACCTCTACCTTCGGGTTGGGCTGCCGGGCCCGTTGTTGGGAACTGCTGAAATTAGCCGCCCCGACCTGGGTGCTGCGGCGGACCCCGTCGGTCCCGCTCTTGCGCCACCCGAGGCCGGTCTGGTCGCCGCGGGCCGACGGAACATGCTCTCGACCTGCCAGGACGGCGCGTGTGGCCGAGCCGCCCACCGTCGCTCGTCCCGGGCTCCGGGGGGTGATAGGGAAGGGCATGCTCTGCATCGAGTACGACATCGACCCCGAGGGCCGCATCGCGCTGGTGGCCCTCGTCAATGCGGTCGAGCAGAACGGCGAGGACGAGGACGGTTCGGCCTGGATGGCCTGGCGGCGCCAGGACTTCGACGACGGTGGTCTGGGATGTGTGGGCGTGTCCCCCGAGGACCTCACCCTGCTCGAGCGGACCGAGGACCCAACCGTGGTGCGGGCCATCGTCGAGCGGATCGTCTTGGCCGACCGAGCGGGCAAGGAAGAGGTGGCGTCGTGAGCACGACGCGCAGCCAGCTCTACCGGCTGGCCCGGGACATGGGCAACGTCGAGGCCGTCGAACACGGCTATCGCCGCGACGGTCTGACGGGTGCGGCCGGCGGGGCCGCGCAACGCGAGGTCCGACGGGTCATCTACCGGGAGGGCAACCGCCAGATCAACCGCTTCGTGCGGGCCATCGGATTGCGGCGCTGAGCATCGGCCCGGTTCGGGCACGTCGGTTGCATCCCTGTTCGCGCCTTCTCTCTTGGCGCGTTGCTGCAGCCGACTCCTTGTGTCCAATTGGCTCCGTCCATAGGCTCTGGCCATGGTCACCCGGATCGCGCTGATGTTGCCGGGCGCCGTCTCCCTGGGGGCCTACGAGGGAGGCGCGTTGGCCGCGCTCCTCAAGGCGGTCCAGGCGTCCGAAGGCGAACTGGTCATCGATGCCGTCGCGTCCGCCTCGGCCGGTTCGATCACCGGTCTCGTTGCCACGCGCGCCCTGCTGTGCGGCGACGACCCGGTCGACATCATGCGCAAGACGTGGGTCGACCTCCCCAGCATCGAGCATCTGGAAGCGGGTGCGAAGGCAACGTCCCCGCTCTCCATGGACGGGTTGCTGGCCACCGCCACAGCAATACTCGGAGCGCGGATCGACCCGGGGAAGCGCGCCGCGGCGCAGACGGTGCCCGTCTCGCTCTCCATGGCCCTTACCGCACTCGGCGGACTCACCTATTCGCTCGTGCAACACCGTCCAGAGTCCTCGGTCTCGGAACCCCTCACCGCCAGCACCTACGTCGACTTCTATCGGGCCACCCTCACCTCGTCCTCGACGATCGAAGACTTCTGTGCCCATATTCAGGGCGCGATGGCCTCCGGTTCGACCCCGGTCGGCTTCCTCCCGATGCGGCTCGACAGGACCGGCGAGATGGAGGACTATCGGGCGAACGGCATCGTGATGCCGGCCGAAGGTCCTTTGACCATGTGGTTCTCCGACGGGGGCGATCTCGACAACCAGCCGCTCGGGCGCCTGCTCGATCTGATCGCGTCCATCGACGATGCCTCCGAGGCGCCGCCCGACTGGGACCGCGTCATCGTCGTGCTCAACATCGAACCCGGTGGGCCCCCGTCGTTCACCGGCACGTGGTTCGGCCCCGACACGCCGACATGGCTCTCGACACTGCTGCACGTCGACCACATCCGGAGTTCACAGAGCCTGTACGACGACTTGAAGACTCTGGAGAAGACCAACCAGCGAATCGCCTGGATCAAGGAGATCGCCGGCGCCCTCGAGGGGCGGGTCGACGACACCCTGCCGGCACTGGCCAAGAGCATGGCCGATCAAAGGGCGGCCATTGCCACCCAGGTGCACGCGCAGAGCGGGACAGCCCCGGCACCGCCCACGCCGGCAGGGACCATCGAGGACCTGCTCCTCCAGGCCGCCGGCCTCGAGGACAAGTCCGAGGTCGTCGTCCATGTGATCTCACCCGAGGTCGACCCCCATATCGACCTTTCGCCCGAACGGCAGCTCTCCGGAGAGTTCCTCTTTCACTTCGGTGGCTTCTTCGACGAGAAATTCCGGGAGAGCGACTTCTCCCTGGGTTACCGCAACACGCAGTACTGGCTGGAACGGTGGCTTGCCGGTCGATTCGGCCGAGCAGGGGCAATGCTGGCCGCGGTCAAGGACGGGTTCGAAGGCCTCCCGTGGTCGCAGGCGATCGATCAGGGGTCCGCCTCGGTGTCGAGCCTGTCCCTGTCGGAGAAGCTCCGGGCCGTCAAGTTGTTCGGCCACATCGAGCACGTGGTGGCCCACGACATGGCGATCGACGTCGTCCGCCACTTCGAAGACGGAGAGGGTGGGGAGCCGCACCAATCCATCAAGGACATCGTCGAGGGCCATCTGCGCTCGCTGTTGCGGTCCCAGCCCCACGAGCCGTAACGCGGCGGGGGGAGCCCGGAGATCCGCAGATCGCCGCTGCGCAGCCACGAACGCAACAGATCCACACGAGTTGCACCAAATCGGGCGTCTCGGGCTCCCGGACGCGGCGACATCGCTCGGAGGGGCCGCTCCTGGTTCACCTCCGTCCCCTCGGGTATTGCCTCACCGAGGGAGAAACCCATCCAGTCGCGGAACACCCGCGCAACGAACGCACACCGGGAGGCGAGCTCGTGACGATGCACACCCACCGGGGAACGAAGACCTCCGAGGCGACGGGAACGCCGGCGCCCTCACCGACGCGCATCTCGGCGTCATGGACGTTCGTCGCCATCGCCATCGTCGTGCTGGTGGTCGTGTTGGTCTTCATCCTGGAGAATCTCCACGCAACTGATGCCACGTTCTTCGGCCTGCATTGGCGCATCCCGCTCGGGATCGATCTCCTGCTCGCTGCGCTCCTGGGCGCAGCCGCCGTCTTCATCGTCGGTGCAGCCCGGATCGTGCAGCTTCGGTTCATCAACCGGAGCAATCAGCGCGAGGACGCCTCCGTGCCTCCGGCGGCGCCCCCCGAGACGCCCGTGGACACGAGCGCCGAGTAAGCGAGGCCTCATGGCAACGAAGGGATCACCACCGAAACGCGACGCCAAGGGACGCTTCGCCACGCGGTCCTCTCGACGAGCGAGGCAGGAGCGGACCTCGACCCCCGAGCCCATGACGGTGCGTCACGATGCGGCACCGCGCGGGCCTGATCGCACGAATCTCTACGCGCTCGTGCTGCTCACGCTGGCGATACTGCTGGGTCTGCTCGGCTTCCTCTTTGCGGCCTTCTGGGCCGGGGCCCTCGTCCTGATGGGTATTTTGTGGGGTTCCCTGGCCACGCAGCGCCAGCGGTCCGGGCGCGGGGTCGTGGCCAACATCGTGACGGCCGTCGTCGACGAGGCGCACGAGATCTCGGACTCGGCCGGTGGCGGTGTCACGCGCCGGGCGGTCGACGGGTGACCGTGGCATCTCTCCCCTAGCGCCGGCTCGGCGGGAGCGAGTACTTCTCGAAGAACTGCCACATCGTCTCGTTGGCATTGACCAGGACGATGCCTCGCCCGACGCCGGCGAGGATCCAGTTCTTCTTCGGGCCGGTGTTGAGCGGGCTGCCTGGCCAGACATGTCCCGATCCGGTAAAGCGCCAGAGTGCGACCTCGCTGCCAGAACGACAGTGGGTATAGGTGATCGGCGTGGCCGTCTCCCCCGCCGAGACCGTCCCGACGGCACCCACCATGGTGGGGCCCGAGTGGGCAGTCGCACTGCATCCATCCGCCTTGACCCACTGATCGATGCCCTGCATCACCGAGAGTCGCAGTTTCGGGTCGGCGTTCGGCGTGCCGTCGAATTTGGCGATGGGGTCGTTGACGCTGTGGAACTCCATGGTCGGCACGGCCCGGGTCGGGTGGATCTCGGGGATCTCGACCTGCCCCGACACCGATGAGATGGCGGCGACGTGGTCAGACGCCTCCGCCGCCATGGCGTACGCCATCATGCCGCCGTTCGAGATGCCGGTCATGTAGACCCGACGCAGGTCCACGGGCGTCTTGGCCGCAACATCCGCGATGACCTTGAGTAGAAAGCCGACGTCGTTGATGTGCTTGGTGACCGGGAGTCCGCAGCACTGACCCGCATTCCACCCGTACTGCGCGTTCTTGGCCACCGGATCGGGGGTGAGCACCTTGGAGATACGTGTGCCATCGGGATACACGACCAAGTAGCCGTTCAGGTCCGCATTCGGATCCATGTCCGAGGTGAGCTCCTCGAGCTGCCCGTTCTGTGTTGCGCCATGGAGGTTGAGCACGAGAGGCAGCGGTTTCCCACTCGCCGCCGCGGGTGGGACGTGGAGACGGTAGTCACGGGCCCTGCCGTCGAAGGTCAGCGTGAACACGTAGGACCCGCTCTTTGGGGCAAGCGCCGGGTGGGGGCGAGTGGGAGTGGTGGTGGTGGTGGTCGCCAGGGCCGAGGCCGCGGGCCACAACCCGCAGGTGCCGGCCACGAAGAGCGCGGCGATGACAAGGCCGACCCTCGCCGTCACGGACCGTTCACGACGCACCGGGAGGTCAGCACCAGGGCGAGAGCGGCCAGGATCCACGAGCTCGAGCGGTGCCATGGATCCGAGTATGCCAGCCATGCGCGATTTCGAAGGAGGCCGGCGGCCGGGAACTCAGCCGCCGGGTCGCCCCGGGACGGGACCCTGTGTCCGCCCGAGGGTGTGTTGGCCGCGCCTCGGCCGGCGGCCTAGCGCCGGGCGAAGAGCAGGATCGCGTCGTCCGCGTGGTTCTCGACGATACGGCGAGCCTCGCGTTCCCCGACGAGGGGCATGCCGATGCCGAGCGGAATGAGCTCGGTTTCCCCCGACTGGCACTCCCGGCAGCGGACTTCCCAGCGGTCATCGTGGCGCCGGACAAGTCGTGGGTCGTGAATCCCGCTCATCGTGAACCCCTAATTTCTAGTATCCAACTCGGTTTCATGGTGATTATAGGTGAACCAACCCCGGTGCAACAGAGAAGTTGCACTCCCTCCCAGGTAGGAGCGCCGGAATCAGCATGTCATCACATTCGTGGTGAAACCTCTGCGGCACGTGGTTCGTCCCACCATCCACGGGGTGGAGAGGTGTCACCAGGTGCGGACGAGGAACGGAGACGTGCGGGACTGACGATCAGGCAGCCACGACGAAGAACTTCTGGCACAGGGCGAGCCCGAGGGCCAGCGAGACGCCCTCGGCGTCGAGCACGACGGTTCCGTCGGGTGCCCTCGTGGTCACCGTGGCCGTGGCGCCGGGGATGAACCCGGCATCCGAGATGTACCGCAACGACTCCTCGTCGAGCTCCACCTCTTCGTCGAGACGCTGGAAACGGACCCGCTGACCGGGGTCGACGTCGGCCAGCGCCACGAAGTCGGAACGATCCGGATCGGCGTTGGAACTCCCGGGAATCGGGTTCCCGTGCGGGCAGGTCCCAGGATCGCCCAAGATCTCCACGAGCCGGGCCTCGACCTCGTCGGAGATCACGTGCTCCCATCGGCCCGCCTCTTCGTGAGCCAGATGCCAAGGCAGACCGATGACATCGACGAGAAGGCACTCGGCCAGGCGGTGCTTTCGGATGACACTCTGCGCCACGGCCTGGCCCTGCGAGGTCAGGACGATACGGCGACCGTCACGCTCGATGTAGTGATCGGCCACCAAGCGGTCCAGCATCTCCGAGACGGTCGGTGCAGATCGTCCCAGACGCTCGGCCAAGCGAGCCTGGATGACCGGCGTGCCGGCCTCACCGAGCGATTCGATGGCCTGCAGGTACTCCTCGACGGGGGGGTGGTGCTCGACGGGCCGGTAGCGGTCGCCGGCGAGATTAGTCACGGACCTGCTGGGTCAGGTAGAGGTCGCGCCCGATGTCGTCGATCAGGCTGAGTTGCTGCTCGACCCAATCGGCGTGCCCCTCCTCGCCGGTGAGGATCGTCTCGAGAAGGGCGCGACTCCCGTTGTCGCCGCGGTCGACACACACCGCGATGCCCCGGTTGAGCCGCTCGATCGCCTCGCGCTCGAGGTCGAGCGCGAGTGAGAGCTTCTCTGCCGGATCCTCCCCGACTCGGATCGCACCCAGTCGCTGCACATTGGGGTGACCGTCGAGGTACAGGATGCGCTCGATCAGTTCGTCGGCGTCCTTCATCTCGCCGATCGACTCGGTCCTGAAGCGCGCGGCCAGCTCCGCGTAGCCCCAATTGCCGAGCATCTTGGCATCCAAGAAATACTGGTTCACCGCCGTCAGCTCGGCCGTCAGTACCTCGTTCAAGAGCTCGATTACGTCCGTGTGGCCTTCCACACAACCTCCATGAGAGCCGCTCCGGGGAGCCTAGACCTTGCTTCCAGCAGGGATCGGGGTGGTCGTTGGCGCGTCTCAGGCGGCGGTGGCACCCGCCACCGCAAGCTCCGGAGCGGCGGCGTCGATCATCGCCTCCAACAGCCGATGGCACGAGCCGCACCCACCACCGGCCCGGCAGCGCTGGGTGACGTCGTCGACGGTGTGCGCCCCCGACGCAATGGCGGCGTCCACGGTCTGCTCGTTGACCGCTTCGCAGTGACAGACGAACACGCTCAGCCACCCGTTCCGGTGGCCGCAACACGAGGGTCCCCGAGATGACGAGTGACCAATGGCGTGCCCTCGCTCACCAGCTGCGCGGCCAGGGCGAGGCTCGCCGGCCGGCACGCCGGAAGGCGATAACCCACCCCGACCAGCTGGGCATGCTTCTCCTCTCCGTCGATCACGACCCGAACGAAATCGACCCGCCGCATGCCCGTTGGGGTCCGTCGTGTCTTCGCTTTGAACATATCGTCCTTCGCGCCGTGAGTGCGTTCCTGAGGTGGCCCTAATATTAGGTCACCCGAATACAGCGGTCAAGGGCGCCCTGGACGGACCGCCGGCTCCTCCCGGGACGGATCAACCGGGACCCTCGAGCGATACTCCCTGTTCGGAGCCGTCATCGGAGCTGTTTGAGGGTGACCGCCCACTCCTCAGCGTGGGTCGATCCGGCGGTAGGTGCGGGACTCGTCGATCATGAGCTGGGGATGCCAGGACCATCGCGTGAACGATGCGTCGTCGAGGCGGCCACGAACCAGCGGGGTCATGCTCTCGAAGGTGCGCTGAGGGTCGTCCCCGACCATTTCGTAGAGATGGCAATACCGTGGACCCGCAGGTGACTCGTTCTCCCACGGTGTCATCGTCCGATAACCGGGCACCGCCGCCTCCGCGATGTGCCGGAGATGGACGAAGTCGCCCCAGTCGCGTAGGTCCTGGGCCGCGTCGGGTTGCTTGGGCGAGATGAGAACGAGGAGGATGCCGGTGGTCCGCTCTCCCGAGCATGACCCCTGGGACGGACGGGGGTAGCGGCGGAGGGGCACAACCGTCGTCGTCACCGACGGCGGGTCCACCGCAGCGCCATCGCCTTCCCCGATCACCACGCCATCGCAACGCGGCAGCGTCCTGGGCAGGTCGTCGTCCGCACGCGTGGCCGGCTCCCAGGCGGAGACGGTCCAGCCGGCGTTGGCGACTTCCGCCGCACGCGCATCGATTCGATCGGGGCTCCGGACGAGCTCGATGTGCAAGCGACCGGGTTGTCGACCTTCCATCACGTCCCCCCGAAAAGCATGGCCTTCGCATCCTGTCGACTTCGAGCGCTCGCCGCGTCAGCCCGCTGCGCCCGCCAACGACGATACACAGGTCCCGACCCCAGGGCGGTCTCGTCGCAGCACGCCTCCGGGCGGCACGAGAACCCTTTGGAGTGGACCGGATCCGCGGCTCGACGCAACGCTTCGTCACGTTCCGATACCCACCTCCGATGCAGCGCTCAAGTAGTCGGGTCGGCGAGCCGATGCACCTTGGGTGCACTGCGTGGAGGTGCGCTCCCCCCGCGAGCGCCTCGACAAATCCTGGTTCCCCGTGTCCGCTGCGATTCGCGCGCTCTTCGGGGTCGTCCTCAGCGGCTTGTTGGGAGTGGTTCCGGCCTCCATCGCCGGTGCGTCGGTGCCCCAAACGTCCGGGACCGGGGTCGCCGCGCTGACGGGCGTTCCCTCCGGCAATTTCTGGCTGGCCGACGCCGAGGGCGGCGTGTGGAACTTCGGCAACGCCGCAACCTACGGTTCAGCCGCCGGCCTCCCGCTCAATCACCCCATCGTCGGCATCACCGCGACCCCCGACGTGAAGGGGTACTGGTTGGTCGCGTCCGACGGCGGCATCTTCGCCTACGGCGACGCGCAGTTCTACGGCTCCACCGGAGCGATCGCGCTCAACAAGCCGATCGTGGGGATGGCGTCCACACCAGACGGCCACGGCTATTGGCTGGTCGCTTCGGACGGTGGCATCTTCTCCTACGGCGACGCGCAGTTCTACGGCTCCACCGGAGCGATCGCGCTCAACAAGCCGATCGTGGGGATGGAACCCACCTCGGACGGCCACGGCTACTGGTTGGTCGCTTCGGACGGCGGCATCTTCTCCTACGGCGACGCTCGCTTCTACGGATCGACGGGGTCGATCCATCTCGCACAGCCGATCGTGGGGATGTCCGGAACCCCCGACGGTCTCGGCTACTGGCTGGTGGCGGCCGACGGCGGGGTCTTCAACTTCGGTGACGCAGGTTTCTACGGCTCTGCCGCCGGCCAGCCCGGCCTGGACCCGACGCAAAAGGTGGTCCCGAGCAAGTCAGGAAAGGGCTACTGGATCGAGGATCAGAACGGGACGGCCTACCCGTTCGGCGACGCCCAAGGGGCTCCGCCCACCAGCGGATTGCTCTTTCGACCGGCGACGCCGGGCGACAGGGCGGTCCTGTTCGCCTTCGCGCAGCTCGGGAAGCCCTATATCTGGGGCGGGAACGGCCCCGTGGGGTACGACTGTTCGGGTCTGGCGTTGGCGTCATGGGAAAACGCCGACGGGGTCGGATTCGCCCGCGTGTCCGACGATCAGTACAACACGGCGGGCACACCGGTCGCGCTCACGTCGCTCTCGGCCGGGGATCTCGTCTTCTGGGGCGACTCCCAGACCGACTGGACCACCGTGTACCACACGGCCATCTACGTCGGCGGCGACATGATCGTCGAGGCCACCGGAGACCACGTGCAGTTGAACTCCCTCGGCCAGTGGGGCCTGTCCGACCTCATGCCGAACGGTCGGCGCCCCTAGCTCAGACCGAGCTCGAGACGCCGACCCGTCGGCTGTCAGTTCATCGGTTCGGTCGTGCCGCCAAGGGCGTCAACTGAACGCCAGCTGCACGTTCGAGTCGCTCGCCACGTAGTTGGCCGAGTACCCCGTCCCCGACACGGTCGTGAAGGTTGTGCCACCGAGACCGCCAGACTTGAGCACGACCCAGGTCGCACCGTTCGACGGGTGGTAACCGCCCTGAAGCTTCTCGGTGAGCGTTCCCGCCACGCTGGCCGTTCCGGCGACGTTCAGGAGCCCAAAGGACGACGCACTCGCCAGGCCCGGCTTGAAGGTCCCCGCCGTGCTCTGGGTAAAGGTCCCGGAGACGTCCACCGCGTCACCCGCTCCCACCTGGAGCACCTTGGTGTTGTCCAGTGAGCCCGTGATGTTGATGGTGGTCGTGGTGCCGCCGATCTTGATCTTCTTGGCGTTGGTCAAGGTGTCGCCGGCCGGCAGGACGAATGTGCCTCCCGCGTTGGCCACGATCTTGCCCGAGTTGGTCACGTTGCTGCTGAAAATGAACTCGGTCGACGTGTAGGCGTTGGCGGGGAACTCGAGCGTGCCCGTGTTCGTGAACGATGCGCCGGTGAAGGTCATGGTCGCTCCGTCCTGCGCCTCGATCACCCCGGCGTTCGAGGTCGCACTGGACGTGTAGTGCGCGAACGAGGATCCGCCGTCGCCGATGAGCACCGTGTACCCCTTGGCAACCGTGCCGTTCAACGTCCCGGTGTCGTTGGCCAGGAATATCTGATCGGAAGCCAGGCCGGTGCCACACGCCGGACCGGCCGCCACCGCCCCGACGAAGCTCAAGCTCTGACCGGCTCCCCCGTCGACACCGATGTTCAACCGGTTGCCGCAGATGCTCCCACCCGCAATCGAGACGGGGGCCTCGACGCTCAGCGTTCCGCTGTTGTCGATGGTGCCGTCCTGCGTCACGCTGCCCTGTGGGCTGGCCGTGCTCGAGACGACCAGGGACTGGCCACTCGCCACGGTGAGCGTTCCGGTGTTGTCCAAGGAACCGCTGGTGGGCAGCGACATGGTCACAGGCGCGTCGACCACGAACTTGCCCTTGTTCACGAGATCCGTGAAGTCGTACACGCTGGCGAACGAACTGGACGGCACCTCGAGCGTTCCCTTGTTGGTGAGGGTCGAGGTGTCGGTGTAGGTGCCCTCCCAGCCCGGCTCGAGCGTGCCCGAGTTGGTGATCGCGCCCACGAACGTGACGTTTGGTTCCGACGAACCGCCGTTGCCCAGTTCGACCGTGTAGGCAGCGGGAATGTTGCCGGTCAGCGTGCCGTTGCTGGCGACGTTGTTGAAGTCGATGTTGTCCTTCAACGAGCCCGACGTGCACGTGCCGGATCCGACGGTCGCGGCGAAGGTCAAGGTACCGATCGATCCACCGTCGGCTCCGATGTAGAGGGGTGCGCCACAGATGCTCCCCCCGTCGACGACGACGGCATCATCGATGGTCAAGGCGTTGATTCCCGGGAGGTCGATCGCGCCGTCCTGGGTGAAGGTACCGGTGACGGCGGAGGGGCTCGAAACGGTCAACACGCTGCCGGTGACGACGTCCACGGTGCCGCTGGAACCGTTGGTGAAGGTCGAGGTGGACGTGGGCAACGTGTAGGTAGAGGTCGTATTGATCTCGAACAGGCCGTTGTTGGTGAAGTTCGTGAAGACGAACGTCGCCCCGGCGAAACCGGTGAGGGGGACATCGATGGTCCCGGTGTTGGTCAGACTCGACGTCGCCGTCAGCGTGGTGCAGTCAGTCGCATCGAGGGTGCCGGCGTTGCTCAGTGCACCCGACACGGTGATGGCGGGACACGAGCTCCCGCCGTTCCCGATCACCACGGTGTAGGCGGACGGGATATTCCCGCTCAACGTGCCGTTGCTGGTCACGTTGGCAATGTCGATGTTGTCGGTCGCACCACCGCAGGCTGGCCCGGCCGTGACGGTCGAGGCGAAGTGCAGCGTGCCGATCGAACCGCCGTCGACGCCGACCTGCGGCGCCGTGCCGCAGATGCTCCCGCCCTGGACCACCAGCTCGTCTTGGACAACGAGGGTACCGGAGTTGTTGACGACCCCGTCCTGGGTGACGGTACCGGTGTCACCGGCCGGGCTCGAGAAGGTGAGCGAGGCGGCGCTCGGCACACTCAAGATGCCCGTCGTGTCGTTCAGGAATGTGGCGGCGGACGACGGCAAGGTGTAGGCGCTGCCTCCCCCGGTCGTGAAGGTGCCCTGGTTGTCGAAGGTGGCGATGTCGAAGGTGCCGGCGTCGTGGGCCGATTGGCTGACGGTTCCCGCGTTGGTGAATGTCCCGGTCACG
The DNA here is from genome assembly GCA_963754445.1 of uncultured Acidimicrobiaceae bacterium. Taxonomy (GTDB): domain Bacteria; phylum Actinomycetota; class Acidimicrobiia; order Acidimicrobiales; family RAAP-2; genus Bog-473. Next base: position 959,310 of record CAVWFT010000001.1, on the reverse strand, counting down.
GTCAGCGTGCCGCCCCAGTCGAAGGTGAGGCTGGTGCCGGCGGTGGTGGTGACGCTGGCGAAGGTGACCGCGGGCTCACTCGAGCCGCTGTTCCCGATGGCCAGGGTCGGTGTCGATCCCGACGCGCCCAGAGTCACGGCCACACCCGAGTCGGCGATCGTCTCGTTACCGATCGTCACGGTGTAGGACCCCGCAGCCGTGATACAGGCGGCCTCGGTCCCGGTCGGGGGCGCGTTCAGGCTCCAGTTCCCGGCGGTGTCCCAGGACCCGCCAGCCGTGTTGGTCCAGGTATCGCCGGTGCACGTCACCGCGCCGGCGGGCGCGGCAGTGGCCACGGCGGCGGCAAGGGCAAGCCCGGTCATCGACCCGATGGCGGCGACGACCATCAGAACCCGCGTCATGGCACCCAGTGTGGGTGTACGCCCAACCCTGGAGTTGCGATCCGATGAAGACATATGCGCCCCTTTGCTCTCCGCCGCACGTTTCCCCGCGCGTGCCGATCCCTGCCGAACCCGACTTCGACCCCGCCTCAGCAACCGTAGTTGGAATAGGACGGCATCGCCATCACGACCGCGGGCGAGGTGACACCCTCAGAAAAAACACAGACGCCGCCAACCCGCTCGGCACGGTCCTAACACGCGAGTTGAAGGTGAGCCAATAAGTAATTACACGCGGGTTGGAGGAGGGCGCTCCGAGATAGTGCAAAGTCATCGCAAGCTCAGTGCAACAAGTGAGGAACGCACTCGGTGGGTCGGATGTCCTCGGTGCACACCGAGCCCTACAAACTCGGAGAGCGCCGACCGGTCACCGGCAGCCGCACCCGGTGGTTCGGGACCTCTCTCACGACGGTATGACCGCACGTCCGGGATGCAGCACCTGCAGCGGCTCTCACCCGGTCGTCTTCACGCCCCGAAGGAGCGGACGGAGCTGATTCGGCCGGACATACGTACACTCACCGGTCTCGACGAACACGCGATCGAGCAACTGCCGGAATCAGACCGATCCAGCCGGGAGCATTGTGAACCAGTGGCCGAAGAGCATCTCAGCAGTCACCCTGTTCGTAGAAGACCTCGACGATGCGAGAGCGTTCTACCAACGGGCCTTCGGTCTTCCCGTGCACTTCGCCGACGATGAATCGGTCGTCTTCAAGTTCGGTGGCGTCTTCGTCAACCTCCTGACCAATGCGGCGGTACCCGAGCTGATCGAACCGGCCGTGATGGCGCCCGCCGACGCAGGAGCGCGCCTACAACTGACGGTTCCCGTCGATGACGTCGATGCCGTGTGCGCTGCGCTGGTCGAGGAGGGGATCCGGATCCTCAACGGGCCGATGGACCGGCCGTGGGGCGTCCGCACGGCCAGCTTCGTCGACCGGGACGGCCACGTCTGGGAGCTGGCGTCCTGACCGTCCCTCGCTCAAGGCAGGATCCCCGATCCTCTCGGCGTGCGTGGTGCCGTCATACGGCCACGCGCCAAGGAAAGCCCCGAGAGAAGTTCGTTGCGGAGTTCGCGGGGATCGATGACCGCGTCGTAGGCCAGCCGGCTGGCTGCGCCGACGGAGGCATTGGCCTGCTCGGCTGCCAGACGCGCTCGCTCCTCGGGGTCGCTGATGGCGCTTGCGTCGGAGCTCGCCGGCAAGGCCCCGAGCGTGATGGAAGGAAACGCCAGCGAGATGGTCTGACCGTCGAAGGGGTTCATCGCCATGATCGACGAACCGAATCCGAACGCCTTGCGCACCGTGACGTGAAGCTTGGGTACGGCCAGCCGGTGCTGCATGGCGAACATCCGGGCCGCATGACGCAAGATCCCCTGCCGCTCGGCCAGCGTCCCGGCCAGCACGCCCGGGTTGTCGGCCAGGAAGACACACGGAAGGCCGAACGCCCCGATCACGTCGAGGAAATGCGCGACCTTGTCAGCTGCCGCGCTGTCGACGGTGCCGGCCATCACGCTCGGATCGTTGGCCACGATGGCCACGCTCATCCCACCCAGGCGTGCGAGGGCTGTCACGATGGAGCGCCCGAAGGTCGGCTGGATCTCGAGGAGTGAACTCTGGTCGACCAGCATCTCGAGGACGGGGCCCATGGCGTACGGTCGGCGGGGGCTGGGTGGGATCAGGTCCAAGATGCCATCCAAGCGCCGCGGCTCCGCCTCGGGTCCTTCTCGACGCGGCGGTGACTCCCACGCATTGAGCGGGAAATAGCCGAGATACCGCCGGGCCAACGCAATGGCCTCCTGGTCGTCGGCCACGACGTTCTGCACGACGCCGGCAGCATCGGCGGCCACCTGAGGACCCCCCAGCTCCTCCTTGGTCACCTCCTCGCCCGTGGCCGACTTCACCAGAGGCGGACCCGCCGCAAATATCGTGGCCGATTCGGTCATGACGGCAAAGTCGCACAACGGAGCGGTCAGGGCACCGTGGCCCGCCGACGCTCCCAACACGAGGCAGACCATGGGAACCACGCCCGAGAGTTCGGCCATGCCCATCAGGTCACCGGGGCGCCTGCCGGCTGGAGGATCAGTGACCCGGTGCCCAGCTCCCTCGAGCATCAAGACCAATGGCACGCGCTCCTGGCGGGCCAACTGGCACAGGCGGTAGCGCTTGTCCGACGCGCCATTGCCGATGGTCCCTCCGAGGACCGTCACGTCTTCGGCTCCGGCCAGCGCAGGCCGACCACCGATGAGCCCCGAACCAGCAACGAGCGCGTCGCCAGGAACGGGTGGATCCGCCGCCGTCCCGACCAGCTGACCGATTTCGGAGAAGGAGCCCGGGTCAAAGAGCGCCGCCACTCGCTCCCGGGCGTTCAGACGACCTCGATCCGCCTGCCGGGCAAGTCGGGCCTCGCCCCCCATCGCGAGGGTCTGCGTCTTCCGGCGCTCGATTTCTTCGAGAGCCGGGCCCCATCCGTTCTCTTCCTCGGTCATTGCGGCCGCAACGCTCCGGTTCGGGCCACATGACACCGCGGCTCGCACGGAGATCGCACCTCAGATCCGTCCCGTCTGCATTTTCAGGAGGTCCGCCGACCCGCCACCGTCCACGGCAATGACCTGTCCCGAGATGAACCGGGCCATCGGGCTGCAGAGAAACAGTGCGAGATACGCGATGTCAGTTCCCTGACCCTGCAGGCCCAGCGGGTTCCGCGGCCGATCGTCGCCATCGGTGACGACGTCGGCGAAACGTCGGACGCCCTCCGTCCCTCCGATCGAGCCCGGTGCGATCGCGTTGACCCGGATCCCGTACGGACCCCACTCGACCGCACAAGTCCGAGTCAGGGAGTCCACTCCGGCCTTGGCGGCCGCAACGTGGGACTGGAACACCACCCCTCTGTCCTGAAACGGGGCGCTGATGTTGATGATGTTGCCGCCGTGCTCTGCCAGCCAAGCGTCGAAGGCACACCGGGTGACGTTGTACGTGCCAAGCAGATCGATGTCGACCACCGCCTTGAAACCATTCGACGAGATCTTCGAGATGGGGGCAGGGAAGTTGCCCGCCGCGTCGTTGATCACGATGTCGAGTCTGCCCCGTTCGGTCACCACGGTATCGACCACCACGCGCACCGCCGCAGCATCGCGGACGTCGCAGACCCCGAACGTGGCATCGATGCCTTCCGACCTCAGTTCGTCGACCGCCGATTCCAGATTCGCCTGCTTTCGACTCGCCAGGGTGACGCGCGCTCCGTGGGCACCGAGGGCGCGGGAGATCTCCTTCCCGATGCCAGTCGCACCACCGGTCACGAGAGCAACCTGGTCCTTCAAGAGGTCAGAGACGAAGGCGCTCGGCTGCATATGCTCCGATTATGGTCCAGCCCGGCTGGAAGACGGGGAACGCAACCAGCCAAGGCCACGGTCATGGAGACGTGATCTACGCAGCCGAGCATCAAAGGACCGGCCGAATCGTTCACCGGCGACGTCTGGAACGATGCCATCGTCAGGGGTTGGGAGTTGCATCCTCGGGTCAGTCGTCCTCGGCGAACGTGACTCTGGCCAGCGGGCTCTGCGCCACCCACTCGTCGAGGATCGCTTCGGGCCACTCGCTGTCGGCGCCGTGGCGTCGATTGAACTGCTCGACGAAGACACGCAGGACACGTCGACGCTCGGCGGGATCGACGATGACGGCGGCCATCGCCGGCAGGTCGACCACGACGCCGTGCTTGAGGTGAAACGTGAAATGCGGTTCGGCGGCCAAGTTGGCCAGCCATCGGCGCATCGTCGGCGCGGGGATGCCGCTCAGGTAGATGTCGTCGTCCAAGCGATAGAAGACGATCTCGATGCGTCGCGGTTCGCCCGAACGCCGCCCGATCGTGGTGATGTCGATCGTGCGCTCTTCGATGGCGGCGTCGGCCTCGATGGCCAGAGCCTGACGTACATCCTCCCTCATCGGACTCTTCCGCCTCGGCCGGTGGCTGCCGCAATAGGTGGAACGGCATCGGTGACCATCATGGCCCTCCATTTCCGGCGCTTCGCAGGGTCGCCCGGCGCGACGCACGAATCACACGATCGATCGTAAGCATCGCCGCCTGCAGCCTGACCGCTCCCACCGGCGCGGCACGGCCCCGGGGGGGGCGCCACCGAGCAAGGACTTCGGCGGGCGGCCCCCGACCCGAGCAGCCACTGCACCAGCCATAACTCGCCTCCGGGGTGGCAACGAGGTAGACCTATGCGGTGGCCAGTGCGGACACGAAGACCGACCGCCAAATCTCGACGGAGAGGCGGGTCCACGACCTGACCCGGTCACCGGCGCGGGTCGACACCACGGTTGCGGCGAACCTGCCCGAGAGCCGTCGCTACCGGGTCAAGCGGGTCCTGCTCGGGCCGCCGCTGGTAAGCAACGATCTCCACGGACAGCGTCTGGGCAAACCCACCGCACTCGCCGTGCTTTCCTCGGACGTCATGTCGTCCTCGGCCTATGCGACCGAGGAGATCCTGCGCATCCTCGTTCCCATCGCCGGGTTGGCCGCCTTCTCGATCGTCACTCCAATGACGGCCGCCATCCTGGCCGTCCTTGCCGTGGTGACGATTTGCTACCGCGACGTCGTCCGCTCCTATCCGAAAGCCGGCGGCTCCTACGTCGTGAGTCGCGACAACTTCGGCCCGAACATCGCCCAGATCGCTGGTGCGGCCCTCCTCATCAGCTACACGATCACCGTGGCGGTGTCCGTTGCGGCGGGAGCCGACGCCATCATCTCGGCGGCTCCGGCGCTGTCGAGTTACTCCGTTCCGATGTCGATCGCCTTCGTCGTGATCCTGGCCTTCGGAAACCTGCGCGGGATCCGCGAGGCCGGGAAGGTCTTCGCCATCCCCACCTACTTCTTCATCGCCAACATGGCCGTACTCATTGTGCTGGGCCTCGTGCGCGAGACAGCGGGCACCCTGCACAAGGCAACCCCTTCGCACGGCACCCTGCCCCTCGGACACGCCAGTGGCGGGCTCATCCTCGGCGTCTCCGCCTTCTTCTTGCTCCGAGCGTTCGCCAACGGCAGCTCGGCCATGACCGGGACCGAGGCCATATCGAACGGGGTGAGCATCTTCCGGGAGCCACAGGCGCGGAACGCCCGCACGACCCTGGTCCTGATGAGCACCATCCTCGGGGTGATGTTCCTGGGCGTGTCGGTCCTGGCCGCTCTCACCCACGCCGTGCCGTTCGTCTCGGGGACTCCGACGGTGGTGTCGGAGATCGGCAAGCTGGTCTACGGACAGAGTCCGGCGGGTCAGGTCCTCTTCTATTCGCTGCAGGCGGCGACGGCCCTCATCCTGATCTTGGCGGCCAACACCAGCTTCACCGGGTTCCCGTTCCTGGTCAGCTTCGTCGCCGACGACTCCTTCCTCCCCAGGATGCTCACGGTCCGAGGGCACCGCCTGGTCTTCTCCAACGGGATCCTCCTGCTGGCCGGTGCCTCCATCGCCCTCCTCCTGGCCACCGGAGCGAAGGTCTCCGCACTGATCCCGATGTACGCCATCGGCGTCTTCACCGGCTTCACGATGGCCGGCTCGGGGATGGTGATGCACCACTGGAAGCACCGGGACCAGCACTGGCGCAAGAGCGTCGTGATCAACGGCATTGCCGCCGTCGTCTGCGCCGTCGTCGTGGTGGTCTTCGCCCTGGCCGAGTTCACCCAGGGCGCCTGGGTGGTGGTCATCGTCATGCCGCTGCTCGTCTACGGCCTCATGCGCATGAACCGGGAGTACCGGGCCGAAGACGCCATCCTCGAAGAGGGCGCCGCCGTCGAGGCCTGCGAGGCCAAGGTGCTGCGCCATCACGTCGTCGTCGTGCTCGTCGATCGCATCGACCTGGCCACGGCGCGAGCCATCCAGTACGCACGGACCCTCACACCCGACGACCTGCACGCCGTGCACTTCAACATCGACAACAAGCGGGCGGAGATCCTGATTGCCCGGTGGCAGCGCCTGGGTCTGGCCCGGCTTCCGCTCGATATCGTCGATTGCCCCGACCGCCGGCTCGGGCGTGCCGCGCTCGAACTGGCGGCGGAACTCACGGACGGGGACACCGAGGTGACGATGCTGCTGCCGCGGCGAACGTACGGGACGATGTGGAAGCGGATCCTGCACGATCAGACGGCCGACCGGATCGTGGACATCGTCAGCCAGTTGCCGCACGTGAACGCGACGATCATCCCCTTCCATGTCGTGCCGCAGCTCGACGACGAGAGCGCCGTGGATTCGCTTCTCGGCAGCGAACCCCGGAAGGCCGCCGCGGCTTCGGTCACGGCCCCCGGCTCGCCCCCGACCGAACAGATCCCCGCCGATGCCGAACCCATCGCCCAGCTGAAATGGCGAGCCCGCACCACCGTCTCGGGTCGGGTGAAGTCTCTCCGCGTGCAGTCCCTGGCCGATGCGCCTGCGCTCGAATGCGTGCTGGTCGACGGCAGCGGCGAGAGCATGACGCTGGTCTTCTTCGGCCGTCGCTCGATCGCCGGCCTGCACAGTGGCACCCGACTGGTCGCCCACGGCATGGTGGGCAAGCACAAGGGTCGCCTGGCCATGATCAACCCGACCTACGAGCTGCTCACGCTCTCGCCGACCTCGACCGACCAGGAGTGACCATGGCGCACGGTGGTGCTCGCGCCAACGCTGTCCGCTCCGCCTCCTTCCCCGGGGCGTTGATCTGGGTTGCCGCCGTCGTCGTCCCCGTGGTCGTCGCCCTGGCCCTGGTGCCGGGTCGCAACCACCTGAGTGCGGCCAACGACGCGTTGATCCTGGTCGTCGCCACCGTGGCCATCGCGTCGTGGGGCCATCGGGGCGCCGCCGCCTTGGCCGCATTGGTGTCGGCCGCATCGTTCGACTTCCTGCTCACCCGTCCGTACGGTTCCTTCCGCATCAGCCGTCAGACGGACCTGACCACCGAGATCCTCTTCGTCATCGTGGGTCTCGCGGTGGGAGAGCTGGCGGCGCGGGGACGCAAACACCAACTGGCGGCGGCTCGCGGGCGCCTGGAACTGTCGCGGCTGCACGACCTCGGTGAGAGAATCGCGGGCGGGGAGGAACCCGATTTCCTCCTGATGGCGGTGGCCGGCGAACTCCGGGAGCTCCTGAGCCTGCAGGACTGCCGCTTCTCGCGGGAGCAACCGTCGGGCAAGGGGGCCTGGATCGCCAACGACGGGACCGTCCGGCTCAATCCTTTGCGATGGCCCTCGGCCACGGCCGGGTTGCCCACAAAGCAGGTCGAATTGGCTGTCCGTGGGGGCGGCCGGGTCCTGGGCACGTTCATCCTCACCCCCACGCCCGCCGCACCGATCAGCCAGGAGCAGTGTGTCGTGGCCGTCGCCCTGGTGGACCAGCTCGGGGCCAGCCTGGCCGCCCACGAGCACGACTGACCGGCGGCCGTGACGCGGCTGCCTGGTGATGCCGTGCGCCCGCTCGATGATCCGGGTGGCGATCGTGGGCCCTAGCGCGTTGGCGCGTCCCGACCCTCGACCAGACGGCGCACCGCATCCCGGCGCTCCTTGCGCGGCAGGACGGGGCCATCGTCGAGGAGTGCGCCGTCGACGCCGAGCTCGCGCAACGCCGCTTGGGTCGCCGGCCGGACGCCGTACGCCATCTCGGCGAGTCGCAGGTCGTCGCTGTGGCCGGCGTCGACCAGATGGCCCCCCACGAGGAGGATCACGGCCATCTTCAGCGACTGGAACGCCCGGTACCAGTGACGGCTCCGCGCTTCGAGACCGCTCAGCGATTCCCATCGACCGACAAACTCGTCGACGGAGAGAGCGCCGGGACAGGAGGTCACCGATCCCGGAAGCGCCCAGAGCGTCTCGGCCCAGCCGATATCGGCCAGCGGATCACCGAGGGCCGCCATCTCCCAGTCGAAGACCGCAGTGAGCTCGGTGCCGACAAAGCCGAAGTTCCCCGGTTTGGCATCGCCGTGCACGAGCGTCACCACCGGTGACTGTTCGGGCTGCTGTTCGCGCAGGGCGACGACGAGGCGTTCGAGCGCCGGCAGCGGCCCGCGCCGCACCCGCTCGATCTCAGCCGCCCAGTGGTCGAGCTCACGCTCGAGGTAGCCGTGCCCGTCGGGCAGATGGTCGAGCCCGGTCGCCACGAGATCGACCCGGTGCACGGCGGCGATCTGCGCCACGATGCCCTCGCTCATGCGACGGATCCCTTCGGGATCGGCGGCCAGGTCCGCGGCCACGCCCCGCTCGTAAACCCTTCCGGCGAGGCGCTCCATCACGTAGAACTCCCGACCGAGCACCTGGCCCGTCGGCTCGATCCAGAGTGCGGCGGGTGCCCGGACCGGCGTCGATTCCAAGCCACGCAGGATCTGGAATTGACGAGCGAGGTCATAGGGCTCGAGCAGACCGGGCGAGTGTGGGCGCATCCGGACGACCACGTCACGGCGCACACCGTCGTAGGTCAGGGTCACAAGGATCGTTTCGGCCGAGTGCCCGACGGCGACGCGATCGAATCCCTCCAAGGCCACGGTGGGGCCACCCGGGAGCTGGGCCTCGAACCACGACGCGAGGTGTCGCTCCATCTCGTCGGTCACCATGGGGGGCGGATGGTGTTCGTCCGATCGCTCTGGTGGGCCGAGGTGACCGGGTGTGTCACTCGAAGGAGATCCTGCGGTCGGACTCGGCGGTCAGACCGAGCTCGGGCCACTCCCCCGAGATGATGCTCTCCATGATCCCGTAGCCCGTGGCGTCGCCCTCGCGTACCCGTATGGGAGTGTCACGGAACTGGCCCAGTAGGTCCAGCTGCTCGCTCGCCCAGCAGTCCGCTATGTACTCCCCGTCGAGGTGCAGTCGCCCCCGCCACGAACCGTGGATGTGGTCCTTCCAGGGTCCGTAGCCGGCGGTCTTCAGAAAGAATCCGGAATCGCCGAGCGCCTCGACCTCGATCCGACGCTCCTCGCCCGAGTCCATCACCAGGTGGAGCTCGCCGCTGCGCACGAAGCGGGTCGCCGTGTCGTACTCCAGGCGGGGCGACGCCGAGCGGACGGGAGCCTGGGTGCCGTCGGCGCCGTTGATGTAGGCGCTGGTGTAGTCCCACACACCACCGGTGAGGAAGATCGCCGTCTCGTAGTACGACCCGTCAGGTCGGCGGAAGAAGGAGGGGCTCCAGGTCATGATCCCCCGGGGTACCGGGCGCGGCGTCTGATCGGGTGGCCTGCTCGAGCCGATCAGGTCGGTCGGCGCGACCCCGACGCCCTGGCGGACACCCCACGAGTGATCACGGAAGCCGAAGGCATCCTCACCGGAGAGCTCGTAGTCCTCCCCGTCGACGGTGACCGTTCCGCTGGCCCAGCCGCCCTGGTGATAACGGATGACGTTCACGTCGATCCGCTGGGTCCTGCGGTTGCGAACCAGGTTGCGGTCCTCGAAGAACGGGATGGTGACGCCGGTGAGCGTCACGTCGAAGGAGATCGGTTGGATCTCGTTGGGCTCAAGGCGCACTCGGATGGACTCGAGCGGGTGCACCGTCTCGTAGACGATGGGGCCGACGGCGGTCTCCTCGGGAGCCGTCCGCAGTTCACGGCTGCCGCGGACCGTCCATTGCTGGCGGCCTCGCGAGACGCCGCCGAAGCCGTCGATGATCCCGCGGTTGTGGTACTTGCCCAACCCGAAATCGACTTGCACCGAACCATCGGCCTTGGCGATGGAGACCCAGATCTTCTCGGTCCAGGCGTGGTCCGATTCGGCGATGGTCGAGAAGGTGTCGACGATCTGATGGGTCAGCCCCTCGTCCGCACCCGTCAACGCCCCGATGTCACGTATGGCCATTGGTACCTGCTCTTCCGGTCTCGGACCTCGGCCCGGTCCGCTGGATCCACGGTGCAAGGTCGTCCCGCTGCCCGGAGCGAGGCGGGGGTGCGCATCGGGAGCGGAGCGCCCACTCCCGATGCGACCGATCGCAATCGATTACGAGGTGGCGTTGGCGGTGGCCGTGCCCGGGATGTCAGTCCCACAGGTCGGGGTCGAGGAGACGGGCTTGAAGCCGGTCTTATCGGCCTGCATGAACCACGAGCAGCTCTTGGCGTCGTCGTGACCGAAGTCGGTGGCGTAGTCCCAACTCTGTGGGAGCAACCCGCCGGCGTTGTACGACTTGATCCCACGCAGCGCCTTGATGATCTCGGGCCTGGTCGGGTTGGGGCCCGCCAACTGCAGGCCCTTGATCATCAAGTCGGCACCCAACCACGCCTCGTACTCGCTGAAGGAGGGAAAATCGCTCTTCGAGTAGCCGTCGTACTTCTCCATGGCGGCCTGCATCGTCTTTGTGGCGGAATCCGGAAGGGACCAGGGACGGAACAGGGAGTAGAAGTAGTCGCCCTGGAGCGCGGACCAGGCCGGCGAGTTGATCACGTCGGGCTGGTAGCCGGTGGCGAAGGCGGTGGCCTTCAGCTTGACCCCGGCCTGCTTGAGGGCTTCGGCCAGGGCGAAGTTCGAGTTGTTGTCCATCTCCGGCGACAGCGCGTCGACGTGTGCCTGCTTGGCCACCAGGGCGTCGGCCGTGAAGTTGACGCTCCCGAAGGGCACGCTGGTATTGAGCACGCCGACCTTGCCGCCCGCATGCTTGAAGGAGTCCGCCGTCTGGATGGCGGCTCGGCTCGACGAGGGAGAGATGCCATACCCGTAGGTGGCCAACGTGGTGGCGCCGCGCGACTTCATGAAGTTCCCGGCCAACGTGGTCACGGGGTACTTGGGGTTCAAGCTCCCGACGTCCGCGGCGAACATGTTGGTGTACGGCTGCTCACCCCACTCGGGCCCGTCACTGTACGAACCCGTGACCGGGACCCCCGCCTGCTGCGGGTATTTGGCCGCCAGGAAGAACAGCGGGCTCTGCGAGACGATGGCCAGTGCCTTCGAATCGGCCTCTTGCACCGCGGTGGCGATCTGTGAGGGACTGGTCTGGTCGTCGATGACGAGCGGGATCAGCTTGTGCCCGTTGACGCCGCCGTGGGCGTTCTGCAGCGCGATCCTCGCCTTGAAGGCACCGGGCGACGTGCCGTCCTCGGAGGCACCTTCTCCCGTGACCGACGTGATGTAGGCGATGGTGATCGGCGTCGCCGAGGCCGCAGCTGCCGGCGCAGGCGTCGCGGCGACGAAAGCCGTCGGCAGCCCGGCCATCACGGCCAGGGCCGCGGCGCCCAGGTAGCCCCCCCTGGTCCAACCCTTCGGTGCATGCATGGATTTTCTGCCTCCCCCCGACCGCCTGGTCAGGTGCTCATCGAGCGGAATCGCCCGAGTCTCGGTATCAGCCGTCACGTTCTCGTGGTTGGCGAAAAGTAGCCGTCGGCGGCCCTTCGTGGGTCGCGGCATCGCAGGAGTGCTCGCTCACGCCCGTTCACAGGCCCTCCATCGGTGCGTAGCCGTCATGGTCCGCCACGGCGGAACCCAGGCGTTCGAGCATCACCGTGGTGATGTGCGGGGCGACCTTCAGTGTGATCGCCCACAGAAAGAAGCCGTAGAGCATCCCCAGGCGGATGAGCCTCCGCGCCTCGTCCCACGAGGGTGCGTCCACCCCTTCGGCGGCCAAGTGCTCGAGGTAATGCCCCAAAAGATCCGACTCGGACCTCCTCCGCTCCTCCGGGCTCATGGTGCTTCCGATGTGGTAGCCGACATCCACGTACCACGGCCCGTGCTGGACGGTCTGCCAGTCGACCAGGCACGGCGCGCCCGTCGCGTCGAGGAACAGGTTGCCGACATGTGCGTCGCCCTGGAGCAGGCAGCGCGGTGTGGCTTCGTCCGTCTTGCGGGCCAGACGCCGGACCGCCTCGAGGAGGTGTTCGGCGTCGCGCACGTCATCGGGCACCAGGGCGCCGATCGGACCCTCGAAGTTGCCCGAGATCTCCCGGAGCCCACGAACCCGCATGGTCATGTCGAGCCGGGGTGACAGCCACGGCTTGTCGGACCAATCCGTACCCCATGTCCGCCCGTGGAGGATGGCGTACTGCTCGAGGCTGCGTGCCACCTGGTCGCTGCTGTACGGACTGAGCGCATCGAGGAACGTCGCGCCCTGGGCGGCGACGTCTCCCGTGATCACGATGCCGTGCTGGGTGTTCGGATCGACGTCGGCGTAGAAGCACTCGAGTGTCCGGACGCCGGTTCCCGCGGCCAGGTGGCGATAGAACATCGCCTCGGGAACGCCGGCGGTCCGGGCGGCGGCCGCAGTGTCGGACCAATCGGTGAAGTACCCCTTGACGCACAGGTCGGCGGGAAGTCCCGCTGGCAGGGGTCCTGCGCACTCGATGCGGAACCGGGCGTTGGTGGAGTCTCGGGACACGACCGGTCCGAGCGTGACGGACACCACGTCGAGACCCGGGAAACGTCGGCCCAACGCCGCGCTCAACCACGAAGGTTCCAAGACCTCGGCGAGTGTGTTCGGTTCCGCGGGCGACATGGCTCGTTCCGTTCGCTTCAGACCGTGCCGTCGCGGAGACGCTCGCGGAGCACGAACTTCTGGATCTTTCCCGACGACGTCCGGGGGAAGTCGTCGACGGAGGCCAACTCCTCTGGCCATTTCTGGCGCGCCACCCCTACGGCATCGAGGTGCGCCCGCATCTGGGTCACGTCGGGCGCGGTGCGCCCCGGCGCCATCCGCACGAAGGCCGCGGCGTGCTCGCCCATACGGGGGTCGGGGGCCGCCACCACGGCCACCTCGGCGACACCGGCGAGTGTCATCAGCACCTCCTCGACCTCGGCGGCGCTGATGTTCTCGCCACCGCGAATGATGACGTCGGAGATGCGATCGGTGATGGCGAGGTAGCCGTCGGCGTCGAGGACACCGATGTCCCCGGTGTGGTACCAACCGTCCGGATCGAACACCTTGTGCGTCAAGGCGACATCGGTGTAACCGAGGAAGCACTCGGGTCCCCGCGAAAGGATCTCGCCCGGTTCACCCGTCGAGACCTCCCGGCCCTCGGGATCCACCAGCTTGATGGCGACACCGGGCAACGGCCGGCCCGCCGTCGCCAGCCGCTTGTCCAATGGGTCAGCGTGGGTGCAGCCGGTGATCGACGGATGCTCGGTCGAACCGTACATGGAGTAGATGCTCAGGCCGAGTTGTGTCCCTCGCTCCATCACCGCTTGGGGTACGGGAGCACCTCCCATGCCCTGGAAATGCAGGCGTGCGAGGTGGTCGGCGTCGCACTCGGGATGATCGAGCAGGCTGGTCAGGAAGTACGGGGCGCCTCCGCCCGCGCTCAGATCCTCCGCGCCGATCAGACGCAGCACGTCGGCGGGGTCCCACTGGTCGACCAGGTGCACGGCCTTGCCCCGATCGACGGGGATGAGGAGCGCACTCAGCATCCCGATGGCGTGACTGATCGGATTTGCCACGAGCGACGATCGCTCGGTCGGCGGGGAGGTGGCACCCAGCTGCGCGATCTCGGCGCACACCGTCTGATGGGAGTGGACCACGCCCTTCGGGCTGGCCGTCGTACCCGAGGTCCAGCCGACGAGAGCGGGCCCGCCCGGATCGACGAGGACCGGAGCGGCCAGCGGTGCTGCGCCCAGGAGTTGCCCGAAATCGATACTCCCGGCGGGACCGCCGCCGTCGAGCACGACGAGCTGCATTTCGGGGATATCGGCCATGGATTCGAGATTGGCCAGAAAATCCTGGTGACCGAACCGCGCTGCGGTCACGTGTACCCGCGGCGCGCACGCCTCGAGGATGTAGGAGGTCTCACGGGTTCCGTAGATGTGCACGATCGGGGCGACGACGGCTCCGACCATCGCCGCGGCGTAGAAGGTCACCGCTCCCTCGATCCAATTGGGCGTCTGGAAGGTGACGACATCGCCCGGCCTGACCCCGCGTGCCACGAGTCCCGACGCCACCCGGCGGGCCATGTCCAGCACGTCACCGAACGAGCCGCTCCATGGTCGCGTCTTCGAATGAATCACGAACCGCAGCCGGCTGTTGGCGGCAAGTGCGTCGGCCATCCGCTGTCCGACGCTGTGATCGGGCCACCAACCCTCGGCAACGAACCGTTGCCGGTCGTCGGCCGGGACATCTCGCACGCCCCACACGGGTGCACCAATCAATCGGAACCAACCCTCCCCCCGACTCACGCACACCTTCGTCGGGTGCCGGTAGAACGCTCACTACTGAAACCGTAGAACGACGTTTTGAATCCTACGTCAATTTTACCTCTCCGTCCGAGCTGCTGCCGGGGAGCGCGCTCCTGATCAGCTGGTCTTGGTCCGGCGGCGTGCCGCGGCCGCCGGGGCGGGGCCGTCGGACCCGTGCAGCGCGGCGAAACAGAAGGCCCACAAACGATCGGCGATCTCCTCGGTGGGCCGCTCGAGCCCGGCGCAGTCGTAGTGATGGAACACGGCCATGGTCAGCTGGGTGATCAGCCAGGCCGAGTAGTCGGGATCGTCGGGGTGCAGGTGACCCGCCGCCATGGCGGCGCGGATCTCTTCCACGAGGAGGTCGGTGTAGGGCTGGGTCGCCTTGGAGACCTCGACCGGGTAGAGCGTCTGGAGCCTGAAGTGCTCCGAAGTGATGAAGCTCGGGCCGCTGGCCGGCGCCTCGAGGGATCGGACCGTGGCACCCACGTAGAAGCGCAACCGCTCGACCGGGTCTCCGAGCGCCTGGGCCTGGTGCCGGAAAGCCGCACAATTCTCGTCGATGATGTCCTCGATGACGGCGAGGAGGAGATAGTCCTTCCCCTGGAAGTAGCGGTAGAAGGTCTGGAGGGCGATGCCGGCCTCTTTGATGAGTTCTTGCGTCGTGAAGCTCGGCCCCTTGGTCTCGGTGAGCCGGCGCGCCGCAGCGACGATCGACTTCGCCTGTTCGACGCTTCTGTCCCGAGACCGTTGCACGACCGGCGAGCGCTCGGCGGCACGTTCGGCCCACGTCACATAGCTCACAGTAGTCGGGCCCGCTGCGCGGCCCTGCGGGTCGACGGCGCGGCGCACGATCGGCTCAAAAGGGCTCGGCGCTGTAGGTCACCGCACCCCCGTAGTGGGGAGACGAGTGACAGGCGACGCCGACCGAGACGTCGGGCCGTTGACGCTCCCCCGCCCTGCGGGCCAACTGCAGATAGCACTCGAGCATCTGTGGCACGCCGTGCATCCGGCCGTTCCCCAGCGCGCCCCCACCCGACAGCACAGGGATGGATCCGTTCCGGTCGCTGTCGATGCCGCCACTCAGCGCCAGTCGATGGGCCTCTCCGACCGGGCAAAGGGACAGAGCCTCCATCCAGAGGTAGACGAAGGGGGAGAACCCGTCGTAGACCTGCGGCAGGTCGACCTCTTCGGGGCCGACACCGGAGCGCTCCCACAGGCGCCGCGCCGTTTCGGTGCCCACCTCCATGATGTCGTCGAGTGGCCAGTGCAAGGGCAGTCGATGCCGGACCGGGGCCCCGGTGGCGTACCCGGCGACGTAGACCGGGGGATGGGGAAGATCCTTCGCCCGTTCGGCGGAGGTGAAGATGAACGCGGCGACACCGTCGACCGGTATGTCGCAGTCGAGCCGGCAGATCGGATCGTTGATCAACGGTTGCCCGACGTACTCGCCATCGGGCAGCGGCTTTCCGTGCCAGTAGGACCACGGGATCCGCGACCCGTTCTTGCGCGCCTCGCCGACAACGGCGGCCATCGCCTCACGAGTCGCGCCGTAGCGTTCGAGGTACTCCGTGTAGGTCAGGGCGATCATGGCCAGGGGGCCGAAATAGCCTTGGGGGACGGTCCACTGTTGATCGCCGCGCACCTCGGTCATCGGATTGGCATGGTAGGAGCCGCGCGGATTGTGGAGGGCTCGGTGCACGAGCACGTAATCGGCCGCACCACTGACGACCGCATTGACGGCCATCGCAACCGAACCCGGCAACTGTCCGAACCCCTGGAAACCGGCGGCGTACCGAGGGTTCACTCCCAGCTGTGCCGCCAGCCAGTTGGACGACACCGAGCTGACCCCGTCCACCACGGCATGGGCTCCAGCAGTCGGGAACAAGGTGGATGTAACGAATCCGTCGACCTCGCCCGCGCACAGCCCCGCATCGGCGATGGCCTGTCGGGCCGTCTCGACCGTCAGCTGGCCAAGCGTCACCTCGGCGTGTCGCTGCACCGGGCTCTGGGCGTACCCGACGACGGCGACCCGATTGCTCGACGTCATGCGGCCGCTCACGCTCGGGCGTCCAGTTCGAAAGCCGGGATGGCGACACCCGGAGCGATGTCCTCGAAGGCCAGATGCACCGGCGCGCCGAGTGAGAGGGCGGCCTCGGGGCCGTCCACCAGGCGACCGATCAACCGCACGCCGGGTTGAGCCGACAACTCCACGTCCACGAGGACGAACGGCACCTCGAAACCGGGCAAGAACGACTGCCGCATGAGGGTCCAGGACCGGATGGAGCCCGACCCCTCGACCGGAGTGAACACGAACTCGGGGTCGGTCGACCCGCAGTGCGGACAAACCTGGCCCGGCGGATGGCTGCGCTGGCCGCACCGAGTGCACCGTGCCAGCACCAGCACGTGGGTCGCCGCGGCGGCCCAGAACGACGCGGATAGCTCGTCGGGCACCGGCAGTGGACGGCGGCCCTCCGTCACGGGATGACCCTCGCCTCCTTGAGGGCAGCAATCTTGTCCCACTCGTACCCGAGCTCGAGCAGGAGAGTCTCGGTGTCCTCGCTGTGCTCCGGGGCCCGGCGCAGCGGTGGGGGCTGTCCGTCGAGCTGGACCGGCACGGCGGGCAGGCGATACGCGGGTTTGCCGTCGATCAGCACGTCACCGATGTACCCGTTTGCTTCGACCTGCGGATCATCGAGCAGTTCGGGCACGGACTGCACGGGCGCCCAGGGTGCATCGAGCGCGGCCAGCACCGCCTTCCATTCCTCGAAGGTCCGCTTGGCGAACTCCTGGTCCAGCTCGGCCACGCATGCTTCCCCGTTCTCCCGGCGAACGGAGATGTCGGCGAAGCGGGG
This sequence comes from uncultured Acidimicrobiaceae bacterium, assembly GCA_963754445.1. Taxonomy (GTDB): domain Bacteria; phylum Actinomycetota; class Acidimicrobiia; order Acidimicrobiales; family RAAP-2; genus Bog-473. The sequence continues at coordinate 941,939 of CAVWFT010000001.1, read as the reverse complement.
ATCCGCCCCGAGGTCGGGCCGGTCGATGACGCGGCAGAAGTCGGCCCAGTAGCGGTCCGGCTGGAGAAAGACGAGCTGGATGTGGCGGCCATCTTTCGTGCGGTACATGCCGACAAGAGGGTTGACCAGTGGTCCCCGCCCGCTCGACGGCCGCGGCTCGTCCCCGCCGAGCACGGCCAGGAGGTCAGAGGACAGCGTCCACATGGCGGTGGCGAGCAGCGAGACGTCGACGACCGAGCCCGCTCCGGTCCGTGTCCGCTTGAGGAGAGCGGCGGCAATACCGAACGCCAGGGCGAGTGCGCCATTGCGGTCACCCATCGCGCCGCGCTGACCGATCGGGTAGTCACGCTCGGGCGGCGTGAGCATGTGGGCCATACCGCCCCGGGCCCAGAAGGCCGTGGCGTCGTAGCCGGCCTGATTGGCATCAGGTCCCCGGGCGCCGTAGCCGTGACCTCGGGCGTACACCAGCCCCGGGTAGCGGCTCGTGAGCGCGTCCGGATCGAGACCGGCGCGCTCGAGCGCCCGCGGCCGCATGTTGGTCAGGAACACATCGGCGGAGTCGAGCAGCGCGTGGAGCACCGAGAGCCCCTCGTCCTGGCGTATGTCGAGTGCGAGGGATCGTTTGCCCCGATTGGCCAGGGCCAGTGAGAGGTTGATGCCGCCGCGCTCGGACCCGATGCCCTGTGTCGCCAGGCCCCGGTAGGGATCTCCTTCGGGGGGTTCGATGTGCACGACGTCCGCACCCCAGTCCGCCAGGAGTGCGCCGGCGACGGGAACGAACACCCACTGCGCCAGCTCGACCACCCGGATTCCACCGAAGGGCTGTGCGCCCAGCTCAGCTGACTCGGACATTTCGACGCCCTTTCGGACTCAGGCCGTGGGCGACAACACGACGACGGGAATCACGCGGTCGGTCCGGGACTGGTACACGTCGTAGTTGGGCCAGAGCTCGGAGACGATCTTCCACAGCCGATCCTTCTCGTCGTCGGCCGCCGTGCGCGCCGTCACGTCGAGGTGCTCGCCGCGCACCTGGATCTTCGCCGAGGCATCAGCCACCAGGTTCAGGTACCAGTTGGGGTGCTGGGGCGCGCCACCCATTGATGCCACGACCAGGAAATCGTCCCCGTCACGGCCGTGGATGAGCGGGGTGGTCCTGGCCAGTCCACTCTTCCGGCCGGTCGTCGTCAGGAGCAGGATGGGAACACCGTTCCAGATGTAGCCCACCTCGCCATCGGTCTCCTGATAGCGGCGGACGTGCTCCTCCCCGAGCAGGAGCAGGTCCGGTGCCTGGTAGTCGTCCTCGCTCACGGTCAACTCCTTTTGGCGAAGCGTTCAGTCGAATCGGACGGGGATGGCGGTGGCCCCCCGTTCGTAGAAGCCGATGATCCTCGGCGGTGCCGCGTCGGGGTCGAGTCGGAGGTTGGGCAGCCGATCGAGCAGCGCGTTGATGGCGACGGTCATCTCGGCCCGGGCCACGTGCTGCCCGAGACAGACGTGGGGCCCTCCCCCGAATCCGAACGTGGGTTTCGGGGGGCGGGACGGATCGAACTCGTCCGGGCGCTCCCAGCGCGCCGGGTCGCGGTTGGCCGCACCCAGGCAGAGGTGGAGCACCGAGCCCCTGGGCAGGCTGGCTCCGAAGAAGTCGATGTCGTCGGTGACCCAGCGCGAGAACATCGGATCCGTCGGCGCCCAGCGCAGGGACTCCTCGATGGCGGCGCGCAACAGGCTCCGGTCCGCCCGGACGGCGTCGAGCAACGCCGGATCGCGCAACAACGCGGTGAGGGTGATCCCCATCTGCTTCCAGGTTGTGCCGGAGCCCGCCGCCAGCAGGAGCAGGGCGAACGAATGGATCTCGGCGTCGCTGAGGCGATGGGTCTGGTTGTCCTCGTCCGTGATCTCGGACGCCACCAGGACGCTGATCAGGTCGTCGGCCGGTCGCTGGCGTCGCGCCGTCACGATCGGCTCCAGCATCTCGATGATCCGCTCGGGCTGCCCGAGGGACTCCCGGACATCGAGGGCCTGGTCGACGGGGAGGCCGAAGCTGCCGGTGATCGTCACCACCGGGATGGCGGCACAGAGGTCGACGTTGAGCTCGGCCCGCCCGTGCGCTTCGAAGGAGTCGATGAGGGCATGGACCGTCGACTCGATCCAGTTCTCCACCCACCAGCGCACTTTGGCCGGCGAGAACGACGGCTGGACGAGTGCCCGATACCGCCGGTGTTGAGGGCCTCCCATCGACAACATGCTGTTGGTGGGCCCCGGGGCGCCGGCCTCGAGGTCGACCGCTTCGGCAGACGAGGCGAAGGCCTCAGGGTTGCGATAGGCAGCGTCGCAGGCGGCCCAAGAGAAGGCCGAGTAGTGCGGCCGGTCGGCGGACGGCAGGCCGTGGAAGATCAGGTCGTCCTCGACTCCGGAGAGGGAGTGGACCGTCCCTTCGAGGACCGGGCCCTGCTCTCGCAATTGGTGCCACACCGGGTAGGGGTCCGCGTCGTAGTGTCCGCCGTTCCAGCCTTGGACGCTGCCGGCCAGATCGAAGAGCCGGCGGACCCGCTCGGGATCGAGAAGCTGTTCGGTCCCTGTCATTTGGCGACGTATCCGCCGTCGATGGGAAGCAGGATGCCCGTGACGTTGGCCGATGCGTCAGAGCACAGGTAGACCGCCGCCTGCGCGCAGTCCTCGGCCGTGATCGGGCGACCCAGCGGGTGCATGGATCCGGTGTGGGCAGCCACGGCCTCGAGGTCCGAGCCCGAGACCTCCATCCCACCGGCCGCCATGAAGCCCGTGTAGGGCATGCCGGCCGGACAGATGGCATTCACACGAATTCCGAATGGGGCGACCTCGACCGCCACGGCGCGGGTGAGCTGGTGCACCGCCCCCTTGGTGGCGCCGTAGACGGTGCCGCCCCAACCCACGAGACCGGCCACCGATCCGGTGTTCAAGATCACACCGCCATCACCCTGTTCCTTGAACCGGAGCACGGCGTGCTTGCAGCCGAGGAAGACACCGCGGAAGTTCACCGCACTGAGGCGCTCGAAATCCTCGATCGAGTGCTCCTCGAAGATCATGCCGAGCCGTGGGGTCGGAATGCCCACATTGTTGAACATGATGTCCAGACGTCCGAACTGGGAGACCGCGCGGGCAATCGCAGCAACCACGTCGTCTTCCTGGCTGACGTCACAGCGTTCGGCCACCGCCCGAGCGTCTTGGTCCTCCAGGAGGGCCACGGTCTCCTTGGCCCGATCGAGGTCGATGTCGACGCACACGACGGCGGCACCCTCCCGGGCGAAACGGAGGGCCGAGGCCCTCCCCACCCCCGATCCCGCTCCGGCGACCACTGCCACCTTGTCCTGCAACAACACGTCCGTCACACTCCCTCTTGGTCCGTCACCGTAATGGCGCCCGTCGGGCACCCTTCGGCAGCATTGTGGATGTCAGCGATCCCGTCCCCACGTGGGTCCACGACGATCGCCCTCGTCTCGCCGTCGTGGGCGAAGGTCGAGGGCGCGTACGCGATGCACACGCCGCTTCCGGTGCACAGCTCGCGGTCGACCGTGACGGACGGACGACCGTGGTCGTCAGGCACCCGTGAGTGCCGGAGGTGCGGCCGGTGTGAAGCGGTAGAGCTTCTCGGCATTGGCGCGCAGGAGCTTGTACTGGGTCTCCGGCGGGAGATGACCGATGACTTTCTTCACCGCCGTGATGCAGTTGGGCCAGGTCGAGTCCGAGTGCGGGTAATCCGTCTCGCACATGATGTTGTCCTCCCCGATCTCCTCGATGCTGGCGATCCCGTGGTGGTCCTCGATGAAGCAGCCGAACACATGCTCTCGGAACAACTCGCGTATGTTCAACGTGTCGAGATCGACGTCCGTGGTGGCGTGGTCCATGAACTTCTGTCCGCGCATCACCCAGTAGCGCTGCTTGTCGAGGACCTGCTCGGCCCGCTCGAGGAAATAGGGCATCCAGCCGACCTCACCTTCGGACAACGCGATCTTGAGGTTCGGGAACCGCTGGAACATGCCGCTGAACAGCCAGGACAGCATCGCCCCCGACGTTCGGATCGCTCCCCAGGCCAAGTTGGCCATGAACGGCGAGTCCGGGGCGATCTGGGGGACCTGCGAGGACGAACCGACGTGCATCGAGGCCACCATGCCGATCTCGTTGGCTGTCGCCATCACGGGATCCCAGTACCGATCCACGTCGTGGATCGTCGGCAGGCCGATCGGGGCCGGGTTCTCCGAGAATGCGAAGGCCGTGACGCCCTTGGGCGCCATGCGCTCCATCTCCTTGGCCGCCAGGGCGGGATCCCACATGGGAATCAGCATGAGCGGTATGTAGCGGCCCGGGGCGGCGCCACACCATTCCTCCACGATCCAGTCGTTGTAGTGCTGGAGGCACTCGAAGCCGAACTCGCGGTCGCTCGCCTCCATGAACAGCTGACCGCAGAACCGGGTGATGGTCGGGAAGCAGAGCGAGGCCAGAATCCCCGCCTGGTCCATGTCCCCCAGCCGGGCAGTCGGGTCGTAACACCCGGGCCGCATCTGCGAATAAGGCAACGGTTCGGGGCTGAACTCCTCCTTCGACTTCCCCGCCACGGCACTCAGGCCGGAACTCGGGTAGCGCTTGCCGTCGTAACACCAATAGTCCATGCCGTCCACGGTCTCCATGTGCGGCGCTCGATCGCGGTCCTTGGCGGCGACCCGGTCGACCCACAGATTCGGTGGCTCGAGGATGTGGTCGTCGACCGATATCAGCCAGTCCAGGTTCCAGTCAGGTGACGTCATGCTCACGCTCCTCCGTCGATTCCCGTTCGGCAACTCGCCGATGCTCAGTTCGGCAACTCGCCGATGCACAGGTGCTTGATCTCTTGAAATGCGCGAATGCCCTCCACGCCCCGCTCGCGTCCGAGACCACTCTGCTTGTAGCCCCCGCTCGGCGCGTACGCGCTGAACATCGACGTGTTGACGTTCACCGCCCCGCTCCGGATCCGGCGGCCCACTGCGGCTGCGGCCGCCGCATCTGCGCCGTAGACCTGCCCGGAGAGTCCGTAGACGGAGTCGTTGGCGATCCGGACGGCATCGTCCACATCGCGGTAGCCGATCACGGCCAGGACCGGCCCGAAGATCTCCTCTCGGGCGGCTGGGTTCGCATTGTCTGGAAGGTCGAGCACCGTCGGTTCGAAGTAGTACCCCCGGTCGAGTCCGGTCGGCCGGCCACCTCCCACGACGACCTTTCCGCCGTTCTCCTCGGCCAGCGCCACGAAGCGTTCACAACGCGCACGCTGTGCCGCCGTGATCAGCGGACCCATCATGGCGCTCTGGTCGCTCGGCGGACCCACCTTGATGGCGGCGTAGGCCGCACCCACGGTCTCGAGCACCTCGTCCTTGCGTTCGAGCGGCACCAGCATTCTCGTGGCGGCCACACAGGCCTGACCGGCCGTCATGGCGACGACCTGGGCCGCGCCGGCTCCCACACGATGGAGTGCGTCGGCGAGATAGATCTGGGCCGACTTTCCGCCGAGCTCGAGGGCGACGCGCTTCACGGTCGGCGCCGCCTGGGCCAGGATCTGGCGACCCACCGTGGTCGAGCCAGTGAAGGACACCATGTCGACCGCCGGATCGGTGGTGAGCACCTCCGCGCCCTGCGCACCGGGTTCGACCACGATGCTCAGTACGCCGGCCGGCAATCCGGCCGCTTCGGCCGCCAGTCCGAAAGCCAGGGACGAGAGCGGCGTCAGGGGACTCGGCCGCAGGATCACCGAGTTCCCGGCCATCAGCGCGGCGATGAGCTTCTGGAACGCCATGATGATGGCCCCGTTGTACGGGGTGATCGCCACGACGACACCCACCGGCTCGTGCCGGCGCAGGCTGACGGCCACCCGGCCACGGAGGAGTTCGTCGACGGGGACCGGGTTGTGCTCTTCGGTCGGCAAGGACAGGAACAGGTCGATCGTGCTGCGACCGAGCATGAGCCCGGCCGCATACTGCGCCATCTCGGCGAAGAGGACCGGCTGACCCGCCTCCGCCACCATGGTGGCGACGAGCGGCTCGTGCAGTGTCTCGAGGTGGTCGAGGAGGGCGTGCAGTACGCGCGCCCGTTCGGGTGCAGGAAGCTCGGACCACACGCCGTCGTCAAAGCTTCGGCGTGCCCCGGCGATGGCGCGACGGATGTCGTCGGGCGACGTCGCCCCGAGTTCTGTCACGCAGGACTCGTCGGCCGGATTCTCGATGGGAAATGCACCGCCGCCGCCATCGACCCACCGACCGGCCACGAACGAGCGGCGCTCCCCCAGGATTGCGTTGTCAGCCATGCCCGAGGCGTCCCTCCCCCAAATAGAGCATGGTTCTACTTTTTCAGAGTACGACGTATCCGTCAAGCGTTTCCGTATCCGTCAAGCGTTTCCAAGTGGGCGGCGAACGCACGACCATCCCGGATCTCCAGGCCCGACGTCCGTCAGCCGACGACGACGGTCGGCACCTGTTGTGTGATGCAGTGGATGCCGCCACCGCCGAGAAGGATCTCGCGGGCGGGGACTCCCACCGCCCGCCGACTCGGCCAGGCGTCGGCCAGGATCTCGGTCGCTTCCGCATCGTGGCGTGGATCGATGAGCGGATAGACGACGACGCTGTTGCCGACGAAGCAATTCACGTAGGAGCCGGCCAGGACCTCCCCGCCGCCCCGGTCCTTCGCCCGGAGGGATCGATCGATCCCGGCCGCTTCCTCCCGCGACATCGGATCGAGCGACGGCGCCGGTATCGGCACGACCTCGAGTGTGCGGCCTCGCGCATCCAGCGAGGACTCCAACACGCCACGCGCCTCTCTCGACACGGCGTACAAGGGATCGTCACGGTCGTCGCTCCAGGTCAGGAGAACACGCCCCGGCTCGATGAAGCAGGCCAGATTGTCGATGTGGCCATTGGTCTCGTCGAAGGGCACGCCACGGGGGACCCAGATCACCCGCTCGACGCCCAGATGCGACCTCAGATGCTCATCGATGTCGGCCTTCGACAGGGACGGGTTGCGATTGCGATCGAGAAGACACTCCTCGGTGGTCACGCACGTGCCCTCGCCGTCGACGTGGATCGATCCACCCTCCAACACGAGAGGCGCCCGATAGCGCTGCGACCGCTCGAGCTCGCAGATCTTGGCGGCGACGAGGTCGTCGTTGGCCCAGGGGAAGAAGAGGCCACCCTCGAGACCGCCCCATGCGTTGAACACCCAGTCAACCCCCCGCCGTTCTCGCCTGGCCCGATCGACCACGAACGACGGCCCGGTGTCACGGACCCACGCGTCGTCCGTCGTCATCTCGATGACTCCGACGGTGGGCGGGAGCATCGACCGGGCATGCTCCCACTGGCGCGCCGAGACGAGCATGGTGACCGGCTCGCTCGCTGAGATGGCCGAGGCGACGGCGGCAAACGCCACCTGCGCAGGCTTGGCCCCCAGGCGCCAGGTATCGGTGCGTTCCGGCCAGATGAGATAGCAGCGGTCGTGCGGCTCGAACTCTGCCGGCATGTGAAAGCCGTCGTCGGCGGGCGAGATCCCGGTCGATCCGGGTTGCAGGATCTCGGGCACATGGAGAGCGTACGCAATCCACGAACCGAATCCCGCCCTCACGAGTCCACCCCTCTCGGTACACTCGGTCGCCATGGCCTCGCGGCTCGTCCTCGCCGTTGTGCAACGTTCCTTCGGTGATGACCGTTCGAGCAATTGTGAGGCGACCGTGGAGCAAATCAGGGTCGCGATGGGCAACGGCGCGGATGTCGTCCTGTGCCCCGAGCTCTTCGAGGGCCGTTACTTCCCCCAATACGAGGAACAGGAGTACTTCTCCTGGGCGACGCCGCTCGAGAAGAACCCAGCCGTCGACGCGGTCAGGAGGGCCACCGCGGGCACCGGAACGGTCGTGCCGGTCTCGTTCTTCGAGTACGCACCACCCGTCTACTTCAACTCCATCGCCATGATCGAGGACGGCGAAGTTCTCGGCGTGTACCGCAAATCCCACATCCCCGACGGCCCGGGCTACGAGGAGAAGTTCTATTTCAACCCCGGCGACACGGGCTTTCGCTCCTGGCAGACCCGATACGGGTGCATCGGCGTGGGCATCTGCTGGGATCAGTGGTTCCCCGAGGCGGCCCGGGTCATGACGCTCCTCGGCGCCGAGCTGCTGCTGTATCCGACTGCGATCGGCAGCGAGGTCGGGAGTCAGGCCGGCAACGACTCATCCGACATGTGGCGACGGGCCATGGAGGGACATGCGGTCTGCAACCACGTCCCCGTGGCCGCCGCCAACCGAACGGGCCCAGAGGGCGAACTCACGTTCTACGGATCCTCGTTCGTCGTCGACCATCGTGGTCGGCCATTGGCAGGGGCGGGGCGTGACACGGAGGAGACGATCTTCGCCGAGATCGACCTCGAACAGGCTCGGTCCGACAGGGCCGGGTGGGGTCTGCTGCGCGACCGTCGTCCCGATCAGTACGGGATCCTGACGACGTATCACGGATGAGCCCGGGCCGTCGACGTCGGGGGATCGAGGAGGGCGGAGTTTCGGCGCACCCTCCCATCCGCCTACGGAAGCGCCCGGGAGCTTGGCGGAGGATCGACCGATGTCGAGGGGTGCTGGTAGGCACGCAAGAAGGCGTTGACGATCCCATCCACGTGGTCATCGAGCTCGGCCTTCGTCAAGGGACGGCTGGGCCGTAGGAGCGCTCGGTCCTGGAGCGGACCGAGGACGGCGTAGGCGAAATGCGTGGCCGCCACGGCTGGATCGACGGTGTCGAGCTCGCGCCGGGCCGTCATGGCGGCGAACGACTCGGTGAGCAGCGTCAGCGTGCGTTGCGGGGCGCGCTCCCAGTAGCCCGTGACGATCTCGGGGAAGCGAATGGCCTCGGCGATGGCAAGTCGCCGCAATTGCACGACGGCGGGGTTCAGCACGCCGTAGGCGAGGGCTCGGGCCACCGCCAGAAGCCGTTCACCGACCGGACCTTCTCGATCCAGGAGGACGCTCAATTCTTCGATGACCTGCTCGGCCCGCTCGGTCACGGAGAGCACGACGGCGGCGAAGAGGCTCTCCTTGTCCTCGAAGTTGTTGTAGACGGTGGTCTTCGACACGCCGCTCGCCGCGGCGACGTCGTCGAGACTGGTGGCGTCGTACCCGCGTGCGAGGAACATCTGGCGGGCCGTCTCCAGAATGACCTCGCCCTTCCGACCGCCCACACGACCTCCTTGACGTTGGACTGTACCGCCCAGTACCGTCGTGCAACTGTACTGCTCGGTTCAGTCCAGATATGAGTCGTCTCGCGGGTGGGCCGACCGGCGTTCTGGCCACGGACGGGAGGCCTCCAATGAAATTCACCGCAACGCTCGAGCTCGACGGGAAGACGGCCACGGGCATCGAGGTCCCGGTCAAAGCGATGGCGGCGCTCGGCGACGGGAAACGCATCGCGGTCACCGTCACCATCAACGGCAGGACCCGGTACGCCAGCACCGTGGCCACCGTAGGAGGCAGGCCGAAGATCCCCGTGAGCGCAGACATTCGAACAGCTGCCGGCATCACGGCCGGCGACACCGTCACGGTCGAATTGGAGCGAGACGACGCGCCACGGACGGTCGAGCTGCCACCCGAACTTGCCAAGGCCTTGCGGGCCGATCCCGCTGCCGCCACGTGCTTTGCGGCTTTGTCCTACAGCAATCAGAAACGACACGTGCTCTCCGTCACCGGTGCCCGCACCGAGGAAACCCGAGCACGACGCATTCAGAAGGTGATCGCGGACGTTCGCCCGGGCTGACCGCAGAGCCGGCCTCGTGCGAAGACCTCGACCTGAGCCTCGCTCGTCCGCCCGCATCCCGGCGGTGCGAGCGGACGGAGCTCTCGGCGACGACAGCCGGGCCGGGCGCCCGGACGGCCCTCCCGTTCCGAGTCGAGGATGGGTCCGTCGGATCGCCGAAGCGCTACCGTGGCCGGTGAACGACGGTGGCCTTATGGGTCGCCGCTTCGACAGGAGAGGCCATCCCCGAGACGCCGCGGTGGCCCGCGAACGAGAGGAGCCCCCATGACGACGACCCGTGACAGGTCTTCGCTCTTCCGCCACCCCGACCGATTCTTCATCGGGGGCGAGTGGGTTGCTCCGGCCTCCGATGCCACATTCGACGTGCTCGACTCGGGCACCGAGGAGCACTACTTCAGCGTCGCCGAGGCCCAGGCGGCGGACATGGATCGAGCGGTGAGCGCGGCCAGAGCTGCGTTCGACGACGGCCCCTGGCCGCGCCTGACCCACGCCGAGCGCGCCACCTATCTCCGGGCGCTGGGAGCGGGACTTGCGTCCAGGGCCGAGGCCATCGGCCAGATCTGGCCCCGCGAGTCCGGCGTCCTGCACAAGATCGCCTTCGCCGCGGGAACCGGAGCGGCCGGCACCTTCGACTACTACGCGGGGCTGGCGGACACCTACGAGTGGGAGACGGAAGCGCAACCGAGCTACTCCGGTTTCGGTCTCCTCGTCCGGGAACCCGTCGGCGTGGTCGGGGCCATCATCCCGTGGAACGGGCCGCTCGGGCTCATCGGTTACAAGCTCGCCCCCGCGCTGATCGCCGGGTGCACGGTGGTGTTGAAGTCCTCCCCGGAGGCGCCCGGCGAAGGGTATCTGGTGGCCGAGGTGGCCGAGGAGATCGGCCTCCCGGCGGGGGTCCTCAACGTGGTCACGGCCGACCGCGAGGTCTCCGAGTTACTGGTCCGCGATCCTCGGGTGGACAAGATCACCTTCACGGGGTCGACCGCCGCAGGCCGGCGCATCGCCTCGCTCTGCGGGGAACGGATTGCCCGCTGCACCCTCGAGCTCGGTGGGAAGTCAGCGGCCGTCATCCTCGACGACATCGATCTCGGGTCGACCGCGCAGCGGTTGGCTCAGGCCGAATGCATGCTGTCGGGTCAGGTGTGCTCCTCGCTGACGCGCATCGTCGTCTCAGAGCATCGGCACGACGAACTGGTCGAAGCGCTGGTCGACGCCTACTCACAGGTCAAGGTCGGAAACCAATTCGACCCGGAGACCCAAATGGGTCCGTTGGCGGTGAAGCGCCAGCGCGACCGGGTCTTGGGGTACATCGAGAAGGGCGTCTCCGAGGGCGCGACCCTCGCCACCGGGGGCGGACGACCGAAGCATCTCGACAAGGGGTGGTTCGTCGAGCCGACGGTCTTCAGCAATGTCGACAACTCTCAGACCATCGCCCAGGAGGAGATCTTCGGGCCCGTCGTCAGCGTGATCCCCGCCGCAGACGAGAAAGCCGCCGTGGCCATCGCGAACGACACCATCTATGGGTTGAACGCGTCGGTATTCACCAACGACGTCGACCGGGCTCGAGCGGTGGCCGGCCAGTTGCGTTCAGGCACCGTCGGACACAACTCGTTCCGGACCGACTTCTCTATCGCCTTCGGTGGCTTCAAGCAGTCCGGTCTCGGCCGGGAGGGCGGAACCGAGGGTCTGTTGCCCTTCCTCGAGACGAAGACCGTGATCCTCGAGCAAGCTCCGGAGGGGTATACCAACCGCAGCTGAACGTCGCCTGCCGGGGAGGACGGGCCTCAGCCGAGGTGCTGAGAGGCCACCCACGTCTGAGCCACGGCCGCCGGCTGTTGGTGCTTCGAGGTCACGTCGAGGTTGAGCTTCGAAATGGCATCGGTCGTCAGCTTGGCGTCGACCGCATTGAGCGCCTTCGCCACACCCGACGAGTCGACAGACTTGCGGATCACCGGCACGATGTAGTCGGCACCCTCGAGGTGCTTGTTGTCGGTGAGAGCGACGAAGTTGTTCGACACCACATTGCCGTCGCTCGAGAACAGCTCCACGACCTGCACTTCACCGTTCTTCAGGGCGGCGACACTCAGCGGGCCGGCTTCGTCGAGCGACTTGAACCCGGCAAACGTGAGCCCGTACACCTTCTTGAGTCCGGGCTCGCATCCGGCGAAGGTCGGGCATTCGGGAGGACCGCCCAGCGTGAGTTTCGAAGCGTACGGCTTGAGGCTCGAGATCGTGGTCAGGTGGTCCTTCTGTGCGGTGGACTTCGTCACCGCGAAGACGTTGGTGTCGAGCGCCTTCGAGGCCGGAAGAACGGTGACCCCGTACTTGGCCAGTGCCTTCTGATCGGCCGGGACGGCGGTTGCGATGTTGGTGCCGGCGGCCTGAGGCGTGCCGCCGTGCAGATAACCGAGGAGCGAGGCCGCGTAGTCGGCCTCGAGATCGATCTGCCCCTTCTCGATGGCGGGAACGACGATGGCACGCGTTCCCGTCGCCGGCTCGACCTTCACCGGGTAGCCGGCCTTCTTCAAGACGTCCCCGTAGATGTTGGCCACGATCGCCTGCTCTTCGAAGTTGGTCGACCCGATGATGATCGTCTGCTTGCTGCTCGACGCCGAGGCCGCTGCCACAGCGGCGCTCTGCACCGCGACAAGAGCGAACAACGAAAGCGCAGCACGAATCAGGATGGAGCGCCTACCTTGCCTCACGTCAACTTCCTTCCGTTGGGGTGAACGTTCAGGACCGGAATGCCCCGTTTCACCTGCGATGCGAACGAGAATAGTCCGCGGGTCGTCATTGAACTGTAATCCTGACTAAATAAATCGGGATGCTGGACTTTAGCCGCCGGCTGCGACGGCCATATCGTCAGGCACCCTGGCCCCATCGGGACGGCGCGGGCCTCGACGGGCCCGTCCCTGGCGCAGCGGGAGCGGGGTCAGCACGCGGGTGAGCAGGCCGAGCGTCAACGCGACGATTCCTGCCAACAGGGCCACCAGAAGCGAGCCGGCGACGGCCAGAACGGAGTCCCCCGTGTTGAGTCCGCTGAGAATCGGTGTGCCCAGGTCCGAATAACTCACGTAGGCGGCCAGCGTGGAGGTGGCCACCACCTCGATCGACGCGGTACGGACGCCCGCCATGACGAACGGCACCGCGAGCGGAGCTTCCACTCCACCGAGCACCTGCATGCCGGTAAGTCCCATGGCCTTGGCCGCGTCTCTGACGTCTGCGTCCACCTCGCGCATGCCGACGAACGTGTTGGTCAGGATCGGCGGGATGGCGAGCATGGTCAAGGCGAGCCACGCGGCCAAGAAGCCGTCCCACTTGAGCGAGATGGACGGCTGGATCGCCAACAACGTGAGGAGTGCCAGTGTCGGCACCGCCCGGAAGGCGTTGGCGGCATTGACCGCCACCAGTCCCCCACGACCTGTATGGCCGAGGACCACGCCCAGCCCACCGCCCAGAACGAGCGCCGTGGCGACAACCGCTGCGCTGAGCTTCAGCTGGTTGACGAACAGCACCGGGATGCCGGTCGGGCCGGTCCAGTTCGCGGACGTGGTGAACCATCCGAAGAGATGAGCCAGGAAGGACATTTCAGCCGACCCGTCTCATGCGGCCGCCCGCACTGCCCGTCGGCCCGAGCGGGACCAGGGCAGGACGAGCCGTTGCAGGCCGACGAGCAGCAGGTCGGCGACGGCCGCGAGGGCGATCGAGAGCACCAGTCCGACGATGATCGGGGTGTTGTAGGAGATATTGAAGCCGTAGGTGATCTGCTGGCCGAGGCCCCCGAGACCGATCAGGGCCGTGACCGTGACGAGCCCGATCACGGTGGAGGTCGCCACCCGCAGCCCGGCGAAGATGTACGGAAGAGCCAAGGGGAGATCGACGCTCCACAACGCAGCGGTGCGCGAGTACCCGAAGGCGGTGGCCGCCTCGCGGGCGTCGGTCGGCACGGCGTTGAGGCCCGCAACCGTGTTCCAGATCAGGATCAAGAGGGTGTACCCCACCAATGCGATTTCGGCCGTGACCCACGAGTCCGGCGGGACGTACCCGGTGATGCCCCCGGCGACGGCGAACAGCGCCAGCGAGGGAATGATGTAGAGGACGCTGGCGAACCCGAAGACCGGAGCACGCACGAGCCGGTAGCGCCAGGCCAGAACGGCGAGGGGAATGCTGATCAGGGTGCCGATCGCCATCGCGATCAGCGTCAGCTCGACGTGCTGCACCAAGTCGGACTGGATCTGAGCCCACTGACTCGTGACATAGCCCCAGTCGAAGAACGGCCCCGCGGCAGCGAGCACGGTCGAAACGCTACCAGTGCTCCGACCGCGATCGACTTGGGTAACGTACGTCGGTGATCGCTCTCGACCGAGTGAGCAAGCACTACAGCGACAGCGCGAACGCCGTGGCCGAACTGAGCTTCTCCGTCGACGACGGCGAACTGTGCGTGCTGGTGGGACCCTCCGGATGTGGCAAGACGACAACGCTGCGCATGATCAACCGCCTGATCGAGCCGAGCGGAGGTCGGATCCTCATCGACGGCGAGAACGTCCTGACCATGGATCCCGTCAAACTCCGCCGGGGAATCGGTTATGTCATCCAACAGGGTGGATTGTTCCCCCACAAGCGGATCGCCGAGAACGTGTCGACCGTGCCTCGGCTCCTGGGCTGGGACAAGCAGCGGACCGAACGCAGGGTCCAGGAGTTGCTCGAGCTCGTCGAGCTCGATCCTGCGAAATACGCCCGGCGGTTTCCGCACGAACTCTCCGGAGGTGAGCGACAGCGGGTGGGTGTGGCGCGCGCCCTGGGTGGCGACCCGCCGATCCTGCTCATGGACGAGCCGTTCGGCGCCGTCGACCCGGTCACGCGAAATCGCCTCCAACAGCAGTTCCTGAGGCTGCAGGCAGAAATCCAAAAGACCATCGTCTTCGTGACTCACGACATCGAGGAAGCAGCGACTCTCGCCGATCGGATCGTCGTCCTCTCCCAGGGCGGGGTACTCGAGCAGCACGACACACCGTCCGAAGTCCTGGGGCGACCGGCAACGTCGTTCGTGGCCGACTTCGTGGGCGCTGACCGGGGTGTCCGGCGACTGGCCGTCATGGCGATCGAGCCCGATGCCCTGTACCAGCCCCCGCGCGTGAGACCGCGGGACTCCATGGCGCAGGCCCAGACAGCGGCAGACGGGTCCGACAGCCGGTGGGCGGTTGTCGTCGACCTCGAGGACAACCTTCTGGGCTGGGTCGACCTGGACCCCGCGCTCACGGGCTCCGTGGGCGAGCACGTGGTGGCTTTCGAGGTGCAGGTCCCGCTCGGCACCTCGCTCCGGGCTGCGTTCGGGGAGATGCTCCAGCATGATGTCGGGTGGATCCCGGTCGTCGACGAAGGCCGGTTCTTAGGGGTCTTGACGCCGACCGGTCTTCATGCGGCGATGCGCCGCTCCGTCGGGGGCACCCCGCTCGAACCCCAGGGCGCTCGGTAAGGCGCGCCCGAACGTCGGCGTGCCCGGTCCGCCGAGACGGGCTCGGCGTCGGCCTGGACAAAGTCGTCTCAGCGAGAAAGTTGACCAATTCTGTCGGCTTTGCAACAATCGAGGAAACGCCCCAAGGCATAGCGTTGTCTTGACGGCCCGAACGAAGGGGTGACTGCAATGCCTGACTGGGGATTCGAAACCAGGCAAGTGCACGCCGGAGCTGTACCGGACCCGACCACCGGGGCCCGTGCTGTCCCGATCTACCAGACGACGAGCTTTACGTTCCGTGACACAAGTCATGCCGCTGCACTGTTCGGCCTCGAGGAACTCGGCAACATCTACACACGGATCATGAATCCCACCCAGGCGGTCTTCGAAGAGCGGATCGCCGCTCTCGAGGGTGGTGTCGCCGCTCTCGCCGTGGCCAGTGGTCAGGCCGCCGAGACGATCACCCTGCTGAATCTGGCCGAGAACGGAGGCCATGTAGTCTCCTCCGCCTCGCTCTATGGCGGGACCTACAACCTCTTCCACTACACGCTTCCGAAGCTGGGTATCGACGTGAACTTCGTCGAGAACCCTGATGACCTCGATGCTTGGCGCAACGCCATCCGGCCGAATACGAAGGCCTTCTTCGGCGAGACGCTCGGCAACCCCAAAGGTGACGTCTTCGATTTCGAAGGAGTGTCGAAGATCGCCCACGAGCACGGGATTCCGCTCGTCATCGACAACACCCTGGCGACGCCATATCTGGCGCAACCACTCGCTCACGGTGCCGACATCGTCGTGCACTCGGCCACCAAGTTCATCGGCGGACATGGCACCTCGATCGGTGGCGTCATCGTCGACGGCGGCGCCTTCGACTACGAAGGAAGCGGCAGGTTTCCGGGCTTCACGGAGCCCGATCCCAGCTATCACGGGCTCGTCTTCGGCCAGCTTCCCGATGCCCTCTTTCCCGCTCGCTTCGTGCTCAAGGCGCGCTTGCAGTACCTGCGCGACACCGGGCCATCGATCGCGCCCCTCAATTCCTTCCTCTTCCTGCAGGGCCTCGAGACCCTGAGTCTGCGCATGGAACGCCACGTGCGGAACGCGACCGAGGTTGCCCAGTGGCTCGAGGCACGCGACGAGGTGAACTGGGTCACCTATCCCGGCCTGGTCTCGAGCGTGTGGCACGAGCGCCAGCAGCGCTATCTGCCGAGAGGCGGTGGCGCGATCATCGCGTTCGGCATCGCCGGCGGCGCCGACGCCGGTCGGAAATTCATCGAGGGTCTCGAGTTGTTCAGTCATCTCGCCAATGTCGGTGACGTGCGAAGCCTGGCCATCCATCCGGCATCGACCACGCACTCCCAGCTCGACGAGGCCGAGCAGACCACGACCGGCGTGACCCCCGACCTGGTCCGACTGTCCGTGGGAATCGAGTCCATCGAGGACATCCTGGCCGACCTCGAAGCGGGCTTCCGCGCCGCCAAGGGAGGGTGACGGCGGGCCCGATCCCGGGCACCTGGCAGCAGGGCGACGAGCCCGGCCGACGTCAGTTCGCGGATCTCTTCGGGGACGGGCGCGGCTTCTCGCTCGAGGGAGGGGGCTGGCTCTCTGACGTCAGAGTCGCGTACGAGACCTGGGGCCACCTGAACGAGAAGCGGGACAACGCCGTGTTGGTCCTCCACGCGCTCAGCGGTGACTCGCACGCCGCCGGAGCGGCCGGGCGTGGCCACCTCGAAACAGGCTGGTGGGACGGCCTCATCGGGCCCCGAGCGGCAATCGACACCGACCGCTACTTCGTTGTGTGCCCGAATGTGCTCGGCGGGTGTCAGGGGACGACCGGTCCTGCATCGCCGAGTGCGAACGGCACGCCCTACGGCTCTCGGTTCCCGATGGTGACAATTCGTGACCAGGTCGCGGTCGAGGTCGCACTGGCCGATCGACTCGACATCGGGACCTGGGCCGGGGTGGTCGGAGGATCGATGGGAGGGATGCGGGCACTCGAATGGTGCGTCGGATACCCCGATCGGGTCGACCGCGCGGTGGTGCTTGCCGTGGGTGCAGCAGCGACGGCGGATCAGATCGCTCTGTGCGGGCTCCAGGTTCGGGCCATTCGGTCGGATCCCGCTTTCCAGGGCGGGGACTACTACGAGTCGGGGGTGCGTCCCGTCGACGGGCTGGCTCTCGCCCGGGGCATCGGACAATTCAGTTATCGAACCTCAGGTGAGCTGGAGGCTCGATTCGGCCGCCAGGCCCAAGATTCCGAAGACCCGCTCAAGGGAGGCCGGTACGCCGTCGGGTCCTACCTCGATCATCACGGGGACAAGCTGGCCGAGCGCTTCGATCCCAACTCCTACATCGTTCTCAGCGAAGCGATGAACCACCACGACATCGGTCGCGGACGAGGAGGTCAGGATCAGGCTCTTGCCCGGGTTCGTACCGCGGTGACCGTTGCCGGCGTCGACACGGACCGCCTCTATCCCGTCGAGCTCCAACGGGCGCTCGCCGAACGCCTGCCCGGAAGTCGGCCGCTGACGGTGATCCACTCCGCCTCCGGCCACGATGGCTTCCTGTTGGAGGTCGACCAGGTGGGCGCAGTCATCGCCTCAGCCCTGAGTTGAACTGAGAACGGTCGGCATTCGAGAGCGTCCAGGTGGGCCACAGAGGCCCGTCGTTCCCCCTTTGAGGGACGTGCGCCAAACGCCGCTAGATCGAGGCGACACCTGCCTATCATGCGTACTCCGTGGAGATCAGCGTCATTGGTTGACCCGTTCGACGTCGTCGTGGTCGGCGCCGGTTATGGCGGCGCTCCTCTCGCCGCGCTCTTGGCGGCAGGTGGCCGACGAGTTGCGCTCATAGAGAAGACTCCTCGGGCCGGCGGCAAGACGCAGACCCTCGACAGGCGCGGTTATCGCTACGAGATGTTCGGCGCCGTGGGAATCCCAGCGGTTGGTTCACGCTTCGACGAACTCGTCGATGTCCTCGGACTTCACGAGCGCGTGCAGCTCCTGGTACCCCAGGGCAAGGCGGCGGCCATGCGTTACAAGGGCGCAGATGGCAGTTGGAGAGCCCAACGCAGCGCTCTGCAGCAGACAGGGGACGCCGAGGAGCTCCGCACGCTGCAACACACCTTCGGCGCGACAGATGCCGACATGGACGCGCTCGCTGCCTTCTACATCGCCATCTTGTCGATGAGCGAAGCGGATGTGGAGGAGCTCGACGAGACGGGCATGCTCGAGTATCTGAGGAAATTCGGATTGCCATCAGGGCTCGAGAGCCAAATTCTGGCGACGATGAACATGCTCTTCGTGGTGGCGGTCGATCGGCTGGCGGCCTCGGAGGGGGTCCTCGCCCTGCGCCAAGTGGTGGGAGGAGGGGCGGGCCGGTTCCACGCCGGCGGGTACGGGCAGGTGGCCGAAGCATGTGCCGAGCTCGTCGTCGAGCATGGGGGTGCCTATATCAGGTCAACGCGGGTCGAGCGGATTCTCGTCGAGAACGGCCGCGCTATCGGTGTCCGTACCGCAGATGACGAGTTCCGGGCTCCGGTCGTGGTGTCGAACGCCGGGATCCAACCCACGGTGCTCCGCTTGGTGGGCCCCGAGCACTTTCCGACCGACTACGTCGAGTGGGTGCGGATGCTCGAACCCAGTTGGGGCATCGCGGGTCTCCGCTATGTCCTCGACGCCCGGGTGTTCGATGCCGCACTCATCCCGGTCTTCTCCGACGAGAGTTGGCTCGACAGCAGTCGATTCGCCGACATGGAGAATGGCGAATGGCCCGATGTTCCTCTCATCGCCGTCGACGTGGCCAGCGAATTCGATCCCGGCATGGTGGCCGAGCCGGGTCACCAGGTCGCCAACATCCAGGTCTTCGTCTCGGGCGATCCTGATTCCGCGATGGCCGGGGAAGCGGTGACGCGCGCCCGCGCCGTCGTCAACGAGCTTTGGCCCGACCTCGAACGTCACACGCTCTGGTCCGAGCCCTACGGGCCCCGGCAGATCTCCCGCATGACGCGCGATGCGACGGTTGCCGGAAGCGGTGGTGAAGCTGTGGGGTTGGCTCAAGTGGTCGGGCAGGTTGGCCGGACCAAACCCCATCCCCAGACGCCAGTACCGGGACTCTTCCTCGTTGGCTGTGATGCGGGCGGCCGCGGGGCCGGGACCCATCAGGCAGTCGATTCAGCGTTCCGGGTGGCCGAACTCGTCAACGGCGCCCTCGGCTGAACTGACCGGCGGCCGCCCCTCCAGCCCGATCGACGGAGGACGGGCCAATGCTGCCGGAGCGTGGCATGCGACCGAGAACACCGGTCCTTGGTGCCTGCTCCGGTAACTTCTCCCCAGCCGTTCGGTTCGACCGAGCGTAAGACGATGATTTGGACGAGGAGGGGGTGAACGACACGCATCCGGACGACGAATTCCATCCACCGACGACCGACGACCCGTTCTGGACCGAGACATGCTGGTTCACGTTCACCGTTCCCGAACGACGCCTGTCCGGACAGTTGTACCCGTTCTTCCAACCGAACCAGGGAGTGGTGTCCGCCGGTGCCTACTTCTGGGATCAGACTGGACGGACACCCGCCGACATCCTGCACGCTCGCCATTTCTGGCACCTGCCCATCCCCGACCAGCCACTTTCGGACATCCATCTGGGCAACGGCATCTCATATCGGTGCGTGGAGCCGCTGACCCGCTACGAGCTCTCGTATCGCGATCCCGACGTCGAGGAGGCCGATGACTCGGAAGGTCGGATACGCGCCGAACTGACCTTTACCGCGATCGCCGAACCCAACTATCTGGCCGGCTCTCATCTCGACCAGCCAGGGCGCTATCAAGGCGTGATCGTGCTCGACTCCGAAGAGATACGCGTCGACGCCTTCGGATTCAGGGACCGTTCGTGGGGGCCGCGCTCACAGTTCGGACGGGGCATCCACGGTACTGATGCCGTGGCCGGCGGTTATAGCTACGCAACCGCCTCGAATCGTGACGCCTTCCATGCCATCACCATGGTCTTCGGAAGCGAGAGCATCGCCATCCATGGCTACCTGCTGCGCGACGGGACCTGGTCGAAATTGGCCTCGGGCACCAGACGTGTCCTCGAGCGGGACCCGCTGACCGGATATCCGAAGGCCGTGGAGATCGACTTGGTGGATGAACTGGGAAGGTCTCTCCACGCGAGCGGACGCACGCTGAACGGACTCGGCCTCTTTCTCAATCCCAACCTGTATTCCGTCAATTGCCTGACCGAGTGGACCTTCGACGGAATCGCCGCTTATGGAGAAGATCACGACAACTGGAGCGCCGATGGCATCCGGACCTTCTTGCGCTCGCGACGCAACCCGCCCATTTCCGACGCACCCATCGACAGAAACGAGAATGCGCAGTGACCATTCCGCCAGAGGGACCAAGCAGCGAACGTCCGACGACGTCCACGCGCGACCACAACCAACTGAGACAGCAACTTCACGACTGGGTGCAGACCAAAGTTCCCGGCTCCTCGGTTTCGGACCTCATCGTGCCCGAGTCAAATGGCATGTCATCGGAAACTGTGCTGTTCGACCTCACTGTGCCCGATGAGGACACGCCCCGCCGGCTTGTCGCTCGGATCGCCCCGGACCCATCCGCCGATCCCGTCTTTCCGGTCTACGACATGGAGTGCCAGTTCAAGACCATGCAAATGGTCGCCGAGCACACCGACGTCCCCGTCCCCGAGGTCCTCTGGCTCGAAACGGACACCCAAGTGCTTGGTGTCCCCTTCTTCGTCATGAATCGGGTGGACGGAAGAGTCCCCCCCGACGTATTGCCCTACACCTTCGGAGACAACTGGTTCTTCGATGCCTCCATTGAGGATCAGAAGAAACTCGAGAAGACCTCCGTTGAGGTGCTGGCGAAACTGCACCGGCTCGACGCAACGGGAGCCGCACACTTTCTGGCCCCGTCCGGCGAGGGACCAAGTCCTCTCCGTCGCCACGTGCAGGGTCAGCGGTCCTACTACGAATGGGTGGCAGCGGATGGCGTCCGCTCCCCCCTCATCGAGCGAGGATTCGAATGGCTCGAGGATCACTGGCCGGGCAACGAGCAGGACGACGCCTTCAGCTGGGGAGACTCTCGAGTCGGCAACATGATCTACGACCATTTCACTCCGGTGGCCGTGCTCGACTGGGAGATGGCTTCTGTCGGACCGCGCGAGATCGACCTGGGATGGATGATCTACATCCACCGCTTCTTTCAAGATCTCGTGGAGGACCTCGGGTTGCCCGGCATGCCTCACATCCTTCGCCGGGAGATGGTCGCTGAGCTCTACGAGCAGGCGTCGGGCCACCACGCACAGGACCTCGACTTCTACACGGCGTACGCTGCGCTCCGCCATGGCATCGTGATGTTCCGCATCACTCGTAGGTCAGTGCACTTCGGCGAAGCAGAGATGCCCGAGGATCCTGATCACGCCATCCTCCATCACGCGCACCTGGCGCGCATGATCGAGGGCGTCTACTGGGACGAGGTCAAGTAGCCTGAACCGGCGGTTCGAGGGGGTCCCCCACCTCAGTTCGACGGCAGGTGCACCCCCAACTTCGACAATGCTCCAGCCGCCACGCCTGCCGTTGACTGCGTGACGGCCTCTCTCATCGGATCGAGCTGACGCGCCGCACCCGACGCCATCGCAGCGGCTTGCTGTAGTGCCTGAGCTGTCGTTCCACCGGCGTAACCGACTCCGTCAGCCATGACGTCCTGGACATGGCGAACACTCTCCCGACCGCTCGCCAGGACACCGGCAGGATCGAGGCCCGCATTCTTGGCTCGCCGCCGGGCGCGCCGACGGACTGCTGTGGCCTCTCGCAGGGTGCTACGGCTGGCCGCCGACGCGCCGGACGCGAGCGACGTTGAACGATTCTTCGCATCTCGGACCATGGTGTTGGTGTCTCCGAGGTGGATCGTGTCCCCACCCCCACTCCTCTTGTGCCTTGCCTTGCCACCAACCGAAGGTCGATCTTCGGTATCTCCTGCGGCCAGAAGCAGGCCTCCGAATAGACTTACGTTCTTCAAAAGGTGCATCTGCTGCTGGGACCGTCTCGTTCGGTCCGGCTCATCCCAGAATCGGTGAGCGGCCAGTGTCGTGGGCACGAGCGAGCCCATCAGGGCTACACATGCGAGACGCCGAACTCTTCCGGTCGCCAGGAGGGCACCGGCCACGATTTGGACGGCCCCGTTGATCCGCACCAGAGTCACGCGGTCGAACGCCGCCATACCTGTGTGTTCACGAAGCGGCTCGGCATTTCGCCCGGCCTTGTCCACGTTCGACACTGGGTTCATCGCTGCTTCCACACCTCCAACGATGAAGATCGATGCGAAGAGCGGTCGAGCGAAACGTCGTGAAAGTGCCATCCCTCGGGTTCTCCCCAGTATTGGGATACACACTCAGCGTCTGACCACCGGTCCCTCGCTACAACTTCGCAATCGTGAACTGGCCGAGCTCTGGGCGTCCCTTGCTGCCTCCTCCGGCGCATTCACGCCGAATCCCACCCCGATGCGTTGGTCCGCGCGGCGGAGACTCTCGTGGGCGATGTCATACAAAACCTGGTCGTCAGCGGCCGTTGGATCTCCACTCCGGAGGCTGCGCGGCCAGAGGCGACGCGCCACGACAGGATTGAGCTCGGCTCCGTAGAGACTGATTTTCGCCAGAAGGAACAAGAATCCGACGAGTCCGATTACGAGGCCGAACTGACCGTACGTTTCCGAGCTGTGGCGCAGCTGATGTTGGACCAAACCGGAGCCGACCGTGATAAGCAGCGTAAAGCCGCTCCCGGCCAGGACCGCGCCTGGGAGGAGTTGCAGCGCCCTGACACCGCCAGGAGTGGCGATCCAGAACACTCCCAAATAGAGAACCACGTTGATCACCGCCATGCCGAAAATGCCTGCGATGCGCAGGCCGAAACCTGTTCCCGGGTGCGTCACGAAGGCTCCAGCGGCCGCGTTCACGAGAAAGGCTCCACCGATAATGACCAGTGCACCGAGGCTGCGTGCGAGCCGCGGCATGAATCCCGGAATGTCGAGCTGCGCAACGTTCCACACCCTGGCCATCGCCTGGAGCACGGTCTGGGTGACCCCTTGCGCGCCGTATATCAATCCGATCAGGCCGATGACGAGCCCCAGATAACTTCCGTGAAGACTCTGCGAGGCGTGCTCGGGTCTGAATTGAGTACCCACGACGGGGAATTGGTGCAGTGTCGTCACGATCGTGTTGCCCAATGACGCAGCGCCGATGAACCCGAAGATCGTGATGACGACCAGGAGCAGCGGATAGATGGCGACGAACCCGTACCAGCCCAGCGCCACCACGTACTGATTCGCGCTGTCGTCTCCGAACTTCTTCACCACGGCATAGAGAAGCCCAATCAGCTGGGAGGACCGTTGACGCTTGTCCATCAGTACAACAAACGCCTGCATGCTCTTCATCGATGGACGGTCTCCGTGACTTTTCTGGCGCCCGGTCCGCCAGGGCGACGAACCTGCGTTCCGCAGAGCGGTTCAGGTCCGACTCCGCACGTGGACCGACTCTGGGCGGATCACTGGCATTGGAATACCCGGGGGAGCAAGACCTAATCGGATGTGACGGGGGGGCGCACTCACGCGATGTCACCGGTGAGTCACGCGCCTTCGTCATGCACCGGTATTGGACCCAGGGCGAATAGCATGTTGCCTCATGGCAGGCAAACTGGACAAGGCAGCAGAAGCCGTAGGAGACGCGGTCGGCACGGTCGAGACTGCCGCAGCCACCGCGGGATCGCGGATCAGGCAGGGCCTGAGCGAAGCGGCTACCGCCATCGGCGGCTCGAAGAGTGCGGAACGCGTCGAAGAAACGGTGCGCCCACTCCGGAAAGCAGCCGCCAAGAAGGCGCGACGCATCAAGAAGACCGTGCAGAAGCAGGCGGCGATTGCAAAGCGCAAAGCTGCCGGAACGAAGAAGATCACCAAGAAACCGACCACCGCCACGCCCCAGGCTGCGACAACCAAGAAGGCCGCGAA
Source organism: uncultured Acidimicrobiaceae bacterium (assembly GCA_963754445.1). Taxonomy (GTDB): domain Bacteria; phylum Actinomycetota; class Acidimicrobiia; order Acidimicrobiales; family RAAP-2; genus Bog-473. The sequence continues at coordinate 917,688 of CAVWFT010000001.1, read as the reverse complement.
GAAGCGGTCCACCGTCACGACACGCAAGGCCACCACCGCCAAGAAGGTCGCGAAGAAGAAGGCCACGGGAGCGAAGAAGGCCGCGAAGAAGCGGGCCGTGGTCACGGCACGCAAGGCCACCACCGCCAAGAAGGTCGCGAAGAAGAAGGCCACGGGAGCGAAGAAGGTCGCGAAGAAGCGGGCCGTGGTCACGGCACGCAAGGCCACCACCGCCAAGAAGGTCGCGAAGAAGAAGGCCACGGGAGCGAAGAAGGTCGCGAAGAAGCGGGCCGTGGTCACGGCACGCAAGGCCACCACCGCCAAGAAGGTCGCGAAGAAGAAGGCCACGGGAGCGAAGAAGGCCGCGAAGAAGCGGGCCGTGGTCACGGCACGCAAGGCCACCACCGCCAAGAAGGTCGCGAAGAAGAAGGCCACGGGAGCGAAGAAGGCCGCGAAGAAGCGGGCGCCCGGCGCAAGATCGTAAGGGCACCACTCTGACCCCGAATCAACCACATGGGTCTGCATTGAGGCTCCTGAGCGATTGTCCGCATCCCGGCGTCCCAGCACAACCGACTCTCGTCGAGAGCTTCGATGGCCGCCCTGATGGTCGTCCAGTTCGCGCGGCCCACTTTTCGCCTGCTTCGTGAAGATTCGACTATGTGCGGGGAAATGCGGTCTCCGGATCTCCGGGCACGCATTCATTGCTGGTCCACTCGGGCAAGAATCACGCGTGACTCGAGCTCACTGGACTGGCTTGGCGAAATGAGAACCTGTTTGCTTCGGGCGCACCCTCCGAGAACGTGAGCACGTCCCCGACTCCAAACCGTTTGCACATCGAGACCGTCGGTACCCGCTGCGCGATCGCCGCCCTTTTGGGGGTGGTCGCAGGATCCGCCTCCGTCTTCGTCGTTGGCTGGCAAGCCGCAATATTGGTGGGCTGGGATGCAGCTGCCATCCTTTACTTGTTGTGGACCTGGTTGACCGTCGGCCGTCTAAGTCCCGCCGAAACGAAGAGTCACGCAAAGGTGGAAGACAACAGTCGGCGAATGGCCGAGGCCATCGTTCTCGTTGCGGGTGTCGCGCTGCTGGCCGCGGTGGGTCTTGTCCTGGTTCGCGCGGGTGAGTCGCGCGGCGGGACGAAGGCGTATCTCATCACGATCGGGATTCTCAGTGTCGCTCTGTCGTGGGCGACGATCCACACCGTGTTCATGCTGCGGTACACCCGGTCGCACTACCAGGACCCCGAGGGAGGTGTCGATTTCAACGAGAAAGAGCCGCCGGCATATCTCGATTTCGCCTATCTCGCCTTCACCGTCGGGATGACCTTCCAGGTATCGGATACCAATCTGACCACCAAGCCGATCCGCAGAATTGCCCTTGCACACGCTCTCATGTCGTTCCTCTTCGGAGCGGTGATCGTGGCGCTCGTCATCAACATCGTGGCCACACTGCTGGGTTGACGGCTGGTCACGACCGCGCTTCGGCCACCGCCTCGCTCCGGATCCCCCTACGCCGGCTTTCCCGTTCACCGCTCACGCGGCTTGGCGGACGGTCAGGGACCAGGGAATCCGGGAAAAATGGAGAGCAACCAGGAAACAAGGCAGCTCGGCGACGTGGGCGCTGAGCAAAGTCCTGCGCACGGGAACCCGTTTACCGATCGCAACTCGGGCAATACCTCAATTGGGCGACAGAAAGCCGTCGATCCAAGAGCAGACCATCGGGAGGTCATCATGCCTCAGCGTGCGTGGAGTGCAAAACGGGAACGGCAGTACGACCACATAAAGGCTGGACTGAAACGACGAGGCGATTCGGAGCACCTGGCCGAGGAGATCGCTGCCCGCACCGTCAACAAAGAGCGGGCCCGGGCCCACGAGTCAACCCAGGCCAGCCGCACGTCCACTCAAGACATCTCGTCGGGACGACGTGGAGGACTGCGTTCTCATCACGGCTCGGGGGGCCGGACGAGAGACCAACTTTACGAAGAAGCCCGGCGAAAGGGCATTGAAGGTCGCTCCAAGATGAACAAGGCTCAGTTGCAGCGAGCGGTGGACCATTGAACGAGTCGGAAGTGAGCCCGTCGAGGGCTCAGGAGCTCGAGAGAGAGTTCAAGTTCGAGGCGCCGATCGGCCTTGGCTTGCCTGACCTTCGAGACCTGGTCAATGGGACCCAACGACTCCCTCGCCAGCACCTGCGAACCGCCTACTTCGATACGACGGATGGTCGACTCTGGAGCATGGGCATGACCCTCCGCCATCGGATCATTGAGGGTCAGGACCGCGGCACCTGGACGCTGAAGACACCGGAATCGACTGACGGGCCACTTCTTCGCCGAACGGAAGTCGCCTTCGTCGGGGAGCGCGCACTCATTCCCCAAGAGATACTCGAGGCACTCCATGGGTTGATGCGTCACGAACCGCTCCAACAGCGCGTCGAGCTCGACACAAATCGTCAGCGTCTGATCCTGCTCGATGAACCTGGCCGGGCCATTGCCGAGATCGACGACGACATGGTCACCGTGACCGGCGGACCTCGTGACGGCCTCCAATTTCGGCAGGTCGAACTTGAACTGCACCACTCCGATCCTAGAGTTCTGCGAAACGTCACCAGCCGACTGAAGAATGCAGGGCTTTCACCAGAAACAACGCAAAAGATCGCCCGCGCTATGGATTTCCCCGATGCACCAGAGACCCGACCTCCGCTGAACCGGGACTCGCTCCTCGGCGATGTCGTGAGACTCGCCATTACGCAGGGCCTCATTCGACTCTTGGAACAGGACTGGCGATTGCGACTCGAGGTCGAACATCCCGACCCGGAGAGCGTCCATCAGGCTCGGGTGGCGACCCGGCGACTCCGGTCCGACTTGAAGACGTTTCAGGCGGTGTTCGATCCGGTTTGGCTCGGACATGTGCGAAACGATCTCAAGTGGCTCGGAGCCGCCTTGGGAAGGGTGCGTGACACCGACGTCTTGGCAAAGCAGCTCGAGTCCGCTCCAGCCACCTTGAACGGAATCGTGGCCGGTCAACGAGCTCTGGCCGCCCGGGCGATGTCCACCACCCTCGACAGCCGTCGATACCTCCTCCTGTTGGATCACTTGGACGCCGCCACCCACGCGCCGCCATTCCTCTCAACCGATCCGGACATCCGGCCGGACAACACCGCTTCCGAGGTGCTCCCAGTCCTGATCAGAACCCGCTGGCTGGCGCTTCGGCGTGAAGTGCGCAAGGCGGGAGACCACCCGTCGAACGACCGCTTCCACCGGATCCGCATCAAGGCGAAGCAGCTTCGTTACGCGGCCGAGGTTGCGACGCCCGTCTTGGGCAAACCAGCCAAGCGGGCGGGGATGGCCGCCGAAACAATCCAGACGCTCCTCGGTGAATTGCATGACGCCGTGACGGCAGAATCGTGGCTGAAAACCCAGGCGGAGGGTGGCCTCTCTTCGATTGCCGCCTTCGAAGCAGGTCGTCTCGCAGCGAAACAACGTCGGATCCAGAAACAGAGACGAAAGCAATGGCCTCGAGAGTGGAGGCGCTTGCGAGGCAGAGCCAGCGGCGACCGGTAAACCTCGGACGCGATGTCGCCGCCGCCAGAGACCCACCGGCGACACGTGGACCTATGGATACGTCAAGCGATGGCCTCTATGGACTCGAGCACGCTTGCGAACCCGCACGGCGCCCGCCCCGTCCTTCGCGCACTCGTCGTCACCGGTGCCTTGGTGCCATGTGTGATGCGAAACCCGGCGGCTTTGGCGCGCTTGTGAAGGTCTCGGTCTTCACCAGTGCGCAAACCACGGAAACCCCCGAGCTGAGCATGCAGGGCCGCACTGAAGCCCAGACTGGCGCCATGTACGGGATCCTGCTCGTCGTCGTAACGATTCCTCCAGGCGCGTGCTGTTGCGCTCTCCTCGGGCAGGTGGACCCTGCCCGCCCACATATCGGCGGACCGCGCGGCCTCCAACTGGACGTTCAGCCAGTCTTTGGGCACCCGGGAATCAGCATCGGTCGTCGCCAACCACACCCTCGCCGCGCCAACCCCCGGCCAGAGTTCGAGGAGCGCCGTCGTTCCGACCTGGCGCGCCAAGCCCACATTGCCGGAATCTCGGTCGATCACGAGTGCTCCGAAACGGGCCGCCCAGAAGTGGGCGATCGCAGAACTTGCATCGCGGCACTGATCGAGCACGATCGCCACGTTGCAGGAAATCGAGGGCGACATCGCGTCGATCGCCAGTTCGAGTGCGTGCAACGCACCAGGGAGCAGCGCCTCCTCGTCGTGCACGGGAACCACAATTCCTACCGCGGCAATCGCGTGAGCGGAGCGGTGCTCCTTCATCGTCGTTCCCAGATGTCGAGGACGAAATCCTTTTCGATGTGATGTACTGCGGGCACAAGGATCGGGGTCTCTGACACAATTGCGTGACAGCGCTCACCGGTGAGGGGATAGTCCGTCTCGCCCCGCCAATGGACCCCGACGATGTGGGCGCCCGGCGTAGTGGAGTTCACCACGGACGTCATGATCGACCTCAGGTCTGCCTCGCTGAAGTAGTACCCAATTTCACTCAGCACCACGAGGTCGAATGGCCCAGCGGGCCAATCCGCAGGAATCGCGCTCTCGATTATCGACACATGGGGATGCGCCAGAAGCCGAGTCCTCGCTCGTTGGAGCGCTGCCGGGACGATTTCAGTCGAAACGAGACGATCGCACCGAGCAGCCAAGAGCTCTGTGAACACCCCAACAGAACAGCCGGGTTCGAATGCCGAGGTGTAGCGACGCCGGGGCAGACTGGCGATCGTCAAAGCGTACTTCCGTTGCTCGTATGGACTGCTCTCGAAGTGCCAGGGGTCTGGCTCATCGCAATACATGTCGTCGAAATAGGAGCGGCCTGTCGACGTCATGGCTCAGCCCCGATGAATACCTCGAAAGGCCGCCAGAAACGACGGAGGACGTGATCGGGCAACACCGGTCCTGGTTCGTCGCACTCTTCAGCTCCTCTGATCTGGGAGCTGTAGGCATAGGTTGCCCACCGCTTTCGTGCCCTCTGTCGCGCATTCAGATCCCATCGACGGCACCGGGTCCATGGCGGTCCCGCGCCGGTTGGCGTTGCCCAGTGCCACGCCCAGATGGGGAACTCCAAGACAGTCGCGCCGACCGAACGAGCGGCATCGACCGTCGCATGGCCAGTCGCTTCGTGATCGGGGTGGCCGTCCGAGCGCCAGGTGGTCAGGCAGAGGTCGTCAGGCATGAGGAGATTGCACAGGACGTCCGTGAGGTCGGCGGCATGGTTGACCACAGCTCCGTCGGGGAGGTGGAGGCGCCGCACGTTCACCGAGCGACACCCCAAGCGATCGAGAGCAACTCGCGTCTCGATCGAACGCCTTTTCCCCAAGTCGATCCGGAGGGCAGGTGCTGTTGCAGCCTGTGAAGCCTCTCCGTCCGTCACAGCGACGACCGTGATTGCCACACCAACTCGACTCATCTGCTGGAGAAGGCCTCCGGCCCCGAGAACCTCGTCATCCGGGTGGGGCGCGACGACGACAAGGCGCCGAGGTCGCGTCAGGCAGAGCGGCTGGAGCGCTGCGAGGGTCCCGCCTGCGAACCACGTCCGTTCGTCAGTGCCCGGATGGAGCTCATCGACAACTAGTTCCATGACCACCCATCTCGAGCCATGCCTCCGAGGACGTTTGCGTCTTGCGGTCCGTGATATTGAGTCAGGTAGATATAGAGATCGGCCACACGTTGTGATTGCTCCGCATCGAGACAGAAGGACCGTGCCCCCCCGGCTGCCGCGGCATGGATGAGGACTTCTTGCGCTCCGTGATGGACCGCATGACGAACCACGAGGGCGCGCCGGCGGGCCTGGCCGGCGCGGTCAACGGGGTCATCATCGATCTCGCCCGCTGCCTGTTCGATCAGACGCCGCATCGTGTCGACGTGCGCGACGGCGTGTCCGAGTTCGACCAGGACGACCTCTGACGTCTGCGCACCCACCTCTCGAACCAGGTGTTCGACGACGCCACGTGCGCCGCCGTACCAGCAGGCCGCGACACCCGTCGCGCCGAACCAAAAGCCAGGGCGCTCGAGGTAGAAGTCCGAAGGGCCTACCGCCCGACTGCGAGGAATCGGCGGCCCTCCGAACTCGAGGGTCACGCTCACCGAATCCGCCATGCCGACAGCCGGCCACGACTCCGTGTCGACCCCCATGACGCTCTCCCCCACCGACACGTCGAAGAGGCGGTACCCGTCGTCGCACTCCGCAGTCACGAGCGCTCTGTCGATATGGGTGCTCCCAGAACAAAACGGCTTACGACCCGCCAGGTGCCATCCATCAGCATCCAAGCGCGCCGTGGTCCGACATGAACCAGATCGAGCAGCCCAGACCCCGTAGGTTGCCTCCGGTTCCGGTGGGATTCCGGCCTCCGCCAGGATTGCCAACGCGTCGATGTGACCCTCGGCCAGCCGGGCGAGAGAGAGATCGCAGGCAGCCCAATCGGCGAGGATCCCGAAGCGGACCTGCGTCGATCCACCGCCCGGCTTCGGCACCGATGGGCCCATCTTCGTTGCGACCTCTTTCAACTCCAACCAGGACTTCACTCAAACGCCTCTCATGCTCCAGTGGACTGCCGACGGTCCCCCTCGGCGACCGATCCTCCGGCTCAGCGAGCCGATGGACATGGTCTCCGACCAAATTCATCCTCTCGGCGAGCCTGGGTAGCGACCTCGAGGGACTGTGGTCGATACGCTTCACGTCAATCACCCGATGGGGTGCTTTGAAAGGGACCTCCCGGGCCCTAGAGTGGCTGCGTGGCCAAGCCGATCCAGGTCGCACTCGTGAACGACTACATGATCGTGCTCGAAGGGCTCCGAGCCGTTCTCAAATCCAGCGAGCCGGAAATCCAGGTCGTCGAGATGGACGTCAGGCACGCGCCGAAGCGCGGAGTCGACGTGACCCTCCTCGACACATATGGAGAAATCGACTCATTGGCTGAGCGCGTGAGTTCCCTCGGTGCTGATCCCAGTAACGGCGCGGTCGTGGTCTTCAGCTTTTCCGACCAGCCTTTGGCAGTTCGTCGCGCCCTGCGCGCCGGTGCGCAGGGATTCATTTCGAAGGCAGTGCCGCGGCAGCAGATCGTCGATGGGGTCAAAGCAGCCGCCAATGGCGAGCGTGTGGTTCTCACTCAGAGATCCCAGCATGCACGAATCGACGAGGCGCTGCGTTGGCCCGGCCGAGACATAGGCCTGACCGAAAGGGAGAGCGAGCTCTTGAGCTTACTCTCCACCGGGATGACCAATCGCGAACTCGGTGAACATCTGTACATCAGCGAGAACACCGTCAAGACTCAGCTGCGCCACCTGTATGCCAAGCTCAACGTCCGCAACAGGGCTCAAGCCGCGTCTTTCGCCGAAACGGGCATCCTCGGGGACCGTCGGCGCCAGCGCAGGCACGTTGATTGAAACGTTTCGGCTGACGCCCACGGCGCCACAGTCTCGCGTCTCCTCTGCCCACTCACCGAGCGCGTCGACACAGCGTTTCGACATCATCCCGTCGATTCCGTGAGCCCGGGTTCCGGTGGTGGTTCGTTAATCGCCGCCTCCCAGACGCGCGACGCGGCCCGAATCGTCACCAACCGCGCTACCCCCGCGCCCGCCCCGGTGGCAACGGCCCAACTCAGCGCATCGAACCACGTTCTGTCGCGATCGGCCGGAATCGGAGGCTGGGCTTCGTCACGGACCAATTTCCACAGTTGCTCGAGAAATCGCTGCGTCGCCATGCCAGCCAAGGCCCCGGAACCTAGAACAATGATCTTCCATCCGTATCTCTTGAACAATGCCACCGTAGTGGCCATACCCAAGCGACCTCGATTGAAAAATCAAGCTGGACCTCGCTGAGGACCATCCAGCGACCCTTCCCATGCTCCGCTATCGAGACGTTCCCGGTGCCCGAGCAAATGACCGCCCGATCGAGGTGTTCCCACCTTGGCCGCCTGAGAGGCGCTCGAAGACCACCGCCTGGGCAAATCGGGTCGGGCCCTCCTCATCGAGTTTGAGCCCCTTGCTCCTTGGGCATGCCGCGCGTAGGGAGGTTTGTAAATGGCATTGGAACTTGACGGAATCAAAGTTGCCTTCTTGGTGGCAAACGAAGGTATCGAACGAGTGGAGCTCACCGAGCCATGGCGCTTCGTCCTCGAAGCCGGGGGACAGCCTGATTTGATTGCTCCCAAATCCGGTACGGCTCAGACCATGAACCACCTCGACAAGGCCGACGCATTTCCGGTCGATCGAATTACGAGCGAGATCACATCTGACGAGTACGACGCCGTCGTGCTCCCTGGTGGTGTCGCCAACCCGGACCAGCTGCGAACCGATAGACCTGCGGTCGCATTCATCAAAGCCACATTCGACGCGGGTCGTCCCGTTGCGGCTATCTGTCATGGACCCTGGACCCTCGTCGAGGCGGCCGTAGTCGGCGATCGTACGCTCACTTCTTGGCCGAGCTTGCGCACCGATATCACAAACGCTGGGGGGAGCTGGGTCGACGAGGAAGTGGTGGTCTGTGCCAACGGACCGAACACGCTCATTACGAGCCGCAAACCTGACGACCTGAAGGCATTTGGCAACGAACTCATACAGGTCTTCGGGAAGTCTCGCGCAGGGCAATAATCACACTCGACGCCTCCGCCCACGGCATCGTCAGTCCGAACGAGAGAGACCTATCCCAGCACCGGGCGCAGAACCGATTCTTCATGTCGACAGCGCCTCGGCAAGCAGACTGACCGATCGCAGCCGACCCTCAATCGTCGGAACCTGATGGACCGTCATCAGCTCATCCGCCTCGGTCAGCCTGAGAAACTCACCGAAATATCGCCGCACGGCCACTGGATCGCCCGCCGCGGTATAGGTGAGCATGTGGTCGACGTGGGCCGATAAACCAGCGGCCAGCAGCTGGTCTGCCTGCTCTGAACTCAAATCCTGCTCTCGGATACCCGGCCGCCGCCCATGAAGGCTTATTGCCCGGAGTCGACGCACATCTCGGAGATAGTCCCGAGCGGTCTCTGCCGAGTCAGCGGCGATCACGTTGAGGCCGGCAATCACGTACGGGCTGTCAAGCTGCTCGGACGGCCGGAACTCCTTCCGATACGTCTCGATGGCGTCGAGGAGGTCGGAGGGCGCGAAGTGGGAGGCGAACGCGTACGGAAGGCCGAGAACCGCGGCCAATTTCGCTCCGAACATGGACGACCCGAGCAAATAGAGCGGTACGTGCGAGCCCTTGCCCGGCACAGCATCTACGTTAGGCACACGGCTTTCGTCGCTGAGGTAGCCCTGCAGCTCGATCACATCTTGAGGAAAGCTCTCGGCGGATCGTGGATCGCGTCGAAGCGCATACATGGTGTTCTGATCCGATCCCGGCGCTCTTCCGAGCCCGAGGTCGATACGTCCCGGATACATTGCTGCCAACGTTCCGAATTGCTCGGCGATGGTGAGTGGCGCGTGGTTCGGCAACATCACCCCTCCCGCCCCAAGTCGTATCGACGACGTATGCGCGCCCACATACGCGATGAGCACGCTGGTCGCCGACGAGGCAATCGACGCAATGTTGTGATGCTCGGCATACCACACGCGCTTGAATTGCAGCTTCTCCGCCTGCTGGGCCAGCGCCACACTTGCGACGAAGCTGTCACCGGCGCTCTGGCCTCGGCTTATCGGCGCCAGGTCCAGGATCGATACAGCTGACTGCTTCACGAACTCACCCTCCTTTAACCGGTTCGAGCGACGAACCACTCCCGTGCAGGTCGTAAATCGCCCTCACGAGAAAGTGGACGGGCAGCACTGGAACGAGCGTAACGGTCACGAATGGCGATCGGTGCCAGCGCGGCCGCGGCGGCGTACCGCGGAATGGTCCAGGTCGAGAGTGCCGTGGGGTTCCTGGCGGAGGCATGATTGAGTCCATGACTCAGACCCCTCGGGACGATGGATTCCCGATGTTCGACGCCGATGCAGACGATCTTCGATTTCCCAAACTGAGTGAGGGGCTTCTCGAAGAATTGGCCGAGTTCGGATCACCGCGACGGCTCGCAGGGGGTGAGGTCCTGTACCGCCCCGGAGAAGCGCTGTGGGATTTCTTCGTCGTCCTCGACGGGGGCGTCGAAATCGTGACTGACGAAGGGCCCGATGAGATTGTCTTCGTCTCGTACGGGCCGGGTCAGTTCATCGGTGAACTCGGACTCGTGACCGGTCAGCGAACCTATTTGACCGCTCGAGCAACGCAGCCGGGCACGGTCCTGGTCGTCCCTCACGAATCGTTTCGCCAGCTCATGGCCACCAAACCCACGATCTCTGACCTGATCTTCGGTGCCCTGATGGCCCGTCGCGAAGCTCTGCGTGACAGTCCGGCCATCCAATCGGTGCAGATCATCGGCTCCCGTTATTCGCCCGAGGCCATGGCATTGCGCACGTTCGCCTCCCGCAATCGACTTGCACACCAGTGGATCGATCTCGAAGACGCGGAAGACGTCGAGGACTTCCTTGCCAGCATCGGCGTGACACCCGGCGACACGCCCGTCGTCGTGACCGGCTCGGTCATCCTGCGCCACCCGACTCCGGGCGAGTTTGCGGATGCTCTCGGACTCACCTATCGACCCGTCCCCGGACGCATCTTCGACCTTGTCGTGGTCGGCGTGGGACCAGCAGGCCTCGCCGCTTCGGTATACGGGGCGTCGGAAGGACTCGACACGGTGTCGCTCGATGCCGTCGGACCGGGCGGCCAGGCAGGTTCGAGTTCACGAATCGAGAACTATGCAGGATTCCCGAATGGCATCTCGGGTGGGGATCTCGCTGCGGCGACAGCCATCCAAGCCCAACGGCTCGGGGCATGGGTCGTGAGCCCTTGCGAGGTGTCCGGCATCCGGCTCGAACACGGTTTCCATGTCGTATCTCTCGTCGACCAGAGCGAAATCCCGTGTCGGGCCGTCATCATCGCGACTGGTGCTCGCTACCAACGTCTCGCCGTGCCCAAACTCGATGACTTCGAGGGGAACGGCGTGTATTACGCCGCCACGGACCTCGAAGCGCGGTCGTGTGGTGGTTCAGAAGTCGTCGTCGTGGGCGGGGGCAACTCCGCCGGCCAGGCTGCGATCTATCTCGCCCAACAGGGTTGCACCGTCAGGATTGCCATCCGGAGAGCAGATCTCTCTCATACCATGTCGCGTTATCTGATCGATCGCATCGACGCCGATCCTGCGATCGAGATTCTGACCGAGTCCGAGGTAAGGGCGCTGAGCGGTGCGGGCCATCTCCAAGAAGTGACGGTGGTGCACAATCCGACAGGCCAACGACGTATCATCACGTGCGCCGCGATGTTCTGCTTCATCGGAGCGGACCCGGCCACGTCCTGGTTGGGAGACACTGTGTTGCTCGGCCCGAAGGGGTTCGTACTGACCGATCGGTCCCTACCTCGAGACGGATTGACCGACCCGGTGTTCGAGTCGCGTGATCCCCTGCCCTTCGAAACATCGGCTCCCGGAGTCTTTGCCGTTGGAGACGTTCGGTTCGGATCGATGAAGCGCGTCGCCTCGGCGGTCGGTGAGGGCTCGAGTGCGGTACGTTCGGTCCACGAGTACCTCGCCACTCTGGGCGCCTGACGGCGCTACTTCGCCAGCAGGGGCCGACGGTGCCTCTCACGCCGTAGGGGCGGAGAGGCGGCCCTGTTCGAGCTCTCGGACATCGATGCCATGCCAGTCCTGGCGGGAACTTGGGCGGCTCCCTCGACTCCGTCTCGCCCAGCAACGGAGCGCTGGCGAGCCTAGAGTTATAAAGCACCTTGATATAGCGAGGGCGGGCGGCCGGGAAAAGGGCCTAATTTTCCCCTTCCGGGTGCCCCGTCGGCTGCCTGAATCCATCTGCGTTGGAGTGAACCCGGAGGTCGAGACCATGAAGTGCGTTACAGACGGGGCGGACGGTCATTTCCGACCAGCGCGGGGTGGGAGGCGAGTCGTTCCGGCCGCGGCCACTCTTTGCGCAGTTCTGGGTGCGATGCTCTTGACGAATGTGCCACCGGTCGGTGCGTCGAGTCCCGCAGATCAGGGCGTCACGCCGACACAAATCAACCTGGGCCTGCCTTATGTCAATTTCGCTGCGCTCAAGAATCTCGGTGTCACGATCAACGACGGCAGCTTCCCTGACGCGTACAACGCCATCGTGGACAACATCAATGCACACGGAGGTGTCGAAGGACGGAAGATCAATCTGTCCTCGGTGGAGATGAACCCCGCAGAACCCGCCGATGCCGCTTCGTCCTGCGCCCAACTCACAGAGGACGACAAGGTATTCCTGGCCATCAGTCCCGTCTTCCCGGATTGCTACCAGCAGACTCACGACACGCCTGTCATTGCCGGTTCGCTGCCAGGGGCGCTACCCAAGAGCGCCGCGCAAGATTTTGCCCTCATCCCGCCCGACGCTGCGTTCGACCCCCTGCAGCTGGCCGCGATTCGACAAACGGGGCGTCTTCACGGGCAAAAAGGTGGGCATCTTCTACGGAGCCGCTTCGGATGCCGCGGAAGTCGCGGTAGTGAAGGGCGATCTCAAAAAACTGCACGTTCCGGTGGCCCTGACCGCCGAAGACAGCGCCCCGTCGACCGACACGGTGGCGTCGGACCAGGAGACACAGACCATCGCGCTTCGCTTCAAGGACGCAGGCGTCGGAGTCGTCATCGGCGTCGGTGGCTCGGGCTCAACGACCTGGCCACGAGCTCAGCTCGATCTTCAGAGCACCTACAAGCCGTTGTTCATCGCAAGCAGCGAGTCCTCACTTATCTCCTACGTGCAGTCGACGAAGGGGGCCAACCCGTATCTGGACAATGTGCTGGCTGCTACGTCAGTACCCGACGCCTATCAACAATGGAAGGACCCCGCAATACAGAAGTGCGCTGCAATCGTCCACAAGGCCTATCCATCCGACACCATCACGCCGCCGGTGAACCCCAGTACGCAGGTCGCCGGAACCGATACGACCTACCAATCCGTGATCGAGGCCTGTCAGTACCTGGGTCTGTTCGTCAAAATTGCCGACGCCGCGGGCAAGGACCTGAATGTCGCCAGCTTCACAAAGGCCGGCTACGGACTGAAACACGTCTCCATTCCGGGCATGGGCGGACCGATTTCCTTCGGCCCTGGCAGGCCTTATGCGGTCGGACCGGTGACGGTGTACACCTACAGCACCAAGACGCAGACGCTGGTACCTGCTTCGAGCTCGGGCTCGAAGTAAGGCGAACAACTCGTAGAACGTGGCTGGCCAGCCCGTCTGGATTCGACGATCCAGATTTCGTCAGTAGCAGGTCTCCTGCTGCATCGAGACGACGGCTCAGTTACTCCGCATCCTGGGTATCGACGATCAGGACGGAGCAGGGAGCATTATGGGCCACAGAATTGGGCACGCTCCCCAACAAGCGTCGTGCGCCTTTCATTCCCTTGTTTCCTACCACGATCAGGTCGACATTCTCTCGCTCCGCGACGCGCACAATGGCATCGTCGGGGGCGCCTTTTGCGGCATGGACGATGGGCTCGACACCAAACTGCTTCACCATGGCGGAAAGTTCGCTCAAGAGCGCATCCGCCGGGCTGTAGCTGTCGGAGTTGCGAAACTCGGCCGGCACGCCTTTGGCCGAGACCGGCTTGGACTCGAACGCCGTGACCACATGGAGCTGACCTCCGTGAAGCCCGGCGATCTCCGCCGCGATCATGACGGCCTGGCGTGCCGTACTGGAATCGTCAGCTCCAACTAGCACCGTGCGAAACATGCTCAGTTCCTTCCAGTCGAGACCGACACGCTAGCCCTCGCGGGGGCCTCGTTGCCTCCCGTTCCTGCCCTATTTTGCCAGCTGCAGGAGATTCAGCTCCCGAAGAGATTCGACCGTGTCGGCGATCGTCACCCCCAGTGGGCGCGGACGCCATCCAGGCACTGCCCGGATCTGATCGTCGTGGCTGACCGAGAACGGTGGATCTCCCCTGGCCGATCTTCCGAGGACGTCAATGGCCCAAGTTCGGGATCACGTCGGGCCTTCGACACCGGCGCCGGGCGACCGGTCTGTCACCACGGGGCCGCCGTCAGGAAAGGACACTCCGGGCCGCGGGCGAGCGGGGTGCGCCACTCACTGCCGAGAGGTGAGGCGACGGCCGACTTGTCGAGAGTGGCTGTGCGATGTCCTCGAGTGAGCGTTGTTCGGCGTCGACACCCAGGAATGCTGCGACGACACCACCCACGATCATCACGCCGGCCCCGATCATGTAGCCGATGAACAGTTTGAAGTGATCCTGCCCGTTTCCGATCAACTCGCCGTAGAGCCAAGGACCGAAGGCGCCGAAGCTCTGCGCAATGGCGAAGAAGACGGCGATGGCCTTCGCTCGTACCTCGACCGGAAAGATTTCACTCACGGTCAGGTAGGCCGCCGACGCCCCCGCCGAAGCGAAGAAGAATATGACGCACCAACAGAGCGTTTGGGTCACCGCGTCGAGAACGCCCGCCTTGAACAGGAAAGCGCTGAAGGCCAGGAGCACACCGGAGAGGATGTAGGTGCCAGCGATCATTTTGCGCCGGCCGATCGTGTCGAAGAGGTGGCCGATCGTCAAGGGACCGATCAGATTCCCGAGGGCGAAAAAGATGAAGTAATACGCGGTGTCAGTGGCGGGAACGTTGTAGATCTTCACCAACACCAGCGCATACGTGAAGAAAATTGCGTTGTAGAGGAAGGACTGGGTGATCATCAGAGTGGCGCCAAGGATCGCTCGCCTCGGGTAGTGGACGAAGAGGGTGCGGGCCAGAGCAATGAAACCGATGTCATTGGCCGGAGTGATCTCAATGGCCTTGGACTCATCGACCTCCCCGATGGTGCCTCCCGTGCTCTCCGTGAGCTGTTCGATCTCGCTGACTGCTGCCTCCGCCTCCTCTTCGCGGCCGTGCATGAGGAGCCAGCGTGGGCTCTCGGGAAGGTTCTTCCGCACGAAGAGGATGACGAAACCCAGCGCCGGTCCGGCTAAGAAGGCGATGCGCCATGAGTAGCTGACCGGCAGGTGGTTGACGACGAGAATCGTGAGAATCGTCGCGATCAGGGCACCACCCCAGTAGGTACCATTCACCGCAATATCCACCCGTCCGCGGTAGCGGGCTGGGATGAGTTCGTCGATCGCCGAATTGATGGCCGCGTATTCTCCCCCGATACCCATCCCAGCGATGAATCGGGTGGCCCAGAGCCAGTACGCCCAGCCAGGCGAGTGACCGAGCGTGAGCGCCGTGAGCACGCCGCCGAACAAGTACACGCCCAGGGTGATCATGAAGAGATTGCGGCGGCCGAACTTGTCGGACAGCCGCCCGAAGAACAGGGCGCCGACGACCTCACCGAGCAGGTACACCGTCCCCACGGCAAAGGCCACCTCGGAGGAGGAGAGGTTCAGGGCCTGCTTTTGGCTAATGAGGCCTTCGGCGTTGCTGGCGATCGTGATCTCGAGGCCGTCCAACACCCAGGCCACGCCGAGCGCAATGACCATTCGGGTGTGGAATCGTGACCAACCGAGTCGGTCGAGTCGTGCAGGTATCAGGCTCCGAATGACTTGGTCGGATTGGGCATCCCGATCCGAACCCCCGAGATCTTGCGTAGTGACCGTAGCCATGACCCTCCTTTCAGAACCTCCAAACAAGGCCTACCCAGGAATTCACGAGTCATTCACCTTCCGTTGCGCATCCTGGTTGCGGTGTTGCGATGAAGGTGATGGCCACCCTGGCCAGGTATTTCTCGTGCTCCGCGGTCCAATGTGGGCCCCCGAAGTGTGGCCTGGTGGCCTGAGGCAACGTCGCTTCGGCCGAGTCCGTGCCGGTCGTTATCGACAGGCAGCGCATCATCGCAACGGCCACGAATGAGCGGAGATCAGGTCTCTGGCCGGCGTGACCTAACGCTTGTGTTGCCTTCTGCATCGCCCCGAGGAGCGCCCTGCCGGACGCCGTCGTGTTCCAGCTACCTGGCGGAATGGACCGAACTGTCCGCAGTCTCGGAATCGTCTTCGACGCCACCGATGCGCTCACCGCTCATGCTCGAACTGCTCTGGTCGTCGCTCCAGCGAAAGGCAAGTATCGCAATGTCATCGGTAGGACCTTCAGGTGTCATGACCGTGAGAATCTGCGACAGAACCGACTCCACGTCAGTGCGCATCCCGTCCGAGCGTCGTTCGGCTGCAACCGCCGTATCGGCGAGGTGCTCCATGCTGAATTGGAGATCCTCGCCTCGCCGTTCAACCAGCCCGTCGGTGAAACCGATCAATGTCGAGCCCGACGTCATAGTGATGGTCGAGGCGATGTATCGACTCGGACCCATTCCAAGCGGCAGACCAACGGGGGTCTCGACATAGTGGGCATGGGAGCCGTCAATGATGAGTGGTTTGAGATGCCCAGCATTCGCCATGACAATGGTCCGGGTCCGCAGGTCGCCGCGTCCGACGAGCACCGTGGCGAAGTGCCGATCGGCTTGGATCCGGATGTGTTTCGCACACATCTCGAGGGCGATCTCGGGAGAGTGGCCATCGAGAAGATAGGCGCGGAGGGTGAAGCGCAGTCGTGCCATGAGCGTGGCCGCCTCGACTCCACGCCCGGAGACATCACCAACGACAAACGCGAAGTGCTGGTCGTCATCGAGGTCGACCAGGCTGTACCAGTCGCCGCCTACATCCACTCCGTCGGCTCCCGCCACGTAACGGGTCGCTATCTCCAGGTTGGTGATGCTGGGATTGGTCGGAGGGAGAAGCGCGCGTTGCAGCGCTTCAGAGATGGATCGTTGCTCCACGTAGCGGTCGTCGAGCCGTTCGTACAGCTCCGTGATGATCGTCGCGTCTCGTTCCGCCACCTGCCGCCTGCGGACGAGCTGCCAGGCCACAACACCGGCGGCGAATGACAGCAAAATTCCGACCACGGTGAATATGAGAGGCAGATCGGTGCTGAGAGATCCGGACAAGTGGCCGGAGGGCGAGGTCACCAGAGTGATCTTCGTGTCGCCGAAAGGGATCGTGATCCGTGACGTTGTTCCCGAGAGCGGCAGATCATTGACAGGGACATCGGTGGTCGTGAGATCGGGATCGGCGGTCGATGATCCGAGGTATGTCGCAAAATGGAGATCCGCGAAGGCCGCATTGCTCTCGATGGACACCACTCGGTCTTTCGGAATGGCGCGCTCCGCGTAGATCACGACTGCCGGGTCCTGGGGATCGGCCTCGGCGAAGCCGATCCGATTCGGCCGGGCGCCAGGGATCCCCGTGACGACGAAGGTCGCGGATCGGGAGGCCTTCTCGATGAATTCATGGGCCGCTCGTGAGTCCTGGTACATCTCTGGCGCGGTGCCGACCGACGAGATCGCAACGGGCGCCGAGGCCCCTGTCCGCCACAGAACAGCGCTGGCAAAGAGCCGGCCAGGACCGACAAAGCCCGACATGTACCGGTCGAAGTCGACGGCACCGTTGCCGGTGTCGGACTCGATCAATTCGGCAGTTGTCAGTGGGGTCGCGATGGCATCGACTTGCCCGGAAATCACGGCCGCGGCCTGCCGCGTCTGGACCTGCAGCAGGCGGCTTTCGCTGTTTCGATCCACCCTGACCGCGGTCGCGGTCGCAGCGGCAGTGAGCAGCAGACCAACGATGACCACCAACGCCGAGGTTCGAAACGGCCGCGAAAAGAACGTCCCGCTTCTTCGTAACCGGAGGCGACTTCGGGCCACCTCCGGCCGATCACGTTGCGTGTCCGACAGCAGCGGACGTCTCTGGCTCAAGGATTCACTACCATTCGCGGGGTCCTGCCGGTGTGCATTGCTTGAACTCCCGGCGATGATCACGAGAATCTACCAAAGTCCTTCCCGTCCTTTGCCATTGTGGGTCGAGCGCAGAAGCGCCATCGAATTGCATGCCCCTCTCCGTTCGACGTTGCCCTCTGCGGAGCGGGCAAGTTATTGAACCTACGGCACGACGGTCCGGGCCCGCCCTTTTTTCACCCAAAAGGGTGATCGGAGTCGCCTCTCGGTGCGGTCGAGCGGGCGCACCTCGTGGACATGACCACGGATGCTTCGACGACCACGTCGACCCCAGGCCTCCATGCGAGTGTCGCCGTCAGGTTCGTGGTGGCAGCACCGCGAAGGCAATGGTCGACACCGCTGCCAACACGTCGCGGCCGACGTCGGTGACTTCAACGGCGAGGACGAAGCTCGACCGGCCCTGGCGGATCAAGCGGGCCTCGGTTCGAGCTGGGCCAACTGTCACGGGGGCCAGGAAGTGCACCGTCAGGTCAGAGGTCGCAGTGCTGAACCCACGGTCGTGATCGCAGGCCTGATAGGCGAGCCGCCCCGCACACATGTCGATCAGCACAGTGATGAGACCGCCCTGGAGTGCTCCTCGCACATTTGAGAACTCGGGACGCACATCCATTTCGATGACCAGGTGGCCTTCGGGCGAAGGGACATCACGGATGCCCAGCTGTTGAAACAGGTGCTCGCCCCGCTCGATTACGGCCCGGTGTCGTCGTGAAGCATCAGCGTTCGGAAGCGTCGTCACGGCGCATGACTAGACGAACCCTCGGGGTTGTGGCCAATCCTCGCCGCGGCCGATCGGCCGGGGCTTCAGGGGTCAGATACCCAGCACTGCGGTGCGCAACTCGGCGGCAAGCGCCGCGTCACCGGTGATTTCGACCTGAGCTGCCTCTTGGCGGCCGGCCCCGAACAGTGTCAGCTCCCCCGGGTCACCTGCCAGAACGAGCGGCGGCCCCGTTCCGCTGACCTTTGCTTCACGGCCTGGCGACGTGAGCGCGATCCTTGCCGCCACTCTCTTGGCCATTCCTGCCGGCCCGACGCGCGCCCACAGGACATCCGCCAGCTCCAGGGAGACGGCACGAGGCTCACGCCCGGGCTGCGCCCGACGGACGTCCTCCACGTGAATGAAGAATTCGATGGTGTTCATCGGTCCATCGAAAGGACGGAGAAGCAACGGCGGCCCTCGGCGCACGGTCTCGACGAGGGTCTGCCACGACAGGTGGTCCCGCGTGGCCAACCGGACCTTTTCCGTGTAGCCGGATAACCGAGGCCAGACGAGTCCCGGTCCGCTGTCGGGTCGGCGCTCACGCACGACGAGGTGCGCGGCAAGATCGGCCGTGAGCCATCCCTCGCACAGCGTCGGTGCGCGAGGGCCTGTATCGATCATGAGATCGCAGAGAGTCGCGCGCTCCTGTTGGGCGAGACTCGTTGACGTCATACCAGCAGTCTAAGGAAAACGGTGTCCCGATTCGGCGACTCCTTCATCCGGTGGCGTCTTTGCTGTCTCGATTGGCGGTTGCAATAGATGTGCGCGGCATCGGAGGTCAGAGCTCGTAGGCCACGATGCTCGAACATCCAAATCTGGCGAGAGTTCCTCGAAGGGTCAGGCTGGGTAGTTCCCGGTCTCAAGGTCCTCGAGCAGGCTGGGGTGGGTGGGCCGCCAATCGAATTGCTTTCGGGTCAACGCGCTCGACGCCGGTTGGTCGACACCGAAGATCAACCCGAGAAATCCAAAGCTCTCCGCCGGCACGCCCTGGGTGGGAAGGGACAGTTGTCGACCGATCACTTCGGCGATCGAGCGCATTGAGTCGCCTTGGTCGGCCACGGCGTGGGCGACCGTGCCGGGAGGCGCCTGCTCGAGAAGTAGCCGGAACAGCCGGGCGGCGTCCAGCCGGTGGACGGCCGGCCAGCGCTGAGCCCCGTCCCCCACGAACCCCGAAACCCCGCTGCGGCGAGCCGCCTCGATCAGTATCGAGGCGAACCCATAACGCGCTCCAGCGGCGTGGACCGAACGAGGGAGCCGGACGACGGCGGAACGAACCCCGTTCCGGGCCAGATCCAACACGGTCTGCGCATTCCGCCCGCGGCCGCCAACGGGACCCTCGGTGGGCGCCGGGTCCTGCTCGGTCGACGGTCTCCCCGGTACGGCTGGCGTCCCGGACGCGACAATCAAAGCCTTGCCGGTCCCCGCCAGGGCGGCGCCAAAGGTCTCGACGGCGAGGGTCTCCTCGGCCACACACCTCTCGAAGTCGGTGAAATCGTTCCCGAAGGCGAGGTGGATCACGGCGTCGGCCTGCATGGCGCCGGCGGAGAGACTCTCGGGATCATCGAGATCGCCGCGGACCACAGTGCACCCGGCCGTGATCAAGGTTTGGGCCGAGCGATCGGAACGGGCCAAACCCAGGACCTCGTGGCCCCCCGCCATGAGCTCGGGAACGACCACGGAACCGATCCCGCCCGTGGCACCGGTGACGAACACGCGCACGCCTGCGACCTCCTCTGCCTGCACGACCCACTCTGGAGATACAGATGATGGGACTGTGGTCCTGTCACGGTAGCAAAGTGATGGGACCAATGTCGCATTGCTCTCTAAGATCAGCCGATGGCCCGATGGGAACCGGAGGCACGGGAGCGGCTCGTTCGCTCGGCGTTGGATCTCTTCACCGAGCAGGGGTACGACAAGACGACGGTCGCCCAGATCGCAGAACGAGCCGGCCTCACCAAGAGCACGTTCTTCCGGCACTTCCCCGACAAGAGGGAGGTCCTGGCGGCCGGCCAGGACACCCTGTGCCAGCTCTTCGCCGCCGGCATCGCGTCGGCTCCGGCCTCGGCGACGCCGTTGGATACCGTTGCCTCCGCCCTCGAGGCCGCGGCCGACGCCTTCACCCCCGAGCGGCGCGATCTCGGACCGAAGGTGCAGGCCGCCATCGCGGCCAGCAGCGAGCTCCAAGCACGCGATGCGCTCAAACGTATCGGGCTGGCCGCGGCCATGACGGACGCACTCCTGGAACGAGGAATACCGGACCCGACGGCCAGTCTCGCCGCAGAACTCGGGATGCTCGCCTTCAAGGTTGCCTACACCCGATGGTCCGATCCGACCAACGAGCAGACACTCGCGACGCTCACCCGGCAAGCACTCGACGAACTCCACCGAGCAAGTGCCACGCTCCGGTAATGCTCGTCCTCGCTGGCCTCGTTAAGCTTCACCACGCCATGGTCCGAGTCCTACAGGTCTGCTCCGGCGACTGGGTCCGCGTCGCGGCTGATTCGACCGCTGGTGAGACTGCCTGATCAATGCCCAACCCCTGGGCCGGCACCCGCTTCGACACGCCGGATGATGCGATCGCCGAGGCGCTCCTCGATGTGAGCATTCCGACCTTGATGCTCTCGCTGGTACACATCACGGGCGACGCCCAGCTGATCAGGGGTGACCTGAAGCCGGCCGGCCTTTTCCTCAACGAGGTCCAAGGATTCATGTCCGAGGAGGACAAACAGGCGGTCCGCGACCTCGCACTCACGATCATCTGTGACTACCGGGACCGTGGCTGTCCGGAGCCGGCGCCACTCTCGCCGAGCCTTGTGCTCGAAATGATGGAGTGGCTGGTCTGCGAACCGGTTCCACCGGAGTACGTCGAGATGCTGCTCGAAGAACTCGAGCTGGACGGTTCGGACGCCCGACGGGTGGCATCTCCCAATGATCAAAAGGCCAGTGCGTCCTTTCCGGTCGTGGTCATCGGCTGCGGCCAGTCCGGACTCCTCGCCGGTATCCGGCTCAAGGAGGCGGGCATTCCGTTCACCATCGTCGAGAAGAATGCTGGAGTCGGCGGTACGTGGTACGAGAACAGCTACCCGGGTGCTCGCGTCGATGTGGGCAACCACTTCTATTGCTACAGCTTCGAACCGAGCAACCACTGGACCGAGTTCTTCGCCCAGCAACCAGAGCTTCAGGCGTACTTCCAGGGTGTCATGGAGCGCCATGACATCGAATCGGACATCCGATTCAATACCGAGGTTCTCGGCGCGACGTGGAACGAAGAGACCGCGTCGTGGACTGTTGAGACCCGGGCGGTGGACGGGACCGTCGACACCCTCGAAGCACGGGCTGTGATCTCGGCCGTCGGTCAACTCAATCGGCCGAACATTCCCGCCATCCCGGGGCAGGAAGCGTTCGCTGGCCCATGGTTCCATTCGGCCCGCTGGGACCATGATCTCGACCTCGCCGGAAAGCGTGTGGCGCTCATCGGCGCTGGTGCCAGTGGATTTCAGATCGCACCGGCGATCGCCGCCGTCGTCAGCCAGCTGACGGTGTTCCAGCGCACAGCGCAATGGATGTTCCCCAACCCCGGGTACCACGAGACGGTCGGCCCAGGTGTGCGCTGGGCGTTGACCCACCTCCCGTTCTACGGCCGCTGGTACCGATTCCTGATCTTCTGGCCGGGATGCGAGAAGGGCCTCGAGGCGGCCCGAGTCGATCCGAATTACGAAGGCGACCCGTCCGTAGCAATCAGCGAACACAATGAGGGTGCCCGGTTGATGTTCACGGATTGGATCTCCAGCCAGGTCGGCGGCGATGACGAGTTGCTGGCCAAGGTCATTCCCGACTACCCGGCGACAGGAAAGCGAACATTGCAGGACAACGGCAGCTGGCTCCGTACCCTCACCCGCGAGGACGTGGAGCTGGTCCGCACAGGAATCGACCACATCGAGGCCGACGCCGTTGTCACCATCGACGGCAGTCGGTACGAGGTCGACGTGATCGTCTATGCCACCGGCTTCCTCGCGACCAAGGCGCTCTACCCTCTGCAGATCATCGGCCGCGACAACGCCGACCTCCGTACCTTGTGGGGCGAGCGTCCCGCTGCCTACCTGGGCATCACCATTCCCGGATTCCCAAACTTCTTCTGCATGTACGGGCCCGGGACCAACCTCGCCCACGGCGGGAGCCTGATTCTCCATTCCGAGTGTCAGATGCGCTACATCAGTGATGCGCTCGATCAGATGATCGACGGTGACCTCCGCGCCATAGAACCGCTTCCCGAGAAGTACGACGACTGGCATGCGCGCTGCCAGGCCGAACTCAAGACCCTCGTATGGGCACAGCCCTCGGTGAAGCACTCGTTCTATAAGAATGCCCATGGGGAGATCCACGGCCTCAGCCCATGGCGGCTCGTCGACTACTGGCGTTGGACCAAAGAGGCAGATCTCTCAGATTTCGTCGTACGTTGAACGAAGCAGCCGACGCGCTCGCTTGCCATACGGTCGACATGACTCGCCCATCGTCGCTACTGCCCGGCTGATTCCTCCACGGTCAGCTCTGCCGTCGGATCAGCCTCCAGGCGTTCGTCGGGAATCGGCACGCCCGAACGCACGGAATAGCCGTACGTCCCGTTATCCAGACGGCCTTCGGCTCGGCCGATGGCGTCGAGGCGACTCCGAAGCTCCACCGCGACCGCTTCATCGGCTTCCTGCTGCGTGAGCGGCTCGGCGGAGTCGAACATGTCCCCTGGTGCGTTGGCGGCTGAGCGATCGTCCACGCGCCGACCGAGCACATCATTCAGTCGCTGCTGTGTCTGCAACCGCTCCGAGCGAAGCAGTTCTCTTGCCCTTGACTCGTCCACGGTTCGTCCTCCTCGGGTAACCGGCCCAATTCATGCACTTTCATGGCAGCACCTGGCGCTTCAACCCGCTCACGCTCACCGGGCGCCTCGGGGTATGGATCGGCCCGGACGCCCTCGGTGCGGCGTCAGTATCGAGAGGAACAAGCCCTACACTCCTGGAAACGGGTCCTCGAGGGACTCGAGCACGTAGACGCCTCCAGCTGCTTTGAGTTCGTCGACCGAGTAATGGCCCGTCGCAACCCCGACCGAAATCGCTCCTGCCGCCTTCGCTGCCGAGATATCGAGTGGGGTGTCCCCCACCACGAAGACCTGTTCGGGACTGAGATTCGCGTGCAGCCCAGCCGCCTTCGCGACGGCCCGACCGGTCAACTCCGCCCGGTCGGGCGAATCCGAACCATACGCGCCGAACATGAAGAACCGGTTGAGATTCGCTGGCCCGAGTTTGGTCCGCGCCGCTCCTTCCATGGCGCCGGAGACCAGGCCAAGCATGACTCCCGCTTCCCCGAGACGTACCAGCGTTTGTTCACCACCCGGGAGGGCCCGATAACCCTCAGATGTCCAGATGTCCTCCGAAAGGTGCAGAAGGTACTGGGCATAGATCCGGTCGAGTTCGTCATCGTCCGGTTCACGACCCATCACGCCTTTGAACGTCGCTCGCCCGACCTGCGGGTCTGTTTCACCGTCGGAACTGTGTTGACCGATGTCCGCCGGAAGTCCATAGAGCTTCTCGAATGCCGCATTCCAACTTCGCGCGCCCGAACCCCCCGTGTGAACGAGCGTCTCGTCCACGTCAAAGAGGACGACGATTGGCGTCGGCGCACCCGTCACAGCGCATCAACGACGTTGGCCGCTTCGTCCGTAGGGACCTCGATGGGCATCACGCTCACGTTCCTTTCATACCCGCCAGACGTGCGAACTCACACAGTCCAAAGGCTAACCACACAGGTCCTGTTTCCGCGCAGTGATGACCCGATCCTCACGTCGCCGTCACCTGACGCGCAGTACGGTGGCGGCCCCTCTCTCGGAACGGCCCCTCGCCGCAGCGAGCCCGGCTGTCCGTGTTGGTCGATTAGACGACCGACCACCGGAGCGGACCCTCCCGTCGCGCGAGCCGATAGCGTGAGGACACCGGGATTCCGAGAGGAGCGCGCGATGGTAAAGACGCTGTACACGGCACAGGCCCACGTGACGGGTGGTCGCGAGCAGGGGCATGGCGTGACCACCGACGGAGCCTTGGACGTGGTGCTGCGTACACCGGTCGAAATGGGTGGCGCAGGCGGAGGCACGAATCCAGAGCAGCTCTTCGCAGTGGGCTATGCCGCATGCTTCGAGGGAGCCCTCGGCGTCGTCGCACGACGCGAACGAGTTGACCTCGGCACCGTGGCAATCGACTCGGAGGTGAGTCTCATCACAACGGAGACCCGCGGATTCAACGTGACGGTGGGACTCGATGTGTCGTTGCCCGGGATCGACGATCCCGGGCAGGCGGCTTCGATTGTCACCGCAGCTCACGCGGTTTGTCCCTACTCGAACGCCACGCGTGGCAACGTTGAGGTGATCCTCACGGCCAATGGCCGAGCAGTTCAGATCGCGCCCCAAGGATGACCACTTCTGGTCCGCCGCTCATCGTTCCCTCCGGCCACACGGCTGAAGGCGGAGTCCTGGTCGGCGCCGCTGAGGCGAGCAAGCAGATGCTGGTCTTCGAAGATCCGCAATGCCCGTACTGTCGTCAGTTCGAAGAGCTCCATGAAGGAGTTATTTCGTCAGCCGTAGCCGCAGGCGACCTCGTTGTGGAATATCGGATGCGTTGCTTTCTCGGCCCGGAGTCGGTTCGAGCAGACAACGCTCTCGCCCTCGGGGCCGAGGTGGGACGCTTCGATGAACTCCGACGGGCCCTCTTCGCTGCGCAACCCCCGGAGGGAACGGGTGGTTTCACGAATGAGGATCTTCTCGCTGTCGGTGCGGATCTGGGTCTCGCTGACCAGCACTTCGTCTCGGGTCTAGCGACGAGACGATACGAAGCTTGGGTGCAGGACAGGGAAGCGACCTACCAGGAGCAGGATCCCCAGGGGACGCCCGCAGTATGGCTCAACGGCGTCCAAGTCGAATCCGGCGCGCTCTTCGATGCCGTAGCGTTCGAACGCCGAATCGACGGTTAGTTCCGGCAGGAGAGGCTCGCAGCGAGTGATGGCCTTGGCCGGAGAGGTATCAGCGGTTTCGGCAGGAGTCGTCCCACGGTTGATCCCCGTCAGCTTGATAGAGCGCAATGGCAAGGTCGTCCTGCTCTGCCGGCGTCGCCTTGTTGGGCGGAAGGCCGACAAGCTGCGGCATCCCCGCGAGCTGGGCTGCCTCATTCCAAGTCGGCTGGCTGAACTGAAAGCCACCCATGTAGGTCCCACCTGGCGAAACGGCCTGATAGTTGCCGCCCGACTCGACCTGGAGCACGCATTGCAGAAATGGAGGAAGGGAGGGATCGCCTGTCGCGCCAGCTGGGGACCCTTGAGTGGACGTGGAGGTCGACGAAGGCGCAGCGCTCGTTGTGCTCGAGCTCCGGGTCGATGACGACGACTTGGCCTTGCTCGTAGTCGCTGCTGCGACCTGGGCGGCCCGAACCGCCCTGGCGGCGGCGGCCGCTTGTGCCGCTTGTTGTTGATCCACAGCCACGGCAAGTTGCCCGGTGACTTCGGACTGTTTGGACTGCAGTTCGACCTGAACCTGATGCGCAGAGACATCCTGCGCTTCCGCCTCGCTGGCAGTTGCTCGGTCCCGGCTCACTTGTTGACCGAGCGTGATGCGTTCAGCACGCAACGCGTTTTCGGCCGTGTGGAGGACGTCGATTGTGAGATTCATATCACCTGTCGTCACCTCTTCGTACTCGGCCCTTGCCACTCTGTCGGTCGGATTTCCCTCGAAGAGAACCTGCGTCTGGTTCACGTCGGGGTCCATGTTGATATACGCCGACAGCGCTTCGGTCTCGAGGCTCTTGCGATCGCGACTCACACGATCAACGTCGGATTGGACCAGCTGCTCCGTCGAATCGATCGCAACCTGATCCCTTTGAACCTTTGCATTGTCGACGTCGTACTGCTGTCGGTAGGTACCGATCTGGAGTTGCTCGAGCACGAGATCCCGAGCGATCTGAGCGGCTTGGGACTTGAGGTTGGAAACCTGGTCGGCCGCGACGGATCGTGGGAGCACGACCACCGATGTGGTGATCATGGAGACGAGAGTCAGGCCGATCACGCTCGCCCCAACTGTGGCGAGCCTCTGCACTCGAAATGGGAGACCTGGCTTCGCAGTCGGAAACTTCTCGACACCGGTCACGAATGGGTAGTGTTTTTAGTCGGTCCGGCATGGATGCTGCAACCCGGATCCGTTCCGCTGTAGATTCCGCTCGACTTCGCCATTTTCCCATGAGGGCATATGGCGATCCTCGAATCCCGAGGGATGTGAGGTAATGATCGAAGCATTTGCCCCCGCGAGAGTGTCCGAGAGGAATGGTCGTCGGGAGGCACTTCAGAAGGAGGTCGCCATGACGACGTACGAGCTTCGAGATGGAAAAGCGATCATCTCCCTCGATGACGGCAAGGTGAACGCGTTGGGCTCGACCGCGCTCACGCAGTTGAATGCCGATCTCGACCGCTCCGTTCAGGACGGAGCCTCAATGTTGCTGCTGGTGGGTCGACCTGGCATGTTCTCGGCGGGCTTCGATCTCAAAGAGGTTCGATCAGACCCTGGAGCACGAGAACACTTGCGTCGGTCTCTGATCGATCTCGCACTGCGGCTCTTCGAGTTCCAGTGCCCTGTGGTCATCGCCTGCACCGGACACGCTCTCGCCGCGGGTGCCGCACTGCTCCTCGCGGTGGATCGTCGCGTTGGCATCGACGGTCCATTCAAGCTCGGATTCAACGAAGTGACGATAGGTGCCTCGATCTCAGCCGCCACCGTTGAGCTGGCTCGCTACCGAATGCCGATGCCCTGGTTCGAGTCGCTTGTCTCGGGGGAGACGTTCACACCGCGTCAGGCTCAGGATGCCGGGTTGCTGGACGTGGTAGTGGAAAGCGAGGAGCACTTGCTCGAGCAGGCGCACACCCTCTGCGATCAACTCGGCAAAATTCCAGTCCAGGTCTTCCGAGAGATGCGACACGCAGCCCGGGGAGCAACCGCTGACCGCATCCGCTTGGAACGATCCCACCTCTAACCAGTTGCCCGCAGGAAGCCCGGCTGTGCCTCGGAGCATCGCCGGCGATCGTTGACCCGCGCGCCGGTACTGACGGCGGCCGCCGTGAAATCAGTCGAATGCTTTCGTGTGCGGTGATCTCGATTTCGATTACTTGACTTCCCGAAAGAATCGGCAGCCAGCATTGCAGCTGCCTCGGCGTGGAGAAGAGGAGTCGAAGTACTTCACCCGCATCCTGTCGGCGCGCTATTAGTTAGCATAAGTAATTATAATCGGAGCATGGCAGCTCTCCCCACCGCTCTGGCTGATCCGCACATCCCGGCCGTCCGGGTGGCAGCGGACGACGAGCTTGCCACCCGTATCCGGGTGGCCGTCACCCGCCTCAACCGGAAGCTCCGTCAGCAGGCCCTCGCGGGACTCTCCCCGGCTCAGGCTTCGGCACTCGGAACGGTCAATCGCCTGGCCAATCCCACTCTGGGCGAGCTGGCCGCCGTCGAGCAGGTGCAGCCGCCAACCGTGACAAGGTTGGTGACCTCGCTGGAAACTGCTGGCTTGGTTGTCAGGGAACCTGACCGCCTCGATCGGCGCGTGGTGCGGGTGAAGATCACCGCCGAGGGACGCCGCAACCTGCAACGGATTCGGACGCTGAAGAACGCCTTTCTCAACCGCCGGCTGGCCGCACTGACGCCTGATGAGATGGCTGCAGCCGAAGCCCTGACCGGCCTCCTCGAACACCTGGTGGCCGACGGATGAGCCCGATTTCCCGGGCCGCCCGACAAACCTTCAAGGCGCTGCGCGTCCGAAACTTCCGCCTCTACTTCTTCGGACAGGTGATCTCGGCTTCGGGAACCTGGATGCATGCGGTGGCCCTCGGCCTGCTGGTTCTCTCCGACCAGCTCCACGGGAACGGGTTCAATGTCGGTCTCGTGACCGCCCTGCAGTTCCTACCCATGCTCCTGTTCGGGAGCTGGGGCGGCCTGATCGTCGACAGGGTCGACAAGCGAAAGCTCCTCTATGTGACTCAGACGGCCTCGGGACTACTGGCTCTTGCGCTCGGGCTGTTGGTTGCCCTCGGCACTGTCGCCATGTGGGAGGTCTACCTGATTTCGACGTTGTTCGGTGTGGTCAACCTCTTCGACAACCCGGCCCGTCAGACGTTCGTCTCGGAGATGGTCGGACGTGACCTAATGCCGAACGCGATCAGTCTGAACAGCGTCGTCATGAACTCGGCCCGAGTGATCGGTCCGGCTATCGGGGGAATCCTCATCTTCACCGTGGGCCTTGCTGCCTGTTTCCTCTTCAATGCCGTCTCGTATGTGGCGGTACTGGCGGCCCTGTTCATGATGCGTCCGGCCGAACTCCACAAACACCCCGTGGTGGCTCGAGCAAAAGGACAAGTGAGAGAGGGCCTTCATTACGCATGGTCGACGCGCGAACTGCGGGATCCATTGCTGGCCATGGCCGTTGTCGGCATCTTCGCTTTCAACTTCACGACAACGCTCCCCTTGCTGGCCACCCGCACTTTCCACGGCGGAGCCGGCACCTACAGCGCCCTCATGGCAGCCATGGGCGCCGGCGCCGTCGTCGGTGGCCTCATGGTTGCTCACCGCAGCCGGCCCAGTATCGCAATGCTGAGCATTATCGGGTTGGCTTTCGGTGTCATGCTCCTGGCCGTTGCCGCTGCACCCACTGAGGTCGTCGCCGTCATGCTCCTGGTCCTGATGGGGCTCTGCAGCATCTCATTCATCTCCACGGCGAATGCGACCATCCAGATACAGGCCGACCAGGCCATGCGCGGCAGGGTGATGGCACTCTTCGCCATCGCTTTCCTGGGAAGCACACCCGTCGGAGCACCTCTGGTCGGCTGGATCGCCGACGTGACGAACCCCAGGATTGCGGTGATGGTGGGCGGAGTCGCCACGCTGGCGGCATGTGTACCGCTCGCCCTTCGTTACTGGGGCGGCCGAACGTCCGTCGATGACCTCGAGGTGAAATCTGGTCTCCCGGAGGCTGAACCGGGAGAGGTGGTCGACTTCGCACCCAGGCGCATACTCGCCGGTCGATCCGAGAGCGAGGAGCAGTCGCAGCTGCCTCGCGTCGGGAATGCGTAGCGAAGGGATCCAGGCACCCCCTGGGAGTCCGATCAGACTACTCCCCAGGCTCTTGCCCGGTCTCGAGGCCAGTACCTCTCACGCGAACCATAATGAGGGCGTTTCCGTCGTCCTGAGTCCTCCGTCGGGTGCCCGAATCTCGGCACATGTTAGGGAGTGACTGGGGTCATTGTGGCGCCGATCAACCCGGGCGTCGGAAATTGACAAAGGAGCGCCGGCACCCGCCGACTCCTCACAACCGATTGCTCCACGAAGGGGCGGATTGGAGATGTCTCAGCCCATGGCTCTTGTGGCGAACCTCATCGTCGAATGCCTCGAGCGCGAGGGTGTGACACACGTCTTCGGGATTCCCGGTGAGGAGAATATTCACCTCGTTGACGCGCTGTCCCGCTCATCGATTCGGTACCTTCTGGTTCGTCATGAGCAGGGGGCGGCCTTCATGGCGGAGACTTACGGTCGTCTCAGCGGCCGAGCCGGAGTGTGTTCCGCCACGCTCGGCCCCGGTGCGATCAACCTCCTGACTGGCGTGGCCGATGCAACCACCAACTCGACGCCGCTCGTCGCCCTCTCGGCCCAGGTCGGGATGAATCGGAGCTACAAGGAATCCCATCAGGGCGTAGATCTCGTCTCCATGTTCGCTCCGGTCACGAAATGGTCTGCCCTTGTCGCCACTCCTGAGGCGGCAGCGGAGATGATGAGAAAGGCCTTCAAGCTGGCTCAGACCGAGCGACCCGGCGCCGTCTACCTCGCCGTGCCCGAAGACATAGAGAGCGCACCGGCGCCAGCCGAAGCGCGGCCACTCGAGGTCAACATCCCACGAACGGACGAACCCTCGGCAAGCCAGGTAGCTCGTGCGGCCGCGATCCTTCGGGACGCTGCGAATCCCATTGTCTTGGCTGGTCATGGCGCTGCACGAGCGGATGCCGGTCCTGCGTTGATCCGATTTGCGGAAAAACTTGGGGTTGCGGTCGCCACGACCTTCAACGGGAAGGGCGTGGTCCCCGACGATCACCCGCAGGCGCTTGGCGCGATCGGTTTCATGCGGCATGACTACGTGAACTTCGGCTTCGACCAGGCAGACGTCATCGTCACGGTCGGCTTCGAACTCCAAGAGTTCGATCCAGTCCGCGTCAATCCACGAGGCGACAAGAAGATCATCCACATTCACCGCTTTCCTGCCGAGGTTGACGTCCACTACAACGTCGCCGTCGGTTTGCAAGGAGACATCAGTCGAAGTCTCGATGCCCTCGCGACCACTCTCGATCGCCATTTTGAGAACGAGACGGCGAAGGTCGAGATTCGTGGACTCCTGGCGAAAGAGCTCTCGCAAGGGAGCACAGACCAGAGGTTCCCAATGGCGCCTGCACGGATCGTGGCCGATACGCGGGCCGCGATGGGCCGCGATGACATCGTGCTCGTCGACACGGGCGCCTTGAAGATGTGGATGGCACGGCTCTATCCCACCTACGCGCCAAATACCTGCCTGATTTCCAATGGCCTGTCCACAATGGCATGGAGCCTGCCCGGAGCCATCGGTGCCAAGATCGCACGCCCGGAAGCCAAGGTTCTCGTTGCGACCGGGGATGGCGGGTTCCTGATGAACTCGCAGGAAATCGAAACTGCGTTGCGTGAACGGATCCCGATGGTCATTCTCATCTGGGTCGACAACGCCTACGGGCTCATCAGTTGGAAAATGGACCTCGAGATCGGTCGCAATGTCGATACGAAGTTCGGCAACCCTGACTTCGTCGCATACGCGAGGAGTTTCGGAGCGGTCGGATACGAGATCAGCCACCCTGATCAGCTTCTTCCCACCCTGCAGACCGCCCTCTCAGACGACACGGTATCGGTCATCGCCTGCCCGGTCGACTATTCAGCCAATGCCGAGTTGATTCGCTCGCTCGGTGCTCTCGACGGTTCCCTGGCATAAAGGCTCTTCGTCAGGCGGCGCACTCTGTCGTCTCGGGAGTGGGTCGGCCTCGACGGGTCTCTCGCCACCCGCTGAGAATCTTCGGCAGCGCACAGCAATCCGGCGGCCCGGGAAGCCGTTCCAACCCATTTCCGACAACCTGGTGACTCTCGCTACATTGAGGTCGCCCGCAAACGACGAGAGGACCTTGATGTCAGAAACTTCAGGACCCAAGCACCTCAGCGGCCATCATCGAGACACCCTGCTCCAGATCTTTCAGGAGCCGACGAGCCACAACGTGGAATGGCACGATGTCATGTCATTACTCGAGGCAGTCGGAACCATCGAGGATCGGCAAGACGACATGTTCCGATTCCGTATCGGCCCGGACACCGAGGTCCTGGCCATCCCAAAAGGCAAGGACATCGACGGCCAGCAACTCGTCGACCTGCGCCGGCTGTTACGAACGGCGGGATATGACGGCCTTGTCGCCGACCTGGAAGCCAGGGGTAAAGAGGACTGAATACCGGTCTCGTCCCGAGCATGGAGAGCCCGGCACCGAGCTCTCCGTGATGGACTGGCGGAACTGAGCCGGTACAACTGACAGCGTGGAGAGATCTCCGACTGCACCGGCCATTGCCTGGCAGCCCTCACTGTGGGCAAACCAGAGTCCTCTCGTGGACCCGCACTTTCGAGGGCTGGAGCGCAACGATCTCGATGCGGACTCCTGGGTTGACCATTGCCCAAGCTGGCTTTCGGGCTCCGACCAAGCATTCGATGAGCTGCTCCATCACGTTGCGTGGCGCCAACGGCGCCGCTGGATGTACGACCGCCAGGTGGACGAACCACGTCTCACATCCCGGCAGAAGTTCGACGGCCGACCTGGAGCCGCACTTCATTGGCTCGACGACTGTCGGGTCGCGTTGTCGGCGCGCTACGGCGTCCGCTTCGACTCCGTGGGGATCAATCTCTATCGCGATGGCACGGACAGCGTCGCCTGGCATCGTGATCGCATTCCCCATGCGATATCGAATCCCGTCGTGGCCCTGGTTTCATTGGGTGAGCCGCGGCGATTCCTCTTGCGACCACATGGGGGCGGGAAGTCGTGGGGTTTCGCACTCGGCCGAGGGGACCTCCTTGTCACTGGTGGCCAATCACAACGTCGATTTGAGCACAGCGTTCCGAAAGCCAAAGGAGC
The DNA here is from genome assembly GCA_963754445.1 of uncultured Acidimicrobiaceae bacterium. Lineage (GTDB taxonomy): Bacteria > Actinomycetota > Acidimicrobiia > Acidimicrobiales > RAAP-2 > Bog-473. The sequence continues at coordinate 884,874 of CAVWFT010000001.1, read as the reverse complement.
GGGTCCTCGCATAAGCGTCGCATTCAGACATGGCGTCGAGTGACCGAACCGAACACGAAAGACTTAACGGAGGGTGCCCGCCTCGATGGCTATATCGAGGAGTTGACGGGTAGGGCCCCTCGGTTGCCCTCGCCAGATCGCGCGCAGGTTGCGCTTCAAGTCGAGCGGCTCGACCGGTATGGCGCGCAGTCGACCTGCGGCCAGGTCGTCTGCGACGGCAAGTTCGCTGAGCACTCCCGGTCCAGCGCCGGCGATAAGCGCGGCGCGGACCGCTGTTGTGCTCGAGAGCGACAACGCCGGTTCGGCGAGCTCCGCCTTGGGGTTCAGGGCCTGTTTGATGGCAACGGCCAGAGTGTCGCGGGTACCCGAACCGTGTTCGCGCACGATGAGTGGGGTCCGTGCCAACTCGTCGGGCGAGACCGGGCCGCGACGTGTCACCCAAGGGTGTGTTGGCGGTACGACCACGACGAGACGATCATGAGCGATCGTGCGATGACGGAGGCCCTTCGGGGCGTCAGGCCCCTCGACCAAGCCGAGTACCGCGCCGCCGGAGCGAACAACTTCAACCACCGCAGAGCTGTTGATGACCAGGAGCTCCGCTGCGACTGGTGCCTGACGTAGGCGAGCACGCTGCGCCTGAAGAGCGACAAGCCAGGCGGGCAGAAGGTATTCCGCGATCGTGAGACTGGCGGCGACGTGCAAACTGGTCTTCGTCTCGTTCCGCAACGCGGCCAGACCCGTATCCATCTCCCCGGCCAACGTCAGCAACCGTGAAGCCCACTCGGAGACCACGATCCCAGCCGAGGTCAATGTCGATCCACGAGGAGTCCGCTCCACCAGGGCAACTCCGGTCTGGCGTTCAAGGGCAACGATCCGAGCTGAGACGGCCTGTTGGCTGATGCCGAGAGTTCGGGCCGCCGCACCGAGGCTCCCTTCGGCTGCGACGGCGGCGAACACGCGCCACGAGGCAAGCTCGGGCGCTCTCGAAGCCAGCATGTCTCCGAGCATGCCACAACTATTCGTTGTGGGTGACCGAACCCACGCACGGCTACCGGTGCACGGAGCCTCCCGGCACGCTGGAGACGTGAGCAGCACGGACAATCCGATGCCGGATCCGCGCATCAGCGCAGATCTGGTTGCTGGCTCGGCCTACCCTCACCGCCTGGCTCGGCTCGGGTTACTTCGGGACCTGGACCACACCCGGCTCGTTTTCGTGATGCTGACGCCGAATTGGTTCGCTTCGGTGATGGGAACCGGGATCGTCGCCATTGCGGCGACGCGGCTCCCCATACGCATCAACGGTCTCCACGACCTCGCTATCGGCACATGGGCCCTCGGGGCCATCATGTTGCTCGTCCTCACCGTGGCGACGGTCGCCCATTGGGTGCTCTACCCAGAGAATGCCCGAAGCCATGCGAACAATTCGATCATGGTTCATTTTTACGGGGCACCCCCGATGGCCACGCTCACCATCGGGGCCGGCACTCTTCTCGTTGGAAGCGACATCATCGGCCAGAGGGTGGCGATCGACATCGATTGGACCCTGTGGCTGGCCGGGACGCTGACCGGCCTGTTCGCTGCCGCGGTGATCCCCTACCTGACCTTCACCCGGCACCTCGACAGATCGGACACCGCATTCGGAGGATGGCTCATGCCCGTTGTTCCCCCGATGGTTTCAGCATCCACTGGAGCACTGCTGCTCCCCTACGCCGCGCCCGGCCAATGCCGCGTCGACCTATTGTGCTGCTGCTATGTGATGTTCGGGTTGAGTCTCATCGCTTCGATGGTCGTCATCACGCTCATCTGGTATCGCCTGGCTGTCCACGGGATGGGCGAAGCTCGAATGGTGCCCACGCTGTGGATCGTCCTCGGGCCTCTCGGACAGTCGATCACGGCTGCCAACCTCCTCGGCGCAAACGCTCATCTCGCGGTCCCCGTGACCGAAGCGAACGTCCTCAGGATCCTCGGAGTTGTCTACGGACTTCCCGTTCTGGGTTTCGCCGTCCTCTGGGGCGCCATAGCCACCGCCAGCACCCTACGCACGGCCCGGAACGGCCTGCCGTTCTCGCTCACCTGGTGGTCGTTCACGTTCCCGGTGGGCGCCTGTGTCACGGGCATCAGTGTGCTCGCCGTGGCGACCGGTTCGGGCATGCTGCGCATCGGTGCCGTTTTGCTCTTTGTGGTACTACTCGCCTCGTGGTTGACCGTGGCGGCTCGCACCGCTCGGGGCAGCATCCGAGGCGAACTCTTCCTCCCCATCGGCCCAACTCATCTGGACGTCGGCCGGCGTGCGTCGACCGTCAAGGTCTGAGTGCGACCGTCGGCCGCCGCGTACTTCAAGTCACGGCCGAATCTTCGGCGACCTCGAGTCTCGCGTTCAGCGATCGCAGACGCAGGCGAAACGCAGTACGAGACCTCCAGACCACGAGCCGGACCCCGAGAATCATTCTGCAGCCTGAAGGCCTCCCCGTCCGAGGAAGGCGATGAAGTCGTTCCGCGGCTCTCCGGGTGTGGCCGTGATTTCACCGGTCGTATCGTGCACCACGACACGGTCCCGCCCGTCGTGTTTGGCGCGGATCAACGCGTCGTCCGCTCGACGGAGCGCAGTGTCTAGTTCTTCGCCCGGTTCACTTTCGGTGACGCCGAAACTCACCGTGTACTTGGGGAGTCCACCGACCGTAATGGCTGCATCAAGCTTGGCCCGTACCGTGTTCAGAACACGCGTCGCGTCTACCGCCGAACAATCGGGAAACGCGATGGCGAACTCCTCACCGCCATAACGAGACGCCACGTCGCTCGCCCGAAGCGAATCGCGTAGGACCCGGGCAAAGAGCCGGAGAGCTCGGTCGCCTGTCTCGTGTCCGTACGTGTCATTCAGGGTCTTGAAGTGATCCAGGTCAGCCATGGCCACCGCCACCGGATACAGCAGCGGTGGAATCGCGGCGACTCGCTCGGAGAAGGAGCGGCGGTTCAGGAGTCCCGTGAGGGTGTCAGTTGAAGCCTGGAGCTGCGTCTCGGCCATCACCCTGAGCAACCCGATGCGGGCCCCGGCCAGTTTGGCCAGCGTGGCGAGATCATCGACGTGCTCGTCCTCCATCTTGGCACCCGGTTCGCCGGTTGCGTGGATGACGCCAACGGTGCGTCCCATGATGGAGACCGGCACGCAGAGGGCAGAAAGGCGTCCTTCAGGGCGGTTCCGCAGCTTGGGGCATGCATCGAGATGATCGCTATCGGTGAACTCCTGAATCTGAGCTCGGCGCGCCGCAGGACAACGATCAGGCGAATCGACGGAGCAACAGGGCAACCGAGATTCCGGACCGACTGCGGCCATGCGATGTAGATGGGCGTGGCTGTTGTCGGCCAACAGCAACTCGATCGGAGATTCGGGAAGCACGCTCGAGAAGGACCGCTCGATGACTTCGATGACTTCGGGCTCACCCTCGGCCATGTCGAGCGCGTTGGCCAAACGACTTTCGAAGCGCTGACGATGGACCTGGGAGTCTCGGATCTCAGCCTGGTGGTCCGCATCAGCCATCGCCGCGCTGAGCTCGGCGTTCAATCGATCAGCGTCAGCCACCGCATTGCTCAGCTGAGCGTTCAAGCGCACGGCGTTGTCGGCCGCCTCGGCCAGCTCGGCATTCATGTGACGAACCTTCTCGTCCGTGCGCCTTTGTTGACGCTCACCGAGGGCGACCAGAACGAAGGCCAGTGGGAACATGAATCCCAGCACGATGCCGACCGAGATCAGGTCGGCGTAGACGCCGGAGGCGAGCGCCTGGCCAAGCATCATGCAAGGCACAACAATGAGCCCGAATGCACCGAGGGCGATTATCGGGCTGATGAGGCGGAAACGAGCCGACCGCGCGACCTCTCCGGACCATTCCTCCTCGGTGACCATGTTGCTCTCCCCCGCCCGAACGTTGCGCGCCCCGCTCGACAAACCGGTGGGCCAGCGCGCGGAAGGCCCCCACAGGGGTTTCGTCCTTCCGCTCGTCGACCTTGAGTTGCTCGCCAGTTGCCGGCGCGAGCGCACGACCCCTCCTGACTCTGAGGTCTGCCTCGACGATCCGGATCTGGGGACGGATTCTGAGGTCCGCCATCGAGACCACCTCGCATCGGTGCAGCTCAGCCGCCACGTTCGGTCGTCTGGCGCCGAAATTCGATGCCGGGCCCTCAGGCGGCGGGAGCGGTGTGGCGGCGTCCCCGGTGCCGGAAATTTTCGCGGACTGAAGGCTCTGGGGGGCTGCGCCACACGGATCCCAACCGCACCGAGTTTCCTTTCGACGAAGGCACGCACCCGTTGTCTCTCTTCCGTCCATCGCCGAGGACGCCCGCCCAGGGCGTCCGGGTAAGAGACCCGTCGGGTTCAGCATGGGTGGACCGAGCGCCGGCGCCGGCGCCTCCCCACTTGATCACCGGCTTCACCGCACGAGTCGGCGGTCCCATCCGCCGCTCCGGGTGACTGAAGCCCAGATTCCGTTAACTTGTTCGGGTGAGCACTTCTCCCGGGCATGATGCGATGCCCTCAGATTCGCAGGAGGCCCAGCACTCAAAGCCTCGCATCAAGAAGCAAGAACAAGAGGACGCCTCACCCGACATCATTGAGGTCGCACCCGCCATTCTCCGGCTCCAGCTCCCCATCGACTTCACGGGACTAGGACATGTGAACACGTATGCCCTCGAGGATGACCGGGGCTTCGCTCTCGTGGATCCCGGACTCCCCGGTGAAGCATCGTGGCACGCGTTGCTCGATCGCATGAAAAAGGCGGATATCCCGCTCCGTCGAGTCCACACTGTAGTAATCACCCATTCGCATCCGGATCACTTCGGAGGCGCCGGCCTGCTGGCACAAGAGACCGGCGCTGAAGTCGTCGCATCGGACCGATTTCGAACGTTTTTCGACGTCGGCGACCTCGACGATCGCGAGCTCCAGGCCGCTGACGACATCGATGCGCACGAAAATCCGATTCCGAGACTGCACTTCGACCACCCGTCACCTTGGGGCGGCTCAAGCCTCGGCCCACCCCCCAAGGAACGGGCACAACTCTTGGCAAATCAAGACGAATTCACCCGCTGGTTCAAGGCGCCCCGCCCCTCCAGGAGAATTGCAGATTCGGACCACATCACCCTGGGCGGCCGGGAGTGGCTCGGGCTCTTCACTCCCGGACATACAGATGACCATCTCTGTCTGTACGACGAGGAAGGCGGCGTCCTCCTCTCGGGCGATCAGGTGTTGCCGACGATAACTCCCCACATATCGGGCATCATCCCGAATGACCCGCTTGCCCAATTCATCGAGTCGCTCGATCGCCTCGCCGCGCTGCCCTACGTCGAAACCGTCCTGCCGGCGCACGGTCAGCCGTTCGGCAACCTGGAGAAGCGCACCGAGGAGATCAAGGCACATCACGATGAGCGACTCGAGCAGTTACGCGAGTTCTGTGATGTCCCCGACTGGACCGACGTTGTCGACCTCTCCCACCAGCTGTTCGCTCCCCGGTCCTGGGGCTCGATGGCCGAGGCGGAGACGTACGCCCATTTGGAGCACCTGTGGATGCTCGGGAAGATCAAGAGGCGTGAAGATGGAGGTGTGGTTTCGTACCGGCTTTGACCACTAGATGGTCAGGCCCGTGCAGGGATGCTCGACATGTCCATGGAATCACGGGTGGATCAGGAATGTTCCAGGTACCGATCCCCAAGCAGTCTGATGACTTTGGCGAATTCCGCCAGGGTGTTCTCAATGATCTCGGCTGCGGGCACAAGGGATTCGATTCGTCCAGCCACCTGTCCCACGGACGGGATCGAGTCCTCGAGAACCCCCTTGGTATAGGTCAATCCGACGTTTCGAAGGAGGTCCATCGGGTCTCCCTCCGTGGAGAACTCGAGGGCATTGGTCGTCTTGGTCCGGAGGACACGAAACGGCTTGCTGTTGTGACGGTTGATCAGCACTGTGTCAGTCTCCGAGGCCCGAAGAATCGCCGCCTTCAGACCGTCGTGGACGTTTGCCTCGACCGACGTCAGCATCCGGGTGCCCATCTGCACGCCTTCGGCCCCGAGCGCGAACGCAGCGGCCATTGAGGCGCCGTCGGCCACTCCACCCGCGGCGATCAGAGGGACGTCGACTTTTTCGGCAATGAGGGGGAGCAGCACCATGGAGGCCACCTCGGCCTTTCCTCTGAGTCCAGCACCCTCCATACCTTCCACGATGAGGCCGTCGACCCCGGCGGCGACTGCCTCCTTCGCAGTGTCGAGCGACGTCACCACGTGAAGAACGGTCAAGCCGGCGGATTTGAGGATGGACGTGTAGGCGGCTGGAGAACCGGCCGAGGTTGTCACGAACGGAACATTCTCGGCGACCAGCATGTCAGCGATCTTCGGATCTTTGACAAAGGCGATGGGCAGGTTGACGCCGAACGGTCGGTCCGTGAGATCGCGCACCCGCTTGATGTCTTCTTGGGCCCAGTCGATACCGACGGACCCGGGCACCAGTCCGATGCCACCTGCTTCAGCCACCGCGGCCACCAGCGTCGGATTGGCGACAAAGCCCATCGGCGAATTGGCGATCGGGGTGCGAACTCCGAGCATTCTCGTGATGCGGTTGTCGAAATGAGGAAGAGGGTTCATCTCACAACTCCTCGTGGGACGCCTGCGAGCGAAGCGCCGAGGGTTGCCGCCTCCTCGATGTCGGGTTCTTACCATCCTCAATAGAGAAGGTGACAGGGAAGCGGCCGCGTGTGGACGGCACCCGCGCCGACCCGGACTTCCGGATGGTCCCGTACATCAACCGCCAAGACCTCGTGCGGCATTGATCCGCGCCGCCAGGCGGTCCAGCTCGGCCGGAAGACCTTCTGGGACATGTCGTACCGCTTCTCCGTCATCACCGCGATCATCGATCGCTTTCACGAACCCACTCATGGCGTGGGTCAATTCTGCGGCCGCAGTTGCGATGGGGTCTGTTTCGATGGTCATCAGAGAAACCTTTCCTCAGTTGAGTTGACTCTGCCAGTCCGGCGGCACTGATCCTTCCGGCCCCGGTACCGGTTGATCGGTCGGATGGTGCTCAGGCGGAGCCATGACCGGACCTTCCAGATACTCTTGGGACCGGTAGTCCCAGAACCACTCCTCACCGGGTTCAAAACTGCAGATGACAGGGTGGCCTGATCCTCGGGCATGCGCCGTGGCATGTTGATTCGGCGAGTTGTCACAGCAGCCGATGTGACCACACTGGGCACAACGTCGAAGATGCAGCCACCACGCGCCTTGCGCAAGGCACTCGACACAGCCTGTACCGCTGGGCAGCACCGTCGGATCTACGTGCGGATTCGTCATGGGCCTCCATTCTTGACGATTTCGCCAGCCATCTCATTTTGACCGCCATCGCCCCACCCCGCGGGCACGTCGTGCGAGACGCGTGACTCGATGCCCAAGGACATCTTCGAGAGATCTCGCAAGCGCCCGGGGACTCGATGTCAGCTCCTGAAGAAGCCCCCACGGGTTCCCGGGGCCGGGTTTGCTTCCGCTGTCGGCCGTTCGGCCATACCAACTCTTCCTGACAACCTCGCCGACAAAAGGTAAGTTCGGGCTCTGCGAGGCCCCGACATGAAGGAACCCAAGGGATTCGAGCAGGTGAACATCCGAGCAGATGAACATCCGAGCAAGTGAACATGGCCTACGAGCAACAAAGCAGAGCACACGTGGTTCCAAAGCAGCTTCGAACCTCAACGGAGGATGATCATGCCCGCTGACGACGTCATGAAACCGTGGGCCGTTCGTTCCACCCTTATCGCAGTGTCCGACCTCGATCGCTCGGTTGCGTTCTACAGTGGGCTTGGCCCCCTCGAGGTCGTCGTCCGTGATGACGGCCTCGCAGTGTTGAGCGGAGCGTCTCCGGACTCCTTGGGCGTCATCCTGCGCCAAACGTTGAGCAATCATCCTACTCGCCATGGCCCACAATCACTGGGTCTTCGGTTCATTACCTTCAATGTGGGATCTCTGGGTGAGCTCGATCGGATCGAGTCCCACCTGCGAACCGCAGATCTCTTCACCGCTCGCCAGGACATCGGCCAAGGTGCGTCGAATGTGATCGTGGGACGTGACCCGGACAATCTGCCTCTCGTGTTCGCCTATTACGCGAGAGAAACGCTCCAAGCCGACTACTACCAATCGATCGCCACTCTGATCTACGCGCTGGACACATAGCCGAACACCGGCCAGTCACAATGAACAACCCGGCTCCCCACCCTCGATCACTCGGACTGAGGAGACTCCCAACCATGCCGACATTCCATCACGCGAACCTGGGCATCCCGCCCGAGCTCGCCGCTGCAGAGGCCAACTTCCTGATCGAAATCTTGGGATACAGGCAGCTGGAGCCCCCGGCAATCGCCTCTGACTTCGGAGCGCGCTGGTTCGAAGCGGACGACGGCACCCAAGTGCACCTCAGCCTCGATCCGAATCATGTTCCGGCTGCGATGGCGCATACTGCCATCGAGATCGGGAGCGATACGGCGCGCATCGAAATGCGACTCGCGGATGCTGGTATCCCGTTCAAAGCAACCGATTTCAATGGCGTTCATGTAACAGTCTGCAAGGATCCAGCTGGGAACCGCTGGGAACTCCGCAGCTGATTCTGCAGTCTCCCGGGTCCAAGCTGCCGGGTCTTCGAATCCTGGGCGACACCCGCCCGGAAATGCGGCGGTGGTGGTCAACCGCGAGAGATGCTCCGGGCGCGGTTCGGGCTCCAATGCCGGGGATGTAGAATCCCCGCAGAGATTCGCCATGCGTGGTGGATGATCGGGGGCGGATGTGTTGAACCTTGCAGCACGTATGCGTTGTTCTCAGAATTCCGGACGCCGGATCGGAACCGTCTCGATGGCTGCGATCCTGGCGGGCTTCGTACTCTCTGAGCTCCTCTTGGCATCTCCGGCCGCCGCCGACGTCACACAGATCCCCGACATTGGGATCATCAATGGCGTTGCCTGTTCCTCGCACACCCAGTGTCTCGGCGTGGGTCAGCTGGGCACGGCTCCGCTCGCCCCGAAAACTGGAGCTCTCTCGAACGGTCAGAGCGTCCAGACGATACCCGGCGTTTCTCTGAATGCTGTCGCGTGCCCGTCTGCGACTACATGTCTCGCCGTTGGAGAGACCGACAGCGCGTCGGCCGGCGTGGCAGTGTCCATCGATCCCGCCACCGGAGACATCTCGAATGGTGAGACCCCGCAATATTTCACGGGGAACCTCCTCCTCTCCGTGGCCTGCACGACTCCCACCCAATGTCTGGCCGTGGGATTCGGGGCGGGACGCTTGGGCATCGCAGCACCGTTGAATCCCAACACCGGTGCATTGCCGAACGGAAAAGACGTGCAGATCGTCTCTGGCACTGGAGGCGCTGGCCTCCAGGGAGTCGCGTGTCCGACAGCCACTCGATGTGTGGCTGTCGGGGAGAATTCGGACCAATCGGCCGGTGTGGCGGTATCGCTCAATCCGGGTACGGGCAAAATATCGAGCGGCCGATCCGTGCAGGACGTCACGAGCAAAGGGGTCCTGTTCGGCATCGGCTGCTCTTCGAGCACGCACTGTCTGGCCGTCGGATGGGCCGCTGACGGTCCGTCCGTCTCCGTACCGCTCAATCCGGCGACCGGCACAGTCTCTGACGGCCAGCACGACCACAGCATCTGGGGCCCCGGGCAACCGGACTACTTGCAGCTCGACGCAGTCGCCTGTGCCTCGACGACGCAATGCGTGGCTGCCGGAGACAACGCCGGCGACCCGTCTGAGGGTGAATCCGTGTCGCTGAATGCAGTGACCGGCCGGATTCCAACGGGGAACGTGGTCCAGGCCGTTTCTGGCACCAGCACCCTGAACAGCTCCGTATGTCCGGTGACTGGCCGGTGTCTGGAGGCCGGTTCGTTTGCGCCCTCTGGTGCCGGCGCAGTCGTACCCGTCAAGCCGGCGACCGGCCTTCCAGTGGGCAGTTCCTCACGAGCGCACTAGCTCGATCGGTCTGCCGCTACCCCGCGATCCGCCATTTGAGAGATCGGGCCCGAGCGTCAATCACGTTCGCCTGACGGGCGGACAACTCCACACCACCGACAGGTCCAGGGGCTCGAGCGCATGATGGACCACTACACCTGCAGATGGGCGAGTTGGCGCACCTTCGCGGGCTCACGGCCCAGTCGGTGCCATCAATCCATTGGCCCTCGCCACTGCGGCGTACCACGTTGCGCTGGGCTTGGCATGGCGCTCAAACGAGGTTGGATCCACGCTGTGGAGACCGAACTTCGGCGTGAAGCCGCTGGACCACTCGAAATTGTCAAGCAGGCTCCAGACGAAATAGCCACGGATGTCAACACCGTCGTCGAGGGCGCGATGCACGCCACGCAAAGCCTCGCTCAGGTATGCGACTCGCTCGGTGTCGTCATCAGTTGCGATTCCGCTCTCCGTGAGAAGGACGGGGATGCCGGTGATCGCAGCAGCACGGCGGGCGCAGTACTCGACGCCTTGAGGCCAGTACTCGTATCCCATTTGAGTCACCGGCACATTAGGGTCGTTCGGAGCCTGACCCTCAGGACCGAAATGGACACGGGAATAACACTGGACTCCGATGAAGTCATCGCCCTCGGTCGCCCGCATGAAGCGTTCCTCGAGCACCTCTTGAGCAGCCTCGAGGACTCCTTCTCCCCCCGGATCGGCCACCATCTCGTCCATTGAGAGTGTCAGCCCGACCGGGAAATCGCCGGGGCCGGACCGGATGGCATCGACAGCCTGGCGATGGGCCCGAGCCACCACGTCATTGACAGCCAGGTGGCGAACGAAGTCCTCGACCCCGGGAGGAGATGAGCCCAAGCCGTAGCCCATTGCTCCCAGAAGGTTGAGCTCGTTGATGGTGCAGCCCCATCCGATCAAGTCACCAAAATGAGCGGTTGCTCTGCCGACGAAGCGCGCAAAGACGTCAGGGGTGTCGGCCGCTTCCCATCCGCCTCGCCGGGCCAACCACGTCGGAGTGGTGAAGTGGTGGAACGTCACAACGGGCTCGATGCCCGCCTCACGACAAGTCGCGCACATTCGCCGGTAGTGGTCCAAGGCCGCCAAGGAGAACTCGCCCTCCGACGGTTCGATTCGACTCCATTCCAATGAGAATCGGTAGGCTCCCAACCCAAGAGCGGCGACGAGCTCGATGTCCTCGGGCCAGCGGTGGAATGAGTCGCAGGCGTCTCCACTCGACTCGACACAACCCGAGGTCGGATTGTGTTCCCATTCCCACCAGTCGTTGTTGACATTCCCGCCCTCGATCTGGTGTGCTGCCGTCGCAGTGCCCCAGAGGAAACCCTCAGGGAAAGCCAGCTCAGGCGCCATCTTTTCTGTGTCCGTCATGGCCGGTGACTGTAGCCAGTCCGCCTGCCCGAGAGGGTCTTCTCAGTGCTCACTGTTTTGTCACGAGGCGAGACATCCGACTGCGTAATGCAATCCGCAAGGGCCGAGCTGGCGCCTGGTCCGCACAAGCACGCAGGCGACCATGTTCAGGTGCCGACTGTGGGTGCGCCAGAAGGTCCTCGTATGCTCGCTGCACAAGGTGTTCAACTGGTTCTGCACTCACACGACGGGGTGGGAGTCCGCGAGCTCCCGCAGCTTGTTCTTCAGGAGCTTGTCGAGTGTCCCGAGCGGGAACTCCTCGACGACATAGACGGCCCGGGGCACCTTGAACGCAGAAAGCTGTTCCGAACAGGCCTCGATCACACGTCGCTCCAGCTCGAGCTGATCAGGCGCATCCGGACCGGTGATCACGAAAGCAACGACGACTTGGTCCAGCCATTCATGGTGCTTTCCCACCACGGCAGCCTGGGCGACACCCGGGACCGCCGCAACGATCTCCTCGACCTCGCGAGCCGACACATTCTCGCCGCCCACCTTGATCAAGTCCTTGTCCCGCTCCTGGTAAAAGACATTCCCACCCGGGCCCATCTTCACCATGTCGCCGGTTTTGAACCAGCCGTCTTCGAAAGAGGAGGCGTTTGCCTCCGGGTTGTCGAAGTACTCGAGGAACAGTTGGATTCCGCGCGTCCCGCGCAGCCACAACTCGCCTGTTTCACCCTCAGGGCACAGCGCACCACTCTCCTTGTCAACCACGGCGAGCTCGTAACCGGGGGAAACGTGGCCCATTGATCGCGTGGGGAGCCGTTCGGTTGGCTTTCCCGTAATCGCGTGAGTCACCGTTTCCGTCATGCCATAGGCCGCGTAAACATCGATTCCGAACAGACGATCCAAGTCGGGCAGGATGAGCCCGAAAACTCCCACCCGCAGCTTCGTGGATGGCCGATCCGGCTGACCCAACGTTCCCATCACGAAGGGCATGAGAGAAATGTGGGTGATCCCATGCTCGGCGACGACCTCCCAGAACCGACTCGTCGACCACTTCGGCACCATGACGGCGGTGGCGCCGGCGCCGAGAACCGAGAAGAACGACCAGCTTTGTGCGTTTACGTGGAAAAAGGGCAGGTAGATCAGGTATCGGTCGTCCGGTCCGAGGTCGATGTTGCGTGGTCCAAGTCTGCTCGCCCACACGGCGTTGGCGTGCGTGTGGACGACGGCTTTGGGTTTGTTCGTCGTGCCCGATGTGAACATGATCCCGAAGGGCAGAAGTGGTTCGATGCTGCGTCCTTGCCACGCACCAGGGTCTCCGAAAAGATCACCGAACGGCTCGAACCCACGATCTGAGCTCTCTGTATTCGCCTCGCCATCTCCGTCGGTGATGGCGACCCACCGTAGCGCTGGACCTGCTTCCCTGACCATGGATGCATAGTGCGGTTGTGTAATCGCTGCGACACACTGCGCTTTCTCGATGAAGTAGGCGATCTCTCCCGCCACGGACTTCGTATTCGTCGTCACCCCGACGGCGCCGACTGTGGCACAGGCAAGCCAGGCCAGAACCAGTTCCGGACAGTTATCGGCGTGCAGGAGGACCTTGTCCCCTCGGCTCACCCCTCGTTCCACGAGGCCGGCCGCAAGACTCCGGGTCTCGTCGAGCAACTGCCGGTAGCTCCAGCTTCTGCGCCCATCGCCTGGAGGATCCCAGATGAGCACGGGGTGATCCGGGCGGTTCTCGGCCCAGTGGGCAAGCAGCCAGGGGATGTCCTGGCCGTGCATTTGAAACTCCTGGAGTGCGTCTCTATCCATCCCCGCAGTATCGCCTGAAGCGGACGGTCACTCGTCTGATCCGATCTCTCCAGCTGCGGACAACGGCTGGGTGGCAACGCTGGCATCAGGCGGGGATCCCTGAGATTCGCTTGCTGATCGCCTTGGTCGCGTGTAGAACGTGCGCTACTGTCCACGTAGAACGTCACTACGATTTGGGGGGGGGTCACCGAGTCCGGGGGGACGATGACTATGCACTTTGGGAAACTCCTGGCGAGCGCGCTGATGGCGGGCGCCGTCAGTTCTGGCTCGGTCGTGCTGTTCAGCCTCGACCCAGCATCTGCGGCTTCGGCGAAGACACCGATCACCATTGCCCTGATCACATCCGAGTCGGGGCCTGCTGAATCCGAGTTTGCCGATGCGCCAATCGGCTTTCGAGCTCGCATCGCGTTGCAGAACGCCGAAGGGGGTGTCGACGGCCACAAGCTGGTTCCGCTGGTGGTCGACGATCAGACGGTCAACCCGGAGAGCGCAGTGCGGTCGGCTATCGCGAAAGGGGCGTTCGGTATCGTCGCCGACAGCCCGCTCTTCACCGCTGCCGCCAAATATCCTCAGGAGGCGGGCATGCCGGTCACTGGTGCCAGTGTCGATGGGCCGGAATGGGGAACGCAGCCGTACACGAACATGTTTGCATCTGACACCGGCAGCATCGACCCCAAGTATCCTGCCAACACGTCCCTGGGTCAGTTCTTGAGGTCGCACGGCGGAACGGTACTTGGCTCGTACGCCTACGGTGTCGTACCGTCATCCGCACGCTCCGCTACAGGAACCGCACTATCCTTCGAACGAGCCGGCGGCAAGCAAGGCGTACTCAATACCTCGATCCCGTTCGGAAGCGTCGCCATGACTCCCGAATCACTCGTGGCAAAACAGCACAACGTCAATGCCGTGTACGCCGCAATGGACAACGACACGAATCTCGCTCTGGCGACGGCCCTCAAGCAGGCTGGCGTGAAGGTGAAGGCGCTCGTCTTCCCCACTGGATTCGAACCCGACGTCGTGGGTTCTCCCGGATGGTCGTCGGTACAGGGCGACTATTTCACGTTTGGATTCCGACCAGCGCAAGTTCCCGACGCAGGAACACGAGCGTTCGTTTCCGCCCTCGAGAAGTACGAAGGTCGTCCTCCATCCCAGTTCCCCACACTCAACATCTACGAGAGTTGGCTCGGCGCCGACCTCATGATCAAAGGTTTGCAACTGGCAGGCCCAAATCCCAGTCGCTCCGCCGTGATCAGGGACCTCCGCAGCCTCAAGGCGTACAACGGCAACGGACTACTGCCCCAGTCCATCAACTATTCGACGATCTTCGGCCACGACCTCCCAGAGAGCTGCGGCTGGTACATGCAGGCACACAAGACGGGCTTCGTCGCCTCGTCGAGCCACCCGGTGTGTGGCCACGACATTCCCGGGACGTCGACCGTTCCCTCCCAATAGCCCGGACGCGCTGACCCATGGCCGGAATCCACCCACCCACTTCGCAAGTGAACAGATGGTGACCGATGTCGACGAACATGGATCCGAGTAGATGAGGGGAGGGCGATTCGCTCTCACCGCTGCGACAGCCGTCCTTCTGACATCGCTCATTTGCGGCATATCGACACTTGACGCAGCAGCAAGCGTCAAGCACTCGCCTGACTATGGGGTGTCTTCCGCCACGGTTGTCTTCACTGACCACAGTCGGCTCACTCCCACGAGCAATGGATCTCCGGCCTTGCCGTATCGAACGCTGAGCACCCTGATCGTCTACCCGAAGCTGCCGTACGGTCGGACCCGCGAATTTCCACTCGTCGAGTATTCCCACGGCTTCGGTGCCACCGCTGCAAGTGCAGCGTCAACGTTGCATGCAATAGCGGCGCAGGGCTTCATCGTGGCGGCACCCGACTTCCCGCTGAGCACATCCGGCCTACCGGGCAGCCTGGATCTCCTCGACTATGCGCAACAACCCGGGGACGTCAGCTTCGTCATCACCCAGATGCTGAAGCTGAATCAAACAAAGAGCTCGATTTTCTACAAGAGGATTCAGACCCACCGAATCGGCGTCGTCGGACATTCCCTCGGAGCGGTGACCACACTGGCCGTTTCGTACAACAGCTGCTGCCGTGATCCTCGAATCAACGCGGCGGTAGAAATGGACGGCGAGCTGAATGTACCGATTGGACCTACGGGTACGTTCGAAGGGACGTACTTCAAAGGTCACAACCCTCCGCTCCTGGTGGTCAACGGCACCCTGGACACCATTGCCCCTTACGCCACAAGTCAGGCGCTCTACGCACAGGTCCCGCATCCGAAGTACTTCCTGTCGCTGATTGGTGCTCCACACGAGGGCTTCGCCTCTGAGCCCTGGAGTCCCGTCGTCAACGACACGATCGTCGCCTTCCTGGACCGCTACCTCGGCAGGGGACTAACGGTTGCTCAAATCGAACGCGCAGGCACGAAGCGGGGTGTCTCGACGCTCCGCACAGACGCCCGCTGAACACCTCCCGGGGAGCTCGGCCGCGCAAGACTTGGGCGAGATTGAGCTGGGGCTTGTGAATGGATCCTGGTAACCGCGCCGGAATGCTCAAGGGTTGGGTCCTCGCCGTCGAATTGAGGTCATGAGGCCTCAACGTCGGCACGCACGACGTGTCGCGGCAGCAGGCGTGGCGGTGATGTTCGGTGGAATGCTGACTACCTTCGTTTCCGCCTCCGCAGAGGCAGCAAATGGCGGATGGACCGTTGTCAACGGCGGAGCGCCTGTTCCCCAGGCAAGTCAATTGCTCCTCAACACGACCTGCCCGAACGCATGGGACTGTTGGGCCGTCGGCGCCACGATCCCCGACGTCCAGAATGCGCAACCCGTTGCACTCGCAGAGCATTGGAACGGCTCCTCATGGTCCGACGTCTCCGGCATCGACCCTGCTGGGAAGCAGGCTTCCGTGCTCTACGACGTCAGCTGCGTCACCTCATCGAATTGCTGGGGCGTCGGTGGCCAGCAGACCCTCCTGCAGGGCAACGACCCGACGGTTCTCTTAGAGCACTGGAATGGAGTCGGCTGGTCGATAGACACCACCGCATCGAACGCGGGCCTTCTCTTCTCGGTGAACTGCCTCGGAGCAGACGACTGCTGGGCGGTCGGCGGCACATTGGATCCTGCCGCCGGCGACGTCACCGGTTCGCTCGCTCTCCACTGGGACGGATTGTCGTGGTCGACCGCCGTCATCCCCCAGTCTGGAGAGAACGTTGATCAGCTTTCCTCGGTGAGCTGTACGAGCGCCACCGACTGCTGGGCCGTTGGCGCCGCCTCGCCGAACCCCTTCGACAGCGACGTTCTCCCCAACCTGTTGTACAAATCTGCAGGCGCCGAACCCTGGCTGATCCACTGGGACGGATCGACGTGGTCGGGCTCCATCCATCCCGATCCCCAAAGCCCTACGGGCGGCGCGCTGACCGGCACGACCTGCGTGACATCGACGGATTGCTGGGCGGTTGGATCCACGATGAACGCAGCCGGCCACTTCAGTGAGCCCCTCGTCGAACAATGGAATGGAGCCGCCTGGTCGGTCACAGCCACGACGCTGGCCGACGATGGGACACTGGCGAATGTGACGTGCCTCTCACCCAACGCGTGCTGGGCGGTCGGTGCGTCCTCTGTCCCGGCAGGACAGGGACAGCAGAATGGAACGAAACCCCAGAGTCTCGCCGAGCACTGGGACGGCGACACATGGTCGGTGGACGAGAGCGCCGACGTCGGCACCGTCAGCGTTCTCGATGGAGTGGCCTGCTCATCAGGGTCACGGTGTTTCGCCTCTGGCCTTGTGGACGCCGATCCGAACAACTTCACCCCGCAGGCCCTCATCGAAGAATCTATGGCCCCAGCCGACTCGCAGGGGTTCTATGCCGCCAGTGCCGATGGCGGTGTGTTCGGCTTGGGTCAGGCGAGCTTCTATGGATCGATGGCCGAACATTCTCTCGTTGCCCCGATCGAAGGCATGGCCGTGACGGCGAACCGGCTGGGCTACTGGCTGGTGGCGGCGGACGGCGGGGTCTTCGCCTTCGGAGACGCCGGCTTCTACGGATCGATGGGGGGAACGCCCCTCGATGCACCCATTGTCGGTATGACAGCCACGCCCGACGGTGGCGGCTACTGGCTGGCGGCGGCGGACGGCGGGGTTTTCGCCTTCGGAGACGCCAACTTCGACGGATCGATGGGGGGAACGCCCCTCGATGCACCCATTGTCGGTATGACAGCCACACCCGACGGTGGCGGCTACTGGCTGGTGGCGGCGGACGGCGGGGTCTTTGCCTTCGGAGACGCAGGCTTCTACGGATCGATGGAAGGCGCCCTCGGCGGCAACCGGGTTGCCGCAATCGCGGCCGCGCCGGACGGTGGCGGCTATTGGTTGGTCGGCCGAGACGGAGGAGTCTTCGCCTTTGGGGACGTCGGCTACTACGGATCGATGCCCGGGCAAGGACTGGCGTCTGACACACCTGTCGTGGGTATCAGCATCTCCCCTGACGGTCGCGGCTACTCAATCGTGGCCGCCAACGGCAGCGTCTACGCGTACGGCAATGCGAGATGGCTGGGCGGCCTCGACAACATCGGGCTTCAGACCCCTCTGACAAGTGTCAGTCCGGCTGGATAGTCTGCACCTCCCCCGGGTGGGCCAATCCGGTATCCCGCATCACGGCTCGCCGACCCCGAGCTCATCTCTCCCGTCGGTCGTCGAACTCCGAGTGATTCCGTCATGAATCCGTCGCGCTTTCCCCCCTTCCCAGATCCCACATGATGTGTTAAACCGTCATCGACTCCGGCACAGTCACCGAGAACATGGATGCGGTCGTCGGCTCACGCGTCGATGACAGGGTCGAGCATGGATCGCCGATTTTAAAGATGGCGAGCATGAGCTGCTCGCCACAAAGGGGAACGTTCATGTCGAAGCAGCACAGTCCCCGCGGCGCGCGAGCTCTTGGCGCAGCGATCATTGCCCTCTCCGGATTTGGCGGTCTGGCCTTCGTCGGGGCCGTCACCGCAACGACGTCGTCTGCGGCCCCGACTGAAGTCCAGCACTACCTCTGCTATTCCGTGACGGCCTCCAAGGGTTTCAAGGTGCCCAAGGGAGTCAGGCTGGTCAACTCGCTCGCTCCGAACGGCTTTGTACCGACAATTGGCGTGCCCAACCTGCACTGCAATCCTGCAGTGAAACAGATCCCAGGGGCCCAGTTCCCGATCACCAATCCAACATGGCATTTCTTGGGGTTCCCGCTCATAGCCAGACAACCGAGTGCCACCGTGAGCGCCACGAATCAGTTCGGCACAGCACAACTCGTCATCTCGCCGCCCACGGAGCTCCTCGTGCCTTCGTGGAAGAGTCTGACGGGTCCTCCCAAGCAAAATCCGAACACGCCCCCAGGTGAGGACCACTACACCTGTTATCCGGTGAAGTACGTCGCAGGATCGACACAGTTCATCGCACCATCGCCGGTTATGGTTCAGGACGAGTTCTCCCCGACGGCGCTCACGACCGTGACAGTTGGGAACCCGAAGGACTTATGCGTTCCCACCGAGAAAATCCTGCCCACGGGCCTGACGTTTCCAATCAACAACCCGAACTTGAATTACGTTTGCTTTAAAGTCAGCAAGACGCCGATCATCTCTCCCGTGTATGACCAGAATCAGTTTGGTCAAGGGGCGGTCACGATCAAAGCCACGAAGCAACTCTGCTTGCCCACGACACTCGGCAGTTCGACTGGCTAGTTGACGCGGACGTCAATGACGGTCCAACCCTAGAGCAACGACAGGCGCCCTCACCGCGGGCGGCGTTTGCCAGGCCACTGACTGGCCATGGCTCTGTACAAACGCCAGCACCTCGGCTTGTGGGTCACCTTCACCACCGAACCTGACGGCACTCAGTACGTCACTCTCGACACTATTCGGCGGCGGATCCACGTCTCCACTGAACAGGTCGACCACACCAGGGGCGTCCATGCACAGCCAGATGACTGGCCGCCTCCGACCCACGTCTACGAGAAGTTCGACGTAAGCGTGACGCTGCTCCACCGAGAAGTAGGCGAACGACCATGAATTGAGCAGCACGACGAGGCCTTCCCCCAGATTGTCGAACAGTCCAGGGAGCGTCTCGAGGGCATCCCCTTTCACGACCGGGGGTGGGTTGCGCTGCCCGAGCTCAATGGCCCGGGCAGCCCGTTGAAAACGACCTGTCCCGGGCCACACGCAGGCCAGCAGCCATCGGGCATCGTCGGGGTCGTGGAGATCGGGCGGGTTCAGATCAATGCCAACTCGACCTGCGATGAGCGGGAGCGACGACTCAATCGGAGGCGAACCGGCGACCACCCTGCACTCGACCCGCACTGTGGAATCGGCGGGTCCTGTCATCCCGTACTCCCCGTAGTCCAGCCGGTACCGGTCACACAGCAAATTGAGCCCGGCACTGCAGCCGACATCGATCAACTGCACGGGGTCGGTGCGGGCTGCCCACGTGAGGGCTGGGCCGAGCAGAGCACTTCGGCCGACCTCGTTGGTCTGCACGGTACGCGTGTTGAGGATTTCGACGAGAGGTGCTCGGTTCGCAAAACAAAAGTCGCGGAACAGGGGTGCGACGGGTGCGGACGAACGACCGGCATAGACGTCGGCGATAGGGTGATCAAAGCCCATCAAAATGAGGTAGTGCGCACCAGCCAGCAGCATGGGGGGCAGGTGGGCGTGCGGACGAGCCGAGTACGGGAGCGACAGGAGCTCGCGGTCTTCAGCAACCGAACGCGCGATCTCGTCGTAGAGCGGGCTGTAGCCGGCCATGATCCCGTCAGCGAACCAACGCCACAATTCGGCCAGTCCGTCGAGTTCGTCGGCCACGGCCATACGGTACCGGATCGACTTCGTTCAGGGCGTTGGGAGCGTCACCCAACCTCCCTCCGCTCGACGTACACGCGGAGACGGAGACCGTACGGCGGAACGGGGTGCAGGTCGCGCTGCCGGCGCGATGACCCGATGGCAACTCACCCCAATGTAATCGCCACAGCCCGCTGCACACTGGTCGGAGACGCAGCGCTACCCAGGAACCTCGCGTCCCCAAATGCGAAGACCCCCCCGTCCGATGCAGCCTCGAGGTAGCCATCTCCGGACAGGCTTGACGTGACACCCACGATTGGCTCTTGGAGCGTTATGCCTCCCATTGATCCGTGGAACTGGGCGTCACCGAAGGCGAAGATGCCGCCGTCCGACGCAACGAGCCAGTAGCCCTCTCCGTCCGGGGTGGCGGCGAGGCCCACGATGGGCGCATTGAGGTGCTGGCCTCCCATTGATCCGTGGAACTGGGCATCACCGAAGGCGAAGATGCCGCCGTCCGACGCAACGAGCCAGTAGCCCTCTCCGTCCGGGGTGGCGGCGAGGCCCACGATGGGCGCATTGAGGTGCTGGCCTCCCATTGATCCGTGGAACTGGGCGTCGCCGAAGGCGAAGATGCCGCCGTCCGACGCAACGAGCCAGTAGCCCTCTCCGTCCGGGGTGGCGGCGAGGCCCACGATGGGCGCATTGAGGTGCTGGCCTCCCATTGATCCGTGGAACTGGGCGTCGCCGAAGGCGAAGATGCCGCCGTCACTCCCTGCCATGAGGTACCCCTGGTCATCCCGAGTGGTGGCCATCCCGACGACACTCGAGGCGAGCGCTCGGGTGTATGGGGTCCCGAGGTAGGTGAGGTAGCTGGCGTTGCCAAAGCCCCGTAACTGCCCACTCGCCGTCGCGAGGTAGTACCCACCCTGCTGACTGGGCATGGCCATCGCGTAGGCGATTGTCCCGTAGACATAGGTGCCGGAGTCGCAACGGAACTGGAACTCGACCGCGGCGCTGGTCACCGCACCCGTCTGGTCATAGGTCGCCTGGTCGATCTCGGCAGAACCAACGGTGGTCCCGCCGTTACACGAAGGATCGTTCACCAAGTTCAGCCAGGTGTCGACGGACGTCGAATAGCTTCCCGGCACGAGAACCTTCGAGGTGTTGATGACAGAAAACCGGTAGCCGACCGTATCGAACACGAATTGGTGCTGGCCCGAGCCGGGAGCAAGGGTCACCAGGCCGCCGTGAACCGTGACGTTGCCCAGCGGATCCACGATCACGAAGTTCGAGACGCTGAGAGGGGGCGACGTCGGTGCCGCAGCCGAGGCAGTCACATCGAACGCCGGGAGAACGGGAACCGTCATGGCCGTGAAGAGAGCCCCCGCGATGGTCGCGATGCCCAGAAACAATCCAAGTCGTCGCGGTCCCCGGGATTCATCGGAGCCTCGGGTACCGCTTCGCTCTTTCCCCATGTGTTGCACCTCGTCCAGATTTGCGGTGTTGCCGTCGGGTGATGCCGATTTCTCACCGTGCCTGCCTTCTACTCTGGCTGATCTGCGCTGTCTTGGGAAGAGACCTTGGTCCCTGCATCAGGCCAGCCCAGCGGGGGTGTATGACGGCTTCGTGTCTCGGCGATTCCGCCCCGGTCCCCTCAGGGGTCTCTACCGGTTTGACTGCTGAGTCCGGCCCGCTCCTCAGGCGATCTACTATCGAGCGGAGAGCAGGAACGAAGAGGAGAACCGAATATGGATGATCCGACCATGCTCGTCGAACTCCTCCCGACCGCCGAGCACCTGGTCGACCGCCACCTCAGCATGGCAAAAGAGTGGTTCCCCCACGATCTGGTGGAGTGGCGGCCGTTGCCGGAGGTCCCATCCGCCGAACCTCTACCCGACGGCGTTGCTTCTGCGGTCTTCGTCAACGTCCTGACCGAGGACAATCTGCCCTACTACTTTTCATCGCTCGACGACCTTTTCGGCCGGGACGGGGCGTGGGGCTATTGGACTCGTCGCTGGACAGCCGAAGAGGGGCGCCACTCGATCGTCCTCCGGGACTACCTGATCATGAGCGGCCACATCGACCCGGTCGACCTGGAGCGGGCCCGGATGGCTCAGGTGACCGGCGGCGTGACTCCCCAGACACCCACCATCGCGGACGCGTTCGTGTATCTCGCCCTACAAGAACTGGCGACTCGTATCGCCCACCACAACACGGGAAAGGCGTTACCGGATGCCGAGGGTTACGCGGTCATGAAGAGGGTGGCCGCCGATGAGAATCTCCACCATCTCTTCTACCGAGATCTCGTGTCGGCCGCGCTGGAACTCGACCCCTCAGGAATGGTCGAGGCAATCAAGCGCCAAGTTCTGACGTTCGAGATGCCCGGAACTGGAATACCGGACTTCGGCCAGCATGCCAAGGCAATTGCCCGAGCCGGAATCTACGACTTGAGTGTGCACCACGACTCCATTCTTCGGCCGGTGGTTCTCGGCCATTGGGACGTGGCTGGAAGGAAGAACCTCACACCTTCGGCCGAGGCCGCTCGTGACCGACTCTTGCAATTCATCACTCGTTTGGGCCGGGCATCAACTCGGTTCAAAGAACCGCGCGTCCCCGTCGAAAGCCGATGAATCGACCTGACTCGGAGCATTGACGGCATACGACCGACGTGACGTGCCGAGCGCCCCACTCACCCGAGCTCAACGACTTTGGCAGATCCATCCTCCCTGGACAGCGACGGTGCAGGACGGGTTGTGGATGTTGGAGTTCAAGATCGCGCAACCGCTACACCGTGGAGGGCTCGGCTGCCAGCTGATGCCGCCGACCAAGAAAAGCAGGCCCCCGATAACGACTCCCGCAACGAACAGCAGGAGTCTCTTTCGGATAGCGGAGACCAAGGTCGACCTGGCGCCACCGAACACGCCACTCGTCGCACTTTGGCCACTGTCGGCCATTTGAGGCACTTCCATAGCCTTGATTGCTCCCTCGCGTCCACCGGAACCCTCCCACCGATGAACGACTTCCTGTGATGACGTCAGCCCCTCGACGATATAGGACTTCAGGGCTCCGGGTCGGGTCGGCGGATCCGGGTGGATCGTCCCATACGCTCGTCGAATTTGGCTCCACAGGCCCGACACCGAGGACATCGCGTTGCGCATCCGATCCTTTGCCCACGGCCAGCTTTGCACTCACCTTTATGGCCTTCACCGAACTCGTGGCTCCGGTCTGGAGGACTACCGCTATCAGCAGCAGAAGAATGGCCAGGTAGCGGAAAGTGTGCGAGCCGAGCAGGAGGATCGCAAAACGGCCCAAGGCAAAGGGCGGCGAGCACACGATCGCACCGACCGCGCCACCGACCGCCGATGCGGTCAGTTTGTCGCGCGTCGAACGCTCCGACTTCACTCCGATCAGCCGCGCTGGAACGGCCACATACGTGAGCATCATCAGTGCAACAACAATGCTGAGTGTCAAGGAAAACCAGAACTTTCCCCAACGGTCAACGACCATGGTCGCGAATCCAAGCGCCAATCCCACAACGAGGCCCCAGGCGAGAATCGTGCGGATGTGTTGCCGCGCCTCCTTGAAAGCTGGACGGATCTGGGGTGGCCCGGACTTCGAGATGGCGAAGGCAAAGACCGCGTTCAGGTAGTAGCTACCGGCGGTGAACGCCACGATGACCAGCACGACGACCGCCAGGAGCGGTCCACGCAGGATGTGGAACTCCTTTCCGTGGAGTGCATGGGCCTTGAGATCCAACATCGCCGCCCAGATCCACATGGCTGGAAGCACCTGAACCAGTGTCAGCCTCCAATTGGTGAAGAGGAGCTTCACCCCTTGAAAGAGCATCGCGAATGCTCCGACCAAAAGAGCCAAGGGCGCGAGCCACCTGCTCCGCTGGCTCAGTGCAAGCACGGTCCGCTCGACCATAGCGTCGTCACCATCGCGGATGGCCGTGACAAGCCGCTCGACCTGCTGGCCGACTGTGGCGCGCCGGCTCAGAGGCGGAGAGTCCGGGTCGCCCTCCTCGTCCCTGTTCGCGGCTTCATGCACCATGGTGACCCGTATCCGTTGAAGCCGGCATGACCTGGACCCAAACCGCAGGCCGCATAGGCGTTGACCAACAGTTTAGTCTCGGGTCTACGCATCTGACGAATGAACTGCTTAGGACTTTGTGGTGTGCGCCCTCTCAGCACACCTTTTGGCCCATTGACCACGCTTACGAGCCACTGAAAGGCAACCTCTATGCGAACTCTGCCCGATGATTATTGACCTGATCATCATCGGGCTGGCGATCACGCTCGAACCGATACCGCTCACGGCTTTCATGCTGATCCTGCTGTCGAAGGACGGGACCAAGAAGGGAGCCGCCTTCATCTTCGGTTGGCTTCTGTCACTTGCCATCGTCGTCGCCATCACCGTCCTCATCACGGGCAACAAGCCGCCGGAACCCAGCACGGCGCCTTCCCTGGCGGCGCTTGCGGTGAAGATACTCATCGGCGTGGTGCTGATCTTGATCGCGATCCGCCAACGCCGCCGGATGGGCAAGCCCCGTCCTCCGAAGAAGCAGCCGAAATGGCAGACGGGTCTCGACAACATGTCACCGTGGTACGCCATTGGTCTGGCCCCCCTGACCCAGCCTTGGGGCCTGGTGGCGGCAGGGGTGGCCGTCATAGTCGAGGCAAAGCTGTCGTCGTGGGAAAATTACGTCGCCCTCTTCTTGTTCTGCATCGTGGCCACAGCGGTCTACATCGCCCTGGAGCTCTACGCCGGGTTCCGGCCCGAGCGGGCTCAGGCGCTGCTCGGCAGCATCCGCACCTGGATCGATACTCACACGGACCAGGTGATCATCGTGGTGTCGTTGGTCCTCGGGCTCTGGTTGGTCGGCAAAAGCATCTATACGATCGTCACGTGAGTTCAGGTGACGGGACATGGGCAGCGGACCTCCTGTAGCTCCTCACGACGAAGAGTCCGAGGGCAGGAGCGACGCGCCGAGCGGTGAGAAACGGTGGCCCATGGCGCTCGTGCTGGCGATTGCCATGGTCTTGCCCTTCCTCCTCCCTTCGCAGTTCAGCCTGGCTCCTCCCTGGGTCATCCCGGTCGTCGAGGCGCTCCTCCTCGCCGCCCTGGTCACGGCGGACCCGGGACTCATCGATCGAAGGTCAACCCTGGTCCGGGTGCTCTCCCTGGGCCTCGTCGCAATCCTCGTTCTCGGAGCGACAGCAGTCACGGCTCGTCTGGTCATCGATCTCATCCGAGGCGGGCCGGAGACCAACTCACCAGGTCAACTCCTGCGGATCGGAGCGGTGGTGCTCGTCTACGTCGTGATCACGTTCGCGTTCCTCTACTGGGAGCTCGACAGCGGTGGGCCCGAATGTCGAGCGCGTGAAACACGGCGATTCCCAGACTTTGCATTTCCCGAGCATCTCAACCCCCACGTCGCCAAGCCAGGATGGCGACCCGAGTTCTTCGATTATCTCTACCTGGCGTTCACCAACGCGACTGCCTTCAGCCCCACCGACGTCATGCCCCTCGCTCGTTGGGCGAAGCTCGCGATGGCCGTCCAGGCGATTGCCTGCCTGGCCGTTCTCGGTCTCGTTATTGCGCGAGCAGTGAATATCTTGAGATAGCGCAGGCCGGAGTCACTCGGGCATCACGAGAGATGCTCGCCACATTCGTCCTGTGACTTCCGGTCCGATGGCGAACCGGCACCAAACACCCTGTTCATCACTGTTTTGCTTCACGTAGCCGTCAGGTTCGCTCTGTACCCTGAGCGCCATGGGAGGTGGATCCGATCTGGACCCGTGCCAGATCAATTGCAGAAGGACGGTGCCCGCAAAGGTTCCTCACCTGGGATGTGGACGGCGTCTGGCACTTCTCTCGGCTGCGGATCTCTCCGTGAATGGCGGCTGAGCCGACAGTGCCTACATCCTCGTATCGGATCGCCTGATGGACGCCACGCCGGCGCTATCACGTCGACCATCAGACGGCGCTCAACCATCTTCGCCATCGAACCCGAACTGGCAGACCCTCGATCACGCCTGGGGGCACCATCTCGCCACCCATCCAGAGACGCCCCATCGCTGGCTCTTGCTGCAGACCATCGCCACATCGATGATGCGGCGCCATATTCTCTCGATGCTCGAGGTCCAGCCAGGCTGGCGAACCCTGGACGTTGGCACCGGATTCGGGCCGATTCCCATGGAGTTGGCAACCCTCGGTGCAGTCGAGGCCTTCGGCATCGATGTCGACGCGGCGGTACTCCAAGTCGCAGAACGGGTACGCCGCGAGGTGGATGGTCATGATGGTTTTGAGGCCGGAAGCCGGGTGACATTCTCAGTTGGAGACGCTCACGAGCTTCCCCAGAACGACCGGTCCATCGATCTGGTCACGGCTCGATTTGTCTTTCAACACCTGCGAGACCACTCCCGCGTGGTGACCGAGATGGCTCGAGTCGTCAAGCGCGGGGGGTACGCCTGCCTGATCGACGTCGATGAAGGGTTGAGTGCGGCGTACCCGGAACCATCGCCGGCGTACCGGACTCTCGCCGATGCAGTGTCAGCCATGCAGGCAGCATGTGGCGGCGGACGGGATGTAGGGCGCAAGTTGCCCGCACTTCTCGATATTGGTGGATTCGATATCCGCGCCGTCCTCGCGCTGCCTAGCGCCGCCTACCGATCCTCGATGCCGAGTGACCCGGGGCGAGCGGTTCTCATCGACAGATTCCTTGAGCAACGGAGCGCATTGATCGAGGGCGAATTCCTCGAACCAGAACAGTTCGACCGTGCGCTCGCCCAATTCTCTTCCGAACGCATCACCGCCGAATGCGTCGTCGAGACCCACCTGGCGGTCATTGGCCAGCGCCGCTGACCAGCGCAGCCCACCTCGACTGCTCGAACGAGGTGAACCAGTCACTGTTCTCGGAGAGTCCCTACGGAATACAGCCGCCACGCTGGCGACAATGCGGCACTTAGCGAATCCTTAGACGGAAGTAGCCGTTCTTCATCTAGGCGTCACTGTTCTTCCGTACCTTGGGTGGAGTGAGCCGGATCAGGTCGAGCAGACAGACCGACGGCGCTTTGCGACCCAGGGTGTCAGTGACGCGTGAGCGGTGAATCCGTGCGCACGCCAACTGGGCCTTTGGAGCCGAGCGGTGGTTCGTGTTGAGTCAGCAACTTCCGGACGTCGAGGTGGTGACAGGCGAGAGACCAGAACGAGGCAAACGGACACGGTGGTCCAAGGCTCGCACTCACCGCAGGCGGCGCCGAGTCGTGTTCGTCGTGAGTGTCACCCTCAGCACCGGCTTCGTCTGGCTCGCGACCTCTTTCGTCGGTGCTCTCACCAACCCGACCCTGGGTAGCTCAGTTGGCTCCCGGGCCGCCGAATGGCTCCGCGAGCACGGTGGGGCTCCCGTCGTCGTCTGGGCGGAAAACGAGTGGTATTCGCACCATCAACCGAAGATTGGAGGGGCGCTTCCTCGGGGAACCATCCACACGCCCAAGACTTCCGGTGTCACTCCCGCCGCGGTCACGGTGACCCACCTTCCGCCCCCCGCACCGATTGTGCCGATCGCGAGCCCACCAGTTCCAGGAGAGGGCCAGTGGTCACCCGCCGGGCGGCTGGTCGATGGACTGCCAGCCGTCTACGAAACGATGCTGCGTCCCGATGCGATCCACACGAGCTACGTGGTTGGCGTCGCATGGATGGACACGGACCTTCTGAAGGCGACGTTGTACTCGGGGAGCCAGATTCCGGGCGGTGGCCCTTATGAGAACACGGCACCGGTTTCACCGGGCGCTGCGACTTCTCTGATCGCCGCATTCAACGCGGGATTCCTGATGTCCGATGCCAATGGCGGCTATTACACCGATGGCCGAACCATCATCCCCCTGCGCTCGGGGGCGGCCTCGTTCGTCGTATTCAAGAACGGCTCTGCGACTGTCTCTCAATGGGGGCGCGACGCGACAATGAGTCCGGAGATCGTCTCGGTCCGCCAGAACTTGGACCTCCTGGTCGACGACGGACAAGTCGTACCAGCTGTCTACAGCTCGAATCCAACGCAGTGGGGGGCGACGCTCGGTGGCGGTCTTTATGTGTGGCGCTCTGGCCTCGGGGTCACCGCGGACGGCGCCCTCGTCTATGTCGGCGGACCGGGGCTCAATATCGTCGATTTGGCCACCATCCTCGTGAAGGCGGGCGCCGTACGCGCCATGGAACTCGACATCAATACCGACTGGGTGAACTACAGCACCTACGCACCGGCGATTCCCGGGGAACCGGCGAGTCCCGCCGACGGCACCGAGCTCCTGGCCGGCATGACCGGAACGCCAGGACGGTACTTCCAGTCGTGGTGGGCGCGAGATTTCATCACCATGTCCGCAGCGGCACCATGACGGCCGCTCCACAAGGGTCCCCCGTGCTACCACGCGTCACTCACACCACCGTCCGAACGGTAGTCCGCGCCATGCGACTGCAGCAGTGGATCAAGAACCTTCTGGTGTTCATGGCTCCGGCAGCGGCAGGGGTCTTGGGCGAGTGGCATACCGCCGTTCGTGTCAGCGCAGCATTTCTGGTCTTCTGCGTCGTGGCCTCGGGAACCTACCTGGTCAACGACGTCATCGATGCGACGTCCGACCAGCTCCATCCCACCAAGCGCAATCGTCCAGTGGCCAGTGGCGCCCTGGCGCCTCGAGTGGCTCTCGGCGTCGGTGCAGGGTCAGCCGCAGCTGGCCTGGGTGGCGCCATTCTCCTGGGCCCTTTCAGTTTCGCAATTGTCGTAGCGACCTATATCGCATTGACTCTCGCCTACAGTGTGCGCCTCAAGCGCGAACCCGTCGTCGAACTGGCAACTGTCGCGTCGTGCTTCGTATTGCGAGCGATTGCCGGTGGGGTCGTCGCGCATGTCCCCTTGTCCAATTGGTTCCTTGTTTTCACTTCGTTTGGTGCCCTCTTCGTCGTCACCGGTAAGCGCTGCGCAGAGCATGCCCGACTTGGTCGCGAGAGGGGGACCCACCGACAGGTACTCGACCTGTACACGGAAACATTTCTCCGGTCGACTCTCACGATCTCGGCCACGGTGACGGTAGCCGCCTACTGTCTCTGGGCATTCGACCGGACCGGATTGCTGGCCCATGCCGGACACAGAGTCATCTGGATCGAGCTGACTGTCATTCCCCTTGTGCTGGCCGTACTTCACGTGTTGCGCCTGCTCGATGGCGGGCTGGGCGGCGAGCCAGAGCAGCTTGCGCTGCACGACCACCTCTTGCAGGGCTGCGGACTCTTCTGGCTCACCTTCATGGGCGTGGGACTCTATACATGACCGCGGCCATCGAAACTTCTCTGCGAACTTTGTCGGGATGGGGTCGAACGACTCCGGCGACCGTGCAGGTAAGCCGGCCCAAAAGCGCCGCAACCGTTACTGAGATTCTCCGCACTTGGCCCCATGTCATCGCGAGGGGAATGGGCCGAAGTTACGGGGACGCTGCCCAGTGCAGCGGCGGCCTGACTCTCGACATGCTCGAGCTTGGGACTATCGGCGCCTTCGACCAGGCGGTGGGCACGATCGAACTAGGCGCGGGCGTCACTCTTCACGAACTGATGCGATACACCATCCCCGCCGGCTGGTTTCCCGCCGTCACGCCCGGAACTCGTTACGTGTCGATCGGTGGGGCCATCGCTGCGGACGTGCACGGCAAGAACCACCATCGCGACGGTAGCTTTGCCCGTCACGTCTCAGAGATGCAGCTCGCAACACCGACGGGACTCCACACGCTGACCCCCGAGGACAAGTTGTTCTGGGCCACCGCCGGCGGCATGGGTCTCACCGGGGTGATCGTGAGCGCCACGGTGCGGCTGATTCCCATCGAGACGACATGGATGCAGGTCGACAATGAGCGCTTCGGCCGGATGCACGAGCTCATGACGGCCATGGAGTCTTCCGATCATCAGCACCGTTACAGCGTCGCTTGGCTGGACTGCCTGAGTCGGCACGAGGGTGGATTCCGTTCGATTCTGACCAGAGGCGATCACGTCCCGATCGGCAGCATCCCCGATCGACTTCGGGGTCGCACGTGCGAAATACCTCAGACCCCGAAACTCCGAATCCCCCGGGGAGCACCCCGTAGGCTCGTCAACGGGGCCACGGTCCGGCTACTCAATGAGGCGTGGTTCCGCGCTTCCTCGCGCTCACGCAAGACTCTGAGTCCCTTGACGGCCTTCTTTCACCCACTTGATGGGGTGGAGAACTGGAGCTTTCTGTACGGCCCAGCCGGCTTTGTGCAGTATCAGTTCGTCGTGCCGCCTCCGCGTCGCGATGTCGTCGAGGATGCCGTCGCTACGATCTCGGACTCTGGGATACCGTCCTTCTTGGCCGTCTTGAAGCGATTCGGTCCAGGTACCACCGGGCCCTTGTCCTTCAGCCAGGAGGGTTGGACCTTGGCTCTCGACTTCCCGATCGGACCACGCGGGTTGCCCCAGCTACTCGATCGGCTCGATCAATCGGTGGCCGACGCCGGTGGTCGCGTCTATCTCGCCAAGGATGCACGACTACGACCCGATCTGCTTCCTCGCATGTTCCCTCGCCTTCAGGAAATGCGTGAGGTCTGCCGAGTCGTCGACCCCCAACGCATCTTGGCCTCGGACCTTTCCCGCCGGCTCGGCGTTCTCGGATGAACGATGCCTTCGGAAATCCCCAGTCGATCGTTGTCCTGGGCGGCACCTCGGACATCGCTCAGGCAGTCCTCAGGCGGCTGGCGCGGTGCCGATCGGTCGTCCTTGCCGGCCGCGACGTGGTCGCACTCGAAAGTGTCGCCCTCGATCTCCGACGCACGGTATCCCGTGTGGCAACTGTTCCATTCGACGCTTTGACCCCTCTCGATACCGCCAGGATTGTAAAGCAGTGCTTCGAACAGGCGAACGAACCCGTGGACCTTGTGATCGTCGCCGTGGGGGAGCTTGGGACCCAGGAGGCTGACGAGAGTGACCCCGACCGCACGGTCCGGATGATCACGGTGAATTTCACTTGGCCGGCCGCGGCTCTTGCCCAGGTGGCGCGAGAAATGACGACACAAGGGTTCGGCCGCGTCGTGGTCCTGTCGTCGGTGGCAGGGTATCGGGTTCGACGGGCCAACTTCCTCTATGGATCCGCAAAGGCCGGACTCGACGCATTCGCAGTCGGCCTGAATGCTGCTGTCCGCGGAACCCATGTCTCCGTTCACGTGGTCAGACCGGGCTTTGTTCGGACAAAAATGACTGCAGGACGCTCCCCTGCACCGTTTGCCGTGGGGCCAGACCGAACCGCGTCCGACATCCTTCACGGTCTCCAACGCGGTCAGGCGGTGATCTGGTCCCCAGGGTTTTTGCGGTGGGTTTTCCCGTTGTTGAGAGTGCTTCCTCAGTCGGTGTGGCGCAGATTGCCCGGATGATGCCTCGTGTGGTGGCCGGGTACGACCAGGAGTCGGAGTAGATCGGACAGCGAGCACTACACTCAGTCGTTGACGCCGAGGCTTGCGTGGGGAGCAATGCTCGAACTCGATACCTGGCATGCCTTGCAGACCGTGAACAGGCCGAAGGCGAGATCGGATCCGAAACCGTCCAAGACCAGCGTCACCGTGCTCATCGACAGAAGGACCGCCTGTGCCGACATCTCCCCTAGACGCCGCCTCCGAGCTGTTCGATCAAATCGACGCAAACTCGAAATCCACTCCACACGACCACCCCGTATCACCGGAGTCGATGCAGCTACTCATCGACGCAGGGTTGCTGGGTCTGATGGTGCCTCGGGCCGTTGGGGGCGCCGAACTCGCTTTGCCGGATATTGTCGACGTCTACGCAGCGGTATCGCGCGCCAACGCCTCGACTGGGTGGTGCTACTTCGCAGCCGACTGCACAGCCGCATACTTCGGTGCCTACCTGGACGACGCTGGCGTCGAAACGGTGTTCGCGAACGGCATCCCCCTCATGGCCGGGCAGTTCGCACCGAACGGCACAGCCACGATGCACGAGGACGGGTTGGTCATCAACGGCGACTACCAATTCGGTAGCGGCATCGCTCATGCCGCCTGGGCGGGTGCAGGGGTGCTTACGAACGCAGAGGCCGGATCTGACTCCGAATACCTCTTTGCCTGCTTCCCGGCGGCCGAAGCGGAGCTCCACGGGAACTGGGACGTCTTGGGTCTCCGAGCCACAGCAAGCTACGACTACAGCCTCCGCGACCTGCATGTGCCGCGGAATCAGGCCTTCGATTTCTTCCAGCCGACCGTCCATCGCGGCGGACCACTGCACGCCCTCGGCGTTCTTCCTCTCACTGCGGCCGGCCATGCCGGCTGGGCGCTCGGCGTGACGCGGCGATTACTCGATGAGGTCGCTGAGGTCGCCACCTGCATCACCCGCCTCGGGGCAGCATCTTCGCTCTCGACCAATGAGCGCTTTCTCTACGAATTCGGGGTCCTGGAAGGTCGATTCCGAGCCGGACGGGCCTGGGTGCGAGAGGCCTGTACGGCCGCCGAGGCGGAGGCGACTCGCCTGGGCGCCATCTCCACCCTCACGGCCAATCTGCTGCGCGAGGCGTGTCGGAAGGTGAACCAAGACGGAGCCGACATTGCTCGCCAGGCTTATCTCCTGACCGGCACCCGCGCCCTCCGCGATGGGCCCATCCAGGAATGCTTCCGTGACCTCCATGCCGGAAGCCAGCACTACTTTGCGAGCCCAGCAGCCGCCATCGAATTGGCGACCGCTGTTCTGGCGGACGCAAAAGCAGGCTGAGTCCTGACGGAGCCTCGCCGCACCTGCGGCGTATGAGATCCATCGCTCAGTTCTCACCGCCGCTTCTAACGAATTGGACCTCCACCAGGGACCCCGGCGGCACCGATCGACCGCTGCAAGGCCGCCAAAATCGGTAACCAGACATCCTCGAGTTCGAGCATGTCCGATGCCTCGGCCTCGTCGATCTGCAACCGGCAGATGCAGCCCCCATCACGGGGCCTGAGGAGCAGGTCAGATACGCCGCAGAGGCCGCCTTCCGGGGCGGTCGTCTCGGGCCCACATTCAGGTCACTGGGGTTGCAGCGCCTGCTGGAGAGCTCTGGACACTGCTGAAGTGGTTAAATTGATTCCGACGTCAAAATTATATATGATGCATGGTGTCGACGGGCACTTGGAGCTTTGGCTTCGTTCACGCCGTCACGCATTCTCTTCGAACCCACGGAGTATCCACATGAGCAACAGACTCGAATTCCCGGTTTTCGACGCCGACAACCACATGTACGAACAAGCGGACGCGTTCACGCGCCATCTGCCAACCGAGTACAAGCACGTGATCAAGCTGATGGAAATCAACGGCCGCCAGAAGCTTGTCATCAACAACACGATCTCCGAATACATCCCCAACCCGACCTTCAACGTCGTGGCCCGCCCGGGTGCTCAGGAAGACTTCTTCAAGAATGGAAATCCAGAGGGCAAGTCACGTCGCGAAATCCTCGGCGAGCCGATTCGTTCCCCCGAGTCCTTCTTCCGACCAGAGCCGCGCCTCACTCTCATGGATGAACAAGGCGTCGATCGCGCCATTATGTGGCCGACCTTGGCCAGCGTCCTCGAGGAAAGGCTCACGAGGGAACCCGAAGCGACGCACGCCGTCGTCCACGCATTCAACCAATGGATGTTCGAGGAGTGGACGTTCAACTACAAGGACCGCATCTTCGCTGCCCCGGTGATCACCTTACCCATCGTCGACGAGGCGATTCGTGAACTCGATTGGATCATGGAACGGGGCGCCAAGGTCATCCTGATCCGCCCCGCACCGGTCCCGAGCCTGAAGGGCTTCCGCTCCTTCGCCCTCCCGGAATTCGATCCATTTTGGGCCAAGGTCCAGGAGTACGACGTGACCGTCGGCATGCACGCGTCCGACGACGGAATGACCCGTTACTACAACCAATGGCAAGGACACTTCGACGAACATCTGCCGTTCGCAGATACGACGGCCTTTGGCGACGTGCAACATCTGATGTCCCGTGGCATCTTCGACGCCATGTGCTCGGCAATCACCCACGGCATGCTTTCTCGCTTTCCCGAACTGCGCCTTCTTCCCATCGAGACTGGCTCGAGCTGGGCGCCCCCGTTGATGAACGCACTTGGTCACTCCTATGCGAAGCAGCCGCACCTCTACGCTGAGGACCCCGTCGCGGTCATGAGGCGCAACATCTGGATCCACCCGTTCTTCGAGGAAGACCCGATGGAACTCGTCAAAGTGGTCGGCACCGAGAAGGTCGTCTTCGGGTCGGACTTTCCGCATCCCGAGGGTCTGGCCAACCCGCTTTCGTACGCGAAACAGCTCAAGAGTCTGCCCGACGTGGACATACAAAGGATCATGGGCGGCAATGCAGCTCAAGCCCTCAAGATCCCAGCTTGAGCGTTTCGCCTGCGTTCACCTACTCTGACGGAACCAGTCTCCCCCACCCGACGCTCGACCATTCTTTCGGAATGGCGAGAATGCGGTGGCATCGACATCCTGCTCGACATTGCCCGACCGAACGACTGTGACCGCACCGCCCTGGCCACATCTCTCATGCACGCGAAACGATCATCGACACGTCCTGAGATGACAGCAGTTTTAGTGCACGGTGCCGGCCATACCTCCTCGATCTGGCAGGAAACCCAAGCGTCACTTCACCAACCGTCCTTCGCTGTGAATCTCCCCGGCCGCTCGGGCAAGGACGGCGACCTCGCGGGCCTCACGGTCTCAGCTGCCGCCCGATCGGTCGCGGAGGATATCGAGACGTTCACGACCGGCGACGTCATCATCGTCGGACATTCAATCTCCGGGACAATTCTTCCTTCCGTTGCGGCGAAGCTGCCGAACCGGGTCAGAGGGCTTGTCTTCGTGGCCGGCATAACCGCCAACGAGGATCAGCTCCCGGCCGAGATTTTCGCACCGGAGCACGTTGAGGCGATGACTTCGATGCTGGCTCGACTCAGGGCTCGCCATGCGGGAGTTCCGTATGAAGGCCTGGAACGAAAGGCCGCCCACCAACTCGACTCGTTGAACCTCTCGTGCGAACCGATGCGATGGATGGGTCTCCCGACGTGGTTTCCCCGAACGTTCGTACGCCCTCTTCGGGATGAACTGCAATCGCGCCATGTGCAGAGTGCTCTGATTCAGTCGTCCGGCGCGCAACGAGTCATTGACATCGATTCGAGCCACACGCCGGCGGCCGATGCGCCCGGAGCGCTTGCCGCCGTCATTTCGGACCTGCTTGGGCCGTAGTTACGGCATCGCTTGTATCGCTTGCATCGCTTGCATCGCTTGTCGCAATCGGATTCTGGAATATCGGTACACATTTTTCTCTGATGGATCGTGTACTGATCCACCCGAGTTCACCGGTGCAACGGTCATCTCCCGATCGAACGCGCAAAGGATCACGCCAAGCTCGAGACTGCTGAGGCCTGCGCCACCTTCGTGCTCCGGTGCTATCTTGCCGGAATCCGGTCGAGCGCGCGCCGATCGGTCTGGAAGGAGCGGTGACAGTGAACAACTACCGCAGAGTTGCCGTCATCGGATCGATGATCGTTGGCTGCATGAGCGTCACGACACTGACCGCAACCGCAGCCGGCCCCGCGGCGAAGGTGAATTTGTCGCGACCGTTGATCCGGGTCGACGGGGCTGGGCCGGCGGAAGGTCCGAACGGCATCACCGTGCTCTACAGCAGCAATTGGTCCGGCTACGCTGCGTTGCCCAAGTCGGCCGGGCAGACCTTTACATCCATCGTCGCCAACTACAACGTGCCCTCGGTGACGTGCTCCACCACCCCGGATACCTTTTCCTTCCACTGGATCGGGCTCGACGGGTGGGCCGACCAGACAGTTGAGCAGGATGGTATCTCCGCGAATTGCAAGGGCGAATCGGCGCGATACAACGCGTGGTACGAGATGTATCCGGCGAACTCCAAGTGGCAATTTCAGGTCGACCCCGGTGACGCCATCGAGTCTGCGATTCGCTCTCTCGGCCACTCTAGGTACGAGCTCTCCCTGAAGGATGTCACCAGTGGCCAGGGGTTCGACGTGGTCCAGACTTGCCCGGTGTCTGCATGCGAGAACTCCTCGGCTGAGGCCATCACCGAGGCCTACTACTACAACAGGCACTTTGCCGGTACGAGCGACTTCGGTGATGAGCACTACGAGGGCGCGATCGTGACGGATAGCGCCGGCGACGTGGGAGGTATCTCGAATCCCAAGTTGTGGAAGACCGGCGAGGGTATCGCCCTTGGGGAGTATGGCGACGTCGACACGACGCCCGGCCCTCTCGCTACCGCCCACGGATTGAGCGCATCTTCCGCATTCTCTGTGTTCTGGAGCCGTGAGAACTAACCAGCCCTCATCACAGCCATTCACCGACTCAGACCATCCCACCTGTGATGTGAACCGAGTTGCACACGGAGCCTGGGCACGATTTTCGACGATGGGCTTCTCAGGTCATTCGCTACCGATGTTCCGCGACCCAGGCCCAGACGTCTTGGGCCATGGCAATCGGATCTTCCAGGGGCCCGAAATGGCCCAAACGTGGTCGCTCGACCAGGGTGCCCTGCGGGAGAGCGTCGGCGATGGCGGAGGCAAACATGCCGGGCCCTACCTCATCTCGACGTCCTGCAACCACTGCCACCGGTATCTCCAATCCCGCGAGGCAATCCCACGCACCACTGGTGGCGGCCCGACGAAAGACTTCGGCTTCGTCGGACGGATGGCACAACAACGAAACGGAGCCGTCCGGCGCGGATGAGAAACCGCCGTCGACATAGGCCTTGAGGGCGTCCGGATGGAGCTGGTTGAAGGGCGGCTTGGACCGATAATTCTCGTAAGCCTGGTCCAACGAGTCGAAGCAGTCACGCCACCGGGCCGCCGCTTCGGACATGGCATTGTCGCCATCGAGCATCGACCCCCCTTCCGCCGGGAAGATCGCCGGCTCATAGAGCCAAAGCGACCGAAAGGCATCGGATCGTCGGGACGCGGCAAGCGCGAGGGCCGCACCACCCATCGAATGGCCGATCCCGTGGAGCGGCCCCACGGGGAAGCCGCCGGAGGACAGGGCGGCCAGCACATCGTCGGCCATGCCCGACCACGCCAAACCGCCTTCGGGCGGTGTCTCCGACATCCCGTGCCCGCGCAGATCGAGCGACACGCAGCGGAAATGATCGTTGAGAATGGACGCCATGGGCTCGAACACGCGCCCATGCAGTCCCGTTGCGTGTGAGAAGAGGAGCACGGGAACGGCCGTCGTCGTCTTCGGTCCACCCAGTTCGCGCAGGACAATGCGCACGCCGCCGCTGGACTCGATCATCTGGAACGCAGTCCTTCCGGAATGGAGCCGCACGTGTCCAGATCAGTCGGCCGAGGATCGACCGACAGCCGTGCGGAACGCCTCGACAAACTCCCGCATGGTCTCGGCGGCCGCCGAAAGGTCGGAGGGCAGCCGAACGTTCGCCCGGAAATCGGTCACCCCGGCAGCGACCAGACCGGGCACGACATCCATGGTGCGTTCCATGTCGATCGCCCTGTCCTTGTTCGACACGGTAGGCAATCCACCCACGACCTGCAGCCCTGTCGGTTCGTGGCCAATCGCCAGGAGCTCTTGGCGCATTCGTGCAATCCCGCTCGGAAGATCGGCCGCGTCGGATCCCCATGGAATCCAACCAGTACCGAACCGAGCCAGGCGTCTCACGACCCTCGGGTTGACAGTTCCAGACACCCAGATAGGTACCCCGCCTGGACGAGACGGCTTTGGCATCATGTGAATTCCGTCGAACGACAACTCCGGCGAAATCATGGCGCCCCGCTCTTCGTTCCACAGCGCCTGACACACTTCCAGCGTGTGATCGAGCAGACGTCCACGATTCTCAAAGTCAAGCCCAGCTGCTTCATATTCTTCGCGTTGCCAACCGACCCCGACACCGAGGTCCAATCGACCACCGGA
This sequence comes from uncultured Acidimicrobiaceae bacterium, assembly GCA_963754445.1. Taxonomy (GTDB): domain Bacteria; phylum Actinomycetota; class Acidimicrobiia; order Acidimicrobiales; family RAAP-2; genus Bog-473. Next base: position 846,905 of record CAVWFT010000001.1, on the reverse strand, counting down.
GAGCACATCGAGCGTGGCGGCACTCTTGGCGAGAACCACCGGACGCCGGAGCGCCGCAAGCAAGATGCCGGTGCCGAGCCGGATTCGTATCGTAAGGCCCGCCAACATCGCCAAGGTCGTTATCGGTTCGAGCCAGTGACCATCTGGCCCTGTCGGTTGCACACCCCCCTCCACGCCGCCGGTCCTGGGGTTTCCGTAGGCATCGAGGTTCTCGCCGAAAACGACATGGTCCGAGACGACGAGTCGGTCGACTCCCGCATCATCGAGAAGCCGAGCTCGGTCGAAGAGTTTGTCCCACCCACCCGGGTCGGTGGCCGAGAACGTGACCAGGCCCATGGAGAGCTGAATAGCCGGAGCCACGCCGCGATTCGATGATTGCCCGCTCACGTCACGATCCGATCCCAGACTCGCCGTCGCCACGGTCAAGGTGAGACCGCAGTTCCGGGCTCATCGAGCTCGCCTTCCCGGGACATCCACGACTTTGGTCTCGGTCCAGTCGGCTCGGACCGTCCGGGCAGCGATACGCCAACGGTTGTCGGCACCGACTCGGTAATTATCCTGGTAGCGGATGTACATCACGTGATCGAGCTCCACTTCATCGCTCCAGCGGTGGTGGGCGATGCATGAGACCTCTCCCATGACACCAGTGTCCCTGGTCGTGAAGGAACTCTGACCAATGAAGTGGAACGTCTGTGAATAGACAGCGATCCAATCGGTGATGCGTCCGATTTGGTCATGGCCCTGCAATACGACGGGCTGACCGTCGACGCTCTCCGTGGAGTTGGCGATCGTGAGGGTGGCGTCGGAATGGAACGCCGTGAGCAGCATTTCGCGATTCCTGCGGTCCACGCCGGACGCGTAGGTGACAGACAGGAGTTGAAGCTCTCGATTCAGCGGAGGGTCGATCCCCTCCACAGGAACGTCTGCCATCCCGACCTGAATGTAGCAGCGCCGCCGAGACGTGGTCCTCGAACAGGGAGTTCTTGAGGGCGAGCGGCGGGGTCGAACGCCCCCCGATCGTTGGTGTCCAGGAAGCAGACACGAAGGACCTTCTTCTGTCGAGCCAGTTTTCCAATCCGTCCATCTACTTCTCCCTCGCAGGCTGAGTGCCTCATTGCCAGACCTTGGCAGACTCGCACCTTCGACCGATCGTTTTCGACGATCCCCGATCGCCGGTATCGCGTTCTGGCCGACCTGCCATCCCCTTCGGGGCCCAATCTCCGACGAGCCCGCCGACCCCAGTCCTTCGCACATGATGCACGGGCACCACATCGGGTTCGCGTGCTAACACCTCCCGAGCGGCGAATCCCAGCCGACATCCACATTCTTCCAACGCTGGTTGCATATAGTGCATTTCTCGAAAGGGGGATGGATGCCAGGAACAGGTTTCGCGACCATCAGATTGTGGGGAAGGCCGCGGTGGGCCCGGGTGAGGCTCGCCCTGATTTTCTGCCTCTTGGCGGGACTCGAAATCTCCGCTGCCGCGTCGTTGGCAACCGCACCATCCGAGGCCGCCGCGCCGATTCCCTCCTCCGCGATGGTCTCAGTGACAGGTGCTTCGTTGGGAGGCCTCGGAATCGCCTCTCCGTACGCCTTGAATCCCGTCTTCTCGTCGGCGACGACCGATTACTACGTGCGCTGCCAGTCTGGCTCGAACCTGGTTTCCCTCACGCTCACCGGGAACGGGGGGCCGATCACGGTATCGACCAACCAACAAGGTTCGACCGGCTCCGGCAGCGCCGTGGAGATCTCGCTCGACGTAATCCCGAACCAGGCGATCGTGATAACTGCGCCGACTCCCGGCAACGCAACCGGAACGACGCAGTACTGGGTACGTTGCCTCCCGCCGGATTTTCCGACCCTCCAGGTAAACCAGGCCGGACCTGCGTCACCGGGGTGGACGCCCGGTTACTACTTCACCGGCAACATCACGAGCTCCGAAGGCGCGTATTACGCCATGGTCCTCGACGGGAACGGCGTCCCGGTCTGGTACCAGAAGGTTCCGACCGGAGCGGGAGGAATGGCGGGTGCGATCAACGTCGAGCCGCTCGGCAGCGACACCATCGCTTGGACTTCGGCCACAATTCTCGGGATCGGCGTCGGGGGCAATGCGAGCGACTACACCGGATTCAACCTCGACACCCAGACGACCATCCCGTCGCTCCCGGCCGCGGTGGCGCCCACCGACCCCCATGAACTTTTGCCTCTGCCCAATGGGGACCGCATGATGGTATCCACCCCCCTCGCGACGAAGGATCTTTCCGCGCTGGGCAACGGTCGCGACAAAGCCGGCCAGGAGGTGCCAGCCTCGGAAGCGAACAACACCGTCGCCGACTGCATCGTCCAGGAGGTGAACTCGAGCAACCAGGCCGTCTGGACATGGGACGCGGCCTCGCACATCGGGCTTGATGAGGTCAACACCGCGAGTGGGCTGCCCTATGCCGGTCCCGCCTGGGCACTGCTGTACCCGAACGGTGTGGCGGCAGCTGACGTCTACCACTGCAATTCGGTGGCGGTCGACGAAGATTCGTCCAGCCCGTACTTTGGCGACGTCTTGGTCTCCATGCGACATCTGAACGCGGTCTTCCTGATCGACCGGACCACGGGCGATGTCATCTGGAAGCTGGGCGGCACGGCGTTCACCTCCGATGACCCCGAGGTCGCGCAAGGAGTGCCGGCGCAGCACCTCAGCATCACGGGTGACAGCGAGACGCAATTCTGTGGCCAGCACGACGCCCGCTTCGTCCCCACCCCGAACCCGGCCGTCGAGGATGTGAGCGTGTTCGACGATCACACGGGTTGTATCGGTGCGGCAAGAGGCGTCGAATACGCCCTCGACACCGGAGCGGGCACGGCCACACCCGACTGGCAGTACGCACAGCCCGACGGCTTGGCGGTCGGCGCCACCGGGAGTTTCCGCCGGATGCCAGACGCTACGAATGGCATCGGCTCGGGCAGCAGCATCATCGGCTGGGGCATCTCAAGCTTTCCGTCCGGCTTCACGGAGGTCGACAGCAGTGGAAAGGTGTTGTGCGATATTCGCTTCGCCGATGGAGACGTCATCTACCGGGCAATCAAGGTGGACGCGGCACAGGTAAACCTGCAACTGCTGCGACAGACCGCCGGCTGGACGCCTGGCACCTCGCCGGCCGGCCCGCCGCCCGGCGGTGTCGTGCTCAACAAACCCGTCGTCGGCATGGCGGCCACTCCCGAGGGCGGCGGGTATTGGCAGGTGGCCTCCGACGGCGGGATCTTCAGCTACGGCGACGTCGGCTTCTACGGCTCGGCTGGAGGCATGCCCCTCAACAAACCGATCGTGGGCATGGCAGCCACACCTGACGGTCGCGGGTACTGGCTGGTGGCATCCGACGGCGGGATCTTCAGCTACGGCGACGCCGCCTTTTACGGCTCGGCGGGCAGCATGCACTTGAATCAGCCGATCGTGGGCATGGCAGCCACACCTGACGGTCGCGGGTACTGGCTGGTGGCATCCGACGGCGGGATCTTCAGCTACGGCGACGCGGCGTTCTATGGCTCCGCTGGTGCCATGCCCCTCAACAAACCGGTCGTGGGCATGGCAGCCACTCATGACGGCGGCGGGTATTGGCTCGTGGCGTCCGACGGAGGGATATTCAGCTACGGCGATGCCGGTTTCTACGGCTCGACGGGAAGTCTTCCGCTGAACAAGCCGGTCGTCGGCATGGCTGCCACTCCCGACGTCGGGGGCTATTGGCTGGTGGCGTCCGACGGTGGGATCTTCAACTTCGGCGACGCCGGTTTCTACGGCTCCACGGGGAGCCTCCACCTCAATCAGCCGGTCGTGGGTATGGCGGCGACCTGGGGCGGTAACGGCTACTGGCTGGTGGCGTCCGACGGCGGGATCTTCGCCTATGGCGACGCCGCGTTCTACGGCTCTGCCGGCGGTACCTGACGAGCACGTTCGGCGATCAAGGGCAAACGATCCATAAAGCCAGATATCAAAACGGCTGATTTGAACTCGTCGAACGTCGTTGCTGAGCGTGCTCGGTCGAGCCATTGAACTCCCCACTCTTCGACCTCGCCTCGTGGAATCAGGACCCGCCCGACTGACCGACCACCTCAACCAAGATTCGAACCAGCTGTCAGCCCGGGGACGCCACGTCCAGGCAATTGCGGCCCACTGAGCGATGTACCGTTACGCCGGCAAGCCGTACGACTGCAGGATCTCGTGAGGGTGGGCAACGATGGAGGCAATTTCGGAAAGAAGACGGATGCACGTCCGCAACCTCACCTCACCACGGTGCAGGATGCCGCCGGCTGGATCGGCAGGTTTCCCGAGATGCAGTTCGTCCACCCATTTTCCGCTGTTTCCGGTCGATACGGTTCTAAAGAACGATCTACGACGCGAACAGAAAGGGTCCTCCACCTCGTCGCAATCGAAAGCGACCGCAACGTTCGGATCTTGGGGACTCTTGTTCGTGATTCATGAACATCGAGACAGCGCCGAGATTCACCGGTTGGCCAAGCCCAACGAGCGAATCTCCGGCAGGATGCGCGGAGCCAGCCAGAAGTCGCCAGCCCATGTGAAATGGATCCCGTCACTCGAGCGGACCTGCACCCCGTCGATCACCCCCTGATAGTGACCTTGGGGGTCGATGATTCTGTTGAGATCCAGGACACTGACCACCCCGGCGTGTTCGGCGGCCACTTGGTGGAGCATGACATTGAATTGCTGCACTCGCCACGGAGCGTCCTCGGGCCACGCTGCGCCACCGAGGGTTTCTCCGCTCGAATAGTACGGTGTCGTCGCCAGCACGACTCGGGCCCCAGTGGACGATAGCGCTGCAACCGCACGGCCCAGATTGGTGCGCAGAGTCGCGTCGTACGTGGACTGACCGATATGGACCCAATCCCCGAACTCCAACCGATCGACGATGTCCAACCGGGCGACGAACACCACCACTTGCGGTTTCACCCTCTTGAGCTCGCGCGACCAGGCGGCTAGACGATCCGCGCATTGTGGCGGCGGCTCCACCATGAAGTCGTGGACCCGATAGGTGGAATCCTCGAGCGAGCACCCGGACAGGCCCATGTTGTACAGGGCAACTCCGAACTGATGACTCACAAGTGCGAGCCCGTTACTTACCATGAAGGCGATTGAATCTCCCACAAACAGGACGCGGACTGGAGGTCCGGGCGGCGGAGCTGCCAGCCGCGGCACCACGCCCGGGTAGAAGACGGCGGCCGTCTGATCGATGAGCGGTGCGGACACGGCACCTGTGGGTTGAAACAGCGTGGCGATCAGCACGAATGCGGTGATGACGCCGGCTTGGATCCGCGCTTCCCTCGATTGCAGAGCGCCGCGCCGGATGGGCATCTCGATCAGGTGGAAGGAAGCGATGGCTATGGTGAACGTCACGACCAGGCGGATCAGGAAGAGCGCGGGCCCGTCGAGTCCCGTTCGCGCCCCGTCGAGGCCCACGAAGATTGGCCAGTGCCACAAATAGACGCCATAGGAGATGCGACCTACGTAGCGAATCGGTTTGAGCGAGAGACATCGAGACACGAAGGAGGATCCGGCAAGAGTCACTCCTCCGACAAGGGCTGCAGCGCAAAGGGCGGCGCAGGTCAGACCACCTTCGTACGTGAAGGTCCCACCGATCGTCATCGTTGCCGAGAGCACCACCAAGCCTACGCATCCGACCGCTGCGAGAGAGCCCCACGCCTTCGCACCAAGCCGGCGCACGATGTGACTCCACCACGCCAACACGAACGCGAGAGCGGCACCGATGAGCAGCGCCTGAGCCCTCGTCGCGGTGTTGTAATAGATCGCCGTCGGGTCCCGCATGGGATCGTAGAGACACACCATCAACACCGCAGATCCGGCTGCGGCAAGAAGCGTGAGCGTCAAGAGCTTGGCTCGGGAGAGCCCCAGTTTGAATGCGCCGAGGAGCAGAAGGGGCCAGACGAGGTAGAACTGTTCCTCGATTGCCAGCGACCACGTGTGGAGAAATGGAGACGGTGCGCTGCCGAGGTCCACATAACTGGCGCCGCTCGAGAAGTGCCAATTGGCAAAATAGAACAGCACACTCCGCGCGTCTGACCCAAGATCCTGATAGTCGCCGCGCGCAAAGAAGTGGGTCCAGAGTAAGACGGCACCGACCATCACGACGAGGGCCGGAAGGAGACGCCGGGCCCGTCGCGCCCAAAAGGACAGGAGTGCAATGTGTCCAGAATTGGCTTGCTCGCGCACCAAGATGCTGGTGATCAAGAACCCCGAAAGCACGAAGAACGTGTCGACCCCGACATATCCCCCGGGGACCAGGGTGGCGCTGCCGTGGTAACAAAGGACGAAAGCAATTGCTAAGGCCCGCACCCCGTCGAGCGCGGGATTGTAGGGAAGCTCGCGTTCGGGAATGCGTCCGCTCTGATGTGGATCCGCTCCCATTGCTGGGGCGGAATCGGCTGCCGGCGTGTGCGGCTGGGCTTCGACCATGTCAATCAGAAGATTCTGGTGCGCAGGACACAATTGACATCATCCCCGCCGGAAGGACCTTAGTTCTCGCCCTGAGGCGACGCTGGACATCACGAGTTGGACTCAGCCCAAAAGGAGCGCCCTCTCGCAGCCACGTTGTCCCAAATCTTTCCGCTCGATGGCGCTTCCACATCGGAAGAGGAGGACGGGATTTCGAGCCTGTGGCACTCACCTCTTTGACGTGGTCGTGTGCACTACGGCGTCTTGGTGAATAGCCGGAGCGGATTGATCGCGGGCAGCTACTGACCCACCCGAGATCTTGCGGGTCGGATCCTCTCGATTGACGCGTCGCACCGCGGAGACACCGTTTCGACAGGCACCCAGCCTGCAGCGATAACGATGACGTCGCCGTTATCGAGATGGGCAGGCTCGAGTCAGCGGCAGTCATATCCGCATCCGCTCCGTCCCCGCCGTTGTGGCTCTGAGCGTAAGAATTCAGTTTCAGGTTCGTTTCCCTTCGGGTGGGAGCCAAGCCCGGCGAGCGTAGAGCGGCACACTTCGGGGGCCCGGGGCCCTCTCACTCGCTTCGTCCCCGACGTGGGGTGCTTCGAGACGTTGCAATACCGGTTGCCACGAGCTCGGCCGCTCCGGAATCGGCAAGGGGGACCCCACGCCACGGGACTTATGGCTCAGCACGCGCACGCTGGCAGCGATTGGAGATAATGATCGGTCGTGACGCTAAAACGAGCGACTGATCTTCTCCGCGCTACGGGGCGCAAGGTCTTGATCGAACTCTCCGGTGAATAGGTCGACGAACTGAAGGGCATCTTGAGGAGGCGGAAACCATGAGGGGTGTGTGCGTACGGCGGCCGCACTGTCCGATGTCACGCGAACTTGGGTCCCACTCCCGTCGCGAGTGTTCGATCCCGCGACGCACACGTGGTCCGCGACACGTTGAGCCACACCTCGACGAAGGCCTCGCCAAGATTACGAATGACTTGGTGATGTGTAGACCGTCGCCGCTACCTCTCGGTGCCGCTGAAGGGTTTGCCAATGTCGAAGAGCGTGTTGCGGATACTGCGAGCCGGTGGTCATCCGCCCCCGGCAAGACGTCTGCGAAGAGTTGATTCTGTTCCGGTCGTCCTTTCGATGTCACGCACGTGCGCAAACAATCGGACAACCCAGAGAGTTGCCGGAGCCAGATTTCTTGACGAATTGATCACCTACGTCGTGGAGGGTCCAATCCGATACTCGAGGTTGTTCAAAACACCCACACGGGCGATCCTTTTGACGATTACGACGATCGCACTGGTTGGGATGGTTTCGACTTCTTCCTTTGCCACGTTTCCGGGAAGTGGTACCGCGAGCGCAGCGATCGCTCGTGGCCAACAGCCGATCGCTGGAGCGGGCGGGTACATGAATGAACCGCTCATCAAGCTTCAACGACCTTTGCCGAACTCGCGCTCGCCGTTGCGAGTCATGCTGGTTGGAGACTCCGTGATGTTTGTGGCAGAAACTGGCCTCAATGCCGCATTAGAAAGTACCCACGCTGTAGTCGTGAGCGATAACGCCATCGATGGGTTTGGCCTGTCCATTGCAACGGACTGGCGTCAATCCCTCCAATTCCTTCTCAAAGCTGAACATCCACAAATCATCCTGGCGACCTGGGGTTGGGACGACACGTGCACATCCGACCCTCGCATTCAGAAAGAACCCTGCGCACTGGAAGAACCCGCTGCTTACCGACGTGAGCTCACTGAGGCCGTGAAACTGGCGCTCAATCACGGGGATGGAGTTGAGGGCATAGTCTTCTTGCAGTATCCATTGCTCGGGCCTCTCGGCGGACTGGACGCCAGTTCCAGTCAGCAGGCAATGAACCGAAGGCTCTTTAGGGGTCAAATGGCCTGGCAATCAATTGTTCGCGGTCTCCCAAGTCGATTTCCACATCGCGTCATGTACTTACCTGTGGGCGATTCGGTCTTACTTCACGGTCGATTCTCCTCGTGGCTGCCTCCTCCGGCCACTCCGAATGCACCCGAGAAGGAATGGGTTCGCGTTCGCATGATCGACAATGTTCATATGTGTCCGGCGGGTGTGGTCCGTTTCAGCAGGGCCGTACTCAGTGATCTGACCAACCTCTTCGATCTTCCAAGAGCCACATCGACGTGGTCCACAGGAGGATGGACGAAAAGCGATCGCTTCAACGACCCCCCAGGATCATGTCCAAGCGATCACCCGCACTAGTCTGGCCGGCGTCGCATCGTGGACGGAGTACGACGCCTGGCCCTGTGCTCCTCTCGTACGAACCGTGCGCCGGTATCTGGCCGAACCAGCACAAGAGCGAGTTGAGTCCCGGCCAGTGGTGTACGAGCGGGTGAGCTGAAGCAGGATCCCCCAGACGCGACGATCACCGCGTCAACCTCAAGAAGCAGTTCCTACACAAACCACTTGAGGAGGATCACGGTGAACGTCCCCACCACTATCGACGCGTCCGCCTGGCTGGGCAAGTACCTCGAAGGCGCCCACGGTGACACCGATTTGGCCCGGGCCATGCTGGCCGCCTTCGCCGAGGCCCTGATGTCGGCCGAGGCGTCGATGCAGTGCAACGCCGGCTATGGCGAGCGCACTCCCGAGCGCGAGAACCAGCGCAACGGCTATCGGCTGCGGCCCTGGGACACCCGGGTCGGCTCGATAGAACTGGCGGTGCCCAAGCTGCGCCGGGGCGTCTACAGCCCCGAGTTCTTGCTGCAACCGAGGCGGCGGGCCGAACAAGCCCTGGTGTCGGTGGTCTGTGCCGCCTACGTCGAGGGGGTCTCCACGAGGAGGGTCGACGACCTGGTCAAAGCCATGGGCATCGACGGGATCTCCAAGTCCGAGGTGTCGCGTCTGGCCCAAGAGCTCGACGCGGTGGTCAGCGAGTTCAAGGAGCGCCCCCTCGACCAGGGGCCCTATCGCTATCTGTGGATCGACGCCTTGACCCAGAGAGTGCGCGAGGGGGGCCGGGTCGTCAACGTCTCGGCCGTCATCGCCACCGCGGTCAACGTCGAGGGCCGCCGCGAGATCGTCGGCCTCGACATCGCCACGACCGAGGACACGGCGGCCTGGACGGCGTTCCTGCGCGCCCTGGTGGCCCGGGGGCTGAGCGGCGTCGAGCTGGTGATCTCCGATGCCCACGGCGGCATCAAGGCCGCCATTTCGAAGGTCTTCGCCGAGGCCTCGTGGCAACGTTGTCGCACCCACTTCATGGCCAACCTCGCCTCACGCTGCGCCAAGGGGAACTGGCCCATGATCGCCACCTTGGTGCGCTCGGTCTTCGAGCAGCCCGATCGCGACACGACCTGGGCCCAACTGGCCGACGTCACCGACAAGCTGACCCAGGCCGGCTTTGTCGACGTGGTCACCTACCTGCTCGACGCCGCCGACGACATCTTGGCCTTCAGCGCCTTCCCCACCGAGCACTGGCGTCAGATCCGATCCAACAACCCCCAGGAACGACTCAACAAGGAGATCCGCCGGCGCACCGACGTGGTCGGGATCTTCCCCAACCGCTCAGCCGTCATCCGCCTCGTCGGCGCCCTCTTGGCCGAGCAGAGCGACGAGTGGGCCATCACGCGTCGCTACATGAGTGCGGAGTCGCTCAAGGCCCAACGGAAACTCGAGCTCTCGCCCGAAGACCCGAGGCCGGCCATCGACGGCGCCGGCGAGGAGGTTGCCGACGACAGCGGGACATAGAATCACCAAGCAGAGAACAGGTTGACGCGGAAGTCGTTACACCTCACGACCTCGTACACCACTCGTTGGGACTTAACCCAAGAGCGCCAATTTCGAGGAATCCAATCGGGTCGGCCAACTGGCGCAAATACAATTGTGGCAATGGCTGCTGGCATGGCTGCATTGCGTTCATTTACTTCAGGTCCAAGCCGCCATAGCCGAAGATGCTCGTCGCAGAGACCACCCAAGCCTGCAACGACAGGGTTGAACCGTCCCGGGTTTCACGGAGGAACCTCCAACATTCTGAGGACGTTCAATACTGCCGGTGTTACGCCAACGCTTTCGTCGACGATCACTGCGTTGGTGGCCCTTCAGTAGCCGACGCTCGAGGGCCGGTGCGACGTAACCTCCAGGCGCCCCGACGAGTACCTCGGAAATTCTCTCAACTTCGCGCTAGGACCTCTCCAGTCTTTGGCGGCTCTGGTTGGAACGGACCGCGTCATGGATCCGCGCCGCTACCAGCGTTGCATTGGTGGTGACATTCTCGACGCCATGTTGGTACACGTCAACCGTGTTGGAGCAAGTCAAACGGACGGCTGGCATCTCGGACCCAGGTCGTCACGGTCGAGAAATGGGTACCCGCGTTGCGGCGACGAAGCGGGTGCAGCCGCAGGAACGTTGTGCGAAAATGAGCCTGCGGCGCGGTCAGGGCTGTCGTGAGCGGGCCGTATGGACGGATCGTCCGTCAGCACTATCGGGGAGGGACCCATGTTGCGAAAACTAATGTCAGTGATTGCTCTCTGTTCAGTACCAGTTTTGTCGTTCGGCGTCGCCCAGCTTGCGACAAGTGCAAACGCCTCAGCGGCCAAGGGCGGGACCACGACTTGTGGAGGAACCCCAGGCGCCAAAGCGCAGAAGGTGAAGTTCGCGAAACCAGGCATCTCTAATCAGGGTACGGCGTCGGCCAGCAGCACCTCAGCGTCCAAAACGACCGCTGGTTCGATCACCTGCACCGGTGGTCACAAAGGCACGGGTACCGTCGCGGCCAGCAAGGTCACGACGACCAGCACAACAACTTGCGCGAGCGACGCGAATCCGCCATCGCCATGCCCATCGGGCGACTACGTCTACGATTCAGTCGCTGAGTTGATTGCCGGCGGCAGTACCTTGTACCAGGGCGTACCGACAACCTCGTTCAAAATCGGCAGCACCGCCTACGTGATCGATAACACTGCGTCGAAGACGGCGCCCACGGGGTCCGGACCTGGGAACTGTCCGAGCGGCGAGACCGGCTTCGTGCTCACCGGCCACGTCGCGACTCCTGCTTCGCAGTCCGGCGAGGCTTCCACGATTACGACTTGTTTCAGCAAAGACACTGGAACGAACACGACTGGAAACTTCTACAACGACGTTGTCTCTGAGGCCGGTGGTAACAAGACCATTGTTATTGCTACTGCTCAGTTCGATCCAACGACGAGTTCGATTCAGTTCAGCTAATGCTGCAGTCGGTTCCCTGACTGTTGAATTTCGAGTAGATCGGACGTCAAAAGGACGGGTTCCACGCGGCCCCGTCCTTTTGCGTTCGGGTGCGGTAACGGGGAACCGCTACACCCGGGCGGCCGCACCCCTCGACGGTCCTCGAACTGAGCCGCTTCCAGACGACCATCCGTTCTGGTCACATCCGTCAATCCGCGTCACACCGCACAACGCTGCCGGTGGTAGCGGTCGGTTCCAGAGACAAGCCGATCTCTTCAAGGAGAATCTCGATCGCTATCTGGACGGCCGCCCGCTCCTGAACGAAGTCACCGACGCCATCGCCAGTCAGAGCTAGCGGACTCATCTCGGCTCGCTTGCCATTCGATATCTTCGTGGGCGCTCTACATCGATCAGAAATCTCAGCGATCGCTGCCAATCGAGATGGATCGATGACACGCCAGCTGTCGCCTCAGACGACCCACGCTCCGTTGCGCATCACGGTGCGTCCTGCCAGATCCTCGTCCTCCCTCCACACCTGGATGCGCTCGGGCCTGAACACCAGATAGACGTACTCGCCGGAATCCGTCCGCGGGTCCCAACCAGCCTGCGATGTGAAGCCGTCAGCTATCGCCGCCGAGGCATCAGCCGCTGGGATCGCCTCGACCAGAACGGCATCGACCATGACGACGTCCCGGGTCTCGCCCAGGGCGAGACGAACCCTGGGGTTCGCCGTCACATTGGCCACCGTCCGTGATCCGGGCTCAGTTGTGAGGACATGCTGACTGCCGTTCCACGTATGGGTGACCGGAACCAGGTGCACGCCACCGGTCGGCGAGGCGGAGGCGACCCACACGTTGGCCCTTGTCGCAGTGATCTTTGCCAGGGCGTCTGCTTTGCGCTCTTCCGGTGACCGGGTCGCCACACATTCAGCATGGCACGATCAGGTCCGGCAAGTCGCGATTCTGGAGCGTGGGCCTCGCCAGGAACCCGGTGTGGTCCACCGAGGATCCCGAGGTCCTCTGGATTCGAGGTGGTCGTTGGTCTGAAGTCGGTCCCATGGTGCCCATCGACCTCGGGTAATCGGACGTCATCGTGGGCCATTTCTTTACGTCTCCTCAAAGATCGGTCATCGAGTTCGAAGCAGACACGCAGGCCACCTACAGGGGCTTCACATGAACGCCCGGCACTCTGTACACCTGAGCTTGAGGAGTTCCGTCATGAACCACTACGAACCAAACCAACCCCCGCGAGGCCCTTCCCCTCGACCCCGAGCCAACGAAGACGTCAGTGCCCGCCACTGTCGAAGGCTTACCGGGTGGAACCCCTCAATCGCCTCTCCCATCAACGTCGCTATCTGACTGGCCCATCTCAGCGACCATGGCAGGGCAGAGAGACCGGCCATGGTCGCGAGGACGCCTGTTCCACATGAAGCGGGGTTTGATCGTGGCCGCTGCACTGATGGGTTCGGTGGCTGGGCTGGTCGTGGGCGTGGGCGCGTCCTCGGCTGGGGCCGCGCAACCCCTGGCCGCCACCCCCTCCCCCGGACACCTCGGTTCCGGTGGCCAGGGTTCGAACGCGCGATCTGGACCAGCCCCAGGAGGATCCTCGGGCGCGGTCGGGAATGTGGCCAAGTCGAGCTTCACCCTGACGACCTCAGCGGGTCAGGAGGTGACGGTTGACGAGGAGTCTTCGACGAAATACGAGAAGGGGACCAAGTCAGCCCCGAAGAGCACCGTCACCCAGGGCACACACGTCCTCGTGCTGGGGACCGTGAATTCGACGACCATCAAGGCGACGGATGTCATCGTCCAGACGAGTGGCGGAGGATCGAAGCCATCCACGGCAGCAACCGTGGTCCCCTTCCAAAAAGGTGCGGCCGAAACGTCGAAGCAGACAGGTCAGATTCCCGCCAGTTACAGCCAAGGATCGGGAACGATCGTCAGGGGAGCAACCGCGGACAAGGCGACCGAAGCTGCGTTGGCGGCGTACCCCGGGGGGATCGTCGACCGTGTCGTGAAGCTGAGCAACGGCGAATACGAGGTGCACAACATCGGGGTCAACTGGCCGCACCATGTCTTCGTCAACCAGGACTTCAAGGTGGTCGGCGCAGACTAGGCGGCGCTAGAGAGTCCGCGCAGGACGCCATGATGTCCCTGCCGCATAGGCACAGCAGTTGACCTCGCGTCGCGTTACCTCAAGCCCCGAGGTCCCCAGCCCTCGAGGACATTTTCGATGGAGTCACCGATGCAATCGAGACGAGCCCCCTGGGCTCCTAGCGATCGCCTGGGAGGCTCGGTCAGCATGCTCAGAAGCGGTCCGCCATGGGGGAACCGATTAGGCGGGTATGGGTGCTCATCGCTGCACTCAGAACTACCTCAAAGCTACGAGGCGACGGAAAAACATTCGTCGCGTTGGGGTGATCCCGGTCAGGGCCGACTCCCCACCAGATTCCGATGAACCGGACTGGACTGGTTCATCGGATTCTGGTGGGGTCTGCCTGCTCAGCGAACGACGATCGAGCCGAGGACCCGCCAGTTCGGCCTGCCGGCGTAGAGCAGGGCTCTGATCCGATAGTTCTCGAAGTTGCGGAAGCCGAAGCCGATGCGCTTGATCCGCTTGATCAGGTTGTTGAGGCCTTCGGTCGGGCCGTTGGAGACCCGGGCGATGTGGAAGTTGGCGATCTTGTCGAACCAGGTCCGGATCGTGCGCCCGAGGCGTTGGATCTCAGGCGGCATGGCGCGTCTGACGCAATGTTCGACGAGCTCGCTGAGCATTTGGCGGGCCTCGTCGAGGCCACTGCAGCGATAGAAATCTCGTAGGCGCTCCTTGACCCGGTAGGCAATGGCGACCTCGCCTCCGGGATCACCGAGTTCGAGGAGGGACCGCAGGCGCTGGGTTGCCTCGGCGCTGAGATTCTCCTCGCCTTTGAGCAACGAGCGTCGGATCCGATAGAGCGGATCGTCTCTGCGGCCGCGATGGCCCAGCTGTTCGATCTGGACCCGCCGACGGATGGCATCGAGACAGCGGTTGGCGAGCGAGATCAGATGGAAGGGGTCGACCACCTGATCGGCCTTGGGCAAGATGACCGAGTAGACCGCGGCGTAGGTGTTCGACATGTCGAGGGCTCCGAAGCGGATCCGCTCTTTCCAGGCCTTGGGTTGGCGGTCGATCCAGGCCGCCACGTCGTCGTATTTGCGCGTGGGCAAGATGTCGATGATCTGGTGGTTCTCCACATCGGCGACCGTGGTGGCGTAGCTGGTGATCCGTTGGTCGAGCCGGACGAAGGAGGTCTCGTCGAGCCCGATGGCCGTGGTGCGGTTGAGTCGCTTGCGGTCGGCCTCGAGCAGGGCCTTGCCATAGGTGGTGACGGCGTCGTTGACCGTGTGCCAGTCACAGGCCAGCTCCTTGGCCACTTCGAGGACCGTGCGCCCGGTGCCAACCTGCTCGGTCGCCCACTTGGCCGCCCGGGTGGTCAACAAGCAGCTCTTGGCCGCGATGCGGTGGTCGGAGAGCACCCAGCTCTGCGTGGCGCAGCGCTCGTTGACACAGCGCATCCGGTGCTTCTTCCAGGCCAGCGCCATCGGCGTCCCATAGACGGGCAGGTCGACGTAGTGCACGACCGAGCGATCCTTCACCCGCGCCTCTCGATCACACGATGGGCAATGCACGGGACCCCTGATCAGCTGCTCGATGGCCAGCTCGACGTCGGGTCCGCGACGCTCGTAGTAGAGGACAACCACGTCTTTGAGGCCGACGAGAGCCTCGAGTATCTCGCTATGGTCGCGAAGAACGAAGGTGCTTCTTGGTTGTTGGGTCACACCTCAAGCTTGAAGCGCCTTCGTCGCGCTCGGGGTGATCCTGGTCAGGGGCGCGACCCCACCAGAATCCGAAGAGCCAACGAAGTGCCGGAGATCGAGCAGCGTCATCGGAGCGGCTCCCCCTGGCGGCGATCCGGCGACCAGCCGAGAGGGATCTGAAAAGTATCTCTCTTCCAGCAACTTCTCGAGAGCGGAAGACGGGATTCGAACCCGCGACCCTCACCTTGGCAAGGTGATGCGCTACCGCTGCGCCACTTCCGCGTGGGCCACCACTCTATCGCGCCACCGCGGGCAGCCGAAGAGCGAGGACGGCCCCTGTGACCAGCGAATTCGCAGAACTCCGGCCGCCGGCCGCAGCGTCCCGAGCTTCCGTCGGTAGATTCCAAGCACATGGAACAGGACGAGACCACGGCCGTCATGTCCAAGTCCTTCGGTGCGGTGGCGGACGACTACGACCGGCTCCGCTCGGCCCCACCCGAGGACGCCCTCGACTGGCTGCTGCCCCCTGGCGCCGCCGATGCCCTCGAGATCGGCGCCGGCACCGGACTGTTCACGAGGAGCCTCGCCCGACGCGTCCCCCACGTCGCCGCCCTCGAGCCCGATGCCCGGATGCGCGCCGTCCTGGCCGCACGCACGCCCGGAGTCGAGGTGCTCGAAGGCCACGCGGAAGCGCTGCCCGTCGCCGACGGCAGTTACGACGTCGTCACCGCGCAATCCGCCTGGCACTGGGTCGACGAGGCGCGAGCCATTCCCGAGGTGGCCCGGGTCCTACGGCCCGGCGGTCGCCTCGCCCTGGTCTGGAACGGCACCAACCGCGCCGTGGACTGGATGCGCGACCTCTGGGCCGGCGGGGTCGTGCTCGGCCCCGAGGACCGGGAGAGGACCGATGGCCGCCGGCGGCGGCGCCACCAGGTCGACGCCGAGCTCCTGAGCCCGTACTTCCACGAGCCCGAGTCCAAGCTCTTCACCTGGACCCGCACCATGTCGAAAGACGATCTCGTCGACCTCGCCGCCACCTACAGCGCGGTCATCGTCATGGACGAGGATGCCCGGGCCCACCACCTGGCCGGCATGCGCCGGTACCTGCATGACCATCCCGAGTTGACGAACGGCGACACCATCGAGGTGCCGATGCGTGCCTACACCTGGCGGGCCACTCGTCGCTGAAGCGGCTGCAGCGATGGCCCGACCCACGTCGCAGCCGGCAGTTGGTGCGGAAGGTCCCCACCCCAAAAGGAGGAAGGTCCCTACGAGGTCGGCTCCAGCGGGGTTGATGATGAACCCATGGTTTTCCTGGGTTCTCTCGTCAACCTGAACGGATCCGGTCACTACCTCCACTGGGGCTTCATCCAGCTCTCCGTGGCCAATCTGGTGGTGATCCTGCTGATGATCCTTGTCTTCGTGCTCGCCCTCGTCCTTCCGTTCCCTCGCCGCAAGGGTGGCGACGAGCAATGAGCATCGACGTCGCCGAACCGCCCGACGCGGTCACCGGGACTCCCGGGCGCGCCGGGCGCGCCGACCCCGTCTCGAGGCAGTGGACGGCTCGGGCCCGCCGGGCCGCCGAGACGGCCTTCCCTCCCGACCGGCTTCTCCCCGACCGTCAGCCCTCCTACATGGCGTCGTGGATCTACGTCTTCGGCGTGCTCACCCTCGTCAGCCTGGCCTGGGTCATCGCCACCGGATGCATCCTCGCCCTGATGGGCCCGAGCTGGTGGCACCAGTCGTCCATCGGGCACTTCGTGAATTCGCTGCACCTGTGGAGCGTCGAGCTCTTCTTCTTCTTCATGGTCGTCCACCTGTGGGGCAAGTTCTTCATGGGGGCCTGGCGGGGCAACCGTCGGCTCACGTGGGCCACCGGGGTGGTCGCGTTCGTGGCCTCGGTCGCCGCCGCGTTCACCGGGTACCTGTCACAGCAGAACTTCGACTCGCAGTGGATCTCGACCCAGGCCAAGGACGGCATCAACGCCACCGGGGCGGGCGCCTTCTGGAACGTCCTGAACTTCGGACAGATGCTCATGTGGCACATCGTGCTCCTGCCGATCGCCGTCGCCGCCATCGCCGGGCTACATGTGCTCATGGTGCGCCACCGGGGCATCGTGCCTCCCTACGACCTCGAGGCTCACGGAGCGGCCCCCGACGTCGCCGCCCTCCCCGCCGAGCGCGCTGACACCCCGTGAGCCCCACCAAAAAACCTCGTCGCTTCGACCCCGACCGCGACGTCGCGGAGTGGAGGGGCTCGTACGTCCCCTACGACATCCTCAAGGAGGGCTTCGTCGCCCTGCTCGCCGTCGGCGTCCTCATGCTGCTGCTCGCCATCGTGTTCTCCTCGCCTGACGAGCCCGCCATCACGCTCAAGACGTGGGCCAGCGCGGACACGGTCGACTTCGCCCAGACCGCCGTCACCGAGCTCGACGGCACCAGCGCGACCGCCACCTACGGTCCGCCCTACAACGACACCGTCGACGCTTCCCAGCACATCGGGTTCTTCCAGCCCGAGGTCTGGATGGGTGTCCACCAGCCCGTGGACACCGCCCAGGACTTCGTCATCGGTCCCTTGAGCACTCTGCCCGGCAAACCGGTCGTCACGGCCGCCCTCTCGGTCTACGAACACGCGCCCGCCTCCTTGCAGGCGTCGTGGACCGCCGCCTACGAGAAGGCGGTTGCCAACGCCAGCGCGGTGAACGGCCGGCTCCGCGTTCCGAGCGGACGCTACGGACCGGTCGGGGTGATGATCGGCCAACTCACCGCCATGGCCCAGACCGGCGGGCTCGACGGCACCCTGCTCAGCGAGAGCGGGCAGTTCTACGACACCAATTACACCAAGCCCCTTCTCTTCCTCGCCGACGGCTCGTACCTGGAGAACCGGGCGACGGCCCAGCACCTCTCGGGTGACCAGTGGGGCATGATGAACGAGACCGGCAACTATCCCGGTCAAGCCTGGCTGTGGCTCTACACGATGTGGTACCAGGTCCCCCCGATGAACTCGTCCTCCAACGGCGACCTCGAGGTCTGGGCGATCATGATGGTGCTCTCGGCTGGCCTCGTCTTCCTCCCGTTCATCCCGGGACTGCGGTCGATCCCGCGCTGGAGCCGTGTCTACCGGCTCATCTGGCGCCGCCACTATCAACAGCTGGCCCACGACCGCCTCACAACTACCTGAGAAACGTCATCTCGCTGCAACGCGACTCGGACCGGACACCGATGCAGCGTTGAACTCGACCACAGTTCGAGAGCGCATCCTTTCGTGACCCTGCCCTCGATGGGCATGCGAAACGAAAGGCTGTCGATGAGAATCAGACTCCGCAACATGGTCGCCGTCGGTGCGCTGGCGGGAGGCCTGGTGGCCGGCGGCGCGCTGGTGGCGAACGCAGCGACCACCTCCAGCACGACACCGAGCTCCGGGAGCGGGTCGAGCACGACCTCCCCCTCCTCCACCAGCACCCCGTCCACGTCCAGCGGGAGCTCGGGGAACTCCGGTTCGTCGTCAGGTACGTCGAACGGCGCATCGGGATCGACCGGCGCGCCCAGCTCCTCGGGCGGCTCCTCGAAGGACTGCCCCGACATGGGCAGCGGGTCGGGCACCCACGGCACGCCGCCCTCGGGAACGTCCGGCCGGCCACCCGCAGGTGGACCGACGGGATCGGGCAGCTCGAGCACCCCGGGTTCGTAATCGCCCGACGGTGCACGTCGATGGCCACGATGTGCACCGTCGGAACCCGGCGGCGCCGGCGCGCATGAACCGTGATGCGACGCCCGAGGGTCGGTTCAGGCGCTCAGCCCTCGGGCGTCGAGCGCGCTGACCAGCAGTTCGGCCAGCGCCTCGTCGAGGTAGTCGGCCACCTGGCTCAGCTCGGGCACCAGCTTGCGGCAGGCCATGACGCCGAAGCACACCCGGTCGAGATACGAGAACACCGTCACGTTGATCCCGATCCCCTCGGCCATCGGCCCGACCGGGTACATGTCCACCACCCGGCTCCCGGCACAGAAGATCGAGAACTCCGGACCGCGCACGCTCGAGACGGTCACGTTGGCCGGTGGACGCACCTTGTCGAAGAGCCGCGTCCCCGCCACCGCCCGGGCGATCCGGGTGGCCAACGCCGGCACCGCGACCTGGGCCAGGTCACCCAGGATGCGGCCGTGGTGGAGCTTCTCCTGCTCCTTGGCCAGGCGGGCCGATTCCGAGATCGCCATGAGTCGCGACGCCGGACCGTCGATGTCGCTCGCCAGCGAGACGAGCATGCCCGAGATCTGGTTGCCCAGGTCGTCCGCCGCATCCTCGGGACGGGTCGAGACCGGCACCATCGCCACCAGCGAGCGGTCCACCTCCTCGCCCCGCGCCTCGAGCAGGCGCCGCAGGGCCCCCGAGACGCAGGCCAGGATCACGTCGTTCACCGTGGCGCCGAAGACCTTGCCCACCTGCTTCACGTCGTCGAGCGGGACGGACAGCGAAGCGAAGCGCTTGCGGTTCGACACTGCGCCGTTGAAGGAGGTCCGCGGCCCGCCAAAGAAGCCCGGCGGCGGTTGCTCGCCCCGTTCCACCAGGTCGCGGTTGTTCATGCCCAGGTCGGCCACGGCGTCGATGCCGGCCTGCAGCGTCTTGACCGTGGCCCCCGGCTGGCCGGTCAGCGAGGTGGCCGCGTGGCGCAGCATCTGCAGGTTCGAGGGCAGCGGCGCAGGGTTCCACTCCGGAGGCAGCGCGATGACCCGCGAGCGCGGGTTGAGGTCCATGAACGCGGCGAGGACCGACACCCCGCTCACCCCGTCGAGGATGGCGTGGTGCACCTTGGCCACGAGAGCCGTGCGCCCCTCCGCCAGTCCCTCCACGATGTGCATCTCCCACAAGGGCCGGTCCGGGTCGAGCTGTCGGCTCATCACCGAGGCCACGAACGCGTCGAGCTCGGCCCGACCGCCGGGCGACGGCAGGCTGGCCCGGGTCAGGTGGTCGTCCAGCTCGAAGTCCGGGTCGTCCACCCAGACCGGGTGGTAGAGGCCGAAGGGCACCCGGATGGCGCGCTGGCGGAGCGGCTCGACCAGGTGCACCCTCTGCTCGATGATCCTCCGGATCTGCGTGTAGCGGGTCGACGGCGAGAACAGCGAGCGCCGCCCCTCCGGCGGGTCGAGCAGCAGCACGATGCCCACGTGCATCGGCGTCGTCGGGGTCTCGAGCGACAGGAACGCGGCATCCATTCCCTCGAGTGAGCGCATCACCATGCTTCTTAGCCTCTCTCCCCGCTCATGTCAGTGACCCGTGTGGCCGAAGCCACCCGCACCGCGGGCCGCCGCACCGAGCCCCTCGGCCGACACCACCTCGAAGTCCGCCTGCTCCACCCGCATGATCACCAGCTGGGCGATCCGGTCCCCCCGCGCCACCTTGTAGTCCTGTTCGGGGTCGTGGTTGACCAGGATCACCTGGATCTCCCCCCGGTAGCCGGCGTCGATCAGGCCCGGCGCGTTGAGGCACGTGATGCCGTGCGTGAGGGCCAGACCGCTGCGGGGCAACACGAACCCGCCGTAGCCGGGCGGGATGGCCACGGCCACGCCGGTCGGCACCAGGGCCCGGCCGCCCCGGCACGTCACGACGGCGTCGGTCCGGGCCAGCAGGTCGGCGCCGGCGTCGCCCTCCCGGGCGTAGGCGGGCAGGGGCAGGTCCTCGTCGAGCTGATGGAGGGGAACTCGCAGCATCCCCGGTGACAGTATCCGGTCCGCCTCTGGCGCCGGGTGAACTGACCGACCGGTAGCATGCGCCCGCATGCTGGCCTGGATCGATCTCGAAATGACCGGCCTCGATCCGGCGCGCCACACCATTGTCGAGATCGCTGCGCTCGTCACCGACGACGACCTCACCATCATCGAGGAAGGCCCCGACCTGGTCATCCACGCCTCCGAGGCGGAGCTCGGGGAGATGGACGAGTTCGTCCTGACCATGCACACCCGCTCCGGGCTGCTCGAGGCCATGAAGGCGTCCACCGTGACCTTGGCCGAGGCGGGGGCCCAGACGCTGGAATTCCTCCAGAAGCACATCCCCGAGCCGCGCACCGTCCCCCTGGCCGGCAACTCCATCGGTACGGACCGCCGCTTCCTGGCCGCCTTCCTGCCCGAGATCGAGGACTACCTGCACTACCGCTCGGTCGACGTCTCGACCCTCAAGGAGCTGTGCCGGCGCTGGCGCCCCGAGGTCTACAAGGCGGCGCCGTCGAAGAAGGGCGGCCACCGGGCCCTCCAGGACATCCGCGAGAGCGTGGAGGAGCTGGCCTATTACAAGGGCGCCTTCTTCGACCTCGCGTCACCACGCAGAAGCCAGGACGATCGACCCGAGAAGGAGGGCCAGTAATGCCGAAGGATGTGCCGAGCATGTCCATCGCCGAGGCCAACGCCACCCTCACGGCGCCGGGCCAGCTCTTCGAGATGGAGCAACGCGACATCCGCGGCGTACCCACTCGCACCTGGAAGAACGCGCCGCCCAACCTTCGATCGATCATCGACATGTCGCTCGCACACGACGACAAGGACTTCTTGGTCTACGAGGACGAGCGCACCAGCTTCGCCGAGCACTACCGGATCGCCTCGACGCTGGCCCATCGGCTGCGCAACGATTTCGGCATCGAGCAGGGCGACCGGGTCGCCATCATCATGCGCAACCTGCCCGAGTGGGTGATGGCCTTCTGGGGTGCCGCCCTGGCGGGCGGCATCGTGGTGCCCCTCAACGCCTGGTGGAGCGGCGAGGAGCTGCGCTACGGCCTCGAGGACTCCGGGTCGAAGGTCGTCTTCGTCGACTCCGAGCGGGCCCAGCGCATCCGCCCCATCCTCGGCGGGCTCGAATCCCTCACCACCGTCATCACCACCGACGAGCACCGGACACCGCTGACCGAGCCAGCCAAGGTCACCCAGCCGGCCGACGATGCGCCCCACGTCTCCGAGTGGCCCTTCGCGCTGGCTCTCGGTCCTGTGGACGAGGCCGCCTCGCCGCCCGACCTCACCATCGATCCGGAGGACGACGCCACCATCTTCTACACGTCGGGCACCACCGGTCGCCCCAAGGGCGCGGTGGGCACCCATCGCAACATGGGCACCAACCTGATGAGCCTCTTCTTCATCAACACCCGTGGCTCGACCCGCTACGGGACGCCGCCGCTCGTCGAGGAGGACGCCGACGAGAAGTCGGCGGAGGATGCCGCGGCGAAGCTCGAGGAGAAGCCGGTCGAGCCCCCCAAGCCGGCCAGCGACCAGCCTGCCTTCTTGCTCTCGGTCCCCCTCTTCCACGCCACCGGCTGCCATTCGGTCATGGTGACCAACGTCGCCGCCGGTGGGAAGCTCGTGATGATGCATCACTTCGACCCCGAGCGCGCCCTCGAGTTGATCGAGCGTGAGCGCATCGTCACCTTCGGTGGCGTCCCGGCCATGGTGATGCAGGTCCTCGACTCCCCGAACTTCTCCAAGTTCGACACGTCGTCCATCCGGGGCGTCTCCTACGGGGGTGCCCCCGCCCCGCCCGACCTGGTGCGCCGCATCCGGGCCGCCTGGCCGATCGGGCAACCGTCGAACGGGTACGGACTGACCGAGACCTCGTCGGTCACGTCCATGAACTCGGGGCCCGACTACGTCAATCGACCCGACAGTGTCGGCCCCGCCGTGCCGGTGTGCGACGTCGCCATCGTCCCCGAGGACTACGAGGGCGAAGAGCCCGACCCCGGCCTGCCCAAGGGCGCCGACGTGCGGGGCGAGCTCTGGATCAAGGGCCCCAATGTCGTGCGCGGTTACTGGCACCGCCCCGAGGAGACGGCCAAGACCTTCTCGCGTGGGTGGCTCCACACGGGCGACGTCGCCCGGCTCGATGACGAAGGCTTCATCTATATCGTCGACCGGGCCAAGGACATGATCATCCGCGGTGGCGAGAACGTGTACTCCGTACAGGTCGAAGCCGCCCTCTTCGAACACCCGGCCGTGGCCGACTGCGCCGTCATCGGCGTGCCCGACGAGAAGCTCGGCGAGGCGGTCGGCGCCGTGGTCGTGCTCCGGCCCGGTGCCAAGGTCACGGCCGACGAACTGGGCCGCCACGTCAAGGAGCGCCTCGCCGGTTTCATGGTCCCGACCCACATCTGGTTCCGTTCCGAGCCGCTGCCTCGGAACCCCCAGGGCAAGGTGCTCAAACGCGAGCTCCGCGAGGAGCTGGTCGGCCCCGTCACCTGACACCTGACCACAGGGAGGCTCAATGGCCACGCAGACTCAGAGATTTCTTCGTCCTCGTCCACGTCCTCGCCTGTGTGAACCGCGAGTCCTCCTCCCGACATTCGTGCGCACTTTCGGCCTCGCACTCCTCGTGGCCATCGGAGCCGCCACCGGCCTGACCGCCGCCGGTCTGACCGTCATCGGGCTCACGCCGGCCGCTGGCGCGACGCCACCGGGCTCGAGCGTCACCGTCGCTGCGCCCCCCGACGCGGCGACCAATCCCAACGGTGAACTGAACGCCCTGTCCTGCGCGTCGGTCGGCAACTGCGTCGGTGTCGGCACCTATGTCATCGCCTCCAACGTCGCTGTCTCCATGAGGGCGGCCGAGGTGGACGGCACATGGCAGCCCGCGGTCGCCGTCGCCGCGCCGTCTCCCGGAACCCCCCAATCGGGTGCGGCCCTGAACGGGGTGTCCTGTCGCGATTCCGAGGACTGCGTCGCGGTCGGATCGTTCACCGACGGTTCTGGGACCACCCAACCGATGACCGTGAGCGAGGTCGCCGGGACCTGGCAGGCTGCCGTCGAGGCTCAGTCTCCGTCGGACCGCCTCGCCGACGGACCGAGCGTGCTGCATGCGGTCACGTGTCCCGGGACGGGGACCTGCACCGCCGTCGGCAGCTACACCGACGGCGCCGGGGCAACCCGATCCTTTTCCGTGACCCAACTAGGCGGCACCTGGCAGCCGCCCGTCGTCCTGCCGGTCCCGTCCGGCGCCGTTGCCAATTCCGCCGAAGACGTTCTCGGCGTTTCCTGTCCGGCCGTCGGTGCGTGCACAGCGGTCGGTTCGTACGGTGTCTCGGAAGGACTGGCCGGATTCGTCGTCTCAGGATCCGGAGCGTCGTGGGGGCAAGCCGACGAGATCACGCCACCGGGCAATGCCGGCCCTTTCCTCTCCGGCTCTTCTGAGTCTTCGCTCCTGAAGAGCGTCTCGTGCACGGGCAGCGGTGCATGCGTGGCGGTCGGGCAGTACGGCGACACCACGGGTGCGCTCGACGGGATGATCACGACCGAAGTCGACGGGGCGTGGAGCGCCGCCACCGAGATCTCGGCGCCGGCCGATCTCGGCGCCTACGCTCCGTTCCACACCTCGGTCGACCTCGACGGCGTGTCGTGTGTGACCGTGGGCACCTGTGCCGCCGTCGGGAGCTACAGCATCGCCACGGGCGCCGGCACAAGTGCGCAGCTCTACAACGTGTCGCTGGCGGTGACCGAGACGAACGGCTCCTGGCAACAGGGCACCCGCGTCGAGGCGCCCGCCGGCGGAGCGGCCGGTCTCAACGCCGTGGTCTGTGCGACAACGACGAGCTGCGAGGCCGTGGGCGGATACGACAGCGACCCGGGCAATTTCGCCATGGCGGCGCAGATCGTCCCCACCGGCTACCGCGAGGTGGCCTCCGACGGAGGGATCTTCGGCTTCGGCACCCTGGGCAGCGGCGCGTTCTTCGGCTCCATGGGCGGCCGGCCGCTGGATGCGCCCATCGTGGGGATCGCGGCCACGCCGGACGACGACGGATACTGGGAGGTCGCCTCGGACGGGGGCATCTTCAGCTTCGGTTCGGCGACGTTCTACGGCTCCATGGGGGGCCGGGCGCTCAACCGGCCCATCGTCGGCATGGCCGCCGCGCCCGATGGCCACGGGTACTGGGAGGTCGCCTCGGACGGGGGCATCTTCAGCTTCGGTTCCGCCCAGTTTTACGGCTCCATGGGAGGACAGCAACTGAACCGGCCCATCGTCGGCATGGCCGCCGCGCCCGATGGCCACGGGTACTGGGAGGTCGCC
Organism: uncultured Acidimicrobiaceae bacterium; assembly: GCA_963754445.1. Taxonomy (GTDB): domain Bacteria; phylum Actinomycetota; class Acidimicrobiia; order Acidimicrobiales; family RAAP-2; genus Bog-473. The sequence continues at coordinate 821,440 of CAVWFT010000001.1, read as the reverse complement.
TCTGACGGGGGGATCTTCAGTTTCGGCTCGGCCCGGTTCTACGGCTCCATGGGAGGCAGACCACTCAACCGGCCCATCGTCGGCATGGCCGGCACACCGGATGGCCATGGGTATTGGGAGGTCGCCTCCGACGGAGGGATCTTCACCTTCGGCAACGCCGGCTTTGACGGCTCCATGGGAGGAAAGACTCTCGACGCGCCCGTCGTCGGGATGGCGGCGCGGGGCGACGGGAGCGGGTACTGGGAAGTGGCTTCCGATGGCGGCGTCTTCAACTTCGGCACCGCTCCGTTCTTGGGTTCCATGGGCGCCACGAGACTGAACGAGCCCGTCGTCGGGATCGCCGGTACCTGACCGGCGCCGCAGCACCGTTCGCTCCGGACGCCCCGGTAGTCTCCGTGGCGACGGACGGAAGGACGCCCCTATGCCCTCCCTCTACGACTATGCCGGCGGCGAAGCCGCCATCCACAGGCTCGAGGACACCTTCTACGCCAGCGTGCTGGCCGACCCCCTCCTCCAGCCGCTCTTCGGCGCGGGCCAGCCGCAGCACGTCGACCACCTGACATGGTTCACGGCTGAATCCTTCGGCGGACCCACCCGTTTCTCGAGGGAACTTGGTTCGCCCATCTGATCGACGTCCACCGCGGCCTTCGCATCACCGAGGAGCAGAGGCAGCGCTTCGTCGCTCTCTACCGCGCCGCTCTGGACAAGTCGGACCTGCCCGACGACCCCGATTTCCGCGACGCCGTGCTCGAGCACGTCGACTTCGGCACCCGGGTCGCCATGCAGAACTCGAACGCGGCCACCGACGACGACCTTCATCCCCTGCGCGAGGTCCCACGGTGGAGGTGGTCCGGCGACGATCGGGTGACCGACGGCTAGTTCGCGATGTCACGCTCCCCTGTCACACCGCCGGGTGAGATTGCGGACCGAGACACCCACGAGCGGGACCCCAGTCACAAGAGGAGGAGTTTTCGATGCCATTGAACGAACCTCAGGTCTTCGTGCTGGCCGACCGCGCCCTGGCCAGGGTCGTCGCACAGATCGAGCCGGAGCAGTGGGACCGCACCATGCCGGAAACCTTCTCCACCCGCGCCCGTCCGGAGCCACCGACGCTGAGAGAACTGATCAACTACCACGCCTACGACGATGCCTGGGTGCCCGACATGGTGGCGGGGCTGACGATGGAGGAGGCCGGAGCGGACAAATTCGACGGCGATCTCCTGGGCGACGAACCGGTCGCCCGCTTCGGTGCCATCGTCGAGAGGGCGTGCAGTGCCGTCGAGGCCGTGACCGACCTCTCGGCAACGGCCCACCTCTCCTTCGGGGACTACACCGTTCAGGAGTACCTGTGGCAGATCAACTCGTTCCGCGCTCTGCGGGCCCATGACATCGCCAAGGAGATCGGCGCCACCGCCGACCTCGAACCCGAACTCGTCCAGGGGGTGTGGGACGAGGTCAGTCCACATGCCGAGGAGTGGCGGACGATCGGCGTCTTCCCCGCCGCCGTCCCGGTCCCCGAGAGTGCACCGTTGCTCAATCGGTTGCTCGGCCTGACCGGGCGTCAACCTGACTAGCGATCGGGGGTGTCCCCGCCCGGACGCGACGAAGCCGGCCCGAAGGCCGGCCCCGTCAGCTTCGGTACGGAGATACCGACCGCAATCGAGCTCAGCGGTTGGGCTGAGGCGTCACCCGCAGGTAGGGCTTGATGGCCTTCCAGCCCTTGGGGAACCGGCCCTTGGCGTCCTCGTCGCTGACGGCGGGGGCGATGATGACGTCCTGGCCGTCCGTCCAGTTGACGGGCGTGGCGACCGAGTAGTCGGCCGTCAGCTGCAACGAGTCGAGGACCCGGAGGATCTCGTCGACGTTACGACCGGTCGAGGCCGGGTAGGTCAACGTCAGCTTGATCTTCTTATCCGGGCCGATGATGAAGACCGACCGCACGGTCAGCGTGTCGTTGGCGTTCGGGTGGATCATGTCGTAGAGGTCGGCGACCTTGCGGTCCTCGTCCCCGATGAGAGGGAAGGCCAGAGCGGAACCCTGGGTCTCCTCGATGTCCCCTGCCCACCCCTTGTGCGACTCGACCGAGTCGACGGAGAGGCCGATGAGCTTGGCGTTGCGCTTGTCGAACTCAGGCTTGGCCCGCGAGAAGGCACCGAGCTCGGTCGTGCAGACGGGCGTGAAGTCCTTCGGGTGGGAGAACAGCACACCCCAGCTGTCACCGAGCCACTCGTGGAAGTTGATGGTGCCGTCGGTTGTGTCGGCGGTGAAGTCGGGGGCGGTGTCCCCTAGTCGTACTGCCATGGGAATCCTCCTGGATTTGGACTGATGCTCGATATTGAACGCCGAGACCTTACCGGCTGTTCCCGCAATTGTCGACACGATTGGTCATCTTTTACCGGCCGGCCGTCCGCCGACCCCGAACACCGCCCTGACCAGCACTTGGGGTCGGCGGCCATGACGGGACCACCCACGGAGCCGTGGGAGAATACGACGGTGAACGGAGAACCTGCGGGTGCCACCACCACGGCCGGGCACTCGGCGGACCAATCGGGCGAGGCCACACCCGGCGCCACCACCGGCGCCACCCCCGGCACCGACACCATGCCTTCCCGGGCTCCTCGCTCCGACAGCCCCGACACCCCCGACCGCACCGGCTCTCCCTACCGCCCCTACCGTGACCAGACCTTGCGCATCGAACACGAAGGCCCCGTCACCGTCGTCACCATCGACCGGCCCGAGCGCCGGAACGCGGTCGACAGCGTCTGCGCCGACCAGCTCCGTGATGCCTTTCTCGCCTTCGACGCCGATCCCGAAGCCTCGATCGCCGTCCTGACCGGTGCCCAGGGCACGTTCTGCGCCGGCGCCGACCTCAAGGCCGTGGCAGAGGGCGACCGCCGGCCCATTCCCGACGACGGCAGCGGCCCGATGGGCCCGACCCGCCTGACCCTGTCCAAGCCCGTCATTGCGGCGGTCGAAGGCTTCGCCGTGGCGGGCGGGATCGAGCTGGCCCTGTGGTGCGATCTGCGGGTGGCCGCCGAGGATGCCGTCTTCGGCGTGTTCTGCCGCCGCTTCGGCGTCCCCTTGTGCGATCTGGGCACGGTGCGCCTGCCCCGGCTCATCGGCCACAGCCGGGCCATGGATCTCATCCTGACCGGCCGTGCCGTCCAAGGGCCCGAGGCATTCCAGATCGGGTTGGCCAACCGCCTCGTACCGTCGGGACAAGCCCTGGCGGCCTCCATCGGCCTGGCCCACCAGCTGGCAGCGCTGCCCCAGGTCTGCCTGCGGTCCGATCGGCTGAGCGCCCTCGAGCAGTGGGGCCTCACGGAAGGTGAAGCGGCAGTCAACGAGGCTCGCCGGGGACGCGAGGTCGTCAGCAGTGGCGAGACGCTCGTCGGGGCCATGCAGTTTGCGGGAGGAGCGGGCCGCGGTGGCACTGCGCTCGACTGATCACGGAGCCTCCGGCTCGGGCTATCCCGGTTCTCCCGGTACCGGACCTTCCGGTTCCGCGGCCGGACCATCGTCCCCCGGCTCCGTCTCGCACTCGAGCGGTTCGGGACCTGGCTCTGGCTCCGGGTCGGGTGCGCGAACGGTCGCCGCGTTCGATTTCGACGGCACGTTGACCGACTCGGGCAGCGTCTATCCCTTTCTGGTCGCCATGCGTGGGGCGATTCCCGTGCTGCGCGCTGTCGTCCGCCTGTCCCCCGCGCTCGTCCGTGCGGCCATCGCGGGGGGAACCGCCGCGGATGAGGTCAAGGAGCGACTCTTCGTTCGGCTCCTCGGCGGCATGCCCGTCAGTGAAGTCGACCGCCGGTCCCAGATCTTCGCGGCCCGCCATCTGGGCAAACACTTACGCGCCGACATGCGGCGCCGGCTCGAGTGGCACCGTGCTCAGGGTCATCACACCGTGATCGTGTCCGCGTCAACCGAGTGCTACGTCGGCCCGGCCGGCGCGGCGCTCGGCGTCGATGGCGTCGTGGCCACCCGACTCGCCGTTGGTGGCGGCGGCCTGCTGACCGGTGGCTACGAAGGCAAGAACTGCCGGGGAGCGGAGAAATATGCCCGACTCGTCGTGCATCTTCGGGCGAACGGCTTGCTCTCGAGCAATGGTGAACAGCCGATCCTCTGGGCCTACGGCAACAGCCGGGGCGATCTTCGGCTCCTCAACGCGGCGGACCACGGCGTCGACGCGAGCCGACTCGGCCCTCTCGGTCGCCTTCGCCGTTTTCCCCGTCTTTCTCACGTGATGGCGGACGCGCCGCCTCTCAATGGACCGGGTTCGATGCCCTCGGGCGCGGCGCCTCCCTCAGCAGAACCGGCATCGCCCACATCCGCGTCCTGAGCACGACGTCGGCAGCACCCGCTCTCGCAGCACCCGCTCTCGGGAATGGCCGCCTTGTCTGCGCTCGTTCCCTTCGGGGACCCGCAGCCCGGCCTGGACCAAGCGACACGCCGCGCCACCTTGTTCCTGGCGCAGCGGCTCGAGGACTCTCGTCGACATGGCGATGTACGGCCCGTTACTGGGGACGACCCGAGTGGTCGCCCCCAGTAACGATGGCCCGAAAGCCTCTTCCCAGGCTTACACCTCCCGCCGGGTGAAAGCGGCGACGAACTCAGGCATTGATGGTGAGGCTCAAGGTGACCGTCAACACCTCTTTGGTGGGCGACTTGCTGTCCGTCACTTTGATCGGGATCTGGACCGTTCCGGGCGTCACCGAGCCCGCCGGAACGGTTCCCGACAGCAAGCCGGTCTTGGAGAGCGTGAGACCGTTCGGGAGTGTCCCCTTGGCCTTCCACTTGTAAGGCGCCACTCCACCACTGGCTGCGAGCTGTTGGCTGTAAGGAGATGCCTCGGTCAGGGGCGGCAACGACGTCGTTGTCACCTGGAACGGGGTGATGGTCAGCGTGAAGTACTGGACGGCCTCGTTGCCCACACCGTTGTTGGCCAGGAAGGAGAGCTGGAACGTCCCGAGCTTGGTCGGTGTCCCTGAGATGGTGCCATGGGCGTAGGCCAAACCCTTCGGCAAGTTCCCTACCTCGGTCAGCGTCGGCGTCGGGTTGCCGGTGGCGACGACCGTGAAGCTCGATGCGCTGTACCGACCGAACGACGCGTGGTCCGGTGTGGTGATCGCAGCAGGAATTCTGACCGTCAACGTGAAGCCTTGCGACGCATCAGGACTGACCCCGTTCGACGCATCGATCGTGAACGAGTACGTATCGGCGCTGTCGAGGGCAGCGGTGCCGGCCAGCGTGGCCGAGCCGTCGCCGTTGTCCGTGAACGTCACTCCATCGGGAAGCGCACCGGCCTCGGAGAGACTCGGTGTGGGACCACCGGTGGACGTGACGGTGAAGCTCCCGGCCGTCCCGGCCGTGAACGTGGTGTGGGCGGCACTCGTGATGGACGGAGCAGAGTTCACCTCCAACGTGAAGGACTGGCTCGCCGATTGGCCCACCCCATTGCTCGCGCTGATCGAAATCGGATAGCTCCCACCCGAACCGTTGGCGGGCGTCCCGGCCAAGGTGGCAGTGCCGTCGCCGTTGTCCATGAAGGTCACACCACTCGGCAGGGTCCCGTTCTCCGAGAGCGTCGCCGACGGGTAGCCAGCCGTGGTCACGGTGTAGCTCCCATCGCTCCCCTCGTCGAAGGTCGCACTGGCGCCACTGGTGATGGTCGAGGCTTCGTCCACCGTCAAGGCGAACGACTGCGCGTCGGGGCTACCCACCGAGTTGGAGGCATGGACGGTGATCGGATAGGTCCCACCCGTTGCCGCCGAAGGTGTGCCGGAAAGGCTGGCCGTGCCGTCCCCGTTGTCGGCGAAGGTCACACCGTCGGGAAGAGCGCCCGTCTCGGAGAGCGAAGCAACCGGGTACCCGGTGGTGGTGACCGTGAAGGCGCCTGCCGTTCCGACCGTGAAGGTTGTCGAGTCGCTACTCGTAATGGCCGACGGGGCCTCGACCGTGAGCGCGAATTGCTGCGCGGCCGCGTTCCCGACCCCGTTCGATGCCGTGATGGTGAAGGGGTACACGCCGTTGGATCCGACTCCCGGCGTTCCTGCCAGCGTCGCCGTCCCGTCGCCGTTGTCGGTGAAGGTCACGCCACTCGGCAGAGCACCGGATTCGTCGAGCGATGCCGCTGGCGCCGCCGATGAGACGACGGTGAAGGTCCCCGGCGATCCTTCGTCGAACGTCGTGGACGAAGCCGAGGTGATAGCCGGTGCCGCCTCGACGCTCAGGGTGAACGACTGTGTGGCGTCCGGACTCACCCCGTTCGTGGCCGAGATCGTGAGGGGGTAGCTCCCACGCGAGCCGGCAGCCGGCGTCCCGGCGAGGGTCGCCGTGCCGTCGCCGTTGTCGGTGAACGTCACGCCGCCGGGCAGCGAGCCGCTCTCCGAGAGGGTGGCCGTCGGATTGCCCGTCGTCGTGATGGTCGAGCTGCCGTGGCTCCCCTCGACGAAGGTGGCGGAGTTCCCCGACGTGATGGCCGGTGCCTGGTCGACGGTCAGTGTGAAGGTCTGCGATGCGTCGGGACTGATGCCGTTCGACGCATTGAGCGTGATCGGATAGCTGCCGCCGGTTCCGTTCGCAGGCGTCCCGGCCAAGGTGGCCGTCCCGTTCCCGTTGTCAGTCAGCGTCACACCGCTGGGCAGCGCGCCCGACTCCGAGATCGCAGGCGCCGGGGCACCCGATGTGGTCACCGTGAAGCTCCCCGCATTGCCTGCAGTGAAGGTCGTGTTGTCCGCCGAAATGATTGCGGGTGCCGAGCCGAGCGAGATCGGATTGTTCGAGGCAGATGCGGCCGGACCGGTCCCCACGTTGGAGATGGCGGCCACGCTCACGTTGTACGCGTCGCCGTTGGTCAACCCGGTCAGGGTTTCGGTCGTCGCGGTCGAGTTGAAGGTTTGGGTCACCGTCGATCCGCTGCCGGTCGGGACAGCCGAGACCCGATAGCCGCTGATGGTTCCCGTGCCCGGGTCAGGAGCGGTCCAGCTCGCGGTGAGCTGCGCGTTGCCGCCCGTCGCCGTGACCCCAGTCGGCGCCCCCGGGAGGGCACTCCAGGTGAGACTCACCGTGCCTGGGCAGCCGGCGTAGCCACCACTGATCTTGCCCGTGCTCGAGTTGCTTGCCCCGCTGCCACCGGCACCGTTGGCTGCGCCCGCGATGCCCTGGGTCTGTTGCACGGCGCATGCTGTCGAGCTCACCGTGCTACCCGCGGTGAACGTGGGATTGGTGCCGTTGCTGAAGCTGGTGAGAGCGGCGGTCGAGACCCACGAAGAGCCGGCTCCGCCGCCACCGGCACCGAGGGCCGGGAGAATTGTGCAGCCATTCGCGGCGCCGCTGCCGCCGCCGTAGTAGCCACCGCCACCACCGCCGCCACCTTGGTGCTGGGTGTTGCCACCCGTGTAACTGGGGCCGGCCGCCCCGGTACCCGATGCGTTCGGGCCGGACCCAGCAGACCCGGCGGGACCGCTACCGCCGCTCAGGACGGCACCGCCGGCTCCCCCCGTGCTGTTGCCCACTCCGGTGCCTCCCGTTGTGGGCGAACCGGCCGCACCCGACACGGTGCCCTTGGTCACTCCCCCGGCGGCACCGACGCCACCACCACCACCGCCGGCGGCCGCCTGCTGATCACTGTCGGCGCCGCCGCCACCGCCGCCGAATCCCTGGCCATTGGCCGACCCGCCCGGTGCCGCGACGTTCGGTTCCGAATTCGCACCGGCTCCGGTCGAGGCCCCGGCATTGCCGTTGCCGCCGGGACCGCCGTTACCGGCACAACCGGCGGCGCCGCCACCGCCACCTCCACCGGCGATCGCCAGCAGGGTTCCGCACGGGGTGGTGGCGGAGCCGCTGTAGACACAGGCGGCCGACGAACCACCGCCCGCCCCGCCGCCGGACTGGTTACCCGTCGAAGACTGGTCGCCGCCGTTGCCGCCGTTGGAGTACCCCGTACCCCCGGTGCCCCCGGTGGCCGTGGCTCCAGTCGAGTGCGCTCCTCCGCCACCACCTCCGCATCCGATGAATGCGGCAACGGTCTCCCCGGCCGACACGCTGAACGTGCCGCCGACCTGTCCGCCGGCACCCCCACTGGCGGTGTTGGCGTTGTTGGAGAGGGCGCCCGTGCTGCTTCCCCCGCCACCGCCACCGCCGGCGATGAGGCTCAAGGAGGCGCTCCCCCCTCCCGTCTGGGCCGAAATGGTCGTCACGTACCACTGGCCGCAGCTCAACGATGACTGAGCGACCCCCGCGGTGTTGAACCACTGTGGCGTGGCGGAGAAGGCGTTGGCCTGCGCCGACCCCAGCGTGATCGTCAGCATGCCGCCCAACAACGTGGCCGCCAGGAATGCTCCAGTGACTCCGGCCACTCGCCGGCCCCGGCTGCGCAAACCGCTCATCGCACCATCCTCCTCAGTCGTGCTGCTTCACAATCCGTGTGCCATGCCGCCGCATTTGCAGCGGACTTGCCGTCAGTTCGTTTGCGTGGGAACGGGCTGTCCTAACCCGCTTGAATGGTCAGGCTGAGCGTGGCCGAGGCCGTTCCCTTGGTGGGCGTCGTCGAGTCGGTCACCGTGACGGTGATCGGGTACGTTCCCGGGGACACCGACGAGATCACCGTCCCCGAGAGCACCCCGGCCTTTGAGAGCGTGAGACCCGTCGGCAGTGGTGAGGTGGCCTTCCACTTGTAGGGCGGCAGCCCGCCCTGGGCCGCCAGCTGCTGGCTGTACGCCGTTCCCTCGGTCAGCGTCGGCAACGACGTCGTCGACACACCCAGCGTCACCACGTTCACGGTGAAGATCTGGTAGGCGTTCGGCGTCACGCCGTTGGAGGCCGTAAAGAGCACCTGGAAGGAGCCCTTCTTGGTCGGCGTGCCCTTGAGCACGCCATTCGTCGCCGTGATGCCCTTGGGAAGAGTGCCCCACTCGGTGATGGTCGGTGTCGGAAAACCGGTCGCGGTGACGGTGAACCTGCTCGCAGCGCCCTTCGCGAAGGTGGTCGAGTCAGCCGAGGTGATCGAAGGTGCCTCGTCCACCGTCAGGCTGAAGGTCTGGCTCGCGGTGCCACCAACGCCATTGGCGGCGGTGAGGCTGAGGGAATAGGTCCCACCGCTCCCGGTGACCGCCGTGCCGGCAAGTGAGGCCGTGCCGTTGCCGTTGTCGGTGAAGGTGACACCCCCGGGGAGGGGGCCAGACTCGGAGAGGCTCGCCGCAGGCGTGCCGGACGTCTTCACCGTGAAGGTCGAAGCGCTGCCGGCCGTGAAGGTCGTGCTGGCTGCTGACGTGATGGCGGCCGGCTGGTCGACCGTCAGCGTGAAGGACTGGGTGGCCGCAGTCCCGACACCGTTGGTCGCGGTGATGGTCAGCGGGTAGCTCCCACCGTAACCCGCGGCCGGTGTCCCGGCCAATGTGGCCGTGCCGTCGCCGTCGTCCGTGAAGGTGACCCCACTCGGCAACGCACCGGTCTTCGCCAAGGCTGCCGTCGGATTTCCGGTCGTCGTCACCGTGAAGGCTCCGTTGCTCCCGGTGGTGAACGTCGTGCTGGCTGCAGAGGTGACGGCGGCCGGCTGGTCGATCGTCAGGGTGAAGGACTGGATGGCATCGCCGCCCACACCGTTGGTCGCATCGATCGAGAAGGAGTAACTGCCCCCAGTGCCCGCGTCCGGCTTCCCCGCCAAGGTGGCCGTTCCGTCTCCGTTGTCCGTGAAGGCCACCCCGCTCGGCAACGCTCCCGTTTCGGAAAGGCTCGGAGCCGGGAATCCGCCGGTGGTCACGCTGAAGTTCCCCGTGACGCCGGTGGTGAACGTGGTGCTGGCGCTCGAGATGACCGAGGGTGCCTCGTCGACCACCAACGTGAACGATTGGTGGGCCGGGCTGCCGACACCGTTGGTGGCGGTCAAGGTCAACGGGTAGGTCCCCCCGGCGCCGGGCGCCGGTGTCCCCGACAGGGTCGCCGTGCCGTCACCGTTGTCCGTGAAGGTCACACCACTTGGCAGGGCGCCCGACTTGGACAGGGCAGCGATGGGGTTCCCCGTCGTGGTGATCGTGAAACTCCCGGCACTCCCGGCAGTGAACGTGGTGCTCGAACCCGAGGTGAAGGTCGGAGCCAAGGGGGCGTCACTGATGGTGAGGGTGAAGGACTGGGTCGCCGCAGTGCCCACACCGTTGTCGGCGGTGAGGGTCAGCGGGTACCCACCGTCGCTACCCGCGGCCGGGACTCCGGCCAGCGTGGCGGTGCCGTTCCCGTTGTCGGTGAACGTCACGCCTTCGGGCAGTGCACCGACCTCGGAGAGAGCGGGAGCGGGAAAGCCCGTCGTGGTCACGCTGAAGCTGTTCGAACTCCCGGTCGTGAACGACGCCGTATCGGACGACGTGATCGCAGGCGCCTGATCGACAGTGAGGATGAAGGACTGCGTCGCCGGGTTACCCACGCCGTTCGTGGCCTTGGTCGTGATCGGATAGGTACCGCCGGTGCTCGGCCCAGGAGTGCCAGCCAGCGTCGCCGTCCCATTGCCGTTGTTCACGAAGGTCACACCATTGGGAAGCGCCCCGCTCTCGGACAGGGTCGGGACGGGGAAACCAGTCGACCTCACGACGAAATTCCCTGTGCTCCCCGCAATGAACGTGGTGCTGCTGCCCGAGGTGATGGCCGGCGCCTGGTTCACCGTCAAGGTGAAGGACTGAGAGGCGGGACTGCCCACACCATTGGAAGCACCAATCGTGATCGGGTACGTGCCTCCCGTGCCGCTCGCCGGGGTTCCGGCCAATGATGCGGTGCCGTTGCCGTTGTCGGTGAATGTCACACCACTCGGCAGACCTCCCGTCTCCGAGAGTGTCGCCGTGGGATTGCCGCTCGTCGTGACCGTGAAGGTCCCGGCGCTCCCGACCGTGAAGGTTGTGTTCGCGCCCGAGGTGATACTCGATGCCACGTTCTGGGCAACGATCTGAGTGGTGGCGAGCGCGACGGGTGCCGCATACGGAGGCGTCCCGCTGTTACCCGTCGTCGGGTAACCGTCGAAGTTCGCGTTCTGGGTGCCGATGATCGGAACGGTCACGTTGGTGTTGACCCGGAATTCGGACAGGGTCTCGCTCGCGGTGCTGCCGACCGAACCGGAGGCGGTGAATTGCGCAGAAACCGTGGGCAGGGTGAAGGTGTCGCCCCCGGCGACCTGGTCCGAGGTCGGGAGCTCGATCTCCAGATAGGGGTACGTGGTCTTGTAGTTCCCCGTGTTGACCTGCGCGTCGCAGCCGGTACCGGCGGCCGTGCAGAACTCGGCCGTCGCTACTCCCTCGGTCGTGGTGTCACCGCCTGTGACCTTGATCGAGTTGGGCACATAGGTCAGGCCGGACGGAACGGGAAGCACGGTGGTGAAGCCATCGGCGTAGTTGATGGTCGCGGTGCCGACCGGGGTCGATTCGCTAGCCGGGACACTTGCCGCGACCGAGGCCGCCGTGACGGTGAACGCGGTGTTCTGTTGGGCGGTGGCGGGAGCCACGACGGCGACCTCCGCCTCCTCGTAGATATCTTCGGAAATCCCGTCGACGCTCACGTCGTCCCCGACGTTCTGATCGACCGCCGGGGCGTAGTTCATGGTGGCCGTCGTGCAGTTGGGCGAACCCGGTGAGTAGGCGTCTCCCGGTGCGCAGTAGGCAAAGGTGGCCGTGAAGGCACTCGTGGCGTTGTCTCCCGGCAAGAGGTCCAAGATCCCGTGGCTGCTCGAGGCGCTCACGGTGACGAACCCGTCCCCGGCGGGCGGCTGGGTCACCACCGTCAACGACGACGGGTTCACGCTGGATGCGCCACCGCTGACGAGGGTGAGGGCATCGAAGTTGTCGGGTGCGTTGAAGACGAGGGTCTCACCCGACAGCGCCGCCGTCGGCGCGGACGACAACCCGATCGAGGTCGAGCTGACCGACGTCACGCTGGTGCCGTTGGCGATGCCCGCTCCGACGACCGCGAAGCCTGGGTCCACGCCCGCGTTGGCGAAGTTGATCGTGCTGGTGACCGTAGTCGACGAGGTGGATCCGGTGACATTCTGGACGGCTGTACGCGTGGTGAACGTCAACACCTGCGCGCTCGTGATGGCGGCCGACGTGTTGGCGGAGATCGTGATCGTCGTGCTGGTCACGCTCGACACCGAAGTGCCCGAGGCGATCGAGGCACCGTAGATACCTTCGTTTGCGACGACGCCACTGGTGCTCGTACACGTCAACGTCTCCGACTTCGTCGCTGCCGTGCAGCCAGTGAGGTTGACGACGGGATCAGTCGAAAAGGCACCGGTCCCGTTCGCGATTGTCGGTGGCGTATCGGCATACGCGGGTGAGCCGAACTCGATCGCTGCGGTAGCCAGAACTCCCGAAGTCAACAGAAGCGCTGAGAGAATCCTGAAGATTCCAGCGCGCCGGACGTGTGCAGGCATAGCACCGCTCATGTCACTCCCCTCGCTTTCGGGTGGCCCCCCCCAGCGGGTGCCGTAGTCGATAGCGAAAGTTTTTCTAGACGTATATCTACGGGGGTGTCAAGCGTTTGTTGGGGCAGTGCAAAGACCATACGGCCGTAACTTGCGCCGCCTCTGAAACCAATTGCATGGCGTGCACGCGCCCGACACGATGCGCCCGCGGTGCCACTCGGCGACCGCCGTGTCGAGCGCGACACGTAGCGCGTGAGGTCTGCGCAACGCAGCACGACACGGATGCGTCATGATCGCCCCAGGCGTCGACACGTCGAGTGGCATGCCATGGCATGGCGACTGCATCGCGGCTGCATGGCGACTACATCGCGGCTGCATCGCGTCAAGCGTTCTCAGCCGGGGGAAACGGCAATGCCGACGACGTGACCGGCATAACCAGGAACTGCCGTCGTGACATCGCCGAAGTAAGGCGCGTCACCGTAGGCGAAGGCCTGACCACTGGCATTCACGGCATCGAATCCGCCGCCGGTGAAGTCGGGGATCAGTCCCGTCATCGGGCCCCTCATTGCGCTCAACGGGGGGGAGTCGGCCGCAACGGACACCGAGGCAGCATCACCGAAGGTATGCACCACACCATCCGCCTCGAGCATCCAATACCCACCACCATCGAGGGACGGCGCCACGCCCACGATCGGCGTCGCCGGGGGCGACGAGCCCAACGACCCATGGAATGCGGCATCGCCGAAGGCGAAGAGGCCTCCGTCCGAGGCAATCAACCAGTAACCCTTGCCGTCATGGGTGGGCACCATGCCGATCACTGGCCGGTTGAGCACCAGCGAACCGGTGCTCCCGTAAAAGCCCGCATCACCGAAACTGAAAATGCCGCCGTCGGAGGCCACCAGCCAGTAGCCGCCGCCATCGGGGGTCACCGCCATGGCGACGACGGGCTTGTTCAATGCGCGGCCCCCCATGCTCCCGTGGAACGCCGCGTCGCCGAAACTGAAGATGCCGCCGTCGGCGGCGACGGTCCAATAGCCCTGGGCATCGTGCGTGCCCACCATTCCCACCATCGGCTGGTTGAGTGCTTTGCCGCCCATGCTCCCGTGGAACTGTGCGTTGCCGAAACTGAACACGCCGCCGTCGGCGGCGTCGATCCAGTAGCCGCCGACGCCCCCCGACTGTCCAACCGAGGTGACGTTGGACAACGTGCTCAACGTGGCGGGACCGTAGTAGTGGTCGACGATCTGTTGATAGGTCCAGTTCCCATCACCATGGTCCTGCCCGATCGCGTAGCCGAGGGCACCCCATTGACCCATGCCGATACCGTGGCCCCACCCTTGGCCCGTGATGTCGACCGTGCTTCCCACGACGGCGGCGGTGAAGAGGTCCGACAGGAGGCCGAGATCGACGTAGAACTCGGTGCCCGGGATCGTGATCGTCGAGAGCGTGCCCTCGATGGTGATGGTGTCGACGCGCCCGAAACCGAAGTCATAGGGATGGCCGGGATCGGTGGTTGCGCCGGTGAGCGTGATGAACGTCCCGATCTGGGGCCATGCAGTCTGGATCTGGGCGGCACTCACCGACGTGGTCCAGTGGTGGTTGGTGTTCCCGGACACGGCATCCCCATCATCGGGTACCGCGTTGAAAGGCGACTCCTGGTTCGCGCTCGAGGTGTACCCACCCGTCGAGCTCGAGTACTCGGTGGTGGCCACCGTGTCGTTCGGCATGATCATGACCTGGCCCGCTGTATCGTTCGCAGCGGCAATGCTCGTGGTCGTTTCGTAGGCGGTGCCCCGGTAGGTCTGGCAGGTCAGATCGCACGTATCGGCGTAGCCGCCATAGCCGTTGAGATCGGACAGGACGTAGGACCGGACCGCGACCGCCTGCGCCTCGAGCTCCTGGAATCCCCAGTCCTGCCCCTGAGGGCCGGCGCCGCCGAGGCTGGCCCAGCTCGAGGGAGATTCTCCCGGCACCGTGTCGGCCACGTACTGCTCGAGCGGCAGCGTGTTGACCGTCCTCGCCTGGGTGAGCGAGTTGTACACCGCCGTCAGAGTGCCGTGGACGGTCGGGCTGCCACCAGCCACACAGAGCTGGAGAAGCCCACCGTTGAGCGGCGAGGCGGTGGGGGTCGTCTGGTTCGTCAGCACCGGCGTCCACGGCCCGGCGCAGCCCGGCCCCGTGTCGACCTCCCATGACGCTCCGGTCTGATGGAAGCGCACGGCGGAGGCGCTCGAGACCCCGGGCGCAGTCACGCCTGCGGTCGAATTGACGATGACGTCGAGGCCATTGTTCTCCGTCATGGCGATGGTGACGTTCATGGAGTCGGACAAGGAGTGCGCCAGGGCCGAGTGGTTTTGCGTAAGGACCGGTGGTCCGGCGCCCGGCGTGGTGGCCGCCGCCACGGACGAGCCGCTGATCAGGGCGGCCGGCAACACGATGAGGAGGGACAGCAGCGTCGCCAGCCCAGTCACCCCGCCTCGTCGCCGGGTCCCTGGCCGCGCGCCATCGGAAAGGACGTGCACGATCCGTCAAGGTTAGGGGCGGCACGCCCGGAAAGTGGTGCATGCCGCGCAATCGGGGCTGCAGGAAGCGCCGGTACACTCCTGCGCCGTGCGCGTCGACCAGGTCATCCCCTCGCTCGCCAGTCGCGATGCCATCGGGGTCAGCACGGTGAACCTGCGCAATGGCCTCCGGGCCGCCGGCATCGACTCGGACATCTATTACGGCAGCTTCACGCCCGATGTCGAGCACGAGGGGCGGTCGGTGACGGAGCTGGGGCGGGCGGGACGTGACCGCTGGCTGCTGTATCAAGCGTCGATCGGGAGCCCGGTCTACGACATCGTGGCCGCCCGGCCCGAGCGCAAGCTGGTGAACTACCACAACATCACACCTGCCGCCCTGCTGCGGGACTGGGAGCCGGCGGTCGCCTACGAGGCTTCCCTGGGGCGGACGCAGCTGGCCCGGTTGGCCCCGCAGTCCCGCTTTGCCGTGGCCGACTCTGGATTCAACGAGTCGGAGCTCGTGTCCTTGGGGTACGTGGGTACTGCGGTGGTGCCGCTCCTGATCGACATGCACGTGAAGTCGCCCGAGCCTGATTCGGCGCTCGCCGCGGCACTGGCCTCGCGGCGAGGCCGTGAGGGCGGAGCCGACCTGCTCTACGTGGGGAAGATCTCGCCGCACAAGGCTCCGCACGACCTGGTGAAGATGCTCGACGTCTTGCGCCGCACGGTCGACCCGGCTGCTCGGCTGCACCTCATCGGTTCGCCATTGGGTGCGACGTACGAACCGGCGTTGCGCGCCTTCGTGTCAGAGCTCGGTCTCGACGATGCGGTGAACCTCGCCGGCTCTGTCTCGGGTCCGGAGCTCGAGGCCTACTTCCGGGCCGCTGACGTCTTCGTCATGGCCTCTGACCATGAAGGGTTCTGCGTGCCCCTCGGGGAGGCGATGGGCCACGGGGTGCCGATCGTGGCCTACGGGGTTGCCGCGATACCCGAGACGGTGGGGGGCGCCGGCCTGGTGTTGCCGGACAAGACCCCTGGCCTGTTCGCGGCCGCAGTGGGCCGGGTGTTGGGAGATGCGTCGCTCCGGGCCGTGCTCTCCGCCGCGGGGCGTGAACGTGCGGCGGGGTTCGATTTGGCGGCGTCGACGGAGCGCTTCGTGTCGTTGGTGCAGGCAGCCGTGGAGGTCGGGTAGCCGGGTAGTCGGGTAGGACGACTGAGCGCTACATCCCGACGAGGAGGTCGGCCATGCGGTCGCCCGCCGAGGCCAGGTCCAGGCTTTCGACCCGTCGAGCGGCCGCCGCTTCGAGGAGGCTCCGGAGTCCGGCGTCGGCCTGGACGCGGTGGAGGGCGGCTGCCAGGGCATAGGGATCATGGGCGTCGACAAGGAGGCCGCCGTCCCCGACTATTTCGGGCAGGGCGCCGGATCGATTGGCCACCACCGGGAGGCCCATGGCCATGGCCTCGATGACCGGCACGCCGAACCCCTCGTGCTGGGACGCCATGACGAGGGCGCTGGCCGCACCCATGGCCTCGACCAGCTGATCGTCGCTGACCTGACCCCGGAAGACGACCGCGCCGAACAGACCCAGCTCGGCGGCGAAGCGCTCGAGCGCCCTCGTGTAGGCGGGAACCACGGGGCGCCCGATGACCTCGAGCGTCGCCCTCGGGTCGTAGTGGGCCCGGGTCACGAGGAGGGCCATGATCGCCAGCTCGATCCCCTTGTTGGGTGCCACCCGACCGACGGCGAGCCAGCGTGCGCCGGCGTCGAGTGAAGCGCCGGCCGACGCCCCTCTCGGTGTGGTCGGGGCCATGGCCGCCGGGGGCACGACCGCAGTCCTCCGGTAGCCGTGCTCGCGGAGCTGGGTCTCGTTGAATTCCGACACGGCGACCGCGAGTGCGGTACGGGGCGCCAAGCGCGCCAACTCGTGGATTGCCCGGAGCTGGTGACGGGCCATGGGGTTGTTCCAGGCCGCGTAGAGCTCGGGCGGGGTCACGTTGTGATAGCTGATGGCCAGCGTCTCGGGGCGGGCGGCGAGCCAGGCGGCCATGTTCGAGGCCGTAGCGAACTGATACAGGAGGAGGTCGCTTCGTTGTGCCACCCCGTCGTCGTCCCGCCCGTAGGTGGTGAAGAGCCTGGTCTCCCCCTCCGTGTCGGGATCGATCATCTCGACGTAGATATTGGAAGGGACACCCCGCTCCCGGAGCACCTGACGGATGCGCAGCGTGTGCCGCCCGACCGCGTCGTCGCGGTGGAGCATCGGAACGAATTGATGGATTGCCCTCATGGCGACCTGCGGGTGGACGCCCGACCCACCGGGTCGCCGGACGCGGGGTCCGGAACGCCGTCGAGCAAAGGGACGAGGAGGTCGACGAAACGGTCTGCTGCCGTATCGAGGTCGAGGTCGGTGATCCGTTGGCGACCCCTGGCCACCAGCGCCGCTCGACGGTCGTCGTCGGCCAGAAGGTCCGCGATGGTCTGGGCGACGACATACGGGTCACGCGTGGCGACCAAGACGCCGGCATCGCCCAGGACTTCGGGCACAGCGCCCTGGTCGTAGGCGACGACGGGCAGTCCTGCCGCCATGGCCTCGACGACCGGAACGCAGAAGCCCTCGTGCTCCGATACCACGATCAGGAGGTCCGCCGACGCGTAGGCGTCCGCCACCGTTTCGTCGCTGGCGTGCCCCTCGAACACGACCGCATCGAGGAGTCCGAGTTGGGCCACGAAACGCCGCAAGGCCCTGTCATAGGTATCGGTGGCAGGTTTGCCGACGATGCGCAGCGTGGCGTGCGGATCGTGGTCCAGGCGGGTGACGGCCAGCGCCGTGACCGCGTGCTCGAGCGACTTGTTCGGCGAGACCCGGCCGATGGAGAGCCAAGAGGCGCCCTGTGCTCTTGTGTCGTCGCTCGAGGCTGGGCGCTGGCGCCGGCGCGGCGCAACCGCGATGCCCAGCGAGGCCGACGGAGCAATGACGGCGGTGGCGGCGAAGCCGGTCTCGGCCAGATGGGTCTCGTTGTAGCCCGAGTCCGCAATGGCCAGGGCGGCTCGGGGGGCGAGGAGCTCGAGATCGCTCTGGGCCCGGGCTTGACCGAGCGCCAGGTGGTGATCCCAAGGGGCCATGAGCTCGGGCGGGGTGACGTTGTGATAGTTCACCACCAAGGTCTCGGCGCGGCCGGCCAACCACGGTGCCATCAGCGAGGCCGTGGCGAACTGGTAGACGACGACGTCGCCCGGGCGGGCGAGCTCCCGGTAGGCCAGCGCAGGCAACGTCTCTGCGTCGGTGTCCTCCTCGACGGCGTCGACGAAGATGTGCGACAAGATGCCGCGGGCGCGCGTCGCATCGCGCAGGCGCAGTGTGTGACGGCCCACGGCGTCGCCGCGGTGGAGCACCGGGACGAAGTGGTGAACGCCGCTCATTGGGTCACGAGATCGGCGTGCGAGCAGAGATGCCGTAGCGGTGATCCTCACCGTCGTCCGGGCCGGCCACGTCCTCGACGTCGACGAACCCGCTGCGCTCGAGGAGGAGTCCCCACGTCTGCGCGTGCAGCGACCGTCCATCGACCAGGTCGTGGACCGGCGGATCGCCAGCCCTGCCGTCTGCCGGCGCGGGTGCTTCGGCTACGACGACCAACGGTGCGCCCGGCGCGAGGCTCTGCCGGCAACGACCGAGCAAGGGGATCATGGCGTGCAGGGGTAGCCGGTCAACGACGCCGCTCAGCACGACCCCGCCGAGCGAGGCGGTCGGGCAGGCGGCCAGATACTCATCGAGCTCGGCGATCGTCACGTCGCACCCGTGTTCGAGGGCGCGCAGCGCGACGCCACCTCGAGGCTCGACGCCGCGCGCCGGTGTCCCGGCGTGTGTGAGCGCGCCCACGAGAGTTCCCTCACCACAGTCCGCATGGACGACGGTGGCGCTCGGTCTCCGATCACCGAGGAATGCGGCGACCGGCTCGACCCAGGGTCCGAGCTCGCGCGCGGGGCGAGCCAGGCCGCCCCGTCGAGCGGCACGTCCTCGACAGCGATGCGGGCCTCCAAGGTGCTCACCCGGGCGTGAAGGAACCGGAAGGCCTCGATGATGTGGCCCATCGCCTCGTCGAAATCGGACTTGTCGGTCTCGGTCGAACCCGGTGCGCCGACACCCGAGCGCCAGCGGCCCAAGCGGCCCCCCAGACGCGACGTGCTCCGCCGGTCCCTACCCTCCGCGAGGACATCGGCCAGGTCCGACGTGCCGGGTTGATACGGGCCGAAACGATCTCCGAGCATCGTGAAGGCGCCCATGAAATTCCACTCGTCACTACCCTGCGGCGAGAGCCGCGCGAACGACTCGCGCAGCGCCTCCCCCGCCCGTCGTTGGTCTTCCGGACTGACCGCTGGGTCGACGGTCTCGAGAGGCTCGGTGGTCCCGGTCTGCTCGGCCTGGTGATCCGACCCCGACGAATCACCATGGCCGGTTCCACCTGGTGGCGGGCTCGAGAGGGACACGGCGGTTGATGCTAGCGGGGTGCCCGAAAAGGCCTCGGACAACACCTCACACCCTCGTTTGCGCACGATGGCGTTACGAGGAGGTAACGATTCGGTGTGGCGCGTCGCGCCGACGACGAGGCCGCGGCTAACTTGGCTCGCAGGCGGCTCCCAACGACCCACAGATCGCGGACTGTGACGCACCCACTCACGAAATTCACTCGACTTCTCCTTTCCGGAATTCCCCTCCTCGGCGTCACTGTCGTTGTCGGGACGTTCGACACTGCCCAGCCGGCATCGGCGGCGCCAGCGTCGCTCGACGGGGACATCACGCTCAGCTGGAGCCACGTCCTCGACGATGCCCCCTGCGGAGTCGCGCTCGCCTCGCCGACCGAGTTCACCTATGGATCAGCCCCCGAGGCCGAGATCGGCGATCGCCAGGGCAACATCTATGCCTTCGGATTGGCCGACGGAACAGTTCCGTCGGCGGCATGGGGCACCTCGACCGGGGCCTCGCACGTCGGCTCGGGCGGCGGCTGCAACAGCACCAGCTCGGGCACCCCGATGAGTCCCTCACAAGAGGGGATCTCCGTGCCGAGCTCCGACGCGCCGATCGACTCCACCGCCTCGGTGAACCCGATCACCAATGACCTCTACTTCGGTGCGGGTAACGCGGCAGAGCCGGGTCTCGGCGGCTACTACTCCTACGGGCCGGCGGGCAACTTCCTGTGGAACCAGGTCGTGACGAACCCCCCGACCGACCCGCTCAAGGACGTGGGCGTCCAGGCCTCGCCGTCCCTGGCCGAAGGCGACAGCCTGGTCGAGGCCGGCTCGCTCGGTCAGATGACCTACGCGCTCAACAGCGCCAACGGGATTCCCGCCACCAACTGGCCGCAGTTCTCCGCCGACAGTGTGTTCTCGACCGCCGCCGTGGGCGATCTCTACGGCAGCGGTACGGATGACTTCGTGGTGGGCGGAGCATCGAGTTCCGGGTTTGCCTACGGGACGCACTACGCCGATGGCGGTCACCTTCGCATCTACAACGTGCGCGGCGGACTGATCTGCAGCGCCAATCCGAACGAGGAAGTGGACTCCTCCCCCGCCGTCGGACCGATCCTCGCCGGCGGGGCGTACGGGATCGCGACGGGCACGGGTACCTACTGGGCCGGCGCCAGCGACGAGAACACCCTGAAGGTGTACGACACCAAGTGCAACCAGGTGTGGAGCGACCAGCTGAACGGGAGCACGGGCGGCAGCCCGGCACTGGCCAATCTGCAGGGGAACGGGCTCGATGTGGTCGAGGGCACCGGAGGTGCCACCGTCTACGCAGTGAACGCCTCCAACGGCTCGACCATCTGGCACACGAACGTGCTGGGGAAAGTCCTCGGATCCGTCACCACAGCCGATTTCACCGGCCAGGGCTACCAGGACGTGGTGGTGCCGACCACCCTCGGCGTCGAGATTCTCGACGGGAAGACCGGTGACATCGTCGCCGACTTCGACGACGGATCGGGCAACGGCGGTGTGCCGGCCGGCGAGGTCTACGGGTTCCAGAATGCCCCCCTGATCACCGCCGACCCCAACGGCACGATCGGCATCACCGTGGCCGGCTACTTCGCTCTCGTCGGCGGTGGGGTGCAGGGCATCGTCCAGCACTTCGAAGTGAGCGCCACCTCGGGCACACGGGTGGGCGAAGCCGGAGGGTGGCCCCAGTTCCACCACGACGCGCAGCTCAGCGGTTTCGTCGGGGGTGCGGCGCCGCTCGGCCAGTGCCAGCGTCCGGCCGCCAGCCTCAGCGGTTATCTGACCGTCGCATCCGACGGGGGCATTTTCGGCTTCGGCCAGGACTTCTGCGGCAGCACGGGGAGCCTGGCTCTCAACAAACCGGTCGTCGGCATGGCGATGGACCCTGGTCAAGGGGGCTATTGGCTGGTCGCATCCGACGGCGGGATCTTCTCCTACGGCAACGCCGGCTTCTACGGCTCGACCGGATCGCTGCAGCTGAACAAACCCATTGTCGGCATGGCTGCCACGGCGGACGGAAAGGGGTACTGGCTCGTCGCCCAGGACGGTGGGATCTTCAGCTTCGGCGACGCCCCCTTCTATGGTTCGACCGCGTCGATCCCGAATCAGACCATCGTCGCCATGGCGTCGACTCCCGACGGCCAGGGCTACTGGGAAGTCAGTACCACCGGTGTCGTCTACTCCTTCGGTGACGCCCAGTTCTCGGGCGACACGCGTGGCCTGACCCTCAAGGGTTCCATCGTCGGCATGGCGCCCGACCGGC
This sequence comes from uncultured Acidimicrobiaceae bacterium, assembly GCA_963754445.1. GTDB lineage: Bacteria > Actinomycetota > Acidimicrobiia > Acidimicrobiales > RAAP-2 > Bog-473. The sequence continues at coordinate 799,793 of CAVWFT010000001.1, read as the reverse complement.
TGACCGGCGGGTATTGGCTGATCGGCTCGGACGGCGGCGTGTTCTCTTTCAACGCACCGTTCTACGGATCGACCGGTGCCCTGACGCTCAACAAGCCGGTCGTCGCCATGCAGGCCACCAGCGACGGTGGCGGATACTGGTTCGTCGCCTCTGACGGCGGCATCTTCAGTTACGGCGACGCGCCCTTCAAGGGATCGATGGGTGGCCAGGCCCTCAACCGTCCGATGGTCGGGATGTCGGGCTTCTAGGGATCCACCCCCCTAGAGTTCCGTCGATGCTCCGTCGTCGACAGACCCAGGAAAACACGGCCCCACCGAGCGCACCGGTGGCCGGCGCTCCCACCCCCCGCGGGCCGCTCCTGCCCTACTACCCGCCCAAGGACTACCTCGGGCAGCTCGACCCGGCCCAGCAGGAGGCACTGTCCAAGCGACGCGAGGGTGCCGACCTGAGCGACTTCACCTGGTACCACGCTTTCGAATTCCCCGACGGCAGGGTGCTCCCGGGAGCATGGGACCTGCGGGGGCACGAGGCGGACTACCTGGGCGGCGTCGACGTCGCGGGCAAACGAGTCCTCGAACTCGGGCCGGCGACCGGGTACCTGACGTTCTACATGGAGCGCATGGGCGCAGAGGTCGTGTCCTTCGAGGCCGGCTTCGACGTCTCCATCGACACGTTGCCCATCCAGGGTCGTGACGATCCCGAGGAGCGGCTGCGGGTCATGCAGGGGACGATCGACCGCAACCACGACGGCTGGTGGCACCTCCACCGTGCCCTGGGGTCGAAGGCGAAGTTCGTCCAGGGCAACATCTACGACATGCCCAAGGACCTGGGTGAGTTCGACATCTGTCTGGTCGGCGCCATCCTCCTGCACCTTCGTGAACCCTGGGGCGCCCTGTCCCAGGCCGCCCGCCTGACCAGGGACGTCATGATCGTCACTGAGCCCCTCCAGGACGACATCGACGCGCCAGAGTCCAACATCATGCGATTCTCGCCTTCAGCCGAACACCACGTGACCAACTGGTGGTCGATCTATCCGGGTGCCGTGATCTCCATGCTCGGTCGGCTCGGCTTCGGACAGACGGAGACCACCTTCCACTCGCAGCGGCACTTCCTCTCCCACGACATGGCCAGCGCCGCCATCGACCAGAAGATGTACACGGTCGTCGGCCGGCCGCTCTGAGCAGCGCTCAGAAGACGCCGGGGATACCCCGGCCCCGCTCGACCATGGTGTCGAGGAACTCGGCGTAGCGGGCGATCAGCACGGGCCATTCGAAGTGGGTGTCCACGTAGGCCCGGCCCCGTCGCCCGAGCACGTCTCGGAGAACGGCGTCGCCCACGAGCCTGCCGAGGGCCGCTTCGAACTCGGGATACGAGGTGAACCAGAGTCCCCCGCCCGAGCGCTCGGCGTGCTCGCGGGTCGGACCACACGTCCCGTTCACCAGGACCGGCACTCGATCCACCCAGGCCTCGACGACCACCAGGGAGAACGACTCGAGGGCCGACGGTGAGATGGCGACGAGGGAGTCACGCACGATGTCCCACTTGTCGGGCTCGTCCACCGCACCGGTGATCACGATGTCCGGATGGGCAGGAAGCTCGAAGGACAGGGGGCCGACGAGGGCCAGCGCCAGAGGTCCGGGATTTCGCTCCTTGTAGGTGGCGAAGAACTGGGCCAGCATCTTCGACCCCTTGTGCTCGTCGACCCGGCCGACACTGACGACATAGGGCCGGTCACCGATCCCCAGCACCTCTCCGCCCGCCCGGCCCGCTCCCAGCGACTCTCCGACACCGAGGCCGAGGACGATCTGCGGCTTGTCGGCAACCGGGTACATCCGCTCGACCAGTTCCCGCTCGGCGGCCGTGTGGAAGCAGAATCCGTCGGCATCGCCGAAGGTTCCCCGGAAGACCGGCAGGTACAGCGCAGGCTCGTCGTGCGCAGCGGGGTGCAGGACGGCCGGCTTCGACACCTTGCCGATGGCGGCGACGGTCGGGTGGTACATGTAGGGATAGAAGGCGATGACATCGGCGTCCGAGGAGGCGACAGCCTCGATGAGGGCCGGCGAGACCGGGCCGTTGTACTCGACCCAGCGCTCCGCCTGTTCCCTCGTGGTCAGGTTCGGGGCGAGGCGGACCAGACCGTCGAGACCGTAGAAGAGCTCGTGACGTCCCTGCGTCGAGGGGTGACGGTGCACCGGGACGCCGTTGAGCTCACTGGTTCCCGGTTCGAGCTCGTCGGCCCAGGTGTGCGGGTTCAGGGCACACGTCGTGTGCACCTCGCTCTCCCAGTCCGTGTGGCTGCGGAGGTGCTCGGCCAGCTGGCGGGCCGCGGTCTCCGCGCCACCCATGACCTGCATCCCGTAGCGAGGGGTGACGAAAGCCACCCGTCTCGGGCTCACGGCGTCCCCGCCACCGAGGCGACAGCGTCGACCACCTGCATGGCGACCTGGTCCCCCTCGAGTTCCGCCACCCGCCGGTGGCCTGCCTCGACCAGCCGGCGGCGCAGGACGTCGTCGGTGCACACGCGCTGAAGGGCTGCCGCCACGTACGACGGATCGGCCCCCTCGAGCACCAGCGCGGCTCCCCCGGCCGTTTCGGCCGCGGCGCCCGCCGAACGGGTCACGACCGGCACGCCGGCGTGCATGGCCTCGACCAGCGGCACCCCGAAGCCCTCGTGGACCGAGAGCGACAAGAACACGTCGGCGACGGCGAAGTGCGCCGCCAGGGAGGCATCGGAGACCTCACCGGTGATCCGCACCGCCTCGGACAGCCCCAGATCGTCGACGAAGTCCTGGACCGCCCGGTTGTACTCGTAGCTCGACGTCCCTCCGACGAGATGGAGCCGAGCGGAAGGGTCGTACAGGCGCCGGTACGCCCACAGCGCCTTGACCAGTTCGTGCTGGGCCTTCGAGGGCACCACGCGACCGACGAACAAGATGTCCGTCCCACCCCCCGCACGCAGACCTGCCAGCTCCGTCGCCACCCGGATGTCCGGCCCCGCCGTGATCCGGCCGTAGTCGGCCAGGACGGGGACGACGACCGTGCGGGCGCACCCGGCCTCTCGCAGCATCTGCTCGCTGAAGGCACTCTTGGCCAATCCGAGCAGGGCGTGGGGGGCGAGTTCGGCCAACTCGTCGCCCGCCCTCGACGCACGGGCCACGCTCTCGGGCTCCCAGCCGGCAAAGAGTTCGGGGCCCGTGAAGTTGTGGAAGTCGAGGATCAGCGGGAGGCCGCGTTCGGCCACGTAGCCGGCCACGGCCGACGAGGTCGTGAATTGGTAGATGGCGACGTCCCCCGGGGCGGCGTGGTCGGGGTAGGCCCAGTGCTTGTACGCCTCGGATGCCAGATCGTCGTGGATGGCCTCGGCAAAGATCTCCGATCGCCAACCGGCCCGGCGCAACACCTGACGCGTGCGCAGGGTGTGCGTCCCCGTGGCGTCGTGCGGGTTGAGTGCTGGGACGAACTGGTGGACCGCCACCGGCCTCCCGGCGGCAGTGCTCACCGCTCCCGCTGCGGGGCCTCGGCGGCGGCGGAGAGTGTCAGGTCGCTGCGCACCGCCGTGATCAGGTAGTCGGCACCATCCGGACCGGCCTGAGAGCTCACGGCGTAGCCGGCACGCTCCAAGAGCTGCACCCACGTCTCGGCCCGCAGCGGACGCCCGGGAGCCAGGTCGGCCTCGATAGGCGCATCGGGCGCGTCCCAGGCCTGGCGTGTCATCGAATGCAGGACGAGGGTGCCCCCAGGCGCCAGCCGCAACCCGATGTCTCGGAGCAGCTGCGTCCGCTCACCGCCGGCCAGACCTTCGACGGTTGCGCTGAGCACGATGCCGCCCAGGGCGGCGGCTGCCACGGCCCGCAGGTGGTCCGAAAGCGGCTCGCCCCGCAGATCCAGCACCCCGAGGGCCGCCCGATCGACGATGGCCGAACGCGGGTCGACCCCATAAGCGTCGATCCCGGCCTCACCGAGTCGACGCACCAACCAGCCGTCGCCACAGGCCGCGTGCAGCACGCGCCCCGGGACTTCGGCCACTGCGGCCACCGTCGGCTCGACCCACCAGCCCGACGCTCCGACCGACGCCGGGAATTCGGCGACGGCGGCATCGGGGACCTTCTGCGCCTCGACCGCCCGCTCCAGCTCCTTCAAACGGTCGTCGACGATGTGCAGGGCCCGACTCACGGCCGAGGCCGACTGGCTCATCTGGTGGGTCAACCAGCCCACGTACCACATGAGCAGTGAGCGCATGCCCTTCTTGACGTAGGCGCCGGCCGCCCGCTCGGACTCCACCGGGACCACCGGGTCGATGAAGGTCGCCGCGTCGACCTGGCGCAGCGCCTCGCTCAGGTCGCCCCCGCGTACGCCGATCGGCGAGTGGGCCAAGAACAGCTCGTCGAGCTCCCGCTCGAGGCGCGGCGGGAGATCACCCGTCGCGCGCCGGAGGCGTACCTCCTCGGCGATCTCGGCCATGACCTGCTGGATGTAGGCCTGCGGGTCTTCGGGCAGGGCGGCCTCGGTCGATGTCTCGGTCATGGGACTGGGACCTTCCGGATCGATCAGGCCAGAGCGGCGGTGCCGAGGTTGCTGTCGGTCGAGATCAGCGCTGCATGCACGTCCATCTTGAGGGCACCCGTCACCTTGCCCGGGTTCATGACCTCGAACGTCCCGGCCTTCTCCTGCCAGTCGTAGAGGATCCCGCCCCGGCTCTGGATACCGACGGCGAACGAGAAGGAACCGTCGAGCATCGGCATGTCGACGATGCCGAAGTGCATCACACCCGTGCCCCGGGGGGCGTCGATGTGGACCCCGATGATCGTGGTGTCGGTGCGCATGAGCTGGTTGCCGTCGACGTCGCGGATCTCCAGCGAGAACACGACGTCCTCGGTCGGGATGGAGGCCTCGAACTCGACCCGGATCGTCAGGTCGTCGCCGGTCTTCATGTACGGGACGCCGTTGTCGTCGGAGTACACCCGATGGACCGATCGGAAGCGCACCGGCCGCTGGGCGTCGGGCATGAGGTCCTCGCCGGCCGCTCCGGGCGTGGCCGGGACCGCCACGAAGGCGGAGTCCGTGATGGCCATCCCAGCTCCCTCCGCCATCAGGCCCTCGCGAAAGATCCGGGTGGCCTCGCCCGGCTCGCCCTCGGCCACCATGTTCCCGTGGCTCAGCACGACGCCGCGGTCGCAGATGCTGCGCACCGTGTCCGCCGAGTGGGTGACCAGCAAGATCGTGCGGCCCTCGTCCTGGAACTGGCTGACCCGGTCGACGCACTTGCGCTGGAAGCGCTCGTCTCCGACGGCCAGCACCTCGTCGATGACGAGGATGTCGGGGTCGACGTTGACGGCCACGGCGAACCCCAACCGGACGTACATGCCCGAGGAATAGAACTTGACCGGCCCGTCGATGAACTCTTCGAGCTCGGAGAAGTCGACGATGGCGTCGAAGACCTTGTCGACCTCCTTCTTCGTCATCCCGAGCAGCGATCCGTTGAGGTAGATGTTCTCCCGGCCCGTCAGGTCCTGCTGGAACCCCGCCCCGAGCTCGAGCAGCCCGGCCAGCTTGCCCCGGACCGCCACCTCGCCCGAGGTGGGCTGGAGGACCCCGCAGATGCACTTGAGCAGGGTGGACTTGCCGGAGCCGTTTCGGCCCAGGATGCCCACCGTCTCACCCTCCTTGATGGTGAGCGACACGTCGCTCAACGCCCAGAAGTCCTCGGTCGACTTGCGGCGGCCCCCGTGGATCAGCCGCTCCTTGACCGTGTTGTACTGGCCGTGGGCCAGGCGGAACCGCTTGGAGACGTTCCGGACGTCGACGGCGAAGTCGCTCACCTCAGAGCTCCTCGGCGAAGTTGCCCTCGAGGCGGCCGAAGATGGCCAGGGCGACGAGGAAGAGGGCGACGCCCAGGACGAGCACGGCGAGATCGAGACCGCCGTACCAGAGCATGCCCTTGTTGGGCAGGACGGAGTACACGGTGCCGTTCGACGCCACGGCGGTCGGCCGGGCATAGATGCAACGCTGGAAGGTCAGGACCAGCGGGACCATCGGATTGAGGAAGTAGATCCACACGTGGGTCAGCTTGTCGCCGATCTGCTGCTGATACGGGTAGACGATCGGGCAGGCCCAGAACCAGGCCGTCAGCAGCACCTCGATCAGGTGCTGGGTGTCGCGCAGGTAGACGTTGATCGCAGAGAGGAGCACGCCGAGCGCGCAGGCCAGGACCATCCCGGCCACCAGGGCCAGCAGCAGCAGCGGGAAGTAGGCCATGTCCGGCGCCGAGTGCAGGACGATCATGAAGATGACCATGACGATGGCCTGGAAGAAGAAGAAGACGCAGGCCGAGCCGACCGCCGCCAGGGCCAGGATCTCGCGGGGGAACGAGACCTTCTTGACGATGCCGGCGTTGTTGACCACCACCCCGGTCCCCGTCTGCACGCCCAGGCTGAAGAGGTTCCACAGCAGCAGCCCGGCGAACAGGAAGATCACGAAGTCGGGCATCTTGTTGCCCAGGATCAGCTGGAAGACGACGAAGTAGATGGCCAGCGTCATCGCCGGCGCCACCATCGACCACACGAGGCCGAGGACGGAGTTCTTGTACTTGACCTTGATCTCCGTGCGGACCAGGTAGATCAGCAGTTCCCGAGAAAGCCAGATCTCGCGCAGCCGCTTGCGGACACTGATCGTCGGCGTCACGACCCGGGTGATGTCACCCCGGCGGGCCTGGCGCGCGCCGACACCGGCGGCCTGAGCCGCCATCGGGGTCACGTCGGCGACCCGCTCTTCGCCGGCCCTACCGAATCTCCGCTCTGCGTCCGACGAGGAAGCCGGAACGTCAACCGCCACGTTTAGGGAGTCCCCGCCGCCGTCGCCGCTTCTGAACGGTCGATGACCTGATCGATGAAGCCGTACTCACAGGCCTCCTCGGCCGTGAACCAACGGTCGCGGTCGGAGTCCGTCTCGATCCGTTCGATCGGTTGCCCGGTGTGGAACGCGATGCGCTCGGCCATCATCCGCTTCAGGTAGATGATCTGCTCGGCCTGGATGGCGATGTCCGCCGCCTGACCCTGCATCGAACCCGAAGGCTGGTGCATCAAGATGCGCGAGTGGGGCAGGGCGAAGCGCTTGCCGGGCGACCCGGCACACAGCAGGAACTGGCCCATGCTGGCCGCCAGGCCGACGCAGATGGTCGACACGTCGGGACGCACGTACTGCATGGTGTCGTAGATGGCCAGCCCATCGGTGACCGACCCGCCGGGTGAGTTGATGTAGAGCGAGATGTCCTTGTCGGGGTCCTCCGCCTCGAGCAGCACGAGCTGGGCACAGACGAGGTTCGCCGTGACCTGGTCGATGGCGCTGCCGATGAAGACGATGCGCTCCTTGAGCAGGCGTTGGAAGATGTCTCCAGAAGGGTCGATTCCCCCACTGGCACCCACAATTGTGGGCAGTTCGGATGCATTGGCCATAGGGGGAGAGGCTAGTGGCCGGAGGGGGCATCTGTGGGCACAGCGCCGTAGACTCCCTGATCACCCGCGCTGCGGGACCGCTGCGGGCGTGGCGGAATTGGCAGACGCGCCGGGTTTAGGTCCCGGTCCCCGTGAGGGGGTGGAGGTTCGAGTCCTCTCGCCCGCACCGTGCCACACCTGGTTGTCGCCCCGGACAATTCCGCGGTACCGCGTCGGCTGCAGACGTCGCGGCCGCGGCTGCCGGCGCGGCGCGCCGCGCCGGATGGACCGCCGACGAGATCCCCATGTCCGACGGCGGCGAAGGCCTGCTCGAAGCCCTGGGCGGAGAGCTCCGCCGCACCACCGTCACCGGACCGCTGGGCGAGCCCGTCGAGGCCGAATGGCGCCTGCTCACCGGCTCCCCCGGCCCCGGGCGGGTCGGCTCCCCCACTCGCACCGCCGTCATCGAGATGTCCAAGGCCGCCGGCAGGGCGCTCGTCCCCAAGCCCGAGGGGGAGGACCCTGTCGACGCCGACACCACCGGGGTCGGACAACTCCTGCTGGCTGCCCGCGACGCCGGGGCCGCCCGGATCGTCGTCGGCTGCGGCGGGTCGGCCACGACCGACGGTGGTTGGGGCGCGTTCCGAGCCGTCACGGCCTCCGCGGCCACTCCCCACGCCACTCCCACCAACCCAGCCTTCCCCTCGGCGCCCGCCCCCGCGCCCGCCACAGCGCCCGCCTCAGCCCTCGCCGGCATCGAGCTCGTCGTCGCCAGCGACGTCACCACCCCGTTCCTCCGCGCCGCCGTGGTCTTCGGACCTCAGAAGGGCGCCACCGACGAGCAGGTCCGCCGCCTCACCGAGCGCCTCGCGGACGTGGCCCGGCGCTACGCGGACGCCACCGGCAAGGACGTCACCGAGGTCCCCGGATCCGGCGCCGCCGGCGGGCTGGCCGGCGGCCTCGTCGCCCTGGGCGCCCGCATCGAACCGGGTTTCGGCTTCGTCGCCGGGCTCATGGACCTGCGCGCCCGACTCGAGCCCGCAGACCTGGTCATTACCGGTGAGGGACACGTCGACCCGCCCAGCTTCGAGGGCAAGGTCCCAGGTGGCGTGCTCCATCTCGCCCGTGGCAGGGCCGGAGCCCTGGGCGGACCGGTCCCGGTCGTCTGCATCGCCGGGGCAGCGGACCGGGCCCTGATGGCCGATCCGCCGATGGGCATCGAGGTGATCAGCCTGAGTGCCCAGTTCGGTCGCGAGCGGGCCCGCACCGAGACACTGGCGCTCGTCGCCGAGGTGACCGCCCTCGTCCTGCCCCGGTTTTGCTCCTGATCCGCCTCATCGGGCACACTGATGCGCCGCGCACGCTGGTCGGGACACGAAGCTCGAGCCCGCCCGACAGCCCGCCGCAGACCGCTCCGACGGGCGGCGGCGGACCACGCAGGCCGGAACGCGGGCGAGACACGGCAACGGGCAGACGGGCAAGCGGGACAACACGCCCGCAAAGGCCCCGGGGCCGGCCGGCACCACAGCACGAACGAATCACCGAACGCACACACGCAACGCTGAGGAGGCAACGCACATGGGACTGCTCGATGGAAAGGTAGCCATCGTCACCGGCGCCGGCCGTGGCATCGGCCGCGAGGAGGCGCTCGTCCTCGCATCGGAAGGCGCCAAGGTCATCGTCAACGACCTCGGGGCGGGACTCCACGGTGAGGGCGGGTCCGACGTGCATCCGGCGCAAGAGGTCGTCGATCTCATCAAGGCCAACGGTGGCGATGCGGCGGTCAACGGTGACGACGTCAGTTCGTGGGCCGGCGGCAAGGGACTGGTCGAGCAGGCCATCGACACCTTCGGCTCGCTCGACATCCTCGTCAACAACGCAGGCATCCTGCGCGACAAGATGTCGTTCAACATGGACGAGTCCGATTGGGACGACGTCATCCGGGTCCACCTGAAGGGCCACTTCGCGGCCACCCACCACGCCGCCGTCTACTGGCGCAACCGTTCCAAGGCCGGTGAGGATGTCACCGGGCGCATCATCAACACGTCCTCGGAGGCGGGTCTCTTCGGCAACGCCGGCCAGGCGAACTACGCAGCCGCCAAGGCGGGCATCGCCGCGCTCACGTTGGTCGAGGGTCGAGAGCTCGGCCGTTACGGCGTGACGTCTAACGCAATCGCTCCCCGGGCCCGGACCCGCATGACCGAGACCCTGTTCGGCGGCGGCCAGATGGCCGCCAAGGAAGGGTACGACGAGTGGGACCCGAAGAACATCGCCAACGTGGTCGCCTTCCTGGCGGCGCCCGAGTCCCAGGACATCTCCGGTCAGATCTTCGTCGTCTTCGGCGCCAGTATCTGGGCCATGAGCGCGTTCCAGGCCGTGGGCTCGGTGACTCGTGACGACTACTGGAGCCCCTCGGAGCTGATCGCCGCCAAGGGCGACCTCTTCAAGGGCATCGACTCGGGCGTTCCTCCTTTCAGCTTCATCTAGTCCCCCCACTCGGGCCCGCATGGGTCGCACCCGCTGACCGCAGTGAACCCGCGTGATCCGCGATGCCCTCGGCTACGGTGGCGCGGTCGTGACTGAGGCCGTTGGCGCGGAGGACTCCCCGGAGCGAAACGGGGAGGTCGAGGTGCCCGGCGACGTTAGACCGAGCACGTCCGGGCCGGCAGAGCCCTTCGATTTCGATTCCGTCGAGTCCGGAGACGCACCGAGCGTCCGGACAGGCACTCCGTTCGCCGCCACGGGTCCTCTCGGCACAGCAGCCCTCAGCACGAACGCCCCACCGACTACCACCGGCCCTCGCCACGCGGCCAGGGGGCCCCGCGCCTCCGAGTCCGACGACGGGCTCGCCCCGGACGCAAACGACGAAGAGGCCCACCTCCCGAACGACCAGCACGCGGCGCCGTCTCGCTGGGCGCGGCTGTGGATCGATTGGCGCCGGCCCCTGGCGATCGCCACCGGTGGGACCGTCGTCTTTCGGCTGATCGTCTCGTGGATCGCTCTCTACAGCGCGGACGGGATCACCTTTCCCCACATCGTCGCCCGCCATCCGAATTCGCTCACCCAGATCCTCGAACGGTGGGACGGCGGCTACTACATCGCCTCGGCCGGCCACGGGTACCCGGCCCATTCGGCCGTCGCCGCCGTCCAGACCGCCAATCGTGCCTACTACGCCTTCGGTCCCCTCTATCCGTTGCTGACCCGGCTCGCCCACGACGTCACCGGACTCGGGTACGTGACTGCGGCCGAGCTCGTCAGCACGGCGGGTCTCTTCGTCGCGCTGGCCGGGCTCTGGAAGCTCGTGGATCTCGACAGCGGCATGGCGGCGGCCGACGCCGCCTGCGTGATGCTCCTGGCCTGGCCGAGTGCCTTCTTCCTGGTCGCCACATACCCCGAATCGGTCACCCTGGCCGCCGCCGTCCTGGCCTTCCTGGCCGTGCGCAAGGGTCACGTCGTCACGGCAGCGGTATTGGCCGCCGCAGCCGCCATGGGCAAGTACTACCTGATCCTGCTGCTGGTGCCCCTGGCCATGGAGGTGTGGTGTCTGGCTCGGGACCGGGCCAGCTGGCGCTTCGGCCGCGACCGGGAGTGGCTGACACCGAACGTCGTCCTGGGCGCCCGCCTGCTCACCGTCGTTGCGCCCACCGCCATCGCCTTCGCCGCCTGGATCGCCTACCAAAAGGCGCACTTCGGTCAATGGCTCGCCTTCGTCAAGTCCCAGACCCAGTGGCATCGCCACATCAGCTGGCCCTGGACATCCATCGGGCACGCCGTGTCCGACCTGGTCCACCTGCGCCTCCTCGACACCTCGACTGCGTCCGTCGTCGAGCTCTTCGACCTGGTGACGGTGATCCTCATCGCCGTGGCCGCGGTGGTCGCCTCCATCAGAATCCGGCCGAGTTACGGCGTCCTCCTGGGTCTCGTCTGGTGCGTCTTCACGTTCCAGACGATCCTGCTCTCCGAGAGCCGCGAGGTGCTCGTCCTCTTTCCGTTCTTCGCCGCAGGTGGCGTGTGGGTCGCCCGGCACCAGTGGCGCGAGCGCCTGCTGCTGTTCCTGTTCCTTCCCTGCGGCTATTTCCTTCTCGAACGCTTCGTGACGGGCAAGTTCGCGGGCTGAGCACCGCCGCGCCAGCTGAGGCAGCATGGGCGCATGGCACACGATCGAAAATTCCGCTTCGCCGCGCAACTGAGCAAGGCACCCGACGGCACGGCCAAGGGGTGGGCCGACCAGGCTCGCAAGGCCGAAGACCTCGGCTACAGCGCCCTACTCATGCCCGATCACTTCGGCGATCAGCTGGCGCCCATTCCCGCCCTGGCCGCCGTGGCCGCCGCCACGACCACCCTGCGCATGGGTTCGCTCGTCCTGTGCAACGACTACCGCCATCCCTTCGTGCTGGCCAAGGAGGCGGCCACCCTCGACGTCCTCAGTGAGGGTCGATTCGAGTTGAGTCTCGGGGCCGGCTGGATGCGCACCGACTACGACGAGGCGGGCCTGGCCTATGACGAGCCCGCGGTCCGCGTCGATCGCTTCGAAGAAGCAGTGCAGGTCGTCAACGGCCTCCTCCGCACTGACGGCCCCTTCAGCTTCTCGGGCACGCACTATGACGTGAAGAACCACACGCTCACGCCGCGCCCGCTCCAGCAGCCGGGACCACCGATCATAATCGGAGGAGGCGGCAAGAGGGTGCTCTCTTTCGCGGCGCAGCACGCCGACATCGTGAGCATCAATGTGAACCTCCGCGAAGGCACGGGCGGCGTGGAAACGGCGGCCGACGCGACGCCCGATCGAACCCGCCGGAAGGTGGCCTGGGTGAAGGAGGCGGCGGGCGACCGCTTCGGCGACATCGAGTTGAACTCGCTCATCGGCTTCGTGATGGTCACCGACGACGCCGCCGGGTTGGCGGGCCAGATGGGCCCGGCTTTCGGGATCGAGGCGGCGGACGCCCTGCACGTGCCGCTGGCCCTACTGGGCACGCTCGACGAAATGACCGAAGAGCTCCGGTGGCGGCGCGAGGAGTACGGCATCTCGTACTGGTCGATCGAGTCCGACGCCTGGGAGACCCTGGGACCGGTGGTGTCGAAGCTGGCCGGACAGTGAGCGGTGCCGATCGCGCCCCGGCGCCGCCCTCGGCCGCGACCTGGGCCGCCCTCGGGCAGCACCGTGATCTGTGCGGCGAGCACATCTTCACCATCGATGCCTCGGCGATCGGGCCCGAGACCCTCGAGCCGCTCCTGATCGTGCACGGCTTCCCCACCTCGTCCTACGACTACGCGGCCGTGCTCGACGGGTTGCGGGCGGGCCGGCGCGTCCTGCTGCTCGACCTGCTCGGCTTCGGGCTCTCGGCCAAGCCCGATCGCCACTACACGATGGCTCTGCAGGCCGACATCGTGTCCGCCTTCGTGACCGCGGCCGGGGTGGATCGCCTCGCCCTGCTGACCCACGACATGGGTGACACGGTGGGGGGCGAACTGCTGGCCCGCCGGACCGAGGGCGCCTGGCCCGTCGAGGTGACCCGCCGGGTCGTGACGAACGGGAGCATCTATATCGAGCAGGCCCATCTCACCGATGGCCAGCAGCTGCTGCTGTCGCTGCCCGACGAGGTCCTGCCCGAGGCGATCCCCATCAACGCCGACAGCCTCGCCGTCAGCCTGCGGGCGACCTTCAGCGCGGCCACGCCGATGGTTCCCGTGCCGTGGAACTCGGATCCGGTGGTACCGGCCGCAGAACAGATCGTGCACTTGTCCGGGCAGCGGGTCCTGCCCCGTCTCATTCGCTACATCGAGGAGCGGCGGGCGAACGAACGTCGCTTCACCGGGGCGATCGAGTCCGATCCTTCGCCCCTGCACATCGTGTGGGGTCTCGACGACCCGATCGCCGTCGCTTCCATGGTCGACACGCTGCTCGAGGCTCGCCCGTCGGCCAGCGTCGAACGCCTGACCGATGTGGGCCACTACCCCATGGTCGAGGCACCGGCACGCTTCCTCGAGGCCGTGTTGCCGGCCCTCACCTGAGCCTCGCTCCGCTGGTTCCCCCGAAAGAACCGTTTTTTCGGATTTCTTGTCGCGGAGCGGTCGGCCACCGCGACCGTTCACACACATGGCAGCAGGCGCAGCACAATCAACGGCCGGGCGACACCCCCGGCCCAAATGTCGCGACTTCGGCGGCGACCCTCGATCTCTCGAGCTCGCGCAGTCGATCGTCGATCGCCACGAGGTCATCGCCACCAACGAAGGCGCCATGCTGCGCGAGATCGCAGAGTACGACAAGGGTGAGTCATGGCGAGGTGAGGGTTTCTTGTCCATGGAGGACTGGTTGATCGGCCGTTGCCGCATGGGTCACGCACGGGCACGGACGCTCGTCTCGGTGGCCCGTAGGACCGAGCACCTCCCCGTGCTCTCGAATGCGCTGCGCGACGGGCAACTGACGGTCGACGTTGCCGCTCCGTTGGCCGCAGTCGCCACGCCGGCGAACGAGGCCAAGTTGGCCGAGGACGCTCGCCAATGGACCCCGAGACAAGCCCAGCGTGCCGCCGCTGAGCTGCGTGGTACCACCCGCGCTGAGTCGGGCGCCGCCTTCAGGCGGCGCTGCGTGCGCTTCAACGACGACCGACACTCGCTCTGGGCGCAGCTGACGGCCGACTCGTACGCCCTCGTGAAGTCGGCGATCACGAGTCGGGCTCGCCGGTATGACCATCCGACGGCAGGTGATCCGAACTACATCGAGTTCGAGAGCCGTTGTGCGGACGCGCTGGTCGAGGTCTGCGTCGCTTCGGGTCGTCGACTTCCGCCGAACACCACGCAGTCCACGAAGACGGACCGGGACAGCCGGTCGGGCGCTGCGAGGGGCGGGCAGGGATTCCGCGAGGCTCGGACCACGATGGTCGTGCACGTCGACCTCGATCGGCTGCTCCATGGAGACGGGTACGGACAGGCGAACGTGGAGTGGGTCGGACCGATCTCCGCCGACGTGGCGCGCCGCCTCGTCTGCAACGCCGACCTCCTCACGCTGTCGTATGAGTCGCCCGGCGGTACCGTGCTGGACCAAAAGGTCCTGGACCGTGACCCGACGCCCTCCCAACGGATTGCCGTCCGCCGGCGCGACGGCGGTTGCCGCTTCCCGGCGTGCGGGAAGCGCAACGTCACCGACGTCCACCACATCGAGCTGGTCTCAGAGCAGGGGCCAACCGAGCTGTCGAACCTGATCACCCTGTGCTCGCCGCACCACAGTCGGGTCCACGAGCTCGGGTGGAGAGCTGAAGGGGATGCCCAGGCCGAGGTGCGTTTCGTCAGTCCCCACGGTCAGATCTTGGCGTCGACCCCCGTGCGACCGTGGGACCGCGTTCGTGAATGAACCCGCCCGACCAACGGGCCGAGCAGACCCTGATTCGACGGTCGGATCTCGACCTCACGCTGCCGAGCACCGCCATGCCGCGCTGCCTTAGGTGGGCGAAATGACCCGGAGGTGGCGGATCTCCGCGGGCAGGCTCGCGTAGAGATCGGCGACGAGGTCGTCGCGCCGTTGCACCCCAGGCTGTCGTAGCGCAGTTGACCCGTGGTGATGAAGAATATTTCTTCGTCGCGTGACGCTGCTCTCGCTCGCGGCGGAGGACGTGAAGTCAGGCATCCGGCACGGTTTCTCGCCGGTCGAGCACATCCACAAAGGGTTCACAGGCCAAGAGCACGGTGCGATCCAATCCGCGCTCTCGGCTCTGGTGCGCCTCTCCGTAGGAGGACGATGTCACCATGTCGATGAATGCAGCGCGGTTCGGGTAGGACACCATTGCCACGAGATCCCAGGCGTCCGCGTCGGAGTCACCGATGAGTACGTTCTCGGGCCGACCGGTCCAGATGACCTTCCCGCCGCGGTCCTCGACCATTTTGATCACCTGAGCGCCGTAGTCGCGATAGGCACTCTGCCCCGTTGCCTCAACTCCGGAATCGGTGTCATCAGACGCAGGCCGCGCGAAGTGGAGCAGATTGATCATGATGACCTCGCCCTCCTGTCGCCCTCGGGCAAACTCAGTGAACTGCTCTTCGGTCGGCATGATTGCCATGTGCTCTCCTTTGACCGCTTTCTCGACCCGCCCTGTGATCGGGTGGCGCTGCTGGCCTCGCCCCGTGGTCGCGTGGACCTAGGTCCGCAGCGCACCCGACACGAGCAGCTTCATTGCCCCACTTGCCGCACCGATCGAAAGCCCTTTGATTCTGCGCAACTGGTCCCACGTCTCCCAGCTGGCGGCGACGTCGAGCGCAGCCAGAGTTGTCTCACGTCGGCTCCGCGAAAGAGCCCTAAGTTCCTCGCCGAAGACCTCGGACACCTGGGTGCGCAGTACGAGGTGATGGAGTTGGAGGCCGTCGGCGATCTGAGGGGACGTATCGACGAGCCGGTCGCCGACACGTCGGATCGGGGCTATGGCTTCGAAGACCTTTGCCCGGTTTTGGATCAGCGCAGCCACTCGGAGCTCCAGAGCTCCTTCCCGAGGCAACCGCACGTAGAGGTGTGCGGTGCGTTCCATCTGCCGCATGACCGCTGCAGCATGCAGGGACTCGATATCCGCTGTGAGACGGAAGACGGTTCGAACGGAGATCCCTGAATGATCCGCGATCTCTTGCGCCTTCGGCGCCGAGTTCCCCGATTCGATCAGGTCCAACAGCGCATCGACCGCTCGGTCATAGGAAAGGATCCGTCTGCGATTACGTCCGTCGATCGCCGCCGGAGCCGGCATGACGGATTGAGAGCCTGGATTCGAGGTCGACTTCGAGGTCGACCTCGTTTGGAGCGCGGTCACCGGAACGGAATCGTAGACCAATTGGCAGGCTCACTGTCAATAGGCAAAGGACCTCCCGCGTTATTCGGTGGCCAGCATCCGTTGCAGGTCCGACTCGAGCTCGTCCATCAACTGCGTCAGACGTGACAACCGCTGGCCACCGTCGTCCGCCGCCAGCAACTGCTGGGCGTCGTAGGTGCTCAGTGGAGCGGTCGCACACAGTTGCCACGCCGCGATATCCACGTCCCCGCCCCCGTCGAGCTCGGCGTCAGGCGGTAGTGCCGGCGCCCCTCCCTGCTCGGCCATCAGCGCCCTCGCCCTTCGGACTCGTTGTGTCGCTGCGAGCAACAGAACTTCCAGGTCCCCCGGAGGGGTCGCTGTGGCCACGCTTTCGCGATCGCTGACCAGGGCGACCGGATAGGGATCGTCGGGGAGCCACTCATCGATGGTCACCAGTCGTTCACCTGTCACCTCGAGGACCCAACGGCCATCGGGTAGTTCGCCGGCACGGGTGATTATCACTTGTGTTCCGACGGTCGACCGCTGGTCTCCGCCTCCCACCTCCGAACCGCGCTCAATCAGGACGACGCCAAAGCGCCGATCGGCTTCCAAGCAGTCGCGCATCATCGCTCGATAGCGTGGCTCGAACACATGCAGCGGCATGGACGCATGTGGAAACAGGACCGTTCCGAGAGGGAACATCGGCAGCCGACGACCGGTCATGGTCCCACCTTGACACGCCGGAGCCATTGTCGCGAGAAGGACCGGCCTTTCGACCGGTCCTTCTACACGTTTGGAATTCAACTAGACACGATCTCTTGGCTCCAGCCTGCGGCGCAGATGGTGCGGGGGCCGCCTTGTCGGCCGGCCGGCACACGCACCGGCGCGAGCGCGGCCATTGTCATGCGCCGGGCTTCACACCAAGCAATCGTTCCACGAGCGTCACCGAAACCGACATCGGTGACGCCGGTTCAACCCGGCGGATCGCCCTCCTCGGTCGAGCGTGTCGATGGCATCGGCAGCTCCTTTCGTCTCGGGGCAACTGCGGGTGCTCCGGTTGCCGCCCGTTTTGTTCCAGTATCTGCCTCGACCTCCCGCCTGTGAACCCCACGCGAACAGGGTGTTCGCGAAGTTCCTGGTAAACGGCCAGGTGGTCACACGAACTTCATGCTCCGTTGATCCAACCGGCCGGATCCCGCAATACGGTCGGGATGGCCCGGCTCCAATACGCTGCCGACATGGCACTCCCCACTCCGAAGGACAACACGACCGCACTGGTAACCGGTGCGTCATCGGGTATCGGCGCTGAAATCGCTCGTGAATTGGCGGCCCGCGGCCACGGATTGACGTTGGTGGCCCGGCGGGAGGATCGCCTCAAGCTGCTGGCGGACCAGTTGAGCAGCGCCCACGGCGTACGGACAGAGGTCGTCGCAGCCGATCTGACCGTCGCCGAGTCGAGGGGCGAGTTGCCGGCCGTCATCGAGGATCGGGGTCTCACGGTCGACATTCTCGTCAACAATGCCGGCTTCACCACGATGGGTCCGGTCTACCGAGCGAACCGCGGTGACGAGCTGGCCATGGTGCGAACGAATGTCGAAGCGGTCGTGGATCTCTGCACACTCTTCGTGGCCGGCATGGTCACACGCCACCGAGGGGCCGTTCTCAACACTGCGTCGACCGCCGCCTTCCAACCGCTTCCCGCGCAGGCGTGCTATGGCGCGTCCAAGGCCTTCGTCCTTTCGTACGGGCGTGCACTCGGCGCCGAGTTGAAGGGCACGGGCATCACCGTCACCACACTCTGCCCAGGACCAGTCGAGACCGGTTTCGCAGAAGTTGCCGGCATGACCGATGACGAAGCGAGTGAGATTCTCCCGAGGATCATGTGGGTTCCCGCCCCCGACGTCGCCAAGGCGGCAGTCCAAGGACTGGCCGACGGCCGATCCGTGGTCATTCCGGGAGCGATCAACAGAACGGCGGCCGGGTTGGCCCACCTTTTCCCGAAATCGCTTCTCATGCCCTTGATGGTGCAGCGCCATCCCGCGATGAAGAGCAGTTCGAGCTAGCCATCGGACCCGGCGACGGCGTGAGTCCTCCGGCGACCACGGCTTGCCCTCGATCAACCCGCGTCCACCGCCGAGACAGTGCCGAGCGCAGCTGTCGGCCCCACGTCCAACTTGACAACGTCTTTCGCGGCCTCCATTGCAGTGACATCGGCGCTTCCCGATTTTGCCTTTGTGACGCTACGCTGCAGACTTGTTCGTTCGTTCGCTCGCTCGCTCGCACGAACGACGCGGCAGCGACACATCGACCACGAGGAAACGGACCCGCAGTGGCTCAACTGGTCTCCGAACTGACGCTCCCCCACTTGGACATCATGGGTCTCGATCGCCACGATGCGATCGTTGCCATGGACGCAGCTCGCGCCCAGCACTGGTTGGCCCGGGGTGAGCTCGGGTACGCCCTCACCGGTCTCGCCGATGTCACTGCCATCTTGCGCGACAAACGATTCCACTCCGCCCTCTCCATGATCACGCAGATGGAGGGTATCGACGATTCCGCCTTCACGGAGGGACGGCGGGAGTCCATCCTCTCAATGGAGGGTGACGAACATGCCCGTCTGCGCCGGCTGGTTGCCCCTGCCTTCACACCCGCATCGGCCAATCGGCTCAGGCCGACCATGAGACGCGTGGTGAGCGAACTGGTCGACAGGATCAGCGATCGAGGAACGTGCGAGCTCGTCGCTGATGTCTGTGAGCCCTACCCCATTCCAATCATCTGCGAACTTCTCGGCGCTCCCCCCGAGGACTGGAAGCTCTTCTCCGCATGGGCCACTGACATCTTCCGCATCTTCAACGCCAACCTCATAGAGGACATGCCTCTCATCGAGAGGGCTGCAGCAGAGCTCACGGCCTACGTCCGAACGATGATCCTTCAACGCCGCACCGACCCTCGCGAAGACCTTCTGAGCGACCTGATCGCGATTGAGGAAGAGGGTGACCGCTTGACCACCGATGAGATGGCGATGTTGGCCGAAGCCGTGCTGATGGCCGGTACCGACACCACTCGCAATCAACTCGCATGCTCCGTGGCGCTGTTCAGCGAGCACCCGGATCAATGGAAACTCTTGGCCGACAGACCCGACCTCGCCCCGCGTGCAGTCGAGGAGTCCATGCGCTACCTCGGCGCCGTGCGGGGCACCGCACGATTCGCCTCGGAGGACGTCGTCTACCGAGACGTGCTCTTCCCCAAGGGAACCTTGATCGCCACATCGCTGGCCGGCGCCAATCGTGACCCGGCCGCGTGGGATCAACCTGAAGTGTTCGACATCACCCGCGAGCGCGGTACGGCGCAGATGACGTTCGGGGCGGGGATTCACTTCTGCATGGGAGCCGCTCTCGCCAGGGCAGAACTCCAAGAAGCTCTGCCCATCCTGGCCCGTCGCATGCCGAACCTGGAGTTGGCAGACACCATTGAATGGAAACCATCGACGTTCGGGATCTGGGGCCCGGCTCGCCTGCCGCTCCGATTCGACCCGACGAGGCCCGACGCGGATTGAGGGCGACCGGGCGAGCTCGCTCCCGCTCGCCCTCATCGTCCGGCCCGGCGCCGACGATTGTGCGCCCTCGCTTCCCGCCGTAAAGGGGATGCCTTCGGATCCTCGCTACGCTCGGCGGCACCCCTTGACTGCGGGCCCCTCGCTCGGGCGGATCGCCGGAACCCCTCAGGCCGGAACACATTCGTGCTCCGGCTCCTCGGCGCCGGACCGACGCTCCGAGATGCCGCGAAAACGGGAGCCGGACGAACAAGTTTGCTCAGCCGAGTACGGCCGTTGCCTCCCCGACCAGCTTGTCCTCGCCATCCGCATTGGACAGCGTCACGGTCATGTCGATCAGCTTCTGGCCGGCGTCCTCGCGCTTGTCCGTCACCACGATCCGAGACGACAGGACCTCGTCGGGCCAAGTCTGGCGGGCGAAGCGCACCTGGTAACGCTGCACGTTGCCGATCCCAACGAAGTCGGTCAACGCCGTCCCCAAGATCCCCATCGAGAACATGCCGTGCCCGAACACACTCGGCTGCCCAGCCGCCTGAGCTGCCACCTCGTCGTGGTGCATCGGGTTGAAGTCACCCGACGCTCCCGCGTACTTCACCAAGTCCGTCCGCGTCAGCTTGTGCGAGATCACCGGTGCCTCGTCACCCACCTGCACGCTGTCGAAAGAAAGCTTCTTCTCACCCATCATTCAGTCCCTTCGTCACATTCGTCGTTTGCCGCGGTCGCCGCCAGTCGAACCAAGTACGACTAGGACCGGTGAATCAGGTTCGACACAGCCGTGACGACCGGGTCGCCCGTCTTCTCGTCCGTCCACACCGTCTCCGAGACGATGAACGTCATCGTCCGGCCCTTGGACTCCTTCTGGTAGGCGTCGGTGATCTTGCCGTCACCGATCAACACATCGCCCACCTCGATGGCCCGGTGGTAGATGAACTCCTGCTCGCCGTGCAGGATCAAGCCGCCTTTGGCCATCAACGGCGCCAGCGCCGTCATCATGGGATTTCCCTTGGGCTGATCCTTCGGTTGCAGCTCCGCGAATTTCCCCGAGAACTCCATGGCGAACGGCCATGTCGGTGGTGCCGGGATGTTCCCGAAGCCGGCCTCCTGGGCCGCCGCCGGGCTGTGATAGATCCGATTCGTGCTCAGCACGGCGTCGGCGAAGTGCTCCACCGGGCCACGCTCGGCCACCACCTTGGACGTCCCGGTCGACTGCCCGATGACCGATTTCAACACGTCCTCTTGCGATGCAGCATCATCTGCCATGCTCAGCCTCCTGTCCCCTGCGCCTCGAACGCCCCGGCTCCGAGGTCCGCGCCACAGACACGCCGACGCCGATTAGGCGCACGCCGACCCCCGGCCGGCGCAGCGCCAAAGGTAGCGGGGTCCTCTCGCCGCCGCCCAATCCACCCTCGGGCCCACCGGACACGTCGTCGTCCGATGTCGCACCCGCCATCGCCGGCTCCGGCTCGGTACCATCTGGCGCCAATGGCACCGGACTTCTTCGAGGTCGTTCACACCCAGCGTGCCGCACGGTCCTTCCTCCCGACCCCGATTCCCGACGACACGATCGCTCGCATCCTCACCGCTGCGACCCACGCCCCCAGCGCCGAGAACAGCCAGCCCTTCGTTTTCGTCGTGGTCAAGGATCCCGAACTCCGAGCCACCATCGGCGACATCACCGCCCGCATCTGGCAGGGCGGGGCGAAGGACCTCGAGCAGGATCGTCTCAGCCCGGCCTTCCTGGCCGACGTCGACCACGGTGCCATGGGCGGCGTGGCGGCCGCGCCGGTCCTCGTCGTGGTCTGCGGGGACACCCGGCTCGCTTTCGCCCAGGCCATGGACGCCTCGGTATTCCCGGCCGTCCAGAACCTGCTGCTGGCGGCCCACGCTCTCGGTCTCGGTTCCACCCTCACCACGTTGCCCGTTCTCGGCGGCGGTGACCTGGCCCAGCTCCTCGGACTCCCCTCTGAGGTCATCCCCGTCGCCGTGATCCCGCTCGGCCACCTCCCGAAACCGCTCGGCCCACCACGCCGCTCGCCCATTTCGGAGAAAGCCCACCGCGACCGCTATGGCACTCCGTTCCCCTGAGCTCCGGACGATCTACGAGCTGATCGAGCCCACACCGGCACCCGCGCCACGTCCGCCGGTGAAACGGTCCAAGAAGGCGCAGTAGCGGTCCAAGACCACCGGCCAGCGAAAGTTGGCGTCGACATAGCGCGCACCGTGATCCGCCAGTACCCGGCGGAAGGTCTCGTCAGCGGTCAGCGCCAGGAGTGACGCCTCGAACTCGGCAAAATCGCCGAACCACAGGCCCGCCCCCGATCGCTCACAGTGCTCGCGGGTCGGGCCACACGCCGCGTTCACGAGAACGGGAACCCCGACGGTCAGTGCCTCCACCACGGTGAGAGAGAACGACTCGTGCGGTGACGGCGCAATCAGCACGCGGGCACCCCGGAGAATGGCCCACTTGGTCACCTCGTCGACCATGCCGGTCAACACGATGTCGTCCGAGCTTTCCGGCGCGTTCACCACCTGACCGACGAACACGAGTCGGAGCGATCCTCCGTGGCGTTCCTTGTAGGAGCGAAAGGAGCGCCACAGCATCCCCGTACCCTTCTGGTCGTCCACCCGCCCGATGCACACGACATAGGGCACGTCCTCGTCCAACCCGAACCCGGCCCGCAGCGCAGCGTCCTTCGCCGCATGCACATCGCCTTCCGGCTCATCGACGCCGAGACCGATCAACACCTGGGGCGTCGTCGCCACGCCGAACCGCTCGTTCACCAGCGTGCGCTCACTCCGGCTGTGGAACGCGAAACCACGACATTGACGGAAGAGGCCGTCGAACAGGGGCAAGTGCAGAGCCGGCTCCTCGTGTGCGGCCGGGTGCAAGATCGCCCGTTCGCACACCAGCGGCAATCCGTGCACTGTCGGGTAGTAGAGGTAGGGGTAGAAGGCGATGATGTCGGCCTCACTCGCCGCCACCGCCTCCACGAGATCCGGCGCCAGCGGGCCTTGCCAGTCCACCCAGGTGGCGCAGTCGGCCGCCGTGGCCGAGCCGGGGTCGCGGCGCAGGACCTCCCAAAGCGGATGGAAGTTCTCGTTGCGACCCGCCAGCGATCGGTGGCGCCTGACCGACACCCCACGCTCGACCGTAGTGCCCTCGGGGAATTCGTCGCGCCAGCTCATGGCATCGACGGCACAGGTCGTCAGAACCTCGACCTCGTAGTCACGGTCCGCCACCAGGTGTTCGGCCAACATGCGCGCCCCGGTCTCCGCGCCCCCATGAATGTCGGCGCCGTAGCGGGGCACCACGAATGCCACCTTCACAGGGCTCGGACCCTACCGGCCACACCGGGTCCCACCGAGCCACACCCGACCTGACACCGGCGTCAGTTCGGGGGATAGGGTGACCGCCGTGCAAGAGCACCACTACTACGTCGACATCGAAGCCACCGTGGACGAGCTGTGGCAGCTGTTCTGGGCCCGGATCCCCCACACCCAGTCGGGCGATGTCACCATCGACATCCTCTACCCGGGCGACGACATCGGAAACGGCCTCATCCGTCACTGCTGGTTCCGGGTCCCGAAGTACCTCATGACGGGGGGCAAAGGCCAGTCCTGGGAGTGGCTGACCGAGGTCACGCCGAAGGAATCGTGGAAGTACACCGCCGTCGGACGCCCGCTCCTCTCCCAGGCCGAGGGCTTCACCCGGCTCGAGGACATCGGCGAAGGCCGGACCAGGGTCCATTTCACCGAGACCTACCACGCCTTCAATCCGCTCCTCAGGCTCCTCCTCGAGAAGCGGGTGCACGCCTTCATCTCCAAGGACAACGACCAGCTCATCAAGCAGTCGCTCACCACGGGCGTGCGCTACCTGCGCAAGTCGAAGGCGAAGGCGGCGGCCAAGGATCAGGCGGCGGGAATCGAGACACCAACCCCCAACGCATGACCGTCGTCGACCTCTGGGTCAACGCCCTCTCACCGCAGTCCGCCAAGGCCTTCCTCGGACAGCAAGGCCACGACAGCGTCACCGAGCTCCTGGGCAGCGATCTCGAGGCCGCTCGCACCATCGACGACCTCATCGTCACCATGGACGCCTGCCACATCGACGTGGGGGTGATCGCGGCGGGTCTCGGGGCCAACGAGACCGAGTCCCTGCTCGATCAAGCAGGAGCTCACCCCACTCGACTCCGGGTGGCTCTCACGGTCGACCGTCCCGACCGCCCGGTCCGGCAGTGCACGAGGCTGCGTGAGTTCGCGGCCCACCCCGCCGTCGCCCTGGTGCGGGTCACTCCGCTCGTGCACCAGTACCCGCTCAACGACAAGCTGTATTACCCGGTCTACGCGACGTGCGCCGAGCTCGACCTGCCGGTCTCGATCAACGTGGGCATCCCGGGCCCCCAGGTGCGCTCGGCCTGCCAGCACCCCCAGCTCCTCGAGGACGTGTTGATCGACTTCAGGGGACTGACGGTGATCGGTGCTCACATGGGCCACCCCTACGAGAGCCTGCTCATCCAGTACATGCTCAAGTGGCCGGATCTGTACCTGTCCAACTCGGCCTACTCGGCCAAATACATGGACCCCGGCCTGGTGGACTTCATGAACTCGTCCCGGGGTCTCGGCCGGGTGCTCTTCGCGTCCGACCATCCGTTCCTGCCCCTGGACAAGGCAGTGGCCGCCGCGCGGGATTTGCCACTCACCGACACGGCGGCCAACGCCTTCCTCGGCGGGACAGCAGCCCGCCTCTTACGCCTGGACTGATCTACCGCGCTCCCCCAGGCGGGTGTACTGCGAACTTCGGTGCTGCGACTGCGGTGCTGCGTCTTGCAACGAACCAACTTGTCGCCCGACCCAGCCGTGCGGGTGATCCGCACGACCCTGCCGGTCACGCACCCCTGATCCCGTGTGCGAGCGTGGCCCCTTGGCTGGTCACCTTCGCGCACGGTTCGTGCGTCAACGCTGTGGTCCCTGACAATCAGGTAACAACTACATCGTCACCTTCCATACCCGCTTGAGCGGATTTCGAACAGATTTTCCTGCTCAAGTGGTCCGAATGTCACTGACTGCTCAACTTTGCCCCAGGACCGCCGACAGGACCCGGTGCAACAGACCCGCGTCGAAACGGTCAGTCCCTCCGCTACCGTGCTGGACATGGATCTCGGTCGGGTCGGCGCATGGTGGAGCGGGAGCTGGACGGTGGCCAACGAGCCCGATCTCGACGCCGGGGCGGCCATGGAGGCGCTCGGCTATCGCACGCTGTGGTCATCGGGCGGCTTCGACCCCGGACTGTCCCCGCGCTTCGAGCGACTCCTGTCCGGCACCACGACGGCGGGAGTCGCGAGCGGCATCGTCAGCATCTGGGCCACCACACCCGAGGAGCTGGCCCCGCCGGTGGCGGAGCTCGAGGCTCGCTACCCAGGCCGCTTCACGCTGGGCATCGGCACGAGCCATAGCGTCATCGTCCAGGACTACACCAAGCCCTATTCGAAGATGGTCGAGTTCTTGGACCGGCTCGACGCCGCCGAGAATCCAATCCCGCCCGAACGTCGAGTGCTCGCCGCCCTTGGTCCGCGCATGCTCGAGCTGTCGGCCGGACGCGCCGCCGGCGCGCACCCCTACTTCGTGCCCGTCGAGCACACCGCCATGGCCCGAGAGATTCTCGGCCCAGACCCGATCCTGGCTCCCGAGGTCGCCGTGGTGCTCGAGCCCGATGCGACCAGGGCCCGAGAGCTCGCTCGAGGCTATGCCGCGACATACCTTTCGCTGCCCAACTACACCGAGAATCTGCGCGGCTTCAAATACAACGACGACGACATCGAGCACGGTGGAAGTGATCGGCTCATCGACGCCGTCATCCCGTGGGGTGACGTCGACCAGATCGCCGCCCGGCTGGCCGAGCACTTCGATGCCGGAGCCAATCACGTTTGCGTGCAGGCGATCTCAGACCACCTCGAGTTCCCGCTCGAACAATTCCGGGCCTTGGCGCCCGCCCTGGCCGCTCTCTGAGGTTCGGGGCTCGAGCTCGAGCCTCTGACCCGGCGAGATCAGAGGGCCAGGCGCTGCATTTCGCGCAGGCGCTGCCGTGCGTAGACCTCATTGGTCGGCCAGTGCGTCGCCACCTCCCAGGCACACGAGGCTCGACGGGCAACTCGATATTGCTTCTCGGTCAGTCCGGTCGCCTCGAACGACAAGGGTGCGAGATCGAACCACGGGTGGTCGACGCGCGCCTTGTCCCAATCGACCATGACGACATCCCCGTCGTAACCGATCAGGCAGTTCGACGGGTCGATGTCACCGTGCACCGCGCAGAGCGTTCCCGGCGGCAGCGCGTCCCAGGCCAGGCGACACGCGTTGCTGACCGAATCGGGCAGTAGCGACATGTTGATGTCCCCACCACTCTCGACGTCGATCAGCTCGCGCGAGGCGCGGGAGCCGGGACGCTGACTCCAGTCCACCGTGAGTGCGTGCAGGTGATGGAGGTAGCGCGCCCGCCGCGTGTCGTCGGCCGGCGTCGGCGCCCGAGCCGGGATCCATTCGGTGATCACGAGGTGGTCGTTGCGACGCGACCCGACGGCGGTGGGGATGGGCACGGGCACGCGGAGTCCGGCGCCGCCGACCTCCCGGAGCAGGTGCAGTTCCCAATCGAGTGATGCTCTCGAGCGGCCGCTGAGGCGCCCCACACCGATGCGCTGCTCCACGCGGACCTGGCGCACGTCTCCCCGCAAGCCGCCACCGAGGTGGTCGAGCACCTCGGTATCAGGGCCCCAAGCGACGATGAGTTCTTGCCATTCGTCGCCGGGACCCGGAACGGCGGCCCAGCCGTGCCAGTCGATCTCGGGGCGAGGATTCGTCGCGACCACATCGGGCAATCGGCGCCAATTGTCCGTTTCTTTAGCGTCCCGTCACATTCGTCCGTGCCGACAGATTCATGCGCCGATGGCGTCAGCAGGATCGGGTTGCCACCCGGGGTGCGTCGGGTGATCACTCGCCCGACGCACGCTCAACCCGCTCGTTCGGCCAGCAGGGCGGACAGGGCACGGAACGCCCGGCCCCGGTGCGAGAGCGCATCCTTTTCGCCGGCCGCCAGCTCGGCGAAGGTGCGGCCATCGCCGCCCTCCGAGGGCGCCACCACGAAGACGGGGTCGTAGCCGAACCCGGCCTCACCGCGACCCGACCCGGCGATCACCCCCTCCACCGCACCTTCGGCCCACAGCTCCGAGCCGTCGGGAAAGGCGGTCAGGGCAACCGTGCGGAATCGGGCCCGCCGTTCACCCCCGCCGTCGGGCAATGCCGCCAGCTCCCGCAACAGCTTGGCGACATTGTCGGCGTAGGTCACGTCCTCACCGGCGTAACGGGCCGAGTAGACGCCTGGGGCACCACCGAGCGCGTCGACCTCGAGGCCGGTGTCGTCGGCCACAGCGGCCACGCCCGTGGCCGCCACCAGTGCGTGCGCTTTGAGCCGGGCATTGTCGAGCAACGTCTCGCCGTCTTCGACGACGTCGGGCACCTCCGTCGGTCGGGGCAGCAGCGTCACCTCGAGCGCGTCCGACAGGATGGCTGCGATCTCACGCGCCTTGTCCGGGTTGGCTGACGCCAGTACGAGGCGCAGGGGTGCCGGGTTGTCCCCGTCGCTCATCGCCGAGCAGGCGGCTCGGCCAGCACGGCGGACTGCAGCCCCGTCAACTCCTTGATACCGGCCTCGGCCAGTCCGAGCAGGCTGTCCAACTCGCTGCGGCTGAAGGCCATACCTTCGGCCGTTCCCTGCACCTCGACGAAGCGACCCGCTCCAGTCATCACGACGTTCATGTCGACCTCGGCCCGCGAGTCCTCGACGTAGGGGAGGTCGAGCATGGGCACCCCGTCGATGATCCCGACCGAGATCGCGGCCACGGAGTCGGTGAGCGGGTGGTTCCGGATGGTGCCGGCCTGTACCAGGCGGGTGCAGGCATCGTGCAGGGCGACATAGGCGCCACAGATCGACGCCGTGCGAGTCCCGCCGTCCGCCTGCAAGGCGTCACAGTCGACCGTGATCTGGATCTCGCCCAGCGCAACGAGATCGCAGACGGCGCGCAGCGATCGGGCGATGAGCCGCTGGATCTCCTGGGTCCTCCCGGACTGCTTGCCCTTGGCCGCCTCCCGAGATGCCCGTTCAGGCGTCGAACCCGGCAACATCGAGTACTCGGCTGTCACCCAGCCGCGCCCGCTGCCGCGCATCCATGGTGGGACCCGCTCCTCCACCGAGGCCGTGCAGAGCACCTTGGTTTGCCCAAAGGTCACCAGCACCGAACCCGGCGCCATCACCGTGTAGTCGCGCTGGAAGCTGACCGGCCGCAGCTGGTCGACCGCTCGGCCGTCTTGGCGTGCCGTCCCTGCGCCGTTCACGTCGTCTCCTGCCACTGCACTCCTCTCGAACCCCTCCTGCACGCCGTCGTTCGGCATCTGGGCTCGGGTTTACGAACCCGGCCTGACACCGTAGGCGACGACTGCGACTGGTTCAGCCTGTCGCGCCGGAGTCGAGCCAATTCCGTCCGCTGACCCGGTACCGGCGATGTCGACCCTCAATTGCCGTGGGCCAGTTCCTCGGGGTACGAGTGCGGCGAAATCTCGAGGGCGGCCTGGACATCGCGATACGTCTTCAACTCGATCACGTTGCCGCTCGGATCGGCCAGTTTGCACTTCGTCTGCTCGGTGTCCTCGCCTTCGTCGTCGGTAGAGACCGGAGCAATCCAGTCGATGCCGAGATCGAGCAGATGGGCGACGACCGCATCGAAGTCATCACGACCCAGGGTCACGCCGAAGTGTCGGGAGCCCCCGGGGACCAGTCCGGCCGCCTCGTCGGGGCGATCCTGCAACGTCACCTGCATCCCGAAGAACCAGATGTCGGTGAAGTCGGACCGGGTTCGGGCGGCCTCGCACCCGAGCGTGTGCACGTAGAAGTCGCGTGCTTCGTCCATGTCTCGCACAGGGATGGAGAGATGGAGGATCGGTTGCACGGACCCAGACTAGGACGGGTCGGACCGACCGAGCCGCGAACCGGGCAGCGAGCGCCGTGGGGCCGAGGGGCCGAGGGGCCGAGGGCTACGTTCAGGCGGTGCGTCCGCCGTGGGAGAGCACGCAGTTGGCCATGAACAGTGGATGGAAGGCGACGGCCGGCGCGCTGGCGGCGACCCGGCAACCGGCGAGCGGGGCCCCGTAGGCCGGTGCCGTCTTCTTCCAGCCTGGCTTGAGGTCCCACACCCATGCTCCCTGGTCGTACACCGGCAACGTGCCGAGCGTCTCAGTGAAGAACCCCGATGCGTAGACGGGATCGATGCTGCTCCCTGCGATCACGACGCGGTCGACGTGCCAGTGCACGAGGGCGTAGCGCACGGCGAGAATCTCGGAGGCGGTCCCGGTGGCCCGGATCCGGCTGCCGTCGGAAAGGCCGGTGAGGATCCATCGAGCTGAGCCCGGGAGCCCGTGCTGGACGGGGCCGCCTGCCGCGTTGGGCGTCTTGAGGGCGGCGCCCGCCAGTCGGAAGTGGAATCCGTCGATCGCCTGCCACAACATGGGCTGGGCCTCGCCGGAGATGGGGAACGGGATGGTCAAGAAGACGTCGTCCGCGGGCAATGACGGGACGACCTTCGTGTAATAGGTCGGGGTCTGCAGAGACTCGACGGTGAGCGGGAGGTCGTAGGTGATGAACGTCGGGATGAGGCCAACCGCCGCGACGACGAGGGTGGCCAGCGAGGTGACGGCGACTCGGTGCCGGGTGCACCACTCCAGGATGCGCTCTTGGGGTTCCTGGGCTGAGCTGTCTGCGCTCTTGGCCGGAGCAGGAACGGTTGCCCCATCGTGGGGCCGAACGCGGTCGGGGGTCTCCGGGGCATCGACGGCTGCTCCGCCAGCCGCTCCGGCGGCTGAGCCAACCCGCGGAGCGCGGCTGGTCGCCGCGGCGCGGGCCGTCAGGCGGGTGTAGAGGGCGTCGAGCCCGAGGGCCAACAAGAAAGCGACGAACAGAGCGATGAAAGCGGCGAACTGGTCGGGAAGGATCTCCTTGAGGATCGGTGCTTGGGAGAGGCGGTGCCAGGGCAGCCAGAGGTGTGTCGACAGCCAGGGCGAGACACCGACCAGGTAGGAGCCGAGCGACAGCCAGAAGGCCACGAACCCCACGAACAGAACCAGCCAGACGAGCGCCCGGCGTCGGGCGATGATGACGGCGGCCCCCATGGCCACGAGCGCATCGATGCCGATGTAGTCAGCGGTCGGCCCATTGTGTCCGAGATAGCCGCCGATGTGTTCGAACGGAGTATTCGGCGCGCCGTAGGGCCCGGGATCGACGATCCCGTAGAGGGGTACGCCCGAGATCGGCGCGATGAGGAACAGGACTCCCGTCACCGACTGCGGACCGTGCAGCCCGAACCACACGGGATAGGCCAGCAGGATCACGGCGATGCCGACGCCGAGGGCAAGAGCGGGAAGCGCATGGGCGGAGCGCACGCGGATCTGTCGCCAACCGACGACGAGTACCGGCACCATGGCGACCGCCGTCAGGAGGGCGCACATGACGAGGACCTCGGGCGAGATCCAGAACTGGATGACGACCAGGGCGGCGAGGAAGAGGCCGTCACGGCGGACCGAGTGCTCTTGGCGGATCACGATCTCGTGCAGCAGGGAGAACAGGATCGGCGGCACCACCAGGACGGTCAGCGAGATGTGCCCGTAGACGATCGAGGTGATCATCGCCGTCGAATAGCCGTAGATGAGCGCCGCCGGGACGGCAGCCCATTTCCAGGTGACGAGGGAACGTACGGCGACGAAGCAGCCCCAGGCGCTCAGCGCCGGGGCCAGCGTCAGCGCGACGTTGGTCGCCACCACCGGACCCCAGGCCCAGGTGATCGGCGCCAACACGACGCTGACGAGCGTGCCACTGGTGTTCGACAGCAGGTTGGCGCCGTCGGGCACGTTGACCCAGTGCGAGAACACGAGGCTGTGCAGGTGGGCGAGGGCGAACGCCGGCCAGGCGGTAAACCACACCTGCTGGGCCGGATCTCCGCACGAGCAGGTCATCGTCGTGCTCGGGTGCGTCGTCCAGACGTTCCACCAGAGGGCGATGGCGGGGATCGCAAAGAGGGCGATGACCCCGACGTGGAATCCGATCGCCTTGATCGCCCTGTGCAGTCCGGGGGTTGGGCCTGGCGGCCCGGTGAGAGAGAGCTCGTCGGTATGGGCGGGGTCGGTCTCGGACGGTTCGCTGCCCGCGTCGTCGCCCCATGTCAGGTCGGTCGCCTCGGTGTCGGGCCGCCGTGCCGACTTGGCGGGCGCCGAATCCGGCTGTTGCATCACCGGGCGGACTGTAGTGCGAGGTTTTCGGCGTGGACCTGTTTCGGCGTCTCGTACAGCTGGCTTCCTATGATCGTCGGCGTGGAATCCGATCGCCGCTGCGTCGTGGTCGGCGGCGGTCTGCTGGGCCTGTCTGCCGCCTGGTCGCTCACCCGTCGGGGTTGGTCGGTGGTCGTCCTCGAGGCCGGCGCCCGCGTCGGTCACGAGCGCAGCGGCTCCAAGGGTCAGGCCCGCATCTTCCGGCTCGGCTACACGGAACCCCACTACGTGGATATGGCGCTGCAGGCCCGGGAACTGTGGAGATCGCTCGAGGGATCGAGCGGACGGTCGTTGCTGCAGGTGACCGGCCAGCTGTCCTTCGGCGATCCTGCGCTGGTTGGAGCAGTCTCGGATGCCCTGGCACAAAACTGTGTTTCGGCTGAGTGGCTCACGCCGCGACGATGCGGCGCAGAGGGGTGGGGGTCTGCAGCCGTACGGTGCGGTGCTCTGGGAGCCCGACTCGGGCGTGCTGGCGGCAGACGAGTGTCTCGCCGCTCTCTTGGCGGACGGTGGGTTCCGGTTCCAGGTCGAGTGCGGTGCGGTGGTCACGGCGATCGACGCGGCTGGCGGTGGCGGTGGCGGGTCGGCCGTGTCGACCTCGAACGGGCGGGTCTTCCGGGCCGACGCAGTTGTGGTCTGCGCCGGCCCGGCCTCGTTGGGCTTGGCCGGGGTCGGCACCGCCGACCTGAGTTCGGCGCCTTCGATCCCCCAAGTGGCCTACTTCCGTTCAGGGCCGTCGGCCCCAGGTGCGGTCCGGGAGATTCCGGTCTTCATCGAATGGGGTGAGGGCATGGTCTACGGGCTGCCCGTCCACGGTGGGAGCGGCGTGCACAAGGGGGCGTTCAAGGTCTCCGCCCACGCTCCAGGCACGGCACTCCCCCACTACGACCCGAGCGATCCCACCGTGCTGGAGGACGACCCCGAGCTCGTGGGAGCGCTCGTCGACGCGGTCCGCCGCATGGCGCCTCTCCTCGATCCTGTGCCGGTGGCGACCGAGCGTTGCATCTACGACAACTCGGCCGACACCGACTTCGTGCTCGATCGGCGCGGCGACGTCGTCGTTGGGTGTGCGACGAGCGGGCACGGTTTCAAGTTCGGCCCTCTGTTGGGCGAGGTCCTGGCGGACCTGGTGGACGGTTCGGCGCCGCGCATCGACCTCGGACCCTTCCGGCTCGCCCGGGGCGTCGACGCCTCAGGGCGATAGGTTCATCCTCGCATGCCCCACTACGTCGCACTGCTGCGGAGCGTGAACGTCGCCGGCCACGGCCGCATTCCGATGGCGGATCTGCGGGAGTCGTTCGATGCCCTGGGGTATGGAGACGTCACGACGTACATCCAGACGGGCAACGTCCTCTTCAGGACTTCCTCGAGGAGTGAGCGGTCGATCGTCTCGGCGATCGAGAAGCGGTTGGCGGCCGATTTCGGTGCGGCGCCCGCAGTACTGCTCAGGACCGTGCCCGAACTCCTGCGGGTGGGAGAGGCGAGCCCGTACCCCAAGGCGGGAGCAGACCCAGCCCGCCACCACGTGACCTTCCTGGCCAGCGTGCCGACCAAGAAGGCGCTGGCCTCCCTCACCCCGCTGCCCCCGAGTCGTCGGGACGAGCTGGTCGTGGATGGTCGGGAGGTGTACGTCCACACTCCCGACGGGTACAACGAGACCAAGTACAGCGGCGCATTCTTGGAGCGACGACTCGGCGTGGTGAGCACGACCCGCAATTGGAACACGGTCAGGAAGCTCTGCGACCTGGCCGAACGCTGACATCGCAGGGCGAGGAGCAACCGTAGAATCGAGTGGGTGGAGGTTGGGAACGACGCAGATCCCCGAGACGGCGAGCGGGGAGCGACCGGTGCGCCGTCGCCCGGTCACCTCGGCATCTCGGGTTCGTCAGCGCAACTCGGTGACGACGATCGCCGTCCGACACTCACCGCCGCAGTGCGACGGCGTCGGGCCGATCGGGCCTTCTACATGCGGCTGACCCTGGCCATTCGGCAGAACGAGCGCGCCCTGGCGCGGTTGCAGCAATGACGCCGGAAGCGGACCAGGACCCTGGCGGTGGCGTCGAGGCGGAGGGGTTGGGCCAAGACGACCTCGTCCGTCCCCTGGAGCTGGCCGATTTCCTCCTGATCGCCGAGGCGGTGCTCGGGATGCCGGCCAAGAAGATCGCCGAGGACGCAAGCCTCAACCTGGCCGACTCCGCCTTGCACGCACCGCTGGCCGCCTTCGGCGGCGTCGAGGCGTACCCGGACTTCGCCACCAAGGCGGCCGTCCTGTGCACGCATCTCGTCAAGAACCATCCACTCAAGGACGGCAACGGTCCGGTGGCACTCATCGCCACCATCGAGTTCTGTCAGCGCAACGGGCACCCGTGGAATCCGCCCGCTGGCGACGTGGAGGGTGAGGAGACGGCCGCCCGGATCCTCACCCTGGCCGCCGAACCCGTCAGCGAGGCGGGGATCGACGCCCTGGCGGTTTGGATCCGGGCACGGATGAACGCGCCGGCGTAGCTGACTGGGCCAACACCAGTGACCGCCGACTGTTTCGTGCGGGCTTCATGCTCTGGCCTCGGAATGTATGACCGCGGTGCGGCTAGGCGGTGTAGATGCCCCTGATGACCTCGGAGATGGTGGTCGTGCCGTCCTTCACGAGCGCAATCGCCTCGTCGCAGAGTGTCCGCATGCCCTGGGCCTGAGCCTGCGCTCGGATGGCATCCTGTGACGACTGGTCGACCACGAGCCGCTTGATCTCAGGCGTCATCCGGAGGAGCTCGTAGACGCCGATCCGATCGAGGTACCCGGTGTCGCCACAGTAGTTGCAGCCCGGTCCGTGGAAGAACTCGACGCTCATGTCGCCGCCGTTCTCCTGGTAGTAGGTCAGCTCGTCGTCCGTCGGCGTGTAGTTGGTCTTGCACGACGGGCAGATACGGCGCAGCAGGCGTTGCCCGACGATGGCAACCACCGAGGAGCTGATGAGGAACGACTCGATCCCCATGTCCAAGAACCGGTGGAGCGCCGAGGCCGCGTCGTTACCGTGCACGGACGACAAGACGAAGTGGCCCGTCAAGGCCGACTGCACGGCAATGCGCGCGGTCTCGATGTCACGAATCTCACCGACGAGGATCACGTCAGGGTCTTGGCGCAAAATCGACTTCAGTGCGGTGGCGAAGGTCTGTCCAGCGGACTCGTTCGTCTGGATCTGGTTGATCTTCGGGAAGATGAACTCGACCGGGTCCTCGATCGTCATGACGTTACGGGCGCGGTCGCTGACCTCGGTGAGCGTTGCGTACAACGTCGTCGTCTTGCCGCTCCCGGTCGGGCCGGCGCAGAGCACCATCCCCGAAGGAGCACGCACGAGTTTGGCGAACGTTTCGAACGTGTCGTGCGGCATTCCCAACTGGTCCAGACTCAGGACCGAGCGGTGCTTGTCGAGAACTCGGAGCACGCACTTCTCGCCCCAGATCGTGGCAACGGTGGCCACGCGGACGTCTGTGCTCTTGCCGTCGACATCGACCGAGAACTGACCGTCCTGGGAGCGGCGTTTCTCGACGATGTCGATGCCGGCCATGATCTTGATTCGGCTGACGAGACCGGTGCCCATATTGGCGGGCAGCTCGAGCACGTCCTTGAGAGCACCGTCAATGCGGTAGCGAAT
This sequence comes from uncultured Acidimicrobiaceae bacterium, assembly GCA_963754445.1. Taxonomy (GTDB): domain Bacteria; phylum Actinomycetota; class Acidimicrobiia; order Acidimicrobiales; family RAAP-2; genus Bog-473. Next base: position 765,032 of record CAVWFT010000001.1, on the reverse strand, counting down.
GTAGATGACGTCCTGCGAAGGCTCGATGTGGACGTCAGAAGCCCGGTCGCGAATGGCCTGGGTCATGATGCTGTCCACTACCTGGACCACCGGCGCGTTCTCTGCCACCTGCGTGGGAGAGGCCTCGACCTTGGTGACCTTCTTGCGAGTCGTCTCGACCGCCTCGAAGGCCTGGACCAGTTTGTCGACGCTCCCGAGCGCCTTGTAGGTACGGTCGATGGCCCAACGAATATCGCTCATCGGCGCAATGCGAAGCCGGACTGAGCGGCCGCTGGTCTCGGAGAGGAGGAACCGAAGGTCGTCGCTGGGCTGCGCGACGGCAACGTGGAGCGCCTGCTCGTCGACCCGAACCGGAATGGCCAGGTACTCGCGGGCGATCTCCTCGGGAATCAGCGCCAGGGCCGCGGGATCCGGCACGTCCCGGCGCAAGTCGGTGACGTCGAGACCGAAGTAGTCGGCGAGCGCGTCGACGAGAACCCGCTCATCGAGAGCATCCATGTCGACGAGGACTTCGCCCAACCTCTTGCCCGTACCGGCCTGTCGCTCGAGAGCGGCCGCGATTTGCTCCGGCGTGACCAGACCGCGAGCGACGAGGACTTCGCCCAGGCGCCCGCGCGGGCCTTCGCCCGCCGACACGCTGAGCGTCGGCATCTCACGCTTCGATTCGGTGGACTCGTCGCCGGTGATGCCGTCACCTTCATGTACCCCGGCGTCACCTCCCGGCGCCTCGCGTCCATGGTGGGTCCCGACGAGAAGGTCGCCCGCCTCGGGCTCCACGCCATGATGACTGCGTCGGATCTTCATACGGTCTGCATTCCAGAGGTCCCTGACATGTCCGCAGGGGACGGCAGACAGCACGGTCCCCTTCTCACTTCGCTGGTGTCGGCATGCGTCGGGGCCAGCTTGAGTACTCAGGCCCCTGGTGGACGAGCTGATGGTGACCCTGAGCTGGGGTAGGACTGAGATGGAGCGTGATGAAGGGGCGAGCCGGCCAAGTTCACCGGATTCGTCGACCGACGACGGCGTCCGGCCCTAGAAGTAAATGATCCCCTTGGCCCGCTCGGTCACCTCGTCGAGGTCGTCGGTCCAGGCCCCGGTGGAGAGGTACTTCCAGCCGCCGTCGGCGGAAACGACCACGATCGAGGCCGGCTCACCTTCGGGGAGCGATGCGGCGCACTTCACGGCTCCGGCCAGCGCCGCCCCGGTCGAGATGCCGGCAAAGATCCCGACCTCCGTGAGCCGCCTGGTCCATTCGATCGATTCGCGGGGACGCACCACAGTCTTGCGGTCGAGCAGCTCTGCCCCGCCGAGGTTCTCGAAGATCGGTGGGATGTAGCCATCGTCGAGGTTGCGCAAACCATCGACCATCTCACCAGCGGGAGGCTCCACGGCCCAGATCGACACGGCGTCCCCCAGCTTCTCGCGCAGGAAGCGCCCCACCCCGAGCAGGGTGCCCGACGTGCCCAGACCGGCGACGAAGTGTGTGATGGACGGGCAGTCGCGGAGGATCTCAGGACCCGTACCCTCGTAGTGGGCTTGCGGGTTGGCCGGGTTGGCGTACTGATAGAGGAACACCCATTCGGGATGCTCCTGTGCGATGCCGCGCGCCATCTGGACCGCCCCGTTTGAGCCCTCGGGCCCGGGGGACTCGATGATCTCGGCGCCCCACAGCTCCAAGAGCTGGCGCCGCTCCACCGAGACGTTGGTCGGCATGACCGCCTTGAGCTTGTACCCCTTCACCCGGCACACCATGGCAAGGCCGATGCCGGTGTTCCCCGACGTAGGTTCCATCAACACCTGGTCGGGTTGGCCAGGTTTCAGGACGCCGCGGCGCTCGGCGTCCTCGATGAGGGAAAGGGCGACCCGGTCCTTCACGGACCCCCCGGGGTTCTGCCCCTCGAGTTTCATGGCAATCCGCACCGATGGATTGGGGCTCAACGCACTGATGTCGACCATCGGCGTGTTGCCGATCATGTCGAGCACCGAAGCGTAAAGAGACCCCGAGCCCACGCCCAGACCCGATTCCGAGGACACGATGCCGTGACCGCCTATTCGGGCGTCAGCCCCCGGCCACGGCGGGCAGGATGGAGACCTCCGCGCCGTCCGGGACCGGTGTGTCGAGGCCTTCCAGATACCGGACGTCGTCGTCGTTGACGTAGATGTTCACGAACCGGTGCAGGGTGCCGTCGTCTTGGAGCACCTGCCCGGCCATGCCGGGGTACTCGGCCACGAGCTTGGCGAGCACGTCGCCGATGGTCGCACCATCGACGCTGACCACGGCGGCGCCACCGGCCTGGCTGCGCAGGACGGTCGGGAGTCGGACTTCGACGGCCACGGGGCCTCCTCGTTCGGTTGCGGTAGCGGGTGACTCGGGCACGCCTTGGGCGGCCCGAGGGGTGTGTCGGCAATTGTTGACTGATCTGGTAACGATTCTACAGAGCGACGGGCAGGAGCACTGCGCTGGGTCCGGGCCCCCTCCGGGCCTCGTCAGCGATCGGTGATTCACCGTCGCGAGCTGGGCCTTTCCGGCGCCTACCTGAACCTGAGGTGGCGATCACCGGGGCTGGCCGGCGGTGCCGAGGGTCACGGGTCTGCAGCAGGAGTGGGAGCGGGAGCGGGAGCGGGGGCAGGAGCGGCGTCCATGATGCCCAGGGACTCGAGCGTCAGACCGGGAACCTCCACCGGCTCCTCGGTGATCACCTCATCGACGATCCGGTAGCTGCGGACGACGGGGTGGGTGTCACGCAGCGAGACCAACACGTAGTGCCACCCGGGGTCGGTGGCCTGACGCACGTCCGTGGGGGACGGGTAGGCGTCCGTGTGGGTGTGGGAATGGAACACGCCCATGATGTCGGCGCCCAGGGCCCGGGCCTGGCGGTCGACCCGGAGCATGTCCTTGGGATCGATCTCGTAGACCATGGCCGAGGCGGCGGCGTTGCCCGTCGGGAACAGGTGGGTGGCCTCGTCGCCCCCATAGGACCCGACCAAGAGACCACATGCTTCATCGGGCAGACCGGCCAGACAATGGGCGACCATCTCCATATAGAGGGAACGGGACAGACGGAGCACGGGTGAAGGGTACCCTCGTACCCCTTATGGCCAGGGCGAAGAAGCAGATTGCCAAGCGGGCGGCTGCCCGCGAAGAGCGCGGGGGTGACCGGACGGTCGCCACCAATCGGCGCGCCCGCCGCGAGTACGAGTTCTTGGAGACGATCGAGTGCGGGATCGTGCTGCAGGGCTCCGAGGTGAAGTCGTTGCGGGAGGGAAAGGCCCAGATCAACGAGGCCTACGCCCGGGTGGACGGCGGTGAGATGTGGCTGTTCCAGATGCACATCCCGCCGTGGCAGTACTCCACCGGATTCGGGGCTCACGACCCGGATCGGAAGCGCAAACTCCTGCTGCACCGGAGCCAGATCGACGAGCTCCTGGGTAAGACCCAGCAGCAGTCACTCACCCTCATCCCCGCCTCGTTGTACTTCAGAGACGGCAAGGCCAAGGTGTCGCTGGCCCTGGCCAAGGGACGTCGCCTCTACGACAAGCGCAACGTCATCATGGCCCGCGACCAGGAGCGCGAGGCCGCCCGGGCCACCAAGGAGATCAACCGCTGGACGGAGCCGTAGGCCCCGCCGGGTTCTCGTCGTAGACTGTCCTGACCGGTCAGGTCGGCCGGGGATGTCCCAGACATGGGGGTGATTGGCTTCGACTTCGGTTGTCAAGGTAGGAGAAGCGAGCCGTGGTCTCCGGAACCACGTTAAAGAGCCGGAACCAAAAACAAACGCCGAGCCTCAGCTCGCGCTCGCTGCTTAGGTAGCGACGTCCGCCCAGTCCCCGCCTCACGGATTGGTTATCGGGCGTCATTTTGTGGGGCTTACTCAGTGATTCACACCAACTGAACACTGAGGAAATCTTCGTTGGTTACGGGGTGGCACCGCCGCCGGCAGTTGTGCCACCCTCGACAATCCTCTGCCGGCTGCGCTCGGAGAAGGCCTACTGCGGTGCCGGAGGACGCGGGTTCGATTCCCGCCACCTCCAAGAGCGGTTCGGCTGCATACGTGCAGGTCGGAACGTTGTTGGAGGTGCGCCGACACCTCGCAGGACACAGCCAGGACACGAAAAGACACGGATCCGTGTCCTGGCGCCGACGTCCTCGTCTGTCGCAGACGACCTCGGGCCGCCCGGTCGAGAGCTCGTCTTGATCAGGTAGAGGAACTGCTCACAGCTCTCCCATCGACGCTCGGTGGACTTCGAGAGCTCGTGACCACAGTTCGAACGAACTTCGATCTGTGGGGCCCGGCGCCGACGGCCGCTGGAGGCCGGAGGCGCCGGAGGTCCCCTCCGTCGAAAATTTCTTTCGAGAAATTTTGTGTCCCGCTGTCTCCCGCTGGTACCCGCTGTCGCTCGCTGGTACCCGCGGGGTACCGCTGGATACCACTTCTGACCTGGGACGTTGTCACACCGGCGCTCCACCGTGGACGCCATGCATCCCGACGACCACGCCATGCTCGAAGCCCTGGACCGTCACGGGCGCAGCGGTCAGCTGCAGGACTTCTTGGCCCAAGGCGACCGCTGCGGCTGGTGCCGCCATCCGATCCGGCTCCGTGGTTTCGTCGTCTCCGGTCCGGCCGGGCAGCAGACCGTGACGTTCTCCAGCGCATCGCTCCCCGACGGCGTCGTCCTCAAGGCGTGCGGCTCCCGCTCCGAAGTCCGCTGCCCCTCGTGCGCAGCGGTGTACCGGGGAGATTCCCGCCACCTCGTCCGGGCCGGCCTTGAGGGCGGCAAGGGCGTCGATGAGGCGATTGCCCTGCACCCGGCCGTGTTCTTGACTCTGACCGCTCCGAGTTTCGGTGCCGTCCACACGACCTCTGCCGTGTCCCCGTGTCACGCCGGCGATCCTCGGGCTCGCTGCGCCCACGGCCGACCGCAGTGCTGCCGTGATCGACACGAGCGCGGAGACGAGCTGGTCGGGACTCCCCTCTGCCCCGGTTGCTACGACTACGTGGGCGCCGTGCTCCAGAACGCCAGCACCTCTGAGCTGTGGCGGCGCACGATGATCTACACCGAGCGCCAGCTCGCCGCCGTGCTCGGTCGTACGCAAGCGGATGCACGTCGTGCGGTTCGGCTCGCCTTCTGCCGGGTGGTCGAGTACCAGCGCCGGGGTGTCGTGCACCTGCACGCCATCGTGCGGGCCGACGGCTCCGATGGCTCGCTCCCGCCGGTCAACGCCGGACACCTCGCTCGAGCCTGCCTGCAAGCGGCCGGCGCCGTCACCGTGGCCCATCCGAAGGGGACGGCCCTCTGGGGGCGCCAGATCGATGTACAAATCCTCGACCACGGCGACGAGCGTGCTCGGCGTGTGGCCACCTACATCGCCAAGTACGCCACCAAGACCTCGAGTGACGACCCTCGCCTTGACGCTCCCGTCCGTTCGTTCGAGGACCTGGTCCGCCGGGAGCTGCCGACCCATCTACACCGCATGGTGGCCACGGCGCTCGAGCTCGGTGCGGATCCCGCGCTCAGTGAGTTCAACCTCGCCCGGCACGCCCACCGCCTCGGGTACGGCGGGCACTTCCTCACGAAGTCACGCCGCTACTCGACGACATTCGGCGCCCTGCGCGACGCACGAGTCCAGTGGCGCGAGGCCCGCCGGCTCGGCGATGACGGGCCGACGGGCCATTCGTCCGATGGTCATTGGCACGCAGTCGGGGCGGGCTGGACCGACAGGGGCGAATCGCTCTTCGCCGCCCACCAACAGCGACAGCGGACCGAGGAGAAGAGAGAAGCGGAGTTGGCGTGGTACACCCGGTCGGAGTAGCCCGCTGCTCAGAGGCCAAACCGCCGCAGGCGGTGCGGCAGGGCTTTGCCGTCGCGCCACCTACGAGCTCGAGCAGGCACCAATGAGCTCCATCGACAAGCGGTCCAACGGCCGCTGGCGTGCCCGCTATCGGGACAAGACCGGCCGCTCGCACTCCAAGACATTCGACCGCAGGGCTGACGCCCAGAGCTATCTCGATGACGTCGGCCACGACATGCGTCGGGGCCAGTGGATCGATCCGAAGTTGGCCCGCATCCCCTTCGAGCAGTGGGCCGATCGCTGGTGGACCACGACGACGAAGCTACGCCCCACCACCCGCCGTGGCTACTGGGGCATCCTCCAGCACCACGTGCGTCCCTACTTCGAAGGGTGGCTGCTGTCCGACATCAGCTACATCGACGTCGAGGAGTTCATCACCCATCTCCTCGGGCAGGGTCTGTCGCCCAAGTACACCAGGGACTGCGTCTCCGTCCTTTCGCTCGTCCTCAAGAGTGCGGTGCGGGCCAACGTACGCAAGGACAACCCGGCCGCCGACCACAACATCCCAGTCCCCCGCCGCAAGCTGCATGAGGGCGATGTGCTCAGCATGGAGCAGGTCCACCAGCTGGTCGCCCACGTGAAGGACCCGTACAAACCCGCGGTCTGGTTGCTGATGTTGGCGGGACTCCGACCGGCCGAGCTGTGCGGGCTACGGGTGTGCGACGTCGACTTCGTCAAGCACGTCATCCATGTGAGCCAGACCGTGCTGCCCGTACACTCCTTCGACAGCGAGGGCTTCGGGCTCGTCACGGGCCCACCAAAGACGTCGGCCGGAGACCGGCGCATCCCCATTCCGGCCTGGCTCTGTGACGACCTGGCGGCGATGGTGGCCGCCCGCCGGCGAGCGAACGGTGGAGAGCTGAGCTCGGGGAATAAGGACGAGTTCTTGTTCCAGACCCGCTACGGCAACCCACTCAACCGGGACAAGCTGCGCGAGAAGGTGATCCGGCCCGCCCTGCGGGAGGCCGGCCTGCCGGAGACGTTCCGTACCTACGACCTGCGACACTCGCACGCCTCGGTGATGATCGACCTGGGCGTCAACCTCCTCGCTCTGGCCCAGCGGATGGGGCACAGCGACCCGGCCATGACGCTTCGCCTCTACGGCCACCTCTTCGAGGGGACGCAGGTGCAGCTGAGCGAGAAGATCGACGAGCTCCGGGCGGCGACCGAGCCCAAGGACGGAACCGTCGTGCAACTCAGGGCACGGTCAAACGAGTCGCCTTAAGCCAAGGTGTCATGGAGCCGTCTGCGTCTCAGTGCACTTGCGCCACGTCGATGATGTCGACGAATTCTCCGTCGAACACTCGGCGATAGAACACGGTGACGCCGTCGGTAGCAGGGATCTCCGCATAGCGAACCTCGTAGTACGGCGGATCGGATAACTCAGGGAAAGGAACGCTCGGTGCGCGCCACGGCGCCGTGTCGAGCTCCGAAACCCAGGCGGAGATGCGCTGCCAAATCGAGTACGGCGGGTTCTCACGCTCGGCCCATTCCTCCAGGGCCCGGGTGTCTCGCAGGGGCCCCTTCAGGCTGAACGGATGATGCCGGAGCCGTACTTGTCGTCGAGCTCCTTGAGCTTTCGGCGAAGATCGAGGAGGTACTGCTCATTGCCGATCAATTGGGCAGCCGCCGCGTGGCTGGCCTCGTACCACTGCTCGACCAGGGCACGAACGGAGTTTTCGTCGCCGGCCAGCCAGGCTTGAGTGGGCGTCCGTCCGCCGAGCTCTTTGTAGCCGACGAGGTTCCACCACTTGGTCTGCTCGGCCGAGGTCAGGCCAATCTCTCCGAGGAGATGGTTCAGCGCCGCAGCCTGGCGTTGCCGGTCAATAGCCTAAGGGGGGTTTGGACCGTCTGGCACCGGTCCGATTGTACGCTCGGCGACCCAGAACACGGAGCGTCCTCCCGTGGCAGGGTGATCGGACGGAGGACAGTCCGGTCGGAGACGGGGTGCACCCCAAGCCGGCGATCAGGGGCACACCCTCATGAATGGCCTTCGTAGGTTCTCTCCTGGTTGGCATCGTTGTACATCTCCGACACAATGAGCCACGAGCCATCAGGCTGGCGCTGAAGAACACGTAGCGAATGGTTGTCACGAACCTCAATCTCACCCCCGCCTACCAATTTCTGACCCTCGACCTGCAGATGGGCGTTTACCAGGAGGACCTCGGTGGTGAGAACCCGGAAGGTTGTATCAGGCGGCGCCTTCAGGGAGCCAGCGTTGAAGTTGTCGTCCGCAAATAGGCCCCTGAGATACTCAACGATCTCGTCCGCTCCCCGTTTGACGCTTCCGAATGCATTGACCCAATCGGCGTCGGCGCTGTACACGCCCACCAGCTTGTCGGCATTGCGCTCCTGGAATCCGCTCAGCAGGGCCATGAGAGTGACGCCGATTGCATCCTGGTCGGCCTGCGGGAGGGATGAGAGGTCGTCCATGGTCGAGTCCTTCTGTGGGGAGCGATTGCGCAGCTTCGCCCTCATTGTGGAGGAGCAAGGAGGCTAAGTGCAAATGATTTGAGCGGCGGCCACACATTCGCTGCGGATCACGGACATGCCATCAAAGTGCCGGTATGGGGCACCCTCGATGACTCCTTCTTGCACTACAAAGACGGGTCCGAAATGCCCTTCCTCGGTGGGACACGAATAGGACACGGGCGGAACGAACCAGCGATTGCCAGTGCGTGCCAACGAGTACCAACGAGGCCTCTCCGGCTCGGCTAAATGGCAAGTAGATTCGAAACGATGGCGTTGACGTGCGCGTTTAGAAAACCGGCTACTAGGGTTCGATTCCCGCCACCTCCAAGGGCGCTCACGTGCAATCGTGAGAGTCGTTGGAGGTGCGCCTGGTCCCTCGGAGCGTCGGAGAATGGCACGCGCCCATTCGATGGCGTCACGGACCCGGATGCCTGCTGGTCGCGGACTCGTCCGGAGCTCGAGGTTCTCGGGGCGAATGTCGTCTCCGCCATTCTGATGATGAACGGTTTCACCATCGCGCAAGTACCTCCGAGCAGCGCTTGTGCCATGAAAATGTGCTCGAAGACGCCCAATTCTTTCCACGAGGGCACCGCCACAAAGGGGACGCCGCCCACAGGCGGACAGGCTTGTGATTCTCGACGACGAAGACCATGGCGAGATCAGAACCACGCACGCGAAAAGATGACAAGCGATCGCTTCTTTGGTGGGTCGAGTGCGATGTTCCCGTAGTGCGAGTCTTGGAGGTGGAATCGCACATAAACCGACTCCCCGCCGCCTCCCACAGGGAATGAGTCCTTCGGAATCTCTAAACTCGTTGTTTCGGCAGGCTCGCTCTCCATGGACACGGATTCGGCCCAAGCGAGGAACGCCAAATTTCATGCATCACGGCGACTCAACCAACACGTCTAGATGCTCAACAAGGTCCAGAATCTCAAGGAGGCGCCGCGTCATGCCGCGAACGCAGCACACAGAGAATGCAGCTCCAATACCCCGAACCGCGGTGCAGGCGTCAGCGATGACGTGAAGGGTGCTGACATCGAGAAACGCCACAGCAACGAGATCCACGACCACTCGCTTTGGTCTCCACGTGAACACGTCGAACAGGATCTCGCTCAACTCGGCGGACGTCGACAGGTCAAATTCGCCAGTGAGGTACACCTCGACCATTCCGGGAGTCCCCCCGGTCAAGTCGCCGGATACGACCCGAATCTCATGCTCGGTAACAGCGCTCATCGGGTCCTACCAAGTCGGTGGTTGAGGTAGCAAAATTAGTAGCTCTCGTGAAATGGCGATTCCTAAGAAACTAGCGATTTTGCAGGGCGATCCCGCACGTATTCCACTAAAATCACCCTTTCGGGTGATGGAGACCGCCGGCGCTCACGCTGGGCGCCGCGGCTGCAGGTGAAACCCTTCTTCTCGCTCCCGTCGCTACTTCCAACCCGGCGTGCGTGCGGCTTGCTCAATCCACTTCCTTAGCTCAGGGCGCTGTGCGTCCTCCAGGCTGGTCACCTTGATGTATCGGGTCCGGTCGATCGTTCCGAGCGGGGGCGGCGACTCGAAGTCGGCGCCCCCCAGAAAAAGGACATTCACGGACACGTCGTAGGCGGCTATTTCAACGATCCATCCCAGTTCTGAAAGACCGTAGTACGCCCTTTTTCGATGGACGGCGTATTCAAGGTCGGAGACGGTCTCTCGGATCAACTCGTCCAACCGCTCGACGATGGGCTGCAGATCGGGCATCACGTGTCGGCACCACTCCTCGATGTCCGAGTGGATCGCCGAGGGCTCTGGCGGCTTTCTCCCAGCATTTCCCTTGATCGCTTTCGGCATGGCGTCCTGACCTCCTTGGAACGTGCATCCAGGCTGCCTTTTCTATACGCACCCGCAGCCGCTCAAACGAGATACGGGCGTGTGTCCGCACCCCGCGAGGTTCATGTGCAAGGACAGCGGGTAGCTCTGGACCATGGCACAAGATTTGAGCACGAAGAAGCGCAAGCAACTGAGCAAGAAGCAATTTGCCCTTCCTGGGAAACGCAAGTATCCGATTCCGGATAAAGCACACGCTCGAAACGCCCTTGCGAGGGTGGCTCAGAACGGCACGGCCGCTGAACAGAAGAAGGTGAGAGCCGCGGTCAAGAAACGATTCCCGAGCATTGGAAAGAAGAGGAAAAAGAAGATGTGACCCACGCTGGAGAGGCCACGGTCCGACCGGTTCCCCTCCGCCAAAGACCTTTGATGAGTCGCATCTCCGAATGCCCGATCAACCCGTTGGTGGCATTCTCCCGCCATAGAGCCACGGAGGAACTTCGCCTGTCGAGAGATGCGACCCCAGGATTGGGTAAGGGTCACGTATGCCGATTGACCACGTACTTGCTGTCATTCCGGTCGCCGATCTGGCGGTTTCTAGCGACTGGTATCAGCGACTGTTCGATACAGAACCGACGAACCGACCGATGCCTAATCTCGCCGAATGGAGGCTCACCGACGCTGGGTGGGTCCAGGTTTTCGTTGATGGTGAACGTGCCGGGAAATCGTTCCTCAACCTCGCCGTTTCCGACCTCGATGAACACATGAAGGGCCTTCGAGGACGCGGGCTCTCGCCTGGTCAGATCCAAGACGCCTCCAAGGGAGTGCGCATTTCGACCATCGAGGATCCTGACGGCAACACCCTCAACTTCATCGGCGGGTTTCGAGTGGCGTACTGACTGAGCGACCATGAGCCCGCCGATGGGGGCGCCTGCTCCGTGAGACGTGGAGGACGGGTATTCGCAAGAGTGGTTGACTCAGCTGGAGACAGGAGGTGCTGGCTCCTCACATGCCTTTGCGCGTCCGAACTTCTTGGCTACGAATGATGCAAGGTGCTGGGGAGACGGATGCCCCCAGCCAATACAAAACGGGTGCCCGGCTGGATCGGCGTAGACCTGGTGCCCTTCGTCGGCGCTTAAATCGGAAGCCGCCAGTAGCAACCGAGCGCCGTGGGAGGTGGCTTGTTCATGTGCCACCCGCGGATTTTCGACGTGCAAATCGAGATGGACCTGTTGGGAAGTTCCGTCCGGCCAATCGGGCGGGACGTGGTCTGGCGCGAACTGAACGCCGATCCGTCACGTTCCGGAGGAATCGAACATACAGTGAAATCGTGCGTGTCCGTCATCAACGTGGCCGTCGAGAATGTGATCCCAGAACGCGCTTTCAGCAGACGGGTCTGCGGCATCAAACACGATTACCAGGCGTACCATTTCCATACCGTCGGACGCTATAAGAGAGCGCCACGGGGTTGGTGAGAGGCGTCGTTGCCTAACATAATTGAGCTTGCGCACCCTGGATGGAGCAGATGGGCGTGCCCAAACCATTCCGGCTTTCGGGGCAGTCCGTCAGACGGCGAATCGGCCGAACGTGTGGGGGTCAGACGGGGGCCACCGCTGGCTGAGCACGAATGGCTCAGTATTCGCCCTTGACAACGAAATACGACCCGCGGATGGTGCCGGCGAGCTTGGACTTCTGTCGCGCGAATTTGAACGAGGCAAGCTCGGCGGGGATATCCATCCCCTCTGAGAGCTTGAACCCGACAGCTCGCTTCTTGGGATCATCCAGCGCGTACGCGACGTTGATCGATAGGCCATTCTTGTAGAACACGTAGGGCCACCGGATGTTCTCGACCTCGAGATTGACCACCTCAAGCGGAGGCGAAGCGATGGCAATGTCGCGCTCGTCTTTGAGGATGCGCTGCACCCAGTCGATGGTCCTCTTGGACTTGGCGGCCGGTTCGACCGCGAATACGACGTCGTACTTGTTCTTGAAGTACCGAGCCTCATGCGCTCGCAACCCAGCGAGCGCCTCTGCCACTGGCGATGACTCGAGTCCAATCGTGGAAACGTTCACAAAGTCCACTACATAACTCATAGCGCACGATCGTACGTGGCCGGCGGCGGCCACGGCGGCGAACACGGTCTTGACTATGGTGCCAGCGCTGTTCCTGGATCTCTTGCCCCTGGAGATTCCACCGTCCTCGCATGGCCAGAACGCCGAGCGTGCCCCAACTTGCCCGCCTTCGGGCTCACAACCCAAGATAAGGACTGTTGGTCGCCATCGCAGGAGTAGTTCATTGTGACCCCCTCCCTACCTTTGGTAGAAGTTTCACGTTTGGGCTTAACGTTGCTCGGGCGAGGAGTACTGCCTCATCCTCCGCCCGACTATTAAGGAGATCACGTGAATGGATCGAGCCGTCGTCTTCTTCTCGCGTTCTTCGTCATATCGTTGGCCGGAGCCGGAGGCGCTTTTGGAATAACGCAGGCACAGCCAAATCGGTGTCCAGCGGCTCCACGTTCCTGCTCCAGTCATTTGGCGGTGATCTCGTCAGCAAGACATCACTCAACCCGAACTTTTGCCTCGAAGCCACGACCTCGAGCGCAGGCACTCCGATAGACGTCTCACAGTGTGCAACAAGGGAGATCCAGCTCTGGACCTTCTTGCAGTCCTCGGACAATTCGATCGTGATCGCCGATGGCGGGGGTCAGTGGCTCGGGTACAAGAAGATGTTTGCTTTGGGAACAGTGCTCGGTCGCTGCAGCTTCCACAACGGCGAGCACTTCCTGTTGTCCGGCGGACAGATCACGAATCGCGCTGGAACGGAATGTTTGACCTATGCGAAACCCACGCCGAACGCCGGCGTATTTTGAGAGTTGTGTGACGGACAGGTGGATCACACCTTCTCCGCTTGCTCGCCGGCGCCGGAAATCACAGATCACGCTCCGTCATGGAGATAGGAGACCAGTCATGACGTCCGAGATTCCATCCGTATCGCTCGAGCTCCGCTCCTTGATCACCGAGAGCGGGACCCTGGAACTCTCTCTGGTCGAGGTTCCCCTTGCACCCCTCGATCCCGACCAGGTCCTGGTGCGAGTGGAGGCGGCTCCGATCAATCCGTCGGATCTTGGCCTGCTGATTGCCGGTGCCGACATGGACTCGGCATCCGTCGGCGGCACGCCCGACCGACCCATCGTCACCGCGCCGCTTCCCGAGGGGGCAGTCCGAAGGCTTGCCGCTCGGGTGGGACACCTACTACCTGTGGGCAACGAGGGAGCGGGCACCGTCGTGGCTGCCGGCCGTTCGGCCGATGCACAGGCACTCGTCGGACGGACCGTCGCGGTGGCGGGCGGAGCGATGTACACGAAGTACCGGGAATGTAATGCAACAGCATGTCTGGTGCTTCCGGAAGGAACGCCAGCGAGGATCGGGGCGTCGTCATTTGTCAATCCGCTTACCGCGCTTGGAATGATCGAGACGATGCGTCGGGAGGGTCACAGCGGTCTCGTCCACACGGCGGCGGCGTCGAACCTGGGCCAGATGCTGGTCAGGTTGTGCCTCGAAGAGAGCATTCCCCTCGTGAACATCGTGCGCAGGCCCAAGCAAGAGCGAATTCTCAAATCGATTGGCGCCCAGTACGTGTGCGACTCATCGGCCCTCTCGTTCAAGAGCGATCTCACCGATGCTCTCATTGCGACTTCCGCAACAATCTGCTTTGACGCCACAGGGGGCGGAAAGTTGGCGAGTCAAATCCTCAGTGCCATGGAGGTGGCGGCCTCGGCATCGACCACGGAATACTCGAGGTATGGGTCCACAGTTCGAAAGCAGGTCTACATCTATGGAGGCCTCGATCCCAGCCCGACGACACTGACCCGGAACTTCGGATTCGCGTGGAGCGTGGGAGGGTGGTTGCTCACTCCTTTTCTCCAGAGCATCGGTCCCGAACGATTCAGTGAACTCAGAAAACGGGTGGTCGTCGGACTTACGACGACATTTGCCAGTACGTACTCGAGTGAAATCTCACTGGCCGACGTGCTCGATCCCACCATCTTCATGCGCTACACCACGCAATCCACTGGGGAGAAGGTCCTCGTCAATCCGCAACTGTCCCGCTGAGTGAGTTGGGCCACTTGCGTCAGACTCGAGAAGGTGTCGCTCCCGGACGCTCAAAGCGCCTATCCGGAACAAACCAGATAATGGCGACGAGGGCATACAACGCGTACGCCAGGTAAGGACTGAGAAACGCCAGCCCTATGGCGCACGCATAGAGGGCGATCGAGACATTCCCTTTGCGATCCGACCCGATGGCGCGAGCGACTTCAGAATCTCGACCATTCGCCCTGATGATCGCCAGCACGAGGATTGAGAAGGCGATCGCTGCACCCAGGGCCACGATGCCGTATGTCGCGGCGGGCCAATGAGACCCGTAGAAGCTGCCGACCCACTCCGTGACGACGGGGATGAGCGAGAGCCAAAAGAGCAGATGAAGGTTCGCCCACATGACGCCACCGCTGATGTGACGCGTGACGCGAAGGAGGTGGTGGTGATTGTTCCAGTAGATCCCGACGAAAGTGAAGCTCAAGATGTAGACGAGCAGCTCAGGCAAGCGCTTGCTCAAGGCGCTGAACGACCCGCTGAGAGGCGCCTTCAGGCTGAGCGCCGTGATGGTGATGATGACGGCCATGACCCCGTCGCTGAAAGCCTCCAGCCGACTGGTGCCGATCTCCCCTTGCGGGATCTGCTGATCTGAGCCTTCGCTCACGGGCACCGTCCCGACGCTCGAGCCTGCCTCTCCCGAGCAGGCATTGTCCAGGACGGAGCCGTCAGCCGTTGAGCCAGGAGCTGTCGAGAACCCGGATGGCGGGGCCGCTGCTCGCGCTGATCAGGTCGTGGCACACCCCGACTTTTTCATACAACGGAGGTGCCGCCGCGCTTCAGGCCAGCGATCGGGGAGATCAAAGCCAATCCCGTCAAAGGCCAGATCGCGCCATCGTCGGGACGGCGACGGTTCACCCGGCTCTGGATCCGAGCGGAGCTTGGCCCGCCCGACCGGGCCACCGGAGGTGAACACAGATCCCTGGACAAACAATCGAGTACGCCAGTGAGCAATATCTCGTCAGCACAAGAAACTGAACTCTGGCCCACTATGCGCCGTGAGCAAACTCAGGCTCAATCCGATGGGAGGTGACGGCAAGATCCTCCTCTCGCGCTCGTCCCTCCGGTGTCCATCTAAAAGAATCGCGCTCCGCCTCAGGTGTGTCCCAGGGTCCTCGAACTGAAGCCCAGCCTGGGCGTCGGGACGCGAAACCGGCCCCGCTCTGGAGCTTGGCGGGGCCGGTTCGGCTGGAACGGGACCGGAGGCTCCCCCTCCCGAATGATCGGAGGCTCAGGCCGCCTGTTCAGTTCTGATTCTTGACAGAGAATCAGCCTTCGTCATCACCCAATCAGGTGATTCTTGTTCAGGCATCACGGGTTTAGGTCAAGCGACCTCGGGTAGCCATCTATTAGTGCTCAATCCGACATGAGAGCACCGCAAGGGTGGCCCGGCCCCCGTTCGGCCTGAACCCCCCGGTTCTCCTCCCCGAACGGGGGACCCGGTCCACTCGTTCCAGTTCCGAGAAACGGCCCGTCGAAACGAACGCGACGCGGTTGCGCTGTTGCCGCGGGAGCAGCGACCACCACCGGGATCCGATTGCGGATCGAATCAGCGGGCAGTCATCTGCATACGGAGTAAGTGGAACGAAGCTCACCACGTTGTGGATGCCCGAAACTCACCGCCAGCTGAGCTCGGGGGCTATGTACCGAAGGATCGCGTCGACGACATGGGCGCAGTAGTCGACGCCCAATTGATTCGGGATCGTGAGTAACAGCGTGTCCGCGGCGGCGATGGCCTCGTCCTGAGCCAACTCCTCGATGAGCGCCTCAGGTTGCCCGGCGTAGGTCTTGCCGAAACGCGCGATCCAACCGTCGATATAGCCGACCTGGTCCTGCGAGCCACCCTCACCGCCGAAGTACCTGTGATCGAGGTCGTTGACGATCGGGAAAATGCTGCGGCTCACGGAGATACGCGGCTCACGGGAGTGACCGGAATCGGCCCAGGCCTTGCGAAAACGCTCGATCTGCTCCGCTTGCAACTCATGGAACGGCACGCCGGTGTCCTCGCTGAGCAGTGTCGAACTCATGAGATTCATGCCTTGCTCGGCGGTCCACTCGGCGGTCTTACGGGTGCCGGCGCCCCACCAGATCCGCTCCCTCAAGCCCTCGGAATGCGGCTCGACTCGCAGGAGCCCGGGCGGATTGGGGAACATCGGACTCGGATTCGGCTCGGCAAAGCCTTCGCCCTTGAGAACCTCAAGGAACACCCGCGTGTGCTGGCGGGCCATATCCGCCTGATCCACCTCATCAGTCGGTGTGTACCCAAAATAGCGATACCCCTCGATCACCTGCTCAGGCGACCCACGACTGATGCCCAGCTGCAGCCGCCCTCCCGAAATGAGGTCGGCGGCGCCCGCATCCTCTGCCATGTAAAGGGGGTTCTCGTAGCGCATATCGATGACGGCGGTGCCGATCTCGATGGTGTTGGTTCTGGCGGCGACCGCCGCCAACAGGGGAAAGGGCGACGCAAGCTGGTTGGCGAAATGGTGTACCCGGAAGTAAGCCCCGTCCGCTCCGAGTTCCTCAGCTGCTACCGCCAGATCGATGGACTGAAGCAGAGCATCCGAAGCCGAGCGGGTTTGCGACTGCGGCGAAGGGGTCCAATGACCAAACGAAAGAAATCCGATTCGCTTCATGGTTGCTCTAACAGTTCCCGAGAGGCCATTGTTCCTCGCCGCGGAAGACCGATTTCCCCGCTGGTCACCAATGAGTGGTTCCTGCTGGCGCCGCTTTTGATTGGATTCTGCATCTTCGGAGCAGCCCTCGACTCGTGGAGACGAAGCAATTGCGAGGCGGCGCAGCCTCCTTAGAGGCGGTAGAGCTTGCGGGCGTTGTCGCCCATGACCCGAGCCTGTGTCTCCGGGCGGAGGGCGCCCATCTTCTCGGCGACACTTTCGACGGGCGAGGGATAGAGGCAGGTCGGGTGCGGAAAGTCGGTTTCGAACAGAATCCGGTCGTCACCGACGATGTCCATCACCTTCTGCAGTTGACCGTGACCCTCTTCGAACCAGAAGGTGGCGTACCAATGCTTGGCGAAGTACTCGGACGGCTTGAATTTCATGGCCCCAAAGTGATCGGGCGCGTTTTCCGACAGTTCATAGTCCATCGTCTCGAGGATGAACGGAATCCAGCCGATGCCGCTCTCGACGGCGACCATGGTGAGATCCGGGAAGCGGTCGAACACGCCGGAGAAGATCGTGTTCATCACCACACGGGCGCTGTTGAGAAACAGCATTGCTCCGCCGATGGCCGGCTTGACGTATTCGTCTTGCGACGCCCAGAAATAATTGCCGAAGAAGTCCATCGCAGTGTTGCTCGATCCGATGTGGAAGTGCACCGGCATGTTCAGCTCTGAGCACACCTTCCACAACGGGTCCCACGCCCGGTTGGCGAGGTCAGGCGATCCGGCATCCTGTGGATCGGAGGTCATATTGATACCGCGCAAGCCGAGGTTCGCCGCACGCCGCGTCTCTTCGATGCAGAGGTCGACGTTCCATGCCGGCATCAAGGTCATCGGAATGAAGCGGTTGCCCGACGACGTCATCATCTCGGCCATGGCGTCGTTGTAGATCTGCAGGCACAGCATGCGGAGCGACTCGTCTGGGATCACGTTGTTCAGCGTCGACCCTCCGAGGCCAACCACGTTGGGGAACAACACTTGGGCGTGGACGCCACATTCGTCCATCAGCCGCAAACGAGCCTGCGGATCGAAGGCGCCCTCGTGCACCCAGTCGAGGCCGCGTTCGAGCGCATCCAAGAAGGGAAGCTTCGAACTGTCTCGTGCGACCACGCCTCCCCCGCGAGCGAATCCGATTTCGTTGCCATCCACCACCCAAGTTGCCAGCCCGTCGCGCTCCTCCATGTGGAGCACACGGTTCTCGTAACCCTTCGGGGCGCGGCTCGTCCAGAGGTCGTAAGGCTCCGTGTAGTGGGTGTCTGCATCAATGATCTTGAATCCCTCAGCCAGCTTTGCCATGTGATGGCCCTCCCTCTTGCTTCAGATGCTCGCGAACCTAGAACGGGAGTCTCGCCGCATCTTCCGCTGGCCGCCAACCCCGGCCAGCGGACAGGGGGATGATTTCGGGTTCTCCGCAGTGGGAGCCGAGTCGGGGGCCCGCCTGCCCGCCCGAGCCGTGGAGACCGTCGCCGCCTGGCCTCGATACCAATCAGAGGGCAAAGAAGAACACCAATCGCGATTTCTGGCGGTCAACCACGCAAAGGGCGGATAGCGAGTTCTTACTGGTCAAAGCCTATGTATCTATGACGGAGCGAGCCGACGCTCGATGAGCGCGTCGAGACTGAACCGGCCGGAACCGATGAGCGCGACGGCCAACGCCAGAACGGCAAGAGCCAGGTTCAGTTGATAGCCAGGCGGATTGGTCGCCGAGTTGATCCCCGTCGACCACGTGACCGTGATCATCGCCGCGACCATGTCCCCGAACAGGGCGACCCCGGCCAGGCGTGAGAGAAGTCCCACGCCGACCGCCACACCGCCGCCGAACTCGATCAGACCCCCGAGGACGGCGAACAGTCCACCGGGATGCAGGTGCGCTGTCTGCGAGAAATAGAGCGCGGTCCGATGAATACCCGGTCCGTTGAAGGCTCCGAAGAGCTTGCCTGCCCCGTAGTAGATGAAGATCCAGGCCAGCGATATACGAGCCGCGAGCATGGCCCAGTCCACTGCCGGCGGTTGGACCCGAGTACAGATTGCTGCCTCGATCAGTGCCCGAGCCGAGGGTCGAGGTTTTACGACCGCTTCAGTCACCATCGAGCCACTTCGCCCATGCTCTTGTTCAGTCTCTCCCGGGACTGCTCGTCTGGGGGGACCACACCTCCAGATCGTGCCGTCATCTCGCTGATCTCATTTGTTGACGGGAACTCCACCCGCTGGGGCGTCGGACGGAACGGTGCAAGTAGCTGGGTCGCGAGAACGAAGAGGTGTCGGGGACGGTCTGTCGCCTGTTCCACAACCAACGGGCGCCCGGGGAGCCCGGTGTCGATCCGCACGGTGTCGTCGGTCGGAAACACGGCCCGGTGAAAGAGTTGATCCCAGATCGTCAAGGCGAACCCGAGGTTCACGTCCTGTGCGCCGTCCAACCGGTGATGGATGCGGTGATAGTTCGGGCTGACGAAAATCCGATCCAACGGCCCGAAGCTCAGGCGGGTGTTGGAGTGGGCGAAAGCGACCACGGCGGCATACACGGCGAGAACCGTGACCGACAACGTTCCGTTGGCCAGGAGCATCAAGCCCGGAACCAGAGCGACGAGATAGGAGACGTGGATGAGCGGGTGGGTCCGAAAAACGGTGAGCACACTCATGTCCTCCTGTGAATGGTGGAGCTCATGGAAGCGCCACATCAACCTCACCCGGTGATTGGCGAGATGAACAAACCAGTTCAAACCGTCCATCGCAACGATTATCACGGCAATCGCGCCCCAGCGCGGAAGTGGGCCGATCCTCGGCAGGACGATCCACGGCAACAGATGGCGAGTCACCGCAACGAAGGAAAGCGTGAGGGCGGTCACCAGCGGGGCAACGAGTGTCGCGTTGAAGACCGTGAGCAACAGGTCATGTCGATACCCACGAGCGAACAGCTGACGTTGTTGCGCCGGCCAGATTCTCTCCACGACGAGAAAGACCCCGAGGGTCGCCAGGGTCAACGGGCCCACCAAGACCACTTGAAGACTCGTCAGGGATCCGTAAAAGCGCTCACCTCCCCAGTGATCAGACAAACCGATCCCGATCAAGGCGACCGCCAGAACGGCAATCGCGGCCGCAGGGAGGTAGATCCGTGACGACAGCGCGCTTCGCAGGCGACTGGCCCCTCGAATTTGCCGCTCCGTATGGTGAGGAGCGGCAGACCGAGGCGGCGCAACTAGAACGGTCGACACGACCTCTGCCCGGTCTCGGATCCCTTCACTAGAACGACACTCCCCCCGAGCCGGCGGTCGATCCGCCTGAACCGGATCCGGAACTCGAGCTGGAACCGGAACTCGTACCGGATCCCGAACTCGCTGAGGCCGGCTTCGCCGTTATCACCGCGGACCACTTACCCCACATGTCCGTCACGTTCCCGTGCACCTGCCCCGCACCTCTGTCGCCCACGAACCAATAGAGCGGCTTGCCGGCATACGTGACCTGGAACGCTCCGTTGCTCCGCTTCACGGTGCCAAGTTTTGCCGCAGTGACGCCAGTCCCAGCCTTCGCTTTACTCACGCCCTTCGGGAGCAGGAGCTCAGGCCACACCTTTAGACAGGCAGCCTTGCAAGGCGTCTTGCTTGCCTTCAAGGTGTAGACCGTCTTGCCGCTCACCAGTATCGTCCCGAGCTTTTCGTTCTTGGTCGTCGAAACGACGACGCTCGTCGCCGCACCAGCGGCAACATCAGCCAGAACCAGTCCAGACAGCCCGCCAAGAGCCACAGCGGCACTGACGACCCGTCCAAGCGGGACCCTAGAGGTCGAACGTCGGTCCTGCGGTCCGTGATTCATGTCTCGTCTCCTCCACACATTTTCTTTCATTCGCTTAGCTCTACGGAGGTCGCCGGTGCACGGATCGTTGCTGGGGGATGAATTGCGGTATTTCGCCAGATTTCGTCCACGCCCTCACTTGTCACGGGTAGTGGGTCTCGGGCCAAACGGGTCTCTCCTGGTGAAGGCTCGCACCGAAGTCCTCGTGGCGCCACCGCTCAGACCCGGGATCTCATCGGTTGCAACGCTCGCCGGAGTCCACGGGCGTGCGTTGGGGGCCGATCGGACGATGCAGTTCATGCCAGTGACGTTTTGAACCACGCGGCAGTCGAACTCCGGGTGGTCACGGCCCGCCCAAGCTGTGTCACCGCGTTCGCCACTGAACGATGCCGATTGGGTGGTGCACCATCGAGGAGCTCATTCCAAAAGACGGCCCAACCCCCGGAGAGCGCGTCCCCATGGCCTGCCGCGGTGAGAAGCCGGGCCAGCGCTGCGGTTGCTCGTGGGCGACCGACAAGCCCGGCGTGCACCGCCGCGGCAATCTGGTGAAACGGGAGGTGCTCCCTGGCAAGTCTGGACCGATATTCCTCAGCGGCGTGACTCGGCCGGCTGAGTATCGCTTCCGCTGCCGCACGGCCGCTGGTCATGGCTTGGGAAATTCCCTCCCCCTGCATGGGGTTCACCAAGCCTGCGGCATCGCCCACGAGGAGGATCCGCCTCCTGGCCGGCGTGGTCCCGATCATTCCCATCTTGAGCCAACCGCCGAGACGTCGAGGGGTCAATGACGAAGCCGCTTCGTCCAGAAGGCCAACGGTTCGCAGATATGCGAGGAATTCGGGTAGCGCCCGGACGGCACGGGCCCCGGCCGTGCGGTCCGACCGTGTTCCAATGCCCAGCCCGACGTTGGCACCCCCTTGGTCCCCAGGGAAGACCCACCCGTAACCGGGGAACGCCCGCCAAGGAGTCGGTTCCCACAAGACGATGGCGGGTAGCTCGACCGCCTGTGGCAAGTATGTGCGCACGGCAAATCCCCACAGAACAGCGTTGGGATCGACGAGACCCGCGGCCGCCGCAACCTCGCTCGTGGCACCGTCGGCGCCGATCACGAAGTCTGCGTTCACCGAATCCCCCGTGCTCAACTTGTAGCCGACGATCCGTCCGCTCTCCTCCAGTGGTTCCTGTGCCCGAGCGACGAATGATGTGGCCCCAGCATCGCATGCCTCCTGGTGCAGCTTGGCGTCGAACACCGTCCGCGCCGCCGCCGTGCCGTGGCCGGGATACGTCAGACCATCGGCACTCGGGAGTCGCACCCGGCGACCCGTGGGACCCACGACGAGCATGTCTCCGACATCAGGCCCGATCGGCCGGGGAATCTCGAGGTCGCTCAGTAGCTGAAGAGCTCGGGGGCCGACCACGTCGCCGCACGCCTTGTCTCGTGGAAAGGCCGACTTATCGACCAGGGCGACTTTCGCTCCAGCCCGAGCAAGGACGAGCGAGGCCACGCTACCTGCTGGTCCGCTCCCGACGACGAGCACGTCAAAGCGGGACATGCTCACCTGTTCCCTCCACCTGCTCGGATCTACAGTGACATTCTCTCACCCCTGGAGGAACGCATGCCGACGGACAGTGCCGGAGCCCGGAACCGCTTCGCACAGCAGTTGTTTTCGTCCCTCCCCAAGCGTTACGACCAGTTGGCCGAAGTCCTATCCATGGGTCAAAACGGGCGGTGGCGTCGGGCCATGGTCGACCACATTGCTCCCACTTCGCCTGACCTGACACTCGACGTAGCCTCGGGGACTGCTGGGGTCGCCCTGCAGCTCGCGACGCGTACCTCATCTGACGTCATCGGGGTGGATCTGACAAGACAGATGCTCGCTCGGGGACAGGAGAACGTGGCCCAGGCCGGATTGAGCGAACGGATCGGCCTGGTCGCAAGTCGAGCCGAACAATTGCCGTTTCCCGACGCTTCCTTCGACGCGCTGACGTTCACCTACCTGCTTCGCTACGTCGATGATCCCCAGGCCACGCTGGGCGAACTGGCCCGAGTAGTGAAGCCCGGTGGAGCGGTCGCCAGTCTGGAGTTTCTCCTGCCCCCCAGCAGGTTCTGGAGATTCTGGTGGTGGCTCTACACCCGCATCGCACTCCCGCTCGGCGGCTGGATCACCGGTGGCCGCGAGTGGTTCCAAGTAGGGCGGTTCCTCGGCCCCAACATCTCCCAGCATTACCGAAAGTACCCCCTGTCGTGGACGGAGGACGCCTGGCGGAAAGCGGGGTTCGAAAACATCGGCATCCGCGTGATGAGTCTCGGCGGCGGTCTGGTCATGTGGGGTACGCGTAGACGTGACTGAGGGGCATCCACAAGGCGGCAGCGATGAAACGCCGACCGAGCCTCAGCGCGGAGAGTCAGCTGCCGAAGATCCCAGAGAAAGACGACCGGCCTTCTACGCCGCCCGTCGCGGCGGCTGGCACGATTGGTGGACGCTGCTCCATCCGCCCTACACGGCATGGCATTTGGCCTACGTCGTGATCGGCGCTTGCCTTGCGCCAACTGTCAACGCGACGCGCTTGGTGGCCACACTTTTGGCATTCTTCTTCGCGGTGGGTCTGGCTGCGCACGCGCTCGACGAACTGAACGGCCGGCCCCTCGGAACTCGCATCCCGGCTGGGGTCCTCGTGGCCACTACTGCGGTGGGACTTGCCGCAGCGGTAGCCCTTGGTATCGTCGGCGTCTCCCGTGTCGGTTGGGCCCTGATCCCCTTCTTGGTGCTGGGCCCTCTTCTTGTCGTCGCCTACAATTTCGAGCTGTTTGGTGGGGTGATCCACAACGATGCGGGCTTCGCTTTGGCGTGGGGTTCTTTCCCCGTACTTGTCGCTTACGTAGCCCAGACGGATCGCCTGTCCGTCAGTCCCGTGATCGCGGCAATTGCGGCGTTTGCGCTGTCAGTTGCGCAGCGCCAACTCAGTACGCGGGCAAGGCTCATCCGCAGGCGCAGCACGGCGGTAGAAGGGCAGATCAAGCTGGCGAGCGGCGAGGACATGCCGATCGACGAGCGGATGCTCTTGGCGCCTCTCGAGCGCGCCCTTCTCGCCATGTCTTGGGGTGTGGTCCTTTTTGCCTCGGCCCTTGCGATCGCTCGCATGGGCTAAAGAGGAACACGGGACGGCCACTCCACGGGCGCAGGCCTCGTCCAGACTCAGGGCGGGATCCTGCACTGCCAGGGTCATGCACACGGGCAGGCACGGAGACGGCTGAACCCAATAACTGTCCTCCGCTGGACAGGCCGTGCCCGGAAAGCCACCCCCGCAGGCGGCGCTGTCCTCGGACCGAATTCACGAGGCGAGTACTGGTGAATCGGCGCCGACTGGTCAGCTCCGACGAATGAATCCCGCCAACATCGTGCCGATCTCGATCGTGGCCGTTCGCGTTGTCACGACCGGATCCAGTTCGGCGAAGGCACGGAGCTCATCTTCGTCCTCGGCCTCCACAACGCCCAGTCCCCACGATCCCGACTCGCTCAAGACCGGTCCGAAGACCACCATTTGGCCAGAATCGATCCAAGGCCGCCAATGTGCTGCGTGCCTTTCCATTATCTCCCGCTCTCGGTCGTCCATATCCAGAGCAAACGTCGTGCGGGGGGCCTGCAGCCGAAAGACGTATGTCGTCATGTACCGACCGACCTAAGCGGTGTGGTGTGTCGCCGCCTGCTCGGCGAACCGAGCCAGCCCCAGCGGCCATCCGTCCGGTGACCCAACGCCGTCGCGCATCTGTTCCCAGCCGGGGCCGTGCCGCTCGAGATTGCGGTGAACGAGTTCGACCCGCGTCGTGGTCTCATTTTCAGCGATGAAGGTCACCTCGATCTCACTCACCTTCTCGAGATCGGATTCGAGTTGCCACTGCAGATTGATGTTCCAGGTGATCACGAACCGATGCGGCGGTTCGTATGCAAGTACCCGACCCCAGCGGCATTCGGTTCCATCGGTGGCTCGGTCGTACACCGACCCGCCGACCTGCGGCTCGAAGACCATCTCGGCCAGCTGACCTTGAAGGATGTGGTGCTCGGGCGGCCACCAAGTCCCGATGCCCTCGGTGAACACCGAGAACGCATGCTCTTGAGACGCCGAGACGACCACGGAAGTCTGCACGGCCGTGTCACTGGCTTGAGATGTCACTGGTTCCTCCTGTGTCTTCGACTACAGCTTTGAACGACGCCAGCGCCAGGTTCCAGAAGCGCTCCAGATAGGTACGCAACTCGGCAACGCCCGACGGGTCGACGTGGTAGATGCGCCGGGTTCCATCGGGGCTGTCCGCCACGAGGCCCACGCTCTTCAGGACCTTCAGATGCTGGGAGACGGCCGGCCGTGACACGGGCAACCGCGATGCAAGTTCTCCGACGGCCATCGACTGCTGCTCGGCGAGCATCTCGAAGATGGCGAGACGGGTGGGGTCGGCCAAGACTCCGAGCGGCGATCTTCCGTAAGTCTTCACTAACGGTAAGTTACTACTTACAGTCACGGAACGCAACCGCCTTGGGCGTCCGCGTCCCGGTCGTCGACGCTGGGGTCAGCCGGGGACGGGGCTATGTGCTGACCAATCCTTCGTTCAGGGCTTGGCGCCCTCGATGTGGGATCTAGCCGACGCCCAGCCCCAAGGCCTCGGCGATGTCGTCGATTGCGGTCTGCTCGGCCTCACTCACGTCTCGACCGTGTTCTCGATGGGCGGCCGCGACCTTCTGCGCCAGCGTGAGAATGAACTGGCGATACTCGTCGACTTCCTCCGGCGAGGTCTTGCTCTCGAGCAGGGCGACCGAATCACGCAGGTATTGCAGTCCGTGTCGCTTGAGTTCTTCCAGCGAGTGATAGTGCGTGTGATCCCTCTCGGGTTTCGCCGCGACGATCTCGTCGAGAAGTTGACTCTTGCCATGCTGTTGACGCGCCTCGGCGTATGCCTTGGCCATGGCGATGGTCTCCCGAAAGGACCCGCCCCGTTGGGCGGTGACCACGATCATTCCGGCACTTGGTGGCGCCTCGAGGATCAACCGCCATTCCTCGTCGGTGAAATCAGACTTCGAAGTCATTGTCGCTCTCCGATCTCGAGCCCCGTCCCGCTGGCTTGCCGGGTTGGCCGCACCGTAGCGGGTCCCCCCTCCCCGATGCGACCTTCTTGGCGGAGCATGCTGCTGCGGGCGGGAATGCCCGGCCAGAGAGGAAGAGAACCTCGCCGCGTCTCGGCCAACATTCACTCACCGGCATCTCAGGAAACCGACGGGCCGGGCAACTGTCAGTCCCGGCCCAAATGAACAACCAGTTGCTCGCCCGTCGCTCCGCAGGCGGCTCAGTCCGAGTGTGCCGCCGGAGATGTTGCGCCCGTCGACGTCCTCTCTCCCCTGGTTTGACCTCCCGGCGATCGGGATGAGCGGCCCCTAAGGTTGGGCTGGCATTCAGGCCTCACCGGCCGAGGACCTAGGCGGAACAGGGGGACGGCATGTGGCAGTTCAGGAACACCCGGCGACGCATCGCCCCGCCCGCCCTCTTCTCGGGGATCGCTCTCGCGGCCCTGTTCGGCGGCTCGGTTCCATCGGCAAATGCCTCCGGGACGAACGCCCAGCCTGCCTCGGCGAGCGTCGCCTACTCCGTTGGTCCGATCAGTGATGTCAGTGCGGCTTGCCCAGGCACCACCGGCGACACCTCTGAGGCAGCGGACCCTCTTCACGGTGACACGTATGTAGCGTTCGAGGGCTGCCACGGGGATGGCGCAATCGGCTTTGCCCGATCGACCAATGCCGGGGAGAGCTACTCCCCGGCATTGGCGCTTCCTGGTTCGAACAACGGATGGGACCCATGGCTCGCCGTCGCACCAGACGGGACGCTCTACGCCGCGTTCATGAAAAGGATCGATCACCAGACCTACCCGATCATCGACGTGTCACACGACGGAGGACAGAACTTCGCCATCGAGCAGTCTCTCCAACCATCGGGAACCCACAACTGGGGTGACGCCGACTACATAGCGGTCGGCCCAGACGGAACGCTCTATGTCTCATGGGACTACGGCCCCTCGAACGCGGAGGTCGGGTCCAGGTGTAGTGCGAACGGGAGCTGTTGGGCGGTCAAGGGTGATCTGAACGTCGTGATGCAGAGCTCGACGGACGACGGAAAGACCTTCTCGCCAATGTCCGTAGTCACACCCGGCTATCCCGACGGCGGCGCCGACATGGGCGATGTCACCGTTGCCCCGGACGGCGCCGTCGACGTTCTCTACCAGGGCTACCAGGTGGTGGACCCTGCGACGTTGAAGCTCGCCAACGGAAACGAGTACTTCACAACGTCCGCCGACGGAGGACGGACATGGTCGCACCCGGTGGAGGTCGGAGCCGCAGCTGGACAGATGACGATTGCCCAATGGTGGAACGACGTCTCCCTGGCGTCCGATTCCGCCGGAAACCTCTATGCAACCTGGGACACGCAGGGCCAAATCGCACGTCAAGCGACGGACATCGGCTGGATCTCGTTCTCGACCGACGGTGGGCACACATGGTCGACTCCTCTCCGGACCACCGAGGACGAGACGGATGTGCCACACATCGTCGAGGTCACCGGCGCCGGATCGGGAAGGGCCTACGTCGCCTGGCTGAGCAGCAACAACCCGCTCGGTTACGCCCTCTACCTCCGTACGTTCTCCGTCAGTGCCTGCGACGGTGCAGGAGGCTGGCTTTCCGGGGCCACACGCGTGTCGCAACAGTTCGGCGACGCGAACGTGTTTCCAGGCGATACTTTCGGCATCGGCACCCTCTCACCGACGACGGTGGCGCTGGGTTGGGGCAGCGCCGTTCCCGGGTCGGGTGCACGGTCTGCGGTGTTCTCTGCCACCGTCAAAGTGGTCAGCAGGTAATCATCGAGAACTGATCGGACACGGACCCGTGGAAAATTCTCCGTACAACGAGCACTGGTCCGGCATCAGAGTGATCCCGAGCATCTCACAGCCGCTTTCGGCCATCGATCTCTGGTTAGGCCCGCCACCGCCTGACTGACCACAATGTGACGCCGAACAGCAGGCCTGATGCTACGACGAGAAGTCCCGATTCACGCCACTGCAGCGGCCAATAGTGATCCCCCGCCTGGTAGAACTCCCCCATCCGCACCTTGTGAGATTGCAGGCAGTCGAGGTAGGGCTCGTAGAGCGTGGGGTGGCGGTTCTCGCAGGCCTGCGCAACGGCATCAGCCGACACGTTGCCGGTGACGTTGGCCTCATATCGAAAACCCGACCCAAGATTCCAGGCGTCGGCGGGAATCTGCATCACACCTTCGTTCACGATTTGCCCGTTGGAGACCATGCCGGGGAACGGAACGAATAACTGCGGTGCGAGCGAGGGTCGTACGACGACCACCATCAGGATCGAGACCGCTGCGTAGATGACGATGGTTCCGACGATGGCCCACGACACCTTGCGGATCACGGCTCCGAGAGCGGCGCCGAGCGCAAAGGCGAAGATTGTGTTGGCACAGAAGGCCACACCGGTCACCGGAAAATACAGTGGCTGCAAGCGCCCGTTGCCTGCCCCTTCGCCGAAGTTCAGGAAAATCCGCTCATGGACGTGCCCCGTCCACCATTGGGTGACCAAGCTGAGTATGGCGACGACCACGGCGAGGACCAGACCGACGATCAGCCATTTGACGATGAGCCACCTCGTCCTCGACGTTCCCTGAGTCCAGACCAGCCGGTTGGTATTGCGCTCGAGCTCACCCGCGACCAGTGGTGCTCCGAAGACAACGCCCAACAGGCACGGTACGGCGAGCAGGAGAAGATTGAGTGCCAAGGCCTGGTTGGACAAGGCGAAAGCTCCGGCGTACACGGGGCATCGACCCGTCGGTGTCGTGCAGGCATGACTCGTTGTCGCCGCGACCAGAGCATGGCCGAGCAACACCATCCAGAGGCCGAGCCCCGCCAGCGCGACGATGGTCAGGACGAAGAGCACCCGGGAGCGACGCCAGACGAGCCAGATCACGATGGGTCCAACTGGCTCGGCTGCGGAGCGCCGCCCGCGACCCCACCTGCCTGATCGGACCGTTGCGAGAGGTAGGCGAGCACGATCTCATCGAGATCCGGCTGAATGAGCTGCCAGGTCGAGCCCGCGCTGGGCGGGACACCCCGCACCAGCAGTGTCGTTTGGGTCGCCGCCTGTCGGAACGACACGACTTCGACCCCCGATGGAGTCGATTCCTCTCGTGGACCGATCATGATCCGATGATCCGCCAGCAGGTCTTCGATCGAGCCCGATATTCGGACGTTGGAGGCCGAGAGGATGATCAAGCGGTCGCAGACAGGTTCGAGCTCGCTGATGATGTGCGAGGAGAGGAACACCGTCGTACCCCGTTCGGCGACCGTGGCGAGCAACGTCTCGAGCAGCTGCCGACGGGCCAGAGGGTCGAGGCTGGCCACCGGTTCGTCGAGCAGAAGGAGGTCGGGCCTCTTTCCCATGCATAGAGCGAGCGCGACGAGCGCTTGCTGACCCAGGGACAAGCGCCCGACCCGCGCCTTGAGTGGGATAGCCAGATCGTCGAGCCACTCGAGTGCGGTCCCGTTGTCCCATTGGTCGTTGAATTTCTCGCCGAATCGGAGTAGTTCGTCGACTCGAAGGTTTGGATAGAGCGGTCTGAGTTGATCGAAATAGCCCATCCGACGGAGGTGGCCGGTCGAATTCGGCTCCACCGGTTCACCGAAGATCCGAACCGTGCCGGTCGTGGGCCTTGACAGCCCTGCCGCCAAGCGGAACAGAGTCGATTTACCCGCACCGTTGGGGCCGACGAGACCGGTAATCGACCCTTCGGGCACCGAAAGCGAACAGTCCCGCAATCCCCACTTGGTGCCGTAGCGACGACCCAGCCCTCTGGCTTCGAGGGCAGCGAAATGCGTCATGTCTCCTCCTTCTTCGAGGACTCAGTTACCTCCGCCACCAGCGCCGCGATCGCCTCGTCGCCGAGACCAGCGGCCCTGGCCGTGCGCATCCACTTCTCGAGCTGGCGTTGGAGTTGTGGCTGCTGCTCCGGCACTTTGGAGAGCGAACGCCGCACGAACGTCCCGCTGCCGGGGCGGCCTTCGGTCACACCTTGAGCTTCGAGATCCCGATAGGCGCGATGCACCGTGTTGGGATTGATCGCTATCTGTTTGACCACATCTCGGACGGTGGGAAGTTGGTCTCCGGGTCGAAGAATGCCGAGCCGCACGGCTCGACGCACCTGATCGACCACCTGGCGGTAGGCCGGCACCCCCGACTTGCGATCGAGTCGGAACTGGATCGATGGCTCCGGCTCCACACGTACGAATGTACTAGTAGATCAGTACAATTTCAACCACCCGACCCAAGGCACCGGCGTTCGTGCCCCCGGTTCGATCAGCTCCACCCTGGGGTACTCTGGCGCCGAACGTGTATCTCGGAATCGTCGCCGCAGGTCAGGCACCAACCCGACGTACGTCGGAATCGGCAGGCGCGCTCTTTTGAGCTTGTCGCACATCGGATCACCATGACTATCGAGAACAGTGCGCGGTGATCGATTCTGCTGATGAAGAAGTCCTGGCTCGCCTCGTCGGCAGGGCGACACTGGCCCGAGGACGTAGCTACGCCCGATCTGGGGCCGTGCGCCGACGCACCTGGAGTCCCGGCGGCACCCAAGTCGTCGGTGAGGTGCAGGGAAGCGCCAGGAAGCCCTATGTGGCATCGGTGACGATCTCCCGCTCCGGAACTGGTCGACTCTCGACCT
The DNA here is from genome assembly GCA_963754445.1 of uncultured Acidimicrobiaceae bacterium. Classification (GTDB taxonomy): domain Bacteria; phylum Actinomycetota; class Acidimicrobiia; order Acidimicrobiales; family RAAP-2; genus Bog-473. The sequence goes on along the minus strand of CAVWFT010000001.1, from coordinate 734,526 downwards.
TCCGGTCCGCGTGCACGTGCCCGGTCGAGGAGAACTGCAAACACGCCGTCGCCCTCCTGCTCGCCGACGAGCCGGCGTCCGGTCATGGGGACACTCCGACGTTCAGACTCCTGCGTGGGGGTGCTGCCGTCACAGACGTGCCGCCGAACAGCGGGTCGACTGACGACCCCCGTTCGGTGCAGCGACAGCCACCGCCAGACCCCACCGATTGGGAGATGCCACTGGAGGCGCTGCTCGTCCCGGAGGACACAGAATTCACCGATGGTGATGCCAGCGAGATTGGGCTGCAGTTCGATCTCGTCCTCGAGCAGGGTCCCTCCGGTTCGGGAGGACCTGGGATCCGCGTGAGGCCTGTCGTTCCTGGAAAGAACGGCAACTGGGTGCGGCAGGGGGTCACTTGGTCCGGACTCGACTATTTCGGCTATGGACGATCAAAGTCACGTCGAGCCAGCGAGCGGTTGTCGCTGGTCAAGGAGTTCTTGGCCCTGGGCCTGCTGAGCGATGGGCGGAATTCATACCGCTACACGGACGAGGTCGTGCGGCTTGAATCCATCCACAGCCGAAGACTGTGGGATCTCCTCGGCGAGGCCGAGGCGATCGACCTTCCCCTCTTGCAGGCCGGGCGGAACGCTCGTCCGGTGACCCTGCTCCCTTCGGCGGCTGAAGTCACCGTTGACGTGACCCGGACCGAGACCGGTCTTCGAGTCGAACCACGCATCGGAACACCGCACCAGCATCTTCCGCTGGAGACCTCGATGCTCATCGGCCGCCCAGCGCATGGGATCGCCTGGTGGCACGAGACTGAACGCTCCTCGGGTATTTCGGAGCCATCGGGACTCGGCCTGGCCGCACTCTCTACGCCGGTAGACGACAGTCTGCGCAGGTTTCTCAGGCTGGCCAGAGTCGAAGTACCGGACCATGACAGCGAACGCTTCCTGCGCATGCTCGTCCCGAGACTGCGCGAGAGAGTCGAAGTTGCATCGAGCGACGGGTCCGTCGAGCTTCCGCAGATCCGTGCACCGAAGCTCTTTCTCTCGATCAAGGCAGATCATGCACATCGACTGGAACTGACGTGGACCAAGAGCGCCTTCGGGCAAGAGTTGCGCGAGCCGCTGTGGGCCTCTGTCCGGCAGAGCCGTCAGCAGGTCGCCGAAGATGCCCTGATCCAGCAGGTCGCTGGCATCCTCAACTCAGCGCCTGACCTGTTTCCGCGCTCGCTGGGCCGGGGACGCATGGCTTCCCAGACCCAGCTCGAAGGCATGCATGCCGTCCGCTTTGTCAACGAGATCCTCCCGATCCTCGAGGCGATCGACGGCGTCCACATCGAATGGATCGGCGCCACGCCCGAGTACCGCGAGGCGGCGGCCGCTCCGGTGGTCAACCTGAGCGGATCGGCATCCGCTGACAACGATTGGTTCGATCTAACGGTGTCCGTCACGGTTGGGGGTGAAGCAGTGCCGTTCACCGAACTCTTCCTTGCCCTGGCTGAGCACCGGTCCCACCTCATCCTTCCGTCAGGCACCTACTTCTCGCTCGATCTCGCTGAGCTGCGCGAGTTGGCCGAGCTGATTGCCGAGGCGCGCGCCCTCGAAGAGACACCAGGTGGCGATGGCATCCGACTCAATCGCTACCAGGCAAGCCTTTGGGACGAGTTCCAGCAACTCGGCGTTGCAACTGCTCAGATCTCCCAGTGGGAGGCTTCCGTGCGCGCGCTCGCCGGTGCGGCCGACAGGACCGATCACACCGCGCCCGCCGGGCTCCACGCCACTCTGCGCCCGTATCAACATGTCGGGTTCAACTGGCTGGTCTTCCTCTTCGAGCACGGACTCGGCGGCGTCCTCGCAGACGACATGGGCCTCGGCAAGACGTTGCAGGCCTTAGCTCTCATGTGTCATACCAACGAGAAGGGGCTGAGCGACGCTCCGTATCTCGTCGTGGCCCCGACGTCAGTCGTCGGCAACTGGGCAGCAGAGTGCCGGAAATTCACGCCCGATCTGCACGTGGCGACGGTGACCGAGACCGGGCGACGTCGTGGCAATTCCCTGAAGGAGATGGCGGCGCACGCGCACGTCGTGATCACGTCGTACAGCCTGTTTCGCCTCGAATACGAGGAGTACGCAGAGATCACATGGTCCGGGCTCTTCCTCGATGAGGCCCAGTTCGCCAAGAACCGGCAATCCCAGACGTATCAGAAGGCCAAGACACTTCCGGTGCCATTCAAGGTGGCCATGAGCGGAACTCCCCTCGAGAACAATCTGATGGAACTCTGGTCCCTTCTTTCGATCGCTGCTCCCGGCCTCTTCTCCAATCCCGACCGGTTCGTGGAGTACTACCGAATTCCGATCGAGAGGCAAGGCGACGACGAGCGGTTGGCCCAACTAAGGCGACGCATTCAGCCACTGCTTCTCCGGCGTACGAAGGAGCAGGTAGCCAGCGATTTACCCGACAAACAAGAGCAAGTGCTCGAACTCGACCTCAACTCGAGGCACAACAAGGTCTACCAGACGTATCTCCAGCGAGAAAGGCAGAAGGTACTCGGTCTCTTGGACGACATGTCGAAGAACCGTTTTGCGATCTTCCGGTCCCTCACTCTTCTTCGACAGGCCAGTCTCGACGTCACCCTCGTCGACGACACCCACATCGGAGTTCCGTCGACGAAGCTCGATGTCCTCATGGAGATGCTCGACGACATCGTGGCCGACGGGCATCGAGTGCTCGTGTTCAGTCAGTTCACCCGATTTCTCACGCTGGCCCGAGACCGGATCGAGGCTGCTGGCATTGCGCACTGCTATCTGGACGGACGAACTCGCAATCGACCAGAGGTCATTTCGGAGTTCCGGAACGGGAGCGCTCCGGTTTTCCTGATCAGCCTCAAGGCGGGAGGGTTCGGCCTCAACCTGACCGAAGCCGACTACTGCATCATCCTCGATCCATGGTGGAACCCGGCGACCGAAGCTCAGGCGGTCGATCGCCTACACCGCATCGGCCAGACACGAAAGGTCATGGTCTACCGGCTCGTGGCCAAGGACACCCTGGAGGAGAAGGTCATGGCCCTCAAAGCCAAGAAGGCCGCCCTGTTCACCAACATCATGGATGGCGGTGGCTTCGAATCCGGGGCCATGACCGCGTCCGACATTCGAGACCTGTTGGACTGAGTTCCGGGGCCGATCGGCTCAGGCGACCAATTCGACTCGACGGCTGTTTCCTGAAGTCGGACAAAAACCTTACGCTCCAACAACCGTTCCGGCCCGCTCGAATCCGCTTTCACTAAGCTCACGCATCCTTCGGAGGAGAGGTTGGACATGCAGCTCTATTTCGACGATGCCACCTTCGACGCTCAGCTACAACGCAGCGTCGGCAAAGCCGATTCAGGCATGGCGAATGTCGGAGAGTGCCTGGCGATCGCCGAACAGATCGTGCCCGGAGATCGTGAGAGCTGGCGCAGCACCTGGTCACACTTCGCCCGTCGCCTGGTCCAAACGGCTGACGAGGCCTCGAAGGGAGGACACGCGGTAAGCGCCCGCGGGGCGTACCTACGCGCCGCCGAGTATTTCCGCCAATCCTTCTTCTTTCATCGTGAGAACCTGGAAAGCGAAGAGCTGACGAACGGATATCGGTCGAGCGTCGAAGCGTTTCGCTCAGCGCTGAACCTGCTCGACGAAGACGCCCAGGTGCTCTCCGGAGAGGTGTCCGGATACCTGTTCGCGCCGAAAGGCTCTTCGGGTCCACGGGCCACCATCTTGCACATCGGGGGCTACGACGGGACCGCCGAGGAGCTGTACGCGGCGGTCTCCCCGGCTCTGGCCCGCGGCTACGCATTCGCAGCCGTCGACGGCCCGGGTCAGGGCGCCATGCTCTACGACCAACGAGTGCCGATGCGACCTGATTGGGAGAATGTGATCCCCCACGTGTTCGACACCCTGGTCGCCCATCCGGAGGTCGATCCAAGTCGCGTCATCCTGGTCGGACGTTCCTTCGGTGGCGTGCTTGCTCCTCGGGGTGCCTCGGGCGAACACCGGTTGGCCGCCATGATCGTCGATCCCGGTCAGTTCGACATGGGCGCCACCGTGACGGCCCGTCTCGGAGACATGGCGAAGAAGATCCCGGATCCCGCGAGTGACGGGGAGTTTCAGAGCCTGCTGGAGATACCCGCCTTGAAAAGTTTCCTCGAGCCGCGTATGGCTACTCATGGCGTCCACGGCGTGCGGGAGTACTTCGCCGAGATCGTGCGATACACGAACGCCGAGACGATTTCGGAGATCTCATGCCCTTGCTTCGTCACGGACAACGAGTCCGATCAGACGTCGACAGGCCAGGGCAAAGTGCTCTTCGACCGTCTGACCTGCCCCAAGGAGTTTCGCCTCTTCACGAAGGACGAGGGGGCAGAGGGCCATTGCGAGGGTATGGCCCCAATGGTGTTCTGGGATGCCGCGTTCAACTGGCTGGACGTGCTGCTGGCCGGCTGACAACGCCCAGCCAGATCCGAAAGGCGGGCAGTCCTCGCCGGCGACGGCATCGACCGGGGGCCAAGGAGCATGGCCCAGGGCGTTATTCCCAGATGACCTGTGCCTGGCCCGCCGCTGCGCGCAGCGTTGCGCCGTCGATCGTGACGGTTGCTTCCTCCAACCCGGCCGCCTCGAGCGACAGGGAAATCTCCAGCGGACCATCGGTGGGCAACGGAAAGATCCAGGCCCAGATCTGCCTGCCATTCGGGCCGCCCCACACGTTGTTCAGGCTGACAACCGGAGACGTAGGGATGCCGTCCTCCCCCTTTGGCAAACCGTGGGTCGACCCGAGCTCCGAGTCCCCAGTTCGCCCATCCGCGAATCGAACACGCACCCGAGGCCATTGGCTTTGACCACGAGGACGTAACAACTCCAGCAGTTCCCCTGCCCGGAGCGGATTCACGCGCACGTCCAGGCAGATCGTGAGGCCGTTCGGATAGACCTGAAGATGATCGACCGCAATCACCGTGAGGTCGCTCCGCAGAAGCAGGGCGTTGACGGCGACGACGTGCGGCACAGTCCCTTCGGAGGGACGGTCCCACACCGGGGCGGCCCAGCCATCCCGCGTTCGCGTCCACTCGCCGAACGATCCGACTTCGACCACGCCGCCCCGGACGCTTGGCTCCCCACCGGACTCCCGCCCCGACACCAGACGTATGACCTCTTGACGCACTCGACCCAGATCGGCTCCGAAATCCACAAGAACGGCGCATGCGACTCCCTCCCCCTCGCGGACGAGGCCGAGAAGCAAATGCTCGGTGCCGATCCAGCTGTGACCGAGTTGCAGCGATTCTCGCAAGGCGAGCTCGAGGACCTTCTTGGCCCGCGGCGTGAACGGTGGCGACCCTGCTGACGGACCCCCGGACTGGTTGATGATCTCCTCCACCTTGGCCCGCGCCGCCTCGAGACTTATGCCGAAGTGGCGCAACGCCTCCGCCCCGATACCGTCGTTCTCGCCGATGAGCCCCAACAGGATGTGCTCGGTTCCGATAAACGTGTGCTGCAGGAGGCGCGCCTCCTCCTGAGCCAACACGAGCACGCGCCGGGCTCTGTCGCTGAATCGTTCGAACACCAAACCGAGGCTAGTGGGACGATCGCCGGGTAGCCTTGGCGATTGAGCCCCCATCGCATCACGGCTCAAAACCTGAAATGGTCCTCCCCACCGGGGCCGGCGGTGTGGCCGCCGGGGAAATATGGAACAGTGACCCACATGAAGGCGTGGCGAGTGCACGATTTCGGCGAGCCGGCTGAAGTCCTCCGACTCGACGAGGTCCCATTGCCTCCTGTCGGACCGGCTGAACTGCTCGTGCGCGTGGAGGCAACGACACTCAATTTCAACGACGTGGACGGGGTGCGTGGCCGCTACAGAACGGTCAGTCCTCCCCTTCCGTACTCGCCCGGCATGGAGGTGCTGGGTGTCGTCGAACAGACGGGAGACGGCGCAGAGTCGTGGCTCGGAAAACGCGTTGCCGCCGTGCCGTCTGGAGCGTTCGGCGGCTATGCCGAGTTTGCCGTCAGTCCCGCAGCCATGACCTTCGAGATGCCGCCTGAGTCGGACCTACCCAATCCGGACGCTGCGGCGATCTATTTGCCCTTTCACCTCTCCTGGCTGGCGCTGCACGAACGTGCCCACATCCGATCCGGTGAGACCCTCCTGGTTCACGCCGCGGCCGGTGGTGTGGGTTCCGCCGCCGTCCAACTCGCCACAGCAGCGGGCCTCCGGGTGATCGCCACGGCAGGATCGGACGAGAAGGTGGCGTGGTGTCGAACCTTGGGCGCTGAGGTGGCCATCAACTATCGAGACAAGAACTTCGCCGACGCGGTACTCGAGGCGACGGGCGGCAAGGGAGTGGACGTCGCCTTCGACACGATCGGAGGCAAGGTGACCACCGAGACGTTCCGGTGCATGGCCTTCAACGGTCGTCACCTCTTGGTGGGATTCGCCGCGGGAATCGAAGCAGAAGACGAAGGCATCATTCCCCGACCCGTCCTGTTCGGAAACTTCTCCCTGTACGGCGTCTGTCTGGCCTATGTCGATGATCCCCTCGGCCTCAAGGCACTCAGCGGGTACAACTTCCCCTCGCACACGGACGGAACGCGCATTCACGCCTCGGTCCTCGACCTCATCGCGCATGGGCACGTACGACCCATCGTGGGCCGCCAGGATTCCTTCTCGGCGTTGCCGAATGCGCTCCAGTCGATGGCCGACCGTCAGACCGTCGGTCGCAATGTGGTGCTGATCTGAGCCCAAAGGTCCAGCGTGTCCACATGCGCCACCCCTGGTACACATGTGAGATGCCCCTGCGCGGTCACCGCTCCACGTGAACATCGCCATCGATCCCGGCTCGACCGAACCGCCCTACGAGCAGGTTCGCAGGCAGATCGAAGAGGCCATCGACCGTGGAGAGGTGCAGACCGATCAACGCCTTCCGCCGGTGCGCCAGCTCGCGGGCGACATCGGGCTCGCAACGAACACCGTGGCCCGCGCCTACCGGGAGCTCGAAGCCTCTGGACGTCTCGAGACACGTGGGCGCCACGGCACCTTCGTCGCCGGCCAACCGACTGCGGCTCGGCGCCACGCGGCAGGAGACGACCCGAACGTACGTGGAGCAGATGAGAGAGCTCGGCCTAGGCCCGCTCGAGATCGTGGCCACGCTGCGAAGGGAGCTCGAGGGCCCTGATATCTGACGCCGATGCGCCTGATGTCACCACCACACGAACGAGCCACCAGGCGGTCCCCCAGCCGAGGTCGCGTCATAATCTTGTTCCATGACTTCGTCCGAGGCGAGTCCGGGGTCGATGCACGTGCGTATCGTGCTGCTCGACGTGAAGCCCGAGGTATGGCGTCGGCTCGTTATTCCGACCTCGCTGACCATGGGCGAGCTCGCCCGAGTCTTCATCGTTGCCATGGGGTGGGACGACGTCCACCTGCACGGGTTCCGCGTCCGCGACGAGGTGTATGGAATCGAGGACGAGGATGCTCCCGACGAGCAGCGCGACGAAGACAGCTGGACGGTAGCGGAAGCTCTCGAGCTCTGCGACCGGTTCTACTTCGATTACGACTTCGGCGACGGCTGGGTACACGAGATCGAAGTGGAGTCCCGCTCTCTGGCGATGCAGGAAGGTGCGGAATGCGTGGCCGGCGAGAACGCCTGTCCCCCCGACGACATCGGCGGTCCGGCCGGCTTCCGCCGGTTCCTCGAAGCCATCGGCGATCCTGACGACGCCGAGCACGACCGCTATCTCTGGTCCATGGAGGGCACGTTCGACCCGACGCGATTCGACCTGTTCGAGGTCAACGCCGAGCTGGGTCAGGTCCACTAGGCAGTTCGCCCGATCTCGTCTTGGGGTCGATGAGGGGCGGCTCGCCTTCGCCATTGTGGTCGCCGGCGTGGGGCCGGGGGCTGACACGTTCACGGTGCCGCAGGCGCCGATGCGGAAGAATGCCGGGCGTGTCACGATCAGCCGGCGAGCCGGGCGGGTCAGAGAGGACCGCCGCCGCTGGGCGCCGGCGCCGCCTCCTCTTGATGGTCCTCGTGGCCGGCCTCGGTGTGGGTGCCCTCGTGATGGGGGATCCGGTCCCGGGATCGGCAACGACCCCTGGGCCCGCTCCGGCCTACCGCTGCGAGTACAACGTGAGTACGAGCGCCTTTACCGGCGACGACGGCACGGCTTCGGCCATCGGCTGGCTGGGTGATCACAACAGTGTCGTCACCTGCCTCGGCGGGACGTTCCTGATCCAAGACGGTCCGAACGGCTACTTCGTGAACCAAGGGTTCGGCGTCTACGACGGGCAACGGCTGACCTGGGCCGATGCCGACGGATACCTGCCGGCTCAGATCACGACCTTCACCACCCGAGGCGCCACGGTCTCCATTACCGAATTCGCCGACCGTGTTCGTCTCGGCGCCCACGACTACGTAGCCGTGTACAGCAGGGTCCGCGTGTCGAACCCGACGCGCCGTTCCGTCACGGTCGATCCCGACCCCTCGACCGATCTCGTTCCCCTCGACCACACCACGGACACGGTGGCGCCGAGCCGATCCGTCGACCACGACTACGTCGTGGCGTCAGACCGCTTCGACTCCTCGTACCCGTGGCCGACGGCGGCGGCGCTCGCCCGGGCCGGTGGTTTCGAGCAGCACTTCGCACATATGCGCGCCTTCTGGAACCACCAACTGGCATCGATCACCCGGATCGACGTCCCCGACGTGTCGTTGGTCGACGCGTACAAGAGCGGATTCATCACCACCCAGATCACGCGCAGCGGCGATCACCTCGACACCGGGGTCAACGGGTACGAAAGCGAGTTCAGCCACGACGTGATCGGCATCCTCACCAACCTGTTCAACCAAGGCTCCTTTACCGATGCCCATGCGCTCCTCACCGACGTCCGTGCGGCGGTCGGTGCGGGCCAGGCGGAGTACGTGGACGGGCTCTGGACCTATCCCCTTCCGTGGGCCGTCTACCTCCTCAAGACAGGAGATGTCGCCTTCGTCAGGAAGAACTTCGTCGCACCCGGGCCGCTCGGCGCGGCGGCGCAGCCGAGTATCGAGGACGCCGCCCACGCCATCGCGGCCGACCGCACCGGACCCCAGACCACCATGGAGGCAACCGACGACATCGACACGCAGGGCAACTGGACAGAGGATGACTTCGCAGCACTTCTGGGACTGGCGGCATATCACTACATCGCAACGCGTCTGGGCGAACGCTCCGAATCGTCGTGGGCCAGCCAGGAGTACCAAAGCCTGCTGCGGGCTACCGATGCCGTCCTGGGTGACACGATCGAGGAGAACCACCTGGACTATCTACCCTGCTCGCTCGTCCAACCGAACACAGCCAATCGTTGCGACAACCCCCAAGATGCCAACTGGACCTCTCCCTTCGGATTCGGCACCTGGGCGTGGGAGGCCTCACTCCTGGGGTCCCCCGTCACGGGGCCGGGCCTGACCATGATCGACTCCACGTATACCTATGGCTTCGACCGACTGCACGGACTGTTGCCGGCGGACACGACCGGTGGATTCCCCGATGACTACTACTCGAGTGCCTACAACGCGGCGACGGGCACCGCCGGTCTCGCCGGCAGGCGCTTTCGCGACCAGGGCATCCTCGACTACGAGTTCATGATCGCCAACAGCCAGAGTGGCCCCTTCTCGTGGTGGGAGAGCTCTACCGCTCCTGACGCGTCCTCGCCCTGGGTCGGACGTCATCCCTCGGCGGGACAGGGTGCATCACCCCATGCCTGGGGCATGGCCGGCGCCAACACGGTCCTACTCGACTCACTGGTGGATCAGACATCGAGCGGGTCGCTCGTCGTTGGCCGGGGCGTCCCGCCGGCCTGGATTCACGCGGGAACGTCGATAGTCGTGGGCAACTTTCCGACGACGGCCGGGCGCCGGGCCGGGCTGGCGATCACGATGGCCGGGAAGACGGTCGTCCTGCGGCTGCACGGAACGCAATCCTCTGGTTCGGTGCAGTTCGATCTTCCTTCCTTCGTCGACAACCTGGCCTCGTCCTCACACGGCGCGATCGACGAGGCGGCCGGCACCGTCACCTTCAGCCAGAAGGTCCATTCGGTCGCCGTCACGCTGCGCCATGTCCCTGGCTGACCCGGGGCCTCGCGCACACGTTGCCACCCGTCCGATCAGCTCGACGGCACCCGCGACGCAGTCACCGTGACGGTCGTGTAGCGCATGACGAAGCGACCGCCATGCTCATCGATCGCCCCACCGATTCCCGTCAGCAGTGCGTCCATGTCGGCCGCCGAGAGGAGCGAGTGACCGCCGAACGTCGGAACCTGCTCCAACCACTCGTCTCGGGCGTACGTCCGGTCCCATTCTTGGCGCCACTCTTCGGCACCACCCAGATCGGCGACGTCACCGATACCGGCGGCCGCTCTGGCCGACAGCGCGCCGTAGGCGTCGGACGCCGAGCGGTCCCAGGTCCTAGCCAGGGGACCGACCAGCACGCGGTGATTGACCGCGGCGAACGCCTGGGCGAGATCGGTCGGAGCCTCGAACACGTTCCAGAAGACGGCGAGCCGCCCCTTAGGACGGAGCACGGTGGCGGCCTTCCTGGCCCCGACGACAGGATCGATCCAGTGCCAGGCCTGCCCCGCCACCACCGCGTCGAACCTCCGATCCCGCGCGTCCCAATCCTCGAATCGGGCGACGTCGACTCGAAGTCCAAGGCTCCTCGCCCTGACGGCCATTCGTTCGTCCACATCGACACCCAGGACCGGGGCGCCTGCTGCCTGGAACTGCCGAGCAGCGATGCCGGTCCCACAACCCACGTCGAGGACGTCACGTCCGGGAGAACCGTCGAGAATGCGCTCGATGAGCGAGCTGGGATACGAGGGTCGAGCTCGGTCGTAACGGTCGGCCTCTCCACCGAACGACTCGGCCCAATCCCGACTCTCCTCGGTGCGTGCACCTGCACCTGTACCCGCACCTGCCTGAACATGACCAGTTGCCGGCCTGTCGATCACGGCTCCCTATTATACCCCCTTATAGGGTTATACTAGGGAGCACAGGAGGAGTTCATGCCGAAGATCAACGTGTACCTGCCCGACGACCTCGCCGCGGCCGTGCGTGACGCCGGGCTCTCGGTCTCACCGATCTGCCAGCAAGCCCTGGCAGAGGCCGTACGAGCGGTGCGGGCCACCCGCGAGGCGACGGTCGTGATGCGGGACGACGCATCGGATCCCCGGCAGCATCCCGAGGTCACCGCCCGGATCACCGGCCACATGACGCCGCGCCTGCGTCAGGCACTCCGTCAGGCTCATCGCCTGGTGCCGCCTTCACGCCTCGTCGGGACCGACCACTTCCTGGTTGGCGTGCTCAACGAACACGGCAATCTGGGCGTTCTCGTCCTCGAGTCACTCGACGTCGACGTGCTGGCACTGCGCAACGCGGCTCAGAGTGAAGCCGGCACAGCTGTTGCCGCAGACGTTTCCGAACCGGCACCGCCAGGGCTCGAGACCAGGGGCGGCGACCAGGCGGCGAACCGCGTGCGGCGATCAGACGAAGACCTGCTCGACAATCTCTCGTTCGCAGCTCGCCTGACCATCGCGGCGGCCCTGGATTGCGCACGGGACCTCGGGCACGACTTCCTCGGCTGCGAGCACCTCGTGGCGGCCTTGGCCGACGATGACGAGGGGCCCGCCGGACCACTGCTCCGAGCTCTCGGCGTCACCGGCGCGCGGGTGCGCGGCGCCATTCCCGCCGCGCTGGCCGGGGCCCGGCTCGGGTTGGCGCAAGGTGGCCACGGGGCGACGGCGGCCCTGGCGAGCCAAGTCGACGAGCTCAGTCGACGACTGGTGGAGCTCGAAGCGCGTCTCGATCCTTCAGCGGACTGACCGGCACCCGGTAGGGGTCGAGGTCGATGCCGGGATAGCGGGCCGCCACGCCGGCCAGCGTCGTCGCATCCCAATACCGATCCCCCGGGCGGGGCCAACCGAAAAGGTCGCGTTGGCGGACCGAACACTGCGGAATGAATTTCGCCCACCGGTCCGGTGCAGCCTTGGGCCAGGCCATCTTGCCGCCCCAGGTGGTCCCGCGCACCTGGAAGTCCACCAGCAGCGAGAAGCGCGACCGCCTCTCGGCGCCGAAGTCACTACCCCGGTGCAGGATGTCGGTGCGGTAGATCAGCAGTGAGCCCGCCGGCCCGATGCAACGCACCTCGCGGTCGGCCAGCTCACCGAACGGAAGGTACAACGGTGTGAAGGGGACGTCCTTGCCGTCCTCGTAGGGAACGATGACGGTCGGCGCGTCGACTTCGCTGACATCGGAGAGGTAGATGAACGTCGTGATCTGCTGATAGCGGGTCTCGGCGCGGGGCACGACGAGACTGTGGCTGCCGTAGTCGCGGTGCAGCGGCTGGTCGTAGTCGACGGCGCCGGCGTACTTGCCCCAGAGCTCGATCTTGTAGAGGTGCAATTCGGTGGTCTCGAGGTAACGCTCGGCCGCGTCGACGAGATCGGGATGGACGGCAAGGCCGTTGAGATCCCACGAGCGGTAGGGGAACTCGAGGACGCCGGCGAACTGGTCGCCCGCCAGGCCCTTGTGCGTCGGCGCGGCGGGGTCGGCGAAGTAGTCGTCGGGGCGAGGGAAATGACGCCACAAGGCATCTTGGGCGGCCGTGAGCTCCTCGGTGCCCACGAAGCCCGGGAGGAGCGAGAAGCCGCGGCGGCGGACCTCGTCGAGCGTGGCGTCGGGAACCCGCATCGAGCGCAGACTAGGCCCGGCCCGGGGTCGGTGACGGGTGTGGTCGGGTGGCGCGGGCGCGGCTGCGGGCCAGCACCGTCGGGGCGGGTCGCTCTACGCTGCGCCGATGCGCGCCGTCGTCTTCGATTTTGCCGATCCCTCCTTCCCGGCCACGCTGCACGAGGTCCCCGAACCCGCCCTGCCCGCACCGTCGTGGGCTCGGATCGAGGTGTGCACCGGCGGGATCTGTGGAAGCGACCTCCACCTGTTCGCCCACAACACGGGCCCGTCGCCCTCGCTCATGGAGATCGGGACCTTTCCCTTCGTGCTCGGCCACGAGACGGCGGGGCGGGTCGTCGAGACCGGCAACGCATGCGACGTCGCCGTCGGGACCCGGGTCGTGCTCGACCCGTGCATCCCGTGCCTGCCCCGGGGGATCGACCCGGTCTGTGCCAACTGCGCCCGCGGCTGGACCTCGTCGTGCCTGAACCTCGACAGCCGGGTGGTGAGCTCGGGTCGCTCCCTCGGCTACACCTCGGACCTCGGGGGCGGCTGGGCCGACCAGGTCGTGGCCCATTCCTCGATGATCCACCCGTTGCCCGACGCGGTACCGGACCGGGCCGCCTCGCTCTACGAGCCGGTGTCGATCGCCTGCCACGGACTGATGCGGGCGGCCCCGACCGACGGCGATCCCGTCCTCGTCGTCGGGGCCGGCATCATCGGCCTGGCCTCGCTGGCCGCGGTCAAGGGCCTGTTCCCCGCCTGCGAGGTGACGGTGCTGGCTCGCCACCCGCATCAAGGCGCGGCCGCCGCCGCGTGCGGGGCCGACCATGTCGTGCTGAGTGACGCCGAGGGGTGGTCCCACTGGGAGGCGTTGGCCGCCCTCTCCGACGCGCGCATCGTCGGACGCAAGCAGCATCAGATGCTGATGGGCGGCTTCCCCTACGTGATCGAGGCGGTGGGCGCTCCCCAGTCGGTGACCCAGGCCCTGCGGGCGGTGGCCCATCGGGGCACCGTGCTCCTCCTCGGCGCGGCGGGCATCAGCGAGGTGGACCTCACCCCGGTCTGGTACAAGGAGGCCGCGCTCGTCGGCTCCATCGACCACACCGTCGACGGCGGCTCGGCCCCGGGCCTGGCCGGCGGTCCGGCACGCCACTCGGTGGACCGGGCCCTCGACGTGCTGGCCGCCGGCCTGCTCCCCGACGAGGTGGTCGTCACGCACGAGTTCGGACTCGAGGACTACCAGGAGGCGGTCGGGGCGGCCATCGACCGCACGGCGTCACAGGCCATCAAAGTGGTCTTCCGGCCCTAGCCGGCGCGCACCGTTCGCTTCGTCCGTCCCGTGCCGACCTTCCGAATCCACCCGACCGCGGTGCGGATCGCCCGTCCGTGCCGGGATCTCGCTGCCAGCACGACCTTCTACGTCGACGTGCTCGGGCTGCCCCGGCTGGGTGGCTTCGAGGACCACGCCGGCTACAGCGGCGTCTTCATCGGGCCCGAGGGGGCGGACTGGCACATGGAGTTGACCGGGCAGGAGGGTCTCGACGCGCCCAACACCCCCACGGACGAGGACCTTCTCGTGCTCTACCTCCCCCGAGAGGAGATCGACGCCGCGTCGGGTCGGGTGACCGAGGCCGGGAGCCCAGCGGTCGACCACGAGAATCCCTATTGGTCGACCGCCGGCGCCCGGGTGCACCGCGACCCCGATGGCTACCTGGTGGTCCTGCACCCGAACTGAGCCCGATCCGACCGTCGCCCGAACCCGTCAGGCGTGCACCTCGGCGCGGTAACGCGCGATCCACTCGACCGTGCGCGCGTCGCGCAGTCGTCGATGCGGCGCCACGAGCGGGCGGCCGGCCGGCACCTCCAGCTGCAGGAACTCGAGCACGCCCCGGGCCGCCTCGACGGGCGCTGCATCGAGATCCTCGTAGGCCACCTCGTAGGGCTCGACTCCCACCGACCGGAACCACGCGCGCCAGGCGTCGTTGTGGTCCTCGATCGTCCGGACCAGGTCGGCGATGGCGTGAAAGTCGTACCGAGCGTCCGCATCTGGTCGTCGCTCCACCGATGGGGCCGTCCGGTGCCAGACGCCCGTCTGCTCGGCGCGGAACCAGCTCACGGCCTGACCGACGACGTCGCGCCGCCACAGGTGCACGAAGCGAAGACGTCCGAAGGCCTGCTGCAGCAGGTCGAGGTCACGACCGGCCAGCGCCGGATGGTCCTGACCCAGACGAGCGAGCAGGTGGCCCAGCGTGCCCCCCATGATGCGCGCCGCAAAGACGCCGTTCTCCGTCCGGCCGGCGCGCAGCGCGGCCCGAACGAAGTCGCCATAGCGGCGCGCCCCGTCCGACGTGCGCGGCAGTCCCCACTGCGCGGCGAACGCCGGCTCGTCGGGCTGGCGGAAGTACGACTGCGGCCGACCGGCCACACCGCTGGACCCGAGCAGCGCACACAGCAGGGAACTCCCCGTTCGAGGCGTGGCGCAGACGAAGTACGAACGTGCCGGGCCGACAGGGTCCTTGTCCACGACACGATCATGCACGGAACTGCCCCGGCGGGGCGCCCCCTCGACACAGGGCGACGGGGCGGTGCAGACGATCAGGACTCGAGCGAACCCCGGGCCAAGAAGACCCGCCACCCCTCGGTCCCCGCCACGCCGGCGATGAGCAGGCCGACGGCGGGGTCGGCCCACCACCATCCGAGGCCGTGGACGAGCAGCAACCCGAGCAGGGCCAGTGCGGCCAGGCCGGCGCCGATCAGGCTGAGCGACCCGTCGCCCTGGAGTGCCCGGCTGTCGAGGGCCGCGCCCACCTTGCGCTTGGTCAGGCCGAGCGGCACGAGGACGACGACGGACGCCGCCGCGGCGAGGAGGGCGGCCAACGATTCCGAGGACACGGCGTGGGTGGCCAGATGGCGCACGCTCTGCACGAGCAGGAACAGGGCTTCGAAGCCCAGGGCACAGGCGATGACCACTGCGGCCCGGCGCTCGGCACGCTCGGCGTCGCCGGCGCTCTGCTCGACGCGAAATCTCCAGATCAAGGTGACCGATCCGACGACGTCGGCCATGACGTTCAACCCCAGCCCGAGCACGCCCAGGCTGCCGGCCAACAGGCCCGCCACGATGGCCCACGTTCCCGAGACCAGTCCCCAGCCGACCGACAGGTAGGAGAGGCGGACCGCGGTGCTGACCAGGTGGGCCCGGGGCGTCGATGCGTCATCGTCTCCTGCCGGGCCCGACCGCATCCGACGAGTCTCTCACTGCGGCTCCGATGCTCCGTGCCCGGGTCCCGTTGCTTCGGCACGACGCACGACGCAGGACGCACGACGCAGGCGAGCGACACAGACGAGCGACGCACGACGCACGACGCACGACGCAGGCGAGCGACGCAGGCAACCGGCCCTCGTCACCGACGCGCCAGCCCCGGCGCGGGCGTCGCTCGCCCAGGGTCAGGGCTGACTCGCTCCTCCGGGTGCAACGGCGGCGGGCCGGCCGCCGAGGAGATCGAGCTCGGGCGTCACCAACTTGCGGTGCGTCTCCCAGATGGCGAGCGCCACCGCCACCAGGTAGATGGCCACGATGAGGACGCGGGCGGTGTTCCCCTGGCTGCCGAACGAGCCGAAGACTCCCGGCGCCGCCAGGGCGAAGATCAGGTATACGGAGAACACGAAGAGGATGAAGAAGGACACGATGGACACGAAGGCCACCGACGCCACGTAGCTCTGACCGACACGACGGGACGGGCTGGCCGGCTGCTCGTCGGTCCGGGCGTTCTGCAGCCCGCGCCGCACGTGGGTGGAGAAGAGGAACACGCTCACGACCGTGAGCAGGGCGCCCAACAGGATCGCCTTGGCCGACGAGTTCGACACGGCACTGGAGTGGTTCCCGACCAGGGCCACGACGCCGATCACGGCCAAGGCCGACCCCCAGACCGCGAGGAGGAGGGTCACGAACGAGACGACGAAGTAATAGACCGACTGCGGACGACGTCCGGTCGGGTCGGGATCGGCCCGGTTGGCCACGACGATGATGACGAGGACGCCGACGAGCGACAGCGCGATCAGGCCGCCGATGATCTCGAGAAAGAGGCCGGCGAACGTGGCCAGGTCGAAGCCCGTACTCGAAGAACCGAGCCCGATTCCTGTCGATCCGACGCCGGAGGTGCCGAAGCCGGACGACCCGCCCGGGACCAACGAACCGGACGATCCCGAATTCGCGAAGAACGGAAGCGTGGTGGACGTGACCGACGGCAACAACATGGTGTTCCCTCCCCAAGGATCGTGAGCCGACGATAGGTCTCACAGGTCGCGTCCAGCGTGGATACCCGACCGGGCCGCCTAAAGTCCGGGCCGGCGGCTGCCGAGGTCAGCAAGGGAAAGAGTGGTGGGAATTCCGAATGACGACTGAACGCGTGCGGCGTCGATGCAGACCAATCGGAGTGTCGGCGTTGCTCGCCGGGCTCTTGGTCGCACTCAGCGCCGCGGGCGCCGGCGCGTCGTCCGGAACCGTGATCAAGGAACCGCACGACGGCTTCTCCTTCTCCATCCCGAACAACTGGAAGCAGATACCGCTCGACAGCGGCGATGTGATCGCACTCCTGAAGCAGGCGACGCACGACGACCCCTCGCTCGCCAACGCGCTGGGCAACGAGTTGACGTCAGCGGGAGCCAAGGGGATCAAGGTCTTCGCCATCGGCCCCGTGAAGGGCTCTTCGGCGCCGACGGTGAACGTGATCGTCTCTTCGTCGGCGGGCGCACCCACCGGGAAGGACTTCGCCCCCGCGGCAGTGGCCCAGGCCAAGATCGAGCTGACCCAGGTCGGGGCCAGCGGCGTCAAGGCCGCGATCGCCAACAATCACCTCGGCCGGACGGCCGAGGCCACCTACGTCCTGCACCTCAAGAACCAGCAGGAGTACGGTGAGCAGTTCTACGCGTTGCACGGCGCACACGTCGACATCGTCACCATCACGTCGGGCAGTGCCGCCGGCACGAAGTCGGACGCGCGCTTCGTCGCCAACAGCTGGCACTGGTAGAGGACCCTCCCCCGCCATCTCGTTGATCGGCTGCGACTCGGAGGTCGACGAGGACGGCATCGATCGACGCCGGTGACGCGCGCACGCCGCCGGATACGCTCGGCTTCATGGCGGAGCGCGTGCGGATCGGCCGCGACGGGGCACGGACGCCGGTGGCGCTCTTCGATCTCGACAACACGCTCTTCGACCGGGCCGCCACCTACCGCCGTTGGGCGGTCGACTACGTGGCGGATGCCGGCTTGGAGCCCGGCGAAGTCGAGTGGCTCGTCGAGGCGGACCGCGACGGCCTCGCTCCCAGAGAGGTGGTGTGGGCGGCCGCCCGGGCCCGCTACGGCCTCTCGGAGACGATCGACGAACTCGTCGCCGCCTACCGGACCGACTACGTCGACCACTGCGTCCCCGACCACGCGGTGCTCGATGCGCTCTCGACGCTGCGACGCGCCGGCTGGGGCATCGGCATCGTCACCAACGGACCCGTGCCCCAGCAGGCGGACAAGGCGGCCCGGCTCGGCCTGCTGGCGCTGGTGGACGCGTTCTGCGCCTCGGGTGAGCTCGGCGTGGAGAAACCCGACCGGCGCATCTTCGAGGAGGCGGTCCGGCGCTGTGCGCACGCCGCACGCGGCACCGACGTACAACCGCTCTTCATGGTCGGCGACGCGCCGGTGGCCGACATCGGCGGCGGACGCGGCGTCGGACTGACCACGGTGTGGATCCACCGGGATCGGCCCTGGCTGCCGTCCGACGGCGCTGGGCCCGATGTCACGGTGGACTCCCCCGTCGCCGCCATCGAGGCGATCCTGCGCACGGCCGAGCGCTGACACCCGCCGGCGCCGCGGGCCGGCGCACGAAGGCCCCGACGCCCCGGGGCGCGGCAACGGTGCTGCCTAGGCTCTTCGCATGCTCCGAGAGCTGGGGGTGCGGATCGGCTTCGGCGTGGGGACGGGGGCCTCGAGTGTCGCCGCCGTCCGGGACCAGGCGATCTGGGCCGAGGGGGTGGGCTTCGACAGCTTCTGGGTGTCGCAGGTGTTCGGGGTCGACCCGATCGTCGCCCTGGCCGCCGTCGGGAGCGCCGCGCCCGGGCTGGCCGAGCTCGGCACGTCGGTAGTGCCGCTCACCGGCCGTCACCCGCTGGCCCTCGCCGCCCAGGCCCTCACCGCGCAGAGCGCCCTCGACGGGCGCTTCACCCTCGGGGTCGGCGCGTCCCATCAGATCGTCTCGGAGGGCTTCTTCGGCGAGCCCTACGCGCGGGCCTTCGCCCGCACGGCGGAGTTCCTCGACGCCCTGACCTCGCTGCTGGCCGGCACGCCGAGCGACGTCGACGGCGAGCACGTCTTCTCCAAGGGCTGGCTTACCATCGAGGCCGAACCCCTCGGGCTCCTCCTGGCCGCCCTCGGCCCGCGCATGCTCGAGCTGGCGGGTCGCCTCACCGACGGCACCTCGCTCGGGTCCTGCGGTCCCCGGACCATCGCCACCCATATCGGGCCGCGCCTCACCGCGGCCGCCGCAGGGGCCGGGCGTCCGCCGCCGCGGATCGTCGCGCTCGTCGGCGTGTGCGTGACCGACGACGTCGCCGCGCTGCGCGCCCACGGGCGGAGCGAGAACGCCATGTACGACGCGTTTCCCAGCTACCGGCGCGTCCTCGACCGCGAAGGCGTCGAGAGCGGCGCCGACCTGACCCTCGCCGGCACGCCCGATCGCATCCTCGACGGACTCGCCGACTACGCCACCGCGGGGGCGACCGACTTGCGCCTCGTCATCGCGGCGCGCACCGACGAAGAGCGGGAGGCCACCGCGTCCTTCCTGGCCGCCCAGCTGGGTTGAGCCACCCCGACCACGCCCGCAGCGCGGCGCAGCACACCGGGTCGAGCCGGGTCAGTCCGGGCAGGCGGCCACGATGGTGGCGGCGAGAGCCATCCGATGGTCCTTCGACCACGGCGCCCCCAGGCGGGCCCGCGGACCCTGGAGCACCTCCTGCGCCTGGGGGCCGAGGCGCCGCGCCGCCTCCTCCTCCACGTCGGCGGCCTCGAACAGGCAGACCGCCCAGCCCCGGGCCCGGGCGAGCTCGGCCAGCACCTGGCGGTACATGACCGAGTCGGCCCGGCTCTCGTAGGGCACGCGCCGAAGGATGGCGATGTCCTCGGGGAACGTGGCCGGCCAGGCCCGGAGCGACAGCGAGGTGATCGGCGCGCCCAGCGTCGCCGCCAGCTCGTCCAGGGCTGACCCGCCCGCCCGACGGGCCGAGGCCCGCACCTCGGCGACCAGGGCCGCCAGGGCATCGTCGTCGAGAGGCTCTCCCGTCCGGTGGAGGGGGAACGCGCCGCCCTCGTGGTGGACGGGCGCCGTCGGCACGCCGGGCTCGACCAGCTCGATCCGCCGCCGGTCCACCACCTGATGATCGTCCGAGGCCGCCACGACCACCGCCCAGCCGAGATGGTGCGCGACGCCCAGACGCATCGGAGGAGTATGCCCCCGACCACGCAGCGGCCGGGCCGGGCACCGCCGCCGCCCCACCACGCCGCGCCGCGGCCGGCCGCGGCGGGCCAGCTAGGAACGTTCGGGCCGGGGCCGCGCGTTGCGCTCCACCGCGCCGAGCGAGGTCCGCAGCGCCCGCACCTGGGCCGCCGGGATGCCGGCCAGCATCCTCGCTTCTATCTCGTCCATCCACTCGTCGCAGTCGCGCACGACGCGCTCGCCGGCGGCGGTGAGCGCGATGCGCAAGATGCGCCGGTTCCGCCCGTCGGGCGCACGGGTGATCAGACCCTTGCGCTCCAGATGGGCCACCATCTCGCTGCCCGCCTGGGGGGAGACGAAGGAGCGCCGCGCCAGCTGGGCCCCCGACATGCCAGGCTGGCGTTGCAGCACCGTCAGGGCGGTGTACTGGAGCGCCGTGAGCCCGTGCTCGCGGGCCTGCAGGTCCATGTCGGCCCGGATGGCCAGCTCGACCTGCTTGATCAGGTAGGACAGGCGCGGCTCGCCCCGCCGGACCGACCCGCTCACAGCGGGCAGAGGCTCCGGCCCTCCTCGCGCAGGAGCGCCGCATCACGGGGCAGCACCACCGACGCCGCCACGGCGACGGCCACCGCCTCGTCGTAGCGAGCCAGGTAGCCGTCGCGGCTGCCGTAGCGCCGGCGCACCTCATCGAGCCCGAAGGCCTCGCACCGCCCGACCAGCCGGGAGAAGATGTCGGGGCCCGCCGCCTGGGCGCTGTTGTGGGCGACCGGCGCCTCGACCGCGGGCAGTCGGATGCCACCGCAGGCGATCCCGTCGTCGTCGCGCACGATGGCGGCCGGATCGCCCGCGAACGCGATGAGCGGCTGGGCCGGGGGCGCCGTCCCCTCGGTGATCCAGCGCTGGAGATGGTGCAAGGCGGCATCGACGACCGGGGCGGGCGACACCTGGTTGACGCGGCGCAGGGCGTCGTCGATCGGCAGCGAGAAGCCGAAGTCGCGCGCCATCCGCGGCCCCGACGACACGATGCCCTGCAGCGTGACATGCGACGCGCCGGCGATCTCCCAGTAGCGGAAGCGGTCGCTGTCGGGCTGGCGCACGCCGTAACACGAACCGGCCTCACACTCGGTGTTGACCACCATCAGCGACAGGTCGAGGTCGTCGCGCAAGAGGTTCAGGCCCTCGGGGATGACCGGCTGGCTCCCCTCCTGCGCGCCCGCCACCGTCATGACGGCGTCGCCCACCTCGAGCGGCGTGCCACCGCCGAAGTACATCAGGAGGAAGAACGCATCGAAGAGCCCGTCGATCGGCTGCACCGCGTTGAGGTAGGTCGCCAGGCGCGCCGCCGACTGCGAGGCCCCCTGCGCCACCAGCCGGCGCACACCGAGTCCTCCCATGGGGTCGATGCCCGTCCGGTCACGGTCGGGCGCCACGGCTCGGGCCGCCTGGCTGAAGATGTCGTAGGAGTCGTCGTCACTGGCGATCGAGAGCGACCCGTAGCGCGCGGGGTCCCACGTCACGAGCCCTTGCGGATCGGGGGGCGAGCCGTGGATCCCCACCCGCTGGGCCGACACGGCGACCACGGCGAAGCCGCCGGCGAAGACCTCGGGACTGTCGGCCCCGCCGAGGTTCTCGTAACCGGCGGACACGTTGTTCCAGTTGACGATCACGGTGCCGTTGAAGCGGGCCGCATCCTCGGGGCGCAGGACCAGCAGGCGGGTCCTGAACGGGGCCGCCCCCCGACGCTCGGCGCGCCAGCGGCCGTCGCGCCCGAGCGACGTCCCGGGCGCCGCCGCGTACCGCGTGGCCTCGCCCTCGAGGAAGTACTCCTCGCACACGTAGCCCAGGGCGTGCAGGTCGACCGTGGGGGCGGCGAAGGGCCAGCCGTGGCCCCCACCGGTGACCGGACCAGTGATCCGCATGGATCCGCCTGCCTTTCCTTCTCGCCCGGAGCTCCTCGGGGCGCCCGGCGCCGCCACCCCGATCATCAAGGTACTTGACATCGCAGCATGGCCGGCGAGTGGCGACGCGGATCAGGACCTCGGTGCCGGCGCCGTCCCGTCCCACTCCGCCAGCGGCGCACAGTGCCAGCGCCACCGACGCTGATCGGGTCGATCCGTCAGCGAGATCCGCCCGTTGGCCCACAACAACACGTCCCACGGATCGTCACCGGCCTCCACCGAGTGCCACGGGTAGAGCCGGGCCAGGGTCCGCCGGGCCAGGTCGGCGTCTCGGGCCTCCTCGAGCCCGAGCCCGCAGGCGGCATCGCGACCGTGCACCAGCAACTCGTCGCAGGCCATGGCGGCGAACCCGTCGGGATCGGGCGAGCCGAAGGGATGGAAGCCGCGCTGGGTCGGCGGCGCCGCGTCCACCGTGGCCGCCAGGACCTGGGCCGCTGCCACCAGGCTGGTGAGCAGCCGGTCGTTCTCCGTGTCGGCCCGCACCTGCACCTCGAAGCTGGCGTCGCCCGACCCGCTCCACAGGTCGACCGAGTACCACAGCGGCGCGTTGGCGGCGTGGGCGACCACGCCGGCCACGGTGAAGTCGAGGTCGGGCACCGCCACGTCCCAGCTTTCCGACAGCGCCGGCTCGAGGACCTGGCGACAGCGCTCGGCCGCGGCGCGGACGTCGTCTCCGTTCACCATCTCCTCCTCGCGAAACGTCACTTGAGCACAGTTGGGCTTGTGTTGTGCCAATCATGACCTAAGGCACTGGCATCCAACGGGGGTCGCCGAGCAGACTGAGCCCCACAGGTGCCAGCCCCCGGCACGTGATGCGTGGCCCGCCCCCGCGGGTCCCGCCTCCCTCCGGGACGCGGCGAGGAATGGAGGGTGAGCGGGAGTGGCAGACGGCAGGCCGGGAGCGCCCTTCTCCTTCGGGACGACCGCCCCGGACCGCCGGGGCCTGGTCCCGGCGGCTCACGGCGGGGCCGCCGCGGAGCTCACCCGTGCCACGACAGCGGACCGACGGGCCGGGACGGGGTCTCCCCAAATGGTCCTTTTGGCCCAGTAAGTCCCCCAGCAGGAAGGCGTTTTCTTGGCGATGGAACCCAACGGCATCTCCCACATCAGCGAACAGAACCAGCTCATCGACCGGGCGACGCTCTACCTCTGCCGGCAGGGCTCGCTCTGGGTGGTGGTGATCGAGTCACCGCGCATGCGCGGTGCGGTCCGGCTCCGTCATGCCGGTCGTGATTCCTTCGACGCTCGCTTCGAGCTCCTCTCGCGGGCCCGGCGGGCCTGCCCCGATGCCTCCATCCTCAGCGTGGACGGCGCGCTGGAGGACGCCGACTACGAATGGCGTCTCGAGGTGCGCAGCGTGCAGGCCCAGGTGGGCGATCTCGGCGTCGCCTTGCACCGTGAGCTCGCCACCGCCCGCCGGGCCCACGTCCGCCGACTGGCGGGCAAGACCGACCGGCGTCACTGCAGCCGGGGCCGCCACCCTTCGATGGCCGGGCTCTCCGCCATCGCCGGCCGTCCCCGCAGCTTCTGAATCGGCGGGGCGCCCCTCAGGCCAGACCGATGAGCTCGGCCCCGTTGCGCCAGAAGAAGCGCTCCCGGGTGGCGTCGTCGAACGGTGCCACCGCGTCGCCGAAGGCCTCGAAGGGGCGCTTGCCGCCCTCGGGGTGGGGATAGTCGGTCGAGAACATGAAGAGCTCCGGGCCGCATTGCTCCACGAGCCAGGCCGTGTCCTCGAAGGGGAACGGCGTGAAGCGGACCTGGCGGCGTAGGTAGTCCGACGGGCGCAGCGTGAGTTCACCGAGGGCCGGCTCGAATTTTGAGAACGACCGCAGCGCATGGTCCACGTTGCGGAGCAGGCCCGGCACCCAGCTCGCCCCGAGCTCGATGGCGGCGCCGCGCAGCGTGGGATGACGCTCGAACACGCCGTCGAGCACCATGCAGGCCAAGAAGCGCTCCGGTGAGTGATGCAGGACCGGGAGGTCCTTGGAGCGGAGGTTCTCGCCCCCGCCCAGCCAGTCCTTGGGCCGGGGCCGTCCGTTGTTGTGGAAGGCCTTGGGCAGCAGCCTGCCCCCGCCGACGTGGAGGACGAACGGGACCCCGGCCTCGGCCAGCCGGGCCCAGACCGGCTCGAGATCGACGTGCGTCGGCGAGAACGATCCCGGCGCGTCCGACGGAACCCACACCGCGGCCACGCCGTCGTCGAGCGCGGCCTCGAGCGTCTCGACGGCCCGCGCCGGGTCGTCGAGGGGGAGGAAGCCGACCGCCTTGAGCCGGGGGTCAGGACGGCAGAACGACGTCATGGCCCGGTTGAGGGCTTGGGCACCGCCGTAGCGAACTTCGAGGTCCTTACTGAAGAAGAAGTGCGACGTGGCGAACGTCGGGAACACGAGCTGGGCCTCGATGCCGAGGGCGTCGAGGACACGCGAACGGACGTCGGTGTCGAGGGCGCCCGGTGCCATCCACCCCTTGGGCCCAGACAGGACCTCGGGGCCGATCGTCGCCTCACGGTGGGAGGCCCAGAGCGCCGGGAGGCCCGCCATCATCTCGGCCGCACCCGCGCCCCCGTCCGCCAGGCCGAGGGGCCGCAGTCGCTCACGCACCCCCGTGTCGGCAAAGTCGTAGAGCCACTCCGGTGTCTCCATCAGATGGCTGTCGGCGTCGAAGATCGCTGTCGTCATGTCGCCCCCCGAATATCCCCCGGGCCAGCGTAGACCCGCGAACGACCCGGCCACAGACAACATTTAGCCGGCTCATACATTTCTCTGACCTGGCGTACAGACCGTCGTTGTCCAATGGAGGCGTGATCAGCCCGCGGCAGACGCGGGCTCGGACGGAGGATCAATGAACGAGGACCAGAACGAGGAGACGACGGGCCGGACGGGTGCATGGGAATCCGACACGGGCCATGACGCCTCGGTGCCAGAGAACCCGGCCCAGGCCATCGCCCTGCCGGCGACAACCCCCCCGCCCCCGGTGCAGGCCTCGACACCGCCCCAGCCGATGCCGGCGTCGGTGCCCCCGATGCAGCCCGAGACCGGCGCGACCCCGCCACCCGAGACGCCGCCCCAAGGCGTCCCCCAGGGCGGCACGTACGCCATGGGTGCCCTTGGTGGCAACCCGTCTCTCGGCACCGCCCCCGGAGCTGCTCCGGGTGGAGCAGCCACGGATCCGAGCACCTGGAGCTGGCCCACGACCGCCCCGCCGCCGTACCAGTGCGGCGCGGCCGGACCGGAGCAGAGCACCAACGGCCACAAGCTGCGCACGGGTCTCCTGATCGGCGGCGCCGCCGCCCTTCTCCTGGCTGCCGGTGTCGGCATCGGGCACGCCGCCTGGAACAACGACTCGAACCTCTCGGCCTCGTCCGCGTCGAACTCATTCCAGACGCCGACGCATTCGGGCGGCGGGTCGAACGGATCGGGGGGCTCGAACGGCTCGAGCGGCTCGAACAGTCCCTTCGGAAACATCTTCGGTGGAAGCTCTTCGGGGAACACGGGCAGCTCCGGCAACTCGGGCTCGTCGTCGGGACCGAGTGACGTCAACGCCATCGCCTCGAAGGTCGACCCGGGTCTCGTCGACATCAACACGACCCTCGGCTACCAGCAGGAGCAGGCGGCCGGCACGGGCATCGTCATCGCGGCCGACGGACTGATCCTGACCAACAACCACGTCATCGACGGTGCCACGAGCATCAGCGTCACCGACATCGGCAACGGGAAGACCTACACGGCCAGCGTGGTCGGCTACGACCGCACCAAGGACATCGCCGTCCTGCAGCTCCACAACGCCTCGGGTCTCACCGTGGCCAACCTGGACAGCTCGTCGAGTGCCTCGGTGGGCGAGGACGTGGTCGGTGTCGGAAACGCCGGTGGAACGGGCGGAACGCCCAGCGCGGCCGGCGGCACGGTCACGGCCCTGGGCCAGTCGATCACGGCCAGCGACGAAGGTGATGGGACCTCGGAGCAGCTTTCCGGCCTCATCGAGACCAATGCGGACATCCAGCCCGGCGACTCGGGCGGCGCGCTGGTCAACACGTCCGGTCAGGTGATCGGAATCGACACGGCCGCCTCCGCCGGCTTCTCCTTCTCGTCGAACGACGGCTCGTCGGGGACGCAGGGCTACGCCATCCCGATCAGCACCGCACTGACCATCGCCCACCAGATCGTCAACGGCAACGCCTCGTCGACCATCCACCTCGGGACGACACCGTTCCTGGGCGTCGAGGTCAGCCCGGCCGGCAGCGCGAGCAACAGCGGCTCGGGTGACGGTTCAGGCGGATTCGGCAACTTCTTCGGCGGCGACAGCGGGAGCACCGGCAACACCGGAAACACGGGCTCCTCGTCGGGTGGTGCGGAGATCGCCGGTGTCGTCACCAACGGTCCGGCCCAAGAGGCCGGCCTGGCCGAAGGCGACACCATCACCAAGCTGGGCGGCAAGACGATCAGCACGGTGAACGATCTGACGAACGACCTGAGCGCCTACCACCCGGGCGACAAGGTGACGATTACCTGGACCGACTCGTCGGGCCAGACCCACACCTCCACGGTCCAGCTGAGCTCGGGTCCGCCTCAATGATCTCCTAGAAGGAGAAGCAGTACCGGTTCATCTCCGCCAAGAGGGGTGCGCACATCGCTTGTCGAGTGCGCACCCCTTTTTGGCGTGTCGGATCAGCGCTGCAGGATCCGGCCCAGGGACACCAGCATCGCCAGGACCGCTGCGCTCAGCACGCAGATGAGCCCCCAGCCGACGCTGACGTTCGAATGGATCAGCACAGGCGTCTCCGAGAGCTTCTGCACAATGCGCACCATGTCGAACACGGCGAAGACGAGCGTCGCAAAGGCCACGAGAGCCGTCATCCACTGCAGCAGGAGTTCGTCGGACATCATGGACAGGCCCCCGAACACCAGCAGGACCACGCCTCCGATGAAGGTGACGTTGCCGTTCACTCCGATGAGCGAACTGATGCTGGGATCGGTTCCGACGACCGAGAGTCGCAGGTCGCCCAGACCCGATGCGTGAATCCACGCACCGATCGATCCGTACATGAGGGCGATCCCGCTCACCATGAGCAGCAGGACGCCCAGGCTGAGCGTCACACCGGACGTCCGCGTCGCCGGGGCGTGGACCGCATAGGGATTGGCACTCATCCTGTGGTCCGTGACGTGGACCCGCTGCGCCGCACCTCCGGGCCCATCGGCCCATCCGATGCCGCCGACCCAGTGCCGCTCGCCGGTCCAGCGCGTGCCGTCCCAGTAGGCCTGCTCGTTCGGGTTCCCGGCAATGGCGAACCAGCCGGCTTCCTTGGGCGTCGAGCCTGGCGGATGCCAGCCCAGATCCGGGACCTCGCTCGCGCCAATCGAGCGTGCGGTTCCTTCCATTACATCGGCCATTGTGACCACCTCGATTCTCAGCCGAATCCATCTAGCCGAAACGTGAAGAGGAAACGGTAATCCCGAAATCCGTCAATTTCGGGCCAATTTCGCTCAACTCGTGCCGGGATTCGGATAACTGACCATCGGACGCCCGACGATCCTGACCCCAGCGGAACGCCCGACGGACGTCGTTCCCACGCCGGCATATCGAGCGACGGAACCTCGAAAAGCCGCCACGAAAGGGGCCCGGCCGGTAAGGTGGCAGGGTCCTGACGCGCCCGGTTCGACCCTTATTCCCCCTCCGTCGAACCTCGGCGCGTCAGGCGCGTCCCGGCTGAGGCGAACCCGGATCCCAGTCGGTGATGGCCCGGCTCAGGAGCCACAATGGACCCATGCCCCGGCGAAAGCCCGAACCCGACCGCAAGCGGCGCGGTCCGGCCGAGCCCCGGTCGACCTCGTTCCGATCCCACTGGCGGGCGGACGGAAGACCCAAGACGGCGTTCCGGACGCAGCAAGACGCGTTGTCCGCCGCCGACGAACGCCGTTTCGAAGGCGCTGGGATGATGAACGTGTACCGCTGCGACCACTGCTCGGCGTGGCACATGGGCAAGGCCGACGGGCGGGACACCTGACGCGTGACGGACACGAAGACACGCCTCGTTCTCGGCTGAGGAACGGCTGCGCCCGCTGGGCGCGTGGATGCGGGTCGGCGAGAGCGCAGCAACGACTGCGACTCGAGCGGCGTTCGGAACCCAGCACTGTTCCGCGCCCGGCGACGCACGGGCTCCTGGTCCGGCCACGGAGGAGCCCGCGGCTCCATAACCCTCAACCTGAACTCGACACTTGCGAGTCATCGGCTTTGCGCATGGCGATGCTCGCGCGCTTTCCCCGCTTGCGGATCCTTTCGCACGATCTCGCTACCCATAGAGGGTAAATCACGACCGCCATTAGCCCTTGAACGGTTCGGCGATCAAAGTTGATATCTCGTTGTGAGTCCGCTGGTGTGGAGTCCGCAGCACCGCTCGGGGGCTTTCCATGCCCAATCTGCATGGACTGTTTCATCTCGTTTTCGCAGGTCACACGGGACGTTGCTCAGAATCTGCAAACAATGAGCCGAGGTATCAGGGGATCCACAAAGGGACCATCCACACCACGCGGACACGGGAGTATTCACAACTTTCGAAAGATAAATGGCGAGTGAGGTTTTACTGCTGGAGAACTATGCATACTTCTTTGGCAGCCGGACATGTTCGGTCAGCTCGGGCGGAGGCGGTCCGCTCACAGGAGAGCAGCACATTGGCGATTCATCGACAGAGGCGATTGGTTGTTTGCCACTTGACGCGCAGCACCGCGCGTCCAGTGTCCTCCTCGCGCCTGCTCGTCGGTCGTTCATCGCAGGGTCAACAGCGATGAGGACACTTCGTGCAATGCGCACCCGAGCTGCACACCTCCGTCTCTCGATCCAACAGCGTCGGGAGGACCTCGGGCGTGACGTGGACGGTCTGCGCCGGCAGGACGAGGCCGGCTTCACTTTGATCGAACTCGTGGTCGTGGTCGCCATCATGCCGATCGTCGTCGGTGGTCTGATCACGGCGCTCCTTGCCATCATCTCGATCTCTCCCAGCGTGTCGAATCGCATCAACGATTCGGGCAACGCCCAAATCGCCTCGACCTACTACGAGAAGGATGTCCAGACGGCGCAATACGTCACGACCAACCCGTCGTCGACCAACCCGAGCCCCTGCGGTTCCGGGACGCAGCTGCTCGGCCTCCAGACCGGCACCGGAACACAGGTCTCCTACTCGCTGATCCCGGAGGGGACCGGCGCCGGTGCCTACAACGGCATCGAGCGCAACGTGTGCCAGAACGGCACCCAGACGGATTCGAGTGTGGTCGCCGATCACGTGGCCAATCCCGCCACGGGGACGGGAAATCCGGTGGCGACCGTCACCTGCACGTCACCCTCGAATCCGACCTGCAGCGGAACGCCAGCGGCCTACCAGAACGCCTGGGAGTCGACGGATGGTGTTCTGAACATCTCCTTCCCGATCGACGAGCTGGGCAGTCGCTACACCGTGGGTCTGGTGGCCACCCCGAGCGCCGGCATCAATGCGGCGACGAACAACGGGACCTCTGCTCCCGCCTACAACTGTGGTTTCGCGCAGCAGGGCACCGGCACCTACGCCTCGACGCTGTGCTTCTTGGACTTCACCGGCTACAACACCGGGACGGCCTGTGCCGGGGGCGGGAACGAGGTGGTCGAGGGCATCACCAACACGCCATTCACCATGAGCATGTGCGTCAAGGTCACCGGCACCTCCGTCGCCCCCGCGGCCATCCCGACCTACACGAACCCACCCACGAGTGAGGCCTTCCTCGGAAACGAGGGCTTCTACACGGGTATCCCGGGCAACCCGGCCCTCTACCAGACCGGGGGTGGCGGCACCACCATCAGCATCACCAACATTCAGGTCCTCGGCACCGGTGGGATCCCGGCGACGAACTGGCAGCTGGTCACCGGCGACGCAGAGTCAACCGACCAAGGCGAGGAGATCACCTGGACGGGCAATTGGAGTACAGGCACCACCGTGCCGACAGCGAGCCAGGTCTGGTCCCTCGTGCCGAACAGCCCGACGTCGGCCATGGGTAACGCCTGTGCCAACCCGACTCCGGGATCCGGAACGAGTTACGGCAACGGCTTCACCGGCATCGGAAGCCCCGTTGTCGAATGTGCCGCCTCGGTGAGCTCCGACAAGACCGGGACGCCGATGATCGCCGCCCCCGAGCCCTCCTCGCTCACCGCGTACATGTACGGCACCGGACTCGAGGCCATCTTCGTGGGACTGCTCCTTCCGTCATGAGCCACCAGAGCCGGTTGCGGCCATTCACGTCGTTGAAGCGGAGACTCCATGCCGGCGCGGGTGCGCCCAAGCATGGAGACCGCCGCCGGTCCGAGGCGGGCGACACCCTTATCGAGATCCTCATCGCCCTGGGCGTGCTCAGCATCGCAGCGGTGGCCATCCTCGTTGCGTTCGGCACTGCGCTCACAGGCTCGGCCGAGCACCGGAACCTGACCAACATCAGCCTGGCCGAAAAGACGATCAACGCCCAGATCATCGCCCAGCTGGAGAACAACTCGGGCTACCAGTCCTGTGCCCCCCTCTCGACCTATCAGCCGGGCGGCTCATCGGCCATCGCGTTCAGCGGCCTGCCTGCCAACTTCACCGCCGAGGTCAGCGGTGTCTCGTATTGGACCACCTCGTACGCCTTCAGCGCAGATCCGGCGGCCTGTGTGGCCAACGGTCCGCAACTCGTGAGTGCGACCCTGACGTCACCCAGTGGCAACACGTCAACGGTGAGCGCCGTCGTCGACGACCCTGCGGGTCCGTCACTTCCGATTGCCGGCGATGCCACAGGGCTGGCGTGGTACACCCAGCCCGGCGGTGCCCAGAGCGGGCAGAACCTGGGCCCCCAACCCGTGGTCGAGGTCGTCGACAAAGCCGGGAACGTCGTCACGACCGACCTGTCCGATGTCATCCTGACGTTGACGGGCGCCAACGGTGGAACGGTGAGCAACGGCGCCTCGCTGTCGAACACCTGCTCCGGTAGCGAGTTCTACGGCGTCGTCACCTTCGGAAACTGCAGTGTCCTGACCGACGGGACGTACACCCTCACTGCCACCGACACCTCGTTGCCCGGAGTATCGATCACGAGTTCGACCTTCGTCGTCACCGTCGGGCCGGCGAGTCAGGTCGTCTTCACCCAGCAGCCCGGTGGCAACCCGACCGGCGGCGTGGCCTTCGGGATCCAGCCGAAGGTGACCGTCGAGGACGCCGGCGGCAACGTCGTGACCGCGGACGCGTCGACCATCGCCTTGTCGATCACGTCGAGCACCCCGACCTCCGGCGGGCCGGGAACGCTGTCCGGCTGCAGCTCCACCGAATCGCAGGGAGTCTTCACCTTCGCCGGATGCGCCATCAACACCAGTGGAACCGGATACGAACTGACGGCCACCGACACGCAGCCCTCCGGCACGATCAAGTCGTCGCCGAGTTCGCCCTTCAACGTGTCGACGGGATCGGCCTACCAACTCGCCTTCACACAGTCACCCAGCTCCTCGAGCGGAGGGAGTGCGTTCGGCACCCAGCCCAAGGTGGCCATCGAGGACGCCGGAGGCAACGTCGTCACGTCGGCGAGCGCAAGCGTCACTCTGGGCATCAACAGCCAGCCGACGACCGGCGCCAGCCTGGCGTGCAGCAAGAACCCCTTGACCACGTCGAATGGCACGGGAACCGCGAGCTTCAGCGCCTGCACGATCACGAACGGAAGTGGCGAAGAGGGGTCCTACACCCTCAAGGCAACAGCGACGGGACTGGTGGCCGGGAT
This sequence comes from uncultured Acidimicrobiaceae bacterium, assembly GCA_963754445.1. Taxonomy (GTDB): domain Bacteria; phylum Actinomycetota; class Acidimicrobiia; order Acidimicrobiales; family RAAP-2; genus Bog-473. The sequence goes on along the minus strand of CAVWFT010000001.1, from coordinate 702,617 downwards.
CAGCTCACCTTTCACCGTTGCCGGTGGCGCCACCCAACTCGCCTTCACGACGGCACCCGCCGCACAGACGAGCAACACGGTCTTCCCCAACTCCTCGCAGCCGGTGGTGGCGATAGAGGACGCGGCCGGGGACCTGGTGACCAACGCCAACTCGTCCATCACGCTGTCGATCGCCAGCCAACCGACGTCGGGCGCAACCTTCAACTGCACGACGAACCCGATCACTGCGAACAACGGCATCGCCAGCTTCGCCGGCTGCCTGATCAAGAACGCCAGCGGTGAGCAGGGTGCCTACACGCTGCAGGCAAAGGCAACGGGCCTCACGACTGCCGTCACCCCGTCGTTCACCGTTGCCGGAGCGGCGACCAAACTGATCTTCACGCAACAGCCGGCGGGCTCGACGGGCGGGGTCGCGTTCCTGACGCAACCTCAGATCACGGTCGAGGACTCCTCGGGTGACCCGGTGACCTCGAGCACCGCCTCGATCCAGCTGGCCGTCGTCCCGGGTTCGGGCACGACGGGCGCCACACTCAGCTGTACCACGAACCCGCTCACCCCGACCGCGGGCGTGGCGACGTTCGGCGGTTGCGCCATCAACCTGGTCGGAACCGGCTATCAGCTCAAGGCGACGACGACGGGTCTCACGGCCGCCACGAGCACGGCGTTCAACATCAGCCTCGGCGCCCCGTACATGCTGGCATTCAGCACCCAGCCCGGCGGCGGGACCAACGGCGCCGCCTGGAGCACGCAGCCCGTCGTGACGATCGAAGACGCGGGCGGCAACCCGGAAGGCGCCGGAACGAGCACGGTCTCGCTGGCCATCTCCTCACAGCCCGGAACGAACGGCGCGCTGGCCTGCGCCAGCAACCCCGTCGCCGCAACTGCCGGCGTCGCCTCGTTCTCGAGTTGCCAGATCACCGGAAAGGCCGGGGCCAACTACACGGTGACCGCCAGCGCCTCGGGATTGGTCTCAGCGACGAGCTCACCCTTCTCCATCAGCGTGGGCTCGGCCAGTCAGCTCGCCTTCACCACTCAGCCCGGTGGCGGTGCCAACGGCGCGGTGTGGGCCGCGCAGCCGACCGTTGCCGTCGAGGACTCCGGAGGCAACACCGTCACCACGGCCTCAGCGAGCGTGACCCTTGCGCTCGGTGAGAACCAGGGCGGCGTGCTGGCCTGCACGACCAATCCGCTGACGACGACAAACGGCGTTGCCACCTTTGCCGGCTGCAAGATCACGGGGACAGAGGGTCCCTACACCCTCACCGCGGCAGCAACCGGCCTGACCACGGGCACGAGCAACCGGTTCTCCATCACCTTCGGCTCGGCCAGCCAGCTCGCCTTCACCACCCAGCCCGGTGGGGGCACCGACGGCGCGGCCTGGGCCACGCAGCCGGTGATCAGCATCGAGGACCAGTCGGGCAACATCGTGACCTCGTCGTCCGCCAGCGTGGCACTCACCATCGCCAGTCAGCCCGGATCGGGCGCAGCCCTTTCGTGCACGGGCGGCACCACGATGGCCGCCACCGCGGGAGTCGTGAACTACGCCGGCTGCCAGATCACCGGCACCGTCGGCACCTACACCATCTCCGCCAGCGCGACCGGTCTGGGCACCACCACCTCCACGTCGTTGGCGGTCACCCTCGGAAACCCGGCGAAGCTCGCCTTCGGCACCCAGCCCAGCGGCGGCACCGACGGTGCGGCCTTCGGCACCCAGCCGTCGGTCAGCGTCGAGGACGTGGGCGGCAATCCGGTGACCACGGCCACCAACTCCATCAGCCTCGCCATCGCCAGCCAGCCCGGCTCCGGTGCGGCGCTGGCCTGCACCACCAACCCGCTGGCCGCCACCAACGGCACTGCGACCTTCTCGGGCTGCCAGATCACAGGCAAGGTGGGTAATTACACGATCTCGGCCACCAGCAGTGGTTTGACGACGGCAACGAGCACCACCTTCTCCATCACCGTGGGCTCGGCCACCCAGCTCGCCTTCAGCACCCAGCCCGGTGGCGCGGCCAACGGTGCGGCCTTCAACACCCAGCCGTCGGTCAGCGTCGAGGACATCGGCGGCAACGTGGTCACGTCCTCGTCGGCCCCGGTCAACCTGGCCATCGCCACCCAGCCCGGCACCGGCGCTGCGCTGTCGTGCACGACCAACCCGCTGGCGGCCAACAACGGGGTGGCCAAGTTCGCCGGTTGCAAGATCACGGGTAAGAGCGGCAGCTACACCCTCACGGCGGCCTCGACCGGTCTGACTACGGCCACCAGCAGTGCCTTCACCATCACCTTCGGCTCGGCCAGCCAGCTCGCCTTCAGCACCCAGCCCGGTGGCGGCACCGACGGTGTGGCCTTCGGCACCCAGCCCGTCGTGACGGTCCAGGACCAGTCGGGCAACACGGTCACCAACTCGAACGCCACGGTCACCTTGGCCATCGCCAGCCAGCCCGGCAGCGGGGCCACCTTGGCCTGCAACACCAACCCGATCACGCTCAACGGCGCGAACAACGGTGTGGCCGGCTTCTCGGGCTGCAAGATCACGGGCAAGGCCGGCAGCTACACCATCTCGGCCACCAGCAGCGGCGTGAGCACGGCCACGAGCACCAGCTTCAACGTGGCCGTGGGCGGCGCCAACCAGCTCGCCTTCAGCACCCAGCCCAGCGGCGGCACCGACGGTGCGGCCTTCGGCACCCAGCCCGCGGTCAGCGTCGAGGACGTCGGCGGCAACCCGGTGACCACGGCCACCAACTCCATCAGCCTCGCCATCGCCAGCCAGCCCGGCTCGGGTGCGGCGCTCGCCTGCACCACCAACCCGCTGGCCGCCACCAACGGCACCGGTGTGGCCACCTTCTCGGGCTGCAAGATCACGGGCAAGATCGGCAGCTACACGCTGAGCGCGACCTCGAGCGGCCTGAACACGGCCACCTCGAACTCGTTCAACCTGACCATCGGCTCAGCCACCCAGCTCGCCTTCAGCACTCAGCCCGGTGGCGCGGCCAACGGTGCGGCCTTCAACACCCAGCCGTCGGTCAGCGTCGAGGACATCGGCGGCAACGTGGTCACGTCCTCGTCGGCCCCGGTCAACCTGGCCATCGCCACCCAGCCCGGCACCGGCGCTGCGCTGTCGTGCACGACCAACCCGCTGGCGGCCAACAACGGGGTCTCGAACTTCGCCGCCTGCCAGATCACCGGCAAGGTGGGCAACTACACGATCTCGGCCACGAGCAGCGGCCTGACCACAGCCACGTCGAACACCGTGGCCATCACCTTCGGCTCGGCCAGCCAGCTCGCCTTCAGCACCCAGCCCGGTGGCGGCACCGACGGTGTGGCCTTCGGCACCCAGCCCGTCGTGACGGTCCAGGACCAGTCGGGCAACACGGTCACCAACTCGAACGCCACGGTCACCTTGGCCATCGCCAGCCAGCCCGGCAGCGGGGCCACCTTGGCCTGCAACACCAACCCGATCACGCTCAACGGCGCGAACAACGGTGTGGCCGGCTTCTCGGGCTGCAAGATCACGGGCAAGGCCGGCAGCTACACCATCTCGGCCACCAGCAGCGGCGTGAGCACGGCCACGAGCACCAGCTTCAACGTGGCCGTGGGCGGCGCCAACCAGCTCGCCTTCAGCACCCAGCCCAGCGGCGGCACCGACGGTGCGGCCTTCGGCACCCAGCCGGCGGTCAGCGTCGAGGACGTCGGCGGCAACCCGGTGACCACGGCCACCAACTCCATCAGCCTCGCCATCGCCAGCCAGCCCGGCTCGGGTGCGGCGCTCGCCTGCACCACCAACCCGCTGGCCGCCACCAACGGCACCGGTGTGGCCACCTTCTCGGGCTGCAAGATCACGGGCAAGATCGGCAGCTACACGCTGAGCGCGACCTCGAGCGGCCTGAACACGGCCACCTCGAACTCGTTCAACCTGACCATCGGCTCAGCCACCCAGCTCGCCTTCAGCACTCAGCCCGGTGGCGCGGCCAACGGTGCGGCCTTCAACACCCAGCCGTCGGTCAGCGTCGAGGACATCGGCGGCAACGTGGTCACGTCCTCGTCGGCCCCGGTCAACCTGGCCATCGCCACCCAGCCCGGCACCGGCGCTGCGCTGTCGTGCACGACCAACCCGCTGGCGGCCAACAACGGGGTCTCGAACTTCGCCGCCTGCCAGATCACCGGCAAGGTGGGCAACTACACGATCTCGGCCACGAGCAGCGGCCTGACCACAGCCACGTCGAACACCGTGGCCATCACCTTCGGCTCGGCCAGCCAGCTCGCCTTCAGCACCCAGCCCGGTGGCGGCACCGACGGTGTGGCCTTCGGCACCCAGCCCGTCGTGACGGTCCAGGACCAGTCGGGCAACACGGTCACCAACTCGAACGCCACGGTCACCTTGGCCATCGCCAGCCAGCCCGGCAGCGGGGCCACCTTGGCCTGCAACACCAACCCGATCACGCTCAACGGCGCGAACAACGGTGTGGCCGGCTTCTCGGGCTGCAAGATCACGGGCAAGGCCGGCAGCTACACCATCTCGGCCACCAGCAGCGGCGTGAGCACGGCCACGAGCACCAGCTTCAACGTGGCCGTGGGCGGCGCCAACCAGCTCGCCTTCAGCACCCAGCCCAGCGGCGGCACCGACGGTGCGGCCTTCGGCACCCAGCCGGCGGTCAGCGTCGAGGACGTGGGCGGCAACCCGGTGACCACGGCCACCAACTCCATCAGCCTCGCCATCGCCAGCCAGCCCGGCTCGGGTGCGGCGCTCGCCTGCACCACCAACCCGCTGGCCGCCACCAACGGCACCGGTGTGGCCACCTTCTCGGGCTGCAAGATCACGGGCAAGATCGGCAGCTACACGCTGAGCGCGACCTCGAGCGGCCTGAACACGGCCACCTCGAACTCGTTCAACCTGACCATCGGCTCAGCCACCCAGCTCGCCTTCAGCACTCAGCCCGGTGGCGCGGCCAACGGTGCGGCCTTCAACACCCAGCCGTCGGTCAGCGTCGAGGACATCGGCGGCAACGTGGTCACGTCCTCGTCGGCCCCGGTCAACCTGGCCATCGCCACCCAGCCCGGCACCGGCGCTGCGCTGTCGTGCACGACCAACCCGCTGGCGGCCAACAACGGGGTCTCGAACTTCGCCGCCTGCCAGATCACCGGCAAGGTGGGCAACTACACGATCTCGGCCACGAGCAGCGGCCTGACCACAGCCACGTCGAACACCGTGGCCATCACCTTCGGCTCGGCCAGCCAGCTCGCCTTCAGCACCCAGCCCGGTGGCGGCACCGACGGTGTGGCCTTCGGCACCCAGCCCGTCGTGACGGTCCAGGACCAGTCGGGCAACACGGTCACCAACTCGAACGCCACGGTCACCTTGGCCATCGCCAGCCAGCCCGGCAGCGGGGCCACCTTGGCCTGCAACACCAACCCGATCACGCTCAACGGCGCGAACAACGGTGTGGCCGGCTTCTCGGGCTGCAAGATCACGGGCAAGGCCGGCAGCTACACCATCTCGGCCACCAGCAGCGGCGTGAGCACGGCCACGAGCACCAGCTTCAACGTGGCCGTGGGCGGCGCCAACCAGCTCGCCTTCAGCACCCAGCCCAGCGGCGGCACCGACGGTGCGGCCTTCGGCACCCAGCCGGCGGTCAGCGTCGAGGACGTGGGCGGCAACCCGGTGACCACGGCCACCAACTCCATCAGCCTCGCCATCGCCAGCCAGCCCGGCTCGGGTGCGGCGCTCGCCTGCACCACCAACCCGCTGGCCGCCACCAACGGCACCGGTGTGGCCACCTTCTCGGGCTGCAAGATCACGGGCAAGATCGGCAGCTACACGCTGAGCGCGACCTCGAGCGGCCTGAACACGGCCACCTCGAACTCGTTCAACCTGACCATCGGCTCAGCCACCCAGCTCGCCTTCAGCACTCAGCCCGGTGGCGCGGCCAACGGTGCGGCCTTCAACACCCAGCCGTCGGTCAGCGTCGAGGACATCGGCGGCAACGTGGTCACGTCCTCGTCGGCCCCGGTCAACCTGGCCATCGCCACCCAGCCCGGCACCGGCGCTGCGCTGTCGTGCACGACCAACCCGCTGGCGGCCAACAACGGGGTCTCGAACTTCGCCGCCTGCCAGATCACCGGCAAGGTGGGCAACTACACGATCTCGGCCACGAGCAGCGGCCTGACCACAGCCACGTCGAACACCGTGGCCATCACCTTCGGCTCGGCCAGCCAGCTCGCCTTCAGCACCCAGCCCGGTGGCGGCACCGACGGTGTGGCCTTCGGCACCCAGCCCGTCGTGACGGTCCAGGACCAGTCGGGCAACACGGTCACCAACTCGAACGCCACGGTCACCTTGGCCATCGCCAGCCAGCCCGGCAGCGGGGCCACCTTGGCCTGCAACACCAACCCGATCACGCTCAACGGCGCGAACAACGGTGTGGCCGGCTTCTCGGGCTGTTCCATCACCGGAACGATCGGCAGCTACAGGCTCAGCGCCTCGTCCACTGGCCTGACCACCGCAACTTCCACGTCGTTCAATGTCACGATCGGCTCGGCCACCCAGCTCGCCTTCGGCACCCAGCCCAGCGGCGGCACCGACGGTGCGGCCTTCGGCACCCAGCCCGCGGTCAGCGTCGAGGACGTCGGCGGCAACCCGGTGACCACGGCCACCAACTCCATCAGCCTCGCCATCGCCAGCCAGCCCGGCTCCGGTGCGGCGCTGGCCTGCACCACCAACCCGCTGGCCGCCACCAACGGCACCGCGACCTTCTCGGGCTGCAAGATCACGGGCGCGGTGGGGAGCTACACGCTGAGCGCGACGACGAGTGGTCTCCCGACCGCGACGAGCGTGTCGTTCAACGTCGCCATCGGACCGGCGAAGACACTCGTGCTCAACTCGCAGCCCAGCGGTGGTGCCAGTGGCAGCATCTGGGCCACTCAGCCCACGGTCAGCGTCGAGGACATCGGCGGCAACGTGGTGACCACGGCCACCAACTCCATCAACCTCGCCATCGCCAGCCAGCCCGGCTCCGGTGCGGCGCTCGCCTGCACCACCAACCCGCTGGCCGCCACCAACGGCACTGCGACCTTCTCGGGCTGCAAGATCACCAACGGATCGCTCGCCGGGAGCTACACGGTGACCGCTGCGTCCAGCGGCCTCACTTCCGCCACGAGTTCGCCCTTCGTGGTCTACGGAGCGGCGTCGAAGCTCGTCCTCACCACCCAGCCTTCAGGCGCCGTCGACGGCTCGATCTTCACGACCCAGCCCGTCGTGACGGTCGAGGACGCACAGGGCAACACGGTCCTCAACTCGAACGCGAATGTGTCGCTCGCCATCACGAGCCAGCCGGGCACCGGGGCCACCTTGGCCTGCAACACCAATCCGCTGAGCGTGGGCGGGGGGAACAACGGAGTGGCCTCGTTCTCCGGCTGTTCGATCACGGGCAAGATCGGTAGCTACACGATCTCGGCCACGAGCAGCGGTTTGACCACTGCGGTCAGCTCGAGCTTCACCCTCGCCGTCGGTGGGGCGTCGCAACTCGCCTTCTCGACCCAGCCAAGCACCGGGTCTTCGGGTGTGACCGAGGGCACGTCGTTCACGACACAACCCGTCGTCACCGTCCAGGACATCGGGGGCAACACGGTCACGACGTATGCAACGCCAGTGACCCTTGCCGTCAACGGCTACACGGCCACCGGCGGCGGCTCCAGCGCCGGGAATCTGACTGGATGCACAAACCCGGTGACCCCGAGCAGCGGCGTTGCGACCTTCAGTGGCTGCAAGATCACCGGCACTGGGGCAGCCGGGTCGTACACGCTCCTGGCCAGTAGCGGTGTCGGACCGATCGTGAGCCCGACCTCGGCGACCCTGACCATCGTTGCCGGGAGCGCGGCACAGCTCGCCTTCTCCAACCAGCCGAACGGGGCCGTCAACGGGACAGTGTGGACGTCCCAGCCGGCGGTGAGCGTCGAGGACTCGAACGGCAACATCGTGACGTCGGCCACCAACTCGATCACCCTGGCGCTGAAGAAGTCCAGCGGAGGGAACGCGAACCCTGCCTCCATGACCTGCAGCGCCAACCCGGTGTCCGCCACAGCAGGCACTGCCACCTTCAGCGGCTGCAAGTTCGCCGGCGCGAACGGTTCCACCACCTACATGCTCACCGCCTCGGCCAGCGGCTTCGGCTCCGTCAATAGCGCAACGTTCAATGAGTAGCGGGACGAATCACGTCATGAACCGAATCCGATCGATCCGGACGACCATCGACACGCGGCGCAAGGCCAGCGGCGACGAGCAAGGCGCCGTTCTCATCCTCGCCCTCATCTTCTTGGTCGTCATCGGCTTGCTCACGGCGGGGCTCACGGGGTGGGCCGCCAACAGCCTGGCCAACTCCCAGACGTACGCCGGTGCGCAGAGCCTGAACAACGACGCGACGAACGCCGTCGACTTGGCCATTCAGAACATCCGCTATGCCCCACTGCTCTACACGACCACGCCTGGCACACCGCCGACGGTGGTCGACCAGACACTCAATGCAAGTCCGCCCACCAACTGCTGGGGTACGGGGCCGTCGAGCTACACCAGCCCGGCGCACGTCGACGGACGCACCAACGTCATCAACCTCTACTGCAGCACGGTCTGGAACCCGACCTCACAGAACACTCGCAAAGTGACCATTTCCGCGTGCCTCCAGGCATACAACCAGTCAGTCACGGCCTGCGCAGCAAAGCCGCTGCTACAAGCCATCGTGACCATCGACGACTACCCGCCGGGTGTCAGCGCTCCGAACCCCAACCCATGCGTGGAGTACTGCGGCAACAGCCTCTCGATCAACAGCTGGGTATGGTCCCCGACCATTCCGCAGATCACGAGCGTGACGGGGCTCCAGACCCCTCCGACACCGTCAGGGAGCAGCGTCGGCGGCCAGGCCTTGACCATCACCGGCACCGGATTCACCAGCGGCTCCACCGTGAACTTCGTGGACACCAATCCCCTGGCTTCCGCCACCGCTCCGAGCTCGGCCCCGATCCAGCAGATCGTTCCGGCCAAGATCGTGTGCGCCGTCACCAGCCCGTGCGCCTCGAACACCATCCAGGTGCTGGCTCCGGCCGTGACGGCGCCCGCCAGTTACTTCATCACCGTCACCACACCCGGAGGAACGAGCCCGACCAACGCGAGCTTCGAGTTCCAATACAGCACGCCCACACCGACGCTCACCGCTGCCATCACGCCCAACAATGGGTTTCAGCTGCACGAGACGGTCGTCACCATCACCGGTACGGGCTTCGTCAACGGAGCGACCGTGAACTTCGTTCCCGAGAGTGGAGGTGTCCCCACCGGTGGGGCTTCGACTCCCGCCGCCACGGTCCAGATCATGTCGCCGACCCAGATCCAGGCGAAGTCACCGCCCATCAGCACGACCGGCACTTATTTCGTCACCGTGACCACCAGCGCCGGATCCACGCCGTACGGCACCACCTCCAATGACGTCTTCACCTACACGACGGCGCCGGCATGACGACAACGACAGATCTATCCATCTCAAGGGAAAGCGTCGCCAGACCGACAATTTCCCTAATCCTTCTACCTCAGTAGAGCGAGGGGAGCCTCACAATGGCATTGGCGAAATTCGATTACGTCGCACTCGACAACGACGGACAGCGGGTCAAGGGCGTCGAGTCCGGCGCCACGGCGGGTGTTGCGCACCTAGCCTTGCTCGAACGCGGGTTGCAGCCGGTGGAGATCACCGAGAAGAAAAGCATCATGCAGTTCGAGATCACCCGCAAGATCGTCCCTCGCAAGGACGTCATGCACTTCTCGCGGCAGCTGGCCGTGTTCGTCAAGGCCGGTATTCCGATCATGGAAGCCCTCGACATCATCGCCGGCGAGACGCAGGACAAGCTGCTCCAGAAGGCGCTGCGCGACATTATCGATCGCCTACAAGCCGGTGACTCGTTTGCCTCCGCCGCCGCGTCTCACCCCGAAGCGTTTCCGAACTATTACGTCGGCGTCCTGACTTCCGCCGAGCTCACTGGAACGCTCGACGTCGTCCTCGATCAGCTGGCGGACTACCTCGAACGCGACATCGAGGCGCGCGGCAAGATCACCAGCGCGCTCATCTACCCGGCCGTGGTCGCCGTCATGGCCATCGTCGTGGTGCTCGTCCTCGCCACGTTCGTGATGCCGAAATTCGTGGTCTTCTTCAAGTCCTTCAATGCGAAGCTTCCGCTTCCGACGAGGATGCTGCTCAGTTCTTCCAATTTCGTCTCCCACTGGTGGTGGGCCATCCTGCTCGTGTTCGTCGTCCTCGCGACGGCGATCACCGTTCTCCGCCGATCTGATGGTGGCAAGGCCCAAATCGACACCATCATTCTCAAGCTTCCGCTTCTCGGCGAACTAGTCCAGACGGCAGTCATCGAACGCGTCTGCCGGATCCTGTCCTCCATGGTCCGGGCCGGCGTCTCGTTGCCCGACGCCATGGCGGTCACCGCAGAGTCGTCGAGCAACACCGTCTATCGCAACGGGCTCCTCCACGTGCGTGAGGAAATGATCGAGGGCCAGGGTCTTGCCGAGCCTCTGGCTCGTACCGGGCTGTTTCCCGGCGCCGCCCGTCAGATGTTCCGCGTCGGCGAGGAGACGGGAACCCTCGATCAGCAGCTCGAGACAGCGGCGGCGTTCTACGACCGCGAGCTCGACATCAAACTCAAGCGCTTCACCAGCTTGTTCGAGCCTCTCGTCATCGTGCTCATGGGCGTGGTGGTGGGCTTTGTCGCTATCGCGCTCGTCTCGGCCATGTACGGCATCTACAAGCAGGTCAAGATCCAATAGGCAGTGTGCCGGGCCCTTGTTGCCCTCTTGGCAACTGATCCACCGGACTGATCCTCAACACGGCTGATGCGTGCGTGACTCGACGCGTCCACTTTTCTGGACACTATTCAGTCAAATAGGGCCTCAAGTCCTAGTCATTGAGTTCCGATTCTTATAGAGAATGATTCACGAGGCAGTCAGCAACACAACGGACACAAAAGTCCAAGTCAGCAGCACAATATTGTCACAACGGCAGTCCTGATTTACGTAAGAACATGTTACAGTCCAGTTCTCCTTTGGCGAGGAGATCCAGTACGTTTGAGTCAAAGGGACTCAGACGCCTTAACGGAAAGGCGGGAGCACCGCAAATGATTAGGCAAATTCGCGACATCCAGGCGCGTCGCAGGGGCGAGGACCTCGCTGAGTCGGGTTTCACCCTCATCGAGCTCTTGGTCGTCATCGTGGTCCTGGGCATCCTGGCCGCAACGGTCGTCTTCGCCCTGAGTGGCGTGACGGGTCAGAGCGCGCAGGCTGCTTGCAACTCGGACGCCAAGACGATCGAGGTGGGTATCCAGGCGTACATCAACTCGCCTGACAACTCCACCAACGCTCCTCCCGCGTCGGTCGGGGCCCTGCAGACGGCTCCGTTCAACAACCCGCAGAGCGGCTCGCCGGACACGTTCCTTCAGGACGCCCCGAGCAACTCGGCCTACAAGATCACCCTGCAGGCCAACGGGAACGCTGCTCCGACCGTGATGGTCAAGCCCACTGGTGGCACCGCCAAGCCGTACGTCTCCGGTCCGAACAACATCTGCTCGACGGTCTCCTAGTACCAATCGAGCAACACGCAGTAACAGCTTCAAAGATGTGATCGAAGTGCCCGGCCCATCTGGGCCGGGCACTTCGGTACTCACACTGATTACGGGAGAGGTCGAAGAGTGAAGAACGGGAACACAGAAGCGATCGACAGCTGGCTCGAGTACCTGTGGGAGCGGAAGGGATCAGACCTCCTCCTCACTTCGGGTTCGCAGCCACGAGTTCGGGTCGACGGACACCTCACGGCCATCCCGGGCGCACCGGTGCTCGACGGTGATCTGATCGTCGAGATCGTCGAAGTCATGATCAACGAAGACCAGGAAGCGACGCTCAAAGAGCACCAGGACGTCGACTTCTCCTTCGGCTGGGGCGAGCGGGCTCGCCTCCGTGGCAGCGCCTTCACCCAGAAGGGCGAGCTCGCGCTGGCCCTTCGCATGATTCCCACCGAAATTCCGACCTTCGAGGAGCTCGGCCTTCCGCCGATCGCCGAATGGCTGGCTCGCTTGCCTCAGGGCCTCGTCCTGCTCACCGGTCCCACCGGTTCGGGTAAGTCGACGACGCTCGCCTCCATCATCGCCCGCATCAACCAGACCCGGGCCGATCACATCCTCACCATCGAGGACCCGCTCGAGTACGTCCACAACCACGGGCTCTCCGCCGTCAGCCAACGAGAAGTCGGGACGGACAGTCCCTCCTTCGAACGGGCCTTGCGCTCCGCTCTCCGAGAGGACCCCGACGTCCTCCTCGTGGGTGAGATGCGTGACCTCGAGTCCATCCAGCTCGCGCTGACCCTGGCCGAGACCGGCCACTTGGTCTTCTCCACCCTGCACACCAACGACACGGCGCAGGCCATCGACCGAATCATCGACGTCTTTCCCGACTGGAAGCAGGAGCAGATCCGCGTCCAGCTGGCAGCGTCGTTGGCTGCCGTCGTGGCCCAGCGGCTCATTCCCCGTGAGGGCGGCGGCATGGTGGCGGCGTTCGAGATCCTCATCGCCAACCACCCGGTGCGCAACCTGATCCGAGAGGGCAAGAGCCACCAGCTGCCCAACATCATCACCACCAACCAGGCCGACGGCATGTGCTCGCTCGAGTCCAGCCTGGCCGACCTCGTCCAAGCGGGCATCGTCAGCTACGAGGATGCGGTCACGATCGCACCGCACCCCAAGGAGCTCACCCGTCTCATGAGCGCCCGCGGGCCGGCACTGGCGACCGCTGCCACTGCGTGAGAGCGGACCCTGCCCGGCGGCATGGTCCCGATCTCCCGTATTCGGTCGTGGCCGGCGTCACGCCGTGCGGCCCGGCCTGGCTGGTCGCCAGCGCCAAGCTGCAGGGGCCGACCTTCGCGCCTGAGAATCCGCAACTGATCGACACGTTCAGCGACGTGCTCGATCAGCGGCCGACCTACGCCGCCATCGCGCTGAACGCCCCCGTGGGCTATCTCGACGAGGCCGCTGTCGGAGGCCGCACCTGCGACCGCGAGGCGCGCTCGCTCCTCGGTCACCGTGGATCCGCCATCAAAAGTGCCCCGGTCCGCTCGCCGGCCAACGAGATCGAATTCCTCCCGGAGAATCTCGACGCCATCTCCATGACGCTGCTCCCCCGTTATCGCGAGGTGGCGGCAGAGATGGCACCCTTCCGCCAACGCAGCGTCTACGAGGTCCGGTCCGACCTGACCTTCTACGAGCTCAACGGTGGCGAGCCCATGCACTGGTCGAAGGATACCGAGCAAGGGCGGAACGAACGCATGGCCCTCCTGCGCTCCAAGGTCCCCGGCATCGAGCGCGTTCTCGAGGCCGAGATCCCGGGCGTGCAGCTCTTCCATCTCATCGACGTGTCGGCCTTTCTCTGGACGGCCCGTCGCATCTTCCTGCGAGCCGCCATTCGACTCCCCGAGGACCCCGAGTGGGACGAGCAGGGCCTGCGTATGGAAGTGGTGCGCTAGAGACTGATCAGCTCAGCGGGCCGGCTTGAACGTGCCGACCAGGCGCCACGAGCCGACGAACCCGGCGAAGGGCCCACCGACGATCTGGCTCGTCCAGGTGAGGGTGTAGGCGTGGGTCCGGCGGTTGTACGTGCCCGTCACCGGCACCGTGGTACCAGGGCGGAATGCGCCGGGCTTGGGCGAGCCCTGGTTGATGAAGGCCTTTCTCCAGGCCATGGAGAAGGCCTGCACCTGGCCAGTGAGGACGGCACCCCGGCGGAAGATGGAGGGGGTCGGCACCGACGTACCCGTTTGCGGATCGGTCTTGTTCGTGGAGACCGAAAGGCCGATCTGGGCGAACGACACCGGACGGACGATGGCCGCAGCCCGCCCGCTTCCGTTGCCCGTGAACGGGGGCGTGGGGTTGGGCTGGTACCTGTCGGTGATCAGCCCTTCCTGCCGCCCGGGCGAGAGGATCGTGTACGACTTGTCGGTGCACAGCGAGCTCGTGTTCTGGAAGAACGGACCCAGCGCAACGCTCCCCTTGGGGAAGATCAGCCTGAAGTAGGAGCCCGTGACCGAGTTCTGCGCCGGGTTGCACGCACCCGGGCTGACCGTGAAGGTGCCGACCATGGCGACGGCCGGACCGAGCGGACGGGTGGTCGTCGTGGTGCTCGTCGACGACGAGGCCTCAACCGATGCGCCGGCTCCGACGATCGGTGTCACGGCCAGCGACCACCCCAAGAAGCCGATGGCAAACGCGGTGGCGGTGACCTGACGAAGGCGCCGCACCGATGAGGACGAGCCGCCACCGCTCACCGATGTCGAGATCCCCATCGGGGAGCCAGGGTACCGGGCACCCCCCGGGCGAACGGTGCATGGTGCGAGACGGAATCAGTCCTCGTACCCGTCGAGATGAGTGGAGTGCCAGGCCCAGGCCGAGCGCAGGATCTCGCCCAGCCCGAACTCGGGCGTCCAGCCCAGGGCCTCCTTGGCCCAGGCGTTGTCGGCGTAGAGCGCGACGGGGTCACCGGGCCGGCGTGGTGCGACCTCGTAGGGCACCGGGCGGCCGATGATCTCCTCGGTCGCCGACAGCACCTCGAAGACCGAGGAGCCGAGCCCGGTGCCGAGATTCACCGCCGTCGTCGCTCCCCCACGCTCGAGATACTCCAATGCCCGCAGGTGCGCATCGGCGAGATCGATGACATGGACGTAGTCGCGTATCGCCGTCCCGTCCGCCGTCGGATAGTCGGTGCCGTAGACCTGCAGGCGATCACGCCTGCCCAGGACCGCCTTCATCATGAGCGGCACCAGGTTGATGGTCACCGTCCAGTCCTCGCCGATGGATCCGTCGGGCCAGGCCCCCGCGGCATTGAAATAGCGGAGGCTGACCGACGTCAGGTCGAAGCACTTCTCGTACCACGACAGCACCGTTTCGGTCATGGCCTTGCTCTCCCCGTACGGGCTCTCCGGATGGATCGGGGCGCTCTCGGCCACCGGCACATGTTCGGGCGTCCCGTAGACGGCGCAGGTGGACGAGAAGACCACATGGCGCACCCCCGCTCGCCGGAGTGCGTCGAGCATGGTGGCCGAGCCGGCCACGTTGTTGCCGAAGTAACGCTCCGGCGCGGCCATGGACTCGGCCGGGGACTTGTAGGCCGCGAAGTGCACCACGGCATCGACTCCGTAGCGCTTCACCACGTCGTTGACCGCGTCCTGATCACCGACATTGCCCACCACGAGCGGGACGTCGCGCACCGCGGCGGCGTTGCCGAACTCCATGGAGTCGAAGGCCACCACCTCGCGGCCGCGTTCTTTCAAGAGGCGCACCGTGTGCGATCCGATGTAGCCCGCTCCGCCGGTCACCAACACAGTCATGCCTGCAGTCTCCCTCGCTCAGCGGCGCGCCCGCACAACGCTTCCTGGGAGCGCACGCAGGGAACCACGACTCGCTCGAGATCTTTCGGTGCCATTCGGTTGCCGTCGACTTGTAAGGGCTGTGTCGGGCGTGACCCGACCTGCCGACCGACCTGCCGCCGTCGGGTCCCCCCACCGCCCGTGCCAGCATGAAGCCATCACAGAAGACCCCGAGTCCGAGGATCCCGCCGAGCAGTCCGCCGAGCTCGCACCCCAAGACGACGACGCCCACACGCCGTCGGCCTTCGACCGCTGGCGCCGCCAGTCCGCCCTGGGCGAGGTCGGGACCGGGATCGCCAAGGGACTGCGCAACATCTTCGCCCCCACGCAGGACCAGCCCGCCATCGTCGCCTCGGTCCCCGGCGACCCGCCCGACGCCGACCAGCGCATGCGGGTGATCCTCGACCCCGACGATCCCACCAAGTCGATCGTCATCTTCCCCGAGACCGGGGCACACCAGGTCCTCGACCTGAGCGACGACGACCAGTCGCCGCCGGACGGGGAAATGGGCCCCGTCACCCCCGCCGACCAGGACTGACACCTCGAACAACCGTTGACTCGACCGAACCCTGGACGTAGCATGCAGTGAATCGGACAGTCTGTCCGATGTCTTGGAGGAGCCGTCCGATGCCCGACACCACCACCGCAGCCCCCGTCGACCTGTCCGACTCCCGCGCCTTCGTGGAAGAGGTCCCCCATGCCTGGCTCGCCCACCTGCGCCGCACCGACCCGGTGCACTGGCAGGACGAGCCCGGCGGCCCGGGCTTCTGGGCCGTCACCCGCTACGACGACTGCGTCACCGTGAACCGGGACTACGAGCGCTTCAGCTCGTCCGCCCAGGGCACCATGCCCTTCGAGATGGCCGAGGACGAGAAGGCCCAGCAGGGCCTGATGATGCTGAACATGGACCCTCCGCTCCACACCCGTTACCGGCGCCTGGTCAACAAGGGCTTCACCCCCCGCATGGTGCGCGATCTCGAGGCCAGCATCCACCGCTCCGCCGACAACGTCATCGACCAGGTCATCGAGGCGGGCCAGGCCGACTTCGTCACCGATCTCTCGGCCGAGCTCCCGCTGCAGGTCATCGCCGAGCTGCTCGGCGTGCCCCAAGCGGACCGGCACCGGATGTTCGAATGGTCCAACCGGATGGTCGGCAACGAGGACCCCGAGTACCAGAGCGAGGCCGAGGAGGCCATGCTCGCCGCCATGGAGCTCTACGCCTACGCGGCGGAGCTCTTCGGCAAGAAGCGCATCGACCCCCACACCGACCTCATGAGCGTCCTCACCACCGTCGAGATGGACGGCGAGCAGCTGAGCGAGCTCGAGCTGGAATTGTTCTTCCTCCTCCTCACCGTCGCCGGGAACGAGACCACCCGCAACCTCATGTCCGGTGCCATGCACGCCTTCTTCACCCATCCCGGACAGTGGCAGCGCCTCCTCGACGACCGCAGCCTGCTGCCCAGCGCCGTCGACGAGATGCTCCGCTTCGTCACCCCCGTCATGAACTTCCGGCGCACCGCCATGGTCGATCTCGAGCTCAGCGACACCAAGATCAGCGCGGGTGACAAGGTCGTCTTCTTCCACGCCTCGGCCAACCGGGACGAGGACATCTTCGAGGCGTCGGACACCTTCGACATCGGCCGCTCCCCCAATCCGCACATTGCGTTCGGCGGAGGCGGGCCCCACTTCTGCCTCGGGGCCAACCTGGCCCGGATGGAGATCCGCGTCATGTTCGAACACCTGCTCGATCGGGTGCCCGACATTCGCCAGGCCGGCGACCTGCAACGCCTACAGTCTCGGTTCATCAATGGCGTCAAGCATCTCCCCGTGGCCTTCACCCCCGCCTCGCCCGTCGGCTCCTGAGCCGTTCGGCTGAGACGGCAGAGCGAGCGACCCCATGGCCAGGCGCGCCCCCGACGCCCTGAAGGACGTCATCCGAGACTTCCGGCGCGACCAGATCCTCGAGACGGCCCGGCGACTCTTCGGCGAGCGCGGCACCACCGAGGTCTCCATGGACGACATCGCGTCGGAGGCCGGCGTCGCCCGCTCCACCGTCTACGTCTACTTCGCCAACCGCGACGAGCTCCTGCGGGCCTGTGTGCAGTCGATGTACGACGCCATGTTGGACACCATTGCCGCCATCACCGAGACGGCGGCCACGCCGCCCGAACGGTTGCGCGGCCTGATCCTCGGCCTGCTCGAACGCATCGACGAGAGTCCCGCCTTCTTCCGGCTCGCCATGGCCACGCAGGCCACTGCCACTGCCGCGGGGTCTGCGGCAGTCGGCGGCGCCCTCATGATGATCGGGCTCGACATGATCCGGCTCCTCGACGACCTCCTGTGCGCCGGCATCGCCACGGGGGACTTCCGGACCGACCTGCCGGTCGATCACACCGTGACGCTCATCGGCCAGCAGATCTACGGTGCGTTGTCGGTCCGTGCCGGTGAGCCCGAACCACGGCCGGCCGACGAGACGGCCGACGACATCTGCCAATTCGTCCTGAGAGGAATCGAGGCCTGACCATGCAATTCGATCTGTGGCTCCCGACGGCCAGCCCCATGACCACGCCCGAGCTCCTCGATGCGGTCGCCCAGGGCGCGGAGGCCCGCGGCATCGGCACCATCTGGGTCGGCGAGCACGTCGTGCTGTTCCCCGAGTACGCCAGCAGCTACCCCTACGCCGAGGACGGGCGCATCCCGGCGCCCTCGGGCAGCGGTCTGCTCGAGCCCCTCGTCACCCTGACCTACCTGGCCGCCCGCACGACGACGGTGCGGCTCGGCACCGCCATGTTGCTCCTCCCCCAGCGCAACCCCGTCTACGTGGCCAAGGAGGTCTCCACCCTCGATTGGCTCTCGGGAGGCCGGGTCGATCTCGGCATCGGTGTCGGCTGGCTCAAAGAGGAGTTCGATGCCCTCAATGTGTCGTGGCCCAAGCGTGGGGCGCGCACCGACGAGTACGTCGAGGTGCTGCGCACCCTCTGGCAGGACGACTCGTCCTCGTTCCACGGCGACTTCTACGACCTCGCCCCCTGCGAGATGTTCCCCAAGCCCATCCAGGCGCCGGTCCCCGTGCACATCGGGGGCGAGACCCCGGCCGCCATGCGCCGGGTGGCCCGCGGCGCCCAGGGCTGGCACACCTTCAACCGCACGCCCGAGGAGTTGGTCCAGGGACTCAACGAGCTCGACGCGCACCTCGAGGAGGCCGGGCGCAGTCGGAGCGACGTCCGCATCACCGTCTGCCCCTATTTCAAGCCCCTGACCCCCGAGGGTGTCGAGGAGTACGCGGCCGCCGGCGCCGACGCCGTGGCGGCACTGTTCTTCGCCTTCACGGTCGACGACGTGGCCAAGGCGTTCGACGACCTCGATGCGTGCCTGGAGGTCGCCGCCGGCGCCGGTCGCTGATCGACACTCGCCGTCGTCACCACCCTTGACGGCACCCGCCCCACCCGGGGTGCCGAAAGAGCCGCACAGCACCACCCCTACACTCGATCTTCGTGGCCTCCCCCGACACCGCCTTCGGCGTGTTCACCGACGACGGCCCGTGGGTGATCGATCCCGAGCACCTCCCCTGGCGCCGTCATCAGGCGGTGCTGCGGGCCGCGCTGGGCGCGTCGCTGCCCTCGCTCACCCGTCGCCGCACCCTGCCACCGGGTGCCCGCGTCGGCACCACCGTGCGCCACCTCGGAGGTGCGCTCGGCCTCTGGTACCTGACCGACCGTCGCCGTGGGGGCGAGGCCTCGGTGGCCGCGCTCTCCAAGCGTCTTCGCGTCGCCTTCGAGAAACTCGGCCCCACCTACATCAAGTTGGGCCAGATCGTGTCCTCGGGCGACGGTGTCTTCCCGCCCGCCCTGGTGGCCGAATTCAAGTGGTGTCGTGACCAGGTCCCCGCCGAGCCCTGGCCCCTCGTCGAGCAGACGCTGAGCGAAGAGCTCGGGCGCCCGCTCCACCAGGTCTTCGCCTCATTCGAGCGCACCCCGCTCGCCGCCGCCTCTATCGCCCAGGTCCACGCGGCCACCCTGCGCGACGGCACGCCGGTGGTGGTCAAGGTGCAGCGCCCGACGGTGGCCCGCCGGGTGCGCCAGGACCTCGCCGTCATGGCCTGGATCGCCCCGTACCTGGTCGGCCGCATCCCCGTCGCCGCGCTGGCCAATCCACCCGCCCTGGTCGAGCTGTTCGCCGAGACCATCGTCGAGGAGCTCGACTTTCGCCTCGAGGCCGACAACATGCTCGCCCTGTCCGCCGTCTACGCCGAGCTCGGCCAGCGTTCCTTCGTGGTGCCGCGTCCCCACCCCACGCTGGTCACGCGGCGCATGCTCGTCATGGAACGGGTCGACGGCTTCAAGTACGCCGACGTCGAGGGCATGCACGCCGCCGGCATCGACACCGAAGAGGTCGTGCGGGCCGGCATGATCGGCTTCCTCGAGGGTGCCATGCTCCACGGCATCTTCCACGGCGACCTGCACGCCGGCAACCTGTTCGTGCTCCCCTCCGGCAAGATCGCCCTGCTCGACTTCGGCATCACCGGACGCCTGACCGAACCGAAGCGCATGGCCCTGCTCTCCCTCGTCGTCGGTGCCTCGAACGGCGACGTTCCCACGCAGGTGGCGGCCATGCGCGACCTCGGCGCCTTCCCCGACAACCTGAGCGTCGACGAGGTCATCGAACGCCTGGGCCTCGATCGCCCGCCGGTCGATCCCACCACCATGTCGGCCGACGAGCTGGTCGGTGAGATGCAGCGCTCGATCAAGACACTCCTCGCCCTGGGTGCCCGGATGCCCAAGGAGCTCATGCTGTTCGTGAAGAACATGATGTTCCTCGATGGCGCCATCGCCACCTTGGCGCCCGACCTCGACCTCTTCGCCGAGTTCGAGGCGATCGCCCTCCACTTTGCCGCCAAGCACGGCGAGCGCATCCTGGCCCAGCTCGGCATCGAAGCCCAGGCCGGGTGGGAACCCGACCTGACCAGCGTGAAGGCCAGCTTCGGGCTCGACGAATCCCACCGCAGCCTGACCCATCGCGAAATCCAGGAACGCCGGGCCCAGGTGCGCCAGAAGTTCGAAGGACCCGACCGAGGCCGGCGTGATCCGGCCCGACGGGGGCGGCGCATGCGGGGCCCGAGCCCGGCCGATCCCCCTTCGTTCCCGCCCCTCGAGGGCTGATCCGTTCTGGGCCTGCCCTGGACGGTCGCCCCGCCTCCGTGCACGGCCGCCGGCTCGATGCCAGGCTGAAACCCATGCAGACCATTCGACCCCTCGACTCCGACGACTGGGCGGGCTGGAGCGCCCTGTGGGCCGGCTACCTGGACTTCTACCGGGCCGAGCTCTCCGAGGAGACGAGCCGAGCCACCTTCGAACGCCTCTGCTCCGGCGCCGAAGGGCTCTTCGGCCTGCTCGCCCTGGACGAGTCCGCCGTCGCCACCGGGTTGGCCAACTGCGTCGTGCATGCCACGACCTGGTCCCGGCAGCCCAAGTGCTACCTCGAGGACCTCTACGTCGCCCCGACGGCCCGGGGCGCCGACACCGGCAAGGCCCTGCTCGAAGCGGTCAAGGGAGCGGCCACCGGCCGCGGCGCTCCCGAGGTGTACTGGCACACCCAGCAGTACAACGGGCGGGCCCGCTCCCTCTACGACCTGGTGGGCCGGCCCACCTCGTTCGTCGTCTACGAGATGTAGCCGCGTGCACGAGCCGGTCCGGGAACCCTCGCTGATACAGCCGGCGCATACCGTCGTGTCCGTGGAGATCCGAACGCCCGTGCCCGCCCCGGCGCCGACCTTTCGTCGGGGTCCCGTCGCCATGACCGGCGCCGGGTCGGGCCGCCGGTAGCGTTCCACCCCAGCCCATGTCCCCTCGCCGCCGCGCCGCGACCTCCACCTCGAACTTCGGCGTCGGCCGCCGTGAGTCCCACGTCGCCGACGCCTTCTACGCCCGCTTCGAGGCGCCGGAGCTCACCGCGGACGAGCACGTGGAGCGTCACGAACCTGGCCTGTTCGCCCGACAGGGCGACGCCCGTCACATGGACACGTTGGCCGACGATTCGGTGGCCCTCGTCGTCACCTCGCCGCCGTACTTCGCGGGGAAGCAATACGAGGAGGAGCTCGATCGCGAGGGTGTGCCGGGGTCCTACATCGAGTACCTGGCGCTGCTGCGCGACGTCTTCGCCGAATGCAAGCGGGTGCTCGAGCCCGGCGGTCGCATTGCCGTCAACGTGGCCAATCTCGGACGCAAGCCCTATCGCAGCCTCGCCGCCGACGTGATGGCCATCCTGCAGGACGATCTGCACCTGCTCCCCCGCGGTGAGATCGTCTGGCAGAAGGGCGAGGGGGCCAGCGGTTCGTGCGCCTGGGGCTCGTTCCGCTCGGCCGCCAATCCCGTGCTCCGCGACGTCACCGAACGCGTCATCGTGGCCAGCAAGGGTCGCTTCGGCCGGGCCCTCAGCCCGAAGGCCCGCCGGGCCGCCGGCCTGCCCCACGAGAGCAGCATCGGGGCCGACGACTTCATGGCCCTCACGCTCGACGTCTGGGACATCCCACCGGAGAGCGCCGTGCGGGTACGCCACCCGGCGCCGTTCCCGGTCGAGCTGCCGCTCCGTCTCATCGAGCTCTACACGTTCAAGGGCGACCTGGTGGTCGACCCGTTCTGTGGTTCGGGTTCCACCCTCGTCGCTGCGGCACGCGCCGGTCGCGACGCCGTGGGTTACGACCTCGACCCCGCCTACGTGCGCCTGGCCGAGGAGCGTCTGGCCGACGAGAGCGCAGTGGCGGAATCCGCCTCCCCGACCGAAGGCGCCTCCGTGGCCGCACTGGCCCGGGCGGCGATCGAGGACGCGGGATTCGTCGACATCCGGGCCGACCGCCGCTTGCGCGGACTCGGCTTGGCCGTCAGCTTCACGGCCAACGACGTCACCGGCCGCACGTGGTACTTCGACCTGGCTGGACCGAACTCGGCCTATCGCGGCGGCATGGCGCGCTCGGAGACGGTGTGGCGCACGCTGGGGCGGGCCCACGTGATGTCGGTCAACGACGTGACGCCGCTCGTCGTGTTGACCACCCAGCTCCCCCGGGCCGGCACCGAGCTCGACCGGGCGCTGCGGGCGCCCGGACCGGGCGCCATCTTCGACGCCGTCGACCTGCTCGCCCCCGAGGCGGTGGCCCGATTGACCTCTTACGCCAGTGGCGGGAGCCGGGCCCCCAGAGCCGGGTTCTGGACCACGTCGGACCTGGCCCCCGGGGCGGTCTGACCCCATGGGTGCGGTCGTCGCCTGCGCCATCGTGCGCGACGACCCGCCGCGCCTCTTCGTGGCCGAGGACATGGAGACACTCCATTGGGTGCTGGCCTGCCAGCTCGTGGCGACGACGCCGGGCCACGAGGTCCCGCCCGACGAGCGTGAGACCTTGCGTCAGGCGCTGCGCGAGCAACGCTGGGGCGACGCCGTCTTCGCCTTCATCGCCCGGACCGGGGTGGCCGTCGACGTCTACGAGAGCACCGAGTTGCATCTGGCTGCGGACGCCGCCGTCGGGCCACTCGAACTCCAGCTGACCCCCTTGTTCACCGACGAGCCGGGCGCCCCGTAGGGCCAGGCCGGAGGCGTGCACCACCTGGACAACCGGTGCTGCCCCTCGACCAAGGTGTCGAAGCTCGGCTCTGTCGGCAGCCGGGCGGCCCATGTGCAAGCGCCCGAGAGCGTCGAACCACCCTGGGCCAGGTCCGTGGTGACCCGGGCGTTGTTCTGCGCCGCAGCCACCGTCTGATCCACCAGATCCCGGCTCCACCTGGCGTGGCTCGAACTCTCGAGGGTCGTCACGAACGAGTCGAACCGTTGTGCGCGCACCCGTCGGCGCCGTTCCGGACGGGCCAAGGTGTCACACCGATTGGCCGGTGCTGAACTCGTCGAGGATCGCGACCATTTGGTTGTTCGTCTGGACGAGGTCCGCCCCCGGTTCTGCCTCACCACCTGCAGCGCGGCACAGCCGATGGTCGCCACGATGACGCTCCAGAGCACGGAGCCAGGAGTGCAAGGATGCGTGCATGCCGAGCGATCGCACGACGGTGACCGAGCTCGGCACGGCCCTCGGCATGCTGGGCCACGCCGATGTCGACACGGCCCTGGCATCACGGAGCGGCGTCATGCTCAGCGTGGCACCCGAACTCTGGGCCCGCCTGGACCAACTCCGGAGTGGTGGCGCATTCGACACCGAGTTCCACGCCGCCTTCGAGAACGGGCGCGCCTTCCTCGCCGCAGATGACGGCCTGCGTGGGCGGTTACCACGGATCATCGAGTGGAAGGGCACCGGCCGAGCACCGGGTGACGAGGTGGCGCCGATCGACCTGCGGGTCGACCACGTCTATCTGATCAGCTGTAAGTACCTGTCCAACATTCTGTTCAACGTCTCGCCGGCGCACATCTTCGACGACCTCTTGACGGGAGGATCGCCGCGCGGGGGTCGGGTTCCACGAGAGTCGAACCCGGATCGACCGAATGGCTCGCCCAACGGCGACTGGTACGCCGAGGTAGCGCCCGCAGAGCACCAGGCGCTCTACGAGGAGGTCCGGCTCGCGCTGACCCGTTGGGACGAAGCGTCGGGGCTCGTGGCGAGCGGCCCCAGGGCCACCGTCCCGGTCGCCACGGGACTGCGTCGAGGTGCGGATCCGTTGGCACTCCCGGGTCTCGAGGACTCCGGCGCCAACCGCGGCGAGCGCGGCTCTGCATCCCAGCGAAGCGCACCTCCCTCCATAGTGCGCACGCTCCCGGAACGGGCAATCGACCTCACCACCGATCAACGCCAAGCCCTGGGCGACTGGCTCAAAGCGGGCTGGCCCGGCGAGGCCAAGGCCGCCTACCACGCGCTGGGCGCATGCGTCTCGGCGCGGTCCGCCGAGCGCTGGCAGGAGGCGGTGGAACGACGCGGCGGGCCTCGGGAATCCATGATTTGGCGGTTGCTCCGCATGGGCAGTGCGCCGTACTTCGTCCTGGGGTCATCCGCCACCCGCTCGCTTCGGCTGCGGATCGCCACGCCCTGGGACTGGCGCGAGCACTTCGCGCTCTTGACCATGACCCTCCACGCCCAGGTCGGAGGCCAACCGCGTGTCGGCTGGCTGGCCACCGTGCGCGATCGCTCCAGCAACGAGGTGCACGACCTCTCCGGGCACATCGAGATTCGTTGGAGCCATGGACGCTTCGGCGGACCGCCCGAAGCCAAGGGGTACCTTGACACTCCACACCATCTCGTTCCGGGATATTTCACCTTGCGATGACCGTCTTCGATCTCAGAGCCCTCGAACCTCCACTCCAGGTCCCAACCCTGCACGGCCCTTCGATCGTGCTGCGGCCTTGGCGGGTTTCCGACCTCGCCCTCGTCCGCCACGCGTCGGCCGACCCCTTCATCCCTGCCATCACCACGGTGCCGCGCCGCTACACCGATGACGCCGGCCGGGCGTTCATCGAGCGCCAACATCGGCGGGCCGTCCAGGGTGACGGCTTCTCCTTCGTGATCGCCGAGGACTCCGAGCACGGCCTGGGCCTGGGCTCCATCGGGATGTGGCTGCACGAGATCGACAGCGGAAGAGCATCGATCGGGTACTGGTTGCTCGAACGCTTTCGCGGTCAGGGCATTGCCGCCCACGCATTGGAAGCGCTCACGGCGTTTGCCTTCACGGGCCCCGCCATCCCCCGGCTCCACCTCTTCGTCGAACCCTGGAACCTCGCCTCGTCCCGCACGGCCGAGAAGGCGGGGTTCGTCCGCGAGGCGACGCTGCGCGGTTGGGAAAGGATCGACGGCGAGCAACGCGATGCCGACTGCTACGCCCTCTTGCACAGCGAGTGGCAGGCGGCCAGGAGCTGACGTTGTTCGGACGCGAGCGTCGAGAGGATGGAGACCTGACGACCCGCATCGACCAGCTCATGTCCGATGTCCTCGTTCGCGACGACGGAGAGCGGGGAGACCGGCTGTCCAGACGCCTCTCGCCCGACTTCGTCTACATCGGCCCCGATGCCGTGTTCGACGGACCCGACGGGCTCGGCGAGGCTTTCACGCGATACCGCCACGACCTCAGTCTGGCGACCGAGCTGCGCCGAACCAGCCCGATCGACCTCCACCACGGGTGGTTCCGGTTCACCTGGGCCCGAGTGGAGCGCGGCGTCGTCGCCGTGGAAGGCTGGGCTTTGGGTTCACTCGACGACGACGGGGCGATTCGCCGGCTCGTCGTCTTCGAGGGACTGCAGCCCGGCCGCGACGGCCAAGACTGACGGGAGGGACGGTCCATGGTGGTGTTGGTCGAGGTCGCCGATCGAGTGGCCACAGTGACGCTGAACCGGCCCGAGTCTCGTAATGCCATTTCCGGTGAGCTCAGTCGCGAGCTCGGGAAGGCCATCACCGAGCTCGACGCTCGAGAGGACGTCGGCTGCATGATCCTGACCGGCGCCGATCCGGCGTTCTGCGCCGGGGTCGACCTCAAGGACCTCTCGCGGGAGGATCGTTCGGTCCAACAGGAGCGGTTGCGCAATCCCGCCAAGCACGTGGGCATGATCCCGCCCCACGAGACGCCGATCATCGCCGCCGTCAACGGCGCCGCCGTCACCGGTGGCTTCGAGATCGCCCTCAATTGCGACTTTCTGATCGCCTCGGAGCGGGCCCGCTTCGCCGACACGCACGCCCGCGTCGGAGTGATGCCGGGCGGCGGCCTCATCGTGCGTCTGCCCCAGCTGATCGGGCCCGATCGAGCACGCCGGATGAGCTTCACGGGCGACTACATCGACGCCGAGACCGCCTTCGCCTGGGGTCTGGTGGTCGAAGTGGTCCCCCACGAGACCCTCCTCTCCCGCGCCCGCGAGATCGCCACCGCGATCGTCTCCATCCCCGATGAGCACGTTCGCGAGATCCGACGCATGTACGACGAGATCGGGGCCCTCTCCGGGCAGGAGGCTTGGGAAGCCGAGTCGGCATGGTCCCGGCGCTGGATGGCCGAGCGTTTCGACCAGTCCCGACTGGCCGCCGAACGCGAGAAGATCATGGCCCGAGGACGCACCCAGACGGCAGGACTCGACGGCTCTCCGGCGTGAAGGTCTACGCGGGGATGGACCCCAAGGCCAGCCTCGTTGACGCCATCGCACATGCCCAGCGGGTGGAGCGGCTCGGCTACGACGGACTGCATGTGGCCGAGACCGTGCACGATTCGCTGGCCGTCGCGTTGTTGGTGGCCGAGCACACGGAACGCATCACCGTGCGCACCAGCGTCGCCCTCGCCTTTACGCGCAGCCCCACCCTGCTCGCCTATGCGGCCTGGGACATCGCCAAACTCAGTGGCGGTCGTTTCCAACTCGGACTCGGGACACAGATCCGCCAGAACATCGAGGACCGCTACGCGGTGCCCTTCGGCGACGACCCGATTGCCCGGCTGGGTGACTACGTCGGTGCCGTGCGGGCCGCCTTCAGCGCCTTCGTGACGGGGGACGCTCCCTTTTTCGAGAGCCCGCACTACCGCGTGCACCCGGATGCAGCCCTATTTCAATCCCGGTCCCGATGCCGACACGGTTGTCCCGCCCATCTACCTCGGCGGCGTGCAACGACGAGCCTGCGAGCTGGCCGGCGCCGTGGCGGACGGCTTCGTCAGTCACCCGACCAATTCGAATCCGCGCTACCTGCGCGAGACCTGCCTCCCGGCTCTGGCCAAAGGAGCCCGGGGAGTCGGCCGCGACCTGGCGGCCGACGGTTTCGAGACCGTCGTGGGGACGAGTGTCATCGCCGGCTCTTCGGAAGACGGGGTGATGACCGAGCGGGAACGCCAGCGCCGCCTCCTGGCTTTCTTGTACTCGACACCCGCCTATGCGCCGACGTTGCGCCTCTACGGCTGGGAGGATCTCGGGCCGACACTCCGCGACCTCATCCGCCATGAGCGCTGGGACGACCTCGGCGGCGTGCTCTCCGACGAAGTCCTCGACACGCTGGTGCCGAGTGGCACGTTCGCCGAGCTTCCCGGCCTCCTGCTCGAGCGCTTCGCCGGTCTCGGTGAGGGGATTCTCATTTCACCGCCGGCGGACCCGGCCGACGACGACGCATTCGGCGCCGTCATCGAGGCGGTTCAGAACGGCTGACGTTCAGCCGGCCATCGGAAAGATGAGGTCCTCCCCCGCCATGGCATCGACGGCCTGTCGTCGGTCCTGATCGCTCAAGCCCCGGTAGCGATCGGCGGCAGCGAGCACCTTTGGGAGCAGCGGGATGTCGCCCGGCGTGCAGAAGGCGTGCACGCCCGGCGTGGACAGGGCGAAATGCACGCCTCGATCGATATCAGGATCGTTGGCCACCGGTTCGTACCACGACGCGGCCCAGCGCTCGTCTCTGGCTTCGGCCAGAGGGCGGCCGTCGGCCCAGCGGCGCCAGGCCACCGCCTTGATGGCCATGACCCCGATGTCCCGCTCGGCGCAGACTGCGAGAAGCTCCTCGGCCGGCTCGCGGTACTCCGGGCGCGCCCACAGGGCCGGGTACACGGGGAACATGACCGTGTCGAGGTCGAAGCGCCGCAGGGCCTCCAGATGCGCCCGCGGGACCTCCAGATCGTGTCCCGTGATCCCGGCGAAATGGGTCTTGCCCTTGTCGCGCAATGCCACGATCCGCTCCAACGCGGGCGACCGCCGATCGAGCTCGGCCAGCGACGTCACGGCATGGGCTTGGTAGAGGTCGAGGACCTCGGCATTGAGCAATCGACGTGTCGTGTCGAATTGGTCCACGACGCCGTCGGGGTTCGCCCGCAACGTCTTGCCGGCAATGAAAATGTCGTCTCGTAGGGCGGCCAGATGGGGACCCACAACCGACTCCGCCGCCCCGTACTGGGGTGCGATGTCGAGATGGTTGACCCCGCGATCGACCGCCAGGCGTAGCCACTCTCCCGCCTCCTCCTCGGTGGCCGCCCAGCAGGCGGCGCCCCCGAGAATGGCGACGCTGCTCTCGTGGCCCGTGCGGCCCAGGCGTCGTCGCTCCACCGACCCGGTCCCTAGCTCTTGAGCTTGAGGAGGTTGAAGACCGCCCCGATGTTGTCGGCGACGACGGCCATGCGGCCGGGCTCGATGTCCATCGGTCCCATGAAGAGGCTCCCGCCGAGCTCCTGGACTTTGGCGACTGCCGCGTCGGTATCGTCCACCATGAAGTAGACACCCCAGCTCGGAGGCATCTCGGCGGGCATCTCGGGCGTCTTGCGCATCATGCCGCCGATGGAGCGGCCCGCCAGCTGCCACTCGGTGTACGCAGGCTCACCCTCTGGACCCTGGTCCTCGGCGCCCCAACCGAACACGGCACCGTAGAAGGCCTTGGAGGCGTCGAGATCGGTCGTGACCAGCTCGCTCCAACCCCACGAGCCGGGCTCGTTGACGACCTGGGCTCCCGTGTGCTCTTTGGGTTGCCAGAGGCCGATGACGGCACCGAGCGGATCGGCGAACAACGCCATCCGGCCGGCGTCGAGCACGTCCATCGGCTCGACGAAGACGGTCCCGCCGTTGTCCTTCACCTTGGCGATGGTGGCGTCGGCGCTCTCGACGTTCACGTAGTTCACCCAGAAAGGTGGAAAATCGGGGTTCATGAGCGGGCCCAGGCCGGCCACCATTTTGCCCCGCAATTCGCAGACGGCATAGCCACCCGCTTCGGCTGGCCCTTCAGGGCAGTCCCAGCCGAAAAGGCCGCCATAGAACTCCTTCGTCTTGGCCAGATCCGGACTGCCTAGGTCGACCCACGAGGGGACCCCATCGTCGTAACGCTCGATTTCCATGATGCTCCTTTGTGCTCCCGTCCGCTCCAGATCGACGGTACCCCATCGATCGCCCACCCGCAGTGGTCAGGAATGAGATGATCACAGGGATGTCACACGACCGAAAGGCCCGATGAGCCTCAATCCGATCGGCTCCCGCATGGAGCAGATGGCACAGGGCATCGCCGAGCGCATCATCTCGCTCGTCCTCGACGCGCTCGACATCAACGCCCTGATCGACAAGGTCGACGTGAACAGGATGATCGACCGCGTCGATATCGACGGGGTCGTGAAGAAGGTGGACCTCAACGGCGTCGTGAGTTCCGTCGACATGAACGGCATCGTCGGTCAGGTGGACCTCGAGAGCATCCTCGACCACGTCGACATCGACCGCATGATCTCCCGCATCGATATGGACGCCATCTTGGCGCAGGTCGACGTCGACTCCATCGTCAGCCGGGTGGACGTCGAGAAGATCATCGATCGAGTGGACATCGACAAGATCCTGGAACGGATCGACGTGGGCAAGATCATCGAACGGGTCGACATCCAATCGATCATCGGACGGCTGGACATCAATGCCCTCATCAACCAGGTCGACATCGATGCCCTCGTCGAGCAGACCGAGCTGGGGTCGATCATCGCTCGCTCGACGACCGGCGTCTTGACCGAGATCCTCGACGTGATCCGGTCCCAAGGGGTCGGGCTCGACGACTTCGTCCTGCGTTGGGGAAATCGCCTGATCGGTCGGGGCAAGAAGATCAAGACATGGCCCCTCGGTCCCCCGCTGCTCGTCGAGAGTCGGGCCTCATGACGACCGTCCCCGTCCCCTCCGCCGAACTCACGGTCGGCCGTCAGGGCCATTACGCCGGGGCCGTCAGCCGACTCGTCGCGTTCGGTGCCGACGCCGGCGCATCGTGGGGTCTTTACCTTGCCGGCCAGGGCTTGGCGAATATTGCCATCAAACTCATCACTGGCCGGACCTACACCCTCACCAACCACCGAATTTTGGCACTCGCGATCCTTGTTGTCTGGGAGTTCCTGTACTTCTCCTACCAGTGGGCGGTGAGTGGCAAAACGCTGGGCATGGCCATCTTCGGCATCCAAGTCGTGACCAAGGAGGGGGGATCGATCAGCCCGGGCCAGGCGGTACTCCGAACCATCGGGCTCGGACTCACGCTCCTGACGCTCGGCATCGGCTTCCTCGGCATCGTGTACCAGCGCGACCGCCGCGCCCTGAACGACTACGTGGCCGGTACCTCCGTCGTCTATGGGTGGGACGCCCGAGCCGCTCGACTGCGCTGGATGGCTCGCCAGGAAGCCGCACCGAGGGCCATGGGTCGCACGCCGCAGCTCCCGCCATCCACGTAACCTCAGGAGTCGCGGCCTCTACGATGCCGCCATGTCTTTCACCGAGGTCACTCGCCCGCATCCGCAGGTCGCTGTCGTCACTCTGAATCGTCCCGAGCGGATGAATGCCATGGCGTTCGACGTCATGATCCCCTTTCGTGATGCCCTCCGTGAGATCGGCCAGGACAACGGCGTCCGGGTGGTAGTGATCACCGGAGCCGGTCGGGGGTTCTGCTCCGGGGCCGACCACGAGAATCCTGGCAGCATCCCAAACCTGGACGGACTGACCCTTCCGACCATTGCGCTCCGTTCGATGGAGATGCTCGACGACGTCATCTCGACCATCCGCCGCTTGCACCAACCGGTGATCGCGGCCGTCAACGGCGCCGCCATCGGCGGGGGCTTTTGCCTGGCCCTCGCGGCAGATCTGCGCATCGCGTCCGAAGATGCCTATTTCCGCGCCGCCGGTATCAATAACGGACTGACAGCAGCCGAACTCGGGCTCAGCTATCTCCTCCCCCGCAACGTGGGCCAGACGCGGGCGACCGAGATCATGTTCACGGGCCGAGATGTGAACGCTGCCGAAGCGGAACGCATCGGCCTGGTCTCGCAGGTCGTTCCCGGAGATCAGCTTCTTCCCGCGTGCTTCGAGCTGGCCGACCGCATCAATGGGTGGAGCCGCGCAGGGGTCGAACTCACCAAGCGCCAGCTTTGGAACAGCTTGGAGGCCAGCAGCTTCCAGTCCCACATGGACGCCGAGGGCGCCGCGCAGCTGTTCGTTCGCATCACCACTCGAAATTTCGAGGAGTCTGTTGCGGCCCGCAAGGAGGGGCGCACCCCGAATTTCAAAGACTGAAGCAGATTCAGGCTGAGTTCATGAGGGAGTTGGCCGCCATTTCGAGGTAGTCGCGCAACTCGACGGCGTCGGCCGGCGCAATGCGGCCAGCCTCCCGCAACCCATCGAGCGCAGCCAGCATGTGCTTGAGCCAGGCATC
Source organism: uncultured Acidimicrobiaceae bacterium (assembly GCA_963754445.1). Lineage (GTDB taxonomy): Bacteria > Actinomycetota > Acidimicrobiia > Acidimicrobiales > RAAP-2 > Bog-473. The sequence continues at coordinate 671,099 of CAVWFT010000001.1, read as the reverse complement.
TCGCTCGGGCAGGCCGATCACGAAGGGTGCGTGGCGCATCCGGAGCCGGGGATGCCCTCGTTGCTCCCCATAGGTGCCTGGGCCACCCCAGTACTGGACGAGGAAGAGGGCCAGGTGGTGGGAGGATTCTGCGAGGTCGTCCGGATACAGCGGGCGGAGCAGGGGATCACCGGCAACACCCAGGTAAAACCGGTCGACCAGATCGACAAAGAACTGCTCGCCCCCCACCTTGTCGTACAGAGCGTCCACGGGGGTGAGAGTAGAGGCTTTAGACTGCCCCTCGGTTCGCGGCCGTAGTTCAATGGTAGAACCTCAGCCTTCCAAGCTGATCATGCCGGTTCGATCCCGGTCGGCCGCTCTCGTTGTCTGTGCTGGTCAGGGGAATTCGCACGATCTCGCCTTCACGTCGTTCGCATGACGCATCCCGCGCATATCCCCGGCGGGCGGATGGATCAACGCCTGTCGCCGCAAGGAAATACAACGCTCCCCTGGCATTACCCTGAGCAGCCGTTCCGCTCGAAGCGATGCCGTGGCGAGTCCGGAGAGGGCAACCGCGATGGCGACATCACGATCGTCGGCAGCGTGTTGGTAGCGGAGCGCCGCAGCGGGACTGCCTGGCCCGCCCGGGCCATGAGCTCTCTGGTCGTTGCCCCCTGGGTGGCGGCCCAGGTGAGTCCCGCTCCCCAGAGGTCATGGAAGTGGACCTCGGGACGGCCTAGCGCCCGACGGGAAGCGTTCCAGGCCGCGTTCAACAAGTCCCGTGAATTCGGGCTCGCGTACATCAAGGCAGCAGTCGACGGACGCAACGTGCCCGGCGGAAACGCGTTCTGGGACGCAGTCGAGCACGCACACGCATCGAGCCGCTTGCGGGCCGTGCCTACAGCGGTTTGCGACTGACCATGGCGAGGTCCCCTTAGTCTGATTGCATGTCACGCAGACGGACGGTCATGGATGGAGTGGCCGAGGACTATCTCGACGCTGCGGCTCAGCTCGACCCCGTGATCGCGACGGGTTGGGGGGTGCCTGGTCATGAGACCGAACTGCCGGAGTATTCGCCCGAGTGGTTGGAACAGGTCTCAATCCTTCGCAACGCGACGCTGCGCAGACTTGGCGAGACTGATTCTGTCGATTCGATTGACCGGGTAACAGCGGCTGCCTTAAGGGAGGAACTCGAGGTTGCTGAGCAGTTGCGGGCGAGTGGAGCCGACGAGTCGTGTCTGAACATCATCAGCTCCCCAGTTCAGTTAGTCCGAGATGTGTTTGCGATGATGCCCTCAAGCACAGTCGAAGACTGGGCCACGATCACACGGCGACTGGCAGCCGTGCCGGACGCACTCGCGGGATACAAGAGCAGCTTGCAACTGGCGTCCGACCGGGGTGTGGTGTCGGCAGTGCGGCAGGTGGCGGCCGTCGCCGGTCAGGCCCGCAGCGCCGGCAGCTCAAGCGGAGTCTTTGCCGGCATGGTCGCCTCTGCCCAGACTGTCGCAGGCGAACCCGTCCCGCCACGGCTGCAAGCTGACCTCGGCCGAGCTGCGGCCGACGCATCTGCGGCGTACGTAGACCTTGCCGATTTTCTGGAGGATGAGCTCGCAATACAGGCACCCGTCCGCGACGCGGTCGGTATCGAGCGATATACGGTGCAATCACGGTCGTTCCTCGGGTCCGCGATCGACCTGGCCGAGACCTATGAGTGGGGCCAGCACGAGCTGGTGCGCATTGTCGACCAGATGACCATGACGGCCGACCACATATATCCGGGCGCTTCGGTCAGAGAAGCGATAGGTCTGCTCAACAATGACCCGTCTCGAACACTCCACGGGACTGACGCGCTGCGGGAGTGGATGCAGACCACGTCGGATCTGGCCGTGGCCACGCTCGCCGGAACCCACTTCGATATCCCCGAATCCATTCAAAGACTGGAATGCCGCATCGCCTCGACCCACACAGGCGGCATTTACTACACTCGACCCAGCGAGGATCTGACGCTACCGGGACGCATGTGGTGGTCCGTGCCCACAGGGGTAAGCAGCTTCGCCACCTGGAGCCAATTGTCCGCCGTTTACCACGAAGGCGTGCCCGGACATCACCTGCAGATCGGCCGAACGATGTTGAGCGACACGCTGAATCGGTGGCGACGCATCGGATCGTGGAACAGCGGGCACGGAGAAGGCTGGGCTCTGTACGCCGAGAATCTCATGGCCGAGCTCGGATTTCTCAACGACCCAGCCGACTACCTCGGCATGCTGGATTCCCAATCGTTGCGAGCTGCCCGCGTCGTACTCGACATCGGATTCCACTGCGACTTTCCCACCCCGAAATCCATCGGAGGAGGTCCTTGGACATACGAACAAGCCTCCGCATTCCTAGCCACGCATTGCGCGGAGACGACGCATCACTTCGTTATGAACTTGACCGTTACCTCGGCTGGCCAGGACAAGCACCCAGCTATAAAATCGGTGAACGGCTGTGGCTCCAGCTGCGAGACGAGGCTCGCAAGAACGCCGGAACAGCGTTTGACATCAGTGACTTTCACAACCGGACCATTAGCCTAGGTAGTGTCGGACTCGACGTACTCGGTGCTTTCGTCCGAGGTGAATATGAGCTTGCTCACGATAAGGGGTAATCGTTTCGACCACCCAACACTGCTCCGATTTTGGTGGCCAACATCTCGTCCAAGCTCGGAAGGCCTCGGAGCCTGGGTGTGACCCGTAGGAGTACATGATCACCGTGCACTCCGTGTCGGGCACGCCGCAAGCCTTAGTGCGAGGTCCTCGGCAACGCCCCCGATATGGAGCAGGTCAGAGTGCCCCAGTAGACCGGGACGGTGGGCCGCATGGGCCACTCGGAAAGAACCGAATGGCGGAACTGCCGAGTAGTAGCCCCATCGACGTACCAGCCGTTTCTGAAAAGATGGGTCCTGCTATGGATGTGCCACCACCAAGCCACGACGGGATCGCTTCGTTGCAGCTCGGGGCTGATCCGGCGGCCACGATCACCTTCTGGGTCGGCATCCCCGCTTGGACCCTCGTAGCCATCCTATTTTCGCTGGTGTTGCCCGGATTGGCGTGCGTCTTTGCTTTTGTCTGGGTACTGACTTGCTGGTACTCGTGGATGGGCAAGTTCAGGTCGGCAGTCCAGGTTGACCTAGATCACATTCGTGTTGTGACGCCGGTCCGCCATTTTGTCGCCAGTTGGAATGCAATCAAGGCGGTTCATCCACGGTCGCACATCTCACTGGTGAGCTTTGATGGAGCGAAGTTTCGCATTCCTCAGTACAGCGCCACACTCGTGACAGAAGCGGCCGCTGAGCGCGCCCCGCTGTTTTTGGGCCGCAAGCGACTTGAACTGGCAATCACGAGCGCGATGAATGGCGCAGGTGCGGCTCACATAACGACCCGGAGTTTGAGGTCCGCTGGGTCTATCCATCAACAAAAATATGGATTTCAGCACTACTCGTGGGTGCGGTGGCTGAGGTAGTCGCATATCTGCTCCATTCGTAGCTGCACTATCCCCGTTGACCGGAACGTGGAACAGCACCTTCGCCCATCCCGGCGGAATCACCCGCTCGAAGTAGCGGACTCCCATCGCGCCCGCAGCACGAGGTCGTCCCGGACCCGGCCCGGCTTGAACGGGCAGCCACCCTCACCGACTGCGGGCTGGGGCTCGCCCTTACCGGGTAGACGAGCCTTGGGCGGGTTCAGGTCAAGGATAAACCCCGGCTATTCACTGCCCCCGAAGACCGGGACGGTGCGCTACCGCGCTCGTCCTTCGGAGCCCGATGTAGCGCCTGATCCTCATTCGGTTACAACCGAAAAAGAGCGACAACGAAACATGCGAGGCCGCAAACTCCCACGATCACGGGAGAAATCCTGCTCCTCATTACCCACGAAATCGGATGGTTTTCTCGCTGCTCTGGAAACAAGCGATCGACGACCCGAACTACCACGAAGCGATACACAACGGCAAATGCCACGAGGATCAGTCCCCCGATGAAATCCGTTCCGGCGGTACTTGGCATGTTGAACGCTTTCCAAAGACGTAACGGTGAACACACAGGGCCCCATGATGGCTACATCGAGTTTCTCGGCAGTAGGGAGAGGGTTCCGAATTTGTACTCGGAGACCAGATAAGGAAGCCTTGCAGCAGAAGGCCCGAACCGTGGGACCACGGACTCAGGTTTGAGTGGAATCAGGTTCAGTCGGGGCGTACTCCTTCGGAGGCAGACCTTCGTCCCACACAACCCAGAGGTGACTACAGGTACGGCAAAGAGCAGCATCGGCTCCTGAGGTCAGCAAAGCGGAATGTTCAAGCGTCGGGGATTCTGTTCCGAGCGACCAGAATCCACTCGTCGGACTGGGTCTCGTCTGCCTTCCAGCGGATTTGTGTTCCACAGGAGCAAAGGGATCGCGCCATGTCGAAAGGTTGCCACAGACCACTGTCCCCAAAGGCCGGGACGGCGACGCCTTCGTGCCGAGGCATCATGGACGTCGTGGTATGTCATTGTTCGGCCCCACTTCGCTGGCTCGAAGGACACTCAGCGTGGAGATACGTCGACGAGCATCTATCCAAGAGCTGGTCGGATGATTTCAACTGGCGGACTGGTTACGTGTGTCCACAAAGCGACCAACGGTGGTGCTGGAGTTCCCCGAAAGGGCCGAGTCAGCCAGGCTGCGGATTGTGGATGAGGACGAGTGGCGTCGGCTGGAGCGTCTTGCCTCTGGTGGGACTTACGAGTACTGAGACGCATGCCCTGCCCCCGAAGACCGGGAAGGTGGGACAGATGTCTAATCTAGGGAGGCCAGCCACCTGTTGGCAGACTTAGTGGCCTCGTCGTTCGGTCCCAAGACCCGCTCCTGCCTTCGCAGACACGTGTGAACATCGTTCGTGCGTCATCTGTCATTCCAGACTTTGCGAGGTTGATCCCTAGAGCCAGTTCGGCGCTCAGCGTGTGCTGATTATCTATTCCGAAATGGCGCTGATATGCGCTACTACTTCCTGCCGCAACAACCGCGCCTCATCGTAGCGGCCGAGTGCTTCCAGCCGTCTCGCAACGTGCGCCCTATTAACCGCGTAGTACCGCCGTCAGTACCATAGATCCGATTTACGCGAGCGAGAGTCTTCTCCGCGAGTGCAAGGGCTTCGGCCGGAGAGAGCGTCGCGTCGGCACAGCGAGTGGCGCAGTCTCGTAATTTCTCATAGGGCGTAGCAAGCCAACGCGGCCAGACCACCCAACCTCTCCCGTCCATCTGTGACACTGTCTTGAGCCTACTACTTTACTTACTATTTTTTCTGAGCATCTCTGCTCTCTTCACTTCACCCAGTCAGTATGCCTCTTCTCAATTCCTCCTCCACTGAATACCGTTCTATGTCTTGCGTGATTCCTACCATTACCGCCACTCTGCGAGTGCATGGGCATCGAAACCCCAGGTATTGCTGTAGTCTAGCCTACCGAGAAGCTCGTCGTTACTCCCTGTCACCACGAGGTATTTGCGTGGCTTTCTCTTATTGCCATTTATTCCGTGCCTTATGTACTCTACTATCAGTCGCTCTGCCACCGTGGCGTCTCCTTGTGCTTATTATTTACATTTTTTTCTTTTTTTTTTTCCTTTTCTTTCTCTCCCCCCTTCTCTTTTTTTCTCCCCTTTTCCTTTCTTCGTCCCGCCCGTATCGAGCCTCGTTGCCGTCGCCACGTATGCGCCACAGTGAATCCGTTGAGCACCTCTTAGTCATTCTTTATCCTATCCTCCCAACCCTCCTATTCAATCTCCACTTGGTCAACGCCACCTGTTTCTATATCTAATTACACCACCTATTCATTCTTATCTTATTCAAACTTACCCTCTTACACATCTTCCTCAAATAAAAATAACCCTTCATCTATACCTTCTTCTCTCTTTCTCCACATATCTCCCTCTTTCCATTTTTTTACCTTCATCTCTCTACCTCTTCTCTATATTTCTCTTTTAAACTTTCATATCATACTCTAACTCTACTTAACCTTTCCTTTTTATTATCATTTCTCCCATCTCTTCATTCATTCCCTCTACCACCATCTTATCTACTCCTTCCTCTTAACCTACTACTCATTGATTATCACTACTTACATGTGATGGTGTCCGCAGCCTGTCTACCGTAGCTCCGTTGCATGCATCGAGTCGCTGGCGTCCCGTTCCAGAGCGGTGAGTCGCCGTTCTGTTCACAGCAGATCTACCCCACCGTCACTCCTTCTCTATACATCCTTACCACCCCTCTACCTCTTTTAATAAAATAATATATCTCATTACCATCTTATTATCCACTCTCACTTTCACTATTCTCATCTACACTCACATCTTATTCCATATTTCCTCCTTCTTATACTAATTCTTTTTCCTTCTTCTCTCCCATTCTTTCATCTCTTACTCCTCCTTCTACACTTATCTTTTTACCTTTTTCTTATCCTTCTTCTATTTCACCTATTTTCTCTTATATTTCACCTTTTCCTATTTTTCCTTCATCTCTCTTCACCTTTCCCTATCTTATATCTCCTTCTTCTTATTTTACCTTCATAACCTCCAATCTCTCCTACATATCTTCAATTCCTATCCTCTCTACGCCTTCTAGCCGCCCGCGCCGCACTGTCAGAGAGAGCCAGTATCACCTCAAAAAGTATAAATATATCCTTCTAATCCATCCTTTTACTCTTCTTATCCAATCTCTCTCACTAGGCACTCATCAAAGCGCTCACCCAGATGCGTCAGCTCACCTTCAGCGCCCCTGATCAGCTCCAGTGTCTACTCAAAGTCCTCCCCATCGCCTAGTTCGTCGCTGTCGCCCAGTTGTTTCGTCCTACACGCTCGTCCGATGTCGTCATCGCTTCCACCAAGTCATCCCTTTGCTCGCTTTCCCACCTCTTTTCCTACCTCTAAGCATATATCTCTTCTCTCTACTCCAATATCACCCCGTTTCTCTAGCAATCTTCACCTTCTCTGTTTTCCTTCTACTTCTTCTTCTCTACACCTCTTCCACTCTGCTCTTATCTTCTTTCTACAACCCCTAACTTCTCCACTCAGAATCATCTTTTTCCCATCTGTGCTTCTTCTCTCCACTCGAGTCCTCCTCTTTCAATTCACCCTCCATCTACTCAACCTCGTTTTATCTCCATTCCTATCTCTCCCTTTCTCACATCTTTATCACTCTTCTCTCTTCTTATCCAAATACCAATTACTACATATAGCGCCTTTTCTAAGACTTATTGTCTAAGCTATAAGCCATCCTCATTCTCAATCTCTACTTCTCCCTCTATTTCTATCTATCTTTTCCTCTCCCCTATATCCCCTTACCATATACCTATCTCTCCTAATTCCTTTCTCCCTCTTTTTTTGACCTTTTCCCTATATGCCTTTCCATTTTTCTTTTCACCTATATCTCTAATACTCTTTACTTTATAATATCTTTCCCTCTCATTTTTCCCATCATTTTTCTGTCCTCTTTCCTCACTCCTTAACTCCCTATATAAATTCTTTACAACTTCCATATTAGCATCTTTACCTTTCTCCACCCTCCATATCTTATTAGTCTTATATCACAGTCCACTAATATCTTCTCCTATTCCTTTCCTACTTCACCCCAACATTCCACACTCTTATCTTCTTCTTTTTACAATCCCATTAGCCAAACATCCTCCCCCTCTTTCCTAACAATTTCTTAGTCTCCAAACAATAGTACTATCTGAGTCTTCACTTCTATATAGTCATTCTTCCCATCTTCTAATCCCATCTATATAACTACTTACACCCCTTCACACTTCACCTCCTCTACTACCCCTTCCCACTCTTCTTCACTAACCCTCTCCATTTACCACCCTTCCTTCCAACCTCTCACTTCTCCATCATTCCCTTCTTGTGTACAATCTTTTTCACCCCTTATACCTCTTATTTTCTTTTCTCCCCCCAATCTTCTAATACCCCTCTTCCACTTTTTCACTATATAGTTATTTTCTACCATATTTTCTTCTATTTTTTCTCCTAACTTTATCTTCTTCACTTGATTACTACATATACATTGTTCTTTACCATTCCCTCCTTTTTCTCGTCTCCTTGCCATTTGAGATTTTTAACTTTAAGTTTTTTACAACTCTTATATCTAGTTCTAGCTATTCTTGAGTCATTTTGTTTTATCTTATCACTACTCATCTTCTAATCTTCTTTCCTATTTTTACTAATACTTACCTTACTTATTTTTTTATCCCCTAATACCTTTACTTTTCTGCCCTCTTCTTCACCTTCCCAGTCTTTATTTATTCCACTCTTCATAACCATTTCTATTCCAAACCCACTATCACAACTTATTTTTAATTTTCTGTTTCCTATCCTACCTCTTTCTCTACCTACTTCTATATTGTCCCTTATCTCTATTCCTTAAACCTCATCTTCTTACCATCTCCACCTCCTTATTCTTTTCTACTTATTTTTTCTTTTCTTCTCCTTTCTCATCACATTATTCTTCCTCTTTTTTATCTTGTCTTTTACCTCATCAAATATTACCATTGCCTTCTCTATATCTTTTTTGATCTTCTTATACTTCTCCTTCATATTTTTCTACATCAATAACTTTCTTTATCCTTATTTCCTTCTAAACCTATAATTTTTTCATTCAGACCCGCAATATTGCCAATGTACAATCACGTCTTCGACGCGAGACCTAGCCCCTATGACCCGTTTACCGCGCTCCCCGCATCGTTCCTCGCAACACTCGCCAACTAAGTTTGAACATCCAACAATCCCTCTAATATCCCTCCTTACTCTCCTAATCCCTCCATCCTTCTCTCCCTCGGTCCCAGGGCCGCGAGTCCGCCTCGCCGGAGTCGAAGGCTCGTTTCCAATCTCGTTTCCAAGCTGTACTCCCGGCTCAGACGGGACGGTCGCACCCGCCAACGCCTCGTGATCGGCTAAGCGACTGGTGCCCGTGAATCACTGTGTCCTAACGACCAATGGGCGTCAGCTGCGCGCAGCCAGTTCGGTCTCAGTGGATCGCTCGGCACCTCCAGGCTGGACATGTGGCACATTCTCGCCAGTATCAACATACGGTGACCACAATGAGCACCAACGAAGAAGGCCGCGCTCCGATCTGTCCATTTTGTGGTGTGACTGCACTGCCAGGGGATGCCGGGCACGTACTCGATCCACGCTTCATCTGTGAGAATCCGGATTGCGAAGCGTTCGGCGAAGAGATCAGGGTTGATTAGATCATTCGCCGTGTACCCCTTGGCCGCAAGGGTGGGACAACTTGGCCAGCGTCGGCCGGGGGCAGCCCGCTTCGGGCGCTCCTCGCTTGGCAAGTGGCCTTGCGGGTACGCGTCTAGCGAAGTGATGCCGAGAAAAATCGATTGAACAGCAGATGCGCCGCGGCGTTTGACGCCAACCAGGAGCGTCGGTTGGTTGCCATGGCTCTATTGGCAGCCCTCGTGGTGTCGCTGCTCGTGTTCTTTCAATGCCGGCACGGCACAGTGCGAACAGTCTTTGTCGTTCTCGGGCTTCCGGTGATCACCGTTCCGACGCAGATGGTGCGGCCAAGGATCGAAGCGTTACTCAGTATTCCCCGATGGCCGGGACGCAGGGATCCCTCAGAGGCAGCCACACGCGGAGTGCAAGTCTTCGCGTCGGCAATCACAGCGCTCCATCGCCCGACAGAAAATGAGCACGGGTCCCGTCGCCACCTGATCGTCAGGGGTACGTCACAATCACCTTGGCGTAAGGCGACAATGCGACGGTATCGACACCCGAGGGCTTGGCCACTCCGACATAGCAAATCTCGGAGGTGGGCTCCGTGCCGTGCTTGCCATTCGGACACAGTTCGACCTTGAACGCGGTCTTGAACCCGCCCTTGTTGTTGACGGTGACTGTGACGCTGTTGTCCGTATTGCATGGCGCCTGCGGGACGATCCAGGTCGTGGCCGAGCACTCGGTCAGCTGCACAGAAGAGCCAGGCGTGAAGTTCCTGCCCGTAATCGTTGTATTCGTATTTACCATCACACTGTGGGGAGTCGCTCTGAGGGTCGGTGGGATCGGCGAGATCGCGAGTGCGGGGGCCGCCTGAATCCCTACCGCAGAGATGGCTCCGAGTGACGCGGCCATTCCGAAAACCCACTTGCGTGCCATGCGTAGCCTCCGAGTTTCGTTGGTCGGTACCGGAGTAAGCCCGGTGCCAGTTGTCTAGTCCGAATGGTAAGGATTCCCGTCGGCTCGTTGGATAAAGCGATCTGGCTGGAAGGTTAAAACTTGGAAAACTATCCGGATGCAGAGCCTGCAGAGCCGATTCTCAGTTTCACCACGACGAAGGCTTCTCAACGAAAGCGACGCCAGCGTGTGGTTGGCGTCAGGGAACGTCCTCGTAGATCGAAAGTGACAATCGCAGGTCGCGGCATGATTGCAATCGAGGCGATCGAAAGGAATGAAGTTGCCGCGGTGAAGGGTGGCCACATTGTCATCACGGCGCAGTTCAGACCCTTTCTCTTGTGCTCCAGAATTCAGGCGTTCAGATTACCGATGATCTTCATCTCGTAGCAATGACCGGCGAGGAGTACGAGTCGGTGATGCTCTTCCTCAATCACTCCTACGAACCCAACTTCTCCTGGTACCTCAAGTGAACAATTCGGGACTTGCCAACAGGGTGTGGCTGAGCAGCTGCCCAAGATGGTCGGGGGGGAGGCATCACGGAGTGATGGCGGCACATTCGTAGGATCATGGCGCTATGTGCAAAAGCTGGGTCCGGTGGGGTTCACTACTCCTTGTGGTAGCAAGTGCTCTGACCTCGATCGAATCGGAGCCAGCCGACGGCACGCCAAGGCACGCCGTCGGCTGGCTACATGCGAATAGGCTGCCCTCCCCGTTGGAATCGGTTCACTGCTCGTCCACTGAGGACTGCCTGGCCATGGACAGCAATTCGCCGCAGTAACCACCGACTTTGCCCGCAGCTGGGTGAGTCACCGGATTCTCCACGGTGGCACCGTCCTGGTAGCGATGGCTTGCCCGACCTCGCGCAAATGTGTCGCAGTCGGCAGCTACCCGGAGACTCCACCGTATGGCTCTCTGGAGCGAGGCGTTGTGCTCTCGACAGCCGATGGTGGTCGTCGATGGACGCGGGAGTCGCACCTTCCGAAAGATGTCGGCGATTTCTACGACGTCTCGTGTCCAACGAAGACGTATTGCCTCACCGTAGGAACGTCCGAGGACGGCTATCCAGGCGTCGCCCTGGTTTCAACGAACTTGGGCCGCTCGTGGAAACACCTCAACCTGCCCAGCGGAGAACAACCCGGAACTGTCGTCTGCGTTGCTCCTCGCAACTGCCTCATCGCAGGCAGGTCAAGTGGGGCAGGGACGGGGAATGGACTCGACTCCGCGAGCATCATCACGACGAGCAACGGCGGATTGACCTGGGTGCACGGTTCCTTACCGATGGGAATGCTTGCCAGTGGTGTCCCCGAGATCAATAGCCTGAGCTGCGTGACCCGAACCCGATGTTTCGCAGTCGGAACCACGGTCAAGACTTTGTCGGGGGAACCGGGCGCAGTCAGAAACACCGGATTCCTCCTCGTGAGCCTTGACAGGGGAACGACGTGGACGAACAATGCGAGCCCTCCTGGTGCTGAGCAGGTTGATGAGATCGCCTGCGAGAGCACCACCGATTGCGTGGCTACAACAGGTGGTGATGCGATTGAAGCGGCTGGTCTGTTCACCACAAGCAATAGCGGGAGAACGTGGACGGCGCAGAACCTTTCGCCACGGGTGATCAGCCTCTACGACATTGCGTGTCCATCGACGAGTTCTTGCGTGACGGTCGGTTCTGGCGTTTCCAACTACAGCCGCGCTGAATCGGCAGCCGCCGTCGTAACGCATGACCGTGGTGCGACCTGGACCAGCCCGTAGACACGCCGTAACCCAGTACCCAAGCAGGCCGGGAGGTGGATACCCCGGTCACTATGTGGGCAACGGTACGAGGGCGAGTTCCCACCCCATATGCGGCACACCCGACCGTGTCAGCCGTCGTAGCACTGTGGAGTGCGGACGACACCCTGTTGATCCGCTGCGGGTACGCTCCCAGAATGGAACCGGTGCTGCCGCCGACGCGCCGTCGCCAGCACGTCCACGATGACAGCCAACGGTGGGAGCCGTTCACTCCGCGGCCCGACGACATCTTCATTACGACACCGCCGAAGTCGGGGACGACATGGATGCAAGGCATCATCGCTTCGATATTGTGGCCCCACGGCGACGCTCCCAGTCCCGCCTTCGAGCTAAGCCCTTGGCTGGACGGCCGGATCGTTCCGTTGGACGACATGATCGCGAGGGTCGACGCGATGCCATACCGACGGTTCATCAAGACACACAGCCCAGCCGACTGCACGCCGATCTTCACTGAATGTCGCTACCTCGCCGTTTATCGAGACGGACGCGACGCGCTCGTCTCATTCGCAAACCACCGGCGCAAGATGCGCCCGGAAGTGATTAGAGCCCTCAACGCCATCGCAACTCAGGACGGCGTCGCACCATGGCCATCAGTGTGGAATGGCGACATGGATCAATTGTTCGACGAATGGGTCGGCTGGGGCACGCCCATGGACCATCTGGCCTCGTGGTGGCCGAATCGCCACGAACCGTACGTGCTACTCGTCCACTACGCCGACCTCACCCGCGACCTCAGCGGCGAGATGCAGCGAATCGCCGACTTTCTCGACGTCGACGTCCCCCATTCGCTCTGGAGCGAGATCGTAGAGCGGTGCAGATTCGAGGCGATGAAGTCACAACATGAAACATCGGAGATCCTGAAGCGTGCCTTTCCGGAAGGCGCGAATGCATTCTTCAACCGGGGGACGAACGGGAGGTGGCGCTCCCAGCTCAGTGAGGCGCAACTTCGTCGACACGAGCAGCTCACTGCAGAGTGCCTTCCCGAGCATGCCGCCCTGTGGCTCGAGCATGGCTCCCTCGCCCTGGGGCATCGCCCCTGACGGCTGGGACCGTCGTCGCTGTCGACTCTCAACATTGCCGATACCGATCACCTCCGAGGTGCTCGAAGTGGCCAGGACGGAGCTGAGGTTAGAAATTGAAACGGGTCAGGCCGCCAGGTTCGGTTCCCAGTGTCACGATCACCGAACGTGGCTTCATGCGATAGACATTCCACGGGGGTGCTCCCTGCGACGGGGCGTTGAATGGAGCGGTGATACCTGTCCGAGTCTCATCGAGTGCGGCGGGCCACCCCTGATCTGCCCAAGCCTGGGCAAGGCGCGTGAGTGTGGCCGGGTCAGCCTCCCGCACTGCTCGACCTTCGGCGACGACGTCAGCATCGAGGATCGACACCGCGATCGAGCATCGTGGGTCGCGAGCGACGTTGCGTGCCTTCCGAGTTCCCGATCCGGTCTGGAACCAGAAGCTTCCGTCAAGCCAGAGCGCACCGACCGCAGTCACATGTGGGCTCCCGTCCCCGTTCAGCGTCGAGAGCCATGTCGTGCGAGCGTTGTGGGCGTCAGGTGCCGGCGCCGATCCGTGATCGAGCTTTACGAGGACGTTCTCCCACTTCACCGGGGGTAGCCCGTCCGTCGCCCCCAAGTTGATGATCTCCATCATGTCTCCCTTGATAACCGTGCCCAGCTCATTTTGTCCTCCATTGGCTGTTCCGTAGTCGATGGCGGGTCGTTTCATGGAATCGGCGGCAAGTTCCCAGGATGGAACCAGATGGAGGTGGCACATGCGGTCGCCGTGGTGCGCCGGGCACCAGACTCAGGATCGTTCTCGACGATTGAGAGCTGCAACCAACCGGATGACTCGACTGCTTCAAAAGCAGATCGGGCGGCCCTCGTAGGCGTCTCCTGCCTGCCTCCAAAAGGCCGGGGGACGCGCCCGGGTCAGCTAATGACGCCGCGCCTATTCGAGCGCCACCGCCAGATGCCGTAGTGCATCGCAGCGAAGATCGCTCCGAATACGAGACAGATGATTGCTGTTGCGACTATCACGCCGGCTGAGCGGTGATGGTGATGACCAAGGAAGCTCAAGCCGAACCAGATCGCAGAGTAGATCGCTCCCAACATGAGGAAGTAGCCGCCTGGGCTGCGCTGCGCCAACGATCCATTTCGGAATCCAGTATTGGTGTCGTAGGTCATGTTTCGGACATTCCCGGCAACGCCCATTCAAATCACAAACCGTTCCTAGCTGGAACTTTCTCGCAGTAGTTACATTCAGCTTGCATGATCTCGGGGTCGCCGGGCGCATTGTGACGCCAGCTTCTCATTTGTGCTGACGACAACTGTTCTCCTCCCGATGGCGCGTCATTTGTTGCGACTTCTTGGGCATACTTCGTACGTGAGAAGAGAATGGATCCTTGCCGCGAGCGCGTTGATCGTTATTCCTTTGGTTTCTTTTGGTGTTGTCTCCACCGGTTCCGCGGCCGCTGCTCTACCCTGCTGTGCCACAGGCGCATCGACGCCGACCACGGTCAACTTTGTGGAGTCCAGCCAGTCTTCTCAACCTCCGCAAAATGGTGTCTCCCTCATCGACGTGCCCAGGCCAGTAGACGGGTCAGAACTGGTGTTGGCGACGTTGGCCACCCGGGGAAGCGGATCCGGCCTCGTCGCACCCAAGGGTTGGCATCTCTTACGCGAGGCCGCTGACTCAGACGCCGGCGAAACAGTAAAAATCTTCTATTCGTTTCCGCCGAACGGTGAGCGATTGTGGTATTTCTTGACCGGCCCCAGCGATGCCGGAGGGCTCGTCGAGGTATATTCAGGTGTCAATGTGTCTGAACCGTTTGCGAAGACCAGAACGGGAACTTCCAGCGGGAAATTCTCCATGACGGCACCCACGGTCAACGTCGCTGGCTCGGCTCGCTTCTCCGTGTCACTGTTTGTGACCACTCCGACCTCAGGCTACAGCGTTCTGGCGCCTTCGAAAGAGACCGGCTGGGCCTACAGCGAGCCGCAGGTCACCATGACACTCATCGCTGCTGATCGAGTGCTCAGCGGTTCGGGCGTGAGCTCAGGTGCAGTGGTTGACTCTGAGCAAGTCAAGGGCGGCCTACAGCGGGCTGTGACGGCTCAAATCATTCTGAATCACAGAGACGCATCAGACTCTTCCGAGTAGCCGGAAGGCTGGGATTAGCGCGGCGATTAGTGCTGCCAGATGGCTTTACTACCCAAGAGTTGCAAGCCAAGTTGGTAGCGTTCACTGCGTCGCACTGGATGCGAAGGGAGAAAAGAGATGCCTGAGTTTCCTGCGATTACTCACGTGGCGCTAACGGTTACGAGCCTTGAACGGAGTGTGCCTTGGTACAAGGATCTGTTCGGCTCGGACCCAATCCTTGACGAGGACTCAGGTCCGTTCCAGCGCGTCGCTTGGCGTACCGGCGGCACAATCGTTGGCCTAACCCAGTTCCCTGACTTGGACAGCGCTGAGCCGTTCAACGAGCGGCGGCCAGGGCTCGATCATCTGGCTTTCGGCTGTGAAACCAGCGATGAGCTAAAGGCATGGGAACTCCGTCTGAACGAACTCGGGATCCCCAACAGTGGAATCGTGGACACGCCCTCCTATTCGGCATTGTCGTTTCGAGATCCCGACAACATCGCACTTGAGTTCTTCGCACCCCGAGGCTAGGACCGGCGGAGACTCCTTATAGATGACCCCATACGGCAGAATTGGGCGTATCATGGGACCAACCCCGACTTACGACTTCTTGAAATCAGGGAGCTGCCAAGAGCCGTCAAAGGCGGGACCTTCGGGTCCGTAGATGCGGAAATAGACGAACCATCCCCTGCCCGAAACTGTCTTGATCCATCGGTTGTCACCCTCGAATGGAACCTCCGGGCCGAAATGGAGTTCGACGGTTTCGTCAGTCGGGACATCGGCCAACTCGAACATGGAACGCAGAGCCGCCTTGTTCTGGTCGGTGAGGATCTCGCTACGGGTTTCGGCGTCATAGACGGTGATTGACCAGAACAGCTTGTTCGGGACCGGCTGCGGCACCGAGAGGGTGTAGGAGTTCGAACCGTCCAGAAAGGCCCCGGTGGAGTCACGGGTGTTTAACCAATAGAGCGAGCCGGCCCCGGCGCTTCGTTTGAACATGGCCGGAGACTCAATCTGGGCTTGATAAAACCACTTCTGGCGGGCGTAGTTGTCGACGTAGGTGTCAGCATCGAAGGTCCCGTTCTCCGGACGCAAGACGGCCCATTCCCAGGTCGTGCCCGGCCACACTTCACGATCTCGTCGCCGGTCAGCGAACGACTGCACCCGGAGCTGGGCGTTCCCGAGCTGGGCTGCACGGGTGAGGATGTCCCGCATCCGCTCGTCCGGCTCGAATGGCTTGCCTTTTCGATGCCCAACGAAGCCAGCTCGCCGTAGAAGGTCCGGTACTCGGCGAAGGGAGGCTCGCTGTCGATCAGCTCGTGCAGCACCTCCCAGTAGGACAGCTGGTCCTCCCAGCGAACGGGTGTGAAGTCAGCTCCCACGATTTTTGAGAGGTCTACCCATTCGATCTGGGCCGGTTCCGCACCCGGGTCCAGCGGATGGACCTTGATCGACTGCATCAGGTCGATGGCCCCTTGCATATCGTCGCCGTGTGGCAGGGCCCGCAGCAGCATCAATACCCGGTTGGTCGTGGCCGTTCCCTTGTAGTGGTCGGGCGGCACATCACCGGTGAATTCGGGTCCGCAGAGAACGTGTTTGCCACCGTTGCCGCCGTCTGGCCCTGGCAGACCCATGTCCATGATCCATCGCTGGTTCAAGTCGTTCGAGGTGCACATGAGGGGTCCCGGAGGGAGAGCGACAACCATGGGGCCGTCGCTGAGGTCCAATGCCGCCGCCGCATAGGGCGTGTCAGAGTTGGGCGTAAAGACCAGTTGGTGGGGGGTGCCTTCGAGCAGGGGAAAGACTTTGTTGGGCACCACGCCGTTGTCGATGTTGCCCTTCCAGGTCGCCATGATCGAGACGGTCGGATAGAAGAATCGGTAGCATTGCACCGCCCGGTTGAAGTCGGCATCGTCGTAGGCACGCCGGATCGTCTCTGGGGTGGGATAGCCGCCGTTGAAGATGTATCCCTCCGGATAGTCAGTCATGGTCCTCCTTGCTGTGTGCCGTATCTAGGAGCTTTGCCCTCGATGGCCCGCCTAGCAACCAATCGCGCAACCTCAGCACATCAGCCGTATGTCGTTCAGAGCCATGCTCCGCATATGGTCGCGAACTAATCGCTTTGGTTTTGACCGGCAGCTAGATCTGCCGACAATCACTGGTGACCCACTCCCTTTGGCTCGTTCCCATCGGAACGCTGAACTCATAGGCGAGAACTCCAGAACTCCATATCGTCTCCCAGGCTGTTAGACGATGACATGGGTGCGTCAGATGATCGGTGTGGGCGAACTACCCCACGCCGGGACGGTCAATCTGATTTGGCAAGATCGGCATTGGGTACCAATGGCAGTCGGAGTGCCTTCGCTGGCCGCCTACGTTGGCGCTGATCGGATAATGAAGCGGCTTCAGTTGAACCTCGCCAGACTCTGCTCGTGCTCTGGTCATGGGGGGCGTGCATACCTTCGTGCGAGCGTTGCGTCGCTATGCCGTCGGCGCCCACGAATCTCTGGATCCTCTACACGGTCTATGGGGACGCGTGCTCGCCATCATTGGGAGGTCGCCGTCGCCGCTCTCGTCGTCGGCATGTTTGGCATCTCACAGATCGGACATCAGTCGGCGGCATGGAGCACAAACAAGCCCGAGGCTCTCGACCTTCTGGCCTTGCAGGCATCTCGAAGCCGCTCCGGCTAGAGCGTCCTAGCCGTCCCGATGCTACGCGGCCCAATACCGGTCAGCGGCCGTTCCGCGACTGCAACATTGAAAGCATGCAGAACAATGCCCCCTAGCGCGATCAGGACGCCGATAACTGATACGCCGTTGAGCAGGATGCCTAGCCCGAAGATGTGATCAATGGATTCGTTGTAATACCGATCGGGGTAGCCCGGAACCGAATAGACGAGCAAAGGAGGCGCCAGCGCCAGGAACACGCCGAGTCTCACCACCCAATCAGTGATGCGGTCTTGGCACAACGAAACGAATCCAAGGGGTACAAGCAGCAGGCAGTAGTAGCCCCACGAGAAGCTGAAACACAGGATCAAGATCACAAACAATGGAGCGGTGAGCCACACTGCTTGCACGCCGCCGCCAGCCCGTGGGCGCGTACCGAGCCGCCAACAGGCAGCGAGGCAAATAACCACGACTAGGACCCGAAGGACGTCGCCCACACCAGCAGTCAGGTGGAGGTAGCGCGCCATGGCGCTCAACGAAATGTTCCACGGCCTACCGCCATCTGTAGAAAAAGTGCTCGTCACTTCGTGCCAGAACTTGGACGGATCTGCGTTCAAAGCCACCACGATGAGCAAGGTGATACCCGAGAGCACGGCGGGAATTACGACTGCGACAATCGAATCACGCCATCGGCGCTCCAGAAGGAGTACCAAGAGCAGCGGCGCGAGTAGCGGTTTGAGGGTTAGAGAAACGCCGAGGATCACAGCAGCGGCGAGCGGGCGTTCGCGATCGACTGCGAGAAAGAATGCCGCTGCCAAGGGCACGAGCAGGATCGTGAAATTCTCATAATGCGCCACGATGCCGAGCTGCCCACAGAGAACAAAGAGGAGGGCGGCCCAGCCGACTCGAACCGATCCCAGCGGCAGCTTGACGACGCGTGCCATGGCCCAGAATGCGTACCCCAAGCCCAGGATCTGGACGATGTAGAAGAGAGTGGCCGTCACCTTGAAGGGCAACAGCGCCAAGGGAAAGGCGATGAGCAAGCATCCGGGCAGGTAGACAAACCGGTTCCACGACGCGCCGCCGTGGAGGATGGCGTGTGCTGATTGCCACACGGGCTGGGAGTCATAGGAGTAACCGACTCCGTGATGCCATCTGATTGCGTCGAGAAGCCCGACCAGCGCCGTTGCGATCCAAAGTCCCCAGGCCCAATGCGACCCTGCCCTGAACTCGTCAGCGATGCGGGACAGCTCGCTGAAGGGGAATAGATTGCGATCCTTCGACTTGTGGTTTTGAACCTCCGTCATGTTTCAATGACCTTTTCCTGTCGGCTCACTTGAGTGAGATTCGCATAACCCCGCATGTCGGCTGTTTGGTTATTGAACTTCGAATGAATGAGCACTGCGATTTGATACCGATACGCCTAGGTTCCGCAGTGTGCCGCCATTTCGAGACCGAGTGCACGTTATAGCTGCTGAGACGCCATGCTGTCGTGGTGGCAGATCGAAATTGGGATCAAATTGGGTAGCCTTCGCCTTGGCGAACTGCTTAATTCAAGGGCAAGACGGCATCTCTTGAAACTCTCGGGATAGGTGGACTCGTGCTCAACAAACCCTCCAGGAGCAAATCCCGACAAATGACTCACATCGATCAAGATTTGCTGACTCAACGAAACCAACCGAGGAGTAAGCAGTCTTTCACGAAGCTAGTAGCTGCCCTTGAAGAGGATGGTATCTCGACGGAAGAAAAGGCACATTGGCGATGACGGTATCCCGTTGGGGAACAGAGGTCCGAGCCCATCAGTACCCCACGGAAAAGTTAGTCTCTGACTGTTCTGGGCATGGCGACGCGTTGACGGCATCTCGTGGATATCCGATCTGTGAGCGGTAAGTCTTGTTGAACGCCTCAGCGCGTGGCGCCTGTGGTGCCACCCTTTCGCGTCCTCGGTCCACGGGGGCGGCAGTGCTTTTTGCCCTCTTCGCTGGGTTTTGCATGTGGGCCGGCGCATACATACAAGATGCGCCCAAGTTCTGGTGGGAACTGGGGCTCGGCATGTTGGGCGTGGTCACGGCCTATCTGTTCATCGGGTATTTGCTCATCTTTGGAGTTTGGATCTGGGCCATTGTTGACACGGTCTCGAAGTCAGAGTCTTGGTATCGGAATTATCCGATTCCGGTTGCGCGCCGATCTGGGTGGAGTGAGCTGTAAGCGAGTCTCGATGCGGCCGCTGGTTGTCATACCGACCTACAACGAGTCCGAGAACATCGAGCGCATGCTGCATCGGGTGACCGAATGCCTGCCCTCGGCCGGCGTGCTCGTCGTTGACGACGGCAGTCCAGACGGGACGGCGGACATCGTCAAGGCGGTGGCGGCCGAGCAGCCCGCGGTGCACCTCCTTTCCCGAGCGGCCAAGTCCGGCCTCGGCAGCGCGTACCGGGCCGGGTTCGCCTGGGGGCTCGAGCGAGGCTACGACGCCTGCATCGAGATCGACGCGGACTTCTCCCACGATCCGGCTGCGCTGCCCACGCTGGTGGCTCCCCTCGAGGAGGGATTCGACGTCGCCATTGGGTCACGTTACGTGGAGGGCGGCTCAATCCCCAAGTGGGCATGGCACCGTGAGCTCCTCTCGCGTGGCGGGAATCTGTACGCGTCGAGGGTGTTGGGCCTGGGCGTGCGCGACTCGACGGCGGGTTACCGGTGTTACTCGGAGCGCATCCTGCGCGAACTCGACCTCCATCAAATCCGGGCGGAGGGCTACGGCTTCCAGATCGAGATGACATACCGGGCCAAGCAGCGCGGCGCAGTCATCACCGAGGTGCCGATTACCTTTGTGGACCGAACGGCCGGAGAGTCAAAGATGTCCTCGGTCATCGTGATCGAGGCGCTGGTACTCGTCACTTGGTGGGGCTTCGGGCGCCTCGCGAGGGCTTTCGGGCGCAGGCCGCGGCATAAGGAGATTGCTCCACCTGGTGTGAAGATTCCTCCATACAGTTAAGCCGTCGGCCCGGGGATCGGGCCTTCAGAGTCGTCCTAGGATCTGGTCGGGTAACCGTGTTCGTCGAAAGGCATCGGGGGGCCAAGTGAGCGTTGCTTGACCAACCGAATGGCGACCGGATGCTCCAATGCCCGAGCAGTCCAGTTCGACGACCTCCAGCTGATCGTCGACGCCAGCGGGTCGTTGCTCGGTCCGCAGCGAGATCGCTGTCATCTTTTCTCACACTTGTTCGCGCCGCAATCGGAACAAAGTCCCCTGAGAAATGTCCCTTCCGCTCTCGCCCGGGTTAGAGTCTGGGCACCCTGGAGGGTTTGGCGATCCATCGGGAGGAGCGAGCATGAGGCGGACCTTCGGCGCGGTGGTTACCGCAGCAACTGCGGCGATCAGTGTTGTCGTGGTTATGGCGCCAGCAAGTGCGGCCACCACTCCGAAGATCAGCTTGTTTGCCGGCAACGGCAACCAGGCCACACGAGGGCCAGCGGGCAATGGTGGGAAGGCCACCGCGGCGGAGTTCTACCACAACTCTGACGTGGCCTTCTCGGCGTCGGGCACCGCCTACATCGCGGACATGAGGGACTGCCAGGTGCGTCAGGTGGTCAATGGTGTCATCAGCGCCTTCGCCGGCGTGGGGACCTGTGTCAACGGCGGGAACGCTGGCGTCAACACCTTGAAGCATATGGGTGGACAGGCCGCCGCAGCCACCATCGGCATGCCGACCGGTGTCGCCGTGGACTCCTCGGGCAACGTGTACATCGCCGATTGCGTTCGTTACACGGGTACCGGCACCGGGTGCCAACAGGGCAACGTTCTCAAGGTTTCGACGAGTGGGGTCATCTCCATCTTCGCAGGGGACAGTCTCGTCGGGAACGGTGGGACCGGAACGGCCACGGCGACCTCCATCGGTGCTCCCTGGGGCGTGCGAACCGACGGCGCCGGGGACGTGTTCTTCTCCGACGTCGTCTACAACGTGATCCGCGAGGTCAACACGAGCGGGATCATGTCGACGGTAGCGGGCAACGGCACGGCGGGCTACGCGGGCGACGGCGGAGCCGCCACCACGGCGGAGCTCAACGATCCCACCGGAATCTATGTCGACAACTCGGGCAACCTCTTCATCGCCGACTCCAAGAACGCGGTGATCCGCAAGGTCAACTCGAGCGGCATCATCTCTACGTTCGCGGGCGACGGCACCGCGGGCTCCGCGGGCAACGGTGGGCAGGCGGTCGCAGCGGAGCTCGACAAGCCCTTCGGCGTCTCCGAAGACAGCTCAGGCAATGTCTACATCGCCGATTACAACGCGTACTGTGTCCGCGATGTGAGTGCCACGGGTGTCATCAGCACCTACGCCGGCACGTGCGGAACCTCGGGCAACACGGTCGAAGGCAGATCTCCCTCCTCGGTTCTCTTGGAGGGGCCCTCTCAGGTGGTCTTCGACCCAAGCGGGAACCTCTACATCAACGACTACGCAGGCGAGCAGATCGACGAGGTAGTCGGGGCGTCGACCGGAATCGCACCCAGCACCCCGACCATCTCGAACCTCCCGACCTCCGCCGCGGTGGGCGCCAGCTTCACGGCCACGGTCAGCACGAACAGCAACGGCGTGACCTCGGTGGCGTCCAACTCGACGAGCGTCTGCACGGTGGGGGCAAACGGCCTCACGGTGACTGACGTCGGCGCCGGGACTTGCTCGCTCACCGCCTCGGTCGCTGCCAGCTCGACCTACGCGGCGGCGACCGGCACGCCACAGACCTTCACCGTGGGCCCGGTGACACCCAGCACCCCGACCATCTCGAACCTCCCGACCTCCGCCGCGGTGGGCGCCAGCTTCACGGCCACGGTCAGCACGAACAGCAACGGCGTGACCTCGGTGGCGTCCAACTCGACGAGCGTCTGCACGGTGGGGGCAAACGGCCTCACGGTGACTGACGTCGGCGCCGGGACTTGCTCGCTCACCGCCTCGGTCGCTGCCAGCTCGACCTACGCGGCGGCGACCGGCACGCCACAGACCTTCACCGTGGGCCCGGTGACACCCAGCACCCCGACCATCTCGAACCTCCCGACCTCCGCCGCGGTGGGCGCCAGCTTCACGGCCACGGTCAGCACGAACAGCAACGGCGTGACCTCGGTGGCGTCCAACTCGACGAGCGTCTGCACGGTGGGGGCAAACGGCCTCACGGTGACTGACGTCGGCGCCGGGACTTGCTCGCTCACCGCCTCGGTCGCTGCCAGCTCGACCTACGCGGCGGCGACCGGCACGCCACAGACCTTCACCGTGGGCCCGGTGACACCCAGCACCCCGACCATCTCGAACCTCCCGACCTCCGCCGCGGTGGGCGCCAGCTTCACGGCCACGGTCAGCACGAACAGCAACGGCGTGACCTCGGTGGCGTCCAACTCGACGAGCGTCTGCACGGTGGGGGCAAACGGCCTCACGGTGACTGACGTCGGCGCCGGGACTTGCTCGCTCACCGCCTCGGTCGCTGCCAGCTCGACCTACGCGGCGGCGACCGGCACGCCACAGACCTTCACCGTGGGCCCGGTGACCCATACGATCAGCCTGTTTGCCGGCAACGGCAACCAGGCCACACGAGGGCCAGCGGGCAATGGTGGGAAGGCCACCGCGGCGGAGTTCTACCACAACTCTGACGTGGCCTTCTCGGCGTCGGGCACCGCCTACATCGCCGATATGAAGGACTGCCAGGTGCGTCAGGTGGTCAATGGTGTCATCAGCGCCTTCGCCGGCGTGGGGACCTGTGTCAACGGCGGGAACGCTGGCGTCAACACCTTGAGTGGTATGGGTGGCCAGGCCGCCGCAGCCACCATCGGCATGCCGACCGGTGTCGCCGTGGACTCCTCGGGCAATGTGTACATCGCCGTCTGCGTCGACTACACAGGCACTGGACCCGGGTGCCAACAGGGCAACGTTCTCAAGGTTTCGACGAGTGGGGTCATCTCCATCTTCGCAGGGGACAGTCTCGTCGGGAACGGTGGGACCGGAACGGCCACGGCGACCTCCATCGGTGCTCCCTGGGGCGTGCGAACCGACGGCGCCGGGGACGTGTTCTTCTCCGACGTCGTCTACAACGTGATCCGCGAGGTCAACACGAGCGGGATCATGTCGACGGTAGCGGGCAACGGCACGGCGGGCTACGCGGGCGACGGCGGAGCCGCCACCACGGCGGAGCTCAACGATCCCACCGGAATCTATGTCGACAACTCGGGCAACCTCTTCATCGCCGACTCCAAGAACGCGGTGATCCGCAAGGTCAACTCGAGCGGCATCATCTCTACGTTCGCGGGCGACGGCACCGCGGGCTCCGCGGGCAACGGTGGGCAGGCGGTCGCAGCGGAGCTCGACAAGCCCTTCGGCGTCTCCGAAGACAGCTCAGGCAATGTCTACATCGCCGATTACAACGCGTACTGTGTCCGCGATGTGAGTGCCACGGGTGTCATCAGCACCTACGCCGGCACGTGCGGAACCTCGGGCAACACGGTCGAAGGCAGATCTCCCTCCTCGGTTCTCTTGGAGGGGCCCTCTCAGGTGGTCTTCGACCCAAGCGGGAACCTCTACATCAACGACTACGCAGGCGAGCAGATCGACGAGGTAGTCGGGGCGCAGTAGGAGCATCCCCCGCTCTGCTTCAGGTAGTCAGCATCGAACACGTGGCCGGAGATCGGACTTCCGTTAGGAACTGACTCCAATCCGACGCGGATTGAGAGATTACTTTCCTCTTGGACTACGAGATGTGCTCGTCTGTCGTTGAGATCATGCGGAAGATAGGGGACGGGGTGCCCGAAGAGGCCGGGAAGGTGTCTCCTGCGGCAGTTATGGGAGAGCGGATATGTCTTGTTCGCGAGCTCAGCCAGTCGCAGATCGACCGGCTGAACCGCCTGACGCCGGCCTCTGAAACCGACACGACGAGGCGAACATGGCCAGGGTCGACCGGTGAGTTCCGACCCTCACGGGCCCCGTAGGCCTGACGGTGGCACACTGCGTCACGATTGGGCAGTCCCCGCCACTCGCCGCATCGATCGCCCTCAAGCCAAGATTGCCAGGCTCAGGAGATAGCAGCTGCCACGGCGGCAAGGTAGAGGTCAGCTGCCAGTTTCGCGGTGCGCTCGTCCTCGCCGAACCCGTGGTGCTGCTTCGGTGCGCAGTACAGCTCGACGGAAACGCCGGCGGCCAGAAGTCCCAAGGCGTACTGGATGCCCTCGTCACGGAGCGGGTCGAAACCACCCACCTGGATGAATGCTGGCGGGAGGCCGGACAGGTCCTCGGCGCGGGCGGGGGCGGCGTACGGAGAGGTCGCCGAGCGGTCGGTGTCACCGAGGTAGGCATCCCACATAGGGCGGGCCTCGCGCGCGCCGAACAAGGGACCTACTTCGAACTGTTGCATTGATGGGGTGGCGCACCGGTCGTCGGTCACCGGAATGACGAGGCCCTGGAAACAGATGTCGGGTCCGCCACGATCCCGGGCCATTTGGGTAACGGCGGCAGTGAGCGCGCCGCCAGCACTGACACCTGTGACGACGACACGTGAGGGATCAATCGCCAAACTACCGACGGCCCAGCACAACGCGGCGTAGCAATCCTCGACGCCGTCGGGAAAGGGGTGTTCTGGAAGGATGCGATAGTCGACCGCCACTACCTGTGCGCCGAGCATGGCCAACCGGGCATCCCCCGCCGGAAACATGTCTGGGCGCAGGGCGAATCCACCGCCATGAAGGCTCACGATCAACGGAACGTTGGAATCCGACTCTTTTGGTCGATAAAGGAGCACTCGGACGTCGGGCGCGCCAGGCGGCCCTGGAACGAGTCGTGCTTCGATGGTCACAGCTGAACGCATCCCATCACTCAACTCTTGCCCTGGGAAGGCTTCGATCTCGTCAAGTGCCATAACAACCCCCTGCTGTGTGAACACGGCGACGTGGTCCTCCGACAAGTCGCGGGACTCCTCAAGGGTGGTGGTGTCCCGGAAGGCCCGTTGAAGGTCGCGTTGGTTTGGATGTTCAAGCGTGTTCGCCATCGACGGCACGTTCATCAAAACGTGAAATGCGACAACCCCACGACAACCTCCTCACATAAGATGCCGGCCCCGATGCACGCGATCGTCATGGCAACCCCCCAAATTCGAACCCATCGTCTGGCGAAAGCGGCCGTAACGACACTCGGAATACTGGCGATCGCTGCAACTTGAATGAACAGTCCCGCGTGCTCGTGCACCTGCGGATTGCCTGGATAGCCCATCACCGTATCGAGCCGGGCGGCCCAGTGGAGAAGGGGTAGCAGCAGGATGAAGGAGACGACGGGTGCCAGGGCGAGCATCGCGTTGCGCTTTGCCAGAGCGTCAACCTCGACTCCGACGTCATCCCGATCCACGTTCAGAGCGTAACTTGATCCGGATGCATTTCAGAGGGTGCCCAGTTGGCCGGGGACCGTGGCTCGCCAGCAATACCCATCGTGAACGATGCACTCCTGGGACTCCTGGCTTCTCGGTAGTCGCTTCCGCCACCGCACGGCTTCCACCCGGTTCCGCCCGATTAGCAAAGTGTCGGGAAACCGTTCGGTGTGGACAAGGGGAGGTGGAAGGGTTTTCGCCGAAGGCCCGCTATGCGCGACGACCAAGAAAGTAGAGAAACTCGGTCTGGACGTCCGCACCCGTCGGGGCATCCAACTTCGGCCCAAATACCCCCGGCTGCCGAATCATGGCATCCATCGGTTTCATCGCCTCGAAGGCCAGGCGCACCGAGTTTTCGTCGAGATGTTCGTCCGCACCGACAGTTCTTGCCAGGTCCCAGGTGTGCACCAGCAAGTCCATGGTCACGAAGCTACCGATGATGTCTCCCGCAGCCATTTTGCCGGTTGGGCCGTCAACCTGCCTGGCGAGTACCTCGGGGTCGCCGGTGATGTCCTCCATCGCACGGAACGCCGACTCCCAAGCCTGTTTGGGCTCCTCGTCCGTGCTCAGCGGCTTTGACTCGCCACCAGTGACGTTTGCGATCACGTCTTGATGACCCGAGACGACATGGCTGACGATGTCGAGCGCTGTCCACGCTTCACAGGGAGATTGGAGTCCCCACTGCTGGGGAGCCACGGCTCCCACGGCGACGTCAAAGGCACTGGCAGCGATCTTGTACTTGGCTTGAACCTCAGTCATTTGGCCAGCGTACGTTACGGGCCACGGAGCGTCCCCTTGGCCGGGACTGGGTGCGACGAACTAGACCTACGTCTGAGTGTGAATCTGGCGTCGCGCCTGCGGCGTGGTGGAGACACCGGCGCCTTAAGTGAGGAAGCCGCCCGAAGAGCCGCTTACGTCAACACCCAGCCAGCGCGCCCTCGACGAGTTTGAACGAGAAGGTGAAATGCTTGAATTGGGCCGTGCCCCTGTATTCCGCAACCGGGCCCTTCCTCAATGTGCCAGTGAAGGTTCCGGAGGAGGAGGTGCCCATCGTCCAGTTCACCGTGATGGTCGTGCCGCCCCCGGTCCAGGTGCCTGAGTCGTTGTACTTGTCTGAGGTAAAGGTGCCGTTGGGCGAGAACGTGAGCTGCTCGCAGTAGCTGCGCTCCCCTTTCGTGACGCCCGACCAGATCGATCCCGGCCGGATGTGGTGTACCGGAGACGCTGCCGAAGCCGTTCCGACACCCAATATGCCAAAACTCGCCATCATGGCGAAACCTGTCACCAACGCTGCCACTCCTCGCAACATAGAACTTCTCCCTTTCATTGGATCAGCAACTGCTTGTCCGTGGCGGCGCTCGGCACACCATCATGTCTGAATGTCCTTGAGGATGCTCACACCTGGAGATCCAGCCTTCAGGAGCATGTCGCCAGGACGATCGAGCCCAGTCGGGCGCTGCACCGTCCTGGGTGAATTCCCGACCCACGCAGATGAGCTCAGACTCGGCCCTCAGCGCCTCGAGAACCGTCAACGGAGACTGGCCCGTCGTCACGGGCCGGTCCGTATCTAGAAATACCAACCCGAAGGGATCCATGGGACCGGTACGGCCATGCCGTCAACGAACATGGAGCCGCGTATCTGGGCCGTGAGACGCGCCTGATGGAGTACGGCGAACGCCCACTGCTGAGCGGCGGTGAGTCCATGGATCAGGATCTCTCCCTCAGAGCCCGCCAGGAACCGCCACAGGAGAGCTGCGGCCGTCTGCTCGTTGGTTGCCCCCAGCATGACCAGTCGGTCCGGCTGCCAGAGCACCCACCCGCGCCCGGGGCCGCTGTCCATCACATCCATCCGGAAACGCCCGCTGCTCAGCCCGAAGGCCACATCCTCGGTGCGCGACCGGCCCAGCTGTGCTTCTACCTCAGCCACCAGTTCGAGGTCTCCTTCATCACCGGCCCGGCCTGGCAGCGAGGGTGGGATGGCCCGGCGGTCGGGTTGGCCTCCCATTTCGGCCGTCGGGTGCATCGCCAGCCCAGCCAGGAAGTAACGGCGCATGGCCCGAGGGTCTGGCGAGGACTGGATCATGCGTTGCGTGGCGCCCTCGCCGTAGATCGCCGCCGCCTCGAGGAGCCGCCTGCCCACACCCCGGCTCTGAAATGCAGGATGGATGAACAGCATGGACAGTCCCCAAAAACTGTCCCGTCGGACGGCTTCGGCAACGCCCACCACCTGCCCGTCCGAGGTGGCCACCCAAGCGCCGGGCCCGTCTCGCTGAACGAACCGGGCATGGCCTGCGCTGATGGCCTCGATCTGGGCATCATTCGGTGGAGTGCGCGGCGGAAGCTGTCCCGCCTCCGCCTGCGCCGCATCGGCCGCCTCGACCACGGCCATCACCGCTCCGACGTCATCGAGAGTCATTGGTCGAAGATCGCATCCCGCAGCGTTGTCGATCCCACCGAGAGTGGATGGCGCACCTGACACCGCCCCATGCTGGCACGTCGCTGATGCGGCCGCCCGGTCTTCGTTCCAGACCGAGACTCGGCGACGGACTGCCTCGGCGACCCGGCCGCGGCGTCGGCAATTGCTATGTTCGTGATCCCGCTGGGCCAACGCCGACTCGGAGAGGCGTACCCGCCACCCGGCTCGGGAGACCCCCGTCGACGCGGAATGTTCACGACATTGCCCATGGGGCAGACGACGTGACGGTCACCCACCAAGAACGGGCTTGTCGCACTGGAGCATCTCTTCCCCATCGAAAAGTTGAAAGGTTGTTGCCCACCCTTCGAAGTGAGTGAGGAAATCACGAAGGCGCCATGGTCGGCCTCGACCGCCACATCCTTCTGATTTGATCGCCAAACGACTGACGAGGTACCCCCGGTCGAACTGGTCGGCACGCGTTAGCGCCCGTCGAGCAACCTCGAACCCATCTCGGCCAGCCGGCGACGCGCTGCATCTTGATCATCTCGAGCGACTCCCTGAAACGCCAGGGAATGTTCACACCGGGCGGTATAGGCAAGGGCGTACACAGCGGCCGCCCGCGCTGTCTGGTGTTGTGCGGCGCTGAAGCTCTGATTCCGTGCCTGTTCGTAGTCGGCCATGTATTCCAGGACCGAGTCCATGCTGGGGAACTCGGTGCCGCCTGGATCTGCCGTCACGGACCAGGTCATGGCCGCCTGGCCCAGAGCGGTGGTTTCTGTCACCAAGGCAAGGCTGTCCCAGTCGTAGACAGCCACCAATCCCTTGTCGTCGAAGCGCACGTTGCGCGCTGACCAGTCCGTGTGCGCGACCACGAGAGGACTTGAACCGCTCTCACGGATCGACTTCGCTCGGCGGGCGAGGTCATCGATCCACTCGGCTCCGCCTCCGGTTCGCACAAAGTCGAAAAGGGGGCTGTGAGGCATCCCGTAGAGACCGCGGCCAGCAGAGTTCAACGGATGATGCGAGAGTCGCTCGACGTCGGGCATCGACAGGCAGAGGGTTACCTGTTGGGCAAGGCCTGCAGCCGAGACCCTTCGACCCGCCGCAGAGCCACCCGGGCGCATGCCCGGGTCGGGCAGCCAGGTCTCCACGAGCGCGAGGTTCGGACGCGGCGGGCAGATCCTCGCCGGTGGCGCCATCGGCGAAGGGCAGGGCATTCCCCCACGCGCCAGCCGCCGTTGCGCATCCTGCACGGCGTCCAAGAACGGCCTACGCCACTCTGTCTGATAGGCCTTGACGACAGCTGACTCGCCGGATTCGAGTCGAACACCGAGCACACAACCAGTGGATGCCGTGTAGAACAAGCCGCCCGCCACGAGCGCGTTCAATTCCCGCAGACAGAAGTCCTCGAACACAGCGGCGAGCCGTTCGGGCTCGTCGGAGCCGAGAATCTCGCGATCGACAGCACCCGCGCCGTTCCCACTCCAGCGGTCGAAGTGGTCCTGGATGACGGCTGCCACGGACTTCACGGACAAATCATGGCAGTCCCCAAAAGCGACCCGACAGGAGGCTTAGGCTGGAGCCTTGCCTCAGGACCACGTGGACGCCGCTCGGGCGTTCTACGACGCAACAGCGGAGAGATACGTCGATTTCGTCGGAACCGAGATCAGCTCGGCGACGGAGGGCCAGGTCGACCGATCGCTGCTCGAAGCCTTCGTGGAACTGGTCAAGGAGGGGGAATTGGGGACCGTCGCCGACGTCGGCTGCGGGCCGGGCCGGGCCGCCGCCTTCTTGGCGGCACGTGGTCTCGAGGTCGTCGGAGTCGACGTGTCGCCGGAGATGCTGGCCAGCGCTCGGAATGCACACCCCGCCATTCGGTTCGAGGGCGGGAGCCTCGACAGCCTTCCCTTCGGCGACCAAACCCTCGCCGGTGCGGTGTGCTGGTACTCCATTATCTACACACCCCCCACGGACTTCGACGAAGCCTTCGCCGAATTGGCGCGGGTGCTAGTGGCCGGCGGTTACCTCCTCATCGCCTTCCAAGCCGGCGGTGGTGAGAAGGCTCAGCAGGGACGGACTCTGGGTGCAGGGCGTTCGCTGACTTGCTATCGACACGACGTGGACGAGGTGATCCGCTCCCTGGAGGGATGCGGCTTCCGATTGCACGCCACCGCAGTGCGTGAAGCCCGCTTGGACCACGAATCGACTCCACAGGCATTCGTCTTTGCCCGTAGGGACGGTGACGAGGCGCGGTAGGCCCGCGGGCCCGAAGGCACACCACTGTGCCCTTGCACAACCGCTGGCTCTGGCGTCGATGTCGTGTATCGACCAGCCGCATCCAGCTCATCGGGCAGTATGTCGCAGTCCATCCGACTTCGAGGAGCGAACTACACACATGTCGATGCTGTACGCAGACAGCCCGGGCCGATGGAAGACCGTCGTGGCCCGCGACGGACACGCGGAGATGTCCTGGACGCCGACGCCCGATATGGCGAACCCCTTCGGCAACGTCCATGGAGGAGTGATCGCCACAGTGATCGACGAGGTGACCGGGGCGGCGATCATGACCGCCATCGAGGCGGGCTCCGCACCAACCGTCTCCCTCCATGTCGACTACCTGTACGGAATTCCCATCGGCGGGACCTACGCCGTGATCGGCGAGATCGCCCGAATCGGCCGGGCCATGGCCATCGTCGACGGGCGGATCATGGATGACGAGGGCAAGGTGCTCGCCCGGGGTACCTGCATGTTCCAGATCCCACGCTCGAAATAGGGACCACCGACCCGCTCCCCCGCCCCGCCGCACGGCTGCAGCGCGCCTCGGGTCACGTACCGGGCCGAAGCCGGGCGACGAAGAACGCGACCACGAGTTTCGTGATCTCCTCGGGGCTCGGTTGGGCGCCCGGATCGTCCAGCGCGTGACCGCCGCCTTTCACAATCACCAGTGTCACCGGTACGCCGGCGGACTGGAGAGCGGCGGCGAACTCCTCCGACTGCGACGGGTAGACGATCTCGTCGATATCGCCGTGGATGATCAAGAAGGGAGGATCCCCCGGGGAGACGTACGTGAGAGGGCTGGCGGCCTTGAGCGCGGCCGGGATCTGCTCGAGCGGCACTCCGCCCAAGAGCTTCATGAAATTCGCCTGCACGAGGCCGCTGGCCCCCTGACTGCCCATCGTGACGAGGTTCGCCGGCCCGGAGAGGTCGGCGACCGCCTCGACCGAGCTCGAATACTTGAGGAAGTCACCGGTGTCCCATCCGGCCGACCGACCAGCCGTCCCCAACAGAGACGCCAGCTGACCCCCGGCACTCTGTCCCCACGTGCCGATCCGCTGCGGATCGATGTGCAACCCCTTGGCGTATGCCCGGAGGTAGCGCACCGCGCACTTCACATCCTCGATCTGCGCCGGCCACTGTGCATCAGGTCCCAGCCGGTAGTTCACGTTGACCACCATGATCCCGGCCGCGTTCAGTGCTGGGCCGATCTCGCTGATGATGAAACCCCCCGTGTCCTGGTGGCCACCGATCCACGACCCCCCGTGGATGTAGACGGCGACGGGAACCGGTCTGTCCAGGTTGGCGGGTGCCGTGATCCGGGCCGTCTGGCTGTTGCAGAACGTGACGTTGATCGTCTGCCCCGCCCGGAGTGGCGGCGGGGGGATCGACTCGGGTGCTGGTGCGTTGCCGCAGCCGGCCAGTGCCGCGGTGCACAGACCGGCAGACAGCACTGCGAGCAGCCATTTCGAGCGTCGCCTCACCTCACGATGCGACGGCTCGCCAGGGTGAGACGAACTCTCTCGCCCGCTGCGTCTCGGGGATCGTCGATCCCGACGCCATGACCTCGCCGCGTCTCGAGTCCTCTTCAGCTCCGACGTTGGGACTTGATGAGGGGAATGCCAAAGGGCGCGAACGCCACGATCGATGCCGCCAGGGCCAGAAAGGCTCCCCACGACCAGCTGAAGCCGGCCGGCTTGAGCAGGAATCCCAACACCACGAGACCCAGATTGAGCCCGGTGAGAAGGGTCAGCAGCTGCTCTTTGGACAGGCGACCCTGCTCCGCCAGATCGCCGGCACCGAAGGCCGTGATGAGAAAGTAGAGCACCAGCACGATTGCGTTCAGCACCGCGATGAACAACCACCCGTGCGCACTGAGCCCGTCGGCCGCAAACGGACCGATGCTGTACCAAGGGAGCCAGAACGAGACGAGGAGGACCAAGGTCGCGGGACCGACGATCCGATCCCTGGTCGTCAGACTGTTCAGGCGGTCATGCGACTTCTTGACGCGCTTGGGCGTGGCCCGTGGGATGACGGGCAGTCTGATCGAAGCGCCACACTTGGGACACAGTGGAGTCCCTGGCGACACCTCCACCAGGCAACGAGAGCAAGCGGGCAACCGGTCGACCTCCTTCTGCTGTCCGAGAGTGCCGCCAGGTCAGGCTACTGCCGAACGGACGGCGACACGATCTGCGGACCGTGCCCACTGCCTCCGTCAGCGGGATCGACGAGATTCGGATCCGCGTAGAATTGCATCGTGACTGGCCACACGCCGGCAATTCCGGACGACATGTTGGAGGGCCTGGCCGGATCCGAACATGAGGACGTCGTCGTTGTCAGACGACCGGGAACCGGCCTGCGCGCCATCATCGCGGTGCATTCCACAAGGCTCGGTCCCTCGCTCGGTGGCGCCCGCTTCTATCCCTATGGTGACGGTGTCGCCGCACTCACCGATGTCTTGCGCCTCTCCCGGGCCATGACCGAGAAGGCCGCGCTCGCTGGACTGGCCCAAGGAGGTGGCAAGGCCGTCATCGTCGGTGATCCGAGCGTCGTGAAAGGCCCGGCTCTCCTCCACGACTTTGCTTCCGTCGTCAACAGCCTCGAGGGGCGCTACATCACTGCGGAAGACGTCGGGACGACCCAAGGTGACATGGATCTGATCCGCGAGACCACACCCTACGTGGGAGGGACATCTCCGGAACGAGGCGGTTCCGGCGACCCCAGTCCAGCAACGGCCTTCGGCGTGGTCGTGGCAATGGAGGCGGCCGCCATTCGTCGATGGGGCACCGATCTCGCAGGGAGGACCGTCGTTGTGCTCGGAGCCGGAAAGGTAGGCGGCGAGATCGTCCGGCTTCTCTGCCAAAAGGGCGCCCTCGTGATTGCGTCGGACGTCGACAGGAACCGGGCGGAGCACGCCCTCCTCGCGGGGGCCGCCCGGATCGTCGAACCCGCCGAGGCTGTCACCACGCCCGCCGACATCCTGTGCCCCTGCGCCCTGGGTGGCCTCCTGACCGAGGATCTCGTGCCGACGCTCCGGGTCGAGATCATCACGGGTGGGGCGAACAACCAACTGGCGACCCCGGCTGTGGCTGATGCGCTCGCCGCTGCGGACATTCTCTTCGTTCCCGATTTTCTGGCCAACGCCGGCGGCATCATCAATATCGCCGAAGAAACCAACGGCTACGAGCGCAATCGGGCATTCGCGGCGGTCACCCGGATCGCCGGAACCACCACGAAGGTGCTCGAACGGGCCGAGCGCCGGGGCATCACGCCGGTCGCCGCGGCCGAGGAACTCGTGGCCATGCGGCTCGAGGAGGCCAAGGTCCCCGTCGGTCGCTCGACCTGACCGGCCCGCTCGCCGACCCGAGCGGGACCGGACGCTGGTCTACCGTGCGCAGCATGCACGAGCGCGCCCCCGGCCACCAGTCCGGGCACTCCGACGGACAGGCATCCGAATGGGATGCGAAATACAGCGATGTCGAGGGATCGATGTGGAGCGGGCGCCCGAACGGTCGGCTCGTCGCCGAGATCACCGGCCTCGCGCCGGGACGCGCCCTCGACGTCGGATGCGGCGAGGGCGCCGACGCCATCTGGCTCGCGCAGCAGCACTGGTTCGTGAGCGCGATCGACATCTCCGAGGTCGCGCTCGCCCGGGCGCAGGCAGCCGCCGAGAGGGCCCGAGTCAGCGTTGAGTGGGTGCGCGGGGATGCGCTGGCGTCTCCGTTCGCACCGCGGTCCTTCGATCTCGTGTCGATGCACTACCCGGCCCTTCCGAAAGCCACCGGCGAGGCGGCAATCCGGGCGCTCCTCGACACGCTCTCCCCCGGCGGACTGTTGCTCGCCGTGTACCACGACCTCAGCCACGAACACCATGAGCACATGAAGTCGCAGGGTTTCGACCCGGCGGACTACGTCAGTGTGGACGACCTTCGTCGCATCGTCGAGATGGACGACTTCACGGTCGAGGACCACATCGTGGAGCCTCGCATCGACCCTCCACCCGGGAGTCCGTCCATCGCCGACGTCGTCCTACGCGCCCGGAGGCGCTGAGCGCGACCGGGCGACAGGAGCACCGCCCGCACCCTCGGTCCTGCGTGGTCGAGATGGCCTCCTGATCGGCAGGGGCAATCACAGCGTGTCTGTGGGTATCGTTCGGCATGGTTCTCCCGCCTCGCCGCGCACTCGGGGCGCCACGAGTCGTTCGGCCGAATCGTCGCTGAGGGTCCGACGTTCGATGTTCCTGCGCCTCAGTGCCGTCTTCTCTGTCTTCCGGGCCGCATTCGGGAATCCTGTACTACGCCGGGTTGGGTTCGCCTACGCGTTGTTCGCCGCCGCTGAATTCGGCCTGTGGATCACGCTCCTCGTCTTTGCCTACGGTCGAGGGGGGGCCGGCACCAGCACGTTGATCGTGCTGGTGCAGCTCGTTCCCTGCATCGTGCTCGGACCCTTCATCGGCGCCTTCGTCGACCGGCGGCGCCCGAGCACCGTGCTGCGCGCCGGTTACGGATGCCAGGCGATCACGATGGCGGCCGTGGCCGTGGCGATCGGACTCCATGCGCCCGCGGCGGTGATCTTCGCCCTGGCGCCGCTGACCGCGCTCAGCATCACCATGACCCGATCCCCCCAAGCGGCCCTCTTGCCGGCCATCGTTCGCACGCCCGACGAGCTCACGGCCGCCAACGTGATGACCGGCTGGACCGACGGGGCAGCCAGCCTCGTCGGGCCGGCCCTGGCGGGCCTCCTGCTTGCGGTGCGCGGGCCCACGGCGGCCGTGACGGCATCGGCGGCCATGAGCGCCTTGGCCCTGGGGCTCACGGCCGGTCTGACCGGGCCGGCGCCCGCCACGACCGACGTGGAACAGCAGGACCAGGCCGAGGACTCCAACGGTTCAGCCAGTGGCGGGG
Source organism: uncultured Acidimicrobiaceae bacterium (assembly GCA_963754445.1). GTDB lineage: Bacteria > Actinomycetota > Acidimicrobiia > Acidimicrobiales > RAAP-2 > Bog-473. Next base: position 635,355 of record CAVWFT010000001.1, on the reverse strand, counting down.
CGGCCGGGCTCGGACGGATGTTGGCGTCCATCGGGAGCGGAGCCCGCGCCAACCTGCGGGTGGCCGCCCGCAACCCACCCACCCGGGTCCTCCTGACCCTGCACACCTTCTACTTCGTCCTGATCGGGGCGCTCGACGTGCTCTGCGTGGTGCTGGCCGTCGCGTATCTGCACATGGGATCGGGCGGCCCGGGCTTCCTCAACGCAACGCTCGGCGCCGGGGCGCTCTGCGCCGCCCTCCTGACGGCGTTTCTGGTCGGTCGACGCAACCTCTCGAGAACACTGGCGGTCGCCCTGCTCCTGGCCGTGCTCGCCCTGGCGCTGATCAGCGCCGTCCCTCACGTCGTCCCGGTTCTCTTCCTCATCGCCGTCGTCGGTCTGTCCGGTGCCGTCTTCGACACCACCGGGCGGACCTTGTTGCAGCGATCGGCACCGTCCGACGCCATCGCCGGCACCTTCTCGATCCTCGAGTCCCTGATGGACCTGGGCCTCGCCCTGGGCGCGGTGCTCGTCCGCGTTGCGTTGGCCATCGGCGGCATTCGGGCGGCTCTGATCGCCCCCGCCCTGTGCGCGTGCATCCTCATCGCGGTGCTGTGGCGACGGCTCCGCGAGATCGACCTGTCGGCGACGATCCCGCAGGTCGAAATCCAGTTGTTGCGCTCCATCCCCCTCTTCGTTGCCCTCCCCGCGCCCTCATTGGAAGGATTGGCCAGGGAGCTCGTCCCGCTGGCCGCACCCAGGGGCACGGTCGTGATCCGAGAGGGCGACAGCGGCGACCGCTACTACGCGGTGGCGGACGGCGAACTCGTCGTCTCGAGGAGCGGAAACGTCCAGGGCACGGTCGCTCGTGGGGACGGCTTCGGTGAGATCGCCCTCATTCGCAACGTGCCGCGCACGGCCACGGTGACCGCCGCCACCGACACCTTGCTCTACTTCCTGCAAAAGGAGCTGTTCGTCGAGACAATCACCGGTCATGCCTCCGCCTCGTCGGCGGCCAGGACCGTGATCACCCGGCACCTCGGGGAGGACACGTAGGGCGCGGCGGACGACGACGCCTCACCGAGTGAAAGGAGCGGCGGCCCTTCGACCTCGGGTGATCGCCGATACGTTTGGTCCGATGGCGATGTCTCCTTTCATGAAACGCATTCGCTCCCTGGTCGGGCACGAGCTCCTCGTGCTCCCCTCGGTCGCCGTCCTGCCGAGAGACCTCGACGGCCGCCTGCTGATGGTGAAGCTCATCGATACGGGGAACTGGGCGACGATCGGTGGGGGGATCGAACCCGACGAGTCTCCCCACGACGCTGCCGTACGCGAGGCCCAGGAAGAGGCCGGGGTCACGGTCCAGCTCGGACCGATCCTGGCCGTCCTGGGCGGCCCCGAGTACCGGGTGACCTATCCCAACGGGGATCGCACGTCGTACGTGGTGACCGTGTTCGACGCCACGGTGGTGCGCGGAGCTCCGAGGGCGGATGGGGACGAGACGTCCGCTGCGGCGTGGTGGCACCCGGACGACATGCCTCTCGATCAGATGGGCACGCTCACACGCGCCCTTCTCGGGCAGATCGGGATCTCCGCAGAGCCCGATGCAACGTAGGCGGTCGCCGGACGAACCGTGCACCGGGTCTCTCGGTGCTGATCGGTTCCGAAGAGGATGGGTCGGCCTCCCCGACATGGCCCTGGACGGCTTCCTATGATCGGCGCACACCGAACCCCGGGGGGCCGATGACGGAGACCGAGAAGGCATTCAACGAGCTGCTCGAAGAGGTGGGAGCCACCCACCGTCGGATGGTCGAACAACTCTCGGATCCGGACGATCTCGACACGCTGCTCGAGGCCCACAAGTGGGTGCTCTCGATCCTCCAGGTGGCGGCGGACGTGCAGATCTGGGCCGACACCGACCGGCCCCGCTTCGTCGAGATCGTCGGCCCCTACAAGAAGTGGGGCGGCGACAACTCCGACGCCTACTACCTCTACGCGCCGATCGACCCGGCACGGAGCTACCGGGTCACGGTCAGGCCCGGCGACGCGGTGTACCTCTCGCTCACCGTCTACGGCGGGCCCGACGACGGTCGCTACTCCACCCGGATCGTGGGCAGCGCCAACAGCCAGGCGGCCCCGTTGCGACCCGACGGCACCATCGTGATGGTCCTCTCGGCCGAGGAGCCGACCGAGCCCGACGTGGCCTGGATCCGCCTCGAGGACGATGCGGTCGCCGCCATCACCCGCGACTACCTCGAGGATCCCGTCTCGGGCCTGCGGGCCGCCTGGCACATCGAGTCCGTCGATCCGCCGACGACCTACCGCCAGGACGACGCCGACCTGGCCCGGCGCTTCCGCGCCGCCACCACCTGGGTCCGCGAGCAGGCGAGCATCGTGCCCATCCCGCTGGGCGCGCCCAACGCCATCGATCCCCCCTACCCCGTCCCGACGACCACCTTCGGGTGGGCGGCCGGCGACGCCGCCTACGCCATGGGCGCGTTCGAGCTGGCCGACGACGAGGCCCTGGTGATCAGGGGGCGCTCGCCCGAGTGCGTGTTCTGGAACATGTGCCTGTGGAACCGCCTGCTCCACACGTACAACTACGAGTACGAGCCGGTCACGATCAACGGCGCCCAGGTCGAGTACGAGCCGGACGGCTCCTGGATCATCATCGTGTCGGCCCAGCGGCCGACCCATCCCAACTGGGTGTCGACGGCCGGGCATCACAAGGGTCGCATCTGGTTCCGCTGGTTCCTCCCCGCCGAGACGCCCGTGCAGCCGCAGGTCGAGGTCTTGCCCGTGGCCACGGTATGAGCGATCGACCGCCACCGGTCCTCCTCGACGACCTGGCCCACCCACGCTATTCGGACGAAGCTCGGGCCATCCTCGACTTCATGGAGGAAGCCGGCTCGCAGATGCAGCTCGACGCCTCCCTCCTCAAGGCTCAGGCGGTGGCCGAGTGCGCGCTGGACGACTTCGGTCCCCTCGACTTCGAGCGGCGGCTCGACGTCCTGTGCGCGGCTCTGCGCACCCAGGGCGGGTTGAACGGTGCCGGCGTGTTCCAACAGCACACGTTGATCCTGGGTCTGCTCAAGAACCGCCTGCTCCTGGAAGACCTCCTCCGTCGCCATCCCGAGATCCTCGAGGAGCGCGTCACGGCGCCCATCGTGATCTGCGGGCTTCCCCGCACGGGCACCACGCACCTGCACAACCTGATGTCGGCCGATCCGGGCCTGCGCACGCTGCCGTATTGGGAGAGCCTCGAGCCGGTGCTCCCGGAGGGCGAACACCCAGCGGCGGGGCAGCCCGACCCCCGCATCGAGCGCACCGCCATGGCGCTCGGGTTCCTCGACGTGGCCATGCCCCACTTCAAGCGTATGCACGAGATGACCGTGGAGCACACCCACGAGGAGATCCAGCTGCTGGCGATCGATTTCTCCAGCATGCTCTTCGAGACCACGGCGCCCATGCCGGCCTGGCGGGACGACTTCTTGGGTCACGACCAGCGGCCCAGTTACGCCTACCTGGTCAAGGTACTCAAGGTGCTCCAGTGGCTGCGCGGCGGGACGCGCTGGGTCATCAAGTCGCCACAGCACCTCGAGCAGTTCCCGGTCATCGTCGACACCTTCCCCGACGCCACCTTCGTGGTGACCCATCGTGATCCCGTCTCGGTGACCGCATCGATGGTCACCATGGTCGCCTACAGCGCCCGCCTCACCCGCAACGAGGTCGACCTGCAGCAGATGGGTGCGTACTGGTCCGATCGCCTCGAGCGCATGCTCCGCAGCTGTACCGACACGCGGTCCGTGCTCCCCGACGGCCAGTCGATGGACCTGCACTTCGACGAATTCATGGCCGACGACCTGGCCATGGTGGCCCAGCTCTACGCGCTGGCCGGGCAACCGCTCGACGAGACAGCGCGTCGCGCCATGGCGACGTTCATGGCCGCCCACCCCCGCGGTCGCCATGGCACCATCACCTACGACCTGGCCCAGTTCGGGCTCGACGCAGGCGACCTGCGCGAACGATTCGCCTTCTACACCGACCGGTTCGGCGTCACGCTCGAGACGTAGTCGCCCACCAGGGCTCAGTCCATGGGCCGGGCGGAGATGGCGGAGGGTTCGCGCCCCGCCAGCAGCCAGCCGACGATGGTGGCGGCCAGGGGCATGACGATCACGATGAGGAACAGGTTGCTCCACGGGACGTGATCGATGATGTCCGACACGCCGCCCTCCAGGGCGTTCGAGCGGAACCATCCGAACAGCCCGACATAGGCGGCCACGGTGCCGAGGAGCGCACCCAGGAAGGCGAGGCCTCCCGCCGTCACGGCCGTCAGGCTGCGTCGGGTGCGTGAGCTGGCGCCGGCGGCGGTGAGGGTGCGCAGCTCGCTCGCCGTCTCGCTCCGGATGAGCCCGACGCTCATGGCGAGGACCCCGAGAGCCAGCGCGATGCCGAAGACCGTCGCCCAGTTGACGATCTCGGAGGACGTCGGTTCATCGTTCTTCGACTCGACGCTGAGGTCGCCGACCGCGGCGAGCGAGTTGGCGTTGCGCAGCTGGGCCGGGGTGATCGGAGCGCCGGCCAGGACCATCCAGCCGTCCAGGCTGTTCTGGCTCGTGAGGTGCAGCCTGTGCAGTGCGCTCTCGGTGATGACGGTATTGGGCGAGGACGTCCCGATGGGCAGTCGGCTCTCCTCCTGGATGACGGGGTGGGCCAGGCACTGGTTGGGCGTGCACTCGTTGTCGTTGTTGCCACCGGCGCCGAGACCCTGGAAGCCGTTGTTCGCCTTGCCGCCCCCGCCGAAGGTCAGCTGCACGCCCGACCCGGCCAAGCCGGGCCGCGAGCTGAGCACGTCGACACCGGAGGGGATCGACGACGGGCTGATGCCGTAGGCCTTCAGCAGGGCCGGCGTGGCCACGTAGATCGGTCCGTTCCACTGCCGCCCCTGCCCACTCGGGTTCTGCAGCCCGACGGCCGGGTTGTCGAGCTCGACCACACGCGTCGCCCCGACGGCGGAGGCGATGGCGTGCACCGAGGCCTCCTGCGCCGAGAGGCTCGGGGGGGCAGGTGCCGTCTGGGTCTGAGGGCCGTTCGGTCCGGGGCCGAACAGCTCGCTCCCCGCCGGCGGCGGGGTGTACACGTTGAGCGTGTTCGCCGCCATGTTGGGTCCGACGTAGTCGAACACATTGGCATAGCGGGCCACCGCCACGGCGCAGATGATGACTGCGATCATGATGCCGAGGCTGATGGCCGAGAGAGCCGAGCCGGAGCGGGCCCGGTAGCGCGCCATGTCCCGCAGGGGCAGGCGGATGGCGATGGGCGAGCGCCGACTGACCCGGGCCAGCAGGGCGAGGAAGAACGGCGAGACAAGGATGATGCCCGTGATCAGCGCGATGAGGCCCGGCACGAGCCAGATCACACCCCCGCCGTTTCCGGCCGCACCCGAGAGCGAGAACATGACGAATCCGAGGGCCAGTGCGATCACTCCGGGCACCAGCGAGCGGTGGATCTGGCGGGGCGGCGCAGGACGGCCGGCGAGCGCGCTGACGACCGGTACCCGGGTGATGGCGCGGGCCGGGTAGCCGGCGGCGAAGAAGGTGGCCACCAGCGCCAGCACCATCGCCGGCACGATCACGTTCCAGGGCAGGGCGAACTGTCCGATGACGTGGTGCGCGCTCTGCTCGTTGTGCGGGCGGTAGACCAACCAGAGCACCAGGCCGAGGGCGAAGCCCACGACGGCGCCGACGAGGCCCACGATGACGCCGTTCGCCTCGAGGACGAGTCGGACGTTACGGTCGCTCGCCCCCATGGACTCGAGCATCCCGAGGGAACGCATGCGGCGCTGGGCCAGCACGGTGAAGCCACCGATCGACACGAGGGCGATCAAGAGCATGCCGACTGTCGCCAACGCCAGGACGATGGTCGACGGGTTGATGGTGTTGTTGTTGGTCGACCCGGCCAGGACGGCGTACGAGGGCAGATCCTTGGCCGTGGCGGGCGAGGGGTCGAAGAGGACGCTGATCTGCGTGGGCTGCGTCACCTGCCCGGGCGGGACCAGCGCGAACTCGTCGAGGAGGCTCTGCGGGTTCTGCACGATACCGACGACGGTCTTGCCGCCCTGCGGCCAGGTGTCGCCCACCGAGAGGTTGAGCGCGGAGGCCAGCCCGGGAGTGACGGCGACCTCATCGGCCCCGCTCGGGTAGTGCCCCGAGAGGAGCTGGAGCATCGGACCGCCGTACGGGCCGCGCGGGTCCTGGGACCGCACCTGGTAGGTCTGGTTCGTACCCGGAACCGGGAGCGTCTCGTTCTCGATGACCTGGATCCGACCGAAATGCTGCTGCAGCGAGGCGATCCGCGCCTGGGCCTGCGCCGGGGTGACCGTCCCCTTGCCCCCGGACACGTCGAGGGTGGCGAGAGCTCGGGCGGTGCCGAACCCGGCGTTGGCCGGCGGCGGCGTGTTGACCGCCACGGCAGAACCGACGACGACCGCGGCGACGGCCACGACGATCAGGACGAGGATGAGGAGCTGCTGGCGCCACTCGCGGCGGAACAGGCGCCAGGCCCAGCGCACCATCGCCCGGCGGGCCGGGATGCCGCCGCTGCTCGCCGGCGGCACCGACGCCGTGGCCGGGCGCTCCATCAGTCCGACACCGGCCGTCATTGGTTGTGGACGTCGGCGAGGAACGTGTCGGGACTCTCGACCGGCAGCGTCTGGTCGACGATGCGCCCGTCGCGCAAGAAGATGACCCGGTCGGCCCACGAGGCGAGCTGCGCGTCGTGGGTCACCACCACCGCGGCCAGCCCGCGGTGACAGGCGGCCAGGATCAGGCGCATCACGCTCTCGGCGTTGGTCGAGTCCAGGGCGCCGGAGGGTTCGTCCGCCAGCAGGAGCTGGCGCCCCCCGACGACGGCGCGGGCGATGGCCACCCGCTGGCGCTCCCCGCCCGAGAGCTGGTCGGGGTAGTGCGTGGCGCGATCGGCCAGCCCGAAGGTCTCGAGCGACTCGAGCGCGGCGGCCTGCGCCTTGCGGGCACCCACGCCGTCGAGCTCGAGCGGGAGCGAGACGTTCTCCACCGCACTGAGTCCCGCCAGCAGGTTGTAGTCCTGGAAGACGTAGCCGATGGACTGGCGCCGCAACTGGGCTTTGCCGTTGCGCGACAGCGTGGAGAGCCGGCGCCCCCCGATGGAGACCTCACCGCTGCTGGGATCCTCCAGGCTGCCCGCGATGGTGAGCAGCGTGCTCTTGCCCGAACCGCTCGATCCCATCACCGCCACCAGGGAACCGGACTCGACGGAGAGGTCGACCCGCTGGAGGGCCTGGACCTCGGTGGCCCCTTCCCCGTAGACCTTGGAGATGTCGCTCAGCTCGAGATAGCTCATTCGGGGGCTCCCACCTTGCGCCGGGCCTTGGGGAGGGGGAACGAGGGGGAAGCCGGCGCAGCTTCTTCCACCGCCGCTCTCTTGAGGCGGCCGTCGGCCGTGTCGAGCCAGCGGATCAGCGAGTCGAGGCGGAAGAGCTCGGCATCGACCACCAGCGCGAAGTTGAGGTCGAGCCGCGACTCGTCCTCCTTCAGCCGGGTCCACTGCTGCATGAGTTCGACGAGGTAGCGCCGGTGCACCTGGACCACCTCGTGCACGTCGACACCGGGCAGGCCGAGGGCCACCAGCACCTTGATCACCAGCTCGTCACGCGGTGGTGACGAGAAGTCGGGTGGGGTACGCAGCCACAGCGCGAGCTCGTCGGCCCCCTCGGACGTGATGTGGAAGCCCTTCTGCGGGCCGTCCTCGGCGGCGTCGTCGGACTCGACGAGGCCGTCGCGCTCGAGCCGCTGCAGCGTCGTGTACACCTGCCCGACGTTGAGCGGCCACACTTCCCCGGTCCGGGCCTCGAACTCCTGGCGCAGCTGCAGTCCGTACTTGGGACCCTCGCTGAGCAGCGCCAACAGCGCATGGCGCACGCTCATGGGTACCTCACGATTCGAAGTAGCATACTGAGTATGTTACTCAGTCCCGTGGTGGTGTCAAGGCCCCGGACCGGGGTGAGGCCGCCGGTCAGGCCGAGGGCAGGGGAGACCCGGTCTCCAACAGGGTCTTGAGGCTGGCCACGACGGCCGGCCAGCCCTGGGAGACGCCCTGGAGCACGCCGCTGTCGGGGTCGAAGCACTGGTGAACCACGGTCAGCTTCACCACCCCGGGGGCGGACTCCTCGAGATCGAAGGCCACCTGCGAGCGCGGCTCGGCCCGGCGGGCCGCCGCCGTCTCCTCGTCGAACCCGTGCGCCTCGGCCCACGCCGGCGTGAAGGTGTGCCACGTGTAGGCGAGGCGGCGGTACGGATCGGACTCGAGGACGACCTGTTCGGGGTCACGGATGACGAGACCCGACTCCCACGTCGCGTCGTAGGTGGCGCCCTTCTTCCAGTCCGTCGCCATCGTGTAGCCACCGGACTTGGGGTGACGCCAGTAGCGCGCGGTGAAGGCGGGATCGGTCAGTCCCTGCCACACCCGCTCCGGCGTGGCCTCGATGTAGGTGCTGTAGACGAAGGTGGTGCGGTCGCTGCTGTCCATGGGGTCGGCCTCCAATGCCGTCTTGAGATCGGACAGGGCCTGGGCCCTGGACCGGTCGTAGCTGTGCATCCAGCGGTCGGCGATGTCGTTGATGGGGGCGGCGTTGAGGTAGTGGCGCTTCTCCCTCCCCTGGCGCAGCGTCGTGACCAAACCGGCCGACTCGAGGACGGCCAGGTGTTTGGTGACCGACTGGCGCGTCATGTCCATGCCGGCGCAGAGCTGGGTGAGGGTGAGTCCGCTGCACTCGTTGAGCCGGTCGAGCAGCCGTCGCCGGCCGGGGTCGCCGAGTGCCCTGAAAACCGCATCCGTATCGAGCATTCCGTGTGTCCGTGCTGGTCTTTCGTTCATGCAACCTTTTTGCTGCCTATCCCATTCAAGCAGCCATCTGGTTGCATGTCAAGGACGGAGCGGTAGCGGTGGGAGCGGTGGCATTGGGGTTTGCAGTGGCGATGGCGTTGGCGGCGGTGCCGCGGGTCCGGGCTGTGGGCGCGGCCCGTGTCGTTCAGCGCGCCGGGGCCCAGGCCCGGACCCAATCGACCTGCGTGGTCGCCGCCGTCGGCGTGGTCGTCCCGACCGCGTTCGTGCTGCCGGCCTGGCCGAGGGCCTGGGTCAGGACCAAGAAGAAGGGTTCGTCGAAGGGCTCCGCTCCCGAGAGCGGGTGATCAGTGAGGCAGCGCGTGCCGTTGTCGTAGATCGTGATCGTGCCGGGCTGCCAGTCAACCCCGTAGGTGTTGAAGGCGTTGGCCTTGATGGTGCAGGTGTAGGCCGTGACGCCCGGATCGCGGGCCGACTGGGCGTAGTGGACGAAGGGAATGTCGAGTCTCGGGTACTCGGAGTAGAACTCGGCGACGTCGATCTCGCCCGAGGCCGGCCACTGCCCGTAGGTCGGCGTCCGCGGGTAGAGCCACATGGTCTCCTGGAGGCCCAGGGCGGTCGACGCCGGCAGCTTGGCGCTGACCTCGAAGGCGCCGTAGGTCTGGTCGAAGAGCCCGTCGGTCATGACTTCGCCGGCCTCGTAGCTCGCGGTGAAGGCCGAGGCGCCCGACCCGCAGCGGAACGGCGCCACCTTCCTCACGCTGAGGTCGAGGTCGCCACCCGACACGGCCAGGGTGCCCGGGGTGTTCACGTAGCAGTCGGGGCCGGCGGTGTAGCCGTTGGCGGCGGTCTGCTCGGCGAGCCACTTGGCGGGATCGAGCGAGGTCCCGTTGAACTCGTCGTCGAAGGTGCACGTCCACGAGCCGGCCATGCCGAGGGGGCGGGCGCCGGCGCAGGAGGGTGTGGCTCGCGTCGTCGCCGTGGCCGCGGCGGGGCGCGGCGCGGCGAGGCCGGGCGCGGCGCTGCTCAAGGCGGCGGCGAGCAGCCCGGCCAGGCCCGCCACCACCGCGGCGCGACGGCCCGTCCATGGGTGCGCGGAACGGCGCATCGTCCTCCCCCTGTCTTCCCAGAGCCCCGGCCCGGCGACCGCGGCGGTGCTGTTCCTCCGTACCCTTGGCACGCATCATGGGCCAGCGGTCCCCCGGCGCGACAGGTCAATTCGGCCTAGGCCGCGGCATGAACGCGCGGATGCCGGCCGTCGTCGCGCCGGCAACCGTCATGCATGCACCGGGTTCGCTGCCGCACCGCGCGTTGGGCCCGCCGGCGCCGACTGCCGTGTGTTTCGGTGGCCGACGCCCACACGTTGTGCGTGCGTTGACCCGGGCCCCGCTCAGAGCGCGGCGAGGACCTCCTCGGCCGAGCTGGCCGAGAGTCCCGGACCGGGCTCGACCGCCAGCCAGGTCACGACGCCGTCCTCGATGATGGCGGCGTAGCGCTGCGAGCGCAGGGCCCCGAGACCGAAGCCGCTGCCGTCCATGGTGAGGCCCAGGGCCTCGGTGAACTCGCCGTTCCCGTCGGCCAGCATCAGCACGGAACTGCCGACGTTCTGGTCCTTGCCCCAGGCGCCCATGACGAAGGGGTCGTTGACCGAGAGGCAGACGATGGCATCGGCCCCCTTCGCCTTGAGGTCGTCGGCCCGCATCACGAAACCGGGCAGGTGGTGGTCCGAGCACGTCGGGGTGAACGCCCCGGGGACGGCGAAGAGCACGACCTTGCCCTGGCCGAGTACTTCGGTCGAGGTGGTCGGCTTGGGACCCTCCTCGCTGAACGTGTACACCTTCACGTCGGGCAGCTTCTCGCCCACTGCGATCGTCATCTGTTTCCTCCGGGGGGTTTTGTCGCCGCCTGTCGCCGGCGGCGGGCCCAGGTTGTCATAAGGCAGCTGCCCCCCCAAAACGGTCACGGAGTTGTAACCTGCGCCCGTCGCTCCGAGCGAGCGGGCAGGCAGCGAAGACGATGGGGATCGAGACCTCGGGGGGTTGCGATGACGCAGGCATTTGATCGGCGGTCATTCCTGGCAGGTGGCCTGGCCCTGGGGGCGGGCGCGGCAATGGCCGGGGCGCTGGGCGGCGGCGGCATCGCCGGAGCCCAGACCAACGGCTCGGGTCGCAACGGCATCGCCACGGCCAAGCCGAAGCGGGGCGGGTCCCTCACCTTCGGCATCGACACCGAGGAGAGCGGGTTCAACCCGTCGACCGCCCGCTGGGACGAGGGCGGCTTCCTCTACGGCCGCACCGTCTTCGATCCGATCGCCATCGTGACGGCGTCCGGCCAGGTGCAGCCCTGGCTGGCCCAGTCGATCACGGCGAACGACGACTTCACCGCGTTCACCATCACGATGAAGCCCAACATCGTCTTCCACGACGGCACGCCGCTCGACGGGCAGGCGCTGTACACGAACATCGAGGCCCAGGCGACCTCCGTGCTGACCGGGCCGGCCTTCGCCACCAACATCCAGAAGGCCTCGGTGACCGGGCCCATGGCGGTCACCATCACGATGAAGAACCCCTGGGCGCCGTTCCCCTACTACCTGGCCCAGGCGCAGACGGGTTACATCGCGGCGCCGTCGATGCTCAAGGCGGCCGGCGGCGGCACGACGAAGCCGATCGGCACCGGTCCGTTCATCTTCTCCGACTGGGTGCCCAACAGCCACATGACCGCGACCCGGAACCCGAAGTACTGGCGCTCGGGCTATCCCTACCTGAACTCCATCACCTTCAAGCCGATCATCGACCCCAACTCGCGGGCCGACGCGCTCGAGACCGGCGAGATCGACATCATGCACACCAACTCGCCCGACAGCCTCCTCCAGTTCCGGGGCAACAAGAAGTGGTCGTACTACGACAACAGCGGCCAGGTCGTCGGGCAGCCGACCATGCAGTGCGTCATGTTGAACACGGCGGCCGCACCCTTCAACAACCCCACCCTGCGCAAGGCCATGGCCATGTGCATCAACGAGGCCCAGTTCTCCAAGGTGATCGACAAGGGCGTCGATGCCCCGTCGACCGGCCTCTTCCTCGAGGGCAGCCCGTATTACACGAAGACCAGCTACCCGAAGTACAACCCCAGCGAGGCGGCCAAGCTGGTCAAGCAGGTGCAGCAGCAGACCGGCAAACCGGTGTCCTTCACCCTGACCGCCACGACCAACGCCGACGTCCTCCGGGCGGCGGAGTTCCTCCAGCAGGCCTTCAACCAGGCGGGCATGAAGGTCAACATCAGCCCCATCGCGCAGTCGACCCTCATCAACGACGCCCTGGCCGGCACGTACCAGGCCACCATGTGGCGCCAGTTCGGTGCGGTGGACCCCGACCTCAACTACGTCTGGTGGACGAGCCAGTTGGCCACCGGTTCGCTGGCCCTCAACATGGCCCGCAACGTGGACGCCCGCATCCAGACCGCCCTTGTCGCCGGCCGCACGACCAGCAACAAGGAGGACCGCATCAAGGAGTACCAGAAGGTGAACCAGTACCTGGCCGAGGACATCCCGTACCTCTGGCTGGCCCGGGACACCTGGGCCGTGGTGGCCAACCCGAGCGTGCAGAACTTCGCCAACCCGACCACGCTGACCGGCGCCAAGGCCATCGCCTTCGACGAGGGCATCGTGTGGCCGACCCAGATCTGGAAGTCCTGAACCCGCCCCGACTCGGCCGCGCCGGGTCGGGGCCCGGGGCTCAGCGCATCTCGACGTCGTCGAGGTACTCCTCGCGCCAGTGGGTGTAGCGCTCCTCGGGCAGGCGCAGGCAGTACGTCGGCTTCAGGGCTTCGACGAAGCCGCGCTCGTGGCTCACGGCCACGATCGTGCCGGGCCAGTTGCCGAGCATGGCGCCGACGGCGGCGATGGACGAAGGATCGAGATTGTTGGTCGGCTCGTCGAGCAGGAGCAGGTTGGCCTCCCCCGCCGACAGCATGGCCAGCCCGAGCTTGGCCCGCTCCCCGCCCGAGAGGGTCGCCGGCAGCTGATCGGCGGCCTTGGAGGGCAGACCGAACGAACCGAGCAGCGCCCGTCGGTCCCGCTCCGCCTTGAGCACGGCGTCGCTCACGTTGTCGAGGGCGCGCCGGGAGGGGTCGATCTGCTCGTGCTCCTGGGCGAAGTAACCGAGCGCCACGTTGGTGCCGAGCTCGACGACCCCGTTGGTCGGCTCCTGCACCCCGGCCAGGCAACGGAGCAGTGACGACTTGCCGGCGCCGTTGCGACCGATGATCACGATGTGGTCCCCGCGCCCGGCGTGGAAGGTGACGTCGCGCAGCACGTCGTTGCTGCCGTAGCGCACCCCGAGCTTGGCCACCTCGATGGGGGTGGCCCCCGAACGGGCGGGGACGGGCAGCTTGAACGAGCTGGCCTTGTCACGCTTGTCGACCTGGGTCCGCTCCGACTCGATGCGCTCGACCCGGCGGTCGAGCTGCTTGGCCTTGCGGGCGCGCTTCTCCGTACTGGCCCGCATGGAGTCGGCCAGCGTGCTGAGGCGCTTGATCTCACGCTGCTCGAGCTCCGAGGCGCGCTCGCGCTGGGACTGGTCGGCCTCGTGGAGGGCTTCGAACTTGGAGTAGTTGCCCTTCCACTCCGTCATGCGCTGGTTCGAGACGTGCAGCACCTTGGTGATCGCGTGGTCCAGCAGCTTGAGATCGTGGCTGACGACGAGCAGGGCACCCGGGAAGCGGGCCAGTTCATCGAGCAGCCAGCGCTTGGCCGAACGATCGAGATGGTTCGTGGGCTCGTCGAGGATCAGGAGCTCGGGCTCCTGGAACAGGACGCGCATGAGGTCGACCCGGCGTCGCTGGCCGCCCGAGAGCGAGTCGATCTCCTCGAGCAGGAGCTCCTGGCGCAGGCCCAGCCCGTCGGCCAGGCGGGCCATGATCGACTCGGCCTCGTAGCCGCCGCTCTGTTGGAACTGCTCCTGCAGATCGGTGAACAGCTCGATGTTCTCGGTCGACGCCTCCTCGGCCATCTGGCGCCGGGCCTCGCCCAGCGCGTCGTCGAGCACGTCGAGGCCGCGGGCGGACAGGATGTGGGAGAACCCCGTGGCCTCGAGGCCGAGCCCACCGGGGACCGGCGCCTGGGGCAGGTAGCCGAACGAACCCAGGAGCCGCACGTTGCCCCGGTGCCGGAGCTGGGGCGACGTCTCCCCCACCAGCACCGAGATGAAGGACGACTTGCCCGTCCCGTTGCGACCGACCAGGCCGACCTTCTCGCCGGCGCCGACCACGAAGGAGGCGTCGGACAGCAGGGTGCGATCGCCGATTTCGATGGTGAGGGCTGATCCGACGATCACGACACATTGTACGAGCGAGAAGCCCGGCTGGTTACACTCCGCCAATGCCCGCTCTCGACCGCAAATGGTGGACCCTGATCGCCGTTTGCACGGCGACGTTCATGCTCCTTCTCGACATCACGGTCGTGAACGTCGCCCTGCCGGACATCCAGCAGTCGCTGCACGCGAGCTTCTCCGACCTGCAATGGGTCGTCGACGCCTACTCGCTGACCCTGGCCGCCTTCCTCCTCACCGCCGGCGTGGCGGGCGACATCTACGGCCGGCGGAAGATCTTCGCCATTGGCCTGATCGTCTTCTCGGCCGCCTCGCTGGTCTGCGGGCTCTCGACGACGCCGCTGATGCTCAACCTGGCCCGGGCCGTGCAGGGCGTCGGGGGCGCCATCATGTTCGCCACCTCGCTCGCCCTGATCGCGGCGGCGTTCACCGGGCGCGACCGCGGCACCGCCTTCGGCATCTACGGCGCGGTGATCGGCGGCGCCGTGGCCATCGGGCCGCTCATCGGCGGCGCCATCACGAGCGGCATCGGCTGGCGCTGGATCTTCTTCGTGAACGTCCCCATCGGCGCGGTCGCCGTGCTCATCACGTTCACCCAGATCGCCAAGTCCGAGGACCTCCGGTCGCGCTCGATCGACTGGATCGGCTTCCTCACCTTCTCGCTCAGCCTCTTCGCACTCGTCTTCGCGCTGGTGCGAGGCAACGACCTCGGCTGGGGCAGCGCCACCATCATCGGCCTGCTCGTCGCCGCGGCCGTGCTCATGATCGCCTTCTTCGTCAACGAGCACTACGCCCGCGACCCCATGCTCGACCTCGGCCTGTTCAAGATCCCGGCCTTCGTGGGCCTCTCGACGGTCGCCTTCTGCCTGGCCGCGTCGATCTTCGCCATGTTCTTGTACCTCACCCTCTACATCCAGGACGACCTGGGCTACGGGCCGCTGGCGGCCGGCGTCCGCTTCCTGCCCATGACGCTGCTCATCTTCTTCGTGTCCTTCTTCGCCGGGCGCCTGACCGTGCGCATCAACTCGCGCCTCTTGCTCGGCATCGGGATGGTCTTCGTCGCCGGCGGCCTGCTGCTGATGGGCGCCACGCACCCGACCTCGACGTGGACCGTGCTCCTGCCCGGCTTCCTGGTCTCGGGCTTCGGGGTCGGCGTGGTCAACCCGGTCCTGGCCTCGGGCGCGGTCTCGGTGGTGCAGCCGCAGCGCAGCGGCATGGCATCGGGGGCCAACAACACCTTCCGCCAGGTCGGCATCGCCACCGGGATCGCCGTGCTGGGGGCGGTGTTCCAGAGCCAGATCCTGGCCCACACCACGGCCACGCTGAACAAGTCGCCCTACGGTCCCGAGATCCTGCGGCGCGGCGGGGCCCAGCTCCAGGGGGCGATGGCGGCCGGCGGGGTGCGCGGCGCGCTGCCCTCCATCCCTCTGGCCGCGGCCCGCCAGGCCCTGCTCGACGCCTACCAGGTGGGCTTCTCGGCCACCTTGAACCACCTCATGGACATCGGCGCCGTGGTGGCGCTCGTCGGCGCCGTCTGCGGCTTCGCCCTGGTGCGCCAGTCCGACTTCGTCGTCCCGACGGGCGCGCCGGGCGGCCCGCCCGCGGGGGCACCGGCCGCGGCACCCGGCGCCCCGGACGACGCGGTGCCCGCCGTGCATGCCTGAACCGTTCACCCTCGAGGGCACGTACGTCCGGCTGGAGCCGCTGGACGACGCCCACCTGGCGGGCCTGGTGGCGGCGGCGGCCGAGGACCGGTCCAACTACCAGTGGACCTACACGCCCGACGGCGTGGAGCAGATGACCGACTACGTGCGCGACGCGCTGGCCAAGGCGACCACGGGCGGCCAGGTTCCCTTCGCCACTGTCCGGCGCGGGCAGGGCCGCGAGGCGGATCGCGTCGTCGGGTCCACCCGCTTCTGCGAGATCGCCTTCTGGCAGTGGCCACCCCAGGCGAGCCACCAACGCCACGGCATTCCCGACGTCCTCGACATCGGCTTCACCTGGCTGGCCGGGTCGGCCCAGCGCACCAACGTCAACACCGAGGCCAAGCTGCTGATGATGACGCACGCCTTCGAGGTGTGGGAGGTGCACCGGGTCGCGCTGCAGACCGACGTGCGCAACGCGCGGTCCTGGGCCGCCATCGAACGGATCGGCGGTCAGCTCGACGGGATCATGCGGGCGGACCGGCCGGGAGCCGACGACACCGTGCGCACCTCGGCCCGCTTCTCCATCGTCGCGGCGGAATGGCCGGAGGTGAAGGCCCGCCTCACCGCCCGCCTGGAAGCGGCGCCCGCCCCGGGCTGACCCGGCGCGCCCTCAGGCGCGGGCGAGGGTGGCCGAGATCTTGCGCTCGTGCAGCTCGTGCACGGCCGCCTCGGCCTCGTCCTTCGGCCGCACGGCGGCCACCGCCTTGCCGGAACGGTGGATCTTCCAGGCCAGCTGGTCGGCCCGCTCGGGACTGTGGTTGAAGATCTCCACGAAGGCCTGGATCACGGTCTGAAAGGTCGTGATGTCGTCGTTCCAGACGATGACCGCCCACAGGTCCTCGAGGGCGAAGAAGGCGTCGATGTCCGCGTCGGCGACGGCGGGAAGATCGATGGTGGAAGGAAGGTACGTCATAGAACGAAGGGCCCGTCAGTGTAGACCGGCGGGATAGCGTTCGGCCATGAGAGCTACCGTCCTCGAAGGCCCGCGCCAGATCGCCGTCCACGACGTGGCCGACCCGGTGCTGCCCGGCCCCGAAGGCATCATCGTCACGGTCGAGCGCACCGCCATCTGCGGGTCCGATCTGCACCTCTACCACGACGCGCCGACGGGAGCCGGCATCCGGCTCGGCCACGAGGCCATCGGCACCGTGGCCGAGGCCGGGCCCAACGTCCACAACGTGCGCGCCGGGGACCGGGTGCTCGTCTCGGGGGTGGTGGGCTGCGGCCTGTGCGGCCCCTGTCTGGCCGGTCTGCCCAACGTCTGCCTGGCCGGCAAGCAGACGGCCTTCGGCACCGTGCCCGAGCTGCCGGGCGGCCAGGCCGAGGCCCTGGCCGTGCCCTTCGCCGACCAGTTCGCGCTCGCCATTCCCGAGGGCGTGGGCGACGAGGCCGCCGTCCTGCTCACCGACATCCTGCCGACCGGCTACCTCGGCGCGCAGCGTGCCGCCATCGCCCCGGGGTCCACCGTCGTGGTGTTCGGTCTCGGCCCGGTCGGGGTCATGGCCGTCCAGTGCGCCGCCCTCTTCGGGCCGGCCCGGATCTTCGCCGTCGACATGGTGCCCGAGCGGCTGGCCCGGGCCGAGGCGCTCGGGGCCATCCCGATCGACGCCCGCACGGCACCCGGTTCCGCCCAGGTCATGGAGGCCACCAAGGGACGGGGCGCCGAGTCGGTGATCGAGGCCGTCGGGGCCGACGCCACAGTCGTCGACGCGGTCGGCTGCGTGGCCATGGGCGGCACGCTCTCCGTCGTGGGGGTCAACCTCAACATGGAGCTCTCCTTCCCCATGGGACTGGTCTTCCTCAAGAGCATGACCCTGCGGACGATCTTCGCCTCCATCCCGAGCACCTGGGCCTCCCTGGTGCCGCTGGTGCAGGAGGGCCGGTTCAGCACCCTGGCCGACACCTTCACCCATCACCTCGGCCTGAGCGAGGCGGCGGCGGCCTACGAGTTGTTCGACTCGCGCTCCGACGGCGTCTTGAAGATCCTCTTGGACCCGAAGAACTGAGACCCCTGCGGTTCGTCGGGCGTCCGGTTGAGCACGACCGGCCACTCGGCCGCACCGAGCTCGGGGCGGGCGATGAACCAGGGTGCGGGCGGGGGGACGAGCAACGGCGTGAGCGCGTCGACGATGGGCTCGTAGTTGACCCGCCAGCCCTGGAAGTGACGCCAGGCCTCGTCCGCGTCGCGTTCGAGCGGGAAGGAACGCTGCTCGAGCCGGGCGAAGCCCTCGTCGAACTCCTTGCGGGTGAGCCGGATGCCGTCGGTCGGCAGGGGGTCGAGCGAGAAGGCGATGTTGAGGGCGCCGGCCATGGAGCGCAGGCAGTTGGTGCCCATGGAGAGGCAGAGACGCGCCTCGCGGGGCGCGATCTCGGGGCTCACCGAGTGGTAGAGCGCCGCCGAGTCCATCATGGCCACCAGGCCGGTCAACCAGCTCCGGGTCGACACCGGTGAGCGGAACCACATCAGGGCGGGATAGTTGGCGTGGCTCTCCGACACGGTGGCCGCCCAGCGCTCCCACTCCGAGTAGAGGGGCGGCAGCTCGTCCATCGTCTCGAGGAAGTGGTGGCGGGCCAGGATCTCGGGTCCCCAGGCCGGGGTGCCCGAGCGGGCGGCCAGCAGCGTCACCGCGGTCTCGCGGGCGGCGAACGCGCTGTAGAGGGCGGGGAGATAGGCGATCTCGAGGGCGATGACGAGGAGGCCGATCCCCGCTGCGATGATCTCGAGTGTCTCGGGACCGTCGTGGTGGACGGTGGCGATGCCCAGGGTGAAGACCGACGAGCCGGCGACGCCGAGCGCGGTGGCGAAGTCGACACCGCCGTCCCACCAGATGACGAGGCCGAAGCCCAGCACGAGCAGCAGGAGCCAGATGGCGAACAGCAGCACCATGGCGGCCGGCCCCACGAAGGACAGGACCCGGTCGCGCACCTCGTAGGACGGCAAGTGGGGGGCGAGCCGATGGGCCGCCCCGCCCAGCGCCCGGGCCACGCCGCGCTGGACCCGCGACGAGGTCACCCGTGGCACGACCAGGGCGGTGAAGACGCTCCACACCGTCACCAGGACCAGGACGATGCCGGCCAGGAAGGCGACGAAGCGGACGGTCATGTCCGTGGCGGCGGCCTCCATCGGGATCAGCCGGCGGGCCGGACGGCGGCCCAGCGCCGCGCCGGCGGGCCCTGGGCCACGAGGGCCGGCGGCACGGCGACCGTGCGGGAGCGCAACAGCTCACCCAGACCCTTGGCCTGGGTGTCGAGGCGGAGGTTGGAGGCCACGCCCCAGCCGAGGATGCCGTGCACCACGAAGTTCACGGCCCGGAGGTTGGGCAGCGGGTGGCGCTCGGTCGCGTAGGGAGCCGCCTCGGGCAGCGCGGCCCGGAAGGCCTCGACGTCGAACGCGTCGAGGAGCCATCGGGCCACCTCGTCGGTGTCGGCCCACAGACCCACGTTGGCGTCGCCGCCCTTGTCGCCCGAGCGGGCACCCACCAGGACGTGGAGGGGGACCGACACCAGGCCGGTCGCGCCGGCGGGCCGGCCCGGCAGCACCGGATCCGGCTCGTCGCCCGGGGCACTGCCGGGGGTGGCGGTGACGGTGGGCATGGCGCTGGCCACCGGCGCGCCCCCACAGCGCACCCGCGGCGTCACGGCGCCGACGGCCACCGTGGTGGGCCAGTAGCGGGCCACGCCCTGGGCTCCCGAGGGGGCGGAGGTGAAGAAGGTGCCCGGGTAGCTCGAGAGGCTGGTCTCGACGACGGCCCCTGAGAAGGCCCGGCCGACGGCGAGCTCGTCGTCGCCCCGCACGGCCAGTCGCAGGTACGCCATGCCGCCCCCCGTCAGGTCGCCCGAGAGGTCCTCGGCCGTCTCGGCGAAGGACGCCCGGCCGCCGGCGATACCGGCCCACACGGCGTCGGCGGCCATCCGCGCCTTCTCGCCCACCTGGGCTCCGGTGATGGCCAGGGTCATGGCGTTGCGCCAGCCGGCGTCGAGGTTGGCCGTCACCTTGAGGGTCGGCGGTGGTGCCTCGCCCCGCACGCCGCTGAGGCGCACCCGGTCCGGGCCGACCTGGGTGACCTCGATGCTGTCGAAACGGGCCACCGCGTCGGGGCTCAGGTAGCGCGGACCGCCGACTTCGTAGAGGAGCTGGGCCGTGACCGTCCCGACGGTGACGGCGCCGCCCGTGCCCGGATGCTTGGTGATGACCGCCGAGCCGTCGGCGTGCATCTCGGCCAGGGGGAAGCCGATCCGCTCGCGGCCGGGGATCTCCTCGAAGAAGGCGTAGTTCCCGCCGCAGCACTGGGCGCCGCACTCGATGACGTGACCGGCCACCACGGCGCCGGCGATGGCGTCGAGGTCGTCGTCGGACCAGCCGAAGGCGTGCAGCGCCGGACCGACCACGAGTGCGGCGTCGGTGACCCGCCCGGTCACGACCACCTGGGCCCCGGCGGCCAGCGCGTCGGCGATGGGCCGAGCGGGCAGGTAGGCGTTGGCCGTCACGACCGGCGC
Organism: uncultured Acidimicrobiaceae bacterium; assembly: GCA_963754445.1. Taxonomy (GTDB): domain Bacteria; phylum Actinomycetota; class Acidimicrobiia; order Acidimicrobiales; family RAAP-2; genus Bog-473. Next base: position 614,970 of record CAVWFT010000001.1, on the reverse strand, counting down.
TCCGGCGGGCAGCGCTTCGCCGGTGTCGAGGTTGACGAACCGTTCCCCCCGCTCTTGGAGGGCGGGGAGGCGGTCGGTGATGTCGTCGCCCGAGACCGAGGCCACCGACACGTCGACCCCTTGGCGCTTGGCCAGCTCGCGCACGGCGTCGGCCAGCCCTTCGGGGTGCAGTCCCCCGGCGTTGGAGACGACGGTGATGCCGCGCTCGATGCACGTCGGCAGCACGTCCTCGAGCTCGCGCAGGAAGGTGCGGGCGTAGCCGCCGCTGCGCTGGCGGGTCTTGTGCAGGATGTACATCGTCAGCTCGGCCAGCCAGTCCCCCATCAGGACGTCGATGGGACCGCCGTCGACCATCTCCTTCGCCGCGCCGGCCCGGTCGCCGAAGAAGCCGCTGCAGTTGGCGACGCGCAGCACGTGGCCCGGCTCGCTCATTGCGGCTCCACCGCCACCAGGAGGTCTCCGGCGTCGACCTGCTGGCCGGGCCGGCAGTCGATCCGGCTCACCCGCCCGGCACCGTCCGCCCGCAGCGTGTGCTCCATCTTCATCGCCTCGAGAACCACCAGCCCGTCCCCCTCGGCCACCGTCTCGTCGAGCGCCACCAGCACCTTGGTGACCGCGCCGGGCAGCGGGGCCCGGCACTGCCCGGCCACCCCCTCGCGGGCGACCGCGTCGTCGGGCGCCCGCAGGCTGAAGCTGGACTGGCCCTCGGGCCCGTTGACGCAGGCGAGGTGCGCGCCGTGGCGCACCGCGTAGCGCCGGCGCAGGCCGTCGCCGTCGAGGAGATCGACCGCGCCGTCGCCCACGACGGCCGTGCCGACGGCGCGCCACTGTCCGTCGTCGAGGACGGTGACGGGCGCGTCGGGCGCCGCCGCTCGCACGTGCAGCGTGCCGGCGGCGTCGGTCAGCTCCTCGGCGTGCAGTGCGGTGCCGACGTTGCGCCAGCCGGCGGCCGGGACCGGCACCAGGCTTTGCGCGGCCCGCCGGGCCAGCAGGTCGGCCGCCACGGCCGCGCCGTGACGCCGGCGGACGTCGGGAGGCAGCGTGGCGTCACGCAGATCGTGCCGCCGGTCGAGGGAGTGGATGTCGAACGTCCCGCCCGAGAAGGCGGCGTCGGCGAGCAGCGCGGCCAGCAGGTCCCGGTTGGTCTCGAGGCCGTCGAGCTCGAGGGCGCCGAGGGCGGACGAGAGGCGGGACAGTGCCTGGCCCCGGTCCCGGCCGTGCGCCATGAGCTTGGCCACCAGCGAATCGTAGGCGGCGCTCACCACGCTCCCCGACTCGATCGCCCGGTCGACCCGCAGGCCCACACCCTCGGGCCAGCGGACGTGGCTGACCGAGCCCGGCGTGGGTCGGTACTCCTCGCGGGGGCGCTCGGCGCAGAGGCGCACCTCGATGGCGTGGCCGGCGCAGGCCACCTCGTCCTGGGTCATGGGCAACGGCAGGCCGGCCGCCACGCCGAGCTGCAGGCCGACGAGGTCCAGCCCCGTCACCAGCTCGGTGACCCCGTGCTCCACCTGCAGGCGGGTGTTCATCTCGAGGAAGTAGAAGCCGCCGTCGTCGACCAGGTACTCGACCGTCCCGACACCCTCGTAGCCCACGGCGCGGCCGGCGGCGACGGCCGATTCCCACATGGCGTGGCGCACCGCGGCGGGCACCAGGGCGGCCGGGGCCTCCTCGACCACTTTCTGATGGCGGCGCTGCACCGAGCACTCGCGGTCGAAGAGGTGCACGACGGTGCCCTGGCGGTCCCCGATCAGCTGGACCTCGACGTGACGCGGCGTGGCGAGGTAGCGCTCCAAGAAGACCTCGTCCGAACCGAAGGCCCCCGCGGCCTCGCGCTGGGCCGCCGCCACCGCCTCGGACAACTCGTCGGCCGTCGCCACCACGCGCATGCCCCGGCCGCCCCCGCCGGCCGAGGCCTTCACCAAGAGGGGGTAGCCGATCCCCGAGGCCGCCGCCGCCAGCGCGTCCGGCGACGCGCCCGCCGGCACGGTGGCGCCGGGCAGCACCGGCACCCCGGCCGCCGCCACGACCTCCTTGGCCCGCGTCTTGTAGCCCATGACGCGCATGGACTCGGGCGTCGGCCCGACCCAGATCACGCCCGCCGCCACGCAGGCCTCGGGCAGGCGCGGGTCCTCCGACAAGAACCCGTACCCGGGATGGAGCGCGTCGCAGCGGGCCCGCACGGCTGCCTCCACGAGCGCGTCGGGGTCGAGGTAGGTCTCGGCCAGCGACGCGCCGCCCAGGAGCACGGCCGCGTCCGCCTCGGCCACGTGCGGACCGGTGGCGTCGTCGCCCGCGAAGACCGCGACGGCCTCGGCCCCGGCGTCGTGGGCGCCGCGGATGACCCGCCGCGCGATCTCTCCCCGGTTGGCCACCAGGATCCGTCGCAACGCGGCCATCAGTGCCGCACCACGCCGAAGACGGCCGTGCCGCGCACGGGGGCCGAGTGCACGGCGGTCAACGCGATGGCCAGCACGGTCCGCGTGTCGCGCGGATCGATGATGCCGTCGTCCCACAGGCGACCCGTGGCGAAGGCGGCGGTCGACTCCTCCTCGATCTGGCGCTCGGTGGCCACGCGGAGCTCGTCGTCGGCCGCCTCGTCGAAGGGCCGGCCGGCCGCGGCGGCGGCGTTGCGGCGCACGATGGAGAGGACACCGGCCAGCTGCTTGGGCCCCATGACCGCGATGCGGTGATTGGGCCACGTGAAGACGAAGCGCGGGTCGTAGGCCCGCCCGGCCATGGCGTAGTTCCCGGCCCCGTAGCTCGCACCCACCATCAGGGTCAGGTGGGGGACGGTCGAGTTGGACACGGCGTTGATCAGCTTGGCGCCGTCCTTGATGATCCCGCCCTGCTCGTAGCGCGTCCCCACCATGAAGCCGGTGATGTTCTGCACGAACAGGATGGGTGTGTCGATGCGGTTGCACAGGGCGATGAACTGCGCCCCCTTCTGCGCCTCGGGCGAGAAGAGGATGCCGTTGTTGGCCACCACCCCGATGGGATAGCCCCCGAGGCTGGCCCAGCCGCAGACCAGCTGCGCCCCGTAGGACTCCTTGAACTCCTCGAACTCGGAGCCGTCGAGGATGCGGGCCAGCACCTCGCGCACGTCGAAGGGCACCCGGACGTCCACGGACGCGATCCCGAGCAGTTCCTCGGCCGGGTACAGGGGTGGCCGGGCGGGGGCGCTCGGCCCCGGACCGAGCCGTCGCCAGTGCAGGTGGGCGACGATGCCCCGGGCGATGCGGAGCGCGTCGCCCTCGTCGCGGGCCAGGTAGTCGCACAGGCCCGACACCCGGGCGTGCATGGTCGCCCCGCCCAGCTCCTCTTCGTCCGCGTCCTCACCGATGGCCATCTTCACCAGGGGCGGCCCGCCCAGGAACACGCGGGCCCGGTCCTCCACCATGACCGTGTAGTCGCTCATGCCCGGCAGGTAGGCCCCGCCCGCCGTCGACGAGCCGAACACCACGCAGACGGTCGGGATGCCCTGGGCGGAGAGCTGGGTCAGGCGGCGGAACTGCTCGCCCCCCGGCACGAAGACGTCGGCCTGGCGCGGCAGGTCGGCCCCGCCGGACTCCACCAGCAGCACCAGCGGGAGTCGGTTCTCCTCGGCCACGTCCATGGCCCGCAGCAGTTTGCGGATGGTGGTCGGGCTCGTCGTCCCGCCCCGCACCGTCGGGTCGTTGGCGATCACCAGACACTGCGTGTGGGCGATCTCGGCCAGGGCCACCACGACGCCCCCGCCGACCGGGTCGCCGGTGTGCAGGCCGGCCAGCGGGCTGAGCTCGAGCACGGGCGTGCCCGGATCGGCCAGTCCCTCCAGCCGCTCGCGGACCATCAGCTTGGCCCGGGCCCGATGGCGCTCGACGTACTGGGGCCCCCCGCCGGCCAGCACCTCGTCGTGGCGCGCCCGGACCTCGTCCGCCAGCGCGCCCATGGCCTGCGCGTTGGCCACGAACTCCCCTGCCGCCACCGAGAGCCGCGTCCGCAGGACGCTCGTCACTGCGTGGTGTCCCAAGCCGGCGTGCGCTTCTCCAGGAACGCCGCCATGCCCTCTGCCGCCTCGGCCGAGGCGAAGAGCGTGGCCGAGGTCGTGGCGGCCCGGGTCAGACCGCTCGACCACTCCTCGCCCGCCAGGGTGCGCAGCAGGTCCTTGGTTGCCGCGACGGCGCCGGGCGCGGACTTGCGCAACGCGTCCGTCTGCGCGTGCACCCAGGCATCGAGCGCGGCCTCGTCCGCCACGACGCCGGAGAGCAAGCCGGCCGCCGCGGCCTCGGCCGCGCCGAAGCGCTCGCCGGTCAAGGCCAGGCGGGTGACGGTGCGCCGGTCCATCACCCGCAGCGCCGGCACGAGGATCATGGCCGGTGCCACGCCCACCCGGACCTCGGTGAAGGCGAACGTGCTCGCCTCCGCCGCCACCGCCAAGTCGGCCGCGGCGATCAGGCCGAGGCCGCCCGCCCGGGCGTGGCCGTTGACCCGGGCGATGATCGGCACGGGGCTCTCCACCATGGCAGTGAGGATCTCGGGCATGCGGTTGGGCGCCGCCGAGCCGCGCTCGGACAGGTCGGCCCCCGAGCAGAACACCGACCCCGAACCCGTGAGGACGATGGCCCGCACGCCCTCCGCGCTCGTGGCGGCCTGCAACGCCCGGGCCAGCTGGTCCAGCAGGGCGCTCGAGAGGGCGTTGCGGTTGGCCGGCGAGTCCATCGTGATGGTGCGGATGCCGTCTCCGTGCTGCACGCCGACCATGGCCTCCGTCACGACTGCGCAGTGTAGGTGCGTGGCCCGAGCACGATCGCCGATCGCGGGTAGCGTGCGCGCGGTGATCGAGACGACCGAGCACCAGCTCTTCCGCAAGACGCTGCGCGACCTCTTCGAACGGGAGATCGAGCCCTACGTCGACGAGTGGGAGGCGGCGCGCACCTTCCCCGCCCATGAGCTCTTCCCCAAGCTCGGTGCGGTCGGCCTCTTGGGCCTGGAGTACGACGAGGCGGTCGGCGGGATGGGAGCCGACCACACCTACACCATGATCGCGGGCGAGGAGATGGGACGGATCAGCTGTGGTGGCGTCCCGATGGCCATGGCCGTCCAGATGTCCATGTCCACGCCGGCGCTGGCCCGCTACGGATCGCCCGAGCTGAAGCAGCAGTACCTCGTCCCCGCGGTGCGCGGGGAGATGGTCACGTCCATCGCCGTCACCGAGCCCGACGCCGGGAGCGACGTGGCCGGCATCAGGACCCGGGCCGTGCGCGACGGCGACGAGTGGGTCATCAACGGATCCAAGCTCTACATCACCAACGGCACGCAGGCGGACTGGCTGTGCCTCCTGGCCCGCACGTCCGACGACCCGGGCGGGCGCGGCATGTCGCTGATCGTCGTCCCCACCGCGCGCGACGGCGTGGTGGTGTCGCGCAAGCTCGAGAAGCTCGGCATGTGGTCGAGCGACACCGCCGAGCTCGCGTTCACCGACGTCCGGGTGCCGGTGCGCAACACGATCGGCGAGATCGGCCGCGGCTTCCAACAGCAGATGGTGCAGTTCCAGGCCGAACGGCTGATGACCTTCTACAAGCAGGTCGGCTCCATCGCGCTGGCGCTCGAGCGGACGAAGTCGTACCTGCGCCAGCGCCGGGCCTTCGGCGCACCGCTCCTGGCCAACCAGCATCTCCAGTTCGTGCTGGCCGAGCTCTCCGCCCGCCACGACGTGCTGCAGGCGTACGCGCGCAGCACGGCCGACGCGGTCGTGCGGGGCGAGGACGCCACCCGCTACGCCACCATCGGCAAGCTGCTGGGGTCGCGCCTCCAACGCGAGGTGGCCGACGTGGCGGTGCAGTTCCACGGCGGCATCGGCTACATGGAGGAGAGCTGGACCTCGCGCTACTTCCGCGACACCCGCCTCGACTCCATCGGCGCCGGCGCCGACGAGGTGATGCTGCGCATCCTGTCCCGACTCGACGGCGACCCCACGGAGTAGCCCTTCCCCTAGGTGTGGCGGAAGACGGCCTGGCCCCCTCCCTGGGCCAGCAGGGTGCGCTCCTCGGACCAGACGCGTCCGGTCCACGACAACAGCCCGCCCGCCGCCAGGGGTGCGTGATGGTCGAGCAGGAGCCACTCCGAGTCACAGCCGGGATCGCCGAAGGCGGCGTAGAGGTCGAGGCTCGGTGCGATGAACGGTGGATCGGCGTAGGCGTGCGGCCGCGAGCCGGCCGGCCAGCTCCCCACGTCGAGGACCAGGAGGTGACGGGCCGCGTTGACCCACGGGTCGGCGGGGCCGTGCGACTCCTTGTAGCGCACCCAGGTCAGCCACTCGGGCGGCAGCGCCTGGCGCGGTGGCCACGACTCCGACCAGGTGATCGCCCGCTGCTCGAAGTTCTCCCAGAAGGCGAAGGGCCGTCGCTCCTCCTCCCCGTCCTCGGGCCGGCGCTGGACGCGCACCGGGGTGTCGGCCGGGCCGGTCACCGCCGGCGCGTCGCCGTGACGGTGCTCGAGCCCCTCGACCTCGCCCACCGACCACACCATGGCGTCGAGGACGGGCCGGCCCTCCTGGCTCATCGCCACGCGGTGGGCGGCCACGGTGCGGCCGGCCCGGAGCGGGGTCACCACGAGGTCGACCGGGGCGAACGCGGCCACCGACAGGTAGTGGCAGAAGAAGCTGGCCGGGCGGCCGAGCGAGCTCTCGGCCCCGGCGGCCCGCAGTGCGATGGCCGCCACGTAGCCGCCGCAGGGACCCCAGATCTCCCAGTCGTCGTGCACCATGGCCCGGTAGCGGCCGTCGTCGATGCGCTCGACCGACGTCTGGGCGGCGACGTCACCCATCGGCTCCCCCGGCCTGCTCCCAGCGCTCCCGGGTCAGCTCGGTCACCACGAGCGGGTCGCCGCGCTCGTCGTGCGTGCGCAGGCACGGGGTGAAGCCCAGTCGCGCCATGACCTTGCCCGAGGCCACGTTCTCGGGCTCGTAGATGCTGATGATCCGCTCCAGCGCGCCCTCGGTGAACCCGAAGCGCACCGCCGCCGCCCCGGCCTCGGTGGCCAGGCCCTGGCCCCGGGCCGCCGGCACCAGCCGCCATCCCACCTCGACCGCCGGCAGGACCTCGGGCAGGAAGTGCGGCACGGCCAGGCCGGCCCAGCCGATCAGGGTGCCACTGGAGCGCTCCTCGACGGCCTGGAGCCCGAAGCCGTCGGTCTCGTAGCGGGCCATGACCCGGTCGAGGAAGCTCGCCGTCTCCTCCGCCGTCATGCCCCGGCGCAGCGGATACCACCAGAACGTCTCCTCGGCCTGGATCGGCACCAGCGCGTCGAGGTCACTCAGGCGGAACGGGCGCAGGATCAGCCGTTGGGTCCGCAGCGTCGGGATGCCGGCCGGTCCCATTGCCTCAGGCCAGGGGAAGACCGGGGGCCTCGGCCAGCGACGGGTCCCGGCCCGGTCGGGCCGATGCCGCGTAGAGCTGGTCGGGCCGGAAGGAGCGGACGGCCCGGTCTCCGGCCCGGCCCCCCACGACCTCGACCCAGGCCTCGCCGGTCTCGCCGTTGGTCACGTGGGCGACGAACTCCCAGGAAGCCCCGCGCAGCCGGGTGCCCTCCACCTGGACCCGGTCACCGGGACCGAGGCCGGCCCAGTGGGTGCTGCGACGGAGGTCAGCCATCGGCCCGGGGTGCCATGCGGCCCAGTTCTACCAGCACCATGAGCGTCCGACGCCCGGAGCGGTCGTATCCTCGACTCATGGCGCTCGCACTCCCCCGCACGCTGACGCCGTCCAAGGTCACGGCCTTCACGAACTGCCCCATGGCCTTCCGCTTCTCCCAGATCGAGCGACTGCCCGAGCCGCCCTCCCCCCCTGCCGTCAAGGGCACGCTCGTCCACGCCGCCCTCGAGGGGCTGATCTGGAACCACGCGCCCGGGACGCGGTCGCCCGCCGCCGCCCGTCACGAGCTGGCGCGGGCCTGGGACGAGCTCCAGAGCGACGACGAGTTCGTCCAGCTGGCCCTCGAACCCGAGGCGGCGGAGGCCTTCGTGGCCGACGCCGCCACCTTGCTCGACAACTACTTCACCCTGGAGGACCCCGACGACGTGTGCGCCGTCGGGGTCGAGCTCGGCGTCGAGATGCACGTCGAGGGCATGGTGCTGCGGGGCAAGATCGACCGGGTCGACCGCCGGCCCGACGGCAGCTTGGTCGTCGTCGACTACAAGACGGGCCGGGCCCCCTCCGAGCGTTACGAGCGGGGCAGCCTGGTCGGCGTGCAGACCTACGCCCTGCTCTGCGAACGCGCCCTCGGCCGACCGCCCGTCGAGGTCCGCCTCCTCCATCTGCGTGAGCCCCTGGCCATCTCGACCGCGGCGACCGAGCAGACGATCCGCGGCCAGCGCCGGCGCACCGCCGCCGTGTGGACGGCGATCGAGCGGGCCTGCGACGCCGAGGACTTCCGGCCCCACGTCGGGCCGCTCTGCGCGGACTGCGCCTTCAAGGCGTCGTGTCCAGCTTTCGCCGCGGCGTGACGATATGGCTTCGGTGAGCACCATCGACCTGAGCGCCATCGACGAGGCGGTCGACGCCGCCTTCGAGCCCCTGCGCGGCAATGCCCGCGTCGACAACGCGGCGGCCGTCGTGTCCAACCTGGCCGACTACGGGCTGGTCTGGGTCGCCCTGGCCGCCCTGAAGGCCCGGCGTCGGGGACCAGGCCGACGGCGGGCCGTCGCCGGCCTGGCCACGGCCGGGTTCTCGTCCCTCCTCGTCAGCCGGGTGGTCAAGCAGGTGGTGGCCCGGGAGCGTCCCGAGGACCACCTGGACGCCACCGTGCGCACCCCGACCTCGAGCAGCTTCCCGAGCGGGCACACCCTGGCCGCCTTCTGCACCGCCTTCGTGCTGGCCGACACGGACGCTCAGACGGTGGCCAACGTGGGTTTCGCCGCCGCCGTGGCGGCCAGCCGGGTCCACCTGCGGGCCCACCACCCCACCGACGTGATCGGCGGGGCGGCCATCGGCTCGGTCCTCGGACTCGGGTTGCGGCCCCTGGTGAACGCCGTGACCCCCGGCACCCGGCAGAACCGGCGCGGCCGGCCCCGCAAGGGAAGGGGAAGGGGAATGGGCCCGCAGGGCGTCGTGTTGAAAAGGCTATGAAGCCTTTCACCGTGACCTGGGACTATCGCTGCCCCTTCGCCCGCAACGCCCACGAGCACATCATCGCGGGACTGGTCGACGGCGCAGACTGGAAGGTCACGTTCGTGCCCTTCTCGAACAGCCAGACCCACGTGCCCGAAGGCGGCACCGCGGTCTGGGACGACCCGGCCAAGGTGGGCGACCTGACGGCGCTGGCCGCCGGGGTCGTGGTGCGCGATCAGTACCCGGACCGGTTCCTTACCGCGCACCATGCGTTGTTCGCCGCCCGCCACGACGAGGCGCGTGACCTGCGCGACGACGCCGTGGTGGCCGACGTGCTGGAGCGGGCCGGCGTCCCCGGCGACAAGGTGCTGGCCGAAGTGCACGGCGGTGGGCCGATCCAGGAGATCCGCCGCGCTCACGAGCAGGCGGTCGACGAGCTGGCCGTCTTCGGCGTGCCCACGTTCGTGGTCGACGGCCGGGCCGTCTTCGTCCGGCTGATGGACCGGCCCCAGGGCGACGCCGCCCTGGCCCGGCGCACCATCGAAGGCGTGATCTCGCTCTTCGACACCATGCCCGCGCTCAACGAGTTCAAGTACACCAAGCTCGAGCGCTGAGTCGCGTGCCCTCGGCGCGACAGCCGCGCTGCGCGTACGAACCTGTTACCCCTGGCGCCGGCGCACGCTGCCGGTGAACTTTTTCAAAAACGCTCAACGGGCGGGTTGAGCGTCTGCGATCGACCAGTCCCCGCCTGCGGCGCTCTCCGGCGTCGGCCACCGAGGAGGTCTCCCGATCCCACCCACCGACGTGACCGGCTCATCTGGCCGGTCTGACTGACTGGTTCGCCTCAGCTCCGAGCGATCTCTTGCAACAAGGCGAAGCCCCGGGCCCGCTCCTCCTTGTCGCCCACGACGGCGGCGACGAAGTCGGTCGCCCCGGCGTCGGCCAGGGCGCCGATGGAGGCGGCCACCGACTCCTCGTCCCCGACGAACGCGATGTCGGCCGCTCCCGCCGCACCCTCCTTGTCGAGCATCGCCTTGTAGGACGGCAGGCCGGGGTAGATCGCGAATTCGTCGCTGATGCGTGCCTTGGCCCCGTCGACGTCCGCCGTCACCGCGATGGGCAGCGACACGCCGATGCGCGGCGCCGGCCGGCCGGCCGCTTCGGCGGCGGCCCGGATCGTCGGCACGATGTGCGACCCGATGGTCGCCGAGCCGGTCATCCAGGTCACGGTGCCGTCGGCCACCGTGCCGGCCAGTTTCAGCATGGCCGGGCCGAGCGCGGCGACGAGGACCGGCGGGGGCACGGCGCCCGGCACGGTGATGGGTATGAAGGCGTTGGTGCTGACCTGCTCGCCCGGGCTGTTGACCGTCTCACCCCGGAGCAGCGGCATCAGCGAGGCCAGGTACTCGCGCATGTACGACCCCGGCTTGGCGAAGCTCATCCCCCAGGCGCCCTCCACCATGACCTGGTGGGACAGGCCGATACCGAGGATGAGGCGGTTGTCGGTGGCCGCCTGCACGGTCAGCGCCTGGGCGGCGAGCATCATCGGGTGGCGCGGATAGACCGGGACCACGCCGGTCCCGAGGCCGATGCCGGGGACCTGCGCGCCGGCTGCGGCCAGGAGCGTGAGGGAGTCGGGCCCGAAGATCTGGACGGCGAAGGCGTGGTCGAACCCGGCGTCGGCGTAGCGCCGGAGCTGTGCCACCACGTCGGCCACGGGCCGGTCGACATCGATCAGGCTGCCGATGCGCAGCGGCTTGGCCATGGTTTCCTTGCTCCTCGCCTAGGGTGCGTGACGTGTTCGCCCCACTGTCTATGCCAAAGAGCGGACAGGAGCGAGCGCGCTGAACAGGCACGACGTCGGGTTCGTGGGAGCGGGACAGCTGGCACGGATGGCGGGCGAGGCGGCGAGTGCGCTCGGCCTCTCCATGGTCGTGCTGGCCGAGCGTCCCGACGACGCCGCCTGCGCGGTCGCGGCCGAGGTGGTCCTCGGCAGCCCGCTGGTCGAGGCCGACCTGCGCGCCCTGGCCACCCGCTGCCACGTCGTCACGCTCGACCACGAACAGGTCGATCTCCGCCTCCTGGCCGCCGTGGCCGAAGGCGGCACGCAGGTGCGACCCGGCCCCGACTCCCTCGCCATGGCGGTGGACAAGGCCCACATGCGCGCCGTCCTCGACGCGGCCGGGCTGCCCGCTCCCGCCTTCGAAGTGCTCGACCCCGCCGCGCCCCACGCGGCGGCGGCCCTGGCCGGGTTCGGCGCAGCCCACGGCTGGCCCTTCGTGGTCAAGGCGGCCCGGGGCGGCTACGACGGCAAGGGCGTCTGGCCCGTGGCGGACCTCGAGGCGGCCCGGTCCGTGGTGGCCGACGTCTCGGGCCAGGTCGTCCTCGAAGAGCTCGTCCCGCTCGATGCCGAACTGGCCGTCCTCGTGGCCCGGCGGCCCTCGGGCGACGCGGTGACCTGGCCGGCGGTCGAGACGGCCCAGCTCGACGGCGTCTGCCGCGAGGTCCTGGTCCCAGGACGCCTCCCGCCCGTGGTGATGGAGGAGGCGTCGGCCATCGGCCGCCAGGTGGCCGACATCGCGGGAGCCGTGGGCGTCATGGCGGTCGAGCTCTTCTGGTCCGCGGGCCGCATCCTGGTCAACGAGGTGGCCATGCGGCCCCACAACTCGGGCCACTGGACCATGGAGGGGACGGTGACCTCGCAGTTCGAGAACCACCTGCGGGCCGTCCTCGACCTGCCCCTCGGCCGGACCGACCTGACCCACACCGACGTGGCCAGCGTCAACGTGTTCGGTGGTCCCGAGGCGGCGGACCCGGCGTCACTCCTCGGTGCGGCCCTGGCCGTCGGGGAGGCGCACGTGCACCTCTATGGCAAAGCACCCAAGCCCGGGCGCAAACTGGGGCACGTGACGGTTGCCGGGAACCCTGAGGACGACGTGCGCACGCGAGCCTGGTCCGCGGCCCTGGCCCTCGGCACGCCCCTTCCGGCGGGCCTGACGCTGCCCGCACTGGCCGGCCGATGAGCACGCCGGCGCCCCGGGTGGCGGTCGTCATGGGCAGTTCCTCGGACCTGCCGGTCATGCAGGGCGCGGTCGAGATGCTGGACCGCTTCGCCGTACCCCACGAGGTGCGCGTGGTCTCGGCCCACCGCACGCCCGACCGGATGATCGCCTTCGGCCACGAGGCGGCGGGCCGCGGCGTCCAGGTGCTCATCGCCGGCGCCGGCGGTGCGGCCCATCTGCCCGGGATGCTCGCGGCGGTGACCACCCTGCCCGTCATCGGCGTGCCCGTGGCCCTGTCCCAGCTCGACGGCCTCGACAGCCTGCTCTCCATCGTCCAGATGCCCAAGGGCGTGCCCGTGGCCACCATGGCCGTCAACGGGGCGCGCAACGCCGGCCTGCTGGCCGTGCGCATCCTCGCGCTCGCCGACGCCGATCTGGCCGCGCTGATGCGGGCCTTCCAGGAGGAGATCGCCTCGGACGCCGCGGCCCAGGACGCCGAGGTCTCGGGAGGTGCCGCCGGTGGCTGAGCCGACCCTGGCCCAGCGACTCGGCTACGACGCCGGGGCCAAGCTCCTGATCATCAACGCGGACGATCTCGGCTCGTGCCACTCGGCCAACGTCGGCGTCTACGAGTGCCTGGCCACGGGTGCGGTGACCAGCGCCTCGTTGATGGTGCCCTGCCCCTGGGCCCGCGAGGCCAGCAGCCGCTACCGGGGCGAGGACATCGGGGTCCATCTCACCGTGAACGCGGAGTTCCCCCTCTACCGCTGGGGCCCGATCACCCACGCCCCCTCCCTGCTCGGTGGCGACGGTGGGTACCCCCGCACCGTCGAGGACGTATGGGACCACGCCGACCTCGACGAGGTGCGGCGCGAACTGCGGGCGCAGATCGAGCGGGCGATCCTGTGGGGATTCGACGTGAGCCATCTCGACGCCCACATGGAGGCGCTGCAGCTGCGGCCCGAGTTCTTCGACGTGTACCTGGGCCTGGCCCTCGAGTTCGGCCTGCCCCTGCGCATGCTCAGCGAGGGAACGGAGCGCCTGGCCGGCTTCCCGGCCCGGGCCGTGGCGGCCGACGAGGGGGCGGTCTTCGCCGACCGCCTGGCCCACATGCCCGGCGTCGGCTCACGCCGGACCTTCGAGAAGGAGCTGGGCGCGCTGCGGCCCGGGGTGACCGAGCTCGTCCTGCATCCGGCGGTCGACAGCGCAGAGCTGCGCTCGCTCGACCCCGAGGACTGGGCGGCCCGGGTCGACGACCACCAGATGATCTGCGACGACGACGGGATCGACGACGCCATCGAGGCGTCCGGCGCTCTGCTCATCGGGTACCGGCCGCTGCGCGAACTCGCCCGGGCGGGCGAGTGATCCGATGGCGACGACATCGAGCACCACCATCTCCGGCGTCTCCTTCCTCAAGGACGAACAACGGGGCACGACCGACGTCTTCACGCTGACGCTGTCGGTCGACGGCTGCGACATCCGACGGCGCGACCGACCCATGTCGCACCTGGCCTGGGCCCGGGTCACCGGGTGGGAGGTCGAGGCGCGCGAGAGCGGCGTCCTCCTCACCTTGCGCGGCACCAAGGCGTCGACGGCGCTCCTCGTGCCGGGCTGGACCGTCGACGAGCTCGAGGCGCGGCTCCGCGCCCTGACCGAAAACTCGCGTGCCCGCGGTCCCGAGGAGGCGCTCCCGCTGCTCGGCGTGGCCACATCGTTGGCGCCCCAGGCGCGGCGCGACGAGGCGGCGGCCGAACCTCCGGCGGCCGAACCGTCGGCGCCCGAACCCGCGGCGGCCACAGCAGCGACGGCGACAGCCCAGCCAGAGGAGCCGACGGTCGACGACACCGACGCTGCCGCCTCGACGACAGGACCCGAAGCGGCACGGGGGAACGCCCCGGGTCCGCACCGACCCGCCAAGCTCTCCGCACTGATCGGCGCGCACGGGAAGGTGATCGTGACGGTGGCGCTTCTCGGTGTCCTGGCGGCCGCAGTGACGATCGTGCTGCTCCAGAGCGCGGGCGTGATCTCGTGGAGCTTCCTCGGGCCGACCAGCTGAGGCCCGGCGGGCGTCAGTCCGCGCGCACCCCAGCGAAGAGATCGTCCTCGGTCACGTCGACCGCACCCACCCGGCTCTTGGCCAGCCGGTACTCGTCGAAGGGATGGATGCCGTTCAACACCTCGGGGGGCAGGCCGAACCAGAAGGGCGAGTTCGGGTCGACCTGGGTGGCGTGCGCCTTCAACGCATCGCCACGGACCTGCGTGTACCCCGTGACGTCGATGGTCGTGGTGTAGGGCTCCGTGCGCGTCATGCGTGACATCCACTTGTCGTCGAAGGGCGACGTGATCCCGAGCTCGGCGAACTTCTCGTGCATCTGCTTGAAGCGCTCCCCCGACCAGACCGAGTAGTAGAGCTTGTCAGGCGTGAACGGCGGCCCGGCGTCTGCGAAGCGGTCGGGATCACCAGCCTGGTCGAAGGCCAGGACGGAGATCTCGTGGACCCGCAGGTGGTCGGGATGCGGGTACTCGGTCTGGTTGTCGCCGTAGGTGATGATCACCTGGGGCCGCTCGCGGCGGATGACGGCCACCAGTCGTCCCACCGCCTCGTCGAGGGGAGCCTGGGCGAACGAGGCCGGGTTCTTGTTCGCCTCCGAGTCCGGCATGCCCGAGTCCCGGTACCCGAGGAGGACGGTGTCGTCGTAGCCGATGATCTCGGTCGAGGCCTTGAGCTCGGCCATGCGGACGTTTCCGATGTCGGCCCGCACCTCCGGCGTGTCCATGGCCGGATTGAGGATGTCGCCCTCCTCGCCCCCGGTGCAGCAGACCAGGACGGTATGGACCCCCTCCGCGTGGTACCTGGCCACGGTGGGAGCCCCCTTGGACGCTTCGTCGTCGGGATGCGCATGGACGCTGAGCAGGCACAGTCGCTCGGGCACGTGGTGAGACTACCGGCGCCCGCGGTCTGCTCAGGTAGGGCGCCCGGTGCCATCGCCGGCCCGTGGGGCCTTATGCTCAGGAGCCATGGCAGGTACGTTCAGCCGCATTGCGGACATCTTCCGGTCCAAGACCAACAAGGCCCTGGACAAGATGGAGGATCCGCGCGACACGCTCGACCTCAGCTACGAGAAGCAGGTCGAGCAGCTGACCAAGGTCCGCCGGGGCGTGGCGGACGTGGCGACGGCCCGCAAGCGGATCGAACTGCAGGCCCAGGGCCTGCAGAAGCAAGCCGACAAGCTGCAGAGCCAGGCCAAGGCCGCCCTCTCCCAGGGCAACGAGGACCTGGCCCGCGAGGCTCTGTCGCGTCGGGCCGCCCTGGGCGAGCAGCTGGCCGAGCTCAAGACCCAGCACGACCAGATCACCGAGCAGGAGCAGAAGCTGGTCCAGACCTCCCAGGAGCTCCAGATCCGGGTCGAGCGCTTCCGCACCCAGAAGGAGACCATGAAGGCCTCCTACACGGCAGCCGAGGCCCAGACCAAGGTGGGCGAGGCCATCTCGGGCATCTCGGACTCGACCAAGTCGGCCGGTGCCACCATGCAGCGGGCCCAGGACAAGATCGCCGGGATGCAGGCCCGGGCCGGCGCCATCGACGAGCTGCTCGCCTCCGGTGCGCTCGACGACCTGACGACGCCGGTGGACGACATCCAGAAGGAGCTCGACAAGGTGTCGAAGACGAGTCAGGTCGACACCGAGCTCGAGGCCCTCAAAGCGGAGATCGGCACCGGTGGTGCCGGCGCGGGCGCCGCGCCGGCGGCCCTGCCGCAGGCCGAGGCCGAAGCCTCCGAGGCGGGAACGGCGGGCGACGGAGCCTGATGGCCATCTCCCGCAACATCAAGCCGGACAAGGGCCTCACCACCCGGATGCTGCTGACGGGCTTCTTGCTCGTCCTGCTCTACGGGCTGGTGGTCGGTGTCCTCATCGCGGTCGGTCTCTCGTTCGCCTTCGTCCTCGTCATCGCCTTTGCACTGCTGTTCTGCCAGTACTGGTTCAGCGCCAAGATCGCCATGTACGCCATGCACGCCAAGGAGGTGACGCCCGAGCAGGCCCCCGAGCTGCACGGCGTGGTCGACCGGCTGTGCGCCCTGGCCGACATGCCCAAGCCCAAGGTCGGCATCGCCACCACGGACATCCCCAACGCCTTCGCCACCGGCCGCAGCCCCAAGTCCTCCGTCGTGTGCGTGACCTCGGGCCTGCTGCGCCGGCTCGACGAGCCCGAGATCGAAGCGGTGCTCTCGCACGAGCTGTCGCACGTGGCCCATCGCGACGTCGCGGTGATGACCATCGCCAGCGGACTCGGCATGATCGCCGGCCTCCTCACCCGGGTCATGTTCTATTCCGAGATGTTCGGCGGCGGCCGGGGCAACAACAACAACCAGAACCAGGCCGGGATCGAGATGATCGTCCTGCTGGTCTCGGTCGTCGTGTACTTCGTGAGCTTCCTCTTGACCATGGCGCTCTCGCGCTACCGGGAGCTGGCCGCCGACCGTTCGGGCGCCTTGCTCATCGGCCGGCCCTCGCTCCTGGCCTCGGCCCTGGTCAAGATCTCCGGTGAGATGGGCCGGATCCCGACCAAGGACCTGCGCGCCGCCGAGCCGTTCAACGCATTCTTCTTCACCCCGGCCGTGGCCAATGGCGCCGCCCAGGGGCAGGGCGGCGGGTTCAGCTTCGGCAACCTGTTCCGCACGCACCCCACGCTCGAGAAGCGCCTGGCCCAGTTGGACTCGCTCGAGCGCCAGCTCGGCCAGGCCAGCTGACCGAGCCCGAGCCTCGTTCGGCCGCTTCGTGGGGCTCTTCGACACCATTCTCGGACGGTCCAAGCCCGTTCGGGCCAATCTGGACGCACTCTTCGCCCTGCCCACGGCGGCGCTGACCCTGCAGAGCGCCGGTGGGCTGGTGACCTCGGGCCACGCCGGCGTGTGCTGGAAACCACCGGCCGGACAGGCGGCGGCCGACGCCCAGAGGGAAGTGGCCGAGCTCGTCGGCGACGACAGCTTCACCCAGGCGGTCGACTCCTTCGACTACGGCTGGCTGCTGCTCGACGACCCCGACCTCGAAGAGCTGGTGACCAAGGTCCACATGGCCAACTCGACGCTGCAGGACAACGGCTGGGGACCGCAGCTGCTGGCCTCCGCCTTCGGTTTCGTCCCGGGGGCCGACGCGGGTGCCGACGCCAAGCCCTTCCGGCTCGTCTACCTGTTCAAGCGGGGGACCTTCTACCCCTTCGCTCCCGAGGATGCATCGAAGGAGCGACGCGACACCGAGCTCGAGTTGCGCATCCGCACCATGGTGGGATCGGATCTTCCCGTGGAACAGGACCTGACCCGTTGGTTCCCGATGTGGGACATGCCCGTCTCGTGAGCGACACGTTCGCCCGGCGCATCGTGCTCGAGGGAGCGGTGAACTTCCGCGACCTCGGCGGCTACGCCACCCACGGGGGTGCGACCGAGACCCGGTGGCGCCGGCTCTTCCGGGCCGACGGCCTCGGTGAGCTGACCGAGGGCGACTTCGAGATCCTGCGCGACATCGGCATCAAGACCGTGATCGACCTGCGGGCCCCCTACGAGCTCGAGCGGGGCCAGTTCGACGTGACGGCCCATCCGGTGGTGTACCACCACTTCCCCTTCATCGACTCCATCCCCGACCCCGAGGAATTCGACCGTCGCCCCGACCTGCTCGAGGGTCAGTACCTCGAGATGCTCGACCACGCCGGCGAGCAGATCCGCGCCGCCCTCGAGGTCCTGGGCGGTCCCGACGCCCTGCCCGCCGTGTTCCACTGCACCGCCGGCAAGGACCGCACCGGACTGCTCTCGGCCCTGCTGCTCTCCCTGCTCGGGGTCCCCGAGGACACCGTCGTGGAGGACTACGCCCTGAGCCAGGAGGCCATGGGTCGGTTGAAGGAGAAGATCATCGCCAAGTACCCCGACTCGGCCGAGATGCTCAACAGCATTCAGGGCGTGTTCTCGGCCGAGCCGGCCAAGATGCGCACGCTGCTCTCCTACCTGCACGAGCACTACGGCTCGGTGGAGCGCTACGTCGCCGACATCGGCGTCGAGCAGACCACCGTCTCGGCGTTGTCGGCCGGGCTCCTCGAGCCGGTAGCCGCGAGCTCTTAGTCGTCCTCGCGCCCGTCGGGGCGCAGGCGGTCGATGGCCCCGGCCAGGGCCAGGTCGAGCAGGGTCAGACCCCCCGCGTCGTGCGTGGTGAGCACGAGATGCACCGTGTTCCAGCGGATGTCGATGTCGGGATGGTGGTTGGCCGCCTCGGCCGCGGCCCCGACCGCATTGACGAAAGCCAGGGCGCCGGCGAAGTCGTGCAGCGTGACCGTGGTCCGCAACTCGTCGCCCTGGCGGCGCCAGCCGATGTGCTGCTCGGCGAGCTCGCGATCGATCTCGTCGTGGCCGAGGCGGGGCTCCCGGGGGCTCACGGGTGGGTCATGTCCTCGGGGCGTACGGCGGCGTCGAATTCGGCGGCGGTGAGGAGTCCGAGCTCGAGCGCCGCCTCGCGCAGCGTGGTGCGTTCCTTGTGGGCCTTCTTGGCCACCTTGGCCGCGTTGTCATAGCCGATGATCGGGTTCAACGCCGTCACGAGCATGAGCGAATTGCGCAGGTGGCGGTCGATCTGGGTGTAGTCGGGTGCGAGTCCCTCGACACAGAACTCGCGGAAGGCGCGGCTGGCGTCGGTCATGAGGGCGATCGACTGCATGACGTTGTAGGCGATGACCGGCTTGCAGACGTTGAGCTCCAGGTTGCCCCGGCTGCCGGCCGCGGCCACGGCGGCATCGTTGCCCATCACCTGGATGCCCACCATGATCATGGCCTCGCTCTGGGTCGGGTTGACCTTGCCGGGCATGATCGACGAACCCGGCTCGTTCTCGGGCAGCACCAGCTCGCCGAGCCCACTGCGCGGGCCCGAGCCGAGCCAGCGCAGATCGTCGGCGATCTTCATGAGCGAGGCGGCCAACGTGCGCAGGGCGCCATGGGTGAACACGAGGGCGTCGTGTGCGGCCAGGGCGGCGAACTTGTTCGGCGCAGTGACGAAGGGGAGCCCCGTGCTGTCCGCGATGGCCTGGGCGATGCGCCCGGCGAACTCGGGGTGTGTGTTGAGCCCGGTCCCCACGGCCGAGCCGCCGACGGCCAGCTCGTAGAGGCCGGGCAGCGTCAGCCCGATGCGCTCGATGTCGGCGCTGAGCTGGGCCACGTAGCCGGAGAACTCCTGGCCCAGGGTGAGCGGCACGGCGTCCATGAGGTGGGTGCGGCCGATCTTGGTGACCTCGGCGTAGGCCACCTCTTTCTCCTGCAGGGCGTCGCGCAGGGCGCTCACCGAGGGGAGCAGGCGGTGCACGATCTCCTCGACCGCCGCGATGTGCATGGCGGTCGGGAAGGTGTCGTTGGACGACTGCGACATGTTGACGTCGTCGTTGGGGTGGACGGGCGACTTGGTGCCCATCGTGCCGCCGGCCAACTCGATGGCCCGGTTGGAGATCACCTCGTTGGCGTTCATGTTGGTCTGGGTGCCGCTGCCGGTCTGCCAGATGCGGAGAGGGAACTGGTCGTCGAGGGCGCCCTTGGCCACCTCGCCGGCCGCCTGCTCGATGAGGGCGGCCTTCTCCGCGCTGAGCTTGCCCAGATCACGGTTCACCCCGGCGGCAGCGCCCTTGAGGAGGCCGAAAGCCCTGATCAACGGCTTGGGCATGGTCTCGGTGCTGATGTCGAAATGGTGCAGCGAGCGCTGCGTCTGCGCACCCCAGTACCGGTCGGAGGGGACCTCGATCTCCCCCATGCTGTCGCTTTCCACCCGTGTCCTCGTCACAGTGGACCAGCTTAGGACCGGGGCCGACGGGTGGTTCTCGGAGCCGCGGCGGGTGCGTCGTGCCGACGCGGTCGGTACGACTCGACGGGGTCCCGGTGACCCGCGTTCCGAATCACCATCGCGGCCCGAGTGGGCCGGTGTCGCGCCCGCCGGGGAGTAGTGACTTTCGTCATGAGCCGACGCAGGCACGGATCACTTGTCCTTGCCACTCTCGTCCCCGCTTTTATGACTTTGGTCATACGGAACGTCACAAGTCACTTTTCCGTCTCCGGATCCAACCCAGCCTCAACCGGGCTCGGGGCACGCCGATGCGCTCACCGAGGCCCGCTTCCATGCGGCACCTCGTTGGGACCACTTCTGGCTCACGCCGGGACCGAGGAAAGGGTTGGTTGGCCATGTCGACCTGCCGGGCCAGGAACGCATTCCTGGCAATCACCATCGTGCTGGCTTCGGCGGGCGCCACCGCGACCAGCGTGCTGGTGGGATCGCCACCACCAGCCGCTGCCGCGGGTTCGGACACCGGCACGTCGAACGCCTACGGAGCCAGTGTGACGCTCGGCGGATCCACCCTGCTCGCCCCGACGCCATCGGTCACGCTCGGGGTTGACGGCAGCGGGTCGAGCCTCTCGGACCCGTCGCTGAACGTGCTCGGCGTCCTCTCGAGCGGAACCCTCGACACCAGCGCGTCGTCGACCAATTTCTCCGATGCCAACGAGACGATCAGTGCCGCCTCGACGGTCCAGAACGTGGCCGCGGTGAACCTCGGACTGGGCAGCCTGCTCTCGGTCGGTGCCGTCGACGCCAGCTGCACCTCTTCGGCGAGCGGTTCCGTGGGCGCCACCACCGTGGCCTCGCTCAAGATCGGCGGCTCGACGGTCTCCCTCCCCTCGACCATCCCGGCCAACTTCGGGCTCAATGCCTCGCAGCTCGGGGTGCTCTCCGGCCTGGTCAGCATCACGGTGAACGCGCAGAGCGCCCAGGACCGGCCTTCCTTCTCCGGCACCTCCCTCGACGTGGTCGGCCTCCGGGTCACGGTGCTGACCGGCCTCGACAGCGGCGCCGTCATCGACGTCGCAGGCGCCTCCTGTCAGGCCACCGGCACCGATATCGAGGCCGTCCCGACCGTGTCGGGCCTGAGCCCGCAGGTGGGTCCCGCGGCCGGCGGCACCACGGTCACGATCGACGGGACGGGCTTCGTTCCGACCTCCGCCGTCGATTTCGGCGGCATCGCAGCCACCAACGTGCACGTCGTCAGCGCGACCGTGCTGACCGCGACGAGCCCGGCGGACTCGGCCATCACCACTAACACCGCGGTCCCCGTCACCGTGGCGAACACATGGGGAACCGGACCGGCCAGCAACGGCCCGAGCAACGACTTCACCTATGAGGTCGCACCGGGCCTTACCGGTCCGGGCAACGCCGGCCTCGACCCCACCTCGGGCCCGACCTCTGGCGGCACGGTCGTCACCATCACGGGCACCGACTTCGGGACGGACTCGACCGTGGCATTCGGGACCAACCCCGGCACCAACGTCGTCGTCGGTGCCGGGGGCACATCCCTCACCGTCGACGCCCCCGCATCGACCACCGGAGCGGGCAACGTGAACGTGACGGTCTCCGATGCCGGCGGCACCTCCAACGCCGAGTCATTCGACTACGTCGCCCCTGGTTCGGTCACCGTCACGGCGCTCTCGTCGCACTACGGAAGCACCGGCGGCAGCGGGGTGAACCCCATCACCATCACCGGTACCGGTTTCACCGTCAGCTCGGTCGTCGACTTCGGCACCGCGAATCCATCCTCCGACGTGACGTTCGTCTCGTCGACCTCCCTGACCGCAACTGCTCCCTCGCACGCGGCAGGGACGGTCGACGTGACCGTCACCGCGTCGAGTCAGACCAGCCCGGCCGTCGTGGCCGACGAGTACACCTACGAGACGACTCCGGCCATCGTGCCCTCGGGTACCGGCGGCCTGTCGCCCGCGTTCGGGGCGACCAGCGGTGGCACCTCCGTCACCATCACGGGGACCGGATTCGGGCCTGACGCAACGGTGGCCTTCGGCACCAATGCCGGCACCGGGGTCGTGGTGGCACCCGACGGCACCTCACTGACGGTCGACTCGCCGCCCAGCACGACCGGGGCCGGCGCCGTGAACGTCTCGGTGCATGATGGCGGAGGCACCTCGAACGCCGAGCCCTTCGACTACATCGCAGCGCCGACGATCAACTCTTCCGGCGGGCTCGTGCCGGCCCAGGGTCCGACCGCCGGGGGCACCACCGTCGAGATCTTCGGCACAAACTTCACCAACCTGGGCACGACGATCGTGACCTTCGCCGGCAACGAGGCCTCCGATGTCACGTACGTGAACGCGTCCGAGATCACGGCGGTCGATCCGGCCGGCGTGTCCGGTGCGGCCAACGTCGTCGTCTCCGACGTCGGGGGACAGTCCGGTCCACAGTCGTTCACCTACGTGGCCCCGCCCGTCATCGGGACGACCGGTCTCAGCCCGGCCTTCGGTCCCGACCACGGGGGCTCGGTGGTCACCCTCAGCGGCAGTGGCCTGACCGGCATCTCCGCCGTCGCCTTCGGAGGCACGTGCACCTCGGGTGGTGCCAGCGGGGGCACTGCCGGCAGCGCGGTCACCGCGATCAGCGACGGCTCGGCCCGGGTGACCACCCCGGTGCACGCGGATGGCCCCGCCCTCGTGTGCGTCACCGCCGCCGGCGGCACGGCCGAGGCGGCGGAACCCTTCACCTTCGAATCGGCACCGGTCGTCGGTCCCAACGGCCTCAACCCGACCCAGGGTCCGGTGCCCGGCGGCACCACGGTGACCATCACCGGATCCGGCTTCGCTCCGGGCGACCCGGCGACGGCCGTGGCCTTCGGCGGGCGCCCGGCGACTGGCGTCAAGGTCGTCAGCACCACCAAGATCACGGCGGTCACGCCGGCCAGCCCACTGGCCTCGCCCGGCACCGGTGCGGTCAGCGTCACGGTCGCCGACGCCGGCGGGGGTCCGGCCACGGCCGCCCAGCACTACACCTACGTGATCGCACCGTCGCTGACCGGCATTAGTCCCACCAGCGGGCCGCACAGCGGCGGCGAGCCGGTCACCATCAAGGGCACCAACCTCTGCGGCGTCACGCACGTCTTCTTCGGCAGCACCCCGGCCACGGTGACGTCGGTCTCGGCGGACTGCACGACGCTGACCGTCGACGAGCCTGCCGGCTCGGGCACCGTGCCCGTGGTCGTCACCACCCCGGGAGGTTCCGCCCTCTCCCCCGTCCAGTTCACCTACATCCAGCCCGGTTACTGGGAGGCGGCATCCGACGGAGGGGTCTTCTCCTTCGGCGGGGCCAAGTTCTACGGATCGGTGCCCGGTGCGCTGCGGCCCGGCCAGAGCCTCAACGAGCCCATCGTGGCCATGGCGGACACGCCGGACCACGGCGGCTACTGGCTCTTCGCGGCCGACGGGGGTGTGTTCTGCTTCGGTGACGCCACCTTCTACGGCTCGGTGCCCGGGGTGCTCGCCCCGGGACAGAAGCTCAACGGCCCGGTCGTGTCCGCCGAGGCGACGCCCGACGGGCACGGCTACCGCATGTTCGCGGCCGACGGGGGCGTCTTCGACTTCGGTGACGCCGTCTACGAGGGTTCGCTGCCCGGCCTCCACGTGACGCCCAACGCACCCGTCGAGGGAGCCATCTCCTATCCCTTCGGCGAGGGTTCGAACCCCGACGCGGCGGGCTATTGGCTCATCGGAGCGGACGGCGCCGTCTACGGGTTCGGCAACGCGCCCTACCTGGGCGGTCCGCACGGCCTGACGAGCCCCGTCGTCTCACTGGCCACGACGCCCACGGGCCAGGGGTACTACGTCTTCTCCAAGAACGGGTACGTGAACGCCTACGGCGACGCCATCTCGGGCATGGGGTGGCCGTCGAGCCTCAACGAGCCGATCATCTTCGGGCAGGCCACCTCGACCGGCAAGGGCTACTGGGAGTTCGCCGGCGACGGCGGGGTCTTCACCTACGGTGACGCCCCGTTCGAAGGCTCGCTGGGCTCCCTCAAGCTCAACGCGCCCATCACCGCCGGCATCGCCTTCGGCTCCAACTGATCGCCCCCCACGGCACCTTCGGTGCCTACCCAGGCGGATGGTCGTCCGGGCAGGCGCCGGGGGGGTCGTTGTAGTCGGGGTCCTGGGCCCACGAGCCCTGCGGCCAGTCACCCTGGGCGGGGGCCAGCTTGAACACGGCCGTCATGTCCGCCAGGATCGCATCGGCGTAGCGGGCGCTGCCTTCCGGGCAGAGATGCACGTGGTCCAGCTTGCGGACGCGGATCCACTGGTCCTTGGGTGCGCCCGGGTCGCGTTCAGGGGGCAGCCAGGACGAGTAGCGGGTGCCGTCGAGGAGGAGGGAGCTGCCCACCGGGAAGTACATGACCCGGCCGGGGAAGTACGTCGTCATCTTCTCGGCAATGGCATTCCAGGCCGCCACACCGGCCCATCGCTCCTGGCTCGAGGCGCCGTCGATCGAGTCGGCCGCCGGGATCACCCCCGGCTTGGGGAATTGGGTGAAGATCACGCCCTCCACCCCGTTGCCCGGCGTCAACAAGGTGGCCACGGCGCGACGGAGCAGCCTCGTGTACCGGGCCGGCTGGTGGAGCGCGTTGGGCGTCGTCGGCCCGTAGTCGTCCCAGCTCCAGGAAGCCACGATGAGCTGCGGTTGCCTCTCCCGGACGAGGGTCGGGAAGGACACCGGCCAGTTGGAGGACTTCATCAGGCCGAAGCCGTCGATCGTGTTGGTCAAGACGGTGGCCTGGCCGGTGGCGCCGAGGGCAGCCGTGATGGCGAACGACGCATCGTGCATCACCGAGTCCCCGATGAGCATGACCCGGAGAGGATCGGCGGCCGTCGGGGCGGCGGCGAGGTGGATCGGCACCTGCGCCGCGTACCCCCCGGCACCGGGCACCGCCTGGCCGGTCGCCTTGGCCAGGTGCGTCGTTCCCACGACGCCCGAGGGGTCGGCGACGGCCGGGAACGTCGCCACGACGATCATGGCGGCGGTGACCACACCGGCGATCGGGGCGACCCACCAGCGCACCCAGCCCCGGGGTCGGGCGAGGCGGATCGGCCGCTCGACCAGGTAGTAGCTGGCCGTCGACAGCGCCAGGGTCAGCGCCACGCGCAGGATGTCGAGAGGCCACTCGGAGAGCCCGGTCCTCGTGCCGTTCACGTAGACGATCACCGGCCAGTGCCACAGGTAGATGCCGTAGGAGATCGTGCCGAGGAAGTGGAGCGGCCGCACGGCGAGAGCGCGGGAGAAGCGCCCGGGTTGTATGAGCCGGGCGTCGGCCACGACGAGCGCGGCGAGGGCGGCGCAGAGCAGGAACCCCCCTTCGAACATGTAGTTCCGGGGCAGGCCCCCCGGGGTACCCGCAGTCACCCAGAAGACGCCCAGGGCGACAGCGGCCAACGGGCCCACAGCATGAAGGGTCCGTCGGGTCCGCCGTTCGGGCTGTGGGCGGGCCGCGGCGAGGAAGGCCAGCGTCGCCCCGGCCATCAGATCGAACAGGCGGGTATCGGTGCCGTAGTAGATGCGTGACGGATCGACGCCGGGGTCGAACAGCACCGCCATGAGGACAGAGGAGCCGACACCCAGGACGATGGTGAGGATCAACCCCGTCCGACGCCACGCGGCGCGCCCGAACTTGAAGAGCAGGAGCAGGACGAGCGGCCACACCAGATAGAACTGCTCTTCGATCGCCAGGGACCACGTGTGTTGGAGCGGAGAGGGCGTGGAGAACTGAGCGAAGTAGGACTGGTGGGCGTAGATCAAGTGCCAGTTGTTGGCGTAGAGCAACGTCCAGATGGCGTCGCCCCGCAATCCGGACAGGTCGATGAGCCCGTTGGCGCCTGCGCCACCCCAGACGGCGTTGCACACGAGGTACACGGCGAGCGCGGCCACCACCAGAAAGAGCGCGGGGAGGAGGCGCTTGGCTCGTCGGCCCCAGAACGAGGCCAGGCTGATCCGGCCCGAGCGGGTCCACTCCTCGAGGAGGAGGGTCGTGATCAGGAAGCCCGAGAGGACGAAGAACAGGTCGACCCCGAGGTAACCACCGGAGGCCCAGCCGAGCTGGAGGTGGTAGGCCATCACGCCGAGCACGGCGATGCCCCGGAGCCCGTTGAGCGCGGGCAGGTGGCGCCCGGTGACGGCCGTGTCCGGCGTGGCCGGCTCGGCCTGGGCCAGCTCGACGGCATCGAGGGTCATGCGGGCTCCAGGACGGCCACGCCGACGGCAGGGCCCGGTCGGGCCACGAAGTCGACCAACCCCTCGAGGGCGGCGGGGGCGGTCGCTCCCGTGGCCAGATCGAGCGCCACCCGGGGGCCACCTTGGGGCCTGGGTGCCGGCCGGTTGACGGCGCCGGGCACTCGATAGTGGGGGCCGTCACTCTTGCCCACCCCGTGGCGCCACATGGCCTGGCACAGCGCGAGTGCCTCGGGCAGGCCGGGCGGGAAGGGAGGCGCCAGGCAGAGCAGAGACCGCCCGTCGCACACGAGATCGAGCGTCGTCATGTCCCGGGCCAGGACGCTCGGGTGACGACCGGACTCGCCGAGAGCCAGGTGAACACCGACGAGCGCACCCGAGAGAGAGGTCGCGAGCGCGCCGGCCAGGACGAGCGGGTCGCCCAACGGCCCGCCGGAGACGACGACCGCCCCGGCGCCGAGATGTCCCGCTTCCCGGGCCCGGGTTGCCAACGCCGCCAGATCGGTACCCTCGATGAACCACGCCTCCACGGCGGGCAGATTAGGCCCGCTCCCCCCACCGACCGACGTCATGGGCCAGATCGACGCAGGTCGGGCCTGGTGGAATCGGCGTCGGAGGCGTCGTCCGTGCCTTCGCCGCCGGCCGGGCGCAGGACTCCTCGGGCGCGCGGCGTTGTGGGCCGAGCGGCCGGCCACGACTCGACCAGGTCCGGCACCCACGCCCCATCAGCTTCTTCCTGGTTCCCTCGGCCGAGAGCCGGGGCCTCGGCTCAGACCGGACTCGCCGCGGTTCGTCGCCTCAGATGCCACCGGTGCGCACATCGGCCCCGACCTTCGAGGTCCCTTCTGGGGTGAGCTCTTCAATCGTCACGATCTTGGTAGAGCGGTTCGGATACGGGTCGGGATAGTCCACCATGCGGACCCGGCCGAGCGGTCGGTAACGGCCGCTGGCGACGACGTCGCGGGGCACGTACGGCAGGTGTCCCATGCTGCGAAACAGACGGGCCGTCGGCTCCCAGATGGAGGTTCGTTCGTGCCAGCGCAGGAGATCGAGCTTGCGGAGCAGGATGACCAGCGTGACCAGCGTTCCCGCCAGGGCGCCGGCGATGACAGCGCCCCACACGGTCCCGCCGGGCAGCACGACGATCAGGGCCAACAGGATGGCCAGCAGCAGGAGCAGGCCGATCCACTCGATGGTGGAGAGGGATTGACCCGTCGTCCCCTCGATCAGCGCCCGATTCGAATTCATGTCGGTACAGGTGTCGACCAGGCCCTGGTAGGCAACTTCTTCTCGGAACGACCGCGGGTCGAGGGCGTAGACGGCGTCGATCAGCTCCAGGTGCGAAGGCGCCGACAGGTGGTTGTCCAGCAACCGGTAGTCGATCTGGTCGGTCAGTTGGCGATCGATCAGGCGCCGTACCGCGAGCGCCTCTTCGTCCGAGAAGA
This sequence comes from uncultured Acidimicrobiaceae bacterium, assembly GCA_963754445.1. Classification (GTDB taxonomy): domain Bacteria; phylum Actinomycetota; class Acidimicrobiia; order Acidimicrobiales; family RAAP-2; genus Bog-473. The sequence goes on along the minus strand of CAVWFT010000001.1, from coordinate 587,376 downwards.
CCGACATGAGCTGATGGATCGACAGGAGGGAGGCGTTGCCCCGACTGATGAGGTTCTGCACCAGGGCCAGCCGATCCGTGGTCCGAGCGATCGTGAAGGCGATGAGAACGCCGAAGAGGAACGTGGCCATGCTGGCCAGCGCGACGTCGACCTCGAGGTCGCCCCGGCGGGGACCGACGAAGTAGGACGCCACCGCCACGGCGACGCCGCTGACCACGGCCGGCCAGAGGGTCGACTCCCCCTGCAGTACCGATTCGACCGCTCGCGGGACCCTGCCGGACACAGGCGTACGGTACCCCGGGGGCCCTCGCTCCCGGGCCGTGCTGCTCGGCCTGAAGGTCCTTGAGAATCTCGTGAAGATCGCGTGAACGGGGAAGAGCGAGCGGGTTGCTCGGCTACCGTCGACTCCCGTGTCTGCAATGGTCGAGTTGTCGGCGCACCTGCCCCTCGTCGAGGCGGGGACCGGCGAGGCGCTGATCACCCAGGGCGAACCCAGCGGGGGCGTCTGGGTCCTGCTGTCCGGCGCCCTCGAGGTGTTCCAGGGCGACGTGGCCGTCAACACGATCACCGAACAGGGCGCCGTCATCGGAGAGATGTCGGTCCTCTTGGGGACCGACCACGGTGCTGGTGTCGTCGCCACCGAGCCGAGCCGTCTTCGCTATGCGGCCGACGGTCATGCCTTCTTGTTCAGCGACCCCGAGATCACGCGGCTGATCGCGGTGGGCATGGCGGAACGTCTCACGTTCGTCACGACGTACCTCGCCGACCTCAAATTCCAATACGGAGAAGCGACCGGTCTGTCGATGGTGTCCGAGGTGCTGTCGAACCTGGCCCACCGTCACGCCCCGGCGGCCCGGTCCGGTTCGGCTCGGGATCCCGATCCGGAGTACTGACGTCGAACCTCGCCGGGCCCCCGCCCCGCGAAGCGGGGCTCAGAAGACGGTGCGCTCGGGAGCCTTGGCGGCAGTGAGGTCGGCTGTTTCCGTGCCCATCATCGAGACCCAGCGCGCCCGCTCCGCACCCAGATCCAGTTCGATGTAGGCCGGGATCTTGCCGATCTGGTGCCCGGCGTTGAGAACCCAGGTCGGTCCGATACGGTCGATCCAGGAGCCGTCTTCCTTGAACGGCGACTCGTGCACGTGCCCGGTGAGGACGTAGTCGGGCTCGAATTCCTCGATCCACTCGCGCACATCGGCGTCCCCGTAGTCGCGACGACCGGTCCAGCACGTCGGTGAGCCCAGGGGTGGCCAGTGGTAGAGCCAGACCCACCGACCCGTGCGGCGGCCGGCGTCGGTGCCGAGCTGGGCCAGCACGTCAGCCCGGCTCTGTGGCCCGTCCCACCAGGGGCAGATGGTCACGAGCGTGTCGTCCAGCACGAGCGAATCGCCGTCGCTCGGAATTCCCTGCGCGCGCACGTCGCGCAGCCACAGCGCCGACTGCTCCCCGTGGGAGTCCGGACCGGTGAGATCGTGATTGCCCGAGCTGACGGCGAGTGTCGTCGTGGCGGCGATGAGCGACAGATACCGACTGATCACGACGCTCTGCGCATCGAGTGCGACCGGCGATGCGATGTTGAGGCTGTCGCCGGCCACGACGACGAGGTCGTAGTCGGCACTCGCTTCGAGAACCCAGTCGAACTGGGGCAGCGAATAGTGAAGGTCCGACACAAGGAGAACTCTCACGCCGGCGTCGCGTCCACGGCGAGGCAGGTTAGGCCCGCACCCACCACCCACCGAGGTCATGCGCCAGGCCAATGTGGGCCAGCCGTTCCAAGCCTGCACACAGGTTCGCCATTTCGAGTCCCGTGGCGCGCACCAGATCGTCCAACGACGCGGGATCCGAGGACAGCGCGTCGAGTACCGGGCCGTCGACACCGATCTCGCGCTCTGGTGGGCTCGTCAGCGTCTCGACGGGACGGTCGCTGGCGACAATCGCCCTGCCGGCCAGCGAGAGCGCCACCAGGATGTCCGCGGACGAGCAGGCCGGAAAGGCTCCGTCGGCCAGCAACGCATTGGTGCCCTCCGAGGTCGCGCTGCGGATGGAACCGGGAACGGCCCCCACGGGAATGGCCCGGGCGATCGCCGCGTCGACCGTGTGGCGCGAGCCGCCGTGGTGCCGGCTCTCGATCACCACCACGACGTCGCTGAGCGCGGCCAACAGCCGATTGCGCACCGGAAAACGCCAACGCTCCGTCCGCACGCCGGCCGGCGATTCCGAGACGATCACCCCCCGACGGGCCACCCGCTCCCAGAGTCGGGCATGACGGCTCGGGTAGGGACGGTCCAGCCCACCGGCCACGACGGCGATGGGCGGCGCACCGGCGGCACAGGCGCCCTCGTGGGCGGCCCCGTCGATCCCGAGGGCCAATCCGGAGACGATGCTCACGCCGGCTGCGGACAGGTCGGCGGCGAACTGGGCTGCGATGCCGAGCCCGTAGCGAGTCGGGGCGCGGGTTCCGATGAGCGCGGCGGACGATGCGCCGGCCAGGGCGCCAGGATCACCGAGGCAGAAGAGGACGGCGGGTCGGCCGGGGTCGTCTCGCAGTCGCTCCGGATAGGCCACGTCTCCTTGGAGCAGGACCCTGATGCCGTGCTCGACATGACGCTCCCACAGGCTGCGCACGTCGCGCTCGGTCGATCCCTTCGGAGCGCACAGCCTGCGCCACGCCGTCGCGGGCGCATCGTGCAGCAGTGCGGCCCGCAAGGTGCTGGGTCCGACACCGGGCGTGGCCGCCAGCGCCGTGGCGTACGCCTCGTCCGGCAGATCGCGCGTCATCGCACCACCGTCGAACGAGCGGCCCGAAGCGACGCCGCCTCGGCGACATGGGCGAAGGTCACCGTGTCCTCGCCGGCCAGGTCGGCCAGGGTCCGGGCCACCCGCGACACCTTCTGGAGGCCTCGGGCGCTGAGAGTGCCCGAACGGAGCTTCGTCGCCAGGAGGGCCGAAGCTTCTGATCCGAGAGGCAGTGCGCGTTCGCCTCGTGCGTCGGCCCGGGAACGGGCCGCGCAGACGCGAGCCGCCACGTCGGAACTCGACTCGCCCGGTTCGCCCGATAGGAGCTGATCCGGGTCGGGGCGGTGCAGGGGAACCACGAGATCGAAGCGATCGAGCAGTGGGGCCGAGAGCCGTCTCCCGTAACGCTCACGCGAGACCACGCTGCAGGCGCAGCCGCCCTCGTACATTCCTTCGCCACAGGGACAGGGATTCATGGCGGCAGCGAGAAGGAAGTGGGCGGGAAACGTCACGGTCCCCCCGGCCCGACTGACCCGGATGATCCCCTCCTCGAGTGGCTGTCGCAATGCTTCGAGGGCGGCCACGGGGAACTCGCCGAGCTCGTCGAGAAAGAGCACGCCTTCGGTCGCCAGGCTGATCTCGCCCGGACGGAGCGACCAGCTGCCACCTCCGACGAGGGCCACGACCGACGAGCGATGATGCGGCGCACGGAAAGGCGGCCGGCTGAATACGGCTCCGTCGGGCAGCGGCGCACCGGCCGCCGAATGGATCCGCGTCACGGCGAGCGCCTGGGCGGACGAGAGGTCGGGCAAGAGGCCCGCAAGACGCTCGGCCAACATGGTCTTGCCGGAGCCGGGTGGTCCGATCATGAGCAGATGGTGCCGTCCCGCCGCAGCCACTTCGACCGCCCGCCGACCCAGGGCCTGCCCGCGCACATCGGCCAGGTCCGGCTCGGACGGCCGTGGGGGGCCCTTGGGCGTCGGAGCGGGTTCGGGCCACGGCGCCTCCTGGCGCAGCACGGCGACGAGCTGTTGCAGCGTGGCCGCTCCCCGCACGTCCTCGCCGCCGACGAGACGGGCCTCGCCGACGTCGACGAGGGGCACGACCAGGCCCAGCGGCATCATGGCATCCGCCAGGGCGACCATTCCGGGCACGTGACGAAGAGAGCCGTTCAGCCCCAACTCGCCGCAGAAGGCACGGCCCTCGATGCATTCCGGGCGCAGCTCTCCCGTCGCCACCAGCAGCCCGATGGCGATGGGGACGTCGAGTCCGGCCCCTCCCTTGCGCAGTCCCGAGGGGGCCAGGTTGACCGTGACCCTCCGCAGCGGCCACGGCAGGCCGCTCGAGAGGATGGCGGCGCGGACACGATCCCGCGCCTCACGCACGGCGGCGTCGGGCAGCCCCACGACGGTGAATCCCGGCAAGCCGTTCGAGACGTGGACCTCGACCGAGACCGGGGTCCCGAGGGCGCCGGACAGAGTGGCGGAGACGACGGAAGCGAGCATGCAAGAGAACGGTCGTCTCGGCACGGGCCCCTGTCCCGACCCGGTTTCGCCGGGCCCGCACCGACCCGCCGCACATCGTCTTTCTCCAGCCCGCGTGGGATGCCGGGAGAGGGCGGCGCGCCGAACTCGCCGGGAGGCTTGACATATTCCTATATCAGCATATGATCTTGCCGTGGCTCGCACTGCGACGACGACCGACGCGTTCAACGCTGTCGCCGAAGGCTGCCGCCGTGACCTCCTCGATTCGCTCGGCAACGGGGAGGCCACCGTCAACGAACTCGTTCATCGGCTCGGACTGAGCCAGCCGCAAGTGTCCAAGCACCTGGCCGTGCTCAGGGCGGTTGGGCTGGTGTCGGTGCGAGCCGAAGGCCGCCATCGTTGGTATCGGGTCAACGGCCCCGCGCTGCGACCCCTCTACGAGTGGATCCGCAGCTTCGAGTCCACCTGGAACAGCCGGCTCGACCAGCTCGACGACGTGCTCGCCGAGCTTCAGAAGGAGGAGCGATAGACATGCACAACACGATCGGGAACCGGGAGGGCTCGGCCGTCATCACGTTGCCATCCGACAACGAGATCCTGATCACCCGGATGTTCGACGCACCCGCAGAGCTCGTGTTCGACGCCTGGACGACGCCAGACATCGTGAAGCGTTGGTGGGCCGGAGACCGCGGGCAGGTGACCGAAGCCCAGATAGACCTCCGGATCGGAGGCCGTTGGCGATGGGTCATGACCGCCAACGGCGGATTCGAGGTGGCATTCAGCGGCCAGTACCGGGAGATCGATCGACCTCACCGCTTGGTCAAAACCGAGGTGTTCGAGCTGGTGCCCGAGGCGGAGGCGCTGAGCACCACGACCTTCGACGAATGCGACGGCGTGACCACCATGAGGATCCTGAGCCGCTACCCGAGCCCCGAGTACCGCGATGCGGCCATCGCGTCGGGAATGGAGGGCGGCCTCCAAACCTCCTTCGATCACCTCGACGAGATCATCCGACAGGCAAACTGACACGCGAGGCGGATGCAGGGTCGACGAAGAGTGACGGCAGCGCAGTCGTCAGCCGTTACCGGGGGGTCAGGACACAGAACTCGTTGCCGTCGGGATCGGCCATGACCACCCAGTCGACGTCGCCTTGGCCGATGTCGATCCGATGCGCACCGAGTGAGACGAGGCGTTCCACCTCCACGTCTCGATCGCCGTCATCAGGCGGGGCGACGTCGAGGTGCAGCCGGTTCTTGCCCCGTTTCTCCTTGAGGGGCCGACCGCTCCAGGTGATCTTCGCACCGGTTCCATCGGCGGCGCGGATCGCGGTCTCTTCGTCCCGGTCCCAGACCAACGGCCATCCGAGTGCAGCACTCCAAAAGTGCCCGGTCTCCCTGGAACCGTCGCAGTTGATGGCTCCGAGTCGCCCGCAGCCGGCCAGGAAATTGTTACTTGGCTCGATCACGCAGAACTCGTTGCCTTCCGGGTCGGCCAGCACGACATGGGGCTCGGCGTCCGCGTCCTGACCAACGTCGACGTGGCGGGCGCCCAGCTCGACCAGCCTGCGAACCGTGTGGACCTGGTCGTCGAGCGACGCGGTCGTCAGGTCCAGGTGATTCCGGTTCTGGCCCGACTTCTCCTGCGAGACCGGCTCGAAGAGGATCCCGAATCGGGTGCCGTCCGTCGGGACCAGGCCGAGCTCGTCCGCGGACTGGCGGATCTCCCAGCCCAGCGCAACGGCCCAGAAGCGGGCGAGGCGCGGCGGGTCGTTCGCGTCGAGGCACAGGGACACGAGTCGGAGCGTCATCCCATCATCGTCTCTCGGTTCGGCCAGTGCGGAGGTCTCGTCGCGTGCCGGCGGATGCCGGGGTCATCTTTTTTTCGCCCGACGTGCGTCGCACCGGCCCCCCGGCCCGTCCGTGGCTGGCATGCGCAACGCCGGCGCCGTTGAGAACGACCTGGGTGATCAGAGGGCTCGCCCGGCCGACCGAGCCACGGCAAGGGTCGGGGCGGACCGGGCTGTCCTACCCAAGCGAAAGCCCGATCTCCTCGAGCGCCTCTTGCAACACTCGCAGCGCTTTGGGTCCCATCCCGTGGAGCTGCTGCAAGTCCGTGACGGGCACGCCGTTCAGTTGCTCCAACTCCGTGTATCCCGCCGCCACGAGCGCCCGCGTCGCGGGGGCCGAGACCCCCGCGGGAAAGTCGACGCCTCCATGAGTCACCCGGCAATTTTGCCTCAGTTGCCCGGGCAGCCCTGCATCGCTCGATGGGCGCAGCCGGACCCCGGGGTGGTGACGGCTGGACGCGAGCAGGCCAGAATCCCGGCTGGTTCATCGCGTTCCCCCGTGGTCGAGATCGCGAAGAAGGACATCCGGGGGTGACCCCGTCATCGCATCAGCGTGTCAGGCGCCACCACAGTCCGGGTCCCGAGAGTGCACTCGTCGTGCGCAGCTCCGCCTGTGTCGAGCTCTGCCCCACTCCGGCCCGCAGCGTCCCCACCGTCGCCCCGCTGGGCACGGAGCCGCGCAAGGGACCGTGCCGCGCCGTCAGGCTGGCCACCAGCCCCGCCCACCCGATCACGCTGACGGGCTCCGCCACCGACACGGGGGCGGCCGATCCCCACGGCGCGTGGATGTCGGCGACGGTCTGACCCGGAGTGAAGAGGGGGAAGCTGTGCAGCGATCCGTAGATGCTCTTCACGAGAGCGTCGCCGGCGTCGACCGCCGCCGTGTTGGGCCCGAGTGCACCACCGGGCTGGCTCAGGACGGCACCGACGACGGTGATGTTCTTTCCCGCCACGCTCTGCTGCGCGGCGAAGAGGAAGCAGCCCTGCGCACTCGAATCGGAGGCTGACTTGATGCCGATGATGCCGTCGTGCCCCAGATCGAAATCGAGGTTGTAGACGACGGACGTCATGGGCACACTCGCCTGGGGGAGCGAGACGATCTGGCGCAGGACCGGGACGGACAGCGAGGCCTCACCGAGGCGGACGAGGTCTTCGGCCGTGCTCGTCGTTCCCGGATCCACGCCGCTCGGGTCGGTGATGTGCGTCGAGGAGAGGCCGAGCTTGGCCGCCGCCGCGTTCATCTTGACCTCGAAGGCGCTCACGCTCCCGGCATCCCAGTCGGCCAGGACCGTTGCCATGTCGGCCCCCGAGTCGACCAGCATCCCCTCGAGGGCTTCGAGCTCGGTGAGGGGTTCTCCGACCGTGACCGGCACCTCGGACTCCTGGGCCGCCAATCCGGCCTGATAGGCCGCCAGCCCGTCGGCGCCGACCGAGATGGTCGGTCCGTCGGCCCCGGGTTCCAGCGGATGATCCGACAGGATCACGTAGGCCGTGAGGACCTGGGCCAGGCCGGCCACCGGCACCGATTGGGAACCGCGCACGTCACCCACCGAACCCACGCCCACAACGGTCGCTGCCGCCTCTCCGGAGCTGGGCCAGGCAAAGGTCGGTGCGGCCCCGGGAAGGCGAACCGATTGGGTGGCCAACGTCGACGCAGGGAGCGGGCGCACCCACTGCGCCACGGCACCGGCGATGAGCGCGAGCACGACAATGGCGATGGTCCACCCCAGGAGCCGCCGGTGACGCCGCGACGCCCGCAACCCCGCCACGATCTCGAGCTCCTCCTCGCCGGGCGGGGGCAGCTCCCTCCCCATCTGTGCGAGGCGGGCCTCGCTGTGACGGGGCAATCTTCCCTTTCGGGCATGCGCAGGACCCTTGTGCGTGACGCCCTCGGTCTCGTCCATCTCCTCACGCTAAGACCGGGTCGTGCTCTCAAGTGGGCATGCCCCGCCGCAGCCGTCCGGCCGGGCCCCTGAACCCCCGTTCCGGTTTCGAGCGCCCCGGAAATCTTCTCGACGTGACCTCGTCACCTCGCCGCCGACCCTGGACCGGCCACCGGCGCAGGGACCGTCGCTTCCGCTGGCCGTACTCCCGTCGGGGTGAGCCCTACCTGAGCACGGCAGCGGCCACCCGCCGGACGCGCTCGGGATCGGCGAAGATGTCGATCTCGACGATCCGGCCGGCGGCGACGGTGAAGGCCATCAGGACGTGCGGGTTCCCATCGAGCGTGATCACGACGCCTGCCGCACCGTTGATCAACGCCGGGTGCAGCTCGGCCGCTGGATTGGCCCCCAGCCGTGCCTGGCGGGCCACTGCCGCGGCGCCACGGACGACCCCCGACGCCGCCGGACGCCCGGGACCGAAGTCGGTGCGCTGCACGACGTCCGGGTGGAGCAGGGCAACCAAGGCGTCGAGATCCCCACCGCGGGCGGCCCGATAGAAGGCGTCGACCACGGCCCGCTGACGAGTCAGGTCGGGGTCCGGGGTGGGGACATCGGCGCCCCGCACGCGCCGCCGGGCCCGGCTCGCCAGTTGCCGCGCCGCCGTCGGCGATCGGCCGACCATCGGAGCGATCTCCTCGAAGGGCAGATCGAACATGTCATGCAACACGAACGCCAGTCGCTCTGAGGGTGCAAGAGCGTCGAGCACGACCTGGAGCGCCAGCCCGACCGAATCGGCGAGAAGAATCTCGTCCTCTGGCTGTTGCTCACCCTCCGCCGTCACGACCGGATCGGGCAGGCGCAGATCCCACGGCTCCTCCCGGCGCACGCCGCGAGCACGGAGCATGTTGAGGCACACCCTCGAGACGATCGTCGTCAACCAGGCGCCGAGGTTCTCCACCTGGTCCGTCCCGGCCCGGCCCGGCTGACCCTCACCCAGGCGTCCTGTACGGCGTCGTCGGCCTCGGGGATGGAGCCCAGGATCCTGTAGGCGACGGCACGAAGATGCATTCTCTGCTCCTCGAAGCGCTCGGCCAGCCAGTCCTCTTGCGCCATCGGTCACGTCCCTCGCTCTGAGTGGTTACCACGTTGACCCCGGAGCGACCCCCGATGTGACTCGGGACCCGGCGAGAGGCAGGTCGCAGGCAGATATTCCTGGCTCGGTCACGTTCGACGGTTGTCGGGTGTCAAGACGGTGACGGAGCAATCAAAGAAGGAGATCCCAATGCAACCTCGCATCACCAACCCGGCACTCAGCGTCTCTGGCGTCCTCGACGCCCTCCAGAACCTCAGCCAGGCGACCATCGAGGCCGCCCACCACGCCGGCGTCCCGCTCGGCACCTTGGAGCTGGTGAACCTGCGGGCCAGTCAGATCAACGGATGTGCCGTCTGCCTGGACATGCACGCGCGCAGCGCCAGGAAACGAGGCGAGACCGACGAGCGACTTGCCACCCTTGCCGCATGGCGCGATGCCCCCTACTTCGACGATGCCGAGAGGGCGGCACTCGCGCTGACGGAAGCAGGCACCCGCCTCGCCGACCTGGCCGACGCCGTGCCGGACGCGGTGTTCGACGAGGCGAAGAGGCACTACGACGAGGGCGCCCTGGCCGCGCTCGTCGTCACCATCGCCACGATCAACACCTGGAACCGGCTCAATGTCATCACGGGCCAGCTGGCGGGTGAGTGGACGTCGCAGTGGGCCGCCTGATGATCGGGAATGCCCTCGGCGTGTGGGCCGATGGTGCCGGCTCACCGCGCCGAGCGGGCCGGCGCGGTGCCTATCGACCGGGAGGCCGGATCTCCGGGGTGTTCTCGTTGGTTCCGGTCACCTCGACGCCCTTCCAGAAGGCCACGTAGTCCTTGATGTCCTTCGCAGCCTCGTAGGGCTCCCGGTAGTACCAGGCCGCGTCGACGTTCCGGTCGCCATCCACCACGATGCTGTAGTAGCTGGCGTCGCCCTTCCAAGGGCAATGCGTCGACGCGTCGCTCTTCTCGAGCAACTCCGCTCGCACGGCCGCGGCGGGGAAGTACTGGTTACCCTCGACCAGAATGGTGTGGTCGCTCTCAGCCACCACCGCGTTGTTCCAGGTTGCCTTGACAGTCATGTCTGGTCCAACCCCTCTGATGGGGGTGACTATTCCCTTCGGCGTTGCGCTCCGTTCGCCGAGCACAGGGGTCCAGTGCACACCACCGAACCCTTTGCAAGACTCGACGTCATGGAGGCGGTTGACGTTCGACAAGAAGTCGCTCGCCTGCGGCACGGTTTCGCCGATCGTCTCGAGTCCCTCGAGGCGACGGCGTGGCACTCCGCCTCCTGGTGTGAAGGCTGGCGGGTTCGCGACGTGCTCGCCCACCTGGTGCGAAACGTCGAATCGACGAGCATGGACTTGGCGCGTGACCTCCTGCGCGGTGGGCTGCGGGCCGATCACGCGGTCAGCAAAGCGGCACTGCGCCTCGGTGATGTGCCTGTACCGCAATTGGCCGGCCGTCTGCGCGCTGGGGCCGACCGCCGGGTCCAGGGGGGCGGATCGCCGGGGGGCATGGCCCTGGGCGACGTCCTCGTCCACAGCGCCGACGCGTTTCGGCCCCTCGGCCTCGATGTCGATGCACCACCCGCCGACGCCGTCCCCGTCCTGGACACCTACTGGCGGAGATCGCGCATCGTCTTCCATGCCGCACCCCACCGGCACCGGCTCCTGATCGCGACAGACCTCGATTGGCGCAGAGGAAACGGGCTCGAGGTGCGGGGCCGGGCCATCGATCTCGTGCTGCTCATCGCCAATCGACGCCAGGTGATCCCCTCCCTCGAGGGGCCAGGCCTGGTCGGGCTCTGAGACGGCGGGTGCGACGCAGGTCAGGAACCACTCCCATCACGGGCCGCCCGGTGCGCGTCGAACGAGCAGTCGATCCACAGAGGTCTGAACGAAACCGGCCCCGAGGTAGAGGTTTCGGGCGGCGTCCGTCTGGAAGCCGACCTTGAGGCGACGTGCGCCCTTTTCTGCGAGCCGACCGAGACCCTGTGTGAGCAACATGCGGCCGAGGCCACGGCGCTGGTATTCGTCCTCGACCCGCATCGGCTCGAGGAGCCCGACCTGCGTCGTGGGGTCGAACCAGAACAACGCGTAGCCGGCGATCGTCCCGTCCGTGCCCTCGACGGCGAGATCGAGCGTCGGGTCGTAGAGCGAACACTGCTGGAGGCGGCCTTCGACCTGTGCACCGTTGCGCGCCGTCATCGGATGTGGACGCGCCCTGCTCGCCGCCCGCTCGACGGTGGCGAACCCATCGACCTCCACGAGCGGTGGGCGCTGGTCGGCCTCCATCCAGGAAGTGCCCGACAGCTCGTCGGTCACGACAAATCCGCTCTTCGTGGCCAGAGCGGCCAGACCTGCGTCGCCCTGGCGGACGAACAGTCGATAACCCCCAGACCGTTGCTGGGCCGCGGCCTCCCACGTCGCCGCCCACACCTCACCCTCGTCGACCGTCGACGGCACGGTGAAGACGTCGGTCTGCCAGATGTCATCCCAGGCAGTGAGTCCTGCGGCCGCGACCGGGCCCGACTCGTCGAACCAGACAGGAAGGGCCACGTCGTCGGTGACCCGGGGTCGACGCCACCACCACTGCACGTCGGCGGCCTCCCACATGCCGGCGAGCGGATCGGCTCGTCGCGCTCGCTGCAGGACCGTGGTCGTCGCCTGCAGACGCTCGAGACCGTGCAGCAATTCGCGTCGCACGATCATGGACACCGACCGTAGTGGTCAGGCGCAATTTCTGCGAGGCCGCCTCAGCCCAGTGATTCGAGCGCCGCGTCGTACAACCGTGCCAGTCCCGTGGTGGTCGCTTCGTGCTTCATGTGCGGCCGCCACTCCTCCGCGTCCAAGAGGTCGCTGACCACGAGCGCGCTCGCGATATGGACCGAGCGGAACGCGGCCACCGCGAACAACGCCGCCGCCTCCATCTCGACGCACAGCACGCCTTCGGCCTGGTATTGCCGGGCTTCCTCGACCGACTCGCGGAACGGCGTGTCGATGGTCCACGAACAGCCCGCGGTGAACGAGAGCCCGGCCCGATCGAGGGCACCGGCCAATAGGGACGTCGAGGAGGCCGACGGCTCGGCGTACTTCGCGGACGGCAGATAGTGGTGGGACACGCCTTCGTCCCGGATCGCCCTGTTGCACAGCAACAGCTCTCCGGCCTGACAGCCGGGTTGCAGGCCTCCCGCCGTTCCGATCGAAACGAATCGCGTCGTCCCGAGGGCGATGAAGTTCTCCAGAAGGAATGCGGCAACGGGCGCGCCGAACCCGAATCCGCCCAGCACGCCGATCTCGTGGTTGGTGCTCGGGAGCGTGATGACGCCGCGGAAGCCGCGCCGGATGGTTCGCTCGTCGATGTGCTCGGAGGCCAGCACGTGGTCGAGCACCGAGCGCTGGTAGGTCAGGATCACGCCCTCGAGCGGCCGGTAACCATCCAGGTCGCCGTGTGCCCGCGCGTAGGCGATCGTGTCGCTCGGGTTGACATAGGCACGCAACCGATGCTTGTCGGGAAAGTTCGGGTACCCCGTGACCATGCCTCTCCTCGATCTCCTCGGGCGCCCGCCCCGCTGCGCACCGCCGTCGTCTCCGGGTCGTCGCCGCACCACCGCCGCTCTGGGACGCTACGACAAAACGTGGTGGGGTTGACGGGAGGTCGGCCACGTCGGCGGGTCCGGGCCGCGTCCCGGGGCCGCCTCGCCGCCAAGGCATAATGCGCCCTTCAGGAGGGGCTCCCGCAACGCAGGAGCACACCGAGACCCGAGGAGGAAGATGGAGCCGATTCCCGCGCTGGAGGTCAGCGAGGTCCGCTTCGACGAGACGGTCGACGTCGCCGTGGTCGGTCTCGGGGTGGCCGGCACGTCCGCCGCCATCGCGGCCCGCCAGGGGGGCGCCGAGGTTCTGGGCATCGAGAGGACTGCCGGCCCGGGCGGGACGTCGGCCCAGTCCGGCGGCCTCGTCTACCTCGGGGGCGGGACGGCGCTCCAGAAGGCGTGCGGATTCGAGGACTCCACGGAGAACATGGCAACCTTCCTCAAGGCTGCCCTCGGGCCCGTCGGCGACGACGACCGAGTCGACGTCTATTGCGAGGGGTCGCCCGACCATTTCGACTGGCTCGTCTCTGTCGGCGTGCCGTTCCGGGCCTCATTCTGCGACGAGCCGAACCGTGAATCCGCCGACGACTCGGGTCTGCTCTTCAGCGGCGGGGAGGACAGCTATCCCTTCGACGAGATCGCCCGGCCGGCGCCGCGCGGCCACAAGCCGCAGACCATCGACTCCGCCGGCGGTTTCCTGATGGAACGCCTGGGGGCGGCCCTGTCGTCCAGCGGCGCCCGCGTCGCGACCGACGCGCGGGGCGAGGCCCTGATCGTCGACGGGGACGAGGTCGTCGGGCTCCGCCTGGCAACCGACGACGGCACCCGCACCGTGCGTGCCCGAGCGGGCGTGATCCTGGCCGCCGGCGGATTCATCCACAACGACGCCATGGTCGCCGAACTCTGCCCGCTCGCCCATGTGCCCAACCCGGCCTGGCGCATCGGCACCCCGAACGACGACGGCCGGGCCATCCGCATGGGCGTCGGAGCGGGTGCGGCAACGACCAGGCTCAGCGCCTTCGAATGTGCGCTCCCGCTGGGACCGCCCCATCGCCTCGCCCGCGGCATCCTGGTCAACGGGCGGGGCGAACGCTTCATCAACGAAGATGCCTATACGGGCCGCATCGGGTTGCACGCCCTGCGCGATCACGACGGCGTCGTCTTCATGATCACCGACGACGTGATCCACGAACCCAACGTCATCGGGCTCCGGATCGGTTTTGCCGCGGCCAGCGCGGAAGAACTGGCCACCGACATCGGCGTGCCCCCCGAGGCCCTGGCGCGGACCGTGCGGGACTATAACGAGGCGGCGGCGCAGGGCGAGGACCCGGTCTTTCACAAACGCGCCCCGTTCCTGCAGCCCATCGGCGCGCCGCCGGCGAGCGGTCTCGGGGCCATCGACCTGCGTGTGCAACACGACGCCATCTATGCCACCTTCACCCTCGGCGGGCTCGTCGCCGATCCCGATGGGGCGGCGCTCGACCCCGGTGGACGCAGCATCCCGGGTCTCTACGCGGTCGGGCGGACCTCGGCCAGCCTGGCCGCGCAGCACTACGCCAGCGGGATCAGCCTCGGCGACGGTTCGTTCTTCGGTCGTCGGGCGGGCCGCCACGCCGCGGGCCGCGCCACCACGTAGTCCCCGCCGTCTCGCCGCGTTCGGGACCTCCTGCGGCAGCCGGACTCACCGGAGCTCGGGTGACGGCCCAGTGCCAAGCTGTGGGGGTGCCTGACCGTCAGCCATCGCTCCGCGGCGGCGGTCGGCTCCTCGCATGTGCCTGCCTGGCCGCGGTCGCCGCCGGCTGCTCCACTTCTCACGGGACGCCGACGAGTACCGCCGCGCACCGGCCGCGGGCCGCGGCATCGACCACGACCTCGGCCCCGCTCTCCGCGGCCAGCTTCACGTTCGGACCCTGCGCGGACATCGTCACCAGCCCGGATCTCACGCCGCACGACGACCTGCGGCCACTGCTCCTCGCCGCCGCTGACGTGCCCTCCGGCACCCTCACCCACGGACCCGACCAGACGTCGACGAGCGACCCCACCATGGCCGCCTCGGTGCCGAGCACCAGCCCGGCGGCCTACGAGACCATCACCCTCGACGAGGACGACGCCCCCGGGGGCACCGCCACCCTCACCCTGGCCGAGGTGGTCGGCGATGTCGGCTCTCCGACCCTGGCCGCACAGATGCTGACGAAGCTCGATGCCGCCGTGATCGGACCCCACTGCTCTCCTGCGTCCGATGTCGTGATCCTCCCGGGTTTCGATCCGCCCGTCACGGTCGCCATCAGCGGGGGCCAGGCGAGCAGCGGCAGTGTGCGCAGCGAGCGCCTCTTCACCGCCCAGGGCTCGCGACTGCTCTGCCTCACCTGGACGAGCGATGTCGCCGTGAACGCCAGTGGGGTCGACCCAGAACCCGCGCTGCCGGCGCTCCCCGATACCGGCACCATGTCGCAGGAGCTGACGACGGCCCTGGCGCACCTCGGGACGTGATCACCTGCTGCCCCACGCCACCACCGCCACCGGTGGCACGCCTCGGTAGCCTCCCCGCATGACCAGCGGCTACGTGTTCGACAATTCGCTGGACGACGAAGGGGCTCGCCTCCGGCTGCTCGAACGGATCGCCGACCCCAGATCGATCGAGCTCCTCGAGCGGTTCGACATCGGGCCCGGATGGCGCTGTCTGGAGTTGGGCGCCGGTGGCGGCTCCATGGCGGCCTGGCTGGCCGATCGGATCGGACCCGGCGGGTTGGTCGTGGCCGTCGACCGCGACGTCACCCAGTGCCGGCACCTCGATGACCACCCCGGTGTCGAGGTGGTCGAATCGGACATCGAGGACGTGGAACTCGCCCCGGGAACCTTCGATCTGGTGCACAGCCGCAACGTCTTGATGCACATCGAGCGGTCCGAGAAGGTGATCGAGCGCGCTCTGGCTGCGCTACGGCCGGGCGGTTGGCGCTCTTCGAGGAGGCCGACTACTACCCCATGGCCGGCATCACGGCGCCCGTCTTCGCCCGGGTGAGCGCACCTCTCGTCGGCCCGTGGACATGGGCCCGAACGCTGCCCGGCCTCGTGTCACGCCTTGGCGTCACCGATGTGGAGGTGGTGGTCGATGCACCGCTCCTGCGCGGCGGATCAGCCGAGGCCGCGTTCTGGGCCCACACGTTCCGATCGGCCGAGGCCCGGATCGTCGGCACGACCGATCCGCACGACCCGGCGGCGACTCCTGTGCGCCAGTCCGATGTCGAGGACGTCATGGCCCTCCTGAGCGATCCGCAGTTCTGGACGCCATTCGTCGCCGTCATCTGCGTCAGCTGCCGCGTGCGCTGACGGCAACCTCAACGGTTCTTCTTCGGGATGAGGGCGCCGATGAACCAGAACAGCGGGAAGAAGAAGCCGATGATGAACATCACCCAGTGCCCCTTGCGGAGAGAGATGATACCGAGGGTGATGAGCAACACCACGTAGATCAGCGCCCAGAGGCCCAAGAACCCGCCGCTGGTCACATCGGCCAGAGTCATTCGCCACGTCCCTTCCAACTCGTCGGTCACCGACGGTCCGGGTGACCCTCGAGCGCCGAGCCTAAGGGGTCGGCTCGGATCCCGGCAGCCATGTGGTCGAGAGGGCGGGACCGGTGGCGTGGTGCGTCGTCCCGGCGGGGCGACCCGGCGCCACCGTCTGGATCGGCTCGGCGCTACTGCCTGGGCGGTGGCGGCAGCGGTTGCGCGCCTGGCGTCGACCCGTTGGCGGCCGGCGCGCTCTGGCTCTCGTTGCGCAGGCTGGAGAGCAGCACCTCGGCCGCGCCCATGAGACTGGTGGCCTCGTAGGGCACGACGACCTTGGTGTTGTCGGCGGAAGCGATGTCCTGCAGGGCGCGCAGTTGCAGGACGGCCAGCGTGTGCGGGTTGATGGTCACGGTGTCGATGGAGGTGAGGCGGGCAGCCTCACCCTGACCACGCAGCTCGAGGGCCTTCTTCTCGCCCTCGGCCTGCAGCTCCAACACCTTCATCTGCGCCTCGGCCCTCAGGATGGCCGACTCCTTGGCACCCTCGGCCTCGAGCACGGCGGCCTGCTTGCGCCCGCCGGCGCTGTTGATCGCCGCCTGCTGCTCCCCTTCGGACTTCAAAATGGCCGCCCGCTTGTGCTGCTCCGCCTCCTTCTGCTCCGACATGGCCTGGACCACGTTCATCGGCGGGGTGATGTCGAGGATCTCGATCCGGTTGAGGCGCACGCCCCACTTTGCGGTGGCGTCGGCCATGTGGTCCTGCATGCGGCTGTTGATGGTCTCGCGCTCGGACAGCGCCTGGTCGAGGGAGAGCTCACCGAAGACGGCGCGCAGCGCCGTGCGCGAGAGCTGATCGACGGCCAGCTGGAAGTCGTTGATCTCGAAGAGCGCCGCCTTGACGTCGATGACCTGACAGAAGATCGTCGCGCTCACCTGGAGCGACACGTTGTCCTTCGTGATCACCGCCTGCTGGTCACCGGTCATCGGGAACTCGCGCACATCGATCTTCTCCATCTTGTCGATGAAGGGGGTGAGGATGTGCAGGCCCGGCTGATCGACCGCCTTGAACTCCCCGAGGCGCTTGACCACCCCGACGCTCCCCTGTTGGACGATCTTGATGAACCGCGACGCGAACAGCGCCACGATCCCGACCGCGGCCAGGGCGGCGATGATGACCACCCCCAGGATTTCTCCGGCCGATGCGAGCATGGGGTACCTCGTTTCTAAGTGTCGACGGCGTAGACGACGAGCAACCCTCGCTCGACGTCGGCGACGACGACATCGGTCCCGACGGGGATACTGGCTTCGGGGTCGAGTGGGATTGCGAGCCACTCCTCACCTCTGGCCCGGATCCTCCCGGGATGGTGTGCGCCCTCGATCGCCTTCGTCACCAACGCGGTGTCGCCGACCATGCCTTGGACGCCGTTCAACACGTGCCCACTCTATTACCGACCGACGAAAACGGGGTCCCGCTTCTCACCGAAGGCCGCCAGGGCCTCGTTCGTGTCCGTGGTCGAGAAATTCAGGGCCTGGCAGCGGGCTTCGTTTTCGAGCGCCACCTCCATGGAGCTCGTCGACGAGGCGTGCAGGAGCGTCTTGGTCATGGAGAGGGCCAAGGGCGGGCCGGCCGCCAGCGTGGTGGCCCAGTCGTCCACGAACGGGCCGAGCTGCTCGGCCGGGAGCGCCTGGTTGACGAGGCCGATGTCGGCCGCTTCGCGTCCGCTCCACATGCCGCCGAAGAGCGCGATCTCCTTGGCCCGGGCCATGCCGACGAGCCGGGGCAGCAACCACGAGGCGCCGTTGTCGAGGGACAGGCCGCGCTTGGCGAAGATCATCGACAGGCGAGCGGTCTCGCTGCAGACGCACAGATCGCAGCCGAGGGCGAGCGACAGGCCCGCCCCGACGGCGACACCCTCGACCTTGGCCACCGTCGGTTTGGTGATGCGGTGCAGGGCGAGTGCGACGTCACCGAGGCGGCGCATCCGTGACAGGCCCGACCGGGTGGGGTCGGTGGCCGGTCCGTCGGTGTCGGAGAGGTCGGCCCCCGAGCAGAAAGCACCACCCGCGCCGGTGAGCACCATGACGCGGTCCGCTTCGCTCGCCTCGATCTCCTCGAAGATGTCCTGCAGCTCAATGAGCATTTTGCCGCTGGCCGCGTTCTTGCGCTCGGGCCGGTTCATGACGACCGTGACCACGCCGTCCTTGCGCTCGACAATGAGAGTCTCCATGGGCCGACGATACGTGGCGATGTCTCAGAACGCACTTTCGTGAACGAGCAGACCCTGGCGGTCCACCGCCGCCACGTCGAAGCGGATGCGGTCGTAGTAGACGTCTTGGCCGCTCAAGAACAGCGCGGCCAACCGCCGCAGGCGGCGCTGTTTGGCCGGCGTCACCGCCTCGAGCGGATGACCCAGCGCGTGCGACGAGCGTGCTTTCACCTCGCACACCACGAGCGTGCGACGGCCGGAGGCATCACGGCGCCGACACAGGACGTCGATCTCGCCCTGGGCGCAGCGCCAATTCCGCGCCACCAACTCGTAGCCGTGCGCCACGTACCAGTGCGCCGCGGCGTCCTCTCCCTGGTGCCCCAGTGCCACCCGACGAGTGCTCATGCCGGAGAACGGTCGGTGTCTCAGAGCTCCTGTTCGGGCAGCCGCTCCACGTTCACGTCGCGGAAGGTGACGACGTGCACCTCGGGAACGAATCGGGCCGGGCGGTACATGTCCCACACCCAGGCGTCGCGCAGCACCAGTTCGATGCAGGCGGGCGTCGTGTCGGAGCGCACGGTCAAGGACACCTCGTTGGCCAGGTAGAAGCGGCGCTCCGTCTCGATGACGTAGGAGAAGACGGGCAGGACGGCCCGGTACTCCTGGACGAGCCCGAGCTCGATCTCGGACTCGTAGCGCTCGAGGTCTTCCTCACTCATGCGACACCGTCGCTATGCGTCAGCGGGCTCCTCGACCGTGGCGTCGGGCTCGACCACCTCGTCGGCCGTCTCCTCGACGACCTCGTCGGACACCTCGGTCTCGTCGACGCCGACCTCGTCGAGCTCCTCGACCTCTTCGACGACCTCGGCCGTCGCGGCCGCCTTGCCACGAGGAATGCGGCGCTCCTTGATCTTCGCCGCCTTCCCGTGCCGGTCGCGCAGGTAGTAGAGCTTGGCCCGTCGCACGTCACCGAGCGTCGTGACCTCGATCTTGGCGATGGTGGGCGAGTGCACCGGGAAGGTGCGCTCGACGCCGACACCGAAGCTCACCTTGCGGACGGTGAAGGTCTCCTGGACCCCGCCGCCCTGGCGGCGCATGACGGCCCCCTGGAAGACCTGGACGCGCTCGCGGTTGCCCTCCACGACCCGGACATGGACCTTGACGGTGTCGCCGGGGCGGAACTCGGGGATGTCGTCGCGCAGGCTGTCGCGGTCGATGGTTTCGGTGGGGTGCATGAGAGGTGTCCTTCGATCATTCCGGCGTGGTCGGTGAGGGCTCTCTCTGCCCAGGGCCGGACGGAACATCGTAGCCGTGCGCAGCCAGCACCTGCACGTCGTCGGGGTCGAGGTCCGAGGCGCTGACCAGGCGCTCGAGCAGGTCCGGCCGCCGAGACGCCGTACGCAGCAGGGCCTGGTCGTGGCGCCAGGCCGCGACGGCCCCGTGATCCCCCGAGCGCAGCACCCCGGGAACCTCCCAGTCCCGGAACACGGCGGGCCTGGTGTACTGGGGGTATTCGAGCAGCCCGGCCGAAAAGCTCTCCTCGAGAGCGGACTCCTCGTTGCCCAGCACCTCGGGCTGCAGGCGGGCCACCGCCTCGACGACGACCAGGGCGGCCAGCTCGCCCCCGGCGAGCACGAAGTCGCCCACGGACAGCTCCCCGTCCACCAGGTGATCCGCCACGCGCTGGTCCACACCCTCGTAGCGCCCGCACAGGAGCGAGAAGCCCCCCGACGGGCCGCTCGCGGTCGCCGCCAGCTCCTGGGCCACGTGCTGGTCGAAGGGCCGTCCACTCGGCGCCAGGAGGTAGAGGGGTCGGGGCGCATCGGGAACCGACTCGACGCAACGGAACAGGGGCTCGGGCATGAGCACCATGCCCGCCCCGCCGCCGAAGGGGCTGTCGTCCACCGTGCGGCGGGTGTCTTTGGCCCCGTCGCGGAGATCGTGCACCCGGAGATCGAGCACGCCCTGGTCCTGGGCCCGGCCGAGGATCGAGGTGGCGCCGTAGCCGCGGATGGCGTCGGGGAAGATGGTGAAGACGTCGATCCTCACAGATCGAGCAGGCCCTCGGGGATGTCGACCTCGATCACACCCGAAGCGGGATCGTGGGCGGTGATGAAGGTGGCCGGGATGAGTCCGCCCGAAGCGAGCACGAGGAGGTCGCTGGCCGGGTTGGCCTCGACCGAGGCCACGGTGCCGAGTACGTTCCCGCCACCGTCGCGCACCGTCGCACCCACGAGTTCGTGGACCCACAGCGTGCCCGGGACCTCCAGCGGCTCCGCCTCGAGCTCGAGCCCGCGCAGCGCTTCGGCCGACGAGCGGTCGTGAATCCCCTCGAACTGGACGATGTAGCGCCCCTCGCCGAAGGGTTTCGAGGATTCGACGATCAGGACGGCACGGGCCGAGACGAGCGCGGTGCCCGGGTCGAGCCGGGACTCCTGGTCGGTCCAGAGCGCGACGACCACTTCGCCGCGCAGCCCATGGGCCTTGGCGATCCGGCCGACCTTGAGCAGATCAGTCGTCGACGATGTCCACGCTGGCCTGGACGCCGTCCTTGGCGCCGGCCACGTTCACCAACGTGCGGATGGCCTGGGCGGTCCGACCGCGCCGCCCGATGACGCGGCCCATGTCGTCGGGGGCCACGTGCAGGCTGAGCCGCAGGCCGCCGCGTCGCTCCTCGGTGTCGATCACCACCGACTCGGGATCGTTCGAGAGGGACTTGGCCAGGTAGGTCAGGACGGCCAGGGGCGTGCCCCCGTCGACCTCGGAGATCTCGTTGCCCTCCCCCGCCTCGTCGTCGACATCGACGTCGTCATAGGTGTCGTCGGACCCGGTCTGGTTGATGTCGCCCGCTTCGTAGAGATCCGTCACTTGGCTGCCCTCGCCGCGGCGAACTCGTCCCAGGCTCCGGAGGTCTTGAGCAGCCGCTCGACCCGCTCCGTGGGTTGTGCGCCGTTCACCAGCCATTTCACGGCCTTCTCGTTGTCGATGTTGATCACCGCATCGGGTTCGGCCGTCGACGCGCCCCGGGGGGCGTAGGTGCCCACGATCTCGAGGAAGCGACCGTCACGGGGCGACCTGCTGTCGGCGGCCACCAGACGGTACGTCGGCTGCTTCTTCTTTCCCATCCGCACGAGGCGGAGCTTCACTGCCACGAAATGGTTCCTCTCATTGCACCGGCGATGGCTGCTGCGCATCGCCCCGTCACGAATCGGACGCGACCAGGGCGCGCCGGGTGACCATTGTTGCAGATGGAGGGCCTACCGGCTTTTCGGCGGGGTGACCCGGCCGCCCTTCTTCTTCTTCTTGGTCCCCTTGTTGACCCGCACGACCGGTTGCGCCGGAACCGGCGCCGGGAGCCCGGGGAAGCCGCTGGGCAGCTCGCCCGTATCCCCCATGAGCTGGGAGAGCATGTCGAAATCGGGCTCGCCGGGGCCCGCAGCGCCGGCGGCCTGCTGGGCCATCTTCCTGGCCGCCCGGCCGCTCATCCCGGCCATGTTGGGCATGCCGGGGATGTTGGGCATGCCGCCCCCCGAGGCCATGCCCTTCATCATCTTCTGCATCTCCTTGAACTGCTTGAGGAGGGTGTTCACGTCCTGGATGGTGGTGCCCGAACCCCGGGCCACCCGGGAGCGGCGCGAGCCGTCCATCAGCGAGACGTCGCCGCGCTCGGCCGGGGTCATGGAGCACACGATGGCCTCGACCCGCGACACTTCCCGGTCGTCGATGGAGCCCGCCGCCTCTCGCATCTCCTTGTTCATGCCGGGCATCAGGCGCATGATCCCGCCGAGCGAGCCCATCTTCTTGACCTGGCGCAGCTGGGAGAGGAAGTCGTCGAGGGTGAACTGGCCCTGGAGGAGACGATTGGCCGACTTGGCCACCTCGTCGGTGTCCATGGTGCGCTCGGCCTGCTCGATGAGGCTGAGCACGTCGCCCATGCCGAGGATGCGGTCGGCCATGCGGTCGGGGTGGAAGAGGTCGAAGTCCTCCAGCCGCTCGCCCGTGCTGGCGAAGGCGATGGGCTTGCCCACCACGCCCTTCACCGAGAGGGCGGCGCCACCGCGGGCGTCGCCGTCGAGCTTGGTCAAGATGACGCCACTCAACTCGAGCGTGTCGTGGAAGGCCTTCGCCGTGGCGACGGCGTCCTGACCGATCATCGCGTCGATGACCAGGAACGTGTAGTGCGGTTGGGTGGCGGCGCTGATGTCCTTGATCTGCTGCATCAGCTCGGCGTCGATGGACAGGCGGCCGGCGGTGTCGATGATGCAGATGTCACGGCCGAGGCGCCGGGCTTCCTCGAGGCCGGCCCGGGCGCACGACACCGGATCGGTGGGCTCGCTGAAGACGGTGACCCCGGCCTGCTCGCCCAGCACCCGCAGTTGCTCGACCGCGGCCGGGCGCTGCAGGTCCGCCCCGACCAGGAGCGGGTTGCGGCCCTGCTGCTTCCACCAGGCGGCCAGCTTGGCCGAGTTGGTGGTCTTGCCCGCCCCCTGGAGCCCCGCCATGAGGATGACGGTCGGCGGACGGCTGGCATAGGTCAGCTTGAGGGTGTCGCCGCCGAGGACGCCGATGAGCTCCTCGTGGACCGCCTTGATGACCTGCTGTCCCGGCGTGAGCGACTTGGACAGGGACTCGGCGCTGACCCGGAGGCGGATGCCGTCGCAGAAGCGTCGGGCCACGCTCAGCTCGACGTCCGCCTCGAGGAGGGCGGTGCGGATCTCCTTGAGGGCCTCGTCCAGGTCCTCGTCGCTGATCCGGCCCTTCCCGCGCAGTCGCGTCGAGATGCGCTCCAGGCGGTCGGACAGGGCGTCGAACATGGAGACTCAGGTTAGCGGGGGCACCCGTACGCTCTCCGGGCATGGGGTTCACACCGCTGCGGTTCGCTCCGTACGCCACCCTCGACGGCGCGGAGCCGAGCGTCGTCGTCGACGGCGCACCGGCCCCGGGCACCGTCCTGTGCCTCTCCCACTGGCCGGGCATCCGTTCGCCCGCCGCGTTCTGGGCCGATCTCTCGGCCGAGATGGCCCTCCGCTACGTCGAGTCGGGTGGAGGCCATCACGGATCGGCCGGGTTGGCCTCGAACAACCACTTCGACCAGGACGGGCTGGTCGGTCTCTTCGCCCTGGTCGCCCCGGACGAAGCCCGGACCCGACGAGACCTGCTCGTCGAGGTGGCCCGGGCCGGTGACTTCGCCGTCACCACCCGACGCGACGCCGCCCGCATCTCCATGGCGATCGCCGCCTACGCCGACGCCGAGCGCAGCCCCCTGGTCGGGTTGCCCCACGACTCCGACTACGAGGCACAGACCGCCGCCCTCTACACCGAGATGCTCGGTCTCCTGCCCGAGCTGTGCGACCACCCGGAGCGCTGGGCGGCGCTGTGGGAGGAGGAGGACGCCACCCTCGACGCGTCGGAGGCCGCGCTCAGCTCGGGCGCGGTGACGATCGAGGAGCTGCCGGCGCTCGACTTGGCCGTCGTGCAGGTACCGGCGGACGCGCCGTCCGGCGGTGGACACCGGTTCGGTGGGATGTGGACGGCGGGACTGCACCCCATGGCCGTCCACGCGGCGACCGAGCGCGGCGCACTGCTCACGCAGCGCGGCCGCCGCTCCGAGTTCGTCTACCGCTACGAGAGCTGGGTCCAGTTCCGCTCGCGTCCGATCCGGCCCCGGGTCGATCTGGCACCGCTGGCCGAGCGGCTCAACGAGGAAGAGGTACGGGTGGGCGGCGTGGCGTCGTGGGCGGCGGGCCCGGTCTCGGGCCTCACGCCGACCCTCGCTCGGGCAGGAGATGGCGACAGCGCGGTGGATCCGGCGCACGTGCGCGCACTGATCGAAGCGCACCTGGCGTCGGCGCCCGCGGCGTGGGATCCCTACACCCCCACCCGCTGATGGGGCGCCGCGACGAGCGGCTACCGTCTCGGCCCATGACATTCCCGCCTCGTCGTTCGCGCCGCGTGCTCGCCGCCCTGGGCGTGCTGGGCGCCGTGGTTCTCGCCGCCTGCGGCTCGTCGTCGCCCTCCGCCTCGTCGAGCAGCACCACCACCACGACGCACGTCAAGCACACGTCATCGACCGACGGCAACCCGCTTGCCGCCATCGAGCCCATCCCGGTGGCGGACCAGTCCCCCGCCGGCACGTTCGGCACCGCCCCCACGGTCACCGTCCCGAGCGGTACCCCGCCGACGCAGCTCCAGAGCGCCGACCTCATCACGGGAACGGGTCCGGCGGCGGCCGACGGCGACACCGCCACGGTGCAGTACGTCCTGGCCACGTACTCGTCGGGCAAGGTGGTCCAGTCTTCGTGGACCAGCAAGCCCTTCACCTTCACGGTCGGCCTCGGTGACGTCATCCCCGGCTGGGACAAGGGCGTCGTCGGCATGAAGCAGGGCGGTCGGCGCGAGCTGATCATCCCGCCCGCCGACGGCTATGGCTCGGAGTCACCCGGACCGGGCATCGCGGCGAACGACACCCTCGTGTTCGTCATCGACCTGATCACCCTGCAGCAGCAGTAGCCGACATCGGCTCATGGAGACCGGCGACCTCGTCGATGCCCTGGCCCTCGAAGGGGCACGCATGACGGCGGCGGCGGCGGCCGTCGATCCCGACGCCCCGGTGCCGACCTGTCCCGAATGGGTCGCCCGCGACCTGGTGCGCCACACCGGCGGCGTGCACCGCTGGGCCACAGCCATCGTGGCCACGCCGCACACCGAGCCCTGGCTCGTCGAGCTCGACGACGTCGTCGGCTCGTGGCCCGCCGACGAGGCGCTGGGCGGCTGGTTCGAGACCGGACAGGCCGCCCTGGTGGCCACCCTGGGCGCGGCGCCCGCCGACCTCGAGTGCTTCACGTTCCTGGCCGCCGCCTCGCCCCTGGACCACTGGGCTCGCCGGCAGGCCCACGAGACGGCCATCCACCGGGTCGACACCGAGCTGACGGCCGGCAGGGCGCTGAGCCCGATCGAGCCCGTCTTCGCCGCCGACGGCGTCGACGAACTGCTCGTCGCCTTCGTCCCCCGGCGCTCGACCCGGGTCCGGGCCGACGAGCCCACCACCCTGGGCATCGCCTGCAGCGACACCGACGGCACCTGGCTGCTCCGCATCGATCGGGAGGGCGTGACCACCGTCGCCGGTCCCGCCGTCGACGTGGAGGCGGCCGACTGCACGGCGACGGGTCGGGCGGTCGACCTCTACCTGGCCCTGTGGAACCGGACCGACCCGGCGTTGCTGGCCGTCGAGGGCGACGGGCGCGTGCTCGACGATTTCCTCGACAGCTTCCACGTCCGCTGGTCCTGACCACCTCGTCCGGCGGGGACCGCTCCCGCCGGTCGCCCGTCAGGCCGAGGCCACCTCGACGCCGCCCTCCACGACCCGCTTGCGCCCGACCAGCCAGTAGGCCACCGATCCCGTCGTATTGAGGGTCGACCAGACCTTCCAGAGTCGCTTGGGGCCCCGCACCGCGTCGGCCGGGCGCCCCTTGAGATCCATGCGGGTCAGGGCGCCCAAGAGCACGTGGAGCACGAGCACCACGGCCAGCACCCGCTTCTGCTTGTCGTTCAGGTCCATGGATCCACCCTCCTCAGTCGGTGGAGAGGAGTGCGTCGACGAATTCGTCCGGGTCGAAGTCGACCAGGTCGTCCACACCCTCACCCAGTCCGACCAGTTTGACCGGCAGGCCGAGGTCGCGCTGCACCGCGATGACGATCCCACCCTTGGCGGTGCCGTCGAGCTTGGTCAGGACGATCCCGGTGACCTCCACCGCCTCGGTGAATTGCCGGGCTTGGACCAGCGCGTTCTGGCCCGTCGTGGCGTCGAGCACCAAGAGCACCTCGGTCACGTTGCCCGGGTCACGGCCGGCGACACGGCGGATCTTCTTGAGCTCCTCGACCAGGTTGACCTTGGTGTGCAGCCGGCCCGCGGTGTCGGCCAGCACGAGGTCGTTCCCCCGGGCGGCCGCCCGCTGGACGGCATCGAAGACGATGGCGCTCGGGTCGCCCCCCTCGGCTCCGCGCACGATCTCGGTGCCGGACCGGTCGGCCCACATGTGCAGCTGGTCGGCCGCAGCGGCTCGGAAGGTGTCACCGGCCGCCAGGAGCACCGAGTGCCCGGCCGCCGACTGGCGCTTGGCCAACTTGCCGATCGTGGTCGTCTTGCCCACACCGTTGACGCCGACGATGAGCCAGACGTCGGGATGTCCGGCTGTGCCGTCGAAGCGCAACGAGCGCGATCCGGCCGTCTCGAGCAGCGCGCGGATGGAGACACCCAGGGCCTGGAGCAGGTCGTCCCCGCCCGAGATCTCCTTGGAGGCCACTTTTGCCTTGAGGTCCTCGAGCAGCGCGTCGGTCGTGGCGACACCCACGTCGGCCCGGATCAGCGCCTCCTCGAGGGAGTCCCAGGTCGCGGCGTCGATCCGACCGGTCCGCAACGAGGCGACCGCACCGCTGAACAGGCCGCGTACGTTGCCCAGCCGGCTGCGGTAGGTGGCGGGAGGCGCCGTCTCCTCGGCGACCGCCGGTTCAGCGACCGGGGTGGGCGTTGCCGCCGTCTCCGTTGCCACGGGCGCCTCCGGTGCGGCCGTGGTGACGGCGCGCTGGGGCGGCGGCGGTGACGGCGGGGCGGCGGGCTTCGACGGCGGGGCGGCCACCGAACCGCCGCGTCGGCCGCGGGTGACGACGAAGCCGATGACGGCCAGGACGACCAGGGCCACGACGACGAGGAGGATGACGACGGTCATGGCGTCTCCGTCGCCCCGTCGTGCTCGCCCTCGTCGTACTCACGCAGGCGGCGCCGGCTCCGGGCCATGGCGGTGCCGCCGCTGACCAGGACGAGCACGGCCACGACGGCCAGGACGATCACGAGCGATCCCATCAGACCGCCTGCTTCTCCTTGGCCACCTTCTGGCTCACGACCTGTGATGATCCGCCCGGGGCCATCGTCACGCCGTAGAGCGCGTCGCCCGTCTCCATCGTCCGTTTCTGATGGCTCACGATGAGCAATTGGGCCTCGTCGCGGAACTCGTGCACCAAGGTGAGGAAGCGGCTGAGGTTCACGTCGTCGAGCGCGGCCTCGACCTCGTCCATCATGTAGAAGGGCGACGGTCGGCTGCGGAAGACGGCGAAGAGGAAGGCCAGCGCGGCCATGGAGCGCTCGCCCCCAGAGAGCAGCGAGACGCGGCGGACGTTGCGGCCGGCCGGGCGAACCTCGATCTCCACGCCGGTGTTCAGCAGGTCGTCGGGCTCGAGAAGCACCAGGCGGCCCGTGCCACCCGGGAAGAGCATGGCGACGAGGGTCGAGAAGTGCTCGTTGACGTCGGCCGCCGCGGCGGCGAACGAGGACATGATCTCCTGGTCGAGAGTGCGGACCACCTCGTGCAGCTCGCGGCGCGCCCCGCGCACGTCGTCGACCTGCGCCTCGAGTTCCCTGTGGCGCTCCTCGAGCACCGAGAGCTCCTCGAGGGCGAGCGGGTTCACCGGCCCCAGCGCGGCGAGCTTGCGTTCCAGCTCCTCGGCGTGCGCCGGGAGCGACGTGCCCTCGGGCGCATCGGGTTCGGCCAGCCCCGCCAGCTCCTCGGGCTTGGCGTCGAGGTCGCGGCCGATGTGCTCGGTCAGCGCCTCGGTGCGCAGGTCGACCTCGTTGATCTCGAGATCGAGGGCGCGGGTCCGTGTGCGCACCGCTTCGAGGCGCTGGTCGGTGGTGTGCCGGTCCTGGCGCAGCCGCTCGAGTTTCTCGCCCCCGGCCCGCACCGCGTCCACCTGGTCCTGGTAGTCGTGACGCAGCGCGTCGAAGATGCCGTCGAGCCGCTCGTGCTCGCGCGCCACCACCTGCTCCAAACGGGCCAGCGCCGTCCCCTCGGCCTCGAGGCGCTCGCGGCGCGCTGCCGCCGACGCCCGCTCCTCGGCGTGGCCCTGGAGCCGCCGCTCCACCTCGGCCTGGCGCTCGGTCAGGACCCGGCGGCGCTCGTCCACACCGGCCACCCTGACCTCGAGCTCCTGGCGCTGCTCGGCCAGAGTCGCCCGTCGGGCCGCCAGATCGGCCCAGGCGCCCACGGCGTCCTCGAGCGCGGGCGTCGTCTCGGCCAGCCGGATCCCTTCGGCGCCCAGATCGGCCAGGCGCTGCTCCGCGGCCTCCATGGCGGCACGGGCGTCCTCGAGCTCGGTGGCCAGCCGTCCCTGCTCCTCGATCGAGCGGGCGGCGTCGCCCGTGGCGGAGCCGATGGCCGAGGCGTGGCGATCGGCGGCCCGCTCGGCCGCGGCCCGGGCGTCGCGGCAACGGGCGAGGGCGATGCGGGCGTCGGACAGGGTGGCCCGGGCCAGCTCGGCCCGGGCGGCGGCATCCTCGGCCCGCTGCTGGGCCTCTTCCACGGCGGCGGCGGTGACCACCCCGGCGCCCGAGCGCACCCGCCAACCCGTGGCGGCGAAGCGATCACCGTCCGGCGTCACGACCACGAGGTCGTCGCGGGCCAGGGAGAGGTCGATCGCCTCCTCCCAACCGTCCACCCGGACGGCCCTTCCGACCAGGGCATCGAGGACGGACTCGGCCACGTCTCCGCCCCGGCGGGCCCGGACGTGGGCCCGCACCCGCTGGGCGCTGCTGCCCAGGGGGAGATCGGTGACCACCGCACCGGAGCCGTCGCGGGGGGCCAGCACGGCGCCGGTGACCCCGCGCTCGCGCAAGGTGGTCAACGCGGCCTGCGCCGAGCGCCGGCCGTCGACCACCACGGCGGCGACGCCGGCTCCGGCGGCCGCCTCGAAGGCCGATTCCCAGCCGTCGTCGATCTCGACCAGGTCGACCAGCGAGCCCACGACTCCGTCCACCTCGCGCAGCAGCTCGCGCCCACCGGCGCCCTGGAGATCGGAGAGGGCCCGCTCCAGCGCCTCGGCCCGGGCCGCCGTGCGGTGGCGCGCCTCTTCGGCCTCGTCGGCCGCAACCTGGGCCTGCTCGGCCGCACCGGCCGCCGCCTCGAGCTCACCCGTCCGTTCGGCCAGGTCGGCCGCCAGTCCCGCCGCCGCCTGCTCGAGATCACTCATGGCCTCGGTCTGCACGTCGGCGCGCACGGCAGCCGCCGCCGTCCGCTCCTCGAGCGCCGCCACCCGGGCCGCCCGCCCGTCGATGTCCTGCTGCTCGCGGACGGTGGCCCGGGTCAGCAGCTCGCGCCGCGTCCGCACCGCCGCAAGTGCCTCGTCGGGCTCACGGGCGTCACCGAGCACGTCGGCAAAGCAGGCCCGCAGCCCGTTCTCCTCGTCGTCCAGCGCAGCCAGGGCCGCCGCGATCTCGGCCCGCTCGGCCCCGCCACCCAGGGCATCGGCCTCGGCGGCCGTCGCCATCAGCTCAGCGGCCAGCCGGGCCGCCTCGGCCTCGAGGGTCGACACCACGTCCTCGTCGGCTGCCGCGTCGAGCGCGGCCACGACGCCCCGGCCGCGCTCGCGCAGCACGCCGGTGAGGCCCCGGGCCCGTTCGACCAGGCCCTGCACCCGCCCGAGTGCGTTGGCCAGGTCCTCCTCGCGCCGCGACGCCAGCTCGGCCGTGGTCGAGGTCGCCTCGGCATCGAGCTGCTCGAGGGCGGCGTGGAGCTCGACCTCCTCGTCCCGACACACGGCCAGGTTCTGCGCCGCGCGCGACCGTCGGGCGGTCAGCTCGGCCATCTCGGAGCCGGCCAGGTACCGGCGCACCGCCAAGAGCTCGGAGGCCACCGTGTCGTGCGAGCGCGCCGCAGCGGCCTGTCGCTCGAGGGGTCGGATCTGTCGCCGCACCTCGCGCACCAGGTCGCCCAGGCGCTCGAGGTTCTCGGCCGTGGCCGCCAGCCGCCGCTCGGCCCGTTCGCGTCGGCGCCGGTGCTTGAGCACGCCCGCCGCCTCCTCGATGATGGCCCGGCGGTCCTCGGGTCGGGCATTGAGCACGGTGTCGAGCTGACCCTGGCCGATGATCATGTGCTGCTGGCGCCCGACGCCCGAGTCGCTCAGCAGCTCTTGGATGTCGAGCAGCCGGCAGGGGGCGCCGTTGATGGCGTACTCGCTGTCGCCCGAGCGGAACAGCGTCCGGGTGATGGTCACCTCGGCCAGATCGATGGGCAGCTTGCCCGACGCGTTGTCGATGGTCAGCGAGACCTCGGCCCGTCCCAGCGCCGGGCGCGACGAGGTGCCGGCGAAAATGACGTCCTCCATCTTCGCCGAGCGCAGTGAGCGCGGTCCCTGGGCACCGAGGACCCAGGTCACGGCGTCGACGACGTTGGACTTGCCACTGCCGTTCGGTCCGACCACGACGGTGATCCCGGGCTCGAATTCCAACACGGTGGGGTCGGCGAAGGACTTGAACCCCTTCATGCTGAGCGACTTCAAGAACATCGAGGCGACGTTACCGGGTGCCTACCCGTGCCGGGGGAACTCTGGTCCCCCAATGCGCACGGATCGGCGATCCAATGCGCACGGATCGGCGATCCAAAGTGCGTGGATCGGGCGATCAGATCTGGCAGTGCTCGCAGAAGAAGGTGGAACGACCTCCGGCCTTGACCCGGACGATCGTGTTGCGGCAGCGCCGGCAGGGCTGGCCCTCGCGGTCGTAGACCTGGTGCGAGCCCTGGAACGCACCCAGCTCGCCGAACAGGTCGCGGTACTGCTCGTCGGCCAACGAGGATCCCCGGTGCTTGATGGCGTCGGCCAGGGTCTCGACGATGGCCCGGTAGAGGCGCCGCACCTCGGTGGTGGTGAGCGAGTCCGCCGGACGGTCGAAACGCAGACCGGCCTGGTAGAGCATCTCGTCGGAGTAGAGGTTCCCGATCCCGGCGGTGAAGCTCTGGTCCATCATGAGCGACTTGATCGCCCCGTGGTGCTGGCGCAGCAGCAGGCCGAAACGGTCCCAGCTCATCATGTCCTCGATGGGGTCGAAGCCGAGATGGGCCAGCTCGGGAATGGCCTTGCGGATGGCCGCCCCGTCGCCGCCTGCGGTACCCGAGACCGGGGAGACCGGCGTTCCGTCCGCCTTGAGCGGCGGGGTGGACACGAAGAGCTCGCCGAAGGTGCGGGGGTCGACGTAACGCAGCTCCCCGCCCTGGGTGAAGGTGATGACGACATGGGTGTGCTTCGGCTTGGGGTCCTTGACGGACTTGACCCGCAGGAGTTGGCCGCTCATGCCGAGGTGCACGACCAGGGTGTCCCCGTTGTCGAGCGTCATCAGCAGGTACTTGCCCAGGCGACCGACCGACTTGATGGTCCGGCCCTCGAGGAGGCCCCGGAAGTGCTTGGCCGACGGGTGGCGGCGCACGGAACGCCCGTTGGCGACGGCGACGGTCTTGATCTTCTTGCCGACCACCTCTCGTGAGAGGTCTTGGCGCAGTGTCTCGACCTCGGGCAACTCAGGCACTGGTGGTCAGCTCCTCCCAGGCGCGGCGAGCCGCCTCCTGCTCCGCATCCTTCTTCGAGCGACCCTCGCCCTTGCCCATGGACTTGCCGCCCAGGAAGACCTCGGCCACATAGGCCCGGTCGTGGTCGGGGCCGGAGCCCTCCACGATGTAGCGCGGCGTGCCTTCGCCGTCGCGCACCGCCCGCTCCTGGAGCCGGCTCTTGTGATCGAAGTCGTCGGGCTCCTCGCCTGCATGCTCGATGGCAGCCCCGAGCTGGCTGAGCACCAGGCGCTCGGCGGCCTCCCACCCGGCGTCGAGATAGACCGCGCCGAGGATGGCCTCGAAGGCGTCGGCCAGTATCGAGGCCTTGGTGCGGCCCCCCGAACCCTCCTCGCCCCGCCCGAGGAGCAGGACGTCGCCGACCCCGAGGGTCCCGGCCACCTGGGCCAGGACACGGGCGTTGACCACGGCCGAACGCACCTTGGCCAGCTTGCCCTCGGGGAACTCGGGAAAGCGCTGGTAGGTGTGGCGGGCCACGACGAGGCCCAGCACGGCGTCGCCGAGGAACTCGAGGCGTTCGTTGGACGGCGCGCCGCCCTCCTGCTCGCCGCACCAACTGCGGTGAGCCAGGGCGTGTTGGAGCAGGCTCAGGTCGGCGAAGGTGTGGCCAAGTCGTTCGGCCAGGTCGGCCGCCCCCTCAGCTCCGGCGTCAACCCGCTTGAAGCTTGGCGTAGACGTAGTCAACAGCGTCACGGACCGTGCGCAGGTCTTCGAGGTCCTCGTCGTCGATGCGGAACCCAACGGTTCGCTCCCCCAGCTCCTCTTCCAGCGCCTCCACCAGCTCGATCAGGGCCAGCGAATCGGCGTCGAGGTCCTCGACGAACGAAGCGCCCTCGGTGATCGACGAGGGGTCCGTCTCCAAAATGTCGGCCAGCTGGTCCCGTATCAGCTCGAAGACCCCGTTGCGATCGAGAGGGCCCTGGTTGGTGTGGGTTTCTGCTGGCACCGGACCAGTGTACGTGTGACGGGAGTGTTACCGCCGGGTTATGTACCCTGAACAGGGCATATTCAGGTTTCGGCGCTCGGCCGTACCGCCTGGGCCACCTGGTCGGCCAAACCCCTGGTTGCACACTCGTGGGCCACCAGGACGGCGTTCATCATCGCCGTGGCGTTCGAGGACCCGTGGCTGATCACGCACACGCCGTCGATGCCGAGGAGCATGGCCCCACCGGTGTTCTCGGGCTCGAACTCGGCCGCCAGCGGGAGCAGGTGGGGCAACAGCGCGCCCGAGGCGGCCCGGGTCTCGTCGTCGATGCCGAAGACCCCGAGCATGGTGTCGAACAGGAAACGCAGCGATCCCTCGAGTGCCTTGAGCGCGACGTTGCCGGTGAAGCCGTCGGTCACGATGACGTCGGCCGGTGAGGGCATGAGGTCCCGGCCCTCCAGGTTGCCCACGAACTCGAACTCGGAACGTCGGCCGGCCCCGGCCAGCAAGCCGTGGGCCTCCTTGACCAGGGGCGTGCCCTTGGTCGGCTCTTCGCCGATGGAGAGCAGGCCGACGCTCGGGGCGACCGATCCGAAGCGGGCGGCCACGTAGGCGGCACCCATCTGGGCGAACTGGAGCAGCATGGCCGGCGTGCACTCGGCGTTGGCGCCGGCGTCGACCAGCACGGCGGGCGTGCGCCCGAGGCGGGGCAGCGGCGTCGCGATGCAGGGGCGCACGACCCCGGGCAGCCGGCCCATGCGCAGCAGGGCCGAGGCCATGGTGGCCCCGGTGTTGCCGGCCGAGACCATGGCCGACGCCTTGCCGTCACGCACCAGTTCGGCCGCCCGGACCAGCGAGGAGTCCTTCTTGCGGCGGACGCCTCCGGCCGGGTCCTCGTCCATGCCGATGACCTCGGAGCAGGCCACCAGCTCGAGGCCTCCGGTGTCCCCCACCTGCTCGGGTGGACCGACCAGGACGATGCCGATCCCGTGCTCGGCCGAGGCCCGGCGGGCGCCTTCGACGATGTCCGCGGGTGCCTTGTCGCCACCCATGGCGTCGACGGCCACCGGCAGCGTGGCCAGCGTCTCGGGGCTCGGACGCTCGCCGCGACGGCTCAAGTCAGTCGACCTCGATCGCCTGGCGGCCCTTGTACCACCCGCAGGTCGGGCAGACCACGTGGGGGGTCTTGGCGTTCTGGCAGTGGGGGCACACGCTGCGCGACGGGCGCGACAGCCTCCAGGCGCCCGCTTGGTGCGAACGGCCCTTTGCCTTGGACTTCTTCTTCTTCGGGACGGCCATGGAGGGTCTCCAAAACGATCGGGTGGGCGCGCCGGCGCGCTGAGCAGCTACCGGAGCGCGTCGAGATTAGCCCATCGGGGGTCCCGGGGGGCAACGCAGCCGCAATCGCCCTCGTTGCGATCGGCCCCGCACTCGATGCACAGGCCGGCGCAGTCGTCCCGGCACAGCGGGGCCATCGGCAGTTCGAGGACGATGGCGTCGCGCACCATGGGGCCGAGATCGATCGTCTCGTCCACGATCGGGTAGAAATCCTCGTCGGCGTCGTTGCCGAAGCGCTCCTGGACCCGCACCTCGAGCGAGCCCGCCACCGGCTCGGCGCAGCGCCGGCAGATGCCGACCCAGGGGGCCCGCACCGTCCCCTCGGCCTGGACACCGCCGTCGAAGGGAGTGAGCGTCACGTCGACCTCGGCCTCGGCCCCCGCCGGCACCACGCTCCCGGCCGGGTCGATCCCCTCCTCGTCGAGCGGTCCGGCCAGCACCACCTCACCGTGGCGCGCCACGTGCTCGTGTTCCACCGTGCGGCGCAGGCGGGCGACGTGGACGACGAAGGGGTCGGCGGCCATCAGGACTGATCCTGATCGAAGAAGCCGTCCTCCTCCACGTCGGTGCCCTCGTCGTCGTCGGGACGCACGACCGGCGCGGCCAACCGGGCCCGTCCGGCCTGCACGGTCCGGGTCAGCCGGTCCAGCACGATCTCCATGCCGGCCAGCTTCGTGTCCACGAAGTCCTCGGACTGGTGACGCAGTGCCCGCGCCTCCTCGTTGGCGTCGTCGAGGATGCGCTGCGCCACTGCGTTGGCCTGCCGCACGATCTCGGTGCGCTGCACCATGTGCTCGGCCTGCGCGCGGACCTCGTCCATCAAGGCCTCGGCCTCCCGGGTGCGTTCGGCCATGAACTCCTCGCGCTCGCGCAGGAGCCAGCGGGCCTGGCGCAGCTCCTCGGGCAGCGCGTCGAGGGCCGCCTGCACCAGAGAATTGACCTCGTCGCGCGAGACGATGGCCGACGAGGACAGGGGCATCGACTTGGCTGCACCGACCATGTCGAGCAGCTGGTTGAGGATCGACTCCACGCCGACTTCGGCCACCGGCGCCTCCTCCTCGTCGTCGACGTCGAGGAACTGGTCGCTCATTCGACGTCACCGAGCGGCGGGACGTCCCGGTACTTGTCGCGCAGGGCGTCCGCCACCACCTCGGGCACGAAGGCGGACACGTCGCCTCCGAAGCGGGCCACCTCGCGCACGAGCTTGGACGCCACGAACGAGTACTTCGAACTGGTCGGGATGAAGATGGTCTCCACCCCCGAGAGGTGATTGTTCATCTGGGCCATCTGCATCTCGGTCTCGAAGTCCGACACGGCGCGCAGACCGCGGACGATGGCCGACGCGCCGACGTCACGGGCGACATAGACCAGCAACGTCGACACCGACACGATGCGCACCGAGGGCAGGTGCGCCGTGACCTTCTCGAGCATGGCCTGGCGCTCGTCGAGATCGAAGAGGGCGGCGCTCTTCTGGGGGTTGCGCAGCGCGGCCACGACCACCTCGTCGAACAGCCGGCTGGCCCGTTCCACGATTTCGAGGTGGCCGTTGTGGAATGGATCGAAGGATCCGGGAAAGAGTCCGACCTTCACGAGTCCGTACCGCTGCGATGGAGCACGGTAATGAGCGTACCGCCGTACCGGCGCTCCCTTGCGACCACCCACCGAGCACTGCGGGGAATCGGCTGGGCCGATTCCAAGACGGCGAGCTCGGCCCGCAGGGCGCCGAGGAGGGCCGGCCACTCCTCGAAGTCGTAGGGCGGATCGCACAGCGCGAGGTCGAAGGGGCGTGCCCCCGCCGAGACCAGCCACCCCGGCAGCGCCCCTCGCACCAAGACCGCCGGCTCGTCGCCCAGGCCGACCGCAGCCAGGTTGTCGCGCACGGCCGCCAGGGCACCGGTGTCGGCGTCCACGAAGGTGGCGCTGGCCGCACCCCGCGAGAGCGCCTCGATGCCCAGGGCGCCGCTGCCCGAGAAGAGGTCGACGACATCGAGGTCCTCCACCCCGCCCTGCGAACCGACGATGTCGAAGATCGACTCGCGCACCCGGTCCGACGTCGGCCGCACCGTCGTGGGGAGCTTCGCCGACAGCTTGCGCCCGCGGCTTCGGCCTCCGATGACGCGCATCGCGGCCACCCTACGACGCGTCAGCTCTTGAACAGGTACTCGCCCTCGTCCTCGCTCAGGAGCAGCCGCACCTCGTCCGCCAACTCGGGATGCAGGGCCAGCACGGGGTCCTCCGCCGCCAGCTCCTCGGCCACGCGCCGGGCGACGCCCAGCAGCTCGATGTCGCCGTCGTCGCTCAATGAGGCCAGGCGCAGGTCGCTCTGACCTTTCTGGCGGGCACCGAGCAGCGTGCCCTCACCCCGCAGGCGCAGATCCTCCTCGGCCAGCACGAACCCGTTGGTCGAGGCGGCCACCGCGGCCAGGCGCTCGTTGTTCTCCTCGCCGCCCAGCAGGTAGCACCAGCTCGGATCGTCGCTGCGACCCACCCGGCCCCGCAGCTGGTGGAGCTGCGCGATACCGAAGCGATCCGCGCTCTCGATCACCATCACCGTGGCCTCGGGGACGTCGACGCCGACTTCGATCACCGTCGTGGCCACCAGGACCTCGAGCGCGCCGGTTCGGAACTCGTCCATGACCACCTCGCGGGCGGCCGAGGCCATCTGCCCGTGCATGAGACCGACCCGCAGCCCGGCCAGCTCCTCGGCCACGAGTCGCTCGAACTCCTCGGTGGCCGACTTGGCCTCCACCCGGACCGAACCTTCGACCAGCGGGCACACGACGAAGGCCCGGTGCCCGGCCGCCACCTCGGCGCGCACCCGTGCCCAGGCGTCGTCGGCGGCGCCCGGCGCATCGCCGGGTAGCCAGACGGTCTCGACCGGGATGCGTCCCGGCGGGAGCTCGTCGAGCGTGGTCAGGTCGAGGTCGCCGAAGATCACCATCGCTGCGGTGCGCGGGATGGGCGTCGCCGTCATGACGAGCAGATCGGGGTCGCCCTGTGTTCCCTTGGCCCGCAAGGTCGCCCGCTGTTCCACCCCGAACCGGTGCTGCTCGTCGATCACCACGCAGCCCAAGGAGCGGAACGCCACCTCGTCGGTCAACAGCGCGTGGGTGCCGACGACCAGTCCCACCGCGCCCGACGCCAGGCCCTCGAGGACCGCGGTGCGTGCCTTGCCCTTGACCTTGCTCGTCAACAGCTCCACCCGGACGTCGCCCCCCGCCATGCCGCCCGGGCCTTCGAGCTCACCGAGCAAGGCCCGCACCGCCCCCACGTGCTGTTCGGCCAGCACCTCGGTCGGCACCATGAGCGCGCCCTGATGCCCGCTCTGCACGGCGGCCAGCAGGGCGGCGACGGCCACCACCGTCTTGCCCGATCCCACGTCGCCCTGGAGCAGGCGGTGCATCGGGAACGGTCCGGCCATGTCGGCCACGATGACGGCGAGCGCCTGGCGCTGCGCCGTCGTCAGCGCATAGGGCAGCCCCGAGAGGAAGCGGGCCACCAACGTCCCGCCCTTCGACCCCGTCACCTCGAGCGGCGTCACCTCGTGGTGCAGGGCCCGCGCGTTGACCTCGAAGGCCCGGCGTCGCAGCACCAGGGCCAACTGCAGCCGGAGCAGCTCGTCGAACACCAACCGCCGGCGCGCCGGCTCCAGGACGTCGAGCGACTCGGGGACGTGGATGGCCCCGAAGGCAGCCGTCCGGTCCCACAGCGAGAGGGAGCGGCGCCACTCGGCCGGGAGCGGATCGACCAGTTCGCCCGCCCGGCTCAGCGCCTCCTCCACGAAGTTGCCGATCTCCCAACTCGTGAGCCCCGCCTTGGCCGACGCCGGATACACGGGCAGGATGCGCAGCGTGCGCCGCCCCGGCGACATGCCGGCCACCACGTCGACCACCGGGTTCACCAGCTGGCGGGTGCCCCGGTACTCGCCGACCTTGCCGAAGAAGATGGCCTCGGTGCCTGCTTCGAGCTGCTTGGCCCGCCATGGCTGGTTGAAGAACACGACGGCCAGGCGGCCGGTGTCGTCGCGCACCACCAGATCGACCACGGCCCGGCCCTGCTTGGAACGACGCTGCCGGGCTGACTGCACCGTCGCCAGTACGGCCGCCTCGTCCCCGACGACGAGATCGGACACGTCGGCCTGACGGGTGCGGTCGATGTAGCGGCGCGGATAGGTCGTGAGCAGATCGAGCACGGACTCCACGCCGAAAGCGGCCAGGTGCTCGGCCCGGCGCTCCGAGACCCGTTCGAGCACCGCCACCGGGCGCTCGCTCAGGTCGCGTAGGGAACGGCCGCTACTCAATCCCGAGCAGGTACGGGTAGAGCGGCTGGCCTCCCTGGTGCACCTCGAGCGCCACCTCCGGATACTCCTCGGAGAGCCATTCCTCGATGCGCCGGGTGTCGGCGACGCGCGCGCCCTCCCCTTCGATGAGGGTCACCAGCTCGTGGGAGTCCTCGAGCAGGCGGCTGAGCAGGAGCCGGGTGCACACGACCACGTTGTCGGCGATGGCGACCACGCCGTCGCGCGACACGCCGATGAAGTCCCCTTCGTGCACCTCGCCCGCATCCGTCGTCGAGTCGCGCACCGCCCGCGTCACCTCGGCCGGGACGACCCGGGCGGCCGCCTCGGACATGGCGGCCGCGTTGGTGTCGGCCCCGGCCACGGGGTCGTAGGCCAACAGGGCGGCGAAGCCCTCGACGATGGAGCCGGTGGGCACGACGCGCACCGTCTTGGTCGTGAGGCCGTCGACCTGGTCGGCCACCGGCCGGATGTTCTTGTTGTTGGGCACGATCACCACCTCGTCGGAACCGACCGCCTCGACCGCCTTGACCAGGTCCGCCGTGGCCGGGTTCATGGTCTGGCCGCCGACGACCTGATGGTGCACGCCGAGCGAGCGGAAGATGCGGCCGATGCCGTCGCCCGAGACGACGGCCACCACCGTGGTGGTCGGCGGGGGTCCCAGCCCCTCCGCCGGCGGGCCCGCCGCGGGCGAGCCGACGTTCTCGCGTACCCAGCGCTCCTCCTCGACCTGTTCGTCGAGGTCGGTGACCCGGATCCGTGCCGGCTTGCCGATCTCGATGGCCGCCTCGATGGTGGCACCGATGTCGTCGGTATGGATGTGGCAGTTCCACAGGCCGTCTCCGCCCACGACGACGATGGAGTCACCCAGACCGGCCCACACGTCCTTGAACCCCTCCATGGCCTCGTCGGGCGCGTGGAGGAGGTACATCACCTCGTAGCGCAGGTCTCCCACCGAGTGGCCCCCGCCCTCGCCCTCGTGCTCCTCCCCCACTCCTGCCCCGCTGAGGGCGGACAGGTCGGGGGCCGGCGCACCCGTCGGCTCGGGGAGCGGGCGCCCGTCGAGCACGTGCAAGAACGCGTCGATCAGGAGGAGGAAGCCGGTGCCACCGGCGTCGACCACGCCGGCCCGGGCCAGCACGGGCAGCATCTCGGGCGTGCGGGCCAGGGCGTCCGCCGCCCGGCTGCGGGCGGACTCGAGCACCCCGAGCAGTCCCTGCCCGGAGGCTGCGCCTTCCGCCGCCGCCGTCGCCACGGTGAGAATGGTCCCTTCGACCGGTCGCACGACCGCCTTGCGAGCCAGGTCGGCGGCGTGGGTGATGGCCTCGACCAGGGTCTGGGGCCCCACCCCGGCCGCGCCCACCGGGGCCATCCGCTCGCTCATCCCCCGCAGGAGCTGGGACAGGATCACCCCCGAGTTGCCCCGTGCCCCCATGAGGGATCCGTGCCCGATGGCCTTGCAGACCTCGGCCAGACCGGCCCCGGCCTCGACGCCGTCTAGTTCACTGACCACGGCCTCGACGGTCAGGGCCATGTTGGTCCCGGTGTCGCCGTCGGGGACCGGATAGACGTTGAGCCGGTTGATATCGCTCTGGTGGGAGCGCAGGGCGTCTCGGTAACCCCCCATGACGGCGCGCAGGTCGTCGGCGCCCAAGGTCGCCGGGGTGGTCATGGCAGGGGATGCTAACCTTGTCACCCGTTCGTGAAGGTCTGCATGGTCCGTCGACCGCGGCCTGACCCCAGGAAGGTTCTCCAATGGCAGCAGTGTGCGATATCTGTGGCAAGCAGCCCTCGTTCGGCATGAACGTGAGCCACTCCCACCGTCGCACCAAGCGACGCTGGAACCCGAACATCCAGCGGGTCCGCGCCCTCGTCAACGGCGCGCCAAAACGGCTGCACGTGTGCACCTCGTGCATTCGGGCGGGCAAGGTGACCAAGCCGCTGCGCAGGGACTACCAGCCCAGTAGCGGCAGCTGACGACTCACCCGAGGCGGTGCTGCCAGCCCAGCCGCTCGAGCGGCTGACCGGCCAACGTGCGTGTCCCCACCTCGGGCACCAGCACCCCGATCAGCACCGGCTCACGTAGGCCCAGGGCCGCCGAGGCTGCCCACAGATCGTCCTGTGCCGCCGGATCGAGCGTGACCACCAGCTCGTAGTCCTCCCCACCGCCCAGTGCCTCGGCCAGTGTGGCCCCCTCGGCCACCGGTACCGAGGCCAACGCGAACCCGACGTTCGATGCATCGGCCAGTCGATGGAGGTCGAGGGCCAGGCCGTCGGACACGTCGATCATCGCCGTGGCACCGGCGCGCCGGGCCACTTCGCCCTCCCGCAGCCGAGCCAGGGGCCGGCGGTAGGCCTCCCCCGCCCCGGACCCGGCCCGCAGTTGGCGCAACCCGGCCGCCGAGCGCCCGCAGGGTCCCGTCACCAGCACCGCGTCACCGGCCCGGGCACCCGAGCGCGCGACGGGGGCTCCGGCTCCCGCCATGACCCCGAGGACGGTGACGGCGACGACGACCAGCTCGGAGCTCGAGACATCGCCCCCCACGATCGGACATGCGGTGAGGGCTGCCGCCTCGGCCACACCCTCCATGACGCCCAGGGCCACCGCACCGTCCCCGGCGGCCCCGGGGACACAGAGGGCGACGAGCGCACCCAGGGGTGCGGCTCCCATGGCGGCCAGGTCGCTGAGGGCCCCCATGAGGGCCTTCCATCCCACGTCAGCGGGAGTGCAAAGAGTCAGATCAAAGTGCACTCTTTCGACCACGCTGTCCACGGACAGCACCAAGGGCCCTCCGCCTTCGGGCATCGCGAGGACTGCGGCGTCGTCGCCCAATCCCAGTGGCTCGATTCCGTTTTTCAGGATCCCCCGAATAAACTGCAAGAGTTCGTCCTCACCGGCGAGCGCAGACAGGTCCGTCGGCTTGGGGGATCCCACGGCACATGCCTAGCATTGGACCCCGCCGCATCCAGCCCGAAGAAGGAGCAGATCCCCCGACGATGGCGCCAACGAAGAACGCGAAACTCCTGGCTTGGGTCGAGAAGGTGGCCGCGCTGACCACGCCCGATCGCATCGAGTGGTGCGACGGTTCGGCCGACGAGTACGACCGCCTCTGTCAGGAGTTGGTCGACGCCGGCACGTTCACCAAGCTCTCCGACGCCAAGCGGCCCAACAGCTACTGGGCCCACTCGGATCCCGGAGACGTGGCCCGGGTCGAGGACCGGACCTTCATCTGCTCGGAGAACGAGATCGACGCCGGTCCGACCAACAACTGGCGGGACCCGGCCGAGATGCGGACCTTCCTCGACGGACTCTTCGCCGGCTGCATGAAGGGACGCACCCTCTACGTGGTCCCCTTCTCCATGGGCCCGTTGGGTTCGGACATCGCCCACATCGGGGTGCAGCTGACGGACTCGGCCTACGTGGCCGTCTCCATGCGCATCATGACCCGCATGGGCGCCGGTGCCCTCGAGGTCCTGGGCGACGACGGTGAGTTCGTGCCGTGCCTGCACTCGGTCGGCGCACCGCTCGAAGCCGGCCAGGCCGACGTGCCCTGGCCCTGCGACGCCGAGAACAAGTACATCGTCCACTTCCCCGAGACGCGTGAGATCGTCTCGTTCGGTTCGGGCTACGGCGGCAACGCCCTCTTGGGCAAGAAGTGCTTCGCCCTGCGCATCGCCTCGGTGATGGCGCGCGACGCCGGCTGGATGGCCGAGCACATGCTGATCCTGAAGCTGACGTCGCCCCAGGGCGAGACCCGCTACATCACGGGCGCCTTCCCCTCGGCCTGCGGCAAGACGAACCTGGCCATGCTCATTCCCTCCATCGACGGCTGGAAGGTCGAGACGGTCGGCGACGACATCTGTTGGATGAAGTTCGGCCCCGACGGGCAGCTCTACGCCATCAACCCCGAAGCCGGGTTCTTCGGCGTGGCGCCCGGCACCAACACCCACACCAACCCGAACGCCATCCTCACCCTCGACGGCAACTGCATCTTCACCAATACCGCCCTCACCGACGACGGAGACATCTGGTGGGAGGGCATGACCGACGAGCTGCCGGCCCACCTGACCGACTGGAAGGGCAACGACTGGACGCCCGAGTCCGGCACGCCGGCCGCACACCCCAACGCCCGTTTCACCGCGCCGGCCAGCCAGGACCCGGCCATCGCCCCGGAATGGGAGGACCCGCGTGGGGTGCCGATCAGCGCCGTCCTCTTCGGTGGACGTCGGGCCTCGGTCGTGCCGCTCGTCTTCCAGTCCAACGACTGGGAGCACGGTGTCTTCCTCGGTTCGATCATGGCCTCGGAGACCACGGCGGCCCAGGCCGGCGCCGTGGGCAACCTGCGCCGCGACCCCTTCGCCATGCTGCCGTTCTGCGGCTACAACATGGCCGACTACTTCAGCCACTGGCTGAGCATCGGCGCCCAGGCGCCCGACGCCGAGAAGCTGCCAAAGATCTTCTACGTCAACTGGTTCCGCAAGGGCGACGACGGCAAGTTCCTGTGGCCGGGCTACGGCGAGAACTCGCGTGTGCTCGAGTGGATCTTCAACCGGGTCGTCGGCGTAGGCGAGGCGCTCGACACGCCGATCGGCGCGGTGCCCGCACCCGGCGCCATCGACATCGAGAACATCGACGTGTCCAAAGAGGACATGGACGAGCTGCTGCGGATCGACACCGACGGCTGGCGGGCCGAGGTGCCCCTCATCCGGGAGTACTACGCCCAATTCGGCGATCGCCTGCCCGATGCACTCAGCGCGCAGGTCGATGCCCTCGAGAAGCGGCTCGGCTCGTCCTCTCGCCTATCCGGCTGACTCTCCGCCGGGCATCTCCCTGAGGTCGCGGGCCACGAATCTCGGTGCGTGGGCGGCCTTGCGTCCCGACACGTAGGACAGGCCGCCGAGCGCGGCCAGCACCGCCATGGTGGCGTCGCCCTGTGGGAGGGAGAAGGCCACGATCAGCGGGATCAGTGATCCCACCACCCAGACCAGTTGCTGGCGCATGCCGAACCGCGCGAAGGCCCGGCCCTGGGCCGAGATCGGGATGTAGCGCTGCGTCATGGCGTCGAAGGACGGCTGGGCCACGGCGCCGCTCAGACCCACGACGAAGGCCAGGACGACCTGGGCGAACAGCGTCCCCCAGGCGGCGATGCCCGCAGCGGCGATGGCGATGAGCCAGAGCGAGCACAAGAGCAGCTGCTGCTCGCTCAGGCGTTTTCGCAACCGTCCGACCAGGACGAGGCCGACGATGGCCCCGATCCCGGTGCCCGCCAGCACGAAGCCGTACCACTCGAGACCGACGCCGTGCATGCGGCGCAGGCCGAACGCCAGCATGAAGGTCATGAAGCCGGTCAGGCCGCGCACGATGCACATGGCGGTGAGCCCCAGCAAGACCTCCGGATGGGCCACGGGTTGGAGCCGCAAGAGGTCCTGCTCGCGGGCCAGCTGCTCGTCGCGCGCCGTGGGCTGGCC
This sequence comes from uncultured Acidimicrobiaceae bacterium, assembly GCA_963754445.1. Classification (GTDB taxonomy): domain Bacteria; phylum Actinomycetota; class Acidimicrobiia; order Acidimicrobiales; family RAAP-2; genus Bog-473. The sequence goes on along the minus strand of CAVWFT010000001.1, from coordinate 543,626 downwards.
GAATTCGCGCACGGCAGGCGTCGAGTCCGACCAGGCCTGCTGCCCGGGCCTGGTGCTCACCACCGGCAGGCGGGAGCCGGCCACGGCCGCGGCGACGAAGACCAAGGTGGCGAAGACCAGGACGGCCGCCGAGCCGCCCAGCTTGTAGAGGATGACCCCGGGGACCGACACCACGAAGCCGGCCGCTGTCCCGAGCAGCGTGAGCCGCGCGTTGAGCGTGGCGTAGCCCGCCTGCTCCCCCGACGCGTCGACGCCCTGGAGGGCCGACATCTCGGGGACCAGGGCGCCCTTGGTGACCAGGTAGAGCTTCGAGCACACCAGCACCAAGAAGGCCAGGGGGAAGAGCAGGAGGCTGTGGATGTGCGTCGCCATGAGCGGGCACAGGATCGCCCGTCCGACCCCGGAGGACACCACCATGAGGCGGCGTGCCCCGTGGCTCCGGTCGATGAGCGGTCCCAGCAGGGGCGAGACGATGGCAAAGGGCGCGATGGTGAACAGCAGGTACAACAGCACCTTGTGATCCGCCGCCGTCGGCGAGATGGAGAAGAACAGCGAACCGGCCAGCGAGATCGTGACCAGCGTGTCGCCGCCCAGCATCGCGCATTGCACCAGCGAGAGACGGCCGATCGGGTGCGCCTGGTCGAACAGGTCGTGTCCGGCCTGGCGGGCCATGTCCTTGAACTGTTCGATCTTGGGGGCCATCGCCACCATGCCAATGTACGGGGTGCCGCGAGCGCGTATGCGAACGTGGTCCGCACCATCGACGCCCTGCCCGCGCCGTTCGGGGATGCCGCGTCGGCGCGGCAACCGTTCAAGGAGAGATTGCCACCGGCGCCGCACCGGCGCCCGGTTCACGGGGCGCCGCCCACTGCAAGGCGGGATCGTTGAAGAGGATGGCCCGATCGAGCGCCTCGAGCTCCGGCGACGGATTCAGTCCGCTCTCCACCAAGAGCGTCGAGAGACGTTGGAACGCCAGCGTCGCCTCCTGCTGGCGACTCGACCGGTAGAGCGCCAACATCTGCTGCGCCCACCGGCGCTGTCGCATCGGCTCCGCCTCGACGGCGGCGGCCAAATCCGCCATGAGGTCGTAGTGGTGGCCCAACTGGAGGCGCGCCTCGAAGAGATCCTCTTGCGCCGCGGCCCGGCGCTCTTTCAGGCTCATCGACTCCGCGACGCCGATGGGACTGCTGGTCAGATCGACCAGTGGCTCGCCCCGCCAAAGCCGAAGGGCTCGCTCCAGCTCCGCCGCCGCCGCCCCCGGGTGGCCCGAGAGGAGCAAGGCGCGTCCTCGGCTGCAGCGGCGCTCGAACCGGTGGGTGTCGACAGCGTCCTTCGGACCGTTGAGCCGGTAGCCGGGCGCCTGGGTGTCGATGCTCTTCTCGGGCAACACCTTGCGCAGGTTGACGACGTAGCCCTGGAGGGCCTTGTCGGCCGTGTTGGGGGGCTCGTCGGACCACAGGGCCAACTCGAGATCGAGGACCGACACCGGAGTGCCGATGCGCAACGCCAGGAGGGACAGGACCGCACGGTCGCGCGGTGCGCCCATCGGAACGGCCGCCCCGTGGACGCGCACCTCCAACGGCCCGAGGAGATCGACCTCGACCATGCGGCGGGCGCGAGCGACGTTGCGGGTGGACTTCGAGGGGCGGCTGTCCACATCGACGTGCTGCTCGGAGGAATCGAGCCGCTCCATGGTCAGGGTCGTCCAGTAGCCGACATGGATGCGGTCCCCGTCCGCCAACGGCACCGGTTGATTGGGCGGAACCGGATCGTCGTCGTCGTTGAGATAGGTGCCGTTCGTCGAAGTCTGGTCCACCACCGCCCAGTTGCCCTCGGGCTGGCGCATCAGGACGGCGTGCCGGTGCGAGGTGGCGGTGTCCTCGGTCCCCGTCGCCAGATCGATGTCGGGCCTGATCTCGCGCGTCTTGCTCCGTCGGCCGATCGTGATGAGATCGCCGACGAGATTGACCCGGCGCGAATGGGTTGTCTCGGGGAAGTCCACCCCGTCCGGATCGAGTCGCTCGAAATAGTCCCGGTCGAGCCGGATGAGCACCCCCCAGTTCTCGTCGATCCAGGGTGCCGCTGGATCGGACCCGCCGGCCAGGAAGCCGCATTGCGGGCAGTTCCCGTTCGACGCCATGGCCGAATTGCAGTTCGGGCACACGCCGGCTGGTTCTGCCGGCTCCTGGGAATTCTCGATCGATCGGCCGCAGCGACTGCAGACGTGCGGTGATTCGGAGTCGTGGCCGGACGGGCACACCGGGGTCACGACCCTCCTCCCTGACCCGGGTCGCCCCCGGGCGTCACGGGCGGCCTGGTGCGCTTGGTCAGGGTCGACCGCGACTCGAGGCGCATCATGTCCATCTTCTCGACCTTGGGCTTGTGGTGTACCCGTCCGGTGGCCGGGTCATCGATGTCGACGACCTGGGAGAGCAGATCGAGCATCTCCGCGTTCCCTGCCTCGTACGCCTTGCGGACGGCCCGGCTCGCGTCGGCGATCGCCGAGTCGCGGTCGCCCACGCGGAACGAATCGACACAGCGCTGCACGTCGGAGACCAGTTCCTCGTCGCCCAGGACCTCCGCCAGGCGCATCGGAATGCCGGTCGACTTCGCCTCGTCGTCCGTCCAGGCCGCAGGGATCCCGCACCGGCTGGCCTCGTTGCCGTCCACCACGAGTGTCACCCGGGCCGCCATCATCTCCTCGCCGGGCTCCTGGGGAGGCACCAGCACGCTCAGAAAGACGTCTCGGCTTTCCGATCCCCAGGAGCCGAGCGAGTATTCGCCGACGAGCGGCCCCACGTCGATTCGATTGGCGACCAGGTCGACGTACGGTTCCATCTGCTTGAGCGCGGCCACCGACGCGCCCTGTGGTGTCCACACTCGCAAGCGGACATCGGCCACCTCCTTGCGTAGCGAGTCGCGCAGCAGTGTGGCGAAACTCGCCTCGATCGCCTCTGGCTTCTCGATGATGTCACACGTCCCCGTGAGCGCCGAGGCCACCTTGCGCAGCTCGGCGACGTTCCAGTCCGCCCCGACCCCCCGACAGTCGCATTGGAACATGCCCTTTGCCTGTTCCAGGCTGGCGTCGAGAGCCTCGGCCGGTTCGCTCTCGTTCTTGCCGTCGGTGAGCAGAATGGCGTGACGGATGCCCTCTCCCGTGCCGTACGACTCGGCTGCCAAGGCGATCCAGCGCCCCATGGCGGTACCGCCCTTGGCTTCCAACGAATGCACCGCCGCTTGGGCTTCTCGCCGCGTCTCGTCCCAGGCCATGGCCAGAGGGAGCGAGGAGGGATAGGCCAAGCGAGCGCGAGAACTGCCGGCGATCACGCCGAAGCGGACACCGTCGGGAATCTGGGCGATGGCCGCCACCGTCGCCGCCTTGGCCTCGCGCAGCTTGTCTCCGTCCATGGAGCCCGACGTGTCGACGATCAGGATCTCCGACCGGTCCTGCGGTGCTGAGGCCACGAAGTCTGCACCCTGTGCGGTCACCGTCACCACGACGTTGACCCGGGTACCGCCCCGCGGCAGATACATGTTGTGAAAGCACTCGATCTCGAAGCTCGTCACGTCGACACCTCCCCCGATCCTGCCCCCCTCGTTCCCACGCCGTCCGGCGCCGGTCGTGCCGCCACGACCGCAATGTTGTCCGAACCTCCGGCGGCGAGTGCTGCGTCCGTCAGGGCGCGCGCCACGGCGATGGGTGTCGGGCTGCCCTGGGGCACCAGGCAGGCCATCCGGGACGGGTCTTCGAAGTAGTTCCACAACCCGTCGCTGCAGAGGAGCAGGATCCCCGGATCGGCGAGCTCGTGCGTCGTCACGGTCGGTGAGACCGAGTCGGCGTCGGCGCCGATCCAGCGTGTGATGACATGGGCCTCGGGATCCGCCAGCGCCTCCTCCGGCAGGGCGCCCTGGGCGATGAGTTCCTGGGCGACCGAGTCGTCGATGGTCAACGCACGACTGCGCTCGGGGTCGTCGGCCAGCCAATACGCCCTGCTGTCGCCCACGTTGGCCACGACGGCCTGCTGGTGGTCGCCCACGGCCAACACGAGCGTCGTCGAAGGCGCCAGGTCGTTACCGTCCGGTTCTCCCTGCTCGACGCCCGCCACGGCGGCCTGCGCGGCATCGAACGCCTCCTCGACTCTCCGATGGAGTTCGGGCACGTCGGGCCATGCGGCCGACGACATGAGGGGTTCGAGAGACTCGAGGGCAGCAGCGGCGGCGGCCCGGGCGGCCCGGTCCGGGTTGGCGGTGCTGGCCACACCGTCGCAGACCACCGCCACGAAGCGGCTCGGTCCCGCCGCGACGGCGAAGGCGTCCTCGTTGCGTGGCCTCCGGCGACCCCGATCGGTGACCGCTGCCACGATCCCCAGGTCCTCCTCTCCGTGGACGGAACCGGCTGTGGGCGTGCCTCCGTGTGCCTCGACGCCACAGGATTCGCAGAAGGACTCGTCCTCGAACACGGGTGATCCGCAGGTGGTGCACGAAAGCAGTTCGTCGTCGGTCTGCACGGTCATGGTCTTGGACTCCAGTCAGGTCAGTGTGCGCGGTCGAAGTTCGTTGGCCAGGTCCACCAGGCGCCAGCGCTCTTCGGGTTTCGAAGCGCGCTTGGCCAAGTCGCGCAAATCCTGCTCGATGGCGAGCCGTTGTCCGTCCTCGGTCAACGGTGCGTCACAGATGATCAGCTCCTGCTGTGGAGGCGCCTTCCCGTCGACCAGGAGGGCCAGTGCCCGGCTGTGGACGTCACGCGCCAGGGGGAGGCGGACCGAGCTGTCGAGGGTCACGGAGTGCAAGGCCTTGGAGGCAGCGACGAGGTGTGCGAGCGTGGGCGCCTCACCGGGGATGTCCGCGCACAGGACCGAGCACAGCGTCACCTGCGCGTCGACGAAGGAGGCGGACGAGCGCGGCACCCGCTGCAGGGCGGCCACCGCCCCGTCTCGGTCACACAGGGTCATGCAGACACGGGCCAGCCCGAAGCAGGCGGTGACACAGGTCGGGTCCGTCGACGCCACCAGGCTGTAGGTCCTGGCCGCCGCCCGCAGCCCCGCCGTGCGAAGCGCCTCGTCCGGGGCATGCGTGGACTCGTGTTCGTGACAGGCGGCCAGGGCCAGCTTCGGTGCCAGTTCACCGGGCAGCTCCGCGGACACCGCGGCGAAATAGCGGACCGCCTCGGAGGCCTGGCCTTCGGCGACCAACAAGACGCCACGCCACCACGCGACGCGCCAGCCTCCACCCTGGGACTCCGCCGACTCGAGTTCAGCCGCGGCCACCTCGAGGTCACCCCGCTCCATGGCGAGCCGGGCCACGGCCAGGCTCAACTCCGGAGAAGGCGGCGTCGTGGCCAGCAGGGTCTCTTGCTGCGAGGGGCTGGCGAGAGCCAGCGTGGCCAAGATCCCCGCAGCCGGGTCGGTGGGGTCGACGGCGGGCAGGGGGAGGAATTGCCAGTGGTTGCCGTCGGGAGCGGCACCCAGCTCGGCGCTGAAGAGGACGCTGGCGGCGGGAGACGGGCTGCCCCCGTCGACGGCGACGACCTGGCGGAGGACACCGAGGAGTTGTTCGGCCATCTCCTCCGCACTCTGGAACCGAGCGCTCGGATCGACGGCCGTCGCCCGGAGGAGAAAGCGGTAGAAGGAGTCGTAGCGCTCGAACACCGCCACGTCGGCGACGGGCGGGAGCGACGTGGCGTGCCGTTTCTCGTCCTGATAGCCGGGGAAGTCGATGCTGAGGACCGCCAGGGTCCGTCCCACGGTGTAGAGATCCGAGGCGACGCTGGCCCCGCGCTCACCGACCTCTGGGGCTTGATAGCCGACCGTCCCGTAGAGGTCGCTGTGCTGATCGTCCTCTCGGCGGACCCCGCCGAGATCGATCAGCGTGATGTGTTCTCCGGTACGGATCACGTTGTCGGGCTTGAAGTCGCAGAAGAGCAGGCCTCGGTGATGCAGGTGGGCCAGGGCGGGCAGGATGCCCAACACATACGCAATGGCCTGGGCGACGGGCAACGGGCCGCCGGTCTCCGCCCGATGGCGGAGCCGGAGTTCCTTGAGCGACTCGCCCCCGATGTACTCCATCACGATGTAGCCGGCACCGCCGTGCTGCACGAAGTTGTAGATGCGCACGATGTTGGCGTGTCGAACTTCCGTCAAGAAGCGCTTCTCCGCCAGTGCGGCCGCCATGGCCGAGTTGTCCCCGGAATCGAGAAGGCCCTTGAGGACCACCCATGATCCGTCGAGATTCATGTCCTGGGCCAGGTAGACCCAACCCAGTCCGCCGTGGGCCAGGCATCCCGCCACCAGGTATTGGCCCGCGACCAGGTCCCCCGGCGCCAGCTTGGGCGTGAAGGAGTACTGCGCGCCGCAATGCGGGCAGTAGCCCTCCGGCCGGGCGGGACGAGGGCCGCGGACGCGTCCGACGGGGTGCCCGCAGCGACCGCAGTACCGCTTCTTCTCCGTGACTTCCGGATTCTGGATGACCGCGTCCAACGGATCGCGTTCGGGGATCGACGGAAGATCGACCAGGCCGGCACCGAGGCCGGCCCGTTGGCTGCCGGGCGTCGCGCCACTCGCCGCGGTGCCGATCGACGCGGCCGAGACCCTGCGCACGGTGCTCGTCCCCACGGAGGCGGCCGAGAGCGCGGACGGCGCCCCGGCGGCCAGCTCCAGGGGCGGAGTTGTGCGCGCCTCCGAGAGCCCGGAACCCTTGGACGCGGCGCGGCCACACTGATCGCAATACCCGTCGGCGGCCACCATCCCCGCACATCCCGAGTGGCCGCACGGAGCCCCCGCCCGCGCGTCGGGCACGACCGCTGACGAGGTCGGGGTCGGCGCGCCAGCAGGAGTCTCGGCGGGGCCGGGCTGGGTCCCGGTCTCGCGATGCCCGCAGGTGTCGCAATAGCCGTCGTCGATGTGGCCGATGCACCCGGCACGTCGGCACGAGGCGCTCACTGCACACCTCCGGTCCGTGTCGTGACGGTCCGTCTGTACTGTTCGACCAGCCGTGCCGCCCGCTCCACGTCACAGGGCGCCAGCGACAGCTCTGCCTGGGCCTGTTCGTAGTGCAGGTCGAGCTCAGCGTCCTCGGCGAGACCGAGATGCCGTACCTTCGCTCGGTACGCCTCCAACACGCCACGCAGCTCGTCTCGTTCGCCGACCCGCTCGGGGCCGAGAGCCAGCACGGCGGCCAGCCTCGCCCGCAGTTCGTCCACGCGGCCACGCAGCGTCACGCAGTCGACCGGCGCGTCCGAAGCCAGGAAGGCCGTGCACTCCCGACCCAACTGCCCGAGCGCGAGACCGAGCTCGTCCGCCACCTCCGACGCCGACGTCGGCATCACCACTCGTGCGGAGGAATCAGCCAGAGCCGACTTTCCTTGCGCCAGGTCGTGCATGCCACGTTGCACGGACTCGGAGATGGCGATCAGGTCGGCGTCCCGCTCGTGCCGGCCTCGTGCCAGATGCGACACGAGCACGACGAGGCGGGCCACGCGTTCTTCGAGCACCTCCACCTCGGACAGGTCGAGCTCCAAAGGGTCGTGATGGGCCTGGTCGAGGGCAGCGGCCAGTGCCGGCGCCAGTGTGGCCAGCTCCGGCGGCCCTTGAGCCCCGAACCATGTCGTGCTGTCGGCGACCTCGCGGACCTGGTGCGCCAGGGCATCGAGGCGCTGGGTCGGTTCCGCCCAGACCTCGGCCACCTGGCAGACCAGCGCGGCCACGATGTCGTAGTCACGGGACATCTGTTCGAGTACCGCTTCGATCGTCGTCCTGCGCACCCGTGCGCTGTTGCCGGTGAGCGTGAGCGGACCAGGATCGCTCTGTGCGATGAGGACATGGGCGCCCTCCAACAGGTCGTCCAGCTCGGCCAGGGCGGCCTGGGACCACCACAGCCGCTGCTGGCGGACGTGCGCCACCCTCTCGAGCAGCTGGTCCAGCGCGAGCTGATCACGCCAGAGGCCGTCGAGCCGGGACGAGGCATCTGCCCACCGTGACGCCGTTTGGCCCCGCAGGGCACCCGAGGCCGCCAGGAGTTGCCTGGTCACATCGGCGTCGATGTCGACCAGGCGCCGTGTCGCGCGGTCGAGCATGGTGCGCGCGCCGGCGATACGGCGGTCGACGTCGAAGATGCTCCGCTTGGTCATGGTGATCACCGATAGGTCGCCGGGGGCGGGGCCGGGGCCGGGGCATGGGTGAAGGGGGCCAGCGTCTGGTCGTAGATCTGGGTCCAGGTGCCGTCGGCCTCGACCAGGGCCAGCACGCCGTTGACGAATCGGGTGAAGTCCGGGTGCGCCTTGCTGATGGCCATGCCGTACGGTTCGCTGCTGAAGGTCGGCCCGACCAGTTTCGTGTTCGGGTCCTGTGCCTCCAGCCCGACGAGGATGGCGTTGTCGGTGCTGATGGCGTCCACCTGGCCCTGTTGGAGCATGACCAGGCAGTCCGTCTGGTTGGCCACACCCCAGAGCTGCATGTGTCGGGGCATGGACGGACCGACCAGGTTGCTCAGCGACGTGGAGCCGTTGATGGCGCACACCCGCTTGCCACCCAGGTCTTGGGGCCCGGTGATCGTCGAGTTGTAGGGCACGAGGATCTGCTGCCCCGCCTCGTAGTAGACACTCGAGAAATCCACCTTCTTGGCGCGATCGCAGGTGATCGTCATCGTCTCGGCCAGCACGTCCACGCGCCCCGACTCGACGGCCTGCTCCCGCTCCGTGTTCGGGACGATGACGGGCCGTACGTACCGCGGAGAATCCGAACCGAAGATGGCCACGGCGATCTGGTCCAGCATGTCGATGTCGAAGCCCGACAGGGCGCCTGTCACCGGATCGCGGTACCCCCACAGGTAGGTGTTCTGGTCGACTCCCACCCGGAGATAGCCCCGCGCCTTGATCTCCGCCATGTACGAACCGCTCGGCATGTCCCCCGGCGTCGGCATGGCCGCTGGAGGGGCCAGGCTGGCCGTGGCGTCGCAGGCCGTACCGGTCGGGTGCGGGTGCACGATCTCGGCCCCCTTGGGCAGAACGTCGGGCGCAGGTGTCGAGGCTCCGGCCGTGACACCCGTGCCGCAGGCAACGAGGAGCGCCGCCACGAGAAGGAGCGCTGCCGTCTCGACCGGGCGTCGCCGCCACACGGTTGCCCGGGCCGACGTCATCGATACTCCTCGAGTCGAGGTCGGAATCCGATGTAGAGGAGGATGAGCACGACCAGGAGCCCGAAGACCAGGCCCCAGGCGAGTCCGTTCAAATCCGTTGCCGCCTCCGACGTGGCGTGATCGAACGAGATCTGGGATCCATCGATGCCCCGGGTCAGGACATGGTCGAGGTCCGCGGACGTCGCGGGGACCTGATGTGGACCCGAGCCCGACGCGAGGGTGATCGCGTCGGGAAGGTCGCCCGCCAGGTCGTCCCTGCGAATCTGCCGGTGCAGACCCTCGTAGGACGCGACCCCGGACCGGGCATCGTGGAGCTGGGTCCGCTGGGTGTCGTCGGTGCCGACCAGGCGGGTCATCCGCGAGTTGAGCATGTGCGTCAGTGCCGCCTCGGTGCTGGTGTAGTCCTGCTGATACGTCGGGTCGGAGTCACGGGTGAGCAGCGTGAGCTCGTCGTCGGCCCGAGCCCGGAGGGCAAGGATTCTCGCCTGGGTGAAGGTCGACACGGCCCGCGAGCCACTCTGCCGTGCCGCCGTGACGCCGTTCTCCTGGTTCGTCATGGCGACGACGGCCCACAGACCGAACCCGAGTGCTGCCACCGTGGCCAGGACCAGGGCCACGTTCCATCGCCGGCGGAATCTTCGACCGAGCCAGCTCTGGACACCCACGAGCACGACGAGCAGCAAGAAGAACGCACCGGCCGCGATGAAGGGCAGAACCGGAGCGATCGCCCTCGACTGATCGCTGGAGAGTTGGTGCCCCTCGGTCCCGTAGACCTGCGCCGCCGCAGGCAGGATCCGGGTCCGCATCAGGTTGTTCGCCTCGGAGATGTAGGCGGCCGCCAGCGGATACCACTGCTGGCGCTCGTTGAAGTCGGCCTCCTGCACGATGGCCGAGTACACCGGCAGGTTGGTCGAGAGCGTGCGGAGGGCGCCGGCGACACGCGGATCGGTCCCGGCCTCTTGCGCCGCCGCGGCAACGCTGCTCGCCGCGGTCGCCAGGTCGCTCTGGTAGCGGTGCTCGAGCGGCGCCGGCTCCAAGCGCCCCTGGAGGAACGACGCCGCGGCCGTCGTGTCCGCGTCGGACAACGATGTGTCGATGGCCTGAGCGGTCACCATGAGCGGTTCCGCCGTCCGCCACGAAGCCGACGAGTCCGACTGTCGTTGGGCAGCAGCCACAGCCCCACAGACACCGGCAACCAGCGCGAGGAGGGCGAGTGAGGTGAGTGCCAGTCGCAGACGCGCCGGCGTGGAATAGCTTGCTGGTACCAGTCGAGATCGTGTCGCCGAGGCCCCCGCTATGGGTGCCATCGTTGCTGACACCTGAAGTCCTCCTTCGTGGTCGTCGCTACCTGCTTCGGACGACCTCCTCACCCCAGGGAGGGCGGACATTAGCGCAACTCCGTTTCGGGTCGATGTCGTCACCGACACGGGCGCATGGGGCTCCATGCCATGAACGTACGGGGGCGCGGTAAAGAGCCGGTAATGCGAACCGAGGATCCACATTGCCTCCGAGCTGGCCTTACTCAGGCGTTACCGGCCGTCTGTAAACCACTGGCACGACCAACGAGAAACCGAAAGGGAGGTCGTCATGATGGAAACGATGAACACGACGCGGGCCAGCAGCACAGCGCTGCCACACCGCAACGGATCCCGCCCTGACATGAGTGTCAGTGTCCAACACGTACTGTCGCTCCGCGTGGGCTGCTGGCGACCACCGGTGCACGTGACGCTGCCCTACAGCGAAGCCTGAAGGCGGCGTCACACCTCTGCGCTCGCTGCCTTTACCGAGGCATTACCGCCCTTTCGTACCGTGCGGGTCGTGAGCTCAGGCCCGCATCCCGCCATCTTCAGGAAGGAAGACACGATGCATCTCATCCGCCAATGCCACATCCGCCTTTGGAGGGCGCTCGTTACCTTGGTGACAGCACCACGAACGCACGGGCCTTTACGAGCTCATCGCCCTCGACGAGGTGGCACCGATTTTCAGTCGGCCAAATGCCCTGGCTTCGCTCAGGTTGGCGGAGCTCGTCCAGCGTGGATGGAGGCGAACGCAGAGTACCGACTCCCGTTTCGTGAAGTACTTGGAATTCGAAATCCTCACCGCTCCCGCTCCCAGCTCGGCCTATCCTTCGCCGCTCACCTTCAGAAAGGATCAGACATGCTCGTCTTGCGAACGACGCGTGTGCGCCGTTGGCGACCCGCGTTGCTTGGAGTAATGACCACCGGCGCTGCCGCATTGGCGCTGGTCACCATGGCGGCGCCGGCCCAAGCTCTCGGTGTCAACACGTGGTCAGCCCACGGCACTCCAGCCGCTGCGCCTCATGCGCGTTCGAGCGTGGCCCACTCCTCGGTGGCGCCTCTCAACGAAGTCATCATTGACGTGACCGACCTTTCGACGGACACGTCCACAGTGAACGAGTGGGCAAATCCGACCGCGACCTACGACAGCACCAAATCGAACTGCAACGAGGGCGCGACATCGCCTCTCTGCATCTCGTTCGGCGACGGCCCAGGAACCGCCGACGGAGGAAGTTTTCTCCTACTCGAGAGTCAGCTCCAGGCGGGCACGGTCTACGACCCGACTCTCACTGCGAATGTGTCAGCTGACGGCATGACATGTGGGACCGGAACGGGAGCTGCCCCCGGTGAGGACGCAAGCATGTCTGCCGAGCTCGACCAGTTCGTCGTCACGACCGGATCGCAGCCGATTCAGACGGTCGGCGTCCAGTTCGACTGCACCAATGCCTCCGTCGACATCTCCGGCACGATCGCCTACAACCTCACCCCTAGCACCCCGGGCCAGGGCTACTACCTCTATGGTCAGCAGGGCGAGATCACCGGATTCGGCAACGACAACTACCTGGACTACCTCGACGGCGCCTTCGACTACAACCTCAACGCTCCGATCGTGGGCATGGCCGCCACGCCGACGGGCGCCGGCTACTGGATGGTCGGGGGCGACGGTGGCGTCTTCGCCAGTGGTGACGCCGGCTTCTACGGCTCCACGGGAGGCCTGCATCTCAACAAGCCCGTGGTGGGCATGGCTGCCACCCCGGACGGCAAGGGCTACTGGTTCGTGGCGTCTGACGGCGGGATCTTCTCCTACGGCGACGCCGGCTTCTACGGTTCGACCGGGAGTCTCCACCTGAACAAGCCGATCGTCGGCATGGCCGCCACCCCTGACGGCAAGGGCTATTGGTTGGTGGCCTCCGATGGAGGGATCTTCTCCTACGGCGACGCCGGCTTCTACGGCTCGACCGGGAGCATCCACCTCAACCAGCCGGTCGTGGGCATGACCTCGACACCGGACGGCAAGGGCTACTGGTTCGTCGCCGCAGACGGCGGGATCTTCTCCTACGGCGACGCCGGTTTCTACGGCTCGACCGGCAGCCTCAAGCTGAACGAGCCCATCGTCGGCATGGACACCTCACCCACCGGCAGGGGCTACTGGTTCGTCGCGTCCGACGGCGGCATCTTCTCCTACGGCGACGCCGGCTTCTCCGGGTCGCTCGGAGGCACCGGTGTCACCGATGTGGCGGGGATCAGCAACGGCATCTGACGAACCGGACCACACCGGATCCGAGTCACGGTCATGCGGGAGGCGCCTTCGGGTGCCTCCCGCATGCCGCGTCCGGCGACCGGCGCGGCATCGTGGCGAGTAGGGGCGGCGACCCGACGGGGAACCCTTAGCTGAGCGCCCCCGATTCGCGCAGCTTCGTCACGGTGTCCTCCTCCACGCCCCACTCGACCAGCGCGGAGACCGTGTCGGCCCCCGCCGGCGACGGCGGCTTGGAGACGGCCGAAGGGGTACGCGAGAACCGCGGGGCGGGCGCCGGCTGGGTCACGCCGTCCACCTCGATGAAGGTCGACCGGGCCACGTTGTGCGGGTGCAGGTGGGCCTCCCAGGGCGAGAGCACGGGCGCCACGCAGGCGTCGGTCCCGTCGAAGATCGCCGACCACTCGTCGCGCGTCTTGGTCTTGAAGATCGCGGCGAAGCGTTGCTTCATCGCCGGCCAGTCCTGGCGGGACATCTGCGCCGGCAACGACGCGTCGTCCGTCAAGCCGAGGCCCTCGAGCAGCAACGCGTAGAACTTGCCCTCGATCGCACCCACGCCCATCCATTGCCCGTCCGAGGTCTCGTAGACCTCGTAGAAGGGCGCCCCGGTGTCCAGCATGTTCGCCCCCCGCTCCTCGTTCCACAGCCCGTTGAGGCGGAAGGCATGGATCATCGTCATCAGCACCGCCGAGCCGTCGGTCATGGCTGCGTCCACCACTTGACCTTCACCGGAGCGGGCCGCCTCGAGCAGCGCGGCGACCATCCCGAAGGCCAGGAGCATCCCCCCGCCCCCGAAGTCGCCCACCATGTTCAACGGTGGCACCGGCGCCGAGTCCGCCCGACCCATCGACCACAGGGCGCCCCCGATGGAGATGTAGTCGATGTCGTGGCCCGACAGGGCCGCCATCGGCCCGTCCTGCCCCCAGCCCGTCATGCGGCCGTAGACGAAGCGCGGGTTGCGCTCGAGGCATACCTCGGGCCCGAGACCGAGGCGCTCGGCCACCCCGGGCCGGAAGCCCTCGACCAATCCGTCTGCCTGCTCGACCAGGTCGAGGATGAGCGACACTGCGTCGGGGTGTTTGAGGTCGATGCCCACCGAAGGCCGGGACCGGTTCAGCAGGTCCCACGCGGCCGGTCGGCCCGACTTCTGGAGCTCGGCCCCGATCTCGACCGCCCCGTGCGCCGCCCGCTCGAGGCGCAGGACCGACGCCCCGGCATCGGCCAGCATCATGCAGGTGAACGGCCCGGGCCCGATGCCCGCCAGCTCGATGATCTTGATCCCCCGAAGCGGTCCACTGCGCTCTGTCATCGCAGGATCGTGACCCGCTCCACGGCGACGGTCAAGCTGGTCCCGACGGCGGTGCGGCGGCGGCGAGCCGATCGCCCATGTCCCAACGCCGCCCGGCGGCGGGCCAAGCTGGACTTCGTGCCCACCGCCCGTGCCCCCGGCCGCGTCACCATCATCGGCGACCACACCGACTACAACGGGGGCCTCTCCCTCCCCATGGCCATCGACCTGGCCACCGAGGTCAGCTTCACGCCGAAACCGGGCAGCTTCCTCGTCGGCATCGAGTCCGACCAGTTCCCCGACGCGCCTCTCGAGATCCCCCTGGCCGATCTCGGCGGCCCCACCGGGCCGCTCTCCGCCTCCCTGCCGCCGGACGCCCTCCTGGCGGCCGCCCTCCTGCGGTTCCGCACCCCACCCGACGGCGGCGGCGGTTCGATCACGGTCACCAGCACCGTCCCCGTCGGTGCCGGCCTCTCGTCGAGTGCGGCCTTCTCGGTCGCCCTGTTGCTCGCCCTCGGCCACGACCCCGAACCCCTCGCCCTGGCCCGTACCGAGCAGGAGGCCGAGCGCCTCGCGGGCTCCCACGTCGGACTGCTCGATCCCCTCGCCATCGCGGGCGCCACCGCGGGACATGCCCTCCATATCGATTTCGACACCCTCGAGACCAGGCCAGTGGTGGTGCCGGCAGAGGCGGCATTCGTCGTCGTGCACAGCGAGGCACCCCGCCTCCTGGCCGACTCGCCCTACGCCACCCGTCGCAACGAGTGCGAGCGGGCGGCCCAGCAGCTCGGGCGACCTCTCGGCTTGTGTTCCCTGAGCGACCTGAGCGCGCTGACCGACGCCGTGCTCAGGCGGCGGGCCCGGCACGTCATCACGGAGTGCGCCCGGGTCCTCGAGGCGGAACGCCGGCTCGAGAGGGGCGATCTGGGCGGAGTGGGCGAGGTCATGACCGAGGGTCACCGCAGCCTGGCCGCCGACTACCTGGTGTCGGTCCCCGCCGTCGACGAGCTCGTCGAGCACCTGCTGCGCCAGCCCGGTGTCCTCGGTGCCCGCATGTGCGGGGGTGGTTTCGGCGGCTGCGTGATCGCCTTGTGTGCGCCCGACTCCCCCGCCTTGGACCCCGACGCCCACGGTGGTCGCCGGGCCTGGACCGTCAGTCCGTCGCGGGGCGCTCTTCTGCTGCCCGCTGCGACGTAGCGACCAGCGCGTCCAGCACGCCCAGGGCCCGTCCACTGTCGATCGCCTCGGTGGCCAGGGCGACACCCTGGTCGAGCTGTTCGACCCGGCCGGCCACCATCAGGGCCGCCGCGGCGTTGAGGAGTCCGATGTCGCGGCGGGGCGAGTGTTCACCCTCGAGCACCGTGCGGATGACCGACGCGTTGAACGCGGCGTCGCCGCCGCGCAGGTCGTCGAGTGTCGACGGGCCGAAGCCCAGCGCGGCCGGGTCGACCCTCCATTCGGAACGCTCGTAGCCGCCGGCCCCGTCGCCGCGCACCTCGGTCACGCTGGAGGCGGACGTCACGCTCAGCTCGTCGAGACCGTCGTCGGCCCGGACGATGAACGTGCGCCTGCTCCCCGTGGCCCCGAACACGTCGGCCATGATCGGCGCCATGGCGGGATCACTGACCCCGACCAGCTGATGGCGGGTGCGCGACGGGTTGGTCAGAGGGCCGAGGAAGTTGAAGACCGTCGGCACGCCGAGCTCCCTGCGCACCGGTCCCACGAACCGCATCGCCGGGTGGAAGGCCTGGGCGAAGCAGAAGGCCATCCCGGCCTCGGCCACACACCGGGCCACGCCGGCCGCTCCGATGTCGAGGGCGACGCCCAGGGCCTCGAGCACGTCGGCCGTGCCGACCGACGACGAGGCGGCCCGGTTGCCGTGCTTGCATACCTTCACCCCGGCACCGGCGGTGATGAATGCGGCCAGCGTCGTCACGTTGATGCTGGAGAGCCGATCGCCCCCCGTGCCGACCAGATCGACGACCACCTCGGCCACATCGAGCGGGCAGGGCACGGCGGCGTCCACCATGGCGCGGGCCAGCCCGGTGACCTCGGCCGCGGTCTCTCCCTTGGCGTGGAGCAGGGTCAAGAAGGCACCGATCTGAGCCGGTGTGGCCTCGCCGCGGAAGACCACGCCCATGATCTCCTCCGCCTCGGCCTCGCTCAGTGATTCACGCCGGCTGAGCCGGATCAGGACCTCGGCCCAAGTCAGTCCCACCACAGGTCCCGGTCCAGCACGCCCCGGGCGATCAGACCCAGCTGCACCTGGGAGGTGCCCTCGACGATGGTGAGCTGCTTGGCGTCGCGGTACCACTGCTCGGTCGGATGGTCCTCCATGTAACCGGCCGCCCCGAGGAGCTGCACGGCCAGGGAGGAGGCGCGCACGGCCAGCTCGGTGGCGTGATATTTGGCCATGGAGAGGAAGGGCACGTACTCCTTGGTGTATTTGCCGGCGTCGGCCAGGACGGCGGCGCGATACGTCAGGAGCCGAGCTGCCTCGATGTCGACGGCGCACTTGGCGATCTCCCACTGGATGCCCTGGAAGTCGGCGATGGTCTTGTTGAAGGCCGCCCGCTGCTGCACGTATTCGGTGGCGTACATCAGGGCACCCTCGGCCAGCCCGATGCCCCGGGCCGCCACGATGGGGCGCATGGCGTTGAGGCCGAGCATGGCCAGCCGGAACCCGCCCACCTCGCCGATGACGTTCTCCGCCGGCACGTGGACGTCGCTCAGCACCAGCTCACCGGTGTCCACACCCCGCACGCCCATCTTGTGGTCCGTTCGGCCGACCTCCACCCCATCCCAGGTCCGCTCCACGATGAATGCGGTAATGGAGTCGTGGGCCCGGCTCGCCGGGTCGCTCGTCTTGGCGAACACGGTGTACCAGTCGGCCTCGCGCACCCCCGACATCCAGCACTTGGTGCCCCGCAGCACCCAGCCGCCCGCAGAGCCCTCGTCGGGCACGGCCCGGGTGCGCATGCCCATCACGTCGCTTCCCGCCTGGGCCTCGGAGAGCCCGAAGCCCGCCCGCAGAGAGCCGTCACAGATGCCGGGCAGGTAGCGCTGCTTCTGCTCCTCGGTGCCGGCGATCATCACGGGACCGGTGGGTAGCCGGGTGAGCAGCAGCATCAGGGCGGCGGTGTTCGAGTACTTGGCCACCTCCTCGATGGCCAGGGCGAGACCCAGGATGCCCGCGTCGGACCCGCCGTAGGCCGTGGGAATACACAGCCCCAGCAGGCCCGCGTCGCGAAAGGCCTCGAAGAGATCGGTCGGGTAGCTGCTCTCTTTGTCGATGGACCGGGCCCGGGGCTTGACCTTGTCTTGGGCCAAACGGCGGACCGAGTCGCGAAGCTCCAGCAGCTCGTCGGGGAGGTCAAATTGCACCGGTGCAGGCTATCGGAGGTCCCGGCCAGGTATTTTCTGGCTCTTGAACCCTGACGACGCCGAGACGCCCGAGACAACGCCGGCATCCGAGGCCCCGGCAGCACCCGAGGCCGAGGTGTCCGACGCGGCCGTGGTGTCCGACGCTGGCCCGCTCCCCGAAGCCGAGGGAACCACCGCCGAGGCCGAACCGCTCCGCCCACCCGGGGCGCCCGCGCCTGGAAGCGGAGCGCCGACCTCGACCGGGACGGAAGCGGCCGCGACCGCCGTCGCCGCGCCCGACGTGACACCGGTGGACGACGCCGTCCTCATGGAAGAGCCCCCCAAATCACGGGCGGAGATGCGCAAGGCGCAGAAGAAGCAGAAGAAGCGCAGGCACCGGTGGCGCCGGCGCATCATCTACTCCATGGTCTTCATCGTGCTCCTGGCGGCCGGTGGCGCTGGTGGCATCTACGTCTACGCCTCGTATCGCTTCCACCAGATCAAGAAGATCCACGCCAAGCATCTGGTCACTCAGCCCGCCGACCCGCTCGCGCCATTCACCATGCTGCTGGTGGGCTCGGACTCACGAGCATTCGTGGACAATTCGACCCAAGTCAGGGCGTTCGGCAACGAGAGCGACGCCGGTGGCCAGCGCAGTGACGTGATGATGGTCGTGCGCTTCGACCCGGCGACCAAGACGGTCACGGTGCTCTCGATCCCCAGGGATCTCTGGGTCGACATTCCGGGTAACGAGAGCGGCATCTCGGGGATGAACCGCATCAACGCGGCCTTCAATTCCGGGCCCGACCTGTTGGTCCAGACCATCGAGCAGGATCTGGGCATCACGGTCAATCACTACGCGTCGGTCAGCTTTCCCGGATTCCAAGGCATGGTCGATGCGCTTGGCGGTGTCGACATGGACTTCCCGACCGCGGTCAAGGACCAGTACACCGGTCTCTACGTCACCCAGACGGGGTGCCAGTCGATCAACGGGACCACGTCCCTCCAGCTGGTGCGCAGCCGACACCTCTATTACATGAACGCCAACGGCTACTGGACCTACGACGGGCTGTCGGACTTCAGCCGCATTCAGCGTCAGGATGCCTTCTTCCGGGCGGTCCTGCAGAAGGTCAACGAGTCGGACACCAACCCGCTGGCCATAAACGGGTTCATCTCCGCTGCCGTGGGCAACCTGACCATCGACGACACGCTGACCCAGGGTGAGCTGTTGCACATCGCCGAGACGTTCAAGGGCCTTCCCTCCTCGAACCTCATCACCGAGACCCTGCCCACGACCTCCCTGGTCACCGATGGTGGCGCCGATGTCCTCCAGGCTGCCGAACCCTACGCGCAGAACATGATCAATTCCTTCAACGCCATCGGCAGCACGCCCCCGACGACGACCACGACGTCGAGTCCGACCTCGAAGGGCAAGGGCAAGGGTGCGACCACCAGCACCACGACGACCACGGCACCGGGAGTGGCGCACAGTGACATCTCGGTCAACGTGCTCAATGCGGGGGCGGCCAATGGCGTCGCCCACTCGACGGCGGCGGCCCTCACCGACCAGGGCTTCAAGATCAACGAGATCGGCAACTCCTCGGAGTCGACGCCCGATGGAGAGTCCCAGATCCTCTACGGGTCGACCGGCTACGCGGCGGCCCAATCGCTCGGTGCCGTGCTGAGCGGCCCGGTGACCTATGCGCCGGATTCAGCCCTCAGCGGCAACACTCTCTCCCTGCTCGTCGCCGGATCGTCGCTCCGAGTGGGCACGGGCTCGACCACGACGACATCGTCGACCTCGACCACCACGACCACCTACCCCGGGGAGCCGACGACGACCACGACGATCCCCGGCAACGTGTACACCAACACGCAACTCGAGCCCTGGAACCCCTACCCGTGCACGCTCGGGGCGCCCCCGACCACGACCACGACGACGACGGCCAAGAAGGCGACCTCCAAGAAGTAGGCCAGCCCCCTTTGCGCGGGCGCGGCATTTCAGGATTGCACCGCCACCCGGGCCAGCAAATAGCGGTGGTCACTCCCGAAGCCGGGATTGGCGGCGATCGAGGTCACGGCCAGGTGCGCTCCGGTCAGGACGTGGTCGATGCGGACGAACGGGGGGACGACCGCCCCGTTGGGCCAGGTCATCTGCAGGGCGTGCCCTCGGGCAGCGGCGCCGTCGGTCAATCCGTCGTGGAGGAGCTGGACGAAACCCTTGTTGCCCCAGGTGGCGTTGAAGTCGCCGACCATGAGCATGTGCGCCGTTCCGCTCGCCCGCACGGATCGGTTGACGTCGCTCAGCGCGTTCGTCCACTCGTGCCAGGAGACCGGCAAGGGCGCCAGCGTATGGACGACGCGGACGGCGATCGGTCGACCGGAGAGCCACATGGTGGCCTCGACCATGTAGGGCGCGACCTCGCTGCCCACCCACTGCGCCATGCGGACCCGGCAACCGGTCAGGCGCCATTTCGAGGCCAGGAGGAAACCGGTCGCCCCGTAACTGGGCGCCGCGCAGTGATACCGATAGCCACGCAGGATCCCCGAGTCGAGCATGCTCTGGTACGCCGGTGGGGTGAACTCCTCGAAGGCCATCACGTCGGGGTGGTACCGCCGGATGGCGTCCTGGTAACCAGTCTCGAACGTCACGCTTTTGTCGATGTTGGCGTCGAGGACAGTGATCGAACGGGCGTGGGCCGTCCAGGTCGGTGCCGGAGTGGCGGCCAGGAATTCGGGTGCCACGAACACGATCTGGCATACGACGACGAGCCCTGCCGCTCCCGCCAACCACCAGCGCCGGCCGATGCACGCCCCCGCCGCCACGATCCACGCCGGGAGGTACACGAGCAGCGTGAGGGCGTTGAGGACGATCAACGGCTCGATCGAGTCCCAGGCCAGCCAGCGGAGCAGCGCCAGAAGCCCGAGAACCGCCACGACGGACCATCCGACCACGACGAGGACGAACCGGATCACGACGCGTGTCCGGCTGCCGGCCTGCGTCGAGGGCGCGGCATCCCCGCTCGGGGCGTCGACCACCCCGGGCTCGATCACCTCTCCATCCCACCATGCAGCGCCGGACGCGGGCAGGCAGCCAGGCACGAGCCCGCCACCACGGAGGACGACAGAGCGCTGCTGGGGGTCGGTCGCGTCAATGCGGCGAGCGTGATGGGCGTCGCCGACACCACCGCGACATGCCGGACAGGGCCGAAGAGATCGTGTGCCGGGCCCGGTTCACGCCGGGCGCACGGGCGTCAGGCCGACTTGCGTCGCTGCCGGATGATCCGCCGCCGTTCCCGCTCCGTCGTGCCGCCCCAGATGCCCTCGCGCTCGCGGTGGGCCAGGGCATGCTCGAGGCACGCCTGACGGACCGGGCATTCGGCGCAGACAGCCTTGGCCTCGGCCGCATCTGCCTCGTCTTCGGAGACGGGGTAGAAAGCCTCGACATCGAGGCCTCGGCAGGCACCTAGCTTGCGCCACGGGGTGGCGGTCATGGGAAACACTTCCTCTAATCGGATGGAAAAGCGGCGGATACGGACATTCGCCCTGTTCGGGCGCCCTTTCGGCATTTCAGCCGCTGGCACCGATCCGAATTCGGCGAACGAAGAGTATGACGCAGACTTGGAGCGTCTGTAAAGGGTTGCGCAACAGAATTGTCCCTGGTCAAGCCAGGTCTAGAGGCTTTGTTGTGCCTTCGAGGTCTCCCAGGAGCTCCGAGCGCACGGCGGGTTGCAACACCGTGCGAGCTGGGTATTCGGGGTGCGTGGAGACGAGTGCGATCTCCGGGGCGGCGCCGAAGGCGGCCACCTCCGACGGGGACAGGACGAAGCGCAGGTAGTGGACCGCTGGGGTCACGGTGTCCCTGGTCAGGGCAGCGGCATGCTGCGCCTCGGGGGTGCTCGGCACCACCGCGCCATCGATGGAGACCCCGAGTGCCCGCTCGATACCGACCAGCCTGGGCAGCCACTCCCGCAGCTCCGAGTCCGAGGTCAGCTCGATGAAGAGGGTGGCCGAGAGTTCACCCGGCGCCGGGAGCAGCCTGTTGTAGATGTCGAGCTCGACCTGGATCGCCTCGTCGCTGATGATCTTCTCGGCCCGGGCCATCTCCTGAACCTGGAAGCGCACGGTGTCGAGCGACTCGAAGACAAGCGTCATGACCGGCCCGAGTCCGACCCGCCGGTTGCGCTTGCGCGCGATCACCCGGGCCCGGTAGTCCTCGCGTACCCGCTCGTAGGCGCGCAGGTCCAAGACGTCGTCGAGCGTGAGGATGCCCTGCGAACGGGTGCTCATCGGCTCAGGAGCCTCCGTCCGTCTTTTCGATACCGTAGGCCCGGGCCATGAGTTGCATCGGATGGACTGGCCGCTTCCCCGTCTCCTGGAGGATCGAGCCGTTGGCCAGATGGCAGTCGCCGCAGACGACGTCGTTCCCCGCCGCCTCGACGGCGCGCCCGAGTGGCGCCGCGACCTTGCGGGCCAGCTCGTAATTCTCCGACCGATAGCCCCACGTGCCGTCGATCCCCGAGCAGTGCTGGACCAGCGTGCACTTCACCCCGGCCTTCTTGAGAAGGTCGCGGCTTCGCAATCCGGCGTTCTGCGCCTGGAGATGGCATGCGACGTGATACGTGACCGACTCGGGCACCGATCCGGCGGCGACGCCGGGGAACCCGTCGCGCAGGGTGAAGTCGTCATCGGGATCCCGCTGGCGCTTCATCAGGTACTCGGCCGGATCGTACGTATGCGCCGCCACCAGATCGGCGTCGGGTGTCCCGACGTAGATGGGGTAGTCCTTTTTCAACACGTAGGCGCATGTCGGCTGGGCGACCACGATGTCTCGTCCAGCCCGCACCGCCGAGGCGAGGGCAGCCACGTTGCGCTTCGCCACCTCCTCGAAACGGTCGACCTTTCCCGAGTGCAGCCAGGGTGCGCCACAGCACTTCGTCCCGCCGGGCACGGAACACCCCACGCCGTTGTGCTCGTAGACCTCAACGATGGCCTTGCCCACGTCGGGCTCCATGTACTCGACGAAGCAGGTCGGGAACACGGCGACGTCCCCCCCGCCGGGTGATGGGGACTCCGACCGGCGCCGTCCGAACCAGGTCGTGAAGCGCTCCTTGGCGTACGGCGGCAGGATGCGCTCGGCCGCAATGCCGACCGTCCTCTCCATCAGCTTGCGTGTCCATGACCCGGGCTTGCCGATGGCCCGGTTGACCACAGGCTCCGCCAGAACGGAGACAGTCCCCAGTGCGTCCGTGCGCCCGAGAAACTCGTCGGTGACCCGTTCGCGCACGCCAACCAGGTTCTGCTGACGTACGGCGTGCACGCGGCTCATGAGCCGCGGAAAGTCGAGCTCCCACTCGTGTGGAGGCACGTAGGGACACTTCACGTAGCAGAGCTTGCACTGGTAGCACTCGTCGACCACCTGGTCACGCTGGGCGTCGCTGAGTTTCGTCACGTCCCCATCGTTCTCGTCGATGAACGAGAACAAGGACGGGAACGACGGGCACAGGTTGAAACAGAGCCGGCACCCGTGGCAGAGGTCGAAGACCCGGTCGAGCTCCTCGCGGAGCGCGACCGGGTCGAAATACTCGGGCTGATGAGGGTCGTAGAGAGCGGTCATGGGCGCCGCCGTTCCTAGGCGACCGACTCGAGCCCCTGGGTGAACCGTCCCGCGTGGGACTTCTCAGCCTTGGCCAAGGTCTCCAACCATTCGGCGATCTCTTCGAAACCCTCGTCCCGGGCCGTCTTGGCAAAGCCCGGGTACATCTCGGTGTACTCGTAGGTCTCGCCCTCGATGGCCGACTTGAGGTTGTCCTCGGTGGCGCCGACGGGCACGCCGGTCACCGGGTCGCCCACTTCCCTGAGGTAGTCGAAGTGCCCGAACGTGTGCCCGGTCTCACCCTCGGCTACCGAACGGAAGAGCGCGGCGACGTCCGGGTAACCCTCGACGTCGGCCTTCTGGGCGAAGTAGAGGTAGCGGCGGTTGGCCTGGCTCTCGCCGGCGAAGGCCTCCTTGAGGTTCGCCTCGGTCTTGCTCCCCTTCAATGCTGGCATGTGGTGATCGCCTTTCTCATGTTTCTCCAATGTGGTCCTGCTGATGTTGCGGTCATGGTGCGTCTACGGTGAGCTCCACGGCGGTCCGGTCCTCACGGCAGTCGTCGCAGAGGCCGCGGAACACGACCTCGGCGCTGTCGACGGCGAATCCTTGGGCCGCCCGACGAGGCACCCGCAGCCCGGGGAAGGCGGCCGCCAGATCACGCACCTTGCCGCAGGAGCGGCAGACGAGGTGATGATGACTGGTCTCGACATTGGGGTCGAAGCGGGCCTGACCGGTCCCGACCTCGAGGACCGAGATGGCACCCAGGTCGGCCAGATCGTTCAGGGTCTGGTACACGGTCTTCAGCGAGATGTTCGGCATCTCGGCCCGGACCCTCTCGTGGACGCGCTCCGCCGAAGGGTGGCTGGCGTCACCCTCGAGGGCCCGGAAGATGCATTGGCGCTGTGCGGTGATCTTTCGTCCGTGGGCACGGAAGAGATCGGTCAACGCGTCAGGCGACTGCATGGCAGCGCCACCATAGCGGGCCGCGGCACCATTTCTACAATCGTTGTCAGAATGGTGGGCCAGCCCGTCACGCAGTGCGAGTCGTTCAGACCGTCCCAGGCCCACTGGCCTCGAGTTCGCTCATGGTGAACAGGGCTCGGAGCTCGATCCCTTCGGACCCCACCACGGCGGAGCCGCCGGCCTCGCGGTCGATGACGCAGAGGGCGTGCTCGATCAGTGCGCCCTCGGCCCGCAGGTCCTGGGCCGACAGGACGATCTGGCCACCGGTGGTGACCACGTCCTCGATGATGAGCAGGCGACGACCTCCGATGACACCACCCTCACAGATCTGCTCGGTCCCGTATTTCTTCGGTTCTTTGCGCACGAAGTAGGCGGGAAGTCCGGTCCGCGCCGACAGAACCGTGGCCACCGGGACGCCTCCGAGCTCCAGGCCGGCGAGTCCTTCGATGTCAGGTGGTACCAGGGGCACGAGAGCGTCGACGATGTCGCCGAGAAGAACCGGATCCGACTCGAAGCGGTACTTGTCGAAGTAGTGATCCGCCGTCCGTCCCGAACGCAGGACGAACGAGCCGGTCAGGTACGTGGCGTCGAAGACGCGAGTAGCCAGCGTCACGGGATCCATTCTGCATGGTCCCGGAAACCGCAGGGGTGATTCGTCAACCCCGCCGTTCAGGCGGCGCGGGAGGTGCCGCCACCGTCGACCTGCGCGTGGGCCAGCCGGAACCGCAGGTGTCCCCGGCAGAGGCCCGTGTTCCCCAGGGCCCAGTTGGCGCTGACGTTGGGGCGCTCGAGCATGGCGCAATCCATGCAGAGCGAACCGCGCAATCCGTCCACCTCGGCGATGAGTGCTGAGAGCTCGCGAAACTCCTCGAGGGTGAAGTAGCTACTTTGGCAACGAACCCACAACTGGGAGAGACGCATTTCTCGGCGCAGCTCGAGCTCGGCGCCGTGATCGGAAAAGAGCGACGAGCACGTCACGTAGTCGTGGTCGAGTCCATCGGAGGAGACACGCTCGGCCCAGCCGCGCTCGGTCC
This sequence comes from uncultured Acidimicrobiaceae bacterium, assembly GCA_963754445.1. GTDB lineage: Bacteria > Actinomycetota > Acidimicrobiia > Acidimicrobiales > RAAP-2 > Bog-473. The sequence goes on along the minus strand of CAVWFT010000001.1, from coordinate 518,695 downwards.
AATAGCGCCGGCGCTCCTCGTCCGGAACGAGGCTGAAGTAGAACTCCTCAGCCTCCTCCGATTCGTAGTCATCCTCATCGAAGTGATTCATCGCCGTCCTCCATGAATGCGCCAGGTCCGACGATCCCTACGTCGACTACTGACTGGCGTTGTCCCCCTCAGGGCCAGGTCATAAACCCCTTGCCGCTGAACCTCGCCAGTCACTTCGGTCGGTTCGTAATGACGCTGAAGCGTATTTGTCGAAGCGTCGTGAGGGGTGGACGGTCGCGTTTTGGAAACAGCGGCTGCGGCGTAGGAGTCCCCTTTTGCGTCCGAAATGCACTGCGCTCAGGCACCCGAAAGGTGCCGACACGCTCTCGACCAGCGCACGGACGCGCGTCCGCGTCGTGGTCCGGATCGACCCCGTCGACCCTCGCAATCCAGCGTCACCGAGGACGCAACGAGATAGCCACCGTGAACCGTCAGTTGCCACGGCGCGCATGCCCCGGTGAAGCCGACACGCAATTGTTTCGCCGTTGTTCCCGGACCGGCCTCGCCAGCGCGAGCCGCTCGTTTCCGGACGTTTTCGCCCCGGGAGCGGTCGACGACGTCGGAGCGCACACGTCAGCGAGAAGATGGCGAGCGCATAGTTCCCAACGACCAGCCCAAGGTGACCCGGCGGGCTCGGGAACAGGCCACGAGTGCCCATGCGCGTGGCGTCCAGACGAAGATCGCGTCCTGTCCATAGTGCGCCCCGAGAACGAGCGCGCGAGTCACCGGTACGCCGAAGGCCACGACACCCTCCTCGACGTGCCCCGTTTCTGGATCCTCCCCGACGGCGCGCAGGAGGGACTGCGCATCCGGGCGCAACGCCGTCTCGAGGGCCGACTGGCGTCGGCGGTTCTCGATCAGATCCCGTCGCTCCGGGCCCGGATCCCACGCCGTCAGGATCGGGACCGGCTCCTCGGAGGGCCACGGCCATCGATCGAACACACCTGAGGGCGCCGGGCGCACCACGACGTCCCTCGCCCGATGGTCGACGTCGTCGCCCCCGGACGGTCCGGTGATGGTCACGACGGTACGGGCGTAACTCGCCCAGCGATCGTCGGACGCAAGGATCATCGGGGCACGCTACGCCGCGGCCACGCGAACATTGGTGGGTGCCGCCCCCCACCACCTCACGGCTTCCGTTGGTCACCCTCCTGTCCCAGGTCCTGGTGGCCTACACGATCGAATTCGACAATCTGGCCGAGCTGGACCTGTCGCACCACACGGCGACGACTCCCGATCCCGAAGGCGCACCCACGACACCCTTCTTGGTGTCCTATGTCTGCTGGGCGAACGTCCTGCAGTACGTCGGACCCGATGGGATCACCGTGGCCGAGCTGCGCCGGGCGGCCCGAACGGACCAACTCCTCTTCGCCGGGTTGAAGCGGTGGCGCTATCTCCGCTACACGCCGGCCGGTGCCCAGAGTCTCAAGAACCCGCCGACCGGGGACACCCGGGTGCGCACCACCCGCCACGGCGCCGCGGCCCAGGAGATCTGGCGCGGCCTGCCGGAGACGATGGATCGGCGCTGGCGAGCCCGTTTCGGCGATGGGACAGTCGAGGACCTCCACGCCACGTCGGCCGCCGTGTTCCGCTCCCTGCCACTGGACCCGCCCGACTATCTGCCCATCACCCATCCGACCCAGAACGGGAAGGTGAGGGCGACGAGTACCGGCACCCGGCCCAGCCATGTGGTGCACGAGGCGACCGACGATCTGCCGACGCTGATCGCTGGTGTCCTCTTCGGACTCACCGTCGAGGTCGAGTCCGTCGCCGCGCTTTCCATGCCGGTCAGCCTCAACACCCTCCGCGTCCTCGACCCGGATCGACCCCTTCCCGTGCGTGACCTGCCCCGCCTCACCGGCGTGTCCAAGGAGGCCAACGCCATGTGCATCGGATTCCTCGCCCGCCGAGAGGTGCTGGCGATCGAACCCGATACCGAGAAGGGCCGGGGCAAGGTCGTTCGCCTGACCGCCAAGGGCGTCCGAGCGCAGAGCAAGGCAGCGCGCATCCTCGCCGACACGGAGGTGAACTGGCGCTCCACCGTTGGCGCCCAGAAGGTCGACGCACTGCGCCGCGTCCTCGAGCCGCTCGTGGGCGACGGCACGCTGGCCCACTCGCCGCTGGCGCCCGGCCTCGAACCTGGGCCCGGGAATTGGAGGGCCCGGGCCCGTCCTCCCGCGACATTGCCCCACTACGCCATGGTTCTGCATCGCGGGGGATTTCCCGACGGCAGCTGAGGGCCCGCACCGGCTGAACAGGTCGGACTCGGTCCGGAGCGAATGTGGCAGGCTGGCAGCGTGCATCCCTTTCGTCGCGACGATGCCCTGCGCCGGCTGGCCGACGAGAGCTTCGACGTGCTCGTCATCGGTGGTGGTGTCACCGGTGCGGGTGTCGCGCTCGACGCGGCCAGCCGCGGCCTGCGCACCGCGCTGGTCGAGAAGGGTGATTTCGCCTCGGGTACCTCGTCGAAGTCCTCCAAGATGGTCCACGGTGGCCTCCGATACCTCCAGCAGAAGGAATTTCGTCTCGTCTACGAGAATCTGGCCGAGCGCCAGCGCCTCATCGACAACGCGCCCCACCTCGTCTCACCACTGCCGTTCCTGATCCCCCTTTTCGGCCGTGACGGCGTGGTGTCCAAGACCGTCGCCCGCTCCTACTCGAGCGCGCTGTGGCTCTACGACGTGACGGGAGGTTGGCGTATCGGCGAGCGCCATCGGGAAGTGGACAAGCAGGAGACGTTGGCCCATCTGCCCACGCTCAACACGGACCACCTGGTCGCCGGATTCCTCTACTACGACGCCCGGGCCGACGACGCCCGCTTGACCTTGACCCTGGCCCGGACCGCCGCCATCGAGTTCGGCGCGGCCGTGGCCAACTACACACCGGTCCTGCGAACGACCGTCGGGAGCGACGGCCAGGTCGACGGCGCCATCGTGCGCCCCGACCCGGACGACGAGTCCTCGGAGTTCGCCGTCCGGGCCAAGGTCGTCGTCAACGCGACGGGAGTGTGGGCCGACGGGGTCCGCGCCATGGACGAGGGATCTCACCCCAACGCCATCCGCCCGGCCAAAGGCATCCACGTGACCGTGCCGGCGTCGCGACTGCCGTGCGACATCGCCGCCGTGATTCCGGTGCCCAAGGACAAGCGCTCGATCTTCGTCGTCTCGTGGCCCGAGACGGACCTCGTCTACCTCGGCACGACGGACACGGATTACACGGGCCCCCTCGACAACCCGGCCTGTACGCCCGAGGACGTCGACTACCTGCTCGAAGCAGCCAACAACATCACGACTTCGAAACTGACCCGGGCCGACGTCACCGGTGTCTGGGCCGGCCTGCGACCGCTCCTCCAGCCGCCGGCCCATGGCGGCCACCTCTCTGACCGCACGGCCGATCTGTCCCGGCGCCACACGGTGCTCACCTCGGCCCATGGCGTCGTGACCGTGACGGGTGGCAAGCTGACGACCTACCGCAAAATGGCCCAGGACACGGTCGACGCGGTCGTCCATCGCCTCGGCGAGTCGCCCCGTCGGCGCCGCTGCGTGACCAAGTCACTACCCCTGCTCGGGGCAACCACACGGGCCCAGGACCCGGTCTCCCGGGCCCAACCGCACGCCCGCCTCGTCGGTCGCTACGGAACGGACGCACCGAAGGTCCTCGCACTGGGCGACGGGCGCGCCGATCTGCTGAGTCCGGTGGTGGCCGGACTCCCCTACACCGGCGCCGAATTCCTCTACGCCGCCCGCGAGGAGATGGCACGCACACTCGACGACCTGGTGGCCCGGCGGACCCGGGCTGCGATCCAGAGGGCGTACGCCACCGTCGATGCGGCCCCTGCCATCGCCGCCCTGGTGTCGGCGGAACTGGGTTGGGACGAGTTCATGGCGGCGGCGCAGGTCTCGGCCTTCACCGAGGCCTGCCAGAAGGAACTCCTCACCGCTGGGCTCGACCTGCGATGAGCTCGTGACGACCCCGACACCGGTCACGCCGATCGATGCCGCTCCGGGCGCGGTCACCGACCGCCTGTCCGCGCAGGTTGTCGAGGTGTCACCCGAGTTGCGGGAACGACTGGGCGCTACGGGCGCCGATGTCCTGACCGATGACGCCACCCGGGCCGAAGCCGGGCGGGACTGGTGGCCCCTGGCCATCGACTGGGCCACCGCGGGCGCAGTGCCCCAGCGTCCCGCCGTTGTCGTGCGGCCCCATTCGGCCGAGCAGGTCTCCGCTGTCCTGGCCGCCTGCCACGAAGCCGTGGTGCCCGTGACCGCCATGGCCGGACGGAGCGGCGTCTGCGGAGGCTCGATTCCTGTGCATGGCGGCGTGGCCCTCGACATGACCGCTCTCTCCGGTCTGGTCCGGGTGGACGAGACCTCGCTCACCGTCGACGTCAAGGCAGGCACCTTCGGCCCCGACCTCGAAGCGGCTCTCGGGGAGGTCGGGCCCGGATACACCGTCGGGCACTGGCCCCAGTCGATGGATCTCTCGACCGTCGGTGGCTGGTTGGCCTGTCGCGGTGCTGGCCAGTATTCGACTCGTTACGGGAAGATCGAGGACATGGTCATCGGCCTCGAGGTCGTCTTGGCCGATGGACGCATCGTCCACACCGAGGGCCGTGGCCCACGGGCGGCCACCGGACCCAATCTGACCCAGCTCTTCGTGGGCAGCGAAGGCACTCTCGGCGTGATCACCGAAGGTCGCCTGCGCATCCATCCCCTGCCGCAGGCCCAGGAGCGGCGCGCCTTCGGCTTCCCCTCCTTTGCCGACGGCCTCGAGGCCTGCCGCCGCATCCTTCGCCGCGGTGCCACGCCCGCCGTCCTGCGCCTCTACGACCGCACGGAATCGGCCCGCAATTTCGAGCAGCCGGACACCAACGTGCTGATCGTGCTCGACGAGGCCGACCCGGTCCTCGTCGCAGCAACCCTGGGCATTGTCGACGACGAGTGCACGGGATCCGATGTCCTCGAGCTCGATCTCGCGCTGGTCGAACGCTGGCTCGGCCACCGCAACGACGTGTCGCAATTGGCGCCGCTGTGGCGGGGGGGCATCGTGGTCGACACCGTGGAGATCTCGGGCCCTTGGGCTGCACTGCCCACGCTCTTCGACGAGGTGATCGCCGCCCTCACCTCGGTCGATGGGACGCTCGTCGCCTCGGCCCATCAATCCCACGCGTATTCCGACGGCGCCTGCCTGTACTTCACCTTCGCCGGGCGGGGCCCCGACGACGGCAATACCGACGCCTGGCGCCAGGCCTATTACCGGCAGGCCTGGGACACCGTGACCGAGGCGACAATCATCCACGGCGCCGCCATCAGCCACCACCACGGCATCGGGCTGAACCGATCGCGCTTCCTGCCCGACGCCCTCGGGGGCGCCTATGAAGTCCTGGCCGGCCTGAAGCAGACCTTCGATCCGGCCGGCATCCTCAATCCCGGCAAATTCGGTCTGCCTTCGCCTTTCGGTCCGCCGCCGTGGTGAGCCCCGCGTGAGCGAAGGGGGCGGCAGCGTCCTCGTCGTCGACGTCGGCACGTCGGGCGTGAGGGCTGCCATCGTGCGACCCGATGCCTCGATCGAGCACGCCCACCACGCGCCGGTGCTGCCCGACTCCCCGGCACCCGGTCTGGTCGAGTTCGATGCCCTGGCCATGGCGGACGCCGTACTCGACGTGGCCGCCCGAGCCCTCGTGGACGGCGGCCCGGTGGACGGGGTCGGGATCGCCAACCAACGGGCGTCGACCATCGTGTGGGAGCGGGCCACCGGCACACCCCTGGCTCCGGGCATCGGGTGGCAGGACCTCCGCACGGTCGGGACCTGCCTGGTCCTCCAGGCCGAAGGAATCCGTGTGGCCCCGAACGCATCGGCCACCAAGCTGATGGCGATCCTCGACGAGGTCGACCCGGACCGGGTCCGGGCGGAGCAGGGCGAACTGTGTTTCGGCACGGTCGACACCTGGGTGGCCTGGATCCTCTCGGGCGGCCCCACCCATGGATCAGACGTGCTGCACGTCACCGATGCCACCAACGCCGCCGTCACGGCGCTCGTCCACTCCGCCACCATCGACTGGGACGACGATCTGCTGGAGCGGCTGCGCATTCCGCGCGCCCTACTCCCTCGGATCGTGGATTCCTCGGGAACCCTCGGTTCGGCCCGTGCCCTCGAGGGCGCGCCGCCGATCTGTGGCATGGCCGGCGACCAACAGGCGTCTCTGGTCGGCCAGGGCTGCACGCTGCCGGGTCTGGCCAAAGCAACCTTCGGAACGGGGGGCATGCTCGACCAGTGCACAGGTTCGGGTCCCGGACCTGCTGCGGCCACTCGCGGTCGGGCCGGCACCTTCCCTATCGTCGCCTTTCGGGTCGAAGGCAAGGCCACCTGGGGGACCGAGGCAGTCATGCTGTCCGCCGGGACTTGCATCGAATGGCTACGTGACGACCTCGGACTGATCGCTTCCTCCGAGGAGTCCGCTGCCATGGCCGCCCGGTGCGACAGCGCCGGCGACGTCTGGTTCGTCCCCGCTCTGCTCGGATTGGGCACTCCGGTGTGGGACTTCGGCGCTCGGGGCACCCTGGTCGGCTTGACCCGGGGCTCGGGTCGTCCCGAGGTGGTGCGCGCCGTGCTCGAGGGCGTCGCGCATCGCGGGGCCGATCTGGTCGAGGCGTCCGAAGAGGACAGCGGCTTTCCGATCGGTGCGCTCCGGGTCGATGGCGGGATGTCCGACAACGCAGTCTTCGTGCAGGCGTTGGCCGACGCCATCGGTCGCCCCGTCGAGATCTCGCCCGTGCTCGAGGCGACCACGTTGGGCGCCGGACTGCTAGCCGGTCTGGCCATCGGCGCCTACGGATCGACCGAGGAGCTGGCCCGGACGTTCACTCCCCGGGCCACCGTAGAGCCCGCAAACGACGAACTCGGCCGGTCAGCTTCCCGCGAACGCTGGCTCGTGGCGAGGGCCAAGGCCGAGGCCACCATTCCCGAACTTTCGGGAATCTCCTTCTGAGGGATTCGGGCATCCCCCCGGGCGGTCAACCGCCCGGGGGGAATCGCACCGGAAGTTCTTTTGGGCCCTACCTCTTGGATGAGGCGTGCCGTGGCCGGCGCAGACGGAGGCGTGAGGCCAGGATCAGCCCGCTCCCGAGGATCAGCGCACCGAAGCCGATGAACCACTGCAGGCTGACCGGAGCACCGGTGAAGGCCAGCGTCGACGGGCTGGTGGTCGTCGACGGCGAGGTCACGGGTGCGGTGACCGCAGGCGACGTTGCCGGGGCCAGCGTGGTGGGCGTCACCTGAGTGGGCGACGTCACGGGAGGCGTCGTGATCGGGGTGACCACGGTATTCGTGCTGCAGGTCGTGGCGCAGCTCGGGCCGTCCCACGATCCGGCGTTGGTGATGTTGCCCGCCGAATCCGAGGAGTTGATCGTCACCGAGAAAGTCAGCGTGTAGTGCTGATTCACTCCGACTCCGGGCGGGATCGTCCAGGTAATCAAACCTGCTCCACTCGTGCTCACCGAGCAGGCGGGCGGGCCTCCGGTGGCGCATGCCGGCGAACCGGCGACCAGGGTGGTCCCGGTCGGAGCCTGGTCGGTCACGACGATCGGCGCCGTCGTGGCGGCCGTACCCGTATTGGACACGGCCAGCGTGTACACGAGCGGGGTGTTGGAGCCGATGACGACACTTCCGGTCGGGCTGACCGACTTCACCACGCTGACCGCAGGCGTTCCAGCGGCGGCGCAGTCGAGGCTGCTCAGATCGAACGTGCCCGAATCGTCGATCGTGAAGCCACCCTTCCACTTGCTCGTGATGTTGAGCGTCAAGATCCCCGGCGTGGTGCTGGCGGGCAGCGTCTGGGTGAGCTTGACGTTCGACCAGGTGTACGGGGGTCCGCTGGAGTCCGGGGTGGCCGGGATGGAGTAGGTGTTCGGAACCACCGTGTTCACGTCCAGTGGCGTCGTGCCGTTGAGGACCGAGACGACTGATCCCGTTTCAGGGAGGTTGAAGTCGTTGGCGACGGTCCAGGTGACGACGTAGCCGGTCCCGAGCGGTGTGGCACAGACGCCCTTGGAGTTGACGTTGTTGTTGTGGGCGTAGGTCGGCGCCGAGAACGCAACGAGGCCAATCCCGGCGAGGACCAGGGCCAGCCCGCTGAAGAACGTGCGGCGCACCCACGTCGACCAACGGCCAGCGCGAGACGCATCGCTGCGCGTGTGCTTTGAACTCAACCAAGTCGGACGCATGCCGGGGGTTCCCTTCCTAGATCGCCAAATCCGAACCCGCCTGGAAGGTGTGGTCGCCAAACAGGTCCTCGGCGCGCGATTGTAGGCATCTCAAACACTGCAAAGCCACAATTACGCCCAAAGCCAGAACAATTTTGCTCAAGGGCGCAGCAGACAGGCCGACGACGACCCCCGTTTCAGGCACGAGTCCGGCGGCGCCAGGCACGCCGCAGAGACGCACCACGGGCTTCCTCCGGCGTTCTCGTTCTCGTCATTCGCGGCTCGCCCAGGCACGGACTTCCCCAAAAACCGGACGAAAGTACTCAGATTTCGTACGCCAACGCGTCGGCCCACCGACTCCCCTTTTCGAGGAGGGGTCGGTACAACATGAGTTGCCGCGGCCGGCCCACCGCCATCACCGCACGCAGGCGATCGGCGCGCCCGAAGAGCGCCACGAACTTGCCCTCCTCGAGCGAGCCGTGGACGACCTCCACATCGTCGCCGCCACGTGGGCTCCCGATGACTTGGAACCGCGTGCCGTACTGGTCCGACCAGAAGTAAGGAATCGGCGTGAAGGAGGTGGCGTGGCTTCGACCGGCGAGCAGGTTGCGGGCCGCCGCCACGCCGGCATCGGCGGCCACCTGCCAGTGCTCGATCCTGATCAGCTCTTCTTCGCCATCGTGACGCCACGCCCAGCGGGCCACGTCGCCTGCGGCGACAACGCGATCGGAGGCGAAGAGTCGATCGTCGCACTCGATGCCGTTCTCGACCGTGAGCCCGGATCCGTCCAACCATGCCGTTTCGGGCACGACGCCGATACCCACCACGACGACGTCGGCGGCCAGCGTCTCCCCACCGTCGATCTCGACCTCGAGACGGCCAGACCCTCCATCCGTCCTGCGCACCGCGCTGACGGCGACACCGGTTCGCAGATCGACCCCGTTGGCCCCGTGGAGGGAGCCGCAGAACGCACCGACCTCGGCACCCAAAATGGGTTGGAGCGGGATACCCAGCGCCTCGAGCACGGTGACCCGGCAGCCAAGCGTGGCACAGGTCGAGGCGACCTCGGCCCCGATGAAGCCGGCACCGATGACCACAACCCGGGCCGCATCGAACGATGTGATCGCCGCCCGCAACGCCAACGAGTCGTCGAGCGTGCGCAGGGTGAACAGGCCGTCGCGCTGGCCGAGCGCCCCGGTTCCAGGCAGGGTTCGCGGCGTGGCTCCGGTGGCGAGAACCAACGCGTCGCCGTTCAGCTCGGTTCCGTCCGACAGCGCAATCGAACATGTGCCGACATCGAGGCTGAGGGCACGCCGGCCCAGCATCTCGTGGACGCGCAGCTCGCTCGACCGCCTCTTGTCGGCCAAGACCGCCTTCTCGGGCGGCCAGGTCCCGGCCAGGACCTGCTTCGAGAGGGGTGGCCGGTCATAGGGCAGGTGTTGCTCTTCGCCCACCAGCTCGATGGTGCCGTCGAATCCCTCGGTACGCAGCGTTTCGACGGCGCGCCACCCGGCCAGGGATGCGCCGACCACGATGATCGTGCTCGTGCCGTCCAGTTGTTCGGTCGTCATCGCCATCGCTGGTCGCTCAGTTGCCGAACATCGCCATCCACTCCTCTGCGGAGCGGGGCTTGAAGACGTAGTTCCAACGACGTGTGTCCCCCATGCTCGCCGACGGGTCGGCCGAGTAGAGGTGCCCAGGGAAGAGGATGGTCTCGTCCGGGACTCGAGCCAGGCGCGTGTGCAGCGACTCGTACATGGCCAAGGGGTCGGAACCAGGGAAGTCCGTCCGGCCGCAGCCTTCGAGGAACAGCGTGTCGCCGGCGACGAGGCGGCCGTCGACCAGGAAGCACTGGCTTCCGGGCGTGTGTCCCGGAGTGTGGATGAGTTCGATGTCGAGATCGCCCACCCGCAGGACGTCACCGCTGTCGTGCCCCACGAGATCGGCACCCCCGACCCCGGTGGTCCGCTCGACCCAGGGCACCTCTGCGCTCTGGACGTGAATGGGCACTTGGATCTTTTCGAGCAGGGAGCTGATGCCCTCCAAGGACCAGCCGCCCATAGCGCCGCCGAGATGGTCCGGATGGAAGTGCGTGCCCAGCACGCCCGTCAGGCGCATGCCATCCGCCGCCACGATGTCGAGAAGATCCTGCACGTTGTAGGCCGGGTCGACCACCACCGCCTCTCCGCTCAGCCGGTCGCCGATCAGATAGACGAAATTCACCATCTGACGCGCCATCATGTCCCCATGGGCGAAGTCCCGCCCCGAGAGCAGCTGCCTGAAATAGACCCGGTCACTCACGGCCGCGTCAGCCATCGTCATCCCCTCCTGCCGCTGCGTCGTGGGCCAAGGACTCGAGCCGGGGCACCAACTCCTCGACCTGGGCCCGAGTATGACGCAGGCGCTTGTCGAGTTCGTCGATCAAGGCGGTGGCCCGCTCGAGCCGAGCCACCAGGACGTCGACATCCACCTCCCGCTGGTCGAAGAAGGAGACGATGGCGTCGAGCTCGCGACTGGCCTCCGTGTAGCTGAGCGTCTCCACCGGCACGGCCCCCGCCGAGCCGGACCCGGACTCTGATGCGCTCACGACGCACCTCCGTTCTCGACCTCGACCGCTTGGTTGCGTTCGTCCGCTTCCGTCACTTCGCGCACATTGGTCCTTTCGACCCTGCTTTGTACCGATCCTTCGGCGAAACGAGTGACCAGCTCCTCGCCCACCCCCACACCCGCCGCGCTCCGAACCAGAGAACCGTCGGTCCGCAGAGTGAGGCTGTACCCGCGCTCGAGCTGGCGTTCGACGTCGTAGGCATCGAGCAGGCGTCGCATCGCCTGCACACGTTCGCGGGCCTGGTCCAGATGTCCGGAACTCGCCGGCCCGAGACGGGCCGCCCGAGAACGTAGTGCGGCCTCCCGATCCTGCAATCCGGTGGGCGCAAGCCGGGCCACCGTCGACCCTTTGTGTGCCAGTCGCTCTCGATGGGTACGGAGCTGGTGCCGTGCCGCTGTGGTCAACCGACCCCGCGCCTGCGCGTCTCGGGCTTCGGCGTCGGCGAGAAACGCCGGTATCCGGCGGGCGAGCGTGTCGGCCGGGCCGGCCACGCGGCTGGCCCACCACTGGCGGGTCGCCACGGCAATCGAATGACCGCACTCGGTGGGAGTGATACAGGAACGAGCAGCCACGATGTCGGCCACGGTCTCGTCGCCGGTGTGACCGATCCCGGTGAAGACCGGCTTGCTCGCCGATGCGATGGCGCGAGCGACCAGTTCGGTCTCGAACGCGGCAAGGTCCGCCCGCGATCCCCCACCGCGCACCACCGCGATGACATCGCAGTCACTGCGGCTCAAGAATCGAACGGCCCGGGCCACCGCCGCCGGTGCGTGAGTGCCCTGGACACTGACCGGTACGAATGAGACCTTGAACCCGAGACCCGACTCGGTGAGGCGGCCCACAAAGTCGTGATATCCCTCGGTGCCGGGGCTGGCCACCAGCCCGACGTGCAGCACCACCTCCGGCAACGGCAGCGCTGCGTTCGCTCGCAGCAGACCCTCGCTCTCGAGTTTGCGCAACAGAGCGGCGCGCTGGGCGGCCATGCGCCCGAGGATGGCGGTGACGTCGATCTCCGCGAGGACCAGGCTGATCTCCCCCTTGGCCCGGTACAGATCGAGGTTCCCTCGCAGGACGACGATCATCCCTTCGGCGAGCTCGATCCCCTGTTTGGCCAGGGCGTGACGGAGGGGAGCCCATGTCGTCCGCCAGCACTTCACGTTGAGGGTCGGCACGCCGCCCCGGCCCCGCGACCCGCCCCGGCTCGCTTCCTCGGGGTCGATCAGGTCCAAATAGAGGTGCCCAGAGCGATGATCCGAGAGGTGATGGATCTCGCCCCGTACCCAGAGTTGGCGGGTCCGAGGGAAGGCCCGGCTGAGCGCATGCTCGACCTGCTCGTAGAGGCCCCCAATAGAGAGGACGTCGGGATGGGTGTCGCGATGGACCTCCGGATCGAAACCCGAGGCCCCACCCGACTGGCTCCGTGGTGCCCGAGCAACCTCCCCATCAGGGAGATCCGCATCGGTGAGCTGGGGCTCCGCCTCGTCGACGCCTTCGTCGGGGTCGAAGCTCGACACGGCAGCCCCCGCGGTCGGTGGCGCCTCGGGGTCGAAGAGCTGGTCCGAAGCACCTGACATCGAGGACACCCTACCGAGGCGCTGTGCCTGTCCCGTGCCTGGTGCGGAGGGCGTCGGCGACCGATGGCAGACTGATGGGCGACGGTGAGTCGGCTCGGTGGCCGCGGTGCGGCATCGACCGTATCGAGGAAGGTCGGGACTCCGCAGAGCAGGGTGCTGGCTAACGGCCAGTCGGGGCGACCCGCAGGAAAGTGCCACAGAAAGGAAACCGCCGATGGCGGACCTCACGGTCCGCACAGGTAAGGGTGAAAGGGTGCGGTAAGAGCGCACCAGCGGTGGGGGTGACTCCACCGGCTCGGTAAACCCCACCCGGAGCAAGGCCAAGCGTGGGAGACGGGCTGCTCGTCCGGTCCTCGAGAGAGGGCACTCCCCAGGTAGGCCGCTCAGATGGATGGCCACCCAAGACCCTTCGGGGTCTGGACAGAATCCCGCCTACAGGCCGGCTCACCGTCGGTGCCGCACTTTGAGGCTCAGCGAGCAACTTGGCGTGAGAGCCGGACCAGTTCGGTTCTCACGCCTCGGGGAACCGAACCGGCCCAACTCTCTGTTCGCCACGACATGCTGCGGCACCCCCCCGGTGGCCGCTGCAATCTCGTCTCGGGATTATCCGCCGGAACTCTCACGACGGCAATCATTGTGTTGGCGAAGATGCAATCACGCAGCCGAGACGAGCGCTTCCCGCACCGCGACACACGAGCGACGAGGTTGCTTCTGCCCCACCACTCCCGGCGTCCACCCGACCCATCACCGCAACGGATCCGCACAACCCGAGGACACGTTGGGATCCGTGCCTCGAAGGCCCACCATGTCGCCCGGACTCCACGTGATTCTCGTTGTGGTTCCTCAGTTGGGAACCATGTTCACCGTGAAGCCGGAGCCATTGAAGGTTTCGTTCTGGCCTCCCGTCGAGCAAATCTCCCAGCCCATGCTGATCGCGGTCCACGTACTCCCAGAGGGCAGGTAGCCCTTTCTCTCCAGGTACTTGATCATGGCCAGTATGTCAACGCTGCCCGACGACTCGCTCTGCTTCTTCGCTTCGTTCGCGCCCAGCTTCCAATCCAGCGTTTTGTACGTACCGTTCGCGTTCGGGCTGCTCAGAGTGCACAAGAACCAAGGCTGAGCCGAGACGCCATCTCTGCCACCGAACACCTTGTCCGTCACGGGAGTGTTGGTACAGGGGGCGTTATTGGAGAAGTCGTATTGCACCATGACTTCGTTGGCCCAGTTGTTGAACCACAGGTCGAACATGCCCCACGCATGGGTGGCGCTGTTGTGCGGGAACGACTCGCTGAAGGTGCTCGTGGTCTGTGAATAGCTGTCCACTGCTCCTTGTGCGTCGTGCGGCCACACGTTTGGGTAGGTGCAGACGGCGGTGTTCCCCTTCGGATAGTTCGCCACGATTTGATAACTCTCCGCACTGGTGGCCGACAGCGTCTGCGACCAACCCTTACAACCGGCTGCGTTCCATACGTTCTGGTCGATTTCGATGCCTTTCGAGGCAGGACGACCGCTGCCGGGTTTGATGCCCGGGAATTCGGTCGCGCTCTTAGGGAAGACGCACGAACCCATTTTCGCGCTGGTCGTGCACGAGTCGGACGCTGCATCGGCGGCCACAGCGCTCCCAAAGCTCGCTGCACCCGTTGCCAGACCCACTGCGCAGATCAGGACGGCCGTGGTCACGTTCTTGCTGCGCGATTTCATTTTGGTCGGGCTCCATTCACGAGGGGTTCGAAGGGGTGGCAACTGCCACCGAAGATGTCGCCGCACTCATTCCCGTATGTGACCAACGGGGACGGGCTCATGACACTCAGCGTTGTGTCGAAGGCGTTATGTCAAAGGCGTTGCCGAGCATCGTAAGCGGATCGATCCACTCGGCGTCCAGCCCGTCACGCCCCGTTCACTCGCGTCGTGAGTGCATGGAACGGCGCTCGTTTCGCGAGACCCGACTCGTCGATGACTGCACCTATGACACGCGCGAAACGATCACGCTGTGTCGGTGATGAGCAAGCCCATTTTGGGGACATGTCCCAATAAAAGTTGTGATTGTCCTCAACTACAACCTCCGGCCCCTGGTCGTTTCGTCCCCGGCCGCCCAACTCTCCAGATACACCGTTTGTGACAACGGTCAGTGGGTACGGGAAGGGGGAGTTCGGACGCAGCGCGCATCCGAAGGGGAACCAACAAGATGACCGGGGTTTCGTCGTGAACGTCCGCCGCACCGTGATCGTCCGCAGTACTCTGACCATGGCCCTCGTCGCCGGGGCCGCCATGGTGATCGCGATCCCAACTGGCGTGAGTTCGGCCATCCTGAGCACTCCCAGCAACCACAAGCATGCCGACGTCCAATTCGGTCCGCCCTACTCGTGCACGACCAGCTCCAATGGTTCGTGCGTCTTCCCCCAAGACACGACGGACTTTCCTGGCATCGACCTCGGAAGTGGTCGTCCCGCTTCGAAGGGCATCGAGGTGGACCAGAACATGTGGAACACGGGCTGTTCGGGATCGCAGACATTGTCCGCCAACAGCGCCGAGGACTATCAGGTCGTGGCCAACTATCCGACGTCCTCCACCGGTGCCATCTGCTCCTACCCCAACGCATGGCCCCACGATGCGCAGGGGGCGATCGACTCCTACACGCAGACGACTTCGTCGTTCGATGAATCCTTTCCGCACAACGCGCAGACGCAAGCACACGCGATGTATGACTTGTGGTTCGACAAGTGGGCCTATGAAGTGATGGTGCAATACGACTTCTCGAATGACGCGCCCTGCGAGGGAAGCTGGCCGCAGATCGTGACGGGCGTCAGCTTTGGTGGTTCTGATGGCGTTCCCCAGCAGCAATGGCACCTGTGCCAAGGCAACGGCGGCAAGTCGTTGGTGTGGAAATTGGGCGCGAGCGATGCCCAGGAGCAATCGGAATCGAGCGGCAGCGTCGACCTGTTGTCGATGCTGCAGTACCTCGAGAATCACGGATACCTGCCCGCCGGCAGTACCTGGACCGCCGTGAGCATGGGTTGGGAGATCGCTTCGACAGGCGGACAGAGCGAAACCTTCAGCGGCAACGGATTCGGCGTCACGATGGTCCCGACCGGCGGCGGGACCACGACAACGACGACGTCCGGATCGACCACCACCACGTCGAGGCCCACCACCACCACGACCTCCAAGCCCACGACCACCACGACCCGGCCGACGACGACGACGACCCGGCCGAGGTCCACGACCACGACGACGAGTCCGTCACACCTCCCTCCGCCGGCGTCACACGGCTACTGGCTGGTGGGTTCCGATGGAGGGATCTTCAACTTCGGATCGGCCGGTTTCGACGGATCCACGGGGTCGCTCAAGCTCCAACGCCCCGTTGTGGGGATCACGCGGACACGGGATAACAGCGGCTACTGGCTGGTGGCGTCGGACGGCGGAGTCTTCTCCTTCGGTGCCCCCTTTGTCGGTTCGATACCGGGTCTGGGCTTGCATCCAGCGGGTTCCGGCCTTCCCAATAGCTTGGACGAGCCCATCGTGGGCATGGTGCCCTCCACCGACGGCCAGGGGTACTACATGGTGGCCGCCGACGGCGGGGTGTTCGCCTTCAACTCCCCCTTCGCCGGCTCATGTCCGGGCATCGGGGGGTGCTCGGGCGCGGCCGTTGCCGTGGCGCCGGACGCCTCGGGCAGCGGGTACTGGCTCGTCACCGCCACAGGTCATGTCTATTCGTTCGGCGGTGCCCCCTACTTCGGTGCGCCCGGTCCCCAGAGTTCGCACATCACGTCCATGGTTCGCACACCTGACGGCGGTGGCTACTACATCCTCGACGCCGATGGGCGGGTCTTTGCCTACGGCGACGCCAATTCCGCTCTGGGCGGATTGCCGGCCGGCGCGGCCGGCGGACTCGATTCGGCGACCGCTATCTTCGACACCGCCGAC
The DNA here is from genome assembly GCA_963754445.1 of uncultured Acidimicrobiaceae bacterium. GTDB lineage: Bacteria > Actinomycetota > Acidimicrobiia > Acidimicrobiales > RAAP-2 > Bog-473. The sequence goes on along the minus strand of CAVWFT010000001.1, from coordinate 502,358 downwards.
GGCGGCGGTTATTGGATAACGACCGCTCTCGGAAAGGTCTACCCCTTCGGGGACGCACCGAGCGACGGGGACATGTCGGCCACCCATCTGAACGGGCCGATCATCGCCGCGACCGGATTCTGAGGATTCGACCCCTTCCCCCAGGGGACTGGCGATCGCCATACCCGGGCCGGATCGGGTCGGCGGCGCTGCCCGCGAGGGAGGCCGTATCACCGCGGATGTTCCGGGCTCCTCTAAGGAAGGCGCCACGTGCGGCGCGTCCGCGTTCGGCAGAGCACAGGGGTAGTGATGAAGGTCCTGGTGGCAGGTGATCGAGGCTACATCGGAGCCGTTCTCGTCCCGTTCCTGCGCGCGGCCGGACACAGCGTGGACGGACTCGATCTTGACCTCTATGCCGGTTGCGATTTCGGACCTGGACCAGAGGACACGGGCCTTCGTCCGAGGATAGACATCAGGGAGGTCGAACCTCACCACTGCGCCGGCTATGACGCCGTGATTTGTCTGGCCGCTTTGTCCAACGACCCGGTCGGCCATCTGAACCCCGCGGCGACCTACTCCATCAACCTCGACGGAACGCTGCGCCTCGGCCGGGCCGCCAAGCAAGCCGGCGTGGAACGCTTCCTGTTCGCATCCTCGTGCAGCCTGTACGGCGCAGCCGGCTCTCAAGCCGTCACGGAGGAAGCCGAGCTGTTCCCAGTGACTCCCTACGGGGAGACCAAGGTCCTGGCCGAGCGTGATCTTTCGCTGCTCGCCGACGATTCGTTCAGTCCGACCTACCTGCGCAACGCCACGGCATACGGTGTCTCGCCACGGCTACGCCTCGATATCGTCGTCAACAACTTGACCGCAATCGCCCTGACGACGGGTGAGGTCGCTCTTGAAAGCGACGGTTCACCGTGGCGACCGTTGGTGCACGTCGAGGACATCTGTCGTGCCTTCCTGGCCGTACTCGAAGCACCGCGCGAGGTGGTCCACGACGAAGCATTCAACGTCGGTCGATCCGAGGACAATGTCCAGGTCCGCGACATCGCGGAAATCGTGCGGGCGGCCGTCCCCGAGTCCAAGGTGTCCTTCGCCCCTTCAGCCGGACCGGACCTTCGGAACTACCGCGTCGACTTCTCAAAACTCACGACAACGTTTCCGGATCTCTCTCTATGCTGGTCCGTTCCTGCCGGGGTGGATCAGCTCGTCCGGGCCTATGCGGATTTTCATTTCAGCCACGACGACTTCGTCTCCTCGTCCTACGTCCGGCTTCGACGCATTCGCGAGCTCCTGTCCGCCGGACTCATCGACGACCTCTTGCGCCTCCAACCGAGTGCGCCGCTATCGCCAGGGGCGAATTCTCGCGGCACAGGAGCTGTGTCACCGAGGTGAGTGACGGCGCTTCTCGGTCGCGCTGCGACATCGCGGCGACCGGGAGCGGCCACGGGATGGCGAGATCGGGATCATCGAACGCGATGGCGATGTCCTCTGTAGGGTCATGGGGACGGTCGATGCGGTAGGAGACGTCCGACGGGTCGGCAAGCGCCTGGAATCCATGCGCGCACCCCGCCGGAACATAGAGCGATGCCTGCTCTTCCCCGCGAAGCACGAAGCTCTCCCAGTTGCCGTACGTCGGCGATGTGGCTCGCAGATCGACGATGACGTCGTAGACGACGCCATACGAGCACCGCACGAGCTTCGACTCACCACCACCGCTTCGCAGATGGAGTCCCCGCACCACTCCCTGCGAGGACCGCGAGATGCTGTCCTGGGTGAAGCTCTCCGGATCGATCCCCGCTGCCCGTGCCACCTCGACGTCGAACGTGCGACAGAAGAAACCTCGTTCGTCACAGTGAGGGGTAGGGGTGAACAACATCGCACCGCAGATATTCGGCACACTGTCCACCTTCACGGCAACCGCTCCCGAATTGGGGGCCGATCGCGGAGCGCCCGGTTCCCCGCCTCACAACCCGCACGGGCTCGTCGACCAGCATGGCCCGCCGACCGGATCACGCGGACTCCCTGTCCCGGCCGGCCACGATGGTGTCGATGGGGATGAAGGGCGTCTCCGAGAGGGGATCCTCCCGCAGGGGTTCCCGCCTGATACTTCGACCTGCCACCGGCAACGTTCGGGAGGCCATCCAATGCGCAAAATGGGCATAACACTCCATCTTTTCCGTGGCCAGGAGCGGTGCCTTCCTGATGGCGGTGACGTAGGCCCAGAGATACTCTCCGTACAACCGAATGGCCGGGTGTCGCAATCGGTCCGCCCGACGAGGATCGAAATTGGCACACCGGTCACGGACGGTCTGGGGAGGCTGACCTGGGTGTTCCCGTCGAAAGTACAGCCACTCGGGAACAAGATGGAAGCGACCGTACAGCGCGAGCTCGGCGTTGAACATCCGATCGGCGTGGTGGTAGCTGCCCCGCCTCATCATGCGACGAAGAAACTGGGTTCGCATGACTCCGTACTCGTAGTCGTGGCAGCCGTCAAAGAGCACATTGCGAAACCGATCGGGGGCCCGCAAGGAGTCCATGGCAACGCCTCGGCCGTATGTACCGAGCACCGTTCCTGACCCGTTGATCACGACCGACCAGGAGTGTGCCAGCACCGCGTCGGGATCCTCGTCAAGGGCTTCGATGCAGCGCTGCAGTAGGTCACGTCCGTAGAGATCGTCGTAGGCGGCGCACTTGAACAATTCCCCTCTGGCCTCTTCCATGACGAAGTCGTGGTTCGCGATCAGCCCGATATTGCGCGGCTGGCGGATGTATCTGATCCGCGAATCCTGGTCCGCGTAGCGACGACAGATGTCAGCGGTAGCGTCCGTCGACGCGTTGTCCGACACAATGAGCTCAAAGTCTCTGTAGGTCTGTCCGAGCAACGAATCCAAAGCTTCGCTGAGGAACTGTTCGCCGTTGTAGACGGGGAGACCGATACTCAGTCTGGGCACTGACTTCAGAGTTCTCATTCGCGCTCCTGCGCTCCGCGCGCCCATGACCCCTCTCCAGCCCCACCGAAGCGACCTCTCCCGCCGTCCCGCCGATCAGGCATCGAGCTTCTCCCGTGCCGGCTCGAACACCAGCGTTGATCCGGCCGGAGGCGTCCCGAACAGGCCAACCACGGAATCTTCCTCGAAGGGCGCTCCATCCGAGACCCGGTGGAAGTCCCGAATGGCAGTCCCGGAGCACGCAACGTCGACGAGCGGAGCACCCGCGCCGGCCAGGAGGTCGGCCGCATCCACCGTCCGGAAGTCGACGCTGAAACGTGCCACGCTCGACGTGTTCGGAATGGATGCGTGGAGCTGGGCGCCCGAAAAGAGCATGACCGCGCCCGGCGGCGGAAGAACAACGAGCGCGTCGCCCGGAGTGTGGTCCAGGGCCGCAGGTCTTATCTGCTGCTCGGTCGAGGTCTGCGACGCAGTACGCAAGCGAGCGTCGTTGTTCTGGTAGTAGTCGAAATCTGCGGAATTGTTGACGACGGCTCGGCTGAACTTCTGAAGGTCGAAGTGCATGGCGTTGTCCGGATGGACGGCGAAGACCGGCAGCCACCAGTTGATCTGCTGTGCGGGTGCGCTGTACCAGACGTCGCGATGCCACGGAAAGGCATAGGCGATCCCGGTGGTCAAATGGCCCACGGGGAAGGACGTCCGAGGCTTGGGGACGTCGAAGTGGGTCCCCTCGGCGGAGAATCCGGCCTCCCGCACGATCCTGCCGACGAGCTCCTTCGATGCGGAGGCGTGGATGAAGCGTGGCTTCCACGACCCAAGCAGCTTTGCCATTTCGACCTTGTCGACGTATTCATGGACCCGCTCGGGATCGAAGGGTTTGAAGAGATCGGCGAGCTGCTCCCGCGTGTATTCGACGAACGAACTGACCGATGGCAGGCCGGTGAGTACGACCACGTCACCGCGATAGACGCTCTGGCGGAGCTCTCGAGCCGGGAAGCTGGGATCAACGAACACCGTCATCGTGCTGGTCCACCCAGACGCGTCGGGATGACGGGCTGCATGACGGACTTCGTGCAAGTGAAGGCCTCCGAATATGGTGCTCGGCACTCCATTCCCCGGAGTCGCGCCAGCCCGAGGAAGACTTCGTCGTCCCACCAGTCGCGGCTCGCTTGTGACGGAAAGCACTTGTGCAAGAGCTCAACCTTGCGATGTGCCACGTCGGAGGTGAGCGGAAAGTAGAGCGAAGGACGTCCGAGGTCTCCATCCCACTTTGGGATCTCATACGACAGAATGAGCTGGTTCCGGAATACCGTTGGCAGTATCTCTCCGATGGTCCGATGGTCCTGGTGGGCATCTTCGGACGAGGGCGCGAGGATGAGATCGGGTGCCCACGTGTTGGCCACATCTTCCAAGACATCCTTCACCCGCCCCCACGCAGCAGGAAGCCGACCCTCGGGCAGCTCGTGCACGTCGACGATGAGATCGGCGTCGGGGAGAAAGGTGGCGGCGGCATGCCGGGCCTCCGCGTGTCGTTCCTGCGTCCCGGTGAGGACGACGTAACGAGCGCGCAGTCCCGGCCTGCACTCGGCAAGCGTGAGCAGAGTCCCGCCGGCGCCGATCTCGACGTCATCGGGATGGGCCCCGATCGCCAAGACCGACAACGGCCTGTCCTGCGGTAGCTCCAGATTCAGGGGAAGCACGGTCGTTAGTCAGCGCTCCAGTGAGAGGAGCCCGGGCGCCCCTGTTGGAGTTGACTGGCGTCGGAGGGACTCTCGAAGCTACGTGCCGGCAGCCCGGATCGCTCCGGGTCCCAGATCATCCACGGACAATCGGACCGGTGGTAACGCTGGTCGAGCAGGATCCGCTCTTTCACGGTGTCTGCCGGCGACCAGTAGCCCTTGTACTGGTAGGCCATGACTCGACCGCGACGGACCAGTCGGACCAGTGCGTCCTCGACGAGATCTTCGTCCTCGTTGAGCTCGTCGAAGATCTCCGGTCGAAACAAGAAGTAACCCCCGTTCTCCCAGTGACCCAGGTCGCGCATCGGAGTCACGCCAGTGACCACGCCGTTCTTGTCGACGTCCACGGCGTGATGCGACGACTGTGGGGGGACAGCGAGGAGGCTCGCGACTGCATTGCTCGCAGAGAATCGCTCGATCATGTCAGGAAGCGGAGCGTCGGTGAGGACGTCGGCGTAGTTCGCCATGAACATAGCCTCATCGGCCAGAAAGCTGCGGACCCGGCGCAACCTCTCCCCGATCGGCGAATTCAGCCCGGTGTCCACCAACGTGATCCGCCAGTCGGAGATGTCGGTCCTGAAGAGCGTCGGCTCGTGAGAGCCGCGCTCCAACACGAAGTCGTTCGAACGGGTCTCGTCGTAGTTGAGGAAGAAGTCCTTCACCGCGGAAGCGCCGTATCCAAGGCAGAGGACGAAGTCGGTGTGGCCGTAGTGGGCGTAGTAGCGCATGACATGCCAGAGGAGCGGCCGCTCCCCGACCAGCGCCATGGGTTTGGGAACGGTCGTACCGGCATCACGCATTCGCATGCCGAGCCCGCCACAGAAGAGAACGACTTTCACGATTCAGTCCACCTCCATCAGACGATCTCGAGCTCCGGGATTGGAAAAACCAGACGTGCTCCCCATGACCGGACGTAGTCGAGCTGTTCCGAAATTTCGTCCTTGAGGTTCCAGGGCAGGACCAGGATGTAGTCCGGCTGGGTCTCGGCGAGACGCTCGGGCATGTAGATCGGAATATGGGTCCCGGGCAGGTATTTCCCCTGCTTGGCCGGACTACGGTCAACCGTGTACTGCAGAAGGTCCTGGCGGACACCGCAGTGGTTCAGCAAGGTGTTGCCCTTGCCGGGAGCGCCGTACCCCGCCACCGATCGCCCTTCCCGCGCTGCGTTGACGAGGAAGTCGAGCAGATCGCCTTTGACCTTCAGTACCTCCCGGGCGAATCCGGCATGACCGGCAAGAGAGTGCAGTCCCGCAAGCCGCTCCTCTTCGAGGAGCTGGTGTACCCGTTGGGTGGGTTGATCTGCGTGGCCTTCCGTTCGCGCGTGAACCCGCAGGGACCCCCCGTGCGTCCCGAGTTCCTCGACGTCGACCACGCAGAGTCCCGCCGTGGATAGAGCCCTGCTCGCAGTCAGCAACGAAAGATAGGAATAGTGCTCGTGGTAGATGGTGTCGAACTGACGCCGCTGCATGAGCCGAAGCAGGTGGGGGAACTCGAGGGTAACCAGCCCGGTGTCCTTCACCAGCTCCCGCAGTCCCGCGGCGAAGTCCCGGATGTCGGGGACGTGCGGGAAGACGTTGTTCGCAACCACGAGATCGGCCCGCCCGTACCGCTGGGCGATACCCGTACCCGTGGTGGAGCCGAGGAACTCCACCACCGTGCGGATACCTCGGGACTCGGCAACCTCGGCCACGTTCTTCGCGGGTTCGACCCCGAGGACCGGGACGGCACGGCCCGTGAAGTGCTGCAGGAGATACCCGTCGTTGCTCGCAACCTCCGTCACGAGGCTGTCCCCGGTGAGGGCAAGGCGCGGAACCATGAGATCGGCAAACCGCTTGGCGTGGGCCACCCAGGAATCCGAGTAGGACGAGAAATAGGCATAGTCGGAAAAGATCTCCTCGCCCGACACGTATGCCGGCAGCTGGACGAGAAGGCATGACCGGCACTGACGGACGTGCAACGGGTAGAAGACCTCGGGCTGATCGAGTGCATCCGCGGCGACGTAGCTCTCGCAGAGCGGGGACATCCCAAGATCGACGAAGGTCTCAGTGAGATCTACGCCGCAGAGACGGCAGCGGCACTCGGTCGACATATCACCTCGATCCGACCAAAAGTGATGAACGGGCAACAACAGTGATCACCTGGAAAAGAGGCGAGGAGTTGGTCCTTGATACCCCGCATGGGCTGGGACCTTCCTGAGCAAGCGCCGCCGTGCGCGGAACCGGCGGCCGTCGAGATTCGATGGCGGCGTCCGTGGTCAATCCTCAGCTTGATCTCAGCTTTCTCCACCCGCTGGACCGTCCTCGCCGTCCACGACCTCAGTGCGAACCGAGCAGTCCTCTCCCACCCTCGTCGCCCACTCCGGCCAGTCCTCGAGGGCGCGCGTCGTCGGCCGCGCCACGCGCTGATGGAGCCGCTACCTCGGTCGGTTCGAGACGCAATCCGAGGGGCGCAGCGCCTCGGCATCCACCCACGTGCCCCCCGAATCCTCGACCTGGGGAAATGCCCTCCGGACCTCGGTGAGCAGATCGGGCACGAACAGGAGCACGGAATGCGGGGCCCCGATGGCCAGTGAGGCCGGGCTGACGATCGGGATGTCCGTGCCGGGCATACGACGTCCTTGCTTCGACGGCGACGCATCGACAATCGCAGGCAGAAGGCTCCGGTCCAGCCCGGCGCGGCTCAAGAGCGCCACCGCACGCGAGGCTGCGCCGTAGCCCAGAACCGTCCTGCCGCTCTCCCGTTGCGCGGCGATCCACTCGCGCAACACCCGCACATGCGCTTCGGCCTCACCCTGCAGCCTCTCCACTTCCGCTGGGTCGTCGACACCCATTCGGACATCCTCCTCCAAGAGCGCACGTATGGACCCGGTCGAATCGGCGCAGCCGTCACCGTCACGCGTGGCGGCCATCAACACCGTCCCGCCGTAGAGATCGAAACACCACGCCGTTCGGGCCTGAAAACCCACACTTCCCAGCATGCGGACCAGAGCGGTCGAGGAGTAGTAGGCGAAATGTCCGTGGCGGAGCACGTTCCACTGACCCGACCCCATGATCGCGCTCAGCGCGTGGTACTGGAGGAGGAGGGCTCCTCCAGGCGCGACGCGCCCGAACGTGTGTGGCCAAAGCCGCGGCTTGATCCGCGTCGTGCATCATGCCGAAGGAATCGATGACCAGATCGGCCGGCTCATCCTCGGGCACCGGCGTCAGTCCTTGCGCCTCCAGTTGGCTCAGCCATGAGCCTCCGTGAGGACTGGCGAATTCGGCAACCCGGCTCGCGCCCGAGAGCCAACCGTCTCGCGCCAGCCGTTCCACGGCATCGGTAGCCTGAGCAACCAGTGCATCCGGTTCGCTGCCCTGCGTCTCCTCCGCCAACGTGGGCTCGCCGAGCAGCTGGGCCAGGCCGCAGGAGGAGCACAGCCACATCTGCAGTGGATAGCGAGGGTCGGGGCTTGGGTCGTCACGACCGGGAAAGTAGTCACAGGCGGGCTGGCTGCCGAGGTCGAGAACCAGATGGCCGGCGTTCCCGGCACACGAGCGACAGGCTGGCGCGGCGATCACGATGCGTCGCCGTTCCGGCGAGAGCTCGGGCCATCCGGCGAGGCCCTCGCCGGGCTCACGCCCTCTCATGGCTCACGAACACGGACGCCGCCGAGACGTCGGGGTGCGACGTCGCCCTCCGACCGAATACCGCGGCGTCCAACTCATCGAATTGCCCTTCGAGCAATCTCTTCTTCTCGGCCGTGCGGCCCGAGATGCCCTCCCGCAGGCGACCAGAGACGCGTTCCATCTCGAGGAACTGTTCAGCGAGAGTGCGTACATCCAACGTGTCAACGGAGTGAGAGAACTCGGCCAGGCCCATATCCCTCATCAGGGCGTCGTGCTTGGGCGAATAGCCAATGGCAATCGTCGGCTTGGAGAGCATGACCGCGGCGACGAGGTTGTGAAACCGGGTCGCGATCATGGCTCCGAGAGGATCCAAGGCTTCCATGATCTCGTTGAAGTCGGAAACCGGTTCGGCCACCACCCAGGAGTCGTCCAAGTCCGGTCGGAGTGCCCGCAGATCGGCTTGAATCTCACGCACCGTGGCCTCGTCGGACCCGTCGGTATCCCCGATGAACAAACGGACCCGGCGTCCATCGTCGACGAGCCAGCGGATGATCCCCTTGATGTTCTCGACATAGCGGGCATAGATCTCTCGGGTCCGATCCCGGTCGTCGTTCGATCCGCCATAGGCCATGACGCCCACTCCGATGGTGGACCAATCGCCGTCCCCGCCGCAGTGACCAGTCGGGAGAGGGAGGGAGAAGGCCAAGTCTGGGAAGACCGAATCCCCGGCATCGATACCCCTGCGGCGCATGGCTTCTCGCGACCCCGTATCGCGATAGGAACGGTAAAAGGCCAACTTCGCAGCCCAGTCTGAGAGCCATCGTGTGGCTCGCTTGTTGATGGGGCCCGCCCCAACGCTCACGAAAGCCACTTTCGTCCTGAAGATCCTGCCTGAGGCACTCAGCAGGAAGAGGCCGTAGGGCGTGTTCCATGGGCGCAATGGCAAGGACGCTTCGAGGACGCCCGCTCCGGGAACGATCACGATGTCGTGTCGACGCACCCAGGCGGAAATCCGGAACACGTCCAGCATCCGGCTCGGCAGTCTCAGGATGCTGACCAGCGGACCCGACAGGCCAATCTTGTGGCGATCGAAGCAGAACATCTGGATCGCGTCGATTCCGTACCGCGCGGCCACCGTCTCGGGCCCTGAGCACATGGCATCGATCACGGCCAGGGGGTGCCGGCTCCGCAGGTACTGCAACACTGCATCCATCGAGGCGTCGTTTCCGATGTTCCCCGAACCGAGAAGACCGAAGAGGCCGACACGATGCCTTGCCAGCGGGGTGTGGTTCACGTGCCCGCCGATGTCGGAGCTCTCCCCTTGGCGACGCGTCTGTGAGCCTTCACCATGTGTCTCTTTGCTCCGTGATGTACCGCGGGATTCTCAGGCACCTGTCCTCATGGACAAAGAGCCTCGACAACCTGGGCGTGATACATCGGACCCAGCCGGCGTCGTCGAAGAGCTTCCGGGCCGGTGCTCCCCGGAAGGTTGTCAGCGCGAATTCGAGGTTTGGCTCAGCTCCATCTCCTCCATCAGCTGACGGAGATGTTCGAGGCACCGCCCTCGCGTGGGACCGATACTGCCGATCGGCATGCTCAGCTGTTCGGCGATCTCCGTGTAAGGGAGATCGACGTCGCCCATCAGCAATCCGAGGAGGCGCTGGCAGCGCGGGGGTAGCCGCTCGGCGGCCAGACGGATCGCCGTGACCTGCTCGTCCCTCAAGAGTCCGTGATCAAGAGGATCCAGCTCGTCATCGGCTCTGAGATAAAGCGAATCGGTCGCGGAAACGACCGATCGTCGGGTGGCGATACGCAAGCTCTCGCGTCGCGACGTGGTTGCCAGCCATGCACCGAGTCGCTCCGGCTGGTGAATGCGGTCGATGTTCTCGACGAGCCGGAGCCACGTCGTTTGTGACACTTCGGCGACGTCGGCGTCATTGAGACGACACCGCCTGGCGATCGCGGCTACCAACCCCCCGAAACGCTGGATGAGGGTGTGCCAGGCCTCGCTCGAGCCCGCACGAGCCTCCATGACGACCTGCGCGAGATCTTCCTCGTCGTCGAACGTCCTCCGTGTGGATCCCGGTCCGCCAACACTGTCGGTCTCCATGATCTGATCGATCGCCACCAGAACCCTCCAATTCCGTACTCCCGGATCCCCCGACCCTTTTCAACCGGTCGACCGCCTATCGAGCCAGTTGTGGCACCGACATAGTCACCGAATATCGGGGACTCGTCATCCCCTTTATTGGGGAACGCTGGTGTCTATCGGGGAACGTCGGTGATTTTCGGGAAAACGGATCACTGCGGCCCGGTGCAATCTTCTCGCGGAAACGGACGTGGTCACGCATAGAGGGGTACCGAAGCCGACGGGGCAAGATTCCGGACCTCATGGCCAACCGGCCGGCCGGCCGACCGATCAGGCCTCGGCGGACGCCTCTGGCGTCACGCCGGCCGGGCGATGGCGCCGTAGAGCGTGAGCGATCAGCATCGGTACCGTCGTGAGGAGAATCATCAAGTCGAGCCCGATCGACCAGTTGTCGACGTAGAAGAGATCGAGTCGACGATACGCGTGGAACGAGGGATTGTCGCGCGCTTCGACCTGCCACAACCCTGTGATGCCTTGTTTGACGTTGTGCCGCCGCAGCAGTTCCGAGTCGAACTGAGCTACCTCACATGCGAGAGCCGGCCGGGGCCCCACCAGGCTCATCTTCCCGGCCAACACGTTGAAGAGCTGGGGAAGTTCGTCGATGCTCAGCGCTCGTATGACAGCGCCGACCCGGGTGACCCGTGGATCGTGTGTGGACTTGAAAAGGGGTCCGTCGGTTCGTTCGTTGACCGTGGCGAGGTGGTCGGTCCCCTGGTCGGCGTCGAGCACCATGCTGCGGAGCTTGTAGACGACGAAGGGCTGACCGTTCAACCCGATGCGGACTTGTCGATAGATGGCTGGGCCACGGTCCTCGAGTCGAATGGCGACCCACGCCATCAGCAGAATCGGCGTCACGATGAGCAGACCGACCGCCGCTCCAACGATGTCGAGCACCCGCTTGGCCCTGAGTTGCCAGGTCGGTCGGCGTCCCGGTTCAAGGTAGAGGAACACCTCCCCGCTCAAGGGAACGCGACGCACCCGGCGTGTGGCCAGCCCCCTGAACCCGGGACAGACCTGTACGTGCAGACCGTGGGCAGAGCTGAGTTCGATGACACGGTTCATCTCAGCACCCGAGAGCGCGTTCGCCAGCACAAGGACGCCCGTCGCGTCGGCCTCGGTCGCTATCCCGGGAAGATCGTCGAGCGTTTGGGTACTCGGCAAGGCTGCCAATTCCGGGCAGGATCGGGCCTTCCCGACGATTCCTCGTACCTCGTAACCGAGCTCCGGCTGTGACCGCAGCATGGTCAGGACCTCGATGGCGTCGTCGTTGGTACCGATCATCACGACCCCACGGAGATAGCGGCCCCGTGCCCTCTGCGCACAGAGCCACTGCTCAAAGATCCAACGCAACACGATCAGCGCCAGCGCACAGGATCCGGCCGCAACGATGGCCCAGTCGTGGCTGTCTGCGCCGTTTCCGCGGAGCAGGACGAAGGTGACTGCCCCGGCCACCACGGCGAGGAGGATGCGGACCCTCTCGGGTCCGCGTTGCACGCAAAACCGCGACCGGTACAGGCCGAGCATCCGCATCGCGGCCAGCGTCACGAACGTGGCGACGAGTGCGGAGCCCACCCGTCTGACCGTTGTCGTGTCAGACATACCAACCCCGCCCAAGACGAGCCACGTCGTGGCTGCCGCGGCGATGTCGACGCTGAGGAGTCGCGTTCTCAGCCCGCTGTTGTTCCGTCGGGCAGGCACGGGTTGGACATCCGCACCGAACTCGCATTGCGATGGACCTGCCGACATTGGCCCGATCCGCGTATCCGCGGGCTCCGCCGGCGCTCGGTGTGGCATGCGCGCCAGCGGATCCTCGACGGCGGGAACCCACATACCCGAGATCGGCTCAGTCGACATGGATGCTGCTACCCCCGGGCCGAGACGCCAGAGCGCGTCATCGATCCGCGCCCTCTCGCGGAGCTCGGTCGGAGCGGGATGGACACTCCGGAGGTCTGACATTGCTCGCACTCACGCGGACCGGCGCCAGGCATGTGTGCTCGAACGTCAGACAGCCAGACGCCGTGGGGAGATCGACCATCGACATACGTGCTCTTTGGGAGGACATTGCGCTCGCTGTGATACCGGCGTCCTCGTGCTGGGCTCCACGAGCGAGGCGGCGATTCGGTCGTGGCACGCGTATCTGCAGTGTCACTGCAACGACTCGGTTACTAGTATCGACACCGAAAATGCAATCACCCGGGTGACCACCGGGTGTACGGGTAACGACACAGTGAGCCGCACGAGATTGACCGTTGGGAAGGGGATGACGTGGACAGAGGGAGCGGTTTGTCGCAAACGCCCGCCCGGGGAATCGGCGTTGAGGGATGTCGGTCGTGCGCGATCGTGCGATGGGCCGCTGGTCAGGGCGCGGTCGACGGAGCGGAGTACGTGGCGGAGACGGCCAACGACGAGGCGGTGGTGCTCAGTGGAGCCCAGCTCACGGGCCTGGTTGTCATACCCCGGCGATGCGTCAGTGGACTCGAGGACTTGGCTCCGTCTCGGCGCGCCGACGTGCTCGCTGCGCTCCGGCTCGCGACAGTGCGGGTTCGCGACGGCATCCTGGGAGCCGCCACCCAAACCGTTGTCATGAACGATGCATCGGCATCAACGGGCCACGTGTCGTTTCAGGTGATGCCAGCGGGGTCCGACGATGCAACGAGTCCCGCCTTCTGGCCCGCGCCGTCGATCACTTCTGTCACTCGCTCTGACACCGCTATTGCGCAAGCCGAGGGCGCTCGTTAACGTTTCACGCAGCGGGTCGGCGCGTTAAGCCGTGGGCAGAATTGGCGTTGCCCATAGGAAGCCAGAGCAAGACCGATCCGCCGTGATTGGCGGAACAGCATGAGTGCAATGATCGACTGCGGCGTTCTCGGGGCCACTCTGGTCCATCGATTGTCGCGGGCATCCACCGGCAGACCAGCGTCGGTCGTCCCCCCTGACGGCGCTGCTCGCTCACACGCGCCGGGAGGTCCCACCGCATGAGCACCCTCGGGCAACGAGAGTCCAGCTCATCGGGAATTCCCCCGAGAATTCTGGTCACCGGGAGCGACCTCTTGGCCGGCGCCTTGGCCAGCGCTCTCGAGACACGCGGTTTCGCCACGATGCATGTGGCGCCCGACCATTCGGAGATCGAGCGCGGGATTCGATGGGAACCAGACCTCGTCCTCTTCGATGTCCGATCGTTCGATGTTGCCACCGGATCTCTGTTCGTCGAGTGCTTTTGCCGCGCCGGACTACAGATTTGCGTCATCGACACCGCACGCGACGACGTGCGCAAAGCTGCGTGGCTGCGCATCGGGCCGTCTGAGATCATCGACGGAAGTGAACCCTTCGACCAGCTGTTCCGGACGGTGACTCGTCTTCTCCGAGTCGGTGTTCCTCCATTCACCGATCGGGGCTCACCAGCCTCGTTGACCTCGACGTCCGCCGAGCCGGAGCATCAGGACGCACATTCACAAGTCTTCGCAACGCTTACCGATCGCGAGCAGGTTGTGCTCGCCGAGCTCCTGGAAGGTCACTGCGCCGAAGAGATCGCGAAGTCAGCGTTCGTGTCGATCTCGACCATTCGCTCCCAAATAAAGTCCATCCTGCAGAAGCTCGGTGTGAACTCACAGCTGGCAGCCGTTGCTCTCGCTCGTCGTGCCGGTTGGACACTCGAGCACCCAAAGGACAGCCGTCAGAAACCCGAGAACGCGCGTCGTAGTCGGGCTTCCTGACCAGCGACATCGACGAGGTCCTCCACTCACAGATTGGACCGGCTGGGCACAAGGCGGCGCTTTCCGGGAAACACCCGTGTATCTGCAGGCTCTCCCGTGGCTCGTTCAGATATATGGAGTCGTCCCGCTGCGGTCTTTCGTCCGCACCTACCACCACGCCGACATGAGAGTCGCCGTCTTCGGCCTCGGCTATGTCGGCACGGTCTCATCAGCCTGTCTCGCGGCAAACGGTCATGACGTCTGGGGAGTCGACCCAGATGGCCTGAAGGTTGCTGCCGTCTCGGCCGGCAACAGTCCGGTACTCGAGCCGGGTCTGCAATCCCTGGTCGAGCAGGGTGTCGCCTCGGGCACGCTTCACGCGACGGTACGGCCGGACGAGGCACTGGACAACGCAGACGTGTCGCTCCTGTGCGTGGGCACCCCTTCTTCGACCAGTGGCGAGTCCAACCTCAGCTACATCTACCGTGTGGTGGAGGACATCATCCAGCCACTCTCGGATTCGCTCCGAGCACCGGAGTTCCACACCGTGGTGATCCGAAGCACCGTGCCACCTGGCACGGTCGAGGATGTCACGGCGATTCTGCAGAATGCCTTCCCGGACTCCGGACCAGACGTTGCCGTGGCGATGTGTCCCGAATTCCTGCGAGAAGGCACCGGAATCGCTGACTTCTACGCGCCGCCATTCACGGTGATCGGTGCATCGGATGTCCGAGCCATCGATTCTATCTCTCGCCTCTTCTCGTTTCTCGACTCCCCCCTTCGTGTGGTGCACCCACGAACGGCGGAGGCTCTGAAGTACGCCTGCAATGCCTTCCACGCCACCAAGATCTCCTTTGCAAACGAACTCGGACGGATCTTCAGTCGTCTTGGCGTCGACAGCCGGGAGGTCATGGGGCTCTTCTGTGAAGACACCTCCCTCAACATCTCGCCGAGATATCTACGCCCTGGCTTCGCCTTCGGCGGCTCGTGCCTTCCGAAGGACTTGCGGTCCCTGCTCTACCTGGCCCGCACGGAAAGCATCGATATTCCGCTGCTCTCCGGTGCTCTGGCCAGCAACCGTCTGTCGATCGATGAAGCTATAGACCGTGTTGTGGCCGGTGAAGGTCATCGGGTCGCCCTGCTCGGACTGAGTTTCAAGCCCGGTAGCGATGACCTCCGTGAGAGCCCGTACGTCGATCTGGCGGAAACCTTGCTGGGGAAGGGTTACGAGCTCCGCATCCACGATCCGGTCCTCAACCCGACGTCGCTGGTCGGGGCCAATCGCCAGTACGTCGAATCGAAGCTCCCGCACCTGAGGCGCATCCTCACTGACAGCCCCAAGGAGGCGATCGTCGGCGCAGACATTGCGATCGTTTCCCACTCGACCCCGGAGGTCATTGCAGCGTTGCTCGAATCGACGCCATCACGCGTGATCGACCTCGACGGTCGCCTCGGGCCCGAGATCGAAATGCTCGAGTGCTACGAGGGCTTTGCCTGGTGACCGACAGTAGTCAGAGCGCCGACCACGCAACGGCTCAGGACGCGGATTGGACGGGCCGATCTTCGCGGAAGCGAGAACGAGTGCTCATCCTCGTGCAGAACCTCTCGGTCCCGTTCGATCGCCGCGTCTGGCTCGAATGCCAGTCGTTGATCAGTGCCGGCTTCCGTGTCGCCGTTGTATGCCCAAAGGCGCCGGGCGACCCGACGTATTACCGGCTCAACGGAGTCGATCTCTACAAATACCCGTCCTATGCACCCGGCACATCAGGCGTTTCGTTCATTCTCGAGTATGTCTACTCGTTCCTCGCCACGCTGGTCCTCAGCTTGAGGGCGAGCATGAGCGGTCGGTTCGCGGTGGTGCAGAGCTGCAATCCCCCGGACCTCTTCTGGCCGATTGGGATGTTGTTTCGGGTTCTCCATGGGTCGTCGTTCGTGTTCGATCACCACGATCTCTGCCCTGAGCTGTACGAGTCACGGTTTCCGGACGGGAACCGACTGATCTATCGAGCGCTCCGGTTGATGGAACGCCGCACCGCACAGACTGCCGATCACGTGATATCCACGAACAACTCCTACCGACAGATCGTTCTCGACCGCGACGGTATCGCTCCGGCAAGCATGACCGTGGTCCGCACCGGGCCCGATCTGACCAAACTCCGTCGCATCGAAGCCGAGCCGAGCCTTCGAGGCAACAAGCTCCATTTGGCGGCTTACCTCGGCGTCATGGGGCCGCAGGACGGCGTTGAGCTCGTTTTGGAGATGGCCGACTACGTCGTACGCCAACTCGGGCGGCGGGATATCGGATTCACCCTCATCGGATCTGGTGATTGCTTCGATGAGCTCGTCGCGCTGACGCGACCGGCTCGACCTCTCCGAGTTCGTCACCTTCACTGGACGCGTCCCCGACGCCGACGTCGCCGCCATTCTCTCCACCGCCGACGTCGGAATCTCGCCAGATCCCAAGAACCCACTGAACGACGTATCGACCATGAACAAGACCATGGAGTACATGGCCTTCGCTCTGCCCGTTGTCGCATTCGACCTTCGCGAGACCCGCTTCTCGGCCGGCGATGCAGCTGTCTACGCCACCCCGAACGACGTCGGCGAGCTGGCTCGGCTGTTGGTCGAACTCATCGACGACGAGCCCAGGCGGCGCGCGATGGGACGGGCGGGACGTGCCCGGGTCGAACAGGAGTTGGCGTGGGATCACCAGGCGCCGCTCTACGTCGAGGTGTACGAATCGCTGACCGAGAGTGCGCGACCTCCCGTCGCGGCGACGGCCGGGACCTGACCTGTGTGCGGCATCGCAGGGGCCTATCAGCAGGTCGACGGCTATGCGGCCACCCTGAAGATGGGTCGGTGCATCGACCACCGCGGCCCTGACGAGGAAGGATCGTTCTCGTACGCCGACGAACGAATCGATGTGCATTTTGCGCACCGCCGACTTTCGATCATCGACCTGCAGCACGGACAGCAGCCCCTGGTCAAGCAACCACTTGTCCTGTGCTACAACGGCGAGCTCTATAACTACCGCCAGATCCGAGCGGAACTCGCGTCCGGTGGTGCGACCTTCACTACCAATTCCGACACCGAGGTGGTCCTTGAAGCCTGGCGTCGTTGGGGACCTCACTGTCTGACCCGCTTTCGAGGAATGTTTGCATTTTCGATCCTCGATCAAGCCACCGGCTCTCTCTTTCTGGCTCGAGACCAGTTCGGCATCAAGCCTCTGCACTTCATTCGGCGCAAGGACGGCGTGGTTTTCGCTTCCGAACTCAAAGCGCTCGTCAACGCCTTCGGCTCCGAACTGCACATGCGACCCCAGGCCCTTGCGGCGTCGATGTTGTACTACTGGGTCCCGGATCAGATGTGTTCGGTCCAAGGCGTCGAAAAACTCCAGCCCGGCAGTTGGGCAGAGTTCCGCCCCGACGGCACCTGCCGCATGGAGTCGTATTGGGACATCGTCGGAGAAGCGGCGGCGGCTCGTGAGTCCAGCAACAACCTGAGGGAGGTCATCGAGGAGTCGGTGAACGCCCACTTGGTCGCGGACGTGCCGGTCTCCAGTTTTCTCTCTGGCGGACTCGACTCGAGCATCGTGACCGTACTGGCGAAGCAGACAAACCCGCAGATCGACGCCTACACGATCACTTTCCGGACCGAGGATCAACGTCTCGAAGCGATGCCCGACGACGCTGTGTACGCACGAAAGGTCGCTCAACGTCACGGCATAGAGCTGCACGAGATCGAGCTGCAACCCGACGTGGTCGACTTGCTCCCGCGGATGGTGGACATCCTCGACGAACCTGTCGGTGACCCGGCCGCTATCAACACGCTTCTCATGTCAGAAGGAGCTCGAGCCGCAGGCGTCAAGGTGATCTTGTCGGGCATGGGTGCTGATGAGCTCTTCGGGGGTTACCGGAAGCACCAGGCTTGCGTTCTGGCCGGCCGGTACCGGTGCCTCCCCGGCTTCGTCCACCGTTCGGCGAACGGTGTCGTAGAACGACTGCCGGTCACCGCAGCCGGCCGCGGCCTCCGTTACGCCCGATGGGCAAAGCGGTTCGCCACCTTCGCCGAGCTTCCCGAGGAGGCGGCGTTTCGTCGGAGCTACAGCCTGTACTCCCCCGCTGAGCTGGCGGCGCTCCTCAGCCCCGACCTTCAACGGGACATCCACGACGTCTTCGAGCAACATTCCGAGCTCTACCAGGACAATCTGCTCTCGGACCAGGTGAATCGCATGTGTCTGGCCGATACTCGCATGTTCCTCCCCGGCCTCAACCTCGCCTACACCGATCGAGCCAGCATGGCGGCATCAACCGAAGTCCGCGTCCCCTTCGTCGATCCCGAGGTCTTCCGAGCGGCGTTCTCGCTGGCCGGCCGGGACAAAGTGTCCGAGCGGAGCGGCAAGATCGCGTTGAAACGTGCGGCAGAGGCCTGGCTCCCGAAGGAAATCGTGTATCGACCGAAGGCGTCCTTCTCGGCGCCGCTTCGGGCCTGGGTGACTCGGGACCTACGCGAAGTGATCGACGACTCGTTGCTGGGCGGAGAGCTCGTCGGTACGGGGTTCCTCAACCGGCCCGCCGTTTCTACGCTGGTGGAAGAGCACCGGTCCGGACGAGAAGACAGGTCCAAGCAGATCTGGCAACTGCTCACCCTCGAATTTTGGTATCGCCAAACTCGTCAAGCCGGAGTGACGCTGTGACTCCATTTCAAGGAAGGAAGTCCGAAGACCGGTGAAGCAAGTCGCGCAGAACTACCGTTCGGGGGAACTTGCCGTTATCGACGCGCCCGCACCATCGTGCGCCCCCGGCGGGGTCCTCGTGCGAACGCTCTATTCCCTCATCTCCACGGGAACCGAGATGATGAAGGTCGAAGAGTCGAAGTTGTCGCTTGTCGGCAAGGCTCGGGCCCGACCCGACCAGGTCAAGAAGGTGCTCGAGACGGTCCAGCAGCAGGGCGCTGTCACGACGTACAAGAAGGCCATGAGCCGTCTCGACTCGTACTCGCCGTTGGGCTATTCGCTTGCGGGTGTCGTACAGGAGGTGGGTCGAGGGGCCGAGGAGTTCGCAGTCGGTCAACTCGTGGCATGCGCCGGTAACGAATTCGCGCTCCATGCCGAGATCAACTGGGTACCGACCAATCTCTGCGTGGCCGTTCCGGACGGAGTGTCACCACAGTTGGCCGCATTCGCAACAGTAGGATCGATCGCACTGCAGGGTGTCCGGCAGGGAAGCGTCCAGATCGGAGACACCGCGTGTGTCATCGGTCTGGGCTTGGTCGGTCAGCTGGTCGTGCAGCTGCTCGTCGCCTCCGGGGTTCGGGTTGTCGGGTTGGACCCCGACGAGGAACGATGCCGTCTGGCCGAGAAGGCCGGCGCCATGCTCTGTACGGCCCCTGACGACGATGGTTCGGCAGCGGTGGAACAGGCCTTGCTCAAGGCCTCGGGCGGACTTGGCGCCGATCGCATATTCCTCGTGGCGGGCGGTTCCTCCAATCAGCCCGTGGAGCTGGCGGCACGCCTGGCTCGCGATCGGGCCACCGTCGTCGACATCGGCAAGTGCAAGCTGGACTTGCCTTGGAACGACTACTACGAGAAGGAGCTCGACCTTCGATTCTCCCGCTCCTATGGTCCGGGCCGCTACGACCCCAAGTACGAAGTCGAGGGGGTCGACTACCCGGCCGGATATGTGCGGTGGACCGAGCGACGCAATCTTCACTGTTTCGTGAACGCAGTGGCCAACAAGGAAGTCGATCCCGAGCCGCTCATCGCGGGAATTTTCCCCGTGGGAGACGCGCCCAGTGTCTACGAGCAGCTCGCCGCGGGAGTCTTGCGGGGCGTCGGATTCCTCTTCGAGTACGACGAAGACGACGTCCCCTCCCAGAACCCGAGCCCAGACCGATCTCACGCCGGCGCCGAAAGACAGATGGCCGCGGCACCATCACGGCGCCCCACGACTCATCGTCACGTTGGCGACGGTGGCACGCTGCGAATCGGGTTCGTCGGAGCCGGGAACTATGCCTCGTCAATGCTCCTGCCCCACCTCGCGAATCAACCAGGAATCGAGCTGACTCGTGTCGCCACTCGCCGCTCCCTCTCCGCGGTCAATGCGCAACGAAAGTTCGGTTTCGGGGCAACCGGCACCGACCCGGATGCGGTCTTCGAGGACCCGACGATCGACGCCGTCTTCATCGTCACCCGACACAGCGCGCATGCAGAAATGACGTGCCGTGCCCTCGAGGCGGGCAAGTCGGTGTTCGTGGAGAAGCCGCTTGCCCTCACATGCGACGAGCTCGACCGCATTCTCGCCACGGTCGATGCGACGGGCAACGACCGGGTCATGGTCGGGTTCAATCGGCGTTTCGCGCCGCTCCTCGTTGAGATGCGGGAACGATTCGGACGGTCGGCCGAAGCGACGAACGCCAGGTACCTGGTCAACGCCGGGCGACTTGCCTCAGACAGTTGGTATCAAGACCGAGAACTCGAAGGCTCTCGCTTCGTCGGCGAAGGTGGCCATTTCGTGGACACGATGAGTTGGTGGATCGGCAGCGACCCGATCGGGGTCATGACGATGCCGGCCGCCGGCCCCGACGAGGTGCAGGTGAGTCTTCGCTATGGCGACGGGTCGTTGGCTACCGTGACCTATCTGGCCAGCATGCACCGACGGTTCCCCAAGGAGACCTTCGAGGTCTCCCGGGGCGGGAGGACCGCTCGCCTCGACAATTTCAGGAAGGCAACCATCTGGTCGGGAGTCCGCCCCCGGGTCAGCCGACACATCGGTTCTCCGGATAAGGGCCAACCGGCAGAGATCAAGGCCTTCGTCGACGCAGTGCGCTCCGCCGGACCAATGCCGATTTCCCTCGAATCCCTCACCGCCACGACGCGCGCCACCCTGGCAGCCGCCTCCGCCATGGCGAATCACGCGCTGCAATCGCTGTGACTCCCCTTCCCGGGGACCAGCCCTCCGCACAGTGAACTCGGTCGAACTCGAGTGGCGCCTCCGGCGCCTCTCCAAGATGTCCGCCTCCGAGGTGAGGTGGCGCGTCTCCGAACATGTGCGTCGGAGACTGTGGGTTTCGCGGCAGGTCATGCCTGATGTCTCGTCCGAATCATTGGGCGTCCACTCCTCGGCGCACAACGAGACACCCTGGAACGCGGCTCGGAACCTGGGGTTTCGAGCGTTTCCGTCCGGAGCGGTACGACTATCGGTCCCGAGCAGTGCCCGGCGGAGGATCATCGCAGCAGCCGACGAACTGATGGCGGGTCGATGGCAGCTGTTGGGAACCATGCGTGAGGATATGGAGGATCCAGATTGGTTCTTCGATCCGATTACCGGGCGGCGAGCTCCTCAAGACGACTACTGCTTCAGGGTGAATCATCGCTCCGAGGACGTCACGGGAAACGTCAAGCAGGTTTGGGAGCTTTCCCGCATGCAGCACCTCACCGTGCTTGCGACGGCCTTCAGCGTCTCGGGCGACGGCCAGTACGCCGAGCGCGTCGATGCGCATCTCCGTTCCTGGTGGTCGAAGAACCCGTTCCTCTCTGGCGTGCACTGGACGAGCGGAATCGAGGCTGGTCTGCGCCTGATCAGCTGGGCCTGGGTACGCCGGCTCCTGGACGGATGGGAGGGCACCGCGGATCTCTTCGAGAACAACGAAGCCTCGCGGGCCCAGATCTGGTGGCATCTCCACTACCTTGCTTCGTTCCGGAGTCGGGGATCGTCGGCCAACAACCACGTCATCGCCGAAGCTGCCGGCCAGCTCGTCGGTGCTCTCGCCTTCGACTGGTTCGCGGAGAGTCACCACTGGAGCGAGGACGCCGCCCGGGTTCTCGAGCGGGAGTTGGAGAACAACACCTTCCCCAGTGGAGTCAATCGGGAGATGGCTTTCGACTACCACGGCTTCGTCGCAGAACTCGCCGTCGTGGCGGCGGCCGAGGCGAATTGGGCCGGGCGCCCGCTTTCGCATGATCTCTGGGCCTCGCTGTATCGGATGTTCGACGTTGTGGCTGCGACGGTGGACGTCCAGGTCCGTGCTCCTCGCCATGGGGACGGGGACAGCGGAATGGCCCTGGTTCTCGACCCTCCGACCGCCGAGAGATGGTCGGGCCTCCTCGCCATCGGGGAGTCGTTGTTCGACGCTCCGGAGTGGTGGCCATCGGTCGAGCCCACGGCAGCGAGCACCCTCCTGGCGTCCATGACCGGGCGCCACACTTCTTCTTGCGTGCGTCATCGGTCGGACCACTACGCCGATGCCGGCATGACCATCCTCCGTAGTTCGCCCCGCGACGAGGAAGAGATTTGGTGCCGTTGTGACGCCGGTCCACACGGATTCTTGTCGATCGCGGCGCACGCTCATTCCGATGCCCTCGCTCTCGAGGTGCGTCATGACGGCGTCGACGTACTGGCTGACCCCGGCACGTACTGCTACCACGGCGAACCCCGCTGGCGCAGATACTTCCGGTCGACCCTGGCTCACAACACCATCGAGATCGGTGGACAGGACCAGTCCACTTCGGGTGGTCCGTTCCTATGGACTCGCCACGCGCTGAGCAGGCTGGTGGAACTCGAGGAAAACCCCCAAGGGGAAGTCACCGGGTGGTCGGCCGAACACGACGGCTACCTGTCACTCAATCCACCTGCGCTGCACCACAGGTCGGTGCGACTGGACAGTCGCCTCCGGCGGCTCGAGATCATCGACCGGATCGAGACCACCGGGCGGCATCCGTTCCGGATGGCGTTTCATCTGGGCCCCGAGATCGAAGCACGCATGATCGGGCAAACCCTCGAACTCGCCTGGTCCTACGGGACCTCCACCCGGGGAGCCAGTCTTCACGTACCCGGCGGACTCTCCTGGTCTCTGACGAGAGGTCAGACCGACCCGGTCCTCGGATGGTATTCCGCTCGCTTCGGGGAGAAGCAACCTGCCTGGGCGGCTATCGGGGAAGGCGCGTGCAGCGGGAATGGCTCTGACACCCTCACGACGGTGCTCCAGTTCCATACATGAGTCCGAGCCCGGCGTCACACACAGGACGTCCTCCACATTTGCGTATCTGCCCCGCCCCCGTCGGCTCTAAGAGGACGTGGCGCACCCGTTGAGGACACCCTGATGGCCGTCCGCGCCGGAACCACGCCGGCCCTGGGCCCGGATCGCTCCCTTTCCGTCGAGTCGGCGGGTCAGGGCCATCTGAACATGGCTCTCAACCTGCTCACAGAAGACCCTCGGCAACCTTCCGGGGCTCACTGGTGCTGGACGCGCATCGTGCCCGAGATGGCGAGTCGACTCGGTCCGGGCGAACGGCTCCATCTGATGGTGAGCCCAGCCGTCCGGCACTACTTCCCGGATTGCGGCGAGTCCGTTCGCTACATCACGTTCCCGTGGTCGAACGAGCATCGGGTCCTGCGCACCGCGAGCGAGCACCTCATTTCGCCGTTCTTACTCCCACGTCATGACATCGACCTCCTCAGCACCGCCATTGCCCCCCTGGTGAACCCCGGTCGCGCACTCGTGATCCACATGAAGACGATGCATGCGTACACAGCTCCCGAAGCGCTCGGCCTCGCCCCTCGGACCTACCGCCGCCTCAACTACCAGCGGTCTGTCCGTCTCGCCGATGCCGTCGTCGTCAACTCCAACAGCCTGCGGGCGGAGATCGACGAGTACCTGGAGGTGGACCCCAAGAAGGTCAGCTTGATCTACGAGGCGGTCGACCACGACATCTTCACGCCGGGCGACGGGGCGGCCGCGCGGGCACGCGTAGCCCCTCACGGGATTGCGCGACCGTTCGTGCTCTTCGTTTCGTCCCTTTGGCGCTACAAGAATTGTGACGGTCTCCTGCGGGCCTGGAGGCTGGTCCGTGACGAAATGGGTGGGCGCCAACTCGTCATCCTTGGAGCCGAGCGGGATCAACGGTACGGCGCCGAACTCCACGAGCTGGCGGTCGAGCTCGGGATAGCGCAAGACGTCGTCTTCGTGGGCGGGGTGCCGAACGAGGAAACCGTCCACTTCTATCGGGCCGCAGATCTCCTGGTCTACCCGTCGTTCAACGAGACCTTCGGCTTGCCGATCCTCGAAGCAATGGCATGCGCCTGCCCCGTCGTGACGTCCGATACCAGCTCCATGCCCGAGATCGCCGGTGGCGCGGCCATTCTCGCCGACCCCCACGATCCCAGCTCAATTGCTCGATCGATCCTTGAGGCCACAGGCTCTGGAGCCGAGACGTTGCGGGTAGAGGGGCTCCGTCGGGCTCGACAATTCACCTGGAGTGCGGTCGCGGCCGCGACACTCGACGTCTACCGTGAGGTCGGTGAACGCCGTCGTGCGCAACGGCGTCGATCCGGCTAGCTCGCCCGACGCAGTCGTGCGCCGGCATCCTGGCGACAACGACGGTCGTCTCCTCGAGGCCCGCTCGGGCGACGAGCCGCGAGACGCTCGCAGGGCACACCGGTCACGAGTGGCGCGTCCACAGGGAACCGTTGCGCTACTACTGTCTGCGACGAGCCACCTTGTTCTCCTGGTCCGTGACCCAGGGTCTTCGCTGAGACCCTCATGCGGGAGAAGCCGCTGATGCCATCCGCGGCAGGACGCGGCCAGGCGGTGGTGCCGACGTCGGGAAGGGTCGCACCCGCATTGTCCGAGGAGGTATCCGTTGGCGCAACGGCACCCCGGCCCCGGCTCGAGGGTGGAAGGCCGACGAGACGGAAGTTTCGCCGATGGTGGCTGGGACTCGTCGGACTCGTCGTCCTGGTCATCGTGGTGTTTGCGGCAGTCACCCTGCGACTCATCGTCTACCCGCCCGGTGATCAACCGAGCCATGTCGACGGCATCGTGAGCTTCAATGGACCGAACGAAGGCATCCGGGAAGCGCTTGCCGTGTCCCTGGCCAAGCGGGGGTACGCGCCGGTGCTCCTCTTTTCTCAAGGCAGCAAGTTTGCCGACACCTCGTGCCCCGAGGTCTCCGGGGTGACCGTCGTCTGTTTCGTCGACCCCACCGGAAACACGCGTGGTGAAGCGGAATGGGCCGGCCACTACGCCCAGCGTCACCGCTGGCACAGCCTCTTGCTCGTTCCGGGACGGGGACAGGCCACACGTGCCCGCCTGCTCACGGGGCGGTGCTTCGGCGGCCAACTGGTCGTGGTGCCCACCGCCGGACCACGCCCGCCGCTGTCCGAGGTCGTCCACGAGTGGGGTGGCCTCTTCGACGCGGTCTTCGTCCACCGAGGCTGTTGATGGGTGGCGCGGAACGGGATCCGTTCTGCTCCTCGTCCGACCATGGCGGTCGCTTCACCTGTAATGAAAGAACGAACGAAGAGTCAGGGGTCGGGAGGAGCATCTGGCCCGCCTGACGAGCCGAAACCTCCACCTCCCGTCCTGAACCGGAGCCGTGAAGCGATGCGTATCGGAGCGACCCGGTCGCGCTCATGTAGGTGTGGGTCGTTGCGCGCGCCATGAACGATGGGAGGGACCGCTCAGGGGAAGCCCTGCGGACGGAAGGATCCCGGCCGTTCGGGGTCATGGTGCCCGGGCCGTCGCCGGCAGCTCTGTGCCGGCACATCGAGTGGTATCAGGAGGTCCCCATCAGGCCTCATATGTATGCATCGGTGCACGAAGTTCCGCGTGGAGCCGATGGCCCGGATCGACCACCATGCCGCCTCCCTCACACCTTCGTCGCCTCGTTCGTAAGACAAAGCGCATTCCGTCCCGGATCAGCCGAGCTCCTGCATACCTTGGACGGTTCGCCCGGGCCGTGGCGGCAGATCCGATCGAAACATTGCGGTCCATACCCGAGTCGGTCTCGAGTCACCTGTTCGACGTCACCGTGGACTATCGGGTGGAGGAGGATTTCGGGCCGGCGTTCCACGAGATGCTCGGGCTCGGGTGGCCCTGCGGCGAAACCGAACACTTCTCTCAGGTGTGGACCGAGATCGAGAATGAACTGGCGGCAAGAGGGCTCGCGTTCGGCCGCTGGACGTACGGGGAGTACAGCGATGCCGATCCGGCACTGGGTGCCGTCACCTGGTGCGCTGTCCGACATCTCCGTCCCAGTAACGTCATCGAGACCGGCGTGGCGCGGGGAGTCACGAGCCGGCTGATTCTCGAGGCCATGTCCCTCAACGGCATCGGCCATCTTTGGAGCGTGGACCTTCCTCACCCCATGCGCCCAGAACTCCACGAGGAGACCGCCTCGGTTGTGCCGCCGTCGCACAGAGCCAGGTGGTCGTACATCCGCGGCTCGAGCCGGGGCCAGCTTCCGTCTCTCGTCTCGCGGCTCGACTCCGTGGACATGTTCGTGCATGACAGCCTGCATACGGCTCGCAACATGCGGTTCGAGCTGAGAACCGTATGGCCGGCGATGGATAAGGGGGGTGTTGTCCTCGTGGACGACGTCGAGAACCAGGCGTTTCGTGACTTCGTACGAGAGTCGGGGGTCCCGCCGTCAGTCGTGATGCGCTCGGCGGACGGACCGTGGATGTTCGGTGCCGCGCGCAAGGTCGGTGCAGCGGGCCCTCACGGCCGGGCTCCGGCCGGCGCGCCCGAATCGCTCTCCGTGGACCTGGCATCGAGCCCAGACCCTGGGGATCGACACGGACAGCGAAACTGATCCAGCCGTGACCTCGATCCACGATCGCTCTCACGCGCCTTTCGACGCTCTCGTTCTCGATGGGCTGGCGCGCCAGGCACTTGTCGCCACACGCACCCTGGGTCGCCATGGGCTGCGAGTCGCCACGGCCGAGTGTTCGGACCTGTGCGATTCACTCTTCGGCGTGCCGACGTTCGCCTCCCGCTGGTCCGCACAGACGAACCGACTTCCCAGCTACCACGACGATCCATCTGCATATGCACGAGCAGTGATCGACTTGGCCGTGGCGCAATCCACGCGGGTCGTGATCCCGTCAATGGACGGTTCGGTGGCCGCCCTGCGCTCCTGGCGCTCATGCTTCGAGCAACACGGCGTTGCGCTTGCCCTCGCGTCGGAGGCGGCGCTCGATGCTGCGAACGACAAGAAGTCCACCCTGGCGTTCGCCGCCGAGCTCGGGATCCCATTCCCCCGAACCATTCCGGTCGAGTGCGCCGGGGACACCAAGGCAGCCCTCGCCGAGGTTGGGTTCCCGGCGGTCATCAAGCCAACCCGGTCGTGGGTTTCCAACGCCGATCAGGCAACTCGGGTGGTCTCGAGGGCCGTGCTCGATGAGTCAGATGCCGTACGTTACGTCGAAGAGCTCATCCTGCTTGGTGGTTCGCCGGTAATCCAGCAAATGGCCCATGGCCCGCGCGAAGCGGTAAGCCTTTTTTACGCCAAGGGCGAGGTGTGGGCGAAATTCGCGCAAGTGGCATACCGCACGACACCGGTTCTCGGCGGCGTCTCGGTCGTACGGGAGGGCATCCCAATGCCGGCCGACCTCGAATCCGCCGCTGTGGCGTTGGTGCGCGAACTGGACCTGGAGGGTTACTGCGAGGTCGAATTCCGCCGGGACGCTTCCGGCTGCCCCCTCTTGATGGAGATCAACGCTCGATTGTCCGGTTCGATCGAGGTGGCAATTCGATCAGGCGTCCCGTTCCCGGCTCTGCTCTGGCATTGGGCGGCGGGCGACACACCTCTCGCCGCCGTCGAGGGCTACCAGACCGGGGTCAAGATGCGATACCTGAAGGGTGACATGAAATGGCTCTGGGAGAACATCGAGAACCGGGGTCGACAACCGGATGGAGTATCGCCCCAGATGGCCATCGCGACGTTCGCACGGGATTTCATCCACCGACAGAGCTACGACTACATGGACAGACACGACCTCGGGCCCGCGCTCGCTGCCTTGGCGGCCAATGTGAGCCTGGCCCGGCGAAAACTCTCCAAGGGCGCACAACGGTCCACCGATCCGCTGCCGACTCGAGCCTGATTCCAAAGGAGCACGACATTGTCCACCACAGATGTTGCAGTAATCGGCGTAGGACCGAACGGACTCTCCGTGGCCGCCCACCTACGGCAGGAGGGGATCGAGCACCGAGCGTTTGGCCGCCCCATGGGCGCATGGCGCTTCAACATGCCCGAAGGAATGCGCCTGAAGTCCGAACCATATGCATCCGATCTCTCGGCTCCCGATGCGGGTTTCTTGGCTCGTGACTACTGCAGGCAGGCCGGCGAGGTCTATCCCGAGCGAGTCATCCCGCTGACGAGGCAGCAGTTCATCGATTACGGGACGTGGTTCGCCGCCGAACTGGTGCCGGACATCGACGAGACCGAGGTCGTCTCGCTCTCGAAAGATCCAGCGGGGGGCTTCGTGCTCCGCACTGGGCGCGACGAGTGCATCAAGGCCTCGCGGGTCGTCGTCGCCACGGGCATCATTCCGTTCGCTCATATCCCGCCAGAGCTCGCAGGTCTGCCCGCCGAGCTGGTCTCGCACTCATCGGAACATTCGAGTTTGGAGCAGTTCCGCGGCAAGGAGGTCCTGATCGTGGGAGGGGGCTCATCCGCCCTCGAGACGGCGGCGTTGCTCCTCGAACAGGGGACGTCCGTCAAGATGATCGTCCGTGACGACAGCGTGTCCTGGCCCACTCCCAACCCGGAGAGTCCGACCCGGCTGCAGCAGTTCCGGCGGCCGGTCGTGCGGCTGTGCGAGGGCTGGACCTGCTGGGCCTATGACCGGTTGCCCGACGTCTTCAGGCACCTGCCGAAGGACATGCGGGTCGAGAAGAGCTTGGGCTTTCTAGGCCCGGCGGGCGCCTGGTGGCTGCGCGATCGCGTCGAGGGCAAGGTGCCGATGCTCTTTGGGCACCAGATGGTCGAGGGAACGACAGCCGGTGACCGCGTCCGGCTACAGCTGAGCGGCCCCTCCGGCTCCGTCACCGAGACGGCGGACCATGTCATTGCCGGAACAGGATTCCGCTTCGATTTGAGCCGCCTGGCCTACCTCGAACCGTCCCTACGCGCAGACCTCAAGGTCATGGCGGGTGCTCCCGTACTCAATCATCACCTCGAGTCCAACGTCCCCGGACTTTTTTTCACCGGTGCCCTGGCTGCTCCGAGCTTGGGACCCCTCATGCGCTTCGTCGCCGGTACGCACTTCACGGCACCCCGCGTCGTGCACCGTCTGCGCAGCAAGAGAACGGATCGCTCTTCGGCCGGTTCCGGCGGCCCGGCGCCAGACGAAAGTCGGATGGCCATCGGTTCCTCGCAACGGACCGCATAGGCGCCGAAAGGATTTCAACATCGCCATGCACGCCTATGTCATCAACATGGCTCGCTCGGTGGACCGACGGGCCCACATCGTGGCCGAGTTGCAACGAACCGGTATGAGCTACGAGGTGATTCCTGCCGTGGACGGCCGCGATCTGGATCTCGAGGACACGACCTTGGTCGATCCTTCACTGGTTTCCCGATCTCCGTTCGTCGCCGGCACTGCCGGCTGCGCCTTGAGCCACCTGCACACCTACCGGAAGATCGTCGAGGACGGCCGGGAGCGGGCGCTGGTACTGGAGGACGACGTCCTCCTGCCCGATGACCTCGAAGATCTGGCCCATGACGTCGCGGGCCACCTGACCGGGGCCGAGGCGGCGTTGCTCAACTACGCCAGCTATCCACCAGGCCCGCTCGGAATAAGTGCGGAGGGCTCGCTGGACCTCCCGTCTTCGCGGCTGCTCGCGCTGCCTATCGACATTCGGCAACTGGTCAACTCTGGGGCCTACGTCATCACCCGGGAGGCATGCGAACGACTGGTCGATCAGCTGCTGCCAATTCGAGTGCACGCAGACGACTGGCGATTCTTCTACGAGGAGGGCCTCGTCGATCGCGTACGCTGTGTCGTACCCCAACCGGTGCCCAAGTGTCCGAAGTTCGAATCGACAATCGGCCTCTACTCCTTGGGAAACGGCGTCAAAGCTCGCCTGGTGGGACCGCTCGTACGTCACCGGATCCCGATCCTGCACCAGGCGATCCTGTACAGGAGGCAGCGCATCATGCGCCACTGGGACCGAGCCGAAGTCGTCGATCAGCCTTTCATCGAGAAGCCGTCCCGGATCGCGTAGCCAGCGAGCCCGTCACCTACGGCGTGACGGACGATTCTGGCGTTCGCGACGATTCGCTCGGCGGACTCGAGGCTGCTGAATCCTGTGGAGGCGCCAGCAAGACGAAGAACCTGGCGTTCGTCGTCAGGCGTCGTCGAATGGCCTCGACGAATCGTCCGAGGGCCCCGTGGTGGGCCTCGTCGTACGAACGACGCACCCAAGACTGCAAGGTCAGCATTGCCGTCAGCGTGGCAACGGATGTCAGGAGATCTGCTGTGGCGGCACCCGTCACCCCGAGAACCTTGGACAGGGTACAGACGGCCGCCACCGAGAAGGCCAGTCTCCCCACCTGCAACATGAAGAGCGGGCGCACCTGGCGCGTGGTGGTCAGGTTGAGAATTGGGCCCATGCAGAACGCGTAGATCGTGAGGGAGACCGCGAAGATGCGGGCGCAGGGTGCGTACCCGACGAATTCAGGGCCGTACAGCAACTTGAGAAGTGTGGGGGCAAAGAGTAGAACCACGACTCCGCACGAGGCGGCTGCCACCGCCACCGCGCCGGTCACGATCCGCGAGACCCGCGCCATGCCTACCCAGCCACGCTCGGCGAAGTGCCGGCTCGCTTCGGGCAATCCAAAACTCCCGCTCCCGTTGATCACGACATTGGTCGGTCCGGACACAAGTCCCTGGGCCGCCTTCAGGCCACCGAGCGCTGCGGGACCCAGCAGAGCGCCCGCCACGATCAGATACAGCTGGCCCGCCCCCCAGTTCGCCGTACGCTCGCTCGCCAGCCAGCGACTCGTCGGCCAGCGCAGGCGAAGGAACGCCCCTCCCCCGCGCAGTGTCGGGCGTATCGAGAATTGCCAGAGGCCGTAGAGCGCAGCCACCGCAGCCCCGAAACCCCAGGCCGAGATGACGGCGAACACCGAATGCAGGCCGATGAGGAAGATGGCTCCGAAAGCCATCGCCTGGACTGCATTGAACACGAGGTCGTTGTGCAGGGACTTCTTCGGGGTCGCCTGCATGAAACCGACCTGGCGCCAATAGTCCTGCAAATCGAGCGCGAGTATCCAGGGGGCAAGTGCAAGAAGGCCCACGCCGAACGTGTGCTGGCCGGCGACGAGACAGACCGCACCGACCGCGGCGACGATGCACGAAGCCAATACCCCGAGCGCAATGACCGCAGCAAAGCCTTGGCGGACCGTCTCGTCCTTGTCATCTCGACGCATGTCGCCCATGATCACCATGGGCTCGGTGATCATGGCTCGATACAGCATCGTGCCCAGGATCCAGATCGTGTAGGCCAGAGCAAAGGCGCCCAGCCCGCTCGGACCGCTGATCCGCGCCACGACGATTCCCACAATGAAATTGGAAGCCGAGGCCACGCCCTGGTCGATCATGGTCGTGGTGGCGCGGGTCGCGGCGCCGCCGCGAAGTGGAAGTCGTCCTCGAAGCCGACTGGCGAACATGCTGATTACCCGTCTCGGTTGTCGCGAGCAGGACACTCGCTGGCCTGGGTACGAGTCATCGATGTCAGATTCGGGGCCACGCGTCACGGTGGAAGGCCCCCAGGGGTTTAGAGCCGACGGCCTTCCCGCAAATACAGACAGAGCGGGCCGCTACGCATCCACATGCCATCGTCAGTCCTCGACGTCATGCAGCAGTCCCATCGATCCGATGAGCTCCCCGACCGAGGATTTCCTGGTCACGGGGACTGTCCCAGCGCTCGGTAGGCAAACGTCCCTTTTCGGCGTATCTGTCGCACCCCTCGGGCCTCTGTCTAGGCAGCAACGAAGAGAGCAGGTCGAGCGACGGAAGAGTCGCCCGCTCCGGTTCGTCAACTTCACGAGCAATTTGCCCCGGGACTCGAACTCAGTGCTCAACAGCGACTTATCCCAGCCTCTCGAACGAAGCAGGCCCCCCTCGGAGGGCCGCACGGTGCCGGACACCAAGATCTCGGTGATCCTGGTCGCCGCCGAGCGGCTCTTCGGCCTCGGATTGGCCCGCCTGCTCGGCGAGGATGATCGCATTCACGTCATCGAGGTCTCGCAGGGTGAGCCAGAGCTGCTGGATCTGTGCATCGCCTCGTCCGTCGACGTCGTCTTGATAGACCTCGAGCTTTCACGAGCCGACGGTATCGATCTCGTGCGGTTGCTGTCCTCGGAGTGCCCGACAGCCAAGACCCTCATTTTGACCTCGAGTCCCGACTGGCGTGTTCGTCCGGCCATGATGGCCGGAGCGGCGGGCGTTCTCCTCAAGGATTCCTCTCCCGAGGCGATTCAGGCCGCCGTGGTCTCTGTCCACCTGGGTGATCAGGTGCTTTGCAGCGAGGCCGCGCAATGGTTCCTAGGCGAAGAACGCACCACCCATTTGACCCAACGGGAATCAGATGTCCTGAGGATGGTCGCGCAGGGTGCCAACAACTCGGAGATCGCGACGCAGCTGCATTTGGGTCAGAAGACGGTGCGCAACTACGTCAGCCGGCTTTACCGCAAACTCGACCTGAACAATCGCGCCCAACTCGCCATGTTCTTGGATCGCACGGATATCGTCCGCGCCGGCCGGACCGACCCAGGGGGAATCGAGAACGACTCCCCGGTGAACAACCCGTGAACGAACAGCCGCTCAACCTCCGCTCCTCGCTGCAGGAGATCCGTCGGCGGCGGGTGTTGATCATCGTCGTGGCGGCTCTCTGCGGCATCGCCGGGCTCGCCTACGGACTCTTCGGACCGTCGAACGAGACGGCTGTCGCTCTCGTCCTCCTTCCACCGACCACGGGAACCAACAGTGCGGGCAACTCGGGCAACACAGGCAACTCGGGTGCGGCCGGCAACGGAATCGACACCAATGCCGTAATCGCACGGAGCACACCGGTGCTCGCTGCTGCCGGTGCCAAGGTCTCTCCGCCGCTCGGCCCCCTCGGGGTCAAGAAGCTGGTGACCGTGACGCCGCTCAGTGCCCAGATCCTGCAGATCCAAGCCCAAGACCGTACGAGCAAGTACGCCGTGCAACTCGCCAATGCCGTGGCGGCGAGCTATGTCGCCTACATCGGTCAGCTCGAGGGGAGCTCGGCACAAGCAGCAGTGACTGCGCTGCAGCACGAATCCAGCCTGCTCACGAAACAGGTCAACGATCTCCAGACCCAGATCGACACGGTCACCTCCAGGATCGCCACGGAAGGTGCGGGATCGAGTGCCGGCCAGCAGGACACGGACCTCCTGGGCTCACTCAAGAGTGAACAGAACCAGGTGTCGCTGGAACTCAACAGGGTGACGGGGCAGATCACGAACGAGCAAATCGAGAACGGGGCAACGGCCAATACGACTCGGATACTTCAAAAGGCCACCACACAGCCCGTTTCCAAGTACGGGTTCCCGATAGAGGCAGCCATCATCGGATTTCTCATTGGAGCATTGGGGAGTACGGCGTTCGTCCTCGTCCGTCTCCAGAACGGCAGGCGGCTACGCCTGCGAGACGAGTTTGCCCGCATCGCAGGCGCCCCCGTCATCGGCTCGCTCGAGTCCCCGCGCTGCACCAGCCCCTCGGATTGGCGCGATCTCCTCGAAGCACCGGCGCGGGCGACCGATGAGTGGGCCTTGCGGCACATACTCCACACCGTTCCAGCTGGACGGAATCGGGCGCCGGCCGTTCGAGTGATCTCCTTCGCCGACGACTCACCGGCTCTCACGACCGGTCCTCGACTCGCGCTGCATGCAGCCGGCTCCGGGATACCGACTGCCCTCGTCCCCGAGGATCCCGTCGTGCCCGGCGGCAGTTCGCTGGCGCCGATGCGGGCGGCGTTCACTGGCGCTCAGCCCGTCGGTCGGGGATTGCCCCTCACCATCGGCCTCGGGGATACCGATGAAGCCCAGTCCTATCTCATCGTCTCCGTGGTGGTCTTTGATGGTCCGTCGGCCAAGTTGACGGCTTCTGATGCCATGAACCTCTTGGCGATCTCGCCGAATTTCGTCACGGCCGAGGAGCTCGCCCAGCTGGCCCTGACAGCCGCCAACAGTGGATTCGTTCTGGACGGCGTCGTCGTGGTGAACCCCGATCCGACCGACAATACGACCGGGTCGATGAGGGGCGACTCGGTCCGCATGCTCCCCTCCCCCGCCCGCGTCGATCCGCGTGACGACGAGGCGGTTTCCTTCGGAGCCCGCGCAAGTTACGCCAGTGGCTCGTCGGGTCGACTCACGAGGCAGCAACGCTGATGGCCCTGACCACTCCGACGGACGACGACGGGGCCATGGACCCCACGATCGGCGTTCGGGCGCTTTTGGCGACCGTGAGACGCAAGCGGCGTGTCTGGCTCGTGACCGGACTCGTTGGGCTCATCGTTGGCGCAAGTCTCCACTTCATGCTGCCTCGCACCTACACCGCACAGACCGATCTCTATCTGACGCTGCCCACCGGAGCGAATGCGCTCTCGGCGATGGCGGGCAACGTCTCCCTCCTTGATACCGACGTGGTGGCCCAGAAAGCGATCACCGACGGACACCTCCATATGACGCCGCATTCGCTTCTCTCGCATTACAGCGGTCTTTCGGTGAGCGACAACATCATGTCGATAAAGTTCAGCGGATCGAATCCGGCCGAAGCGGTTGCAGGAGCCAAAGCCGTGGCCGACGCCTTTCTCGCCGTGCAGGCCGGACAGCTGGGTCTGCAGACGAACGCACTCGTTGGCGGCCTTCGGTCACAGATCACCGCACTCAACACGGAGATCGACACTCTGAACAGTGAGATCAACAATCTGTCCGGTACGACTCCGGGCACGCAATCAGGCAGTCGGCTCACCGATCTGATCAACCTGCGCAGCGAAGACGAATCGCAGCTGTTCCAGCTACAGACGCAGGTCCAGCAAGCCCTCCTCAACGAGCGCTCCACCGACCAGTCGAATCATGTCCTCGATCCTGCGGCGGTGGCTCCGGTGTCGACAAAGAAGGTCGTGATCTCGAACGCCCTCTCAGGCCTGATCGCGGGACTCGCCATCGGGATCGCCGCGGTGATCTTCGGTGGGCTCCTCACGGAGCGCCCCCTCGGCCGTTCGACTGTCACGGCCACCCTGGGCGTCCCCGTCGAGTTGAGCCTCGAGCGCTATCGCAGTCCACGGCTGCTTCGGCGGAGGCGCTTGACTCGACGGCTGAGGGAGCCGACCCCGGCATTGCGCATGATTGAGCGCCGCCTGCGAGGGCATCTCGAATCGGCGCCCGCATCGGCATTGGCCGTGGTCGCAGTTGGCACTCCCGAGCCGGCTGCGCTTGCGGTGGGCGCTTTGGCCTTCGCCCTGTCCTCGGAAGGGCACCGGGTCGTCGTGGTGGACGCGGCGGACAACCGACCCCTGGCCTCGATCCTCCATCTCCCCACCAGACCAGAGACGGTGGAGATCTTCCAAGTCCCCGTCGAGCACGGCCACCCGCCGGTACGAGTGTTGGTGGCGCCGGAGGATCCACTGCAAATGGCCCAGAAACCGGCGCCTGATGACGCCGACGCCCTTCTGGTCCTGGTGTCCGTCGATGCTGCGTTCGGTGCGGAGCAGGTAAGTCCCTGGGTGACCGACGCCGTCATGCTCCTCTCCTCCAGGGGGATCACCCTCACCCGGATGGAAGTCACCCGGGAGATGCTGCGTGAAGCGGGGATCTCTCTGCGCTCGGTCATACTCTTGGACTCCGATCCCCAGGACGACAGTTCGGGCGCCCTCAGCCCCGTCGACCTTCGACTGACCCCGGCCGCGATGGAATCAGCCGAATCATCGGTATAGGAAATCGTGGAGACTGCTGTCGCCGTCCAGAATCACCGCCGGAAACGCCGGTTCGACTTCCGCGAGCGTCGAGTCACCGTCATCTGGTGCTTGCTCTTCTTCAACGCGCTCACTCCCGGTCAATCAGTTCTGCCGATCCCGCACAGGATCGCCCAGCTCATGACCCAGGGTTCGCTGTTTCTCGCTCTTTTTCTGGTCTTGACCATCAATCCCCGGCTGCGCATACGTCCCAATTGGTTCCTCGGGCTCTATACGGTGCTCGCCGCCAGCTCGCTCATGATGAGCATTCGTTTCGTAGGTATCGGGACTGATTACCGGAGCGTCCGGCTGATCGTGTTTCTCTCGGTGCTGTGGCTCCTCACACCATGGTGGGGAAGGCGAGACCTGCTCTTCCTGCGCAGTCAGATGCGGTTTCTCGGCATCATCCTTGGCTCGGTCGTACTCGGGCTCTTGATCTGGCCGGGAAAGGCCCTGCCCAATGGCCGTCTGAGCGGGACAATCTGGCCGATCTGGCCGACAGGAGTTGGTCACTACGCAGGCGAGGTCGCCGGCCTGATCACGTTGCTCTGGCTGTGTCGTCTGGTGTCACGCCGTCGCGCCCTCATGGTTGCAGTGCCTGCAGTGATCGTGCTCGTGTTGACCCACACGCGCACCGCACTGCTGGCCATGATCGTCGCCCTGCTCGTTGCGGGAGCCAGCCTCTTGCTGGCAAGGCGGCGGGTGCGTCGGTTCTTCGCGACGGGACTCATCGTTGTCGTGGTCGTCGGAATTCCGGCCTCGCCGTTGCTGACGCACTGGCTGGCTCGAGGAGAGAACGCACAGGGAATCGAGAACCTCACCGGTCGCACCATCGCCTGGTCGGCAGTGCTCTCGAGTCAGCGACCGACCACCAATGTGATCTTCGGCAACGGCCTGTCGAACGATGCCGTCAACATCTCAGCGAACCCGACCCTGAATGGACTGTCCATCGACAGCAGCTGGATCTCCATCTACCAGGATCAGGGCATCTTCGGAGACGTACTGGTTGCGACCGTCTTCGTGCTCCTGCTGCTCACGGCACTGTGTCGCGCCCGTGGACCCACACGGGCAATCGCGCTCTTCCTCATCGTCTACTGCATGATCGCGGGCATCAGCGAAAGCGGCCTCGGCAATGTGTCGCCGTACCTCCTGGATCTGACCGTCGCCGCCTCCCTGGTGACCTTCCCCGCGTCGACCGGAACGGACTTGACCTTTGGCCGAAAGAAGCCGGCCGAAGCGCAGTCCGCCGAGATCGAACGATGACGGGACGACACCCACGCCAGGTCTGGCACAAAGTGCCCCCTGAACAGGGGAAACCCGTTGCCGACGGCCTGGCGCACTGGCCCGGTTGCCTTTGCCGTAGATGGGTAACACCGAATTTGGGTTCTCGTTGGCCTGCACGCAGCCTCGAGGGTTGGACGGGATCCGCGTATGGAGCCGCTCTCGGCGCCAGGCTTGAGGATATTGCCCCCGGACCTGGGTGTTGGGGGGAAGGGAGGGAACGAAATGATCCATGATGAGGCCGAGCCTCAGCAGTGCTCGTTCACTTGGTGGCGCGTCGGGGACAAGCGGTGGAACTGCACGAAAGCCGTCGGGCATCCGGGGCGCCACAGGTTGGAGAAAACGCCGATCGAACAGGGGCTCGGGCAGGCCCCGCCCCTCCCCGGTGCCGGAGATCGGAACGCAGGCCAGGGAGTTCTCGTTTCCGCCTAGGGCCCTGAACGCGACACGACCCTGCGCCCTCGGGGGGGGAAGGGGGGCGGCAGGGTCATGTCGTTCTGTCCGTCTTCAGTCTCGCAGGCAAAGTTGGCCCGAGTGAGTCCGAATGGTTTCGGCCGTGTGAACTTGCTCCACGGCCCGTTGTCGTGCCCCTGACACGGTTGTCCTGGAGGCCGTCCAGGCTTGCTCCCCGATCCCTGGCGTGAGCAGGCAGAGAACCCGGACGCGACCGGCACGCAAAGGTCCGCGGGGTATCCGCCAGTACTGTCGCGCCGATGGCCGAGAGAGACGCCGCGTGGGGATGGCGAATCCCGGGAGTCGAGAGCGCCTCGCACCTCCTCATGGAAGCGCCGGCGTGGGACGCCATGGAGCTGCGGATCATTGACGGAGAGCCGGTGGGCGGCGCGGTCGAATCGGTCTGGAACGAGGAGGGCATGCGGATGCTCTCCCCATCTGGGGCGCTTCTCGACGTGACGTGGCCCCGGTCCGTGTGCCTGAGAACCCGCCTCCCGGTTGTCCAAGAAGTCGCCGTCCAGCCGCACCTCAACACGGCCATCGCAGCGATGTCGCTGAGAAAGGGCTGGCAGGCCTTTCACGCAGGAGCATTCGAACGCAACGGTCGAAGCTGGGGCGTCCTCGGCGCCAACGGGTCCGGAAAGAGTTCTCTTCTTGCTCTGGCCGCGGCGCAGGGCTCGGGCATCATTGCCGACGACCTACTCGTGATCGCCGACCTGCAGGCGTTCGCCGGCCCCCGCTGCATTGACCTGCGACCGGACGCCGCACGATCACTGGGAGTGGGAAGAAGTCTGGGGCAAGTCGGGACTCGAGACATCTGGCGTTTGGACGTCGGTACGACACCGCTGCGCACCGAAATGGCGGGCTTCATCGTCCCGACGTGGGGACCGGGGAGCGTCGAACCTGTCCCTCGCTTCGAGCGCCTGCGTGTGCTCGCCGCACGCACCGCCATACAGGGACCGCCGCTGAACAATCCGGAAAATTACCTCGACCTCTCGCTCCTCCCGATGTTCACGTGGAGTCGACCCAGGACGTGGGAAACGTCAGCGGACGCTCTGGGGGACCTGTTGGCTCGTCTTCCTTGATCCGTCGTCCCATCCGACCCGAGACACAAGAGATCCCCGCCGCAGGCGGGGATCTCTCAAAAACATATGGGCTGCCCAAGAACGGCAACGACGCACCGGTACTCCTGGTCAACCTCTATGGAAAGGGCCACGAACAGTGGCACGCCTTTCCGGCGACTCAGGAACCCAGCGGTGTCGGAGCCTTGTGGGTCTTCGGGTGGGCGAGGTAGATCCCGTCAGATGCGTGGTGGCGATACTTCACGCTCACCTGCGTCATGTCACTGATCGACCCGACAACTTCCACCTTGGGTGCCTCGTACGGCTGCCTGTCCATGGTCCCTACCTCCCGCTTATCCTTCTCCGTGGGAGCAATAGTAGGCCGAGCATGCTAGTTAGGCAACTGGTCCTCGGGAAGAACCTGCGGAGTTCACACGGCTGACATCTGCGCACGGGATCGACGGCCCTTGAGTCACGCCGGGGCCACACGCCCGTTGGCGCGACACCAAATCGACTGCACAAGACTCAGACTCCTGGCGTCAACGCTCGGTTTCTCCCAGGTGAGACGCATTTTCTCCACGTCGACCAGCGCGTTATCCACACCCATGCCGTCCCATTTGGACGTCAGGGAACGGCTGTAGCGGTTGAAAAAAACCGAGTCGAATGTCGCCTTGCTCGACCTCGTGAGGATCTCCGGGGGCAACACGTCACCGAAGAGTTCCTGCATCGCCGCCGAACGACTCTTCCAAGGAGTCCGACCTCTGTGGCGGATGAGAGAGCGCATCAGGTCCTGATCCATGAACGGAATGACATTCCTCGTGCCCGAGAGAGCGGCGAACGCTGTGAGCGTCTGCTCAAGAGCCTGCCGGCTGCGATCGAGCCAGGCGAAGCGCAGCTGATTCGAGAACCAGAAATGGCGAGTCGCAACGGCCGTAGCGAGTCCCCGGAGGAACGACCGCCCGACGTCGGGCTGCAACCACGGCACCGGTTCGATCTCCCTCATGAGACGTCGGACCCGCAGGGCGCGCGGTTGGAGCAGTTGCGCCGCGGTGAGCAGATCGTGTCGATCAGGCCGCACCTTGCCCATCGCGGCGAGGACGAGCCGGTCCGTCTCGGCGGAATCGAAGAGCTCGTCACCTCCCACGCCCGACAGGTAGGTCCCGCCGCGTGCCCGTTCCATCCCTGGAACGACGAAATGCCCGTTGAAAGGGAAATACGGTCCGAAACGCCGAAGAAGCGGAGTGGCGATGGGACCGACGACGTCCATGTCGTCGGCAATTCGAATCCGCTCCCAGTCGGTGACCCCCAGATGACGGATTACCGATTCCTGCCATTCATCTTCGGCGGCTGCGGCGTCCCCGGGAATGACGTTGGTCACGGCAATGGGATGAGAGAGGCCGTGCTTGTCGGCGACATGGACGGCAAGAGCGAGCAGCGCCGACGAATCCCGTCCTCCAGAGAAGCTCACGACACAGGGTGGGGAACTCAGGGCGTTCAAGACGATGGCCTCGAGCACATCCCTGGGTTTTGGAGGTTCGTCTTCGACGAAGATGGGTGCGCAGTCGGGATCCGGCCCGAACACGATCGCGGTTGCCAACTCGAGACCACTCAAGAGATAGGGATCCCGCGCCACGCTGCAGCTTGGCCCACCACGGATCGGGAGTTCAAGGAACGGATGAGCGGCGGCCGTAATATGACGGATCGGTCGAACTCGAAGCAAGGGTGACGTGGCGCTGGGTATCGAGATACATCAGATGTCAAAAGCTCTGGGCGGTAAACCGATCCTCGGTGATGTCGAGTTCAACGTCCCGCAAGGCACCATCGCAGTGATCGAAGGCGCCAACGGCGCCGGCAAGACGACCCTGGTGCGCATCTTGGCCACAGTCATCACTCCGGATACGGGCACGGTCGTTGTCAACAATTTCGACACCGTGAAGAACAGTTTGCAAGCTCGGCGGTCGATCGGAGTCAGCTTTGCCAACGAACGCAGTCTGTACTGGCGACTCACCGGCACCCAAAATCTCCAGTTCTTCGGCAAGATCTGGGGCCTCAGCAAGCGCATCATCACGCGGCGCTCATCTCACCTGTTGGACGCACTCGATCTCACCGAGATTGCCGCCACGCGCGTCGGTCGGATGTCGACAGGCCAGAGACAGCGGCTTCTCGTCGCTCGAGCAATGCTCTCCCATCCAGCTGTCCTCTTGCTCGACGAGCCTTTCCGCGGCCTCGATCAAGCGGGGCTCACGGCGACGCTCAATCTTGTCCAGTATTTCCGCTCCACCGGGGTGACGACGCTCATCGCCGCGCCGGTGATTGACGACGTCCTCTCGATCGCGGATTCGACCTATCGGATTTCCGGATCGCAAGTCGAACCGTTCCAGGGTTCAACGACGGCCGAACCACGCGAGAACCACGAGCCATGAACGCCGTCCGCGTCATCCTGGCGACACTCGGACGCGACCTCCGAACTGCGGCGTCCTATCGGTTTGCGTTTGTCGGCGCCATCCTCGGTTCGATTTGGGGTCTGATCGCTTTTCGATTCATTTCGCAGTTGGTCCGGACCGGCCAGTTCTCCACGAGCTCGGTGAGCTACTTCCGCTTTGCAGTCATTGGCGTGATATTCGCATCGATCTTGGAACCGGCGGCGGTCGGAACCTCGGCATCGGCCAGGGGCGAGCAGGTGCAGGGAACGCTCGAGTACATGGCCACCCAACCCGTTCGGCGTCTGTATCTCGGACTGAGTTGGACTGCCTACGGGGTGATCGAGTCTCTCGTGATCGCGGCGATGGTGCTATTGCTGACCATTCCAATGGGATTCCGGGTCTCGCACGTCGACGTCCCGGTCATCCTGGCCGTGGTGATCCTGTCGATCATGATCTTCGCCGCGGTCGGGAGCATGACGGCCGGACTGGTGATCGTCTTCCAACAGAGCATGATCCTGCCGGCCGCCGGCTATGCGGTCGTTGCGACAATCAGCGGGACCCTCTTCCCGATTTCGGAGCTTCCGGGTTGGCTGCAAGCGTTGGCGCATCTGTCGCCCTTGACCTACGCACTCGAGGCCCTTCGGTCCGCCCTGCTTCCCGGCCAGCCCCCAACGTCGTACTTTCACGATGTGGCCATCCTGGCCGGATTCGTCGTTGTCCTCGTACCCCTTGCGGCAATCGCCCTCGAGTTGTCGTTTCGCCGCGCCCAGAGAAAAGGGTCCCTGGCAACGTTTTGACGTCAGGGCAGTGGGATCGGTTTAATCCGGGACCGATGCGGGGATTAGTGTTGGCAGCGATGTTGGCGGCCGAATCGGATCCCGAGCTTCGCGTCAGAAGCGAGGACGTGGTCTGGCGGAGTGATGAGGACGAGGTGGTGGTCCTCGAACTGACGACAGGGACGTACCTCACCCTCAACGGATCCGGAAAGCTCCTCTGGCTGAGTCTCGCGGACGGCTGCAAAGCGTCGGCTCTGACCCAGCAGCTGCAAGATGCATATGGCATCTCCGAAGAACTCGCCTCCGCCGATGCCTCAGCCTTCGTGGATGATCTCACGCAACGCAATCTCCTTATCGAAGAGAGCTGACCGAGTTCGCTCGTTACGCCGATTGGCTGAAGGTCCGCACCCCGCCGGGCAGAGAACCCAGGGTGAAGGTGTCACAGCGCAACCAGGCGTGAGCCAGATCGGAGCCGTTCTCGATCAGTCCGATCCGCAGTGAGGGCCGTCTCCCCCGCAGGGCGATCCCGCTGAGCAACGCCTTGCGTAGGCAAGTCCCGTCGTAGACCCAACGCTGCAAGACCCACTCGATGCTGGCGAGGGACAATTGCTGGCGCGGAGAAAGCTGGTCCACGTTCACCTCGGGGAGATTGGCCTCGTCGCCTTGCCCCTCTCCCAAGGGAGCACCCACCAGACGCGAGACGGTGCCGATGCTGAGAACCCGAAGGGCGACCTCGACGCCCGCGGTCGAAAGTCCCACAATCGCCACGTACAGCTTGGCTCTAGCCGAGAGCCTCATCCATTCCTTGCTGACGCGGATACCGCCTCGCAGCTCGGGGCGACGGGCTTTGTTCTGGCGTGTGGATTGAGCGCTCCGGACGGC
Organism: uncultured Acidimicrobiaceae bacterium; assembly: GCA_963754445.1. GTDB lineage: Bacteria > Actinomycetota > Acidimicrobiia > Acidimicrobiales > RAAP-2 > Bog-473. The sequence continues at coordinate 459,602 of CAVWFT010000001.1, read as the reverse complement.
GCGGACGATCGACGCAACGTCTGCGTCGGCCGTCTGCCGGTCAATGCCGTAGTGAGTCACGAGATGTGCCGCAGCGGATTCTGCCCCCCGCTCTTGCACGAGATGAAAGATCTCAGTGGCAGATCGGTCGAGGCGTAGATAGGTGCCGCTCGGCACGTGGAGCAGAACGCAACCCGCGCCCTCCGCAGCGACGAGGACGTCACTGCCCGAAAGGGGTGATCCCGTCGGCCCAGTCGAGCGACCCAAACGGTTCATCGATGCACCATATATCGTGAGCTTTCACGATCGTGGCGACGGGACGTATTCTTCCTTCGTGGCAGGTCGGGTCTACGAATGTTCCGGCTTGTGCGTACGCTCGGAGATTCCTCTCCCGGCGCAGCTGGCGGACAGCGATCCCGATGTACGCCTCACCATGGCCGAGGCGATCACGGTGCAAGAAGTCCTGTCGGATCAAGTGGTGGCAGCTCTCGAGATCGACGACCAGCCGCGCTACACGATCTTCGAACGAACCGATGGATATCTGTGCCGCTTCCCGACCGTCGCCGATGTCCACGTGAGCCGGGATCTGAAGGAAGTGCGATGCCACCCGGTGGTGGGAGGACCGAGCGACTTCATTCCTGTACTCATCGCGGGCACGGTCGTGGCCTTTCTGCTGTCCCTGACGGGTCATTGCGTGTTGCACGCCAGCGCCGTCGAGGTGGAGGAGGGTGCCCTCGCCTTCGCCGGTGCATCGGGTCAGGGGAAATCGACCATGGCGGCGTTGTTCACGAGCGATGGCGCAGCCCTGATCGCCGACGATGTGCTCTCGCTCGACATCGACATTGCCGGCACGACCCCTGTTATCCGTTGCGCCCGTTCCAGCCCCGAAATCAGGCTGCGCGCCAAGGCGGCATCGTTGATCGCCCGCTTCGACAGCGATACGCCCATCCGCACCACGGTTGACGAACGGCAGGCCATTGCCCCCCGGGGCGTCTCCACGGATCGGGTGGCGATGGCCGGCATCATCTTGCCCCGACCGGACCGGGAGCGACACGAGGTCACGACCCGACGGCTTCAGGCCGCGGAAGCAGCCCTCTGGCTCACTCGTTGCCAGCGCATCGAAGGGTGGACCGGACGAGAGCACCTCCGGCGCCAGTTCGAGAGCATCGGCCACGTCGTCGCCGCCATGCCGGTGTTCGAGGTGGGCGTCCCGTGGGGCCCTCCCTTCTCCGCGGAACTCACGGGAGACATTTTGCGTTCCTGTGGGTTCAGCGGCGAGATGTCGCACGAGTAGGCCGGCCGGACTCGGAGGCGCTGCCGGTACGCGCGACGTGGCTAGCCGAAAAGCTGCTTGATCGAACGCTCCGGGTCGCCCCAGGCGGCCCGCACCTCACCCAACAACAGCTCCTGACGATCCGCTCCGGATATGGCCCGAATTTCCTCGAGACGCTCACGCGAAAGATTGAGACCGGAGATACCTCGAAGCGATGGTCCGGAAAGTTCTGCCACCCAATCCAGAAGCAATTGATCAGTCTCCTGGCCCGCATAGAGCTGATCGAGAACGGCAAGCGTGTCGGTCGCCTCTCGAAGGTTGGCCATCAACGCCAAGAAGATCCGCTGGTGCAGCTCGCGCAGCATCCCCCGTCTGAGAAGTATCCGTTGCACGGCTGCCGACTCGGCGAGCGCCGGAGCAAGAACCCCATCGAGTTGGGGAGCTCGAGTCGTTAGTCTTTGGGCAAGCGCAGCGGTTCGATCAGTCCAGCCTTGCTGCGCACACCGCCGCTCGACCAGGACAAAGCTTTCCCATATCGGGGACGCTTCCACCATCTCCTCGAGCAACGACCATCCGGCTTCTGTGTCCAGGCGTGTCAGCGCGTCAATACTGCTGACCCTCTTCGAGAACACCCGGTCCTTCCAAAAGGGATCGAATCCCAACCCTGGCCTGAGGTAGGTGTATTGCGGGCGGTGCATGAAGGCAGAGTCGTTTCGGACCACCACGGTTATCGTTGGCATCTGCAGGTGGAAGAGAGCGTGAATGAAGTCTGCGCCTGGCTCGATGGCGCGTACGGCACCGCTCCCCAGGATCTCCACCGACTGCTGCTCCAACTGGCCGCTGATGAGTCGTCCATCGGCCAACGCCTCGCCAAGTTCGAAGTGATGGGTCACATGCAGGCTCGCGCCCTCGAGGACCATGAAAGCCCCGGCGAAGCTGTGTTCGTGGATGCTGGTGGTCCCGTCCATCCAGATCAGCGCCTGCACGACGAAATCCGGCTCCCAATGCAGGATCAGGGGAGGTTCACCGAATTTGTCATCGAGTGAGGTCTGTGGCGGCATCGCCGGCGTCCGCGCCGCGTACTCCAGCACCTGTCTGGCGTCGAGCGACTCTGGTGGTGCCACTGACTCGAGCGCTTCGGAGGCCGCCTCCGGGAGCGAGGAGATCATCCGTCCACGTCGGGTCCATGACCCGGAGACGGCGCGCCCGAGGGATGTGAAGTAGGACCTCACGTCGTCATCTGCGGCCACCCGCTTCAGCGTAACCTGTCGATCCAGAATTCCGGGGGGGCTTGTGGACGCCCGACGTCCACCGCGATCCATGGGGCGACACAGTCCATGAAATTCATTCGGGACGGTGATCAGCGCGGAGATCTCGATTCGGTCTGCTAGGCATGGTCCGATGTTCGTCACGAACCACGTGCTCTCCGGAGTCGTGATCGGTCGACTGCTGGCGCGCCGCCCGGTCGCCGCGTTCCTCGTCGGCATCGGATCCCACCTGGCGTTGGACATGGTGCCCCACTGGGGCTGCAACACCAACTCCGAGGACGGTGGCGATCTCTTCCTCCGCTACGCGAAACGCGACGGACTGACGGGCCTCCTGGTGATGACCTGCGCCGCAGGCGCAGTGGAGAAGAGATCACGGCCGGCGGTCATTGCCGCTATGACGGGAGCGGCTCTGCTCGACGCCGACAAACCAATGGTCTACTTCTTCGGGCGCAATCCGTTTCCCCGCACTGTGCGGCGGATCCATGAGCGGGTCCAGAACGAATCTCCCGGGGGCCTTTCCAACGAGATTCTGTTCGGGATCATCTGTGCCGCGTTGGACGCCACGCTTGTCATGACGTCCCGGCTCCGTCGCGATTGAGCAACAGGACCGGCCGAGTCGAGCCGCGGCCGTCTCCACTGCATCGTCACTGTTCGACGTGCATCGTCCTTCCCGAACGCGGTCCCAAAGGATGAGAGTCAGTCGTCCGAGGAACCGTCGAGAACGATGACGGCGCGCCAGTTTCCGAGACACCATCCGTCCCAGACGCGTGGACGGGCGGACTTGCGGATCAATCCGTGCTGGCGACGAGAAGGCGTCTGATCACTTTCGAACCGGCCGCACCACGGTGCTACTTCCCCCGACTACTCCGCGTGTCACTTTGATCCACGTGAAACACGCGTGTTGTACGTCCGTTGTCTCGAAGACGTGTTCAGTGCATGGATCTCGGAGGCGCGGCGAACTCGTCGAGCGACCCGATGCCACCAGGCTGGGGGGTCCTCGGCTGGGGCTTCGAATCGAGAACGTTGCCAGCACGCTGAGCGGGGTGCTCGATCCCAGAGGTGCGACCCGCCGAACGGGCGCCCCGGTCCGCACCTGAGGCGGCGCTCGCAGCGGAGTTCCCGGCGGGCGTCGACTCGGGTCGGGGCGTCCACGAGACCTGCTCAGCACGATCACCCGGTGGACGGTTGCTGAAGGAGCTTGACCGCAGGGCACCCGAACTTGGCGCCAACGGTCGCCGCGCTGGAGCCACCCGATTGGGGGGGCTGGTAAAGCGGCGATGACTCTCACCCCCGCGAGCAAGCTTCCGCAGGGCCGACGATCGATCCCCTTCGCCCGCCGGCGAGAGATCCGGTTTGCGCTGGGATGCACGCCTCGCGCACGCCAGGGAGCGGCCATGTGGACAGCGCGTTTGCGTCCTACTGTGGACCCCAGGGGCTCGCAGCCCCCTCACTGGCAACCAATGTGGGGGGTCCCAACGAGGCCCCCCAGGAGACGGCGCGCCCGCTGGGGCCGAGACGAGGATCCCCTCGAGGCGCCACGACGGCCTCGGCATCCGGACCGGACGGGACCAGCCATGGTGCCCGGCTGCGCCACACGGAGCCCGACGCCGATCACGAGCCGGCCCCCAAGGCGCGGATCATCCATGGCACCGCGACGCCCCGGGCCTCTTTGGTCGCCGCCCCCTAGGGGGTTGTCCCCAGTCGGACCCCCACCGGGTCACCGCGCACCCCTCCATACGACGGGAAGCACCGGATCGCTCGCTCGGGCAAACGAGCAAATCGTGAGAGGGCGGGTATCCGGCCATGCCGAGCCCTCCCTCATGCGCCACATCCAAAGTCGGCTCAGCCCGGATCGGGGGGTCGACAGTGCCCCCGTGCTGAGGGCTCGATCAGGCCACGTGCTGGCCGAAGGCCTGTGGGTGGGCCGGAAACCCCCAACCAGGGGGCTGGCTGGGGGTCCGGGCTAGGAATTGACCTTGCCGAGGGCCCGGAACCAGTCGACCGTATGCTCCAATCCCTCGTCCAGACTGATGGGGTTGTAACCGATCCGCTTGTAGGTCTTGGAGTCCTCGAGCCGCTTCCGCGAGCCCGAGCCCTTGGCGGCTTTCTCTGCGATGGCCACCAGCGTCGGTCCGAAGACCTTGGCGAGTTCCGAGTCGTCGGACGGCATGACGTCGAGGACCTCTCGATCGAGACCCATGATGCGACCCACCCGATTGCATGCCTCAGCCGTGCTGACGACGTCGTCTGGCTGTCCGTCGAGCATGTACCGCTCCCCCGAGACCCCCTTATCGAGGGCGAGGATGCACCCCCTCGCGATGTCCTCCCCGTACACCCAGCTGACCGGGAATTTGAGGTAGCGCTCGATCCGCCCTCTGGCCGCCGACAACAAGACTCGGTTGAAGCTCGTGGCCCCCAACGCGTTGCTGGCCACCGGCGAGGGCCCGAAGATGGCACCCGGGTGGGTGCTCACCACGTCCCTGCCCTTGGCGGCCCGAGCCATGGCGTCCTGGAAGGCCGCCATCTTCGTGAGGGTGTAGGGATCCTGGCTGGGGTTCTTCGTGACGGGGGCGTCCTCTCGGTCGAGGCCGCCGGAGGTGTCGAAGAATGTTCCCGTACTGACGGCGACCACCCGCCTCATGTCCACCGCCTCCGACGCATCGAGGACATTTTTGGTGCCCTGGACGTTGACGGCCTCGAAGTCCGCCATGTTCTGGCTTGCGCCACCCAACAAAGCCGCGCAGTGGATGGCCGAGTCGCAGCCCTGTGCGGCCCCCAGGACATCGCCGGCGTCGGAGATGTCGCCGCTGATGACCTCCACCCCGAGCTCCTTGAGCGGTCCGGTGTCGGCCGACTCCCGGGCGAGCGCCCGCACGTTGTCACCGCGTTCGAGAAGCTGTTTGCAGACGTTGGCGCCGGCCAGGCCCGTGGCTCCGGTCACCAGCACGGTCTGGCTCATGCGTGGAGCGCCGGCTCGTCGACGGCCGAGTCGACCTGGTCGGGGCTGAACGGGATCACCGGCGCACTCTTGCCGAAGACGTCCAGGGTGTGGATGAAGCGGTGCAGACCCATGGAGCCGGCGCAGGCGAAGCCCAATTCGATGATCTGGGCCGCCGTGAAGTGCTCACCGAGCTTGCGGTAGACCTCGTCGTCGATGGCGTGGTGGTCGGCCGAGAGGAGATCGAGGAACTCGATCGCCAGGCGCTCCTGTTCGTTGAGATCGCCCCCGCCGGGAGCGATCAGGCAGGCCACGTCCTCGTCGGTGATGGAGTCGTGCTTCCTCGACTGCATGCAGGGCTGGCATTCGCCCAGCTGGGCGCTTCTGATCCGCAGCAGCTCGAGGATGCGGCCGCCCAGCAGCGAGCCCTTGCCCATGACCTGGCGCGCTGCGTTGGTCATGATGATCTGCTGCGTCTTGTAGGCGAAGATCTGCAGCGGGATGGGCGTGGCGTAGAGGCCCTCCTCGACCCCCTCTTCGATGATGCGGCGCGGCTCCGGCGCCATCTGGTCCAACGGAATCGGTTCGATCCTGGGCATGGAAACCCCCCAATCTGGCCCGGGTCTCCACCCGAACCTCTCTATGACACGGCTGTCATACAATGTAACGTCGCCGTCGATGCCTATCGACCCCTCGTCCGTACTGCTGACCGACCGCGTGGCCGTCGTCACCGGAGGAGGCTCCGGAATTGGCCGCGGTATCGCCCGCGGCTTCGCCGCCTTCGGAGCGAAAGTGGCCATCTGGGAACGCCATGACGACACCGCCGCCGATGCCGGCGAAGAGGTCGGTGGGCTCGGCCTGACCGTCGACGTGCGCGAATCGGACCAGGTCGACGCTGCGCTCGAGCGGACGGTGGCCGAGTTCGGGCCGGTGAGCATTCTGGTGAACAACGCGGGCGGGGTGTTCAACTCCCCGATTCTCGAAACGTCCGAGAACGGTTGGGACGCTCTCTATCGATCCAACCTGAAACACGTCTTCCTGTGCACCCAACGGGTGGCGCGAGGAATGGTCGAGCACGGCATCGGCGGAAGCATTATCAGTGTCACCTCAATCGAGGGGGTAAGGGCCGCGCCGGGGTACGCCGCCTACGCCGCTGCCAAAGCGGGAGTCATCAACTACACCAAGACGGCAGCACTCGAGTTGGCGCCGAACGGGATCCGGGTGAACGCCCTGGCCCCCGACATCACGTGGACCGAGGGTCTGGCTGCCATCGCCCCGAGCCCGAAGACCATGCAGGAACGCTTCGGTCACACGGTGCCGATGGGTCGGGCCGGACACGTCGACGAGATGGCGGGAGCCGCCGTCTTCTTGGCCTCGGATCTCTCGAGCTACATCACCGGTCAGACGATCCACGTCGACGGGGGCACCAATGCGGGCAGCGGCTGGTACCACCACACCGGGGACGGCCACTACGTCCTCGGGCCGCAGTAGCGCCGAGGACCCGAGCGTCAGCCGTCACCCAGGCCGACATGGGCGGACATGCCGCCGTCGACGTTGATCAACTGACCTGTGATGTATCGCGACTCGTCCGATGCCAAGAACACCACCACATCGGCGACATCGTCGGGCTGACCCACCGACTTCGTGAGGACCGCCTTGCCCAACGACTTCACGATGTCATCGTTCAGGTGGGCCCGGACGGCATCGGTGATGACCAGGCCCGGGAGGATGGCGTTGACCCGGATCCCCTGTTTGCCGTGGCTCGTTGCCACGTACATCGTGAGGGCGTTGACCCCGGCCTTCGAGACGCCGTACGCGGTCCGGGTGCGGTCGCCCTTCAGGGATGCGCCTGACGACATGTTGATGATGGAGCCGCCTCCGCCGCGCACCATCTCGGGGACGGCGTGCTTGCAGGTGAGCATCTGACTGCGCAGGTTCACCTGCATTGTCCGCTCCCAGACGTCGACTTCCAGCTCGGTCACTGCGGTGTCGGCGCTGAGGAACCCCGAGTCCGTCAGTGCTGCGTTGTTGTGGAGGACGTCCAGTCGGCCGTAGCGGGACACTGCCTCGGCGACGGCCCCGGCGACCTGGTCCTCTTCCGACAGGTCTGCCTCGAACGCTGCCGCCTCGAACCCGGCGGCCCGGATCTCATCGGCGACCGAGACGGCCGGGGCGGCGGCGACGTCGACGACCAGCACCGACGCGCCGGCACGAGCCAATGCTCGGGCCGACGCGCCCCCGATACCGCCCCCGCCGCCGGTGACGATGGCGACCTTGCCCGCTAACCGGTCCATGCGTGCCCCTCTCTTTCCTCTCCCGGCCCGGACCATAGGCGAGGAGCCCGCTGGGTTCGCTGGAGCCGCAGCGCTGCGCCGCCTGTGCCAGGTCGATCGCCGACTGGTGCTCCGCGCCTCCGGACCACGGGTCTCACCGGGCGGCGCCGACGAGTCGATTCATTGCGCCCCGGGTGAAACATGCGATGTGCGATGTCAGCGGCGTTGCCGCAACGGACTCTCAAAATTTAGAACTTGGTTAGAACAATTCCTTCGTTCTGATTTGAATCGACGCACTTTCACCCCTAATTTCGACGGCGTCGCGTTGTGACATTTCCTATTGGCGAGGAAATACAGCGGGAGAACCCATGGAATTTGCTGTGCGGCGGTCCAGCATGGCTCCCAGAGCGAATCTGGGATTAAACGAACCTTCATCTCGACAGGGCACCGCTGTCGGGTGGTCACGCGCCCGTGCCCACCTGCACCAGGTCATCCGCGACGCGAGGGCAGGGCGATCCGGGGTCAGCGCTGTCCACGGACTCACGGGCTCCGGCAAGACCTTCTTGCTCGAAGATGCCGCCGCCGAGGCGCCGGACTTCCTCCGGGTGACACTTCCGATCGCCCCCGGTGCCCCCGGTCCTTGGCAGGCCCTCTTCGAACTCGACGCACTGGACCCGCTCAGCGGCGATCGTCTGCGCCAGGCAGCGGTCGAAGCAATCCGAGCCACCGCGGGATCGAGCCAGCCAGTCCTGATCGTCTTCGACGATTGCCGACCCATCCAGACGCCGGTGGCTCAGGCCGTCGCCGCCGCCGTTCTCGACCCGGAGCTCGGCGTAACCGCCGTCCTGGCGTTGGCCTGGAGTGAAGACGTCGATGGATCAGCTTCACCTCTCCAGTTCGATCTCCCGGCCCATCGCCTCGAACCGTTCACCGAAGAGGAGGCCGCCCACCTCATTCGCACCCGCACGGGCAGCCTCCCCGACCCCGGCGTCCTGAGGGAGCTCTGGATCGCCACGGGAGGCAATCCCGCTGGGATGCTCTCGGCCGGCGCACGCCTTTCGGACGACGAACTCGACGGGATGCTCCCGCTGCCCAGCCCACTCCCCATCGGCCTCGAATTGGCCGAGGGCTTCGGCGATTGGGTCGACCTGCTCGAGCCCGATGCTCGCCTTGCCGTGACCGTTGCCTCGACCATTGAGATGTCCCGGACCATTCTCGAAGAGGCCCTGGCGCAGCTGGACCTCACGCTCGACGCCTTACGTCCCGCCAAAGTGCTCGGAATCGTGATGATCGGCGCCGAACGTGTGACCTTCATCCACCCTCTCTGTCGAGCCGCCGCTTTCCAGATGGCGACCCACGATTCGCAGCGCCTCGCCCGCCAAGCCGTCTCGGAGGCGTTCCTGGGTGCAGGGATGCCCGAACAAGCCGCCGTGCTGGCAACGACCTCGGCCTCGTCGCGGGACGAGGGTCTGACGGCTCTGTGCCTTCTGGCCTCGAGGGCGGCGATGGAGCGCAACGATCACGGTGGTGCAGCGCAGTTCTTGACGCTCGCATCGCAGTTCTCGACCTCTGACGAAGAATCGGCGCACCACCTCCTCGACGCGTCGACGTGCTGGCAGTCGGGCGGTCGCGCAGACCGAGCCCGACTTTGCCGACAGCGTGTCGCTCCGGTCAATGTGTCGCCGGTCGTCATGGGCCACACGACCTACCACGGGGCGCGTAGCGCGTTCATGAACCAGGCCTCACCCACGTCACCGGCCCAGATGGCTCTCGGCGCCGAGGTCTGCATCGAGCTCGAACCCGAAGCCGCCTCGATCATGCTGGCCGATGCGGCAGCCAGCGCGCTGATCCTCGATCTCTACGACGAAGCGCTGACCTACGCGCAGCGCGCGGTGCACGTTGCGGCGGAATGGCCGGCAGCCCGCGAGTGGGCGTCGTTCACACGCGACGCCATCACCACGTTGATCTCCGGACCAGGCACGCTCGAGAAGAACGCCATGCAGGACGCCATGGTCGGTCTTACCGCGACGCCTTCCCTGTTCCCCGGTTCGCCCCAACTGGCGTACGTGTTGGGAAGTGCGCTGGTCCACGTCTCGAGCCCAGCCCTGATGGGCCGTTGGCTGACTTGGATGGAGAGTGCAGTCAGCAGCGATGCAAATCGATCGATGATCGCCGTCATCGCACTCGTGCGATCGCGATCACGCATGGGCGCGGGCGATGTCGAGGGGTCAGCTCATGCCGCGTCGGATGCCGTGCTCCGGCTCGACGATGTCCAGGACCTTCCATTGCTGGCCCGTGCGCTCAGCTGGACCGCCTGGGTGAACGCATGCTCAGGAGACGTGGCCCGATCCTTCGAGGCGGCGTCGAGGTTCTTCGCCCTGGATCAATCGATCTTGCACTACTCCCACGTCCAGGTGCTGACGGCTCTTGCTCACAGTGAAGTCCAGCGCGGCCGGCTCCACGGTGCTCACGCCTGGCTGCGCGCGCTCGAAGAGGATTCGGACTACCGCGCGGGGCACCGAGGGTGCTACGACTGGCCCTCGCTCTCGCTCTTCCTCCAGCTCGCGCTCTTGGCCGGCTTCGAGCACGAAGCCCTCGCGGCATGCGAAGTCCCTGGCGCTACGGATCAGGTACCGGAGTTCGCCCCGTTGACCGAGGGACTTCGCGACTCCGAGCGGGCTACCCCGCTCGACGGCGGGCATCCGGTGGCCCCCACTTCCAGCCCCTTGCTCAATGCGCACCAGAAACTGACATCGGCACTGCGCCAACGGCAGCTGGGGATGACGGATCTGGCGACTTTCAACTTCTCGCGAGCCGAGATCGAATTCGCCGAGTGCGGCGCCCATGGTTGGAGTCGACTGGCCGTCGCCCAACTCAGCCGCCTGGAGCCGATGTTCGAATCGCCTGTGGCGCTCCAGGGCGACGTCGGTGCCGCGGCGACCTCCGAGAGCACGGAGCTCGCGGCCCAGGCACCCGAGCCCGAGACCGGCGACATCGAGCGCAGTGACCAACCGAGTCCCTTCGCCTCGGCCAAGGTCAGATTGCTCGGCGATTTTTCGGTCTTCTACGACGGTGAGCCCGCGGTGATCCCGCTTGGACATGCCGCCCAGGCGCTCAAGATCATCGCCCTGTTCCGGCGCATCTCGGTCGACGAATTGGCGGAGCTGTTGTGGCCGGGTGCGGAACCGGGTGTGGGCGCCAGGCGCCTCCGCAACATCTTGTGGCGGATCAAATCCGCCAGCGGCGACGTCGTCCGGCGCTCGGACAACTTGATCTGCCTGGAGGACTCCGTCGTGACGGACGTGGGAGCCTTCGAGGACGCAGCAGCTCTGGCCTTCGAGGAAGGTCTGACGGCCGACGAGGCTGCCGCCCGGGCCCGCGAGGCAGTCGCGCAGTACGGGGGTGAACTCCTCCCGTCCGACCGCTATGCCGATTGGACCGCAGGACCTCGCGAAGCACTGACGCAAAAGCGACTACAGCTGCTCGACCTGCTGTTGACGCAGGCATCGCAGACCGGCAACCGACTTGACGCCCTTGCGCTGCTCGAGGAGCTCATCTCGGCGGACCCCTACGAAGAGCGCTACTACCTACAGCTCGCCAGCCTGCACCTCGAGGCGGGAAACCGCAGTCGGATGCGCGCTGCGGTGTCGCGGGGTGAGCGGATGTTGGCCGACCTGGGCGTGCAGCCATCGCAATCTTTCGTCGACTTCGTCAGTGGCACTCGCGACTAGTCGGCGGCATTCACTTCGACGAGTCACGACGCGATGGGGACATCGCTCGGGTGGGCGACAGCAGGAGTGACCGGCCGTCCCCTCGCCCGCTGTCTCCTCCACCCGGTCAGGAGGCGGCGGAAACGGCTGGTTCCTCCAAAGGCGGGTCCTCGGCAAAGTTGAAGCATTGCAAAAGGTCTTCGTCGCCGCCGGAGCACATGGCGCGGACGAGGCCCTGGTCGAAGTGCTTCGAATCGAACCGGGTAATGGCCTGGCGCATGTCGGCGACATCCCAGTGGGCAGCGACGGTCTGTCGAATGGCGCCGGCCCAGGAATGCACGCTGTCCCCCTCGACCAGGAATCCGGTGACTCCGTCGGCGACCGTCTCGGCGGCGCCGCCCTCCCGGGCAGCGACAACCGGTCGTCCGCGAGCTGCCGACTCGAGCGGGATATAACCGAAGTCGTCGATCGCTGGATTGAGCACGAGGGTATGACCCTCGTAGGCGTCGAGTAGTTCCTGTTCACTGACTTCGGGGACGAAAGTCACCGTGGAACCCGCCTGGGCCCGCAGGCGATCCTCGTCGGGACCCTGCCCGATGACGGTGAGAGGAACGCCGGCCTGGGCGCAAGCCTCGATGGCAAGATCGACTCGCTTGTAGGGCAAGAGACGGGATACGACGAGGGCCCGGGGTGAGGCGGGCGGTGCGGCCATATCGCCCGAGAAGTGCTCTGAGTCGAATGGTGGATGGAGGACGTCAGGATCGATCCCGTAGGCGGATCGCAGTCGCCCCGCCGTCCGTTCGGACACGGCCAGGTGCTTGTGGTGGCCAAGGGCTGCCCTCTTGTCTTGTCTGCGATATCCCGTCGTGGCCAGTTCGAAGCCCTTTGCCACCAGGGGCTGCTTGAAATAGGCGCCCGGGTCGTAGAGAAATCGTGGCGGCGTATGCCAAATGATCAAGGCTCGATCGCTCACGATGTGGTGGGCGAAGGAGGAGGAGGACACAATCACCGCGTCGGCGAACGACAGGTCCTTCTTCCGGAAGGCCTTGCCGTACGAGAAAGCCCGGCGGCGGAACTGCTCCGCCCCGCGCTCGGCCATCAGCTCATCGGCCCAAACCGGCAAGTTCTGGAACTCGGGGTAGGTCGAGTCCGGGGCGTAGCAAGAGGTGACAATGATCGGGTCATGGACCATCTCGGCCAGGTGCAGCACGACCCGCTCCGCCCCCCCACGCTGGGTCAGGAAGTCATGGACAATCGCGACAGTCATTGTTCTGATCGGTTTCCCGCCGTTGGGGCCAGTTGCACTCCCCAATTGTGCAGGTCGGGCGTCCCATCTGCGTCGCTCCAATCCCTACGGGCGCACAACCGGTCCCCAGGTGGCCGTTGGACGCCGCAGGGATGTCCCGGTCCCTCCAGGCCGCTGGTTGGACGCAGGAGGGATGTCCCAATGAGACAACGTCTCTGTGCAGACCCTCCTTGTGGCGAACGGCGGTGGCCATTTCGAGGAGCTGCGACTCCTGCGCGAACGACTGGGGGTGAGTCCGGAAGAATCCACTTGGGTGACCTGGGATACGCCGCAGACGCGCTCGCTCCTGGGCACCGAGGACCGGATATTCGTCGACTTTTCCGCACCCAGGGATCTCAGAAAGACCGCCAGATACGCCCGAGTCGCCCATCAGGTCTTCAAGGACGGGCGATGGGACCGCGTGGTGTCCACAGGTTCGATCATCGCCGTGCCGTTCATCACCGTGGCCCGTACCCACGGGATCCCATGTCATTACATCGAGAGTGCAGCGCGCGTGAACGGCCCGTCGTTGTCGGCCAGGCTCCTCGAGCACGTCCCCGGTGTCCGTTTCTATTCGCAGTCCCAGTCCTGGGTCGACAAACGGAAGTCGTGGCTGTACCGCGGCTCCGTCTTCGACGGCTTCGTCTCCGACACGCAGGAGCCACGAGAGATTCGCCGGGTCGTGGTGACCCTGGGCACCAGCAAATACGGATTCAATCGGTTGGTGAACGCCGTCCACGCGGTCTTGCCCGAGGATGTCGATGTCACGTGGCAGACCGGTTCGACCGTGCCTCATCACCGCGACATCGTCGGTCGGGTGCAGATGCCCCAAGACGAGCTCTCGAAGGCGATGATGGATGCTGACCTCGTCATCGCCCACGCCGGGGTCGGGACGTCCCTCCTGGCCATGGCCGAAGGCCATTGCCCGGTTCTCGTACCGCGCAGGGAGGACCGCAAAGAGCACGTCGACGACCACCAGTACCAGCTGGCCGAACAGCTCTCCCAGAGCGGTCTGGCGACATTCTGCGAGCCTGACCAGATCACCCTCGACAGGTTGACGGCGGCCAGTGCCAAGCGGGTGAAGCCGAACGATCACCCTCCCCGTTTCGTCCTCGACGAGCGGTGACGTGGGGGGTGATCGGTCAGCGCTCCGTGGCCGACGTCGCACAGCGGGTGCCGCAGAGGATCTGGATTCGTCGAGCGAGCTTGGCCGAGGCGTCCGACATCCTGGTGCTGCCCAACCGATCGCTCGCCGAGGAGACCGTCATCAACATCCGACCCGATCGTTGCGCCACACCTTCCCGTCCCAGGTAGGAGACGACACGCCTCGCCGGTGCGGGCAGACCGTCGAGAACCGGGGCCGGACGGATGACGGCAAAATGCTGGGGATACTGGTGCTCCAGGACGGTGACCGCCTCCCCTCGTTCGTGTCCGGCTCTGAGGAACGACGAGTTCGACTGCATGTGCATGTGGGTCGCGCGCAGCGTGGGATCGAAGACACCATCGAGACCGTTCTGGGCCAGCCGGAGACCAAGATCGAGATCGGAGTGCCAATGCAGTCGATACCCCTCGGACCACACCCCGACCTTCACGAGGTCGCCTCGCCGGACGGACACGTTGCCGAGCCAGAGACCCTCGAGAACCGCCAACTCCCCGGACTCGATCTTTTGGCAGTGCCCGTCGTAATCGCGTGCATAGAGCCTGGTCGCCGGACCCTCGCCTCCGGCGAGACGAACCGGCATGGCCCCCATGACCACGAGTGGGCGCCCCGCTCGGTGTCGCCGCGCGTGGCCGCTGACCAGCCCGGGACCGGCGATCACGTCATCGTCCATCAACAGGACGACATCGCTCGTGCTGCGGGCCACCCCCTCGTCCAATGCCCGCAATTGACCGTTGGGTTCGATCAGCATGGGCCGCAACTGCGGGAACTCGGTCGTCAGCCTGTTCAAATAGGGGAAGGACCCATCGACGTCCCCATCGAGAACCACGATGATCTCGGCTGTGGCCGGGTCCGCTGAGACCGCCTCGACAAACCGACGAAGAAGGTGACGACGATTCCTCGACGCAACGACAACGGACACGGTGGGAAGCGGGCTCCCACCCGCACGCCCGTCTCCTTCATCGCCTGGGGCGCTGTCAGTGGCCGCTCCCGGGAGATCGCGGGCGCTCTCGGGGGTGAGGCCCACTGCCTCTTCCCTCCCGAGGCGACCTGGAGACCCCACGCCATCGTGCGTTACCTGCTCTGTGCCGCCAACACCGTCTGGTACGTGTTCCGCCGCCGGCCGGCCGGCATCGTCATCACGAACCCCCCCGTCCCTGCGGGTTTGGTTGCCCTGGCCTGCGGTCGAGCCATCGGTGCCCGGGTGGTGCTGGACAGCCACCCGGGCGGTTTCGGCGCCCAGGGTGATACCAACTCTGCCAAGTTGCAATGGCTCCACAAGTGGCTGGTCCGCCACGTCGACGGCTGTGCCGTCGCCTCCGAACCGTGGGCCGAGGTGGTCCTGCAGTGGGGTGGCACCCCGGTCGAGCTGCACGAGGCCCCGGGGGATCTGGCCGGCCCGGCCGCCAGGCCCGAGCCATCGCGGTCCCTCCAGGTGCTCTGCGTGGGTCGGCTGGCTTCCGACGAGCCCAGTGAGCAGGTCATCGAGGCGGCGCGTGCGGTCCCCGACTGCACGTTCCTCGTCACGGGAGACCAATCGAGGGCGCCCGAACTCGTCCATCTTGCCCCTCCAAACGTGACCTTCGTCGGGTTCCTGGGCCCGGACGACTATGGGCGTGCCCTGCGGAGCGCGGACGCCGTGATGACGCTCACGACCGAACCCAGCTCGGTGATGCGGGCGGCCTACGAGGCGGTCTATGCCGAGCAACCTCTGATCGTGACGGACTGGCCCATCGGGCGATCCCTCTTCCCCTATGCCATCCATGTCGCCAACTCGGCCGACTCCATCGCATCTGGCGTGCGCCGGACGCGAGATGCTCATGCGCAGCTCGTCGAACGTGCACCGCAGGCGCGGGCCGAGCAGCTCGCTCGCTGGGAGGCGCAGCTCACGCGGCTGCGGGAACTCCTCGGAATAGGGCGTCACAGTGGGGAAACGGGAGCTCCGGTCGGCGGCCAGGTCTCCAATTCTCCGAGCCCGGGGCCCTGAGCTGCAGCTTCGTGCCGTGCAACCTTCCGGTCAAGGACCGGCGCACTTCGGCCGACTGAGAAAGCCATCAGACCCCGTCCCATTCCACCCTGGAGTCTCGAATGACCTCGGACTCGCCGTCAATTGTCTCCTCGACGAACGTCCTAAGCTCACTCAGGCAGTTGACGCCTATTTTTCGCCCGGAGGCGACGGCTTCGATCTCCCCCACGAACTCGTCGTGGCCAAGACGATCGGGATGTAGTCGCAACACATATGAAACGAGCATCGACACCCACGGTAAACCGCACACGTCCGTTGCTCGTCCCACGCCTCGAGGCATTTGGGGAAATTTTCGGGCCGCCACCATCCAAAATGGTCCCAACAACGTACGGACAACGTGAGACAGCGCTCACACTGCAATGAGACCTGATCTCCCTAGCCTGTGGGCGTGGCAATTCACCAATTCCCCCGGCGCCCGTACTCAGCGCATCGCCGCACTCGGCCATGCCGAGACGCGGCATGACGACGACCTCTCGGATCGATGACACAGTGACACGCGCCCTCGGCCACCTCGAGCCGCTCGAATCGGGCGACGAACCAGACGGACTGTTCCTGGACCTGCCGGACGAGGACGTCGAGAAGCAGGGTCGGAAGACCCCCCCGCCCGTCGTCCGAGCGATCCGTCGCCTGATTCCCGGTTGGTTCGAACGCCGGGCCTGGCTGCTGATCGTGGCGGTCGTCGCCGGCCTCGTCGGTGGCATCTTCTATGGCGGTCAGACGCACCCCTCGTATGCGGCACAGGTCCTTCTCGCCGTCCCGTCGGGAGCGACCAGCACTGGACCTGGCAACGCGAACGACGCGGTCGCCCTCGCCTTGGACTACGCCGCCGTGCTCGGCAACGAAAACGACATTCTTGCCCCGGCGGCGCAGCAGCTTGGAATACCACTGAGCGAGCTGAAGCACCGGATCACCGTCTCGACCGAGACCGGGACCGCTGTGGTCGTGTTGAAGTACACGGCACCGACGGCGCAGGACGCGATTCACGGAGCCAACACCGTGGCCACGGTGATCGGCCAGGTCGACCGGGCCAATCCCGTGGTGCCGTCCAAGACGCTCGACGTCGCTTCCTTCGCCACCAGCGCCGCTCGCAGCGGAACCATCGCCAAGTACGGCGCCTACGTCGGCGTCGTGTTCGGATTGTTCGTCGGCGCGCTCCTTGTCCTGATCGCAGAACGGGTCGACCCTCGAGCCGACACCTCCGACGACATCAGCGAGGTGTTCGGGCAGCGCACGGTCGCAGTACCCGGAGAGCTTTCCGCGCAAGAGCTGGCCTATGCCGTCACGACGGCGGCGGGACCAGGATCGGTCTGCACTCTTGCGCCGCTACGGAAATCCGATCTCGCCGAAGCTGGAACCTTCCAGCGCATCGTGCACAACGAGTCGGGCGAGGATCGGGCCTCGTGGACCGTGAGTGACGCCATCGAGGACCGATCGGCGCATCGGTTGCCCGAAGGCGCGGTGGTCCTGGTGGTTCGATCCGGGGAGCGGATGCGCGCCGTTGGCGACGCACTGGAGCGGCTGCGACTCATGGGTCGATCGCTGGTCTGGGTGATGCTCCTCGATCGCCATGATCCCGTCCGCTGACGCCGGCCTCTCGCTGACGCCCCTCAGCATCAGCAGACGAGAGCGCTGCTCTCGACTGCTCTCGCGCCGGGGGAGGCTCGGCGAACACGCCTACAACGCCGGACTCCTCGTCCTGGCGATCGTGCTGCCGATCATGGCGGCCGTGCTTTCTTCGCACAGCCTCAAGATGGGCCTTGGCTTCGTCCTCTGCGTTGGTCTCGTGGCGGTGATCATGATCTGGCCGCTCTCGGGTGGCTTGCTCCTGGTCGGGTTGGTCCCCTCGTTGTCCGGTCTCGAACCGGGTTTCCTGGTCCCGAACGTGCGGATCTCCGAAGCGCTCATCGGACTCATCGGCATCACGACACTCGTGGCCACACGACGGATCGCGGCTGTCAAATGGGGCACGCTCGAGTGGCTGCTCCTTGCCTATGGGCTGTCCTGGACGCTGCTCGGCGTCTACGACGCGGTGAACCTCAGCGAGAAGCTCAGCATCTCGACACTGGGGACACTCGTGGGCCAACTGCAGTTCTTTCTGCTCTACCGCGCTGTTCGTGTGACGATCCGGACACGTCGGCAGCAGAAAATGGCGTTGGCCATCCTGGTCATCGCCACCGTGCCGATGGCGTTGCTCGCCATCCTGCAGGAAATCGGGGTCGGCGGCCTTCGGGTCACCCTGAACCAGATCACCGGCAACACGAGCCCACTCCAGACGAGCGGGATCATCCGGGCTACCGGGCTCTTCGGAAACTGGGCTGCGCTGGCGGGCTACCTCTTCCCGATCCTCATCGTCTTCATCGCTCTCGCCCTCGCCGGTCAACTCCGGCAGCGGCGCCGCTGGGCACTGGCCGTGGCGTCCTTGATGGTGTTGAGCCTGGTGATGACGACCGAGATCTCCGTGACCATCCTCCTGGTGGCAGGCACGCTGGTCCTCGGCGTGCAGTACGGCAAGTCCGGCAAGATCCTGAGCTGGCTCGGCATCTCCGTCGCGGTCATCATCCTCGTCGCGGGACCGCTGATCGGGGCACGGCTGAACAATCAGTTCGGCTACGACGCCGGCTCGAACAAGAGCTCTCTCGTCCCCCAGACGGTGGCCTTCCGGTGGAACGTCTGGACGCAGCAATATCTTCCAGCCATCGCCGAACGACCGCTGGACGGGTACGGGGTCGAGCTCCCCTCCTCCATCGGATGGCCCTACCCTGAATCGCAGTACATCGCCATCCTCATCGAGGGTGGCTATCCCCTCCTGATCATGTACCTCCTTCTCATGTGGGGCATGTTCGACCAAGCGCGACGGCTTTCGAAGTCGCGGGATCCGATGGAGCGGGCTCTCGGGCGATCGCTCGCCGTCTGCGTGATCAGCCTCCTGGCGCTCGGCATCACGTGGCCCTTCGCCAGCAACGGGGGTCTGCCACAGGTTCTCTGGGTCCTGTTCGGGATCGCCGTGCCGGCATCGTCCCGACTGGATCGCAGCATGACAGGTTCACTCCTGCCCGGCGGTGACGAAGGGCGGCCAGAAGATGCCTCAGCCCTCGCTCAGTGGTGAGGGACAGCCGATACACAGCTATGAGACAAGGGGTTCTTACCCTCCATCGAGTGTGGCAAGACTCGGTGGTCCCCAATGCAGACAACTGCTGAACAACTGAGATGGGCAACCCCCACGGGCTGGCCACAGGCCAGGCCGGAGTGCCCCGATGTGAGGAACAAAGGTGACCGAGCTCGACTCCAGCAGAGCGGCATCGGATTCGCCGCAAACCGGATCATCCGGGGCGGCGGATGCCGAGGCAACGGACTCGATCTCCTCGAGCGCGGTCCGAGGGGCCTCTTTCCTCTTCGGACGCGAAGCAATCGGCTCGGTCGTGCGGCTGGTCGGCGTCGTCATCACGGTGCGGGTTCTCGGTCCGTCGGACTACGGCATCTACTCCGCGGCGGCGGCATTCATGGCAGTGGTTGTGACCATCGCACAGATGGGCGCCGAGGTGTACCTGATCCGTGCAATCGAGACCCCCAGCAAACGGCTCAACAACGAGGTGTTCACCCTTCTGTTCTGTACGTCCGTCGCTGCGACGGGGATCGCTCTGGGTCTGACCTATCTGTGCGAACCGCTCTTGCGGCCGGTCGGCGTGGCGGTACCGCTGCGTGTGTTGCTGCTCTGTATCCCGATCAATGTCCTTTGGGCCCCTGCGCAAGCGCACATCGAACGACGGTTCGAATACATGAAGATGGGTCTGCTCGAGCTGGGCGGGGACATCGTCCTGTACGCCACAGCGATTCCTCTCGCCCTGCTTCACTTCGGCGCCTGGTCTCTGGTGGCCGGGTACTTCGCCTGGCAAACCTTTCTACTCATCGGGAGTCTCGTGCTCTCGGGGCTGCGGCCACGCTGGGCCTGGTCCTTCCGGACGGCGCGTGATGTCGCACGTCATGGGACGAGCTATTCGACGGCAACGCTCTTCGTCAACCTGGCCAATGCCGTCAACCCTCTCGTCGTCGGCACGTTCTCGGGTGCGGCCGGCGTCGGATACGTCTCGTTCGCACAGTCCTTGGTCACCACCGTCGGCTTCGCCAAGCGAGCGGCCTACCGGCTGGGCATCGTCACCATGGCGCGAATCCATCGCGAGGACCCGTCGCGGTTCCGAAAGGGCATCGAGCACGGAGCCCTGCTGCTCAGCCTCGGACTCGCTGTGCCCTTCATGGTTTTCGGCCTGGTCGCCCACTGGGTCATCCCGGGAATCTTCGGCCACCAATGGCAAGCGGCCATACCCGTCTACTGCTGGCTCGCGCTGGCCACGCTCATCAGCGCGATCACGATGATCGAGTCCGCGTTGTTCTATGCCCTGGGCCGAAACACCGTGGTCGCCTTCACGGTGTTCATGCAGACGGCCATACTGGCGGTTACCTCGATCGGGCTCGTGCACCTCTACGGAGCAACGGGATACGGCATCGCATCGGTCATTGCGATCGTGGCCTTCTTCTACATGGATCGCCAGGCCCGCAAGTTTGCGACCTTCAGCTACCGATTGCCGATCTTGGTCCTCTTGATCACGGCACCCTCCATGTTCATCCCGATGATCACCCCGCCGTACGGTTACGCGCTCTTGGCCCCGTGGGTGCTGTTCTTGGTGATCAAGTCCCTCCGAGTCGCAACGTTCGACCTGGCGAAGTCGATGCGCACCTCCCTGAAGGGGCGGATCCGATGACGGTTACCGAGGCGGCGGATGTACGCGTTGGCCTGGACATGACCGCGGTGGTCCACGTGTCCGAAGCACTGGCCACACATGGTGATCGCTATCTCCGACGCATCTTCACCCCGCACGAGATCGAGAGCTGTACGACCGCGCACGGTCTCTCCACCGAATCCCTGGCGGCTCGATGGGCGGCCAAGGAGGCGACGATCAAAGTGCTCCGACCGATCGATCAGGTACCCGAGTGGAGCTCGATCGAAGTGCGTCGACTCGAAGGGGGCGCCTGCGCCCTCGAACTCTCCGGTACTGCGGCGGCCATGGCCGCAGCGGCCGGTATCACCGGGCTCTCCGTGAGCCTGACTCATGAAGGACCCTATGCGGCAGCGATTGTTGTGGCCGTCTGCGGGAATCGACCAACAACAAACGGAGAAACAGATGCCTGAATCACCCGAATCCCTCGAAGCGATGGTGCGAGCCACGGTGGCCGAGCACGCCCGGCTGCCGGTCGGTATCGAGACGCTGACCAGTTACGACGACCTGTTCCAGGCCGGTATGACCTCACATGCGAGTGTCAACGTGATGCTCGCACTGGAAGCCCAGTTCGACATTGAGTTTCCCGAGGCCATGTTGCGGAAATCAACATTTGAGTCCATCGAGGCGATCTGTACCGCCATCGGTGAGCTGAAGACGATCGGAGCGAATACGTGAACATCACCACGACACAGCGCCGGGACGCAATCGAACGTGCGAGGGCAATCTCGAACGACGTCACGATGCCCGCGGCAGATGACGTCGATACTCGCTCTCGGTTCCCCTTCGAGACGTTCGAGGAACTTCAGTCGGCGGGACTGCTGGGCATGCTCATCCCCGTCGAGTTCGGAGGCCTCGGGGCATCGCTCTCAGAGACCGGACAGTGCATCACCGAGATTGCTCGTTCGTGCTCTTCGAGCGGAATGATTCTGGCCATGCACCACTTGCAGGTGGCTTGCCTGGTCCGGCATGGCCACAGCACGCCACTCCAAGAGTTCCTGGCGGAGGCGGCACGCGAGCAGTTCCTCCTTGCCTCCTCCACGACCGAGGCGGGCGTTGGCGGAAATCTCCGCGAGAGTATCTGCGCCATCACCCCGAGCGACAAGGGATTTCGACTCGAGAAGGTGGCTCCGGTCATCTCCTACGGCGCCTATGCCGACGCCATCCTCGCCACGGCGAGGCGGAGCGAACAGAGCCCCGCCAATGACCAGGTCCTGGTCGTCTGCCGCAACTCGGGCATCGACCTGGAAAAGACCAGCGAATGGAATCCGTTGGGCATGCGTGGCACCTGCAGTCCGGGGTTCGTGCTCCGGGCCACCGGGAACCGGGACATGATCTTTCCCGTTCCCTTCGGCGACATCGCAGGACAGACGATGCTGCCGGTGTCCCACGTGCTGTGGGCATGCGTCTGGCTTGGCATCGCGTCGGCGGCTGTCGATCGAGCCCGCAGCCTGGTTCGGGCCGAGGCACGCAAGAACCTCGACGTCCTGCCACGCGGGGCTCCGGGTCTGGCCGATCTGATGCTGAAGTTCCGTCAGCTCGAGGCCCTCGTGCGGGACTCCATGGACGAATTCGATCATCTTGAGACGTCCCGGGACGAGGGCGTCCCCATGGCGTTCACGATTTCGATGAACTCGCTCAAGGTAGCCGCCTCCACGCTCGTCGTGGACATCGTCTCGGAGTCGCTGACGGTCTGCGGGATGGCCGGATACTCGCTCGGCAGCCCGATGAGTCTGGGCCGCCAGCTCCGGGACGCCTTCAGCGCCGTGGTGATGGTCAACAACACCCGAATTCTCGACGACAATGCACACATGCTCGCGATCTCAAAGGGGTGGTGATGAGCGACTTTGAAAGCTTTGGCGAAGCCCTCGTGGAAGAGGGTCTCTTGGTGCCCACCGGGATCCTGGGTCTCTTCGGGCGTTCCGACCGGTACAGCCGGGTGGCCAACGGGCTGCACGCAATGGTCGACCGCTGGGGAACCGAGGTTGGTGCCACTGGCATCGCATTCCCTCCCGTGGTCAACCGGAGCACGTTCGAGCACACGAACTACGTCCAATCGTTTCCCGACCTCATGGGATCCATCCATGTCTTCAACGGGGACGACCGCGCCCATGCCGAACTCTGCCGCCGGTCGGCCTCCGGTAAGGACTGGGGTGACATGCTGGACCAGTCCGACGTCTTCTTGGCGTCAGCGGCGTGCCATCCGATCTACCCGTTGTGCACGGGAACGATGGACGCCGAGGGCCAGTACTTCAACGTCCAGAGCTATTGCTTCCGGCACGAGCCCAGCAGCGATCCGTCGCGGATGCAGTCCTTCCAGATGCACGAAGTGGTCTTCGTCGGAGATCCCGACGACTCCCAGAAGCATCGAGACGCCGGGCTCGACCGCGGCGTCAGCATGCTGCGTTCCTTGGGACTCGACATGTCGGTCATCCCAGCCAACGACCCCTTTTTCGGCCGCCTGGGTACCGCGATGGCGACCAACCAACAGGACGAGGTCCTCAAGCTCGAAGGTACGGCGCCGATCGGAGGCCCCGGCCACCAGGTCGCCATCATCTCCGGGAACTGCCACCGCGACCACTTCGGTCACCCATTCGAAATCGCCATGCCTGACGGATCGGTAGCCCACAGCGCCTGTGTCGCTTTCGGCGTCGACCGGATCACGATGGCGCTCCTGTGGAAGCACGGCTTCAACCTGGACGACTGGCCTGAGCCGGTGGTCCAGAACCTGTGGCCGTGAGAGCGGAGGTCCTGTCGCTCGATCCACTGAGCTACGAACCTCATATCGTTCACGGTCCCGATCGGATCTGGGACGAGTCCAACTGCGCGGCAGATCTTTGGGTCGAAGTGCTCCATGCCCTCTCCTTCGAGCCGCTGGCGGCGATGGGCTTCACGGTAAGCGCCGATTTCGACGGCGAGCAATGGAGAATGTTCAAGTTCTTGCACTCGGACATGCTGCGGCTCTACGGGATCGCCGTCCACGAGATCAATCTCTGGCAAGAGCTCGGGATCCATCTCCGCGACCACGTTGGGCTGGGACACATGGTCACCGTCGACGTCGACGCGTGGTGGTTGCCCGATACGGCGAATCTGACGTATCGGAGCGCTCATCAGAAGACAACGATCACCGTCCAGATGATCGATGTCGATGAGCGTCGGCTCGGCTACTTCCACAACGGTGGCTATTACGAGCTGGGCGAGGAGGACTACGAAGCCATCACCGCCATGGGCGGACCCACAGACTCCGGCCTGCCGCCCTACGCCGAAGCCGTCGATCTCTCGACAATCCTGCACCAACCCGAACTCCGGGCACCCGCCCTGGAGCTGGCGCTCGAGCATCTTCAACGTCGCTCCCTGACGAACCCGATCCGCGAAATGCGCAAACGGATGGAACAGGACTTCGCCTGGTTGGCCGAGGCGGGTCTCGACACATTCCACCGCTATGCCTTCGGCACCATTCGACAATGTGGCTCCAACGCGGAGTTGGCAGGCGACTACGTCCGCTGGCTCTGCGGTGACGTGGTGAGCGGCACGCGTTCGGTGGCCGATTCGTTCACCCAGGTCGCGCAGAGCGCCAAGGCACTCGAGTTCATGTTCGCCCGGGCATTGCGGCGCAAGAGCCTCGACCTGTCCGAAACGATGTCCACAATGGAATCGTCCTGGGAGTTTGCGATCGAGACCTTGGCGGC
Organism: uncultured Acidimicrobiaceae bacterium; assembly: GCA_963754445.1. Classification (GTDB taxonomy): domain Bacteria; phylum Actinomycetota; class Acidimicrobiia; order Acidimicrobiales; family RAAP-2; genus Bog-473. The sequence goes on along the minus strand of CAVWFT010000001.1, from coordinate 435,230 downwards.
GGAACTCGGTGCCTGATCTTCTCGCTGGTGCCGACTGGTGGTGCGCCCGGACATTTCCCGACGTGGATGTCGCACCCGGCTCCCACTCGCTCGACAGGCTGCAATGGCTCCCGGCCCAGGTGCCGGGCACGGCAGCCGACGCTTTGCGCACGCGAGGGGACGCCGACTACGTCCGGCACGACTATGACTCTGAAGACTGGTGGTTCCGCTGCCGCTTTCGTGGGCAGCCAGGTTCTTGGACACTTCGACTCGATGGGCTTGCCACCCTTGGAGACGTCTGGCTGAACAACGTCCACATCGCGCAGACAGAGAACATGTTCGTTCGGTCCTCTGTGACTTTGACGGATCTCCATGACGACAACGAGCTGACAATCAAGTGCTCATCGCTGTCGTCACTCCGAGCGGCGCGACAGCCACGCCCGCGCTGGAAGACAGCGCAGGTGGAACATCAGGGTCTGCGTTGGATCCGTTCCACGCTTCTCGGGCGAATCCCGGGTTGGGCCGGCACACCCCGTGTCGTCGGACCCTGGCGCCCGGTCACGATCACCGAATCCGACCCGTTGACCGCCGCCGAGGTCCACCTGCGATCGCGGTGCGTCGGGTCGGGCGGGGTCATCGAGGCAACCGTGACTGTACCCGGAGTCGTCCGTGACGAGATTCCGCGTCTGCATTGCCACGGTGAGCACGTCCCGTTCGAAATCCACCGGGAAGCTGGGTGCACCGTGCTCCGGGCATCGATGGCACTTGACGCGGTGGAACGCTGGTGGCCCCATACACACGGACCACAACCGACGTATGCGGTGGAGTTGCGGGTCGGCCAGCGGGCGTTTCCTCTCGGCCGAGTGGGCTTCAAAACAGTCGAGATCGACCAGTCCGACGGTGGATTCACCTTCCTCGTGAACGAGGAACCCATCTTCGTCCGCGGCGCCAACTGGTTCCCGCCCGACTCGGTGCGCTTCGCCGCCGACGAGTCCGAAGTGGTGCGTCGGCTTCGCCTCGCCCGCGAGGCGAATCTGAACATGATCCGGATTCCCGGCACCACGGCCTATGTCGATCGGGTCGTGCTCGACGCATGCGATGAGCTGGGGATTCTTGTGTGGAGCGACTGCATGTTCGCCTACATGGACTACCCGAATGACGAAACGTTTCTCGGCCTCGCCCGCCAGGAGATCCGACAGGCCTTCCTTGACCTTGCGCCACACCCGTGCCTCGCCGTCGTCTGCGGGAACCAGGAGGTCGAAGAGATCGCAGCCATGAGCGGTGTTGCTGCCTCGGCTTTCGAATCCGAGCTCTTCGACAAACTGATCCCTTCGCTGGCCGCGGAGATCGTGCCCGAGGCGGTGTTCGTGACCTCGAATCCGTCGGGTGGCGAGCCTTCTTATCGACCCGACACTGGTGTCAGTCAGTATTTCGGCGTGGGTGGCTACCTCCGGTCACTCGAACAGATGCGCGGCGATTCGGTCCGGTTTGCCGCCGAGTGCATGTGTTTCGCCACTCCGCCCGAACCCGATGCCATCGATCGCTTCGGCGGCGCCTCGCTCGCCGTACACGACCCCCGTTGGAAGGCCTCGATCCACCAGGACGCCGGCCGGTCATGGGACATGGACGACCTGCGGGCCCATTACACGCGCGAGGTCTTTGGCGTCGACGCCTTCAGTGAGCGCTACATGGACCCGGAACGCTCACTCGATCTGGGGCGGGCGACGAACGCGACCCTCATCGAATCCGTGTTCTCCGAGTGGCGATGCAACCAGCAGATCAGCGGTGGCGGCCTCGTTCTTGGCTTCAACGACGTAGCCCTTGGTGCCGGCTGGGGCCTGATCGACGTCGAAGGGAACCCCAAGGCGCCGTGGTACACCCTTCAGCGCGCCTCGTCGACGCAGTGCATCAGGTTTCGCGACGAGGGGCTCAATGGGCTCTACGCCCATATCTTCAACGAGGACGACACGCCGCTGATGGGCACGGTCGAGATCGACCTCTACAGCAACGGCGAGACCCTGGCTGACCACGCATCGGCGACAGTGGAGCTGCCCCGACGGGGCAGCTCGCGGGTCAACGTGACCGGACTCTTCACGGGTTTCTACGACTTGAACTATGCCTATCGATTCGGTCCGCCCAAGTATGACGTCGTGGTCGGCCGGCTCGTCGTCGACGGCGTGCAGCGGTCCGAGGACGTGTTCCTGCCACTGGGGCACGGCCGAGCCCGTGAACCCGACCTGGGGCTCCGGGCCGAATGGACCATGGCCGATGGCCAGCCGATCCTGCCGCGTCTCGACCCGACGATTCGCTCACTGGGTCTCGATCAACGCTCCGGGGTTCCGCCCGGCGGATTCGTGGTTCCACCTTGCGCCCGGCACCGAGCGCACTATTGCCCTCCTGGGCGGAGACCCGGCACGGCATCCGCGAGGCAGGGTACGGTCGATCAATTCGGCGACGGATGCCGTTATCCGTCCGATGGCGGAGGACCAATGACAGCACACGCGATCCCCGTACTCTTCGGAGACCCGGAACGCTCTCTCTTCGGGTGGGTCCACCAACCCGAGGGGCGGAGGGCGAGGGCCGCCGTCGTGCTGTGCTCGCCCCTGGCCCGGGAATGCTTCAGCGTCCACGACACCTACCGCGTGGTGGCGGAATCCCTGGCGGGCGAGGGCATCACCGCCATTCGTTTCGACTACGACGGAACGGGAGATTCGGCGGGTGGCGACGGCGATCCCGACCGCATCAAGGCCTACCTCGCATCGATCCGTCACGCAGTCGAACTGGCTCGGGATCTGGGCGCGGAGAACGTCGCCCTCCTCGGCATGCGCATGGGTGCCTTGCTGGCCAGCCTGGCCGCGCAGGACTTCGAGCAGGTGCCCGCCCTGGTTCTTTGGGATCCCTGCCCATCGGGACGTGATTTCCTGCGCCGACAGACGGCCCTGTTCCAGATGCAGTTCGGCACGACGAGCCCGGCTGGCGGCGGAATCGAGATCCCGGGATTCGTCGTCACGGAACAAACGGCAGCCGACATGAAGGCGCTCACCGCACCGACATCACTGCCCCAGGTCGAGCGGGCCCTCGTGTTGACCAGGCCCGATCGACCATCGGACGCCACCTATGGCCTGGACCTCGAGAGGACCCAGTTCGAGCCCGCTCTCGGTCAGCCAGAGTTGATGGACGTCGAGCCCTACCTCAACAAGATCCCGCCGACAGCGGGCCGAATCGTGGAATGGCTCAGTGATGTCCTGCGAGGGGATACGACGGTCCAGAAGGAGCCCGAGACCCGCAGCGTCATGACAGTCACCAATCAGGCCGGCCTGAGCGTCACGGAGCAGTTCGTTCGACTCGGACCGAACAATCTGTTCGGGATCATGACGGGAGATGCGGAGGCTGCCGGGCCGGTCCTCATGATGCTGAACAGCGGGATCGACTCACACATCGGACCGAATCGCATGTGGGTCGAGCTCTCACGCGAATGGGCCGGACTCGGACTTCGGTGCGTCCGTTTCGACTTGAGCGGCCTGGGTGACAGCCCGGTGCGCCCGGGGCAAACGCCGTTCGTCGTCCGGGCGCCCGAGGCCTTCGACGACGTGGTGGACGTCGCCGCAACGTTCGCCGAGACCGGGACTGAGGCAGCACCCGTCGTCCTGGTCGGATTGTGCTCCGGGGCGTATCAGGCGCTGGAGAGCGCGATCGACCTGTTGCCGCGGGCCGTGCTCGCTGTCAACCCGATCCTGCACTTCCAGGCTCCCGAGACGATCTCAGGTCCCATGGATCCACGTCGACGCCTGTACCGACAAGCGGGCAACCTCCGCTCCGCGTATCGCGCTCTCCCCGACTGGCGGATCATCAAGGTGGCCCGATCGGCCTACTTGGCGCTCGCCCGGATGAAATCCACCGACAACTCGGCGACGAGCTGGCTGCAACGGACGAGCGACAAGGGCACCGACATCCTTTGCCTCTGCGGCGAGGAAGAGGCCGAGTCTTTCTTCCAGGGCGCTCTTCCGGCCAGTGACCGTTTCGAGATGTCTGAGCACTCACGGCTGCAGATCGTCAAGGACCTCGATCACGCACTGATTCCGGCCGCGGATCGCGCCACCGCAATTCGGATCCTCACCGACCAGCTGGCCGCCCTCGGCTTTCTGGACGCTTCGAGCGGGATTCGACACGACAACAGCTCGACGGTTCCCTCCGAATGATCAGCTGAGGAGCGACCCCGCAGAACGCGGCGGAGTCACTCGGATGGTCAACCGAAGTCCTTCGCCAGGGCTGCAGCAGTGAGCGGGTTGTTGCCCTTGTCCACGGTGCTGGTCCCGTAGTCCCAGTAGTTGGCCTCGAAGACGTTGTGGCTGGCGATCCACTGGCTCATGTCGTTGATGAAGGTCGCATCGTCGCCGCCACAGACCTGCGTGTTGGCATCGGTGATCGGCTGACCGCTGGCCGAGCAATCACCCCAGCCCAAGCCCCACTCGGGGAAGACCATCGGCTTGTCGTGCTGTGCCGAGAAGCTGGCCAACCAGTTGAGGCCGTAGGTCTGCGTCTCCATCTTGGCGAACTCCTGGCTCGCACCCGGGTAAGAACCCCATTCGGTGTCGTAGACGTCCAGACCGACGTAGTCCACGTAGGCGTCACCCGGGTAGTAGTTGGCGAGGTTCCCGACGCCCATGTCGCCTCGGGTGGGATTCCACTCGAAGGTGAAGTTCGCGCCGGGGACCGCCCGCATGGTCGTGACGATCTGTTGCCAGTAGGCCACGAAGTCCGCCGCGTGACCGTTGGCCGCCCAGGGGAACCAGCCTCCGTTGAACTCCCATCCCAGCCGGATGATAGAGCTGCCCTGGCCTCCGGCGACAAGCTCCTTGGCCAGGGTGGTGAAGTACTGGTCGTACGCCCCGGTGGCGCCGGTCGCCAGGCTGGCCCCGGTGTTCGGCAGGATCGGGACGCCCCAGATCATCGTGTATCCGGAGTTCTTCCATTGCGACAGCCACCACGAGATGCTGTCGATCGCTGACCACGAGGTTCCACTGAAGAAGTCCATGGCGAACTTCGTGTGCCCGCCCATGGTGCCGGCGAAGTCCGAGACAGAACTCGGGTTCCCAGCCCCGGCGTAGACACCGAAGAGGCTCGAGTTCGGCGTGCTCCCGCCACCCCCGCCACCATCCCCACCGGTGACGGTGAGCGGTACGGAGGTCGACGAGGACCCGGCGAAGTCCGATGACCCGGCGAAGGAGGCCGAGACTGTCGTCGAGCCAGCACTGATGCTGTCGGCGACCGGCGAGCACGTCCCCGATCCATTGATCACGTTCGCCTGGCACAAGGCCCCCGCCGGCGTGCTGACCGTCGCCATGCCGCTCGCCGACCTGGAGACGGACACCGAAAACAGCTCCGAAGGCTCGGCCCCGTAGGCAACGCTCGCGGCCGACAAGCTCAGACTGGTCGTGGTCGGTGAAGGGTCGATGGTCAGCGTCGATGCGGCTGACTGAGACGCCGCATCGACTCCGGCGCCCGTGAAGTTGGCCACAATGGGATAGACACCGGCATCGAGCTCACCGACAGGAAGGTTGCAGCTCCCCGCACCCTCCTGCAAGGAAACTTGACACAGCTGAGCTCCGGGAGCGTCGACCGTCACGACACCGGCGGCCAGAGGCGACACCGTGACGCTGAAGGTGACGCCGGACTGGTTCGCGTACGTCACCGAGCCGTCCGACACCGCGAGGGACGTCGTCGTGGGGACGATGGGCAGGCCGTCAGCGCTGCTGGCCCGAGTGCCGCCCACCCAGCCGGTGGCACCGATCCACGCGCTGACCTCGTTGACGAAGCTGGGTGCGTTTCCTCCCGACATGACCGTGTAGGGCTGCGACACGCCATGACCCGACGCGGCGGATGTGTGAGCGTTGGTGACCGGAACGCTGGTCGTGGCCGTTTCGGTCGACGGGCGAGCACCCGCGTCGACGTGGCTGGAGGGCGCCGTCGTGGTCTTCGAGCTCCGCGCTCCCACCTCCACACCACCTGACGACGTTCCAGTCGACGTTGCGTGCGTTCCCAGATCAACGAGACCAAGAGACGTCAATGACGTCGGTGCAGTGGTTCCCCCGGACTGCACGACACCCGTGATGACGACAGCGATCACAGTGGAAGACACCATGAACGTAAGAAGTCCCAGGCGCGTGCGTACATTTCCTCGCAGGCGGCGCATTACGCTCCCCTCTACCCAAATCATCCGGAACTCACGCAGGCACGCGACCGGATTTCCCCCGACTGACGCTTGGGTTCCCCCCTCAAGGACTCCCTGCAGTTGCACGGTAAATGGAGGTGGCCGCCCCGTGGGGCCTATTTCCGCTGGTTGTGTGTCCGTTGTCGGATATGAGACTTTGGTCCCAGTGGCGCCGCATGAAGATCGCGTTGCAATTATTTCTCCTGCTCAAGTCCACGAGTCGATCACGCGTTCGGGACAACAGTCGGCCTGCCGGTGGCGCAGGCGACCGAGAGATGCAGGTGCGCCGACGAATGCATCGGTACCTCGCAAATCGGGCGAAGCGGCGATTTCGTGCGGAGCGAGTCCAGCTATGAATACGCCACGGTGCCACTGTATGTCGCACCCTGGACCGCGACCGTGAACGAATCACTGTTGTTGGCGGTTCCGTACACGCTGTAGCCAGAGCCGAACTGGTACACGATCTGTGAGCTCGTGTACGCGCTGACGACGAGTCCGATGCAATCTCCCCCCGTCCCGGCGCCCCAGCCTCCGGTCACGTCGCTGAACGTGAGGCTGACACCGGTGAAGTCGTTCCCGGTCTCGCCACATCCCGCAGCATGCGACGGCGGTTCGCTCCCGAGGTTGCTCCCTGCGATGGTCACGGTGGGGTCGGAGGCTGATCCGGTGAATGTCACCGAGCTGATCGTCGGTGCACCGGTGACGGGAACCTCGAATCCTCCGATGCCATCGGGCGTTCCGAGTCCGGTCGGTCCGTCGTACCCCGGCCCAGCCTGGCAGAAGTAGGTGGGGGTGCAGGTGCCTTCCTTACCCTTCGTGACGTCATAGAAGTCGCTCGAAGGTGCGTTGTAGGCGGCAGACGCGGCGGTCGTGTACGTCGGTGCGTTGTCGGCCAATCCGTACATCCCAGCCACGACCGGGGACGCCACGCTGGTACCGAATCCGTAGACCCATCCCGGATATCCGTACGAGTCGTAGAACTTGACGTTTGCCGCCACCGCACTGACGTCGGCGGTCATTCGATTCGTGCAGCCCGGGTCCGTCTGCCAGACAGGCTTCGGTTCGTAGGCCGAGCACCCGCTCCCCGAGCCGAGAGGAGGGTTGTCGTTCTTCGATCCTTGCAGCGCCTTCTCTTTCCAGCCGCGCGCATCGGAGGCCGGGTTCAGGTCCGTACCCCCGACGGACGTGACGAAGGGTGAGGCCGATGGATACTGGACGCCCCCCGCGTACGCTCCGTCGCCCGACGAGAAGGTGATGTCCACGCCGGGGTGATCAAAGGTGGCGTCGTAGGCCGTCTCCCCCTGGAATTCGACGTTGCCCCAGCTGTTGGAGACGACATGGGCACCCAGGGTCACCGCTTCGCTCTCCGCCGTGGTCAGGTCTCCGAACCCGTTCGAGTTGGCTTCAACGAGAAGGATGTGGCACAGCGGACAGACCGCGGAGACCATCTGGGTGTCGATCGCGATCTCGGCAGCCCAACTCGAGTCTCCGCCGTTCGTCGGGTAGTTGCTCGTTTGCCCGGACTGATTGACTTTCTCGAAGCAACCGTTCGCCGTCGTGCACGCGGGCAGCTGGTTGTTCTTGCGATATTTCGCCAGGTCGGACTCGACGTTCGGGTCGTCATAGGGGTCGACCACGGCCACGAGATTGGCCGCGCCGTCCTTCTTGACAGCGCCCTTGATCCCATATGCCGACTCGATGTTGCACGCGGTGAGTCCACTCGGAGCGTTGGCGTCGCAAAGGGTGGAACTCGTGGCCGGAGCCAGCGCGGCGTTCGATCCCGGCGCTTCCTCGATGTTGAGGTAACACCGAGCCTTGCCGGGTCCCGCGGCGACGCTGCACGACGCGGGTGTTGCGCCGACACCGGCTTGGGCGGCCGCGGACCGAGCCGTGGGTACCGCGCCGTTGGCTCCGGCAACACCTGACGAGAACCAGAGCAGGGTTGCGGCCGCGACGCCCGCGATCCGGACGGTACGGCCAGTCTTGCTTCCCACGTGGCTCCTTTCGCCATCGACAAACGTACTCCGCTCGACTGTCCGCCCTACACCCGCTCCGGCAGCTGACGGTTGGCGAAACGCCAGTTCAGGTGCCGATTTGGTGGAGTTTCTCGGCAGTGGGAGCCTTCCGAATTCATCGGATCGTGACGTCGGGCCGTCCGAGGGGAGCTGGGCAAGCCGCCCGATGGGCCGGCGAGACCGACTCAGGTCCCGCCGTGATGTTGCCGATCTCTCCCAGATGGGCTCGCGTGAACTTGCCAGTGGTGGGAATCAGACCATCAGACTGCAGGTGTCGAAGCTCACTCGGGGCAAGGAGTTCGGGTATTGCGCTGTACTGAGCGGCCTGGCCTTTGTCTGTGCCTACTTCGTGACCATCCACTTGCTCTTCTTGATGGTCAACTGGCAGTAGTCCCGGGTCGGACGCCGCGACGTCCGACCCGGGACCTGCTCACGCTTAGTGGTTGCCGAAGTCGACGGCGAGCGCAGCCAGGTTCGGCGTGCCCAAACCCGTGGCCGCGTTGTAGACGGCCCCGGCGTTACCCGTATAGAAGAGGTTGTCATTGGTGGTGCCGACCTGCTGCAGCGGCGTCAACGGCGAGTTCTTCTGCTGGGCGAACTTGTAGATGGACGGGTTCCAGAACCCGACCCGGTGACCTACGTAAGAGTCGATGACAGCGGTCGAGCCGTTCAGCTCCGGCGCCACGAAGCTCGTGCCGCCCCAGCCACCTTCGAGCACGGGGTCCCCGGACTGGGCGAAGGACGGCGCGTACAGCAGATACCCGGTGAAGGGGTCTGCGTCAGCGGACACGTCCGGCTCGGCCCGCCCGGTGGCCTGGCCCTGCGTGATGCCCGGCGTCGGATTGAACTTCCAGCGAGTCGGCAGGCTGCTGCCCTCGATGTTCACGAAGTCCTTCGGAACGAGATACTGCACGGCGCTGTACTCGTTGGTTCCCGAGACACCCTGTTGGTACGTCGGCGTCGGGTAGTCGACGCTGAAGCCACCTCCGCCGCCACCATCGTTCTGGGGGTCGATGGTGACCTGCTTGACGGTGGTCCCGCCGGTCACGGCGAAGGCCGGCCACAGGTAATCCCAACCCCAGGCCCGCTGCTGCGTCACGCTGACGAGAGGTGAGGTTCCAGCGGGTCCGGCGAAGGTGCCCGACCAGGGCAACGTGGTGCCACCGCTCGAGGTGATGTACGGGCTGTCGCCCGGCGTGTCGACGGAGAGGTTCGTGGTGCCGATGTCCTCGTCGGCGTCGTAGGCACCATTGTCACCGGCCGAAGCGAAGGCGGACTGACCCTGGACGGCCATCTCGAGGAAGGCCTCGTCGAAAGCGGCCAGGTAGGCGGACGTCTCGGTACCGGCTGCGATGGCTCCGGTCAGATAGGTCTCGGACTCACCCCAGCTTGCCGATACGGAGCCGGCGATGTTCTGGCTGGCTGCATCGAAGAAGGCGTCGGCGAAGCCGGGGTCCGTGTTGGGAGCCTGGTAGACGACCACGTTGGCACCCGGCGCCACTCCACCCGACTGCTCGACGTCGAGGTCGGACTCACCCGAACCGCCGACGTTGCTCGGTGCGCCCGGTCCGCCGTCGACGTTGTTGATCGTCACGGTCCGACCGGTGCTGCTCATGCCCAGGATGTGCTTCCAGTAGTATTGCGGCGCACCCGGGTCGACGGCGGCCAGCGTCACGATGCCGATCGTCTGACCCTGTCCGATGTCGGAGTCCTGATACAGCGGACTCAGGCCGTAGTTGGCGGCGAAGTTGGCCGGCACGTTGCAGCCGGCGGGGATTCCCGTCAACTGCTGACAGGCATTTGTGCTGCTCGACGACCCGGTCGTGTTGACGTGCTGCGTCTGGCTCGAGAAGGCCGAGTAGTTCGAGAGGCCGAGGATCGCCGTGACGTAGCTGGCGATGCCGCTCGGCAACTGAGGCGACTCGGTCGCGGCGTGCACGATCTGGGCCGGCACCGACTGCAGGCCACCCGTGGCCGGCTGGGCGGGCACGCTGACCTGCTGCTGCTGCACGGAGAGAGCCTTGTCGAACTCACCGGCCGTCCCGGTGGCCACCACGTCGACGTCGTCGGCGTAGACGGTGGTCGAGATGCCGTAGTCCGAGAGGTACTGCTCGAGCGCCACGATGTGCGCCGGCGTCTGGCCGTACTCTTTGGCGAACTGGCTCGTCGACAAGTAGTTGGACACCCCGGACTGGACGCTCGCCTCGAGTTGCGCCAGGTTCTGTTCCGTCAGGACGAACGACACGGTCTCGGGCGTGTCCTTGGGCGTGTTGCCGAAGACCTTGGAGCCAGGGATCGCCGCTGGGTCGTTGCCCCCCGAGACGTGCACCCGGGGGGTGTTGGCCAGTGACGGGTTCTGACTCGCCCCCGCCATCGCACTCCCGGTCAGACTGACCGCGATCACCGTCGAGGTCGCCACCAACCCCAATCCGATCGACCTGAACGAACCCGAACGCCGCCTACGTCTCATGCTCAACTCCCAGTGCTCAAAATCGGATCGATACCAATTGCTTTCGCCGGTATTCGCACGCGAGTGCACCATGCGCACGTGCGCTGGGGCTATGTGCAACAGAAGTGCGATGAAATCCGTCTTGCAGTGTGGTTCGTCCGCGTTCAGACCTTGGCCGGCTCGCGCACGGGGCCGCGCCAGTAGCCGAGGGTCACGACGAAGCGCGATCCGCTGCCGGTCTCGAGCGGCGATTCCGCCCTGACCGCTCCGCCCATGGCGGACGCGAGCTCGGCCACGATCGCCAGTCCGAGACCCGAACCCAGGCGGCGATTGGGTCCACGGTCCGCCCGGTAGAAGCGCTCGAAGACACGGCTCAGATCACCCTCGGCGATCCCGGGGCCGTCGTCGTCCACCGTGATGACGCACGCCCCGCTCTGCGGGTAGTCGGTGAGGGTGACCACCACGGTGGTGTGGGCATAGGTGATTGCATTCTCGATGAGGTTTGCCAGGAGCTGGGCCAGCCGGTCAGGGTCGGCCGCGATCATCGATCGCCCCACCCCCATCTGCACGGGTGCGCCACCGCTCTCGCCGGGAACCCGCACCACGACCTGGAGGCCGTTGCGCGCGGCCGCCGGTCGGAAACCCTCGGCCGTCGTCGACACCACCTCGGACGCATCCGTCGGTCGCATCGCGATGGAGACCTGGCGGGCTTCGAGCTTGGTCAGGTCGAGCAGGTCACCGACGAGGCGCTCGAGCCGCCGCGCCTCGGCGATGATGACGTCGGCTGCCTCGCCGCTGTCGTCGATGGCGCCGTCCTGGATCGCTTCGGCGAAACCCCGGATGGAGGTCAAGGGGGTGCGCAGGTCATGGGAGACCGCCAGGAGGAGGTGCCGCTCACGGGCCCGGCTGTCCTCCAGACTCTGTGCCATGTGGTTGACGGATCCGGCGAGCGAGGTGAACTCGGGGTAGTCGCTGGGCCGGATCGGGACGCGGCTCGTCAGCTCGCCCGACGCGATCCGACCGGTCACCTCCTCGGCTTCGACGAGGGGGCGGGCCATACGCCGACTCATCTGCCACGCCACCACCGCGGCCACGACGAGGGCAGCACCGCCGGCGGCGATGAAATAGCCCCAACTGGGTCCGAGGTCGCCGACGTTACGGGTGAGCAGAATGCCGAGAGTGCCTTCGAACTTGAACTTCTTCCGTTCGGTCGGCGTGAGTTGGGCCGGCGCGACGGCATAGACGAGATTGCCGACGGTGCCCGACACGGTGTCACCGTTCTGAAGTGCCGGCACGTCGATGTCGGCCACTGTCAGTCCATGGCGCAAGGGTCGGGCGAGCGTCCCGTCCGCCTCGATTCGCAGGAAATCGGCGTCCTCGAGCTGCAGCGTCTTGTGGAATATCTTGAGCTCGCGCAGGGTCTGCGGCTCGTTGTTGAGCGACGTGCTGAGCCCGCTCGCCTCGGTGACGAGCTCGGTCCGGGCCTGGTCACGCGCGGCCTTGCGGGTGAGCAGCAGGCCGCCGGCCCCGGCCACCACGAGGGTCACCACGACCAGGCCCACCATGGCCAGCATCAGCCTGCGACGCACCGGGCCGCCTCAGCCGAACCGGTAGCCGACACCCCACACGGTGGCGAGCGGGAGGTCGGTGCCCAGCTTCTTGCGCAGCTGCGCGACGTGGACGTCGACGGTGCGTTCGTCGCCGTACCAGTCGGTGCCCCAGACGCCGTCGAGCAGCTGCTGCCTCGAGAGGGCCAGGCCGATGTTGTTGGTCAGGAAGGCCAGCAGGTCGAACTCGCGGGTGGTCAGCGCGACCACCTCGCCGCGCTGGCGGACCTCGCGTCGGCGCAGATCGACGTCGACCTCGCCGATGTTCACCACGTCTGCGGGGGGAGGCCCTTCGCGAGTGCGACGCAGGATGGCCCGCACCCGAGCCACGAGCTCGCGAGGTGAGAAGGGCTTGACCAGATAGTCGTCCGCCCCCATCTCGAGGCCGAGGATGCGGTCGACCTCGTCGTCACGCGCGGTGAGGAAGAGGACGGGAACGGAGCTGCGGGCACGGATCTCGCGGCAGACGTCGAACCCGTCCCGGTGGCCCGGGAGGCCGATGTCGAGGATGACGATCCAAGGATCCTCCTGTCTGGCCAGGGCCAGGCCCTTCTCCCCGTCCCCGGCCAGGAGCACCCGGAACCCCTCGCGGCGCAGATACAGGTCCACCAGGTCGGCGATGTGCGGGTCGTCTTCGACGACCACCACCGTTCCGTTCTCCGTGCTCACGCCCCCGAGCTTTCCACTTCGGGCAGCCCGAAAGCCCGGATCCACCTCGACCCTCACACAATCCTCACGTTTGGCCAACACCCCCTTCACCCAGCGCATTCACGATGGGGGCACAGGGCCAACCAAGGCTGGTCCCGACGAGAGGAGCACACCATGGCGAAGGGTCGCACCACCATCCGAGTCGGAGCGGTCGCTTTGGCATCGGCCGCCGCACTTGCCGGGACGGCGTCGATGGCCGGTGCCTCGACCAAGGGCACCTCGCTGACCACGCCGGTCAAGGGGAAGGCGGCAGCCGACGTGGCGCCGACCCTGAGCGGCATCCAGAGTCAGGCCAAGGCAGCGATCACCGACCGGGTCAACGCGCTGAACGCGGCCATCGGCAAGGTGAAGTCGGCCAAGGGCCTCGGCTCGGGCCAGGCGACGCTCGAGTCCTACCTCGGGGCCGACATCGGCCCGCTGCAGGCGTTGGGCACGAAGATCGCGGGCGACTCGACGGTCCAGGAGGCGACGACCGACTTCGGGACCATCTACTCGAACTTCCGGGTCTACCGCCTGGTCCTGCCGGCGGCACGCCTGGCCGGGGCGGCGGACCGGGTGACGGCCACGACCATCCCGAAGGGCCAGGCCGCGGTGACCAAGGTGCAGCAGCACGAGACGTCGGCGAACCAGTCCAGCCTGGCTCCATTGATCAGTGACGTGAACACCCAGATCGCCACGGCGAGCAAGGCGACCAACGGCCTGGCGTCAACGGTGCTCGGCTACACCCCGGCCCAGTGGAACGCCAACAACGGGCTGTTGGGACCGGCCCAGGCGTCGATCAAGCAGACCGCTGCTGCGGTCAAGCAAGGGCACAAGGACCTGAAGCAGATGCGGAGCATCCTGATTCCGGGCGGGGTGGCCCATGCAAAGAGTGGTACGACCGGCGGGCAGAGCACGCGCGGGAAGACGCACGGCAAGAACGGCTTCCTCCACGGCTCCACCACGACGACGAGCTGAACGCATCCGCGTGAGGGCAGTTGCTGCCGTCCGCGCCCGTCCCCCAGCATGACGAAGGCCCCCTCGCCGCCGGAGGGGGCCTTCGTCATTTTCCGCGTGCTGCCGTGCGTTGGGACAAGCCGCGGCCGGCCGGGGCGACCGTACCGATGCCGAGCGTCAGCCTTTCGAGCGATGCACCACCTGGTGCTCGGAGAACTCGGCCAGGCCCCAGGGGCCGTTCTCGACACCGATGCCGCTCCATTTGAAGCCGCCGAAGGGCTGTTGGGGCGCCAGGGCCAGGTGGGTATTGATCCAGGCGGTCCCGCACTCGAGCTGGGTGGCCACGGCCGATGCGCGCTCGGCGTCGGCGCCCCAGACCGAGCCCGAGAGTCCGAAGTGCGTGGCGTTGGCCCGGTCGATGGCGTCGTCGATGTTGCGGTATGACACGACCGGGAGGGCCGGACCGAACTGCTCCTCGTCCACAATGCGGGTGCCGTCGGTAAGGCCGGTCAAGATCGTCGGCTCGAAGAAGTAACCGGGGCGGTCCATGGCGTGGCCGCCGGCGACCGCGGTGGCGCCCGTGGCGAGGGCGTCGGCCACCAGCTCCTTCACCCTCTCGTACTGGGGCTCGTTGTTGATGGGCCCCAGGGTGACACCGTCCTCGGTGCCCTCCCCCACCTTGGCCTCCCGCGCCTTGGCGGCCAGGCCCTCGACGACATCGTCGTAGAGGGCCTCGGGCACGTACACCCGCTTGATGGCCGAGCAGACCTGACCGTTGTTGGCGAACGCACCCTTGAAGATGGCCTCGGAGACGAGCGCCGGGTCGGCGTCGTCGAGCACGATCGCCGGGTCGTTGCCGCCGAGCTCGAGGGTGACGCGCTTGAGGTCTGGTGCGGCGGCCATGGCCACCTTTTTGCCCGTCTCGACCGAGCCCGTGAAGCTGACCTTGCGGGGGACGGGGTGCGTGGTCATCCAGGCGCCCAGCTCGTCACTGCCGCTCACGATGTTCAAGACACCGGGCGGGAAGACCTCGCGCAACAGCTCGCCCACCTTCAACGTGGTCAGCGGCGTATAGGGGGACGGCTTGAGCACCAAGGTGTTCCCGGCCAGAAGCGCCGGTGCGATCTTCCAGAAGGCCAGGGTCAGTGGGAAGTTCCACGGCGTGATGGCGGCCACGACGCCGAGGGGGCGGCGCGCCACCTCGACGTAGGCGGACGCGTCGTCCTGGATCACCTGGGCCGGCGTCTCGAGGTTGGCGAAGTACTGGCACCAGATGGCCGAGGCGAACCCCTCGATGGCGGCGTCGGCCAGCGGCTTGCCCTGCTCCGCGGTGAGGACGGGCGACAACTCGGTGGCGGCCTGGGCCAGCAGGACGTCGGCGGCCTTGAGGAGCGCGGCCCGACGGGCCGCCTCGTCGGTCTTCCAGTCGCGGGCCGCCTTGGCCGCGGCGTCGAAGGCCGCATCGAGTTGATGGCGTGCACACTCGGGCGCCTGGGCGAACACTTCGCCGGTGGCGGGGTTCTTGACCCCGAAGGTGCCCTCGGTGGGGGCCGCCTCACCACCGATGGTCATGACGAACTCGGACATGGCGCTCCTTGCGGGTTTGCGCGGAGGAGCGTCGACGCCCACCCCGACCGGACGATTCCGATCGGTCCATCCTCGCGCCCCGGGGGGGCGGTGCTCAATCGACGGAGCGACGGTACGGTCCTGGACAGGGTCGGGAACCCGCAGGGTGGGGAGGTGGTGATGGTGACCGTGTCGATGCCACATGGGCATAGGGAGGCGGACGTCTGCGTCGTCGGAGCCGGCCTGGCCGGACTCACGGCGGCGCGGCGTCTGCGCGAGGCCGGACGCTCGGTGGTGGTGCTCGAGGCGCGGGACCGTGTCGGCGGGCGGGTGTGGACCCAGAGCGGTGCCGGCGATGTCCCGGTGGACATGGGCGGCTGCTTCATCGGGCCGGCGCACGAGCGCCTCCGCGCCCTCGCCGGCGAGACCGGTGTCCGGACGTTTCCGACCTTCGTGGAAGGCGACTACCTGCTGGCCAACGGCGGCACGCGGCGCCGGTATAGGGGCGACATCCCGCGCATCAACCCGGTGGCGTTGCTCAGTGCGGGACAGGCCATCGCCCGCATGAACGCCATGGCGAAGCGGGTGCCGATCGACGCTCCGTGGACGGCCCGCCGAGCCCCCGCCTGGGATGCCGTGTCGGTGCGGGCCTGGCTGCACGCAGCCAACGTTCCCACGCGACTGGCCCGGGACCTGATCGATTCCACGGTCCGGGCCTGCTTCGCCGCCGATCTCTCCGAGGTCTCGCTGTTGAACTGGTTGTTCCTGGTGCATGCCTCGGGAGGGGTGGAGTCACTCATGTCCATCCGCGGCGGCCTCCAGGACAGCCAATTCGTCGGCGGCGTCGGCCAGATCCCGCAGGGCCTGGCGGCGTCGCTGGGCGAGGCGGTGGTGCTCGATGCACCGGTCACCGCCATCACGCAGCGAAGCGACCGGGTCGAGATCCGCTCGGATGTGCTGACCGCTTCGGCGCGGCGGGTCGTCCTGGCACTGCCCAGAGCGTTGGCCGCCGGCATTCGCTTCGAGCCTGCACTTCCGGCCGACCACGCGCTCTTGGTGCACCAGATGCCGGCGGGGACCGAGCTCAAGATGGTGACGATCTACGACGAGCCGTTCTGGCGCACGGACGGCCTCTGTGGGGCCACCGTGGCCACCGACGACCTGCCCGAGATCACGCTCGACACCAGCCAACCGGATCACGGCGCCGGCGTGCTCGCCACCTACGCCGCCGGCCCCCAGGCGCGCCGGCTGTGGGCCATGAGCGCCGCCGAGCGGCGCGCCCTCTTGCTGCGCACCCTGTCGACGCGCCTGGGCCCGAAGGCGGCCGACCCGCTCGACCTGCTCGAGGTGAACTGGGCCGAGGAACGGTGGACGCGCGGCTGCTCGATGGCGCACTTCCCCACCGGGGTGCTGACGCAGTACGGGCGCCGGCTGCGCGAGCCCGTCGGTCGCCTGCACTGGGCGGGAACCGAGACGGCCACGACGTCGTGGGGCTCCATGGATGGCGCGGTGCGCTCGGGTGAGCGCGTCAGCGAGGAGATCCTCGGGGCGGGCGACTGACCAGCCCGATCAGTCCGCCATGCCTGCGGGCCGCGGGCCCGGCCCGGAGCCGACACCGAGCTTCTCGCGAAAGAAGGTCAGCGTCTGGTCCAGCGCGTCGCGCGTCGGCGTCCCCGGTTCGTCGACCAGGTGGTGGGTCAGGACCGAATGGGCGTTCTTCGGGTGGCCGTAGGGATTCCCGGGGGCGGAGTCGATCTCGACGGCGATGAACTTGTCACCGAGCTCGCGCCGCAACGTCTCGAACCGGGCCTCGAAGCAGAAGGGGTCGTTGCTGAAGCGCAGGCCGAGAAGACACTGACCGGACTCGGCGCGCGCCTTGACCTGACCCAGGTCCTCGTCCGAGATGCCGATGTCGGCCTTGTACTTCCGGCCGATGGGGAACGGCTGCGAGGGTTGGCTCAGTACGGGCGCCACCATCACGTCGTCGACCATCATTGCCAAGGCGAACCCGCCGGTGAAGCACATTCCGACCGCACCCACACCAGGTCCGCCGCAGCGTGCGTGCTCGGCCCTGGCCAGGGCCCGCAGCCAGGTGGTGATGGGGCTGGTGCGCTTGAGGGCGAAGCACGAGAACTCGCGGGAGACGCAGGCGGTGCTGATCATGCGCATGGCGTACGGGGCGGTCGTGGGACGGCCGACGTCACCGAAGAGATGGGGCACGACGGCGGTGCAGCCGGCGGCCACGACCCGGCGGGCGAAGACCTCCAGCTCGGGCGTGATGCCGGGCGCCTCGCTCATGATGATCACGGCCGGCCCGCTCCCGAGCCGGAAGATGTCGCGCCGTTTGCCTTCGGCCTCGAAGCTCTCCTTGGTGAACTCCGAGAGCGTCCCCTCCCACTTGCCCGCATCGCCCGTCGCCATCGCCGGACCGTAGCATCGACGCCCGTGACCCGACCCTCCTCGACCGTCGATCCGCGCCAGCCCGTCCTCGTCGGACTCGGGGTCACCCGCGAGAGCGCGCCGGTCCCCGAATTGATGACCGAGGCCGTGGTGGCGGCGGCCCGGGATGCGGGGGGCCCCGGCTTGCTGGGCCAGGTCGATCGGATCCTGGTCCCCCAAGGATCATGGGCACTCACTGACCCGGGCCGCACCGTGTTGCGCCGCATCGGCGCACCCCGCGCGCGCTCGGTGCTCTGCGAAGTCGGCGTGTCCCAGCAGGAGGTCATCAACCACGCTCTGGCCGCGGTGGCCGACGGTGCGTGCGACGCCGTGGTCGTGGTCGGCGCCGAGGCCCGGGCCTGGGCCCGTCGGGGTGGCGCAGAGGTCGACGAGGAGCAGACCCCGCCCGACGAGGTCATGTCCCGGCCGCCGGACTTCGTCGCACCGATCGAGATCGCGGCGGGCATGGTCTGGCCCGTCGTCCAGCAGTACGCCTTGATCGAGAACGCCCTGGCGGCCGCCGAAGGGCAGGGCCCGACCGCGCACGCTCTGGAGATCGCCGCACTGTGGGCCCGCTTCAACGAGGTGGCGCAGCGGAACCCCGACGCAGCCTTTCCCGCGCCACGCTCGGCGCACGAGCTGGCCACGGCCGGGCCGGACAACCGCCCGCTCGCGTTCCCCTACAACCTCTGGCATTCGAGCCAGTGGACGATCGACCAGGCGTCCGCCCTGCTCATCTGCTCGGCCGAGCGGGCGAGGGACAGCGGCATCCCCGCCGACCGCTGGCTCTTCCCTCACGTGTCGCTGCACTGCTCGAGCGCGGTCACGCTCACGGCGCGGCGGCGCCTGCACGAGTGGCCCGCCATGCGCCTGCTCGGTCGGGCCGCTGCGGAGCACATCGGGCGGCCACTGCGCGAGCTGCCGCTGGCCGAGGTCTATTCCTGCTTCCCGGTGGCCGTGCGGGTCCAGCAACGAGAGCTCGGGCTCGACCCGGCGGGCACCCCCACGCTCACGGGCGGCATGGCCTTCGCCGGCGGCCCCTTCAATCACTACGTCTTGCTGTCGACGGTCACGATGGGCCGGCGACTGCGCGCCGAGCCCTTGTCGCTCGGCCTGGTGACGACGGTCTCGGGCATGCTCTCCAAACCCGGACTCGCCGTCTGGTCGGCCTCGCCCATGGAGGACGGCGCTCCGCTGGTGCGCGACCTGGGCCCGGCGGCGGCGGCCGCCACCGAGGTGGCGCCGGTACGGGAAACCGGTCTGGACGAGCCGACTCCCGGCGTCGTCGTCTCCTCCACGGTGACCTTCGGCGGCGCCGATCGGCTCGAGGCCGAACGCACGGTCATCGTGGCCGACCTTCCCGATGGGGTGCGCACCGCCGCCACCTGCGATGATGCGTCGACCGCCCGCCTCGCACTCGCCGAAGGACTGGCCGGCCGGACCGTCGAATTGAAGGACACGACATTCAGGATCTGAGTAGCGCTCCGCCACGAACGGGACGGCCCCGCCTGGTCGACCCCGCGCTGGCGGCCCGGGTCCCCGGACTGCGCCGGATGGCCGCAGCCGCCCTGCTGGTGGCCGCGACGAGCGCGGTCGCCGTCGTCGTCCAAGCGGTGACCCTGGCCTGGATCGTCGAGCGCTCCCTCCTCCATCACGCGGCGCTGCGCCAGGTCACACCGGCGCTGATCCTGCTCGGTCTGGTCGTCGTGCTGCGGGCCGTGCTGCACGGATTGGGGGATCTGTCGGCCCAGGACGCCGCCGAGCGAGTGGTGAACCGGCTGCGCAGCGAACTGTTGGTGCAGGCATTCGGGTTGGGACCGGGGTGGCTGGCCGGAGAACGTCCGGGCGAGCTGTCGCTGACCGCCACGCGTGGTCTGCGCTCGCTGCACACCTACTACGCCCGCTACCTGCCCCAGGCGGCCGGGGCCGCCGTCATCCCGGCGGTCGTCCTGGCCTGGGTGGCGAGTCAGGACTGGCTGGCCTTCCTGGTCGTCATCGCGTTGGTGCTCGCCGTCCCGGTGACCATGGTGTTCTTCGGACGGGAGGCGGCCAAGCGCTCCACTCGCCAGTGGCGCCGGCTCGGCTCGCTGGCCGGACGCTTCCTCCAGCTCGTCGAGGGGCTCCCGACCTTGCGCGCCTTCGGGCGGGAGCCACAGGGGCGGCGCGAAGTGGAGGCGGCCACCGAGGGGGTCCGTGTCGCCACCATGCGCACGTTGCGCAGCGCCTTCCTCTCGGCGCTGGCCATGGACATGCTGGCCGGCTTCGGGGTCGGCCTCGTCGCCATGGTGCTCGGTCTCCGTTTGCTCTGGGGCGAGGTCGATCTGGAGACCGCCATGGCGGTGCTCCTGGTCGCCCCGGAGATCTTCATCCCGCTCCGCCGCGCCGGAGCCGAGTTCCACGCCAGCGCCGAGGGACAGGCGGCGGCGGCGCGGGTCCTCGAAGTCCTGGCGGCACCACTGCCCCCGGGACCCGGCGACGCGCCGGCGCCGGTGGCGCTGCCCCGCCCCGCGAATTCCCACCCGCCCATCCTGCGCATCGCCGAGCTGTCGGTGTCCTACCCCCACCGCGACCGTCCAGCGCTCTCCTCCTTCTCTCTCGAGGTACCCAGCGGTGCGCGCCTGGCCCTGACCGGCCCGTCCGGTGCGGGAAAGTCGACGGTGCTGGCGGCCCTTCTCCGCTTCTGCGAACCCCAGTCGGGCACCTTGACCCTCGACGGGGTCGAGTCGGGCGCGGTGACGGACCGGGACTGGCGTGAGCATTTCTCCTGGCTGCCCCAGCGTCCCCACGTCTTCGCCACCTCGATTGCCGAGAACCTGCGCATCGGGGCCCCGGGGGCGTCGGACCAGGAGTTGGCCGACGCCATGGAGGCCGTCGGCCTCTCCCCCCTGCTGGCCAACGTGCCCCGGGGTCTCGGGGCGCAGCTCGGCCAGGACGGCCTGACGCTCAGCGCGGGCGAGCGTCAGCGCCTGGCCCTGGCCCGCGCCCTGCTCTGTCCGGCGCCCATCCTCTTGCTGGACGAACCCACGGCCTCGCTCGACGCGCCCACCGTGGCCCGCCTCTCCCCCGCCATCGAACCCTGGCTCAGCGGGCGCACGGTGGTGGTGGCGGCACACGAGCCCGCACTCGCACTGGAGTTCGACCTCGTCGTCCCCGTCCCGGCCGGATCCCTCGGCTTGGTGGCATCGTGACCGAGCCGCGCCCTCTCCGCCGTATCCTGACCGAGCCGGGGACACCGTTGGGTCGTCTGGCCCTGGCCGGACTGCTCGGACTGGCCTCGGCCGCCGCCACCATCGGGCTCTTGACCGGCTCGGGGTACGTCATCGGCCGCGCCGCGCTCCGACCAGGGCTGAGCGCCCTGGTGGGGATCCTGGCCCTGGTCGAGGTCCTCGCCTTCCTGCGCGGCCCGCTGCGCTACGGCGAACGCCTCGTGGGCCACGACGCGGCGTTGCGGGCGTTGACCCGCTGGCGGCTCTGGCTCTACGACTGCCTGACCCCCCGGGTGCCGGCCGCCCTGGCCGGCTGGCGCAGCGGCGACCTCCTCACCCGGGCCATCGACGACGTGGACACGCTCCAGGACCTCTACCTGCGCACCCTGCTGCCGATCGCCATCGCCGTCGGGGCCGGCGTGCTCGGCACGGTGTGGGTCGGATTGATCTTCCCATGGGCCGCCCTCGCCCTGGGCCTCCCGTTGGCCGTGGCCCTGGTCGTCCCGGGCATCCTCACCTGGCGCCGCAGCGGTGACGACGAGGTGGCCCAGTTGTCGGGAACGCTCTCGGCGCAAGTGGTCGACGCCATTCGGGGCGCGCCCGAATTGCTGGCCTTCGGCGCCGACACGGCGGCGCTCGACGCCATCGCCGCCACCGGACGACGGGTGGCCGTGCTCGAACGGCGACACGCCCGATTCGCCTTGGCGGCCGGACTGGTCATCCAGGTATGCCTGGCCGTTGCGGTGTGCGGGGTCTTGGCCGTCGCCGTCGCCGCGGTGCATCACGACACGTTGGACCGGGTCATGGTGGCGGTCCTCCCCCTCACCGCGTTGGCCACGTTCGAAACGGTTCCGGGCGTCCCGATGGCCGTCGGCCGGGCGCTGGCCGTCCGAGCCGCCGCCGACAGGCTGTTCGCCCTCGAAGCCGTGCCGGTCCCGGTGGTGGATCCGGCTGCACCGTCGGCAGCGGTCCCGCAGTCGACCGACGTCCGATTCGACCGAGCCACACTGCGCTACGCGGCCGATCTTCCTTGCGCCCTCGACGGCGTCAGCCTGCACCTGGGGGCGGGGCACACCCTTGCCGTCACCGGTTCGAGCGGCGCCGGCAAGTCCAGCCTCGTCAACGCGCTTCTGCGTTACTGGCCCCTCGAGTCCGGCACACTCACGCTCGACGGGATCGACGTCACAACATTGGCGCAACAATCGGTGCGGGGGTCGTGCGCCCTGGCCGACCAGCGGGCCCAGCTCTTCGCCGGGACGCTGCGTTCCAACCTGACCCTCGGATGCCCGGACGCGTCCGACGAAGCGGTCGACGACGCACTCGCGCAGACCCATCTGCGCGAGTGGGTGGACACCCTCCCCGATGGCCTCGACACGCCCGTGGGAGACGACGGCGTCGCCATCTCGGGTGGGGAACGGCGCCGCCTCGCCATCGCCCGCGCCATCCTGGCCAGCGGTTCCGTCCTCCTCCTGGACGAACCGACCAGCGGGCTCGAGGTGGAACTGGCCGATGCGGTCCTCGATGCGGTGCTGGCGGACGCGGCCGCGGAGAGGCGTAGCGTGCTCCTCATCACCCATCGGAGAGAGGAGGCGGCACGGTGTCAGGAAGTCGTCACCCTCGAGAGCGGGCGGGTCGTGGCCGGGCGGATCCCAGGCTGAACCGGGAATTCGAGGCCTCCAAACCCCAAATGGCGCAGAGTTGTGCAGTCGTTGACACAACCGATGCACAAAACCGCTTCCTGACCCTCAATTTCGTACCGAATACCGGCACACTGTCGTTGTCCTTCCGTAACCCTGTTCGAAGCCAGGGTTGCCTCCCGAAACTCCACACTGGAAGGTGGCGAACACGTGAACCCCAGCTCCTCGGCTCCTGTGGCCGGAGCGGGCGAGACGAGCGTTGAGCTCGACCTCGCCCACCCCCCTGCACAGCCAGATATCACCGTCCACGACCTCGAGGGCATGTTTGCCCTCACCGACGAAGCGGCCAGCGATGGCCGGGTCGCCCGGGGTCAGCGCACACGCCGGGCGGTCGGCGAAGCGCTCATCTCGCTCTTGCGCGAGAACGAGACGGAACCCACGGCCCGCGCCGTGGCCGAGCGTGCCGGGGTCTCCCTGCGCCTCGTCTTCCACCACTTCTCCGACCTCGACGACCTGTATCACTACGTCGCCGCGCTGCAGCTGCGCGACCAATGGGCCGGCATGCCCCAGCTCTCGCCCAAGCAGTCACTGGTCAAGCGCATCGAACGCGTGGTGTCGCACCGCGCCGCACTGTTCGAGGAGATCTCGCCGGTGCGCCGGGCCATGGTGCGCCACATGGCGACATCGCCCGGGGTGAGCGACGTCGTCCTCGTCTCCGACGCGCTGCTCCTGCAGAGCCTCAAGGCGATCTTCGCTCCTGAGCTGGCGGAGATGACCGAGGGCGCACGGGGGGAGTACCTCGACGCCATGGACACCGCGACGTCGTGGGAAGCGTGGGACCGCATGCGACGCACATCAGGCCTCCAGGTACGGGTGGCCAAGCGGGTCATGGCCCGCATGCTGGCGGCGCTGTGCACCGAGCCGGTCCCCACGACGCGGCGCGAAGCCAACCCCAACACTGCGGTCGGCGCGCTCTCCTAACCGATCTCCTCGCCGCCGCCGAGTCGCCGCGCGATCTCGGCGACGTCGGGGGCCGGATACCCCAGCTTTCCCGGGCGCCAACCCAGAGCGATCTTCTGCGCTCCGGGGCCGCCCTCGGCCCAGACGTGGCAGGTATTGGTCAGGAACGACAGGCCGACCTCGCCCGTCGGGTAGACGCCACGGCGCTCGGTCTGCCAGGCGGCAGCCGACGTCGTCGCCTGGATCACCGTGGGACCGAGGGCGCGGGCCAGGAATTCGAGATGGCTGCAACCCCGCTCGCGACCGAACAGCGTCTGCACCGTGCTCGTGTAGCCCCGGGCCACGGAGACACCGATGAGATCGCGGAAGTGCGCTTCGATGTCGGTGCACTCGGCATGGGGGAAGGTGTCCATGGTCGCCTCGGCGTCGACGATGGTCAGGTCGGCCCGGCGCACCACGATGCCGAGCTCCATGCGATGGAGGTCACGAGGGCTGTAACCGCCGCTGGCCCATGGTCGCTGGTCGTGCAGGACGCCCAACACGGCGAAGTAGCCGTCGCGCTCGTACACGTCCATGGTGATGGTGCGCCGGTGCACCGGATGCTCGGTCGAGTCCGCCCCCGGGCGGAGGTCGGCCAGCGTGGGCTCGGCGTCTCGGTCAGGCACCAGGCGATTGTGGCCCCGGAACGGGCGCGGGCGCCAACAGCACCTCGTTGAAACCGTGCAGCACCGGTGCATTGCGGTTCCAGCCGATCCGGGTCACCGACGCCGTGCGCAGGTGCAGGCGCCAGTAGAGGTCGGGCGTTCCCAGGGCCCAGGCCACCGCGGCCTTGATCGGCGTGACATGGCTCACCACGACGACGTCGCCGTCACCGTCGCGCCGACGGGCCCCGGCCCCGTCCACGGCGAAGAGCTCCTCGCACACGGCACCCACGCGGGCGTCGACCTCGGCCAGCGTCTCGCCCCCTTCGGGACGGAAGTCCCGATCGGCCATCCATGCGGTCCAGACCGCGGCCGGGATGTCGCCGAGGGGCTGGCACTCGAACTCGCCGTAGTCGACCTCGATCCAGCGCTCGTCGATCGTGACGGGTGGACCGAGGGCCAAGAGTCCGGCGGTGTCGCGGGCTCTGGCCAGAGGACTGGAGCGGACCTCGAGCACCGGGTCACGCACGAGCCCCCGGGCGGCTGCGGCCTGGCTCCGGCCGTGCGCCGTCAACGGGGCGTCGGTCCGCCCGAGAAGCAGCCCCTTGGCGTTGGCCTCCGACTCACCGTGACGGACGAGGATCAGCACGACGCTGCGCGATCCTCAGACCGGAACGAGGATGCGGCCACACTGCTCGCAGGTGGCCACCTCCTCCGGCGCGAGATGGCGGATCCGCTCCACCTCGCCCGAGGAAAGCTCGAGATGGCAGCCGTCGCAATGGCTCCTGATCAACCGGGCCGCTCCGGTGCCCTTGAGGCGCGTGCGCAACGTCTCGTACCGATCCGAGAGCGCCGCCGGGAGCAGAGCGGCCTCGGCCGACCGCGCCGCGGTGGCGACGGAGAGCTCGGCGTCGATCTCGTGTTGCTGCTCGGCGATGCTGGCCCGCAGCTCGGTTGCCTGGGCCGACAGGGGGGCCGCCCGCTCGTCGAGCCCGGCCAGCTCGGCGTCGATCGGGTCCTGGTCCAGCATGGCCACGAGCTCGAGCTCCTCGAGTTCGGCCCGGCGCTCGGTCAGGTGCTTCACCTCCTCGCTCATGGCTTGGAGATCGCGAGACGAGGTACCGGTGGCGGCGTACATGCGCTGTTCGATGCCGGAGCGGCGATCACTGATGACCGCGATCTGGGCCTCGAGCTCCTTCTGGGTGGCGGCGAGTGCGCCGCGGCGGGACTGGGCGTCGACCCGTTCGGCAGCGATGGCTGCCAGCTGGGCCTCGACGGCGCGCAGCCCGCTCGCCTCGGCCAGGGCGTCGCGCCTGTGCTCGAGCTGGGTGATCGTCGTGTCGTAGTCCTGCACGGCGAGGAGATGTTCGAGGGTGTCGGTCATCCCAGTGCCTCGTAGGCGCCCCGGGCCAGTGGCAGGGCATCGACCAACCCGCCGTCGGCGACCGCCCGTGCCTCGTCCCAGCCGTACCAGCGGGCGTCGGGGCTCTCGCCGAGGGGCGGATGGGGATCGCCGTCGGTCCCGATCAGCAGGTAGCGCAGGTCCAGGTGGGTGTGGCCGAGCGCGGCCTCGTGGACGTCGAGGTGCAGCAGCAGGGGGCCACCCTCGGGGTGGGCCACGGGCAGGCCGAGCTCTTCGGTGGCCTCACGCAGCGCAGCCGTCCCCGGTGTCTCGCCGGGGTCGATGTGACCACCGGGCTGCATCCAGATGCCGAGACGCTTGTGCCGGTGCAACACCGTGCCGCGTCGACCGACGACGATGCCCGACGCCGTGGCATGCGTCGGATCCGCATACTCGTCACATGGTCGGTCCAAACGGGCCAGCTCGCCGAGGAAACGCTCCTTGGCCGCCACCTCGCGGGGCGACGACGGTTCGTGCCCCTCGAGCAGGACTCGCAAGTCCGCCGCGGTGGCGCCCATGCGGGGACTGATTAGCACAGGTGGCCGGTCAACACCGTGGTGGCATGGCCGGCGAAGCGCACCCGGTCGCCGTCGGGCCGCACGAAGAGCGTGGCGCCGCGGGCCGACAGCTGTCGGGCCACCAGCTCGGGGCGCCCCAGCTGCTCCGCCCAGTAGGGGCCGGCCGCGCACTGCGCCGAGCCCGTCGCCGGGTCCTCGGCGATGCCCACGTTGGGCCCGAAGACCCGCAGCACGTAGTCGGCACCGGATGCCGCGGGTGCAGCGGCGGTCAGCAGCAGCGAGTTCGGCCCGGCCGCGGCGATGGCCGCCAGGTCGGGTGCGTAGCCACCCACGGCATCGGCCGAGGACAGCACCACGAAGTAGAAGTTGGTGGTGAGTCCCGACGCCACGACGTCGGACCACTGGCCGACGAGCGAGCCGGGCAACGGACCGGCGGCGACGGGGTCGGCCGGGAAGTCGAGCTCGACCCGGTCACCGTCGTAGGTGGCACGGAGCGGACCACTCATGGTGTGGAAGGTGAGCGGCGTGGCGCCGTCGACCACGCCGTTCTCCCGCAGGGCATGGGCAGAGGCCAAGGTGGCGTGACCGCACAGGCTGATTTCGGTGGCGGGCGAGAACCAACGCAGCCCGAAGGCGGCGGCGTCCTCGGTCGGGGTCAGGTACGCCGTCTCGGAGATACCGAGCTCGGTGGCCAGTGCCTGCATGGTGCCGTCGTCGAGCGGCTCGTCGAGCAGGCAGACGGCGGCCGGGTTGCCCCCGCCCACGTGCTCGCTGAACGCGTCGACCCAGGTGATCGGGATGCTCATGGTCCCCACGATGCTAAGCGGGCCAACGCGTCGCGGAGCACCTCGTCGCGCTTGCAGAAGGCCCAACGCACGAGTGTTGCGCCGGCGGCCGCGTCGGCGGGGTCGTAGAAGACGGCACTGGGGATGGCCACGACCCCACAGCGCTCGGGCAGGGCGAGGCAGTACTCCTGCCCGGTCATGCCGGGTGCCACCGCGGAGACGTCGGTGGTGGCGAAGTAGGTGGCGCAGGGCCGGTAGACCTCGTGGCCCAGTGCCTCGAGGCCGTCGCAGAGCAGGTCACGCTTGGCACCCAGGGCTGCGCCGACGCGCTCCAGGTCGGCGCGGGACATCCCCAGCCCGCGGGCGATGGCGACCTGGAGCGGGGCCGGGCTGGTGTAGGTGAGGAACTGCTTGGCCGCCCGGACGGCGGAGACCAGGCCCGCCGGCCCGCTGACCCAGCCCACCTTCCAGCCGGTGAAGGAGAAGGTCTTGCCTCCCGAGGAGATGGTGAGGGTGCGGGCGGCCATCCCCGGCAGGGTGGCCAGCGGGACGTGGGTGCCGTCGAAGACGAGGTGTTCGTAGACCTCGTCGGTCACCGCCAGGAGGTCGTGGGCGGAGACCAGGGCGGCCACCTGCCCCAACTCCTCGATCGAGAAGACCTTGCCGGTCGGATTGTGCGGGGTGTTGAGCAGGACCATGCGGGCCCGGGGCGAGGCGCAGGCGGCCGCCAACTCGTCGTGGTCGAAGGTCCAGTGGGGAGGATGCAGGCGGACCAGGCGGGGCACGGCGCCGGCCATGGACGCGCAGGCGGCGTAGGAGTCGTAGGAGGGTTCGAACATGACGACCTCGTCGCCGGGCTCGCAGAGGGCCAGGAGGGTGGCGGCGATGGCCTCGGTGGCGCCCACGGTCACGAGGACCTCGCGGGCGGGGTCGAGCTCGAGGCCGTACCAGTCACGCTGGTGCGTGGCCACGGCCTGGCGGAGGATCGCGGTACCCGCACTCGGCGGGTACTGGTTGTCGCCATGACGCAGCGCGTCGACGGCGACCTCCTTGATCTCGTCGGGACCGTCGGTGTCGGGAAAGCCCTGGCCGAGATTGACCGAGCCGGTGGCCAGGGCCAGTTCCGACATGGTGGCGAAGATGGTCGTGGTGAAGGGGCGCAGGCGCCGTGCCAATTGCGCGTCACGTTGCGTGTCGAGCTGCACGTCCCCCGGGGCCACCGGACGATGGTACCCCTGAGGTTTTCGACGCCTCTCGCCGACGCCTATCGTCGGGGCGGACCGTGCTGAGCATCGCCAACTACAACATGCACTGCGGGATGGACGGGTTCGGCCGGCCTTACGACTACGTGGGCGCCATCACGGCGCTGGGGACCGACGTCATCGTGCTGCAGGAATCCTGGACCGTGGCGGGCGAGTCCGAGGGCCAGGCCGAGCAGGCGGCGCGGGCGCTCGGCTACGACGTCGTCACCCACGTGTTGGGCGAGGGACGACGCATCCGGCCCCAAGACGAGAATGGGAGCTCGTGGATCTCGCAGCCGTCGTGGTCCAATGCCAATCGCGCCCTCTACATGGACGGCGTGAAACCGATGCCGGCCAAGGTCCAGGCGCTCCCCCGCTGGCAGGCGGCCGAGCCGGGGGCGTGGAGCATCGCCATGCTGACCCGGCCCGGGTTGTCCGTGTCCTCCCACCGGGTGGTTCCGTTGCGCCAGCTGCGGGCCGACGGGGTGCGGCGGGCGGCGCTCATGCGCGACGTCTCCGTGGCCGGTCGAACGGTGACCGTGATCGGGACGCACATGCCCCACCTCCCCTACGGCTCGCACCGGACCTGGGCCGAGCTGCGTCGGCTGCTGCGGACCTCGGCCCGGCCCGACGCCGTGCTCTCGGGGGACATGAACACGTGGGGACCCCTGGTGGTGTTCTTCCTGCCCGGCTGGCACAGGGCGGTGCGCGGCCGCACCTGGCCGGCGTGGAAACCGCATTCGCAGATCGACCACATCATGGTGCGCGGGGGGCTGCGTCCCGTGTCGGGCGACGTGTTGCCCGACGCGGGATCGGACCATCGGCCGATCCGCACGACGTTGGAATTCGCGTGACGAGGAATTCGGGAGCCGTGTGGTCCCCGGACCCTCACGGGTGCGGCAGCCGACGGACACCAGCCCGCCGGCTCAGCTGTCGTAGCCGCCCGTGAAGATGCTCGGCTGCGGGCGGGCCGGGGGGGTGACGAAAAACGGTCGCACGTGGGTGTCCATCAATTCTTCGACCACCGGCGCCGCGCCGGGGTCGGCCAGGAGGTTGTGGTCCTCGGCCCGGTCCTCGACGAGATCGAAGAGCTGGCACGGAGACACGGCGTCCTCGTCGACCACGAGCTTGTAGCGCTCGGTCTCGAAGCAGGCGAAGCCCCAGTTCTCGCTCACGCTGACCGCCCGTGGTGGGGCCGGTGCCCCGTGACGTATGCAGTCGAAGAGCGAGTGACCGCCGCTGCCCGGGACGTCGGGGGCCCCGGCGATGGCGCGCACGGTGGCCGGCACGTCGAGGTGCTCGGTAAGGCCGTCGACCACGCGGGCGGCGCACCCACCCGGGGGGCGCACGATCAACGGCACCCGCACGGCCTGCTCGTAGAGCACGCACTTGGACATCATCCCGTGGTTGCCGCCCATCTCTCCGTGGTCCGTGGTGTAGATGACCCAGGTGTCGTCGAGGCGTCCCGTGCGCTCGAGCGAATCGACGATGAGGCCGACCGCGTGATCGATGATCGAGATGTCCGCTGCATAGGCCCGGCGCATCGCCCGTATGGCGTCGTCGGTCATGCTCAGCGTGTCGGACAACCCCAGGAACGCGTTGAGCAGGTGCTCGTAGCGGCCGGTCCCGCTGAGGGTGGGCCGAGTCGTCGAGACCGGCATGGAGATGTCCACGTGCCGGTAGCGGTCGACGGCCTCGGCCGGGGCGTCCCACGGATCGTGCGGGCCAGGGAAGCCCACGAAGAGGAAGAAGGGCTCGGTCCGGTCGTACTGCTCGATCCAGCGCACCGCCTCGGCGCCGTGCCAGGTGTCGACGTAGGCGTCGAGCGGGAGTGGCATGGGCGTGGCATCCCACATGGGCACGACCTTGGTGGCGTTGCGCCCCGTCTCGTTGTCGCCCTGGTAGGCGCGCGCCGCGATGTGTTCGGCATAGGTGTCGAGGAGCCCACGGCTCTGCAGGAAGTCGGTATAGCGGGTGGGGACCTTGCCGATGAACTTGTCCCCCGTCTCGAACACCTCGGCGAAACCGAGCGCCTCGAGCTGGGGGGCCATCTCGTCGACGTGGGAGACGGTCAGGTCCTCGTCGCCATGAAGGTGGGCCTTGCCCAGGAGCGAGGTGTGATAGCCGGCCTCCCGCAGTGCCCAGGCGTACGTGGGGCTGTCCCGGGCGATCTCGCCCCAATTCGTGTACTGCCCGTGGTCACGGACGTAGCGCTCCGTCATGAACGAGGCCCGCGCCGGCATGCAGAGCGGTCCCTGCGTCGAGACCCGGGAGAAGCGGACGCCCTCGCCGGCGAGGCGGTCGAGCGACGGGGTGTCCATGCTCTCGTCGCCGGCACATCCCATCATGTCGGCCCGGTGCTGATCGGACATGACGAGCACAATGTTGGGCGCGCTGGCCACTCGGTCCCCTTTCGTTCCGTTCCTCGTTCCGACGGTGCGCCACCCCGATTGGTCGGCCGTGCACCGTCGCACGGGTCGGCGGCGATCATCGCACGCGTGGCCGGTAGGGCACACTGGTCGCCATGGCCCCCCAATTCATCTACACCATGCGCGGCCTCAAGCGCTTCTATCCGCCCGACCGTGAGGTGCTCAAGGGCATCAACCTCTCCTTCTACCCGGGAGCCAAGATCGGCGTCATCGGCTCCAACGGTTCGGGCAAGTCCTCCCTGCTCCGCATCATGGCCGGCGAGGACGACGGCTTCAGCGGCGAGGCCCGGCTGACCCCGGGATTCACCGTGGGGTACCTGGCCCAGGAGCCCCAGCTGGACGCCACGAAGGACGTCGCCGGGAACGTGGCCGAGGGCGTGGGCGAGACCAAAGGGCTGCTCGACCGCTACAACGAGGTCTGCGCCGCCTTCGGCTCGCCCGAGGCCGACATCGATGCGCTCCTGGCCGAGCAGGCCGATCTGCAGACCAAGATCGACGCCGCCGGCGCCTGGGACCTGGAGCGCACCCTCGAGATCGCCATGGACGCCCTGCGCCTCCCGCCGGGAGACGCCGACGTCAGCACGCTCTCGGGCGGCGAGCGCCGCCGGGTCGCCCTGTGCCGCCTGCTGCTGTCCACACCCGATCTCCTCCTCCTCGACGAGCCGACCAACCACCTCGACGCCGAATCGGTGGCCTGGCTCGAGCGGACGCTGCAGGACTACCCCGGCACCGTGGTGGCCGTCACCCACGATCGCTACTTCCTCGACAACGTGGCGGGCTGGATCCTCGAGCTCGATCGCGGGGCCGGCATCCCGTGGGAGGGCAACTACTCCTCCTGGCTCGAACAGAAGCAGGCCCGTCTCGCCGCCGAGGAACGGGCCGACCGGGCCCGCGAGGCCTCGCTGCAGCGCGAGCTGGAGTGGATCCGCATGTCACCGCGGGCCCGTCAGAGCAAGGGCAAGGCACGCATCACGGCCTACAACGACCTGGTGGCCGAGGCGGAGTCCGCCGAGCGGCGCGCCGACAAGGTCGAGTTGGCCATCCCGCCGGGCCCGCGCTTGGGCGATCGGGTGGTCGACGCCTCGGGAGTGGTGAAGGGCTTCGGCGACCGCCTGCTCATGGACGGGCTGGATTTCATCCTCCCCCCGGGTGGCATCGTGGGCATCATCGGGCCCAACGGCGCCGGCAAGACGACCCTGTTCCGCATGATCGTCGGCGAGGACACGGCCGACGCCGGCACGCTGACGGTTGGCGCAACCGTCTCCTTGGCTTACGTGGATCAGTCACGGGACACCCTCGTCTCGGAGGCCACGGTGTTCGAGGAGATCACCGGCGGGGTCGATCGCATGGTGGTGGGCGGGCGCGAGCTGCACAGCCGGGCCTACGTGGCCGGGTTCGGGTTCAAGGGCAGCGACCAACAGAAGAAGGTGGGCGAGCTGTCGGGGGGTGAGCGCAACCGCGTCCTGCTGGCCAAGGTGCTCTCCAGCGGCGGCAACGTCCTGCTGCTCGACGAACCCACCAACGACCTCGACGTGGACACGCTGCGGGCGCTGGAGGACGCGCTGCTCTGGTTCCCCGGCTGCGCCGTGGTGATCAGCCACGACCGCTGGTTCCTCGACCGCATCGCCACCCACGTCCTGGCCTTCGAGGGCGATTCGGAGGTGCGCTGGTACGAGGGCAACTTCAGCGACTACGAAGCGGACCGGCGCAAGCGGCTCGGCGTCGACGCCGATCAGCCCCACCGCATCCGTTACAAGCCGCTCGTGCGGGACTGACGCCGCGGCGCACCCGGACCCGAGCGGCTCAGGGCCGAACGGGCAGGTCGGCTGACCAGAGCCCGGTGGCCTCCGCGTAGGCCGTGGTGCAGGGCGCTCCGGGTGCCACCCACAGCCGCGGTCGCGATCCGGGTCCGTCGATACGGATGAGGCACGAGGAGCGGGTCCCAAAGGTGTCGAGGTGCACGCAGGTGGCGCTGTTCGGCCGCTCGTCACCCTCGGGGATCCGGTGGTCGGCCAGCACGCGTCGCAGTGCCGCGGTCATGGCGTCGCCGTCGTCGGGCTGTCCCAATGCGTGCCGCACCAGGTCGACCTTGGCCGAGGGCTCGGCGGGCGATCGGTTCTCGAGCACGTGCACGCCGGCAGGAAGCTCGGTCGCCCGGGCCGCGTCGGTCGTGGTGCCGGTGAAGTCGACCAGCCAGAGCGAGGTGCGGTCCCCGACCAGGAGCCAGCATCCGTTGTAGTCCCGCGGCCGGAAGGCGGCGACGAACGCCGCCACCGCGTCGGCCGCGGTGGGGGCGGAGGTCAGGGCCAGGGGCAGGTCACCGCGCGAGCGCTTCGTCGGATCCTTGGCGTCGCCGAGGGGCTGGTTCGTGAGCCCGGCGCAGACGCCATGCTCGTTCACGGCGAGCCAGGTGCCACCCGACTGCTCGTCGCGCCCGCCGAGAATGCGCGGGCGGGCGCCGGCCAGGACCGTCACGGGGGTGGCGGGCCGGTCAACCAGCTCGTCCCGGTTCGCTCCGACGACGAGCGGCTCGCCCGGCACCACACGCGAGGCCATCACGAGGAGACACACGGACGAACCCTAGCCAGACCCAATTACCGTCCCATCGGTGCACCGCAGCGGCCCGTGGGGTTACCGTTCCCTGATGAGCACCCGCGCAACCGCCATTGCCACGACCACCGTCGCCGCCCTCGGACTGGGTGCACTCGTGCTCGGACCCGCCTTGCCCGCCGCGGCCAGGACGCCGTCGTCGCAATACCTCAGGGCGCTGTCCGCCCAGATCAACAAGGGCAAGCACCTGACGTACTCCGTCGTGTACAAGGACTCGGCCGAGGGCACGAATTCGACGGTCACGATTGCCCAGGCCCCACCCAAGACCTACTTCTCCTCGGGGACGAGCACGATCTTCAACAACGGCAAGGCGACCTATTACTGCGCGCCGAACGATTCGGGAAACAGTGGTGACTCGGGCAACTCGGGCAACTCGGGCAACTCGGGGTCGGCGACGACCACGACCCA
The DNA here is from genome assembly GCA_963754445.1 of uncultured Acidimicrobiaceae bacterium. Taxonomy (GTDB): domain Bacteria; phylum Actinomycetota; class Acidimicrobiia; order Acidimicrobiales; family RAAP-2; genus Bog-473. Next base: position 401,483 of record CAVWFT010000001.1, on the reverse strand, counting down.
GGCCAAGAGCTCGCTCCAGTGCTACACGGAGAAGGGCAACAACCCGTTGGCCGAGACCGAAGACCTCTTCAGCGGGGCCACGGTGCTGAGCGTCTTCAGCGAGGCCGAGGAGACGGCCATCGCCCGCGCCCTGGGCATCAGGCTGTCCGAGTCGTCGGCCAAGTTCGCCGGCCAGCCCTCGACGTGCATCACCGTGAGCCGCCACGGCCAAACCGGGAAGTACTGCGTGACGAAGCAGGGCCTGCTGTCGTATTCGGGCACGGGCAAGAACCAGTACTTCGAAATGGTGAAGTACTCCGCGCACCCGTCCTCGAGCTTGTTCACTCTGCCCTCGGGCGCAACCACCGTCACCATCCCTTCCGTCCCGTAGGAGCACGGCGGGCGAATGGTGTCGTCCGTCCCGTTCTCGGTGCGCGGTCGACGCGCCGGGCTGCTATCGATGTGCCATGCCTGATCGTTGGCAAGACAGTGACACGCCCCGGGGCGTCGCCTACGACGAACGCTTCGCTCGTCTCGCCGCCGCGGGCGTCGACGTGCACGGTGAGGCCGCGTTGGTGGACTCGTACCGGCCCGCCGCCGTGCTCGATGCAGGCTGCGGCACCGGACGCGTCGCGCTGGAGCTGGCCCGGCGCGGGTACGAGGTCACCGGCCTCGACGTCGACCCGGTCATGCTGGAGCAGGCGCGCCGGAAGGCTCCGTCGCTGCGGTGGGTCGAGGGTGACCTGGCCGATCCAACGTTGGATCTGGGCCGGACGTTCGATCTCATCGTGATGGCGGGCAACGTGCTGATCTTCGTCCAACCGGGCAGCGAAGGACGCGTCCTGGCCAACGCGGCGCGCTGGTTGGACCCCGGTGGGCGCCTCGTCACCGGGTATTCGCTGCGTCCGGGAGGATTCGGACCCGTCGAGCACGACGCGCTGGCCGGTGCCGCCGGCCTCGTCCTCGAGGACCGATGGTCGGCCTGGGACCGAGTTGCTTTCGGAAATCACGACAATTACGCCGTCTCCATACACTCCAAACAGGCGTGATTCCAGTCCCCCCGCGCAACGGAGAGACAACTTCCAATCTGTGCATGCACTGAATGTGCGAGCGAGGGTCATTTCGTTAGGCTGATCCACCATGGGAACAGAGGAACTAGATCCGATCGATCATCAGATCATCGAGCTGCTGTCACACAACGCTCGCCGCACCATGGCCGACATCGGCGAGCAAGTCTCGCTCTCCGCCTCAGCGGTGACCCGACGTATCGAGCGTCTGGAGCGAACAGGCGTCATCGCCGGCTACACGGTCGTCGTCGATCACCGGAAGGCCGGGCGCCCGATCCAGGCCTTCACCGAAGTGCGATTCGCCGGGACGGCGGATCTGGCGGAGATCCAGGAGACCGCCATGCAGCTGTCCGAGGTCCAGGCCGTCTTCACCACGGCCGGTGATCCCGATGCTCTCGTCTGGCTCCAGGTGCCCGACGTCGAACGCCTGGGTCAGGTGATCGAGCAGTTGCGGCGGCGCGGGCGGGTCACCGGCACCAAGACCTTGATCGTGCTCGACACCTGGTCGCGTCACCGGGCGCTCGAGACGAACGGGCTGACGGTCAACTAGTGCGGGTGCGGGCGGGGGCCTTCGCCCTGGCGCCCACGCTGCTCGCGCTCGCGTTGACCGCGGGCGCATGCAGCTCGAATCCACCGAGCCCTCACGCGACGTCAACGACGACGACCCGTCATGTCGCCACGACCACCTCGTCGACCACGCCCGGCGCAGCCGAGGTCGGGTCGTGGTCGCCTGCCGTGCGCGTCGCCCCCGGTGCCGTCCTCACCACGGTGTCGTGTCCCGGGCCGGAGAACTGCCTCATGGGGAGCTCGACCGGCCTGACGTACCGTCTCGGCTTCACGACGGTGACGGCACTTGGTCCCGCGGTCCCTTCACCGGCGCCATCGGGCGTGTCCTACCTGTCCTGCGCGACGAACACGTTCTGCGCCGCCGTCCCGAGCCTCAACGAGGCGGCGCTGTACAACGGCTCCACCTGGAGCGCCCCCACCACCGTGCCGACGGCCCAGGGCTTCACGGCGATCGACTGCACCGGGCCGACGTTCTGCATCAGCATCGACGGCGAGGGCAACTCCTTCGCCTACCGCGGACACGGTTGGTCCGGCAACCTCGGCGCCTGGGGTGCGGCCAACCAGATCTCGTGCGTCTCCCCCACGTTCTGCGTGGCCGCCGAGGGAGGACCGTCGGTCTGGAACGGAAGCACCTGGACCCAGCCGAGCGACGGCGACACCCAGGGTCAGCTCAACGCCGTCTCGTGCCCGACCACCACCTTCTGCGTCCTCGTCGACAGTAGCGGCGCGGTTCTGACCTGGAACGGGAGCAGCTTCTCCTCGCCCCAGAACATCGCCACCGAGCCCCCCGTGACCGGCACCAACGCGTCCGGGCTCACGGGTGTCGCCTGCCCCTCGACCACCTTCTGCCGCGCCGTCGACTCCCAGGGTCGAGTGTTCGGCTGGAACGGCACGAGCTGGAGCGCCGGCACGACCATCGACAAGGGCCACGCGTTGACCGCCATCTCCTGTCCGACGACGACCTACTGCGTCGCCGTCGACCGGGCCGGCAACGCGTTCCTCTCGAGCTAGCGCGTCACCAGGGGGCCAGCACGGGCGGATCGGACCGACCGATCACCCAGGCCAACAGCTGCGCCGGATCCGTGCGCTGTGCGAGCCGAGGCAGCTCTTGCTCGAGCCAGGTGGCGACCAGGGCCGGCGGCAAGGAGACGGCGCGCAGACCGAGGTCGCCGTGGTGCACCGCCACCTCGCGCCAGCGCGAGAAGACGCATGCACGCGAGTCCTCCACGACACCGCGCGACGTACGCGAGGGAGCGTCCCAGGCGGCGTCGGAAAGCTCGTTCACGACGCGGTCCACCTCGGCCGAGCTGCGTGCGACGTCCGCCACCAACTCGCTGGCCGGGCGGGCGGCGCCGGCTTCGATGTCGTCTCTGCGCTGCTCGAGCCCTCCGGGGTACTGGTCGCGCAGCTCGCCCAGGGCGGCGCCGTCGAGGCGCCAGACAACGCTGTCGCCGTTGCGGGCGATGTGGGTCAGGACGTGGCCGACACTCCAGCCGGGCAGCAGGCTGGGTCGGCGCGCCAGCTCGTCGGTCAGCCCGGCGAGATCCGCCGCCAGTTCCTGCTGTGCGGCCGCGCAGCCCCGCACCCATTCGGTGGGTGCACCGGCCGACGGTCCGCTCACGGAGCGGGCAAGGCCGACTGACCGTCGAGCATGTCGGCCATGACGGCGCGGATGAACTCGTCCGCTTCGTCGGTCATGCCACCGGCCACGCCGCCGTAGATGGCGCCGGACTTGGGTTGTTCGCCGGCATGCTCCTTGGCGTACGCCACGGCATCGGCCAGGTCTGCGGTGAACTCGGGCACCACCTGGTCCTGGGTCTGTGGACGGGTGACCGCCATGTGCAACGCATTGGGATACTGCTGGCCGTTGAAACGCCAGCCCCTCGTCCGCATGAAGTCGTTGACGTGGTAGATGTCGAACTCGTCGGAGGTGAACGAGAACAAGAAGGTGGGATTGCCGACGAGACGGAGCTCTGGGTGTGCCGACACGGCACGCTGCATGGCGACGGAGGTCTCGAAGATCTGGCGGGCGTAGTGCAGGTAGCCCTCGTGGCCGAACTGCACCATGGCGGCCCAGGTGGCCGCGATGATTCCGCCCGAGCGTGAACCCTCCATCCCCGGTGACGTGTACTTCCCGCCACTCCAGTCCGTCAGGTAGAAGTACTGCGCGTTGCGCAGCGCCTTGTGCCGGAAGGTGAGGACCGACGAGCCCTTGAAGGCATAGCCGTACTTGTGCGTGTCGGCCGACATCGACGTGACGCCGGGAACGGCATAGTCGAACGGCTCGATGTCGTAGCCGAGCTCGCGGCCGAACGGGAGGATGAAACCGCCCAGACAGCCGTCGACGTGCAGCCCGATCCCGCGTTCGAGGGCCACATCGGAGAGCGCGGCGATCGGGTCGACGGTGCCATAGCCGTAGTTGCAGGCCGAGCCGATCAGGGCCACGGTCTGGTCGTCGACGTGGTCACGGACCCAATCGACGTCCACCTGGGTGCTGACCTGATCGATCGGGGCCCGCCGCAGCTCGACGCCGAAAAGATGGCAGGCCTTGTCGAAGGCGGGATGGGCCGTCTCGGGCTTGATGACGTTGGGTCGCGTGACGCCCCGGGTCTGTGCCGCGTGCTCCCGGTAGGCCAGGATGGCGTGCAGGATGCTCCCGGTCCCGCCGGTGGTGACGAGGCCGCAGGGATCCCCACCGTCAGCCGCCGCGGCGTCCCCCGACTGCAGGCCCAGGGTCATGGCGATGATCTCCGCCTCGAACTTGGTGGCGCTGGGACACATGTCGCGCTGGAGCACGTTGACGTGCGCGAAGAGGCCGAAGGCCTCCGTCATGAAGTGGTAGTGGTCGTGATCCCCGCAGTACATGGTCCCCGAGCACTTGCCCGTCTCCCAGAACGCGTCCTCTTCGGTGGCCATGGCCTGCAGCTGGTCCAGCACCTCCTGGCGGGACATGCCGTGTTCGGGCAGGGCCCGGTGAATGGCGAACCGGTCGCTGTAGGGATAGTCACTCATGCTCGGTCCTCCTTGGACGGGGCGGACGGCGGCCGGTCCCGGCACCCCGCATGCGACCGACACTAACAACGGAGCTGCGTCCGTCCGGCGGCCCGGTGGGTGAGCGAAGATGGCACGATGCGACGGCCACCCCTCTTGACGTCGCTGCGCGGCTACCAGCGCTCGTGGGTCAGTGCCGATCTGGTGGCCGGGCTCACCCTGCTGGTGATCGCGGTGCCCGAGCAACTCGCCACCTCGCGCCTGGCCGGCATGCCGCCCATCACCGGCTTCTACGCATTCGTGGCCGGCACCGTGGTCTTCGCACTCCTCGGATCCAACCCCCAGATGTCGGTGGGCGCAGACTCGACGATCGCCCCGCTCTTCGCGGCCGGGGTCGCCCACTTCGCCCTGGCCGGGTCCGCCCACTATGCCGAGCTGGTGGCGATCCTGGCCGTGATGGTCGGGGTGCTGGTGGTGTTGGTGGGCGTCCTGCGTCTGGGCTGGCTGGCGGAGTTCCTGTCGGCGCCGATCGTCACCGGCTTCCTCTGCGGCATCGCCGTGATCATCGTCGCCCACCAACTGCCGGACTTCTTCGGCCTTCCCCCGGTCGCGGGGACGAATCAGCACCGCGTCGGCTACGTCGTCACCCACCTCAACCAGGCCAACGGCTGGTCGGTCGCCATCGGCCTCGGGGTGCTGGCCGTGCTCGTCGTGTGTCAACGAATCGACCGCCGCATCCCGGGAGCCTTGATCGGCATGGTCGGCTCCTTGGCCCTCGTCGTCGCGCTCGACCTCGAGAACCGCGGCGTGCCGGTCCTGGGCACGGTCAAAACGGGTGCTCCGCACGTCGGGCTGACCGGGGTCTCCTGGTCGACGGTGCAGAGCCTGGCCCCGCTGGCCGCCGTCGTGGCCCTGGTCGTGGTCACCCAGACGGCAGCGACCACGCGCGCCTTCGCCGATCAAGGCTCCTACGAGGTGGATGCCGGTCGCGACTTCCTCGCCGTGGGCGGCGGCAGCGTGTTGGCCGGGCTGACGGGGTCGTTCCCGGTCGACGCCAGCCCGCCGCGCACCGGCGCGGTCGTCGCCGCCGGTGGGCGAACCCAAGCCGGCCCCCTGGGAGCCGCCCTCATCGTCGTGCTCATCATCCCCTTCGCCGACATCTTGCAGGACGTCCCGCTGGCGACACTTGCCGCCATCCTGCTCTTCGTGGCGGCGCGGCTCTTCAACCTGCGCGACCTGCGGGCGATCGCCCGTTTCAGCCTGCTGGAGTTCGCGCTGGCGCTCGTCACGCTGTTGACTGTGGCACTCATCGGCGTCGAGCAGGGCATCGGCGTGGCCGTGCTCCTCGCCATCCTCGACCGCATCCGCAAGAGCGCGCAGTCCCACCTGGTCCTCCTCGGCCGGGTGAACGGGACCACCAGCTGGACCCCGCTGGCGGCGGATCCCGGCGCCGCCCAGCAGAACGAGGTCTTGGCCGTGCTGTTCGCCACGCCGCTCTGGTATGCCAACGCGGCGCACTTCCGCGAGCAGATGTCGGCGGCGATCGCCCAGGCGCCGGGCGCCACCCGCACCGTCGTGCTGGACGCCATCGGCATGACCGACGTCGACTTCACCGGCGCACGGGCGCTGGGCCGGATCCTCGACGCGCTCGACCGCCAACACATGGCCTTCGGTGTGGCCCGGCCGGGTGACACCCTCCGGGGCGACCTGGCACGCAGCGGCCTGCTGCAACGCATCGGCGAGGACCATCTGTTCTCCACCGTGAACGAAGCCGTCACCACCCTGGCCGCCGGTCCCGAGGTGCCCGACGCCTGAGCCGGTGCACCGTCAGCCGAGTCCGAGACGATCGGGCGTCAGCATCTCGTTCAGCGACAGCGTGTGGCGAAGCCCGACCTCGTGGCGAAGCCGGCTGCGGTGCTGCGCCAGCACGACAGCCCGCTCGGGCCCGACGCACGCCGTCAGGTCGTCGAAGATCGACACGAGCTTGCGCGTGATCTGCGGGGAACTGACCCCGTACACCTCCACCTCGGTGAAGGCGAGCTCGACCAGACGGTCCCAGCCCGGAATCGGGACGACGACACGGACGGCGCGTTGCCCGTCGACGAAGACGCCCGAGGGGTCGGGGCGGTCGCTCACCGCCCGGAGCACGGCGTGGATCCGATCGAGGGACTGCACGGCGGTCGTCGGGTCGTTGACCGCCGGCGACAGCGCCCGGATTGCGATGTCCACCAGCTGGCGGAGGCCGTAGCAGGGGTCCTGGTAGAGGGTGCGCACGGGTGAGCAGTCGAGGGCGGCGAGCAACTCGCCCGCCGGCGGCACGCTCCCTCCATGAATTTCGAAGAGGTCGGTACCCCGGGCCACGAAGGTGCCGACGGGGAACAGCAACCGCACGACGCACGCATGGTGCCGGGCCAGGTCGACGAGGTGCACCGTGTCCACCCCGTCGAGTGCCGCATCGGCCCGGGCGAACTGCACCCGGACCGGGTCCGGGCGCCAGGCGGGTTCCTCCACAGGGTGATACGCGGCGTCGGGCTCGAAGGCCGCCTGCACGGCGGCGAGCGTCTCACGAAAGACGGCGGTGATGACATAGCTCACCCGCATGGAGCGCACGGTGGAGTGGACGAAGACGACGAAGACGAGGAGCGACGCCACGACGAGGAGGAACGCGAGGCCCACCGCACCTTGCGACACGGTGTGGGCCTTCGTGGTCGTACCCACACGGGCCAACAAGGTGAGTGCGTAGACGAAGGTGGCGAGGAAGGTGGACAGCGCCAGCTTGGTCACCGGTTTGCGGACGAACGTGCGCAGCACCCGCGGCGAGTACTGCGTGCTGGCCATCTGCAGGGCGACGAGCGTGATGGAGAACACGACGCCTGTGAAGGTCAACAGGGCCGCGGCAATGGTGGCGAGCAGTGTGCGGGAGTCGTCCAGATCGGTCGGGAAGAGTCCCTGGTGGAAATCGAAGCGACCCAGGTGCGCCGCGGCCAGGGCACCGAGCACCCACGCCCCGATCACCGCCACCGCCGGCCACAGCCAGAGCGACTCGTGCCGCCACTCGCGCAGGTGGGCCCAGCGCCCGCCTCCCGCCGTGGGAATTCGGCCACGCAACTGGGTCACGGGCCCGCGTCCGCCGTCGGCTCTTTGGAGTCGGGAGCGGCCTCGACCGAACCGGCTCGCCGAACCAGTCGCCACCCGAGGAGGGGATAGATGAGGACGGAGAGCATTCCCGCCGTGACGAGAGCGGCCGCATTCTGCGGCTTCATCCTGTGCGCTTGAACCCCGAGAGTGGTGATGACCACGATGAGCGGCAATCCGGTCGCCGACATGATGGCCAGGCCCTTGGCCTGCCCCTTACCGATCGTGTTCCTGAAGAAGACGTAGGTCGGCAGACCCCGGGTGACGAGGAAGAGGACGGTGAAAATCGGCACGAGCAACAGCACCCTCGGCTTGTGGATCAGGGCGCTGAGGTCGAACTTGATCCCGCTCTCGATGAAGAAGATGGGGATCAGAAAGCCAAACCCGATGGCCTCGAGCTTGCTCACGATGCGCTCGCGGTCATCGCCTTCGATGAAGAGCCGGACCACCACCCCGGCCGCGAAGGCACCGAGGAGCACGTCGAGACTCAGCTCCAGAGCAAGGTAGACGAGGACGGTGACCAATAGGACCGAGACCCTGATGGGAAGCTGGGCCGACGACTCGACGTGCTTGCGCAAGAGCGCGACCCACGTGGGTGGGTGCACCCGGAGGGCGAGGGCGGCGGCCGTCACGGCGACGACCACGAAGACGGCGAGCAGGAGAAAGGTCAATGCGGGATCGCGATTCGTGAGCAGTATCGCCACGGCGACGATCGGTCCGAATTCGCCGGTTGCCCCCACAGCCAGGATGACGGGACCGAAGCTCGTCTCGAGGACCCCGTTGTCGCGCAGAATGGGCAACAGGGTGCCCAGCGCCGTCGTCGTGAGGCACATGCCGACAACGACCGAATCGAGGACGGACCCCGTCGCCACGAGTACGACGCCGACGCCGAGGCCGAGGATCAGCGAGGCCATCCAGGCCAGGGCGGCCCGGCCGAGGTGGCCGCGCCGCATCGTCGTGAGGTCGAGCTCGGTGCCGGCCAGGAACATCAGGTACGTGAGCCCGAAATCGGAGAAGGCGCTGACGACCGAGCTCGGGTGGGCCAGGGCCAGGACGTAGGGACCCAGCAGGATGCCCAGCAGGATCTCGATGACCACCTCGGGTATCGGGACGACGCGCTGGATCAACTCGGCGATCAGCGGGGCCACCACGGCGGCCGCGGCGATCAGGACGAGGGTGGGGATCGCGGTATCGACCGTCATGGCGCGTGCACCCGCCCTCCACCCGTCGTCACCAGCCACCTCCCAGGCCCACGCTACGCGCCGGCTCGAGCCTTTTCGGTGATTTCACAGGCTGCCACCAGCAGAAACGGTTGCCAATCGACTGGCGCGCGCGGTGGTGGCGCGACAGCATGACCGTGCGGAGTCGAGCCGGGGGGTGCAAGGTGAGCATGTCGGAGATGGTTGTCGCGCCGGAGCGGTCGTGAGCACATCGTTCCAGAATCCATCGTGGATGCCGTTCTACGTCGGCGAGGCGGCGCGATCGGGTGACGCCACGGTCGAAGACCTCGTCTCGGGGCGGGCTATGGCCCACCTGGCCAGCGCCCTGCAGCGGGCCGCGCAGACCGTCACCGGAGACGGGATGCCGTCGAATCCCGTCGACGTGGCCTCCGGGATCCGACACCTGCTGGTGTTGCTCGGCATCGGGCTCGACTCCGGGCTGCGCGCCGGGCCGGACTCCGTCGTGGCGCTGAAGCCGTCGGGGGTCGACAACGTCTACAAGTGGGGCATGGACTGCCCGGATTGCATCTACGCCGGCGGCTCGTTGCGGCCAGGCGAGTCCTACCGGGTGTGGGGAAACCGCGGCTCGGCCCGCTACGTCGGCCTGCAGGCGATGGCGGGGATGGCCTCGTCGGCCAACGTGCTGCTGGACGAGCTCGAGCTCGGCCCGAACGGGGAGGTCGAACTCGTTCTGTCGCCCGAGCCACACCAGGGGAACTGGCTCCAATTGGCCGAGGACGCCTCCGCGCTCGTCATCCGCCACTTCTTCTACGACTGGGACACCGAGGTGGCGTCCTCCCTCTCGATGGAACGGATCGGGACTCCGGCCGACCGTGTCGCCGAGACGCCGGTCGACCCGCGGGCCGTGATCGCCCGGCAGCTGGTGGCGCTCGGGGACTTCGTGGGCGGCAATCTCGACTTCTTCCTCCAGTTCTCCCACCCCGAGACACCGAACACCTTCTTGCCGCCACTCGACGGCACGGCCATGGGTGCGGCAGCCGAGAACCGGCCGGTCATCGGCTCTTGGGAGCTCGGACCCGACGAGGCCCTGCTGCTCGAGGTCCCGCCGCCCGAGGGTCTCTACTGGAGTTACTCGCTGGGTAACCCGTGGTGGGAGACCATCGACTACGCGAACCACCAGAGCAGCCTCAACGGCCATCAGGCTGTGGTCGACGACGACGGTCTGGTCCGGGTGGTGATCGCCCACGAGGATCCCGGGGTCGCCAACTGGCTCGACACCGCAGGGCACAGCACCGGCCCGGTCATCCTGCGCTGCGTGCGCACCGAGACGGCGCCGGTGCCGGCCACCCGGGTCCTGCCCTCCGCCGACGTCATGGCGGCGTTGCCCGCAGGGACGAGGCGAGTCAGCCCGGTGGAGCGGCAAGAAACCATGGCGGCGCGACGCCTGGCGGTGAGCAAGCGGTTCTGCCGATGACGCTGACCGCCGAGGCCCTCGAGGAGGAGGCGCGCCAGCAGACCGGCCTCGACGACTTCGGGGACGGCGGCCACCGCGAGGGACTCGAGCGCCTCACCGCTTCGATGAACACCGAGGCCGGCCTGCACGAGATGGGCGAGGTCATCCAGGCCGTCCGGCTCGTGATGCTCCTCACCTCACGCCTCCGCATCGAGGACACCTACCGCCAGCATCCCGAGATCGACGACGAGCAGGTCGAAGGTCCGGTGTTCGTCATCGGACTGCCCCGGACGGGCACCACGGCGCTGAGCCAGCTCGTCGCCGCCGATCCCCAGTTCCGGTCGCTACGGCTCTGGGAATCGAGTGCGCCCTGTCCCCCGCCGGAGAAGGACAGCGAGGACACCGATCCACGGATCGCCGAGACCGAGGCCGGCCTGGCCATGATGCACGAGATGTACCCGCTGATGGCGAGCATGCATCACGAGGAGGCCACGACCCCGACTGAGTGCCAGGACCTCTTGGGCATGTCCTTTCGGACGGTGCACTTCGACGGGATGGCCCGGGTCCCGACGTACATGGACTGGGTCACCCGGTGCGACATGCGCGGGACGTACCAGTACCACCGCCGGGTCCTCCGCCTCTTGCAGTGGCACTGCCCGCCCCGGCTCTGGCATCTCAAGACTCCGGTGCACATGTTCGCGCTGGACACCCTGATCGAGACGTACCCGACGGCCAAGTTCCTCTGGAGCCATCGCGACCCGGCGGCCGTGCTGGGCTCGGTCTGCAGTCTCATCCAGTACATCCGCGGGTGGACGAGCGACCGCAACGATGCGGCCGAGCTGGGGGCGGAGCAACTCGACCGTTGGGCCGAAGGCATCACCCGAGCCATGGACTTCCGGGCCCGCGTGGGGGACGAGCGCTTCGCCGATGTCGCCTTCGTCGACCTGCAGATGGATCCGATCGGCGCCATGGCCGCGGCGTTCGATCGCATCGGCGTCGAATTCTCCGACGCCTCGGAGCAGGCCGTCTCACGCTGGGCCAAGGGTCACGAGCCGGGAGCGCACGGACGCCATGCCTACGACCTGGGCGACTTCGGCCTCAGCGTCGCCCAGGTGCGCGAGCGCTTCGCCCGCTACCTGGCGACCTACGATGCCGGCGCCTGAGGGCACGACAAGACAGGGGGACTGAGCCACATGGATCTTGGTTTGGCAAACGCGACCGCCGTCGTGACCGGAGGAAGCAAGGGCATGGGCCGGGCGGTGGCCGAGGTCCTCGCCGCGGACGGAGCGCGGGTCGCCGTCATGGCCCGGGGCCGCGAGGCGCTCGACGAGACGGCCGAGACCCTGCGGGCAGCGGGATCGCCCGAGGCCTTCGGCGTTTCGGTCGACATGACCGATCCGGCCTCGATCGACGCCGGGTTCGCCGAGGTGGCGTCACGCTGGCCGGCGCTCAACATCCTCGTCCACACGATCGGGCCCGGTGCCGGTCGGTTCGAGCAGCTGGACGACCAGGGCTGGGACGACGCGTTCACCCTGGGCACCATGGCCTGCGTCCGCAGCGTGCGTGCGGCCCTGCCGTCGATCCGGGCGGCCGAGTGGGGCCGGATCTGCATCTTCTCGGCACACTCGGTCCAGCGCCAGAGCCCACTGATCGTCGCCTACACGGCTGCCAAGTCGGCGGTCAGCAGCATCGCGAAGAACCTGGCCAAGTCGTTGGCCCCCGAGGGCATCCTCGTCAACACGATCTGCCCCGGGACGATCGTGACCGCCAGCTTCACGGAGAACCTCAAGGAGATCTTCGCAGCGGACAACATGGATCCGAATGACCCGTACGACGTCATGAAGTGGATCGACACGCACTTCCACCAGCCGGCCGACCTGGGCCGGGCCGGCCTGCCCGAGGAGGTGGCCACGATGACCGCGTACCTGGTCTCCCGCCGCAACGGCTACGTCACCGGGGCCAGCGTCAACGTTGACGGCGGTTCGGACTTCATCTGAGGGGGTGGTCGGGGCCACGACGGCCCGGCCGCCGGGTACATCTAGCTGGCCACGATGGTCCGTCGGTACTCGTAGACCGTCGTGGTGAGCAGGCAAGAACCCGGTGCGATGACCTCCACCCGCAACGTGCCCGTGGCGACGTCGTAATCGACCCCCTCGGCCTCGAAGGTGCCCGAACAGGTGCTCACTTGGGGAATCGATCCCAGGTCGACGACGTGCGCCCTGAGGCTCCTGCCACGCAGCGATGTGGGTAGCGTGACTGCCAGCAGGGGCTTCTCGTTAGGGAAGAGGGATTCGGAGTCGTCGTCGGAGGCGCAGATCAGCTTGACCGGCGTCACGAAGTCACAGCCCTGGATGTCGTTCACCTTGTGATCGAGCTCGATGTACCCGGCCAGCCTCAGGGAACCGCCATGGAGCGCGGTCTTGTGGTTGAGGAGGGGCGTGGGATAGATCTGCAGATGCCTCATCGTCCCCCATTCGCCGGCGACCATCCACTGCCGGCTGGGTGCGATGGCGTCAAAAGAGTTGTTGTACAGCTCACCGGACACAAGCGTGTGGACGTACTCGACGCTCTGGCCGGACGGGGTCGTGACGAGGAACATCTTCGAGTTCCCGGTACTGGGACCTTGATAGGCATCGATCACGTAGCCATCGATCGAATCCGGGTCCCCGATGTGGCCCCAACCCTGCGCCTGCAGGTTGCTCGGTATCGAACCGACCCCTCGATAGAGCTCCGCGGAACCGCGAGGAGGTGTGGAGACCACCGTGGCCACACCCTCTCCGGCGAGCACGGTGTTCTCGTCGTAGCTCCCGACCTCGGTCCACCCGGTGACACCCTGATCGGAGACGCGGCCGGCGAGACCGGCGGCGGCCGAATGCGGGGCCGCGATGCCCGCTGCCAGAAGAGCGGCCGCGCACACACTCGGCAGCAGCCCCCGGAGCATGGCCCTCATTCCCGACCTGTCCTGTCGACCGGACTCGTTCGCACTTCCCACGACTTGGCCCACCCCCTTGCGTCGATCTGCCACCGCCCGCATCCGCAACATACCCGCGGCGGCGGGTCCTCCCTTCGGCCTCAGTAGGCCGTGGTGTGCTCGAAGTACCGCCGTGGCGTCTCGACGAGCATCGACTCGATCTGCTCTTCGGTCACGCCCCGCTCGCGGATGTACGGCAAGACGTCGTCGTGGATGTGGAGATAGTTCCACTGCGTCATCATCGCCAGCACGTTGGGATCGATCCAGTCGAGGTAACAGGCGGCGTCATGGGCGAGCACCATGCGGTCCGCATAGCCGCGGCGGCACATCTCGACCAACGTGTCGGCCCGGGACTCGAACGTGGTCTCGATGTTGATGCCGAACCTGTCCATCCCGAGGATGAATCCGCGGTCGGCCAGCGCGCTCAGATGGTCGATGTCGCTGCTGTCGCCCGAGTGACCCAGCACCACCCGCGTGGCATCGACCCCCTCCTCCTGGCACAACAACCGCTCGACCGCCAGGCCGGTCTGGGAGGCAGGATGGGTGTGGACCGTGATGGGGGCCCCGGTGTGGCGATGGGCTCGGGCCACGGCCCGCATGACGCGGGCCACCCCGTCGGTCATACCCTGGTGGTCGATGGCGCACTTCAAGAAGGCCGCCTTGGCCCCGGAGCCCGCAATGCCTTCGGTGATGTCGCCGATGAACATGTCCACCATCGGATCGGGCACGTCGAAACCCAGCCCCGCCGACAGGGCGGGACCGCGGTAGTAGAAGAAGAACGGCACTTGGCCATAGGTGTAGCAACCGGTGGCCACGATGATGTTCAACTCCGGCACCTGCTCGGCGATGCGATGGATGCGCGGGATGTAGCGGCCCAGCCCCACCACGGTGGGATCGGCGATGCTGCGGATCCCCTGGCCGGCCAGCGCCTTGAGCTTCACTACCGCATCGGCCACCCGGTCGTCCTCGCTCCCCCATTCGGCCGGATAGTTCTGCTGCACATCGGCGTCGAGGACGAAGACGTGCTCGTGCATATAGGTCGGTCCGAGATCGGCGGTGTTCACCGGGCCGCGCACGGTCTCCACGGTTGCCATACCAGTTGGTCCTCCCCTTTTCTGGGCAGACCCTATTGCTCGAGGACGCGCCACGCACCTGGCATCGCAGGAACGGCGGCTGCCACCGTTTCCCCATGGGCACGGCTGGACTTCGATGCCGCTCATGACTGCCGTCGCCCGATGGGGTGCCGTGTCGCTCGACACGGATGATCCACGAGTTGTGGCCACCTTCTGGCGCGATCTCTTGGAACTCGAGATCACGTTCGAGTCAGGGACTTCGTGGCCCTCAAGGGAGCTGGAGTCCTCGTCACCACCCAGAGGGTGGCCACCCACCAGCGTCCCCGACCCGAGTCGACAGTGCCCAAGCAGATCCATCTCGAGCTCGCCGTGACCGACCTCGACGCCGTGGAGCGTCGGGTGGTGCAACTCGGCGCCACCTCGTCGGCAACTCGACCAGATCCCGAGGTCGAGGGCCCGAGCCTGGACGCTCGCACCGGCATCGGGGCCACTGCACCCTCGGACCACCGGGTTTGCTCTCCTTCTTTCCCATGTGCCCCGAGGCTGTGATGATCACCTCATGGAGCAACGCCCGAAGGATCGTCTCAAGGTGCACCGCAGATCACTCAGGCTGGCAGGGCGCGACTACACGATCCTCTCGCCGCGCCCGAGCGAGAAGGCCCGGTTCGCCACCAACTACTTCCACGACACGTGGCATGTCATTTCGGACAGGGCGGGGGCGCACCTCCTGGCTCGCCTGTGCTGGGCCATGTCGTTCCAGCGGCGGGAGCGGACGATCGTTCTCGTCGACTCGGACCTCTTGGTCCCCAATCCCTTCGACGCCGACCCGCCTTCTGCCATCGTCATCGTCAACAACGACCTCGGGCCGTTCGACCACGAGACCGCCAAGGATCTCCGCGCTCGACTGCCCGTGCGCACCGCCTCGGAGGGCACGGTCGTCCTCCAGACCCGCGGCCTCGATGTCGCCCTCGAGGACACCACGGCGTTCGGCCAGCGCGACGAGCAGAGGCCTTGGCGCGACGAGCACCACGAGAGGCGCTGGATCGACGGCTCGCGTGGCGTCTACGTGCTGGCGGCGCCGGCGCCGGTCCTGCGCCTGTGGGGCGTAGGGCTGTCCGACCTCGGCGCCTGGACCTACCGGGGCACCAGCTGGTCCTACCTCGATTTCCCGTCCCGAACCGGCGAGATACAGGTGCTCGACGATCTCGAGGGGAGGGTCGACGCGGCCGTGGCGATCAGGAACCGGCTCTTTCCGGAAACGGGCAACCAGCGATTGGCAGAACCCGAGAGATCGGCGATCTGGGCGGAGATGGAGAAGTAAGCCGGCGGCATCTCGACCGTGCGTCCGGATCGGGCGGCCGATTGGGTCGGGACGACAGGTGGTCCCGGTCCACTGACCGCCCTTCGGTTCGGGTCATGCGAAGCGGTCGGCGAGCGCCGTCAGCCTGGCGACGTAGGCCGGCCAGTCGTACTGATCGGGAACGTTCGTGTTGCCGGCCCGCAAGCCCAACGTCTGGTCGTGCTGCTCGCGCATGATGTCGGCCTGCCCGGCGTGGCGGGCGAGATCGCATGTGACATGGATGATGATCCGTTGCAGCGTGACCTCTCGGTGCTCCTGACCCCACCAGGGCACGTGACCCCGAGCACCGAGCGGCAGCTCCTCGATCGTCCGGTCCGCAAAGACCCACACCCGACGGGAGAGATCGATCAGCCCCTCCATGGTCTCGCCCTCGGTCGCGTACCAGTCGGCCTGAGGGTCTCGCTCGAAGATCTCGTCGGCCACGAGCTCTTCCGGCGAGGGGAAGGCACGCCCGAACGTGGGTCCGAAGTAGCCGACCTCGACATTGAGACAATGCTTGAGGATCCCCAGAAGGTTGTTTCCACTCCCGGTCCGCGGCCGTCTGGCCTCGCGTTCGCTCAGTCCGTCGAGCTTCCAGACCAGGGCTTCGCGGGCCTCTTGGAGATAGCGGTGCAACGCGGTCTTCGGATCTCCCATCTCGTCCATGTCCACGAGTTTGCCACCAGGCCTCAGACGGTCCGGCGCCGGCATTCCGCATCGAGCCTGGGCAACCGGAAAGGGCCGCCCTCATCGCAGCCCGGCGCGAGGTCGCAGCGTGGGTCTTCGGTTGGCTGCTGTTGCGCCCCACGATGATTGATCGGCGCCTGCAACTTTGCGGTGACGATGCGCGACCTCTTGGCATCCACGTTTGACGCGTGGTAGTGGCGTCTATTTGCACCACCCCTGGAAGCTTCGTGTTCAGAGGCGAGCAAACCGGAAACACTTGAGGCATGAGGCGTGCTGCGCTCTTCGCTCCCACTGCGCTGGTGGTTGCCACCGTCCTCGCCGGCTGCGGCACATCGCTCGACAAGGAGTCGGCCACGAGGGCTGGGCCGAGCACGTCGGGGGTGACAGAGACCACCGCGGGTGCCATCTCCGCAGTGGATTCGATTTCGGCGACGACGAGGCAGGCCAAGGACCAGTGCACGGCGGCGGATCTGCAGCCATCGTGGTCCGGCACCGGCAATGACGCTTCCGGAATTCCCTACTACGTCATCAACCTCGTGAACCGATCCGCCACCTCCTGCGTCACCGGGGGCTACGCCGACATCGATGCCTTCGACACGGAAGGCAGCGTGGCCTCCCTGTCACGATCCGCAAACGTCGGGGTCAATCCCCCGCCGACGTTCTCCATCGGGCCCGGATCGTGGGTCCATTTCATCGTGGGCTTCCCAGCGGTCGATCTCTCCGATGGCGGATCTGGATGCTCGACCACCGTGGGGGCACTCCAACTCACCTTGCCCGGCGAGACGACCGACCTCCAGATCGCCACGCCCGTCGGCCCGGGTTACCCCTCACTGTGTGACAACACGTTTCCGGTCGGTCCCATCGAGGGTGGCGCCATCGATTACTGACAGAGGCTCTCGCCCTGCCCGCGATGTCGGATCAGACGTGCAGGTCGATCTGGCCCCGGGTCGGACTCTCGATCCAACCCGTGCGGCGATTGTTGGCCGTCGTCGCGCGAGGCATCGGGCCAGGCGCATCCGATCGGGACGCCGCGCTGTGGGCCCGCCGGTCCGAACGGTGCCGACGCTCACGCCGCCGCACCGGGCCGGCCGATGCGACCTCGGCGTCGTAGGTGTTGAGCGCCTCGGCCAGGAGCCGGTATGCCCGTTCCGTGAGGGCGGCGGCTTCGGGAGCGAAGGTCGTGACCTGAGCCTTGGCCAACAGTTTGCTCGCCAAACCAATCGTTCCTCGATCCATAGTGCCGTCAGGGTACGAGCGCGGCGCCCGAAGCACATCCGTCCGAACGGCCCCTTTCGCCCAAATCCGGCACAACCAGCGCTTGACCAGGTAAGAAATGGTTCTCCGAACGCGCTCGGGCGCCCGGACGAACGGCCTTAAGACAACGGCTCCACTACAGTCCAACCGCGCCGACGAAGTTCGACCGCGAGTCGTTCGGCTGAGATCTGGTTGAGCAGGTCGTCCTGAACCGTTCGCCTCCATATGGGGACCTCGACCGCCTTCTCAGGTTCTCGCTCAGCGTCACGCAGCTGCACCAGAAATGCATCGGCCTCGGTGCGAGTGAACTTGCCGGCGGCTTGGCGCTGCGTGAAGCCCATGGGGCCACGTGCGTCTCGAAAGTCGCTGTGTCCGGCCTCGTGGAGGCAGGCCAGCAGCTCCTGCACCTGCTTGGCCGATGCCGGTGGTCCTTGCTGCTGCCCGAATGCCATGTCACGCAGTCTGGCCCGTCGTTGTGACAGCGCGCCGCATGGTGTTCTGCTCCTGGACCTGGTGCTCGTCACCGCCCGGGGGCATGATCGAAGCATGAGTCCACGCGTGGTCGATCTCGAGTGGCCGGTTCGGAGCTCCCGCCTGAGCATCCGGCCTGAAGCGCCGGCCGACCTCGAGGTCACGTGGTCGTACCGGCGTCTTCCCTCGGTCGCCCAGTGGCTGCCGACCCTGCCCTCGAGCTTCGACGAGTACCAGAAGCGGTTCGTCGATCCCGAGCGACTCGCCAAGACGCTCGTCTTCGAGCTCCACGGCATTGTCATCGGGGACCTGATGCTCTCCGTCGAGGATGCGTGGGCCCAGTCCGAGGTCAAGGACCGCGCCCGCGGAGTGCAGGCCGAACTCGGCTGGTGCGTGAGCCCGGACTCCGCAGGGAACGGATATGCCACCGAGGCCGTCAGCGAGCTCATCCGGATCTGTTTCGCCGAACTCGGATTGCGGAGGGTGAAGGCAGAGTGTTTCGCGGGAAACGAAGCCTCCTGGCGACTGATGGAGCGGGTCGGCATGCGTCGCGAGCAACACACGATCCGAGATTCCCTCCACCGCTCGGGCGAGTGGCTCGATGGCCTCACCTACGCCCTGCTGGCCGAGGAATGGGACCCGCCCCGCCGAGAGGACCCGAGCCGCCAGGACCCGGGTGTCGCAGGTCGGGACGGCGGCCGGCCTCGGTAGGATCGGGCCCAGACCCCGAGCAAGGAGACCGTCGTTTCGCGCCAGTTCAGAGTGTGCCGTGCCCCGGTCCGCCGCAGACTGCGCACTCGTCGGGCCCGCCCCCCCGCCGGCCAATCAGCCACCGCGGCCGGCGCACGCCCCGGCCCCATCCACCGTCCGAGGAGTACCGCCCATGACAGATGATTCGCTCACACCCGATCCGACGATCTTCATCCTCTACGGCGCCACCGGAGATCTGGCACACCGCCTTGTCCTGCCCGCCTTCTTTCGGCTGGCTATCGCCGGACTGCTCCCAGAGGACTGGCGCCTGATCGGCAACGGGCGGGGCGACGTTTCGCACGAGGACTTTCAAGAGCGGGTGCGAGAGAGCCTCGAGGAGTTCGGACCCAAACCCGAAGAAGGACCCTGGGAGGAGGTTCGGTCTCGCCTGTGCTTCGCGGGCGGAGGGTTCGACAGCTCCGATCCGGGCAGCCTGCTCGACGTCGTCACGCAGGCTGAAGAAGCATTGGGTGGCAGGCCACAGATCATCCATTACATGGCCGTCCCGCCCGCCGCGTTTGGTCCGCTGACCGAGGCCGTCGGCGTCCACCAACTGGCCAAGGGCAGCCGGGTGGTCTACGAGAAGCCGTTCGGCACCTCCTTGGAGAGCTTTACGGAACTCGACCGCATCGCCCACGAGACGTTCGAAGAGACGCAGATCTACCGGATCGACCACTTTCTCGGCAAAGAGGCCACCCAGGACATCCACGTGCTGCGCTTCGCCAACGGGCTGTTTGCCGGGGCCTGGGACCGACACCACATCGAGAGCGTGCAGATCGACGTACCCGAAACGCTCGATGTCGCCATGCGGGCGTCGTTCTACGAGTCGACCGGAGCCATTCTCGACATGTTGGTGACCCACCTTCTCCAGCTGGCGGCCGAGGTCGCGATGGATCCACCGCATTGCCTCGAGCCCGAATGCCTGGCGGAAGAGAGGGAGAAGGTCATCGGTGCCTTTCGACCCCTCACCCACGCCGACGTCGTGATGGGACAGTACGAGGGCTACCGCGAAACCGAAGGGATTCCCGAGGACTCGCGGACCGAGACGTTCGTCGCCGCTCGCATGTGGGTGGACAACGCCCGCTGGGACGGGGTGCCCTTCTTGCTCCGCACCGGGAAGTGCCTAGCCGAGAGCCACCAGCGCATCAGCGTGGTCTTCCGGGACCCGGTTCCCGGCCTCCCGGGTCAACCAAAGGGAAAGAGCGTGCTCGCCTTCGAGCTGTCCGGTGACGGGGAGATCGAGCTGACCCTCGTCGTCAAGGAGCCGGGTCCGACCGAGTCGCTCGGATCGTCCACCGTCGTCATTCCCCTGGGTCAGGGCTTCCACACACCGTCGCTCCCCGCCTACTCCCGGCTGCTCCACGACGTGCTCATCGGCGACCGCTCGTTGTTCACGCGGCCCGACGGGTTGGCTCACGTCTGGAAGGTGGCCGGTGAGATCCTGAACGACAAGCCCGAACCGGTCATATATCCGAAGAGGTCCTGGGGTCCGGCCGAGGCCGACGCACTGATCGCTCCCGATCATTGGCTCTTGCGCGAGTAACAACGGCGGCAACGCATCCATCTGGTCCTGCGTCGCGCCCCTCCGCGGGCAACTGAGGCCGCTCCCTCCACTGTAAGCCCATCCCCGACCGCCCGCAGAAGCGCGTCAGCGGATCACTCCCAGGTCGAGATCGCCCGCTCCAGCTCCTCGGGGTCCTGCCACATGTCCTGGACCTCTTCGAGCGTCTTGCCCTTGGTCTCTGGCACGAACCAACGCACATAGACGAACGTCACGACACAGAAGGCGGCGAACAGGAGGAACGTCCCTTCGGTCGAAATGGCATTGACGAGGGAGAGGAAGGTCTGGGCCACGAGCCAGGCGGCGAACCAATTGATGGCGGTGGCCACCGCGACGCCTCGACTGCGCAGCCGGGCCGGGAACACCTCGTTAATCACGGTCCACACGACGGGTCCGAGCGAGAAGGCGAAGGACGCGATGAACACGACGAGCCCGACGAGAGCAAGCGTGGCCGCCTCCGTCATTCCCTTTCCGGCCGACTCCGACACCGTGACCTTGTTCAGCTGGAAGAAAGCACCGGCCACCGTGACCAACCCGATCATCATCCCCGACGTCCCGATGAGAAGCAGCGGTTTACGGCCGAATCGATCGACCCAGAAGACAGCGATGAGTGTGGCCACTACGTTGACCCCGCCGATCGCCCACAAGGTGGCCAGGCTCTGGCTGGTCGGATCGTTGAATCCGGCCGCGGCGAAGATGGTGTCGGCGTAGTAGATGATGGCGTTGATGCCGGTGAGTTGCTGCAGGACGGCCAGGACACCTGCCACGACGAGAGGGCGGCGCCACTCGGGAGAGAAGACCTCGGCCCAACTCGCCTGTTCGTCGCTGGTGATCGCCAGCTGAATGGTCGCCACCTCGGCCTCGACGTCAGCCGCCGGATCTATTTTGTGGATGACCGACTCGGCTTCCCTCTTCCTCCCGGCCCTGACATACCACCGGGCCGAATCGCCCAACGGCCACATGGCCACGATCAGCAGGACGGCCGGGATGGCGGAGACGCCGAGCATGAAGCGCCATCCATTGGCGCCCTGGTCGATCAACAGGTAGTCGGCGAAGTAGGCCAGGAAGATCCCGATCGTGATGGCCATCTGGTACAGCGAGACGAATCGCCCACGCACGTGGGCCGGCGCGTTCTCGGCTCCGTAGAGCGGAGCGGCAACGGAGGCGATACCCACGCCGGCCCCGAGGACGAGGCGACCCGCGACGAGTACCGCGGTGTCGGGAGCAAGCGCTTCGAGCAGCGCGCCCACCACGAAGATGAGCGCCGCCATGAGAATGGTGTTGCGGCGGCCGTAGCGTTCGGCCAGCACGCCTGCCGCCAGCGCGCCGACCATGGCGCCCAACGTGACCCAGCTCGTGATGATCTCGGTTACGACCGTGCTCGGATGAAACGTCTTGTCGATGCCGTCGAGCGCACCGGAGATGACGCCCTGGTCGTAGCCGAACAGCAGGCCCGACAACATGACGACGAGACCGACCGCGAGGAGATACCGGCTCATCTTGGGTCGGGACGGATAAGCCCGGCGCGTCACGGGCGCCTCCGGATCGCTCGAAGTCGTCACGGGATCCTCCTGGTTGCGTGCACCGATGACCTCCGTTTTCGGGTGATCATCGTGGCACGACGCCCAAGTTCTCAGGGGGATGGAGGCCCCGCATGCCTCTTTCGCCGCGGGGCGTCTGCCAAGCTCTGCACGGTGACCCCGACCGACGACAGCGAGGACCAGGACCGCAACGGAAGCGACGATCCGGGTGACCAGGAGATCCCCGGAATCGATCGCCTCCTCGCCCTGACCGACGGCGTCGTGGCCATTGCGCTCACACTGCTGGTACTCCAGCTACGCGTCCCGGCATCCAACATGGTGACGCCCAACGCAGACTCCGCCCGGGGCCTCTGGCACGCGCTGGACATCGACGGGTCCGAGCTCACCAGCTACCTCGTCTCGTTCCTCATCATCGCCCAGTTCTGGCTCGTGCATCACCGGGTGTTGCGGGGCATGAAGGGCCACAGCGAGGGCCTGGCCTGGCGCAACTTCGGCTTCTTGTTGTTCCTCACCCTCATGCCCTTCACGTCCGACCTCATCGGCCAATACGGCTCCAACCCGCTGGCCATCACCCTTTTCGGCATCAACCTGGTGCTGCTCGGCCTGTCCACCCAGTGGATCTTCCTCTATGCGGCACATCACCATTTGATGACGGACATGGCCCGTTCCGCGCACGACGAGACCGCGGCCAGGGTGCGGGTCGTCTTCATGGTTGCTGTCGTTGCCCTGAGCGTGGCGCTCGCCTGGACCGTCCCGAACGTGGCGAAGTCCGTCTGGTTCTTGTTCCTGCTCAATCCCTTCATCAGCGCACGTCTGGCGAAGCGGATGGAACAGCGACGCCAGAGCGAGATGACCGGCGCGACACGCTGAAGTCGGACCGAGAGACTTTCGGGGCCGGACCGGTTTGCAGGCGCAGCGGGCACGACCTGCTTAGATCTGAGTTGTCGCCACGATGAGACGGAGCGGCGGGAGTGCCCACATCACGGTGGTGTGCGCCCGGAGGGGGAGGTCGAGATGTCGAGACGATTCGAGGATCGGGTGGCCCTCATCACGGGTGCCGGCTCTGGTATCGGCCGGGCCGTGGCACTGCGCCTGGCCGCCGAGGGTGCCTCCGTCTTCGCCGTCGACATCGATGCGACCACCCTGGAGGAGACCAACACGCTGGCCTCGGGTCGGCTCATGGTGCACGTGGCCGATCTGGCCGAACCCGAAGCGTGTGCCGGGGCGGTGGCGGCCTGCCTCGAGCGGACGCAACGTCTCGACGTCCTCGGCAACATCGCCGGCATCTACGTCGCCGAGCACACGGTCACGATGGCCAGGGCGCAGTACCGCCGACTCATGGCCATCAATCTGGACTCCTACTTCTACCTGGCCCAAGAGGCGATTCCGCGCCTGCTCGAGTCGGGGGGGTGCATCGTGAGCATCGCCTCGAACGCAGGGATCATGGGCGTGCCGTACTCGGCCGCCTACTGCGCCAGCAAAGGTGGCGTCATCGCCTTGACCCGCTCGCTGGCGGTCGAGTTCTTGAAGACTTCGCTGCGGATCAATGCCATCGCGCCGGCCGGAACCAACACGAACATCGCCGCCTCGGCTTCCTTCCCGAGCGACATGGACCCCCAAATTGGCGGGACGCATGGCCGGATTCCGAGGCCTGGCCGAACCCGAGGAGGTAGCCGGGTTGTTTGCCTTTCTCGCTTCGGACGAGGCCCGCTCCATCACAGGCGCCGTCTACAACATCGACAACGGCTTGACTGCCAGTTGACGGATCGGCACCGAGCGCCCACCGGCACTCACTTCTTCTTGGCGTACCAGGTGCCCGCGATACCCCCGCCCGGGCAGATGTAGGGACTCTGCCGGGCGTTGCTCGAAATTCCACTGCGGCCGGCCAGCACGGTGCCGACGAAGAGACAGCCGACGTCACCCACGGCACCCGAGGAGACGAGGAATCCGAAGGCGCTCCCACCGCTGGCCCATGTGCCGGCGTCGTCTCCGTCGAAATTGCTGGTGAATGCGTTCTGACCTCCGAAGGTGATGGTGCCACCGTTGACGTCGTTCACCACGAGCGTGTACGTGCCCTTACTGAACGTCGCCGGAGCTACGGCGCCGCCGACGGCCGGAGAAGACTGCGCCGTCACGTACCACGACCCCTTTCCCGCGATGCACCCGTACTTCCCGGGCGCCGTTGCACTCCCGATGGAGTGCTTGCCGGTCACGGTGCCGGCAAAGACGCAATTCGCCCCAGCGTCGTCGCCGGCCGTCACCGACAGCGCGATGCTCGTCGCATCGTCGACCCACTGTCCGCCGTCGCCGCCGTCGAAGTCGCTGGTCCAGTCGTAATCCGCCGAGAAGGTGATCGCGTACCGGGCACCGTCCACGATGAGGTCGTCGGTGCCACCCTTGAATCCCGCGGGGGCCGGCGCGGCCGGTCTCCCGGGCCCCGATACGCCGAGGGAGCGTGCCCCCGCCGCGCCGGCGCTGACACCGACGGCCAGCAGACATGCGGCGGCTGCTGTGGCGACCGCGGCCACCCAATTCTTCGACGAGTGCACGGATAATCCCTTCCCCCCGGCGGCCCACGCGACCGCATTTCGGTGAGCGGCCGGCCAGTTGACCAGGGGCCACCGTACCGGTTGCCGTGACGGGGCTGAGTGCATCGGCTCGGGCCCGCGCTCATGTCGACCCAGGGACCAGCCTGTCCGATCGCCTGTGCCGCTTCGGGCAGACTCTGCCAGATCGAGAGGAGGCCATCGGATGACCGTCCGGGCTGTGATGTTCGACTTCGGAGGGGTGATCTCCTCGAGTCCCTTCGAGGCGTTCGCCGAATTCGAAAGAGAGCAGGGGCTTCCGACCGACTTCATCCGCACCGTCAACGCGACCAACCCGGATGACAATGCGTGGGCCCGGCTGGAACGCAGCGAGCTGGATCTCCAGACATTCGCCGCCGCATGGTCCGCCGAGGCCCGAGCGCTCGGCCATGACGTCGACGGGGGCCAGATCCTCCAGCGCCTCAGCGGTGAGATCCGGCCGCCGATGGTCGAGGCCGTCCGCATCTGTGGGACCAGGTACAAGACGGCCTGCCTGACCAACAACTTCGGACCGGCCGAGAGCACGCACTCCGAGGAGATGGCGTCGATCCTGACCCTCTTCGATGCCGTCCTGGAGTCCCGCGTCCTCGGGGTGCGCAAGCCGGATCCGCGCTTCTACGAACTTGCCTGTTCCGCCCTCGACGTGAGACCTGAAGAGTCCGTCTTCCTCGACGACCTGGGGGTCAACCTCAAGCCGGCCCGGGCTCTCGGCATGCGCACGATCAAGGTGACGGATCCCGACGGTGCGCTGCGCGAGCTGGAGGAGATCCTCGGCATCGACTTGGTCACATAGGCGTCGCCGCTTCCGTGGAGGGAAGCCGGCGGCACGGTACGAGGACGGGCTCGACGGAGTCCCAACGGGTGCGCCCCGGGTCTCGGTTCGCACCATTGGATCATTCGTTGCCACTCTCGGCGCCACGTGCTTTCATGTGGGGGAAATCCCCGGGGGGGAGCTTGCAGATCAGGTGCACATTCACGTGCGATCCCGCGCGTGATCGGACAGTGAGGACGAGGAGCCAGCGAAAATGAGATGCGCCGTGACGGTCGGAGTTGTGCTCCTGGGTCTGCCGCTCGTCTCGCTGGCCGCGACGTCGGCACCCGCCGGCGCGTCCGGCGTCGATGCATCCAGCGCCGCCATCACCTGTTCTGGGATCCACGGCAAGGTCACGTTCGATCCGCCGTTGACCAACACGGGGATCACGAAAGAGACGATCACTTTCAGCGAAACCGTCTCCGGCTGCTCACCCAACGACGCGGTGGCGGTCTCCAAGGGGACGGTGGCCGCGACGCTCAAGACCAACCTGGTGAGCGAGGGATACACCTCGGCCTGCGACCTCATCGGCGACGCCAGTGCATTCGGCACCAAGTCCAAGGGGTCGATCACGTGGACCAGTTCTCCCCAGCTCAGCTCGGGCGCCACGACGTTCTCGGTGGCCCCGCTGCACTGGACGACCGACGGCAGCGCGCAACTGAATGCCCTCGGCTGGAGCTTCGGTTCGCCCACAGGTTCGTTCCAAGGTCCGAATCACGGAGCGTACGACGCGATCTGGGCCGACAGCACGATCAGCTCCAATGCCGCCTACACCGACTGCATGAGTGCCGCGGGACTCGGCAAACTCAAGCTCCAGACGCCGACGGCTCTCACACCGCTCAGCCTGGGTGGACCGAATCCCGAATAGGCAGTCGCACCACCCGGGCCCGGGGTGGCAGCGTCGCCGCGTCAGATCAACTTGCTCTCCCGCCTGACCGCTCGCCGGCGGGGCTTGGTCGGCCGGCCCAGCCGAACCACCGGCTCGAGGCTCGGCTCAGGACGGAACGATCTTGACCTTGAGCACGCTCGAGTACCCCTGGATCGTGTACTTGACCTTGTAGGTCACCCCACCGGCTCCGGGGGTGAAACACGAAGAGACCGAGTTGTGCGGCGCCAGTTGAAAGTTGTTGCCGCCCTCCACCAGGGTGAGCGTCTTCTTGGTCTTGTTCGTGATCTGCATCTGACCGGGATCGCAGGCGGTCGAGCCCACGACCTTGACGTTGTCCGGCGAGAACTGTGGTGTGCTCCCGCTGATCGTGACGTCGATCACCCCGGATGCAGCGGGAACGGCCGTGGCACCGGCTGTAACCGCTCCCAGCGGAGCGAGCAGCATGCCGGCGAAAGCAGACGTGGCAACCAACGAACGAACCTTCATGGCGAATACCCCCGCCTCGGCGATGGAACGACAGTACCAAACGCCGCAACGCAGATCCCGGGAGCGCGACACCGGTGACCATTTCCGCATTCCCAGGGCAACCAATTTCCGGCAATGGTCACGAATCGGTCACGCCCGCCGAATGGCCTGAGGCCAGCTCACACGGGTCAGGCTGGGCCCCCACCTGGGCATATCCGGTCCTGCCTGGAGAGATCCTCCGCGCAGCGATGGTCTTTGTCACGGTGGATGCGGTGATCTCAGGAAGGACGAAACGTGCGCAGCGCCTGGAGCACGCGGGTGAGTTCGACCCGCACCGCATGATCCGCGACGAGACCGTCTTCGCCCACCATCGCCGTGGTCACGGGTATGGCGACGCAGGCTGCTTCGACGATCGCCGCTCCGACATAGCGAAGGATCTTTCGTAATGAATCGTGTGCGTCGACTGCGCCGCGGCTCGAGACGTTCACCCAGGCCACCGGTTTCTCGTAGATAGATCCTGTCTCGGCGTCGCCCACCGTCCAGTCGAGGAGGTTCTTGAACGCTCCAGGAAGCGCGCCTGCGTATTCGGGCGTCGAGAAGAGAAGTGCGTCGGCCGCTCTGATGTCGTGGCGCAGGCCGGCCACCGCAGAGGGAAGGGGATCCTTGTCGTCATCGGGATTGAAGGCGGGAAGCCCCGCCATGCCGTCGTAGGGGGAGGCTTCGAAGGATTCGGGCAGCAGACGAGCGGCCGTTCGCAAGACGGCGGAGTTCGTCGAGCCAAGGCGCAAGCTCCCGGACACCAGAAGTACACGTGACCTACGGTCCACGCAGGGTTTCAACAGCCGTCGTCGGTCCGACATTCCGGGTGATCCGCCTCACTCGCCGCAAAGACGCGCGCCGCATCAGCAGCCGCCGAAGACGCCCGCATTGGCGCCCGGCAGGTGCAGCGTGGCGCAATTACGCCACCGCTACAAGGATGACCACGGAGATCACGAGGAGGCCGAAGAGGGCGCCCGCCAATTCCGTTCGCTGCAAGCGAGGCCGGGTGGCGACGCCGGCGCGCCGGTCGCCGCGCCAGAACCAGTAGGTCCCCGCCGGCGCGGCGCAGGCGAGAAGGAACCCGACGATGACGCCGCCCCAGCTCGGTGGACCCGGAGTCAGCATGGCGACCATCAACACGATGCCCAGATAGCTGGCGAGCAGGACGATCAGTCCGGCCACCACGCCCCCGACCACCAGCGCCGACCGTCGAGCGCTCGAGAGGGGTCTCATGGGCCCCATCGACGGTACCCAGTTTCGAGCGATGAACCAAGGATGCGCCTGAGCCGTGATGGCGGCGCTGCTCTCCATTTTGTCCAGCTCGGAGAGCGACGGCATCGTCTCGGATTCGGCGGCGTCGGCCCGCAGGGTATCGAGTGGGGTGGCCGAACCCGGAGGCGGCTCGATCGGCGTCCAGGCCTGGCTGGGTGGGGAATCGGGTGGGTCGTCGTACGACTCGACCTTCCCGTCACGCACCAATCTCGTCGGCACGCCCCCCGAGATCCAACGAGCCTCGTGACGAGCGTAGGGGTCGGTGTACCAACCCTCCTGTTCGGAAATCATGGCTCCCCTGCCTCCACCGCTCCGTACGATGCCACAGCTTCCCGACGGCCTGCGAGGGCTTCCACTCCCGCCGCGTCACCGAGTGCTCGGGTACACGTCGCGAGTGGAGGACGGAGCCGACGTCGTCTGCCCCGCAGGGCTGGGGTACACAACAGAAGAATGTCGTCTTCCGAGATGGTGTCGCCGTTGCGTTGTTGGACTTCGACTTCGCGGCACCAGGAGATCCGGTGCGGATCTGACCGACATGATCCGGATGTGCGTTCCGGTCGACGACGACGAGGGCGCCGCCAACCTTGGTTGGGCTCCGGCAGATGGAGCCCTGCGGTCTCGGCTTGCCGACGATTCCTACGGTCGTCCGAACAGAGAGGATCCGCCTGCTGGCCTCTTTGGACAGGTCTATTACCCGAGGAGGCCTGTGGGTCCGCGGTACGGTCGAGACCGGAGACCCGAACTTCATCGGGATGTGGAATCAGATCGGCGGCATGGCACGATTCGATCGTCGTCGTCGTTGGTGGCAGGAGAACCTGGAGGCTTTCGTGCGGGCTCTGGGCTGAGACGTCCTCGCCCAGCGGCTCTGGCCACCCATCCTTCGGCCACGCTGGGATCAGCGACGGGTCCTCGTCGACTTGGGCCAGCCCTCGGCACGATGACGCACGCTGTCCCTCCTTCCACCTGACAGACTTTTTGAGATGTTCGACAAATCGGCCCGCTACTACGACCTTGCATATTCCTTCAAGGACTATGCCGGAGAGTCGACATGGGTTCGCAACGCCGTGCACGCGCGATTCCCACAGGCCAAGAGTCTCCTCGATGTTGCGTGTGGAACCGGCAAACACCTCGAATGCCTGGTGGGCGCGTTCGACTGTCAGGGACTCGATCTCAACCCCGAGTTCGTGAAACTCGCAGGCCAACGAACCGGGGCCAGCGTGCACACCGCTTCAATGGATTCGTTCGACATCGGTGAGACCTTCGATGCCGTTGTGTGTCTGTTTTCCTCGATCGGCTACTCGAGCGATCTGCCTGGCGCGATTGCTTCGATGGCACGGCACCTGAATCCTGGTGGCGTGCTCATCGTGGAGCCATGGCTGACACCGGACCAATGGGTATCGGGCCACGTGCAGGTACTCGATCAGGATTCCGATGGGATCCGCCTTCTGCGAATGACGACGAGCGAGGTCGACGGGTCTCGGTCCTTTCTGCATATGCACTATCTCATCGGCACGACGCAGGGCATTGAACACCTGGTCGAGACGCATCGCCTGACCCTGTTCACGATGGCCCAATACGAGTCTGCCTTCCGAGCTTCTGATCTGACGTTCGAGTTCGATCATGACGGGCCCATGGGTCGTGGGGCCCTGATCGGCCTGGCCGCCCGAGATCGATCACCAGTGTGAAGCGGTTTCCCCCGCCGCACCCGCCCTCGTGCGACGGCAGACCCGTCGGTACGTCACGCTTGGAAGATGAGCGTGATGACTGCGAGGACGGCGACCACGATCAGCACCCGTCGCATTGTGCGGGCCCCTGCTCGGTTCTGGCGGGCGAGCGACACCACCCCGGCGAACCTGGAGCTCATCGGGTCGGGGACCAGTTGGGTGACGCAGACCGAGCGGATGCGGGCGGTGGCGGTGGCGGCGACCCACCCGACTGCGGCCGCGGCCAGAGGGACCGACACCAGGTAGGTCATCGCCACGTTGGAGAATGCCTCGCTCACGCCCCCGGCGATCGTTGCGCCTGGGTCGCGCGGCCCACCATCGATGGCCACCACGGCAAGCGTCCCGATGAAGAACATCACCAACCCGGCGCTGACTCCGGCCAACCGGGCGGCTCGGCGCCCCACAGAGGCGCTCCCGCTGATCCATGCGCCGGCCACACCCACGGCCACGGGCACTGCGACATACAGCTCTGGGCTGGACCAGGCGCCCACTGAATAGATGGGGTTGATGATCCCTTGCCACGTGAATCCGGAGACCACCAGCCACGCGCCGGCCACGAACAGTCCACCCGCCAATCCCAGAGGAGCGACCCGCACCCGTCGCAGCTGCACGCTCACGGCGACGAGGCAACAGATCACGAGGGTGGACAGGATCGCCAGCACGACCCAATTCCAGGGGCTGGTGGCGAGACCGAAATGGACGAACCCGAATCCAAACACGACCGCACCGCCGAGCGCGACCGCGGCAAGGCCTGCCATCGGCCCGAGGGACCCCCAAGGCGGCAGCAGCACGGTCCCGCCCACGCACCCGAGAGCGAAGCGCCACCGCCGGGAACGCCCTTCGATCCGGTCCAACTCTCCGAGCATGGCCCGACCCCACTCGACCCGACCGGCTGGGAGTTGTCCGTTTGCCCATTGCAAGAGCCGGACCGGGACGTCTCGCTGCTCCGCCATTCCGTTCGAAGGCGGGTGCTCGCGGCCCCACATCACCGCTCCCGCGATACCGAGCAGCAAGACGGCGAGGACCGTCTGCACTACGCCCCGCTCAATCCCAAGCGCCGGCGCGACACCGACCGTTCCGTCCGGGCCTCGTCGAGTGCGGCGGCGTAAGCCCGCCCGGTCGGGGTGAGTCGATACAAGTGGCGCGGCGGCCGACCCGGCGGACCCGGCTCCCACGACGTCTCGAGCAAGGAGCGGTCCGCGAGCCTGATCAGAATCGGATAGAGCGAGCCCGATTTCAGGTGCACCTCTGTCGCGAGGTCATAGCCATAGCGCCAACGAGACGGATCGGCGGCGAGGGCCAGCAGAACCCGGATCATCTGCGGGGATGGACGCCGTGCACGGGTCACCCCGATAACTCTACCTATATAGGGAAATATGTCAAGGGGTTGGAGTCCGGGCGAATCCTTGGCCCGGAGCCATTCGACAGTGATGCCGGCCGCGTTGCAGAGGCTCGGAATCGCCGCGGGGAGGAACGATCATTGCCGTAGGTGCCGGCGACGGCGATCGTGTCGATTCGCCGCTGGTCCGGCAACGATCACAAGAGCACACGGATCTCGTCGTACGAGCACCAGGCCGGGAAACGCAATGGTGAGCGTAAAGAGGGAGACGGACCATGCGACGTACTGCCATCTGGCGCTGCGGGTCTCGACGGCATCCCGTTCAGCCTCCTGGGCGGGTGGTAGAGCCCCCATGCCCGGAGTACTCAACAGAGCCGACGAGCGGAACTCTCGACAGATGGCAATCGCAGTAGGCCTGCCCCTCGGCCGCCTGGAACGATCGCCTCCCCTCACCACACCGTTCTCGCGATCGCACTTCGGAACCGTCTGCAGGTCAATGTCAGAACCGGGCCAGTTCCTCGAGGGCGGCCTGTTCCACTGGTGTCCCCTCGAAGAACCGCGGATTGGTCCCCGCCCAGAGCTGCACCGGATTGGCGAAGGTGAAACGACGAAAGTCCTGGGGGTCGAGAAGGCCATGCTCGACCAGCTCCCATGCCTCCTCGAGGACCATACGGAAGTCCGGAACGTCCCAGTGGCCGATGTCGCTGGCAAAGAGAGCGGGTAGCCGGGTACCGAGTGGATTGAGCCGCTCGTCGAACGCCACCGCGGCCATAGGGTCGTCCGCCTCGCACCCGAAGAAATACTGGCGACTGAACACGTCGCGAATGTCGGCAGGTGAACAAATCAGCGACTCGGCAAAGTCATCGATACTCGCCCCCTCCCCCATCGGTTCGGACAACAAACCAAGACCCTCGTGGAGCCGGCTCCGGCGTTCATGAACCGCTCCTTCGGCGAAGTCGTCGAACAGCGAGGCGAGCAGCGTGCGATCGAGCTCGGCCGGGTCGTAGCGGCGCACCGCCTCGACGTTGCGCTTCTCCCAATGCCCGATGACATCGCTGTACAGATTGCATGCCCATGCGGTACCACCCTCCTGAAACGCGAATCGCAGTTCCGGGAAACGCAGAGGCACTCCGCCCATGAGGAGCGAGCGGGCCGTCAGCTCGCCCGCAGCAGCGAAGTTGCCGATGTGGTTGTAGACGAAGTTACTGGTCGACATCCGGGAACCCCACCCCGATCCCGTCGAGTGGAACGTCGGAGAAACCCCGAGCTCGGCGCAGCGCCGCCACAGCGGGTCGTAGTCGTGGAGGGACGCGTGGCCGAGTCCGTCCAACCAGATCGCTCCCGGACCACCTTCGGGAATCGGGCGAGGGATGGCCCCTCCCATCATCACGGCCCGGAGGCCGAGATCGACGACCGCGTGCTCGAGCTCGGCGAGCGCCTCCTCAGGCGTGAAGGTCGGGATGCACGCGACGGGGATCAGTCGATCGGCATACGGGGCGTACTGCTCCGCCAGGTAGGCGTTGCATGCGGCCGCCATGGCTCGGCGCAACTCTTCGTCAGCGAGGTGGATGGGAATGAGCCCGTAGGTGGGGTACAAGATGGCCACGTCGAGCCCCAGCTCGTCGAGGCGCTCGTAAAGCAAGCGCGGGAGCATGGCGGTTGCCCGGTCCAGGGTATTGCGGGTGGGGATTCCCCACCATGGAGTCTGGGTGATGCCGTGCCGCTGCCGCATCTCGTTGCTGAGTCCCTGCAGCGTCTGGCCACTGTGGACCAGGGCATCGAAGCCCTGGGCAACGGATTCGCCGGCCAAGTCGACCAACAAGTCCCGAACGAGCGGAAGGAACTCGATCAGATGTCCGTCGCTGTCGATGATGGGATGCTCGAGCCCGTCCCGGATCTGCCGAACCCCATCTGACGCTTGGTAGGTGGTCATCTCCATGCTCCGTTCTTCGCCTTGTCGATCCTACGGCGGCGAACGGAGCTGATCGTTGCGTTCGCCCCGCGACATGGGGAAGCCAGTGGATCGACTTGATCGATCAGCGAAAACCCGTCGAAAGGATGTCTTGCCGATGAGGCGTTCACAGAAATGAAGCAGCAGCTGATCGGGATGTGCAACGAGCTCCAGCGCCCGGCGCTTCTGTGCATTTGATCTTTCGAGCCCCGCCGCCGAACTGGTGCCCTCTTCTCGGCCCTCTCAGGAGATGCCGAGCGAAGGGCTCGAACCTAGCTCGCGACCTGGCAACTGGGCGTCTTGAGTGGGCCGTTGGTCTCGGTAGTGGCCATGGTGGGCGAGGATTCAGATCCAATTGCCTTCGTCTTCGTGAAGTTGAGGTTGTTGGTCTCACCCGTGAACCCCCCCACAGCGCACGCTGGGGCAGACGAGCTAGTGCCTTGCAATGTGATGACCGGCTCGAGCTTCGAATCCGCTCCGAATTTCGCTTGGCCTCCGCCTGCGTCACCGAAGACGCCCCACTCCGTCGCGTTCCAGAAGGCCGAAAGGTCGAGCATGCTGTCGCTGTTGGAGACGCTCGATGCACCCGATGGACTTGACAGGCTCGCGGTGTCGTTGCCGCCAGATACAGCTTGTCCCACGAACGTCGTCTGGCCGAGGGCGGCGGCTGGAAGAGAGCCGTACGTCGTCGCAGGACTGTTCGCGTAGCAGAACGTGTAACTGCCTGACACGTACTTGTGCCAGCCCGCGGGGCATGTGGCGTCGTAGTAGAGAAGCCAATACTGCATGAACACATAATTCGCATCGCCTGAGTAGTCGAAGGCATAGACGAACTGCTGCCACCCCTCGCATTTCGATGGGACGGCGGCCCCCGAGCAAGCAGCGGGATCGGCAAAGAACTGGCTGTTGAGTTGAAGGGAGAAAGCGTTCGCGAGGTTGGGTCCCGCGTTGCCTATTTTGCCCTTTTCGGTGATCCCCGTCGTCACGTGAGTGAACGTCCCCGTTACCTTGGAGAGCGTGCCCGTTACCTGAGCCACGTAATCCTTACCGTCCCCGACCACCGCTGGAGTGCCCTGGGCCGGCAGTTGTGGAGCAAAGGGGAGGTTCGGAGCGACCACGCACGCGGTGGCCTGCCACTGCAACGCAGGATAGGACGCGTGGTAACACCCGTGCCCAGGCGTCGGGACATTCGCAATCTCGCCCTGCCACTGAGCCCGAGCGAGGGAGCTTGGAGGGTTACCAGCGAAGGCCGAACCTCCATCGGCGATCACCAGTGCACCGACGATCGTTCCCAGCATGCAAATCATGCGCAACCGTTTCATGACCGCCTTCTTTCCGGATGCTCGCAGGACTCGCCGAACCGAACATCCCGTGGACGCCGCCGTCAAGGGCGACATCACCGGAGACGATATTGATGCCGCTCTGTAAGCGCAACAGGTGCGAGTTCACCTGCTTTCTCTTGGGTTATGGCGAGGTTCCGGGGAGTCACCTGAGAGCGAACCGAAGTCGTCGTGACCAGTCCTGCACTCCGTCACCGCGAGTTGCACCGTGGATGCCACAAAGCGTTGGCTCCCAGATGGCGGCTCCCCAGGACGGCGACGCCCCTCCATCCAATGGCGTGGAGACGAGGACCGAACAGCCAAAGACGATCGGCGTCCTTAGGGTCAGGACTAGCTCTGGAATCGCTCGAAGGCGGTGACGGTTGGTCATGTCTCTGCGATGCTGTGCTGTCCCGACGCCCCGAGAGCTCCCCGCCCATCGACTGGGAAGCTCAGTGCCGATCTGGAACTATGAGAGTGTGAGTTCGACTCCGGCAGTCACGCTGTATTGGCGGCCGGGCTGCCCCTACTGCTGGCGACTTCGAACAAGGCTGAAGCGGGCCGGCGTAGCGGTAGACGAGATCAACATCTGGGAAGATCCGGAAGGAGCAGCCTTCGTCCGATCGGTCACGGGTGGAGATGAAACGGTCCCGACAGTTCGCATTGGGGAACAGTCCCTAGTAAATCCGTCCCCGCGTCAGCTCCTAACGCTGATCCGTGCGGGCTCGGTTTGACTGATCGTCGCCCCGCTGAATCGACGTGGAGGTGGTGGGTCGTTCGCCGGATTCAGTGTCGGACTAGTCACGTGGTGCAGAGAGGTTCCTGGAGCTATAACCCGATAGCTCTCGATCACGAGCACGCGGACTACGTCCCAGTCCGTACCGTCCGTCAGCCGTACCCCGAGGCGGCCGCGGGATGCTCGTCGAGGCGTGACGAAGGGGTGACCAATGGAGAGCAGCGCCTCGCGCTCGCCGGGGTCAGCGCGCAGCACGAGCGACGGTACGGACCGGCCGGTTCCCGACGCCACGGCGACGAGCAGGCAGGACGACGTTCGACGGATATCGAACGAATGCGCTGTCGATCTCGTGGTGACCATTGAATCGTCCCCACGCATCGTCACGTCGGGGAGTGCCATGCAGAGTGCGCGGACTTGCTCCACGACCCTCTCAGCCAGCGAGACGGCCGCCCCAGCCCGTGTCGGCAAACGTGGGCTTCACCAGCGGGATGATGCCAGGCGGAGCGTTTCTGTTTCCTGGGACGCCCGCACGGGATGTGCCACGGATCCCGAACCGGCAGACGGCGTGGGTCCAATGGGCGCGCGTACGGCTGCTCCGCCGCCGCCCGTGCCCTTCGTGATGGCGTGTCTGACCCACCAGGTGGCATAGACGGAAAAGGGGAATCCCTTGGCGGGTTTGAACTTTTCGATCGCAGCTTCCAGTCCCTGTTCGCCGACTCGAATCCGTTCTTCCCGGGAGAGACCGGTTTTGGCGCACCGCTCGGACACTCTGGCCACGATCCGGCGATGCGATGCCATGAGCTCCGCCCGGGCCGCCCGGTCACCGTCCTGAGCCTGTGCCACAAGTTGAGCAGCCACGGAGTCGGCCATCTTGGGAGCTGCACTGGCACGGCGCCCGTACGCTTCGTCCCGGTCCGTCGCCACCCTTCCACAATACGGAGCCGACTCAGTACCGGAGGTCAGCGAGGAAACATGCCGGTCGTGCCGGTGATCACCCTCTTCGCCTGTGCGCGTCGCCCGAGACAGCACCGTGCGCCTCAACCGGGGATACCGTGAGGCCGTGGATCTGCCGGAGCTGCTGGTTGCTGATGCCGCGGAATGGCGGACCTGGTTGACCGGCAACCATTCCACGTCGCAAGGAGTGCGGCTCGTCCTCGCCAAGAAGGGCACTACACACCCGACAACGCTCTCCTACGACGACGCACTCGACGAGGCGATCTGCTTTGGCTGGATCGATGGGCTGCTTGAGCGCGGCGACAGCACGACGTTCCGCCGACGATTCACGCCCAGAAGTACTCGGAGCCGTTGGTCTCAGCGCAACGTCGCCATCGTCGAGAGGTTGAGCACCGCAGGCCGAATGCATGAATCAGGGGAAGACGCAGTCCGCCGAGCAAAAGCCGATGGTCGGTGGGATTCCGCCTACGCCGGACAAGCGGGGATGGAATTTCCAGAGGACCTGGCGAACGCCTTGGCTGCCAATCCCCGTGCCGGCGCGACGTTTCGCAAGCTCACAAGTGCGAACAGGTACTCAATCCTCTATCGGATCGGTAGCGCGAAGAAGATCGAGACCCGAGCCAGACGCATCGAGAAGTACGTAGACATGTTGGCCCGGGGCGAGACGATTCACCCGCAAGGTCCAGGATCGCCTCGGTAGTCCGTGCAGCTGGCAGAGCCGGTGCCCCTCGGCCGGTGCTCCGCCCCACCGATACCTGGTGGCCGCGCTGCCTTCATCCGCTTGCGGTGTTTCCCTTCGCCTTCTCAACCGCACGGCGTGGGCGCTGAGGGATTCGAACCCCCGACCTGCTGGTTGTAAGCCAGCTGCTCTAACCAACTGAGCTAAGCGCCCAAAACATGCAAGCCTACCTGCTCTTTTTGTCATACTCGTCCCCACGCAAGCAGGGTGCGGCACTCCATGAACTGAAGTCCTTCTGAATCCCATTGAGATCCAGGCACGGGTTCCCTCGACTTGGAGGTTCCCTCATTGCACGCCGGCGCCGGTGTCGCCCATGTGCTCTGGAGATCTGCCTAGGTGACCTTGAATGCCGAAGTGGTTTTCACCGATCCTCCGGCAGTAGTCAGCTCGATCTTCCCTGTGGTCGCATTGCTTGGCACCTCGACCTTGATTTTGGCGGCTGTCTCTTTGGTAATGGTCCCCTCCACTCCGCTGAAGGTGACCCCGGTCACCGCCGAGAGGCCGGTGCCTTCGATCGTCACGATGGTCCCTACCGGTCCGCGTCTCGGAGTGAACATCGTGATGCCGGTCCACCGGGCATAGAGGGTCGTCCTGCCCCACGGGACGATGTAGGGCGATCCTGCACCGCCCACCTCGGTGCCACTCTTTGCTCCGTAGAACCAGCCGCTGAAGACATGACCTGGATAGCGGTCAGAGGGCAGGGTGATGGAGCTTCCCGCGGGACCGGTCAACGAAGCGACTGCAGCGCCGCCCTCTGAGTTGAAGGCGACGGTGTCGATGGGGTTTTCGCTCCACCGGGCATAGAGGGTGGCCCCGCCCACCGGGACGATGTAGGACAAACCGGCATCCCCCACCTCGCTGCCTCCGTTCGCTTGGGTGAACCAACCGTTGAAGGTGTAACCCGGATAGGTGTCAGCGGGCAGGGCAATCGCACTGCCTTCGGGGCCGTTCAGCGAACCGACGGCAGCACCGCCCTCGGAGTTGAAGACGACGGTGTCGATGGGGTTTGCGCTCCACTGGGCGTAGAGCGTGGTACCGCCCACCGGGACGATGGAGGACGACCCGGCACCGCCCACTTCGGAGCCACCGCTCGCTTGAGTGAACCAGCCGACCAAGGTGTAGTCGGGATACGTGTCTGAGGGCAGGGCTATCGAACCGCCGTCGGGGCCGCTCAGCGAACCGACTGCAGCACCGCCATCGGTGTTGAAGGCGACGGAGTCGGTTGGGTTTTCGCTCCATTGGGCGGTGAAGACTATGGGCGCTCCCCCGCCTGAAAGGGTGTATGTGCCGCCGGCGGCGTAGGTGGCGGTCCCGTCGCTCCACCCGGCGAAGCTGTAGCCCGGGTCAGAAAATGTGTTGGCTGCCAACCTGGTAGTTGTGCCGTCGGGGCCGCTGCCTGAGGTTGGTGCGATCCCCGTCCCCCCGTTCGCCGCGTAGGAGTAGTCGTCGCTGTTGGAAGACCACGTGATGGTCACCGAGGGGATGCCGGAATCACTGACCATCGACACGTTGCTTGCGATGGCCTCGGCGAAACTGGAACCGCCGCCTCCGCCGCCCCCGTCGCCCCCGTCGGAACCGGCGGCACCACCACCGCCGTAGTAGCCGCCGCCGCCACCACCGCCGCCACCGAAGAGGCAGAAACCAGCAAGAGCACAGGCGCCATAGGTGTTGGCGCCGTCACCACCTCCGCCGCCATTGCCCGGTTCGCCGGCTTTGCCCTGAAGCAAAGCTGGAAAATTTCCTTCGGCTGAACCACCTGCGCTGCAGCCGCCACCGCCGCCGCTACCCAAGCTGCCGTTGCCGGGGGCTCCAGGGTTGCAGAGAAGGCCACCCGTGCCACCACTGCCGCCGCCGGAGGAACCGCCTCCGGAGCCACCGCCACCGCCACCCGCCACCAAAACGGCGCAACTTGGGTTGGTGCCGGTCCCCGGGCACGAGTAGACGCCGGACAGGCCGCCGCCCGAGCCACCGTCCGCCGAACCGGCGCGCGTGACGAAGCCAGAGCCACCACGACCGCCGCCGACAGCCACCTCGACATACTCCGTGTCGCCCGGCGTGACGGGAATGTCAGCCGTGACCTGAGCACCGTCACCACCGCCAAGGTAGCCAACAACACCGGAGTCGTCACCGCTTCCCGCACCGCCATCGGCGACCACGTCCAAACTGGTGACGCCCCCAGGGACGGTGAAGGTGTCCTCACCCGCAATGGCGTAGGAGCAGCTTGAAGGTGCGACGAAGCTTCCGGTACTCCCGCACGGGGTAGCGGCTTCGGCTACCGAAGCGGACCCGATGAAACCAGCAGCAACGAGGGCGGACACGAGAAGGCTCAGCGCGAGGAAAGCACAAAATCGACGTCTTGACGGCGGATCGATGAGGCGTCCTTGTTTCGAGTCATTGTTTCGTGCTTCAGGCACAAGACCACCTCATAACGATTGCCTCTCTGGCGCAGTAATAGGAGCGCCCGAGTGCACCGGTAATACTTACGGCACCGGTACCGATCCAGCGAGCGGAAACGATCAGGGAGACCCGGCCGGAACCTCGCAACACCGGTCCATGTTTCGAAGGCAACGGCGACGACCCGATCAGATCCTCAGACGTCGCGAAGCGCAGCGCGACGAAGGCCCACTGCTCGCTGTCGAACCGCGTAGGAGATGTCGGGTCGTCAGATCATCTTCGGTCAGCCGTGTTCGATCCGAAGTACGAGAACGCCCGCGTTCGAGGCATCGGGACCTTTGTGGTCGCCTGTTCACCCGAGCAGCTTGGCCATCTCCACGCTCCACGGTCGGGCCAGCCCGCGCAGCTCGGCGCAGCGCTCCTCCCCGAGGATCTCGTAAGGCGCAACGGCCAACCGGTCGGTACCGTCCTCGATCTCGCCGCGCCAGATGGCGCCCTGTGGGCTCAGCTGCAGCTCCGGACCCGGTTCGAGCCACCCCCGGGACCGCAGCCTCTCGACTGCGGCGTCCCAGGCGGGCTGTGGCCAGCCCCTTGTTGCCAACAGGATGCGGGCCGGAACGTCGCCCGCCGCTGCGTGGGTCACCAGCGACTCGATGCCAGAGAGCCCATGGACGACCAGGAGCGCGATGTGGCCGTCGCCCCGGAATTCGCGCAGGATCGACTGCGCATGCCAGAGCACGAGATGCGGTCGGTCCGGCCACGCCACGTCGCAGTGCGCCGCCGCCAAAGGTCGGCCCTCGGCTCGCGACTGCACCTCCTCTGCAGCGATGCGGGCCAACTCGGCTGCCCGCGCCATCTCCGCCGACTCGACCACCGCGTCCCCCAGGGCTCGGCGCCACGATGCATCGACTGCCTCGAAACGTGCCCCGACCAACGCCTCCGGCGTGGTGATCGACCATGCCTCGGGGATAGCGGCCGCCACGAGCTCGGGGTTGAAGTTGAAGAAGGTCGACACCACGACATCGGTCGGCACTGCTCCCATCGGTGCCGCCCGAGACGCGAAGTAACCCGAGCGACCGGTGATCCCCAACCGGGCGTACGCCTCGGCCGCCTCGGGCACGAAATAGATCGCCCCGTGAAGCGGCTCGAGGGTGCGCCATGTCTTGCGCGCCACCAATGCTGTTCCCGATGAGCCGGTCACAGGACCTCCTCCACGAGCCGGGTCACCAGCGCGGGCGTTGCCCCGACCACCGGGCGCCGCGGCGTGTCGTCTCGCACCACAAGATCCTTGCCCTCACGTTCACCCTCGGCCGCGCCGGCCTCACGGCAGATGAGGAGTCCCGCCAGGTAGTCCCAGCCGTAGAGGGTGCTGCGACCCGCCATCGTGTACGCATCGAGGACTCCCTCCGCCACCGCGCAGCACTCCAGGGATGCCGCGCCCAGCGCTCGGAACTGGGCCCAGCCGGGATGCCGGCTCGGAAAGCCCGAGATTCCCACGATTGCCGCGTCCAGGGCGCTGCAGCCCGACGGGCGGATGGGTTCGCCGTCCCGTTCTGCCCCCTGACCCCTGATGGCGGCATAGCGGACACCCGAGGACTGGTTGACGACCAGGCCGATCCGTGGACCCTCCTCGTCCAAGATGCAGATGCTGGTCGAGTAGAAGGGGATCCCCCGGTGGGCATTGGTGGAGCCGTCGACAGGGTCGATCACGGCGAGCAGCCCGCCAGCGCCCTCCCCGGTCGCCCCCGACTCCTCCGAGAGCACGGCCAGCCCCGCCCCGTGCAATACGGGGAGGGCGGCTCCGTCGGCCGCCAGGTCGAGGCGGTACTGACCAGGTCGGGTGCCCGCCGGACCCCAGTCCTCAAGGTCGTCGAGTGCGCGGCGTACGGCGACGACGGCCTGGTCCAACACCTCGAGCAGGCGAATGTCGTCCACGGCGGCGCACCCTATCTGCCGTGGGCTGACCCCGACTCCCGGTAGGCTCCCCGAGTTGTGGCAGCCATTGACGTCGCAGGGTATGTGGCCGATCTCAAGGATCACTCGGTCGACCACGGATTCCACGTTCACGACGAGCGACACTTCGTCGAGACGTACTCATTACGCCAGGTCTGGGAGGTCGACCTGCACCCCGAGGAGGGTTGTGGCGGTCCGCTCGATCTGCACCTGGCCCTCGACGTGGACCCCCGTGTCCTGCTCTCCTTCGAGGACGCCGTCGTGCTGCTCTCCGAGGACGAGGAACCACCGGACGAGTTCCACTTCCCGCTTACCTTCACCTGGGCCCTCCCCCCCTTCCAAGTGGTCCCGATCTCCTCCGTCTCGCCATAGACCTGGCCGGGGTGGGAGGCATCGAGCTTCCTCTCGAGGTCTCCGCCATCGACTCGTTCGCCAATGCCACCGACGGCTCAGAACGACGTCTCTCCATCGTGGCCCGCCATCCCGTCTCCCTTGCCCGTGTGCTCAGCGGCGAGGAACTCCTCTGTGACGTCTTCGACCGCGCTCTCGCCGTCAGCCGCTATCTCCTGGAGTCCGCCGAAGGCTGGCTCGGCTGACGTGCGCGGCTCCGGCCGCCTCCGCGGAGGTCGGGTCCTCGGTGTCCTCGTCGTTGCTGGCGGCATCGCACTGAGTGCCTGCGCCAGCTCGAGTGGTCAGTCCCTCGCCCAACAGGCCTGCGTCCACGTCGATCGGTCGGTCGTCGACTACCAGCGTTCCCACGCCACGGCGACGGCCCCGGCGACGGCTGCAGTGTTGCTTCGGAGAGCGGCCGAAGAACTCCGCGACGCCCTTCCCCTGGCCGCGGCGGCGAACTCCGCCGACGGTTCGTGGAACTCTCTCATGACCACCATCTCCGAGAGCTCGGATGTCGACGAAGGCCATCTCGTTCCCGCGCTCAGAGCGCAGTGCGCCGTGGCCGACACAAGCCAGAATGTCAATCCACAGGGCGTGAACTCGAATCCACAGAACGTGAACCCGGACCCCGCCTCACCCGCCGGCTGACGTCGGAGCAGTCGTCGTCGGGGGCGGCGCTGCGGCGGCGATCTGTCTCCTGCCGGAGGCGACGATCGGCGGCATGATGTACTTGGCCAGGTAAATGCCGGCAGGTTCCGTGAAGTGGATGCCATCGGGCTTGCGAATCGGGATCTTCCCGATCGAGCTGGTGAATTTTCCGTGCGGGCACACGGCCGCGTTGAGGTCGACGACGGAGTCGGTCTTCGGATGCGCCGCTGCCACCTGGCGCACCAACTTGTTGTACTCGTCGATGCGAGCCGGATTGTCCTCCGGCCAGCTCGCGCCGTCGGGCTGTTCGCCCTCGTCGGTGCACGGTGCCGTGAGGAACACGACGTTCGAGCCAGCAGTGGTCACCAGCTTGGATGCCTTGCCGAGTTGCGACTTCACGTAGGCCGCGAAAGCCGGGTGCAAGATGTTCGTCCACTGGCCCTCGTACTCGCGGTCCACCGACTCCCAGCGCCCCGCCAAAATGACGGTCACGTTGGGCTTGACCGCCGCCATGGCCTGTTCCCACTGGTCGGGCCACGGTTGGCTCGCTGCGGGCTCGTTGGGGGTCAGCGGGGAACCGTTGCAGGCCGGTGCGGTCTGGGCAACCGCTCCTTGGAGCTCGACCGCCGGGCCGTCGACGACGCCACACCCGAGGATCCCCTTGTCGAAGAGCTCGTAGCCATATCGGCTCTGCACCGCCGGCTGACCCAGTCCGATGCCCAGCGTCAAGGCCACCGAGTCCCCGAAGAGCAAAACGCGGACCGATGGCCCGGAAGGCGACGTTCCCGATGTCGACGTCGTCGGCGGGGTCGTCGAGGGATTCGACGTGGTGCCAGTTGATGCCGGGACCGTCGTGCTGGCCAGGGCGTCGGTACCCGCTGTTGCCGCGATCATGGCCGCCACCACGACGACGACCGCCACCGGCACCGCAACCCAGGCTCGCCATTGCCGCACGAACGTTCCCATGCGGATCGGGCGCTCGACCAGGTGGAATGAGAGCACCGACACCGCGAAGGTGACGAGAAGCCGCAGGAAGAACAACGGGTACCCGCTCAGGCCGGTTCGTTCGTGATCCACCCAGAGGAACAGCGGCCAGTGCCAGATGTAGAGCCCGTAGGAGATGCGGCCCACGTAGCGCACCGGCGCCAACGAGAGGAACCGGGGCACGATGCTGCTCGGCGTACCGACGATCGAGAGGATCACCGCGGCGGTGCACAGGCCGACGAGGAAGAAGCCGCCCGAGTAGAGGAACGAGGAGGTTTCGTCGCTGGCCGTCCACACGACGATGGCTCCGGCCGCACCGACCAAGCCGGCGACCGCGCAGAGAGTGCGCCCCCGCGCTGTCGCCGGACGCCACAGTTCTCCGGCCGCCAGCAAACCGTCTTGATGACGTCGTTGGGTGATGATGACCAAGCCCACCGCCAGCGCACAGCCGATGAAGAGGCATTGCGAGCGCGTGTCCGTGCCCAGATAGACGCGATTGGTGTCGATGGCGCTCCGGTAGAGCACGTGCATCTCGACCGCCGAGGCCACCGCGGCCACGATGCAGACTCCCAGAAGGACTTTGAGGCTCTTGGCGAAATGCAGGACGCCGAGCACGACCAGTGGCCAGATCACGTAGAACTGTTCCTCCACTGCGAGCGACCATGTGTGGATAAGCGGTGACGCCGAGGCCGTCTCGTTGAAGTAGTTGGAACCGACGAGAATGAAATGCCAATTACTTACGTAGAACAGCGTCGACAAGGCGTCGAGACGCAAGGCGGCGTACGTCCCCTCCGGAACGATGACCCCCGCGAAGAACGCCACGAAGAGGAGCATGAGCAGGAGCGCGGGGAGGAGGCGCCGGGCCCGACGGGCCCAGAAGGCCCCCAGCC
Organism: uncultured Acidimicrobiaceae bacterium; assembly: GCA_963754445.1. Lineage (GTDB taxonomy): Bacteria > Actinomycetota > Acidimicrobiia > Acidimicrobiales > RAAP-2 > Bog-473. The sequence continues at coordinate 357,378 of CAVWFT010000001.1, read as the reverse complement.
GGATCGTCAGTGACTGACGCCACTCCCCCACCAGCAGCGAGGTGATGAGGAAGCCGGAGAGGACGAAGAACACATCCACTCCCATGAACCCACCGGTCATGAACGAGATGCCCCCGTGGAACATCATCACGGCGATGACGGCAAAGGCACGGACGCCGTCGAGGCCGGGCAGATAGGCGAGGCGAGTGTGCGAGATCGCGCTCTCGTCGTCCTGCATCGCGCGCCTGCCCTCCCCTCGAGTCGTGAAGCCGGCACACCCGCGTGCGCGGCGAGGCGACATTCTCGCAGATGACGGGTGCCGCCCCTGGGCGGGGCGGGCTCGTTACCCTGGACATCCCTGAGCACGAGCCGCCCCCCGACCCGTCTGGTGGCCAGTTCCTCGGGCCGCACCAGCTCCCGGCCCCTGGCTGCCCCCCTCCCCCGTCCCGTCCCCCGGGCCCGGCGGCGGCGGCGGCGCGCCTTCACCATTGCGTTGGTCCTGCTCGTTGCAATCGGCGCTGCCGCCTACGCCGTGAAACGCCGCTCCGACGTCTCCCCGCTGCGCGCCCGCATCGTGGCGATCGCCCAGGGCCAGGTCGGGTATCGAACCGACCCTGCGCACTCCTACTGCAATATGTACAGCGCCCACTGGAGCGCCGGTCTCGACGACTGCGGCAACGACAACCTGGACGAGGAGTGGTGCGCCGACTTCGCCGCCTGGGTCTGGCAGCGAGCAGGTGCCCTCGTCGACTACAAGCTCGCCCCGGGCTACCTCAATGGCAATTCAGCCAGCTTCTACGTCTGGGGGATCGACCATGGCACATGGCATTCCGTGGACTCCCACTACACGCCCCAGCCCGGCGACGTCGCCGTCTACGGGCTCGACGCCTCGGCCACGACGGCAGTCCACGTGGCCGTCGTCACGGCGGCGACCGGCAACGATGCGGCGCCCGATGTCGTCAACGGTGACGGCGACCGCACGGGCTTCAGTGTTGTCGAGGTGGGAGACAACCAGGCCTTCGCCGACGTGAAGGGCAAGGGGGCTCCCCTCTCGGGCTACGTATCACCGTCGACCTGAGCTATGTGCGCGCAGGGTCTGTGCGCCTCCTCGGTGCCGGCGCAGCGTGCCCGAAGCGATCAGGCTCCGGCGCCGGGCGTGTACCCGTCGGGCAGGGCAATCGACTTCTTTTCCAAGAAGGTCTCGAGTCCCTCGGGTCCGAACTCGCGTCCGACGCCCGACTCCTTGAAACCACCGAAGGGCGTCGCAAAGTCGATCGGCACCGGCGCGTTGAGCATGTAGGTACCGGTCCGCACCTGGCGGGCCACGCCGAGGCCGCGATCGTTGTCGCCCGTCCAGACGGAACCACAGAGGCCGTAGCTCGAGTCGTTGGCGATGTCGACGGCGTTCTGGTCACCGTCGTAGGGGATGACGACGAGCACCGGGCCGAAGATCTCCTCCTGGGCGATCTTCATCTTGTTGTCGACGTCGGAGAACACGGTGGGCTCGACGTACCAGCCCTTGGCGTAGTCGCTCCCCGAGGGACGGCCACCGCCCAGAGCGACTGTCGCACCTTCCTCGCGGCCACTGTCGAGATATCCCAGAATGCGAGTGCGCTGCCGCTCGGCCACAACCGGGCCGACCTCGGTCGCAGGGTCCATCGGGTCGCCGACCTTCATCGCCGCGACGCCGGAGACCACGGCATCGACCACCTCGCCGTAACGCGAGCGCGGAGCGAGGATGCGGGTCTGAGCGATGCAGGCCTGCCCGTTGTTCATGATCGAGTTGGGCAGCAACGTCGGGATCGTCGTGGCCAGGTCGGCGTCGTCGAGGATGATGGCGGCGGACTTGCCTCCGAGCTCGAGCGTGCAGCGCTTGAGGCGCTCACCGCACAGGCCGCCGATCCGCTTCCCGCCGACACCAGACCCGGTGAAGGAGATCTTGTCGACGCCCGGATGCGTGACCAGGTGCTCGGAGACTTCACGACCCGCCGGGATCACCGACAACACGCCCTTGGGCAGCCCGTTCTCCTCGAAGATCTCGGCCAACCGGAAGGCGTCGAAAGGAGTCTCCGGGGCCGGCTTGAAGACCACCGTGCAGCCGGCGGCGAGCGACGGGGCCAGCTTGGCTGCCGCGATGAAGAGCGGCACGTTCCATGGTGCGATAGCACCGACGACGCCCACGGGCTCCTTGGTCACCAGGACCTGGGGGTTGAGGAGGCCGGTGCGGACCTCGTCGAAGGCGAATGAGTCGGCCAGATCGGCGTAATAGGTGAAGATCATCATGGGGGCGAGCACTTGGCCCATGCCCGAGAAGGTGATGGGCGAGCCCATCTCCCCCGTGATGATCTCGGCCAGGTCGCCCATCTCGGCCATGATCTGTGCCGCCACCTTGCGCAGGATCTCGCCCCGTTCGCTCGGCGTCATGCGGGGCCAGGGGCCCCGGTCGAACGCGGTCCGAGCCGCGGCCACGGCCTTGTCGATGTCGGCCTCGGTGCCGTCGGGCACCCGGCCCACGACCTGCTCGGTCGACGGTGAGATCACTTCGATCGTGTCGGTGCCCTCCGGGGCCACCCAGTCGCCGCCGATGTACAAGCGGTCGTAGTCCCGAATCGCCATGCATCCCTCCCGGTTGCCGAGAGCGTCACGCCCCCACCGCCGGCTGTCGGGCGGTCACACCAGGCTAGCTGCGGGCGGCCCCAATCGGACAGTCCGTCCGATTGGGCGCGCTGCCCGGCCGGCCCGGGCTGCCCACGGGGCCGGCCGGCGGATGCACGATCAAACCGAGACGACGCCGGGCGACCTCCCTCAATGGTGCGCGTCCCGGGTCTCGACGTGGGCGACGATGCCGCCGTCCTCCATCCACCCCTTCTCGGCGGCGTAGGCACACATGCCGGCGAAGCCCCTCTCCCAGGCATCTTCCGCCGCTGCTGGCCCGGCCAGCGCCTTCAGGGCGGCGGGATCCACCACGACGTGCTCGCCGTCGTCTTTCAGCCGCCCGAGGCCGGAGCGGCCCACCACCTGGGCCAGGGCCGATCGCTCACCGGCGCCCTCGACCGCCACCGAGAAACTGGTGAACTCCGTGGCATCCTGCAGGTGGACCCTGGACTCGGAGAGATCGATGACGATCAGCACGAGCGGGACGCTACCTCCATGATGCGACGGGCGGCCCGGCATTGTTTCCCGTCGTCGCTAGAGTGCCGCCCCGTGCCGGATATCGACAAGCGTGATCCCGACGAGGTCGCCGCGACCCTGACCACGTGGCTGGCGACACAGCACCCCGGCGGCCACGCGCCCGAGGTGTTCGACGTCCAGGCCCCCGCCTCCAACGGCTTCTCGAATGAAACGATTTTGTGCCGCACCCGGAGCCCGCAGGGCGAGGAGAAGCGACTCGTCGTGCGCGTGGCGCCCACCAAGCACCTGCTCTTCATGGACGCCGAGTTCTCGACGCAATACCGGGTCATGAAAGCGCTGGCCGACAGCGGAACCGACATCCCGCTCCCCCCGCTGGGCCCGTTCGAGCAGGACACCCAGTACCTGGGCGTGCCCTTCTTCACCATGGACCACGTCGAGGGAAAGGTCCCGCCCGACAACATCCCTTACACCGTTGAGGGGTGGGTGATCGAGGCCACGCCCGAGGATCAGGAACGGATGTGGTGGAGCGGGATCGAGGCGCTCGCCCGGGTCCATCGCACCGACTGGCGCGCCCTCGACCTCGGCTGGCTCGACATGCCGGCGCGGGGCAAACCGGGTATCGGGCAGCAGATGTCGTACTACCGCGACTACCTGGACTGGTCGGCTAAAGGGCTGATGGTCCCGGTGCTGGACCAGACGTGGCAGTGGCTGAACGACAATCAACCCGAGGAGCACGGCGAGATCGTCCTCAGCTGGGGTGACAGCCGGCTCGGCAACATCATCTGGGAGGACTTCCGCGCTGTCGCGGTCCTCGACTGGGAGATGGCGTCATTGGCCCAGCCGGAACTCGACCTCGGCTGGTTCCTCTATTTCGATCGCCAGTTCACCGAGCCAATGGGCGTGCCCCGTCCGACCGGCTTCCCTTCACACGAAGAGACGATCGAGCGCTACTCCGAGCTCGTCGGCCGGCGCGTCAACGACCTCTTTTTCTATGAGGTCTTCTCGGGCTTTCGCTTTGCCGTCGTCATGCTGCGGCTCTCCGATCTGTTGCTCGAGAGCAACGTCCTCCCGGCCGAGGCGGACATGCGATCCAACAACATCGCCACACAGCTGCTGGCGTCCATGCTGGGTTTCGATCCGCCGACCTGAATCAGCGCTCTCGGTTCGGCCCTCAGGCCCGCAGATCGGGGCCGTCGTCTGCGATCGTGTCTTCCGGGGGCCCGACCGCGACGCCGGCTTCACGGAGACGATCGCCCAACCACTGCGGCCCGTCCGCCGTGTTCATGTGATCCTGCCAGCCGGCCAGGATCGTGTGGACCTCGTCCTTCGTGGCGATGTTGGCGATGATGTGAACCGTCATCTTGTGGTCGTAGCCCGGTGGTGCCTTCACCCACATGCCGCCGAACGGGTCCTCGGTCACGTGCGGCGCCGGCTCACGCAAGACGTAGAGCTCCCCGGTGTCCTCGACGTAGTTGAGTTCGTGGCGCACACCGTCCTTGTCCAGCCAATCCGCACCGAGTTCGAGCTCGGCCGAGGATCGGCGGCGGGGATCGGCTTCGTAGAACTCGTCGATGTCCATCGGGCGCACACTATCGCCGACATGGGCCCTCAGTGGCTCCCATTCGGTCCAGCGAGTGCTCAGCGCCGCGGCGCCTCGGGGAATGCCCCAGACCCGGAGTACCCGTCGGCGCGTCTCTACCGATCCTTTACCCGATGGCGTTACCGTCCGATGAAAAGAGTCATTGTCGCAACGTTCGGCGACCGGGTGGCGCGACCCGGGCGCGGGCACCCGCGGGGGCCGGAGGGAGAGGAAACGGGAATGCATGATCGTCCAGGTCGATTCGGTACGCCTCTCGCAAAGATCTCGCTGGGGCTTCTCGTCGGCGGAATGCTCGCCGGGACCCTCGCCAGTCCTGCCGCGGCGAGCAGCATCAACTCGAACAAGCCCTACGCGAGGGCACAGCTGTTGACCCACGCCAACCTGCCGGGCGGTTGGACGACCTATGGAAAGACGTGGGTCGGCACGAGCAACAGCGGCAACGCCGCCAGCATGATGACGATGACGCAATACCCGGACCTCTCGACCTGCCTCGGCTCACCGCCCGCACTCAGCGTGGTCGCGGCGGAGGCCACGGGCCCCGAATTCGACAGCAAGGACGGGAATACCGACGTCCTCGATGTCGCCGACGTCTACACGTCGGTGAACCAAGCGAAGCAGGATTTTCCACCATTGAGCAACCCCAAATTCGCGAAGTGTTTCCTTCAGGAGCAGGGTTCGACGATCACGGATGCCGACAAGGGGGACTGGCCGACCGGCGCCAAACTCGGAACGCCCATCGCGTCCGTCTCTCACGAGCCCCGGTACGGGGATGAGTCAGGATTCGTCGAGGTCCAGGTGCCGGTGACCCTCCCGGGCGAACAAGGCACGACCGATGACTTCTTCATCGACATGGTGATCCGCGAAGGCCGGTCGACCGCCGAGTTGCTGATCGACCAGGGCGGGACGACCCCTTCGGCCACTCTGACCGAGTCATTGGCGAAGGCAGTCACGAAGAAGATGAAGGAACGGCCACCGAACAACACCGTGCTCAACGCCTAGGCGCGGAGTGGCGGCGACGAGTCAAAGGCGCCGCCGTCGAGGCTTTTGACCTCGAGTCCCAACTCCTCGATCAACTCGAGGCTGACGTGGAGCCGCCCTGTGCGTTCAGCGGGACAATCACACAGGGCCACGATCGCCTCCACCATTCCCTCCAGGCTCTCGAGCTGATCGGGCGTCAGAGCCGCCGCGACGAGGAATTGGGCCCCCTCGCTCATGACCGCCGAGCGCGGCTCGACCGTGTTGATGCGAACCCCGCTCGAGGCGAGTTCCGCGCCCAGTGCATTGGTGAGTCGGTTCAATGCCGCTTTCGACGCCCCGTAGACGCCGGTCGTCGAGCCCAAGGTTCGAAGGACGAAGGGTGGTTCCCACAGCTTTGCCGTCACGCTCGAGATGTTGACGATCCAGCCCACGCCACGTTCGAGCATCGAAGGCAACACGGCTTGGGCCAGATCCATCGGCGCGTGGGTGTTGAGCTCGAACGTCAGGTGCCGGCGCTTGAGCGGAAAATCGACCAACGGCTGGTAGATCGCCGCGGCGGCGTTGTTGACCAGGATGTCGATCGGCCCCCCGAGCGACGCAACGGCTTCGGGAACGATGCGACTCCGCTCGTCGGGATCGGCGAGGTCGGCCACGATCACCGCCACCTGCGCCCCGAGTCCCGTGAGGATCGAGGCGGTCTCGTCGAGAGAGCCGGCCAACGTTGGATGGTGGGCTCGGGTCCGGGCGGTGATTGCCACGTCGGCGCCCTCAGCCGCCAGCCGATGGGCCACTGCCGCCCCGATGCCTCGGCTGGCACCGGTGACCAGACACCGCCTCCCCTCGAATCGCCGGGTCGTCACGGTCGCACAAACGAGTGGGAAGGGTTTGCCTCGGGAAGGCCGAGCACCTCGTCGCGAGCGGACGGCGGTGTCGGCGATCCGGAGCGTTGCAGCCGCAGGGTCATTTTCTCGGCGCCGTGTGCCCAGACCCGCCAGGTCTCGCTCTGGACCTGAACGTGCGCGCGGGGAAGGCCGATCATGACGTCGATCACCCCGATGTCGCTCGGCATCATTCGACGGCACCTCCCCAGCTCGGACAGTTCCCAGGCGGACCGTCAGCCGGGCGGAGCGGACGGCCGAGGCAGTGAGTCTGTCAATGATTTTCAGCGGGTGCCTGCGTCGGGACCGTCCCTCTTGGTGTGGGCAATGGGGACGATCCGTCTGGGGACCCTACACAGGCGACCCCCGCCGAGAGCCCTCCGACCAGCCAATTCGTTCCGGCTCCGCGCCGGGGGAGCCATCGGGGGAGGAACGCTCGTCACGGTGCGGACCATGTCCTCATCTCGCACCAGCACCAGGTCCCATGCCCAACTGATCGACCAGATGACCGCCGAATGGCAGTCGGTCGGCCGAGGATCCGCCGGGGTCGAGGCCTTGCGCCGGGTGGCTCGTCGGGATCCCGCCTTGCGCCGGCTAGTGGGGACCGCGGCCGCGCCGGGTCCGTGCCCGACGCCGTACCAGCTGGTCGAACACCTGCGCCGCGCCTCGGGTCGACGCGAACGGGAAGCGGCGGCCGCAGTGATTCGGGTGTTCCTCCGTGAAGCAGACCGTGATCCCTTCGTCAGCCGGCTGCTGGTACAAGCGCTCCTGCCTGGGCTCATCGTGGTGGCCTCGAAATTGCAGTGGGGACGCGGCGGCGAGTGGCGCGACCCGGACGAGTTCTTCGGTGACCTCGTCTCGACGGCATGGTTGGTCATCGAGGAGTGGAGCGGACAGGACCGCCCCTACGCGGTACTCGATCTCCTCTCCGCGATTCGCTGCCGTCTTCGCCGCCAACTGATGCGGAACAAGTCGGCCGCCACGCCGACGCAGCGCTTCGATCCCGAGGACGACCATCGTCTGGCGCGTCCCGAGACGGACCTCGATCAGTTGGCCAAGATGCTCATCAACTTGCACTCAGAAGGAATGAACCCCGATGAGGTTCGCCTCCTGTACGCGCAGCAAGTGATGGGTTTCAGCATCGCCGAACTGTCGAGAACGACAGGTCGCGAGCGCCGCGTGCTCTATCAGCGCCGCGATCGGGGGCGCCAACGACTGCGTGTCTCCGCGGATTGACGCGCCGCTCGAGACGCATGCGTATCGTGTGGCGATGGCAGGCGGCGGACGTCATCCAGCGGAAGCGCTGCGCGCACGCTGGGCCCGCGGACGCCCGAACTGGTGGGTGATTCTCGCCGTGTCCTTGGCCCTGATCGCGCTGCTCGTCGAGGCCTCGAACGGTCGGGGCCCGGCCAGCGCGCCACAGCGCGGATCGGCACGGGTGTCCCTTCGGCATACCTCTGCTCGCTCGGCGAAAGATGGGGGAAACGTGCATGCATCCCGGCCGCCGACTCAGGCGACGACGACAACGACAACCACCACGACGACGGACCTCCCGACACGCACCACCACACCGGCACCACCCGCCGATGTCGGCACGACGGGCACGACTGCGGCTGCTCCCAACGCGGCCCCCACGACGACGACGCTCCCCTCGACGACGACCACGACCACCACGGCACAGGTGGGGTCGATACCGGCCGACCGCAGCCAATCCGAAGGCGTGCTCGATCCCCCGGCGCAGACGTCGAGCGCGGTGCAGTTCGCAGGCGACGGGTCGATGCAGGTCTCCGTCGTCTGGTCCTCCGAGGTGTATCTCAGCATGACCGTCTCGTGCGCCAACGAGACGCAGACCGTGGGCGGGACCTCGAGCATGGCGGCCTCGCTGCCGGACGCGGCCGGTACCTGCCAGGCCACGGTGAGCGAGCCCTCCCCGGAGACCAGCACGGTCTCCTTCAACATCTCGTGGGGTCCGAATGGCTGAGCGAGCCTTGCCGTCCGGCCTGCGGCGGCTGGCGGACGTGGCCGGTGCCGCCGCCGCCGCCCTGCTGGCTTTCACGGCGGTACCCGCAGTGCTCCTCTTCGTCGTCGGCAATCCGGTGCACGGCGGAATCGGGCGAACCTGGTCGGCCTGGCCTCACGGGGCACTCGTGGTCCTGACCGCGGTTGCCTGGCTGGCCTGGGCCCTGTGCTGCGTGCAGCTGCTCCGCTCGGTGTCCGTCTCCGTCCGCCGGGGTCAGGTCGCTCCGGTTCACGGCGGCTCGATGCTGGACCGGGTCGCCGGCCGGATCGCCGTCGGTGTGCTCGCCATGACATCGGTCGGCGCGCCCGTCGGCCTGGCGACCGGCGCGGGTGCCACGGGAACACCCCAACACGCGGTGGTCCACGCGCGACCCGTGCCCCGGCAGTCTGGGACGTCGATCACGCACCCGACCAGCCCGCTCCTTGTCGTGCGGGCGGGTGACTCCCTGGCCAGCCTGGCCAGGCTCTGGCTCGACGACGAGGCCGAATGGACGACGATCGCCGCCTTGAACCTCGGGCTCACCGTGTCGTCGTCCGAGCGATTCGTCGATCCCGACCACATCCGGGTCGGTTGGCACCTTCACCTGCCTCGCCACGCGGAGCGACGCCGCGCGGTCGAGCAGAGACCCGCCGTCCACGACGGTCCGAACCACCTGCCCGAGCTGGTCGCCCTCAGTCTGGGTTCGCTGACCTGCGCCGCCCTGGCCCGGCGGTCCCGGCGACGGCTCCGCGCTCCGGCGCTGGAGGATCCATTCGCCGGCCTGGGTCTCGGCGAGCGAGCAATCGACACGGCGACGCTGCTGTATCGGTTCGACGGGGTGCCGGCACTCCACTCCTTCGAACAGGCCAATCGCCTGCTCGGCCGCGCGCTGCAGGACCGGGCGCTGGCCAGGCCGCGGCTGCGGCTCGCGCACGTCGACCCCAGCGGTGTCACGTTCCACCTGGACTGCAGCATCCCCGACGCGCCACCGGGCTTCCGGGCCCTCGACGGTGGGAGATCGTGGCGGGCCGATCACGCCACGCTGGAGGGCGAGGACGTGCCGTCCGATCCCGCCCTGCCTCTGGCGCTACCCGTTGGTGATGACGGCGCGGGGACATGGATCGTCGGCCTGGCGGCCGGTGACGTGCTCCCTGTCCTCGGCGATGCCGCGCCCGCGTTCGTCCGCGCCGCCCGGGTGGCCCTGCAGGCCTGGGCCTGGGCCGAAACCGTCGTGGTCACCGACGATCCGTCGGACCCTCGCCTGCGCGATCCGTGGAACGCCGGGTCCACCGTCTTCGTCGGACAGCCAGACGGGTTGGACCCCGAGGTGGCTGCCCGCACCGCCGTCGTGACCATGAATCCCGCGGCGGCCACGGATCTGAGCATTCTCGTCGACAGCCACGGTGCCTCGCTCCACCCGACCGGTCGGGTCCTGCGCCCTCAGCTGCTCTCGGACGAGGCCGCCCGGGACATCGCCGAGCTCTGCGCACCGCGGTCGGAGACCGTCCCCGACCGGCACGGTCCGGCGGACGACCCGTGGACCGTCGACGAGGTCGGGGCACTGGCGCCCGGTCAGGTGGACGTGCGTCTGCTCACCCCGACGCCCCGCCTCGACGGTCTGCGCGAGGAGCTGCCACCCAACCGGGCCCGGCGGGCTGTCGAGCTCGTGGCCTATCTGGCCCTGCATGCCCCGAACGAGATCACCAGCGACCGATTGCGCACGCGCGTCCTCGGTTCCAGCGATGCGGACGCCGCCTCGAAGACGCTCTTCAACGTCGCCCACGCGGCCCGGCGCGCCCTCGGGTCGGGCCCCGAGGGTGAGCTCTTGTTCCCGGCCGGCAGCCGCAACGGCCTCTACCAGTTGACGAGTGCGGTGACGGTCGACGTGCAGCGGGCCGTCGCCCTCGTCCGGCAGGGCAAGGCGCACGATGATCCCGATGTGGCGATGGCGTGCTATCGCGCTGCGCTCGATCTGGTCGAGGGTGAGCCGTTGGCCAACGCGCTCGCCGGATTCACCTGGTGGGAGACCGAGGGCCACGCCGGACGGATCGGTGCCGTGCTGGTCGAAGCGGCCTGCGCACTGGCCCGCCTGGCCGTCGGGATCCCACGCTACGAGCTGGCCCGATGGGGGCTGGACCGGGCGCGGGCCGTCGAGCCCTTCAGCGAAGCCCTCTCGCGAGCAGCCATGGAGGTCGCGGCGGCGGAGGGCGACGCCGATCGCCTGCGCCTGGAATGGCGTGACTGCCTGCGCCTGGCAGATGCGCTCGATCCGGGAAGCTCGCCGTCCGCGCGCACCGAGGAGCTCTTCGGTGTGTTGAGTCGCCGCATGCTCGAGCGCCCGGGAGGTCCGGTGCCCCGACGGGCCGACTACGCGCCGGTGGCCAGCGAATGATGGCGCGCCGAGGCGTAGGCGAGGACCACGTCCTCGAGCCGGTTCACCCGGCTTCCCTTGACCAGAAGGGCGTCTCCCCCACCGAGTTGGGCCAAGAGGGCCACGGCCGACGCGGCATCGTCGACCCGGGCGGGGCCGTAGAGGCCGGTGCCGTATCCGACGACCTCGATCCCCAACTCCTCGGCCAATCCCGCCATCCGGGCATGTTCCTTCTCCGTGGCGGCCCCGAGCTCGGCCATCAGCCCGAGCAGGGCCAGCCGCCGAGCGGCGGGCGCAGCGGCGAGCGACCGCAGCGCCGCCTCGGTGGAGGCGGGATTCGCGTTGTAGCAGTCGGCCACCAGGAGCGGGCCGTCGGGTATGTGGTGGACCTCCATCCGGAAGGGCGACCCAGTGGCGGCGGAGAGTGACGACACCGTGGCGTCGAACGGGACGCCGCACCACAGCGCCGCCGCCGCCGCCGCCAGTGCGTTGGGCACCTGCTGCAGCCCACGCACGCTGAGTCGTACCTCACCGTCGCCCCAGGGGGTGAGCAGACGGAAGCGCGGCCGCAACGAGTCGTCGACCACCAGCTCCGCCGCGCGTACCTCAGCACGGGGATCGACCCCGTAGCCCAACACGGGGCAGGCACTCTTCGTGGCCATGTCGGCGACCCGCGCATCGTCGAGGTTCAGCACCGCCACGCCGGACGCAGGCAACGCCTCGACGAGCTCCGCCTTCGCCCGCGCCACGCCGTCGAGATCGCCGAAGAACTCGACGTGCGCCATGGCCACGCTGGTCACGATGCCGACGGTGGGCCGGCCCACCTGGGCCAAGCGACTGATGTGCCCCGCCCCACGGGCGCCCATCTCGAGTACGGCCCATTGCGCATCGTCGGGCGCGTTGAGCAGCGTCAGAGGTAGCCCGAGCTCATTGTTGAACGAGCGCTCGCTCGCCGCGACGGAGAACGTGGAGGACATGGCGCCGCGCAACAGGTCCTTGGTCGTGGTCTTGCCGACCGACCCGGTGATCCCGATCGCGCCCTCGACCACGCGGCCCCGGGCCAGCAGGCCGAGCTGCAACAGCGCCTGCGCCGTGTCGTCGACCACGATCGCCGTGCCACCGACGGGGGCGCGGGCGGTCAGGTAGGCGGCTGCACCGGCATCGACCGCCGTCGCAATGAAGGCGTGGCCGTCGCGCTCGGCGACGATCGGCACGAAGAGCTGGGCCGCCTCGATGGTCCTCGAGTCGATGCTCGCCCCGACGACCGTGACATCGGGCCCGACGAGGGCTCCGCCCAGATGGGTTGCGAGTTCAGCCGTCGAAAAGCGCACGCATGTCCTCGGTGCCGATTGTATAGCCTCGTCCGATGCGCGAAACCGGGACGTTGGCGGTCATCTACGGAGGTCCGTCTGCCGAGCACGAGATTTCGTGCATCTCGGCCCGACGGATCGTCCAGACCGCACTCGATCGCTCCTGGACCGTGCGCCTCATCGGTCTGACCCACGACACGCGCTGGGTCGACGCGCAGTCCGAGCTGGTCGACATCGAGGCTGGCGACGCGCTCGAGTCGCCCGACGAGCTGGTGCAGAAGTACCCCGACGCAGAACTCGCCCACCTGAGTGACGATCTGCCACCGAACGCGGTCGTCTTTCCCGTCCTGCACGGGCCGTTCGGCGAGGACGGGGTGATCCAAGGTCATCTCGAGGCGCTCGGTCTCCCCTATGTCGGGGCCGGCGTCCTGTCTTCGGCCGTCTGCATGGACAAGGGGGTCGCCAAATCGGTCCTCCACGACCGCGGCATCCCCGTTGCGGCCTGGCGCGTCGTGCACCGGTCTGCCTGGTCGCCCGACGCCATGCACGAAGCCGTGGCCGCCCTCGGCCTCCCGCTGTTCGTCAAGCCGGCCAACCTGGGCTCCTCCATCGGGGTGGCCAAGGCGACCGAGGTGGCGGGGCTCGGTGACGCGGTCACCTCGGCCTTCGAGTTCGACGACCACGTGATCCTCGAGGAGTTCGTCCGGGGTCGCGAGCTGGAGCTCGCCGTCATGGGCAACGAGGAGGTGCTGGTGTCGCGAGCGGGCGAGATCATCGCCAGCCGCGACTTCTACGACTACGAAGACAAGTACGTCCTCGGACTGGCCGAGACCATCGCGCCCACCGATCTCGATCCCAACCAGCTGGCCCACGCCCAACGGGTGGCCGAAGCCGCCTATCGCGCCCTGCGGGTCGAAGGGCTGGCCCGGGTCGACGTCTTCTTGCTCGGGGACGGCGAGATCGTGGTGAACGAGGTCAACACCATGCCCGGGTTCACCCCCATCTCCATGTTCCCCATGCTCTGGGAAGCCGAAGGTCGATCGTTCGGCGATGTCATCGAGTCGTTGATCGACTTGGCCCGTCAACGCCAAGCTCGGCGCCGTGCCCTGCGCACCCATCGCATCGCCTGAGGCTCACCTCTCGCTCGGCCGGGTCGGACGCCGGCGTGGCCGCGCCGCCCGGCGGGCCTCCTCTTTGGCCTTGACGCCGGGCAGGACGCGCAACACGTAGATCGCGCTGCATGCGCCTGCGACCAGGATCACGATGAGGGGAGCCGGATCGAACCTGTCCTGTACCGACACCGACGCGGTGACCGCAAGGAAACCGAACAGGACGACACCGACGGGCCCGAGGACACGCAAGCCCGGGACGCGGAAGGGCCGGGGCACTTCCGGCTGTCGCTGTCGGAGGCGCACGGCGCAGAAGGCGGCCACGCCGTAGATCATCGCCTCGAGCGCCGCACCCACCGCCACCAACACCGCCCAGGCGTGGGTCACTGCCACCAGGAGTGCCACCACGGCCGAGACAGCGCCGAGCACCACCACGGGGACCCACGGCACGGCCCGGTCGTTGAGCGAGGCAAGCGGGCGCGGCAACGAGCCCTCGCGGGCCGTGCCGTAGATGAATCGCGACGCAGTGATGAAGCCGCCGTTGAACGTGTTGAGTGCAGTCACCGCAGTGACGCCTGCCATCACCCACAGTCCCCAGTGGCCGAGCGCAGCGACGCCGAGATAGAGCTGCGGGTAGGCCGACGTCAGTTCGCCATGGCTGAGGGTGTGGCTCATGGCCACGGTGGCCACCGCGCAGACGACGCACAGGATGCCGATGGCGATGAGCATGCCCCGGGTGATCGACGACGGCCTGCGCACCTCCTCCGCGCTGGTGGTCACCCACTCGAATGCGCTGTAGAGGAAGACACCGAGCGCGACCGCCTCGAGGAAGCTCGCCCAGCCGTGCCCGTGCAGCGGCTGGAGGGGCGTACGCAGCGGGTGCCCGCTGCGTGTCAAGGCCAGGATCCCGATGACGAGCGTCGCCACGATGACGATCGTGGTGGCGACGTCCTGGAGCAGCCCGGCCACCGTGATGCCGCGCAGGTTGGTCACCACGGCGACGGCGAGCAGCCCAACGATCCAGATCGAGGCCACCCAGGGCGGCTCGCCGAACGCGTGGGCCAGCGCGCTCCCCACGATGAAGGCGTCCGACGCGATGACGAGGATGATCGTTGTCATGTAGGTGAAGGTGATCGTGAGGGCAGCGCGGTCGTCCATCGCCCGCTTCATGTAGAGGCGGATGGCCGCCGCCGTCGGGTACAGACCGTTGAGCTCGCCGAAGAAGCCGTAGGCGAGGAGGGCGAGGGCTCCCGCCACGACGATCGGGATCCAGGCGGAGTCACCGGCCACATAGGTCACGAGTCCCGCCGCAGCCAGGTATTCGAGCGCGGCGAATGCCAGGCCGGTCGAGGTGGTCACGACCGTGCGCACCCCGAGAGCGCGGCGGAGCGTGACCGGGGAGGTGTCGGTCACGGGAACGGGATCAGGCGTCGAGGAAGGCCACCATGGAGATGGCATCGATGCGCATGACGTCGGCCTGCGAGCCCGTCAGCGTGATCTCGCCGTTCATGTACTTCTCCGAGGGGTTGAGGTCGCCCCAGAACAGGTCGCAGAAGTCTTCGCTGAGGCCCGTCACGATGACGTCGGGTGGGCCGACGGCACCCGTCTCGAGCGGGGAGAGCTGTTGGCCTTCGACCCGCATGGTGTAGGTCTGCGCCGTGTCACTGGTGACGAAGTGGATCACGCGGTCCCAGCCCTTCACCATTTTGTTCAGGCGTGGGTTGTCGTTCGATCGCGTGCGCCATTCGGCGTATGCCTCGATGAGCTCTTCGGTCGTGGCCAACGTGGCGTCCTTTTCGTCTCGCTGTGCTGTGGTGTGGTGAGGTGTGGTGTGGTGTGGTGTGTCTCGGCGTGCGGGGTCGGCGGTCGTGGGTCGTGTCGTCCGATGGCGCTCAGCGGCCGAACGCAGCCAGGATCTCGTCGGCGGCCCGGATGCCCGCGCTCAGCGCCCCGTCGAGGTACCCGCACCACTTGGTCGCCGTCTCGGTCCCGGCCCAGTGCAGCGGGCCGACGGGTTCACGCAGAGCTGGGCCCAGTGCGGTGAGCGCGCCGGGGCTGCTGACGGCCACGGGTCCGCCCCGGGTGAAGGGCTCGGTGTTCCATTGCTGCTCGACGTACTCGGTCGGCTGCGCCGCCCTCGGGCCGAAAGCTCGTTCGAGGCCGGCCAGCACGGCGGCCCGACGTGATTCGGCTCCGGCTCGCTCGGAACGACGGCAGTCGTCGCCGGCGACGAAACCCACGATGGCGCCGTGGGCGCCGTCCTCGGGCGAGTTGTCGAAGGCGCTCTCCATGAGCGAGCCGGGAGCCACGACCTGCCCGTTGAGACCGTCCTCCCGCCAGAACGGCGCGTCGTAGAGGGCATGCACCTTGATCACGGCTCCCATCGGCATCCGCTGGGTCAGCTGGTCCCGTCCACCGGGCAGCGGAGGCGAGTAGGCGATGCGGGCGCACAAGGCCGGTGCGAGGGCCATGACGGCCCGATCCGCCTCGACCGTCAGCACCTCGTGGGGCGCATCCGGGTCGGCTGGATCCCGCGTGGCGTCGACCAGGCGGGCGACGGCCCGGACGTGGCTGCCGTCGACGGGGAGGGCACCGACCTCGTAGGCCATCCGCTCGACCGGCGCCCCCAGCACCACTCGCTCCCCCAGCTCGGCCGCCATCCCCGCCGCCAGCTGCATCGAACCGCCGGCGAATCGGCTCTCCTGGGCCCCACCGGTGGTGCGAGCCAGATTGGAGAGGCCCCCGCCCGCGCCGAGATAGAACAGCGTGAACAGCAAGGACAGCTCGCCCGAGCCCGTCCCGAAGATGGCCTTGACCGCCACCTCGAGGATGGCCCGGGCCGACGCCGACTCGACGGTGGCGTCGAACCAGCTGGCCAGGGTGCGGCCGTCGAGGGCGGCGGCGTCGGGGGCCTCCCAGGGGCGGTCGAGGGGCACGTCGAGGGCGGCCAGGTCCAGATCGAGCATGGCGGCGATGCCCTCCGCGGCGCCGTCGGGATCAGAGGTCGGGATCAGGCCCACGTAGGGGTTCCGGCTCCCGTCGCGCAGCTCGATCCCCTGTCCCGTCGTGTACGTACGGAACCGGCGCACTCCCAGTTCGTCGGCCAACGCCGCCAGGTGGTCCTGGGTGGGTCCGATCCACTGGCCACCCCGGTCGATGGTGCAGCCGCCCGGTGTGATGTCCGTGAAGGAGCGCCCGCCGATCCGGTGGCGCGCCTCGAGCACCACGACCTCGACACCCGCTCGGTGCAGGTGGCGCGCTGCAGCGAGGCCCGAGAACCCGGCCCCCACCACCACGACCTCGCACTCCCTCGTCCGCACGCCGCTCGACGATCCCTTCTCCCGTGTTCTCCCGTGGTCCCACACTGTTCGGTGCTCGCCCCTCACGACCAGGCGTTGCGCTCGATCCCCACCCCGGACGGGCGCCGAGCCCGCCCGTGGGCCACCATAGGCGCAGGTCCCGCCAGCGCCGCGACGCGCACCCTCTCGATACCCTGCCGAGGTGGTCATGACCTTCGAGGGCATGGAAGAACAGACGGAAGATCAGGCCGAGACGTGGGAGGCCCTCCCCGG
Source organism: uncultured Acidimicrobiaceae bacterium (assembly GCA_963754445.1). Classification (GTDB taxonomy): domain Bacteria; phylum Actinomycetota; class Acidimicrobiia; order Acidimicrobiales; family RAAP-2; genus Bog-473. The sequence goes on along the minus strand of CAVWFT010000001.1, from coordinate 340,450 downwards.
CGCGAACCGCCTGACCCTGGCTCAGCGTGAGGCGATCGAGTCCGAGGAGCCGCTCCTCTGCGTCGTGGCCGGAGCCGGCGCCGGAAAGACCCGCGTCCTGACGCTGCGGGTGGCCCGCCGGGTCCGCGACGGCTCCATCGATGCCGACCGCACCCTGGTCACCACGTTCAGCCGCAAGGCGGCCGACGAGCTGCGGGCCCGGCTCTGGTCGCTCGGCGTCTCGGGCGTCAAGGCCGGCACGTTCCACCGCACCGCCCTCGGCCTTCTGCGCGAGCACCGCGAGCTGCGAGGCCGCCCGGCCCCGGTCCTGCTCCCCGACCGGCGCCGCCTCCTGGCCGACGTGATGACCGGCGACCCCCGACGCACCCGAGCGCTCGACGGCGAGATCGGCTGGGCGAAGGCCCGGCTGGTTCCTCCGGACCGCTACGAGGGCGAGGCACGTCGGCACCGCCGGCGCAGCGGCGTCGGTCCGGAGCAGGTGGCCGAGGTGTACGCCCGCTACGAAGCAGAGCGGACCAAGCGGCGCTTGCTCGACTTCGACGACCTGATCGTGGCCTGCGCGGACGCCCTGGCCGGCGACAGCGAGTTCGCCGACTCCATTCGCTGGCGCAGCCGCCACCTCTTCGTCGACGAGATGCAGGACGTCAACCCGGCCCAGTTCCGGTTGCTCACGGCCCTGCTCTCCGACGACCCCGACCTCTTCGTCGTGGGCGACCCCAACCAGTCGGTCTACGGGTTCAACGGTGCCGACCCCACCCTGCTCGACCGGCTGCCCGAGCTCCTGCGGGGCACGAAGATCATCCGCCTCGACGAGAACCACCGCTGCACCCCCCAGGTGGTGGCGGTGGCCACCGAGGTCCTGCGCGATGCCGGCGGCGCGGCGGCCGAGGCGGTCGTGCCGCCGCGTACGTCCCGAGTCGACGGGCCGGTGCCCCGTGTGGTCTCGCACGCCACCGACGACGACGAGGCCCGCTGGGTGGCCCACCAGGCGAAAATGGCGCGAACGCCCGGACGGCGTTGGTCCTCCATTGCCGTGCTGACCCGGACCAATGCCCAGCTGACCAAGCTGCAGGCCGCCATGGACGCGGCCGGAGTTCCGGCCGCCGTGGCCGGTGCCGACCTCGGACCGGCCAGTGACCTGCGCGCCCGATCGTCCGGCCGAGGGGCGGCCGAGGCCCGTGAGCGGGAACGGGAGCGCGACGACCGCGAGGCCCTCGACGACGCACCCAGGGACCACGTGGTGCTCTCCACGTTCCACCGTTCCAAGGGACTCCAGTGGCAGACGGTCATCGTTGCGGGACTGAGCGCGGGCCTCATGCCTCTGGCCTCGGCCCAGACCCCCGCTGCGGTGGACGAGGAGCGCCGCCTCCTCTATGTCGCCCTGACCCGCTCCGAGGACGAGTTGTGGTGCAGCTGGTTCGAACGCTCGGGCGACGAGAACGACGCCGGAGGGGGCGACCGGGGCGGTGGTGTCGAGCGGGGACCGAGCCCCTGGCTGGCGCCTATCGAGCGGGCGATCGAGCTGCTGGACAAGGACGCCGCGCCGGTCGCGGCATCGGAGGTCTCGACCCGCGTGGCGGAGCTGCGTCAACGCTTGGCCGAGGGCGTCGACACCCCCAAGACCTGAGACCGGACGCCGGGTACCGGCAGGTCGCACCCGGCGGGTCGCACCCGGCACGTCGGACCCGGCACGTCGGACCCGGCACGTCGGACCCGGCACGTCGGACCCGGCACGTCGGCACCGGGGTCCCTGCCCAGGGTCCGGGCACTGGCCGGGGTCCGGGCACTGACCAGGGACCGGGCAGCGAACGGCCGGTAAGGTCGGTCCGGTCCGGTCCGGTCCGGTCCGGTCCGTCCGATCCGTCGAGAGGTGAGCACGCGGGACATGTCGGAACTCCTCGAGCAGCTGCGCAAGGCGGTCGGTGAGACCAACGTCGTGAGCGGCGACGACGTGCGCGCCGACTACACCCACGACGAGACACTGAACGTCAACCCTCAGGTTCCGCTGGCCCTGGTCCTGCCCGGTTCGACCAGCGAGGTGGTCGAGGTCCTGCTGGTGGCCGTCGAGCGCGGCGTTCCCGTGATCGCCCGGGGCAGCGGGACCGGGCTGTCGGGAGCGGCCGTCCCCGTTGCCGACGGCATCCTCCTCGCCTTCGACCGGATGAACCGCATTCGCGAGATCGACACCGAGAACCAGGTGGCCGTGGTCGAACCGGGCGTGACACTCGAACAGCTGAATGCCGAGCTGGCACCGCTCGGGCTCACCTATCCGGTGTCGCCGGGCGAGCAGAGCGCATCACTCGGCGGCAACGTCGGCACCAACGCCGGCGGCATGCGCGCCGTCCGCTACGGCGTGACCCGCCACCACGTCCTGGGTCTCGAGGTCGTGTTGGCCAACGGATCGGTCCTGCGCACCGGCGGCAAGTTCGTCAAGTGCTCGACCGGCTACGACCTGACCCAGCTGCTGATCGGCTCCGAAGGAACGTTGGCCGTCACGACGGAGGTGACGGTCAAGGTCCAGCCGCGGCCGACCGACTCGGCCACCGTTCTCGTGCCCTTCGCCACCCTGGCCGACGTGACCCGCGCCGTGCCCCGCATCGTGGCGAGCGGGATCAACCCGACCATCCTCGAATACGCGGACGCGCTCGTGCTCTCCAGCATGACCAACGCCGCCGGTCTCGAGCTGGGGATTCCCGACGCAGTCAAGGAGGCGGCGCAGGCCTACCTCATCGTGGTGCTCGAGCAGACCTCGGTCGCCCGGCTGGACGAAGACACCGAAGCGCTGGGCACACTCCTCGAGACCCTCGAGGCCATCGACGTCTACGTCCTTCCGCCTCAGGCCGGCTCCGAGTTGATCGTGGCCCGGGAACGGCTGTTCTTCGTGACCAAGGCGGCAGGGGCGGACGACATCATCGACGCCGTCATCCCCCGGGCGGCCATTCCGGACTACCTGGTCCAGGTGGCCGAGCTCGGGGCTGCGCACGGAGCCTTCATCAGCGGCTGCGGCCACGTGGGCGACGGCAACGTGCACCTCGCCGTCTTCCAACCCGATGCCGAAAAGCGCCACGCGCTCGAACGCGAGATCTTCCGCACGGCGGTCGACGCCGGTGGTGCCATCTCGGGCGAGCACGGCATCGGGACGGCCAAGCTGCCCTTCTTTCTCGAGCTCGAGGATCCGCATGCACTCGAGTTGATGCGGGCGATCAAGGCGGTGTTCGACCCGACCGGGATCCTCGGGCCCGGTCGCCTCCTTGGCCCGGCGGCGACCGATGCCTGACTCCTTGCCGTCCCCTGACGGCACCACGTCTCCGGGCGCCCGGAGTGGCCGACCACGAACAGGAGCAACTCCATGAACGGTGCCCGTGCCCTCATCTCCACGCTCGTCGACGCCGGCGTGGACGTGTGTTTCGCCAACCCGGGCACGTCCGAGATGCATTTCGTCGCCGCGCTCGATGACGTGCCGGCCATGCGGGGCGTCCTCTGTCTCTTCGAGGGCGTGGTGACCGGGGCCGCCGACGGCTACGGACGGGTGGCCGGTCGCCCCGCGGCCACGCTCTTGCACCTCGGACCCGGTCTGGGCAACGGCGTGGCCAACCTGCACAACGCGCGGCGGGCCCGCACCCCCATCGTCAACGTGGTGGGCGACCACGCCTCGTATCACACCCGCTACGACGCGCCGCTCGAGTCGGACATTGCGTCGATCGCCGGCGCGGTCTCTGGTTGGTATCGATCGACGGCGCGGGCCGACGACGTCGCGGGCGATGCGGCCGATGCCGTGGCAGCCGCCTACGGGCCTCCCGGCTGCGTGGCCACGCTCGTACTCCCGGCGGACGCGTCGTGGTCCGAGACCGCCGGTGGCCCGTGCCCCCCACGCCCAGTCGCCCGGCGCTCCGTGGTGCCGACCGACACGATCGACGAGGTGGCCAAGGCGTTGCGCTCGGGGGAACGGACCGCCCTGCTCCTCGGCGGAAGCGCGCTGCGGGCAGCGGGCCTGACGGCCGCCAGCCGGAGCGCGAACGCCGCGGGGGCGACGCTGTTGTGCGAGACCTTCCCGTCGAACCTCGAGCGAGGCGCGGGCATCCCGGCGGTGGAGCGGCTGGCCTATCTGGCCGAAATGGCCCAGGCCCAACTCGATGGCGTGCGCCACCTCATCCTCGTCGACGCCAAGTCACCGGTGTCCTTCTTCGCCTATCCGGACAAGGCGAGCGATCTGGTGCCCATGGGCTGCACGGTGCACACGCTGGCCCGCCCGGGCGAGGATGCGGCCATTGCCCTCGAAGCTCTGGCCGATGCGCTCGGCGCGCCCTCCGACGGCGCCACGCCGGCGCTGGCCTCCCGACCGGAGCGACCGGGAGGCGCACTCAACAGTGAGACCCTGGCCGCCGCCATCGGTGCCACCCTGCTCGAAGGAACGATCGTGGTGGACGAGGGCAACACGTCGGGTCTCTTCATTCCCGGCGCCACCGCCGGCTGCCCTCGCCACGATTGGCTCACCCTCACGGGTGGGGCGATCGGCATCGGCATGCCCATGGCCGTGGGTGCCGCCATTGCCGCGCCCGATCGACCGGTACTCTCGCTGCAGGCCGACGGCAGCGCCATGTACACGCTCCAGGCACTCTGGACCCAGGCCCGAGAGGGTTTGAACGTGACCACGGTCGTGCTGTCGAATCGCAGCTACGCCATCCTCAACATCGAACTGCACCGCGTGGGTGCAGAAGCCGGTGGTCCACAGGCACGCCGCCTGCTCGATCTGACCGATCCCGAGCTCGACTTCTGCGATCTCGCTCGCGGCATGGGCGTGCCGGCCCGTCGGGTGGAGAACGCGGAAGATCTGGTCAGCGCGCTCGAGACGGGCATGCGAGAACGGGGCCCGAATCTCATCGAAGTGCAGCTGTAGATCAAATCCTGTCCAGTTGTAGACCGAGCGTTGTCGACATCACCAACGACGCGACAACGCTCCTGGCGGTAGGCGCCATTAGAGCCGATCGGCTCTATAGGAGTCAGCAGCGGGCTGACACCATGCGACCCACAAGTCGGTGTCACATCCCGGAGACACCGCAGCCAACTGGAGAGAGACAACGATGCAGATGGAGAGTCACGCTTCGGACGCTTGGGCCATGGATGAAGGCCTCGAGCGTTTGCGTCTCGACTTGCTCAACGGCGTCAGTGACTACGACGAGATGGACGAGTACGACCAGGCGGAGGTCGAAGTCATCAACTACGCCGCTCTCGAATTCGAACTTGATCGGATGAAGAAGCGGCTCGCCATTTGGCAGATCTTCATGAACTACATGCGCGACGGCGCGAAGAGCTGGACCGAGGTGCAGGAGTCCCTCACCCAGCGTGATTTCGAGGAGATTGTGCGAATCTGCGACGGCGTATCGCTGCGCGACCTCCTTCTCGACGAGGGCTGAGCGGGAACTCTCCCCCTCCCGTTCTGCCCTCGTCCCCCTCGGTCCCTCTCCCCATCCCCCCGGCACTTGCTCCCCCCGGCAGGCCGATACCTGCTTCCACGGTCGGCGCCCGTGCACGAAAGCCTCTCGCTTCCCCCGGCGAGAGGCTTTCGTGCTTCCCTGAAAACGGTCAGGCGAAGTCGACGACCACAGGCGCGTGATCGGAAGGTTTCTGGCCTTTGCGGGCGTCACGGTCGCGAAAGGCGCCCGTCGCCCGTTCGGACAGGTCATTGCTGACGAGTACCAGGTCGATGCGCAGCCCCCGGCCCTGGTGGAAGTCGCCGGCGCGATAGTCCCACCAGGTGAAGGTGCCCGGCTCGTTGAAGCGGCGGAAGACGTCGTCGAGTCCCCATTCTTCGAGCGAGCGCAGCGCGCTGCGCTCGGGCTCGCTCACATGGGTGGCGCCGACGAACGCGGCCGGGTCCCACACGTCGCCGTCGTCGGGCGCGACGTTGAAGTCACCGCACACGGCCAGTGACGAGCCGGCGGGACAGCGTTCGTCGAGGGTGCGGCGCAACGTGGCCAACCACTCGAGTTTGATGGGGTACATCTCGTTGTCGAGCGACCGCCCGTTGGGCACGTAGACCGCCACCACCGTCGTGCCCGCACACGAGGCCGAGATGACGCGCGCCCCGTGCTCGTCTTCGGGATTGTCGAAGCCACGCCGTACGTCGTCGAGCCCGACCTTGCTCAAGATGGCGACGCCGTTCCAGCGTCCCTCGCCGTGGTGCGCGGAGTCGTAGCCCAGTTCGGCGAACGCCTTTTCGGGGAACTTGTCGTCAGCCTGTTTCGTCTCCTGCATGCACAGCACATCTGGCTGCTGCTGCTCGAGCCATTCGGTCACCCGAGGCAGGCGCGCCGTGAGCGAGTTGACGTTCCAGGTGGCAAGGCGCATCAGGCTGCTCCATCCGCGATCACGAAGAGAAGGTCTGTCTCGCATGCGGTCTGACCGCCCACCGAGGCCACGCCGCGACCTTTGCCGGCCCGGGCGGAGAGGCGGTCCATGGACACATCGAGCTCGAGGGTGTCACCCGGGACGACCTGGCGCCGGAAGCGCGCCTTCTCGATCCCGCCGAAGAGTGGCAACTTGCCGGCGTAGCGTGGGTCGAGGAGGACGGCGATGCCCCCCATCTGGGCCAGGGACTCGACCATGAGCACGCCGGGCAGAGTCGGCCGACCGGGGAAGTGACCGCCGAAGAACGGCTCGTCGCCCGTCAGACGCCAGTGCCCGCGGGCCGAGACGCCCGGCTCGACGGCGATGATCTCGCTCACGAAGAGGAATGGTGGCCGATGCGGCAGGACGTCGGCGGGGTCGGGAAGCTCCATCCGGGCGACGTTACCCACCCTTAGTGACGCGCCGCCTTTGCCGCCTTTTTGGCCGGGGCTTTCTTGGCCTTTGCCGCCTTCTTGGCCGCAGTCTTCTTCGCCGCGATCTTCTTGGCTCCGGCCTTCTTCGCGGCCGTCTTCTTCGCGGCCGTCTTCTTGGCCCCGGCCTTCTTCACCGGTGCGGCCTTGGGGGCGGCCGACTTCTTTGCGGCCGTCGCCTTCTTGGCCGCGGCCTTCTTGGTGCCGGCGGCCTTCTTGGCCGACTTCTTGGACGCCACGGCCTTCCCGGCCGGGCCGGCTTCCCCGGCACTGCGCCGGCCGTCGGGCGGTGCCGAGGTCGGCTCGGCGGCCCGGGCGCTCCGGCTCGGCTCGCTCCGTCGGGCCGGCGACGCGCCCGACTCGGCAAGGGCCAGCTCGGCGACGCGCCGGGGCGGATCGAGGCCGGCCAGGACGAACGGCCTCACCTCGCCCTTCTTGAGCACCTGGCGCGCCTTGGTCGGAGGCGGCGTACCCATCGCCGTCAGCGGGATATAGCAGTGCAGGGTGCCGCCGTCGGGCATGGCGACGTCGACCATGGCGCCGTGCGAGGTGAACGACACCACCTCACCCTCGACGGTCGTGCCCAGGGAGAACGCAGCGACGAAGTTGATGAAGGCGAGGGGCTCGTTGACGGCCGGCGGAGGCGTCGCCCGATTCTTCCGGTTCGACGCGTCGGCCTGCGCCGACGAGGTCGACGGTGCGGCTTCTCGTTTCGCCTTGGCGCTGCGCTGGGGGGCCGCCTTCTTCGCCGGCGCCTTGGTGCGCGCCGGCTTCGCGGGGTGCAGCGCCTCTTCGACCGCCTCTTCGATGGCGCTGGAGAGGACGGGATCGACCTTGACCCGACCCGGTGGGGGCACCGTCGGCGTGATCGGCCACGTGGTGTCGACCGACACCGCCGGTTCGGCCGCCTTGGTCGCCTTCTTTGCCTTGGAGCCCCGCTTGGCCGCCTTCTTTGCGGCGCGCGCGAGCTCGGCCGCCTTGGCCGGGGCCGAATCGGGATCCTTCCGCTTCGACTTGGCTTCCGCCGTGGCGGCACGGCTCTTCGGACCGCGGATGGGTATCCGGGGCGTGAATATCCAGCCCACTCCGGGGACCGGCTTGCCGCCGATGAGCCGGCCCTCGTCGAAGAGCCACGGATGCTCACCGTGGAACTCCTGGAAGGAATCGTTGGAAAGGACGATGGCGCCGGTGCGTTCGGCAATGCGCAGGACGAAGGCATCACCCCGGCCGATGGCCCCGGCCGGCGGCGAGATCACTTCACCGTTGAGCATGGCCGTCCGGACCTCTTCGCGTTCCTCGTCGGAGACGCGGTGCTCGAACGTGGCGTCGACCACCACGATGATGCTCGCGTCGGGGTCCTCGACCGCGTAGGCGCGCACCGCCTCGTCGAGCTGCTTGAGGCTTGGGGCGGTCCGTCCTTCGGTGGCCAGGTTGGACCCGTCCACCACGACATGGTGCGGTTCAGCCAATGGACCGCCGAAGAAGGTCAGCCTGCTCGAGCGCATGCAGGGCGGCGCTGCCGATGGCCGGGCTGGCCGACTCTTGTCTGCTCACGTGGCGGAGCTTGAGGCGACCGGGCAGGCATGCGTGCAGCCGGGCGTGGACGAAGAACCAAGCACCCATGTTCTCGGGCTCCTCTTGGAGCCACACGACTTCGGTGGCGTTGGGGTAGCGCTCGAAGACATCGGTGATATGCCGTTCAGGCCAGGGGTAGAGCTGCTCGACGCGTACGAGTGCGGCCTGGGCACCGACGGCGGGGTCCTGGCTTTCGCGGTAGGCCAGCGCCTCGTGGCCGATCTTGCCGCTGCAGAGCACGATGCGCTGCACGGTAGCCGGATCCTCGATGGCCTCGTCGTCAATGAGGAGCCGGAAGCCACCGGATTCGAGTTCGGCCAGGCGCGAGCGCGACGCGTGCGCCCGCAGCATCGACTTGGGGGTGACGACGATGAGCGGGCGCTTCGGGGTCAGGCGTGCCTGGGAGCGCAGGAGGTGGAAGTACTGGGCCGAGGTCGACGGGACCGCCACCCGCATGTTGCCGCGGGCGCTGAGCGAGAGGAAGCGCTCGTAGCGCGACGACGAGTGCTCGGGACCCTGGCCCTCGTAGCCGTGCGGCAAGAGCATGACGAGGCCGGCGTACTGGCCCCACTTGATCTCAGCCGCAGCCAAGAAATTGTCGATGATGATCTGGGCCCCGTTGGCGAAGTCACCGAACTGGGCCTCCCACGCCACCAGAGCCTCGGGCGCCTCGACCGAGTAGCCGTATTCGAAGCCGACCGCGGCATACTCCGAGAGCAACGAGTCGCGCACGGTGAAATTGCCCATGGCGTCGGTCGGGATGAGCTGGGCGGCCCCGACGCGGGAAAGGCCGTCACGGATGTGGGCCAGCGGGACGTACTCCTCGGCGTTCGAGTAGTCGACGAGGACGGCATGACGGTGGCTGAAGGTGCCGCGCCGGGTGTCCTGCCCGGTGAGGCGCACGTTGACCCCCTCGTACATGAGGGTCCCAAAGGCCAGTGCTTCGGCCAGGGCCCAGTCCACCGAACCCGATGCGACCAGCTCGTCGCGTTCGGCGAATTGTCGTTCGAGCTTCGGATGAATCGTGAAACCGTCGGGCACCGTCCGCACCACAGAGGACAACGCGTGCAGCACGTCGGGCGCCACACCCGTCTCGGGTGGATCGGCCACCACCGGCGACGGCTCGGTGGGTGGCAGCTCCGTGGGCGCCAACGAAGGCTCCTGACGCACCTCGTCGAGCACGGTCTGCAGCTTGCCGTTGAAATCGTCGAGCGCGGTCTCGGCCTCGTCGAGCGTGATGTCGCCCCGGCGCACCAGCGTTTCGGTATAGAGCTTGCGCACCGAGCGCTTGGCGTCGATGCGCTGATACATGAGCGGCTGGGTGTAACTCGGGTCGTCGCCCTCGTTGTGCCCGTGCTTGCGATAGCAGACGAGGTCGATCACGACGTCCTTGTGGAAGGTCTGGCGGAACGAGAAGGCAAGGCGAGCGGCGCGCACGCAGGCTTCGGGGTCGTCGCCATTGACATGGAAGATGGGTGCTTGGACCATCTTGGCCACGTCGGTCGGATAGACCGACGAGCGGGCCGAAGCCGGCGCCGTGGTGAAGCCGAGCTGGTTGTTGATCACCACGTGCACGGTGCCGCCGGTGCGGTAACCCGAGAGACCGGACAGGTTCAGCGTCTCGGCCACGACGCCCTGTCCCGCGAAGGCGGCATCGCCATGGACGAGCACCGACATGCACGGAAAGCCCCACGTCCCTTCGGAGGCGGCGGCCGGTGTCCCGTCGGTCGGCGGGGAGAGCCGATCCTGCTTGGCCCTGGTCATGCCCTCGACGACCGGGTCGACCGCTTCGAGATGCGAGGGGTTCGAGGACAGCGTGATCGGGAGCTCCTCCCCTGCGCTGGCCACGAAGACGCCCCGGGCACCCTTGTGGTACTTCACGTCGCCCGAACCCTGGACGGACTCGGGATCGAGGTTGCCCTCGAACTCCTCGAAGATGTCGCGGTAGGACTTCCCGACGATATTGGCCAGCACGTTGAGGCGTCCCCGGTGGGCCATGCCCATGACCACTTCGGCCACGCCGGCACCGGCGGCCGAGTCGAGGAGGGCATCGAGCAGGACGATGGTCGATTCCGCCCCTTCGAGACCGAAGCGCTTCTGACCGACATAACGGGTGTGGAGGAACTTCTCGAACACCTCGGCCGCGTTGAGGCGGTCGAGGATGTGGCGTTGCTCCTCGATGTTCATCGTCGTGGGCTGGCCTTCGACGTGCTGCTGGATCCAGCGCTTCTGCTCCGGATCCTGGATGTGCATGTACTCGATGCCCAACGTCCGGCAGTAGGCATCGCGCAGGACGTGCAGGATCTGGTCGAGCGTGGCCACCTCGCGCCCGGCCAAGCCGTCGGCCACGAAGCTGCGGGGCAGGTCCCAGATGGTCAAGCCGTAGGTGAGCGGGTCCAGCTCGGGGTGGATGTGCGGCGGCTCGGCATCGAGAGGGTCGAGGTGGGCGATGAGATGGCCGCGCACCCGATACATGTTGATGAGGGTCTGCACGTGCACCTGCTTGACCAGGCGCAGGTGCTCACCCTCCTCGGCGTCGCCGCCCGCGTTCGAGTCGACCTGCCAGCGCACCGGCTCGTAGGGCACGCCCATCGACTCGAAGAGGTCGTCGTAGAAGCCGTCGGTTCCGGTGAGGAGCGCGGCGACTCGACCGAGGAAGAGGCCGGACTCGGCGCCCTGAATGATGCGGTGGTCGTAGGTCGACGTCAGGGTGACCACCTTGCCGAGGCCGAGCTCGGCCAGGACGCGTGGGTCGGCGGCCTCGAAGCCGGGCGGGTAGCCCAACGCGCCGACCCCGATGATCGCCCCCTGTCCCGGCATGAGGCGGGGCACGGACTGCACGGTGCCGAGCGTGCCGGGGTTGGTCAGCGAGACCGTGGTGCCGGCGAAATCGTCCGGACCGATCTTGCCCGTATGGATCTTGCGGATGAGGTCTTCGTAGGCCAGGACGAAGGCACGAAAGTCGAGTGTGTCGGCTTCCTTGATGCAAGGGACGAGCAGCGTGCGGGTGCCGTCGCTCTTCTCCTGATCCACCGCCAAGCCGAGCCCCACATGCTTGTGGTGGATGACGCCGGGCTTTCCGTTGCCGTCCGCGTCGGCGACGAATGCCGCGTTGAGGGCCGGCACGTCGTGGAGTGCCCGCACGACGGCGTAACCGATCATGTGGGTGAAACTGACCTTGGCCCCCGTCGTGCGGGCCAGTTGGTTGTTCAAGATGAGGCGGTTGACCTCGAGCAGTCGCGCCGGCACGGACCGCACGCTCGTGGCGGTCGGGACACCCAGGCTGGCTTCCATGTTGGCGACGATGCGTGATGCGGCGCCGCGCAAGACGACGGCCTCTTCGGGGGCCGACTCCCCGATCGGCGTCGGGACCGGGGTAACCGGCGGCTTGGACGCCGCTGCAACGGCGGCTGCAGGAACGTCGCTCCGCGGAGCGGCCCCCTCAGCCCCGATCGGACTTTCCGTGAGTGGGGTGGGGGCGGCCAGGCCCTGAGGGACCGGGACCGGAGCCGGCCGGAAATCGGCGAAGAACTCCCGCCAACTCTCGCTCACCGAGCCCGGATCGGCGAGGAAACGGTCGTACATATCGTCGACCAGCCACGCGTTGGGGCCAAAGGAGCCACTCGCGTTCGCCGGTTGGGTCATGGTCCAACCCTACCGGCGGTGATCGGGGTCCCGGGGCAGTTTGGGTAGCGTCTTCCCTGCCCATGACCTTTCCCAGCGGACTCGACGTGACCGTACGACCCGCCACCGCGGCGGCACCCACGGTGATCTTCGTGCACGGATCGCTCGATCGGGGCGAGAGCTTCCGGCGCGTCACGCGCCGGATGCCCGAGACGACGACCGTGGTCTACGACCGGCGGGGCTATCACGGCTCGCGTGGCGCAGGGGTGACGGACATGGGCGGGCATATCGAGGACCTGCTGGCCATTGCCGGAGACCTGCGCAGCTCCCGCTCGGTGGGCGGCGGCTCCGCCGGCCCCCTGGTCGCAGTCGGGCACAGCTTCGGGGGAGACGTCGTGGTCGGCGCGGCGTTGGCTGCGCCCCGGGCCTTCGATGCCATCGGCGCCTTCGAGCCGCCGATGCCCTGGCTCGGATTCAGGCGGGCACCGGCCGGCGCCGACGGGAGGGCACGAGCCTGGCCGCCGATGTCGGAGGATCCGGCCGTCGAGGTCGAACAGTTCTTGTCCCGCATGGTCAGCCCCGGGGCATGGGCCCGCCTGAGCGACGAGGCCAGAGCCGATCGGGTGGCCGACGGGCCGGCCCTCATGGGGGACCTGGTCAGCTTCCGCTCCCTCGAACCCGTATTCGACGTGCGGGCGCTCTCGGTGCCTTCGGTGTTCGGGCGGGGCGGCGAGGGCTCGGCGCCGCATCACCGCCAGAGCGTCGAATGGCTCGGGGCCAACGTGCCGGGCGCGTCGGTCTTCCGCATCGACGGGGCGCAGCATGGTGCCCATCTGTCACACCCGGACCACTTCGCCGCGATGGCCCGGCTCGTAGCCGGCGACTCGGCGGCCGTCTGAGCGTTTCGCCTCACGAGACCCAAGCCCAAGGCCCATCCTGCGGACCCGGGGTGGCTGAACCCTTCAGGCGGACGAGAACGGCGGCAACCCGCTGTCTTGAATCGAGTCGTGCCCGGTTTTCTCCGACTCGGGAACCAGATGGTGGGGGTGCTTGAGCTGGCGCGACAGCATCTCCTCGTATTCGACTCCTTTGCCCTCGCTCTTCATGCCGGTGATGAGCGGGGAGTTCGACAGGAACACCGCACCGATGAACATGAGGAGCAGCGAGATCGCCTCGAGCGGGCCGTAGGGACCCGAGGTACGGAGGCTGTCCCCGTAGAGGGCGATGCCGAGGCAGATGCTGACCAGCGGGTCGACCAGGACCAGCGTGGACTGCGAGGCGGCCAGGGGTCCGGCGTGGAACGCGTTCTGGGTCAGGAACAGTCCGGCCAGGCCGAAGACGATCACGCCATAGGTCTGCCAGTGCTCGAGCAGGTTGACCCAGTCCTTGGCGGCGATGTCGCTCACCGTCTTGATGAGGGCGGCGGTGAATGCGAAGGCGACGGCGGCCGCGCTGCCGAACATCGCCGCCTTCCACCACCGTGGACCCCAGCGGGTCAACACCACGGTGATCACGATGAGAAGGCAGACGGCACCGCCGACGACCGCCCAACCCAGGTTGGTCGGGACCTGCTGGCCCCCGCCAGGAGCAGCGAAGTAGAGGAAGCCGGCCAACCCGAAGGCGATGGCGCCCGCCCCGATCCACTCCTTGTAGGTGATCTGGAAGCGGAAGTAGGTCCCGAGGATGGCGACGAGGAACAACAGTTCCATGGTCAGAATCGGCTGGACGACCGAAAGCCGACCCAGATGCAGCGCGAATGACTGCAACAAAAATGAACAGATCATGAAGGCGAACCCGAGCAGCCAGATACCCCGCTTGACGGCGTGGGCCATCAAGCTCAGCCTCATGGTCGCTTCTTCCGGGGCGTCCTCGACGCCCATGCGCTGGAAAACGCTGGTCAGCGCGTTGGAGAGCGCCGCTGCTACCGCCAGGACATAGACCATTGCCTCTCGAGGGCAATGTTAACGGCGGGATGTCACAGTTCACGCAGTCAACACACAGCTGGCACCCAGGTTCACCGTTTCTCCCTCAGAGGCCCTCTTGACGCAGGATTCTTGTGCTCTGGGGCGTTGCAAGCCGGATCGAACCCAATGTCACCCCCTCGCCGCAGAAATTCTTCTGGCCTGCACTACCCACAATGTGGCGATTGCGTTACGTTTGGCCAATCTTCATGCCGACGCCGTTGGCGAGAAGATGCGAAGCGGTCATCACCGGGATGGCCGAAGAGCGAGGGAGCGTGCATGGGACTGAAGGGGTTATTGAAGCGGTCGGCTTTTGCCGCCATGGCGGTAGGGGCGCTGAGCGTGTCCGTGATTGCCGTCTCACCGGCGGTCAGCGGGGCGTCCACGAAGGCGTCCTCAACATCGGGCGGCACCGCCACGATGGCCCTCGACGAGAACTTGGTCGGGTTCAACATCAACACCTCGGCCGCTTCCGAGTTCGTGCTCCAAGAGATCATGAACATGGTCTGGCCCCAAGCATTCATCACCAATGCAAAGTTGCAGTCCGTGATGAACAATCAGCTGCTGAACAGCGCGGTGCAGACCAGCACCAACCCGCAGACGATCGTCTACACGATCAACCCCAAGGCCGAATGGTCGGACGGAACGCCCATCACGGCGGACGACTTCATCTACAACTGGCAGGCCCAGAGCGGTAACTCGCAGTACACCGACGTCGGCGGCAAGCCCTACGACGACGCGTCGACCGCCGGCTACAGCCAGATCGAGTCGGTCGTCGGCTCCGACCCCGCTGGTGGCGCCGCATGTGCCCCGGGCGTTGCGGCGGACAACAACGTCGGCATGTGCCCCAACGGCAAGACCGTGACGGTCACCTTCAAGCCGAGCTTCGCCGACTGGCGCAGCCTCTACTCGAACGTCGTGCCGGCCCACATCGCCCGCACCGTCGGCTGGAACACGGGCTTCAGCGGCCCGAGCCAGACGATCTCGGGTAGCTGGTACAAGATCCAGAGCTACAACGCGAACCAGTCGGTCGTGCTCGTGCGCAACCCTGACTACTGGAGCACCCCGGGCAAGCTGGACAAGATCGTCTTCAGCTTCTTCTCCGACGACAGTCAGCTGGTTCCGGCGCTGCAGAACAAAGAGGTCAACGTCATCAACCCGTCGACGGTGAACCTGTCGATCATCCAGAACGCCAATCAGGTGCCTTCGACCACCAAGGCAGTCGTCCCCGGACTGGAGTTCGAGCACTTCGACTTCAACCAGGCCGACCCGTACCTGGCCAAGCTCCAGGTCCGCGAGGCCATTGCGCACGGGGTGAACCGCCAGACGCTGATCACCCGCACCGTGGGCGAGATCTCCAAGGGCATCAAGCCGCTGGGCAGCCGGATGTACGTGTCGACGCAGTCGGCGTACAAGGGCACCAACTACGCCTACAGCCCGAGCAAGTCGATCTCGCTGCTCAAGGAGCTCGGATTCAAGAAGGGTTCGGACGGCTACTTCCAGCCGAACTACGGGCCGCAGAAGGGCAAGGACCTGACCTTCACCATTCAGTCGACGTCCGGCAACACCATCCGGGCAGAGACGGAAGAGCTCTTCCAGTCCCAGATGAAGTCCATTGGCATCAAGATCAACATCCAGAACTACGACGCCAACACCTTCTTCGGGACGAACCTTCCGGACGGGACCTACCAGATCGCCGAGTTCGCCTGGGTGAGCACGCCCTTCGTGTCCGGCAACCAGTCCATCTACTGCTCGTACACCGACACGGCCAACTGCGGGGACAACTGGACCCACTCGGCCGAGCCGGAAGTCGACAAGCTGATGTCGACCGGTTCCTCGGCCAAGAGCACGGCCCTGGAGGCGGAGGACTACAACAAGGCCGATTCCATCCTCTGGCAGGACATGGTGACACTGCCGCTGTACCAAAAGCCGCAGTTCTTCGCCTGGACGAGCAACCTCAAGGGCGTCGTGCCGAACACCTCGAGCACGGGCGTCACCTGGAACGCCGAAGACTGGTCCTTGGGCTAGTCGCCGGGATTCGTTGAATGCGAGGGAGGGGTCGTGCCTACGTGGCCGACCCCTCCCTCAAATTCGTTAGAGCCCCTGGTAACGGCGCTATGTCCTCCCTAGACTCCACCCATGTTCGCCTACGTCATTAGGCGGTTGTTGATCAGCGTCGTCGTGCTGTTCTTCGCGACGATCCTGGTCTTCGTCCTCGTGGCCAGCTCGGGCAACCCCTTGGCCCTGTTGATGGCCAATCCGCACATCCCGCATTCGACCATCGTGGCCCGGGAGAAGCTCCTCCACCTCAACGATCCGATTTGGCAGCGCTACTGGATCTGGTTCACGGGCGCCCTCCACGGGAACCTCGGAACCTCCATCAGCGGCCAGGATGTGGCCTCGCAGGCCATGTCGCATCTGCTCGTCACCCTGCGCATGGTGGTGATCGCCACCATCATCGCCATCTTCTTGGCCATCTTCGTCGGTGTGCTGGCCGCCGTTCGCCAGAACAGGCCGACCGACCACGTGATCACAGTGACCAATTTCGTCCTCCTGGCCACACCCGTCTTCGTGCTCGGACTCGCCCTCAAGGAGTTCGTGGCCATTCCGATCAACCAGCACCTGAACCAAACCATCTTCTATACCAATGGTGAGCAGAGCCCGACCCTCTCGGGGTCATTCTTCAGTCGAATACCCGACTACGCCGCCCATACGGCGTTACCGGTGATCACGCTCATCCTGGTGTCGTACTCCTCCTGGGCCATCTACCAGCGCTCGTCGATGATCGAGACGCTCGACGCCGACCACGTGCGACTGGCCCGAGCCAAGGGCCTGAGCTCGCGGCGCGTTCTGATCCGTCACGTCTTGCGCAACGCGATGATCCCGGTCACCACTGTGGTCGCACTGGACTTCGCCGCCGTGCTCGGCGGGGCGCTCCTGACCGAAATCATCTTCGGCTGGCAGGGCCTCGGGCAGTGGTACCTGACCGGGGTGACGAACCTCGATACCAACGTCATGCTGGCCTACCTGTTGATCACGGCGACGTTCGTGATCCTGTTCAATCTGCTGGCGGACGTCCTCTACGGGATACTCGACCCGAGGATTCGTTATGGCTGACCCGGCCGGACACGAGAACTTCGTCATGCACACCTCCCAGGGCGTCGCCACGGCGGAGGCCGGGTCGCACACGCTGGCCAGCGTCGGCGCCGGGATGGAGTTGCCGCCGGACGCTCATGGCATGGCGGGTGGAGAAGCCAAGAGCCAGCTGCGCATCGTTCTGGGCCGGTTCTTCCACCAGAAGTTGGCCCTGCTCGGGCTCGCCGTCTTCGCGCTGCTCGGAATCTCGTCGTTGCTGGTCGGCCACTTCTGGCAGTTCAACTACACGACCATCACCAACAACCTGAACGATCCGCCCTCGTGGACGAACCCGTTCGGGACCAACGCCATCGGCAACGACATGTTCGCCCAGGTCATGGCCGGAGTAGAGAAGGACATCCAGATCGCTCTGACCGTGGCCGCCATGGCGACGATCATCGGGGTCACCGTCGGCGCCATCGCCGGCTTCTACCGGGGCTGGGTCGACTCGCTGCTCATGCGCTTCGTCGACCTGGTCCTCGTGCTGCCGGTCCTGGCCGTGCTGATCGTGCTGGCCAACAAGCTGGCCAAGGAATCGGACAACTGGTTGGGCCTGGCCATCATCATCGGTTTGCTGTCGTGGACCTACGTCGCCCGATTGGTGCGAGCCGACTTCCTCTCGTTGCGCGAGCGTGATTTCGTCGAGGCGTCGCGGGCGCTCGGCGCGACCAACCGGCGCATCATCATCAAGCACATGCTGCCGAACGCCATCGGCCCGATCATCGTGAACGCAACCCTGACCGTCGCCCTCAGCATCATCTTCGAGTCGACCCTCTCGTTCCTGGGCCTGGGTGTGCAGCCTCCCAACGTCTCGCTCGGACTGCTGGTCGACCAGGGCCAAGACTCGGCCACGACTGAGTGGTGGCTCTTCGTGTTCCCGACGATCTTCCTGATCATCTTGATCCTGTCGATCTTCCTCATCGGCGACGGCATGCGAGAGGCGTTCGATCCGAAGAAGAGCCAGGTCCGGGCCTAGTGACCGACCCCGCACTGCAGGTCGAAGGACTCGAGGTCGACTTCCCGACGAAGGACGGCGTGGTACACGCCGTGCGGGGGATCTCGTTCGACCTGGCTCCCGGCGAGGTCCTGGGAATCGTCGGCGAATCCGGGTCGGGCAAGTCCGTGACGGCACTGGCCACGATGGGGCTGTTGCCGAAGAGCGCGCAGATCCGCGGGTCGATCAAATTCCGGGGCCGCGAGCTCCTGGGTCTGAAAGAGAAGCAGCTGACGGGCGTCCGGGGTACCGGCATCTCGATGATCTTCCAGGACCCGATGACGTCCCTCAACCCGGTGTACACGATCGGCTGGCAGATCGTCGAGGCCATCCGGGCTCACCAGGATCTGAGCAAGGACAAGGCAGAGGAACGCTCCATCGAGTTGCTCAAGATGGTCGGCATCCCGAACCCGGCCGAACGTGTCAACAACTACCCACACGAGTTCTCGGGCGGCATGCGTCAGCGGGCCGTGATCGCCATCGGGATGGCCAACGATCCCGAGGTCATCCTGGCCGACGAGCCCACGACCGCCTTGGACGTGACGGTCCAGGCACAGGTGCTGGCCTCGCTCAAGACCGCGTTGGACGAAACGAGTGCCGCCCTCCTCCTCATCACGCACGACCTCGGAGTCATCGCCGGTCTGGCCGACCGTGTCCTCGTGATGTACGCCGGGCGCCCCGTCGAGATCGGCACGGCCGAGGACGTCTTCTACAGGCCCTCCATGCCCTACACCCTCGGCCTGCTCGGTTCGCTCCCCCGCCTCGACAGTGACGGGTCGGAGCGATTGCGCCAGATCCCCGGTTCGCCTCCATCCATGATGGGAGACCGTGTCGGCTGCCCCTTCTCCCCGCGCTGTCCGCTGTCGACCGAGCTGTGCGAATCGGTCGAACCAACGCTGACCGTGGTGCCGTCGGTCACCTCGACCGCGGGCGAGCACCAGGCGGCGTGCCACTTCGCCGAGGCGGTAGCGGCGGGCGAGCACGGGATGGTGTTCGGTGACGGCGTCGTCGACGACACGATCGAAAGCCCCGTGCCATGACGATCTCCGGGATCGAGACCGAGGCGACCTCGGGAGCGACATCGGCCAACGGGGTGGCCGCTCCCGCACTGCTCGAGGTCACGGACCTGGTCAAGCATTTCCCGCTGCGCGGGGGGACGTTCGTGCGCCACAAAGTGGGCGACGTCCATGCCGTGTGCGGCGTGTCCTTCAAGATCGCACCCGGAGAAACCCTGGGCCTGGTGGGTGAGTCGGGTTGTGGCAAGTCGACGACCGGCCGCTCCGTGCTGCAGCTGCTCCCGCCCACCTCGGGGTCGGTCAAGTTCGACGGCGTGGAGCTGACCGAGCTCAACGGGCCCGACATGCGGCGCATGCGCCGCAACATCCAGGTGGTCTTCCAGGACCCCTTCGCTTCGCTCGACCCGCGACTCCCCGTCGGCGAGGCGATCGCCGAACCGCTGGCCATTCACGGCCAACGCGATCGGGCGGCGGTCAACAACAAGGTGGCCGAGACGCTGAAACTGGTCGGCCTCGAGCCGTACCACGCCAACCGCTACCCCAACGAGTTCTCGGGTGGCCAGCGCCAGCGGGTCGGGATCGCCCGAGCCCTCATTCTCGAGCCCAAGTTGCTCGTTCTCGACGAGCCGGTGTCGGCCCTCGACGTCTCCATCCAGGCCGGCGTCGTGAACCTGCTCGACAAGCTGCAGCAGGAGCTCGGGGTGGCCTACCTCTTCATCGCCCACGACCTCTCCGTCGTGCGTCACATCTCGGACCGGGTCGCCGTCATGTACCTGGGCAAGATCGTCGAGGTGGGCAACCGGGTCGACGTCTACGATCGACCGGCCCACCCCTACACGCAGGCGCTGCTCTCGGCGGTGCCAATCCCCGACCCCCGGGCCGAACGGTCGCGCCAGCACATCGTGCTCGAGGGCGATGTCCCGAGCCCTCAGTCGCCCCCTTCAGGCTGTCGGTTCCGCACCCGCTGCTGGAAAGCCCAGGACATCTGCGCCACCGAAGAGCCGGCCCTGATCGACCGGGGCCAGGGCCATCCGGTGGCCTGCCACTTCGCCGAGGTCTCGACCGTCGTCTGAGCGCTCCGCCCGCCCGCACCAGGGCAGGTCGCGCACGAAGGCCCAGCTGCAGCGATGGATGGACGACGGGCCGTAACCCCGCAGGGCGGTCTGGTGCACCAGGGAGGGATAGCCCTTGTTCCGCTCGAAGGCATAGGCCGGAAAGCTCTCCGCCTCCTCGCGCATAATGCGGTCGCGCACCACCTTGGCCAGAACGGACGCGGCAGCCACCGAGGCACACTTGGCGTCCCCGTGGACGATCGGCCGGACCACGCCGTCGAAGGGGTCCTCGGGGTGATGCAGCAGGTCACGAGGGCCATCCACGATGAGTGCTCCGGGTGACTGACCCAGCCCGGCCAGGGCGCGCCTCCCGGCCACCCGCAGCGCCTCGGTCATGCCCCACGCGTCGCATTCGGCCGCGGTGCTGTGGCCGACGGCCCAGGCCTCGCACCAGGCGCCGACCTTGTCGAAGATCTGTTCCCGCCTGGCTTCGCTGAGCATCTTGGAATCGCGCAGCCACGCCGGCATGGAGCGCGTGGTGACGCGGGCGCGCAGGACGGCCACGCCCACCGTGAGGGGCCCCGCCCAGGCCCCGCGCCCGACCTCGTCGAGGCCGGCCACCCACTCGTGACCCTCGCGACGGAGGCGTCGCTCCTCCTTCAAGTCGGGCGTGCAGACCGTCATGCCGGTCGGCGCTCAATACGATGGGGCCCGTGAGCGACGGCGGGGGGGATGCACTCGACGTCGGCGGACGGACCCCGCTCGAACCAGGGACCCAGGTCGACGTGCGCAACCAGTACCAGGGGACGTGGGTGCGTGGCTTCGAGATCGCCGAGGTCACCGACGAGGGCTATCGCATCCGACGCCTCTCCGACGGCAGCATCCTGGGCGAGCTGTTCGCACGAAACGACGTGCGGCGCGAGCGCAAGCGTCAGGGTTTTTGGTGGCACTGAGAGCGACGACGCTGATCGCGCCCTAGCCCGTGGATTTCCGCAACACGCCCTCGACGTAGTCATCGATGGGAATGGCCGAGAGCGTCAGGGTCTTGAGCGTGCCCCGTGAGCCGAGGACCAGCGACACCCGGGCCATGGTGGTCTCGTCGGGTGCCTCCAGGACGGTGGCGAAGTCGTACTGGCCCAGGAGAGCCCACTGGGCCACCACCCGCACCCCCATGGCCTCGACTTCGGCGTTGACGGCCTTGAGGCGATCGGGGTTCTCGGTCAGCGTCGTCGCACCGTCTGGCCCCACCGTCGAGAGCATGAGGAAGGTCGGCATGTGCTCACGCTACCGCAGCCCTGCCGCAGGCCCAAGGGCCCTCAACGCAAATCCTTGCGCACCACCTTCCCGAGGGCGTTGCGGGGCAGGGCAGCGACGAGACGCACCTCGCGGGGTCGCTTGAACGGGGCCAACTCGGCCTCGGCCAGTCGGTCCAGCTCGGCCGGATCCGGCGATCCGACCACGAAGGCCACGACCGTCTCGCCCCACTCGTCCGAGGGCACTCCGACCACAGCCACTTCGGCCACGTCGGGATGCCGGGCCAGGACGGCCTCGACCTCGGCCGGGTAGACGTTGTGGCCTCCGGTGATGATCAACTCGGTGCGCCGGCCACGAATGGAGACGAAGCCGTCGTCGGACACCGAGGCGAGATCCCCGGTGGCGAACCAGCCCTCGTCGTCGAGGAGGTCGTCGGCCCGTCCCCAGTAGCCACGGCACAGCGAAGGGCCCCGCACCAACAACTCCCCCACCCCATCGCCATCGACCTGGTCGATGACCGCCTCGAGGCCGGGGAGCGGTTGGCCGACGGCACCCGGCCTCCGCTCTCCGTCGAGGGGGTTGGAGAGCGTGAGCAACGTCTCGGTCATGCCGTAGCGCTCGAGGACGTCCACGCCCTGGCCGCTGAGCTCGGACCACAAGGCGGCGGCCAGCGGCGCGGAGCCGCAGACGCACACGCGCAGATTGGCCAGCGCGCCGGCGCGGCCGGTGGCGGCCAGACGGTGGTACATGGTGGGCACGCCGAAGAACATGGACGCCTGCCCGGACACCGCGGCCGAGAGCACGCTGTCCTCGTCGAAGCGGTCGAACACCATGGCCGAGGCTCCGGCGGTCAGGGTGCCGAAGAGCCCGGCACACAGCCCGTGCACGTGGAAGAGGGGCAGGGCGAGGATCAGGCGATCCTGACGTCGCCAGCCCCAGCCGTCCACGACCGCGGTGACGCCGGCACGCAGGGAGGCGTGGGTGTGCACCGCGCCCTTGGGCTTCCCGGTCGTACCCGAGGTGTAGACGATGAGGGCGTCGGCAGCGGGGTCGAGCGGTGGCCAGGTGGTCGACGACGGTTCGGCCGTGCCGAGGGCGGACGAGGTGAGGAGCTCGTCGGAGGAGAGCACGGTCAGGCCGGAGGGGAACACCGCGGCGTCGACGTGATTGCTGAGCGCAAGGATGGGCGCGCAGTCCTCGGTCACGTGGGCCAGCTCGGCCGGGGTCGACGCCGGGCTGACCGTCACGAGCACGGACCCGGTGCGCAGCACGGCGACGAGAGCCTCGACAGAGGGCACCGAGGAGCGGTCGCACCACAGGACTCGCGTCCCCGGGCCGACGCCCCGCTCGGTCAGCGCCCTGGCGAGCCGAGCCGTGTGGGCGTCCAGGCCGGCGGCGCTGACCACGGTTGCCTCGCCGGGGGACGTGGCGCTCGGTCCGTCGAGGAGCACCGGAGCCGTCGGATGGGAGGCCCAATTGGCCCGCCACATGTCGGGCAGCGTCGGGCCCGGCGGCGCGTCGGGAGCGGCCGGCCGCCAGCGGCCCGCCGGAACGAGCGCCCTCACGAAACATCAGCCGGGGTCATAGTCTGGCGATCATGACCGTCCGTCGCATCGCCATCGTTCCGCACACGCATTGGGACCGCGAATGGTACAAGTCCTACCAGGACTTCCGCCTCTCGCTGGTCGAGCTGGTCGACACATTGATCCCGCTCCTCGAGTCCGATGCGTCGTACCCGCATTTCATGCTCGACGGGCAGATGGCGGTGATCGACGACTACCTCGAGGTACGACCCGAGATGGAAGGCCGCCTGCGAGCCCTGGCTGCGGCCGGCCGGATCAGCGTGGGGCCGTGGTACATCCTCATGGACGAGTTCCTCGCGTCGGGTGAGACCATCTGGCGCAACCTCCAGATGGGGATCGAGCGGGGAGCGGCCTTCGGCGGCGTCATGGACGTCGGCTACCTGCCCGACATGTTCGGCCACATCGCGCAGATGCCCCAGATACTCCGCGCCGGCGGCTTCGACAAGACCGTCGTCTGGCGCGGCGTGCCCTCGTCGGTCACCAAGAACGCCTTCGAGTGGGAGGCGCCCGACGGCTCGTCCGTGCGGGCCGAGTACCTCCCCGTCGGGTACGGCAACGGGGCGGCCCTGCCCGACGACGCCAAGGCCCTGATCCGGCGGACCCGCGACAACGTGACCGAGATCGAGTCCTTCCTGATCGACGACCTGCTGTGCATGAACGGCTCGGACCACCTCCTGCCCCAGCCCTTCTTGGGTCGGGTGGTCGCCGAGGCCAACGACATTTCCGACGAGTTCGTGTTCGAGGTGACATCGTTGTCCGCGTATCTTGCCCGGGCGTCGACGCAGGGGCTCACCCGTGTCGAAGGCGAGCTCCGCAGTGGGTACCGCTCCAACATGCTGATGGGAGTCACCTCCAACCGGGTGGACGTGAAGCGTTCCGGCGCGCTGGCCGAGCGGGAGTTGGAGCGACGGGCCGAGCCCCTGTCGGCCCTGTTCCTGCCCGCCGCGTCGTACCCGACCTCGATGTTGCGCCTGGCCTGGCTCGAGATGGTGCGCAATTCGGCGCACGACTCCATCTGCGCCTGTTCGGTCGACGAAGTCGTCGACGCCGTGCTGCACCGCTATTCGGAGGCCCGCGACATCGGCACGGGACTGGCCGATCGCGCGCTGAAGGCCGTGGCCCGCTCCTTGTCGGTGCCCGGGGTCACGGTGCTGAACCCCGCCTTCCGGGCCCGCGCCGGGCTGGTGGAGCTGGTCGTCCCGGCCGATGGTCCGGCCACCGACGACGTGCAGGTGCTGTCCGAGCGCTTCGGGATGCCGGGAACGTCGATGGTGTTGGACGCCGACACCCTGCGCACCGTGCTGGGCATGCTGCAGGGTCCCAAGATCTCCGACGACGCCTGGATCCAGGACGTGTCGATCGAGGACACCGACGAGGGGATGGACATCACCATCGCCATCGGGACGGAGGAGAAGCCCGGCGTGCCGATCGCCGAGGCCAAGCAGGACGTGTACACCCGACTGGGCGCCCGGCCAGACGCCGTGGTCCGGGTGTCGATGGACCAGCCTTCGACGAGGCGCATCCTGGCCCGGACCGGCGAGGTCGCCGGCTTCGGGTGGGCGCCCTTCGTGGCGGCGCCGCTGGCCCATCCGGTCGTGGTGACCGACGGGACCGGGGGCGGCATATCTCTGGCCAACGACCTGGTCTCGGTCGTCGTCGACGGTGAAGCCGGCACCTTCTCGCTCAACGGGATCAGCGGCTACGGGCGACTGGTCGACGAGGGCGACCTGGGTGACTCGTACAACTACTCCCCGCCCCGGCTGGACTCCATCGTCGACTCGCCGACGTCGGTCTCGGTCGACGTCGTCGAATCGGGACCGGTGCGGGGCCGGGCCAGGATCACGGCCACCTACACGTGGCCCGACCATGTCGACGGCACGTCGCAGGCCCGGGTGGGCGAGCACGTCGTGGCCGTGCACACCGATGTCGAGCTGCGGGCCGACGAGTCGGTGGTCCGGGTGACCACCTCCTTCGTCAACCCGAGCGGCGACCACCGGGTGCGGGTCCTCCTGCCCCTGCCGGCGCCGACCGACCACTCGGAGGCGGAGAGCGCCTACGCCGTGGTGACGCGGGGGCTGACGGCCGAGGGACGATCGGACGAGTTCGGGTTGCCGACGGCGCCGGCGCAGCGCTTCGTGTCCGCCGGTGGCCTCACGGTGGCCCACGAGGGCGTGACCGAGTACGAGCTCATCGACATCGCGGACGATGCGGCCCACACGATGGCCTTGACCATCTTGCGCTCCACCGGGATGCTGTCGCGCCTCGGCATGGCGTACCGGCCCTTCCCCGCCGGACCGCTGACGCCCGTCGAGGGGTTGCAGATGCGGGGCAAGACGGTGACGCTGCGCTACGCCCTCGAGGTGGACTGCGCCGATCCGTACGCGCTGGCCGACGACGTGCTGCTCCCGCTCGAGACGGTCTCGAGCCTCGGTGTCGGCACCCGGGCCCCCGCGGGCCACGAGCTGTCGGTGCACGGCGCCCAGGTCAGCGCGGTGCAGCGGGTGGGCGGCGTCCTCGAGGTGCGCGTCTTCAACCCGACGGCGTTGCCGACCGTGGTCTCGTTCGCCGGTCGGTCGGGCTGGCTGGTCGACCTGCGGGGCTATCCGTTGCGGCCGTTCGAGGCGACGATCGAGCTCGGGCCGGGCGCCATCGCGACGGTGCGCCTCCACGAAGGCTGAACGGACCTGCCTCAGGCGGGGTCGGGGGTGGACGACGATGTCGTGGTCGTCCCCCGGGTCGGGGCGGGGCTGAGCAGCCGTTCGCCCACCCCGCGCAGCTCTTCGAGGTCACGGAGGACCTCCGACAGCCGCTCCCAGCGGACGTTGCGACGGCGGTCGGCCTCGATGCCGGCCCCATCGGCCTCGTGGCCCACCCGGCCACACCACCACAGCTGCACCCGGCCCAGGTCCTTGAGCAGGCGGGGTCGCAGGGCCTGGGCCGTGAACTCGTCCGGCGCCTCCGCCACGAGGGCGGTGTGGAACTCGTCCGACATCAGGACGGTGCCGGGATTGCCGATGTTCACGATGCGATGGGCCAGATTGACCGTGGGCCCGAAGTAGTCACCGTCGCGGGCGAGCACCGGACCGCTGGCCAGACCGACGCGGACGTCGGAGAGGAGGTCGTCGTCGGCGTAGGCGTCGGCCAGGTCGAGCCCGATGCGGGCGGCGCCGGCCACGGAGTCGACCACGAACATGACCTCGTCGCCGATCATCTTGACCACCCGGCCCCGAGCAGCGGTGACGATGTCGTGGGAGATCTCCTCGAAACGCCGCACCACGGCCGCCAGCTCCTCGTCGCTGAGGTGCTGGCTGAGCAGGGTGAAGCCCACCATGTCCGCGAACCCGATGGCGACGACCGGGCTCTGCCCGGTGGACAGGCCGTGGCTCCGGGCCACCATCGTGCGTTGGATGCCCGCCGCCACCTGGCGCCGCCAGACGAACTCGAGGATCCTGGCCATGGCGGGAATGGTGACGTCGGCCACCCCGGCGAAGGTGTCGGCCGACATGACCGGATCGGCCTCCATGTCGGGACTGACGATGAAGCCCGGTGCCAGCTCGGCCTCGGCGATGCGGGCCAACGACGAGCCGATGACGCGAGCCATCTGCAGAGCGGTGTCCGTGTCGGCCGCGCCGAGGGACTGCAGCCCCTGGTACAGCCGGACCGCCTCGAGGTCGAGATCGGTGAAGGTGCACTCGTCGTCGTCGACGCCGGCGAATCCGAGGGCGCGCCAGAAACGCTCGAGTTTCGGCAGCGCCACCCCGGTGAGGTCGGCCACTTCGACCCTGGTGTAACGACGCCTCGACGGGATGAGCATCCGCTCGGCCACGAAGAGGTCGATCACCCCGTCGTCGATGGCCCGGTCGATCTCCTCCTCCGTGGCGCCGCGCATCAGCATCGTCTCCCGGATGCGCGCCAACGCCTCCTCGCGCCGGGCGGCGACGTCGGCCTCGTCGCTGTCGTCACCCTCGAGCGCAGTCGGTCTGGTGTGGAAGAGGCTGCTCACGTCGGCATTCCGCGCAACAGAGCCTCGTCCCACTCGGGCCGCGAGGGCCGGTTCATGAGGTTCATCAGTGCTTCTTTCGGTGAGCACGTCCCCTGGACGATGTGGTCGACCTGTTCGGCGATCGGCATCTCGACGTCGTGCGCCTGGGCCAGGGCAACCAGTGGACCGGCGCTCTTCACTCCTTCGGCCACCATCTGCATCCCGTTGACGATGTCGTCGAGTGAACGGCCCTCACCGAGTGCGAAGCCGACGGTCCGGTTCCTGCTCTTGGGGCTGGCGCACGTGGCCACGAGGTCGCCCACGCCGGCCAGGCCGCCGAAGGTGAGGACCTTGCCGCCGAGCGTCACCCCCAACCGTCCGAGCTCGGCCAGGCCCCGGGTGATGAGCACGGCCCTGGTGTTGTCGCCCAGGCCGAGGCCGTCGCAGATGCCGGCTGCGATGGCCATGACGTTCTTGGTGGCGCCGGCGATCTCGCACCCGATGACGTCGGTGCCCATGTAGGTACGGAAGGTACGCGTGTGGACCAGCGCCTGCACCCGGCAGGCCAACGCCTCGTCCGGGAGTGCCACCACGCTGGCAGCAGGGTGTCCCTGCGCCACCTCCCGCGCCAGGTTGGGACCGGTGAGCACACCCGCGGGAACGTCGGGCAACACCTCGTTGATCACCTGCGACATGCGCAGGTTCGTCCCCATCTCGATCCCCTTGGTCAGGCTCACCACCGCCTCCACCCCGCCGGCCAGTGGCGCCATGTCGGTCAAGACGGCGCGGAAGCCGTGCGAGGGAACGGCCATGAAGACGACCGAGACGTCCTCGAGCGCCTCCTCGAGCGAGGCGGTGACCCGCAGGCCGCTCGGCAGCGCGATGTCGGGGAGATACGACTCGTTGCGACCCGTCTCCGCAATGGTGGCCGCCAGTGCGGGTGAACGGACCCAGAGCGACGACTCGTGCGACGCCCCCACGATCGAGGCCACCGCGGTACCCCACGATCCCGCACCGACGACAGCCACCCGGTCGCCATCCACCATGCCCAGAGCCTACGGCGACTCCGGCTCGCCGGCGCCCGTACACTGGCGCCGTGACGAGGACGTCCGTGCCGGCGTCAGGAGAAGGTGTCCTGGCGTCTGGGCCAGGCACGCTGGCGGCACTCGGGCCCCAAGTGGTCCTGGTGCCGGTCAAGGCCTTTGAGCAGGCGAAGCGACGACTCGGTTCGGCGCTCCCCGAGGCGGAACGGGTCCGCCTGGTCCGCTCCATGGCCACGCATGTCGTGACATCGTGCGCTCCGCATCCGGTCGCCGTGGTCTGCGACGACCATGCCGTGGCCCGCTGGGCGGCCGACCTCGGTGCCGCAGTGCTCTGGGAGCCCGGACAGGGCCTCAACGGTGCCGTGCGGGCCGGCGTGCGGCGCCTGGCCGAGGCGGGAGCGACGTGGGTCACCGTGGCCCACGGCGACCTTCCCCGCGCACACGGCCTGGGTGCGCTCCCCGATTTCGACGGGGTCACGCTCGTCCCCGATCGAAACGACGACGGCACGAACGTGCTGCGCCTCCCCACGTCGGCCGACTTCCGATTTGCCTACGGTCCCGGGTCCTTCCGGGCCCATCGGGCGGAGGCGGTCCGTCTCGGTCTGTCCGTCCGGATCCTCCGCCATCCCGATCTGGCCTACGACGTCGATTGGCCGGCCGACGTCGACGAGCTCGTCAGGACGACGTCCACGCCCCACCCGGCCCCGTAACGCAAAGACGGGGGCCCGAAGGCCCCCGTCTCGCTCGTTCCGAGGAACGCGTTGTTCAGCGCTTCTTGGTGGCCCTACGAGCCGGAGCGCGCTTCTTCGTGGCCTTGCGTGCCGGAGCGCGCTTGGCCGCCTTCTTGGCTGGTGCGCGCTTCTTCGTGGCCTTCCTCGCAGGAGCCCGCTTGGTGGCCTTCTTGGCCGCCGCGCGCTTCTTCGTGGCCTTCTTCGCGGGAGCCCGCTTGACGGCCTTCTTCGCCGGAGCGCGCTTCTTGGTCGCCTTGCGTGCCGGAGCCCGCTTGACGGCCTTCTTCGCTGCTGCGCGCTTCTTGGTCGCCTTGCGTGCCGGAGCCCGCTTGACGGCCTTCTTCGCAGGTGTCCGCTTGACGGCCTTCTTGGCCGTCGTGCGCTTCACTGCCTTCTTTGCCGGAGCCCGCTTTTTGGCGGCTTTACGCGCCGGAGCCCTTCTTTTTGCGGCTACTGCCACAGGTGCACCTCCCTAGGAGCATGGTCACTGAATAGAGGTGCAGCCCACGCCACGGCCACGCCGACTCGTCGACGCCGCGCGCACTGCCGCACCGGATTCACTCTTGCTTGCGACGGGCGGCGCATCATCGGGAAGATTCCCTTCGACGCGTCGGACCGCCCTGTTTCCTCGCTACGTGAGGTCGTGTTGACGTCACTCCGACGCGATGATCGACGCGGCAAGAGCGAACACATCTGTTCGCTTTGCGCGCCACACATCGTTGTGTCGCAGCACATGTCAACCCTCCCTCGTGCATCGAGTAGACACATTCTTCTGTTGTCAACGTGCTCAGGTCAAGCATTCTCTTAATACACGACCGTTTTTGTGTCACGCATGAGCATTGATTCCCATGTTTTGACGCGTGCAAACACGTCGCATGCAGCATCGCGACGACCACGCGTCGTACATCTCGTCGTCGTTATCAAGAAAATGTCCTCTGGAATTGTCGGTTCATCAACGTAAGCATCGAACGCATGGAACGCGTGTCTGAGCATCATGAAGAGACGGCGAACACGTGGTCGATTTCGAACGCTGCACTGCGCGACATCCACCACAATGCGCGTGACGCGATCTACCTTGGAGTCGGCCGTTCTGGATGGGTGTGGTCCGGCGCGCAGCGCGCCACGCTGGTGCTCGGGCCACCGCGGGCCGGGAAGACATCGTCCCTGGTCATACCCAATATTTTGCTGTCCGTGGGTCCGGTGGTTTCGACCTCGACCAAGCCCGACGTGATGCAGGCGACGGCCTCGGCGCGCAACGCCGAGGGATGGACGTTTCTCTACGATCCGAGCGGTGATGTCGCGTGTCCGCGCGGTACCGAACGCGTCGGCTGGTCACCATTGACGTCGGCGTCGAAATGGGACGCCGCGGTGGTCACAGCGGACGCAATGGTGGGCGCGAATCGCTCAGGAAGCGTGCGCACGGGTGAAAGTCACTGGAACGAACGAGCGAGCGCACTGCTTTCGACGCTCTTGCACGCCGCCGCGGTGTCAGAACACTCCATGCGGGACGTGCTCAAGTGGATTGATCGCCACGATGGGGCTCCAGCGCTCGAAATTCTGTCCACAGGCACGAATTCGGGCGCGACAGCGACGGATTTGCTCGCCGGCATCGTCGCCACCGATTCCCGGGAGCAATCGGGAATCTGGTCCACCGCGTCGGGCGTACTGGCCGCCTATCGCACCGACGGCGCGCTCAGCTCCACGCAGGCGCCCGCGCTCGACCTCGATGCGTTCTGCGACGGCCCGAACACCCTCTACATCTGTTCACCCGGCCGGCGACAGCAGCAATTCGCTCCCCTCGTCGTCGCCACCCTCGGTGACGTGCGCGATGCGGTGTACACGCGCGCCCAGGAAGGAAAAACGGGTCCGCCCACCCTCCTCGCCCTCGACGAGGTGGCGAATATCGCTCCAATCCCGGACCTGCCGGCGATGGTCAGCGAGGGGGGAGGGCAGGGTTTGCTGGTCTTGGCGTGCCTGCAGGACCTCTCCCAGGCACGGGGGCGCTGGGGTTCGGCGGCGGACGGCTTCCTCTCGTTGTTCGGTTCGACCGTCGTGCTGCCCGGCATCGCCGATACCCAGACGCTGCGCGACGTCAGCGCGTTGGCCGGCGACCTCGACGTGGCCTCGACGTCGGTCAGCCGCTCGAGCGGCCGTTGGGGACTGACCCGCGCCTCGTCGTCGGTCGGCACGAGGCGCCAGGCCCGACTTCCGGTCGATGCCGTGGCCCGGGGGGCGTCCGATCGTGCCCTGGTGCTCGGGCCGCGCAACGACGTCACCGAGATCCACCTGACCCCCGCCCACAGCCATTCGCCCTGGCGTGAGCTCGTCGCACCGGCCCGAGCGCCCCTGAGCCGTCCGCCCGAGACCCGACGGCGCGCACGGGACCGCGTCCCGGACATGGATCGCTCGGCCCGGCGCTGAGGGTTCAACGACCGAGGTCGAGTCCACGATCCGCTCGTCGGGGCGCTCGCCATCCCAGCCGGAGCCGGGCCTCGTCGATCCGCCGCACCGTGCGTACGTGATCGGCCAGGCGGTCGGCGGGCAACGACGACAGCGGGGTCGTGCCCAGCGGCTCACTCTCCCGTCCCACGCCCCAGCGCGCTCGATACGCGTCGATCGCCCCCGCGGCGTCCCGCCACACGCCGTGCGCCGACGGCTCGACCGGTCGGGGTCCGAGTGTGCGCACCAGGTGCGGTCCCGGCAGCACCGCCGCTCGGGGGTGCAGCGGTTCCGCCACCCCGACGGCCGGTCGCTCGTCCTCTCCTGCGGCCGCCGTCGTCGCTCCGGGGACCCAGGCCTCGACCAGGGTCCGCAGGGATTCGCCGGACACACCGTCGCGCGCTGCCGCCCCGAACGCCGCCACCACGTCACGCCGATGTGCGCCACCATGAGGCGTCAGCGCGATCATCCCGGCGTAGCGATGCTCGTCGACCCGCCCCGGACCGTGTGCCCGGAGCGCGATCACCGACTCGAGGTCCAGCGATCCCCCCGGTGACGTCGACGCCGCGCCGTTTCCACGCCGACGCCAGCTCCTCGTACGGCGTCCCGATGACCTTCGGCGGTCGAGTGGCGGCCCACGCCACCTGCTGCCCGGCCGCCGAGCGCACGCCGTGCTCGAAGGCGTGACGTCGGATATCGGCGGCGCGAGACGAGAATTCGCCCACCAACGCCGGCGCCATCCCCTCGATCTCCACTCCCCGTCCGACCCGTTCCCATCGCAGGCCCAACTCAGCCGCCAGACCCGCTCGCAGGTGCGCCCCGTAGACGGCAGCGCCCGCTGCTCGATGAGCCCACAACCCCCGCTGGTCGACCGCTCCCCAGCGACCGTCCGCACCGTGCACCACGTTGGCCACGACCACGTGACTGTGCAGGTGCGGGTCGAGGTTGCGGTTCACGCCGTGCGTGAACGTGGCGGCCAGCACCCCCGACGTGGGCACCACGATGCGCGCCTCACCGCTTCGTCGCGTGGCGGTGACGCCGTGCGCCTCGAGGTATCCCATGGCGGAGGCCACCGCCTCGGCATGCACCTCGACGACCCGGCGGGCCACATCGGTTCCCCCCAGAGCGAAGAGCACGCTGACCGACTTGGGTGCACTGAAGGTCAGGTCGTACGCGGCCACCGTGGTGCGACCAGACCCGAGTACCCGTCCCGAGCCCGGATCACGCCCTTCGAGCACCATGCGGAAGCCGTCGGGGTCGAGTGTCCCCTGGAGCCCCAGACCAGACGCGGCGCCGCCGCTCCAGTGGCCGGGACGAGCCGCCCCCAGCTCGTCGGCCAGGTCGGCCAGGTAGTAACCGGCCCTGGCCCGCCCGACCGCCCGGATTCCCAGCATCGGCGCTCACTTCCCAGGACCTCACCCGAGAGGCCCCGAGAGGAACGGTCGCCGACGTCAGCCCTTCCGACGGAGTTCGACGACCGGGATGACCCGGTCGGTCGCCTTCTCGTAGTCGCCGAATCCCGGCATGATCTCGACCTGCTCGGCGTAGATGCGATCACGCTCGACCCCTTCGACCGGCGTGGCGATGGCGGCGAACTTGTCGTCGCCGTACTCGACTTCGACCTCGGGGTTGGCCACGAGGTTGTGGAACCAGTCTGGATTGGTCGGCGCCCCCGCCTTCGACGCGAACACATAGAGGACGTCGCCTTGCGGGAGCGACACCACAGGGGTGGTACGCCGCTGACCGGACTTGGCCCCAGTCGTGGTCAGGAGCACCATCGGAGCACCCTCGAAGTTGCCCCCTACCTTGCCCTTGTTCGCTCGAAACTCCTCGATAATGCCCTTGTTGAAATCGCTCATGTCGGCCATACCCGAAAACTACCGGTTTACGAGCGGGACGGGTCGTAGCGAGCTCGGACGCGACGAGCGGCGTCGGCCACCAAGCTGATGAGTTCGGGGGGGCTCAGCACGCGGGCCGAGGGCCCGAGCTGGAGGAGCAACCTTTCGAACCACGCCAGACCGGCCACATCGACGACGACATCGGTCACCGTGCCGTCGTCCGCCCGGCGCACGTGGCGAACCGGGATCGACTCGGCCACCCAGTCCGCACTGGGATCGAGCTCGAGATGGACCTCGTAGGCACCCGGTCCGGGCACGAACATGTCCTCCGCTGGACGGGGCCGCCGGGCGTCGTCAGAGACGAACTGGTCGAGTGGGCGGACCTCGACGATGCGATCGACCCGGAATCGCCGCATGTCTCCAGCCCGATGACAGTAGGCGTCGAGATACCAGTGCCCGTCCACGGTGATGGTCTGGACCGGCTCGACCGTGCGCGTCGTCAGCTCGTCGCGCGAGGCGGAGAGGTAGTCGATTTCGAGACAGTGGCCCGAATCGGTGGCGGCCCTGATGGCCGGCAGGTTGGCCGGCGCGTCCACGTCGAGGCCCACCGCCTCTCTCGCCCCGAGCGCACCCTCCAGCTTGACCAACGCCCGGCGGAGCGCATCGTCTTCGGAGCCGGGCACGGCCAGCAGCAGCCGGGCCGACGCGGCCACGGCGAATCCCTCGGCCGGGGTCAGGCGGCGGGGCCGCGCGTACTCGGGTGGCAGGAAGGCCCGCACCGACTGCTCCGACACCTCGATCTCCATGAGCGTGTCGGGCGTGTAGGGCGGAGTCCCACAGCAGGCCGCAAGCTCGAGCTCTGCCACCAACTCCTTCTCGCTCATGCCGAACCGCGTGGCCACGTCGGCGACGGGTGCCTCCCCCACCTGGGCCAACCAACCCACGACCGCCAACAGTCGGCGCAGGCGGCGGCTCGTCTCGGCCCCGGGGGCAGAACGGATCGGTCCGGGAGGGGACGCCGGGGACGCGGCCGCGGGGCCCTGGGCCTGACTGTGGCCCTGGGCCTGACTCTGGCCCTGACTGTGGCCCGGGCTCTGGGGCGCATCGGCGGGATCGATGGTCCCGGCGTCAAGGTCCGCAGCGGGTGCGGTGTCGATGAGGGCGTCGAGCCAATCGATCATCTCGGAGCGGAACGACGCCGGCTCGAGGATCACCACGTGGTCGAGCAGTCCGAGCAGCCACGAGCGGATGGACGGGAAGGAGGAGACGCCGATCACGACGTCGAGCGAGCCGTCCGCGTGGCGGTCGACGACCTTGTCCTCCCCCACCTCGTCGGCCACCCGGCGCGCCACCACGGCATCGACGCGGACCCGCAGATCGATCCGGTGCTCGCCCTCCGCCTGCCAGGGTTCTTCGGGCAGCGCCGCCTGCACGTTCAGCTCGAGGCCATCGGGCATCGAGCCCTCGTGCTCGCTCCGGGTGACCTCGCCGTCGATGCGATCGACCCTGAAGGTGCGGGGCGCCTCCCGGCCGAGGTCCCACGCCACGAGATACCAGTGGCCGAACCGGAACCAAAGCCCGACCGGGACCACGTCGCGCTGCTCACCTCGATAGGAAAAGGACGACGCCAGGCGCGTGCGCACCGCGTCGAAGAGTTCGACGAGGGCCGCCGGGGGGACCATGGAGGCGACGGGGCGGACGTCACCCAAACCGGCCGCTCCCAATTTCAGCAGCGCATCTCGACCACTAGGATCGCCCAGGTGAACGCCGGCGACGGCGAGGTGGAGCGCGACCTGCTCGTCCGGCTCGAGGTTCAGGTCGGGCAGGTAGAACGAGTCTCGATCGATGAGATACCCGAACTGTTCGTTGCCCGGCAACTTCTCCGTGCTGACCGGGATGCCCTCGTCTCGCAGCAGTCTCTTGTCGCGCTCGAAAGCCTGGCGCCGTGCCGCGTGCTCAGCCGGGTAACCGGGGACCTGGTGCGCAATGGCGTCGAGGGTCAGGGGTTGATTCGTCTCGAGCAGCACCAGGACGAGGTCCGTGACGCGCTCGAGCCGATCGAGCTTGGGGGGCGCCTCCATCGGGCAGAGCCTACGGCGGTGACGGCGTGCTGAGTGCCGCCGGGCACCCCTTCGACTGGCACCTCCACCTGGCCTGGCTGGTCGTGCTGCCGGTGCTGGTGGGTTGGTACCTGTGGGCGGTGCGACGCCCCGAGTACGGCGCCACGACTCGCCAGAAGGTGCTCTTCGTGCTGGGCGTCGTGTTGCTGGTCGGCGCGGTCACGTGGCCGCTCGGTGACCTGGCGGCGCACTGGTTGCTCGTGGCTCTGGTCCTGCAGCGCCTGCTGCTGACGCTGGCCGTGCCACCACTCTTGGTGCTGGGGACGCCCCGGATCCTCCTGGTCCGACTGACCCGTCCGCGCCTGATCGACGCAATGCTGCGGGTCGCGGTGCGGCCGCTGCCGGCGATCGGGATCGTGACGGTTGTCGCCGTGGGGACGCTGACGACCGGTGCGGTCGATCTGGCCGCCCGCTCCGACGTCTTCCGGGTGCTGATGGAACTCGTCGTGCTGACCTCGGGGTTCGTCCTGTGGGCCCCGGTCCTGAGCGAGCTGCCAGGTGCGCCCCACCTGTCGCCTCTGGGACGTGGGGGCTATCTGATCGTGCAGTCGATCGTGCCGAGCTTCTTGTCGATCGTCTGGATCTTCGCCAGGCACTCGCTCTACCAATCCTTCTCACACCAGGGAAAGGTCGTGGGGATGACGCCGTTACTGGATCAGCAGCTGGCCGGCTTCTTGGCCAAGCTCTCGACCATCGCCGTGCTGTGGACGGTGGCCTTCGTCATCATGACGAGGGCCGAGGGGGCGGAGAGGACGGGCCGGGACGCCGAGCCGTTGCTGTGGTCGGACGTGGAGCGCGAGTTGGAAAGGGCCGATCGCCGTGATCGGGGGCGCCGCCGAGGATCGTCATGGCGGCCTCCGGCCGGGTGGTGACGGGCGCCGACAAGTCGGGCAGAATGGTCGGCGATGGGTAACGCGGTGATGATCCGTGTCCGCGGACAAGCGGACGGATCGGGACGAGCGACGACGCCGTCTCGGACAGAACTTCCTCCTTCCTGACGTCGCCTCCGCAATTATCGAGGAGTGTGCCTTCGATGGTGCCGATCTCGTCGTGGAGGTCGGCGCCGGAAGGGGTTCGTGCACATTCCTGCTGGCCGACGTGCCGGGCCTCGAGATCATCGCGGTCGAGAAGGACCTCCACTGGGCGACGTGGCTCCGGAGCGAGGTCGAACGGCGGCGTCTGGCCAACGTCTCGGTGGTGCACTGCGATGCCCGCCGCTTCCGCTTTCCGACCCGACGACCCTTCCGCGTCTTCGGCTCACTGCCCTTCGGCCTGACGACGGCATTGCTGCGGCACCTCTTCGACGACCCACGTTCGGGCCCGACTCGGGCCGACTTGGTGGTGCAGTGGGAGGTCGCTCAGAAACGGGCGACCATGCCGCCGTCCTCGCTGCTCTCGACGGCCTGGGCGCCGTGGTGGACGTTCGAGCTCGGGCGCAGAGTGCCGGCACACGCGTTCCGCCCGGTGCCCGCGGTTGACGGTGCGGTGCTCCGGGTGCGACGCCGCCGCCCTGCCCTGCTCCCTGAACGTCTGGCCGGGCAGTATGCCGAGTTCGTCCGGGAAGAGTGGCAGTAGCGTTCGGGCCACGTGCAGGACGAACCGGGCGACCACGGGAGGGAGGCGGGGCGGGCGGACCCGGACGCCGCGTCTGCCGCAGGCGGACGACCCTGGACCGTGTCCGGCGTCTATCTCCTCACCGAGGCGTCTGATGGGGCCGTCGCCGTGCCCGAGCTGACGATGACGTTCGGCGAGCTCGGCATCGACGTCGACAGGCCCGACGGCGAGAGGGCCTGGAGTCGACCGTGGGACGAGATCGAGGAAATGACTCCCACCGACCGGTCCGTGCTGCCCGGGGGCGGCGCAGGCATCGTCATCAAGGTCGTCGAGCGTGCCCACAGGCGAGCGCACCGCTTCGTGGTGCCGACGGACGATCCCGTCGGAACCGAGCAGATGCTCGAGGACCTGGCCACGGACCACGGGATGGCGGCCAGTGTGCACGAGGCCACACCCGACCTCGAGTCAGGTCGCGGCCGAGAACTGTCCCGGATCCTGACCGGGGCGATCGTGATGGCCTTTGTGGCCGTGCTGACGATTCTCTTGCTCTCGGCGACTCACGTCATCCGTCTCTGACGGCCGGCGACCCGCAGGTCAGTCGTCAGGCCAGGGATGCGCTGCGCAGCTCATCGAGCGAGAGCTCGGCCGTCTGGTTGCCGCCGCACTGCGGGCAGTGCTCGACGTGGCGCCAGGACCGGAGCAGGCGCGTGCCTTCGGGATTGAGTAACACCACGAAGGACTCCGAGATCGGGTCGATCTCGAGCCCGTAGTACGGGCGCCACGCCGTCGTGGCGTTGTGGGCATCGAGAGCGAGCCCTTTCAGGACCCGTCGGAAGCGAAGTCGGTCGGTGTCGAAAATCCACGTGCTGTGGCACGACTCGAGGATGTAGAGCGTGTCTTCAGTGGGGGGGACCACATATCGATAATGCCAGCCCGAACCCGACCTTGCTGCATCGAATCCTGTTCAGCTTCGTTACGAAAGGATGACAATCTGCATTGTTCCTGATAAAACCCCTATTGAGGACCGGCGTCATGCTTTCGGCCCACGACAAACTCTCGTTTGGTTGCCAGCTGTCGGAGGGCCGAACACAGGGTGAT
This sequence comes from uncultured Acidimicrobiaceae bacterium, assembly GCA_963754445.1. Taxonomy (GTDB): domain Bacteria; phylum Actinomycetota; class Acidimicrobiia; order Acidimicrobiales; family RAAP-2; genus Bog-473. Next base: position 302,633 of record CAVWFT010000001.1, on the reverse strand, counting down.
CCGGGTGTCGGCCGGGTCGATCACCTCGTCGACCAGGCCGCGCTCCGATGCTGGCCACGGCGTGAGATACGCGTCCTCGTAGGCCTGCTCCCGCTCCAGACGCTCGACGGGGTCGTCGAGGCGCCGGTGGAGGATCTGCACCGCTCCCGAGGCCCCCATCACGGCCACCTCCGCGCCCGGCCAGGACAGGCAAATGTCGTTGCCGACCCCGCGCGAGTCCATGACGATGTAGGCCCCACCGAAGGCCTTGCGCAGGATGAGGCAAATACGGGGCACGCTGGCCTGGGCATAGGCGAACGCGAGTTCGGCCCCGTGGCGGATCATCCCCCGCCACTCGAGGTCCTTGCCGGGGAGGAATCCCGGCGTGTCGACCAGGCTGACGATGGGCAGGTTGAAGGCGTCACAGAGACGGACGAAGCGGGCGCCCTTCTGAGAGGCGGCGATGTCGAGGGTCCCGGCCAAGATTCGGGGCTGATTGGCCACGAAGCCGACGGCCATCCCGCCCAGCCACCCGAACGCGGTGACCAATTGCCCTGCCCATCGGGGCCAGAGCTCTCGAAACTCCCCGTCGTCGCAGGCGGCCCCCAAGACATCGCGGACGTCGTAGGAGGCGGCCTTGCGCTCCGGGATGACCTCACGCAGCTCCGGTGTGTGCCGCAAGACGGAATCACCTGTCGGCAGGGTGGGGGGCATCTCGTCGGTGTTCGAAGGCAGATACTCGAGCAACTCGGCCACCGACCCGTCCACGTCGTCTGATTCGATCGTGCAGAGCCCGCTGGCAGTCGCGTGCGCGGCTGTTCCCCCCAGCTGGGCCAGACCGACCCGGATGCCGGTGAACTCCTCCACCATCTGAGGGCCCGAGACGAACGCGACCGCCTCAGAGGTCATGACCACCAAGTCGCACATCCCGAGCATCAGGGCGGGGCCCGAGACCACCGGCCCCGTGGCCACGGCGATGGTCGGGACCCGTCCGCTGCACCGGGACAGGGCAGCCGCCGCACGACCCCAGCCATGGAGAGCCGCCACGCCGTCGGTTATGTCCGACCCGCTCGATGCCACATGGAACACGAACGGGATCCCGAGCTCACGGGCCTGGTCCGCCGCCTCGGCCATCCGCACGCCGTCCGCATAGGTGATGGCGCCCCGACGCATTGAGCCGAGCGCTCGACAGACCACGGCGTTGCGGCCGCCGATCGTGTCGACCCTCGACGTGACGGCGCCGACGATGCCCTTCCCGACGTCGGCGTCCTTGCCGTCGCTGCCCGTCGCTGCCGCGCCGGCCTTCCACACCGTCTTCCCCGGATTCTGAGGCACGCGAATGGTCGTGGACACTGCGACCGAATGTAGACCAGCGCTACTCCAGGGGACGTCCCGACGGGACATCTGGGTATCGCCCAGATTTTTTGGAGTTATCGAACACAACCAATCCACCGCCGACCTTTCTTTCGTCGATGGCTGGTCCACCCCCTCGGAGTGCTTCACGATCCGGCTCTCCCGGACCCGACGACGGCAGTCCGGTTCCGAGCGCCCTCGAGCTGGCCCGCCAGACCGTGAGCGCCGACGGGGCGTCGATGCTCTCGAGCCGTCAGATCATCTCGGTGCTGGGCGAGGCGTTCTGTCTCGTGGCCTCCTTGGCGGGCCTCATCGTGGTGCTCCTGGGCGAGCTCGACCGTCGCCAGGCCTGGCGCGGTGGAGGGGCGACCTCGTTGGTCCAATGGCTCTCAGGACGCATGGGGCTCTCCGGAGCGACGGCCCGTGCGTATGCCCATGTGGCCGGGCGCCTCTCTGCATTGCCGGCTTTGGCCCGGGGCCTCAGTCGTGGCGAGTGCTCCTTCGATCAGGTACGAGCCGTGGCGCAATGGGCCGATCCGGACACGGATTCCGAACTCGCCCAGGCGGCTGCCACGCTCTCGGTCAAGGATCTCGTCGCCCTGGCCCGATCGAAAAAGGCGCCGAGCCGCGACGCCGAGCGAAACCAGTTCGAGACCCGGGCGTTGCGCTGCAACGACGCCACCAGGACGATCAGTGCCCAGCTGCCTCTGGTTTCCTATGTCGAGGTCAAGTCCATCCTCGAGGCCCGGGCCAAGGTCTTGGGCTCCGACGGTGAGACCCGCTTCGACCAGCGTTTGGCCGATGCCTTTGTCTCGCTCTTGAGGGAGAAAGGCGCCGGCCGAAGCGGCATGGGAGCCCTGGTGGTGGCCCATGCTCCTCTCGAGTCGCTACTGGATCCCGATTCGTCCCTGCCGGGTGAGCTGGAGGGGGCCGGTCTGATCAGCGGTGCCGCACTGCGCCAGTTGGCCTGCGACGCCACCTTGATCATCGCCGCCGACGACGAGGCCGGACACACCATGTACGAGGGCCGGGCCCGCCGCTATCCCACGCCCGCCCAACGTCGTGAGATCTGGCGCAGGGATCGCCACTGTCGCTTTCCGGGATGCGCCAACACGCTGTTCACCAATGCGCATCACCTGAGAGCCTGGAAACCTCGGGGATCAGAGCCCGGAGGACCGACCGACCTGTTCAACTTGGCCCTGCTCTGCGTGCACCATCACCACCTGATCCACTCCAATGCCTGGACGGCGACGGGTGATGCCAACGCGACCCTGTCGTTCCTCGGTCCAGAAGGGGTCGTCATGACGACGGAACCCTCACCGCTCTGGGCCCAGGTCAGCGATCCCACCCGTGTGGCGAAGAGGCGAGCGCGAGATCCTGGGGGCTGAGCTCAGGGGTAGCGGGCAAGGCACCACTCCGCCCCTACGGGGGCGAAGTGGAGATGACCGATCAGCCGTGGTTCGAGTCCGCCCGACGCCAGGGACCAGAACGGCCACCCGACTTCTCCCAAAGAGCGAGGTTCTCGACGGTCATGGTGCGGTCGGACGACTTGCACATGTCGTAGACGGTGAGGGCGGCGACGGTGCACGCCGTCATCGCCTCCATTTCGACTCCGGTCCTGTCGACCGTCTCGACCTGGGCCTCGACCTCGACATAGTCGTCTCCGATCGAGAAATTGACCCCGATGGAGCCGACCAGGACGGGGTGGCACATGGGGATGAGCTCGGCCGTGCGCTTGGCGGCCTGGATGCCGGCGATCCTGGCCGCCGCCAGCACATCGCCCTTGGTGATGGCGTTGTTGGCCACCTTGGTGGTCGTTTCCGGGAGCATCGTCACCCGGCAGCGGGCCAGGGCCCGGCGGTGGGTGGGCTCACGGGGCGTGACGTCGACCATGCGGGCTCCGCCAAGAGGGTCGAGATTGGCCAGCATGCGGTCGGACACGAGAAAGAAGTCTACGACCTGGACGGACGGCTGTCCGACGTGGGATCGCTCTTTTGCCCGATACACTTGGCAGTCTCAGGTAGCGAGTGCCAACGGAGGATTCCATTGCCGACCTACGAATACGCCTGCACGGCGTGCGCGCACCGGCTCGAGGCTGTCCAGAGTTTCACTGATGACCCGCTGACAACGTGCCCCGAGTGTGGGGGTGCGCTGCGGAAGGTCTATGGAAACGTGGGCATCGTCTTCAAGGGAAGCGGCTTCTACAAGACCGACTCCCGCAACGGAAGCGGCGGCAACGGCAAGAACTCGTCGGTCGATTCCTCCGGGAGCGACAAGTCGTCGAGCGATTCCTCGTCGACGTCGGATGCCGCGTCCAAGTCCGATTCGTCGAGCACGAAGGACAGCGGGAGCGGATCCGGGAGCAGTGACAAGTCCGGAAGCAGCAGTACCGGCTCCAGTGACAGCGGGTCGAAGGACAGCGGCGGGAAGAAGGACTCCAAGCCGGCGGCGGCGACCTCTAGCTGACCACGCGGGGGCTAGTCGCCACTGAGGGCCATGTCCGCAATGGCCAGAGTCTGGCCAGCGGCGGTGCCGGGAAGCCAGCGCAGATCACTTCCGATCTCCACCACCGACTGCAGCATGCGCTGGAGCGTGGAGGCGACGGTGATCTCGCGGACAGGTTCGGCGAAAATGCCATCGCGAATCATGAGGCCCTCGGCGCCCACCGAGAAGTCGCCGCTGACCGGATTGACGCCCGAGTGGATCCCTGTCACTGACTGCACGTAGAGGCCCTCCCCCACCGAGGCCAGGATCTCGTCGGATCCTTTGGCGCCCGGCGACAGCACGAGAGCGCGGCATCCGGCGGACGGGGTGCCGGCAAATCCGCCGCGGGTGGCCGAGCCGGTCGACACCGTTCCGGCCCGTCGGGCCGAGACGGTGTCGTAGACGAACATGCGAAGCACCCCGTCGGCGAGGAGGACGTTACGGCGACAGGCCAGGCCCTCGCCATCATGGGAGGCGGCGCCGAAGGCCCGCGCATCAGTCGGGTCGTCGACGAGGGTGACAGAGGGCGCAGCCACGGTCTCGCCGATTCGGCCTGCGAAGAACGAGCGTCCCTTCACGACGGCCTCGCCCGACAGCGCGGAGGAGATCACGCCGAGCAGCGTGCTGACCACCCGAGGATCGAACACCACGGTGCAGTGCGTCGAGCGGGCCTTCTGCGCGCCCAGCATCCTGGTAGCACGAAGCACGGCGTCGTCCATTGCCTCTTTGGGCACGAGGTCCTCAGGACCCCGGCCCGTCGTGAATCCGGTGCCGGTCTGCGTGTCCTCGGCCGCCCCGGCGATGGCATCGACGGCGAGGAAGGCCGTGGTCCGCCTCCGGTACGACGAGATGCCGGTGGTCGAGGCGAGCGCCACTTCGACCCGACTGTCGGAGTAGTCAGCCGAGGAGACCTGACGGATGCGAGGGTCGGCGGCCCTGGTGGCCCGCTCGAGCTCGATGGCCAAAGCCACCTTGCGCTCCATGGGGGTGGAGGCGACGGAGGGGTCCCACAGATCGAGCTCGGGGGCGTCGACACCATCGGGCTCGGCCAAGACGACATCGGCATCGGGTGTGGCGAAGCGGGCATTGTCGCGGGCGTCGGCGAGTGTGGCCGTCACGACGTCGGGGGCGAGGCTGCCGGCCCAGGCGAAACCGACCCTGGTGCCAGCGGGATCGTCGACGAGGACCCGGATGCCGACGCCGGACGAGTCGGCGCTCGTCAGTGACTCCACCTCACCTTCGTAGGCGCGCACCTCGCTGTCGGTCCCCCGGGCGACATAGACCTCCACGCCCTCGCCCTTGGCGGCTCGGCCGACGACATCGTGGGCGAGGTCGAGGAGCTCGTTGCTCTCGGACGGGCTCATGCCGTGCCGCCGAGGGTCACGCCGGTGATCCGCAGGGTGGCTTGGCCGCAGCCGACGGGGACGCTCTGCCCGTCCTTGCCGCACGTACCCGGGGTCATGTCGAAGTCGGTGGCGACCGCGTCGATGCGACGGAGCACCTCGGGGCCATTGCCGATGAGGTTGGCGTCACGGAGCGGCTCGGTGATGCGGCCGTTCTCGATGAGGTAGGCCTCGTTGGTGCCGAAGACGAAGTCGCCGGTCGCCGTGTTGACCTGCCCGCCACCGAGCTTCTTGACGTAGACGCCATGGGGCGTCTGGGCCACGATCTCGTCGGGATCCTCGGTGCCGGCGAGCAGGTACGTGTTGGTCATGCGGACCATCGGCAGGTGTTGGTAGCTCTGGCGCCGTCCGTTCCCGGAGGACTTACGCCCTTCCTTCCGTGCCCGGAGCCAGTCCCACATGTAGTCGGTGAGGACGCCGTTCTCGATGAGGACGTTGCGGGCGGGCAGGTTGCCCTCGTCGTCGACGGCGAAGTTGCCCCACTCGCCGAGAACGGTGCCGTCGTCGACCAGCGTGACGAGCGGGCTGGCGACGAGCTGACCCACTTTGCCCGTGTAGACGGAAGAGTCCTTGACGATGTGATCGGCCTCGAGTCCGTGTCCACACGCCTCATGGAAAAGGATGCCGCCACTCCCACCGGCCAAGACAATGGGGACTTCGCCCGAGGGGGCCGGGCGGGCATTGAGCTTGGTGAGGGCCCTGGTGGCCGCAGTGGCTGCGATGTCCTCGACGGCGTAGCGCTCGTAGACCTCGAAGCCCTCGGTGCGGGCGAGCGACTCGTGGCCGGTCTGCATCCCGGTGTCACCGTTGGCGACGCAGACGACGGAGAAGCGGGAACGGATCTGGTCGTCTTGGGCCACGAGGCCCTCGGAATTGGCGACCAGAATGCGGCGTCGGCCGTCCCCGCACGAGACCTGGACCTGAGCGATTGAATCACCCTTGGCCCGGGCGGCCTCGTCGGCCCGCTTGAGGAGCTCGATCTTGCGGGCCTTGTCGACCGACTCGGGCAACGTCTTGGTGCCGTGGCCGTGCAACGTCGGGGTCCCCAGGGCGATCGTCCGGGTGCCCCCGCCACCCTGCTTGGCCACCGCGGCGGCTGCGGCGGCCGCGGCCAGGAGGCCCGATTCGGAGAGATCCGCCGTGTGGGCGAAACCCGTGGTCTCGCCGTCGACGACGCGGATGCCGGCTCCACGGTTCCTGCCCGACGACAGCTCCTCGATGCGGCGGTCGTCAAGAGTTGCACTGGAGGTGACGGCGTCTTCGGCGAAGACCTCGGCCATGTCGCCGCCGCCGGTGAGCGCCGAGGAAAGGACGCGTTCGAGCACGTCAGGGTCGATAAGAGCGGTGTCGGTCACGGCGGTATCGTAATCGTCGTGCCCGAGCGTCCCCCCGACACCGCACCGTCAGCCGGGCACGGGCCCCATGCCGGCCTGAGCGCCCAGCTCGAATTGACCGTGGCGGAGACGGATACGGCCCTGCATTTCCGGTCGGGGGACGTTCCCGTGCTGGCGACGCCCCGGCTCATCGCCCTGTGCGAGGAGGCATCGTGCCGGGCCACCGACGGGCACCTGACCCCGGCGCAGTCCAGCGTGGCGACACGGGTGCAGTTCGACCACCTGGCCCCCGTGGCGGTGGGATCGGTGGTGCTGGCCGAAGCCACCCTGGTGAAAGTGGAGGGCCGGCGGCTCACGTTCACCGTCTCGGCGGCCCGCCTCGAAGGTGACGGGGGCGGACTGGTGGGGGCGGGACGTGTCACCCGGGTCGTGCTCGATCGGGCGACGTTCTTGGGCAAGGCGGGCGCCGCCGAGAAGTCCTGAGCGCGGACGAAGCGGGCACAGGGGACAACGGCGGGCGGGCCGATGGGGCCGGCGGACGCAGCGGCGGCGGCGGTGGTGGTGGTGGCGGCGGCGGCGACGACGACGGCGGCGGCGGCGATCCCTCCGAAGCCATCTCGGCCCCTTCGCCCGACGTCCTGAGTGCGTCAGGGCTGCTCGCCGGCGCCGGACCGGTGGTTGCGTCCTTCCTGACCTTCGGGCTCTTCTGGGGCAGTTGGGCCGTGATGCTCTTCTACATTCAGCGGGCCTACGGGCTGAACGACGCCGAGCTCGGCCTGTTGCTGTCGGTGGCCGTGGCGGTGGCCGGTGCGTCGAGCGCGTTCACGGCGCATCTTGCGGATCGGGTGGGTGCCCGCCGATTGCTCTGGATGGCGCTCTTCTCCTGGGCGCTCCTGCTCTGTGTCCTGCCCTTGACGCAAGATCGTTGGGCCTTCTCGGTTGTCCTCGTTCCGGTGATGATCGCCGGCGGGAGCATCGACACGGCGATGAACGCCGAGGCCTCCCACCGCCTGGTCGGTCATCCCTCCGCACTGGTTCGCCTGCACGCCCTTTTCAATACCGGTGCGCTGTGTGGCGCCGCGGCGGCCGGGCTCCTCATCCACGCCGGCGTGTCGTGGCGATGGGTGTGGCCGGGCATCGCCATGGTCGCCGTGGCGGTCGGCATCTGGGCCTTGGCGACGGACCCCGGAACTCGACTGTCGGACTCGCCCGGTGGTGGAGCGGAGGCGATGGTGGGCGGCACCCGGCACCCGTTGCGTCGGCTGCGCCGCGACGGTCTCCTGCTACTGCTGGCCGTCTTCGCCCTGGCCGAGGTCACCGAAGGGGGTGTCGACACCTGGGGCGTGCTCTACCTCCGGAACCATCTGGCCACGGGGGTGCTGCTCGGGGCGGGCGCCTACGTGGTGGGCCAGCTCATGGCGGTGACGACGCGGGGTGCCGGTGGGCCCCTCCTGGGTCGGATGTCCTCGCGCCACGCGCTGATCGTGGGTGGCTGCGTTGCGGGGTCGGGCATTCTGCTCGAATCCCTGACATCGTTGTCCTGGGTCGCCGCAGTCGGCCTGGCGCTCGGTGCGGGCGGCGCATCCCTTTTCTGGCCACTCGTCATGAGCAGGGTCAGCCGCCAGGCGACGCAGGTGGTCAGCGCCGTGGGTACGTTCACCGCTGCGGGGTATATCGGATGGGTGGCGGGAGCTCCGGTCGTCGGATGGGTTTCCCAGAGCCTGGGACCCGCTCACGGCCTCCAGGTCCTGGCCGTGGCCTCGTTCGGCGTGGCCGTCTTCACCCTGTTCACGCCGGCGCGAGAAGCTGATCCAAGGGCAAACGGGTAGCCTCTTAGGAGACTCTCATGATCCTTCCTCGCATCGAGACGCCCGCCGACATCAAGGACCTCACCCCCGAGGAACTGGACGAATTGTGCGCCGAGATCAGGACGTTCATCGTGGACTCGGTGACCACGACGGGCGGCCATCTGGGCTCGAACCTGGGCGCGGTGGAGCTGACGCTGGCCCTGCACCGGGTGTTCGATTCGCCTCGTGACGTCATCCTCTGGGACACGGGCCATCAGGCCTACATCCACAAGCTGCTCACCGGTCGCCGGTTCGGGTTCAAGAGCCTGAAGCAGGCCGGCGGCATGTCGGGCTATCCGAACCGGGCGGAATCCGAGCACGACTGGATCGAGAACAGCCACGCTTCGACGGCGTTGTCCTACGCCCACGGGATCGCCAGCGGATTCACTCTTCGCGGCATCGACGACGACCGCAAGGTGGTCGCCGTCGTCGGCGACGGTGCCCTGACCGGGGGCATGGCCTACGAAGCCCTGAACAACCTCGGTCATTCCGGGCGCCGGGTGGTCATCGTCCTCAACGACAACGGTCGTTCCTACGCTCCGACCGTTTCGCAGCTGTCCCAGAGCTTGACCACACTGCGCCTCAACCCGACCTACACGGCGGCCCGCGAACGGTTGCGCCTGCGTCTGCGGGAACTCCCGGCACTTGGATCGTTGGCCTATTCGGGCGTGCACTCGGTCACGAGTGCCCTGCGTGAGATGGTCACCCCGCATACGTTCTTCGAAGCCCTCGGGGTGCGCTATGCAGGCCCGATCGACGGTCACGACATCGAGCACATGGAACAGGCCTTCAACAACGCTGCCGATTGGGACGGGCCCATCGTCGTGCACGTCCTCACCCAAAAGGGCCGCGGGTACGCGCCGGCCGAAGAGGACGAGGTGCAGCGCCTCCACGACGTGCGCGCAAACCCGGTCGTCGTCGGGAACGCCGTGGGCAGTTCCGCCGGACTGGCCGTCGGGGGATCGGCCGGTTCCGATGGCGGCGGTCTGGCCTCGCCCGGCTCGCTCCCCGACACGGCAGTGGACGAATCACCGCAGCGTGCGGCCACCTTCGGGGACGCCTTCACGCGGGCGCTCCTGAACGCGGCCCAAACCGATCCGACCGTCGTCGCCTTGACCGCGGCGATGCCGGGGCCGACCGGATTGCTTCCCTTCCAGGCTCGGTATCCCGAACGTTTCTACGACGTGGGGATCGCCGAACAGCATGAGGTGACCTCGGCTGCGGGCATGGCGATGGCCGGGCTGCGACCGGTGGTGGCGGTCTACTCGACCTTCTTCTCTCGCGCCTTCGACCAGGCAAACCTCGACGTCGGACTGCATGCGTGCCCCGTCGTATTCGTGTTGGACCGAGCAGGGATCACCGGCGACGACGGTCCCAGCCATCATGGCGTGCTCGATCTCGCCTTGGCGCTCTCCATTCCCGGCATGACCGTGTTCGCACCGTCGGCCGCCGAGGAGGTGGAGCCGATGCTGCACGCCGCGTTGTCGTTGCCCGGTCCGTCTTCGATTCGCTTTCCAAAGGGCGCCGCCCGGCACATCGATCCCGCCGACGCGGGAACGGGGCTCGAGGCGCGGCGGATCCGTGAGGGCGATGGATCGGTGTGCCTCCTCGGAGTCGGAAAACTCGTCGGAGCCTGCATGGACGCCGCCGAGGAACTGGCTCATGAAGGTGTCGAGGTCACGGTCTGGGACACGCGGGTGGTGTCGCCCCCCGACCGCACGATGCTGTCCGACGCGGCCAGGCATGCCCTCGTCGTCACCGTGGAGGATGGAGTCAGGCACGGAGGCGCCGGCGCCTTCTTGCTCGACGAAGTGCAGACGGAGGTGGAGTCGGCCGGCTTGGTGCCTCCGGCGTCGCGCCGGCTCGGCGTGCCCCGCCAGTACCTCGCTCAGGGCAAGGCAGAGGACATTCTGTCGAATATCGGGCTCGACGGGGCCGGGGTCGCCGAGAGCGTGCGCCGGGCGCGCCTGACGGTGCCGCTCGACCGCTGACGGACGGTCAGTCGTCTGGAGTCAGACCGTCGTGGCACGGAGGTCAGGCTCGATTGGCTCCGTTCTGACGCACGAAATCGTTGACCGCGTAGTAGGCCTCGATCGACTCACCGGCATCGCCCCAGAAGCCGCTCTGGACGTCATGGGCCATGACGCCCTTGCCGACATAGTGGTTGTTGACGTCGGTGATCTCCAGCTCACCCCGGCCTGAGGGCACCAGATCGCCGATGATGTCGAACACGCCGGCCTCGTAGCAGTAGATGCCGGTGACGCAATACTCGGACTTCGGCTCCTCGGGCTTCTCCTCGATGTGCTCCACCCGGCCGTCGCCGCCGAAGACCGGGACCCCCAGGTGGCGCAGGTGCTCGGGCTCCGGCACCCGCGACAAGAGGATGCGAGCACCCACGGGGTCGGCCCGAAAGGCGTCGACCATGGGGCGGATCGAGTTCTCCAGCACGTTGTCGGCCAGCATGACGAGCACCGGGTCCCCTCCGGCGAAGTGCTCGGCCAGACCGAGCGCCTCGGCGATGCCCCCGGCCTTTTCCTGATAGGCGTAGGACAGCTGGTGGATGCCGTACTCTCGTCCGTTGCCGAGCAGCCGCAGGAACTCACCGGCGTGGGTCCCGCCGGTGACCAGCATGATCTCGTCGATGCCGCTCGAGACGACCGCCTCGATGGACCACTCGATCATCGGGCGGTCGTAGATGGGCAAAAGGTGCTTATTGGTGATCCGGGTCAGCGGATAGAGCCGGGAACCCGTCCCTCCGGCGAGGATGACGCCTTTCACGACTGATTCCCTAGTGTGCGCATCGCCTGCGTGTCTAGTCGAAAGTCAGGACGCCGCGTGCCACGCGGCCCGCGTGCATTTCGTCCACCACATCGTTGAAACGCTCGAGCGGTCGGGTCAGAGACACCAGCTCGTCCAACATGAGACGGCCGGCCTTGTAGAGATCGACCATGAGGGGTACATCGTGGTGCGGCCGAGCCGACCCGTAGCGACAGCCCAGGAGTCCGCGGTCGACGTAGGCCAGGGCATTCACGTCCACCGACACCTCGGTGCCCCGGGGTGGAATGCCGATGGCGACAGCGTTTCCCGCCCAGTCCAGGCAGTCGAGCGCGCTCCGAAGAACGGCTGGATGGCCCACGCAATCGAAGGCCCACGTCACGCCACCCAACGGAAAGAGTGCACCGGCAGCCGACTCCTTGTTGGCCGGGACGAGCTCACGGACGGCGGCGGCGGCGTCACCCTGCGTGGCATCGACGAAGTGGGTGGCCCCGAACTGACGTCCGAGTTCCTCCTTGGCCGCCACGGTGTCGACGGCGACGATCCGGGTCGCCCCGGCGATCCGGAGTCCCTGGATGACGTTCAGGCCGACGCCTCCGACGCCGAAGACCGCAGCCGTGTCGCCAGGACGAGCCTTGGCCCGATTGAGCACGGCTCCGACGCCGGTCAAGACGCCACAGCCGATGAGGCAGGCCGATGTCAGCGGGATGTCCTTCGGGATCCGGACCGCCTGGACCTCGTTGACGATCGTCACTTCCGAGAAGACGGACGCCGCAGCAAAGTTCGAGGCGGGCTGGCCCTTGAACGTAAACGGCGTCGAGATGTTCCCGAGGGAGCTCTTGCACCAGGTCGGGTGACCGGTGCTGCAGGCGCGACATGATCCGCAGCTGGCCAACGTGGCGATGACCACGTGGTCACCCGGCTTCACGGAGCGAACGGCGTCACCGACTGCTTCGACGATCCCGGCACCCTCATGACCGAGGACGGCCGGAGCGGGGAAGGGGATGGTGCCGTTGATCACAGAGAGGTCGGAATGACAGACCCCGGCGGCCTGGATCCGGATCTGGACCTCATTTGGGCCAGGAGCACGGACGTCCAGCTCATCGGTGACCTCGACACTCTCCCCGGTGTAGACGATGCCTCGCATGTCGTTGCTCCTCTCCGTTGCGTAACGACTTAGGACTGGTTGACGGTAGTCACGACTTGGTCTCGGCCAGCCGCGTGGCGATCCCGCAGCTCTCGTTTGAGCACTTTCCCACTCGCGTTGACGGGAAGGGACTCGACGAGGACGACGCTGCGAGGGACTTTGTAGTTGGCCATGGCCTCTCGTGACCAGCCGAGAATGGAACGCCCCAGCTCGTCGGGGTCGTCGACCGTCGTCGTCGGCACGACGTAGGCGCATCCCACTTCACCCATGCGTTCGTCGGGCACTCCGATCACCGCGACCTGGGCAATGCCCTCGTGACCGCGGAGGATCGCTTCGATCTCGGCCGGGTAGGCATTGAACCCACCCACGACGTACATGTCCTTGACCCTGTCGGTGATGGTGACGTTCCCCGCTTCGTCCATGATGCCGATATCTCCGGTGTGGAGCCATCCGTCGGCGTCAATGGCCTCGCGCGTTGCTTCCTCGTTCCCCCAGTAGCCGGACATGACCGTGTAGCCCCGCACGACGATCTCGCCCGGTTCACCTGGTGCGACGGGCGCTCCGTCGGCGGAGAAGGCTTGCACCTCGAGACCCGGGATGGCCCGGCCCGAGGTCCGGGCCACGATTTCGGGCGGGTCGCTCCGGCGGCACATCGTCACCGTGCCGCATGACTCGGTCAGACCATACGCGGTGAGCACGGTGGTGAAGCCGAGCTCTTTGTCCATGGCCTTCACCAGCTCGACCGGCACCACAGCGGCACCGGTCACCCCGAGGCGCAAGGAAGCCAGGTCGCGGTCGCGGCGGTCCGGGTCGGCCAGGAGCGTCTGGTACAGCGTCGGCGGGCCGGGAAGGACGCTGATGCGCTCATCTTCGATTCGCTGCATCACGGCATTGGCGTCGAAGACCGGCTCGGGCACCACCGTCGCCCCTGCCATGAGGCAGGCGAGGATGCCCGCCTTGTAGCCGAACGTGTGGAAAAAGGGGTTGACGATGAGATAGCGGTCCTGGGCATGCAGGCCCACGATGGAGGCCCAGGTTCCGAACGTGCGCAACGACTGCGCATGAGTGGCGGCCGCGCCCTTTGGGTAGCCGGTCGTGCCCGAGGTGAAGATGAGGTCCGAGACGTCGTCCGGTCGGACGGCGGCTGCACGTGCCGCGGTGTCCGACGGCTCGACGCCGACGCCGGCCTCGAGGAAATCGGAGAGCCCCGTGATGTGGACTCCGGAGAGGGGTGGTACGTCGGCCTCGGCGGCACCGTCCTCGCGGAGAAGGACGATCTCCGCGAGCGCGCCGATGTCCTCCCCGGCCAAGAGGGCGGGAAAATCCACGCCGAGGAAGCCACGAACGGTGGCCAAGACCGTCGCACCGGATGAGCGGATGATGTAGGCCGCTTCGCCGCCTTTGAATCGCGTGTTGAGCGGGACGAGGACGGCACCCGCGCGAAGTGCTCCGAGGCCGGCGAGCATCCATTCGGCACAGTTCGGCGCCCACAGGGCGACCCGATCGCCAGCCGCCACACCGGCGGCGACGAAGGCCCGGGCGTAGCGGTCGACCTCGGGTGCCAGCTCGGCAAAGGTCAGTCGAAGTTCGCCGTCGACGAGCGCCTCGATCCAGCTGTGGCGGTTCGCCGCATCCTCCACCAGGCGCGGAATCGTGCCCCAGACGAGGTCGGCCCTCGGGTCCTCCTGATCGGCCGGTGCGCCGGCGATACCTCCACGGTTCTCGGAGCCCGACACGGGCTTTGCCATCGGGCTCATGGGTGCTGACTGCTCACCGAGATGACCTCACCGCTCATATAGGACGAGTAGTCGCTGGCGAGGAACACGATCACGTTGGCAACCTCCCACGTCTCCGCCCCCCGGCCGAACAGCTCGCGGCGACGGAGCACGGCCAGATCCTCGTCGGGGATGGCTCTATTGAGAAAGGGGTGCTCGGCCAGGCTGGGTGAGACCGCGTTGACCCTGACGCCTGACGGTGCCGCCTCCGCCGCAGCACACCGGGTCAGGGCCATCACCCCCGCCTTGGCGGCTGCGTAATGGGCCTGGCCGGGCTGGGCCCGCCATCCGAGGACGGAGGCGTTGTTCACGATGACTCCACTCTTCTGGGGCAACAGGCTGGTCAGCGCAGCGCGGGTGCAGCGGAACGTCCCGGTCAGCGTGATATCGAGCACGGTCGACCACTGCTCGTCGGTCATCTCGACGAGCGGCACCGTGCCCCCCAGGCCCGCATTGTGGACGGCCACATCGATCCGTCCGAAGTGCGCCACCGCACCGTCGTAGAGGGCTCTGACCTGTGCCTCGTCGGTCACATTGCACGCGATGGCGTGGACACGTCCGGCCTCGGTCTCTTCCACAAGTTGCTCGCGTGTCTCTCCCAGGCGCCGTTCATGAGCGTCCGAGATGACGACGGACGCGCCTTCCTCGAGGCAGCGCCGGGCGGTGGCGGAGCCAATGCCCGTGCCCGCTGCCGCGGTCACGACGATGACCTTGCCCTCCAAGAGGCCGTGTCCCGCCGGTGGTGGTGGCGGTGGTGGTGGATCGAATGCAGCATCGAGACTGGTGCTCATGCCGCCCCTTTCGGCTCGGCGGGGAGCCCGAGTACGCGCTCCCCGATGATGTTGCGCTGGATCTCGTTCGATCCCCCATAGATGGTCTCCGACCGGGCGAACAAGAAGGAGCGCTGGAATTCGTCGAGTCCGTACCCGTGGTTCTCGGGAAGAACTTCACCGCCGAGCACGGTGGCCGCCGGACCAAGGATGCTCGTCGCCAGCTCGCCCAGGCCGCGATGCCAAGTCCCCCAGTACAACTTGGCGATGGAAGCCTCGGGTGGTGCCACCGGACCGTCGACGCCCGAGAGACTGCGCAGCGTGTTGTAGCGCATGATCGTCAGCTCGATATGGGCTTGGGCCAGCCGTTGCCGGATCACGGGGTCGGCGATGGACCCGTTGTCGCCGGCCACCTCGAGCAGGTGGTCGAGCTCTCGACGGAACGAAAGCTGGTGGCCGAGCAACGCGACTCCGCGCTCGAAGGCCAGGGTGGCCAGCGACACCCGCCAGCCGTCTCCGACGTCGCCGACCACGTTGTCGACGGACGTGCGGGCGCCATCGAAGAACACCTCGTTGAATTCACTGGTGCGGGTCAGCTGCATGATCGGCCGCACTTCGACCCCGGGCTGATCCATGGGTACCAACAAATAGGACAGTCCTTTGTGCCTCTTCGAGTCGGGATCGGTCCGGCAGACCACGAAGCACCAATCGGCCTGATGAGCCAGAGAGGTCCAGACCTTCTGGCCGGTGACGACCCACTCGCCGCCGTCGCGCACCGCCTTCGTCTTGACGTTGGCCAGATCGCTCCCGGCATCGGGCTCG
Organism: uncultured Acidimicrobiaceae bacterium; assembly: GCA_963754445.1. Classification (GTDB taxonomy): domain Bacteria; phylum Actinomycetota; class Acidimicrobiia; order Acidimicrobiales; family RAAP-2; genus Bog-473. The sequence goes on along the minus strand of CAVWFT010000001.1, from coordinate 286,944 downwards.
GAATAGCCCTGACACCAGAGCTCGGTGCCCTGACGGATCGGGGGAAGGAAACGTTCCTTCTGTCCGGGAGTGCCGTAGTGGATGAGCGTCGGACCGAGCAGCCCCTCGCCCAGGATCGACACCCGGCCCGGAGCGGCCGCACGGGCATACTCCTCGTTGAAGATGACCTGCTCGGTGATGGAGGCCCCCCGTCCCCCGTACTCGGTGGGCCACCCGAGACAGGTCCAGCCGCCGCCCGCAAGCACCTTCTCCCAGCGCAGGCGGACGTCGAAGCCGTAGGTCTCGTCCCCCGATCCCCCCCGACCGCCGAGCTCCGCGAACTCCCCCACCAGGTTCTCTTCGAGGAAGCGACGGACCTCGTCACGAAATCGGACGTCCTCAGGCCGGTCACGCAGATCCATCGCACCGGGAGCGTAGCGAAGCAGCCACCCACCATCTGACGGGGCGTCAGATGGTGGCCGCGGTCCGCTCCCAGGTGGGGTCGTGGCTCCCGACAGGAGAGGTCGGCACCTCCCATCTCGTCGGGGTGCCAGGCATGCGGACGACAGGGGCCAGATGCTGCAACGCGCCGTACGGGGTCAGGGTCCTGGTCAGGTAGGAGCTCACGTCTCCGAAGCCGTTGCCCGGTGGGGCCTCCGCCCGGTGGGTTCGCGTGAACCAGGCCGCCGTCTGACACAACGACACCCGCACGTGGTAGCTCCCACCTTCGATAGAGCGGCGCCACAGGGCGGCCAACGTCCCCAATGCGGCGAGGTACCCCGTGGTGTAGTCGCAGGCCGCCGCGGGAACCAGCCTCGGATGGTCGGCGTCCCCCTGGCCGATCACCATGCCCGAGACGGTTTGCGCCATCTGCTCCCAACCGGGTCGCGTCCGCCACGGCCCGACGTCGCCGTAGCAATTGATCGTCACCACCACGATGCCGGGCCGCATCTCGGCCAGCCCGGAGGGACTGAACCCGCGGCGATCGAGTGAGCCGCCGCGATAGCCCTGGGTGAAGACGTCGGCCCGGGCCGTCAGCTCTCGCAACGTGGCCACGTCTTCGCCCCTCTCGAGGTCGAGGCAACAGGAGCGCTTTCCGTGCCCGGTGTCCATGACGAAGGCGGGGATGTTCACCAGGCGCGGCGAGTTGACGAGCAGGACGTCCGCGCCATGCTCCGCCAACGTGCGGCCGTTGGTCGGCCCGGCCAACAACCGGCTGAGGTCGAGGACACGCAGCCCGTCGAGCGGTCGACGTGGCGCGCCACCCGGCGAGGCCGGCGTACCCGGAGCCTCAGGAGCACTCTCGCCCATTTTCTCGATGCTGACCCGACCCAGGGGGGCCACAGCCTGCGCCTGGGGGTGGGCGGCCCACTCGTCCATCGTGCGGGCCATGGCACCACAGGCGTCCGCTTCGGCCAGTGCCTCCTCGAGCGCCAGGCCGTCCCAGCGCTCGACCCGATCCGCCACCATCTCGGACGGGCTGTCCACCGGGCAGCCGAGGACGGCGCTGGCCCGCTCGGCCATGTGTGGGAACTGTCCTTGGAGGTGGATCCAGCGGCCGTCGCCGCAGCGATAGAGCTTGACCAGGGGCCGGTCCAGCGCAAACGGCGCGACCGGGGTTTCTCCCTCCTCGAGGCGTTGGAACGCGAAGCCGACCAGGGAGGCGCCGGCGTGACCCCGTGACACCGAGACCGTCTGCACCTCGCCGGTCCGCTGCTCCCACAGGGTGGAGGCCGCCGCGCCGATGGCACCGAGGACCGAGGCGGCACATTCCACAACCTGGAAGGGAGTCTCGAAGGGACGCTCGTCGCCGGTGACGGTGACCCGATCGGCCAGCGCGGTGGGGAGGCCGACCTCTCCCAGGAGGCCGGACACGGCGGCCTCGGACGAGGGCAGCGGGGGTGGCGGCGAGGGCGAGGGCGAGGACGAGGACGGGGGCGGGGACGACGCAGGTGGCGGTGGCGCAGGTGGCGGTGGCGCAGGTGGCGTGGGCGGTGGTGGCGCAGGCGGCGGCGGGGACTCCACGAGCGCAGCGTACGGCGGGGGAAGGCGGGGGCTGGAATACTCGGCGGTGGGGGTCGGGCGGTCGGGGGGACCGGCGCGCCGGGCCCCGGGGAGGTCGAGGTCACGATGCCGTACTCGCAGGGCCGGGTGGTTCACGACGCGGACGCCCACATCATGGAGACACCCACGTGGTTGCGGGATCACGCCGAGGCCGCCTACCGGGACCGACTGCCGACGTTGACGTACACGAGCGGCAACGAACTGCGGCAAACCGGTGATCCCGACGAGCAACAACAGGATCTGGGTGCTGCCTTCGACCGGCTGCGGGCCACGCACGCCTCGTCCGAATACCGAACCGACGAGGAGGCGGAGATCATGTCCCGCAAGAACTTCGCCGCCACCGGGTCGTTCATCGCGGAAGACCGGCCGCGCGCGTTGGACCTGTTGGGGTTCTCGAGTCAGCTGGTGTTCAACACATTTCACAACGGCCGGTTGTACGGGTTCGAGCATGGTGGCGACGTGGAGTTGGCCTACGCCGCGGCGCGGGCGCACAACCGGGGCATGCTCGAGTTCTGCTCGGTCGATCGGCGCCTCCTGCCCTCTCTGTACGTGCCCCTGTGTGACCCGGGTCGAGCCGTCACGGCAGCCGGGGAGGCGCTGGACGCGGGGGCGGCCGCCCTGTTGGTGGCCTCGGGTTGCCCACCGGGTTTCTCGCCCAGCCACACCGACCTCTACGGGGTCTGGGCACAGGCGGCCGAGGCGGGCGTGCCCGTCGTGTTCCACGTGGGTGGGACGGGAGACCTTATCGACCCGCACTACTTCCTCAACGGGCGGCCGGTGCCGCCGGACTTCCACGGCGGGGAGGAGAACTTCCGCTCGGTCGACTACATGGGCATCCCGGTGCCACCGGCACAGACGCTGGCAACCATGATCTTCGACGGCGTGCTCGAGACGTTTCCGTCGCTGCGGGTCGGCGTGATCGAGCAGGGGGCGATCTGGGTGCCGTCCTGGCTGCGTCAGATGGAGTCGGCCTTCGATGCATTCGGCCGGCATGAGGAGCGGCTGCGGGCGCTGACCATGCGACCGTCGGAGTACGTGCACCGACAGGTTCGCTTCACGCCGTATCCGACGGAGGACGTGGGGTGGATCGTGCGCGAGGGTGGTCCGGATCTCGTGATGTTCTCGTCGGACTTTCCCCACGTCGAGGGCGGTCGGAAGCCACTGGAGCGCTTCGAGGCGTCGCTGGGCGACGTGGGCGAGGACGTGCGGCGTCGCTTCTACACGGACAACTTCTTGTTCTTGATGGGCCGGGCCGCGCCGGCTCTGGCGGCGTGACGGCTCTCGTGGACATGGGCTCCATCGAGTTCGATTGGCAAGGGAGGACGATGGCGTGAGCACGACACCGATGACAGAGGTGACCGGCCTGGTCGAGCCCGGTTTCGAGGGGGTGCGGGACGCGTTCGCGACGAACTTCGAGCGTGGGCTCGAGGTCGGAGCCGCTCTGTGCGTCCACGTCGGCGGTCACAAGGTGGTCGACCTGTGCGGAGGCGCTTTCGACGAAGTGGGGACAGCGCCCTACGGATCCGAGACCCTGCAATTCGTGTTCTCGTCGACCAAGGGAGCGACAGCCGCCTGCGCCCACCTGCTGGCCCAGCGTGGGCAGCTGGACTTCGACGCCCCGGTGGCGACGTACTGGCCCGAGTTCGCCCAGGCCGGGAAAGCCGATTTGCCTGTTCGCTATCTCCTGTCGCACCAGGCTGGCCTGCCCGCGGTCGACCGCACCTTGAGCACCGAGGAGTTCCTATCCTGGGACCCCATCGTGGCGGCGCTCGCAGAGCAGGAGCCCTTGTGGGAGCCGGGGACGGCGCACGGGTACCACGCGGTCTCCTACGGGTACCTCGTGGGCGAAGTGGTGCGGCGGATCAGCGGGCGCTCACTGGGCTCGTACTTCGCCGAGGAGATCGCCGAACCCCTGGGACTGGACTTCCACATCGGCCTCCCGGCGGCGCTCGAACCCCGGGTCTCTCCCATCATCTCCGGATCGATCCTGGGGGCGGCGGCGGGAGTGGGCGGCGACAGCGGCGCCCCCAAGCCGTTGCTGGCCCGCGCCCTCAACCTTGCCGGGGCGATCCGGGATCTCGACTGGATGAACCGGCCCGAATGGCACGCCGCCGAGATGCCCGCCGCCAACGGCATCACCAATGCCGTCTCGCTCTCCCGCATGTACGCAGGCCTGACCGGCACCGTCGACGGCGGGCCGGCCGAGCCTCTCCTGACGAGCGCCGAAATCGAGCGGGCTCGCAAGGTCCTGACTTTCGGCGACGACCAGGTCTTCGCCTCGGTCGGCATGCCGATGAGCCAGAAGATCGGCTTGGGCTATTGGGTGGCGAGCCCGTTCGCCACCTTCGGGGGCGAGGGCGCCTTCGGCCACTCCGGTGCCGGCGGCTCCTACGGGTTCGCCGACCCCGACCGCCGACTTGCCGTGGGCTACGTGATGAACAAGATGTCTCTCGAGCTCGTCGATCCGCGACCGCACGGAATCGTGTCATCGATCTACCAGGCCATCGGGGCCGAAGCGAAATACTTCTGAGTTCTCCGCGGTTGAAATAACTGTCAAAGAAAGAGGTACGCGCACCAATGGGATTGTTCACCCGTCACCACGAAGACACCGAGACGACAGCCGGGAGCCAGTACGAGGTCACCAAGACAGAGCAGCAGTGGAAAGACGAGCTCACCCCCGAGCAGTACGCCGTCCTGCGCAAGGCGGGCACCGAGCCAGCCTGGACGGGCGAGCTGCTCCACGTCGACGGCGAGGGTGTCTTCCGCTGCGCCGGTTGCGGGGCCGAGCTGTTCGACACGAACGCCAAGTTCGACTCGGGTTCTGGTTGGCCGAGCTTCGACCGGTCCAAGACGGAGGGGACGATCATCGAGAAGAAGGACCGCGCCTTTGGCATGGTCCGCACCGAGATCCTCTGTGGCACGTGCGGTGGCCACCTCGGCCACGTATTCCCCGACGGGCCAACTGACACCGGGTTGCGCTACTGCGTCAACTCCCTCTCGTTGACCTACGAGCCGGAGACCGGGGTCGCTGACGCGCCGGACACCGCCGCGTCACAGCCGGCCCAGGACTGATCCAGAGCCGGCTGCAACCGGGCTTCGACGACGCCGAAAAGGGCCTCGAGGCGGGTCGACTCCGCCCCGAGGCCCATGTGCCGCAGAAGCGAGACACCGAGCGCGAGCGCCCCGCAGATGTCGGCGACAATGTCCGGCCTGGATTCGATCAGGCTGCCGACCGGCGACGCATCAGCGCCACGGCAATGATCGACGCCAATGCGGTGACGCCCGCCCAGGCCAGCGTCACCGGTCGATGCCGCATCAGGTCGAGCCCCAGATGGAGCATCGTCGGTGGCCATCCGGCGCGCACCACGAGCCAGGGCGTCACTCAGACCTCGGCCGCGACTGCGTCGGCTTCGGCCTCGGCGCCCTCGGTCCCCGCCGGGTGATCCATGGCACCGCGCCTGTCCGCCCGCTGTACGTCGGCGGTGGCAAAACGCAGGCTCGGTCCCACCTCGTCCGCCGTGATCTCGACCTTCGAGCGGTGGTCGCCCTCTTCGGTCTCCCATGTCCGCTGTTCGAGCCGGCCCGTCACGATCACCCGCATACCTTTCGACAAGGTGAGGGCGACGTTCTCGGCCAGGTCCCGCCAGCAGATGACGTCGAAGAACGACGTGGCCTCCTGCCACTCCTGGGTGGTGCGGTCCTGCCACCGTCGGTTGACGGCCACGCCCAGCTGAGCCGTCGCCTGACCCTCTCGGGTGTAGCGGATCTCCGGTTCGCGGGTCAGGTTGCCCGTGATCGTCGTGGTGTTGGCCATGTGGTCCTCGCTTTCGCATCTCTGCACGGAGCAGCGTTTTTCGCTGCTCTCGCCACCCCCGATGTCCGAGGGCACGACGGCAGCGTGCACGAGACCACTTGCTGAAAACCTTGCCCGAATCCTTGCTGGACTGGGGAAATGTGAAAAAGGGAGGAATCTCTCTCCGAATCGGCATCTGCATCGGCATCTGCAGCGGCATCTGCATCCGGAGCGAGCACGACCTGGCTCCTTACATCTTGGGTTTCCGTCCGAGGGCTCTGAGCACCCAGGACCCGAAACGCCCCGGTTCCTGGCTCTGGTGATGGTCGGCCGAATGCCCGTAGCGAGATCCGAAGACGTTCCCCCCGCTCCCGGTCAGGCCCTGTGCGGGGAGCGTGTTCGGCTCCTCGTACTTCGGCACCTTCGCCAAACGCCGCCTTTGCTTCCTCGGTTTGTCACCCGCGCTTCCCACGGCAACAGTCTGACCCAGATGATCCCCGGGGAGCCCGCCGCTTCCTATGCCTGGCGGCCGGCTTGAATCCGACCGCCCACCACGTAGGCCACCAGACCCGCCACGAGCGCGCCCAGGATGATCCAGCGCACGACTGCCGTCTCGGCTGCGGTGGGCGACCCGTTTGCGCTGATCTCGGCGAATCCGCCCCCGATGACCAGAGCGGCCAAGGCGATCACGAAGCACACCAGAGCAGCCGTTCGCACACGGTTGCAGAAGAAGCGGGATTGCGAGCGGTCCGGCATCGGACGGTCGCCGTTCTTCGCCGGACGACCGTGAGACTCCTCACCCTTCATGTGGGGCGGGGGGACGGGTGCGTCGAGATGACCCCGGCAGTGGACGGACCGTTCATCGATGTGCAGCGTACGCATCCCGGAGCCGCCTTCACGGCGCAAGGCCGCAAAACCCCAACGCAGCAACGTTTTTGCACCCGGACTCGCACCCTCGGAGGAGTACCGTGCCGCCATGGGGGACGTGGCCGGGGGGCTCACCGTCGACGAGCGCGCCCCGACGGACTCGGGCCTGGCGGGTGCCGACGCGACATCGTCCGCAGGCGCCGTGGACGCCGTGGACTCGGCCCCCGGGCGACCCGTCGACCGGGCACCCCGTCATCGCTGGGAGTTCTGGCGCTCACCGTCCGACCAGCCCGACTGGGCCCGTCCCGCCCTACTCGTCGTCGCCGCACTGGCCCTCCTCTCGTACGGCTGGGGGATGGGCCACGATCAACTCGAGACCTTCTACGGCGGGGCCGTGCGCAGCATGGCGGGGAGCTGGCACGACTTCTTCTTCGGGGCCTTCGATCCCTGGGGGACCGTGTCGGTGGACAAGTTGCCCGGTGCCTTGTGGGTGCAGGCGCTCTCGGTCCGCCTACTCGGCTTCCACGTCTGGTCGATCGTTCTCCCCCAGGCCCTCGAGGGTGTGCTCACGGTGCTCGTCCTCTACCGCGCCGTCAGGCGGATCGGCGGACCGCTCGCCGGTCTGGCCGCCGCCATCGCCCTGGCCGCCACGCCGGTCACCATCTTGTTGGACCGGGGCAACATCTCCGACACCCTGCTCGTGCTGCTGCTCGTCCTGGGCGCCGACGCCGCCACCAAGGCCTTCCTCGCCGGCAGTGCACGCTCGCTGGCCGTGGCAGGACTCTGGGTAGGTCTCGCCTTCCAGACCAAGATGCTGCAGGCCTGGATCGTCCTCCCCGCCATCTTCGTCGTGTACCTGGTCGCCGCACCGGTCGCCGGCGTGACCCGACGGGTCGGCCACCTCGCCCTGTGTGCACTCGTGGTGGCCGTCGCGTCACTCAGCTACATGTGCGTGGTTTCGCTGGTCCCGGCCCACGACCGCCCCTACGCCGACGGCAGTTGCGACAACTCGGTGTTCAGCCAGGTGTTCCTCTACAACGGCGCCGACCGGATCTCGGGTGCGAACCTGAGCCAAGCGGGATGCTCGAGGCCACCGGTGTCTGTCACCTCGGCCCAGACAACGACCGGCGGCTCGGCGACCGTTTCGTTGGGCAAGGGCCCCGGGCGGTTCCTCGACGGTCTCCTCGGGCGCGACGCCGCCTGGCTCTTCCCAGCGGCTCTGGTGGCGCTCGTCGCCATCATGATCGGCCGGCGCAAGGAGGCGGAGACGGATCCATGGCGGGCGGGCGCGCTCCTCTGGGGCATCTGGTTGCTGTTCACTTGGGCGTTCTTCGCCTCGTCCCACTTCCTCAACCCGTATTACCTGGCCGCCCTGGCCCCGCCGATCGCCGCTCTCTGCGGGCTCGGACTCGCTCTGGCCTGGAGGTACCGACGCTCCCGATCCGTGGTCGCCGTGCTGATGGTCACCGTCGCCGGCGGCGTGGCCTACGCCCTCTACCTCCTTCCGGGCGACGCGGGTGTCCGCGCACTCGTCGTGGTCAGCAGCCTGCTGGTCGGAACCGCCGCGTTGGTGATCCTCGGACGCTGCCTCGTTGGCCGCCACCTTGGCGATGAGGGCGAGTCCACGGCTGACCGAAGGACGCCGGCGCTCCGACGTTGCGGCTTCGGCCTCGCCGTGGCGGCGCTGCTCCTCGGCCCCGCCTGGGCATCGGCCACCGCGGTGGCCGCAGGGCTCGGGCCCTTCGACTCCCCCTATCAGCCGGAAATGCAGACGGCGGCAGAACAGGCAGGCTGGTCGCAGGTCGTCGCGTCGTGGCCGGCGCTGAACAGGTCGGCCGCCCACGCGCCGACCGGGCAAAGCGTCGAAACCGTCGAGACGTCGGCCGAGGCCAGCGACGACATCCTGGCCACCGGTCGCGAATTCCTCCCGGTGGGCGGCTTCACCGGCCTGGTGCCGAGCACACCGCTCAGTCGCTTCCGCTCCCGCATCGAAGCCGGCTCGGTCCAGCACGTCCTGGTCTCGGTCACCCCGCGTACACGCAACCCCGACATGGTGTGGGCAGCCACCCACTGCCGATCGGGCCCCCTGATCAGGGTCAGCGGTGTGACCGATCGCCGATTCACCTGCACCCGGGCCGACGCCACCGGTTGAGCGGGGCACATCGGCACCAGACGTCAGGGTGCCTGGTGGTCGACGTCGTGATCGATGACAACGGAGGGTCAATCGTGGTGGATGTCGGGCCGGTCGGTGTCAACGTCCCCGCCGTGCTCGAACCGCTCGGGCTGCTGCGACAACCGGTGAGGATCAGTGCCCCGCCACCGCACACCGACGCGAGCAGCAGGATCGAGAGCCGCCGTGGGGCAGGCCTCGGCCCGAAAACGCTAGACGTCGAGGAAACGGCGGATGGCGATGGCCGAACCGATGGATCCGATGACGGTACCCACGATGACGACCACCACGTTCGTGAGCAACACCTCGGTGCCGGTCATGTGCATGGCGGTGAAGATGTTGCTCGAGGTCTTCCCGCCCCCGGCGCGGTCGATGAACAGATACATGACGTAGACCACGCCCGCCGCCAGCAGCGAGCCGATGAATCCCTGGAGGAGCCCCTCGGACATGAAGGGGATGCGGATGAACCAGTTCGTGGCGCCCACCAGTTTCATCACCGACACCTCCCGCCGTCGGGCAAAGATCGCCATGCGGATGGTGTTGAGGATGAGCACCGCGGCCGAGATGATGAGGACGATGGCGATGGCCAGACAGACCCACTTCGAGATGTTGATGACGGTCTCTTCGTTATGGATGGTCTGTTGCGGCTCGGTGACCTGCAAGACCCCGGCCGTTCCGCTGAATGTGCGCACCACCTGGGCCGCGTCGGTCAGAGCCACCGGCGTGCACCAATAGGAAGTGGGCATCTCCTGGAGGGTCGTGGCCTGGAAGACGTCGGACGGCAGGAGCTGGCGGGCCTCGGAGAAGTTGCGCTGCTTGTCCCAGTACTGGCACGGCTGGACGACGTAGTTCAGCTGGCTCAGCTCCGTCCCGACCGCAGCGATCTCCTGCTTGTTGGCCCCCGGCTCCATCCAGACCGTCACCTTGGTACCCCGCTCGAGGGTTCCAGTCGCGTTGGCCGATCCCTGGCGAAGCAACAGCGCGGCGCCGACCAACGAGAGCGAGACCGCCACGGTGAGCACCGCCGCCACCGTCATCAGGCGGTTGCGCCACAGGTTCGACGCCGTCTCGCGCACGACGTAGTCGAGCGAAACAGCCATCAGTCCAGACCTCCGACCATTACGTCAACCCGCTGCCTGTTGCGCGCCACCGTCGAAGCCGTAGACGCCGCGCGCCTGGTCGCGCACCATGACACCGTTGCTCAGTTCGATCACGCGCCGTCGCATCTTGTCGACCAGCACCTCGTCGTGGGTCGCCACCACGACCGTCGTGCCGGTCCGGTTGATTCGGTCGAGCAGCTGCATGATGCCCTGGCTCGTCTGCGGGTCGAGGTTCCCGGTCGGCTCGTCCGCCAACAAGATGAGCGGGCGGTTCACGAACGCCCGGGCGACCGCCACCCGCTGTTGCTCGCCACCGGAGAGCTCGTTCGGGAGGTTGTCGCGCTTGGAGGCCAGACCGACCAGGTCGAGCACCTGAGGAACCTGGTTGGCCACCACGTGTCGGGGCCGCCCGATGACCTCGAGCGCGAAGGCGACGTTCTCGAAGACGGTCTTGTTGGGCAGGAGCCGAAAGTCCTGGAAGACGCAGCCGATGTTCCGACGCAGGTACGGAACCCGCCATTTGGGAAGCTCGACGATGTTGCGCCCCGCCTCGAGGATCTGGCCCGAGTCGGGGAGCTCCTCGCGCAGCAACAGGCGGATGAAGGTCGTCTTGCCCGAGCCGGACGCGCCGACGAGGAAGACGAACTCGCCCTTGTCGAATTCGACAGAGATGTCGCGTAAGGCGACGGTCGAGCCCTTGTAGGTCTTGGTGACGTTCTCGAATCGGATCATCGGTAAGAAGAAATGTCGCCTACGCCCGTAGTCCGGGTTCGAGGCACAGCCACGATGCTACTAACCAGACGTTACGGTTTTGGGTCATCGTCTCCGGTGCAGGTCACGGCGGCGCGGAGCACGCCCGCACCGGGCGTCGGCGCAGGATGACCCGTCCGTCGGCATGGGCCGCACGCGCCCTAGGACGCTCCCTCGCCGGTGCCCGAGGTCGGATCCGGCCCCGACCCGACCTCACGCTGGCGGCGCAACTCCGCTTCCATGAAGGCATCGAGGTCGCCGTCGAGCACTGCATCGACGTTGCCGGTCTCGTACGCGGTCCGCAGGTCCTTCACGAGTTGGTAGGGCGCCATGACGTAGGAACGGATCTGGTTCCCCCAGGCGTTGTCGACCCGGTCCCCGCTCAGCGCGTCCAATTCGGCCCGGCGCTCGAGCCGGGCCCGATCGGCCAGTTTGGCCCCGAGGATCTGCATGGCCTTGGCCTTGTTCTGATGCTGCGAACGCTCGTTCTGGCACGACACGACGATCCCGGTCGGCAAATGGGTGAGCCGGACCGCCGAGTCCGTCTTGTTGACGTGCTGCCCTCCGGCACCCGAGGAGCGGTAGGTGTCGATCCGCAGATCCTTCTCGTCGATGTCCACCTCGGCCGACACGTCCTCGAGGAACGGGGTGACGTCGAAGGAGGCGAAGCTGGTCTGCCGACGGTGCTGGGAGTCGAAGGGCGACATGCGCACGAGGCGGTGCACGCCGCGCTCGGTCGCCAACAAGCCGTACGCGAAACGACCGTGCACAATGAAGGTCGCCGAGAGCAGACCCGCCTCCTGTCCCTCGGTGGCTTCGTCGACTTCGACCGTGAAGCCGCGTCGCTCGGCCCAGCGTTGGTACATGCGTAACAACATCTCGGTCCAGTCCTGCGCGTCGGTACCGCCGGCGCCGGCATGCACGTCGCACACCGCGTCGAGCTCGTCGTACTCACCCGAGAACAACGACTGCAGTTCGAGCGCCGACAGTCGGACGCCCAACGCGTCCACCGTCTCGACCAACTCCGCCTCGAGGGCGGCATCGTGCGCGCCCTCTGCGGCCGACTCTTCCGTCAACTCCAACAAGGCGCGGGCGTCGTCGAGCTCGTTGCGCAGACCGACCAGTTGGTCGAGGTCGGCCGACACCCGGCCCAGTTCCTTCGTGACCGCCCGGGCATTGTCGGCGTCGTCCCAGAGGTCCGTCCGGCCGGCCTCGGCCTCCAGCTCGGCACGGCGGGCCGTCAGCTTGTCGAGTCCCAGGTAGCGCTCAGCCTCTCCCAGCCGCTCCCCCAGCGCTTCGAGCTCGGAGTTGAAGTCGCGGGGATCGGAAGGGTGGACGGCGCCGGGGCCGTCAGGCGGCGCCATGACAGAACTTGTACTTCTTGCCGCTCCCGCAGAAACAGGGCTCGTTGCGCCCGATCTTCTCGTGCTCCTGCTTCACGATCGGCGCCATGGCGTCGGGATCGGGCGTCGCAGGCTTCTTGACCTGGGTCCGCGGGCCCCGGGGTCGGCCGTTCCCGTTCCCGTTGCCACTCCCATTGCCGTTCCCGTCGGGCGTCGGCAGAGCCGCCGTCTGCCCGGGCACGTTCAGCCCCTGCTCGGCCGCCAGGGCCGCCGCGATGGATCCGGTCTCGGCCACCGGGTCGTCGGCCGCCGCGTACACGGCCCGGTCGAGGTCCGGCTCGGCGGCCGGCTGCTGCACCGCCTCGACGTGGAGGATGTAGCGCAGGTAGTCGTTGTCGATCACCTCCATGAGCTGACCGAACATCGAGTAGCCCTCCTGCTGCCAGGCGTTCAACGGGTCGGCCTGGACCGTCCAGCGCAGGTGGATCCCGTCCTTGAGGTTGTCCATCTCGGTCAGGTGGTCGCGCCAGCGGGCGTCCATGATCTGCAGGTAGACGTCCCGCTCGATCTGGCGCATCGTGTCGGCCCCCCCGGGCATGGCCTCGGAGTGCTTCTCGTAGTACTCCAGCGCCTCCTCGACGATGGATTCCACCAGCTCCTCGGTCGTCGACGCCTGGGCCAGATCCTCGGGCGAGAACTTGGTCGGGTAGTACTGGGTCACCCCGTCGACCAGACCCTTGAGGTCCCAGTCCTCGACGAACTCGTTCGGACAGTGCTCGGCCACCAGCTTCTCGGTCGCCCCGGCCAGGAGGTCCTCGGTGTGCTCCTCGAGGTCGTCGCCGTCGATGATCTGCAGACGGCGCTCGTAGATGACCTTGCGCTGCTGGTTCATCACCTCGTCGTACTTGAGGGCGTCCTTGCGCTGTTCGGCGTTGCGGGCCTCGACCGTGTTCTGCGCCCGCTCGATCGCCTTGGCCACCGTCTTCGATTCGATCGGCACGTCGTCGGGCAGCGTCCGACCCATGACCCAGGACATGGCGCCGGTGGCGAACAGACGCAGCAACTCGTCGTCGAGGCTCAGGTAGAAGCGGCTCTCCCCCGGGTCACCCTGTCGTCCGGAACGACCACGAAGCTGGTTGTCGATGCGCCGGGACTCGTGGCGCTCCGATCCGAGCACGTAGAGCCCACCGAGCGCCCGCACCTCCTCGCCCTCGGCCTTGCACCGCTCGTCCAGAGCCTTCTGGCGGGCGGCCAGCTCGGCTGCGCCCTCCTCGGTCGTGACGTCGACGCCCTCGGCCGCCAGTTCGTGCGCCGCCATGAGCTCGGCATTGCCGCCGAGGATGATGTCGACGCCTCGACCGGCCATGTTCGTGGCCACCGTGACCTGTCCGCGCCGTCCGGCCTGGGCCACGACCTCGGCCTCCCGGAAGTGCTGCTTGGCGTTCAGGACCTCGTGCTTGATCCCCCGCTTCTCGAGCAACCGGGAGAGGAGCTCCGACTTGGCCACCGACGCCGTGCCGACCAGCATCGGCTGCCCGCCCTCGTGGCGCTCGGCGATGTCGTCGACCACGGCGTTGAACTTTGCTTCCTCGGTCTTGAAGACGAGGTCGGCGCCGTCGTTTCGGATCATGTCCTTGTTGGTCGGGATCGGCACGACCGGCAACCCGTAGGTCGACGCGAACTCCCCGGCCTCGGTCTCGGCCGTCCCGGTCATGCCCGACAACTTCTCGTACATGCGGAAGTAGTTCTGCAGGGTCACGGTGGCCCAGGTGTGGTTCTCCTCCTTGATGGAGACCCGCTCCTTCGCCTCGACCGCCTGGTGCAGACCGTCGGACCAACGCCGGCCCTCGAGGGTGCGCCCGGTGAACTCGTCGACGATCTTCACCTCCCCGCTCTGGACGAGGTAGTCCTTGTCCCGGTGGTAGAGGTCCTTGGCCGTCAGCGCCTTGGTCAGCTGGTGGACGTAGTTCACGGAGACGTCGTCGTAGATGTTCTCTACCCCCACGGCCTTCTCCACCTTCTCGATCCCCGACTCGAGCGGTATGACCGTCTTCTTCTCCTCGTCCACCTCGTAGTCGACGTCCCGGGTCAACGTCCGGGCGATGGAGGCGAACTGGTAGTAGAGCTGGGCCGCCTCGTCGGCCGGGCCCGAGATGATCAACGGCGTGCGGGCCTCGTCGATCAGGATGGAGTCCACCTCGTCGACGATGGCGAAGACGTGGCCGCGCTGGGCCATGACCTCGCGGGAGCTCTTCATGTTGTCCCGGAGGTAGTCAAAGCCGAACTCGTTGTTCGTGCCGTAGGTGATGTCCGCCGCATAGGCCCGGCGCTTCACGAAGTCGTCGTCGATGTCGGCGCCGATGCGGCCCACGGTGAGGCCGAGCCAGCGGTGCAGCCGTCCCATCCATTCGGCGTCACGGGTAGCGAGATACTCGTTCACCGTCACCATGTGCACGCCACGCTCGTCGAGGGCATTGAGATAGGCGGGCAGCGTCGAGACGAGGGTCTTGCCCTCACCGGTCTTCATCTCGGCGATCCAGCCGAAGTGAAGCGCCATTCCGCCCATCAGCTGGACGTCGAAGTGCCGTTGGCCGAGCACGCGCCAGCCCGCCTCCCGCACCACGGCATAGGACTCGATGAGGAGGTCGTCGAGTGTCTCGCCCTGGTCCAACCGCTCGCGGAATTCGATCGTCTTGTGGGCCAGCGCGTCGTCGCTGAGCGCCTGCATCTCGGGCTCGAGGTTGCCGATCAACGGCACGAGCTCTTGCAGCCGCCTGACCTTCTTGCCCTCGCCGGCGCGCAGGACCTTGGTGAAAACGCTCATGAGGGCCCGATCCTACCGGCAGTCGGGCCCGTGCAGCCGACGGGTGCGTCGCCGGGCGAGATGGGGCTGCGTGCGGCTGACCTGGTCTTTGACCCCACACTCGCCTGCCGCGAGGGTGACGCGCCGGCACCGGCGGCCCGATGGCGGGGCCATCGTGCCCAACGGCACCACTTTTGCGCGCATCGCCTCGTCTCCGTCCGCCCCCGAGGACCGGGGACCCGACGGGCAGGGCTTACCTCTAAGCCGCACCATGCTCAGCGACCACAAGTCGCCTTACGTGGGTCGTTTTGCCTGCGACTGGCCTCGACTTTCAACCACAGACCCGCACGCAGCCCTCGGCCATCGTAGGGCACGGCCTCGTGGGAGCCGCCCCGACGCGACGCCGGACCGACACCCGGGGGCTCCGGCTTCGACACCCCGGGCCGACCGATTCGCCCGTCGGCCCGACCGATCGCCCGACCGATCGCCTGACCGATCGCCCGACCGATCGCCCCATCCGGACCGCGAGCGCATTCGGCGGGAACCCGTTGGACCCACGCCCGACGCCCTGGGCCGGGCGCCCTGGGCCGGGCGCGCCCCGGGACCGGCTCCGGGGCGCGGCGATCGACCGGCAGCTCCGGTGGCTTTGTCGCGCATCTCCGCCGGGAGCGGCTGCGCTACCCGCCCCTAGTGGTCGAAGCCGAGCCTTGCCCCGTCGGCGCGGCGCCCTGGAGAACGGTGACGTCGGAGATCTTCCACGTGCCGCTCACATTGTGCAGGCTGATGACCAACCGTTCGACGACGGATTGGGGTGCGGTGACCTTGTTGTTCACGAAGGTCTGGTCCACCACCGCGTAGACGGTGGCCGTGGCGGCTTTCTCGCTCTGGATGTAGAGGGCCTGCGTCTGACCCCTGGAGTCGGCCTCCGCCTTCACGAGCGCGGCGCGGGTCGACGCATCGAAGAACTGCTTGGCCTGGGTGGCGAAGGGACCCGTCGCCATGTTCGTCAACGCGGCGTAGTCCGCGTCGACCGACTTGGCGTTGAAATTGAAGAAGTCGGTCAGAAAGGTCTGGGCCGAACCGGTGACCGCCGTGTCCTGGCTCGACTCGCCGCCGCCCTTGGAGGCGTAGAGGACGCCGAAGAGGATGGTGCCGACGATCCCGACGGCCGCCAGCAGGCTGACGAGCTGGAACAGGCGGCGGCTCGGGTTCGCCGGGGGCCCGCCGGGACGACGAGGGGCAGCACCGGGCGGTGGTCCCTCGGCGGCGCTGTACTCGCCGCGGTGCTCGCCCGGCATCCGGTCGGCGGTGACCGGATCGTCGGCGCCCTGGTCGGTGTCCGGCTCGGCCCGCAGGTCCACGATGGTCTTCATTGGTGTGACTCCTCCTCTGCCACCTCCGGCGGTCCGCGCCGAGAGGTGCTTCCATGTCCTCATGTGAGTAACGGTGCAGAAACCCGGACTTGGCGGTTACATCTGAAAGAAACGGGCAACACTTCGGTGAGGAGAGATCTGCCCCGCCCAATGGAGCCGGTGGATTTCGGAAATGGACGGGTGGCTTTTGAGCAAGCAGGCGCAGATCCGGGGGTCGAATTCCGAGCGCGATCTGCATGCGCTTCCGATGCAACGAATGGGGCTTCCGGCGGCAATTACTCTGGGTTCAACCCGTATTTGCTCTGGGTGATTCAGTACGTGTTGCTCGCTGGTCGTGCTTCTGTAGTGCGCGAATTGTTTCTGCGACCTTTCAATGTTTGCCCTGGTCCAGCAATAATAAAGGGGCCTCCAACGCGGGATTCCAGGAGGGGAAGAGGGACGAGAGAGTGGCGCTCCGCCAAGAAGAGCTGACGGGTCTGTGCGACGACGTCGACCTCGAGCGCGACCGCGCCCTGGTCGAGCGCTGCCAGTCGGGCGACTCCGCCGCCTTCGGAAATCTGTACGCCCGCTACTACGAGCGCCTGCTTCGTTTCTGCATGCGCCGGCTCAACGACCGCCACGAGGCGGAAGACGCGGCGCAGGAGGCCTTCGCCCGGGCCTGGAAGGCGCTGCCCCGCTTCTCGGGTGACAAGCGCTTCTACCCGTGGCTCACGGTCATCGCCGGCAACATCTGCACCGACATGTTGCGCCGGCGTTCGCGCAGCACCCCGACCGAGGACATGGAGCTCACCGCACAACAGCCGCTGGGTGTCGTGGCCGACGACACCTCCGAGGAGCTGGTGCTGGCCGCGGTGGACGGCGAGCTGGTGAATCGAGCGCTGGGCCGTCTCTCGACGCGTCACCGGGACGTGCTGGCCATGCGCGAGGGGTCCGGTTGGACCTACCAGCAGATCGCCGATCACGAGGGTGTGGAGATCGGCACCATCGAAACGCTGCTCTGGCGGGCCCGTCAGGCCCTCAAGCGCGAGTTCGCGGCCGTGTCCGACTCCAATGGTGCGCTGGCAGGTTTCTTGGTGGCGAGCGCAGCGCTGTTCAAGCGGACGCTGTTCCGGGTGGCGCATCGAGGGGCGAGCGTGCAGCAACAGGCGGGTGCCGGCTCGCCCGGCGAGTTCGGATTGCGCAACGCGCTGGCCGGGATGGCCGTGGCCGGCGCGGCGATCGCTGCCGCACTGATCACGCCGCACGCGCTGGCTTCGGTCCACGACAGCACCGCCGGAAACGCTCCGGCGGCGAGCGCATTGGCTGCGCCTTCGGTCGTACCGGCAACGGGCTCGACACGGGCGACGGGATCCGGCCTCGGGTCGGGATCCGGCTCGGCCGGCCCGTCGTCGGCAGCCGGTGGTTCGGGTGGCGGGGCGATCGCAGGGAACGGTGGCGGTTCGGGGTCCGGTGTCGGATCGAGCGGCGCACGTGGCTCGGGCAACGGGGCGGGAGGGCTGGTGGGCGCTCTCTCGGGCGGGCTGACCGGCGGCGGCAGCTCCGGCGGCGTGGGGAACGCAGTGAGCCAGGGCATCGGCCAGACCACCGGTGGCGTGAACAACGCGGTGTCCAACCTCGGATCGACCGTCGACGGCGTGACCAACGACCTCGGCGGCACGGTGACGGGCGTCACCAACGGGTTGAACAACACCCTCGGCGGGGCCACCGGCGGTCTCACCGGTGGGGTCACCGGTGGGGTGAACGACACGGTGAACGGGGTGACCAGCGGGGTGACCAACACCGTGAACGGAGTTGCCGGAGCGGTCACCGGGACCGTCGGCGGCGTCACCCAGGGTGTGACCGGTCTTCTCGGCGGCGGCGGTGGTGGTGGTTCGGGTTCGGGTGCGAGCGCCTCGACGACCACGACGACGACGCCGTCCGGCCTCCTGGGCGGACTGCTGGGCGGTCACTGAGCGCCCTGATCGCAGCAGCCGCCGGCGGAGCGGCGCAGTGCCGGAGTTCTCGGTGGAACTCGTTCCTCACCAGGCGAGCGGCACGCCCCCGCTGCGTGATCTCGTGTGGACGCGAAACACCGCTGGTCCCCGGGTGGTGCGGCCCGGAGCCAGCGGTGTCCCTGATCTGCCGCCGAGATATCAGTCGCCGGCGGCGGCCCCGCACACCGTCTCCACCAGGAGGCGGCTGACCACGTACGGGTCCATGTTGGCGTTGGGCCGGCGGTCCTCGAGCCAGCCCTTCTTGTTCTGCGCCGTCTGCCACGGAATGCGGATGGATGCGCCGCGGTCCGAGGTGCCATAACTGAACTTGGAGTAGTGCGCCGTCTCGTGGGCGCCGGTCAGCCGGCTCTCGATCCCGACGCCGTAGTTCGAGACGTGCTCCTCGACCCGCTTCCCGATGGCCTCACATCCGGCGATGATGGCGTCCCAACCGCCGTCCTCGCGCATGGCCTTGGTCGAGAAGTTTGTGTGAGCGCCGGCACCGTTCCAGTCACCGAGCACCGGCTTGGGCTCGAGGGTGGCGAAGACGTCGAAGTCCTCGGCGATGCGGAAGAGCAGCCAACGAGCCACCCAGAGCTGGTCGCCGATGAGCGGCGGCGGCAGGACACCGATCTGGAACTCCCACTGGCCCATCATGACCTCGGCGTTGGTCCCTTCGATGCCGAGACCGGCCTTCATGCAGGCGGTGGTGTGCCGCTCCACGATCTCGCGGCCCGGCATCTTGTCGCCGCCGACACCGCAGTAGTAGGGGCCCTGCGGCGCCGGGAAGCCGGCTTCGGGCCAACCCAGCGGTCGGCCGTACTGGAAGAAGGTGTACTCCTGCTCGATCCCGAACCACGGCTCGAACGAGGCGTACTTCTCAGCCGCCTCCGCACAGGCCCGCCGGGTGTTGGTCGGGTGCGGGCTCATGTCGGTGAGCAGGACCTCGCACATGACGAGCTTGTCTCCCTCCGCCCGCAACGGGTCGGGGCAGACGAAGGCCGGCTGCAGCACGCAGTCCGAATCGCTTCCCTCGGCCTGGTTCGTGCTCGAACCGTCGAAACCCCAGATCGGAGGTTCCTTTCCGTCCTCGACGATCTTCGTCTTGCTCCGGAGCAGGGGCGTGGGCTTCGTCCCGTCGATCCAGATGTATTCGGCCTGGTAGCTCATGAACTCTCCCCGTGTTTCCCTTCTCGGCTTCGACAGCGGCAACTGCCGACTCCGGGCACCTGTAGGCACGTCTCTCGTGCGACTGCAGTTTCGTCAGACCCTATTTCGGAGCCGTATCCGCTATGTGAACCGGAGATGAATTTGCGCTGAGGTTCTGTGGATCGCCGTCACCGCCCGAGGTGTGGATCCCCGGGCGCCCACCCGCTCCCCTGGCCGGGGACGCCCTGGCCGGAGCCTCTGCGGGCCCGGTGCGGGCGCTGGGCTCCCCCGGGCGTGTCGGCCCGTCTCGACGCCCGCTCGAGCGGTTGGATCCCGGGTGCCCCCGGAAACCCGTGCGCCCCCGGGAGCATGGTCCCGGGGCGGGGCAGGCGCGGGTCCGGTGGGACGATCCGAGCCACTCGCCCGGCACTCCTGCGGGCACAACCGGGGACGCGGGGCCGACCCCGGACGCGACGGAGGGCTGGAGCTCAGCTCCAGCCCTCCCCGTTGCCCCCCCGGCAACTTGACCGCCTCTCACGAGGCGGCTCGATTCGTCGTGACTAGCAGTTGGTGCTTGCGCTGTTCAGTCCACCGACACAGCTGTTCGCCGAGCCGAAAAGGCCCGAGATGCCGTTGCCCAGCCACATGACGGCGACGACGGCCACGATGGCGATCAGGCCCACCAGCAGCGCGTACTCCACCATGGATGCGCCCCGCTCCGTGCGAGCCCGCTCGAACATTGCGCTGTGCAGACCTCGCACTGCGACGAACGCATTGATGAAAACTTCGACCATTTCCTTTTGCTCCCCTCTATGCCCCAATGGGATTCCGTGCTCGGATCCCGTCCCTTACACCTACAGCTTCAGCGATTTCCACTACCTTTTCCATAGGCCATTGTGACCATTGGATCGCACAACTCACTTGACCATTTAGCAATTAATCGGTGGTTATATGCGGCGTATTACCCCTAAAACCGACGGTGGGTTGGGTCGACCGCAGTCGACCCAACCCAACCGTCATCCCATTGGGGAAGGGGGAATTTTCCCTTAGGGAGTCGTCGCGCTCCCGTTGGCTAGCAGCTCGACGAGGCGCTGTTCAATCCGCCGACGCAGGTGTTGGCCGACTTGAACAGGCCCGAGATGCCGTTGCCCAGCCACATCACGGCGACAACGGCCACAATGGCGATGAGGCCGACGAGCAAGGCGTATTCCACCATCGAGGCACCCCGCTCCGTGCGGGCCCGCTCGAACAGGTCGCTGTGGAATCCGCGCACCACGAGGAACGCGTTCACGAACAGCTCAGTCATTGTTTCTTCCCCTCCTTAGCTCCAGTCTTCCGAACGGTTTGTCCGGACCGACTTGAAGCCCCCACCTCATTCTCAGGGAAAAGAGGGCCGCCTTCCATAGGCTTTATGGACCAAATGAGGTCGCCTTGAAGTGGCGGAATGATCGCTATTCGATGGTCACGAGGCCCATGACCACCGCACGCACGAGTGCGTGGGTGCGGTTCGTGACGTCGAGCTTCTGGAAGATCGCGGCGAGGTGGTTCTTCGTCGTCTTCGGGCTGATGTAGAGCCGTTGCGAGATCTCCCCGTTGGTGGCGCCCTCGGCGAGCAACTGGAGCACTTCGAGCTCCCGCTGGGTCAGAGACCAGGGGCCCCACTGCCCCTCGTCCCTGCTCCGCCGGTGCTCCGACACATCCGGGTCGCCGAACTCGTCATCGATCGGCCGTGCCGCCACCGGTTCGTAGCCCGTCAGAGAACCCCCGGACCCCCGGACGCTCTCCCCGCGATGGACGGTCGTGCTGACCATCGGACCCGATACCGACACCTGCGAGTAGAAAGTCCAGGCGCCGCCGGGATCCTGGACCGATCCGCTCGAGATCCCAGGCGCGACCGGCCACAGGATCGTCGAGACTGTCTTGGCCATCTTCCCCCCTCATTCCGCTCCGACACCTGGCCGTTGCGGCTCCTCCCGACACTACGAAGTGGCCCGAATCCCCTGGTCATTGTACGACTTCAGTATGAAATGAAAGTCGCAACACGATTGCGGTGAGGGTGCAATGACCTCCACCGACCGCCAGGGCGCCGGGCGAAGGGGCGGCCCGACCCCGGATCACACCCGGTTCACATGTGGAATGCGTGTTTCATGGGCCCGACGATCGGCCCGATCACGATGATCAGGATCGAGGGCAGGAAGCACACGGCCAGCGGGAAGAGGATCTTGACCGGCACCTTGGCCGCCTTCTCCCGGGCTCGCTGCCGGCGCTTGTCCCGCATCTCGTTGGCCTGGGCCTCGAGGACCCGGCCGATGGGCAGGCCCAACGCGTCCGCCTGGGACAACACCACGGAGAACGTGATGAGGTCGTCGATGTCCGTGCGGAGCTTGAGATTCTCGAGTGCATCGTGGCGGGACAGGCCCAGCTCCATCTCCCGCAGCGTCAGCCGCAGCTCGTCGGCAACCGGGGATTCGAACCGTGCGCACGACACCTGCATGGCCTGCTCGAGGCCGAGTCCGGCCGCGACCGAGATGGTCATCAGGTCGAGGACGTCGGGCAGGTCATTGGTGACCTGGTCGCGTCGACCCTTGATGCGACGCCGAAGCCACATGCTCGGGGCGAGTCCCCCGGCAATGGGAAGCATCAGCAACAGCGCGATGCCCGCCTTCGCACCGACGGCGCCGGTCACGAGCGCGAGCAGGCCGAAGCCGAATCCCAACAACACGGCTCCGACCTGAATGGCGACGAACTCCTCGGCTCGCAGCGTGCCGGTCAGGCCGGCCTTCAGCAAGTCGGCATGGACGGCGTCCATCTGGCTCGAGGGGTAGAGCCTCGAGAGGCTGTTGCGCAGTCCCCGGGCCACCGGACCGAACATGCGGCTGGCGAAGGGCTTCTCGACCCGATCGGACACCTTGATCGATTCGGCATACGACTCGGCATCGCTGCCGAGCGCGCGGATGAAGTCCAACCGATGCGACTGCTTGTGCGAGCGCCAGGCGGCCGAGCCGACGGCGATGACGCCCAGCGCCATGACGGCGATGCCGAGCAGCGGGACGAAGAATGCGGCGTTCATGTGACCGTGCCCCCTGCCTAGACCTTGATGTTGACCATTTTGCGGATGAGGAAGAACCCGAAGGCCATGAGGCCACCCGTGCCGATGAGGACGATGAGCCCGGCACCGTGGAGCATGGGATTCAGGTAGCCCGGGTCTCGCATCTCGAGCACCAGGACCAGGAAGATCGGGATGGCGAAGAGGACGTATCCCGACATCCGACCCTCGGCCGAGAGCGTCTGGACCTCGCGGCGCACTTCCTGACGGGTGCGCATGAACTCGGCCAAGGTGTGCAGGATCTGGGCCAGGCGCCCGCCGGTGGACTGTTGGATGCGCACGGCCTCCACGGCCCACTTCAGGTCCTCGACACCGCAACGCTCCGCCATGTTCTCGAGGGCGTCGACGAGGTCGTTCCCCACCGCAACCTCGGCCATGACCCGATCGAGCTCGGAGGCCAGCGGCGGCTTGGCGTCACGGCGGTACATGTCGATGGCCCGCTGGAAGGTCTGCCCCCCCTCGACCGAGGCCGCCATCAGGGACAACGCGTCGGGCAGCTGCTCCTGCATCCTCTTGATGCGCTTGTTGGCCCGATTCGTCGGCAGGTACCAGGCCACCATGGCCACCAGCACCAGGCCCACCAGGCCGCCGAAGATCGAATCCGAGAGGGCAGCGGCCAGCACGGCGAAGATGAGCGAACCGGCGACGGTGATCGTCAGGAACTCTCCCGAGCGCAGCGGGATGGCCGCCCGTTCGAGGCGCTGTTCCAGGGCGCCATGGGTGTCGATGCGCCCGAACAGCCCGGAGATGCGCACGGTCAGCGCAGAGAGCTCACCACGCTCGGGTGTCTCGCTGACGGCCTCGACCGGCACGACCGCCCGGCCCATCGTGTCATCGAGGATCTGGGCGATCGTGCGCTGCTTGGTGCGCGTCTTCACGATGACCGCGACGACGGCCAGCGAGATGCCGGCGCCGATCAACACCGCTGCCACCAGGGACTCGATCGGCAGGGCCGCCAGCATCATGGGCGTCACTTCCCCTCGCGGCGGCGCGCCAGCACTTCGTAGACCTCGTCGGATGGTGGTTCGACCTTGCCCGGACGCGAGGGCCGGTGGTGCCGGCCTTGCTGACGAGACACGCCGAGGCCGGAGGAATCGACATCGGAACGGAAGACGTGGGCGGGCACTTCGACACCGTTGAGCGCGAGCTCGTCGAGGATCTTGGGGCGCAGGCCGGTGGGCACGAGCCGGCCCGGTCCGTCGGCCTTGTCGACGCGGTGGAAGATGTCTTGCAACAGGACCGTGTCGCCCTCCATGCCCTGGAGTTCGGTGATGGAGCTGACGACGCGACCACCACCGGGCAGGCGCTGGAGCTGCACCAGGATGCCGATCGCCAAAACGATCTGCTCCCGAATGGCTCGTTGCGGGAGCTCGACGCCGCCCATCATGACCATGGTCTCGAGTCGTCCGAGCAGCTCACGGGGCGTGTTGGCGTGCACCGTGGTCATCGACCCGGCGTGGCCGGTGTTCATGGCCTGGAGCATGTCGAGCGTCTCCGAACCACGGCACTCTCCGACAATGATGCGGTCGGGCCGCATACGCAGAGAGTTCCGCACGAGGTCCCGGACGCGGATCTCTCCGGAACCCTCGGCGTTGGAAGGCCTCGTCTCCAGGGTGACCACGTGGGCACCCTGGATCTGGAGCTCAGCCGACTCCTCGATCGTGATCAGGCGTTCGCCGTCCGGGATGTAGTTCGACAAGACGTTGAGCATCGTCGTCTTGCCGGTGCCGGTACCGCCCACGACGACCATGCTGATGCGGCCCCGTACGCAGGCCTCGAGAAAGACGGCCGCATCCATCGTCAAGGAACCGAGACCGATCAGGTCCTGGATGTGAAAGGCCCGCTCCGGGAACTTCCTGATCGTCAGCACGGGACCGCGTAAGGCGAGCGGAGGAACGATGGCATTGATCCGGGAGCCGTCGGGCAGCCGAGCGTCCACCATGGGAGACGACTCGTCGACGCGGCGACCGACGCCGGCGACCATCCGGTCGATGATCCGGCGGTACTGCTGGGGCGAATTGAACACGACCTCGCTGCGCTGCAGCTTGCCCTGGCGCTCGATCCAGATCTCGTCGTAGGCGTTGCACATCACCTCGGTGATCGTGCCGTCGGAGAGAAGGACCTCGATGGGCCCGTACCCGAGCGAATCCTCGAGCATCTCCTCGACGAAGCGCTGGCGCTCGATGGGCGAAATACCGATGTCCTCGTTGTCGAGGATCTCGTTGACCGTGGAACGGACCCGCTCCTTGAGCTCTTCGGGCGAGAGGTCGGCCGCCTTGGGCGCGATCTCGGCCAGGACCTTGGCTTGCACCTTGGCCTTGGACTGCATCCATGCTTCGGTCGAGGTGGCCCGCTCGGCACCGCGCCGCCGGGGTGGCGGATCCTTGGGCGGCCCACCGGCGGCCGCCGGCAGCCGGAGACGGCCGGGCGCGTCCGTCTCGGTGTCGCCGATCGGGCCGGTCCCGCCGTTGAGTCTGTCCGACAAGCTCATGGGACTCAGGCCCTCTCGAGCTCAGGCACCCTGCCGGGGCGACCCTTCCGGCGGCGCCAGAATCCCCGACCTTCAGTGAGCTCCGGCGTGGCGTTGGCCGCGGTGCCGAGCACTGGCTGCACGTCGCCGGACAGGAACTGGTGCATGCCGCCGGCCAATCGCTTGCCGATGTCAGAACCGGCGGCCGAGACGAGTGCCGGCTTGCCCTTGTTGATCGACTTCATGACTTCCCGTGAGTACGGCAGCATGGAGATGATCTTCTGATCGAGGACCTCCTGGACATCGCCGACGTCGATGCCGACGTCGTCCTCGACCTTGTTCAGGACGACGCCGATGCTGTCGCTGTTGATACGCAGCTTTTCGAGCGTGGACAAGAACACGCGCATGTTCCGGATGCTGGGCAGGTCGAGCGTGACCATGCAGAGGACCCTGGTGGAGTGGTCGAAGGCCGCCAGGACGATCTCGGAGAGCTGGGCCGGAGTGTCGACGACGATGTAGTCGAAATGGCGCCGCAACGCACCCATCACCTTGTAGACGTCCTTCGGGTGGATCATGTCGGCGTCAGCGGGGCTGAAGGGTGCGGCGAGCACGTGAAAGCCCAGCTCATGCTCTTCGAGATACTCCTCCACGTGCTCATCGAGGTCGTCCTCGTCCACCGGCTCCCGGGAGAGCAGATCGGAGATGGTGAACCGTGGGCGCAGGTGCAGGGCCGTGGACACCTCACCGAACTGGAGGTCGAGGTCGACCAGACAGACCCGCTGGCCCGTCTGGGCCGCCAGGTAGCAGGCGAGGTTCGTGGCATAGAACGTCTTGCCGCAACCACCGCTCGACGAGGCCACGGTGAAGACCTCGGCGAAGTGCGAGCGCTCGACGGTGACTCCGTCGGTGACCACCGGCAAGATTGGCCCGGCGCCCGAGCTCGAGATGTCGGCGATGTCGAAGGCACGCTGGAGGGCGGCCGAGAGCTGGCGTTTGCTCGTCGGGTACTCGACCAGCTCGACCGCCCCAGTGCGCACGATGTCACTCAGGTTCGCCTTGGGCTTCGGCCCCAGGGCGAGCACGACGGCCGGGACCGACGACGTCGCACGCAGGTTGGCCAAACGAGCCATGCCGGCGTGACTGTCGAAGACCGGACCAGCCACGAGGACGTCGAAGGGCCCCTTCTCTTCCACCTCTTCGACCACGTCGATCACGTTGGTGCTGGTGACCACCTGGTAGCCCGGCCCGAGGGAGGCCTGTATGGCCCGGCTCAGTGCCGGCGAGCGGCTGATGACGAGAATCTTGCGTGTGATCACGAGCCGCTCGTTGCCTGGTCCGTGCCGATGCACTCCCCGACCGGGGGTGGGTTCGTGTCCGACTGCGTCTGCACCACCGAGACCGCCTCGTTCTGCGACAGGAACGAGAGCGTCCGGGCCTGCGTGGAGGTCACGGCCAGGAGGATGGTCTCCGACGGCGGGACCGTGCGCCCGGCGTTCCCCTTCGTGGCCGAGAGCGAGGGGCTGGTACTCGAGACGTCCAGGACCTGGATGTCCGGCGCAGCCAGCTCCGTGCAGGGTACGGGCAGGGATGCTGAACTCTGGCTGTTGATCGAGACCTTGGTCACGTTGCCGTAGACGTCCACGTGGGCGCCCGGCTGCAGGTACCCGGCCAGAGCCTGCGCTCCCGTGACCGTCACCGTCATGGCGTCGAGGCCCGTCGGGACCGAGATGGCGGACGTGCTGGCCTTGAGCTCGACCGACGTAACGGCCTGGCCCTTCTTGAGATTCGACAGCAGCACCTCGTCGCTCAAGGACTGCAAGGACGACAGGTCGGTTGGCTGGTACGACTTGGCGGGAACGAGCTCGAGCGCCACCCACCCGTTCGAGAGCATCGCCTGCCCCGTCGTGCCCGCCGGGATGGCCGCCTTGGCCACCACTGCGGAGGTGGTGGTCGGAGCGACGGTATTCGATCCCGCGCCGGTGTTCTTGCTCGCGCTCTGCACGCTGGCGAACGCAATGGCCGAACCCGCGACGAAGAGAATTGCTCCGATCAACACGAGTATGAGTGTCTGCTTCTTCACAGAAGATTCCCCCTCCCACAACGGACGGACAACGCCGAACTTCGTGACGCCGACCCGCCTGTCGATGAATCTGTTGAAAGGTACGACGCGAATCCGTCCGCGGTACATAGGGCCTTTGGACCATTCTCCGGCTGAGCGCACCAGGTAGAGCCCTCAAATAGGCCGTATGTCCTATGTACCGGCGCACCCGGCGGGCCCAGAATCGTCTCGGGCGTATCCGATGCGACCGCTCTGGCACGTGCAGCGGACGCCAAGTGATGCAGAGGAGGGGGTCCACGGTGAGACGAAGCCCGTGGAGGGTCACAGAGACATCGGCGACCCGGGACGACAGTGAGCGTGGCGCGGAGATGGTCGAGTTCGCCATCGTCGTCGTGCTCCTGATCACCATCCTCTACGGCATCATCACCTTCGGCCTGATACTGGCCGCCCAGTCAACCGTCACCCAGGCCGCGGCCGACGCGGCCAGAGCGGGCATGGTGGCCTCGTCGCAGGCCGCCACCGTTGCGGAGACCCAAGCGAACACCGATGTCGGCTGGATGGACAAGGGGGCGTGCGGCACGACGACGACGTCGACCGCGACGATCACCTGTATCGCCAAGACGGAGCAGTGCCCCTCCAACGCCTCGATCCAGTGCATCTCGGTGACCGTGACGTACAACTACGCCAGGAGCCCGCTGTTTCCCGAGATGCCCGGGCTCAACCTGGTGGTTCCCTCGCAGATTTCGTCGACCAACGTCCTGCAAATGGGGAGCGTTTCGTGATTCGACGGGCTTGGCGGTGGTTTCGGAGCCATCGTGAGGAAGAACGTGGCGCCGTCCTGATCCTGACCTGCATTTCGATGTTCGCCGTGCTCGGCGCGGGCGCCATGGGAGTCGACGTCGGTTTCACCGTCTACGGAAGCCGACAGGCTCAGGCCATTGCCGACACGGCAGCGGCCGATGTCATCCAGTACATCGTCACGGCCGACGCCACGTATACGAACACGACGCAGTATCAGCAGTACCTCAATACCAAGCTCGCCGGCGTTCTCACCGACAACAACTCGGACGCCAAGTTGACCGTCACACCGATGCTCTATCAGAACGGCGTGTACACCGTCCCCGGGAACGGACTCGGTTGCGCGGCCACCCTTCCGTACAATCCGGCCGTTCCAATCTGCAACGCCGTCGCAGTCAACGCGACGCAGTCTGTTCCGCAACCGTTCTGGGGCGGCTTCAACAGCCTCGCGGGCAAGAGCGGAAGCGGTCTGCCCGCTGGGAGCGGTTGTGGCAGCGGTGGCTCCGGCGGTTGTGGAATCGGCTGCTCTGGCTATACCGCGTGCTTCAGTTGCCCGACGGGCGGCTGCACCACATGTCCAACGACGGCGTGTTACCAGCTCCAACCCCAAGGCTGCCTGTCGATCGGTACCTATCTGGCGAACTTCAATTCGCAACAGACAGGCGTGCTCAATGATGTCCTCGGACAACTCGGCACGGGTACGGCCCTTTCCATCACTGCGGCGGGCTATCAGGGTTTGGCGAACTCGTACGTCAGTCTCAACCAGCTGATAAGCGCCGATCCCTCAGTACTCAGTCCGACCAATGTGCTCACGACATCATTGAGCTCGGGCTCCTTGATCTCTCTCTTTGTGGCTGCGGTCAGCAATCAACAGCAGTCGGGTTTGTGCAGCTCGGGTACCAGCGAACAGACCGCCGCGCTTGCGGCATTGGGTGGCATGAGCGGAGGTTCCGCCTCCTTCGAACTGTGCCAGCTGATCTCGGTCGACGGCTCGACGTGTACCAGCGCCGGATTGACCTACGCGGATCTGTCGAGCGGCATCAACGTGCTCCAAGCTGTGACGACGGCTGCTGAGCTGGCGAACGGCTCGAACGGCATCTCCGTCAACATCGGCGGGGCACTGGGCATCACTGGCCTCACGGCGAACCTGTCCTTGAAGGTGATCCAGCCGGCGCAGGTCGCTTTTGGGCCCGTCGGGAGCGTGACCTCGCCGGCAAGTGGATGCCCACCATCGACGGGCACCGCCACTTGCGCCGTGTCGAGTCAGGTCGCGGCCGACCTCACTGTTGGCATTGGAACCTACAACGCCATCGATATTCCGATTTCTGGTGCCGACGGCATTGCCACGCTCAACAACATAGGTTGCGCCACCGCCAACCCCCCGATCAAGATACTGGCCAACACCACGACCGCCACCGCTGATGTGACGATCGCCGGGGTCCCACTGGTCGATCTCACGTTCGCCGGAGTTGCGACCACCTCGCTTCCGTACACCCAGTCGGTCGTCCCACCATCGACCACCACCGCCGGGTCAAATCCCAGGACGATAGGCACAACCAGCCCGACGCCAACGGTGAGCGCCGCATCGGTCTTGTGGACGACCACGCTGGGCACACTGTTGAGCCCGCTCGATGCGATCCTCGGCCAAATACTGCAGGCGACTGGCGTCTCGGTCGGCGGTGCGAACGTTGCTGCCCTCGGGATCGACTGCGACGCGATCGCGGCCGCGCAATGAGCGCCTCCCTCCCGCTGCTCGCTGGAGCGCTGCTCGGCCTGACGGCGGGGTCCCTGTTGGTCCCCGTGACCCGGAGAGAGCTGGCTGCCGCACTCGGGCGGGCCGCCAACTCGGTCGATGAGTGCGAGGTGGGCCCCGCGGCGCCGGCGATGCCGGTGTGGCACTGGCTTGCGCTCGCATTGGTCTCGGGCCTCCTCCCGGCCTACGTCCTGCACCGTGTGGGTTGGTCTTTCAACGCGCTCCCTCCACTGCTCCTGGCCGTCGGCCTCGTCCAGCTGGCCTACTGCGACATCACCCGCCGGCTCCTGCCCAAGACGATGGTCTATGCCTTGACGGCCATCGTCGTGAGCAGCGGCATCGGTGTCGCCGCTGGGTTCCACGAATGGAATCGGCTGAAGGTGACCTCGATCGGTGCCCTCGTGCTCTTCGTTCTCTTCCTGGTCATCAATCTGGCCAATCCACGCTGGATGGCGTTCGGCGACGTCCGGCTCTCGTTCGTCGTCGGCTTCGGGTTGGCCTGGGTCAGCCCCGTCGGACTCCTCGAAGCGTTCGCCCTGGCCAACCTTCTGGCTGCGGTCGTGGGTCTCGGACTCATCGCCTCGCACCGCGCCGAGAGGCGGTCCGCCGTCCCCTTCGGTCTCTACCTGGCCCTGGGCGTGGCGGTTGTCCTCGTGACCTGGAGCTGATCCCAGCCTCGGCCGAGTGGGCTGGTCGGCCGGATATGGTCACGACCCGTGGCCGCGGGAGAGCTCTCCGACGAACTCAAGCACCAATGGAACACCGACGGCTGGTGCGTCATCCCCGGCGTGATCCCGCCGGACGAACTGGCCCGGGCACAAGCTGCGGTCCACCGACACTTCCCCACCCCAGCCGAGATGGTGGAGATGGGCGGGACCCAGGCGGGGAAGTGGAACACATGGGACGCACCGTGGCCCCGCTTTCCGTTCCACAGCACCCGCCTGAACGCACTCGTGCTACACCCCAACGTCGTGGGCATCGCCGAGGAACTCCTGGAGACCACCGACCTGCTCCTCTACATGGGCTTGGCATCCGCCAAGTACGCCAACCAGTCCTCGGGCTACAACCAGCTGCTGCACGCCGACTATCCCAACCACACACTCCTGGTGCCCCACCACGACGCGAGATACCAGCAGGTCGAGTTCTTCGTCTACCTGACCGACGTCAGGGCCGAGGACGGGGCCACTCGATTCGTGTCCTGGCAGAAGACGAAGGACATCCCGGTCGAACGCCATACCCTGAACTACATCGATTATCTCGAGCTTTACGAGGACACTCCGGCGGAGGCGCCCGCCGGATCGGTGGTGGCGTACCGTCCCGACGTGTACCACCGTTCGATCGACCACACGGACCTGACCCGTTACCGGATCATGCTCCACGTCTCGTTCAGACCGAAAGACGCCCAATGGGGCGGCAATCAAGCCTGGCAGGACCGCGGCTTCTCCGTGGAGCACAGCAAGTACGTCCAACAGGCGACGCCCCGGCAGCTCGTGCTGATGGGCGTCCCCGAACCTGGCCACCCCTTCTGGACCGACACCACGATCGCCGGCATGCAGGCGCGCTACCCCGGGTTGGACATGTCGGAGTGGCGAGCCGCCCAGCCGTGAACCGAGTCACCTGGCGCGTGGTGCTCCCGGGACGACAAGTGGCCAGGGCATGGCGCGTTCAGCGAGCAGCGCCAGGTCGAGAAGCAGCTCCTCTCGGTGATGACCAGCGAGGACCTGCAGGCCGACCGGAAGGCCGTCGAGGGATCCCGCCGGGATGCTGATGGCCGGACTGCCGTTGAGGTTCGACGGTGCAGTCAGCGCGGCGTTGTTCATGATGGCTCGGGTGAACCCGATCTCGTGGATGAGATCCCGACCCGGAAGGGTCGACGGCGGAGGGCCTTCGGCGCGAAATGCCACATCGGGGTGGGTGGAGCAGAAGACGAAGTCGGCGTCGTCGAAGAGGTCGGCCATGGCCCCGTTGAGCTGGCGCCGGTATCTCTCGACGGAGGCGGCCCGCTCGAGGTCGAAGCGCTGCCGTGCACTCTCGATCCCAGCGGCGATCTCGGGCGAGAGCAGGGGCAGGCAGTCCGGATAGGCGTCACCCAAGTCCGCAATCATCGGAGGTTGATTGGCCATGGCCCACGCGCCGCGCAGCGGTGGTAACGCGGATGCGACGGCGACGACACGCAGGCCCGCCGCAGCGGCCAGCCGGGCCGCTGCCGCTTCAACGACCTCGGCCACCTCGTCACGGACCTCGGCAATGCCGAGATCGACGATGATCGCAGCCGTCAGACCGGTCAGGTCATAGTCGCCCAGTCCGGCCTCCCAGCCACCAACGACCGGGAGGCTCAACGGGTCGCGTCGATCGAAGCCGTTGCAGGCGTCGAAATAACGTGCCGTGTCCCGCACCGAGCGAGAGAGACAACCGAGGACGGTGGTCATCGGTTCGATCGTTGCCTTCGGCCCCTTGGGGATCCTCCCGTAGGTCGCCTTCAGACCGAAGAGGCCGCTGAAACCAGCCGGACCCCGGATGGAACCTCCTCCGTCGCTGCCGGTCCCGATGGGGAGGAGTCCACCCGCCACCGCGGCCGCCGTTCCCCCTGACGAACCTCCGGGCGTCCGTTCGAGGTTCCAGGGATTCCGGGTGGTGCCATGAAGCTCGGTCGACGTGCAGTTGATGCCACCGAACTCCGGCGCCGTCGTCTGCGCGGCCAGAATGGCTCCCGTCGCACGGAGCCGGCACACCGACGTGTCGTCCTGCTCGCCGATGCGATCCCGGAAGACGGCCGACGCCTCCGTGAAGGGCCAGCCCTCGACCTGCTCGAGCTCCTTGATCCCGAACGGGACGCCGCCGAAGGGCAGGGTCACGTCGGCATAGGTCGCCGCTTCCCGCGCCCGTTCGAAATCGGTATAGCTACACGCGTTGAGAGGAGATGCCTCGATGGCTTCGATACATGCGTCCAAGGCTTCGAGCGGGGAAAGGACCTTGGCCCGGAACGCGTCGACCAGACCGCAGGCGTCTCCCAGCCAGGGCGTACTCATCCTTGCGGACAGTACAGCGTCGTCGCTGACGGCGCCGATAGCCTCACCCGTCGTGAAGACTGCCTCGTTGACCACTCCCGCCCTCGTCGTCGACGGCGCCGGCCTGGACGCAAACTTGGCGACGATGGCCCAGGCGCTTCCCGGACCGCGGCTTCGTCCACACGTGAAGGCGCACAAGTGCACGGCCCTGGCCCGCCGGCAGGCCGAACTCGGCCACACCGGCTTCACCTGCGCCACGGTGTCGGAGATGGAGGGCATGGCGCGGGCAGGTCTCGGCGACGACCTGATGCTGGCCAACGAGGTGGTGGACGCCACCCGCCTCGGCGACCTGGTCCGGAAGGGTGCCCGGGTCACCGTGGCCGTCGACTCGGCGGCAACCATCGAGGCCGCCGCCAGGGCGGGGGTGCCCGAGGTCATCATCGACGTCAACGTGGGCTTGCCACGCTGCGGCTGCGAGCCCGGCGACGCAGGCCGCCTCGCCGACGCCGCTCGGGCTCTCGGGTTGAAGGTGCGCGGCGTGATGGGCTACGAGGGCCACATCGTCGGGCTCGAAGACCGTGCCCGACGCATCGAGATGCTCGAACAGTCGATGACCCTCCTCACCGCGGCACGAGATCTGGTCGGCGCGGAAATCGTCTCGGCGGGCGGGACGGGAACGTACGACATCAATACCTGGGCCACGGAGATCCAGGCCGGTTCCTACGCGCTCATGGACACGGCGTACGCCAAGCTCGAACTGCCCTTCGTCCAGTCACTCCGTTTGCTGTCGACCGTCATCTCGGTGTCGCGCGGCTGGGCCGTCGCCGACTGCGGTCTCAAGTCCATGGGCATGGATCATGGCAACCCCACCATCCCCGGAGCAGACGTCTGGTTCTGCTCGGACGAGCACGTCGTCTTCGTTCCCGAAGCACCTCTTCGGGTCGGCGATCGCATCGAGGTGTTGCCCGCGCACGTCGATCCGACGGTGGCCTACCACGCAGCGCTCAACATCGTGGACGGTGAACACGTCCTGGACCGCTGGGCGGTCGACCTCCGGGGCTGGTAGTCCCGCCCGCCGAGGCTCGTCGGATCACGTGTCCGACTGGTCGACCTCTGGGAAATCCCTCATCCTGCGCATCGGCGAGGCGAGCAACCAGATGCCCGCCAGAGCCTGGCCGATGGCTCCGATCCAGAGCGTGGGGCGAAGGCCGATCACGGTCCCCAGGATGCCCCCGATCAGCGCCCCGATTGGGAGGACGCCCCACACGACGAAGCGCATCGTCGCATTCATCCGGCCGAGAAGGCGATCGGGACACAAGCGCTGGCGGAAGCTGACCTGGTTGATGTTGTAGACGGTGGCGCCGAAGGACACCAGGAACATTCCGATACCGAACAGGAGCAGCCCGAGGCCGGGCTGGGTCAGGGGCACCAAGAGCGCACCCGCGTTGGTGGCGATGCCGACGATCGTCGCCCGGGCCCCGCCGATGCGACTCGCCAGGGGGCCGGCGGCGAAAGCGCCGAGCACGCCACCTACCCCGGCCAGCGTGAACAAGAGGCCGATCACGGCTGGCGTCGCGTGCACGGTACGGACGAGGAAGACCACCTCGACCGCCGTCGCGATGCCACTGGCCAGGTTGGCGGTGGCGGTCGTGCACGCGATGGCGCGCAGAACGGCGTTGTGGAAGACGAAGCGGAGGCCTTCGGCCATCCCGTGGCGCAGGCTGGGGTGGCCGCCCTCGGGGATTTCGGGCTCCGGCTCCGGCGAGCGGATCGCCCCGACGGCCAGGGCGGACACCAGGAAGCTCGCGGAGTCGACGGCGATGGCATACGAGCTGCCGATGGCCTGGACGAGCCCTCCGGCGATGCTCGGACCGGCCACCGCGGCCACCTGTGCACTCCCTGCGAGCTTGGCGTTCCCTTCGACCAGGTGCTCCCGCCCGACGAGTGACGGCAGGTAGGACTGATAGGCGACATCGAAGAACACCGTGAGGATTCCGCTGACCAGGGTCACCACGATGAGCTGGGCCATGGTGAGCGAATGGAGCGCATAGGCCACCGGGATGGATCCGAGGGCGAACAGGCGGCCGAGGTCGGCTGTGATCATCACCCAACGACGCCTGATCCGATCCACCCAGACCCCGGCAGGCAAGCCCACGATGAGGAAGGCGGCCGTCGAGGCCGCCGTGAGGAGACCGACTTGGAACGTGGTCGCGTGCAGGGTGCGCACGGCGAGAAGGGGGATGGCCAGCTGGCTGACCTGGCCCCCGACCTCACTGACCGTCTCCCCACCCCACAACAGACGAAAATCGCGATGTCCTCGCAGGCTGCCCCTGGCCATGGCTGCGGACCCTACCGGGCCCCGATCCCGGCGCAGGGCGGGGCTATACCGGTACCGTGCGGCGCCGGTATGTCCCCCTCGGTGTCGGGGTCCTCGTCCTGGGTGCGTGGTCTGTCTGGGTCAGCGGATTTCACACCGACTCGACGGCTGCAGTCGCCACGTGGGTTGTCTCCCTGGTCGCGGTCGTAGGTTTCGACTCCTGGCTGGCGGTGCGGCGACACCATGGCCAGGAAGGCCAGGTGTGGCCCCGAGGCGACGCCACCCCCTGGCCGCG
Source organism: uncultured Acidimicrobiaceae bacterium (assembly GCA_963754445.1). Taxonomy (GTDB): domain Bacteria; phylum Actinomycetota; class Acidimicrobiia; order Acidimicrobiales; family RAAP-2; genus Bog-473. Next base: position 251,774 of record CAVWFT010000001.1, on the reverse strand, counting down.
GACCGGACGAGGTGGTGCCCGGGCTGCGATCACCGGGCTCGCTCCCTGGCTGGCGCTGATCCTGATCGCGGCCGTGTGGGACGTGCTGGGCATCGACACGGGACCGCACGAAGCGCACCTGACCATCAGCGCGCTGTCCCAAGCGTTCCGGCCGCTCGACGCGGCACTGCTCCTGGTCTGGATGGTGATGGGCCTCGGGTTCGGCATCGCTCGTGCCCGGATTCCCGTCGAGCGCCCAGAGGGCGCAGCCGGCCAAGGGCTACTCTCGGCCGCCTTCGTGCTCCACCGACCTCCGTCCTCCCCTGCCCTGTTCCTCCCGTCGAACCGACCGCTGGGCGTCGTCTTCTGGATCTTCGTGGCCCTGGTCGGCGTGGCGGTCGACCAGCTGGCCCGTCGTTCACAGGGCCGCTTCGCCGACGCGGGCGAACTCCTTCGCTTTGCGTCGTCCGCCATGCCTGCTCGTGTCGCCCTCGTCATCGCCTGGACGGTCGCCGGCTACCACCTCTTCGCGCGCTGAGCCCCGACACGCGCAGCGTCGACCCGAACTCCTCCCCCCGTCGCCAAGGGCTCCGAATTGGCAATTCGCCACGGAGTCATCGATCCTCTTAGGGGACACGATGGCCGCGTAGGAGGCGCTAGAACAGGTCTTTCGACATTTCTGCGGAGAGGGAAGGTATCGGTGGACACGAGCGGGACGGGGACAGAGCTCCCAATCGACGAACTGCGCCAGCGGTACGCAGCAGAGCAGCACAAGAGGCTGCGGCCCGACGGTATGGCCCAATGGAAAGAGCTGAGTGACGAACTCGACCGCGATCCATTCGTCGAGCCCGGCTTCAGCCGTCCGCCGGTGGTCGAGGAGACGACCGTCGTGATCGTTGGCGGCGGTTTGGCCGGGATGCTCACGGCGATCCACCTTGCGAAGCACGGCGTCACTGACGTACGCATCGTCGAGAAGGCAGGAGATTTCGGCGGTACGTGGTACTGGAATCGCTATCCGGGCTGCATGTGCGACGTCGAGTCCTACGTCTACCTTCCGTTGCTCGAGGAGATCGGCTTCATGCCCTCGGAGCGCTACGCCAGCGCGGCAGAGATCTTCGACTATTGCACCCTCCTGGCCGAGACGTTCGATCTCTACCCCCGCGCGCTCTTCCAGACCGATGTCAAGGGTGCCGAGTGGAATGACGAAACCTTGCGCTGGACGATCACGACCAGTCGAGACGACGAGCTGTCGGCTCGGTTCATGGTGCTGGCGGGCGGCATCTTGCACAAGGCCAAACTGCCGGGCATCCCGGGGAGTGAGAGTTTCAAGGGAAAGGCCTTCCATACGAGTCGTTGGGACTACGGCTACACGGGCGGTGGCCCGAACGAGCCTATGGACCGTCTCGCGGACCAGCGCGTGGCCGTCATCGGAACCGGTGCGACGGCGGTCCAGGTCGTGCCGCAGGTGGCGCGTGCCGCAAAAGAACTCCTCGTCTTCCAGCGCACGCCGGGAGCCGTGGGAGTGCGCGACCAAAGGCCCACCGACGTCGAATGGTTCCAGGGCCTCGCACCAGGGTGGCAAGAGAAGCGCATCATCAACTTCACCGAAGCCGTGACCGGTGCGCAGCCCGAGGAGGACATGGTCAACGACGGCTGGACCAAGCTGATGTGGGTCGACACCCAGCACGCCGGCGCTTCCGAGGAGGACGCCGCGGTACTCGAGCGGGTCGATTTCGAGGCCATGGAGTCGATCCGCCGGCGCGTGGACGAGATCGTCGAGGATCCGGCGACCGCCGACAAGCTCAAGGCGTACTGGGGAAAGCACTGCAAGCGCGTCTGCTTTCACGACGAATACCTACCCGCGTTCAATCGGGACAACGTACGGTTGGTGGACACCGACGGACGTGGCGTCGATCGGATCACCGAAAACGGACTGGTCGTCGACGGGGTCGAGTACCCCGTGGACCTCATCATCTACGCCTCCGGGTTCGAGGTGACCACCGATCTCCACCATCGCCTGGGCTTCAACCCACGGGGTGTCGACGGCATCGCGCTCTCAGAGCGATGGGCCCAGGGTGCCCACACCCTGCACGGAGTGCTCGCCAGCGGCTTTCCCAACATGCTGCTGATCAGCCTGGTCCAAGGAGGATTCGGCACGAATTTCTCGCACCTGCTCTCCGAGTCGGCGAAGCATGTGGCGTCCATCGTGGAGGCCTGCATCGATCAGGGTATCGCCTCCATCGAAGCTGAGGAGTCGGCCGAAGAAGAGTGGCTGTCCGTGCTCCTTCGTGTCGGCGTCACCGGAGCCCGCTACTTCCAGAGCTGTACACCCAGCTTCTACAACAGTGAGCAACAGGCCATCGACGCCCGAGCCGCCCGGAACCTGACCTATTCGGGCAGCCTGCTCGAGTACGTCGGTTTCCTCGAAGAGTGGCGCGCTGATCCCGATTTTCGCGGGGTGCGGGTGCGGCGGCGAGAGACGGGTAACTCTTCGTAGAACGTCACCACCGGAGGGGGCGGAAACGACACCGGGTGGCAGGCACCGGGTGGCCCGGTCGCCACGAACCGACAATGGCGGCGGCAGCTCCCGAGGTGGTGCGGGGCACCCTGACCACTGCGGCGCCGTGCCTACCGATTGACGGCACATCTGCCGGGTAGTAAGCCCAACCACGCATCCTTAGGAATCGAGGGACCTCGTGGGTAAGCGCCGGAGTCGGGACAGCCTGTTTCCGAAGGCACGAATGATCGCCACCATTGCGCTTGTGCTCACCGCACTGGTGATGGTGAGCGGCCCTGCGGGCGGCGCGGCTACGACATCCGCCGTCCGAGGCGGACTGCAGGCGTCGAGCACTCCCGCCGGATACTGGATGGTGGCCTCCGACGGCGGCGTCTTCGCCGAGGGCGCCGCTCCCTTCGCTGGCTCGACGGGCGGCAAGCACCTGAATGCACCCATTGTGGGGATGGCCGTCACACCGTCGAGCACGGGCTACTGGCTCGTGGCGTCCGACGGCGGAGTCTTCAGTTTCGGTGACGCGGCCTTCTTCGGTTCGATGGGCGGAACCCACTTGAACGCACCCATCGTCGGCATGGCTGCGTCACCGACGGGCAACGGTTACTGGCTTGTTGCGTCCGACGGCGGGATCTTCAGCTTTGGCGACGCGGGATTTGCGGGATCCATGGGCGGCCGACATCTGAACGCGCCGGTCGCCGGGATGGTCGTGTCACCGACGGGAAACGGCTATTGGCTCGTCGCATCCGACGGCGGCGTCTTCAACTTCGGCGACGCGACCTTCCAGGGGTCAATGGGCGGCACCCGCCTGAACAAGCCGATCGTAGGGATCAGCGGCACTCCGGTCGGCGACGGGTATCGACTCGTCGCTTCGGACGGCGGGATCTTCGATTTCGGATCAGCCAATTTCGAAGGGTCGACGGCAGGTATCCACCTCAACCAGCCGATTGTCGGTATGTCCGCAACGAGTGACGGAGGCGGGTACTGGTTGGTCGCCGCCGACGGCGGGATCTTCAATTTCGGGACGGCACCCTTCAGCGGATCATTGGGATCGCTCAAGCTCAACAAACCCATCGTCGGCATGGCACCAGTCGGTCCAGCCGTCGGTGGCCGAGCGCTCCTGGTCGGGACCTACGACGGAATCCCTGGGCAGTACCAGACCATTCAGCAAGCGGTAAATGCAGCACGGCCGGGCGATTGGATCCTCATCGCGCCCGGGGATTACCACGAGCAGGCGGACCACCTCACCACGCCGTCGGCCACCGACGTCTCACTCGGCTGGTACGGGGGCGTCGAGATCCATACCAATGACATCCACCTGCGCGGGATGGACCGCAATACGGTGGTGGTGGACGGGACCAAACCCGGAGCTCCACAATGCAGCACTAATCCCGCTGACCAAGATCTCGGGGCGCTGAACTCGGGCGGAACTCCCGTGGGGCGCAACGGAATCGACATCTGGGCGAATGGCGTCTCGGTGGACAATCTGACGGTTTGCAACTTCCAACTGTCCGAAGACGGTCAAGGAAACCAGGCCGGCAACGGCGGGAACGAAATCTGGTGGGATGGGGGCGACGGTACAGGAAAGATCGGCCTGCAAGGCTATGAAGGCCGCTACCTCACGACCACCGATACCTTCAATGGCGCAGTCGCGGGCGGCTCCGCTTTCGGAAACTACGGCATCTTCTCCTCGGGCTCCCAGGGGCCCGGCGTCTGGAACCAGACCTACGCCAACAACTTCGCTGATTCGGGTATGTACATCGGCGCCTGCCAGCAGGTGTGTGATGCCTGGGTCGACAACTCATGGTTGGAGAACAACGCCTTGGGCTATTCGGGAACGAACTCAGGAGGCACGCTCGTAATCGAGCACTCTCAGTTCGACGACAACATGGATGGTCTGGACACGAACACCCAGAGCGGCGGTGACCCACCACCGCCCCAGAACGGCGCGTGTCCCTACGGAGGGGTGAGCGGGTTCACGGGCACCCATTCCTGTTGGGTCTTCATGGACAACTACTCACACGACAACAACAATCCGCAAGCTCCTGGGGCGGGATTGTCAGGGGAACCCCCTGGGACCGGAATGACGGTGTCGGGTGCCACCAACGACACGGTGATGGACAACACGTTCGCCAACAACGATGCCTGGGGCACCCTGTTCGTGCCATTTCCGGACAGCGATCCGGGTCCAACCGGACTGTGCGCGTCATCGGGCGGCCAACTGGCTGAGGGGTATTGCATCTACGACCCCAAGGGGGACGCGCTCCTGAACAACACGTACTCGGGGAACGGTGGCTACGGTAACGAGACGAACGGCGACTACGGACAGATCACCTTCTTCGGTGGAGAACCACAGAACTGCTTCGGAGGCAACATCTCGCCTGCCGGCTCGACTCCCTCTGACCTCGAGCAGACCCAGCCGCCCAGCACGTGCGGCCAGACCGCTGGTGCAGCCAACACCGGAGGACCCCTGCTCACCCAGGTGCTGTGTGCCACCGGGTTCGCGGCCAGTTTCGGAGTCTCGTGCACGGGGATCAACTACCCACAGCCCACCACACCCCCGATCATGACCACCGCCCCAAGTGATCTCCCCACGATGCCCAATCCGTGCCAAGGGGTGCCGGACAATTCGTGGTGTGCGGGAGGACAACCCGTCTAGCCCGCGATGCGGTGAGCGGGCACCACCACAGAGCGCCCTGAGGGCGACAGTTCAGAGGTCTTGTCTCGCGGCCTACGAACGAGCGTGGAACGTGTCGTGGACGAGCATGAACCGCAGCGACCAATACCCCGGTCGGGGCTCGGAGAGCTCGTGCCGGGACAAGAAGACCCCGGTCAACGTCACCGCCGCGGCGGCGATCCAAATGATCACCCCCACGGCCAGGACCCATGGTGTCGATCCCGTGGTCATGGCGATGAGACCGGCGATGCCCACGACAAGCCCGACATACCCAGTCCGGAGGCCCCAGACAGCCATTCTCCAGTGTGGGTTCTCCTGCAGTTCCGGCGGCTCATCCATGCCACGGATTGTCCCACCGTGAGAGCGGCAACGCAGTGGTTCCCGATGCCGATCGACCCTCGGTCACCCGGGCGGACCCTGCGGAAGGCGCGACTCCACATCGAAGTTGGGATCGCGTCGACCTGACACCCCGGCCTTCCGGCGCCCAGGACAGGGTGCATACGATGATCGGATGGGAGATGTCCTCGGTGAGGGCGCCGGCAACGCGGTGCTTGACGGTGGCCCGCTGGACGGCCGGGAGCACGACGTCCCTCCCGACACCAGCGAGCTTCTTGTCGTGATGGAGGATGGATCGCGGCACGTCTACGTTGCAAGCGACAGAGTCCAGACACTGCCGGACGGGAGAGTCGTGACCGTCTTCGAGTATCGAGGACGGGACTACCCCCTGCGCCACCCGGATGCCTGAAATCGCCAGGAGCCGCCGGCCGGAATGCCCAGACGAGCATCATCCACGCCCGATGCCCGTCGCAGGCACCCGATCGGATCAGCGAATGGGGCTGCCGAACCGAATCGTGTTTCCATCGGGATCGGTGATGGAGCCTTCCCGCTTCCCATAGTCCTCGTCCTGTGGGCCGTCGACCTCCAGCCCCGCCTGCCGCCACTCCTCGGCCACCCGGTCGGCCTCCTGACAATGGAGGTACAAGGAGCCGTGACCAGCTCGTTCGTCGCCTTCTGCATGTGCAAGGTGGACCGTGAGGTCGCGGGCTCGGTGCGCAAACGCATACGACGCATCGTGGAACGTCACGTCGAATCCAGCCTGCTCGAACCACGCGACCGAGCGCGGTACGTCGCTGACCTTGAAAATTGGCTCGAACCCCGTGACCATCCACGTCCCGGCCATCAGTTGCAGTTGGCCGTCTCGCTGTCCATCCAATCCCGCGAGGCAGTTATGGCAGATCGGCAGGTCCGGATGCGATCGCAACCTGACCCACCAGTCCACCGAGGTCGAGCAGCACGTACAGATGGCAGCCATACCGGCCAATGTAGATGGTCGCCCCGTCTCTCGACGCGTCCGCAGACGCGGCCACCCCGGACAGTGCCCCGGGATCAGTCCACTGGGATGCGAATTCACCGTGGGTTCCGGCCGGGGAAGACCGAGGAGCGGTGATCTGGAGAAGATCTGGGACACTGTGTGCGTGGTTGAGGTCAGCGGTCGCACCCGCCGGCACGCGCTTCTCGTTCGTGGTCGCAGGCTCGAAGCGGCCACGCTGGGGTGGAATGTCGTGGGCGTCTTCGTGCTCGCGTACGGGGTGGTCACCGCCCGATCCGTTGCCTTGGCGGGCTTCGGCCTCGACAGTCTCATCGAGATAGGGGCTTCGACCGTCGTCTTGTGGGAGCTGGCCGGCACGGACGACGAGCGCCGGCATCGGGCCATGCGCCTGATTGGACTCGCGTTCGTGGCGTTGGCCCTCTACCTGGGTATCCAGAGCACCGTGGTTCTCGTCATGAGGTTCCATCCGCACCACAGCGTGCTGGGCATCGCATGGACCGCCCTGACCGCAGCGGTGATGTTCGCACTGGCGCACGGCAAATCCCGGACTGGTGCCGCCTTGGGCAATCCAGTTCTCATCGCCGAGGGTCGCATCACCTTGATCGACGGAATCCTGGCCAGCGCGGTATTCGCCGGCTTGGTGCTGAATGCCTGGGCCGGGTGGTGGTGGGCCGATCCTCTCGCCGGCTACGTGTTGCTGTTCTATGCCGTTCGGGAAGCGAGGGAGTCGCTCAGAAAACAATGAGCTGAGAGCCCAGTTGTGGCAGAGCCAACCCGTGCGTTCGAACCGATGCAGCCGAATCGGCGTCATAGGACCCGTGATCAGAGCTCTGACCGTCCTGGCCCTCGCCCTCAGCATCCTCGCCTCGAGCAGCGGCACGAGCGCGGCGGCTGCGGGTGGGTCTCCGACTCATCCCATCGAGATACGTGTCCTCCTGACGCAGAGCCACACGGTGGCTGGTCGTCCGATCGAAGGGACGGTCATCTTGACGAACACGACCGCAGACCGGATCACCGTTGGCACCTGCGCGGAGAACGGATGGCTGGCCATCGGTCTGCGCGGTCATGTGGACTCCTTGCCGTTCGCCCGTACCGCCGTGGCGTGCGCTCCGACCGTTCGACTGGCCCCAGGAGCCAATCGATTCCGGGTAACCGTCATCACCACGTACGCGGGCTGCACGCAACCCGAGCCGGCAGGAGGCTCGCGGCCGACGCTGACGCTACCAACCTGCACCGTGGCCGGACCGCCTCCACTTCCCGCCGGGACCTACTTCACGACACTGGATGTCGTCGGCCTCGCCGGTCTCACGGAGCGACCGAACCGAGTCGCCGTAACTCTCAAGGCGCCGGGGAACCCGCCGCTCACCGCGCCCTGTGCCGACCGGCCGGGGCGCGCACCAGCGGCAGTGACGATTCCCGACGTCGTCGGGGCACACCCGGCGGTCGCCGCCCTCGTGCTCGCCCGAGCATGCCTGAACGCGGTCTATGCCGATCCGGTGGGAACATCTGTCGCTACGGAGTCCCCGGCGGCGGGCGCCACGGTGCCCGAACACTCCACGGTGACCCTCTCGACGCGCTGAGGTGGAACGAAACGCTGAACAGGGTGGTGCGCCGCCAGCAACCTCGCTCTGCGGAAGGCACGGAGGGGTACCCGATCCGTAAACTCCGCGGGTGGACCGCGAGATCGTGTTCGTGTCGGGCGCCCCGGGCTCCGGAAAGTCCACCCTGGCCGCGCAGCTGGCGGACACGCTCCAGATGAACCTCATCGGAAAAGACCTCATCAAAGAGACGCTCTGGGACGTCCTCACCCCACCAAGGGGTGATCTCGAATGGTCCCGGCGGCTGGGAGCAGCCGCAATGGAAATCCTGTGGACTCTGGCCGGACAGAGTCGACGCGCCGTCCTCGAGGCCAATTTTCGTCCGCGCAGCGAGTACGAGAAGACCAAGTTGTCGGGCCTTTCATCGAAGTTGGTGGAGGTATATTGCCGGTGCCCACCCGAAGTGGCCCGTGAACGCTATGCGCGACGTGCGGCCCACTCGGCTCACCATCCCGCACACGTGACACCGACCCTGGACTGGGCGCTTCTGGCCGAATTCGATCAGCCCATCGGTATTTGCCGGATGATCGAGGTGGATACGACGACCGCCGTCCACACCGAGGACCTGACGAGAAGGGTCTTGGCCGCGCTCACCGATCCGTGACGCTCAACTCGAGCGTCGGTAGTGAGCGTCACGATGGCCCGCGACAGCGCACCACCGAAACCGGCGGGCGCAATGCTCGTGGGGGCGGTCATCACAACCCGCGACGACGAACCGGGCTGATGCCTATCAATCGCGACGTTGAGGTGGGAGGCCCGGGCCCCGACCCGAAGCAATCTGGCCTAGCTTTCTGTTCATGAGTTCCCCCAACATCCTGTTGATCATGACGGACGAGGAACGGTACGCACCGCCCTACGAGCCCGATTCGGTCCGGTCGTTCCGCACGTCCCAACTCACCGCACGCGAGTCGCTCCGTGCCCGGGGCTTGGAGTTCCACCGGCACTACGCCGGCTCGACGGCCTGTGTGCCCAGCCGGGCCACCCTGTTCACTGGCCAGTACCCGTCGCTGCACGGGGTGACCTCCACGGACGGCACGGCCAAGCAGAACACCGACCCGGGCATGCACTGGCTCGATCCGAACACCGTCCCGACCCTGGGCGACTGGTTCCGGGCCGGTGGCTACCGGACCCACTATCGGGGTAAGTGGCACGTCTCGTTCGCCGACCTCACCACCCCGGGTTCGCACGAAGGCCTGAAGGCCTCCGACGACGAGGGCAATCTGCTTCCCGAGGCCGTCGAGGCCTACCGTAAGGCCGACCGGCTCGATCCGTTCGGGTTCTCGGGATGGATTGGACGCGAGCCTCACGGCGCCGACAAGTCCGACTGCGGGACCGTCCGCGACGGCGTCTTCGCCGAGCAAGTCGTCGAACTTTTCGGCGAGCTGGCGGCATCGCGAGCCGAGGGACCCTGGCTGACGGTCGCCTCCTTCGTCAACCCGCACGACATCGCGTTCTCAGGATTCGGGTGGGAGCAGATGCTGCAATTCGGCCCCCCGGATGACACCGTGCCCGACGTTCCCGAAGCACCCTCTCAGTCGGACACGTTCTCCGGCCGCCCGGCGTGCCAGGAGGCGTTCAAGGCGTGCTGGCCCCAGATGATCTTCGAAACCGCCACCGATCTCGGCTACCGGCGCCTCTACTACTACCTCCTGAAGCTGGTGGACAAGGCGATCGGACGCATCTTGGAGGCGCTCGAACAGTCGGGCATGGCCGATGACACCATTGTCGTGTTCACTTCGGACCACGGTGACCTGCTCGGCGCCCACGGTGGGCTCATCCAGAAGTGGTGCAATGCATTCGATGAGGCAACCCGAGTGCCGCTGCTCATCGCCGGTCCGGGTATTGCATCTGGGCGCGGAGGGATCGACATGCCCACCAGCCACGTGGATCTGATCCCGACGTTGCTCGGATTGGCCGGGATCGACCCGGGGAAGGCGACGAAGGGCGTCTCTGCCCACCACAACGAGGTCCAACCATTGCCGGGACGGGACCTGAGCCCGTTGGTCCGAGGTCAGGTCGAGCAGGACTCACTCGCGTCACCTATCTACTTCATGACCGAAGACGACGTCACCCGAGGTCTGACCGAGGTCAACATCCTGACCGGGGCCGCGTTCGACCCGGTCTCACCCCCGGTCAACATCGAGTCGGTGCTGGCAACACTCCCAACCGGGGACGCCGGTGCGGCTGAGCTCTGGAAGCTGAACCACTATTACGAGCGCCTGGACGACTGGTACGCCGAACAGGGAATTGCTCGCAACCCCTTCCTGGGTCCTGCGGCCGAGCCGGACTGGGAGTTGCACAACCTGACCGTGGACCCCGAGGAGCGTCAGAACCGGGTGCTCGCCGATCCTGCCGCTGCGTCGAGCATGAAGTCCGTACTCGAATCGCAACGCAACGCCAAGCGCCGGATTCCGAAGCTGCGCAATGCCACCACGTAGAGAGCGCCCGACACCTCTCCGAGCAGGCGCGTTGGAGACCCTGGCCGTCTTGAGTCGCCTGCGTGCGTGCCGTGCTCCTGCTTCGGTCGGATACCCGCGTCGCGAGAGTTCCAGTCAGGACGCCGAGTAGAACTTCGTGGTGGTCACGGAGAACTTGTTGGAGTTGCGCGTGACGTTCACCGTGCTCGGCGTGTACCAAACGCCGTACGTGTCATCGAAGATGGTGTTGCCCGTGATGGTCACGTCGTAGGCCGTGGCATCCGACCACACCAAGATGCCGGTCGTCTCCTTGTCCGCCGGGCCCGGCGGGTCCGCTCCATCGGCCAGGTCCACGTTGTTCCGGCCGATCGTGTTGTCAGTGAAGACGTTGTCGTTGACGTAGGCGTTCGCTTGGTGGCCGTGCACCGAGATACCGGCGAGGCCGTTGCCCTCGATCAGATTGTCCGTGACCGTGTTGTCGTAAGAGCCAGTGAATGTCTCCGGAGCGAAGATCCCGACGCCCGCGCCGTAGCCCTCGACTCCATTGCCGGTGACCACGTTATGGATGATCAGGTTGTCGTAGACGCCCCCGAAGGTTGGATCCAGCTGACCAGTCGAAGGATCGAAGGCCAGGTTGTGTCCCGGGAGGGTGATACCACAGTCCCTCGTGTTCCCAACGACATCGTTTCGGCGCACCACGTTGTTGTGGTTCGGCCCGTACTCGTCGGTCAGCAGAATCCCCCCTGCGTTTCCGACAGATCGGTTGCCGAGAACGAACGAATCGGCGACGCTCATCAGGTGAATCCCTTCGCCGCAGTCCGATCCACCGTTGGGCGTGCAGGGAACATACGGGGATTTCTTCTTATTGAAACCTTGGTCGTTGTTCTTGACCACGTTGTTCTCGATCGTGATGCCGGTCAACGGGGTTCCCGTGTAGAGCTGTCTTCCCCCGACGACCGGACCCTCGACCGGATCGGGATTGACCGCCAGGATCCCCTCGCCCTCTGCGCCAACAACCTTGAACCCCTCCACGGTCACGTTGGAGGATTCGATGGTGATCCCGTTGTAGGGGGCCTGCCCGAGGATGGCGCCGGTCGGAGCACCCGGGAGCCCGGTTGCGTTGATGGTGGCGGATTGGCCGACAAGCGTGAGTGGGATGGTGATGACGACGTCTTCGGCGTAAGTGCCAGGACATGCCACAACCGTGTCACCACTGGCCGCACTCGCCACGGCGGCGCTGATCGTCGAAAAGTTTGCCGTCGCACATGAGGTGCCGGCGCCACTCGAGGTGGCACTTGGCGACGCGTACAACGTGGGCAGGTTTGCAGCCGAAGTGGCCGAAGCTTCGGCGAGTCCGGCGCCACCGATTGCAACTGCGGCAACTCCGGCGAACAAGACGCGCCTGATCCGGTATCCCGTCGAGATCATCAATTCCACCTTTTTCAGATCGAACGACAGCCAACCACTTTTACACCCCGATTGCACCTTCTGCAAGGGATGCCGATCGATGCAGACCTACAACCGCACCGAGCAGAGTCCCTGACATGGGGATTGCTCGGGCGATTCGCTCGGTGGCGAAGGCCAATGAAATCGAGGCCGATGAAAATAGCTCGTCCGAACTGGGAAGACGTCGTAGATCTGACGACCGGGTGGAGGTGATGGGATTTGAACCCACGGCCTCTACATTGCGAAAGTACGGTTCTCAGCCTTTTGACCAGGTCCTTTCCGAGGATATTCCTGGTAGCGGCGTTTCGATCCCCTCAGGTTCCCTCACGATCCCTCTCCTTCCCTCTCGCTAAAGACACGTAAAGACACGCCCGAACGGGTCGGAGGGCCACGGCCCGGTACCGACTTTGGAATGGCAGGCTCTCGCAACACGAAACGTGGCGCTGTTCTGGTTCCCCTTTTGGCGGCGATCACCTTCCTCGGCCAGCAAACCGACATCATCGACCCTGATGCAGCGAAGGTTGTTGCCGACAGACGACGGAACGCCATGTTCTGTTCCCCCAGCAGGGTCGACGACCTGTGGCTTGGGCCCGGTGGTCTCTCGCGGCCATCTCCTCATTCTGGGTCGACAGCAGTGCCCTACACCTACGGGTTCGATGCCCGAAGGTCACGCCCGATATGCCGCAATGCCTCACATACTCCGCCGAGCCGGCAGCCCGCGCGTGGTGTGGCTTCAAATGTCGACTGAGCGGCTTTTGCGGTGTGTTGATCATGGTGGGAGCGTGTCGCCCTTGAGCCCTCGGCCGTTTTGACACAGGGTGCAGCCTCCGAGGGCGCTGGATTTGGGGAAAGGATGAGGAATGACCGACGTGGCAATGTCCCAGACCGCTGCGGCCACACCAGCAAAGAAAGGTTGGCTGGCCCTGGTGGCACTGGGCACCGCTCAGTTCGTGATGGTGCTCGACCAATCGGTGATGAACGTTTCAATCAGCGCGCTGGTCAAGGATTTCAACACGACGGTGACGACGATTCAGGCCATAATCACCCTCTACTGCCTGGTCATGGCCATGCTCATTATGACAGGAGCAAAGATCGGCGACATTATCGGCCGACGCCGGGCCTTCGTCATCGGACTGATCATTTATGCGTGCGGTTCGGCCCTGACTGCAGTTTCGCAGTCGGTCGTGACCCTCGCGATTGGGTGGTCGGTTCTTGAGGGGATCGGTGCGGCGCTCGTCCTTCCAGCGCTTGCCGCTCTGATCGCCGGCAACTTTGAGGGTCCGCGGCGCAAAATTGCCTACGCCGTCATCGGCGGCGTCGCCGGAGCGGGTATTGCCATTGGCCCCATTCTCGGCGGGTGGGCGACCACGAACGTTACCTGGCGCATCGTCTTCGTCGGCGAGGTGGTGCTCGTTACCTTCATCTTGATCATGACCCCGAAGGTCGGCGATGCGCTGCGCCCGGGCCCCGCCCCCAAGCTCGATTACGTGGGCTCGGTGCTCTCGGCCGCGGGCCTCGGTCTCTTCGTCTTCGGAGTCCTCAAATCGAGCAGCTGGGGTTGGCTCAAGCCCAAAAACGCTCCCTTCACGATCTTCGGCTTCTCCCCCACGCTCTATGTCATGGCCGCCGGCGCGGCGCTCATCTGGGGCTTCGTCGCCTGGCAGCGCAATCGTGAGGAGCGACGCCGAGACCCGCTCGTCCATCTCTCCCTGGTTCGAATTCCCACCGTGCGGGCGGGACTCATCGGGCTCTTCAGCCAGAACCTGATCCTCATGGGTGTCTTCTTTGTCATACCGCTTTACCTCCAACTCGTCCTCGGCCTGACCGCTCTCGAGACCGGGATCAAGATGCTGCCCGTTTCAATCACGATGTTCGTGACCTCGGCGATCGGCTCGCGGCTGTCCACCCGGTTTCCGGTGCGCACGATCGTGCGGGCTGGCTTGGTCGTTACGCTCGCGGGGACGCTCATACTGCTGGCCACGATTCAACCCACCCTCTCGAGCGCCGGGTTCGCCCTCGGCATGGCCGTGCTCGGGGTTGGAATGGGCTTGATGGTGTCCCAACTGGGCAATGTCGTCCAGTCGTCGGTCGAGGAGTCTGGACGCAGCGAGGCGGGAGGGCTCCAGTACACGGGTCAGCAGCTCGGTTCGTCGCTGGGCCTCGCCCTTATCGGGGCAATCGTGCTTATGGGTTTAGCCAGCACCTTCATCTCCAACGTCGAGAAAGACCCCAGGATCAGCTCGGAGGTGGCGGCTCAGGTGAGCGTGGCCTCGGGCACGAACACAAACTTTGTTCCGGCCGACTCGGTCCACCACGCAGCCACGGAGGCAGGGCTCGATGACGCATCGGCATCGGCATTGGTGGAGGACTACGAGGCAGCCCAGCTTCTCTCTCTCAAGGCCGGGCTCCTCGCCGCAGGACTGCTCGCTCTGATCTCGCTCGGCTTCACCAAGGAACTGCCCCACGATCGCCCGGCACCGCAGAAGAAGAGGAGAGAATCAGAGCCCGCGGCATCGTGAGGCAATGATGTAACCGCTGAACACAGGTCACCTGTTGAGACTGGTCCGCGGACAACCACGGACTCCCTATGACAAGTTCGCGGCCTTGTCGGAGCTCTGTCAGTGAGTTCGAAAGCGAGCGAGCGAGCGTATCCGTCTCGTTCCAGACTCCTCATCCCACCGTGCGCGCCGTCTCATGTGATCAAAAGGTAGGCACTATTGCCGACGAGCCAGAGCCCGAGTGCCAAGGACACGATGACGATCACCTGATCTGTATGGGTGTCCATCCAGTTGCGGAGTCGGGTGAGCAGTGCCTGACCTTCGTCCGGTCGGAACGCGACATAAAGCTCCATCACGATGTAGGCGCCCGTCGCGATGAGGCAGAAGCCGATGATCGCCACGTAACTCTGCCACGACGCGAGCTTCGCTCCTACGATGGTGGCCACACCGGCTGCGACCAGACCCCAAGGCTGCGTCAAGGGGGCAAGACCCATCGCGTACCACGGCGACATGGCGTCGATGCCGGTCTGCCATTTCGGAGTCTTCTTCGGCGGCTTGGGGATTCCGAGCTTTCGCCATTTGCGGGCCGCGATGACCACCAGAACGACGCCGATGGAGATCTTTACCGCTAGGGAGGCCAGTGACGGTGCGGTGTTCGACTTCGGAGGATTGTTGCCGGTTGCCAGGATCGTGACGGCGACGACGACGGCCAGCGAGAGCAGCCACCCGAAAATGAAGGCAGCCCCCTTTCTCGTCCCATTCTTCGACGCGAGGACGAGGACGAAGGCGGTGAGTGGGATCGGCTCGAAAGTGATCGCCAATCCAATGAGGATGAGGTTAAGAACCATTAGCCGTTCCTACGAAGAGGCGATCTTCGACATAAGGATTGATCGCCTGATCACGCTCGGTGGCGCCGATGGCCTGAAGCTGCAGCGGGAAGGAGTCAGGTCGCCAGCATTGCGTCTGCCGGCCGGGCAATGATGTAGATCAGCGCTCCGAGAACCGGGATCAAGAGGATGACGAGCGTCCACGTCGCCTTGGCCAAACCATGGTGGTCACGCCGGCGGAAGTTGTCGATGAAGCACCAGATGATGAAGAACACCATCAGGAAGACTCCCGCGAACATCAGGAACGTCCAGAACAGGCTCAGCAGGGGCCAGGTGTAGGCGAACATCGAAACTCCCTCTCTCGTGATGGATTGCTGCGCCACGTTGGGTCCGTGACCCGAGAAATCAGGTCGAAGGACTCTCCGGTCGCGATTGTGATTTTTAACTGGGCACGGTCGAGCGTATCCCCGCTTGCATTGCCGTGCGTGCTCCTGGTCGTAGGGTCCAGCACCAGCCCGGGGGACCGAACACGGTCACCCGGATCGTATGGACATCGAGTCTCGAATGTGCGTGACGAGCAACTGGCAACGGAGTGCCGGACCAGCGCGAGGATGATTCGATGCCAGATCCCATGGATGGAGACACAGAAACGTCGGGGCCCCGGAGGCTCTTCAAGTCCGTTTTGAAGCCCGACAGCTACGCAATGGTGCTTCTCCTCATCCTTATCACCTATGTGCTATCCGTGACGCTGACGGAGGGATGGGCGGGTTCGCTGGTCCTGGTGGTTCAGATCGCCACGGTCTGGGTCATCCTTGGGACTTCGCGGGCGCCGAGATCGGCGCGCCTGGTCGCCGAAACAGCCCTCGTCGTTGCCCTCGCCGCGGCCGTACTCGGACTCGCCTTACACGAAAGCACCACGAAGCTGTTCCTGCCGGCCGTGAGCTGCCTTCTCTACCTCGTTGCGCCCTTCTGCATCGCACGGCATCTGCTGCGTCGCTCCACCGTCGACTTGGAGACGGTGCTCGGCGCTCTTGCCACCTACGCATTGATCGGGATGTTCTTTGCCTTCCTCTACCGGTCCACCGGTGCCAACGACCCGACTCCATTTTTCGGGGCACAGGGCGATGGGTCCTTTCCCCAGGATCTCTTCTTCTCGTTCACGACCCTCACGACCACCGGCTATGGAAATCTCATTCCCGCCGACAATCCGGGGCAGACATTTGCCGTGGGAGAGATGCTCGTGGGCCAGCTGTTTCTGGTGACGGCGCTGGCCAAGATCATCAACAACTATCGCCCGGGGCAGCGAGGGGGCCTCCGAGAACCCAGCGAAGACGGCTGACGGCTGGAAGCGCAGAGGGGACGCTCGGTCCACCACACAGGACGTTTAGGGCCGCTGCTTGGTTTGCCCGCGGTTCCAGGGCCAGACTCCGTCGATTTCGACTTCAAGGGAGAAGCTGAGGACGATCCGTATGATCACGATTATCCCCAGTACCGTCACACTTCGGATGGTGGGGTCGACAATGATCGTGCGAACGATGTCGCCGACGATCAGAACTTCCAACCCAATGAGAATGACTTGGCCGAGCTGGCGCCGAAGCCGTTTATACGCACCACTGCGGGAATCCGCATACAGAGTCTGGAACCCGAAATTCAGAAAGGCCCACAGTCCACCGATAACCATGATCAGGGCGCCAATCGCCTCGACCACTTTGGCAATGTTGGAGATGACCTCGTCGTACGTCAGGTGGTCAATTGCGAGCATGTACCTCGATCCAGATCAACTCGCCGGAGTTCTTACACGTACCTAACGTAGGCCCGCTCGATGGTGCCGTTGAACTTGAACGGCGCCTTGTCGTAGTAATCGAGCGACACCGGGGATCCGAGCGCCATGCCGAAATCGAGACACTCGTTGGCGGTAAAGGCGATCGGACAGGTCACGGGGACGGTGCCTTCGGCGACGAGTGTGCCGTTCACCTTCAGCGTCACGTTCAACGGACCCCGCGGCATCGGCTCGGGATGATTCGTCTCAATTTCGATCTCGACCTTGCCCGTCGGCAGCTTCTCCTCTGCACGGATCTTCGTCCGCTCGATCTCGAAAAGGTTGTACTCGTAACAGAGGATGCCGTCCTCGACGAAGCAGGTGACGCCGCCGGAGAAACCGCCCAACTTGTAGAGCACGCCGTTGGCGTCCGCGGGGATCTCCGCCTCGATGGCGACGACGTTGGGTTTGGTGCCGAGGGCGGGGGCGGAGAACTCCGGCACGCGAACGGTGTCGCCGAAAAAGGTCCATTCCTTGTAGGGGGGTGCAGGACGCAGGTCCGGACGAAACAGCGGGATGTAGAGCGCTCCGCCGATCGGCAACGCATTGTTCCTCGCGGCCTCGATGAGGAAGAGCTCCTTCAAGTGTTCGAGCAGTTCCGGATTCTCCGCCGCGAGGTCGTTGGCCTGGCTCCAATCCTCTTCGAGGTTGTACAGCTCCCAGGTGTCCTTGTCGGGCGTCCACTCGAAGATGCCGGGGGGCACGCCCCGCACCCAGGGGACTCGTGGACCGAACGCCGAGGCCATCCAGCCCTTGTGGTAGATGCCGCGACAGCCCAGGATCTCGAAATATTGCGTCTCCAATCGGCCCTCGGCGCTCGGGTCATCGAAGCTGTAGGCGAAGCTCACGCCATCGAGGGAGTCCTGGGGGATGCCGTTCACCACGCGTGGTGGTGTGATGCCGAGGACCTCGTAGATCGTCGGGACCACGTCGTTGGTGTGATGGAACTGCGGGCGCGGGGTGGGATCGGGCTTGATCTTGGCCGGCCACCGGATCGCCATCGGGTTGCGAGTGCCGCCGAAGTACCCGGCCAGGATCATCGTGCCCTTGTAAGGCGTGCTGCCGGCCCAGGCCCATCCAGAGTGGTAGATGGAATCGGTCTTGGGCCCGCCAAGGACGTCAAGGCCGCCAAGCTCATCGAGCGCCTCGATCTGTTGTTCAATGGTCGTGACGATGCCGTTGTGCGCCACCAGCTCGCTGATCGTGCCTTCCTGGCCTTGCGCCGACGTTCCGTTGTCGCCCCAGAGGTAGAAGATCAGTGTGTTGTCGCCGTACCCGAGCGCTTCAATCTCGTCGACGATGCGCCCCGCCTGAACATCGGCGTGTTCGCCGTAGGCGGCACACACCTCCATCAGCCGGCTCTGGAATGGCCGCTCGCCCTCAGGGACGCTCTCCCAGGACGCCATTTGTTCGTGTCGTGGAGTCAGCTGTGTGTCGGCGGGGATCCAGCCCTTCTCCTTGGCCCGCTCGAACACCTTCTCTCGGTAGGCGTCCCAGCCGTCGTCGAACTTGCCCTGGTACTTGTCGATGTACTCCTTGGGCGCGTGGTGGGGCCCGTGGATCGCGCCGCTGGCCCAGTACATGAAGAAGGGCCGGTCCGGGGCCATGGCTTGGTGCTTGTGCAGCCAGTTGATGGCGTCGTCGGCCAGATCCTCGTTCAGGTGGTAGCCCTCTTCGGGGGTCTTGGGCGGCGACACGAACGTCGTGTTGCGAACCAGGTTCGGCTCGAACTGCGACGACTCCCCGGCCAGGAATCCGTAGAAGGACTCGAAGCCCAGATTCGTCGGCCAGTTCTCGAACGGACCGGTCGGGCCCGCCTCGATCGCCGGTGTGTTGTGCCACTTGCCCCACGCAGCGGTGGCGTAGCCGTAATCCTTGAGCACTTCTGCCACGAGGGCGCTGCTCTTGGGAATCCGCCCACTGAAGGCATCCCAGTCGTTGGCAAACTCGGTGATGATCCCGGTGCAGACCCGATGATGATTGCGCCCGGTCAGGAGCGACGCCCGAGTTGGCGAGCACAGGGCCGTCGTATGAAACCGGTTGTAGCCGATCCCCTCGCCGAGAATGCGCTCGAGGGTCGGGGTGTTGATCTCACCGCCAAACGTCGTCGGCTGGCCCGGACCCGCGTCGTCCATCAGGATAATGAGAATGTTTGGAGCATCCTCGGGAAGCCGACGTGGCGTCACGCGCGGCTCGTAGACCGACTCCTGCATCGAGAGGCTGACCTTGCCGGCCATCGGTGTTGGAGGAAACGGAAGGGATTCCTGCTTCTCCAACCTCTTTTGCGGACCGGTCATCGGGTTCTCCCTCTCTTGGTTTGGTACGGGGTTCTCTGCAACGTCAGATCTTTTGGTGACAGGCCTTGGACTTCAGGCCACTCCGGCACGGGCACGGGTCGTTGCGCCCGGCCTGGATAAGGATCGCCATGACCTCGTCTGCAAACCGACCTTGGCGCAGAAGGTCGGCCATAAGCCGCATAGGCCCGTCGATATGCCCGAAGAACGCCTTGTAGCCGGCGCACAGGTAGTTGAGTCCGAGCTCACCGTCGGGAGTGCGCGTGAAGCGGTTCTTGGGACACTCTCCCTGGCAGGCGAAGCGCACGCTGCATTCGAGGCAGTACTGGGGCAACGTGTCGCGCTTGGCCTCGCCGAAGGAGCGTTGCTGGGGTGAGGCCATGAGCTCGACCATGTGCGTCTCGAAGATGTTGCCGAGGAGATAGTCGGGTTCGACGAAATGATCACAGGAGTACAGATCGCCGTTGTGCTCGAGCGCTACCGCGTTGCCGCACGTCTCGGCGAAGACGCAGAGCGCGGGGGGCACCCCCACCCACGAGGCCAGCGCCGCGTCGAAATGAGAGATGAACACGGTGCCCACGTCGAGGCGGAGCCACTCGTCGAACACGGTGACGAGGAACCTGCCCCACGCTTCGGGTTCGACGGAGCGTTCGGTGACCCGGTCGCCCTCCTGGAATCCCGTGTCGTTGTCGCGCTCGACGATGGGGATGAACTGGATGAACCGGGCGCCCAGGTCGTCTCGGAAGTAGCGATAGACCTCCAGTGGATAGTCCTGGTTCGCCGCGTTCACCGTGCACAAGACGTTGAACTCCACGTCGTGCTTGGCGAGCAGCTCGAGGCCCCCCAGCACGCGCTCGGACGAGGGGTTTCCCCGCTTGTCGACCCGGTAGCGGTCATGGAGCTCAGGAGGCCCGTCGATGCTGATGCCGACCAGGAAGCGATGCTCCGCGAGCAACTCGCACCAGGCATCGTTCAGCAGCGTGCCGTTGGTTTGGATGGTGTGCTGGATTTGCTGGCCCGGCCGGCGGTACCGCTCGGTCAGCTCGATCGCCCGGCGAAAGAACTCCACCCCCATGAGCGTGGGCTCGCCGCCCTGCCACGCGACCGTGACCTCAGGAGCCGAGGCGTGGGACTCGAAGAGCTGGCGCACGTAGCTCTCGAGCAGCTCATCAGACATTCGAAAGCGATCGCCGGGATAGAGCGACTCCTTGGACAAGAAGAAGCAGTATTCGCAATCGAGATTGCAGATCGGTCCGGTCGGCTTGGCCAGTAGGTGGAATTCCTGTGGAGCAGTCGGAGGCCTGGGGTCCGGCATCGGGATGGACCTGGGGCGAGATCGAGCCTTGGTTGTCAATGCCACCGGCACGTCGTTCACTTCGCCACGCTAACGGAACATCCCGGTGCCGGCACCCGGGCGTGAAGGAGGAAATTGAGCTTGGCATTGCTGTGAACCAAGCGTTCACTGGTCCGACACCCGCCGTTCACTCGTCCGACACGTCCAGTGCGTCGCGCGCGTAGGAGTTGAGCGCGGTGCGACCGAGTTCGATGATCACGGGGTCCGGATCGGATCGGTCCCGGAAGGCCAAGTCCAAGATGCGATCCCCGAGCTCGACGACCAGCATTAGCACGCGAGGGTCGGTGTCGGAAGGGGCGAAGTTGGCGGCGACCAGCACTTGGCGCAGACGCTCGGCGAGCACCTGGGCGCGCTGGCGGACTTGCGTCACGACAGCGGGCGAACTTCTCCCACTGAGCCACAGTCGAGCAGCGCTGGGGTGCTCTTTGAAATAAGCGACGTGCAGGTCCAGCTCCCGGTCGATGACGTCACGTACCGACGTGATCTGCCACGTGCGCTCTGCGGCCACGGCCCGGGCGTCGAGCGCGGCCAGGTGACGCGTCACCAGCTGGTCGAGGATCTCGTCCCGATCGGCGAAGAAGCGGTAGAGGGACGGATAGGTGACGCCGGCCCGGTCCGCCACGGCACGGGTGGTCACCGCTTCGACGCCCCCCTCGTCGATGAGTGTGTCTGCCGCGTCGAGAATGCGCGCCACCGTCTGGCGGCTGCGTTCTTGGACCGGTTGACGGCGCTGGGGTGCCGCAGTGGTCATCGACGGCGATCCTGACACTGCCGCCGTCGAGGGCGACCTTGACCCGAATCACGCCATAACTATAACATGAGTCGGTTATAGTTTCTAGGTCAAACGTGGGCGGGCCCGAGTCGCGCCGAGCAGGAGGATGCGACCCAACGATGAGCTGGTCGACGACATGACATATGCGGGCACCCGCCCCCCGCGCAGCCGCTGATGTCCGTCTCCGTGCAGGCTCCCCCACGCGTCGGCACAGCGACGACCCGAGGACTCCCCGATCCGGGCGGGTCGGTGCCGAGGATCTCGTGGCCGACGGTCTCCCTCTTCTTCGCGGCTCTGGCGGTCTTCGCCTTCTCGAGCTGGGCGGCTATCGAGCATCGACTCCCGTGGGCGCTGACCGTTGCGGCGAACGCCCTCGCCATCTTCGTCATGTTCACGGTGCTCCACGACGCCGCCCACCGCTCCCTCAGCACGACTCGGTTGGGTGAACGCAACGCTCGGCCGGGCAGCGATGGTGTTCGTGTCGCCGGCCATGGCGTTTCCGGCGTGGTCGTTCATCCACCTCGAACACCACCGCTGGGCCAACGACCCTGCACACGACCCCGACAGCTTCGCGAGCTCCGCGACGGGGTGGCAGACGCCCCTGCGCTGGCTGTTCATGGACGGTCCCTACGTGGCCTTCTACACCCGACATCGAAAAGGTCGCCCGCGCGGCGAGGTCGTCGAGACCTCGCTTTTCATGGTCTTCACCATCGGCCTCATCGTCACGACGGCCTTGACCGGCACGTTCTGGCTTCTCGTCCTCGTCTACCTGATCCCCGAGCGCATCGCGCTCTTTGTCTTGGCGTGGTGGTTCGACTGGCTGCCCCACCACGGGCTCACCAGCACCCAGCGGGCCAACCGCTACCGCGCCACGCGGGTTCGGGTGGGGATGGAGTGGCTCTTCACGCCGCTGACGCTCTCGCAGAACTACCACCTGGTGCACCACCTGCACCCGTCGATCCCCTTCCACCGCTATGGCGCGACGTGGAGGCGAAACCAGGAGGCCTACCTCGATCGCGAGGTCGCCATCGCCACCGTGTTCGGACGCCAACTCACTTCCGACGAGTTCCGCGAATGGAAAGAGCTCAACCGGGCTCTGTTGCGACTCGTGCCGCTGCGATCGCCGAAAAGGACCTCGCCGTCACATCCGGAGTTTCACCGGCTTCGGGTTCGCAGCGTCGAAGCGCTCACCGCCGACAGCGTCGCCATCAGCTTCGATGTCCCACCAGAGCTTCGTGCCGCGTTCCGCTTCCAAGCCGGCCAGCACGTCACCGTGCGCACCGACATCGGTGGAACCTCGGTCCGGCGCAACTACTCGATCTGTACGCCGGCGACCGAGGGCCAACCGGCGGAACTGGCGATCGGGGTCAGGCACATCGACGGCGGAGCCTTCTCGACGTTCGCCGTCAAGGGATTGAAGGCGGGCGACACCCTCGACATCATGACGCCGACCGGAAGCTTCGGCAGCACCCTCGACAGCGTTGTTGAAGATAGGGCTGCCGAGAGACGCTACGTGGCGATCGCCGCCGGGAGCGGGATCACACCGATCCTGTCCATGCTCCAAACGACGCTCGCGGTCGAGCCCACGTCGATTTTCACGTTGATCTACGGCAACCGCAGCGCCGAGACGACAATGTTCGCGGACACACTCGAGCGTCTCCAAAGCCAGTACGGGAAGCGCCTCGAGGTGTTCCACGTGCACTCGCGCGACCCCGGGCACCCTCCGCGCTCAGCGGACACATCGACCGGGACAAGCTGGCCCGTTGGCTCGGGAGCACCCTTGTGCCCGAGACGATCGACGACTGGTTCCTCTGTGGCCCGGTCGAGCTCGTGACGACAGCTCGCGACACCCTGGTCGAGCATCTCGTCGATCCCGACCACATCCACGTCGAGTTGTTCCGCGGCTCCGACAAGAACGAAGCACAGAGCGTGGAGTACCCCCGAGCGACCGTCATGATGCGCCTGTCGGGATGCGAACAGACCTTCGACGTCGCTCCCGGCGACAGCATCCTCGAGGCTGCGCTCTTGGCGGGCGCCAATCCGCCCTACGCGTGCATGGGCGGCGCCTGCGGCACCTGCAAGGCGAGCCTGGTCGCCGGGAGCGTCGAAATGGACCACGACTTCGCGCTCAGTCGCGCCGAACTCCGCTCCGGCTACGTCTTGACGTGCCAATCACACCCGACGAGCCCGAGCGTGACGGTCGACTACGACCGACACCCGAAGAGCTGAGGGACGAGTCTTGCCCAAACTCATCGTGGGGTATTGCGACCCGCTGTCGGCGGCGCCGGGGGACACCGTCAGGTTCATGGTCTCATCGCTCGCCGCTGAGGCTTTCGACGCCCAGCTCGTGCGGATCGTCTGCGGCGATATCTCACCCGATGGTGCTGGGTTCCAGGAAATTGAGGTCGCCCATCCGATCAACGGCCTCTACCAGGGCGAGGCCCAGTCGATCGTGTCCGGCTCGTACGCCGTGGTCGAGCCGCATCCGTTTCTGCGATCTCTGGACTCGGTCGCGGTCGGGGTCTCGGCGTGGCCGACGCGACCTTCCACCGGTCGCCGACAGACCCTGCTCTCGTCGTGGGACCAGGGAAGCGGGTTCGCCATCGCACTCGACGGTGATGGCCATGCGGTCGCCGAGTTCGGAGGGGGCCACGGACAGCGCCCGTCGGCGTTGCGAACCGAGCGGGCGCTCGTCGCTCGTCGCTGGACTCAGCTGGACGTGACCTACGACGCGGCGAGCCGGCGGGGCGTGCTCATGGCGACACCGCACCCGTTGTCGCCCGCCGAGCGACTGACCATGTCGCCATCGGAGGCATCAGGTGAGTTCGACGCCTCCGTGTCCTCGGGGGGCCCGCTCTTCTTTGCCGCCGAGGTCATCGGAAACACCACACCCGGGAACCATTTCAACGGCCGCCTCGACGGTTGCCGGCTGGGCTCTGGGGTGGGCCTCCCGCACGAGGCGCAGTGGGACTTCGCATCGGACATCGGCACGGACAAGATCTCCGACACAGGTGGGCACGCTCTGCACGGCTCCACCCGCCAACTCCCGACTCGAGCGGTCCCCGGCGTGAGCTGGAACGGCCAGGTGCACGACTGGCGTCAGGATCGCTCCCACTACGGAGCGATCCACTTCCACGACGACGATCTTGCCGACGCCGGGTGGACGCCGTCTTGCGAGCTCATCGTCCCCGAAGCTCTGGCGAGTGGCGTGTACGCCCTGCGGGTGCGCACCGCTTCGAGCGAGGACCACATGCCGTTCTTCGTCCTGCCGGCAGACGACGCCACCCCGGCTCCGGTGGCGTACCTGGCTCCGACGGTCACGTATCGCGCCTACGCGAACATTCGCCTCACCGCCACGACCGACCACATCTTCGGCAACGACAGCCCGGCCGAGATGCCCAACGAGCGCTTCTTGCGCGAGCATCCCGAGTGCGGACCGGGAACCTACGCCCATCACCACGACGGCAGCGGGGTGATCTTCAGCTCGCACCTGCGGCCCGTCCTCAACCTCAAACCGAAGTGTGGACTCTGGGGGTTCACGGCCGACACCAACGTGACGGCATGGCTGGAGCAGACCGGGGTCACCTTCGACGTGCTGACCGATGACGCCCTGCACTCTCGCGGCCTCGACCTCCTGGGCCGATACCGGGTCATCGTCACCGGGACCCATCCCGAGTACTGGACGACGCCCATGCTCGATGCCCTCGAGTCGTACCTGGCGGGCGGCGGGCGTCTGCTCTATCTCGGCGGGAACGGGTTCTATTGGAGAGCGGCGTTCCATCCGACCTATCCGGCGTCGGTCGAGGTCCGTCGGGCCGAAGACGGAACGAGGTACTGGATCTCCGAGCCCGGTGAGTACGTCCACGAAGCCACCGGCGAGCTGGGCGGACTGTGGCGGCGGCTGGGACGTCCGCCCAACCTGTTGACGGGCATCGGCTTCGCCGCGCAGGGCTTCGGCGACTCTGGCTATTACCGCCAAAATCCCGGGTGGGACGATCCCCGGGTCTCCTTTGCGGTCGAAGGAATCGAGGGGCCGGGCTCCTTCGGCGATCACGGGACTGTCGGAGGGGGCGCCGCCGGCCAGGAGATCGACCGTTACGACGCGAAACTCGGTTCTCCCTCACACGCCATCGTGATGGCGTCCTCTGACGGCCTCGGTGAGGACATGTTGAGAACCAAGGAGGAATTCGTCGCCACCGGTGTTCCCGACCGGGGCTCAGAGGTGCGCTCCGACGTCGTGTTCTTCGAAGGACCCGAAGGCGGTGCCGTGTTCTCGGCCGGGAGTATCGCCTGGGCAGCCAGCTTGGCGACCAACGAGTACGACAACGCCGTCGCACGACTCACGACGAACGTCTTGCGTCGCTTCGTCGATCCCGAGCCCTTTCCCATCGAGGAGCTCGGGGAGTGATGCACACCAGCTCGATGACCCCCACGAAAGAAGTGACACGATGAAGGTCGCAGCACTCGGGGGCTGCGGTGGCATGGGGCGCTACGCCGTCCGCACCGCGGCCGCCTACGACTTCGTCGACGAGATCGTCGTCGCCGACGTTGACCTCGAGCGAGCAAAGGCGTTCGCGGTGTCGATTGCGCCCAAGGCTCATGCCGTTGCGGTGGACGCCACCGATGACGCATCGCTTGACGCCGCGATCGCCGGGTGCGACGTCGTCTTGAACACGGTCGGCCCCTTCTACCGCTTTGGCGTGCCGATCCTCCGGGCGGCGATCAGGGGCGGAGCGTGCTATCTCGACATCAACGACGACTGGGAACCGACACTGGACATGCTTGAGTTGGCGCCCGAAGCTCGAGACGCCGGCGTCACCGCCGTGGTCGGGCTGGGAGCGAGCCCAGGGGTCTCGAACCTGCTGGCCCTCAAGGCGATGGAGGGCTTCGACAACGTTGAGCGGATCGTCACCGGGTGGAGCTTCGGCTACAGCGATCGGGTCCTCTCCGACGCTCAAGAAGACCGCACGAGCGCGGCCCTGGTCCACTGGCTTCATCAGTGCTCGGGCACCATCCGTGTCTTTCAGGACGGCAACCCCGTCGATGTCAAACCCCTCGAAGAGCTCAGCGTGGACTATCCGGGGCTCGGCGTGGGGCGTGCGTGGACCGTCGGGCATCCCGAAGCGGTCACCCTGCCTCGCAGTCACGCGGTCGCTTCCAGCGTCAACGTGATGGTTGGCTCCTCGTTCGTCATCGAGGTCCTGCAGCGACTTGCTCGCGACATCGACGGAGGGACGTCTCAATGTCGAAGACGCCGCCGCGCTGATGACGTCGATCGAGCCACCGAGCAAACGAGATCGCCGGCGAACCCCAATCCGTGCGCTTCCCCCCGATGTTCGCTCTTGCCAGCGGCGTCCGCGACGGCCGTGCGGTTCGCCAGGCGGCGATGGTCGTCGCGATGCCAGAGGCCGGCATGGGCGGTGCGACCGGCGTGCCGCTCGCGTGCGGGCTCGCCGAACTGGCGGCCGGGCGCTTGGATCGACCGGGCGTCTTCACCCCCGAGGAGGTCATCGACCCCGACACGTTCCTGTCCGAGGTCGGCCGGCACTGCCGGCCCGAGCGCACCGCGAGCGAACTCGTCCTCATCACCGACTCCGATGACAAGGAATCGAAACAACGTTCGACGGCGTCGCCCCACCAGGGGGAGCCCGGCACTAACCCCGACAAACCTCGGGGGATTTAGCTCGCTTCGGCGAAATGGAGGATCCATGGTCTCGAAATTCGATCGTCGCTCGCTGCTCCTCGGCGGAGTCGCCGCCGCCGGCTTGGCCGGCGCATCTGCGCTGGGACTCGGATGGGACGACATCGCGGCCGCGTCAACGAACGGCCCCGGCCGCAACGGCGTCTCCAAGGCCACGCCCAAGAAGGGCGGCTCGCTCACCTTCGGCGTCAACGCCGAGGAGCAAGGGTTCGACCCGACGAAGGGGCGCTTCGACCAGGTCGGCGTGATGTACGCCCGTACGGTGTTCGACCCCCTCACCATTGTCTTGTCCAACGGTGACTGGGCGCCCTACCTGGCCGAGTCGGTCGTGCCGAACTCGACCTACACCACGTGGACGATCACCTTGCGCCCCAACGTCGTTTTCCACGACGGCACGCCGTGTGACGGCGCCGCGCTGGTGACCAACCTCGAGGCGCAGTCCAAGTCGCTCCTCACCGGGCTCGTCCTCAGCCCGACGCTGCAGTCGATCACCCAGACCGGACCCCTGTCGGCCGCCATCAGCTTCAAGAAGCCCTGGGTGCCGTTCCCCTACTACCTGTCCGGCGGCATCGGGGGGCAGATCGCCTACGTCGTCGCACCGTCGATGCTTGCCAACCCGAACGGGACATCGCATCCGGTGGGCACGGGGCCCTTCGTGTTCAAGGAGTGGATCCCCAACGACCACTTCACCGCCACGGCCAATCCCAGCTACTGGCGGCCTGGCCTCCCCCACCTCTCGGAGATCACCTTCAAGCCGATCCCCAACGAGGAGGCCCGGGCCGAGGCGCTCAAGTCCGGCACGATCGACCTGATGGTGACCGACACGCCGCAGATCATCACGCAGTTCCGTGGCAATCGGAGTTATTCCTACATCGACGACAGCACCCACGTCGCCGGCGAGCCCGACATGAACTGCCTCCAACTCAACTGCCTGAAGCCGCCGTTCAACAGCGCCACGGTGCGGCTGGCCGCAGCCATGGCCGTCAATCGATCCCAGTACGCCCGCGTCATCGACGACAACGTGCTCGCGGTCAGCAACGGCCTGTTCGCGCAAGGATCGCCCTACTACGCCTCGACGCCATATCCCAACTACAACCCGTCCGAGGCGGCCAAGCTGGTCAAGGAGGCCGAGAAGGCGAGCGGCGGACCGATCTCTTTCACCCACGGCACGATCAACTCGCCGGCGCAACTCCGCGCCCAGCAGTACCTCCAACAGGCATGGCAGTCCGTGGGATTCCAGGTCAAGACGACCATCGTCGAACAGAACAACCTCATCAACGAGGCATTGGCCGGCTCGTACCAGGCGCTGTCGTGGCGGAGCTTCGGCGCCGTCGACCCCGACCTCAATTACATCTTCTTGAGCAG
The DNA here is from genome assembly GCA_963754445.1 of uncultured Acidimicrobiaceae bacterium. Taxonomy (GTDB): domain Bacteria; phylum Actinomycetota; class Acidimicrobiia; order Acidimicrobiales; family RAAP-2; genus Bog-473. Next base: position 223,188 of record CAVWFT010000001.1, on the reverse strand, counting down.
CACGACGGTCAGTTCGGGGTCCCTGTCCATCAACATGGCCCGCAATGCCGACCCGACGATCGAGACGGCGCTCCTGGCCGGTCGCTCGAGTTCCGACGCCTCGGTCCGTGCCGCGGCCTACAAGACGGTCAACAAACGCCTCGCCCTCGACCTTCCGTACCTGTGGACGGACCGGACCGTCTGGGCCATCATCGGCAGTCCGAACGTGGAGAACTTCAACAACCCCACGACGCCGCACGGCCAACCGGCCTTCGGCATGATCGGCGGCTCCATTTGGCCGACCCAGATCTGGGTGAGCTGAATCGGACGTAGCGCTCAGTGATTCTCGGGGATCCACTTTAGGCCTCTGAACTGGCGCCCCTATGGTGGAGGTGAGCGGACTCGAACCGCCGACTTCTACGATGCGAATGTCTGGCTCTCGATGTTTTGACCAGGGCCTTTCCGATGACTTTCCTGGTGGCGGCTTTTCGATCCCCTCAGGTTCCCTCACGATCCATCTCCTTCCCTCTCGATAAAGACACGTAAAGACACGCCCGAACGGAGTCGGAGGGTGGCCACGGACTGGTTCTCACGTCCGTTCGGCAGGCCCTCGCAACGCGGAACGACTTGCGTGGGTTCCCTTTGGCGGCGATCACGTACCTCGGCCCGCGAGCCGTCATCTTCCGCCCTGAAGGGCGGTGCTTGATGCCAGGCCAGACGACGAAACGTCAGTGTTTCAATCTGCCGGGAAGCGCCGGACCGCCCTTGTTGCTTACCACTGTGCCCTGCCGGGAAACGGCCCGATCTGGGCGCTCTCGCGGCGGGGCGACCTGTCCTGGTTCGCACATCAGGGGCAGTGTCCGTGACGGTGTCGCCGACCCGCATCCAACTGCAGCGGATAGTCCCGTCGCCTACGTGTCGTGCTCCAGGATCATTGCAACGTAGCTGATCTCGACCACCGCCTCCGGCAAGACGAGCTCTGTGACACCCACAGCCGTCCATGCAGGATACGGATCAACGATGAATTCAGCGGCCACCCTGAGTAGGGCTTCTGTTCCAGAAGACCGACGTGGTACGAATTCATTTCCACGACGTTGGACCATTTCGGCCTCGTCGAGAGTAAGGGCGATGTTGGGGAACACCTGACGTATCTGCGCCTCCGGGTCGGGGGAGAAAACGCCCTCCCCCGACTCCCCGGTACGTCCCGTCACACGAACGGTGTCGCCAACACACAAGGCGCTGGGATACGAGTCTCCTTGTAGAAGTCGGCCCCTACCGCGGTCACGATCGGTACGGGGGAACTCTCTGGCATTCCGGACCTCGGAGAATCAGCGAGATGCCGTCAAGGCTCCGGATCCGGGCCGCGTCGGATTGAGGGGTTTGATGAACACCCGGCCAACCGCGAACATGCCGCGTTGGGGGAAGTAGAAGTCGGCCATGTGAGCCTGCTCGGCCAAGGGGCCGATCGGTCCCAGATCTTCACCTTCGACGACAGCCTGACTCGCAGTCACATACCAGATGCGCAAGGGGTTGGCATCGAAGTGCTGCTGGTTGGATGTGGTGCCGGTCAACTGCACCCTTCCCACGCCGAGGACCCGTCCGGCCGCCGCACCCATCGCCTTCAGCATCAATCCTGACCGCCAAGCGGCCAGCGGCACGACCGTGCTGATCGAGCTCATCATCCGTGTTGCTGCGGTCGCCCCTGTTTCGATCTCCCATTCGACCACGCCGTCGCCGGTGCGTACGCGAAGGCGATCGGGCGCCTCCCACTCAAGATCGATCGGCCCTTCCCGGACCCGCTCCACATCAGCCCCGAAGTAACGCGTGCAGGCCACTTCACAGTCTGTCGACTCGTAAAAGGTCCAGCGCCCTGCGGGATTGCGGTGCCAGATCGATGTGAATTGGTCGCCCACGGACGAAGCCGTCCATCGGCGCAGCCCGAGGACATGGCCCGAAGCGAACGGCAGTCCCATCACGCCGTACCCTGATACCCGCTCGCAATCGCCGGGCGGCAGAACGGGCCGGTCCTCGACCGCTCGAGCAAAATGGGCTGGTGCCTTCATGCGATCACCTCACTGCACCTGAATCCGTTGGTTGGATCGTAGGCCGACGGCCGAGCCAAGGCGAGCGGGTTTGTCCGGTAGCGAGCCCTCCAAAGTGCCCCCGAGACGCGGTGCCGGTCCGAAACCAAGTCAAAGATCGACGACAAGTCGGCGGAGATTTGCGATGGCAGGGTCGAGGCTCGCGAGGTAGCGCGTCAAGCTGGCCGCAACATCAGGGCGGGACAGCTGCGCCCTGAGACCGCAGGCAATGTTGACCCTGGCGTGTCCCATCCACGCCGCTATGTCGTCTTCTTGGGCCCACATGGAGTCCGCCTGCAGGGCAATTAGTGTGCCGCGGATCCAATCGGCGGGGGTGTCGGGTTGACGGTTGGGCGGGCACAAGCGGTTCTTACTCGCGATGTCGGGCCGGGTCACCTCGACGTAGGCGATGAGCGAGGAGTTGAAGGAGGCCAGCCCGATGCGCATGGACTGCAACCGGATTTCTCCGGGAGCAAAAATGGGTGTCTCCGGCGCGGGGTTGAGGCCACCTGCCGCAGCATGCACGTGCAGGGTGCCTGAGGTTGTCGGGATGGTGCCATCATCGAGCCGGATCGTGCCGGTTTCGATTCGGCGCACCCTTCCCAGGCGGACCGCTCCGTCGATCTGTCGCAGTAGCTCGATCTCGGCGGTGCTCACGGTCGGGCCGCGGTACATGGTCGGAGTGATGTTTTCGTCGACTCGTAGCATCTGCCGCGACTGACCGAGCCGATCGAAGAGGCCTGTGGGGGAATCGGCCTCCGCACATACCTCGAGCTGCTGTGCCAGCCCATCGAATAGTGTGCCGAGGAACTCGCCGCCTTGAGTAAAGGCCCGGTTCAGGTACCACGCTTCGCGCGGCTTGATCCATCGGATGAGCGCTGGCGGAACGCCGTTCTCCAGCAGGTGAAGGACAGCGTCGGCGCCGGTTTTTCCAGCGCCGATGATCACGAACCCGTCCGGCGGCTCCGGCACGCGAGCAAGCTCATTCACCGGCACGCATTGGACTCCGTCCGCGACCTCAAATGGGGGCTTGGACGTGGCAGGAACGGTCGGTTCGAGGTAGGTCGCGTCAACCACGGCTTTGCGGGCGATGACCTTATGGCGATCACCGGTCAGCAGCGAAACGATTTCGCCGCCACCCACGTAGTTGCACTGCGGGAAGAATCGGACTCGGCCGGAAGCAAGCAGCTGGTCCTTCATGACGCGCTCGTAATACGCGCAGATCTCGTTCCCCGACGCACGTTCATACATCCCGGCGTTAACGCCCTGGGTGTCAATGGTGTCGGTCCCGAGTGGCATCGAGTTGACGCCGTAGTACGCCGAAGGTTGGTGCAATCGTATGAACGGGTAGGTGTCGTTCCAGTGGCCGCCGGGGCCGTGACGACGATCAACGATCACCACCTCGGCATCGGATGACGTGATCAGAGAATCAGCGAAGGCCATACCGGACGCACCGGCGCCGACGACGAGATAGTCAGTGTCCAGAACTCCACCCACGTCGCTCCCTCCTCACCAGTTGACCGTTGACCACACCCAGTCTTTCAGGCGGCACCAGATGCCTCGGATGCCGATTCGGTGAGACGGGCCGGTTGAGGCGATCCGACAACAGCGACACTATTTCTCGGAACAGGCGACAAAATGGGAGGATGCTTCGAGCACCAGAGACTCAGTACGTCCCAGCACCTGAAGGGGGTTATCTCGCCTACCAGGTGGTAGGCGAAGGCCCGGTCGACGTCGTCCTGCCCATGAACGGGGGATTTGCGATCGACTTGATCTGGGAGGAGCCGACGATCGCTGCGTCCCTACGTCGCTTAGCCACCTTTAGCCGCGTCATCGCCTTCGACCCCAGGGGCTTTGGGAGTTCGGGTCGGGTAGATCCGCAGCGCGTCCCGGCGATCCAGACTTGGATGGACGACATCACAACAGTGATGGACGCGGCCGCTTCTGAGCAGGCATGTTTGCTTTCTTGGAGCTTGAGCGCCCTTTCCGTGATGCTGTTCGCGGCAACCTATCCGCGCCGAGTGAGCGGTGTAGTGGCGGTCAACGCCTTCGCTCGTTTCCTCCGCAACGACGAATGCCCTTGGGGCATGCCCAAGGATCAATTTCTCGTGTACCTATTGGCTATCGAGGAAGCGTGGGGTACAGGTGAAGTCACGCGGGTACTGGCGCCAAGTTTGATACGAAGCGAGGATGCTCTCCATCGCTGGGCCCGTGTCGAGCGCCTGTCAGCAACTCCAGATAGTGTCGCCATTCCACGCGCCTTCATGGAGAGCGACGCGACATCCGTGCTCTCCGCCATCCAAGCTCCAGTACTGGTGATCAGTCGACAGGCCGACCGCTACATTCGTCCCGAGCACAGTCGCTACCTCGCTGATCGAATAGCTACCGCTCGGCTCGTTGAGTTTGAGGGTAATGACAACTTCATCTTCGCCGGTAACACCTCAGAAGTTCTTGACGAGATTGAGGCGTTTCTAACCGGAGTTCGGCCGATACCTGTCTTGGACCGAGTATTGGCCACCGTGGTGTTCACCGACATCGTCGGATCAACGGTCCACGCGGAACAGGTTGGGGGACCACCGCTGGAAAGAGACGCTCACTGACTACGACGAGGTGGTACGCCGCGAGTTGGAGCGGTTTCGCGGGCGCTACGTCAAATCGACCGGCGACGGTACTCTCGCCACCTTCGACGGTCCAGCGCGGGCAATTGAGGCCACACGAGCGATACGAGAGGCGGTCAAGGTCTTCGGGATTGAGATCCGTGCTGGGCTCCATATTGGTGAGATCGAAGTGCGCGGCGACGATGTCGCAGGCTTGGCAGTGCACATTGCCGCTCGGGTGTCGGGGCACGCATTGGCGGGCGAGGTGCTCGTCTCGCGCACGGTGACCGACCTCGTCGTCGGATCCGGCATCAACTTCGAGGATCGTGGCGATCACCAGTTGAAGGGTCTGCCCGGGGCTTGGAGGCTCTTCGCCGCTCTCGACTGAGGACCCTGTCTCCAGGGTGCCCGATCGGCCGCGTAAACGACACCCTCCTGGGGCCGATCATCGGCTTCCGGAGAAGCAGACTGGAGACGCAGAATCGTCGATAAAGACACGTAAAGACACGCCGGAGAACCTGATTATTCTTGGGGATCCCACTCAGGCCCCTGACCTGGGCCTTTGGTGGAGGTGAAGGGACTCGAACCCTCGGCCTCTACATTGCGAATGTCCGGTTCTCGGTGTTGTGACCAGGGACTTTCCGAGGACCTTCCTGGTGGCGGCGTTTCGATCCCCTCAGGTTCCCTCACAATCCCTCTCCTTCCCTCTCCGTAAAGACACGTAAAGACACGCCCGACCGGCGTCGGAGCGTGACAACGGATCGGTTCCCGAGTGCGATCAACAGGCTCTCGTAATGCGCCGCTAGTGGCGCCCGTTCCCCGTTAACGACGAGCACGCTCCTTGGCGAGCGGCAGGTCATAACCGACCCAGATTCAGCGATGGGTAATGCCGCAAAGACCTCACGCTTTTCAGGTCGGTTCTTTCGGTTTTGACGACGAAGTGACCTGAATAGCGAATGAAGCAGAAATTCCTAGTCAAGGGCAGAAAGCAGGCTTCGTACCGCTTTCGTTGGAGCGCGCTATTTCGCGCTATTTCTCGTTATTATGGGCACGCCATGGGCACGAAAGTTGAGTACCCACAAGTAATTGATGCCGCCGACCAATTGCGCCAGCGCCCTTTGCTCTGGAGACGCGGCCCGTAAGCCTCGTCCAGGTCGCAAAGTTGCCGAGGTTCAGCTCCTTTTATGGGGATGAATCGGCTCTGACGGATTCGTCCTGTTCGTCCCCCGGGGCAGTGGAATCGCCCAGCGGTGCGCCGGTCTGCCAGGGACGCACGAAGAACAGCCAGATCAATGCGACAGCGAGCAGCGTCGCGCACAGGACCCAGCCGAGCGCCGAGGAGCTGAGTCCTACATATTTGAGGCCAGAGGCGAAGATCACGAACGTGATAGCCGGTCGGATGTACCGATCCGGGGCCCTCGATGAGATAAACGAACCGACGATGACGGCGGGGACGCTCCCGATGATGAGGGATGCGGTTACCGAAAACTCGATATGCCCGAACGCAAGCGCTCCGAGCGCGGCTGCGATCGTGAGGGGGACCGCCTGGGTGAGGTCGGTGCCCACCAACTGGTTGGCGCCCAGCATTGGATAGAGGAAGAGGAGCATCACGATCATCAAGGAGCCGGACCCCACCGAGGTGATTCCGACGATGAGCCCGCCAACCATGCCAATCAGCACGGTGGGGACCGGCCGCACCCCGAGATCGTGGACCACTAGCTTGCGCTCGTGGCCGGCCCGTCGGTCGAGGAGAAAACGGATGACCATCGCCGCCGCCCCGATGAGCAGCGCCGCACCTAGCGCCTTCTCGATATTGGTCTGCGACGCCTTTGCCTGTCCCATCAGATGGAGTAGGTAAGCGCCGAGGAAGGCCATAGGCACCGATCCGGCGACCATCCAGCCGACCAGCCGGAAGTTCACCGTTTTCTTGCTCATGTGCACCGCTGCCCCGAAGGGGCGCATGAAAACAGCAGCAACCAGATCACTCGAGATGGCCGTCGAAGGTTTGACGCCGAACAGCAGGATCAGCATCGGCGTCATCAACGCCCCGCCCCCTGCTCCGGTCAGTCCGACCAGAAAGCCGACAAGTGCGCTTCCTAAGACGATGTACGGGTTGATATTCACCGGTGCCCCCTGCTTTCGATCGACGCCACCGGAATCCGGTAAACAACCAAGTTAATCCGGAAGGTACTTGGTTATTAGGTTCACGACGAGTATCGGTGAGGCCCTACAAGCGACTTATGAAAGAGCTCGTTCTCTCACCAGTAACTCTGAACCCCGACCTTCTCCCCACAGGATCCGGCTTCGCTGTCACAGCAATCCCACTCGAAAGACTGAAGTCAATTGTTGGTTGCTCGGCTTGGAGCCCTCTGTGTACTCGGTGGCGTCGCTGTGCATCCGACGCACGGCCCGAGTCCGTTGAAGTAGGCCGGGATGCTCGGCGAGTCCATAGCGGGGTTGGTCGGGAGGAGGACTGGAGCTCGGGGTGCCTGGTTGAAGTCGAAATCGTTGGTCAAGTTGCCCAGGACTTTTTCGTCCTCGCGGACGTCGGGCCGCGGGTCGGGCCGCTTGTCCGTCTTGGGGTTGAGCCTCGACCCCCCCAAGAAATCGTCCTCGATGAATTTCAGGTAGGCGTCGCTCGAGAGGGTCTGGTGATCGATGTACCCGGTCTTGGCGTAGGGCGAGATCACCATGGCGGGGACGCGCAGCCCGTACCCGTTCTGGTCGACTGGCGGCGGCACGACGTTGTCGTAGAAACCGCCCCAGTCGTCCCACTGCAAGAAGATGGCCGTCGAGTCCCAGTCGGGGCTCTTCATGGCCGCGTTGATCACCGCGGTGACATAGGCCTGGCCCTGGTGCACGCTGGCCGGTGGGTGCTCGCTGTCGGCCTGCGACGGCGTGACCCACATGACCGATGGCAGGGTCCCCTTCTTGGCCTCGGAGAAGTAGTTGTTCAGCGGCTGGATGTTGCGGATCTGGTGGTCCTTTTGCACATCCTCGAAGATGGGCAACGGGTTCCAGATGCCCGGGGTCAAGTAGTTCTGCGCCACCGGCGGGCAGGCGATTGCTGCGTCGTCGTCGCAGTCGGGCTGGTCGCCGGTCTGGACGTAGTAGGCCCAAGAGACGTGCTCGTTGTAGAGGAGCCAGGTGATGTCGGTCCACGCGTTGGTCACGTCGGCCGTACCGGTGTCGATGGCCTGGTCCACGTACTTCTGCATCTGCGCCGGCGTGTAGGGCCCCTTGATCTCGTTCACGCAACTCGAGGGAGCTGGGCTCGAGCACTTGGCCGACCAACCCGAGACCAGGTAGAGGTGATCGGGCAGGGACCACGACGCCACCGGCTCGAACATATGATCGTCGAGCGTGAAGTCCTTGGCATAGGTCCAGTAGTTCGGGATCTCGGCCGCCGTGTGATACCCCATCACATCGGGCGCCGCAGAGTTCGAGCAGGCGGGGTTGTCGACCGTGTTCGCTCCGCATCCTTTCTTGCCTTTGGCCGCCTGGGTGATAAAGCCGTCCATCTTTCCGCCGTTGACGTCGACGCGTCGCACTGCCTTCGTTGTGCGGCCCGCCTCCGTTGACGTCAGCCGTGTCGTGGTAGGGCGCTTGGCACCCGCCCGTCGGGGCCGGAAGGCACACCGTCGGCACGCCATTTGTCGTCGGAATGCCGTCGGCCCCTGGGTAGGTGCCGAAGTAGCTGTCGAACGAGCGGTTCTCCTGCTCGATGACGATGATGTGCTTGATCTTGTGGATGCCGGCCGCCACCTCGTAGTGACCCGTCGACCCACCACTCACCCGTTCAGGGGAGGCGGCCGTTTGCGAAGGGGAGCTGCCACAGGCGCTGAGCGCCAAGGCCAGGACGGCCACGCCTCCTGAGGCCACGGCGACAGCGGCGCGGCGCCGGCGAGGTGAGGTTGTTCGTCGCTTCATGATTGTGTTCCTTTCGCTGGAACGGAAAGGCGGAGGGAGTTGCGCAGCGACGTGGCCACCCACGCCGTACCGTCTGCGGGGTAGAAGTTGCAGTCGTAGCCGCCGTAGTAGATCTGGTCACCGGGAAACGGTGAGGGCACGATGGTCCTGATGGAGACGAAGGCCTGCCCGGAGCGGATGGGCTTTGAGACTGTGGCCGACGGGAAGACACTGGGCCCGCTCAGACAGCGCAGGGTGTAGGTCGGCAATTGGCTCTGATCGGTCCGCACGGCGAAGCATGCGCTGGCGTTGAAGTGCACCACGCCCGAGGCGATCGGTCCGCACTTCTGCGTGGATGGGCAGACCCCTTGATAACCCCACTCGAACCCGAACACCTGCCGGTCGACGCCCCCGATCCTCATGGACTGGAAGTCTCCGTTGTTGTACGCCGCGATCACGTAGGCGATCGAGCCTCGTCCAGTTGCGGGAATGACCGTTCCCTGCGTCCCCAGCATCTGGCGGATCGCAGGGGCGGGTTGGAACTCGAGCGTCTGCACCAGCCCGTCGGACACCGAACCCGGACTCAGAACCGCGGTGGTATCGAGCTGGCCTGGTGGCAGACGGTCGAAGCGGTACACGTTGCCGTTGCCCTCCGTGGAGAGGAGTAGCGACGCTGACCCGTCATGGGTGACACACGTGATGCCCCGCAACCCGCTGTTGTGCGCCCCTACAGGTGGCGCTCGGTACACCGGGACCCAGCGAGGAATACCAGCGGGCAGGGCGCCGTCGTTTCGGCGATAGAGCGTCGTGTTGATGGTGGTGTAGAGCGCGCCGCCACAGTCGGCGAAGCCCGTCACCTTCTGCGTCACCGCACCCGGCGATCCTGGCGGGGCCACCGTGAGCTCGGGCTGGGGACTGAACACCAAGGTGTGGCGAATTGGCGACCAGACTCCTTGAATGACCCCCGTCGGGCGGACTCCGGCGTAGACGGACCAAACCCCGCCCACCTCGTGCGCGCCGAACGCACGGACGTCCGCGCCGGTAGGGAGAGCATACGAATTGCGAAGAGAGAACGAGTTTGCGCCGTCGAGCAACCACTGGATCCTCGAGCGCCCGGCGACGATCGCTTGGGTGACGAGGAGGGAATGGCCCGACCCCAGACCCAGATCCCGCGGGATCGAGAAGGAGTCCAACGCCTGGACCCGGAGTGACTGCGTCTGCTCGAAGACCGTCCACGGAGCGGTCTTGGTCTTCTTGACCAGGACCTGTCCGAACGCAGAATGGCCGGGATACTCCCATTGACCCGTTGCTGCGAAGAGTCGACCCGACTGCGTCACGAGTGCTTCGGTCTCTGTGTCGTGGGCCACCGGGGACTGAGCGTTCGTCGTCAGCGGTTGGCGCTTTGCGGCCACGGCGTACGTCGCTCCAGGACCTCGTGTGGCGCTCGCTGTCGCCGCGCAGGACAGCGACACGCCCAGTGTCACCAACACCGCCACTCCCACAGCGCCAGCAACGGCACATCCGCCGCGGTGCGGTCTCACGCGGGCCGCTTCCCGGGACCGCCCGGGTTGGCGCGCCACTCGAGCCAGGAAGTCGTGGTGCTCGTACGCCGCATATTCGCAGTATCGGGTGCCCCAGGCTGACTGTCAACTAAGTTCACAGTTCGCTAACATCTCCCGCATGGTGCCTGACGCCGACACATCGAGCGGTGAGTCGACCACCGTGGGACTCGGTGCGGCGCTCAGGCGCGCCTGGCTCGGCTACCAGCTTCGGTTGGACGCTGCGATGGTCGACGCTGGGTTCGGCGACCGCAGGTTCCCTGACGGTCGAGTCCTGCGAGTGTGCGCCGGCGAAGCTGGCTCGACCATCTCGGCCATCGGACGCGAGCTCGGCATCACGAGACAAGGTGCGAGCAAGGTCGTGGCAGAGCTCAGTGACCGTGGCTACGTCGTGGTCGCCGATTCGTCCAACAGCAAAAGGGAGAAGTCGGTCGGGCTCACACCCCTAGGGGTGGACTACCTGGCGCACCAGCGAGTAGCGGCCAGGGCGATCGAGGACGAATTGCGCGCCGAACTCGGGAACGCGACGTTCACTGCGCTCGGTTCGTTGTTGGCCGCGTTGGATGCAGGGGACGGGGTGCGCCTCCGCGCATACCTCCGTCGCTCGTCCAGCATCTAATTGAGCCGGGAGGCTATCGACTATCTATCGAGGAGCATCCTCGTCCCTTCGACATCCCGCCGATGACGGACTACCACGCATCAGAACCCATGACCTTCGTCACACCCCTGCCACTTTGCTCCTTCAAAGTCGGCGTACCCATCACGGCGGTCAGAGAGCGAAATCCTTCAACTGAGCGAGGTATGCCAAACCGAGTTGCGGAGCTGGAAATGCTTCTAGCCCCACTCACTTGAGGGATTCAGCGCGCCTGACCCATGCGAATGGAAGCGAGTTGTGCGATAGTCGATGCTGCTCGTGGCTGCCAGCTCCGGGCCCTGTCCGGGGCAGGATGCAGCGAATCAACCCAGCGTTGGAAAGCCGACGAGTGGCGCGGGACTGGGAGTGCCGAACTGGAGCGTGCTCAAGCCTCCTCGTAGAGGTGGCCACCGGCAGCACGGAACTCAGCCGACTTCTGCTTCATCCCGAGCTCAATTGCAGTACCGACCGCGACCCCGTGAGACTCGGCGTACTCCCGAACGTCCTGGCTTATGCGCATGGAGCAAAACTTCGGTCCGCACATCGAGCAGAAGTGCGCTGTTTTGGCCGCATCGGCTGGCAGGGTCTCGTCGTGAAAGGCGCGAGCCGTCTCAGGATCCAATGACAAGTTGAACTGGTCATCCCAGCGGAACTCGAAGCGCGCCTTAGAGAGCGCGTCATCCCACGCCTTGGCCGCGGGATGACCCTTGGCCAAATCGGCTGCATGAGCAGCGATCTTGTAGGCGATCATCCCGGCCTTGACGTCGTCACGATCGGGCAGTCCCAGATGCTCCTTCGGCGTCACGTAGCAAAGCATCGCCGTGCCGTACCAGCCGATCATCGCGGCGCCGATAGCAGAGGTGATGTGGTCGTAGCCGGGCGCGATGTCGGTGGTGAGAGGCCCGAGCGTATAGAAGGGCGCTCCGTGGCAGACCTCTTGTTGGATCTCGATGTTCTCCTTGATCTTGTGCATCGGCACATGCCCCGGACCCTCAGCCATCACCTGGACGTCGTGGCGCCACGCGACCTCCGTGAGTTCGCCCAGTGTGCGCAGTTCGGCGAACTGGGCCTCGTCGTTGGCGTCGGCGATCGAGCCCGGCCGTAGCCCGTCGCCCAGAGAGAAGGCGACGTCATAAGCCGCCATGATCTCGCAGAGTTCCTCGAAGTGTTCGTAGAGGAAGTTCTCCTGGTGATGGGCCAGGCACCACGCCGCCATGATCGAACCGCCTCGGCTGACTATCCCCGTGAGCCGCCGGGCCGTGAGCGGGACGTAGGCGAGTCGCACCCCGGCGTGCACGGTGAAGTAGTCGACGCCCTGCTCGCACTGCTCCACGATGGTGTCGCGGTAGAGTTCCCAGCTGAGATCTGCGGGATTGCCGTTGACCTTTTCGAGGGCCTGGTAGATCGGGACTGTTCCGATGGGCACCGGCGAGTTCCTGGCGATCCACTCGCGGGTCGTGTGGATGTCGCGGCCAGTCGAGAGATCCATGACGGTATCGGCGCCCCATCGGGTGGCCCAGGTCAACTTGTCCACTTCGGCGGCGATCGAAGACGTCGCAGCAGAGTTGCCGATGTTGGCGTTGACCTTGACCAAGAGGTTGCGGCCAATACCCATGGGCTCGCTCTCGGGGTGGTTCACGTTGGCCGGCAGAATGGCCCGACCGACTGCGATCTCCTGGCGAACTGCTTCGGGATCTATCCCTTCTCGTACCGCCACGAAGGCCATCTCTGGTGTGACCTCTCCCGCTCGTGCGTAGTGCAACTGCGTGACATTGCGACCCGGCTTCGCTCGCAGCGGCGAACGTCGCGTGCCGAGCCATTGCTCTGTTGTGCGGCCGGCACCAGCCGAGCGACCGTCATCACGAGCCTGGGGGGAACGCCCAACAACCTCTTCAACGTCGCCTCGCGCCAGAATCCATTCACGACGCAAAGCGGGAAGGCCTACGGTGGGATCCGAACCCGGGCCCGCGGTGTCGTAGAGCAGCACCGGGGCGTTTGCACCGCCCTCACCGGTTCTGCTCGGCGACACAGACAGGGTCACCTCTTGGAATGGGACCGAAACGCCCATGGGGCCGACCTGGTAGATCCTCCGACGAGCATCGTCGGTTCTGTGCATATCCCTCTCCCTCCGCCGGCATGATCCGGATCAGGTAAACGGTCGGCGCCGTAATTGGCACCCTCTCAGCCCGTTCGGGCTCCCGTGTGGTTGACGTATCGAATATACGCCGTCTTGCAGTTCCTTGCTGGAAGGTCCGGTACGCGGCCCCCACTCCCCTCAGCTATGAGACGCCTTTCCGCAGAGGACATAGGGGTGCACGGTCATCTGCTCACCGGTGCCAAGTGGAGCGATTACCGAACCCACGGCGCGCCATCCGTTGGTGCTCGTTGGCTACTGAAGTGGCACGGGTCGAAACAACGTCGTTCGAATCGCCGCTCTTCACTGAGGCTGTGCCTGTCCGGAGTCGAGATAGGTGAGCACGGCGCGTACCCGCCGATTGGTGTCGTCATCGGTGCTGATGCCCAGTTTGATGAAGATGGAGGTGGTGTACTTGCTGATCGCTCCCTCGCTGAGGAACAGGCGCTCAGAGATCGCCGTGTTGGAGAGGCCCTCGGCCATCAGGGCCAGCACGGACCTTTCCCGCTCGGTGAGCGTGGCGATGGGGTCGGCCCGGGCCGGCCGGCCCAGCAGTTTCGCCACCACCGTGGGGTCAAGTGCCGTGCCGCCCCCGGCCACGCGGTTAAAAGCGTCGAGAAACTGGTCCGCGTCCATGACCCGGTCCTTGAGCTGATAGCCAATGCCGCCGTGGCCGTCTGCCAGGAGCTCTCGGGCGTAGAGCTGTTCGATGTGCTGAGAGAGGATGAGCACCGGCAGGCCTGGAATCTCCTGACGGGCGGCAAGAGCGGCGCGCAGGCCCTCGTCGGTGAAAGTCGGCGGCAGACGCACGTCAAGCACTGCGGACATCGGGTCGCAGGCCGAGCATGGCATCGAGTGCGGCAGGCCCGGTCTCGACCGAGGCGATCACCGTGTGTCCGTGCGCCTCGAGCAGGCGGACCAGTCCGTCGCGGAGCAAGAAGAGGTCTTCGGCAACTACGACTCGCATGGCAATGTCAAGGTCACGCGGGTCGGGCCTCCGGTTGGGCTATCTATGTCGATCTGACCTTCGAACGCCGTCAGTCGGCGTGAAATGCCTTCGAGCCCGGAGCCCGCGGAGGCGGTGGCACCACCCATGCCGTCGTCGGAGATCACGGCGCGAAGTTCGCCGGGGGCGTGGGAGAGCTCGACTCTGGCGTGCGTGGCGCCGGAGTGCTTGGCGACGTTGGTGAGCAATTCCGCGATGGTGAAGTACAGGGCGGCCTCGATCGGCTGCTTGGGGCGTTGCGCAAGGGCGCTGCGGACGTCCACGTCGAGCGGGGCGTCGATGGCCAGGGCTCGGACCGCGTCGACGAGACCCCGCTCGACGAGCACAGGCGGATTGATGCCCCGGACCAGAGTTCGCAGCTGGTCGAGAGCGATCACTGTGGAGCCCCGCGCTTCGCGGATGATCGCCTTGGCCCGCACGGGATCTGTGTCGATGAGCCCCTCCGCCGCGTTCAGGTGCATGCCCAGGGCCACGATGCGCGCCTGGGCGCCATCGTGGAGGCTGCGCTCGATCCGCTCCAGCTCGGCCGCTTGGGTGTGGGTCAGGTCGGCGCGGATCGATTCGAGACGGGCGATGCGGCTTTCAGCTGTGGCGCTGGGGCCGGGGGCAAGGTATCGGAGGGCGACGGGAGAGAAGATCCGCCAGGCGAAAGGGGCCGCGCCCAGGCTGCAGACGAGGAGTACCGGCGACAGGGCGGACCCGATGGCGGCGGCGTAGATCGCTCCGCCGGCGAGCAGCAACGGGACTGTGGCGACTGGCACCACCGTCACCGCGGCGACGAGTTGCCAGGTGTAGTCGCGCCACAGTTGCGGGTCACGGTCGGTGCTGCGAATCGACAGTACAAGGCTGTGGTCCAACAGCCAGGAGAACGTGCGCGCCTCCCGCTCGGTCTCGTAGTAGCGGTGGCCGTTCCACCAGTAGCCGGTGGACATGTGGGTGATCGGCCGCGGAGGTCGGTAGGGCGAGGGGATCTCACTGCCGAGCCAACGGCCGCCGTGGCGGCGCAGGAACTGGGTCGTTGTTGCACCGAGGCCGGTCATGCCCAGGCCGAACGCGCTCACCACCCATACGGCCACCACCGCCCATTCCCCGACCGCCGCGACGAGTCGTACCTGTTGTGGGGCGGCCAGATGAGCAGACCAAGACCGGCTGAAGGAGAGTCCGAAGATCGCGACAGCGATGGTTATGCCGGGAACGACGCCCGCCACGGCGAGCAGGACCGCTGACCGGTAGTAGCCGGTCAGCGTGGCCCACACCCACCGTGCCGGACTCGATCGCATGTCGCTCATCTTCGCGGTTCGTCTGACAACCGGCTACCGCTACGGTCGCTGGAAGCAACGGGGATGTCCTCGGCCGCTTGAATGTTGCGCCGCCCGAGGTAGGCCGCGATGCAGAAGCCAATGCCGACCGCGGCGGCGATAATGCCGTGGATAAGCAGCCATGACGCGACGGTCGCCGCCAGTGCGAGCAGGGTCACGCCGACGAAAATCACGCTGACCCCGACGATGGCTCTCAGACGGGGATTCAAACGGCGGATGATGAACAGGAACAGCATTTTCGACCTCCTCTGGTCCGTGGACCCGGGCGGTCCAGCTTCATCTAACGGTAAGGAAATCGGTGTCTCACGGATAGCCGCCCAGCCCCCCTATCCGGGTGGGGCCAGACCCACACTTCGGGCTAAGCGAGGAAGGATGCGACGCGCAGGCTCGCTTCGAATTCGTCAAGACAAACGGTCTCACCTCAAGTTTGACACAGAGGGCTCGACGAAGCGCATGCCCGTCGCGCCCTGCTCAAGCGCATCGGCGCGAGGATCGAGCGTGCAATCACCGGGTTCCCGACGAGATACAGCGTCGCCTGAACCGGATCGCCGCCCAGGCTGAACAGAGCTCCCTGATCGATTCGCGTAAGGGCGACGAAGCCTGTTGGGCCGACCGCGCGATCCACGTGAGCCTCGACGTCATGCCACGCTGCTTGATCGACGACGAGTCGGAGAGTCAGTAGCGGGTCGAGCATCGGCACCTGTTCGTCGAACCGATGGCGGGTCTCTTCAAAATCGACGGCGCTGTCGTGGATCATGCGGGTTGCCAGATAATTAATGGTCACGTTCCCCCAGGGAGATCGCGTGCTTGCTGGTCCGAGCTAGCGGCCGGATAAATGCGTCAAGAGGGTGACGGCGAGCATCGGAGCAGTATCGAAATGGCGGGCCCACACGGCCACCCGAAGTGGACTGACAAACCGGGGCCTTTTTGCACACGCAACGGTTCTACCACGAACCTTGAGAACGTCAAGTCTTTACTGTTGATTCTCAAGTCAACGTCTGGCATACTGGTGCCATGAAGTCGTACAACCACTATTGCGCCGTGGCCAAGGCACTCGATGCTGTCGGTGATCGTTGGACCCTGCTCATCATCAGAGAGCTCGTGAGCCAAGGTCCGTGTCGCTACACCGACCTGATGAGTGGGTTACCTGGAATTGCGACCAACCTCTTGGCCGACCGCTTGGCCTCTTTAGAAGAAGCCGGCATCGTTTGGCGTGAGGCGGTTCCGCCGCCCGTCGCAGCCACGCTGTACCACCTGACCGATGCCGGAACCGACCTCAAGCCGGTACTCGACGCACTCGGGATATGGGGTGCTCGTTTCATGTCTGAAAAAGACGAAACGGATCAATTCCGCAGTCACTGGTTCAAGCGTCCCGTCGCGATGTTTCTAAAAGACCGGGCGCCAGACGGGCCTCCGGTCTCCATACAGCTCAGGCCGGAGGACTACCCGGCCGTCATCGAGGCCTCCCAAGACGGAATCCGCACGCGACCTGGCATCGTTGAATCCCCTGATCTTGAACTGGCTGGGCCCCCAGATGTCATTTTGGGAACCCTCTCTGGTCGTTTGAGCGTCAAAGAAGCCAAGGCTGCGGGTCTGACGCTGACAGGAAGGGCCGCTGTGTTGACTCGGTTGCGCCGAGACCGCGCAGATGCCTCTGTCGCCAGCGCTGACTGTGCTCAGGAATCCGGCGAGGTTGTGCAAAGCGGAGGTGCCGAAGCCGTGAGAACCAGTGCTGGCGGAATAGCGTGAAGCTCGACCCCGGTCGCCGCGATGGGGTGGCGCATACCCGCGGGTGCTGTCGGTCATGACCGCCTGGCTAGCTTTCGGCCTGGCCGGACTCGCCCTGACGGTCGCTGGGGTCTCGCTGGGGTTGACCGTCTATCAACTGCGGGGTCAGCGACACCGTGACACTCCTGACTCGTAATTGGCTGGACCAGTAACGATTCTCGTCACTGGGGGCTACGGACAGATGATCGTGACCGCTGGACCGGACACCATGACATCTGGCGAGCTGGCGGCCCCTGAATGGGAACGAACCTCAACCCGGCAAAGAAGAACAACCACGACATCCAGACCACCTTGGCCGCCGGGTCGTGGCCCGCCCTCTTAAAGGAGGTAACTGTGAAAACTGGTTCAACCCGCGAATTCGAATCATTCCCCGGAGACTGGATTGCCTACGTGGCCGCGGTCTCCGCCGGACTCTTCTGCGCCGTCAGCCTCTACTGGGCCTCGGGAGGGACCGCCGGCCTCCAAACAGTGGGTGGGTTCGCCGAGCGGATGGCCCGGGCCGGCGGCAGCCGATCTGCGACGCTGATCTGGGTGACCGTGGTCGTCAAGGCCGTTGGCGTCATTCTTCCGCTCTCTTTGGTACGACCATGGGGTCGGATCGTATCCCGACGTTGGCGGGCGGCCGCTTGCGGCGCTGCGTCGGTGATTCTGGTCCTCTACGGAGGCATCCAGGTGATCTCGGAAGCGCTGGTCGAGCTCGGCATGATTCGACCTGCCGGCGCGGTGGACTGGGTAGCCCTGCGTTGGCACCTGGAGCTGTGGGACTCCTGGTTCCTACTCTGGGGCCTACTCCTCGGGACGGCCACCTGGTGTTTTCATTGCAGCATTCGGGTTAGGCCCACGAGTCAGTCGCTGCCGCCCCGACCAACCGAGACCCCTGACGTCGTCGGAGCAGATCTTCCGCATGGCGATGTACCACCTCGGCCATCCGAATGGGAAGTACCAGATGGCCAATCTTTTGCGTGATGCCCAGCGAGCCGCGATGGGCGCCAATCCGAGTAACAGGCGAGTCGTGACAGTAGCGCTCCCGAACTGTCCAAGTGGTGATCGCCGAAGATTCGAGCATTCTGCGAGAAGGATTGGTCCAGTTGCTCACTGACACGGGTTCGCAGCGCTTCGTGCCGCCGATGATGCCGTCATCGAGGAAGCGGTTGAGGCCGAAGTCCCCGATGTGACAGTTGTCGCCATCCGCAGGCCGCCCACGTACACCGACGAGGGGCTCCGAGCTGGCCTCAGGATGTGCTGGAGTCCGCCTGACGTAGGGATCTTGATGTTCTCCCAACAACTAATCGGGAGTTGCCGGAGTGAGTAGCCGGCCGAGCGCCGTTCCAGATATTCGATCCCTTGCGAGCCACGTCAAGTTCGACGATTGGCTGAGTCATCGGTGCTGCGGACGTGCGCGGCGAGGGTCTCGAGGAGCGCAGCAAGTTGACTGCGGACGTACTCGTCGGCGATCAGCCCGTCGTCGTCGACCATCGGGTGGGTGACGGGGACCTCTGCGCAGGCCTCTTCGATGATCTCAGCGGTGGCGTAGCCAAGGACTGTGCGCAATGACTCATGAGCGTTGACGGCACCATGGGCGGAGACGTTGACCCATGCGACGGGCTTCTGGTAGATCGAGCCGGGCTTGTCATCGCCGATGGTCCAATCCAAGAGGTTCTTGAACGACCCGGGGAGCGCTCCCGCATATTCCGGGGTCGACAAGAGGACAGCGTTGGCGGTCCTGATCTGGGATCGCAGGTCGGCGACGGCACCGGGGAGCGGATCGCTGTCGTCGTCGGGGTTGAAGTGAGGCAAACCACTGAGGCCCTCGTAGAGCACGGCCTCCACTCCTGGGAGGGCGGCGGCGGCAGCGGTACGAAGCGCCGCCGTGTTGGTCGACCGGCCCCTTAGGCTTCCCGACACCAGCAGAACTCGAACGGTCTGACCCATGCTGGGTTCAACATCCACGCCGTGGACGAACTTCCCCGCCGCGGGCGATTTGTCGATGAGGGATCGACGAAGTGGCCCGATAACCGATCCAGCTATGAGGACGGTTCACTGAGCCAGTCGGGTTGACACGGTTGCGCAACCTGCAAGAAGTCACCGAGGATGCTCGCACCTTCTTCAACCGCGGTATCTTCACCGAGTCGACCGGCCAAGAGACCGATGATCGTGTCCGCTGGGCCGGTCACCACGACATCTGGCGAGTCGGCGGGCCCTGAACGGCAATGAACCTCGCCGATTCTCGACACGAGCGTCACCGCTTCTGACCCCCGGCTCGGACCTCGACCTCGAGGTCAGGCCGGTTCGCGTCGGATCCGCCGACCATTAAGTCCAAAGGAATCTCCAGCCAACGGCTCGGAGAGGAATCGCCACTTTGCTTCCGTCGTCAGCGGAGCGGCCCAACCAACGAACTCGCGCACGGGGGTGGCGAGTCCTTTCCCTCCGCCGTCACTTCGTAGCGGCCCTGCTCGTCGCGAGTAACCACGCCGCTCTCCTCGAGATGGCGCAAGCGATCGGCCAGGAGGTTCGTGGCTACGCCGGGAAGCCCTTCTTCCAACTCGCGGTCGCGACAGGGCCGGAGGAGCAGCTCGCGGACGATGAGCAGGGTTCAGCGGTCACCCACGACGTCGAGCGCTCTGGCCACTGCGCAGTACTGGCCACAGGACCGCATCCCCCTCATCATGATAAGCGCTTGACTATTTCAAGGTAGTACTTTAAAATGTAAAGCACCCGTCACCCTCAGAGGAGATGTGATGCACAACTACAGCCAACTCGAGCCCCTAGTCGCGGAGCGGATCCGTAGCCGGTTGGGAGAAACCGAAGAGTACCGACTCGCACACCGCGCTCGGGTCGATTCCAGGGCAGAGCGGAAGACCAGAGGAGAGGCCGGATCAAAGAAGTTACGGCTTCCTCTACTGGCCCTGTCGCTGACGCGCATTCGCTGCGGCACCCCCGGCATTCGACTCCACGGGAGAGCATGATGACCATCCCTTCTCATGCACCTGCGCAGCAAAGCCGGGTGGCCATCCTTGTGGCGCTGTGTCTCGCAGCCTTCATCATCAGCCTGGACGTGACGATCGTCAACGTTGCCTTGCCGACGCTGGTGCGGAGGCTGGGGGCATCCACCACGCAGCTCCAGTGGGTCGTCGATGCCTACAGCCTGGTGTTCGCCGCCTTCGTCTTGGCGGCAGGAAGTCTGAGCGACCGTCTAGGACGTAAGGGGGTTCTGCTGATCGGGCTGGCCCTCTTCGCCGCCGGCAGCCTGGCCGGAGCATTTTCCGGGACCGTCGGCGAACTCATTGCTTCCCGCGCCTTCATGGGCCTCGGAGCAGCTCTGATGTTCCCCTCGACGCTGTCATTGCTCGTCAATGTCTTCACGGAGCGCGGAGAGCGCGCCATGGCGATCGGGCTGTGGGGTGCCACGACCGGGGTCGGCATAGCGACCGGCCCAATTGTCGGTGGGTGGCTTCTGGAGCGCTACTGGTGGGGCAGCATCTTCGCCTTCATGGCCATCGTCGCCGCCGGGGTAGCGGTCCTCGTCGCAGTATCGGTGCCGAGTTCTCGGGATCCGAGTACACCGCCGATCGACTGGCGGGGTCTTTCGTTGTCAGCGGCGGGAATGACGGTTCTGATTTTCGGCGTCATCGAGGCGCCGGACTGGGGATGGACATCTCCCTCCGCCTTGGCCGGTATCGCCGGCGGCTTGGCGCTCCTCATCATCTTCGTCCTGGTAGAGCAGCGTACCGAGCACCCCATGCTCGATGTGGCCCTCTTTCGCAATCCTCGGTTCACGGCCGCCAGTGGCTCAGTCGCCGTCTCCTTCTTCGCTCTGTCGGGATTTCATCTTCCTCGTTGTCCAGTACTTCCAAATCGTGAAGGGATACACCCCCCTGGGTACCGGAGTCCGTCTTCTACCAGTGGCCGCTTCTGTGGCTGTGACGTCAGTACTGGGCACGAAACTCGCCGTTCGGGTGGGAAACAAGGCAATCGTCGGAACTGGGTTGTTGCTGTTTGCGACTGGGCTTCTCTGGGCTTCGACTGCATCTGGATCCACGACCTATCTCGTCATCGTCGGTCAGATGCTGTTCCTCGGCTCAGGGATGGGTCTCACCAGCGCGCCGGCCACCGAAGCGATCATGGGCGCGGTACCAGCGGCAAAGGCGGGAGTGGGATCTGCCGTCAACGATGCCACCCGCCTCTTCGGCGGCACGCTCGGGGTGGCGGTTATTGGCAGTGTCGCCACGTCCCTGTACACGAGTCGACTCCTGTCGGAGTTGCCGTCTGGAGTACCTGAGCGAGCCGTAGCGGGTGCAAAGGGCTCGGTCGGAGGAGCGATCATCGCCTCTCACCAACTCTCGAAGCTCGGGCTCGACCATGCCGCACAAGACCTGGCCAACACCGCTACGCACGCGTTCCTCTACAGCCTGGCGGGCGGTTGCCGGGTGGTCGGAGCCGTCACCATCGTCGGGGCAGTCGTCGCAATCGCGTTCCTTCCCGCCCGTCCGAAGCAACTGGAGGACATAGCGGACCAAACTGATCGACCGGGAGCGTTGAGCTCTCCTTCGGGAGCCGAATCAGCGTTGGGAAGCGCGACACCAGCGGCCGCCGGTTCGAATTCGTGACTATGCACCGTTTGATCGTAATGAAGTTCCACCGATCGCCATGTTCGACGGGCCCCAGCTGGCTCCTCACTCGGGGCAGCTGTTCGAATTGGCCGGCGGCTGCCACTCCCTCCCGATTGCCTGCGGACCACCACGGCGAATACGCGCCAAATAACACCCCGACCATCCAGGAGTGACATGACTTATACCGAGAAGGATCTGATCACCACTATCGACCGACTCCTGCCGGGAGGTGCGACGGCAGATGGAATGACGGCTGAAGCATTGCAATACCTCGACCAGTACCACGTGGGAGGTGCCCAGGCCGTCGAGCGCTTGCTTGTCACCCTGATGCCGTCGCCGTCGGACACCGTCCTCGACATCGGGTCCGGTCTCGGCGGTCCGGCCCGCCAGGTGGCCACGGCCTCGGGCTGCCGGGTAACGGGCGTGGACATCATCGAGGTCTACGTGAAGGCGGCCGCCGAACTGACCGAACGTTGCGGGCTGTCGGACCGTGTCCGGTTCGTCCACGGCGACATCGCCGACCTCGTGCCCGAGCGGCCGTTTGACGCCGGATACACCATGCACGTCCAGATGAATATCGAGGCAAAGCGGGAGTGGTTCGCCGAGATCGCGCAACGGTTGGCGCCTCGAGCCAAGTTCGCCGCGTGGGAGGTCTGCCGCACATCGGACGCGGAACTCTCATGGCCCTTGCCGTGGTCGATGGATGGGAGTGACAGCCACCTGGCCACCTCTGACGACCTGCGTGACGCCGTTCTCGGAGCAGGCTTCGAGCTGGTCGAGTGGGTCGACGAGTCGGCTTGGTCCAGTTCTTGGTTCGACACGACCTTCGCCGGTGGCCTTCCCTCGGGCCCCACCTTGCCGATGCTCCTGGAGGACGGATTCGTCCGGGTCCTCAACCTCGCCGGAGCGCTCGCCGACGGCACCCTGGGAGTGCGGCGCGGTGCATTCGTCCGATCGGCCAGTTGATGCACTTCTCCGGGTTCGACCACGCGGCGACCGAGTCACTGATGATCGAGGGCACCGCCGGCGACCGGTTGTGGGACTTGCTCCCCCCGAGTGGCGACGATCTGACGTCGTACCACAGATGGAGGGCTGACAGGTCGAATGACCATCCTCGGGTTATTCGTGGTCACGCTCTTGCTGCCGTCCCCTCCTTGGAAGTCGGAGGACGCCCGACAGCAAACCTAGCTGTCCGTCGGAACAGTGCGTGCAGATGTGCCAGTCCCGATGGTCAAGGAAATCAGCGCTCACCGAATCGAAGAAGAGCAGGCACAGTTTCATCGACATGAAAGAGGAGACACCAATGACAACGCGGGATGAATCGATAGTAGTTATGACTGATCCGGATGTGTCCATCAACGAGCGCCGAGTCGCCACCCCCCACGGCAGCGTCTTCGTGCGCGACATACCCGGTGAGGATCCGCCGATCGTTTTGATGCACGGTTTTCCAGACGATCACCGGATCTACGACAAGCTTCTTCCGCTGCTTTCCCCGAGGAGGGCCGTGGCCTTCGATTGGCTCGGATACGGTCGGTCCGATCGCCCCAAAGCGGTCGGATTTTCTCCCGAAGAACATGGGTCCCTACTCGCGGCTGTGCTTGACGATCTCGGCATCGGCCGCGCCGTACTTGTCGGTCACGACGCTTCCGGGCCGGACGCGGTTGCGTTCGCCGTCGCCCATCCCCAGCGGCTAGCCCATCTGGTTCTGCTCAACACCATGTTTGGGCACCAGCCCGCACTGCACCTTCCTGAGATGATCCGACTGCTCGCCGATCCGGCACTCACACCGCTCGCCGACGCCATGTTCAATGACGAGGGCCAGCGTCTCTGGCTGCTGCAGCACACCGCCGACCAATGGGGGTTGGAAGCCGTCGACCCCGACAGCCTGGCCGTTCAGTCGATCCTCCCGCAGTTCTTCGGCGACGCCAACCAGCCCGATGCCCTCATAGCTATCCGTGCCTGGACCGGGGGTCTGTTCGACGAATTATTCAGACAAGACGAGTTGATCGACAGTGGTGCAATCGGACGCCTCAAGGTTCCGGTCTCGATCATCTTTGGCGTGGCGGATCGCTATCTGAACCCGACCCTTGCGGCCGAGATAGCCGGGCTGTTCAGGGAACCGTCGCTTCACCTGGTGCAAAACGCCTCACATTGGCCCCAGTGGAACCAGCCCGAAACCGTGGCTGAACTGATCAGAAAGGCAACTGGCAATGAGTAACGGCCCAACCCCCCTCAAGCACGCGGACCTGCCGGCTCAGACGGCAACGCCAATGCACACCGACACCGAGCAGTACTCCCTCCGAATTACGTACCAGAGCAGCCACGACTTTGTGATCACCAGGGCTCGCCTTGACGAGCAGATCCCGCTTCTCGACCCCCTCGTGTCTCTCGACCTTGTTATGCGACACGCCTCGTGGGCTGAAGTGGAATCTACGGTTGCTACGTACTTCGGGCCGACCGGGTTCGTGGCACTGGCACGGCTAGATCAAGGTGCTCTTTTGAGCCTGAACGGCGAACCACTCGGAGCGACCCGCTACCTGGTTGGCAATCCGCTTCTCGCACGGCGGGTCCTCAAGGCCGATCCGGCAGCTGCACTCTACGCGCCCTTCGGGGTGGCGGTGTTCGCCGACAATGTCGGCGGCGCCCACATCTCCTATGACCGTCCTTCGAGTCTCTTTGCTTCATTGGGATCGAAAGAGATCGACGAGATTGGTGAGGATCTTGACGACAAGATCGGCCAGGCCGTGGTGTCAGCATGCTCCGCTTGACCACGACCTCGGACTTGGCGGCTCGCCCCGGCGAACCAGACAACTGACTCCGAACGGACCCATAGCCATCGCGACCGTTCACGACCCAGACGGCGTGTTGATCCTGCTCACTCCCGGCTCCATCACCCAGGCCAACAGCTGAAATCCACGGCATGTGCGTACAGGTCGCCGCCCTGACGCCCAACCTGCCGGCGGTCACTTCTGCCGAAGTCGAGATCGCAACGCTCGGGCCGGGCTCGGTTGATCAGGGCAACTGCAAGGACACAGTGTGCTTGCCCGCAAGTGCAGCCACGCTTAGATCGACGTTCCGACCATCGACACCATCCGCACGTCTCCGTTTCGAGAGGAGATCGAAGTCGAGTGGGAGAACATGCTCGGCCACCAACTCCCCCAACCGCTGCCGCCCTTCGCCGACTTCTGGTCGACTCTCGACGATGTCTTCGGCTGGCTCGCAAGCACGCTGCGCATCGTCGAGCTCCCCCGAGCCTCGCTCGGCACATTGGACCCCGACTGGGAGGCACCCAAGGCCATCACCTCGTGGAGGCGCGGCGTCCCACTCGAGTTACTCCGCTATGCCGGAGTCAACCGCCTGAAGGTCGACATCGACTACCGAGCTGAGAACGGGCGATGGGGATCACGGCGAGTCGAGCCGTACTTACTGCGCTACACCCAAGACGGCAACCTAATCCTCTTCGTCGTCAACGACCATGGAGCGCTTCGGAGCTACCGAGTCGACCGCATCGCAGGCATTCGTCCAACGACGGCGACCTTCCAGCCCAAGTTCCGAGTCGAATTCTGAGTATCTGCCCCGAGAATCGACCGCACTATTCCTGCGAATGTGCCCACTGCACGGGGCCCCGAATTCGCGTGCGGCGTGACCCGTAAAGACACGTAAAGACACGCCGGAGAATCTGATTTTCTGGGGGATCCCACTTCAGCCCTCTGACCTGGGCTTTTGGTGGAGGTGATGGGATTCGAACCCACGGCCTCTACATTGCGAATGTCTGGTTCTCGGCGTTTTGACCAGGGCCTTTCCGAGGACTTCCCTGGTGGCGGCGTTTCGATTCCCCTCAGATTCCCTCACGCACCCTCTCCTTCCCTCTCGATAAAGACACGTAAAGACACGCTCGGACAGGCCACGTGAGGCCCGTCGACGGACAGGTACCCAGGTCCGATCGACAGGCTCTCTCCATGCGCAGCGGATGGCGCTCGTGCACCTCTTGGCGACGGTCACATTCCTCGGTGAGCGAGCCGACATCACCGGCCCTGACACGTCGGGTCCTGGCTTCCGGCAGACGACGGAACGCCGATGTACTGTTCGCCACCAGCCAGTCGACAACGACCAGTCGGATCACGCCCATCAAGTCAGGTGCTTACAACTGTGCCCTGCCGGGAACGGCCCGACCTGGATGCTCCACTTGGGCATCGATGCCGATCCTCAGACGGCTTCCTCCTGCGTCCGGACTGGGGATCTCGGTCGAGGACGCCGGTTCGGTGGGAATTCACCCGGATCGACGAGGAGAAACTGGTCGATCATCGCCCCAAGCACCACGCGGTAGCCGTCGATGTCCAAGGTGGGGTCCCATGCCTGCTGGAGGACGAACCCGAGGATGAGCGAGAGCATGGCCCGCGAGAGCGCGTCAGCGTCGACATCGGCGATGAGCTCCCCACGGTCTTGGCGTGCCCGCACGAAATCGGCGATCTGGTGGCGCTGAGCGACCCCGCCTCGCACGATGGACGCCACCCGTTCGTTGCGAAGGGCTTCGGTCCACACTTGAACAGTCACACGTCGACGCTTCTGCTCAAGGGGATCGGAAAGCCAATCGAGGTATCCGGTGGCCAAGTCGTGGAGCGCCTGACGAGTGTCCGGATTTGCTAGCGCCGTGGATGCCAACGCGGACTCCAAGGCATGGCGTTCCTCAGCGATCGCCTCGACGATCTCCTCTTTGCTGGTGAAGTAGAGGTAGATGGTTCCTGCACTCACTCCCGCCTCGGCGATGATCTGTGTCATCGATGTGCGGTGGAATCCCTCACGAGCAAAGCAGTCGATCGACGCGTCGAGGATCTGGCGCCGCCGCGATTCGCGATGAGCGTCGGTCACCTTTGGCATTGGTCCGTCCTCGTGGCTTCGGCCACCCGGTAGAGATCAGAACCCTGCTCGCTGCGCCCGAGCTCCATCCGATAGCCGCGGGCCACTTCGGCGGTCGTTCTATCCGAGTCGAGGTGGAAGCCGCGTTCGGCGAGGTAGGGCTTCAGCCGGTCAGGGTGGAACCCGAAGACGAAGGGCTCGCCGTTGAGCCGGACCCAACCCTTCCAGCGTCTCGCTTCCTCGAAGTCGATAGAGCCGTCGAGGGCGCGGCCGTCTACGTAGGTGAAGATCAGCCGACTGTCCGGGGAGCAGATCCCGGACAGGAACTCGAAATTGTCGTCGACAGCCGATTCGCTCAGGTAGGAGATCACGCCCTCCCACACCACGATCGACCCGGCCCGCTTGTCGAACCCAGCGCCTGCAAGCCGATCAGCGATGTTGTCGAGCTCGAAGTTGACGCCCACGAAACGAACGTGGTCCACCGATGCGCCCGAGACGCAGAGGCGCGCCCGCTTGGCGCGCTGAGTGGAGGGATGGTCGACCTCGAAGACGGTGACATCGGGTGCCAAGGGCAGTCTGTAGGCCCGACTGTCGTAGCCGGCTCCGAGAAGCACGAGCTGCATCGCCCCATCGGCGAGTGCTTCCTGCACCATGGTGTCGATCAGGCGAGTGCGGACGACTCCCGAGCTGCGGGTCCGGGGCCAGCCCAGGTCGAGGATCGCCGGTACGGCTCGCCCGATCAGGGGGAGTCGGGCGACGTCTGCCACGAACCGGAGCGAGGTCGGCAGGAGGGTGGTGGCCAGTGGATCGGTGAACAGACGGGCTTCCGCTGGACGGGCTGACTCGACCGCTCGAAACAACGCCATGTAGGCCGCCGTGCTGCTCTCGTGATCTTCCTTCATAAACTGAATGTTCATTCATTATCGTGACCAATGCAAGTGGATCGGGACCAATCGGCCGGGTAAATGACACCCTCCTGGGGCCGGACATTCCCTAGGTGCTAACTGGCGCGAGAACTCCGTCGCTTCGTCCTGCCCCCCGTTGACAGTGGCCCTCTTTCGATATAGAAAGTTCCCATGAGCGAAACGCTGCATGAGGCCCTCGGAGCTGGGCCCCCGGCAGGCGTGGAGCAGGTGACTCTGTTTGTTCCGAGCGTCGATCGTCACGGAGAACTGATCGATCAGGCTTACTGGACTGAACAGGCACTCGCGACCTTCGGGAACCTGTTCCGAGGGGCAACGGCCTTCCCGCCCGGGCGGGGGGTCTGGCGGGATGATCAGCGTGGCGGCGAGCTGGTGTACGACGACACCCAGATGGTGACGTCGTACGTGACCGGTGAGGCTCTTGGCGACCACGAGGTTCTAAAACGCCTGCGGGCGTTCTTGTGTCGAATGGGACGAGAGGCAGATCAAGGTGAGGTCGGCATCGTCATCGACGGCACCTATTTCGGAATCATCGACTACAGCGACGAGGGTGACGCATGAAGAAGGAAGACAAATCGAGGATCGCTGAAGCCCTTGGCGCATCGCGAGTCGTCGAAGTTGGACCCAAGACGATTGGGGGTCCCCTAGATCTGCTTGCACTGCGTGAGGAGTTCAACCAGCGTCTACGTTCGAGCGGTGGGCGACCTACGGATCCCGCCTGGACGGTCACCCGACTTGTGCCATTTAAGGAGGACAACTGGACGCGACTCCAGGACCTTGCCAGCGAGATCGGCGTGTCGGGCCGTCGTGTTGGTCCAGCACAGGTGGCAGCGCTACTTATCGAGAGCAGCCTCGAGGAACTGGAGGAGGGGCAGTGGCAAGAAGCACTTGAGGCTTCACGCTCTGCCCCTCTGCGCTCTCAGCCTAAAGCCGCCGAAGCGGCACAGGTCACGTATAACCAGTTCGATGATTGGGTCCAGCGCGGGTGGATCGTTCCCGCTGGGCGTCGAGGACACGAGCGCTCCTACGGCGCGGATGAGATTGTCCGAGCCCATTGGCTTCATGCCATCAACCGGATGACAACCGACATCGAATCGATCGCCTCCGCGGTACGAAGTTGTGATCTCTCGGCCCGATACCTCGTGGTCACCGACGCAGAGAGCGTCTCGACGGTGCCTACTCGATCTCAGCTCTATCGACTCCTCGAAGCACCCGGTAGTCACCTCGTGATCGACCAACTCCCCGAACGTCGCAAGCTGCTCGGTTTGCCCCCGTTCCCGGGTGACCCCAATGAAGAACTCCGGGTTCGACGGGCTGTTTGAGGTCCCCAATGGGGCCGGGCAGGAGCCGTTCGAGGAGCCGGATCTCCGACGGCGCGCGAACTTCCAGTCGCGCGCGCCTCGGGCAGGAGCCGACTTCAAAGCCATGGCAATCGCCCGGCTGAAGGAGGCTGGGGCCACAATCGAAAAGCTCAATTTCCGGATCGAGGGGTTTCCTGTCGATGCCCAAGTATCCGGAAGCAATGGTCGGCCGTTCCTCGTCCTGGCTCGGGGAACGCCCGACGAACAGGATCGGAGTGCACTGCGTCGCACGGACACGGTCGAGAAGGCTGGCTTCATGGCGATGCAGCTTGCTCGACGCCAAGCCCTCCCGATCATTCTCATCACGTCGGACCTTCCGAAACGATCAACCAGGGCAGGCCAATATCTGGCGGCGCTCTCTGACGATCTCTGGGATGTGGTGTCCTATCGTTCCGACCTCAAGGGTTTCCAACGATTGCGGGCTCACTTCACGGCGCCGATCGAGAAAGTGCCCCCCACCGCCCCCTGGAGGGCTCCTGAAAAGATCAGTTCACCAACCCTGTTGAACGAGTTCAGCGACATCGATGCCCGCGCGCACTCCGGCCCACGTCGCCCAAACATGGACGTCGGCTCCGAGTAGCCAGGACCGAGCCACCGACGGAGTGCGGCCGACGCGCGATCTTCGACCTCAAAAGCGACTCACGTCGCGCTCATCAGCGCTTTCCTCTCTGCCCCGTAAAGACACATAAAGACACGTCAGAGAACCTGATCTTTGGGGGGGATCCACTTCAGCCCTGTGACCTGGGCATTTGGTGGAGGTGAAGGGACTCGAACCCTCGGCCTCTACATTGCGAACGTAGCGCTCTGCCAGCTGAGCTACACCCCCGGGGGACCAACCAGGATAGCGGCCCGGCGGCCGGTACTTCGGAGGAGGCCGAGAATCAGCCCTCGGCCGCCCGCGCCTCGTCGTAGCCGTATTCGTCCCAGCCATCGGCCTCTGCCACGGCAGTGAATTGCCTGCTCTCGGCACGCCGGGCCCGCCGGAGCTGCTGCTGGGCTTCGAGCTCCCGGGCATAGCCGATCAACCCGACCAGCCCCAATGCGGCCAGTCCGCTGAGGGCGGTGAAGACCCAGGCCAGATGCATCCCCGGGAAGATCCCGATCAACCCGGTCGAGATGGCGATGCCGCCGAGACACCGCAGGAGCACTGTGCAGCGATTGCGAGCCTGGTCACGACGGAAATGGGACAGGTCGGCCGTCGTGTCGGGCAAGCAGACGGGTTCAGGACGATCCAGGACGCCGATTCGCTCGTAGTGCACACCTTCGCCGTCGTCGACGTCCGCCGTCGCCATGTCGTCGGTGGGGCGCAGCAGGACCAATTTCGGCCGCGAGGAGTCGACGGAGAGCGTCGCCGATTCGGCCACGCCGTTCCCTGGCACCGCCGTGTGGAGCCGGTACGCAGGTGACACAGTCTTCGGTGCACGCTCGAGCAGCTGCAGTTGGTGGTGGAAGTGGTCGATGGATCCGACACTCTGTCGTTCTCCGAACCGACGCCAGGCACTCGGTGCCAGCACCGCTACCCACAACAGCACTACGAGAATGAGCAGAATCAAAACCGTCACTCCCCCGACGACCTACCGTTTCTTTGCAAAAAAGCCTAATGAAAGGCTCTTTCCAAGTGGTGGATGGGGAAATGCGCAGCGCCGACATCGTCGACACTTCTCCGTTTTCACTGTTGTACCAACATGGCCCAGGTCGATCAAGGGTTCGTCCATATCCCGCGACCCACCCCTGGTCACACAGCGCGACCCCACCATCTGCCCTCGGTGTGACCCACCCGCACGGGTAGGCCGAAGCAGGCTGACACGCGTTCCGAGGTCATGACATCGTCGAGAACTCCCTGCGCAATCAGCAGACCACCCGACACGAGGCCTCCGTGTGTGAAGCCGGACGGGATCTCCTCACAGTGATGTGTGACCAACACGATCGGCGGATTGGTCGGGTCGGAGGCCAGGCCGGACAAGTGCAGCAAAAGCCGTTCCCGAGCCCCCAGATCGAGTCCGGCGAACGGTTCGTCCAAGAGGATGAGCTCGGGGTCGCTCATCAATGCCCGTGCCAGCAGCACTTGTTGACGCTCACCCTCGGAGATCACCCCAAAGGATCGATGGGCCAGGTCGGCCACGCCGCCTCGACGGAGCAACGCGTCGGCCTTGTCCCAGTCTTCGGCGTTGTAACGGTGCCACCACGTCTCGAGCGCGCCGTGACGGCCGCTGGCCACCACGTCTCGAGCCGTGAGATCGGCCCGCAGCTGGCGGGTGACCGAACCGCTCACCAGCGCAACCCGGGGCCGCAGCGTCCGCACGTCGACCTGCCCCAGTCGTTGCCCCAGGATCTCCACGACACCGGCGGTCGGCCACAGCCGGGCGCCGGCCACCTGCAGCAGCGTCGTCTTGCCGGAGCCGTTGGGGCCGAGGATGATCCAGCGTTCGCCCCCGCACACCCGCCAGTCCACGCCGGCGAGAACGGGCACTTCGTCGCGCCGGATCGTGACGCCCGAAAGTTCGAGGACTGGGTTGATCGACGCCGCTCCGTTCACACCCCGGCCGGGGCGGCCAGGCGTCGGGTGATACGGCCGATCAGGCCGGAGCAGCATTGGACCCAGGTGCGCTCACCGGCCAGCCAGAGCCAGATCTCGCGCTGATAGCCCTCGACGATGCGGCCCAGTTCTGCCTGGTCCAGACCGACGGAGCCCAGCGAACGCCAACGAGACCAGAGCCAGTCGACGAATCCATCAGGACCGGCAAGGACATCGCCGAGAGGTGAGCCTTCGACGACCGCGTTCAGCCAGCGTTCGGCCCGGACGGTCGGCTCGTCGGGCACGTGCAGCACGGGAGGGGCGCTCAGCGTCACTGGCGGATGAAGACCGGTTGGCGATCCGTCCCGTCGTAGGCACGTACATGCTCTTCGAACTCAATGAAGAGGGGCGCATCCGGGTCGAGCTTCCGCTGCAGCGAGCGGTCGGCAATCTTCTTGTCCAACGCGTCGAGACGCAGCAGCGCCGCCGGGTCGTCCAGGCCACGCACATCGAGTTTGGATCGAGCGGCCTGGAAGGCGAGTCGGCCGCGCTCGGTCCGGACGAGCACGCTCGTCCACCCGTTCATGGAACCGACGCTGCCAACCGAGATGTCAGCCGAGCGTCCGAGGAAGTCCGCGCATTCGTCGCAACCCTTCAGAGCGGCCCCGTGGAAGTCCTTCACCGGCTCGTCGACGGCCAACTCCCCGTCGCGGTACTCGACGATCATGCGTCCCCGGATCACGTCCATCTTCGACACGCGATCGAGGTCGACGCCACGCTTGTCGCGCAGTTCCCGCAAGGTCAGCGCCTCGTAGTCGAAGTTCTTCGTGCACATGAGGGCGATCGAGAGGACGACGGCGTCGACCCGGTGTGCTCCCGTCGGCCAGCGCCGCGCCTGCATGGCTCGCAGACCCTGCACCTCGCACGGCGTTCCGACGACGGCGATCCGCGGCTTCGCCGGCAACGCGTACTTGGACAGGTCCAGTTCAGCCAGCGCCATCGTCTGGTTGTAGAAGCTGCCCGACGCAGCCTTGATCTCGTCGGGAGTGGTGGCGATCGTGGCGATGCCTTTCCACTGCTCGTCCGGGTCGTCACTGGGCTTGGAAACCAATGCTCCGTCGATTTCGCCCGCGGCCAGAAGCCCGATGAGCAGCGCGCTCACTGCGCCACCGTCCTGGACGTCGTCGAGAAGCGAACTGGCCCGTACCGCGTAGCTCTCGACCACCGCACCCAGGCCGTCAGCGGGCGGACCACCGCTGATCTTCCAGTAGGTGTCGGACGAGTCGGATCGCACCTGTGCCGGCACGACTTCGGCGTCCTCGTCGGTCGAGACCGTCGAGGGTGGCCAGAGCGCCTCGTAACGCAACCCGCCCCGGGGGCAGAAGTCCCAGCACAGGGAGCAGCCCGTGCACATCTTCACCAACTCGGGGAGATCCGTGTCCTCGTCGATGCCGATGGAATTCGAAGGGCATACGGCGACGCAGGTGCCGCACTGGATGCAGCGATTGGCGTCGATGACACCGGCCTCGAGTTCCCAGAACCAGACCTTGCCGGGAGGCTCGGGAATCCCATTCATCTGCTCGCGCAGGCGATAGCGCTTCACGACCTCACCGCCTCGACTGCGCCGGTGAGCGTCGTGCGCAGCTCCTCGGGAGCCCGGCGACGGGCCCATTGATGGAATGCCTCACCCGGCCGGTGCTCGTCGCGGTAGCGAGTGACGATGCGGACCAGTCCGTCGGGCACCCGATCGACGGGTATGGCGCCGGCAGCCCAGTCGATGAAAGCGGCGTCGGGGCCGAGCGACCCGCCGAAGCCGATGTCCACGGCTTCCTCGATGTGCTCGTCCACGTGGGCGATGTCACCCCGGAACCCGATGTCGGCGATCTGAGGTTGGGCGCAGGAGGCCGAGCAACCGGAGAAGTGCATGCGGATCACACCGACATCCCGTCGATCGTCGTCAGAGAATTGCTTGTCGAGCGCTCGGGCCCACTTGACGGCACGCTCCTTGGTCTCGACCACCGCGAATCGGCAGAACTCCGATCCGGTGCACGCAACGACGCCGCGTTCGAAGGGTCCCGGCGTCGGCGAATAGATCTGCAGCAGCGGCTCGGCGAGCAGATCGCTCACCTTGTCCTCGGGCACGCCCGAGATCACGAAGTTCTGGTCGATGCCGATCCGGACGCCGCCGTCGCCGTAGTTCTCGGCCAGGCGAGCCAGTTCGACCAGTTCGATCCCGTGCATGCGACCCACGGGAACCGAGCATCCGACGTACATCAGCCCAGGCTGCTTTTGCGGGTGGACGCCAACGTGGTCGCCCCGAAAGCGGGTCGTGAGTTCGCGACCCGCGGGCTCCAGGTCGAATTTGGTGCGTTCGTCGAGCGCGGCTCGAAATCCCTCCGGACCGAGCTCCTGGGCCAGGTACCGCATGCGGGCCAGGCCTCGGTTCTCGCGGTTGCCCAGCTCACCGAACAACTGGGCGACTCCCCGGCACAGCTCGACGGCCTGCTCGGGGTGGATGAACACGTCGATGTCCGAAGCCATTCGCTCGCCGTCGGACAGTCCCCCGCCGATCAGGACGTTGAAACCCACCGTGCCGTCCGATCGCTCCGCCGGCCAGAGTCCGATGTCGTTGATCTCGACCCGAGCACAGTCCTCGGCGCAACCTGTCACCGCGATCTTGAATTTGCGCGGCAGGTTGGCATATTCGCGATTTCCGGTGAAGAAGGCGGAGATGGCCTCGGCCACGGGGAGGGCGTCGATCACCTCACCGGCATCGATACCCGAGACCGGGCATGCGCAGACGTTGCGCGCCGAGTCTCCGCACGCCTGGACGGTGGTGAGCCCGACGTCCCAGAAACGCTGCCAGATCCGGGGCACGTCGGCGATCCGTATCCAGTGCAACTGGATGTCCTGGCGCGTCGTCAGGTCGGCGTAACGGTTCCCGAAGACCGGGCTGTCGTCCGGACCCTCGGCGAAGGCGTCCGCCGCGATCCCCACCTCGCGCACCTGGGCCGCCGTCATCACGCCGCCGGGCACCTTGATCCTCATCATGAAGGCGTCGCCACCCTGACGCTGGGGGTACATCCCGACCCACTTGAGGCGCTCCATCTCGCCGGGAATCGAATTGATGGATGTCGCGCCCTGCTTCGAATACGTATCGATCACGGCCTGCGCCACCTCGAAGGGATGCCGCTGCAGTTTGAGCTGCTCGGTCGGATTGAGCTCGCCGATGTTCCTATACGGGCGGACGAACTTCAGCCCCCGGTCGCGCCGACCACGGAACTCCATCCCATAGGGATTATCCAGATCGCGGGGCACTAGACGTGCAGACCACACTCGGACTTGTCGAGTCCGGCCCAACGCCCTGCCCGCGGGTCTTCCCCTTCGGCAACGGGGCGGGTGGTCGGCGCGCAACCGATCGAGAGATATCCACGCGATCGGAGCGGGTGCTCGGGCAGGTCGTGATCGGCCAGGTATGTCGCCACATCTGCATCGGACCACGTCGCCAGCGGGTTGATCTTGACGAGGCCGAACGAGGGGTCCCAACTGACGATCGGGGCGTCGGCCCGGGTCGGGCCGTCGCTGCGCTTGAGCGAGGTCAACCATGCCGCCTTGCCAGCCGTGGCACGACGCAGGGGCTCGACCTTGCGGAACTTGCAGCACTGGTCGGTCCCACACGGATAGGCCGCCGCCTCGGGGCCGGGCTTGGTCACCGTGAGATTGAGATCGTAACGAGCTCGCACGTCCTCGACGAAGGAGAGGGTCTCCGGGAAGTGCGCCTCGGTATCGAGGAAGACCACCTCGATGCCGGGAAGCGCCTTGGTGGTCAGGTCGATCAGCACGATGTCCTCGAACGATGCCGCGAGGACGAGCGAATGCCCGAAGTTGTCGACAGCCCATCGAATGACGGAGCTTGCCGGAGCCGTCTCGAAACCCTCATTGACATCGGCGAGGGCCTCACGGGTCCACTGCTGGTCTCTCACCGTGGTCTCGGTCACCCGATCACTCACCTTCTCCCAGGGCTGCGGGACGATCTCTCGGCCGTCTGCAGCGATTGACGCATCTCGGAATGCAATCGGTAGTATAGATGACCAAACTAGTCATGATTCGGCGAGGTCCCATGGAACCCGATTCCGCCCCCTCCTCCAGCCCGTCAGACGGAGACGGGGCGCCCCAGCAGCGGGACGGGTCGGTGACCCCCCTGGTCAGAGCCATAGGTAGCCTCTTGGACGACCCGCTCCAATGACTGACTCGAAGACGGCCGCCCATGCGTTCTACCCGGTATCCCTCGACGTGTCGGGTCGTTCCTGCCTCGTCGTCGGTGCCGGGCCGGTGGCGTCGCGCAAGGTGCGCGGCCTCCTCGAGTGCGGGGCCCGCGTGCACGTCGTGGCCACCGAGGTCTGCCGCGAAATGGACCAACTGGCTCCCCTGCTCCAATCGGTCGACCGCCGCCCCTATCGAGCGGGCGACGTGCTGGGTCACGCGCTGGTCGTCACGGCGACCGGCGACACCGCCGTCGACGGCGCCGTCTTTGCGGACGCCGAGGCAGCCGGGATCTGGGTCAACAGCGCAGACGACCCGGCACACTGCTCGTTCATCCTCCCGGCCGTGCACCGCGACGGTGCAGTCACGATTGCTGTGTCGACCGGGGGTCTCAGTCCCGCTCTCGCCTCCTGGCTGCGCACGACGTTGGCCCTGCAGTGCGGCTCGGGGTTGGGTGCCCTGGCCGAGATGCTGGCCGACGCGCGAGCCCGACTGACGAACGAAGGGCGCGCGACGGACTCCATCGATTGGCCCGCCCTGCTCGACGGCCCGCTCCCCGCGCTGGTGCAGGCGGGCGACGTCGACAATGCGCTCGCAATTCTGCACGAGGCCCTCGGCAACTAGTCCTTTTGTCCCTTCCGTCGGCGGCTCATTGGGCCCATATTCGATGTGAAGCCGCGCGTCCGAGACGACGAACTTGGTGTGGCGGTCGGAACCTGGGGGTCCCGGCACTGCGCTTGCGTCTCATCGTGGCGTGCGAATCGAGTCACGGCAATTGGTCGCCGTGCGTTGTGAGGGGGAGCATGAGACTGTCCATGGCACGTTCGTCGGGAGGCGGCACCGGCAATTGGGCCGCGCAGGCCGCGGCTCCCGATCTGTTCAGCGCCGTGTGGCGCCGGGTCACGCTCGCCCTCACCGCGATCCTCATCCTCGGTTGTGTCGGCGTCCTGATCTCGCCCGCCAAGAAGGCCGGTGCGGACGGCACCACCACCTTCGCCTCGGGTCAGGTCTTCGCGTCCGTTGGTCTCTCGCAGGTCAATGTCTACGACCCGAACTCCGGCAACCTGCTCAACACCCTGACCGACGACACCGGTGAGACCTACACCACCGGCAGCGCGTTCGACAGCAGCGGGAACCTCTACGTCGCCGACGACTTCAACGGCGACATCAGCGAGTTCTCGCCCGACGGCACCCCGATGGGACAGTTCGCCACCGGGCTGGAGAACCCGATCTCCATCGTCTTCGACAACCAGGGGAACATGTACGTCGGGCAGCAGATCACGCCTTACATCGCCGAGTTCTCGTCCTCGGGCCAGCGGTTGCCTGATATCGGGCCCCTGCAGACGGAACTCTACGGGGACGACTGGATCGACCTCGCCGGCGACGAGTGCACCTTCGACTACACGACCGAGGGGACCGACATCCTTCGTTACAACAAGTGCACCAACACCCAAGAGCCCAACTTCAACACGTCAGCGTTCCCCGACAAGGCCTTCCAGTTGCGGATACTGGCCGACGGCGACGTGCTCGTGGCCGACTCCAGTTCGGTGCTCCTGCTCGATCCCAGTGGCAACGTCATCGACACGTACCCATGCGCCTCGATGTCCGGCTGCCAGGGCCAGCTCTTCGCCGTCGCCGTGGACCCGAGCGGCACGTCCTTTTGGACCGCCGACTCGAACTCCGGAGACATCTGGCAGATCAACATGTCCACCGGTGCCGTCATCCAGACCATCGACACCAACAGCGGATTCCTCTACGGACTCTCGGTCGACGACGAGCTGACCGTCGCCAGCGGACCTCCGGTGACCACTGCGGCGCCGACAACCTTGACCATCGAGCCGGTGTCGGGGAACTTCTCGAGCCCCACGCCGGTCACCGGTGTGCTCACCGATTCTTCGTCGGGACAGCCCGTGGCGAACGAGCCGGTGACGTTCACCTTGAACGGGAACGAATCATGTACGGCCACGACCGACGTCACCGGAACCGCCACGTGCGTCATCACACCGAGCGAACCATCGAACTCGTACACACTGACGGCCTCGTTCTCCGGTGACACGTCGACGTCGACGCCCATCGGCTCGGACAGCTCGTCCAGCACCTTCACCGTGAGTCCCGACACCAGCACGCTGACCTACACCGGTCCCACCACGGCGGTCAACGGACAGCCGATCACCCTGACGTCGAATCTGACGACCGATCAGCCCACGTCGGACACCCCGCTTCCGACCAAGGTCGTGACGATCACGATCGGATCGGGCACCACGGCGCAGTCCTGCAGCGCCACCTCGGACCAGAACGGCACTGTGACCTGCACCATCAGCGCCGTCAACCAGCCGAACGGGACTGAGCCCATCAATTCGACCTTCACTGGGGATGCCTACGACACGCCGTCGTCCGCCACCGGCACGCTGTCGGTGACCGAACCCACGACGCTGACGGTCAACTCCACCAGCGGGTCGTACAACTCGCCGACCAGCGTGTCGGGCGTGTTGACCGACGCCAACACCGGCCTGCCCGTGCCGAGCGAGCCCGTCGTCTTCACGGTGGGCACGCAGACCTGCACCGCCACGACGGACTCGACGGGGATAGCCACCTGCTCCATCACACCGAACGAGCCCACGGGCAACTACACGGTGGGTGGAAGCTTCACCGGCGACTCCAGCCAGCCGGTGCCGCTGACCGGGAGCACCAACACCGCCACCTTCTCCGTGACACCGGCCACGACCTCGATCACCTACACCGGACCGACGTCCACCACCAACGGGCAGCCGATCACGTTGACCGGCAACCTCACAGCCAGCAGCACCCCGCTCCCGGGCCAGCCCGTCACGTTCACGCTCGGCTCCGGGACATCGGCTCAAACCTGCACCGGGACGACCGGCAGCAGCGGCAACGTGAGCTGTTCCGTCACCGCCGTCAATCAACCCGTCGGACCGACCCCGGTGACGGCGACCTACGCCGGGAACACGTACTACGCCGGGTCGAACGTGACCGGCAGCGTCCAGGTGGGTCCGTCGCAGGTATCGACCACCCTGACCGTCTCCTCCGCCACCGGCACCTACGGCAGCCCGGTGACCGTGACGGGCACCCTGGTCAACAACTACACCAACACGCCGGTCCCCGGTGAGACGGTGACCCTGAAGCTCAACGGAACCCAGAGCTGCTCGGCCACGACGAACTCGTCGGGAGTTGCCTCGTGCACGGTCACGCCCACCGAGCCCGCGGGGAGCTACACCCTGAGTGGCTCGTTCAGCGGTGACACGACGACCGTGCCGGTCCTGCTCTCGAGCACCGGCTCCAACACCTTCACCGAGACCAAGGCTCCGACGACGCTGACCTACACCGGCAGCACGTCGGTCACCAGTGGGCAGTCGCCGACGCTCTCGGCCAAGCTGACCTCGAACGGGACGCCGCTGGCCGGGCAGACCGTGACGTTCACGGTCGGGACCGGCACCTCTGCACAGCATTGCAGCGGCACGACCAGTTCGACCGGGAGCGTGAGCTGTTCGATCTGCATGTTCAACCAGAACGCCAGCCCGCTACCGGTCACCGTGACCTACGGGGGAAGCAGCTACGACGCGTCGACGAGCACGTCGGTCTCGGTCACCGTGGACACGCCGACCTCACTCTCGGTCAGCGCGGCCACGGGCACCTATGGCCAGAGCACGACGGTGACGGGGACGCTCACCAACTCGGTCACCGGGAACCCGATCAGCGGACAGACGATCACCCTGACGCTGAACGGCACCCAGTCCTGCACGGCCACCACGGCGAGCACCGGCAAGGCCTCCTGCTCGGTGACGCCGACCGAGACCGCCGGCACCTACACGTTGAGTGGCTCGTTCGCCGGCAACACCGGCACGTCGCCGATCCTGATCGCCAGTAGCGGCTCCAACAAGTTCGTGGTCAACGGTGCGCCGACCTATGTCAGCTACACCGGCCCGACCTCGGCCACGCCGGGACAGTCCATCACCTTGTCGTCCGAGCTCACGAACAACGGCAACGCCGTGGGTGGCCAGACGGTGACGATGACGCTGGGCACCGGCCGCTCGGCCCAGAGTTGCACGGCTGTCACGAACTCGACGGGCGCAGCGTCGTGCACCATCGCCGACGTCAACCAGGTCTCGGGCTCGGTCGCCGTGACCGCCTCGTACTCGGGCAACGGCTACTACGCCGGGTCGAGCACTTCGGGCAGTGTCTCCATCCGCTGCGGCAGTGGCGGCGGTGGTGGGGGCCAGTCCGGTGGCGGCTCGACCGGTGGGCAGGGTGGCGGCAGCACCGGACCGAGGGGCGGCGGCTGCAACTGATGGTCTGCAGTGCCCGGTCAACCGACGGGCCGGGCACTGCACTCCCACGTTCCGACGACGCGGCCCGGCGGGGCCGCGTCGTCGCACGTCATGGCTGGGCGATCATGAGCACCATGGCCGCCAGCAGGAGGACGACCGTCGACGTGGCCACCCGGGCCATCAGGGCCGCATCGCGTGCGACCCCGCTGCCCGCCTCGCCGTTCTCGCCCTCGCCGACCCCGGGGGCGACGCTCAGCTCGGACTGAATTCGCCGCTCGGCCGGCCACAACAGGCCTTCGGCCAGGAACGCCACCGCGACGAAGAGCACCAGGCCCCAGGTCACCCAGGCGTCGTGGAGGTCGTAGGCACCCTTGCTCATGGCGAGAAGCGCGACGCCGAAGATCGGGATGCCCCACAGGCTCCGGCCGGCCCAATTCACGCCGGGGCGGAAATAGCGTCGCACGGGCTCGGGGACCGTCGCCCCGGCCTCGAGCAGACGTCGCAGCCGGGTCGCCGTCGCTGCCGCCGTCACCGTGGTCGCAAGGCCGGCCAGCACGCAGGCGACGTGGAGCAGGAGCACGATGTCGAAGGCGGCGCCGTCAGGCTGGTGATGCACGCCGACATGTTCGCCCATAGGCGCCGCAACCAGGTAACACCTGCGTGACATGGCGTCATCTCGGGCAGCGGAACCTGTACCGTAGAGATGGAGGGCACCATGAAGAAACGACTGGGACGAGGGGCGGGAGCGCCAGTGAGCGCGAGGATATGAACCAGCTACGACTCGACCCTCTCTCGGGCCGCTGGGTAGTGGTCAGCCCGGGACGCTCCGAGAGGCCCTACTCGTTCGTCACCCGCACGACCATGCCCGATTCGCTGGGCCGTCCCTGCCCGTTCTGCCCGGGCAACGAGGAGGACACGCCCCCCGCCCTCGAGACCTACGGGCCGAGCGGGAGCTGGCTCGTACGCGTCGTGCCCAATCTCTACCCCGCGTTCGAAGGCGACGAGCCGTTCGTCGTGGCCAACCGAGGCCCGGTCTTCACCCAGGCCTCGGCGGGTGGGATCCACGAGATCCTGATCTTCTCACCGGAGCACGACGTCACCCTGGGCCGGCTGAGCCAGGAGCAGGTCGAGCTGGTCATGGCCGCGTTGCGGGACCGTCTCGAGGAGCATGCCTCCCAACCGAACCTGCGCTACACCCAGGCCATCGTGAACTCGGGTCGGGAGGCCGGCGCTTCTCTCGAGCACCCCCACGGTCAGCTGCTCGGCATGTCGTTCATCCCTCGCGAGCTGGCGGAGGAGCAGGCTCGCTTCGCTCGCTTCGTCGGCTCGTGCCTGCTTTGCACCACCATCGAGGCCGAGGAGGACACCGGCCAGCGGGTCATCTACGCCAACGACCGCGTCGTCGTGGTGTGCCCCTTCTGGAGCTCGCTTCCCTACGAAATGCTCGTGATGCCGCGCGAGCACAACCCGCACCTGCACCGGAGCCCGACCGAGGACCTCGTTGCCGTGGGCGAGGCACTGCGCCGGACCCTGCTGCAGCTCGGCGAGACGATCGGCGACGTGGCCTACAACATCGTGTTCCATTCCGCCCCGTACCGGGTCGGTGAGCCCTACCACTGGCACGCCCATGTCTGGCCCAAGGCGACCACGGCCGCCGGCTTCGAGCTGGGCACCGGAGTCGCCATCAACGTCGTCTCACCCGAGGAAGCGGCCGAGACCCTCCGGGTCAGCGCCCTCGTCTGAGCGAGCGGTCAGCGCACGGAGCGGGCGAGCTCCAGGAACGAGATCAGGCGTCGGACCAGATCGCGGTCGGGTCCCACGAGGCCCGAGATCCCGGGCGTGCTGAGGTAAGCGGTGACGAAGGCCCGCCGGTTGCGGGCCTCCCACGCCTGCGCCAGGCCGGCCAACCCCAGGCGACCCGTCGGATCGCTCTCGGCCGCCGCCACCGAGCCGGCCTCGTGCAGCGACCACAGGAGGTCGGCCACATCACCGAGCGGGGTACGGCGCCCCGGCGTGGTGCCGCCACCGAGCACCCCACCCGGAGCGCAGTCGCTGACCACCCACCCCTGATCGGTCCGGGCCGTGCGGCCCAGGTGGAAGTCGCCGTGCGTGCGGATGACCGGGAGGCGGGACTCGGATTCGCGAATCCACTTGATCAGGTCGGCCACGCCCGGGGCCTCGAGCAACGAGGAATCGGCGCTGGCGATCGAATCCTCCACCTCGTCGACCCAACCGGCCACCGGCTCGGGATGACGCAGGAAGGCGCGGTCGAGGGCGAGGTGCATCCGTGCCGTCATGGTGCCCAGGGCTCGTGCCTCGCTGTCGAAGTCGCCGCCCGCAGCCTCCGGCGAGCCCCCCGACGCATAGAAGTCGCGCAGCGACGTGAGGGCGAGGGCCCAACCGCCGGACCGGTCGGCGAGTGGTTCGAGCACGACACCGAGGTCGTGGCCCTCCCAGGCCCACCGCACCAGTGGCGCGGCCAGGTGGTTGAAGCCGGCCGCCTCGAGCGCCACCATCAGATCGACCTCCGGACGCGGTCCGTCTCCCAGACGGTTGAAGACCATGAGGTCGCCCCGCTCACCACAGTCGAGCGTCGTCAGATCGTCGTCGTCGCGCAGCACCGTCACCGGGCCTGGTCGTTCCCGGACCTGGCGCACGGTGGCCAGCAAGAGTGGCCCCAGCTGGGCGTCACGCAACGCGTCGGAGCACACGGCCAGGCCTTCCTCGCCATCGAGGAGTCCGAGGGCGCACTCCTCGGCCGGTCGCAGGAAGTGGGGCTCCTCGGCGACGCTGCGCAGTCCGACGACCATGTGGGCCAGGAAGGCCCCGTCGACGCGGGCGACGACGTCGAGCAGACCCGGGCGTCCCGGGCGGAGCACCTCGTCGCGCACGATCTCGATCCGGCTCGGCGCGACGACCCCGTGCAGCCCCAGCCAGGTTCGGGCCAGGGTGCGCAGCGCTTCGTCGCGCTCCGGGCTCACGGCGTTTCGGACCCCTCGTCGAGGGCCAGGTCGAACCAGAGGAACCCGTAGGGCGGCAACGTGATGGTGTACGGCTCTTCGCTGATACCGGGGAACGGTACCCGTCCCAGCACCTCGTAGGGAGTCGAGCCCGCCCATTTGGCCAGGGCGAGCTCGGCGGGCTGGGCGAATCGGCTCAGATTGTGCACGCACAGGACCGCTTGGTGACGATGGACCACCTCGTCTTCGTCGCTCTCGTTGCCGGCCGGCACCGTCCGGGCCAGGACCGGGACGTGGCCCCAGTCGGGGCCTGCCTCGGGGGATGCACCGACCGAGGTGCCGGTGGCGGCCGCACTGGTCAAGATGTCCACCACATCGCCCGAGCGCACGTAGGCCAGCACCGAGGGATTGGCACAGGGCAGGACCTCCATGGCGCCCACCCCCATCACCGGAAGGGCCCGGCGCTCTTGGAGCATGCGACGCAACCAGTGCAGGAACGAGCCCTGATTGCGCAGCTGTGCCTCGACGTTGAGCGCGCTGAATCCATAGACCGGGTCCATCAACGGAGGCAGGTAGAGCTGGGCGAAGTCGGCTTTGGAGAAGCCACCGTTGCGGTCGGGCGACCATTGCATCGGGGTGCGGACCGAGTCCCGGTCGCCGAGGTAGATGTTGTCGCCCATGAGCACCTCGTCGCCGTAGTAGATGACCGGGCTGCCCGGCAACGAGAGGATCAGTGCGTACAACAGCTCGGCCGTCCGACGATCGTTGTCGAGCAGCGGGGCCAGGCGCCGGCCGATGCCCATGTGCCGCTTCATGCGCGGATCCTTGGCGTACTCGGAGATGAGATAGTCGCGCTCCTCCTCGCTCACCTGTTCGAGCGTCAGCTCGTCGTGGTTACGCAGGAAAATCGCCCACTGGCACGAGTCGTCGATGACCGGCGTCTGAGCCAGGATCTCGGTGATCGGATAGCGCTGCTCGCGCCGCACCGCCATGAAGAGCCGGGGCATCAGGGGAAAATGGAAACAGAGGTGGCACTCGTCCCCGTCGCCGAAGTAGTCGGCCACGTCGCTCGGCCAGCCGTTGGCCTCGGCCAGAAGGATTCGACCCGGGTAGTCGGCCTCGATCTGCTTGCGAATGCGCCTGATGAACGCATGCGTCTCGGGCAGGTGCTCACCCGACGTGCCGTCCCGTTGGTAGAGATAGGGCACGGCGTCGAGCCGGAAGCCGTCGAAGCCCAGGTCCAGCCAGAACCGCACCAGGTCGATCATGGTGTCGGCGACCTCGGGGTTGTCGTAGTTGAGGTCGGGCTGGTGATGGTAGAAGCGGTGCCAGTAGTACTGCTGACGCGTGTCGTCCCATGTCCAGTTGGATCGCTCGACGTCGGTGAAGACCACCCGCGCGTCCGGCCACTTCTGGTCGTCGTCGTTCCAGACGTACCAGTCGGCCTTGGCGTTGTCACGGGACGAGCGCGACTCGGCGAACCACGGGTGCTCGTCACTCGTGTGGTTCATGACGAGGTCGGCGATGACCCGGATGCCCCGCCGGTGCGCGTCCTCGAGGAACGTCACCAGATCGCTGATGGTGCCGTAGTCGGGATGCACGTTGAAGAAGTCGCTGATGTCGTAGCCGCCGTCGCGGAAGGGCGACGGATAGAAGGGCAGCATCCAGATGCAGTCGATGCCGAGCCATTCCATGTAGTCGAGCTTCTCGCGCAGGCCGCGCAGGTCACCCGTTCCGTCGTTGTTGGCGTCGTGGTAACCCCGGATGAGGACCTCGTAGAAGACGGCGTGCTGGAACCAGCGCGTCGAAGGATCGAAGGCTCCCTCTCCCCGGCTGATCGGGATCGGTGGCGAGCTCACTGTCTCATCGGCCCGAGAACGTCGCCTTGCCCGGCCCGTGGGCCAGGAAGGAGGTGATGCCGGTCGTCGCGTCCTCGGTCTCGAACACCGCCGCGAACGCCTCGAGCTCGTAGGCCAAGCCG
Source organism: uncultured Acidimicrobiaceae bacterium (assembly GCA_963754445.1). Taxonomy (GTDB): domain Bacteria; phylum Actinomycetota; class Acidimicrobiia; order Acidimicrobiales; family RAAP-2; genus Bog-473. The sequence continues at coordinate 178,426 of CAVWFT010000001.1, read as the reverse complement.
TCGCCGAGCGAACGCTCCAGTCCCCCGTCCACGGCCGACTTGGCCAGCCCATGCGCCACCAGGGGACCTCGGGCCAGCTCCGCCGCCCAGACCAGTGCGGCCTCCAAGACCTCGTCGGGTGCCACCACCCGGTTGACCAGGCCGATGGCCTGGGCCTCGTCGGCCCCCACCTGGCGCCCCGACAGGATCATCTCCTTGGCGCGCGACGAACCGACGAGGCGAGGGAGTCGCTGGGTACCACCCCCTCCGGGGATGATCCCGAGGAGGATCTCGGGCAGACCGAGTCTGGCGTCCTGTGCGCAGACCCGGAAGTCGCAGGCCAGGGCCAGTTCCAGCCCGCCCCCGAGCGCGAACCCGTTCACCGCCGCGATGGTGGCCCGGGGCAGCGAGGCCAAAGCCCCCAGAGCCCGGGCGAAGTTGGCTCCCACGTCCCGCGGACCGCCCCCGGTCTCCAGCTCGGCGATGTCGGCGCCCGCCGCGAAGATCCGCCGGCCGCCCCACAGGACCACCGCTCCAGGAGGATCGGCGGCCAACCCAGCCACCACCTCGGCCAGCTGGGCCAGGACCGTGCTCGACAGTGCGTTGGCCTTGGGGCGATCGAGGAGGATCAGGGCGACACCGTCGTCCCGCCGCTCCACCGTGATGAAGGACTCACCCATCGCCGCACCGTACCCGCCCGAGCGGGGTGCCAAAAGGGTCCTTCACGAATCGAGCAGGCGATCGGCGGCCTGGTACGGATCGGACTCGCCCGCCGCCAGCGCCTTGACCTCCGAGGCGAACTCCTCGCCGGCGGCGAGCTCGGCAATCCTGGCCTCCGCCCGTGCCGAGAGCACCCGGCGCAGCTCCTGGGCCATCCGATCGGCCCGGCGGCCGACCAGCAGCCCGGACGACTCGAGATGGAAGCGGTGGCGCGCCACCGCCGCCCACAGGGCGTCGAGGCCCTCCCCGGCCGATGCCGTGGTCTCCACGATCTCGGGGCGCCAGGCGCCCGGGCGTGAGAGATCGAGCATCTGCTCGAGATCACGCTTGGCCTCTCGGACGCCGGGGCGGTCTGCCTTGTTGATCACGAAGACGTCCGCCACCTCGAGCAGTCCGGCCTTGTTGGCCTGCATGGAATCCCCCCAGCCGGGGGTCACCACGACGACCGTGGTATCGGCCGCCGAGGCGATGTCGACCTCCATCTGGCCCACGCCCACCGTCTCGACGATCACCAGGCCGATCCCGGCCGCGCCGAGCAGGCGCACGGCGTCGGGCACGGCGAGCGACAGACCTCCGAGGTGACCCCGGGTCGCCATCGAACGGATGAAGACCGTGGGGTCCAGCGCGTGCTGTCCCATGCGGACCCGGTCGCCGAGAATGGCCCCGCCGCTGAACGGCGATGTCGGGTCGACGGCCAAGACGGCCACCTGGGGCACTTCCTCGAGCACCGGGTCGGGCCAACCCGACCGCACCTGGGTGATGAGCCCGTCGGTCAGCGTGGACTTGCCCGCCCCCGGCGCGCCGGTCAGCCCGACCGTATAAGGCACCTCGGCCCGGTAGGACAGGCGTGCCACCGCAGTGGCGGTGCCACCACCGCGTTCGACGTGGGAGAGCAACCGGGCCAGCGCCACCCGGTTTCCGTCCTGCGCCCGCTCGAGCAGCGCTGCCGGGTCGGTCGGCACACCTCCAGGACCGCTCACGGCCTCGTCACCCGCGCTCCGAGCGCGGCCAGCGAGCCGGCCAGGTCCTCGTAGCCCCGATCGATGTGGTGTGCACCGCTGACCACCGTGGTGCCGTCGGCCACCAAGCCGGCCAGAACCAGCGCGACGCCGGCCCGGATGTCGGGGGCGCGCACGGGCGCACCCGAGAGGCGGGGGACGCCGCGCACGACGGCGTGATGTCCCTCGGTCCGGATGTCGGCTCCCATCCGGCGCAGCTCCTCGACGTAGCGGAAGCGACCGGAGAAGAGGTTCTCGGTCAGGATGCCCACGCCGTCGGCCACGGTGAGCATGGCCACCAGCAGGGGGCTGTAGTCCGTCGCGACACCGGGGTAGGGCAACGTGGCCACGTCGGCCGAGGACAGCCGGCGCCGCGCACTGGCCCGCAGGCCGGCGGGCACCATCTCGGTCTCCACACCCATCTGGCCCACCTTGCGGAGCAGGTTCTCCATGTGATCTGGCCGCGCATCCTCGATGACCACGTCACCCCCCACCATGCCGACCGCGCCCAGGTACGTCGCCGCCACCACCCGGTCCGGGACTACGGCATGGGTCGTCGGATGCAGCTCGTCCACGCCCTCGATCTCTATGCGCGACGTCCCGGCCCCGCGCACCACGGCGCCCATGGAGCACAGCAAGCCCGCCAGGTCGGTGACCTCGGGCTCCTTGGCCGCGTTCTCGATAACCGTCGTGCCCTTCGCCAGCGCGCCCGCCATCAGCAGGTTGTCGGTCGCCGTGTGGCTCGGGTACTCGAGCACGACACGGGTCCCGACCAGCCGACCGCCGGGCACGGTACCCCGCACCTCACCGTGGGAGGACTCGAATCGTGCGCCCATGGCACTCAGGCCGTTCAGATGGAAGTCGATGGGCCGATCACCGAAGTCGTCACCCCCGGGCAGCGGCATGCGCACGGCCCCGCAGCGAGCGAGGAGCAAGCCGAGCACGACGACCGATGCCCGCATCTTTTCGAACAGCTCGTACGAACCGCCTGGCACCAAGGCTCCCGACGCCGGCGCGGTCACCGCCAGTTCCCCGCCCTCGAGGCGCTCCACGCGGGCGCCGACGGCGCGTAGGACCTCGGCCATGGTGTCGACGTCGGTGATCCGCGGGACGTTGGACAGCACGCTGCGGCCCTCGGCCAGCATGCAGGCCACCATGAGCTTGAGCGCCGAATTCTTGGCCCCGCCGGCCCGCACGGTGCCGGCGAGCGGGCCGCTGGGCTCGACGACGATCTGATCCATTGCCCCCAAGTATCGCCGCTCTGAGCACCCCGGCCCGGCGATCGCCGATCCCCCACCAACTATGGTCAGTACCGTGGTGACCTCACGGCAAGCCCCCGACCGCAACCTGGCCATGGACCTGGTGCGCACGACCGAGGCGGCGGCCATGGCAGCCAGCCGCTGGATGGGCCGTGGCGACAAGATCGGAGCTGATGGCGCCGCCGTCGAGGCGATGCGGACCGTGCTCTCCACCGTGCCCATGGACGGCATCGTCGTGATCGGCGAGGGTGAGAAGGACAACGCGCCCATGCTCTTCAACGGCGAGAAGATCGGCGACGGGACGCCCCCGATGACCGACATCGCCGTCGACCCCATCGACGGGACGACGCTCACCGCCATGGGCCGTGGTGGTGCGCTCGCCGTCATCGCCGTGGCGGAGCGTGGGGCCATGTTCGACCCGGGACCGTGCGTGTACATGGAAAAGCTGGCCGTCGGCCCCAGGGCCAAGGGCTCGGTGGACATCCGCAAATCGCCCACAGAGAACCTGCACGCCCTGGCCGAGGCCCTCAGCCGTCCGGTTCGCGACCTGACGGCGGTCATCCTCGACCGCGAGCGTCACGACGATCTCATCCGGGAGGTCCGATCGACCGGGGCCCGCATCCGCCTCATCACCGACGGGGACGTGGCCGGTGCCATCGCCACCGGCTGGCCCGGCGCCGGGACCGACATCCTCTTCGGGATCGGCGGAACCCCCGAAGGCGTGTTGGCCGCCGCCGCCCTCAAGTGCATGGGCGGCGAAATCCAGGGCAAGCTCTACCCCCGCAACGAATCCGAGCGAACCGCAGCCATCGAAGGCGGCTACAAGCTCGATGCCGTGCTGACGACGGACGACCTCGTCCAGGGCAACAACTGCTTCTTCGCCGCCACGGGAATCACCGACGGCGAGCTGCTCCAGGGCGTGCAGTACCACGAGTTCGGGGCCACCACGCAGTCGTTGGTGATGCGCTCGAAGTCGGGCACCCTGCGCAAAGTGGATGCGAGCCATGCGCTGAAGAAGCTCGCCGAGTACAGCGTCATCTCCTTCGACTGAGCGCGCGGTCGGCCCGGACCTGTCCGCGTTGGCCGGGCCCCGGCCCGGCTGCCGCGACGTTCTGCCCTACGCCGTGCCGGCGGCCACCGCGAGGCGGAGCTCAGCCCGATTGAGGGCGCCTTGCGCCTCGGCGACCGCGACCTCCTCGTCGAGCTCGTCGGCGGCCTGGCTCCGGCCAGAACTCAGATCGGCCATGCGCTGGGATGCGGCGTCACGCGCCGCCTCCGCCCGGGGGACGTCGATCTCTTCGGACAGTTCCGCGATCCCGGCCAGGAGCGTGAGGCGGGTCGAGAGACCCGGCAGCGGCCCGTCGCCCTCGGCCAGGCCGGCGGCCGCACCAGGGCTGGTGTCGACCTGCATGAAGCCACCGTGGACGGCCAGACGGAGCACCGCTCCCTCGGCGTCCTCGACCTTGACCTCTCCGGGTGCGATGTCACCCACCAAGGGCGTGTGCCCGTCGAGCACCGTGAGCGCACCCTCGGAGGTGGCCAGGACCACCGAGCGAGCGCCGCCGGCAAAGAGTGATTGTTCGGGCGTGACCACTTCCACGCCGAAGACGTCGTCGGCCATCAGCCGGCCTCGGCCTCGAGCGTGTGCTGCTTCTCGAGCACGGACTCCACGCCACCGACGTTGAGGAACGCCTGCTCGGGCACGTTGTCGAGATCGCCGTTGGCCAGAGCCTCGAAGGATTCGACCGTCTCGTCGATCGGGACGTTGATGCCCTTGACGCCGGTGAACACCTCCGCCACGAAGAACGGCTGGGAGAGGAATCGCTGCACCTTGCGGGCCCGGGCCACCGTGACCCGGTCCTCTTCCGAGAGCTCGTCCATGCCCAGAATGGCGATGATGTCCTGGAGCTCCTTGTAGCGCTGCAGGATCTCCTGCACACGGCGAGCCACGGCATAGTGCCGCTCACCCACGATCTCGGGAGCCAGGATGTTCGACGTCGAGGCCAGCGGGTCCACGGCCGGATAGATACCGAGGGCCGCGATCTGCCGGGACAGCTCGGTCGTAGCGTCGAGGTGGGTGAAGGTGGTGAAGGGAGCCGGGTCCGTGTAGTCGTCTGCCGGCACGTACACCGCTTGCAGCGAGGTGATGGACTTCCCCTTGGTCGAGGTGATCCGCTCCTGCAGTTCTCCCATTTCGTCGGCCAGCGTCGGCTGGTAGCCCACGGCCGAGGGCATGCGGCCCAGGAGCGTCGAGACCTCGGATCCGGCCTGCACGAAGCGGAAGATGTTGTCGACGAAGAGCAGCACGTCCTGGTTCTGGACGTCGCGGAAGTACTCGGCCATGGTCAGCGCGGCCAGGGCGACCCGCAGGCGGACGCCGGGCGGCTCGTCCATCTGTCCGTACACGAGCGCGGCCTTGTCGATGACGCCGGACTCCTGCATCTCGATCCACATGTCCGTGCCTTCACGGGTGCGCTCGCCCACGCCGGCGAACACGGAGACACCGCCGTGCTCTTGGGCCACACGGTGGATCATTTCCTGGATGATGACCGTCTTGCCCACGCCGGCTCCGCCGAAGAGGCCGATCTTGCCACCTTGCACGTAGGGCTCCAACAGGTCGATGACCTTGATGCCGGTCTCGAACATCTGGGCCCGGGGCTCGAGCTGGTCGAACGCCGGCGCGCTCCGGTGGATGTCCCAGTGATCGTCGGGCTCGCCGATGGTGTCGGTGTCGAGGGGCTGGCCGAGCACGTTGAAGACGTGGCCCAGGACGGCGTTGCCGACAGGCACCTGGATCCCGTGCCCGAGGTTGCGCACCGGGGTGCCTCGTACGAGTCCGTCGGTCTGCTGCATGCAGATGCAGCGCACCCGGCCGTCGCCGATCTGCTGGGCCACCTCGGCGGCGACCGTGTTCGTCTGCCCGTCCAATTCGATGTCGAATTCGACGGCGAAGTTGATCTCGGGCAGCGCGTGCGGCGGGAACTCGACGTCGATCACCGGGCCGGCAATGGCGACGACGCGCCCGTCCTCGTGTGCGTGGCCCGCCGCGGTGTTCGTTGGTGCGGTGGTGGTCATCTGGGTCAAGCTCCCTTCGTTTGGCGGAGCGCCTCGGCTCCGCCGACGATCTCCATGATCTCGGTGGTGATGGCGTCCTGACGAGCACGGTTCATGACGCGGGTCAGGGTGCGGACGAGCTCGTCCGCGTTCTCGGTGGCGGCGGCCATGGCCCGCTGCTGAGCCGTGAAGAAAGCCGCCGCACCCTCGAGCAGGGCGGCGAAGATCTCGGTCTCGAGCGCGCGGGGGGCCAACTCGACCAGCAGCTTCTCCGGCTCGGGCTCGAACTCGGTGTAACCCTCGACCTTGCCTTCGTCGGCAGGCGCCGCTTCGTCGTCGACCTCGGGCAGCGGGACGGGCAGCATCTGGAGTCGCTCCACCCGCTGGATACCGGCCGAGATGAACCTGGTGGAGATCATCTCGACCAGGTCGACTTCTTCGGCCAGGAACGGTGCGGCCGCCACGGCCGCGATCAAGCGAGCGTCGGAGAATTGGGGCAGGTCGGCAAACCCGACGAATGACTGGGATACCTCGATCCCGCGGTAACGGAAGTACGACGGTGCCTTCTTTCCCACGGACCAGACGGTTACCTCGGCGCCGTTGGCCCGGTGCTCGGCGACGCGCCGCTCGGTCGCCCGCAGGACACCCGAGTTGTACGAGCCGGCCAGACCGCGGTCACCGGTGATGGCGAGGATCCCGACATGGCGCGGCGACTCGGGGGTCCCGAGCAGCTTGGCCGCTGCTTGGGGATCGGCCGCCGCCGCGATGCGCAGGATGCGCTCCATGCCCTCGCGGTATGGACGATTGGCAGCGATCCTCGATTGGGCGCGCACGATCCGCGAGGCTGCGATGAGTTCCATCGCCTTGGTGATCTTCCTCGTGGACTGCACACTGCGGATACGGCGCCGCAGGATGCGCTCTTGGCCTCCGGCCATGGATCAGTCGACCTTCCCCGTGTCGAAGCCCTCGAGGAAGGTGGTGAGACCCTTGTCGAGCTCGTCGCCGCCGGGCAGGTTCCCGCTGCTGCGGATGGTGTCGAGTACCGCCGGGTGGTTGGCCTTGAAGTACTCGATCACCTCGGTGGTGAAGCGGCGCACCTCGCTGACCGGGATGGAGTCTGTCCAGCCCTTGGTGCCGGCGTAGATCACGAGCACCTGCTCCTCGACGGGCACGGGTGCGTTCTGAGGCTGCTTGAGCAGCTCGGTCAGGCGATAGCCCCGGTCGAGCTGCGCCTGGGACACCTTGTCGAGCTCGGAACCGAAGGTGGCGAAGGCCTCGAGTTCGCGGAACTGGGCCAGGTCGAGCTTCAGGGTGCCCGACACCGTCTTCATGCCCTTCACCTGGGCGGCGCTGCCCACCCGGCTCACCGAGTTGCCGACATTGATGGCCGGACGGATGCCCGAGTTGAACAGGTCCGTCTCCAAGAAGACCTGACCGTCGGTGATGGAGATGACGTTGGTCGGGATGTAGGCCGAGATGTCGCCGCCCTTGGTCTCGATGATCGGCAGCGCGGTCAAGGACCCGCCACCGCGCTCGTCGGAGAGCTTGGCCGCCCGCTCGAGCAAGCGCGAGTGGAGGTAGAAGACGTCGCCGGGGTAGGCCTCGCGCCCCGGTGGGCGCCGCAGGAGCAGAGAGACCGATCGGTATGCCTCGGCCTGCTTGGACAAGTCGTCGTAGATGATGAGCGCGTGCTCACCGTTCTCCATCCAGTGCTGCCCCATGGCGCAGCCGGCGTAGGGCGCCAGGTACTTGTACGGCGCCGGGTCACCGGCTGATGCGACCACCACGACGGTGTACTCGAGGGCGTTGTGATCCTCGAGCGTGGCCACGGTCTGGGCGACCGAGGAGTTCTTCTGGCCGATGGCGACGTAGATGCACTTCACGCCCTGGCCGGCCTGGTTCAGGATCGTGTCGACGGCCACGGTGGTCTTGCCCGTCTTGCGGTCGCCGATGATCAGTTCGCGCTGACCCCGGCCGATGGGAGTCATCGCATCGATGGCCTTGATACCGGTCTGCATCGGCTCGCTCACGGGCTGGCGGCCAACGATGCCCGGAGCCTGGACCTCCATGCGGCGGGTTTCGGTGGTGTTGATCGGGCCCTTGCCGTCGATCGGCTCGCCGAGCGCGTTGACGACCCGGCCCAACAGGGCGTCGCCGACGGGCACCGTCTGGATGCGTCCGGTCGCCTTGACCGTCTGCTCCTCCTCGATGGCATCGACCTCGCCCAGCACCACGGCACCGATGGTGTCCTCGTCGAGATTCAAGGCCAGCCCGAGCGTGCCGTCCTCGAACTCGAGCAGCTCGTTCACCGCGGCACCCGGAAGCCCGGAGACCCGAGCGATGCCGTCGCCCACTTCGACGATGCGACCGATCTGCTCTGTCCCGACCGCCGGGGTGTACTCGTCGACGTGGCGCTCGAGCGCCTTGGTGATCTCACTGGCGTCGATGGTCAGCTCTGCCATCAGTTTGCTCCTTCTTCTGTCGAACCTTGGCCTCGACGGCCGAACCCGGTCGGCTCCCAGCCGGCCGGGGTGAAGTACTCACGCAGGGCGTCGAGGCGACCCCGCGCCGTGGCGTCCACCTGAAGGTCGCCGATTCGGATGAGTGCACCGCTGAGCAGCGACTCGTCCACTTCCACCTGCAACTCGACCGGAGCCCCGGCCAGGGCGCCCAGGGAGTCGCTCAACTCTGAGCGCTGCGCCTCGTCGATGGGGGCCGCCGCCCGCACCCGAGCGATGCGCCAGCCACGGGCCTGCGCTGTCTGCTCAACCAGGAAGTCCAGGGTCCCGACGTAGTCGCGGGCCCGGCCGCCGGCGACGGTGTACCGAACCAGTGCCACGGTGGGATCGGCCACCTTGCCCGAGAGCAGCTGGGTCACGACACCCACGCGCGAGGCGACATCACGGTCCCGATCGGTCAGCACGCTGCGGAGAGCCGGCGTCGACTCCACCACCCGGGCAAAGCGGAACAGATCGTCCTCGAGCGATTCCAGCTGCTCGGTCGACATGTCCTCGTAGAGCGCCGTGGCGAATCCGGCCACCCGTTGGCGAGCCTGCAGCAGGCTCAAGGGCGGCTCTTCGTCCACTCCCTCGGTGAGATGGCGGACCCGGATGGCCAGCCAGCCCAGGGCCGAGGAGGTCTCTTGGGCCGAGACGGCACCCGAGGCAAATGCGGCCAGCCTTTGGGCGCCGGGGACCACTTTGCCCTCGAGCAGGTCCAGCATGACGGCGCGACGGGCCGGACCCGGCACCGAGGTGTCGCTGAGGGCGGCCCGGAGCTGGGCGTTTCCCAGCACGAGCTGCTCGATCGCTTCGAGGTCGGCAGAGATGGCTCCGAGCGCGGTCGGACCGGCCGCCTCCGCCACTGCTGCCGTGTAGCCCTGAAGCGAGGGGTTCATTGGCGCGCCCCCGCCGCCGCTGCCCCGCCCGACGTGTCGGCCCGCAGCGCCGCAACGGCCTCTTCGATGAGATCGTGATGGGCCTCGGCATTGACCTCTCGGCCGATAACCCGCTCGACCACCTCCATCACGATCTCGCCCATCCGTGACGCGGCTTCCTCGACCGCCCGCTGGCGGGCAAGAGCGATCTCGACGTCCGCGTTGCCCACGATGCGCTCGTACTCGCCTTGGCCTCGAGCCTGGGCGTCCGTGCGCACCTGCTCCGCCGTGCGGTTCGCGGTCGCCACGATCTCACGGGCCTGCTGGCGCGCCTGTTCGAGCACGGTCCGGCGTTCGTCGTCGGCCGCCTCGGCGTCGGCACGAGCCTGGTCGGCTGCCTGCAACGAGGTACGGATCTTCTCCTGGCGCTCTTCCATCGCCTTGTTGATGGGTGGCAGCACCCACTTGTACAGGGCGAGGATCAGCACGATGGAGACGATCAGTTCGATGAAGAACGTCCCGTTCGGCAGAAGGAATATGCCTGCTGTTGTCATGTTGCTCTCGGTCTCCGGGGTTGGTCCGGGCGTTGACGAATGGCTCGGATCGGCTCCGAATTAGGCGATGCTCTTGGCGGCGAAGACGTAGACGAACACCACCATGAAGAGCAGGTTGATGAAGTACATGGCCTCCACCAGACCCACCGTCAAGAAGAAGTACTGACGGGCCTTCGCCTCGATCTCCGGTTGACGGGCAATGGCCGCGATCGTCTGTGATCCGGCCAGGCCGTCGCCGACCGCGGCACCGATGGCGCCCCCGCCCAGGGCGAGTCCACCACCGACGAGGGCACCGGCCACTCGAACTGCACCTTCCATTGTGTCTGCTGCCATTTCCGTTTCTCTCCTTTGTCGAGACTCTGTGTTGAGATCTGTCGTCCGGGGACTAGTGGTCTTTGGACATTCCCATGCCGAGATACATGATCGTGAGCAGGGCGAAGATGAATGCCTGGATGGCCCCGATGAACAGCTCGTCGAAGGGCTTCCAGATGATGAGCCCGATCCACGACGCATAGGGCGGGATCAGGGTGACGATCACCGCGATCATGAGCACACCCGAGAAGATGTTGCCGAAGAGCCGGAAGGTCAGCGTGATCGGCTTGGTGATCTCCTCGATGATGTTGATCGGGGTGAGCGCTGCGTAGGGCTGGGCGTAGTGCTTGAAATAACCACGCGCCCCGCGTGCCTTGACCGAGTTGTAGTGCACCAGCACGAAGACGATCATCGCCAGGGCCAACGGGAGGTTGACGTCTCCGGTGGGAGGGGCCAGGAAACCAGGATCGCCACTCGGGACGAAGGCCAGCCAGTTGCAGACCAGGATGAAGAGCCCGATGGTCACCCCGAGCCCGACGAAGGGCACACCTTCGGGCCCGATGGCGGAAAGAGCGAGGTCAGAAACCTGCTCGACCACCGTCTCCCAGAACAGCTGCAGCTTGCCGGGGACGCCCGACGTGACCTTGCGCCGCATGAGGAGGCCGAGGCCGAGCACGATCCCCGCCGCCAACAGCGTCGTCCAGACGACGTCCATGTAGATGGTGAGTCCCGCCACGTGGACCACACCATGGTGGTCGCCGATGGTGATGTTTCCACTGGCCAGGACGAAATGGTTTTTCATTGCAGCCCCTGCGTCACCAGGACGCGGCTCACGTTGATCACGAACAGGATTTGGAAGATGACAAGCCCGGCAACCGCTCCGATCCCGAGCGCACCGTTGATCAGCAGGAGGCCGACGGCGATCACGGTGATGACACCGAGGCGGGTGACGCTCTTGGTGCCCATGGCTCGGCGCAGCAGCTTGGTGTTCTCCTCACCGCTGGTCTTCAACTTGGCCACCCCGGCATCGAGGAAGCGCAGATTGACGATCGCCATGCCGAGACCGATCAACAGCCCGAGCGCACCCCAGAACGAACCCAGGAGCAGGACGATGATGATGGCGGCCGCACCGACGATGAGTGCGGACATGATCGTGCGGCGCAGCACCTTGGCCAACGCGTTGCCGCCGATGTCGGAGAGGCCGTCGAGCATGTTCACGCTCGGCCCCCTAGAGGTACGTGCGGATCTGCTTGATGATGCTCAGGGCAGCCACGGCCAGCCCCAGAGCGAGACCCACGAGAAGGAACACCGGAGCGGTGTGCAGCGCGTTGTCCACCAACACGCCTGCGAGCAGCCCCAAGCCCACACAGACGGCCGCGGACAGGCCCATGCTCAAGAAAGCCATCGCCCCTGGTAGGGGCTTGGCATCCTTCGGTTCTGTTGGTTCGTTCGACTGACTCACCGGGGGCGCGCACGACGACGCTCACAAGACTGCGCATTCGACTGCTTCCCCCCTACGCGGTGCGTGGCGCGCCGGAGTCCAGCGTCCGATGTGCTGCGAGAGCGGCACGGAACGAGGCGAGGTGGACGGGGTACACAGCGGTAATCATCGCATCCCGGCCCAGATCGCGTCCAAACGGTCACGAAGGGAATCGGACGACCTCATTTTCACGCTCAGGAACGTCCAAGGACGCATGAATTCCCTGGTCGGGGGCGTCCGGGTCGTCGTCCCCATTTCCGCGCCGCAAACCGGGGTGGAAGAAGGTGTAGAGGGCCACGCCCAGGGCGGCCGCTCCGAGGGGGATGAACTCGTTGACCTGGTGGACGAAAAGAGGGAAGAGCAGGAAGCCAGAGAGCACCGCTGTCCAGGCCCACAGGATGATGACGCTGCGCCGGGGACCGTGGCCCAGCCGGAGCAGCCTGTGGTGGATGTGCTCCTTGTCCGGCGTGTCGAAGCCCGTGCCGCGTGCCGTGCGTCGGATGAAGGCGAACGCCATGTCCACCAGCGGCACGCCCAGGATGAAGAGGGGGATGAAGAGGGGCGCAAAGAAGAAATAGGTCACGCCCGAGATGGGGACGTTGGGCGGGACCCGGCCGCTGATCACCATCGTGGACGCGGCCATGAGCAACCCGAGGAAATGGGCCCCGGCGTCGCCCATGAAGACGCGGGCCGGATTGAAGTTGAACGGTAAGAAGCCCAAGCAGATGCCGCAGGCGATCGTGGCCACCAGTGGGCCGACGTTGTCGCTCGGCAAGAGTCCGGTCTCCATGAGCCGCAACCCGTAGACCGCGAGCGTCCCCCCACCGATAGCGACGACGCCCGCCGCCAGACCGTCGAGGCCGTCGATCAGGTTCACGGCGTTCGTCAGGCAGATGACCCAGGCGGCCGTGATCAACGGGATGATCCCCGGCGTCAGCACGAAGAACCCGGCCAGGGGGATCTTGAGCTGGTACATCGTCACGCCGGAGAAATACAGGATGCTGGCGGCGAGGACCTGGCCCGCCATCTTCGCCGGCGCCGACATGTCGCGGATGTCGTCGATGAGACCCACTGCGAACATGGCACCTGCCGCGAGCACGACTCCGGTCATCTCGGGCGAGCCCTGGAAGATGGGGCGCAACGGCGTCATCAGCGCCGCGGCGACCACGGCGGCGAGGAACCCCATCAGCATCGCAGCGCCGCCGCCGTAGGGGATCGGCTTCTTGTGCACACTCCGCTCACCCGGGTAGGCGACGTAGTTGACCTTCTGCGCGAAACGCTTGGCCGGCACGGTGCAGGCGGCGGTCACGCCTGCGGCGATGGCGAGAACGGCGAGGTACCAACCGATGTCGGGCATGCGCTAGCCGATGAGATCGGGATACGGCGGGAAGGCCGCGCACAGCTCGGCCACTTCCCGGCGGATCGCAGCGATCTCCCCCTCGTCGGTGCGGGCCTTGAGGGTGCGGGCCACCAACACCGCGATGTCCTGCATCTGCGCAGGGCCCATCCCAGCCGTCGTCTCCGCTGCCGTCCCCATCCGCAGGCCCGAGGTCATGAAGGGCGAGCGCGGGTCGTCCGGGATGGTGTTGCGGTTCAAGGTGATGCCGGCCCGATCGAGCACCTCCTGGGCCTCTTTTCCTGTCAGCTCCTCGTCGAAGGGGCGGAGGTCGAGCAACAGCATGTGATTGTCGGTGCCCCCCGAGACCAGCCGGAATCCCTGGCCGGCCAGGGCTGTGGCCAGGGCGGACGCATTCTCGACCACGGCGGCGGCATAGCTCCGGAACTCCGGCTTGGCCGCTTCGGCGAACGCCACCGCCTTGGCGGCGATGACATGTTCGAGCGGACCACCCTGCAGGCCGGGGAACACGGAGCTGTCGACCTTCTTGGCCAGGTCCTGGCTGCAGAGGATGGCCCCACCACGAGGCCCCCGAAGCGTCTTGTGCGTCGTGAAGGTGACGACGTCGGCGATGCCCACCGGACTCGGATGGGCACCTCCGGCGATCAGCCCGGCCGGGTGTGCGGCGTCGAACATGAAGTACGCCCCCACCGAATCGGCGATCTCCCGGAAGGGCTGCGGGTCGATGACCCGGGCGTAGGCCGTCGAACCGGCCACGATCAGGGCCGGCTTCTCCGTCTTGGCCAGGTGGGCCACCTGGTCGAAATCGATGATCTCGCCGGGGTTGGCTGCGTCATTGGACTGCGGCGTCACGCCGTAGGACACGAAACGCCAGAACTTCGAGACGATCGAGGCCGGGGAACCGTGCGTCAGGTGACCCCCGTGATCCAGACGCATGGCCAGAATGGTCGCTCCGGGCTCGAGCATCGCCTGGTAGGCGGCGAGGTTCGCATTGGCGCCGGCATGGGGCTGGACATTCGCATGCTCCGCCCCGAAGAGCGACATGGCCCGCTGACGAGCCAAGTCCTCGACCTCGTCGATGATCTGGTTTCCGCCGTAGTAGCGGCGCCCCGGGTACCCCTCCGAGTACTTGTTGGTCAGCACCGAGCCCGAGGCAGCCAGGACGGCCGGGGAGGTGAAGTTCTCCGAGGCGATGAGCTGCAGCGTCGTCTGCTGCCGGTGCAACTCCTGGCGGAGGAGCTCGGCGACCTCCGAGTCGGCGGACAGCGCGTTCTCGTAACTGCTCATGGAGTCCCTTCTCGTGAGGCGAGTCGGACGAGCTCGTGATCGAGCTCGTCCAGCTTGGCGATTCTTTCGTCGTGTCGTCCGTGCTCTTCGGACGTGGCAATGAATGCGGCGAGCGCATCGAGTGCAACGGCGCTCCCGGTCGTCCGCGCCCCGAAGCACACGACATTGGCGTGGTTGTGCTGCTTGGCCAGCCTGGCCGTGGTCACATCATGCACGACCGCAGCCCGCACCCCGCCAACCTTGTTGGCGGCCATTGCGATGCCGATACCCGTCCCGCAGACGCAGACGCCGAGATCCGCACCGCCGTCGATCACGGCTCGGCCGACCGCTGCGCCGAAGTCGGGATAGTCGACCGACACGGTGGCGTCGTGGGTGCCGAGGTCGACCACGTCATGACCCTGTGTGGCGAGCTCGGCCCGCAGAATCTCCTTCAGGCCGTACCCGGCATGATCCGAGCCGACGGCGACGCGCATAGAGGCGAAGTCTACCGATCGCCCCGGGAGCAGCCCGGGCGTCAACCGGTACGCTCCTGCCTCCATGGCCCTCGACTCCCGGACACCCGTCGTGGTCGGCGTGGGCCAGGTCATCACCCCTCCCGACGCCGAATCGGACCCACGCCAGCGACCGGAGCCGATTGAGCTGATGGCGATGGCCCTGCGGGCGGCCGCCGAGGACTGCGTCGGAGCCGCACCCGGGGGCACCTCGGGGGCAGGTGGTTCCCTCCTCCGGCAGGCGGACAGCATCCGGGTGGTCGTTCCGCTGGGCTGGCATACCGTGAACCCGGCCCTGCAGGTGGCCCGACTGATCGGCTTCGCAGAGGGAGACGAGCCCACCGAGTTGATGCTGTCTGCCGTCGGCGGCAACACCCCCCAGGCGCTCATGCACGACGCGTGCCTTGCCATCAGCAAGGGCGAACTCGACGTGGTTCTGGTCACCGGTGCGGAGGCCATGTACACCCGTGCCCTCTCACGACGTCCGGGCACCCAGACGACCCTGTCGTGGACACAACAGGAAGCAGACACGCCCGCTCCGACCTTGTTCGGAATCGACAGGGACGGCGCCGACGAGCTCGAGATGCAACGCGGTGTCGTGTTACCCATTCACGCGTACCCACTGTTCGAGAACGCTCTGCGGGGCGCCAACGGATGGACCCTCGAGGAGCACGCCGATCGGATCGGCGCACTCTGGTCCCGGTTCAGCGATGTCGCCTCCTCCAATCCTTTCGCGTGGCTCCCCGCCCGGCACAGCGCCGAGGCGATCATGACCACCGGACCTGGCAACCGGATGATCTCGTTCCCGTATCCGAAGCTCTGCACGGCCAACCTGGCCGTGGATCTGGGTGCGGCCTACATCGTGTGCTCGCTCGACGCCGCCCGTCGCGCCGGCGCGCCCGAGTCCCGCTGGGTCTTCCCGCTCTCGGGTGCCGACGCCAACGAACACTGGTACATCTCGGAACGACAGGAACTGCACCGGTCGCACGGCATCAGACTGGCCGGTGCCGCTGCACTCAGACTGGCCGGGCTCGGCGTGGACGACATCTCGATGTTCGATCTCTACTCCTGCTTTCCCGCCGTGGTGCAAATGGCCGCGGCGGAACTCGGGCTCCCCGTGGACGATCCGGCCCGGCCACTGACCTTGACCGGCGGCTTGACCTTCGGCGGTGGACCCGGCAACAACTACACCTCGCACGGCATCGCGTCCGCCGTGCAGTCACTGCGCGCCGGACCCGGCACCACCGCACTGGTCAGCGGCCTCGGTTGGTTCGCGACCAAGCACTCTCTCGGGGTCTACGGCTCCGAACCTCCCGCCCATGGTGGACCCTTCGCCTGGCGCAACGTGCAGGCGCAGGTCGACGCGCTCCCCCGCTGCCCGGTGGATCCGACGGCAAGTGGATCGGTGCGCGTGGAGACCTACACGGTGACATTCGATCGCGACGGCAATCCCGAACGCGGCATCGTGGCCTGCCGCACCAGGGATGACGTGCGGGCGTGGGGCAACGTCCACGACACCGATGCCTTGGCCCAGCTCTGCATCGAAGAGGGCATCGGCCGTACGGGCGACCTCCGGAGCGACGGGACCTTGGAGCTCCGCAGCTAGACCTCGACCCCGACCCACCCGCTGGCCGGCGCGGCTCCCAGCGGGGCGGGAATGGTCTACGTCTTGGTCAAGGCCGCCTGAAAGCTGCCGGTGCCCGGTCCCAGATCGTCATCGACGAGCACCGTCCACGTCCCCGTCTGGCCGAGCGTGCACGACACGGCCAGTGCCGGGGATGCACAGGCGGACGGTCCGGTGGGCTCGAAGAAATCGATCAGGGGATCGAGAGTGCCACTGAGGGAACTGAGGGTGACCGTATCGGTGTCGCCGGAGGTGCCGGTGAAGACGAAGCAGGCGAAGTCACCCGCGTGGGCCACCGATCCGCTCTCCTTCGGCCCATCAGCGGTGAGCGTGGTGCAGTGCTTCGGCGCGGTCATCTGTTGGGTATAGAGCACGAACGACCCTTTGGTCGTCCCAGACTCCGAGTACAGCAACAGCGTCTGCGCACCCGACGTCGTCAAGGAACATTCGATTGTTCCGTTGGAGACGCACGGCTCAGCACCCGTCGCCGTGGCCACGATGGCGGAGGGGGTGCCGATCTTTCCCGAGGTGCCTGTGCCCCGAGCGAAGAGGAACTCACCAGGCGTCGCGGTGAAGCTGTAGCACGTCGATGCTGCCTTCTGCGGGATCTGAGCGTCGATGTTCTTGCCGACCTTGAGGCTCGTACAGCCCACACCGACATTCAGGCGTTGGATCGACAGACGAAACGCGCCGGTGTGCGTGCCAGAGGAATCGGAGACCTGGAGCACCCAGGCACCCGAGCCACCCGACGGTACCGGACAGGCACCGGCACCACCATAGGGACCGGCACACGTCGAGATCGGGCCGGGTCGGAAGAAGTCATCGAAAAGACTCAGTGCTCCGGACGTCTTGGCCATGTTCAACCACACCACGTCGCCCGGCGCGGTGGTGAAGGTGAAGCAGGCATCGGCGCCGGCTGAACCGATCGATCCGCTGATGGAGTTGGATCCGTAGGAGATCGCGGTCGTTGTCGAGCAGGACACGCCGGATCGAGGAATAGCGGCCGCGGCGACACTGCCCTGCAGGAGGGGTGCCCCGAGGCAGAGCAAGAACCCGGCCAGGGCAACCGTCGTGACTGCCGCCCATTTCGGGTGTCGGGCACGCACGAAATTCGAGTATGTGCCTGGGGGGTGATCCCGTCAAGCAACCAAGCTCCATCGCTACGAACCGCGCCGCGCCTCGGATCCGACACGAGCGCCGGTTCGCCGGAGAACTCGGCCGTACGATGACCCGCATGGCACCGGACGACACCGATCCCGTCCACGGCGTTCGCTTGGTCGTCTCGCTCTACCGGGAGTTCGAGCAGGTCGCCCGCAGAGGTGACCTGAGCATGGCGCAGTATCGGACCCTCCTCTACCTTCTCGGCGGCTCTCGTCGTGCCGGCGAGTTGGCGGCGGCCAACGCCGTCACCAAACCCACCGTGTCGGCGATGATCAACGGCTTGCGCCAGCTGGGCTGGGTGGCCGATGTGGTGGACGAGACGGGCGACGGTCGGGTGACCCGGATCGAGCTGACCTCGGCGGGACGGCGACGGCTCGAGGCATTCGAAGCCGAGCTGTCGGCCCGCATGGAGGAGCTGCTCCCCGGCGTCGACCAGGCCGAGGTCAGGCGGTTCTTCGGTGAGCTGCAGACCGCACATCGCGGCACCAGGGAGGAACGCCTGGGAGGCGTCTTTGGTGACCAGTGACGAGGGTGTCCGCCGTTCCAGGTGGAGCCGAGGCCCTTGCGCAGCGACTGCCGGGGCAATATAGTTAGATTGGTCTAACTATTTAGGTCAGGACGAACGAGACGTGGGGGTGGGGCCGGCATGACACACGACCTGGTCATCAGGGGCGGACGCCTGGCGGACGGACTAGGCGGCGAGCCCGTCGAGGCCGACGTCGCAGTCGACGGCGCCACCATCAGCACGGTGGGCTCGGTGCCCGGGAGGGGGAGCGAGGAGATCGACGCGGCGGGGCAGCTCGTGACGCCCGGTTTCGTCGACATCCATACGCACTACGACGGGCAGGCCACCTGGGACGCGCGCATGACGCCGTCCAGCTGGCATGGTGTGACGACCGCCGTCATGGGGAACTGCGGCGTCGGGTTCGCTCCGGTTCGACCCGATGCGCACGATCGCCTCATTTCGTTGATGGAAGGAGTCGAGGACATCCCCGGCGCGGTCCTCGACGAAGGCATCGATTGGACGTGGGAGTCCTTCGGCGAATATCTCGACGCCGTCGACCGGCGGCCGCACGATATCGACCTGTGCGCGCAACTCCCCCACGGCGCCCTTCGCCTCTACGTCATGGGAGAACGGGCGGCCCGCCTGGAGGATGCAACGAAGGAAGATGCGGCGGCCATGCGCGCACTCGCTGCGGAAGCGATGCGCGCCGGAGCCATCGGCTTCTCGACCTCGCGCACGCTCAACCATCGCACGGCATCGGGAGATCCGACGCCGTCGCTGCGCGCCCGGGCGGACGAGCTCGAAGCGATCGCTCTGGGTGTGGCCGACGCCGGCCACGGCGTCATCGAACTCATCTCGGACTTCTATCCCGACGTCGACGGTGAGTTCGAACTCGTACGGCGCCTCGTCGAGTCGTCGGGACTCCCCCTGTCCCTGTCGTTGGCCCAGAACAGTCGCCAGCCCGATGCGTGGCGCGATCTCCTGCGCCGGATCGAGGAGGCGGTGGCCGAGGGACTGCCGATCCGTGCTCAGGTGGCGCCCCGAGCCGTCGGCGTCCTCTTCGGACTGCAGTCCTCGTACCACCCGTTCCTCCGGCTGCCCACCTTCGCCGAGATCGCCGGTAAGACCGTGGAGGAGCAGGCGCGTGCGCTGAAGGACCCGACCTTCCGGGCCCGCCTGCTCGGCGATCTGGCCAAAGCGGACGAGAGCGGAGGGCGGCCCTTCGCCGATTTCGCGCACCTCTTCCCACTCGGCGACGTTCCCGACTACGAGCCATCGAGGGAGCGCAGCATCGAGCGGATGGCCGCGGCCCGGGGGGTCGAGCCGGCCGCGCTGGCCCTCGACCTGCTGAGCGAGAACGACGGCCGCAACTTCGTCTATACGCCGTTCCTCAATTACGCCGAGGGCAATCTCGATGCGTGCGGTGAGATGCTGGCCCACCCGGACACCATCTTCGGGCTCGGCGACGGCGGGGCCCACGTCGGCCTGATCGCCGACGCGAGCTTCCCGACCTACTTCCTCTCTCATTGGGCCCGGGACCGCTCGCATGGGCGCATGCCGGTGGGCAAGGTGATCCAACAGCTGACCAGCAACACCGCGGAGCGGTCGGCCTGCGCGACCGAGGCATCCTGGCGCCCGGCATGAAGGCGGATCTGAACGTCATCGACTTCGACCATGTGACCTGTGAACGTCCGGTCATGGCCTACGACCTCCCTGCCGGCGGCAAGCGGCTGCTCCAGGGTGCGCGCGGCTACACGGCCACCGTGGTCTCGGGAGAGATCACCTATGTCAACGGGGAACCCACGGACGCACTGCCCGGCCGTCTGGTGCGGGCCGGCCGCGCCCCTGCGGCGGCGTGAGAACGAGGAGCATGCGATGAACACGACAGACCTGCACGAGCTCGAACCAGCTGCCGAGTGGCGGGCGGCCGACGTGGCCGATCCCGACGCCTGGACCCTCCGCCTGACCCGCTCGGATCACCAGGAGCTCGATGCGGCGTTGACCACGGCGAAGGCGAAGAGTACGGACCCACTGGATCTGGGGAAGGGCGACTTCCCGCTCGACGGCCTGGCCGCCAAGCTCGAGGGCGTCGTCGACACGTTGCTCGACGGCCGAGGTTTCGTCCGTATCGCCAGCCTCGACGTGGACCGTTATGGCGACGAAGACCTCACGCTCCTCTACTGGGGGATCGGCCTGCACCTGGGCGAGCCCTGGGCCCAGAACAAGCACGGTCACGTGCTGGGTGACGTCACGGATCAGGGCAAGACCGTCGACGACCCGACCGTCCGCGGCAACGAGCTCGGCGGCATCGCGCTCGACTACCACACGGACGGATCAGATCTGGTCGGACTGCTCTGCCTGCGCACGGCCCGGACCGGAGGCCTCTCCTGCGTGGCCAACGCGCTGGCCATCCACAATCAGCTCGTCCGCGAGCACCCAGACCTGGCAGCTGCGCTCTACGAGCCGATGCCCTACGACGCCCGGGGCGAGCAAGCTGCGGGCAGCAGCGGCTTTTACGCGATTCCCGCCTTCACCGAACACGGAGGCCGGCTGTTCGTCCGCTTCATCCCGCAGTACATCTTGGCCTCGCAGCGCCACGCCGATGCACCCCGCCTCAGCCCGTTGGCTCGAACGGCCATCGCCACCATGTCGGAGCTGGCCAACGACCCCGAATTCAACGTCTACATGGACCTGCAGCCCGGTGAGATGCAGTTCATCAACAACTACCACGTGCTGCACGGACGCACGGCCTACGAGGACGACGTGGCCCGCGGGTACAAGCGCCATCTGAAGCGTCTCTGGTTGGCCACGTACGCGTTGACCGAGCGGCCCGCGTATTTCGCCGCGCTGGGACGCACGCACTGGGAATCCAAGCGATCGGTCAGTACGGTGGCGGCGGTCGACCGGATCGGATCGAGTTCCTGAACGTTCGCCCGATCTGACGCAGTGCCCGACCCGGCGGGCGACGCAGACGGGCGGCCATGGGGCCAGCGGTGGCGCCGGGGGCGAGATCTGAGCAGACTGCGAGTTGTGGGTTACTACCAAGATCAGGTCGTGCCGCGCCTCGTCGACGTCCTCTTGGGGACCAAGGAGCTGGGCGCTCTACGCCAACGTGTGGCTTCGCGCCTCTCGGGTGAAGTCCTCGAGGTCGGTTTCGGCTCCGGATTGAACGTGCCCCACTACCCGTCGAGCGTGGCCCGGGTTCAGGCCGTCGATCCGGCGACCACAGGCCGTAGGTTGGCGGCCAAACGGGTCGCGGCGAGCCGGGTTCCCATCGAATTCGTCGGACTCGACGGCGCCGCGCTCCCGATCGAGTCGGACAGCATCGATCACGTGCTCGTCACATGGACGATGTGCACGATCCCCGACGTCCAACAGGCCCTGAGCGAAATGCGGCGGGTGTTGCGCTCCGGTGGTCACGTGCACTTCGTCGAGCACGGGCGCTCTCCGGACGCCAAGGTGTCCAAGTGGCAGGACCGCCTGAATCCGATTCAGAAGAAGATCGCCGGCGGGTGCAACTTGAACCGCCCGATCGGCTCGCTCATGGAAGGGGCCGGCTTCGGGTTCGACGAGCTCGAGACCTACTACGGCAAGGGTCCGAAGTCCTTCAGCTACTTCTACGAGGGTATGGCGACGCCTCGCTGACCCTCAGCTCGTGACCGCTCGGACGTTCCAGTCCCGAGCGAGCTGCCGGACCCACGCCGAAGACTGGTCGGGATCGTCCGGTGGGGCATCAACGACCACGACCTCGTCGACGCCGAGCGCTTCGATGGCGGGCAGATCCGTAGGAACCGCTCCGACCAGGGCCACGGCCTTGTGGAGCGCGCCCACGGGCCGGTCCATGTCGTCGCAGGCGGCCGCCAGAACTCGAAGCCGTTCCGCCAGCACGTCGAGCGGGACGTTGAAGCCGTACCAGCCATCGCCATGCTCGGCCACGCGCCGAAGTGCTCGGTCGCCGTTGCCTCCGAAGATGACTGGCACGGCCCGTCGCAGCGGCTTCGGATAGCAGCGCACGGCCTCGAAGTCGACCAACCGGCCCTCGTGGGTTGAGACGTCATCGCGCCACAGGGTCCGCATCGCCTCCACGTACTCCTCGACCCGCCGTCCTCGACCTTCGAACGGAACTCCCAGAGACTCGAACTCCTCGGCCGACCAACCGATGCCCACGCCCAAGCAGAACCGGCCGCCCGAGAGCACGTCCACGCTGGCGACGGACTTCGCCGTGATGACCGGGTTGTGTTCGGCCAGAAGGAGGACACCGGTGGCCAGGCGGATCCGGGTGGTGACCGCGGCGGCGAAGCCGAAGAGGATCAGCGGATCGAGCCAGTCGGCATCGCTCGGGACGGCGATACGGCCATCGTCGGCGTAGGGATAACGGGAGCCGGGGCGATCCACCATGACGACGTGCTCGCCCGCCCACAACGTCGAGAAGCCGCACGCCTCCGCCGTTCGAGCCACGGCGGTGATCACGGAGGGATCAGCCCCCGAACCGATTCCCAACGCATGGAGTCCGATCCGCATCCTCGAATGATGGACCGGCACGGACGGGACGTCGAATGGTCACGATCCGATCGTGCGCCATTCCGGCCATGGAGGCACCGAGCGGCGGCGGGTTCAGCCTTCGGCGCCGGAGTGGCTGCGGCGGAATCGTCGGCGTCCCTTGCTCATGGCCATCGTGGCGTCGATGAAGTTCGCCGGCAGCGCCCCTTCGCGGAGCACCCGAACGGGCGAGACGGTGGCATCGACCAGCGTGGGGAGTTCACCTTCGCGCCTGCCCCCATCGACGACGAGAGCGACGTCGGTGGCCTGGAACGCGTGCGCCACCTCGGACGCATCGTTGAAGTTGAGCGGGATCGTGCGCCACGGGCCGTGTTCCTTGCACAGTCGGCGCATGGCGCGCCCGTCGGGCATGCCGACCGTGAGGGCCCAGCCCTGGCTCGGTGTCTCGTCCTCCTGGTCGAAGAGCTTGACTCCACTGCCCTCGTCATCTGGGGCTGCGGCGCGCGACAGGAAGACGTCGACGGGGCCGGGCCAGCACCGCTCGAGCAACTGTTCGATCTCCTTCGACCAGCTCGCTGTCAGGGTCCGGACGTCATCGAGGTGGCCAACGGCGTAGTGCGGACCCTCGGGGTCGGCCGCCAGGGCCTCGAGGCGGGCTTCGCCTCCCGGAACCCCCATTTGGACGGCCAGGCAGTAGCCGCCGACCGCCGGGACGGCTACCACGGCGCCCTGAGCCAGAGCACTGCCCACCTCGGCCGCACCGCTGGTGACCACCGGCGGGGAGACGGCCTCCGTGGCGGAAGCGTCGTATGGGCCGGT
This sequence comes from uncultured Acidimicrobiaceae bacterium, assembly GCA_963754445.1. Classification (GTDB taxonomy): domain Bacteria; phylum Actinomycetota; class Acidimicrobiia; order Acidimicrobiales; family RAAP-2; genus Bog-473. The sequence continues at coordinate 154,950 of CAVWFT010000001.1, read as the reverse complement.
CTTCGTGCTGTTCTCGGATTCGCCCATGTCCACTTTCCCTATGGCACCAGTCGGGCCACCAGAGCGCGAGGTCGTCGCGCCAGGTCCGGCTCTGTCCGAACCTGGACGAAACCCATGCGCCGGGCCAGGGCCTCTGCTGCCTCGGCCTGGTGGGGCGCCAGCTCCACCACGACGGTACCCGGTCGGGCCAGCCAAGAGAGGGATTGTGCGAGCACCGTTTCGACGTCGGACAAACCGGGAGTGCCGTCACTGCCCGGGCCGGCCACCAGCGCGCTGCGGGGTTCCGCGCGCACCTCGGGCGCCAGTCCAGGCCACTCCTCTTCGCTGACATAGGGCGGGTTGGCGACAACCAAGTCCACGCGACCCAGCTGCTCGGGCGGAAGGCGGCGCAGCCAGTCGCCGTGGACGAACGCGACCGGGGCGACACCCGCACCCCGCCGGCGACGCAGGTCCTCGTCATTGGCCTGCGCCACGGCGAGGGCATCGGCGCTGGCGTCGATGGCGAAGACGACTCCGGCCACCTCAGGACCGAGCTCGGCGGCCAGCGACAGGGCGATGGCGCCCGATCCTGTGCCAGCGTCGACCAGGACCAGGCCCGGCGTCGGGCCGCCGCTCAATCGCCGGGCCTCGGCCAAGGCCACCTCGACCACCTGCTCGGTCTCGGGTCGGGGGATGAGGACGCGCGGATCGACCATCAGATCGAGGGAACGGAAGGGCCAGTGGCCGAACACGTATTGGAGCGGTTCACCTGCGGCTCGTCGGGCCGCCAGGGCTCGGGCGGAGGCGATGACGGACGGATCGAGCGCTCCCGTGGGGACATCCGGCTGGCCGAGGTAAAGCCCGAGACCCAGGGTCTCGTCCACCACCCAGCGCGCCTCGCGCGGGCCGCCCAGCACTTCGGCCAGCTCGGCGACCAGCTCACCGCGCGTGATACCGGCGGCGGCCTCGGCTGAGGCGGCGCGGCCGGACCCCGGCATCAGCCGGCGTCCTCCTGCCCTTCGAGTTGCTTCCCGCGCTTGTCAGCCATGAGGGCATCGGTGAGCTCCATGAGGTCACCGGCCAGGACCTGATCGAGCTTGTACAGCGTCAGGTTGATCCGATGATCGGTGACCCGGTTCTCCTTGAAGTTGTAAGTGCGGATCTTGTCGGTGCGACTGCCGGCGCCGACCTGCCCGCGCCGTTGGGCCGACATCTCGGCTTCCTGGCGATCCTGCTCCGCCTTGAGCAGCCGGGCACGGAGCACCACCATCGCCTTGGCCCGATTCTGGATCTGGCTCTTCTCGTCCTGCATGGCAACGACGGTGCCGGTCGGGATGTGGGTGATGCGCACGGCCGAGTCGGTCGTGTTCACCGACTGCCCTCCTGGTCCGCTCGAGCGGTAGACATCGACCTTGAGATCGTTGAGGTCGATCTCGATGTCGACCTCCTGTGCCTCGGGCAGCACGTTGACCGTCGCCGTCGACGTGTGGATCCGGCCCTTGGCCTCGGTCACCGGAACCCGCTGCACCCGGTGGGTGCCGCCCTCGTGCTCGAGCCGCATGTAGGCGTCCGCACCCTTCACGACGAACACGACCTCGTTGATGCCGTCCTTGTCCGACGCATCCTCGGAGAGCACGTCCACCTTCCACTTCATCATGGCGGCGAAGCGCAGATACATGTCGTAGAGGTTCCGCGCGAAGAGATTGGCCTCGTCACCACCGACGGCGCCGCGGATCTCGATGATCACGTTGCGCCCGTCGTTGGGATCCTTGGGGACGAGCAACGTCTGCAGATGGTCTTCGAGGTGGGCTACCTGGGCTTCGGACTCTTCGAGCTCCTGGCGCATCAGCTCACGATCGTCGCCCGAAGAGTCGGTAAGCATCTCACGGGCGGCGGCCACGTCCTCGCGGGCTGCGGTGAGGTCGTGCCAGGTGTGCACGAGCTCACCCAGTTCCTTGTGGCGGCGCGAGAGATCTCGCAGCTTGTCCGGGTTGGACAGCGTGGCCGCATCGGCCAGGTCCTTCTCTATGCCCTCGAACTCGGCCTCGAGCGCGGCCATGCGGTCGTCAAGCACGGGGCCAGGTTACGGCGAGAGGGATGGAACGGCGCGGCGCGGCGGGAGCCGCGCCAGGGGCTATTCCGAGGCCGGGGCGGCCGGCTTCTTGGCCCGGGTCTTGCGCTCGCCGTAGCGGCGCTGGAAGCGCTCCACCCGCCCGCCGGAGTCGACCAGCTTCTGCTTGCCGGTGAAGAAGGGGTGGCACTCGTTGCACAGCTCGACGTGGAGATCCGCCTTGGTCGAGTGCGTGACGAAGGTATTGCCGCACGAGCACTTCACCGTGGCCTCTACGTAATCGGGGTGGATGTCGGTCTTCATGGTGTCTCCAGTCGAAAGAGTCGAACCATTGTATTGGCTGCGCCGCTGGTCCGGAGCGGCGGCGTCCCGGGGACCAGGTTCAGGTGCCGGGGCCCTTGGCGATCTCGGCCAGGAACTCGTCGTTGCTCGAGGTCGTCCTGATCTTGTCCATCAGGAGCTCGAGCCCGGCCGCATCCTTACCATCGCTGGCCAGGGCATTGAGCACACGCCGCAGCTTCCAGACCTGCTGGAGCTGGCCCCGCTCGAAGAGGAGCTCCTCGTGGCGGGTCGAGCTGGCATTCACGTCGATCGCCGGGTAGAGCCGGCGCTCGGAAAGCCGGCGGTCCAGGCGCAGCTCCATGTTGCCCGTGCCCTTGAACTCCTCGAAGATGACCTCGTCCATCTTCGAGCCGGTCTCGACCAGCGCGGAGGCAAGGATGGTCAGTGAGCCGCCCTCTTCCACGTTGCGCGCCGCCCCGAAGAACTTCTTGGGCGGGTAGAGCGCTCCGGAGTCGACACCACCGGACATGATGCGACCGGTGGCGGGAGCGGCCAGGTTGTAGGCCCGGGCCAGACGGGTGATGCCGTCGAGCACGATGACCACGTCCCGACCCATTTCGACGAGTCGCTTCGCCCGCTCGATGGCCAGCTCGGCCACCTGCGTGTGCTCGTCGGCCGGCCGGTCGAAGGTCGATGCGATGACCTCGCCCTTGACGGAGCGACGCATGTCCGTCACTTCTTCGGGTCGTTCGTCGACGAGCAGGACCATGAGGTGCACCTCAGGGTTGTTCGCCTCGATGGAGTGGGCGATCTGCTTCATCACCGTCGTCTTGCCTGCCTTGGGGGGCGAGACGATCATGCCGCGCTGGCCCTTCCCGATCGGCGACAACAGGTCGACGATCCGGGCCGTCAGGTTGTCCTTGTCCCCGGGCATCTCGAGGTTGAGCCGCGAATCGGGGAACAACGGAGTCAGGTCCTCGAAGCGGGGACGGTTGCGAGCTTCGTCGGGGTCGAGATTCGAGATCGAGTCGATCCGCAGCAGGGCCGGGTACTTCTCGTTGTTCGATGCCGGTCGACATGCACCCTCGACGTAGTCGCCGCGGCGCAGGGCGAACTTGCGAGCCTGGCTGATGGAGACGTACACGTCCTTCGAAGAAGGCAGATAGCCGTCACAGCGCAGGAAGCCGAAGCCCTCGTCGCGCAGGTCGAGCATGCCCTTCACTTCGACCAGTTCGCCGGTGTAGGGCTGATCCTGACCGCCACCTTGCAGCTCGCCACCAGGCTGACCGCCGCGCTCCCGGCCGCGACGGCGGCGGCTGCGGCGATTGCCGATCTCGTTGTCGGGCTGCTGGCGGTTCTGGTTGTTCTGGTTGTTGTTGCGGTTGCGGTTGTTGTTGTTGTTGTTGTTGTTTCCGCCCCCACCGTTGCCCTGCTGGCTGTTTTGGTGCCCGTTCTGTTGCGGCGTCGTCACCGCCCCGTCGGACAATTCTGGCGGCTCGACGAAGACGGCCGGAGCGGGACTGGATGCCGTGTCCGCCGGAGCGGCATCCGTCGCTGCTGCGGCCCCGCCGTTCTCCGCCGACACGGGAGCATCGGCGGTTGCGGCGACAGCTTCGGAGGACGCAGTGCCATTGTCCGAAACCACCTTGTCGGTGCCCTTGTCGGCACTTGCCTTGTCGGCAGAGGCGCGGGAACGCCGCGTCGGCTTGCTCGGGGCCCCGTTGGCCTCACCGGAGGCCGAGGTGGCGTCGTGTCCAGCCCCGTTGGTCGCTCCGGGTGTCACGCCGGTGGCGGTGAGAATTTGATCAATGATGTCGGCCTTCTTTGTCCTGGTCGTCGTCTTGAGCGACATGGCCTGGGCGATGGCGCTGAGCTCTTCTCGCTCTTTGCCTTCGAGAACCGATCGTTCGAGCTGCTGTTCCGCAGTCATCGGGGCTCCTCTTCTGGGAGGTTCACCTGCCCGGACAGTTGTCCGCGCAAGGCGGGGGAAATTTCAAGGAGGCGGAGGGCTGCGTGTGAACACCCTCCCCCAGGGATCACCTGTGCGTCATGCTCTCCCGGGACCGCTTGAACCCGCGGAGAGCGCTTCGAAGCGCATAGGGGATGCCAATACTCTAGCCGGAACTAGTCGCTAATGCCAACATCCTCGTCCTCCACTGTATTCCGCCGGGCGGTTCAGGGGGAACCGGCCGGCGGTCACAGGGAGATCTCGGCCAGCACCGAGTCGAGTCCGGGCTCGATCACCGAAGGGACGGTGATGGCCTTGATGGCCAGGTCGGGGTCCTTCAACCCGTGCCCGGTCAAGACACAGACAACTTTGGACCCGGGCGGGACGCCTTGCTTGAGCAGGCCGGCCACCGAGGCCGACGAGGCCGCTTCACAGAAGACGGACTCCTCTTTGGCCAAGAACGTGTACGCACTCAAAATCTCGTCATCGGTGACCGCGGTGATGGACCCACCGGACTCGGAGGCCGCCGCCGTAGCCGAGTACCAGCTGGCCGGATTGCCGATGCGGATGGCCGTGGCAATGGTCTCTGGCTCCTCGACCGGGTGACCCAAGACGATGGGCGCCGCGCCGGCGGCCTGGAAGCCCATCATGCGGGGCAGCTTGGTTGCGTATCCCGCCTCCTTGTATTGGAGGTACCCACGCCAGTAGGCCGAGATGTTTCCGGCATTCCCGACCGGTATGCAATGGACATCCGGGGCATCGCCGAGGACGTCGACGATTTCGAAGGCACCCGTTTTCTGTCCTTCGATCCGATGGGGGTTGACCGAGTTGACGACGGTGATGGGTGCGTGTGCCGGAAGCTCCCGCACGATCGTCAGCAACTGGTCGAAATTCCCTCGCACCTGCAGGACGCGAGCACCGTGCATCAGTGCCTGGGCCAACTTCCCCAGGGCGATGTGGCCGTCCGGGATCAGGACCACACAGCCAAGACCCGCCCGAGACGCATAGGCGGCGGCCGATGCCGACGTGTTGCCGGTGGAGGCGCAGACAACCGCCTTGGCCCCCTCGGCAACCGCCATGGACATCGCCATCGTCATGCCGCGGTCCTTGAAGCTCCCGGTCGGGTTGGCCCCCTCCACCTTTAGCCACACCTCCGCGTCCACCCGTTCGGACAGCCGCGGCGCAGGAAGGAGGGGTGTGCCCCCCTCGAGCAGCGTGACGACCGGTGTCGTTGCCGTGACCGGCAGGAACTGCCGGTATTCCTCGATGACGCCACGCCACCCTGCGCTCACGCGCCGTCTCCGTTCTCGTCGCCATCGGCGTCGCCGATCACCCGCAGCACTCCGCTGACCCGGTCCACCGCCTGATGCTGACGCAGGGTGTCGATGGTGGCGAGCAGATCGCCTTCGCGGGCCACGTGGGTAAGGAAGATCAGACGGGCCTCGTCAGCCAGGCCCACCTGTTCCATGGCCCGGATCGACACGTCGTGGTCTCCGAAGATCTTGGCCACGGCCGCCAACACGCCGGGCCGGTCCGCCACGTCCATGCTCAGATAGAACGCGGCACGCATGTCGCTTTGGTCCCGCACGGTGGTGCTGGTGCGCTTGGGCGCGGGCGCGGGCGCACCGGCCAGGAGGTTCCGCGAGGCGTCGACCAGGTCGCCCAGCATGGCGCTCGCGGTCGGTCCACCGCCGGCGCCCCGACCGTAGAGCATGAGCTCGCCGCTGACGGCACCCTCGACGAAGACGGCATTGAAGGCGCCCCGCACTGCGGCCAGTGGATGCGTCTTGGGCACCATGGCCGGGTGCACCCGCACGGAGATCTCCGGCCCACCCTCTACCAGCTCCGCGATGGCCAACAGTTTCACCGAGTAGCCGAGCTTGTTGGCGTAGGCCATGTCGGCGGCGCTCAGGCCGCTGATGCCCTCGCGGTGCACGTCGCTGTCCACGACGTCCGAGCCGAAGGCCAGGGACGCCAAGATGGCCGCCTTGGCCGCAGCGTCGTGGCCTTCCACGTCCGCTGTAGGGTCGCGCTCTGCCAACCCGAGCTCCTGGGCGTCCCGCAACACGTCGTCGTAGCTGTCACCCTCCTCTTCCATCCGGGTCAGGATGTAGTTGGTCGTCCCGTTGACGATTCCCATGACCCGCAGGATCTGCTCGCCCGCCAACGACTCGCGCAGCGGGCGGATGACCGGAATGGCGCCGGCGACCGCAGCCTCGTAGAGGAGGTCCACCCCTCCGTCGGCCGCCACCTGTGCCAGCTCGGCGCCGGCGGTGGCGAGCAAGGCCTTGTTCCCGGTCACGACCGGCTTGCCCCGTCGCAACGCGGATTCCACCAGCTCGTGGGCCGGGTGGAGGCCGCCGATCAGCTCGACGACGACATCGACGTCATCCCGTTCGACCAGGGCGGCGGCGTCGGTGCTGATGAGGGACCGATCCACTGCGGCGGGCCGAGGCTTGTCGGGGTTGGCCACGGCGATGCCGACCAACTCCAAGCGGATACCGGTACGGGCGGCCACATCATCGGCTCGGGTCAGAAGGATCTCCGCCAGGGCGCCCCCGACGTTGCCGCAACCGAGGAGGGCGACACGCACCGTTGGTGTGTCATGCGTCTGTAGCTGGTCGCGCACGTCGTCAACTTCTTTGGGCGGGGTTGCGGCCCGGCTTGCCATCACGTCCAAACGGTACAGGCTGCCTGGACGTCCACCGGTCCTCCTGCCCTCGTCCCGGACGATCAGGCATCGAGGGCGAGGAGATCCTCGACGCCCTCACGACGGATCACGATCCGGGCCGATCCCTCACGCACGAACACGACAGCGGGCCTTGTCACCTTGTTGTAATTCGAGGCCATGGCGTAGCCGTAGGCCCCGGTTACCGGCGTGGAGAGAATGTCGCCCACGTCGAGGTCGTCGGGCACGTAGGCCTCGGGGACCACCAGATCGCCGCTCTCGCAATGCTTTCCCACCACGCGCACGGGCCGTAGGCGGCGGGCGTTGGTTGCCCGGGGCAGGAAGGCCTCGTAGCCGGAGCCGTAGAGCACGGGCCGCGGGTTGTCGCTCATGCCACCGTCGACGCTCACGTAGGTACGGATCCCGGGCAGATGCTTCACCGTGCCGACGGTGTAGAGGGTCAGGCCAGCCGTCGCCACGATCGACCGGCCCGGTTCGGCGGAGATCCGTACCGCCGGATCGACGCCCGCCCGGGAGCAGGCGTTGCGAGTGGCTTCGGCCCACTCGGCCTGCGTCGGGGCGGCCTCGCCGTTGACGTAGGGGACGCCCAGGCCACCTCCAACCACGAGCTCCGGGAGATCGAGAGGGGCGAAGAACGCGCCCATCACCTCCCCCGCCCGCTCGAACGACGAGGCGTCGAAGACCTGGCTCCCGATATGAGCGTGCACTCCGACCAGCTCGACGCCGGGTAGGAGCTCGAGGGCCGCCACGGCCTGGGCCGCCGCGCCGGAGGAGACCGAGAAGCCGAACTTCGAGTCCTCCTGACCGGTGCGGACGAACTCGTGCGTATGAGCCTCGACGCCGGGAGTCACCCGGACGAGGACCTTCGGGCGCCGGGGTGCCGGCGGCAGGCTCTCCAAGAGTCCACCGAGGCGGGCGATTTCGTCGAAGGAGTCGACAACGATCCGACCGACCCCCGCTCCGAGGGCGGCGGCGAGCTCCTCGGAGGACTTGTTGTTGCCGTGGAGAATGAGGCGCTCCGGCGGGACGCCGGCGGACTGGGCCACGTGCATTTCTCCTCCGGAGGCCACATCGAGGTGCATGCCCTCTTCATGGGCCAATCGGGCCATGGCCCGGCAGAGGAACGCCTTGGTGGCATAGGCCACGCCGTCACCCCAGGCGTCTACGGCCTCCCGGCAAGCCCGGCGGAGGTGCTCCTCGTCGTAGACGAAGAGCGGCGTATCGAATTCCTGAGCCAGTTCCAGGACGTCGATCCCACCGACATGGAGATGGCCCTTCTCGTCGATCTCGGCTGTCCGTGGCAACAGACTCCGCTCCAGCGGAGCGGTGGCTACGTCGTGGTCGCGGGACATGGGTGCAGGTTACGACACCAATTCAACCGTTCCCGATGAGGGCCGGCGAACTCGGGGCGGGCGGGCGGGACTACGATCGTCCTCTTGCCCCGGTGAGGGTTCCCCACCCCGGCATCCCGCCCCCGTAGCTCAGCGGATAGAGCACCGGCCTCCGGAGCCGGTGGCGCAGGTTCGAGTCCTGCCGGGGGCGCTCTACATTTTACCTGATCAGAGCGTCTTTCTAGGTTTTGCGTCGTCTTACGCCCCAGAGTTGGCAATCTGTACTGGCAATCCGGATCCTTGCGTCGGTATCCTTGGGCAGCAAGGAGAAGCCCATGCCGGGACACCTGCAGCAGCGAGGACCATCGACATGGCGACTGCACGCGTTCGCAGGAAACGACAGCAACGGACGCAAGCGGTACACGTCCAAAACGTTCCATGGAACGAAGAAAGAAGCCGGCATCGCTCTGGCAGCGTTCGTCACGGAGGTCGCCAAAGAGAGAACGGGATCATCACCAGCGGAGGCGATCACGGTCTCGCAGACGCTCAGCAAATGGCTGACCTCTAGGAAGGCTCGGCTATCCGCGGCCACTATCGACCGATACCGAGTAGCGATCAAGCACATCGAGCCGGTACTCGGGTCGATGCGCGTCGCTCAACTGCGACCACACCACATCGAAGACCTCTACAGCTCTCTTGTCACGGAAGGACAGTCGGGGTCGTCTATCCGTAAGATCCACTGGGCGCTACGCCAATCGCTGGCCTGGGCCCACCGGCGTGGCTACGTTTCAATCATCGCCACCGACGGCATCGAGCTTCCTCCGCTCGGGACAAGGGAAATGGAACCGCCTTCTTCCGACGACGTACGCACGGTTATCGAATACCTACTCGCGACCGATCCCGACTGGGGCACTCTTGTTGCAGTCATTGCTTGGACCGGTTGTCGTCGGGGCGAAGCTGCCGGGCTTCACTGGGAAGATGTCGACTTCAAGCAGGGCAACCTGCTGATTCGAAGGTCAGTGGCTGCCGTGCCGGGCGGAAGCCAGGTAAAGGGGACGAAGACGGGTGATATCCGTCGCCTCGCTATCGGTCCGAAGACAGTGAAACTCTTGAAGGCGCACAAGAAACGATCGGACGAACGAGCCAAGAAATGTGGCGCCAGGGTCGAGGCGTCTTCTTATATCTTCTCGCCTGATCCGGCTGGCGGGCGGCCGTACAACCCATACACCATCACGCGGACATTCGTAGCTGCATGCTCAGAGGCGGGGGTGCCTCGAATGAGGTTGCACGATCTTCGGCACCATTCAGCGACGACATTGCTCAAGAGTGGCGCAAGCGTGGGCGAAGTAATGGATCGACACGGTTGGCGCACTGTTGAGATGGTTAATCGCTATCGGCATTTGCTGGAGGCTCAGGATTCCGCTGCAGCCAGGGCGTTGGAGAACGCATAGTCCGTGTTGAAGAAGGTTCTGCCAATTGCGACGAAGTATCTGCCAATTTGCTGGGAGATGCGGATTCTTGGCCTGGCTTGTTCAATTCGGACCAGCACGAAAGGGATGCAAGTGCGACGGGGAGCGGTCTGCAACGCCAAAGAGGGTGGGCCGCTAGCCGGCGTTCCGACCTAGGTCTAGAGCATCCTGCGCCCACCTGCCATGGAGTGTTCCGGAGCGCCGGTCGTTCAGAACGTCGAATCCGCCAACACCTTGCTCTGCGTCGTGATCGTCATCGAGGGACCTCCCGTTGCCGTCGTCCTGACTTTGGTTGAGCGCTGCCGCTAAGAAAATGAGGCACTCGTCGCCTCCGAGTGCTGGTCCTTTTTTCCTCGCCCACATGGTCAGCCAACGAACGTGAGACAGTCGGTCGAGCTCAGACCGACGGCGTACGTCTTTGATCGGACGCCGCGCGTCGCTGCGTCGTTCTCCCCACTTGTCGCTGCTGCTCGTCATCCATCTTGCGGGTGTCCCTCGGCTCGGCAAAAGGAGCGGCGGCGGGCGGCAAGCCCTCAGCGATCGCCTTAGCGTGCTCGAGTTCCGCATTGATCTCCGCGCCGACGAGGACGGCAATGTTGCTAAGCCAGAGCCAGATGAGGAAGACAACGATTCCGGCCAGCGATCCGTAGGTCTTGTTGTACGAACCGAAGTTGGTCACATAGACCGCAAAAAGTGCTGAGAAGACCAGCCATAAGATGGTGGCCACTACTCCGCCCGGACTGATCCACCGGATTCCGGCTTGCTTCACGTTTGGTGTGGCCCAATACAAAATGGCCAGGAGCAACGAGACTAAAACAACCAGCAGAAACCACTTAAGAATGCTCCAGCCGACCACCGCGGCATGTCCAATCCCGATGGCGTTCCCGACCTCGGTCGCGATTGAGCCACTGACGACGACGATGAGCGCACAGGCCACGAGAATCACTACCGCCACGACCGTTACCGTTAAGCGCATCGGATAGGTCTTCCAAATGGGACGACCCTCGGGGACTCCATAGATAATGTTGGCCGCCTGGCGGAACCCGTTGACGTAGCCGGAGGCCGACCACAAGGCGATGACCAGGCCAACCAAAGCGGCGATGCCCGTCCCGCTCTTGTGCTGCTGCACTTGGGTCAACAGATTGTGGACGAACTGGCCTGTGGAGCCCGGGGCGACTTCGTTCACCTGCCGCACTACCTTGTCGGTGACGCTTTTGCCGACCAGACCGATGGCGGTAAAGAGGACAAGGAGACCCGGGACCATCGCCAGGACGCCGTAGTAGGTCAAAGCGGCGGCCAGTGTGGTCAAGTTGTCGTTTCGAAACTCAAGGCGGGCACGCTTGAGGACAGCCACCATCGATTCTTTGGGGAGGTCAGTCGGCCCCTCGGGTGGTCCGTTCTGGTCCTCGGCGCGAGACGCAGGCACTATTCGTCGCCGGGCCAGGCCCCGGTCGCGTGCTCGAAACTGGTGGCGCCGGCCCGGTCCACGGCCGCCTTGACGGCGCCGTAGATCAGACCCTCCAGTCCGGCGGCCAGGATGATCTCACCCCAGCCTCGGTGCGCGTCGGTCGCCGACGGGGCCTTCTCCTCGCCGCCGACGAGCTTCCAGACCCGCTTGAACAGCGCGCCGGCGACGAGGCCACCGAGGATGCCGGCCAGCATGCCGAAGGGCTTGTAGAAGAGCTTGACCATCAGTCGGGGCTCTCCCTTCTACGCGCCAGGACGAGGACCACGATGAGCAGCAGAACCCCGACGACGACCGGAGCGCGGTTCTTTGGATCGGTGGTCCGTCGCGGTGTCGCGCGGAGCGCGCCGATAATGCTGGAGACAGCCGGCTTGACCTGATCGGGTAGGGCCTCGTGGACTTGATCGACCACCGCCTGGGTCTTGTCGACCACCTTGACCGCCGTATCGCGCGCCGTCGACCTGGATGCGGTCAAGTCTCGGTCCGGATCTGAGATGTCCGAGTCGTCCATGCGTCCTTCTCAAGTGCCGTCGCAAGAGAGCATTGCCCTTCGGTTACCCGCTCCATCGTGCGGTGTACTGGGGATACCCCTGCGAGCGGCGGCTCAACCGTGCTTGCGTCGCCGCAGGGGCCTGCCTGGGACTGAGCCGTCCGCATGCGTGGAAGTGCCGGCATCGAGGGTGCTTCGGCCGTTCAGACGGGACAGTGGCGGAGCGCCCGCGACTCGCAGCGGAGCAGTTCCAGCTTGTCGTCGTGGATCCGGCTCTCGTAAACGGGTTGGGGCACTGACGCCCGGCCTCTCGTGGGCATGCCAGGGGCACGTGACGCAGCCTCTGTCGAGAGTTCCCTCCGAGGAGGGTCCGCCCCCGTTGCTGCAGCGGTCGGCTAACGTGAATCGGCCCTCCTCGTTCTGCGCCACCATCACGCGCACCCCGTCCAGCGCACGTGCGACGAGCGGTTCGGTCGGAACATCGCCTCGGGCGGCCGTCCATTCGTTCGGGCCCGTCTCGAAGGCACTAGTGTCCACACCAACCCCGAGGGCGTAGGCCAGGTGGCTACCGAGGAGACCCCCGAGTGTGGCCACTGCAATCCCGAGCGTCGACCACAGCGCTCCGCTGCACCGGTTTCCTCTTCGGCGCAGCCATGACGCTGTGAAGTGGGCAATGGCGACGGTGTTACCGGCGGCATGAACCAGGCCCACTGGCACTCGACATGATGGGCCTCCGCAAGACAACTGCGGCGCGTCGTTTGGTCGGCTGGAAGCACGCTTGACGGAGCGAGGCAGCCAATGACGCCGGATCGGGTGTCGAACGCGGTAGAGGCTCACGGCTTCCTGAACTTCCGGCCGGTCGCTTTTGCCCATTGCTCGATCGTCTCCCGACGCCACACGCGACCACTCTTCAAAACGACCTCGGCGGGTGGGAAGCCTTGGTCCGATCGGACAATCTCATCGACGCGTTGGCGAGACACGCCGAACATCTCCGCAATCTCCGTCAGGCCGACCAGGTGATGTGTCGCGACGTCATGGTAACCCTTGACAGTTATCAATACCATGCCTTATGTCGGTGGCATCATAGAAAGTGCCCCCGCGACGGCTGCAACCGCCCCGGGGCCATGGCCACCACCAAACTCGGAGGTAGCAGTGCCGCGCTGTCCCTCCAGGACAAGAGCCAGAGCTTGCTCGAAATGCTGCTGGCATCATCGACGAAGGATGGCGATGGCATCAGTATTCGACTCGACGTGGGCGATCGAGTGCGGGTTTTCCGCCTAAGTAATCAGCTCGACGTGCGTGAGGTTTTCGATGAGCTCGCAGAGCAAGGCATCTCAACGGGGTCGACGAAGGATGGGGTTGCGGTAGCGCTAATCCGAGCCCAGGCCCAGGACGCCGTCGAGGAGGCTGTCGATGAGATGGCCGAACTGATCGTCGAGGTCAGCGGTCGCCTCCGTGCCACGTCGGGCCAGATTGTCGCGGAGACCCTACGCACCGGCGCCCGCGCCAGGGAGAGCCACGAATCTTCGACATCGACCCGGTGATCGAGTTCTGCTCGCGAGAGCGGTCCACCGTTTGGCGATGGGACAGCGGCCCGGTTGGCGTTAACGCACTGGCTCTGCGCGTCAACAAGCGCATGGTCTACCGCTGGCTCGCGCAAGGGCTGACCGCAAACCAGGCTGATGCCGTCAGCATCATGCTCGGCCGGCATCCCAGCGCGATCTGGCCTGACTGGTTCGCATTCGTGCCGAGCGACGATTACGTAAGGCGGGCCGAAGCCGTCCGAGAGCGGCGATTGGCGATGGGCCAACCATGGCGGTATCGACGGCGGGGGCCCAGACCGGCGGGGTGATGCCCCGGTCAGTGCGATTGTGACCCCGCTTCGGCAGGGTCGTTTTCGCGTTCTGACCGCACCGCTCGTGCAGCGGCGCTTGCACAGTCAGCGCTCAGACTTCATAATGCCCGCAAGCCAAACCCTGGTTGGGTCCACCATTTCGCCAAAGGGGGGAGGGTTTGGCGGTAGAGGGCAAGCGCCCGTCCCGTCCTACCGCCAGGGACGGGACAGGCCGCCCTTTCAGCAGAACCGGGCTGCTGGCCACTCATCACCCAAACGGGTGGATCTGACAAGGAAGCTCATCGAAATCCATCGTTGAGCCGAGAATCAGCTGCCGTCAGCGTGTCGGCAGCGGCGTGGCCCTCGACTGCCGAATCCAGTCGGGGGCCACTTCGCGTCGACAGCGATGCCATGTGCATCAAAACGTCCATCTGTCCTCGCTCGCCGCGGTGATGGTGTCTGCGAGGGTGTTGCCGAGCGGGCCGTCCTCACTCCGGTCCTTCGGGGTAGCTGCGGTCACAGAGAGCTTCACCATTTATGCAATGAGGCAGCTGAAGAATTCGAGCGCGCTCGACGAAGTCCGAACCGTTCCCGACGAGCACTCACCGTCCCGCCTTGCAAATGGGTCCTTCGAGAATCCGGTCCATGTCATAGAGCAATCCCGCTGAGAGCAAGTCGCGGGCCAGGTCTGCCGCTTCGTGGGCGATAGGGCTGTCCGGATCAAGGCTTTCGAAGGACGATGACAACGACATCAGGGGTCAGACTCTCCTTCCTTGGTTGAGGTCGTGGGTTCGAGTCCCGCAGCGCCCACCCTGTTCTTCCTGTTCACGGACCTGTGGCGTCTCCTCTTCACTTGGTGACTCATCCTTCGCGCGCGCTACGCGCGCGAAGGAGTCGGTGTTTTGCGCGCGCGAACGCGCGCGACCGTCGTCGCCGGCGTCCTGGCGTGCCGTTTCCACCAGGGCGTCGAGCGAGTCGTTGAGCACGTCCTCGGAGCCCGGAAACAAGTGTCCATAGCGGTCGAGGGTGAAGCTGACCGAGGTGTGCCCGGCCCGAACCGCCACCTCCTTCGGGTGCGCTCCAGCGGCGATCCACAGAGCCACGGCCGTGTGACGGAGATCGTGGGGACGTACGTGACCCAATCCGGCGGCCTTGAGGGCGGGCAGCCAGAAGCGGCGCCGCCATACGTTGAGCGAAACGGGCCCGCCTTCGGGCGCCGTGAACACGAGACCTTCAGGGCCCCGGACGTAGGTAGTGAGGTGCTCGGCCAACGGATCAGAGGCGGCTCGAGGCAGTGGCACCATCCGATTGCCGGCGCGGGTCTTGGGCGGTCCGAAATGCAGATGGCCACCGACGTCGACCACGGTCTCGGCGATCTGAATCCGTCGCCGCAGCAGATCGACGCGCTCGGCCCGGAGGCCGAAGAGTTCGCCGGCCCGCAGACCACCGTAGGCGGCGAGCAAGACGCTGGCCCGGTATCTCGGATCCATGGCCTCGGCCAGAAGGTCGACCTCGGATGCGGTGAGATAGCGCATCTCCTTGCGTTCGATGCGTGGGCTGCGCACACCGTCACACGGTGATGCCGGCAATAGTCCGGCCTGTACAGCCGCCCACATGATTTTGCTCATCAGCTGCACCGCTTTGGTCGTGGTCGACGGGGCCTAGCCTGAAGCATTGAGCTCGGCCACCCAGGCCCGCACCATCATGTGGTCAATCTGCCCCAACTCGAGTTCTCCGAAGCGGGGGAGGAGGTAGCGCTTGAGGTAACCGAGATCACGTACCCGGCTCGACGGTCGCAGATCGACGATGGTTTCGGACCACTCCTCGACCCACTCCCGAAACACGATGCGAGCACCGGTCGGATCGATCCATACGCCTCGACGCAGCTCGGCCTCGACCTTCGAGAGGTAGGCCGACGCATCGGCCTTGAACTTGAACGTGATGGGCGCCACATGGCGCTGGCCGGCGTGCCAATAGGCCGCCTGCCACTTGCCCGATGACAGCTTGCGCACCGATCCGAACTGCCGCCGTCCACTCATGGTCTCGCCTCCATCTCGCCTGTCCTTGCGGTGTAGCGGTCGTCGTCGCAGGCCCGCTTCGACGCTGCTCGCTGCTTCTGCTGATACTGGGCGAAGTGGGCCTCGCCTTCGTTGGCCCAGCCGACGCCGACTGCCCGCCAACAACCCGTCGAAGAACGGTCGGTCGAGGACTCGGCCCCGTTGCGACGACGCTCGTCCTCTCGACGGGCTCGAGCCTCCCGCAAGGCAGAGAAACTGGTCGAATAGCCACGAGACTTGGACAGAAAGTGACCGCCGTAGCCGAACGTGTGGGCATGCCGGCGCAATTGGAGAGCCTGGAGCTCGGCCTCTCCACCCAGCGCCCAGGCTGTTTCCACCATTCGACGGTGATGAGGCGTCAAGGGCCGGAGCGCAAGCTCTTCGAGACTCCGGACGGGAGTGTCGAGCACGCCGTCGTCGTCGGAGCTCTTGGTGGCGTACTTGGCCACATACTCGGCCACCCGCATTGCTCGATCATCGTCCCGATGGAGCACCTTGACGTCGGTCTGCGGACCCCAGTGCACTACCCCACGAACTTGCTTGACGCTGACGGCCCGAGCAGTGGACTCGGCGGCCTCGGCGAGCTGTTCGGGGCTAACGAGTGACGGTGCGCCATCAGCAACATCGACCCGGACGACAGCGTGCAAATGCACCAGGCCACGCCGTTGGAACTCGGCCACTCGGCAGAACGAGACGAATAGAGCGACTGTGTCTCGACCTGCGTCCGCCCAAGTACCGCCGCCAGGTGGCGCGTCAGATAGATCGTGGTGCGCCGCCAAAGCTCAGGGGTCATCGCGTTCTGTAAGACGGCGGCGTCATAGGCATAGCAATCGAGGCAGAGGGGGGTGCCGACCCCGCCGTCTCCCGCACCGTGCCGTTCGAAACACGCCGTCGGACGTCCGTGTGGGCACACTCCCGAACGAGTTGGATGGCAGACTCGACGGCCGTCGACGCGGTGCACGGCCCCGAAGCCGGGAGCCGTCAGGGTCAGCAGGACAGCCGGGTGCGCTGCTACGGAAGGGTCGATCCCCTTGCCGCCGAGTAGTCCGGCCTTCACGAGATGACGGGCGTCGCCCCGGTAGATAGCGGCGCAGGCAGGGCACCGGGTTGCGCGGCGATTCCCGCAAGCCTTGAGGGTGACGCCATCGGGAAGTTGGGCTGTCGAGAACAGCAGTGGGTGACCGGCGTCGCCGTTGTCGAACACCACACCCCGAAGGCGGATGGGATGCCGGCACCAGCCACATCCGGCGCCCTGAGCTCGGAAGGCATCGAGCTGGTGCAGGCTGATTCGGCGACCGATGGCCTGGATCATTTCCCAGTCGGTCGCGCTGAGCGGCTGGGGCGTCTCTTCATCCATGCGGACGGTTGTACCGCCCGGTTGTCGCAGCGGCAACAGCGAACGTTGAGACTCAGAGCGGCCAGCGGCACTTGACGGGTAGTTACGGAAACGAACGACCCGCAACGGATACACGGTCCGTAACCAGATTCTTAGCTTCCGACGATGCAGGACGGTCGAAATATCCGATCGGAGGAGAGCCCAAGCGATGCACAGCCTTCGTCGAGAGCTGTGAGAAGTTGCTCTACCAAATCAAGCCGCAGGGGCCGTCAGCGGCGGCTCCGCCGCCGCCACGGCCAGCGGAATGTACGGGTCTGGAATCGATGCGCGACCGGCGACCGGCGACCGACGCCGACTCTGATCAAACGCAGCGTTGCTTCAGCTCGGTGGGCGCATTCGGCTCCCCTAGCCCAATTCGGACCTAGTCCAGTTGGACGAGTACCAGTTGCTTCAGGTGGCTGTCGCTCTGTGACGGCAGACGAGACGGGGTGCTGCCGCTTACCTGGGAAGGCTGGACTGGTGTGCGAGTCTCATCTGCTCCTAGCCGCCGGTTGTCGCCACGATCGGATTCAGCGGCTTATCGCCCTGCGCGCCGAAGCATCTGGCGTCACCGGACGAGAAACGCCTCTGTCTCTTGTCACGCGATTGCGCTGACGCGATGCTCGCCCCTCTGTTCGACGTAGCAGGTCGGTCGTCTCGCCCTCGTATGCAGACTTCCTTCCGTAGAGGGCGGCGGCCGAACACTGCGGAGCCCAACCCGAAGTGTGCGCGGGCTCGTTTCGAGGTCCACTTCGGACTTGCAGCGATTCCACGGACGCTTTCCAGCCGGTCGATCGGCAATCAGCTGAGGCCTGATTGCATCCAACAGCTGCGGATTCAGGCTGACCGCATTTCGGCCTTGCCGCAGGTTCGTCTCGTCAGGCATCAGAGGTCCCTTGGGCTTGCGGTGTCTCCAGTAGATGACGCAACCCAGATAGATCAACGAACCCAAAACGACTATCCACAAAGCGTCGCCAGTCTTCACAAGTTGCCTCGTTACAAGATGGCAATCATTCTTTGCGATTGCCTTGGCGGATTCCGGATTGCAGATATCCACCGACTATCAGAACTAGGAGGGCCACAATAATTATCACCACGATCATGCCTGGCTCCTCTTTTGGGGGTTTGAATACTACTCGCCAGCTCAACGTAGAGGCGGGCACCTGGGCCCTACCCGGGACCCCGCCGCCGTCTAGCCAAACCCCTCAGCCCGACAACAACTGCGAATAGACCGAACGCCGCTAAAAAGACCGCTATGCCGATCACCATGTCAATTCACCCCTCATTTGGTTTGTGTGGGGTACTCCGACGCAAGAGAGTACGCCCAAGAACAGACTGTGGGGACAGAGAGAATCAGTGCCGCTAATGAGAGGTAATTCCAAGCGCTTGTGTTGTGCACCGTGATCCCAGTTGCGATTGCGAATCCGCTGAAGGCAGCGATAAACGCTGCGCTAAATGCCCACACGCCGCGACGGGCAGGCGGGTCGCCATCCGACCATAATGCGGCATAGATGCGCAGGACTAGCCCCGACAAGACTACGACTATGGCACCTGTCGCCGTGAAGCCCGTGACCGCAGTCTGCTTATCCCATCCAAGCCCTGCGCCAATTGCGCAGACGACGCCGCACGTGACGAGAGCGTAGGTCCAAACAATCGTTCGCCTGTGATGAGCACTCACAGGCGAACGATTCTAAAGCGACCCGAGTACAGACGTAACGGCTCCAGCGAAAGAGGTGATCCCGCCGAGTACTTGAGCTCCAAAACCTCCCAATCCGAACTCGGTCAGACTTGAAACGCCCAGTGCATCGAGTCCAGCGCCAAAGACGCCCGCCGCCAAAAAGAACCCCCCTGTTGCGACGGCGGCGCCAAATAGGCCGACACCGAGACCGACCTCAGTTGTGGTCGAGAGCTGACCGGGTCTGTCAGATTCTTTGTGTAACGACGTGACATTCGTTATTGATTGTTAATGCGATCGCCGTAGTGCAAAGAGAGCGTGTTGAGCACTCGCTTCCAGTTTCTCACACGGCCAATCGCGTTGCCGCCCTTGGTGTCACGGGTCTTGATAGTCAGGTACAGCACCTTGAGTGCCGAGGCTTCGTTGGGAAAGTGACCTCTGATCCGAGTCGATCGTCGGAACCGAGCGTTGAGCGATTCGATGGCGTTGGTGGTGTAGATCATCGAGCGGATCTCGGCCGGGAAAGAGAGGAACGGAATGAACTCCTCCCAGGCGTTGCGCCACAGGCTGATGACTGCGGGATAGCGCTCGCCCCAGGTGTCTTCGAACTCGCTGAAGCGCTCGGTGGCCGCGTCGAGTGTCGCTGCGGTGTAGACGACGCGCAAGTCCTTGGTGATCTTGGGCCAATGGGCCCGAGAGGTGTAGCGCAACGTGTTGCGCACCAGATGCACGACACAGGTCTGCACATCGGCTGCCGGCCACACCGCCTCGACTGCTTCGGGCAGTCCGTTGAGTCCGTCGCAACAAACGATGAGGGCATCGGTGACGCCCCGATTCTTGATTTCGGAGAGCACGCTGAGCCAATGCTTGGCACCTTCACCGCCGGTGCCGACCCAGAGTCCGAGCACGTCGCGCTCGCCGTCCATGGTGACCGCCATGGCCACGTAGATGGGACGATTGGCCACCGAACCGTCTCGGATCTTGACCACGATCGCATCGATGAAGATGACCGGATAGAGCGAGTCGAGTGGTCGGTTCTGCCACTCGAGCGCCTCGGCGTTGACGGCGTCGGTGATCCGGCTGATGGTGTCACGCGAGACCTCGGCCCCATAGATCTCTTCGAGATGCGACTGGATCTCGCCCGTGGTCAACCCTTTGGCATAGAGCGAGATGACCGCCTCGTCGAAACCGTTCAGCCGCCGCGAGTGCTTGGGCACGATCACGGGAGTGAACGTGCCTTCTCGATCACGAGGCACCTCGAGGGTGACCGGTCCGACATCGGTGTGCACCACCTTGCGCGTCGTCCCGTTGCGCGAGTTGCCCGAACCGCGTCCAGAGGGGTCATGGGCTTCATAGCCCAGGTGCTCGGTGAGCTCGGCCCCGAGGGCGGCCTCGAGGACGTTCTTGGTCACCTTCGTCAGGAGCCCGTCGGGTCCGACCAGTTCGACCCCTTGCTCTTTGGCTCGGGCCAAGAGCTCCTCGGCCAGCACGCGCTCGGGCTCCTGCGCTATCGCCGGCACCAGGGCCCCATTCACCTCGGGCGAGTTGCCTGGGTCTACTTTGCTCTTCGTGTCGCTTCGTGCCATGAGTGATCCTCTCTGGCCCCGACCAAGCGGTCGCGGACCCTAGATCACGCCGTTACACAAAGTTTCGGACAGACCCAGCCCCGCCGGGTCCACGTGGCCATTCCCCAGGTCGAATGGCGCGGCGTGCGCTATTCGGTCCCGCCGCGCTGTCTCGGCCAACGCGTCGAGGTGCGCCAGGAAGTCGAGTCCGATTCCATCGAGATCCGTTGGGCCGGAGAACTTGTCGGCTCACACCGGATTCCTGCTCCGGGCATCCAAGAGGTGTGGGATGCCGTCCACTTGGCCGACAGCGAAGCGGCCGCACTGTCGGCGCACCGCGGCCACCACCTGGCCTTGGTTCTGCCCGAGGAAGTGGCTCCCGCGGCCCCGATCCGCCTCGAGATCGAAGGTGACGTCGAGGTGGAGGTCCCGGACCTCTCGCGCTATGAGACGGGGATCGGCTCGTGACGAACTCGCTCTATGAGCAGCTCAAAGACGACCTCGGCTACTTGGGCCTGGCCCGATCGGCTGAGTGCTTCGCCCTCCTGGCCGAAGAGGCCAAGGAACAGGAATGGAGCCACATCGAGTTCCTGGCCCGGGTCATCGGCGAACAGGCGGCGGCCACGATCAACCGCAAGCTGGCGGCCCGACTGCGCTTCGCCCGCTTCCCGTTCCGACGGAATCTCTCTGACTTCGACTTCGAGTTTCAGCCCAGCGTCGACCGGAAATTGATCGAGGACCTGGCCACGCTCCGCTTCATCGAAGAGAACCGTCCGATCCTCTTCTTGGGCCAACCGGGCTGCGGCAAGACGCACTTGGCCGTCGCCTTGGCCACGACCGCCGTCGAGGCCGGCTTCCGGGGCTACTTCACGACAGCGGACGACATGGTCAACACCTTGGTCCGGGCCAAACGCGAGGGCACCTTCGGCACCAAGCTCAAGACGCTGACCGCACCGAGCGTGCTCGTCATCGACGACGTCGGTCTCCTCCCCATCGAACGCGGCGGGGCCGGAGTCTTCTTCCACGTGGTCAACACCCGCTATGAGCGAGGACACCCGACCTTGATCACCACCAACCGGGGCCTGCCTGAATGGGGAGAGATCTTCGGCGACCCGGTCGTCGCTGCCGCCATCTTGGACCGCCTCATGCACAATGCCGTGGTCTTCAACATCAAGGGGCCGTCCTGGCGCATGCGTGAACACCACGCTCTCGAGACCGCGGCCACCGAGCCCGAACCGACCGCTGAAAGGAGACGCCGCTAACCTTTTGCACCGAGGCCCCGGAGCCAGCCCAGCGCGACTTTCACTGATCGCCGGACGCGAGATTCAGTGATTACAGATCGCGAGGTTCAATGACGGCGCACAGCGGCTTCGTGAGCTCACCTGGTTTCCGAGGCTGAAATGCTGAATGTGCCTGGTCCTGACGTCATGTATCGCCGTGAATCTTCTAAAACAGGGCGAGGTCTCTCGCCGACCTGATCGACAGTTCGTTTTTCAGCGCACGAACTAACGATTGGTCAGGCCGGCTGCGGCTCGGAGGTGCCCCTGGGCTACCAGGCCGCCCCATAGGGCGGCCGGATCCATGGTGGAGATGTAGCGGCTCGTCAAGACCACCCTGCGGGACTCCGCTCCGCTCCGTGTCCTCGGTCGCCTGCGGCGGGTCCTGACAAGCCTGGTCATCACCGATGAGGTGGTGAAATCCAGAACCTTCTTGGCGGCGTCAGGGGCAATAGGTTGGCGATTTCGCGCGCGCCACGCGCGCGAAGCACCGGGAAATGGCGCGAACTGAGGGATTGTGGCGGTTGACTCATTTGGGCTCTGAGCTGGGTTTTCCTTGGTAACCCCATGTCACGGAAAGTGGCTCGAAGCGATTCCTTGGCTGAGGTCCGATAACGGTACGGGAAATCTCGCATCAGCCGAGACCACGAGCGGGCCGAGGGAAGGGCAGGAGTCGACCCCACTCCCTCGGCCGCACTCTTTTTCCGCTGCCGCGCCTGACCGTCGCGCAGCCCTTAGGAAGCCTCGCAGTGCCTCCCTCGGATTGTCAGGAGCCAGGCCGGCGACGGCGTCATCGACGACAACACCGCTCGCGACTCCAACGAGTTACGTCAGGACATCTCCGCAGATGCCAAAGGCATCGCGATTGCCTCAGGGGGACGTTTAGGCGGCGCTAGACGGCCGTGCTCCGCGGCGATGGATCGCTGTGCCTGCGGCCCGGGTCCCCCGTTCGTCGGAGGCAAACTGGGGACGAACGGGGGCCGGACCGCCGTTGTGGTGTTCTCCAGCCGCATCGAGCACTGAACAGGCCGTACCCGACGAGCATCGGCCAAAATGGTGATGCTCTGACTAAGCGCAGTTCACCCGATCAGGTGATGACGCCACGTTGCTCTTCTGCGCAAGCTCACGACTTCTCCAGGTCCCAGTCCTCGGACCAGTCCCGCACCATATCGCCGAGCCTCACCATCTCGAGGACCCTTTCGACCATGCCGTGGGCTCGCGTAAGGACCATCTCGCCCTTGCCGGCAGCAGCGATGCGGTCGCGGGCGTCCTCTAAGGCTGCGACTCCCCGAGAGTCGAGGAACGTCAGGTCGGAGAAATCGAGCACCAGCGTCGATCCGGCGATCTCGAACAGCACGGCCGCCAGAGCATCCGATGACGCGAGGTCCAGTTCGCCGTGCAGCGCCACCACGTGGACGCCCGGACCTTCTCGAACCGTGTAGCTGAAATCGGCGGGAGTCATGTTGGGTACAAACCATCGGTCTCGGTCTGAACAACGTCGCAAGCCATCGTCACAGCCCCCTTCCGATCTTCCTGCCTTTCAATACATCGGGCGTTTATTTTATGCCTGGGAGGCAGCTATGGCCAAGCGGCCGTGGCCCCAGGTCCCCTCTGGCCGCCTCGCCCTCGTGGGGCCCGCTTGACGCCCGACGGCGTGGGTATTCGCGCTAGTGGCGGCGAAATACAGGCAATGGTTGGGGTTGCGGCGATGACCGAGGTCCGAAGACAAGCGACGTTTCTACCCGGGCTGGACAGTGCCTCCCAGGCCCGGCGAGAGACCCAGGCGGCTCTGGGGGGCTGGGATCTCCAGGCAGCCGAGGAGCCTGCTCTGGCCATCGTCACCGAACTCATCAGCAACGCGGTGCGCCATGCCCAAACCCCCCATACCTTGGCCCTCAGCTACGACGGGTCGCGCCTTCGCATCGAGGTAGAGGATCAAGATCCGCGGCCCCCCGCCCTCGCCCCCTTGGCGTCCATTCGTACCCACGGAGGCTGGGGCTTGCGGCTGGTGAGCACGCTCAGCTCGGATTGGGGGGTCCAAGAGACGGCGAGGGGAAAGACCGTCTGGGCGGAACTCGAGCCCCCGGGCGTGCCCTAAGGAGACGGCTCCACCCCAGGACTGCCGCCCGGCACCATGGGTCATTTCACCCGTTCAGGTGATCATCGGCCAAGCGAGGAGACCGATACGAAAGACGGAGCGGAACTCGTCGTGCCTTCGTGTTTCCCTGGGCATAGTGAGGGGCCCTATCCCAGCTGCTCCGTGATCGGTCCCGCCCGATGGCGGGACTTGATCGCGCCTGGCGGCTGTAACGCAACGGAAAATTCACCCGATGGGGTGATTATCGCCAAGCCGCAGTTGACCGATGGTTGTTATGAGCGGTTGCCATAGGCGTCCGGCCTGGCGGGAACGGAGTCCCACCGCTTAGGTACCGACCCCGTCTTAGTGGAGGCGGGGTCGGTCCGCGCCCGTAATGGCTGGCATCATTCGCATCGCAATCGACTCCTTCCTACTCTGCCGCTGGCGATGGGAACCGCCACATCCACGTTTCACCCGATCAATGGTTCACTCCAACATCGAAACGACCGAATGATTGAGTGGAGTGGGTTCGTGATACTCGGCCTGGCGGGAATCGAATACCACTGCCTCGAAGATCGGTCCCATCCTTAGCGGGGGTGGGACCGATCCGCGGTGGTCATGTCCACGACGATGCGCTGTGGACGTCCACAAAAGCGTCGACAGAAACGTCCACGGCGGGGTATTTCTGGAAATTTCCTGTTCCAGGGGGTCCAGGGCGGTCAAGGGCGGCGCAGCCGAGGCGTCGACGTGTCGGCGCCGTCCCTTGAGGGCCCGGAGACTCAGCCGCTGATCACAATGGCTCTGGCCGGCCGGGAACCGGCCGGCTTGGTAAGCCCGATTTTTCTTCTGGCTGGGAGAACGTCGGGCCGCCTCGTCGAGTCCGGCGGAATGGGGCGGTGGGCACCAAAGGTGCACCTGTGTGCTGGAAATCGCGGGGTCATTTTGCGGGCCTGAGCGATGCCAGGGACGCCCCCGAGATCCCGGGTGGTCAGGTTTGAACCCCGGGTCGTGACATTTCTTCGTGATCATCGGGGAAAAATCCACCCCTCGGTGCATATGAGGAAAGTGATCGGTGAAAGCAAACACGCTCGCCCCGTCATACCCAGAGGTTGGTTCCTGGCGGGTCAGACCGACCGAGGCTTCGAAGAGCAGGCCACACCTTCAATACAACGCCGCCCGAAAGGCCTAACCCCAGGACTGAGGTTTCTCCCCCGTCCTGGCTAATGGATTTCAGGGTTCGACGGCCGAAGCCCTCGACCGGCTGGCCGACGACCCCCGCCTCTCGGGTGCTCTCGAACCACGGCTGCCGAGGACCAGCCTGGGACCGCTTCACCGACGCCCTGGCCCGCTACGGCCTCCAGGTGCTGCGGGCGTGGGAGGGGACGGGAACTATCTTCGAGCGCTGCCCTAAGCAGGGGTACCCCACTGATCGGCGGATCAGGCTGGACGACCACGCCGTCGAGAAATTGGCCCTGTGACCGCGGCCGGAGCTGAGTGATCTCGAAACTCCCCACCCCGCCACGCCAGCCGCCCCGAGGTTCGAACGGACGCCGCGATCGAGGCCTGCCGTTGGCTGTGAACCCCAGCGTCTCGAAGCGCCCCTCAACCCCCCAGAATTCGACGACCACTGTGTCCTGCGGCCAGGTGCCATCGGGGACCCGAAAGACGGTTAAAGGGGCACGCACATTCCGCAGCCTGAAATCGGTCGGGAGTTCTGTCCTCTCGCCAGGTTCCATGGAGTCCCCGGAAGCAGAGGGTGAACAGGGTGTCGGAAACTCCTTATCGTTAGAAACCCCCTTCAGGTCCCACCTCCCAAGGACGGCAAATGCGTCCTAGTCGTGCGCCCCGGCCCGCCTACGCTCGCTGTCCTGTCCCATCCCCAATCGGCAAACTGGGACAGGAGGGATCCTTCAGGAAACTAGGTCGTAAAAGTTCTGTACGACGCCCTCGTCGAGCGTGGCAAGCACCTTCCCCAGATGACCACTTGCCATGATCAGCTCGCCGAAAGCGGCATCGTGTGCCTCGCGTGATGACCAGGTCTGTACGAAGACGAAGGATCGCGGGTCGACCTGATCGCGCAGAATGTCGAAGGACTCGCAACCGTCGGCAGCCAACATGCGTCGTCGCCCCTCCGACTGCAGGTCGAGCAACGTCGCCTCCTGGCCAGCAGCGGCGTGAAACCGAGTCACGGTCGTAACGCTCATGGAGGTTCCCCGATCTCTGAAGGGCGGCGGTTGGCTCGAACGGTACAGCACAGCCGGGATCGTCGTCCCGATACTCGTCGGCATGGCCTTCGAAGCCTCGTGAGAGTGCCTAACCGTCGTTGGGCACTCTCACGAAAGTCACTATCGGCTGATGCCCGGTGAGTCGCCCTTGACGCCTCCGGTTTTCGGGAGAAGACTCAACCCACGTGTCACGTGCGGGATAACCCGGCGATCAGGTGGGAGGTTACCTATGCGAC
Organism: uncultured Acidimicrobiaceae bacterium; assembly: GCA_963754445.1. Lineage (GTDB taxonomy): Bacteria > Actinomycetota > Acidimicrobiia > Acidimicrobiales > RAAP-2 > Bog-473. The sequence continues at coordinate 128,905 of CAVWFT010000001.1, read as the reverse complement.
TTCGTTCATCATTGACAAAAGTTCATTTGTCTCGTCAGGCCAGAGTTGCTGGCGGATTCTGTGCAGCATTGACGCTGACCCTTGCGACACTGGGGAGCGCCGGCCTTGCACCGGCGGCCGTTGCGAGCACCCCCAAGCACGTCGGACCGGTTTACCCGGCTCCGGGCTCAGGGAAGGAGACCACGAGTCCTTCGACCGACGGCGCCATCGGCCTGCCCGGCGGCGTCACCTTTTCCTTCAGCAAGGTGAAACTGCAGAAGACCAAGGAGCTGGCATGGGGACTGTGGTACCCGGCGAACCCGGCCACGTGGTCGTTCGGACTGAACACGGCCGCGCTGGCCTACAACAGCACCGCCTCCAACCTCTCGAGCGGTGAAGCCGTCTACTCAGGTTCGTGCGAGTTCCCCAGTCTGGACGGCTCCACGCCAACGCTGGACGTCCAACTCGTCGTGCAGGCTGAGGGAGGTTTGACGATGACGGCGGCTCCGGTCAAGAGTCTCGGCGTCAAGTCGACCGTCGGTGCCGTTATCCCGATCTCGTCGAACGCTTGGTCGGTGAATCTCACCTTTGAGGTATCGGCCGACGGTGGGAGCACTTGGACGCCGGCAAACACTTACTTCAACAACACCCCGCATCTGGCGGGCTCCTCTACTGCCTCCACGGTGAGTGGCGCCTTCTGGTACCAACCACTGTAAGCCGCAAGAATCGACTTCGGGACAAACGATGGAGGAGCATTAGACCCGGCTGGCCGATGAACGATCATAAACCCGGTACGCCGACCCGCAGGCGTCTTGGACGGGCGACGCAAAGCGACGACTTTACTGATCACGAAATGCCAAGCGCGTCCCATCTGATCCGGCCTTCCACGGCAGCGGTTCGCCGGTCACTAGAAGACGCCAGAATGGGTAAAGCCTTTTATGTCGATTGACCATGTGCTTGCAGTCATGCCGGTCGCCGATATGGCGGTTTGGGTCGACTGGTACGAGCGGCTCTTCGACGCGTAGCCAACGAACCGACCGATGCCTAACTTTGCCGAATGGAGGCTCGCCGATACCGGGTGGGTGCAGGAGTTCCTCGATGGCGAACGTGCCGGTGATCGTTCTTCGACCTCGCCGTTTCGGATCTCGACGAGCACGTTGAGGCGGCTTCGAGGGCGTGGGGGTTCGCCCCCGGCGAGATCCAGGACGCCACGAGATGCCTCCTCGGGGTCGAGAAATTCGAGCCGACCGCGGAGGGGCTACAAGGTGCTGCTGGGCTGGCTGAGCGAGTTCGGCCCGGTCGAGCCGGTCGACATCGAAGGCACGGGTTCTTACGGCGCCGGACTCAGCCCGCTACCGTAGCGGTGAGCGCGTTCGCGTGGTCGAAGTCGACCGGCCCGGTCGCCAACGTCGCCGGCTCAAGAGAAATCCGATCCCGAAGACGCCATCAGTGCGGCCCGGGCTGCCCAATCAGGCGACGGCGGCGGCGAAGCCAAGTCGAGGGACGGAAACGTCGAGTCCATGCGGGTTTTGCGCGTTGCCCGGATGTCGGCGCGCAAGGCCCGGACCCAGGTGCTCAACCAGATGCGCGGCTTGTCTTGACTGCTCCCGAGCCGATCTGGGCCGAGCTCCGCGACCTCAACATATTGCACCTCCTCGAGCGCACTGCGGCCCATCGCGTTGGGACCCAGCGTGACGTGACGTCACTCACCAAGTTCACACTCCGGACGTTGGCTCGTCGAGCCGTCAGTTTGGAGGAAGAGATCTCGGAGATCGGCGCCATCCTCAGGCGGGCTGCGGGGTGGGGCGAGCACCAATGAGCGAGATGGCTTCTCCGCGTACGACGACGTCGATTCCGGTCCGACGTGCGGTTAGTCGGTTGAATACCGGCCGCCTGCCCGACGTTTCGGGCTCGTCGTCAGACCGCGTCATCTCGCAGCTCTCACTTAATTGTAGATCCGACGAAACCTTGGCGCCGACGGACCTCTCCACTGATAGCGACATCGTTTCCGACCCTAAAGGCCCACGATACGGAGGTTTTCGGTTTATACAGCGCGCTGGCGCAGAGCGCTTCTTTCCTTTCGACGCAGTTCGAGCTTGTCTTCCACGACCCGGCTTTCATACACAGGCTGCGGAATGCATGCCGGGCCGCTCGTAGGGAGGCCTGTAGCCAGCTCGAAGCGACTGCCATGCCAAGGGCATGTCACGCAATCAGCATCCAAGGTTCCATCAGAAAGGGGCCCACCCCGATGGCTACAGCGATCGGCCAAGGCAAATCTTCCTGCTTCAGTTTGTGCCACCATCACCCGAACGCCGTCCACAGTTCGGGCACCGAGACCCTCCATCGGGACATTACCCCGCACAGCCGTCCAGTCGTCAGGCCCGGAGCTAAAGGCATTGGTGTCTACACCCACACCGAGCGCGTAGGCGAGATGTCCTCCGAGGTAGCCCCCTGCGCTCACCAAAGCGATACCTATGGTCGACCACACAAGACCGCTATGTTGACCTCCTCTGCGCCTCAACCACGATAGCGAAAAGCAGGCCGCGGCAGCGGTGTTCATCAGCGCATGGACAACCCCAACCCGGGACTCGGCCTCTTCCGTATCTATCCAGTCCGACGCTCCACTCGCAATCGCCGGAAAAGCGGCGATGACACCGAGGCCGATCAAGGTCTGAGCGGCCTTAGTCTTTCCCAAACCGAGCAAGTCCAAGACCGATGCACTTGTCCAGAGCCCAATGGGCAGCTGCACAAAGATCGGATGGCTCGGATGACCCAGATCTGTTCCACTCAGCAATCGGCGCAACGGCCCAGGGCTCACCAGTGTTCGGGTCATGTTGTCGATCCGGTTCGCAAAAGCGTCGAGACCCTCGCTGGACTCGAGCGCTTCGATGGCTCGAAGGCGCGCCAAACCGAATTTCTTCATGATTCCTTTCTTGACTCGGCGCCCTGACCGGGCCGCTGACCGGTCCCTCCCCCTGCGCCGACGAACGCTCTGATAGCACCGAGCACTGCGCCCTGGAGGCTTGGGACGAGAACGACCTCAAGCCAGCCATGGGTGCAATCAGTGGCCATCGGGATCCCGTCCTCACCACCCAATAACTTCCATAAACGTTTGAAGAAGGTGGCGGCCACGGCTCCGCCGATGAGCCCGGCGAGCATGCCCCAGAGCGAATAAGAGACATTGATCATCGCGGGTGCCGCCGTAGTCGCCAGGCGAGGAGCGAACCCACCATGATCACCAGCACAGCGGCCAACTGTCCTTCCCTGCCTTTGACGAGTTGTCGACCGCGCGTGATGTTCGATAACGCGACGTGATGAGCCTTCGCTGTCGCGTCCTTGGTGACTTGTTCGGCGTGACCGACTGCCTGCTTGGCGGTTTCGTTCACGTCTTGAGTGACCGCGGAAACCCGCTTCTTTGGACTCAAGCGATCCGAGAGCTCGCTCACGGTCTCGACCAAATCGGTTCGCGTCGCCTCGATGTCAGCCCGCACTGCCGCGACGGGGTCGGGGTTTACGTTCAAATCGCTCACGCCCGTACTCCTTGCTTCAGCTGATCAATGTCCTCTTTCGTGCTCCGGACGGCTTCCGTCGGCAACGGGGGGGCGGCACGGCTGAGTTCCACTTTTCCTAGCAGGACTGCGGCGCCCGCCAGGGCGAACAGCACGAGAGCCACAATGAGAGTGGCTACCCAGAGGGCCACGATCATGGCGAGGCCTACCACCGCTGTCGCGATCAGTACACCGAATCCGTAGATCGCACAGATTCCGGCACCTCCGAAAAGTCCAGCACCCAACCCAGCCGCCCTAACTTTCTGGCTCATCTCGGCGCCCGCCAGACGGATCTCGTCTCGAACGAGTCGAACCGTGTCGTCGGAAACACGGCCTACCAGCTCCCCGATCGCGACCTCCTTAGGCGCTGGATCTCTCGCCTCACTCAGCGCCATCATGTGCTCCTTCCGTTTGGATGATGGGTGCCTTCATGCGACGAATACCCCATGTTGAAAATCGCAATCCGAGTCGTGGACAAGCGCATTTGAGGTTGCAGCTAGGGGAAGAAATGACGGGTCTGAATGGCGACACCGCCACAGCGTCCGGCCCCAGGCGTTGCCTACGCAAAGCAAAATACCCGTCACGAGACTTATCCGTCTCACAACAGTTTAATTGCTTCAACACGCTGCTGTATGCAGCACGCCGCGGTCGCGATGCGAGCGCGCCCAGTTCGAAAAGGCAGATTTAGACCGCCTCAACCGGGTCCGTTGCCACTGAATTCAGACGTTCTGTCAAAAGAGCTCAGTTCGAGGTAAGCCCAAGCGCTCTGGGCCACCGGTTGTAGATCTGTGCATGGTCTCGACGGCGAAGGCTGGTCGTGAATCGCGTCGTTCAGCGGTTTTTGGCTGACGAGGACCGGAAGCTGTACGTCGAGCCGACTCCATCGCCTCCGATCCTCGGGGACTCACACACCTCGGTCGAGTTCCGCGGCCAGGCGGTTGAGAAGAACGGAAGCGGTGCGTGCGGCAGCGGCATCCGGAGCGAGTGGTGAACCCAATGTGTCCGCCACCCGATGGGTTAAGAACGGATGCGCAACTTGAGCGAGTGCGACAGCTGTCCGAGTCGCCTCTCTTACGACCTTTGGCTCGACCGTCCAGATCGCCTCGAAATAGCGACTTCCGTGGCCCTTCTCGCGGAGGCGTTCAGTCGCCACGAGGCATGCCGCAAATTGAAGGGAGTCACAAATTACAGCCCACTCTCTTGTAAGGGGATCACCGACCTCCAGGGCCACCAGCCAGGTGGATCCGCGCCGGCTACTTTTCGCTTTTGATCCGGTAAAGACAATCGTGGCGAGAGAAGTTCTACTGAGATCTTTCCACCTGTCCACTGATTGCCGGCGGAATTCGTCGCGCTGGAATGCCGCTACGAGGACGGGGCATTGTGCCCGGGCTGAGGCTTCGTCCTCGATCGCCCGGCTCATGGCTAGAAGCATGGGCTTTGTGACTCGCACTGCGGCGATATCGCCGAGGAAGTGACGTACGGTCCGCGTCAACGAAGACCGGGGTACTTCGAAACGCTCCCGGACTGCAGCGATCGCTCCCGTGAGGCTGGAGCCGAGAAGCCTTCGTTGTTGGATCTCCTCAATCATGTCTGCGTCCCGCTGCGAGTATCGACGATGTCCACTCGGCAGCCGCTCGGCAACGGGCAGCCCGTGCCGGCGCTCCCAGGCTCGGAGGGTCGCTACCGAGACACCCGTTCTCGCGGCCAAACTTCCGATGCTCAAGCCGGGTGTGTCCAGATTCATGCAAATAACTATACGTTGTGTTTTGGCAATTCTTCTCCGGGTAATCCCGTTTATGAGTATCCAGGCGTCAGTGCCACCGCATCGCGAGGAGAAGAGACTTGAGTACGACCGAAACGTCAGTGGACGTCAACGTCCCCATCACTACGGCATACGGGCAATGGACCCAGTTCGAGGAGTTTCCCGAGTTCATGGACGGGGTCGAGTCGATTAAGCAAGTGGACGACACCCACCTGCACTGGACGGCTGAGATCGATGGTGTGAGGAGAGAGTGGGACGCCGAGATAACCGAACAGCACCCCGAGGAGCGCGTGGCGTGGCGGGCAACCAGCGGCGCCACGAATGCCGGAGTCGTGACCTTTCACCGAATCGATGACAACACGACGAGGATCATGTTGCAGCTCGACGTCGAACCAGAAGGTCTCGTGGAAAAGGCAGGCGACATGCTGGGCATCGTCAAGCGTCAGGCGGTCGGAGATCTCGAACGTTTCAAAGCTTTCATCGAGAAGCGGGGCGACGCTTCCGGTCGATGGGCCGGCGATGTCGAGCGTCCCCACCCGTGATCCACGCAGCGCAGGACCCTGGACTCTGTGGGGGTCGGAGAGAAGATCGCCGACGGCCCGCCGGTGTCGACGACGCCACGGTCAAAGCGGTGGGAAAGGTCACCGAGGCTTTCGAATGGGTGGAGCGCGCCCGCGGGCACCTCTATGAGTTTCATCAGCTAATGGGTCATGCCGACCTCACGCTGGTCGAGGCGGTTAAAACCCTTGAGCAGGCGGGTCATCCCGAGACCGCTCGTTGGCTTCGCTCTGAGATCGTCGGCCGCAACGTCCTCGACGGTCGATGGAGCTTCGAGATTGTCGAGGAGTTTGACGATCATTACTACACCGCGTTTCGTCAGGCGGAGGAAGCCATGCGGGAGGACCTGGTATCGGGAGTGCGTCATGTCCTCGAATCCGAGATGAAGGAGCGTGAGCGGTCCTCCCAGGAGATCAACGACAACAAGAATCTGGTCTCAGGGTGATCGTCGAGAATGCGTTGAGGTCCCCCTCAGTTGGCTTAAAACAGTCTGCGAAGCCCAGCGGTGGTCCGCCGATGCACGGCCCAGACGGCGAGTCAACGCAAGGATAAGGGAGGCGACACGGTGGGAATAAGGGCGGCGGCACCAACGGGAACACCTTTTCCGCAGGATCGTTTTCTAGCGAGGGTCGATTCTTTTGGTCATGTCATTTTGGCTGGGGAACTCGATATTGCCTGTATCGAAACTCTGAGAGCCGCTCTTGATCAAGCCTTGCTCGACGGAGGAGAGGTCATACGTATTGACGCCGGTCAGCTCTCGTTCATCGACTCGGTCGCGATTTCCGAGATCCTCCATTATCAGTTGGTCGCAACGACACGACAACGTCGCATTTGCTTCGAGCACGTATCGACATCTTTCGCCGAGATACTCGACCTTCTCGATTTAGCTTCCGTGTTGATGGAACATCCACATACGCCGGGCTTTGATCAGACACCATGCTAAACAGGGCCTCAGCACCCGTCCGGACCGGAACGGCGGCTGACGCGAACCACGGCGGGAATCCTTCTATCGACTTCTTCACTGACGGTCTGGTCAACTGGAAGTGTTGTGAGGTTGAATCTTCCAGCGAGTTCCGCGCTGCGCGTGGACCCTCGGGAGTCGGTGCGCCGTAGTGAGGGGCGCGTCGTTGCCTCTCCTTTCCACTTGTGTCCACCGTCCGCTGTGCTGGTCGGAGGGGGCCCGGTTCCCGCTCTCGTCTGTCATCTCGATGCATTTATGGCTCGGGCACATACGCCACCGGTGGTCGCCGCTCCGGGGCGGAGAATGTTCTGACCGTCGATCAATACGCCCCCGACGGGCCCGGGTGTCCGATGCTACGGAGCGGTGTTGTAAGTAAGAGACTCGAGACCTTTGCCGGCTCAGAGGCGAAAAATTTGACCGACCGGCGGCGGAGTCCCGTGATCACGAACAGACCGCCACCAAGCGAAATTGGCGGTCAGGCGATTCATCGGCCAGACGCCGGGTATCCCTCTCGCCAGGGAGAGCCGCCAGTCTGACGCGAAGGGATCCCATGTCAATCGATGAAAAGCATGTCCATGAATTGCTCTGCCAAGCTCTAGAGACCGAACTCGTTGGGGTCCAGGTCGACCAGGCAGCACTCGACTGTTGCCACAATGACGATCTCCGCAAAGAGTGGGAGCACTACCCCGACCAGACTCGCCGTCATGTCACGCTTGTCGAAGAATCGCTACGAGCCTTCGGTCTCGGTCCTGCGCTCGACACGCGGGGACGCCGAGCGGTGCGCCACACCGGCGAAGCCCTAGCGAGAGCCATTGCTCTGGCCCAGGAGGACGTCACTGCGGCCAAGGCCCAGATCGTCGCGGCTGAGTGTGCGACCCTGGCCGAAACCAAAGACCCCATCAACTGGGAACTCATCGGCGAAGCCGTGAAACGCCTTCGCGGAGACCCCGCCAAGGTGCTTCGGGCCCTCCAGAGGGAAATGGAAGAGCAGGAAGATCACCACGTCTGTCCCAATGCGGGTTGGGCTCGGGAGCTGCGGATCGAGACTCTGGGAATTCCTGCCGTGTTGCCACCGCCCGAGGAGCACAAGGAAGTCAAGACAGCCATCGGTGCCGCTTGTGCGCGGCAGGCCCGTCCGGACATGGTCTAGGTCGAAGGTGGCCACCAACACCAGACAGATGGACGCCGAGCCGGAGCAGGTATGGGCAGTCCTGGCCGACCCGGCTCAGTATGGGGAGTGGGTTGTCGGAGCGAAGGAAGTTCGCGGCTCCGAAGGAGGCTGGCCCGCAAAATACGCGCGGTTTCACCACACGGTCGGCGTGTGGCCCTTCCACATCCGGGATGAAACGACCGTTCTCGAGAGCAACCGGCCCCATGAGCTCGTGTTGCACGCCAAGGTGCGGCCTCTTGGATCCGCCCACATCGAGCTCAGGCTGACGAAATCGGACGCGGGCACGGAGGTGACGATGACCGAAGGGCCTTCGGCACCTCTTGTGGCTCGGGTGACACGACGGCTATTTGATCCTGTCATCTACCTTAGGAACGAGGAGGCCCTTCGACGCCTGGAGAAGCTGGTTCGAAGAGCCGACACATGAGCGCAGACGCCATTGTCGTCGGAGCAGGCCCCAACGGCTTGGTGGCCGCCAACACCCTGGCCGATGCTGGTTGGGATGTCTTGGTGCTCGAGGCGCACGATGAACCCGGTGGAACGGTCCGCACGGGCGAGATCACTATCCCCGGATTTCATCACGACCTCTTTAGTGCCTTCTATCCTCTCGCGGTCGTTTCGCCTGCTCTCTCCCACCTGCACCTCGAAGAGTACGGACTTCGCTGGCTCCGCGCTCCGTTAGCACTGGCTCATCCGACCCCTGACGGGAAATGCGCTGTGATCGGCCCCGAGCTGGAGCAGACCGTCCTGAGTCTCGAAAGCTATGCGCCCGGAGACGGGACCGGGTGGACTCGCCTGATGACGGACTGGGACCAGGCTGGGGCCAACATCGTCCGCGCCTTGTTAAACCCCTTTCCGCCAGTGCGGGCCGGAGTCCGACTGGCATCTCGGCTCGGAGCAAAAGGTCTTCTTGAGTTAGGGCGCACAAGCATTTCGCCTGTGCGCCGCCTGGCCGAAGAGCATTTTCGCGGCGAAGGCGGGGCGCTCCTTTTGGCGGGTAATGCGCTGCATGCTGACCTCAGTCCAGAAACCGCCGGAAGCGGATTCTTCGGCTGGATGTTGTGTGCACTGGCCCAAAGCGTCGGCTTTCCAGTCCCAGAGGGTGGAGCGGGCTCATTGACTGCGGCGTTGGTTGCTCGCCTGACGGGGGTGGGCGGTCAGCTCCGATGTGGCGAACGTGTCGACCAGATCATTGTGCGGAACGGAAGATCGATCGGCGTGCGTACGAAAGGTGGTGAGGAAATAGCGGCGCGCCACGCGATTCTGGCAGATGTCGACGCGCCTCAGCTATACGGACGACTGCTCAACGAAACGCCTCTCCCCAAGTCGATTCGGGCTGACCTCGAACGCTTTCAGTGGGACGCCGCGACCGTCAAGGTCGATTGGGCCCTCGACACGCCGGTCCCGTGGTCTTCGGCATATGCCCGACTGGCCGGCACCGTCCACCTGGCGGACAGCCTGGATCATTTAACCCGTTGGTCGGCCGATTTGGCTACTCACACAGTGTCCGACCGACCGTTCATGCTCGTTGGGCAGCAGTCCATGACTGATTCCACCCGGCAACCCGCCGGAGCCGAGACGGCCTGGTCCTACACTCATGTGCCGCGGCGGATCGATACGGATGCCGGCGGGGACATCTCTGGAAAATGGGATACCGATGACGAGGAAGCAATCGCCGAACGACTCGAGCATCGCATAGAAGAATTCGCTCCTGGCTTTCGGTCCTCGATTTTGGCTCGACACGTTTTCACTCCTCCGAAAATGGAGATGAGTGACTCCAATCTGAACGGTGGAGCGATCAATGGTGGAACTTCTCAGCTTCACCAGCAACTGATTCTCCGTCCGATTCCCGGAACTGGCCGCGCTGGCACCGTCATCGACGGCCTGTATCTGGCTTCTGCAAGCGCTCACCCCGGCGGCGGTGTTCACGGGGCGTGCGGCGCCAATGCCGCCCGAGCCGCCCTGGCCTCAAGAAGGATACGGTCATTCGTATCTCCAGCAAAGGGTGCGGCGACCCCTAAGCAACTGTGCCACTGGTTGCGACCAAAAGACTGACGACGTCGACACACCCACGACTCAATGGTGGTGTTCGAACTTCACAGAATTCTTTCGACAACAAACCACTCGCAGATTGAGTTCCTCGCGGGTATTCGCCGACGCTGGGGGGTGGGCGCCCGCTCAATCCATCGCCTGGTGGGAGTAAGGAACGATTGCCTTATCACTGAACTTTTGAGCCACCGATTGCCCAGCGGCGGTTGGCCGCCCGACGCTTTGAAGGCTGCTCGATGAGGCACATCTCCCCTGGGGCGACTGAACTGAAGGGCTCTGGCACCAAGATCCGACGTGAGAACGCCCTTTCAGTGGTGATTAGATGCCCGGGGCGCAATCGACTTTGAGGCGACGGCAAATGCCATCGTCTTTGCAGCCGCCGATTCCGAGTACGTAGGACAACAGGGGGTAAATAACAGACATGACGACTGACGGAAGATCTGCATCCTCGGACAGCCCCGAAAGCGAGGACCTTACACCTGCCGCTGCGCCCATATACCATGAGGCAGCAACTCCGGAGGAGCTTGCGGAGTCGCGTGAGAAGCAGAACGAGGACGAGTAGCCCGAAGGCGAGGGGACCCGGCGGCGCTCAACATCCTCGGATGGCGCCTAATGCGGATATCGGCTCCTATGCCGAGTTCGGTGTCACGTCAGACATGTTTCCACGTCGCTTTGTACTATGGAGACTGCATAAAACGCAGCACTCGAAAACGCCCGGCCGGTACTTCCTTTTGAGTCGTCCCTTCTATTGGATTGGCAATAAGGGCCGGCACTCCAGGGTTGGGGGAGTCGGCCTGCGCTCTGCTTAGCGGCTCGGGCCATCCTCATCGCGAATCGATTTCAGCAAGATGTCGTTCTAGTTCAGCTCGACTCGCAAAGATAGGAAACCTCGTGATCAGGCCGGTCAGCTCGAAGACACGTAGAACTCGCGGATCACCAATGATGAGAAAGAGCCTCCGGTTTTTCTCCTCGCAACGTTCCAACGCCCGAGTCAACACTCCGAGAGCTACTGAGTCGAGAAAGGACGCGCCTGAGAGATCGACGGCAACGTCTCCTTCCGTGCCAAGAGCTGTCGAGAGATGGTTTTCCATCTCCGGGGCTGTCGCTAAATCCACCTCGCCATACGCAACGACAACAGGCAGTCCCGAAAACAAGTCAACGGAATCCGTGCGCACTTTTCCCATTGCCATTCTTGGTCCTCCAGACTATCCGCATGGCGAAGCGCCAGATCTGAGCTTTCTGAAGCTTCAGTCCAGCCACCGAATGGCAAGGATCGCAGTGTCGTCATCCGACAGCTTGCCGCTAAGACACACCTCAGAGAGGCGGGTAACAAGATCTTCAACTGATGCCGTCCCGTACGACGCCGCGTCTCGCAGCCTCTCCATTCCGTCGTCGAGACTTTCATTTCTCCGCTCAATGAGACCATCCGTGTAGGCGATCATTGTCGCGTTCAACGGAATGGGAATCGTTACGGAGTCATATGCTGCTACACCGGTACCGAGTGGAGCCCCCGTCGGAACGTCGACGAATCGGCTTTCCTCCCCATTGAGTAGCAGCGCAGGTAAATGACCCGCATTGGCCAAGGAGACGACACGCAGCTCGTTGTCGACGACACCCACGAGCACCGTCGCGAAGTGCCGATCTGTTCTGATGCTAATTTCTTTCGCCGCCATCGCAAGGATGCGCTCTGGGCTGAAGCCGATCGCGGCATAGGCGCGTATCGTGTAGCGAAGTCCAGCCATGATGGTTGCGGCGGCAATTCCTCGGCCTGATACGTCACCGACGACGAACGCGAACCGGTGGTCGTCTATCGCGATAGCGCTATACCAGTCCCCACCCACCTCAGTGCCGGATTCTCCAGGAATGTAACGAGCAGCAAACTCCACGCCCCTGACCTCCGGCAATGCTTTCGGGAGGAGAGATCGCTGCAGGGCGAGCGATACATTGCGCTGCTCGCCGTACAGACGTCGGTTCTCTTCGGCGAGCTCTTCTGCGTACCGGCGTCGACGGACCAAGCGCTCGGTCAGAGCGGCGACGCCGATGGTAAAGAGCAAGCCGACTACAAGAATTCCCCAGGGCAGGAGTTCCGACCACCGCCCTCCCAGCGGTCCTCTCGGTGAGACGACAAGAGTCAGGACGTTGGATCCGAAGGGCACGATCGCCGTGGAGATGGTGCCTCTGAGCGGTGGGTGTGCGACGTTCGTTTCGATCAGGGCGGCGGAACTCGTAGTCCTACCGAAGTAGATCGCGATATTGAGGCCCGAGTCCGGCGACTTTGCTGGAACTGTGAATCGACGACTGCCAGGCAAAGCTTGTCCAGCCGAGGCCACATAGGTTCCACCCGGTCCGACGAACGGCATCAAGTAACCTAGACGTTGTACCCCCTTTCCCACGACTCTGGTGGTGACGAGTGAATCGGACTTTGCCGTGCGGACAAAGAGGGCTGTGGCCGTCTTTCCCGTTGGATTATTGATGGATTTAGCTCCAACGTGAGCCAAGACCTGGACCCGCCCCCCGCGGACGAGGGCGAGCGTTGCCGTCGTGAAGGACCCTTTCGGCACCATCGAGGGTTGGATAACCTGTCGAAACGTCGCCGCCGGATTCGATGCTTCGCCGGCCGCCCCCGCTGCTTGACCCAGGCGACGCTCCAGGTCGACCGGGGCCACACCGAGCGCCGAGGCGGTCAGGCTCGTCTGAAGGTTTGAAAGTCGCTGTTCGTTGTGCAGATAGTTCAGTCTTGAAGTTGCGGTCAGGGTCCCCGTCACGACAAGACCCACTACGAGCACAGCGAGGGAAAGCCGATGGAGCATGTGCGTGTATCGCTGCGGCTGAGTTGTTAATGGGAGGTCGAGAGAGTTCATCGACGCGCGCTTGGTGGCCCGCGACGGCTCGGCAGACGCAGTTGACTCCGTCAATGCCGCGTCAAGTTGTTGGTCGAGGGCCATTATCGCCGACCGAAGCACAATCGGGATGCCACTTTGAACGCCGCTCCCCTCTCGCGTCTCTCACTCGACGGAGCCGAACGATTTCCTCTCGCCCGGCTACGACTATAAGGTGAAGAAGCTAGATTACGCCCTGATCGGCCCCTCCGGTAGTGAAGTCCCACATTGAGGTGGGCGTCATACCTGGAAGCGCGACTTCGAGGGGGGTAGAGAACGACCGCCGGCTCACCAGTTTTCGTCGTCGATTGGTCGCGCATCGAACATTGTTGATGCGATCAGCGATCCACTAGTCCTCGAACTGCACATTGGAATCATTGAACTGCACTACGGAGCCGGGTTGCTCAATCCGGACCTGCTGGTTCCAACCGGTCATCCACCTTGTCCCGTTCAACACGAACTTGAACTCCACATCGAGCGCAGCTTCGTTCTCCGCTGGACGCAGCTCGGCTTGCCACGCTCCTTCGACCCAGGCCATCTCGACGTCCTCCCAATCGGATTGACTGGTACGCAAAATGACGGTGTGGTCCGGCGGCGGATAGCGAGTAGTCGAATAGACGATGCGAAGTCGGTATTCGCGCAGATCATCGGACGCTTCTTCCTTGCTGTGAGACGGCATGGCTTGTGTCATGTACGCGGCTCCAGTTCTCGAACGACGATACGGATTCTCCCTGTCGTGAGAGCTACCCCTCGGCAGAACGATAAAACCGTCACGATGCAGAATGAACCCCTTCGGAAAGGTGAAGCATCGAGCGACCAACTGGGCAGGCCCTAGGCAGCATCGCATCGAACCTGCGCTACTTGAGCCCTCCCACCGCCCTGGCGATGACGAGGAGAGACACGATGAGGGCGGAACTGGCTTGAATGCCCATGAGCACCTTGGCTCGACTGGACAACGGCATCGTGTCGGTGGGGCTGAAGGCGGAACTGTTGGTCACCGACACATAGAGATAGTCGGCGAACACCGGCGCCCAATCGACCCGATCCGACGACGACGCAGCTACTTCTGCGACAGCATCGGCATCTTCGTCCTGAGAGAACCGAAAATCTGCAGGCGGCATCTCCGATCGAGAGAGCGTCGCACGTTGCACCGGGCCGCCCCGATCGAGCTCCCAGTAGGCCAGACCGAAAACGATGATGTTGGTGATCCAGACCTGCAATGCGGCGAGTAGAAGCTTGTGACTGTCATTCGCTGATCCTTCGACGAGTGCACGAACAAGCAGAACGAGCGAGATGAGATTACCCAAACCAATGACCCCCACCAGACCGAGAGACAGAGCACGAGAGAGTTTTGTTTGGCGTTCAAGCCGACGCGGATTGAACACCAAGACGGGAACGAGCAATGCAACCTCCAAGCCCGGAATGATGTACCGACTGCCGACCGTAAGGTCGCTCGGAAGGAGCGCGTAGAGGAATACCCCGACAACAATCGCGATGGCAGCGGGAAGGCGGTGCTCAGGATTTCGACCCTGTCTGGGCCTGCCGATCATGATGTAGCCACCTGGGGCGTCATCTCCTAGTCATGAAGTTGTCGCTACTTCGAGCGACATGTGACTCGCTCATTTTCGGGATCTGACGTCCGGAAGCGATCGGGTGTAGGAGACAATCACTGGGGTGTAGCCAGGAGACCTGCGCAACCGTTCCGATTACTGCCGGAAGGAATCGCAGGAGTCTGCATCGGGGACGCCGGTCGTTCTTTCGGAGACGGAACCGCAAACTCCCCAACCTTTCGCTGTCACCGTTCCCGACCGAATAAACGTGAGTTCCCGGCGAGACTGATGAGTCATCCACCAGTTGAGCAAGCCATGATCCCGTGACCGACTCATCGGAACGACTCCAGCAGCCGGCGATTCCATCACCCTGTTGAAACCAAACGCTGACGTGCGGCGAACCCCTGTTTTGCGGTGAAGTACTGACACCCGTTCCGAGGTGGCGGTTGGAACTCGCCATCGGGAGTCCGAGCACAGGACCCCCGAAGCGATCGAGCACATTCTCTCGGTTAGGCATTGGATGATGCTGAGGTGAGGTAGTCCGCCGCACGAGCAGCGAGGGTCATTATCGTCAGTGCGGGGTTGGCACTTCCTTGGGTTGGGCACACGCTGCCATCCACAACGAAGAGATTCGGCACGGCGAAGGAACGGAGATCTCTGTCAACGACACCGTCGCTTTCTCTCCTTGCCATGCGGCAACCCCCGATGAGGTGAGCTTCACGATTGATGGTGATCGCTTCCGCCGCGCCAGCCGCACGGTGCATCTCCTCCATAACCTTCGTTGCAGCGTCAACAAGAGCCCTGTCGTTGTCACACAGCGAGTAAGAAAAGTTCGCAACAGGGAGCCCGTGAACATCGGTTTGGTGGGCTAACGTGATCCGGTTCCCGGGAAGAGCAAGGAACTCACACAAGGCGCCGAAGGTTGCCCAGTGCACAGAGTCACGCATGTACTCTCGCAACACTTCACCCCAATGTCCCTGGGCGCAGACGTGTTCGGCGAACACGATCGGGAGTGGCGAGATGCATTGTAAAGAAAATCCCCGTTTGTAGCTCTTGGTGGGATCCGTCTCGTAAAACGCTTCGGAGGAACATTCCGGTGGTGGTCCCTTGTAGGATCTGATCTCTTCGTCGTAACGTCCGGTCGTCTGGGGAGCCCCTTGCACCATGACGTAACGACCGACCTGGTCGAAGTCGTTGCATAGGCCGTCAGGAAATTCTCGACACGCAGAATTCAGCAGCAAGCGTGGTGTTTCGATGGAATATCCGGCAACGGCGACCAAACGGGCGCGTTGGCGATACTCATGGCCCTGGTGGAAGTAAACGACCCCGGTCGCCCGGCGCTGCTCATCAATCTCCACCCGGCTGACCATGCAGTCCGGTCGAATCTCGGCACCGTGAGCAAGCGCATCCGGCACGTGTGTAATCAGGGGTGATGCCTTAGCGTTGACCTTGCATCCTTGCAGGCAGAAGCCACGGTAGATGCAGTGCGAACGATTGCCAAAGCGCCCGTTGGTGATCGCGACCGGCCCAACGCGGGCGTCGATGCCCGCCGCCAGCGCTGCACGTTGGAAGGCTTGCCCGTTGGCCCCCATCGGGTGTGGCGAGTGCGGATACCGGTGTGGGTCCCCCCAGGGCCAATTCTGACCCGCCACGGGTAACTCAGCCTCGAGGAGTTCGTAGTAGTTCTTGAGATCGCGATATTCGATCGGCCAATCGGCGCCGACACCATCGTCTGTATATGTACGAAAGTCGGAGGGGTGGAAGCGGGGCGCATAGCCAGCGAAATGCACCATCGAGCCTCCGACGCCGCGCCCCGAGTTGTTGCTGCCCAGTTCGACTTGGTCGGCTCCCGAAATCACCCTTGGTTCATTCCAGTAGAGGTGGTGCGATCCAGCCTCGTCACTAACCCAGTCTGTGTCTGGATCCCAGAAAGGTCCGGCGTCGAAAGCCACGACATCCCAACCCTTGCGGGCCAATCGTTGTGCCAGGACAGAGCCTCCTGCTCCGCATCCGACGATGACAATGTCGACTTCATCTTCATTTCCGAAGCGACGCATGTCGTTGCGAAGTTGGTGGTTCGTGCGCGACCCATCGTTCGGAAGAAGCCAGGCTGACGCGTTGCGCCTCCTGACGCCGTTCATCCGCTGCTGCTCATCGGGCCCCGGCGGATCCCGACGAGTCGCCGGTTGCCGGGGACACGCCGTCGGAGTGCCTCCTCTTGACCCCCTCAGAGCGTTCCGCCCACGGAACCGGGTCTTTGGCGTCCCGCTCCTCGACTTCCCACGGCTCGCGGGCTCCCAGGGCAAGATGCTTGTAACCGCGCGGATATGCCGGACCGCCGAACCCAATTTCGTTCCAGGCCCAGGGATGGGCATAGAAGGCGCTACAGGCGTACCGCATCCACAGCGAGAAGAGGCGTCCGGCAGGCAATCCGTGCCACTCATCTTGCCCCAGCCGCACCCCTTCGATGATGCTTCGTTGCTCTTGGTGGGCCAATTGCGTAAATGGTCTTCCGAAATCGGTGCGAGCCGTCTCTTCCAGCCCAGCCACAGACTGACGCCACGCCTCTGGGTCATCGGGAAGGCCTTCGTAGCGGAACCCGTCACCACGCCGTTCGGCGAGACGAGCATCGATCACCTCGAAGACCGGTACGCGTGGTTCTTCGTCTTGGGCCAGCAGACGATCGAGCAGCGCACGAACGATGGGCTCCTCGTCCGCCCCAAAGAACAGGGGTGGACCAGGCGGCCCCAGGCGGGCGGTCACGACCGAGGTTGTGAACTCGTCCCACGTCGGCTCCTGCCGCATCACGTCATAGCCTGGGAACCGTTGTTCGGCCGAGCCCGGCGTAACTCCCATTTGTCAGCTTTCGCGGCGGAGAATGGAGGCAACCAAACCCATTCCGCCAACGAGTCCGAAGAGGAGGGGCGCGAAGGTGGGAGGTCCCATTTCCGCGTTGTACAGCGCAAAATTACGCCCGAATCCACCCGGTCGCTGAGCGACGCCGCGCAGGTGGAGGTATTCGCCTTGCATGCTGTTAAACAGCACGACAATCGAGACCACCGGCAGAAACGTCTTCGCCGCTCGTTTGGAGAAAATTCCGGCTATTCCGGCCGCGGCCATTGCCGGGGTCAGCGCAACAGGGACCCACATCATCCGATTTGCGAAACTGGCTCGATCGTGCTCGAGCCAGATCTCTACCCCGGTGATGAGCGCTCCAATGCCGGTCAGGCCGGCCAGGCTTCGCTCGAAGCGGCCGTGCCGAACGTTCTGGAGGAAACGATCGATGCCGACGTGTTCATTGCCGGCGCTCATGTGTTCTCGCTCGTCGAGCGTGGAACGTATGGCGGCTCTCACGTCCGCATCTCCGAGACCTTGTCGCGAAAGAGCGTGCTGGCAATGGTGGCTTTCCGGGGTTGCCCGGCCAAGAAGGCCTTCAAAAAGCCTTTTGCTTGCTCGTATTCAACCTTGCCGGGCATTGGCGGCTCGTCCGGATTGACTAGGACGTCGACTAATGCCGGCCCCGGGAACGAGAGAGCTTCTTTGATGGCGCTCTCCACGTCGCCGGCTGTTTCGACCCGAATACCCCTTCCACCACATGCCTCGGCCCACGGTGCAAAGTTGGGAGGTCGCCCGAAGCGAATCCCGTACTCAGGATAACCAAGCACGAGTTGCTCCCACATGATTTGGCCGAGCGACGCATTGTTGTTCACAATCACCTTGATCGGAAGGTCATATCGGCATGCCGTCCCGAACTCCGCCATGAGCATGGCGAATCCCCCGTCACCGACAAAGGCAATGCACTGGCGGCCTGGGTGGGCGATTTGATTGGCGATCGTGTAGGGCAGCCCGGGAGCCATCGTGGCGAGGTTCCCCGACAAGTAGAAGCTGCGCCCGTCACGGATGGTGAAGTGACGGGCCGCCCAGGTAGCGATCGTTCCCGAGTCGGATGTCAATATGGCGTCGCCGGCGGCCAATCTGTCGATGACGTGCATGAGATACTGCGGCTGAATCGGATCCGTCTGGATCGCCTCGAGTGCCTGCATCCTGTCTCGCCAGCCTGACATCTTGTTTTGAAGGTCATCGAGAAAGGACCGGGCGGAGGATTCGGCCAGTTGTGGAACCAGAGCCACAAGGCCAGCGGCCGCATCGGCGATCATGGGCACCTCCGTCGCGATGCGATTCCCGGCCCGGATGGGATCGGCCTCGATCTGCACGACTTTGCACTGCCCCGGATCGGGTAGGTACTTGGTATACGGGAAGTTCGTCCCCACCATGAGCAGGGTGTCGCAGCTTTCCATGGCGTCGATAGCCGGTGAGGTCCCCAAAAGTCCGATTCCGCCGATGCAAAGGGGATGGTCGTCGGGGATCACCGCCTTTCCGGGCAGCGTCTTAATTACCGGACTGTGCAGTCGCTCGGCCGCCAGCAGTACCTCTTCTCTCGCACCGAGTGCCCCTGCCCCGACCAGTATCACCACTTTGGAGCCGGCGTTCAGCACCTCAGCCGCAGCAGAGACATCTTGCTGCCGGGGCAGACCCGATGCGGGCAGATAGATGGGCGCCGTTGGCTGATTGACCGCTGGGGCAGGGGCACTCCACGGGTTGGCGCCGGCCACTGCGATTTGAATGTCCGTCGGAATGGTCAGGTGGGCCACTCCCCGCCGGGTCAGGGCATGGCGAACGGCGATGTCGACGAGGGTTGGCAACTGAGCCGGGACATGGATCATTTCGTTGTATTCAGCAACGTCGATGAACAGTTTCTCGAGCGAGACCTCCTGCTGATAGCCCGTCCCGAGCATCTGGGTCTCCTGCATTCCGGTAATAGCGAGGACAGGAGCGTGATCGAGCTTGGCGTCGTAGAGTCCATTCAGGAGATGGATCGCCCCTGGCCCGGAGGTGGCCAGACAGACCCCGAGTCGCCCGGTCGACTTGGCGTATCCGGTGGCCATGAAAGCAGCGGCTTCTTCGTGGTGCACGAGGACAAAGCGAATCCTGTCCTGTCGCCGCAAGCCCTCCATGATTCCGTTGATCCCATCACCCGGCAGCCCGAAAATCGTGTCGACCCCCCAATCAGCGAGTCGCTCGAGAAGCACTTCCGAGGCGATTTTGGACATTGTGTAAATACTCCCGTTCCGCCGCCTTGGTGAGGGATGCTCGACGAAACGGTTCTACCCCTCGTCAGATCTCTCAACCACACGACAGCGCTGCTCACGCCAGCTGCTGGTTTGTCGCCACACAGGCCGGGCATCAGAACTATGGCGGCCTGAATCGCAGCACGAGGAGCCGAAGTTGAAGGGAGAACTTGTCGACAAGCGTAAGCACGTCGCCGCCGTGGGACATTGCCATCTGCGATGCGGCGAATGCGGCCTCTTGCGAACACCGGGCACAATCTCGTCTCCGATTCGAGTGTCGAGCTGACATGGAGTTCTGCGATCTGCCAGATTCGGCAGCCCTCGACCGCCTGCCGGTTCCAGATGCGCACGTCGCATCCGCCCACCCGAACATGCAGCTGCGTCGTTCGATGCTGGCGACCTACCATGGTGCGTTGCCATGACGCCCGAAATTCGGCACGTCGAGACGATCCGAGGGTCGTGCATTTCCAGCAAGCTGTTGGTGGGTGACCACGAAGTGGAGCAACGAGAGCTCAGGGGCAGCCTTCTCCGGACGGCCGTGCGCACCTTCGAGTGGATCACTGCCCGGGTTGGCCGGCGCTAAACGTGTCCGTCCCGGTGGAGGAGATCATCACGCGGACCTTCAAGGTGCCGACCGATCAGCCCGAGGCTGACGGAACGCTCGAATGGCGAGCGACCACCGTGGTAACGGCGGAGGTGCGTGCTGGTGGAACAACGGGCCTCGGGTGGACGTACGGCTCTCGAGCATCTCAGATTGTCATTGAGGACACCCTGACGGATACGGTTGTCGGCTCGGACCTTCTCAGCACGGCAGGCTCGCACGAGCGCATGGTCCGAGCATGTCGGAATATCGGCCGGCCCGGTGTCGTCAGCTGTGCCATCTCCGCGGTGGACATCGCCTTGTGGGATTGCAAGTCACGCCACCTTGGCGTCCCGCTGGCAGACCTCTTCGGGCGATGCACGGAACAGGTCGCCATCTATGGGAGCGGTGGCTTCATCAGCTACGACGAGGAGACTGCACGAACCCAATTGGAGCAATGGGTGGGGGAATGGGAAATCCCCATGGTGAAGATCAAGATCGGTGAGGCATCGGGTGGGCGGCCTGAGCGTGACATAGCCCGGACCACGTTCGCTCGAACCGTTATCGGCAATGGTGTCGCACTGTTCGTCGACGCAAACGGGGCGTACAATCGTAAACAGGCCATTCGGATCGGTGATGTGTTGATCGACAGCGCTGACATCTCCTGGTTCGAAGAGCCTGTTTCATCCGACGATCTCACAGGCCTATGCATGGTTCGAGACGCACTTGAGGTCGATGTCGCCGCCGGAGAGTACGGCTACGACGAGTCCTATTTTGCTCGCATGGTTGCCTCCGAAGCGGTGGACTGTCTCCAGATCGACGTGACCCGTTGCGGCGGCTATACCACCTGGCTCCGTGCGGCGGCGGTCGCTGGCGCTCAAGGCCTGGAAATATCGGCGCACTGCGCCCCAAACTTGCATGCGCATGTGGGACTCAGTGTTCCTCACATGCGTCACATCGAATATTTCCACGACCATCACCGAATTGAGACGTTGCTGTTTGATGGCGCGCTCGACCCTCGGGGCGGGCACCTACGGCCGCTCTCCGATGTGTCTGGTCATGGCATGACTCTCAAGGAGTCGACGGCCGCCTCATACCGCCGCTAGTGGGGAGAGACCGCTAGGGCTCTTTGCAAGCCCGGGCTAGAGGGCGAGCCTTCGAAGGCGATCAAGCAGCGCGTCTGGAGCAGACTCAAGATCGAAGGGACGGACAGACCAAATTGGATGTGCCGAAGAGGATCGTTTTATGCACACCCGAAACAGACAGTTCCCTCCGACTCCACGCCGCGGACTTCGAACTCGATGATGTCACCCTGGTTCAGCTGGTATTGGTTTCCGCCTTCTAACGTCGGGTTGTCATAGGCAGTCCCAAGCTTGAACTCCAACTCGGTACGGCTCCACTTCACAATGCGGATCCCTATGCAGTCAATCTCGCTACTGGGCACGTAGTCGCCGGCTCGCCATCCTGCGGTGGGCTCTCTTGGGGTGGAGTTCTCCAGCCACAGCATGTCGGTCCCGTAGTCGTAGCCGTCGTGCTTGATGTCTTTGGCCGGCGACACGGGAAAGGCGGGGCAGGCGCTCTGGCCATTGGGGTGCGCTGCAGGATCCGCCACAGGAGCAGTTGCGCCGAAACCGCTTCCCTTGACGATGATGAGTGGCTTCGCCGTGCTGCCCTCGGTGATGATCGACGAGATGGTCACAGCTTTTGGGGACGACGCCTGGGCGACGGCTGCCGGCAACAGCACGATACCGGCGACAACGACCGAAAGGACTCCCAGCCACATGGTTGTCCGACCCGATTGACTTTCACTCTGCATCATCGTTTGCGCCGCTCCTTTTCGCTGGACCCGGGTGGCGGCAGCCCCCACCCGGACAGGCCTGCAACGGGAGTATCCCAGGATGGTGCCGCTAGCGTCAAGCCGTTTCACCCACCGCCCATGCGAATGCTCCGCATGGAGCTCAAACCCCCACGTGGCAGCGCCAAAAGGGCAGGCAGACCCGCGGCGCGGACTCCGGCATTGTGATTGAAACGGACCCGCTGATATCGATGCAGACGTCAGGAGGACTCTGAAGATAGCGTTTCGACTACTGCCTCCCGGGAGCACCGGCCAACACCAAGTGCCAGCGAGATTCTTGAGGGCCGTAGATTCCCTCGCCGATCCCTCCAGCGAGCGGGATGATGCTCGCGTGGATGCCAACGTTGCCAGAGCAAAACCGATCATCCGCACGATCGCTCGAACGCGTAGCCCAAGTCGGTCGGAGCATCAGCTTCCCAATTCGTGGTTGGTGTTTCCATGGCACTTCCCGTACCTCATTCAGCACACTGCTTGAAATGGGAAGCTCTGTTGCCTCGGCCGACGCTTTGCGGGGTGTCGGGGCACGTTGGACGTGCCACGATGCGATTGCAGATCCACGGCAGAAAACCTCCTCCACCTAGATGACCCGGACCCGCGTTGGCTCCTGATAAGTCTTACGTTCGCGCCCAACGTTCCGTGAACGCATATGAAACCATCAAGACGAGATCGCGGCGCGCGCCGGGGAAAGGATCAGATTGAACCGCTAGGTGAAGCACCGAACTCTCTGGCGAGCTGCCACCCTCACGGCCGACCACCACGACAGCGATTCAAGGCTGTGAGGGCGCCTTCCATTTCTATGATCGAATATGGCATCCTGATCGACGGCTGACCCTCTGACTTCGCCGAATGCCGGTCCACGCCTGGTCGGATTCCATCGGCCGCCGCCGGGTATCACCCAGGTCGATGGAGAGATATATGAAACGAATTGTGATGGGCCTCCTTGGTCTAGTGGCTGCCTCAACGCTGGCGGCTTGCTCCCCCAGCGATCCCGGCCAGGCTGCTCATCAACCTAACTCGTGCGTGGACAACGCCACCGGCTCGTGCACCCCGCATGAGGGCAACAGCGGGCAATCGGGAAAGTGAGCAAATAACATCGGGTCGACCTCTTTACCCAGTCTGGAGAGCGTTCCAGGACTCATCCATTAAGACCAGCGACGTCGAAGACAGCACAGAGCATCCGGACTCGTAGCGCGAGGACCAGGTCGCCCTGTCCGCGGGCCACAATGCGATCTCTGGCTTCCACCAAAGCCGCAGCGCCGTGCGCATATAACTGCGAAAGGTCTGCCCAATCGCGGTTCCTGATTTCCCTCCAGACTTTGAACCTGTTGCGACATCAGGACTACTTCGGTCCGAATCGTGATCGGCCCGACGCCCCAGCCCTGGACTGGGGACAACTCGGGCCTGATCGCACTCCAGCTGCGGTTACGAGGCCGCCACGCTGGGGTGTTTACCGGATACCCCGTGGGAACCACGTGAACACAAAATGTTGCGCCAGCTTGGCGCTGATGGCTCAAGGACGGCGATATCTGAAACGGGCCAGGCGCTCCCTTATGGTCTGTAGGAGTCCTTCCGCCCATCGGTACTGACGGTGGCTTGTCCGGGGTCCCAAGCGACCGCACTCGGACCCTTACCGTGCGGCGAGCTGTCGTCGATGTACAGGTCGCACCAGACGGTTTTGCCTTCCGCGTTCACGTTCGTTCCCCAGTCCGAAGAAAGTGCACTGAGGAGGCGCAGACCCCAGCCCCGATGCCGATCAGACGGCGGAGCCGGTACGGGAGGGCGGATGTCTTGATCTGACAATGCCACACGGAGGCGGTTGCCATCGAATGTCAACGTCAAGGTCAGCATCGTCTTGGCGTGCCGCACGGCGTTGCTGATGAGTTCGGTCACGAGCAGTTGTGCCCTCTCCTCGACAATGTCGAGCCCCCATCGGTGCAAGGTACGCGTTACGAGCTCACGCGCCTGGGCTGCGCTGACCGGGACCGGGCTAAAGCTGGCCTGAACGCGCAACGCTCTCGACGCCCCGCCACTTGCGCACACGTCAGGCCAATACCCAGCCCGACGGACTCTAACGCCGCATGACGTACTTATTCATCAAGAGGTTTAGTGCGGCGCAGCTTTGTGCAGCAAACCTGGCGGGTCAATTGTCCCACTCTGGCGACCATTCCACGATCCACTCGTCGAGCCCGGCGATCTCCAAGGCCGTGCGGACTATTCCCCTCGGTCGCGTGAGCACCACGTCGCCAGCTCCCGCGGCCACAACGCGCTCGCGGGCCTCCACCAGCGCAGTGATGCCGCGGGAATCGATGAGACTCAAATCGGAGAGGTCGACGACGAGAGTCGAAACCGCCGCCTCCACCAGCAACCAAGCCAGACCCTCGGCGGTTGCAATGTCCAGCGCACCCTGCAGGGCCACGACGTGACAATCGGGAAGATCCCGGACGCTGATACTGAACTCGGGTGACATGGCCATTTTTCCCCACAAAGACGACGACTCCCCAAGACCGGGCACGCATCCGCTACGCCGGAGGAAGCCCGAGCTTGCTCTGGAGGTAGATTTTCTCTGACGCGCAAACGGCCCGCAACCCCCTCCGTGTGGCCTCGGCAACCGCCAACGGGCCCCACGACAGCCCAAGGGGACTCCCGTTTGAATGCCCCGACCGCGTTGGCTCCTCGGCTGACGTCGGGCGCCGGACGACAGGCGAAATGCTATAGATATTTGGCGGCGGCGTATCCACTCGGGCCAAGGTTCAGGCCCTGCGGCGACATCACCATTTGCCTCATCGGCACAGCAACTCCACACCAGGGTCGGCCATTCGGCCGGACCTGGCGGCGAGCCGATGTGGCTTTGGATGGGGATTGGGAGGAACCACGTCACTCTTGGAGAGTGTCCGGAGTGGGTCGGCGGAGTTCGAAAAAGCAGTTAAGGAAGGGAAGCCGGTCGGTCGGAGAGGTGGAGAACCTGGCGCGGACAACTGATTGCTCCGGGCGCACGGGTCCAAGGCGCCCTCTCAGCGCGATACAGCGCGGTTGACCGCCGCCCCGCTGACGCCGACTGCCCTCGATACCGGTGCACGCACCAACCCGTGGCACGGGGCCCCCGTGCTCACCGACCATCCTGGCCAGAAGGCATGCAATAGGCGTCGGGTGGGCCCAGGTAACGAAGCTGAGTCCCCGGACAAGTTATCCAGTGGTGCCGTCCGAGCTGCTGCCATGGCCAAGGGAAGCCGGTGCTGCGATTTTTGGCAATCCGTTTGGCAATCGATTGGGTAGGACGCAGCAGATTCAGTGCGCCGGCTCGGAAGAAATCCCCAGCTCCGGGGCACGTGGCCTGTGCCAGTGGACGCCTTGGACTGGCCGAATGGGCCTCCGGAGCCGGTGGCGCAGGTTCGAGTCCTGCCGGGGGCGCTCTGTGATGTCGCGAGACATCGGAGACCGGTGTGTCAGGACATCGTAGACCAGGACCTTTCGGTCAGGGCAGCCGCTGGTAGTCCTTGGTCGGGTCCAAGACGAGGCGGCGCAGCGGCGAGCCGTCGAGACCGACCACTTCGATGTCGAGACCGTCGATGAGCATGGCGACGCGCCAGCCGGCGTAGGGACGACCGATGCCGATGTGGTGCAGGCGTCCTTTGTGGCGCAGCGTCACCGTGCCGGCGGTGTCCACTTTGTCGAGGCGCAGGCGTCGCCCGTCGGTCTTGACCAACGAGGCGGTCGGGGTGGCCTTCTCACGGGCCTCGTGGACCGCACGAGGGGTCCGGCGATCAATACCCCGATGCGGTCGGACGTCGTTGTAATAGGCGATGAAGCGGTCGATGGCGCGCTGGAGTTGCTTCTTCCGCCTGCAACAGAACCCAATTCGCTGTGTTTGCGCGCAAGGCGATCCCCAAAGGCTTCGCATGAGCTAGTAATCCGTCGCAGCACCTGGTGAAGAGCGTTTTCGCGGGTGCGGTGGTCATCATCGCACTGAGCTTCGTGAACGAGTGCGAGTTGGCCGCGATTCGTCAGGCCGCCTGAGGAGAACCCTTCACAAAAACCCCTGGGATGAGATATAGCCTTGTTTTTGGCACTTCAGTCAGGACATGCGTCACGATGATTGGACAGACCCGGACAGGAACTTTCTTGTAGGCGTCGGATCCAACACAGGCTTGCCGCGGATCGCTGGTTCCTATGGTCAAGGAGGCCGGGCCGAGCGGATACCTCAGGGACCCTCGCCGGAAAGGTCCGCCGCTGCATATGGATGATCGATCACATACATCCAGCTCCCATCGCGCTGCCGACGCGCCACCTCAGCAGTGCGGAACGACAACTTTATGCCGGCGCCAGTGAAGGACCAGTCGTTGCTGAGTAACGCCGTATCCCCCACGACTATTGCGTAACGTGTCGTCATCCGGATGTTCCCGCCCATGGCGACGAAACCTGACCATTGCTCACGGATTGCATCTCGGCCGTTCAGGAATGTGCCGTCGGGGGTTGCCATGGCGGCCCCTTCTTCATAAAGGTCGACGAGCGCCTCGGTGTCGCCCGCATTAAATGCCTCCTCTACGGAGCGATGAAGATCCCCAGGTTCCATGTGTTCACCTCCCCTTACGCCAAGGCGGCGAGCATCGCGGGTGTGTCAATGGCGAAGTGGGCGGCCAGAACCTTTCCGTCCTTCACTGTCCAGATGTGCACTTCCGGGACGTCGAACACCTTGCCGTTTGCCCGCACCGTACCCCTCGATCGGCCACACTGGATCACACGACCATCGGCTTCGAACAGCGACTCAACGATGACGGCCGAATCGGACGATTCCATCAGTGCGAAGGCAAATGTACTGACGCCGTCGTGCCCGACATAGCGGCCGCCCCACGGAAGTGATGCGTCCTGGGTAACCACACACTCGGTATCGACCAGAGCCAACACACCTTCAAGATCCTGACGAGCAAACGCCTCATAGATTCGTTTGATGACCTCGATGTTCGCAACTGTCATGGGCTCGATGGTACGAGTGGCAACGAGAGGGCACCTCAGTAGCGGATACTGAATTCCGAAGGTTCGCTCCAGGGATCCGAAAGGGCATGCGGCTCCGGAGGCCGGGACGCTGTGACACTTACGCTTTCACATTTCACGCTGCAGCATCTATCCCTCTCATCGCTTTGGAAGAATCTTCGCCAACTTTTCTCCACGAAGGGCGATGTGGTGATCTCACACCGCGAGATGGTGCTTCTCGACATCGATCGAAGTGCCGGACCAGGTGAGGCTCTAAGCACTCAGACGTACACGTTGTACGTCACCGTCCACGAACCGAGACTGGCTCCCTTCTGTGTAAAAACAAAGCTCTGCACGGTGTGCTTGCCCGCCGTGACACCGGACTGCTGATCAGTCCACGTATCGCCGGTCAAAAGCCCGTCGGTCGATGTCTCGCCGATGAACGGACCCTGCTCGCCCGCTTCGTTCCCGTCGAGCTCCCATGGCACGCAGTACAAATTGCCGGCATCCTTGTTGTGGTCGACCAACTGGACACTGATAGTGGCCGTGATCGTGCACGTGTCCCCTGATGGACACGTCACTTTGTTCAACGAATCGAGCGCCGACGATTGCTCCGGCGCGAGAGTCTCTCCATCGCCGTTGCCCGATTCGATGTACGTGGCCAACAGCGTTTGTTTCCCAGCGCCCACTGCGGTTGGGTGTACCGCCGAGGAGATCGCCGCACTCGGGGTCCTCGCGGACGCTGGGCCAGGGTTCGCTCCTGCGGCGATGACGTTGTTTGCCGCTCCAGTTCCACCCACCACGGTGACGGCGACGATCGCGATTGCCGATGCACCAAGAAGAGACGAGACTCGCACACGCTTCATTTGTTGTCACCTTTCAATCAGTTGTCCGTTCCGAACGCATTCTCTCTGAGGATTCAGGGCTCGGCTGAGCCACGAAGGGCCCGGTTCCGGCGCACATCGCAGCAACTTCACATCACGGGATCAAGGTGTCCAGTGACCTTCCGGCTTCTCGACGTGAGCAGAATCACAATGCTGACGACGAGCCACCACAGTGCGACTCCGAGGAGGCCCAGGCCTGGAAGAGCGAAAGTAATCGCCGCGAGCACGAGTCCGAAATACCCGAGCCAGCCCGGTAGGGCCTTGCTCTGCAGGAGGCCAAGGCTGGTGGCGCCTATGAGCAGAGCCGTCGCAGCGCCGGCGAAGCTGCTGACATCCTGGGAAAGAATGTTCAACATCTGCAGCACGCTCGGAGCGGCGTGGTTGGCGACATCAGCCATCGCGTATGACGAGCCGGCGCTCAATATGCCGCCCACGACAAACAGCAGCCCGCCCGCGAAGCCCAGGTTGGCCAAGCGTCGGCCGGAGACATCTGGAGAGACGACGTCACGGAGATACCAGAGGAACGATGCAGCAATCAAGACAGCGAGAGACGTCAAATAAGCGTTGAGGTAAAATCCAGTCCGGTGGTGTTGCACGAAACTCGCCACCTTCGCCGGCCCGGCAGTCGCCGCTGGATTCTCTGGTGTGGCGAAGACCGTGACGAGGAGAACGAAGACGAGGACGAGCCCTGCGAGGCCAACCCAACGTCGTTGGCCATCATCCGCGCTGGCTTCTCCTTCGCAGTGTCGATGCTGGCCAAGGTCCACGTGCGCCACCGTTACTCCTTTCATTTGCGGATCTCCGATCACTTCGCTTGATGGTACGAAGTTCGACCTGAGGGCACTTCAGTAGCAGGTACTGAAATCTTCCATTTCGCTCTCTCGGCTGTCGGTCTGGGAATCGACTGCACGGCCTGGAGAACACGGCGAGCCGCGCTCACACGACGAACCGTGCGAGAAGTTCCTCAGAGGTCGCCAACGGCCGGCGGTGCATCCTGATACGAACCATGATTGCTGCTCTGTCGTTCAGATCGATGCAAGGATTCCAACTTCTGTCGACCGATCTCGACGAGGGTCGATACGCCCGACGGATCCATTCCCAGACACTCACCAATCAGGTCATCGCCGGCTCCCAGTTCTCGCAGGCGCAGTCCGATTCGATAGGCCCTCGGTAGGTCATCAAGATCGGTGGGCTCCACGGTTCAAGGGTGCCCGAGAACTGATGTGATGCTCTCAGTAGGAGCTACTGATTTTTTGCCACGGCGCGGGTAAGACTAAAACATGGGTAGATGGCCGATGGTGGGACGCGCCGCGGAACAACGTTTCATCTCCGATGCGATAGAAGACCCGAAGCGACCCGGTGTGCTCGTCGCCGGGCAGGCGGGCGTCGGTAAAACGCGATTGCTTCGCGAGGTCCTCATCACCACGCCTGACCATCACCTCGAATGGATCACCGCGTCGGAATCAGTACGGCCCCTTCCCTTTGGCGCATTGGCTCAGCTTCTTCCCAGCAATCTGCACGATGTCGACCCGATTGACCTTTTGAATGTCCTCGGCCAACACCTGCTGCGCCGCGCCGACGGACACCCGATCGTCCTCGCGGTAGACGACGTGCACCTCCTCGATGGACTCTCTGCGGGGTTCATCGACTACGTGGCGATCCGGGGTCTCGCCACCATCCTCCTGACACTTCGTAGCGGTTCCCCGGTGCCGGATGCTCTCGACAGACTCTGCCGAAATGGCGATGTGCCAAGGCTCGAGCTCCAGGCATTATCGAAATCCGAATTCGATGAAGTGCTCGAGCGAGCACTCGACGGCATCATCGAAAGCGTCTCTTTGGATCTCATGTGGGAGGCAACCCGGGGCAACGTCCTCTTCGCCCGAGAACTCATAGCCGATGCACTCGAGGCAGGAGAGCTGCGGCAGATTCACGGTGTCTGGCGTTGGGCCGGCGGAGTTGGTCCAGCGACACGCATTCAAGAGGCGATTGCGGGGCGCCTTGACGGTCTCACAGATCCCGGTCGTCGGTTTCTGGAGTTGCTCTCGGTCGGAGAACCACTCGATCTCTCCATGGCTGAACGAATGGCTGGTGACGGGGTCCTGATCGAACTCGAGCGCCGAGACCTGATCACCCTCGCAGGCGAAGGTGCGCCAAGCGTTCGCTTCAGTCACCCACTGTTCGGAGAAGTCGTCCGGACGGAGATGCCATCGCTCCTCCGGCGTGAGCTCAACCAACAGCTTGCCCGAGCTCTGCGGAGTGAGCCGGAGCTTTCACCGGCGAGCCTTCTCAAGCTGGCAGTGCTCTGGCAAGGTTCGGGCGAACTGGTCGATCCAGTGATCCTCGCTGAAGCGGCTCAGGTGGCTAACCGCTTGTCGGACCCGCCTCTGGCCGAAGAGCTTGCCGTGGGCTCACTCAAACAGCAAATGACATTCCTGGCCCAACTCGAGCTCGGATGGTCGCTGGTTCGCCAAGCTCGCTTCGACGAGGCGACCAAACTCCTCAGTCCCCTGGTCGGGAATGAACCCGATGACAATGCCCGAGAGCGATTGGCCGATGGTCTCTCGCTCGCCATGGGCCATGGTCTGGGGCGATTCGACGACGCTCTTGCACTGATGGACCAAATCGAACGTTCCGCTGTCGATCTGACGACGCGCGTCTTGATCCGATGCCATCGGGCCACGCTGCATGCCTTCGTCTGCAGATACGAGGAAGCCATCGAGTTGGGTATGAGCGCGATACGAGCTATGGACGACGATCGCGTCTTTGTCCGATCCTTGACCGCTGTCGCATCTAGCCTGGTAATGAGGGGCAAGACCGAAGAGGCGCTCTCCCTCACGGAGGCCGGCCTGAAGTGTGCCTTGCGGGTGCGCGAAGAGCTTCCGCGCGCACCCAGCTGGGCGGTGGGCAGCCGATGCACTGCGCTGGCCTTTGCCGGTCGGGCCTCTGAGGCGTTGGACCTTCTCGACTTCGCCTCGGCCTCATCAGGAGTTCCCTCAGAGCAGCGCCCATATTTGAACATGTATCGAGGCCGGTTTCTTTTGTTCGAGGGAAAAGTGGCGAGTGCTGTCCGCTCACTCAAGGAGGCAGCGCTCGCCCTCCGGGATGAACCGAGCTATGGATCATGGTGTCTCGCTTTGCTCGCTGAAGGAGAGGCACTTCTCGGACACGCGGCGCCAGCGGCGGCGGCACGCACTGAGTCAATGGCTCTGCGTGGTAACGACCGCTTGAGCTTTCTCGTTGACGAACGACGGGCCCTCGCCTGGGTTATTGCCCGGGATGGACGGCTCACTGACGCGATTCAGGAACTTTGGGTCGCAGCAGACATGGCACTCGAGCGAGGGCAGCGCTGCTTCGAAATGATCATTCTCGACGACCTGCTCCGCCTGGGCGCCACCAACGCGGCCGCCCGAGCTGAGGACGTCGCTGACTCTGTCGAAGGCTCATTGGCGGAGGCCGTCGGGTCCCACGCCCGGGCCGTGCTCTCCGATCGTGGCAAGGATCTCGAATTGGCCGCTTCGACGTTCACCCAAATGAAGTATTCGCTCATGGCATCGGAACTCTGGGCCGCGGCCTCAGCGGCGTATCGACGTGAAGGCTTGCGGGCTCGATCCACCAAGGCCGCAAAGAGATCACAAGAGATGTCGCTCTTGTGCGAAGGGGCAAAGATACGGCTGACGACGACTTGGCCCGATGAGGTGGAACCCCTTAGCCGCCGCCAACGCGAAGTCGCGCTCTTGGCCGCGCAGGGAGCTACAAATGCGGAAATCGCTCGTGCTCTGTCGTTGTCAGTGAGGACGGTCGAGAGCCATCTTTACGGGGCGTTTGCCAAGCTGGGGTTGACCGCTCGGGACGAACTGAGTTCAGCCCTGGCCAGTTTCCTCGACTAGCTCGACCGGAACAAAGCTAGTCCGAGGTCGTCACAGTAACCTCACCCGAATACGTTTTCGTGTTTTTCTTGTTGGAGAGGTTCAAAGTCAGTTGCGTCCCCGCAGTTTGGCCCGTGATGCAGACCGGAGTGCTTTGACCCTTTGAGATGGACCCCACGGAACCCCCTTCGAACGTGAGGTACGCCGTCGAGGTTCCCGTGTTCTTGATGATGAACGAAGCGAACATCGGCGACTCCTCACAGTCTCCGGTCGTATCTTCGCTCACCGTGAACGACGACGGCTTAAACACGGCCGTCTTGCCTTCGCCTTTGATCTTGGTCACCGGGACAGAGGGCGAGAATGCCTGCGATCCGAACGCGGCCCCTGCGACGATGCGTGCCGGCGAACCAGAGACCTTGCCACTCGCAGGTGCCGCCGTCGCGATGCTCGGACCGACAGCCACTATGGCCAGCGGCAACGTAACACCTGCAGCCAGCTTGCCGAAACGGACTCTGGGCATGAGATTCGCTCTCCTTCTGATTGGATTGGGACGATGCAATCTCCGAGTGCCGCCATGTTGCTGACGTTGTCCATCTCTCGCGTCCAGAGTCACTCGTCGATGGCTGATGTCAAGGTAAGCCCTGCCGTCTCGGTGCACCTCAGTACTCGGTACTGAATTCTTGGTCGACCGAACTGGACACGGGGCCTAGTGCGAAGCGATGTTGGGCTGGGGCGAACGCGCTCGAACCAACGTCGAGGTATCCGTCACGCCACAGACCACCAAACCGGCGAGCGGACAGGACAACCCATCTCGAGAGGCCGTGATGACATGTCGGCTTCTGTCGTTTCAGCTGAAGGAACTAAGCGTGTCCAGGAATTTCTCGGTCCATCCGAAACGGCTGGATACATGGACAGAAGGTTGGACGAGCTCAATCGGGCTCAAAGTCGCAATCCGCGTCAGGAGACCGCCGCCACGTCTTAGAGCTCTGGTGTCGCGACCATTCCGGCGACTCGACGTCGACACCGCTCGCCGCGACGTTTGGATTGATGAAGCCAGGCTTTGGATTTGTCATCGGTGACGAAGGAATCCCCGTTGACGACATTCCCCGCGGTGGGAGGCAGATCGGATGGACTCCGCATTACGGCGCTGCCATCGAGACGCTTGAAATACAGAGCAACGATGGACTCGCACTGGCTGAGCGGACCATTCCGCAGCTCGAGGCAGCAGTCCAGGACCGCCTCCACTTCATCACCCCGTACAGAACGAGCGCCAAGAGTTCGTCCAGCGATGGAGACCAGCCTTGCGCGTTCGGCCGGGTCGTGGGTTAGCAAGAGCAGAGTGGACCCGGCGGGGAGTTCGAATGATGCGGAGTGACCAACGCCAACTGTGGAGGACGCAGGCTGCACCAGCCGAGTCTCGCTTCCATCGAAGATCAATGCGCTTGTTCCGCATCCTGATCGCCCCAGCTCAACACGGCCGATGGTCGAGTCGACCAGGGCATACGCACAGTCAGCAACGGGTGCGCTCGCTTCGGCGAGTTCGAGCGGGGCAAGGCCCGCCATAGCGTTCGCCCAAATTGTCTCTCTCGTTTCGAAAACCGATGTATCGGCGCCACTTGGCAGACTTCGCCCCACGCCGGCCAGCATCCGCTTTCCATTCACGGGAGAGAGCTCGAACCACGAACGGGATACGTGTTCGTCGAAAGCCGGCGTCGGCCCCGCGGCCACAGCGATCAGGCCTTGGCAGCACAGCTGCACTTCGGCACCTTCGTAGGAATAGCCGTACTGAGGCTCGTTCGTCTCGAGATGAAAGGTCGTCGTCACGTCACAGCTCCTTTCTCGTTAGTGACCGAGCGGCCCCGGCCCCGG
Organism: uncultured Acidimicrobiaceae bacterium; assembly: GCA_963754445.1. Lineage (GTDB taxonomy): Bacteria > Actinomycetota > Acidimicrobiia > Acidimicrobiales > RAAP-2 > Bog-473. The sequence continues at coordinate 95,300 of CAVWFT010000001.1, read as the reverse complement.
GCGAATCGCCAATGACTACATCCGCCGCCCGGGGCCGCCTCTTTCCTGCCAGAGCCCAGGCCCGCGTCTGCTCAAACGGCACCCATGGGCCAAGGCTCATTGGTGGTTCCCCACCCCAGAAGATGTGAGAAAGCCTCCTTTCAGGTCGTCGTGAACGGACCTTCCGGGGTGGCCGTGTCTATGCCGAGATAAGTTCGCTCTCGGCCCGACTTTGCACTTGGATCCGCCGCGGCTTGGCGTGGGGGGCAATAGGGATCGACAGGGTGAGCACGCCGGCCTGATACTCAGCCTCGATGTTCTCGGTATCGAGGTTCGTTCCCAGGAACACCTGGCGAACGTACGTGCCGTAGGCGCGTTCGGCAATCAGAACTTCGACCTCGTCGCTCTTGGGCGGTGCAGGCCTCTCGGCCTTGATCGTCAGCACGTTGTCTTCGACGGTCAGGTCGACCGATTCGGCCGAGACGCCAGGCAGGTCGAGGGTGATTAAGAAGGTGTCGCCCTTCCGAAAGGCATCCAGGGGCATCTGCATCTGCCGGCTCTGTTGGGCACCCCCGGCCAGTTGCTGAAAGAGCCGATCAACATCACGAAACGGGTCTGAACGTACGAGAGCCATTGCTATTCCTCCTTTGTGGGAGCTCCCATCTCAGCGCCACTGCGAAGCGTGACAGGGGAATTATTAGCACTCTCACATCGAGAGTGCTAGACCCAATTTCGGAGTTTTGGAGCTCTGCAGCTGAGGTCGACCCCCGCCGCTCGTTGGACAGGCGGCACTGAGTCAGCCGGGCTGCCACATCGGGGAACCGTGGTGGCGAGGGTCGGAGCCGGAGAGTTCGTTCATCAGCGCCATCTCGTTCCCAGAGGTCTGCGCCGGTACTTCAATCGTTACGAGATTCAGGGACGGATTCGAGTGGCAGAAATTACCGACGATTGGTTCACCAACGACAACGCGCCCCCTCGGCGTCGAACACATGAACGCTCGGACAGATGAACCAGGGCGCCCTGTTCACCGCACCGGCGACCGCCACACCGACACGTGGTCGGTGCTGCGTGCGTCAAACCGCTGACAGTGCCAGTCGGCCCAGCGGTGCTCGAGGGTCAACCCACTCAGTCGAGCCATGAGGTCCAGTTCGCTTGGCCAAGCGTAGCGATGCACGAGGGGAAATGTTCGCGTGCGCCCCGTTCCGTCGATGACGATCTGAGTGGTCGACAGCAGCTGGCGGGCCGCATCATGATCCTCTATGACCAGTCCGGCAAAACCACGACCCAGGCGCCTGGCTTTCAGACCAAGAGCATCGCCCCGTGGCGGATCGGGCACCCAGGCTTCGATGACAAACCGGCCGCCGGGAGTCAAATGCCGGGCCGCGTTCTCGAAACAGTCGATCTGACCCTGCTGAGAACCCATGGCGTAGATCGTGTTGATCAAGAGCACGACGAGGTCGAACTTGCCCTCGGCGGCGGTGGTCGCAAAATCTCCGCACAGTGTCGTCACCTTCTCGCCGCCTGGCTTCTCCCTGAGAATCGTCAACATCTCGGCTGATCCGTCGACACCCCAGACATCCAGGCCTCTTTCGGCCAGTGGGAGAGCGATACGACCGGTACCAACGCCGAATTCGAGGACCCTGCCGCTGTCTGCCAACCGAGCCAACTGGTCGACTGCGCCCTCGGTGTCGAAGACATCTCCATAAATGGCGTCGTACTGGTCAGCCAGCAGCGCTCCATAGGACGTCTCGTCGTGAAATTCGTCCGTCATGGCGTCCACAAGGAAGTCCGGTCTTTCCTCCACGCGGAGACGACATGGTCAGCGAAGATCTGTTCGACGAGTTCGACAGCCCGCGCGCCGAACAGGACCGCACCAGACTGGCCCGGCTCGGCCTCGAGCAGACCGCCTACCAGGTCGTTGACGGCGATGTATTGGTGTGTCTCGTCCGCTTCGACATGCACGTCATAGAACCGACGGCCGGACTCCGGCACCCCGAGCGACTCGAGCCATGCGCTGTACCGAGCCATCGGACCCACCGAGTTCATCTCGAAACTCGCCAAATGCCCGACCAGAGCGCCTCGGAGTCGGCGATGGAGACCGAACATCGAGATGAGATTCGTCGTGGCCAACGCAACTGCCGGCAGGCGGTCGAGATACGCCCCATACCGAGAGTCCAGGCCGAGAGCTGTCATGGCGTCAGCGAACAGGGCTGAATGCATCGATGTGGCTACTCCGCCTCCGTACTCATCAGACTGAATCGTCACGATGGCAGCCTTGGCCCGACCGTGCAGACGGGGGATCACCCACGTGTGGGGGTCCGCTTCCTTCAGTTGATAGCCAGACCTGTGTACCGCAATCTCTCGTGCATGGAACCGGGTACCGTGCTGCTGCAGCCAGCGCGATAGAGAGAACGCGTTCCCCCGGGTCTGTTGCCACAGCGCATCCGCCACCTCAGCGGGCGCGACGCTGCTGTCGCCTGGAAGCGCCGCACGCAGGCTTTGCTCGAACGCTCTCTCCAGCTCGCCGCGAAGATGTAGGAGGCCGGAATTCCACTCCCAATCGTCGCTCACGCCTGCGAATCCTTGATAATGGAGCTCGTAACAGCAGTAAAGCGCCAACTGGAGGTCCTCACTGGTGAGTACCTCGTCCGTCGAAATGCCTTCGATCCGGACGCGCGGAGCCCTGAAGGCCCCGCTCGGGCACGCCAGGGCCTTGATGACGGTATGGCTGATCGGGCCTCGAGGCGACGGAAGTTGCGGTCTACCGCCCCGACCCACCGACTGACCCGGCGTCGCGGCGGCAATGGCGGGGACTGGCTTGCGTGACGCGCACAGATTCCTCCGCCCTGCGTCAACACCCATCTCTCCTCGCATCGCGACGCTCAAGTCGAAACCGCGGTTGTGCTCACGTGTGTCACCGTCTTTCTCGCTCGACCCGTGGGGAAGCTTCGCCTCTCGACCGATGTGCAGACGGTCGGGCGGTGGCCCTAGCAGTGTCTACCCGGCAAGGAGTGCTGCAAACTCACCCGCTCGGGTGATTGAGAAAACCTGCGCTCGCGCTCTTCAGCCGACCGCGATTCAGAGCTGGTCCGACGGGGTAATGCTGCGAGGTGAGTGCAGAACGGGACGAAGTCGCCGAAGAATCCCGTCGCGAGGTCAGAGAAAGAGAGCCCGAAGACGGTCGCTCCGTCGCCTCCGATCCTGAGAGCGGAGGACGGCCGACGGGTAGAAATCAGGCTGCAACGAACCGAGAAGAAGACCCCCCGGCGTGACGGACCAGGGCCGGCCCGGAGTTCTCTTCGACGTGGACGGTACATTGTGCGACACCAACTACTTGCACACGCTCGCGTGGTCCCGAGCGCTCAGGGATTGCGGAGAATGGGCGCCCATGAATGCCATTCATCGCCTCATCGGCATGGGAGGAGATCAGCTCCTTCCCGAGCTTCTCGGCCATGACAGCCCCGACGCGACCACGAGGCGGCCCCAGCGCTACCAGGAATTGGCAGGCGATGTCCTCGCATTCCCCCGCGCGGCTGAGGCCTTACGGGAGGTCCACAAACGAGGATTCGTCGTGGTGCTTGCCACTTCTGCGCCCGACGACGAACTCGTCACCTTACGGAAGGCCCTCGGCGCCGACGATGCTATCGACGGTCAGACCTCGGCCGATGACGTCGAACGTTCAAAGCCGCATCCCGAGGTTTTTCTCAGTGCCATGGAGCGTTATTCCATCGATCCTCGTCGTGCCCTTGCTGTTGGTGACAGCGTCTGGGACATTGAGGCCGCCCGCGCCGCCGGGATCGGATGCGTCGCCGTCGAGTCCGGTGGCTTCAGCCGACACGAGCTCAGCGAAGCCGGCGCACGCCACGTGTATCGAGATGTCGGGGAACTGATCGATCAGTTCGCCACCGGGCCTCTCGCCCAGATCTGCAATTAGACACCACAACCGCTCACGCGGATCCGACTGTCTCGAGGGTATCCACTCACTCGAACGGGTGATTGAGAGAAATGGCAAACAATCCGGTCTGAGGACTCTCCTCACGGGTAATGCCACTAAGTGGGGCAGCGTCGCCGCCTCGAACGGAGCAGATCGCATGTCAAGCCCCAACAGTCGGAATCATTCGGGCCCCGCCACATTCACTCCGACCGGCCAGCCCTCGAAGGACCGCCCGGAAGCCGCGGCCCAAGGTGGCGACTTTCTCACCACGGCCCAGGGTGTCCGGCTGCCGGACACCGACCACTCGCTCAAAGCCGGCGACCGTGGGCCGACGCTGCTCGAGGACTTTCATCTGCGCGAGAAGATCACCCATTTCGACCACGAACGCATTCCCGAGCGCGTAGTGCACGCCCGTGGTGCGGCAGCCCACGGGGTCTTCGAGTCCTACGGGACCGCCAGCTCGGTCACGAGGGCGGCCTTTCTTGCCGACGAGGGCGCGGTTACCCCGGTCTTCGTGAGGTTCTCCACCGTGGTCGGATCCCGTGGCTCAGCTGACACCGTGCGGGACACGCGAGGTTTCGCCGTAAAGTTCTATACCGACGAGGGGACCTTCGACTTGGTCGGCAACAACATGCCGGTCTTCTTCATCCAAGACGGCATCAAATTCCCCGACGTCATCCACGCGGTGAAGCCCCACCCGGACGTGGAGATTCCGCAAGCCCAGTCCGCCCACGACACATTCTGGGACTTTGTGTCGCTGCACACCGAGGCCACGCACCACGTCTTGTGGAACATGAGCGATCGAGGCATCCCGCGTTCCTACCGGACGATGGAGGGTTTCGGTGTCCACACATTTCGCCTGGTCGACGCCAAGGGCGAGACCTCGCTGGTGAAGTTCCATTGGAAGCCGCTGGCCGGAGTCCATTCTCTCATTTGGGAAGAAGCTCAGATCGCGGCCGGGGTGGACCCCGACTTCCATCGGCGCGACCTCGCTGATGGGATCGAGGCCGGTTCCTTCTTCGAGTGGGAGCTCGGCGTGCAGGTGCTGCCCGACGATGGGTCGGACAGTTTCGAAGGCATCGATCTTCTCGATCCCACGAAGTTGGTGCCCGAAGAGCTGGCGCCCGTGCAGCTCATCGGCAAAATGACTCTCAACCGGAACCCATCAAACTATTTCGCGGAGACCGAGCAGGTTGCCTTCCACACCGGCAACCTGGTGCCCGGCATCGAAGTCACCAATGACCCTCTCATGCAGGCGCGCCTCTTCTCCTATCTCGACACTCAGCTGACCCGCCTCGGTGGCCCGAATTTCACCCAGCTGCCAATCAACCGTGCCCACTGCCCGGTGAATGACTTGTTGCGTGACGGCATGCATCAGACGGCTATTCACGATGGCATCTCCGCCTACCTGCCCAATGGGATCGATGGAACCCCGAGCGTCGCCACCGAGGACGAGGGTGCCTACGTCCAGGTCCCTCGGGCCGTAGAGGGCGAGGTCGTGCGAGACGCCCCTGTTTCCTTTGACGATCATTTCTCCCAGGCGACCCTGTTCTTCCGAAGCTTGACACCCGTCGAGCAAAGCCACATGGTGGAAGCATTCACCTTCGAACTGGGCAAGGTCTACGAGCAGGAGATCAAGGAGCGCGAGCTTGCCGTCCTGGCCGACGTGGACGCTGACCTCTGCGCCCAGGTCGCGGCCGGTCTCGGCCTGACCGCTCCGAAAGGGTCCCCCGCTCGAAACGTGGTCGCATCACCGGCCCTTTCCCAGGTGATCGATGAGCCAGGACCGATCAATGGTCGCAAGGTCGGAGTCATTGCGAGCGGGGGCGCCGACCTGGAGGGACTCGTGAAGCTGCGCCGGGCGCTGGCAAAGTTCGGGGCTGAGGTCCTGGTCATTGCACCTGTGGGAGGGATGCTCCGCAACGGGCATCAGGAGATCCCAGTGGATCGAACGCTCCTTACCACCCGCTCCGTCGAGTTCGATGCCCTAGTGGTGGCCGCCGACCCGGAGCAAACCAGTGACATCAAGCAATTCCTGCTCCTCCAAGAGGCCTACCGCCACTGCAAGACTCTGGGCGCATGGGGCAATGGGTCGGCCGTCCTGGAAGGCGCCGGCATACCGCTCTCAGGAGACGGAATGGTGACGGGCAAAGTCGTCGGCAAGGCCTTCACGGATCAGCTCGTCGACGCCATTGGGCTCCACAGAGCCTGGGCCCGCGCTGACGCAGTCATGGCATCTGACGTACCCCCCGCGTGAGGTCGGGGCGTGTCCTGGAGCAAGCAACACTGACAGGTTCCACACAGCAGGGCCGACTTCCCCATCCAGCGATCCTGACAATCCGATTTGGCAATCCGATCAGAGGGATCAGCGGGACTGGTTGAGTCAGGGCGGACCAGAGGTTCCACTCAGAGCTACTGCGTCAGTTTGCTCAGACGCTCTGGAAAGCCCGAATGGGCGTCCGGAGCCGGTGGCGCAGGTTCGATGCCTGCAAGGGGCGCTTTTGCCGGGCCCACCGGACGTGGCAGCTTGATCCACACGTCATCAGGCCGTCGCTCAAGTCGAGATGCCAGATGTGAGACGCCTGCATGACTTAACTAATCCAGTCCCGGTCCCCGTCCACGCCTGTGGGCGGCTCGTCGCCCTTACGTCGATCACGACCGACCGAGGAAGGATCCGGCCCACGAATAGTGAGATGTGGTCGATCGAGGCGTATAGGCCACATAGTTGGCGGCGACAGACGTGCTCCCGTGACCGTTGTACCTGACGCGCTCGGGGTATGGATAGACCGGACGACTCAGGGACACGTTGGCGACGCCCGAAGCGCCGGCGGATGAGGGCCCGACGCCACCCGTCTTCGCACCTGGCGGTCCCGCCGACGGCGTGGAGCCGCCGGCAACGGGCGCTCCGCTGGGGCCTCCGCCGAACTGGCCTCCCGAAGGTCCCCCCGACCCGGACCCTCCACTCGTCGTCGAGGCGATGATGACATTTGGTGCGATGCCCTTCTCCGCCCAGTTCATCAAAGGGCTGAGCAAATCGAACGTCGAGGGGCCGGCCCCTCCCCCGCAGTGATAGACGCCCGGGAACATGTAGAGGCGATAGAACTTCTCGAGCGTCGAAACACCCATGGTGTCGACCAAGGCCTGTCGGTAGGCGATCGTGCCGGCGGGTGGAATGTACTGGTCAGCAGTGCCCTGCCACATAATGAGTTTTCCACCCGCCTTGTAGAAGGCGCTTAGGTCCGGATCGGTCGCGTCATAAGTTTTGGCGGTGGCCGCCTGAGCAGCCTTGAGATTGGCGACGGTGAACATCGAGGAGTCGAGGGTTGCCTGGGGATGGGTGGTCGTGCCCGCCAGCCATTGCACGAAACTCAGCCCGATCCCGTAGAAGGTCAGCGAGGACTGGCTCTGGCCGGGATTCGGGATGAACAGCCCCGCCCAGCCCAGCTCGGAACCGTAGGGCTCACCCCCGGTGTACAGATGCTCTCCGTTCGGTGCCTCCGCACCGGCGTACGCCTTGCGCACGACGGCCACCTGCTCGGCCGTGAGACAGGAGATCGCATCGATCGAACCCGGACACTTCAGACTTACGGGATCGAAACTGCACGTGCTCGGATCCTGAATGGTGTCGTCGTGGAGGGCCGGATCTGCGCACTTCTTCATGACCGCCGCGTGCAAGATGGCGAGCTTCGACGCCGGCAGAATTGTCGACCCATCGGAGCGGAAGTCGATGGTGGCCATGTACGACTCTTCGAATTCGTTGAGGGCCGTCTGGTTGAAGGCAGGCGCTCCGGCGATGACGCCGTTGAACATGGTCGGATACCTCTGGACCACCATGAGTGCCTCTCGGCCACCATCGGAACATCCGTCGTAGTAGGAATATCTCGGAGACGCCCCGTAGAACTTGGTGATGATCGCTTTTGCCGCAGTGGCGAACTCCCCTTCCGACCGATATCCGAACTGCGCCCTGAGATCGGCGCTGCTGGCCCAGGTTTCGCTGGTGCCTCCAAGACCTGCACTCTCGTGGCCCTCGTCGTCCTGGCCAATGACGAAGGCTCCATCACTGACCGCAGCGCAGCCCGTCGTCTGCGAAGGCTGGGTGCTTGCACCCACCTGGCCGCACAGACCCTCACAGCCCTCCTGGAGGTAGCGCTGCTGGTACGTCGATATTGGAAGGAGGAGCTCGAACCCGACTTCACCGAGAACCTTTCCCTTGACGTCGCAATAGGAGTACGACGTCGTGCCGCCACTGCTCAGGGTCACCGAGGCGGCTGAGGCAATCGTGGTCGCCGCGCCCTCGACTGTGCTGAAGTCCTCCGTTGCTAGCTGTGCGCAGGACATGGTCGCGGTCTTCACCGCGAGATCGACGCCTGCGGAAGATTGCGATGATGCCTCTGCAGATGAAGGGAGTGTCGTGGCTACAGCAGCCGACAGGATGCCAACCACCAACGCTAGCGAGAGGGCCGTCCGAACAATCAGACCGTTGTTCATGGGTAGAAACCCTCTTTTCTGTGACCGAGGCTGACACTTCGGACGCCAGTGCTGGAAGGCTGCTCGCGAAGAACGAGGGCACGCCGATGATAATCGGTGAGGCGAGCACGCTCCGCCTCCAGGGCGGCGATGTCTGATGCTTGTCGGATTCTTTACAAGGAACAAAGGGTACAGATATGGAATGCCCGCGGGTGCTGTGGGATAGCTGTCATTGTGCTGAACGGCCCACGAACCACCTCACCTCGCCATCATTATCTATGACTCATGAAACGCAACGACCTTGACCATTGCTTCTGCGAATGCTGTGTCGGCAGCATCCTGCATATCGGCACTCGGTGGGTCACTGGCCACGACCGTGGCCGGTAAGCCAGGCGACAAGTGCAGCATGTCGGGCCCGAACCAGGACGGGTGGTTACGTGCTTCGCTATTCCAGTCAACGATTCGCACGTTTGCATGCTCCTCCGCCGCCACGTCTATCGCTTGGTTGATGGCCACGGCGTCACTCGGATCGTAGAAAAATGGAGCGTCGACTTTCGCGTTTACGATCACCACCTGGGTGTTCCCCGCTGCGATGATCAAGCGTTTCAGCAACCGCAAATATTGGGAGACCGAGACGTGTCCATGTGCCAACTGCACAGCGTCATTCGACGCCGTTTCCACGACGATCACCCCGTACAACCCGTCGTTCAAATCAGCATCCAGGGTGTCTTGTGCCCAAGTCGACGACAGAGCATGACCCGGATTCACCGATATGCGCGTCGAATAGCCAGCCTCGGTGAAGGCGGACTCGATCGAGGCTCTGGACTGCCAGGAAAGTGAATCACCCACAACTGCCACGCTTGTTGGCCGAATCCCACCGTCGTGGACCGTGTTCGCTGAGGCGGCTTCCGGTTGGGCTACGGCGGCACCCAGTGTCACCGAGGTCAAGACGAGTGATGCCACAAGGAACTGCTTCACATCTTTTCGCCCCTACAAGACGCGGCGCGGAAGTGGTGCTTGATCTGAGTCGAAAGCGCGTCATAGCCGAGGGTCTGAAATGGTCGGCATCGCGTTGGACTGGGCCGTTGTTTATATGTTTTAGGCACTCCACTCGACCTTCCGTATGAACGGTAAAGACTTTGCGCCAACCGCTCGCTTGAATCTGATGGCCATCAGCTCCGCGTGTTCACTACCTGGCTGATGAAAAATGGCCTCTTGTCGATGGTGCACCGAGGATGTTGGAACGAGACGAGGGTGGGCTGTGAGCAACCTGTCATCCTCAAGAGAGCAGCGTCGGTGGGCTCCTCATCTATCGGTCCGAGCGGCAGCGGCCAGAGCTCCGTCCCGTCGTACCTACTTCAAGCGGTTCAATCTCACAGCTCAATGAGGTCGGCTCGTGCAAGGCGAAATCTTGTACCAGGGCGGCGACCTCCTCCACCGCAGCGTTCACTCATTCGACGCGGTATCTGACCGGAAGCGTGACCTCGAACCTCAGAAGCCCTGGAGTGAGGAGATTCGACGCCCCTCATAACTTGGGTTGCGCCATTGGGCCCGCTGGGACCGACGAACGGGTTGTTGCAGGTCGCTGCGAGTCTCCGGTCCATGCCACTCGTTGACGGACCCGAGGCTTTGAACTGCGGATAGCACGGTAGACTCGGCTTCTCGTCCCCTTGGGAGAGTCGCTTCGCTTGGGCAGGACGGCCGTGCTGGCCGATGTCGCCCCGTGCAGGTTCGACGCCTCGACCGAGCCTCTTTGAGGAGCATTCTTGCGCGTCACCCCCATGCCTGCCGCAGGCCCCTCCCTTGCCCCGCGCTCCTTCGGGATTCTCAGTTCCTACCCTCCCACCGCCTGCGGTCTGGCAACGTTCACCGCAGCTCTGGCGTCGGGAATCGAGGCTCACAACATGCGAGTCGGCGTCGTCCGGGTCGTCGATGCCGCTGGGCGCAACCCCCACGATGATCGTGTCGTCGGCGAATTGGTGACTGGGTCGCCTCAATCCGTCGTCGCCGCTTCGGAAAGGCTGAATCAATACGACGTTGCCGTGATACAGCACGAGTACGGCCTGTACGGGGGCGCCGATGGCGACGATGTTCTCGAGATCCTCAGAAGTCTCCAGAGCCCATCCATCGTGATCGCCCACACGATCCTCGCCCATCCGACGACACATCAGCGATTTGTTCTGAACGAGGTTGCCGCCTTGGCCGACCAGGTAGTCGTCATGACGGAAGCGGCCCGTCGCCGCCTGTGCGCCGGCTTCGACGTGGACCCTGCCAAGGTGACCACCATCGCCCACGGCGCTGCCATCCCCACACCCCGGGCGGAGCCCGAGCGAGCAGGCCAGCCCGTCATACTGACGTGGGGTCTCATCGGACCCGGCAAAGGAATCGAACGGGTGATCGACGCGATGCGGTCGTTACGCGATCTCCCCACGCGGCCCAAGTATCTGGTGGCCGGCCAGACACACCCCAAGGTGCTTGCCGCGCACGGAGAGTCCTATCGACGGGACCGCATGGATCAGGCGAGGCGTCTCGGCATCTCGTCATCGGTGGTCTTCGATTCGGACTACCGCGACGTGACGTCGCTGACGGCCTTGATTCAATCGAGCCGGGTGGTCGTGCTTCCGTACGATTCGAAGGACCAAGTGACGTCAGGAGTCCTGGTCGACGCGATCGCGTCCGGTCGGCCAGTGGTCGCGACAGCCTTTCCCCACGCAATCGAGCTGCTCTCGAGCGGCGCCGGCCTCGTGGTCGACCACGATGACCCCGACGCGATGGCACTCGCCCTCCGCAGCGTCCTCACGAGTCCTGAGCTGGCGGCAAGGATGTCAGCAGAAGCATCCCGACTCGCACCCAGCCTCGCCTGGTCGGTGATCGCAGGCCAGTACCTGCATCTGGCCGACCACCTCTTCGCGGAACAATTCGCCTCGGTATGAACCTCTCGCTGGAGACTCCGGAGCCGGACTTCGGCCACCTCTTTGCCATGACCGATCAGCACGGCACATTCGAGCACGCGCTCTTCACGGAGTCCCGACCTGAACATGGTTACTGCAGCGACGACATGGCTCGAGTCCTCATTGTGGCGACACGGGAATCGTCCAATGTCCCGGGCATGCGCACCCTCGCCATGCTCAGCTTGCGATTTCTTCAGGACGCACTGGACTCGCACGGTAGATGCCGGAATCGTCTGAACCGATTCGGCGCGTGGGAGGATCCACCCGCCCTCAATGACGCCTGGGGTCGGACGATCTGGGGTCTCGGCACGGCCGTGTCACAGAGTACCGACCACCTCCTCCGCCACCTGGCCGCACGCGGACTCGAACGCGCGATGACACAGCGCTCTCCATGGCCCAGGGCCATGGCTTTTGCTGCGTTGGGTGCGGCAGAACTTCTGAGTGTCGCTCCCGACAATCCGACCGCACAAGCCCTTCTCTCCGATGCAGCGGACGCAATGACCAGACTCCGTCCGCAGGGCCGATGGCCGTGGCCGGAACGGCGTTTGACATACGCCAACGCGACGCTTCCCGAAGCGATGATCGCAGCCGGTTCGGTGCTCAGTCGGCCCGCTCTCATGGAGTACGGCTTGGAGCTCCTGGAATGGTTGCTTACCCGTGAGACCCGCCGTGGTCACCTGTCGGTCACTCCGGCCGGCGGCCAGGGTCCCGAAGACGCGGGACCGGGATTCGATCAACAACCGATCGAGGTATCGGCCCTCGCTGACGCGTGTGCTCGTGCCGAGAAGGTTGATAGCGGCCAGCAGTGGGGAGACGGGATCACGGCAGCCAGCAACTGGTTTCTCGGTGAGAACGACGGCGAGGTTGCGATGTGGGACCCAGCGACTGGCGGCTCCTTCGATGGCCTGGAGAAACATGGCGTCAACCTCAACCAGGGCGCTGAGTCCACACTCGCGCTTCTGTCGACACTCCAGCACGCGCGGACCCACCTGAGCGTGTTGCGGTGACCGGGCGGGCACTGAGCTTCGTTCGCCGGAGCTCGGTCCACATTGCTGCCGACAATTCGCGCGTGGTGACCCGCCTGTTCGTGCCCGGACACGAGGGATTTGACCAGCAGGAGTCGCGCTCCGCTGCGGTCTTACGTCGCCTCCTGGCCTTGTCGGACGAAGAAGTGCAGAACAGCTACGACGACGTCTGCACACGTTTCGCGGGTCGACATCACCACTTGAACGAGACATTCCTTCGCCACGCCGACGAGCTCTCGGACCGCTTGGACCCCGATCTCCAACTGACTCCGACCCGCCGATTGCTGCTGGGCGCAACGTTCACCAGCGAGTACGCCATCGAGGGCGCCGCACTCTGCAATCCGAGCATGGTGATGCATCCGGACCAGACGGGACTCAGTCCAGGATTGGTGCGCTTCGTCATGAGTGTCCGAGCAATCGGCGAGGGGCACAGCTCTTCGATCGGGTTCCGGACGGGAACGCTTTCGGGTTCCGGAGACGTCGGCTTTGATCCGCCTCCGAGGTATGCATCCACCGGACAGAGGGATGCCTCGCTCCTGGAGGCCGAGGCGTTCAGGGGGGAATTTCGTCGGGTCCGCGGCTCCGGAGACGACGCCGATTACGTCTTAGGCCATCTCGGCTCAACGTTCACCGAGGAGGAGATGGAGAAACGGCTCCGAACCCTCGAGGACCACGCGGCGACCCGGAAACAGACAGCGAGGACCGCCAACCTCATGCGACGGATCGCGGAACGCAGCTACAGCATCCGATTCGAGGCAGGTTCACCCCTGGGCGAGCGGGTTCTCTTTCCTTCCATGAGCGCGGAATCAAAAGGGATGGAAGACGCCCGCTTTGTGCGATTCCTCGGGGAGGACGGTGATCCGAGCTACTTCGCCTCCTATACGGCCTACAACGGGACAGACATCGGCCAGCAACTGCTCGAGACCAAGGATTTCATCAGCTTCACCTCCTCGCCGATGGTCGGGGTGGCCGCCGCCAACAAGGGTTTGGCGCTTTTTCCCCGTCGAATCGGCGGACGCTTCGCCGCTCTGTCTCGGAGTGATCGAGAGTCCAACACCATCGCCTACACCATGAATCTGCATCGATGGGAGGAATGGCATCCATGCCAGGCACCAATGACATCGTGGGAGGTCATTCAGCTCGGCAACTGCGGATCGCCCATCGAGACCGAAGCAGGCTGGTTGGTGCTCACGCACGGTGTCGGCCCGATGCGCACCTACAGCATGGGCGCCATTCTGCTCGACCTCGAAGACCCCACCCTGGTCATCGGCCGCCTTCGTGAACCGCTCCTCAGTCCGACACCCGACGAGCAGGACGGCTATGTGCCGAACGTCATCTATTCCTGCGGTGCTTTCCTACACGCGGGCATCCTGGCCGTGCCGTACGGGATCGGCGACTCTGCCATAGGCGTGGCGATGGTCGCCCTTGACGAACTTCTCGATTCCCTGACAACTATGACCGATTGACCCAATGCCGACGCCAACGAATGGAGAACACCGTGCCAGATAGATCCCCGCAAAAGCCTTCCGGAAAGAAGCCCGGTAAGTCGCTGAAGGAGAAGAGAGAGGCCAAGAAAGGAAAACGCGAAGACCGAGACGACAAAGCGCACCAGCTTCGCCTGGGGCGTTGAGGGCGCAGTGCGTATTGCGGTCCTTGCGCCTATTTCATGGCGCGTGCCACCGCGCCACTACGGACCCTGGGAGCTCTTCGCTTCCCTGCTGACCGAAGGGCTCGTGGCGAGAGGGCACGATGTGACGCTTTTCGCCACGGGTGATTCGGTGACGTCCGCGGTCTTGGACAGCGTAGTGCCGAGAGGTTGGTCGGAGGATTCCGACCTCGATCCGAAAGTCGCCGAATGCGTCCACATTTCGAGGGCGTTCGAACGCGCGGACGACTTCGACATCATTCACAACAGCTTCGACTTTCTGCCGCTCACGTACTCGGGCTTGATATCCACTCCGGTGATCACCACGATCCACGGATTCTCATCACCTCAGATCGTTCCGGTGTACGAGAAATATGACGAAACCACGTTCTACGTCGCGATCAGCGATGCCGATCGGCACCCGTCGCTCGATTACCTGGCCACGATCCATCACGGCATAGACACCGGTGGCTTGGCCTTCAATCCACATTCCGGCACCTACCTGGCGTTCTTCGGTCGCATCCACCGGGACAAAGGTCTGGTCGCGGCGATCGATACTGCGAAGGCCGCTGGGATGCCCCTGCGTATCGGCGGCATCATTCAGGACGAGCTGTACTTCAAGCGCGAGATCGAGCCGCGTCTCGACGGCGACCGCGTGCAATACATCGGTCCGGTCAAGGCCGAGGACCGGTCATCCTTCCTCGGGGAAGCGACAGCTCTCCTCCACTTGATCGAGTTCGACGAGCCGTTCGGGCTGTCGGTCGTCGAAGCGATGGCGTGCGGTACACCCGTGATTGCGTTCAGCCGGGGATCGATGCCGGAGATCGTCAGCGAAGGGACCACGGGTTTCATCGTTTCCAGTGTGGTGGCCGCATCCGAAGCGATTCTTCGCCTCGACGAACTCGACCGTCACGCAGTGAGGGCTGAAGCAGTCCGACGATTCGACAAAGAGCGGATGATCGACGAATACGTCGTCGCCTACGAGAGGGTGATGTCGGACCCCAAGCGGCGCCGAGGACGAACTGGACCCGTCGACCCACCGGTAATCTCTTCGTCCTTCCCACAATGATTCGGCCGGAACTTCACATGACCGGGATATGAGTCGTTGCGGCGGATGACGGCAGGCGATTGACTCTGCCCTCAATCTTCGCAGGAACCTACTTCTTGAAGCAGTACCCGTTGCTTCACTGTGGCAGGTTCAACTCGCCGCAGGCGCAGGAGCTGGCGTCTCGGCCGTGGCCGGTGCCAGGTGTGCCGAAGTGACATAGGAGGCCACGACGGCAACGATGATGAGCGGCATCAGATGGAATCCATCGTCGGCCAACAACAGCGAGGCCAGCAGCACCGAGACGAGAGGCAGGTTCAACATCGCCACGGTCATGGCGCCGATACCCATACCCACCCCGGCGATCATGGGCAGACCTGGGAGGTGCGACACCGCTATTCCGAGGGCCGCGCCGAGGAACATGCCCGGGAAGACCGGTCCGCCTCGGAAGCTGCTGAGGGACGCTGAATAGGCGGCGCCTTTGCATACGAGGATCATCACAAGGGCCCCGACCGACCACGTTGCGGCATGCTGGACGAGACCAGGCAGAGCGCTCTGACCTGAAAAAAGCACGTACGAGAACGGTTTGTTCGTGACGTCGGCGAAGATCAGGGTCAGGAGCCCGACCACGAGGCCCATGACCGGCGTGAGGAAGATCCTGTGGCGCTCGACGATGGGTTGGAGGGCCAACGCGCCCCGCTTGATCAGCGCACCGAGGACGGCCGCGACCAGCCCGATCGCGATCGCCCAGAAGAACTCGCCGACCGTCGGGGTGCCAAAGGGCGGGATCGGTCCCACGCTCAAAGAGAACGTTCCGAATCCGCTCCACTGGTCGAGCCCGATAAAGATGAGCGACCCGATACCAGCCGCGAGGAGTCCGGGGACGAGCACCACGCCCATGATCGGGCCGCCCAGCCCGGCCGCCTCCATCAGCAAGAAGGCGCCGACGATCGGCGATCCCAGGAGTGTTGCGATCGCTGCGAAACTCCCGGCCCCTCCGATGACCAGCGCCGCCATCGGAGGTGCGTCCTTCTTGACCAGGTGCACGGCAAGGACTCCCAGTCCACTGCCGATCGCTATCAAAGGAGCCTCAGGTCCGAGCACGGCACCCAGGCAGAGGGTAGCCAGCGAGGCCAGCAACACCCCGGGAAGGTCGATGGGGGCCGTGGCTCCCGCTGCCTTGAAGCCTTCGGCCGGCTTGTGCCCGCCCGTGCCGTGGAAATACTGGAGCGTCAGGGCGACCAGAAGGCCGCTGAGAACCAGGGGCAGAATGGGCCACCAGTTCGGAACCGGTTTGAGCCCGAGGTCGTTGGGGAGCGTGGCAAAGACGAATTGCTGGGCCTCCGCGACGAACTTCAGGTAGAAGTAGGCGACCGCCGCCACCGGAACCCCGATCACGGCTCCGAGCAACACGAGCGCCAAATAGCTCTTGGTTCGCAAGAGATCGACCGGATTGTTGCTGGGAGCCGGTGTCGCCGGCGTTCCCTGCTCCGTCATGGGGACGCTACCTAGGCCCTGAGCAGGTCATTCCGCGCAGAGTACTCCATTCGGTCGGACCCGGATGATCTCTGCCCAGTTCGGGCTGACCATGGAAGAAAGGGCTCGTGCGTTGGAGCACTGGCCCTGAACGCTGATGCGGCCGCACCGTCCCCATACCGGCTGGAGCTAAGCCACAAGCGACGACAGATGACGGTCCGATCGATGGCGGTTCGCGGACCGGCTGCCTCGAGATCATCGTGCCGAACGCCACGAGAGCCCTTATGCCCGATCTCCCGGTCCACCGATGACGGCTCAGGCCCTACCATTGCTACCCGGGCTGCAGCCATGATGACGGGGGGCGTCAGTTGAAACAAGTTCTCGATCGATCGGCCGCGTTCACCGCGACCTCCTTGGTGGCGCTGGCGGCCCTGTTGACGCTTGGGTCCGGACCGGTCGGCTCGGTAACCGGGTTCGCTTCGTCGTGGCAAACGACGATGCGCGCGCTGCCACTTTCCGGCGCGGGCTGCTTCTCCGCATCGTTCCCGGTCGCACAGTGGCACCGAGTTGCCTGCCAGACCGCACCCGATACGCCCTACGGTCCAGTTGGCGGCAGCCCATCACCGTCGGGAGTCGGGGACGGGACCGACTACTCGGCGGTGTCCTCCGGCGGCCTCTTGAACACCGTGACCGGATCCTTTCCGTCGGTCAGTGCTGGGATCACCGAAATGGGCGTCGTCCCGGGGGTCTCAGGGACCAAGAAACCCGACACGTTCAGCCTTCAGCTCAACTCGAGCTTCTTCTCCCCAGTGAGTGCCTGCCTGTCAGCCCAAATCCCGGCCACCTGCCAGGCCTGGCAACAGTTCGTCTTCGTGACGACGTCCGACTCCGCCTTCCGGCCTCGTGTGTTCATGCAGTACTGGCTCATCGCATATGGCCCAAGCTGCCCGACAAAGTGGACCTCTGTCACCGGCACAGGGGATTGCTTCACGAACAGCCCGGCCGTGCGGGCAGTCGCTCTGTCGGCTTCACAATTCGGCCAAATTTCGTTGCAGGGATCGGTTGCGTCCGGTGGATCCGACCAAGCGGTTCTCACGACACCGACAACGGCCTACGCAACCTCCAATCCCGACAGCATGCTTGACCTCGCCTCGAGTTGGAGTGCCGCTGAGTTCGACGTCTTCGGGGATGGCAACGGTACCCAGGCGACATTCGGTGCTGGCACCACCATCGACGTCATGACCGCCACCGGCGACGGGGCTGATCTCGCCCCCACCTGCAGCAAGGAGGGCTTCACCTCTGAAACCAACAATCTCCACCTGGTCAAGACTCCGACAACAATGGTCGGATCGGCTCCAGCGATCGTGTCGCAACAGAGCAATGGCACACGATCAAAACCGTCCTGCATGACGAGCCCCGGCTAAACAGGCAAGCTCTACCGACTCCCGCCGGCGCGACGCGAGGTACCGGCTACGCAACGGATCCAGCAGTTACTGGGCCTTGAAACGCACGACGATAGGCCTGCGGACTGGTGTGCATGATTCGGTTGAAGTGCTTGCGAAGATTGGCCGCTGTGCAGAGCCCACTCTTCTCCGCCACGGCTTCGACCGACAGATCCGTCGTCTCGAGCAATCGTTGTGCGAGGTGGACACGCTGCCGGACGATCCATTGGTACGGGGTCGTTCCCGTTGACGCAACGAACTGGCGAGCAAAGGTACGCGAGCTCATGGCGGACCGCTCGGCCAAGTCCTCGACAGTCAACGGTTCATCCAAGTGCTCCTGCAGCCAGGTCAACGTCTCGGTGAAGAGATTGGGGCCCTTGAAGTCGGGTAGTGGCGCATCGATGTACTGGGCCTGTCCTCCGTCTCGCTGAGGCGGAACGACCAACTGGCGGGCGAGTCTCGTCGCCACCTCGCTGCCATAGTCCCGACGGACCACGTGCAAGCAGAGATCGATGCTTGCGGCACTTCCAGCGCCCGTCAGTATGTCCCCTTCGTCCACATAGAGAACGCCGGGCTCGACGGCGAGGTTCGGGTACCTACGGGCGAGTTCGTCACAATCCGTCCAGTGGGTCGCGGCTCGGCGGCCATCGAGCAATCCAGCTTCGGCAAGGACGAACGCCCCACCGCAGAGCGACAGGATCCGAGCACCCCGCTCGTGAGCCTCGCGCAGGGCCACGAAGACGCGCGAGGAAACTTCAGCCGGTCGATACGTCGGGGTCACAATGATCGTGTCGACGCTCGACAGAGCCTCGAGTCCGTTGGGCACCACGACTTCGAAGCCGGTGTCGGCTGTCACCGGCTTCGAACCGTCCGCGCAGATGAAGAGCTCGTACCACGGGTCACCGGGAGCCACCCATCGGTCGTCTCCGAACACTTCACACACCACGCCCAGCTCGAAGGGAGCGAATCCGTCGTAGACGACGACCGCGATGCTGTGGCTGCGCCCCTGCGTCCGCCGTCTGCCCGGGCAGGGTTCTGGGAGGTCCGAGTCGTCGATCGACCTCTTGGCAGTTACGTCGCGCATATTGTCAATCCTGCCACTTTCGGATTGTCGGCGTCCGAGTCAACGATGGAGCGGTGACCAGTTCAAGGTTCTTTCGAGCGGCAAACGACGTCGGCGCTGTCGAACAGCCGCAGGTCAGAGGCAGGGGCCGACACGCGCTCGGGCCGAAAGGGGAAGGTTCTCGGGGAGCGGCGAAAATGCTGCTCCTGGTCGACGCCGACAGGCATGGGCAGCTCCGTTCGTGTCGAAATCGACGCTGGGTACGGCTGGTGGCTCGACTCCTCGCGTCTTCCCTCGATCGCCAGCTCGCAGCCGGATGCCCGCCCGAAGCAAGCAGGCTCCTCGCGGCCCGGGCCAGCGTTCTCGTGTCGGCAACGATGCGCCTCGGGCTGGCGCGAGATCTCGCACATGTGATCGAACTGGCTCACCGCACACCGGCACCGAGAAGTCCGCGCACGCCACTTAATCGCGATGGGATCGCTGCCTGTGCACCGGAGCTCCAGAGAGCGCTCCACACGCTGCGCGCCCCGTCGCCGATGCCGGCACGGGGCAGCGCGACGATCAGTTGGCTTCTCCGGAACGGGACGGGCCCGCTCTATGGAATCGGCCGATCATCTGACCTCCATGCCTGCCTCACCGCTGCGCTGGTCGAGTTGGACTCTTCAAGGTCGCTCAGTCGGTGACTTCAGTCCTGACTCTCGCGGGACGGCGAGCGCGGCTGGTCGCCGAAGCGAGGGCGGCCGAGCCAGACGGCCAAGAGAGCGATCACGACCGCGAACGCCGCCAGAATGAGAGCGGTAACTGATTGCCAAGAGGTTCCCGAACTCCCCGCCGTGGCCGTCTCGACCGTGGGCGTTGCGGTGCTAACGGTGGTCGAACCTGCAGAAACGCTCGAGCCCGGAGCGGTCAGCGTGATCGTCGGTGCCGGGTGTTCGGGGTCCGGTACGGCCTTGTCCGGTATCTCGATCCATGAGACGACGGTGCCGTCGCTGTAGGTCTGAATGGCCTTGAAAACCAGTTTCGACGTGCCGGTCGGTATTCCCTGTGCCAGCACGTTGAACTCACCGAATTGGCCCACCGGAATGTTTCCCGCAGACCAGTCGATCTCGCTGGTGGTGGAAGTGAAGGTTCCGTCGTCGGTGGTGATTGGCTTGGGAAGCGCCGTCTTGACTGCGTTGACTTGCCACCCCGACCCGGCTTCCGGGTTCAGGAGGACAATCGGATGCGTGAGGGGAAACTGGATCTTGAGGCCCACCACTGTTGCGGTGGCCGACTCGTTCGGGACCCGGAAGGTGAGAATGGCGTCGTCGGTACCCTGCGGTAGGCTCGATGGACTCACCGTGACGTGTGCGGCCGCAGCAGATGCGTCGAGCAGAACGAAGGTCAGCGCGCACGCGACCATCAGTCCCCACTTTCTCATATTTCCTCCTCCGTACCCGACGGTTCTATTGAACGGTGTCCACAAAGCTGACGTCAGGCTGACTGAACTCCGAGACTTGCACTTGCAACACGATCTGCCACTTGCCCACGATCGGCGGATTCGGGCTGTTGGCCAGTACGAATCTGCCAACGCCCACCTTCGTCATATCAGTCTCGATCGGTCCTACGTTCTGCGAAGGGAGCACGAGGTAGACCGAAACGCTCTCTGCCAGCTCGGCCGGATCTCCCGCTGAGCCGGTGAACTGCACGACCCAGTTGTTGACGAGCGCCTGGTTCGGCGTGATGTGCAGTGACACGTGACCGCCCCCGAACGTTTGGGTCTGAGAGAAAGGAATTGCCGGTGGCGCCGCCGCGCCGTTGCTAGGCGTCCCATTGGCCAGGACAGCCGTCACACCGAGCACCGCCACCATCCCAAATGCTTCGAGGCGCACGGTAGATACCAGGCGATGCCAGCCGCGAGCAACGAGCTCGGGACGCGCCACGCCCGTCGAAACGAGCCCGGGCAGGAGGAGGTAACGGTTGTAGCCGGCCAAGAACAAGAGGAGGCCGACCAGGGCGATCTTGAGCAGAAGAAGCTGGCCGTAGCCGGTCTCGAACAGATTGGCGACGGAACCGACCTCGGCAATGGCAAGGAGCGTTCCCGCCACGACAATCCCGGCGAACGAGATTCCGGCCAGGGTGGAAAAGCGCCCGACGACCCCCACGGTCTCGCGCAAGAGTGCCCCACCGTCTCCCGGAATCGGCCTCGGGTTCGCACGGTCTTCGTCAGTCAGTGCATTCTCGTCGGACACGCCAGTAGGAGGTGCCGGACGCTCGAGCACCGCGGTCGAGGTTCCCATTCCCACGACGCGAGGTACGGCCGCACCCTGGGGATGCCGTGCCCCTTTTCCAATGTTCGACTCGTGCCGTAGCGAGTACTGCCCCGTTCGCCGGGCGGCTCGGGTGCGGGACCTGAGCACAGTGACGAGGCCGACGAGTCCTCCCGCCCACATGGCGGCAAGGACGACGTGCACGATGTCGGCCGGGATACTGAGCCACCGTTCAGGCGACACGATGGCGTGGCCGAACAACACAAAGGCCCCTGCGGCGATGATGAGGCCGTAGAAGGCCGCGAACTGACGCGCCAGCGTCGTGCGGAGGTGGAGCGACACGAGGCAGGCCGCCAGCCCGACGATCTGAGCGCAACACTGCTGACCGAACTTCCCGCCGAAGGACTGGCGGACGATGCTCCAGTGGGCCAGGGAACCGGGGCCACCGCCGGTGAGCGCCGCCTGGGCCCCGCCGGTCACCGCCATGCCCAAGAACCCGAGAGCGACAGCCCCGTAGGTCCATCGCCGCAGCCTCCGCTGCTCTGTCCCGTCGCGCATCACGAAGGCCAGGAAGAAGGCGAGACCCGCTGCGACCAGCACACCGAGATACGTCAGGAACTGGCCGAGATCATCGATCCACGTCGTGAACGAGGTCCGGGGACGAGTGGACAAGGCGGCGACCGCCCCAGCCCGAACATGGCCCACCAGGAACACGATGCCGCCGCTGACCACGTGCCCGTCAACCGATGTCACCGTGTAGTCCGAGACGTATGCCCCCGACCCCAATGAGGCGGGCAAGGTGGCCGTCAGCGTCGCCGGCGACGGATGCCCCGAACTCACCTGGACGTGCTGCCCCGATGAGTTCAACACGATCAGGCCGCCGTCGTCGGGCTGGACCGGTTGGTCGAAGTCGATGGTCACCGTGTGGGGTACATGGGCCAGGTGAGCACCCTCCGCCGGCGAGGAATTCGTCACCGCGGCGTGCGCCGCCGCGGGCGTCGCCCATCCCACGATCGTGAGACAGAGCAGCGCACCGAGCGCCGAAGTTCGTCGCAGCCTGGTCACGCGAGAGCGCGCCTGTCCGCCAGTCGTGTCCTCGATCGGATCAGGACTGGCGGTCGCAGAAGCCGATGGCGTTGGTCAGGTCCGTGTTACCCGGGCAGTAGACGTGCAGGTTGTCGTGAGAAAACACGCCTTGTGGGCTCTCCCAGCCCGGCACCACCCATGCGTGGACCATCCACACGGTCTTTTTCATGAAGTCGCCGTGCACGTCCGCACACTCCTGGGGCGTGATGTTCTGATCAGCAGCGAACGGCACACCGATCTTTCCATGGGCGAACTGGACGCAGACGTTCGAGTGCTGGTGCCAGTGATCGTTGGGGCCGATGAACCCCGATGGGGCTTGTGCGGCCATCGATATGTACATGACGCCGACAACGGGCGCGTTGTCGGCGGTGCTGGCGTAGATCCACGATGCCGGATACAACGGGTTGACCGATCCATCCGGATTGATGCCCTTGAAGACGTCACCGCTGATGTCCTGATAGTGCGCACCGACACCCGGCGCCATGCCACCGGCCAGGATCATCCCGGCTGCTTTGGCAGAAGCGACGGTCGGGTAGCGCTCTGCCGCTTGCAGGGATTCGGACAACTGCTGGCTCAAGATCGCTTGATCGCTCGCATCGAGCGGTACCCACTTCTTGAGCTCGGACTGCTCGGTGTCGTTGCCGGCGACGATGCTTTGGAAGGTCTTCGAGTTCTCTCCCGGCACCTTCACCGTGGATGCCAGCGCGGCGGCGGCCGCTGCACCACCGGGATCGGCCGCCTTCGGGGCTGCCGGCGCCGCTGCGTTGCTCGAGGCGAACAGTCCGGCCACAGCAAGAGCGGCAACGGCCACGGGGACAAGCGACCCGATGACGGACGTGCCCGACGACCAGGTCTCTCCGAGATTCGGCCGCAGCGCCAGGGCCGCAGCGACGAGCACGGCCACTCCCGAGAGAGCGACGCCGATACCGGCCGACGTCGCTGAGACTGACTGTGGGCCCCGGATGGCGAGCCAGAACAAGGCGATGGCGACATTGACCACAGCCCCGGTGACGTAGACAGATCTCGAGGGCCGAGTCAGGACGCCCACGGCCAATCCGACCTGGAAGAGGGCGGCCACGACCCCCACCGTGGCCCTGACTCCGTGGAGGTGGCCCGACGCCATGGCAAAGAGCAGGATCGCCGAGCCCCCGAGCGTCACGGCCAGCACGACCGCCAGCGGGCGCCCGACGCCCCTGGGGCTCTCGTCCCCGCTCTCTTCTGACCCCCGCGCTCCGGATTGCACGCCCCGGTCCCTGTCCAAAAAAGCTGCGTCAACCCGTTCGATCAGGTCAGTCATGACCCTCACACCTCCCCCGTCCGGCATTCGCCGTGAACCCAGGGAACAGTACAACCGTTCGTCCGGCGATGGGCTGACGATTGTCTTCGGTTGATTCCGCAACAATCTCGGCGGCCGCAGCACGCTCGGGTGCCACGCTCCATCAGGTTGGAGGTCGATGGCTAGCCTCGCATCAAGGTCCGGATCGGTGGGTGGCGCCAGGGAAGGATGGGTGGCGCGAACGCGCACTCCGACGGCATCGTGGCCCTTTCGCAGACCGACTTCACCGAAGACCTCAGGAAGGCCTCGGTCCCGCTCCTCGTGGTGCACGGAGACGATGATCAGATCGTTGCCTACGCCGATTCCGGACTTCGGAGGGCCGCCCTCGTGCAGAACGGCACGCGCAAACCTCCAGCGGCTTGTCGCACGGAATGCCCACGACGCAAGCGGAGACCGTCAAACGCAGACCTCCTGGCATGTGTCGAGGAGTGAGGCGCTCCCGACGACCCACGCACCCGAAGCGGTCGTGCGGACCTGGTCAGACCAGGGTCAGCGTCGGATCGTCCGCCTCCAACGAGCGCAGCACGCGTTCGCGCAGAATGCGGTACTGCGGTTCCACGATCCAGGTGACCGTCGGGGGTCCATCGACCACCTGGGGAGCCTGTACGACTTCGTCGGGCGCGAATTGGTCCAGGGTGAAGTCGATGTCCCTCTCGGCCAGGCGGTTCCAGTAATGGAACCCCTGCCGGGCCCCGCTCGAGAAGAGGACTTCGGCTTCGAGAAGCTCTCCCCCAAGGAGATCTCGCACCACGAGGGCGGTGGCGCCGCACTGGCCGAGAGCAGGATTTTCCGGCCTCCAGTTGGCGGCGTCGATCGGATCGCAACTGTCGACCGACCAGCTCTCGCGCAGCGCCCGTTCGAGCCGGTCCAGATTCAAGGGCGACGGTTGCATCACCGTCAGAGCCTATGGGCCCTCGAGCAGCCTCCGAGCCGGTATCGCTCCCTTTCCGGCCGTCCGCCTACTGCTGATCAGGCCGGCGTCACCGTCAGGGTCTCAGGTGTCGTCACGCTGGCGCCGCTGCCGTTCGACACCTTGACGGAGAAGGAATATGTCCCCGCCCGAGACGGTGTCCCGAGTAGGACTCCTTGGTTGGACAGCTGCAGGCCCTCGGGGAGCTGACCCTCGACGTGGACCTGCGCCGACGGGATTCCTCCGACGGCAAACGCGAATGAATAGACCTGCCCTACGGTGGCAGAGGGCGGCGACCCCGAGAGCGTCGGTGCCACCGTGAGGACCTTCTCGAAGGCGTCAGCGATCTGGGTGTACCCGGCGTTGTTGGCGTGGATGGTCGGGCCGCCGGGCGTGCACATCCACGTCCAGTTGCAAATCGTCTCGACGTTGACGGGCACCTTCTGACCATCCCAGATGCCGGAATCCGTGAAGTTCGTAGTGCCGAACCGCTGGAAGACGGAGGCGACGGCTGCGCCGCCGGCGGCGTAGTCACTCTCGAGCACGCTGTCGAGACCTTGCAGCAACCGAACGCTCTTGCGGGCCTGCTGCTGGCCCGATGATCCGTTCAACCAGAACTCCAGGTTGGGGTCGTAGTAGGTCATCCCCACGATCGGCACCGTGCTGCTTGCCGACCTCAGCCCGTCGACGATGTGAGGTAGGTCGCGTTCGACCTGGGCCAGTCCTGCCTGGAAGCAGGCCTTGTTGATCGTTCCCGTCGATGAGCACCCGATGACATTGTCCGCACCGATGTCGATGGTCACGAAGGCAATCTGCCCCGGGTGAGCCTCGATGAATGCCTCGGCATCCCCCAGTTGGCTGCCAGTCGAATAGCCGGAGCACACGCCCCCGTTGATCATGGTGGTCGTCGTCTCGCCGCCGCAACCCAGGTTCACCACCTCGAGACCGGGGATATGGGGTTGGGCGTAGGAGAAGAGGTCGTTGACATAGTCGGCACCTCCACTCGAGCCCGTCCCGGTCGAAAGCGAGTCCCCCAAGGCGACGTAATACTGCGGAGGCGGGCTTGCCGCGCCGGCTGGTTGCCCCATCGGTACAGCCAGGACCGTCAAGCCGCTGACCACTGCCAAAAGTGCGGACCGAACACATGTGCGCGCGCTCATGGGCACCCCCTTCCGCCGGCACCTCGTGCCGCTGACTCGACTGCCCAGCGTACTCACGCTGTCCGCCAGCCCGATTCGGCCAGCGCTCAGTCGAGACGGCTGGCGCGGGCGACGCCGCCGGAGACTCGTGCGGAGCCGTTTTGCTGGCGGACCCAGCGGCCGAGACCAATCAGAGTTCGAAGGTGTCACCTTTGACGCGGTGAATCGTGAAGGCCGCGACCACAGCGCCCACGAGGATCAGGGCGCCAGAGAGCTGCAGCGCAATGTGGAGCCCGGACCCGAACGCTTCGTAGGCCGCGTTGACCACCTTTGTCGCTATGTGGGCCACCGTGGAGTTGTTGGAATGTTCGGCGCTGTTCGCGGCACCGCCGCTGGACGCACCCCCGGTCTGGATGGCGTGCTCGACCAGGCTCTGAAAGTTTGGCGGGATTCCGATTGCCTTGAGCCGCGCCGCCAGATCGCCCGTGAGCTTCCCGTTGACGATGGATCCGAGGATGGCCACGCCGAACACCGCGCCCATCTCCCGACTCGTGTTGGTGGCCGACGCAGCCATCCCGGAACGCTCGGGCGGCACCACGGTCAGGGGAACCGAGGTCACCGGAACGAGCAGCATGCCGATACCGATTCCCGCGATGGGAAGCACCCAGCCGAGGGTGCCAAATGTGACGGTCGGACTCAACACTGCGCTGGCGATGAGAATCCCTCCGCCCGCAAGCACGCAGCCGATGACCATCGGCCATCGGGGTCCGATCCGCGCCACCAGCGGACCGGTAAGGGCGGATGTGATGATGAGTCCTGCCGCCATCGGCAGGAAGTCGACCGCCGTCTGATAGGCGGAAGCGTTGGCCACCACCTGGAGGTAGAGCGCGGTGAAGAAGAAGATGGAGAACGTTCCGAAATAGGCCACAAACGCAACAAAGTTGGAGCCGGCGAACGGGGGTCGGCGGAACATCGACAAGTCCAGCATCGGACTCTTGACATGTTGTTCGGCCACCACGAAGGCGATCCCCGACAGGGCGCAAAGCACGAAGAGAGCCACGATCGGCGCGGACGTGTACCCCGACTGTTCTCCTTGGATCACGGCGAACGACAACGAGGCGAGGAAGGCGGCACCGAGGAGCAGGCCGACGAAGTCGAAGCGCCGACCCTGCGGGTCGGAGGTTTCGGGAACGACGACGGCTGCCAGCACGAAGGCGAGGACGCCAAACCCCAGGTTGAACCAGAAGATGGCGCGCCAACTGGAGAAGCCGACCAAGAGACCACCGATGACGGGTCCCATGGCCAGAGCCAGACCCGAGACGGCCGCCCACACTCCGAGGGCGTCCGCCCGGGTTCCCCGATCCGGGTAGACGTGTCGGATGATCGACAGCGTTCCGGGTTCGCTGGCCGCTGCGCCCACACCCATGATGACGCGCCCGGCGATCAACCAGTCGACGTTGCCTGCCAGCGCCGCCACGACGGAACCGACACAAAAGATGGCGACACCGGCGAGCATGATTTTCTTGCGGCCGAGTATGTCGCCGAGCATCCCTCCTGCGAGCATGAAGCTGGCGAACGTCAGCGCATAGCCGTTGACCACCCACTGCAGGGACGTGACGCCGGCATGCAGATCGCTCTGCACGTTGGCGAGCCCCACGCTGACGATGGTGTTGTCCAGGAAGGTGAGGAAAAGGACGGCGCATAGCGTCGAGAGGGCCAGCATCTGGGCCACCGAGCCCAGACCCCCCTTCTTGATCTCGAACCCCTCGGGAGCACCGTCGAGAGACGAAGCCGATGTTGTCGTCGTAGCCCTTTCCACCGCGTCGCCAGGCATCACAGTCATGAAGTTTTGCCCACCTCGCACCAGGGTAGGTGTCTTTTTGCATGGTGAAGCGGACGGTCGCCAGGGGAATCCCCGTTTTCGCGCCACGGGCCATTGTTTTCGCAGTGACGACGGCGGCAGGTGTGGGTGTTCTCGGGTCTCGGGCATTCGCGCGCCCGCTTGCACGCCCGTGACCGGCGATGCACCGTCAGCCGACGCGAGCCTCGATCCGTTCCTCGAGCGCATCGACTTTCCCTACTTCGTCGTGACGGTCCGCGCGCCCGACGGTGAAATGAGCGGCTGCCTCGCTGGCTTCGTCACTCAGTGCAGCATCGACCCCCCGAACTTTCTCGTCTGCGTGGCCAGGGTCAACCACACGTTCGGCGTGGCGAATCGCTCCGATGCCATGGGCCTCCACTTGCTCGGCGAAGAGCAAGTGGATCTGGCGCGTGTGTTCGGTGAGGAGACCGGAGATCTGGTCGACAAGTTCGCCCAGTGTGATTGGCGACTCGGCGCCACTGGCGCACCCTTGCTCGTCGAGTCCGCGGTGAGCATGGAAGGCCACATACTCGGCCACTTCTCAGCCGGCGACCACGAGGCATTCCTGCTTCGAGCACAACGGGTGGTCGAAGGTACGGACAAAGGCCTCCTCACGTACCGCGATGCCCCGGACTTTCATCCGGGGCATCCGCTCTAGAGCGCATCGGCCGCCGCCACCGCCAGGCGACGGTCCAGCGCATCGCTCCTCGTGCTCCGACGGCGACGGCGGAACGAGGGATCAGCGTCCAGAGCTCCCACGGCGGCTGGCCCGGAGATGGCGCGTTGTCGTCGGCTCTGATGACCCCGTCACCGGCGCGGGCGGGCCATCCCGCCGCCGCCCAGTGTGCGGCCGGCCGATCGACGAGACCCTGGTCGGTCACCCACTCGGCTCGCCCCTGAAGGTCACGTCCAGGTCGGGTAGTTGAGCGGAGATCGCACACGCGGCGCACCGCGCGAGGTTTCGGCTCTTCCGCGTCGCCCGCCGCTCACGAACCAGAGGCGCCCGTCGACCCACCGGGCGCCGATCCCCGCGCTGCTTGGGCCGCAGTCCTGATCCGTCGTGGTCAGCCAGTACCGAACGACCTGCCCTCCCTCCAAGGACTCCCGAACGAGATCCCACGAGAAATCGGCGGATCCGCAGTCATCGAGATTCGTCTGCGTCTCGATGGTGCACATGATCTCGTTCGTCCGCTCTCGCGCTGTCGGTCGGGCGGATCGACTATTTCAAGCCTCGAGCTCGGCGATCAGCTCGTCCATACGTGCGTACGAGTCGACGATGCCTTCTTCCATGCCGCTGGCCACGTGCAGGTCGCGAACGGCCACGGAGTCGTGCACCGACGTGAGCGTGAGCATCGTGCCGCCGTCCACTCCTTCGAGGACCAGCGTCTCGGTTGCCTGTGATTCGGGCTCTCCCTCGTAGACCCACGTGCTTACCCGCCGGCTCGGCGGATCCAGTTCGAGGTATTCCCCATGGAACGCGAACTCGCCTCCGTCGGGAGCACGTTGGACGACGCGCCAGCTCCCACCCGCCCGGAGATCGATCGTGCACTCGACATTCTCGAGCCGACGGGGGCCCCACCAGCGACGAAGGAGTTCCGGCTCGCAACAAGCCCGCCAGACCAGTTCAGGTGGCGCGCCGAGGAACCTCCGCACTTCGACGATGGGCTCGTCGGGCGGGGTGACGACTTCGGTCTGTGCATTGATCATGGTCATGTTCCTTCTCCTTGGTTGGGTGTGGCAGCTAGCCGGGCGATGTGGCTGAATCGGCTGGCTCGGATTCCGTGAGCACTTCGAGCAACTCGTCCAAGCGCTCGAACCCCTCCTCCCAGAACTCGCTGTACGACCCGACCCACTCCGAAAGTTGCCTGAGCCGCTGCGGCTCGAGGTGGCAAAGCCGCTGACGGGCCAGGCGGTGGCGGGAGATGAGCCCGGCGCCCTCGAGCACCCGCAGATGCTTCGTGATGGCCGGCTGGCTCATCGGAAAGGGAGCGGCAACATCGAGGACTCCGGCGTCGCCCTGCGAGAGTCGGGCCAAGATGGCCCGACGGGTCGGATCGGCCAACGCTCCGAAGGCTCGGTCGAGCTGCTCATCGGAGAGCTCCGCCGCTGTTTTGCTGGTTGGCATAACCAAAAGGTTATATGAAACGGAAGCTCTGTCAAGCCCCCTACCGCCCATCGGAGGCGTCGGGCCGCAGCCCGAGACCGGAACGTCCCCAACGGGTCAACTGGCCGGAGGTTCAAAAGCGATGCGCTGCGTCAGGCTGATCAGGTTCCCGGAGTCGTCCCGTAGCGTGGCCTCGATGCCGTACGGCCGTTCCGCCGGCTCGGCGAGGAAGGTCACGCCCTTGCGCACCAGCGCCTCGTACGTCTTCTGGCAGTCGTCGGTGGCCATCACACCCACTCCCATCGCTCCGCTGGCGACGAGCGCGCGGAGTTGCGCAGCCGCTTCGGGCGAGCGACCCATGTCGCACGAAGAGAGGATGAGCTCGAGGTCGGGCTGATCGTTCGTTCCGACGGTCAGCCAGCGAAAGCCTGCGCCGCCGCCTTCGAAATCCTCGCCCATGGTGATGTCGAAGCGCACCTCGAAACCGAGCTTCTCCGTATAGAACACCTTCGCCGAGTCCTGATCGAGGACAAAGACGCTCGTGTGCGAAAGATGGCTGATCATGGTGCGGTTCCCTTCTTGCTGCCGTCGTATGCGGTCAGGTCAGGGTAAGCCGCCCTGCCTCCGTGAGGCTTCTCCCTGATTGCTCTCCTGCGGGGATCTTGACCGGGTGTGGCGCTTGGCCTGTGGACCTCCGTTCGACGGTCGAGGGCGTCCCCAGTCCATGAGGAAGCATCCCGGGATCGGGGGTGGTCCTCCCCGCGCCGCCGAAGCTCGCTGGAAAGCACTGGGGGACATGCCGACCAACTCCGAGAAGCGCGTGCTGAACGACCCCAGACTCGAGAAACCGACGAGCATGCACACTTCGGTAACGGTCAAGTTGGCCGAGCGCAGCAAATCCTTGGCCCGCTCGACCCGGCGCCGAGTCAAGTAATGGGCCGGCGTCTCGCCGTAGGCATCCTTGAAGGCGCGGGCGAAGTGAAACTTCGAGAAACCGGCTTCGGCCGCCATCCGATCGAGGTCGAGAGGTTCGGCGTAGCGCAGGTCCATAAGGTCGCGGGCGCTACGAAGGTACGAGACTCGCTCGGCATTGCTCACGGTCATGCACGGTACCGTCCCGCCGCCCCATCGACGGCGGGACGGATCGGCCTCACGTGTACGACTCCCAGAAGTCACGCAGTAAGGGGACGAGGTCGGCAGCTCTCTCGTCGATCCAGAACAGCATGGCTTCGGGTATGTAAGTCACCCTGGTCACGCTCGGGATGAGCTCTCGCAACCGCTCGGCCCATTCCGGGGCGAAGAAGATGTCAGCGGTGCCCCAGGCCACCTGCGTCGGTGCCTTCATCGCACCCAACAACGGGGCGATCCCGATCAGCTCGTCGACCGATGGTGCGGTCAGCACACGTTCGAGACCCTTGCCTTGATCGGCGACGAACGGCTCGAGATAGCTCTCCAGGACCTCGTCCGTGAGCTGGTCTGCGTGGGCGTACCCGGTGCCGAGACCGACATCGGATCGAGCCATGGCGTAATCGTCCGCCATCGCGGCCACGATCGGTCCGAACTCGCCGGCCTCGGCCATCGCCATGAACGGTTTGAATGCATCAGGCGGGAAGTTGTCGTGCACGTCGCAGTTGGTCAGGGTCAGCGTGCGCACGCGTTCGGGATAGTAGGCGGCGAAGACCTGGGCCACTGCTCCCCCGGTGTCGTTGGCGACGACGTCGACCCGTGCGAGCTCGAGGTGATCGCAGACGCCGGCGAGCATGCGGGCCAGACCGTGCAACGTCACGTCGGCGGTGTCGGAGCCGACGGGGCTCGCTCCGTGCGCCGGCAGGTCCGGTGCGATGCAGCGCCGCATGTCGGCCACGTCGAAGACGACGTTGCGCCACACATCGGCATTGAGCAGCACGCCGTGCACGAGGAGGGCCGCCGGTGCTGTCCGTTCTCCGATGTCGACGTAGGCGATGCGCTCGCCGTCGATGGTGGCGAACTGCCGATCGAGCACGGTCGAGTTCCGGGCTCTGGTCGAGGGTTCCGTTGTGGTGGTTCGGGGTGTCGTGGTCATGCAGCACAGCCTTACATACCAACTGTCTGTTTGTAAAGGGCTGATAGGGTAACTCGGTGCCCACGCAGGCAGAACGTACGGAAGCCACCCGGGGCAAGCTCATCGCCACCGGCCGTACGCTCTTCTCCGAGCGGGGCTTCGCGGCCACCTCGACCGAGGACATCCTCGGCGCCTCAGGGGTGAGCCGGGGGGCGATGTACCACCACTTCTCCTCCAAGACAGAGCTCTTCCAGGCCGTATTCGAGGCGGTCGAGGACGACCTGACCCAACAGGTATTGGTGGCGGCCACCTCCGGGGGCGAGACCGACCCGATGCGCATCCTCGAGCTCGGCTTCGACGCCTTCCTCGATCAGTGCCTGAAGCCCGAGGTGCAACGCATCGTGATGCTCGAGGGACCCACCGTGCTCGGGTGGGACACCTGGCACGAGCTGGACGAGCGTTATGCGTTCGGCACGCTCAAATTCGTACTCGCCCTCGCCGCGGAGAGCGGTCGTCTCGAACCCGATGCCGTCGAGCCGCTCTCGCACCTCCTGCTCGGGGCGATCATGCAGGCCGGCATGGTGGTCGCCCGGGCCGATGATCCCGCACTGGCCAAGCAGTCGATGGTGGCGTCGTGGAGGCAGCTTCTCTCGTCGATCGGCTAGACACCCTCACGGGGGCGACCACGGCGTTGCGCCACCCGAGCAGCGGGGAGGACCCGGTGCGATCATGAGGCGCGATGGTGATCACCGACGAAGACCCGATGGCTCCGGGCACTCACCGCCTGGCCGCACGGGACGTCGTCGCACCGGTCGATCGACGGGTCTTCGTCGTGGCGGGCGCAATGTGGGCGCTCCTCATGGTGTTCTCGAACCGGTACGGATTTCACCGCGACGAGCTGTACTTTCTCGACTGCGCTCGGCATCTTTCCGCGAGCTATGTCGACCAACCCGTCCTCACGCCACTCGTGGCGTGGCTGTCGTTGAAGCTCTTCGGGGTATCCGTCGTCGGTCTCCGCGTCTGGTCTGCCTTGGCCGCGTTCGCCAGCGTCGTCCTCGGGGGATTGTTGGCCCGAGAGCTGGGTGGCGGGCGAACGGCACAGCTGGTGGGCGCCCTCGGTGTGGCGACGGCCCCCGCCTACTTGGGTGCAGACCACCTCCTCGAGACGACCAGCTTCGACCTCTTGGCCTGGCTCGCACTGGCGCTGATCCTGGTACGCATCGGACGGACCGGACGGACGCAGCTCTTCGTGCCCGCCGGAGTCGTCCTCGGGCTCGGACTGGCCAACAAGCATTCCATCGGATTCTTCGCCCTGGCCGTGGTGGTCGGCGTCCTCCTGAGCCGGGGCGGCCGGATCTTCTGCAATCGTTCCTTCGTCGCCGGCGCACTGATCGCGGTGCTCTTCACGATTCCCGATCTGTGGTGGCAGGCCACCCATGGATGGGCGACGGTGGACATGAGTCGCTCTCTGACGCGGGAGAACGGCGGCCTGGGCAACGGCATCTCCTTCGTGTTCGCCCAACTGTTCATGGCCTCACCGGTCCTGATCCCGATATGGATCCTGGGAGTGCGCTCCCTCTGGCGCTCCGACGTCGCGCTGTGGCGGGCCATGGCCTGGTCCTACGGAATGTTGATCGTGTTCTTCGCCGCCACGTCGGGGGCCAAGCCGTACTACGTGGCCGCGTTCTACCCCGTGCTGATTGCCGCCGGGGCCGTCGTGGCCGAGCAGCGGTGGTCCGCTGCGGGCGTCGAGCGACGACGAGTTCGCACCTACGGGGTCCTGCTGGCACTCTGCACGCTCATCACCCTCCCCATGACGCTGCCCGTGCTCCCGATAGGCGACGCGGCTGCATTCAAGGATGTCAACACGGTGCCCGAAGAGACGGTTGGCTGGCCGCAACTCGTCCAGCAGGTCTCCCGGGTCTGGACTTCCCTCTCACCGGCCGAGCGGGCTCATGCCGTCATCTACACCGCCAACTACGGGGAGGCGGCCGCCATCAACGAGCTCGGTCCGCCCGAGGGTCTGCCGCCTGCGGTGAGCGGACACAACTCCGAGTGGTTCTGGGGGCCCGGGGCAGCAGACCCGTCCACCGTGGTGGCCGTGCTCCCAGGAGACGCCTCGACGTCGGACGTCCACGCCGTGACGTCCCTCTTCGCCCGGACGCGGGTGGCGGCCACCATCCACAATCCCTGGGGCGTGTCCAACCAGGAGGAGGGCGGCCACATCTACGTCTGCACGACGCCGATGCGGCCCTGGAGTGTGCTCTGGCCCGCCCTGCGCCACTACGACTGAGTGCTCATCTCCTCGACCCAGGGTGGGAGGCGTGTCGGCCGCCCGCGCCGATCGACGCACCCGTGCACCGTGACCGCCGTGGCCCGCGGCTGGCCGTCGACCGAAAGGAGATAGGCGATCTGGAAGGTCGTCCGCGTCACTGCGCCGACGCGGAGAGCCACGTGCACCTCGTCGTCGAAGTACAGCGCGACGCGGTACTGCACCCACACCTCGAGCACCGGGAATTCACGACCCTCCTCGCCGCCACCTTCGGCGCGCACCTCGTCGTAGGGATGGCCGAGCGAGCGGAGAAGGGCAACGCGGGCCTCCTCCAGATAGGGCAGGTACGCCGCATGGTGGATGACACCCATGGCGTCCGTCTCGGCGAAGCGCGTGCGCAGCGAATGTGTGAACGGGTAGTCCCCGGGATCTCGGGAGGGTTCGAGTGACTGCCGCACCGGCGTGGCCTGTCGACGGCGCGCTAGTCGGCGCTGGTCGTGGGCGCCGACCCTGGCTGGCCGGATCTGCCCGGCTCCCGGCTGGTCGCCATTTGTTGCACCCGGTCCTGGTTGAAGATCGCAAATTCGCCGTCCGCCTCCACGGTGACGATGCCACCTTGCACAATGCGGCCCTTGCTGAAGACGCGGCGATCGGTGACCTCGGTGACCCAGCCCTCGAATACGGCCTCCTCGTCGGTGAGCGTGGGCCGCTTGTAGCGCAAGGCGAGACGAACTGTCGGACCGGTGGCGCCGGCGATGGCGTTGGCCGCGGTGAGGATGATGTCGAAGGTGGCAGCGAGGATCGCACCGTGCACGCAACCGGGTGCACCTTCGTACGTGACACCGAAGACGGCCCGGCCCAGCGCCTTGGGGGGCTCGAAGTCGAGGACCACCGGCAGCGCGATGGGATTGAACTTCCCGACGATGACGTCGTAGGGCATGGCGCCACCGAGCGGGACGTCAGGCTGCGGTTTGTCCGGTCCGGGCTGGAGGAAACGGGGCACCGGCACGTCGGGCACGTTGGCCTCGAACTCGTCCGCGATGGCATTGAGCTCGCTCGTCAGACGCGCCGTGACCTCGGCCGGTGCCGTCGTCGTGACGGAGAGACGGATGAGTCGGCGCAGGGTTTCGGACAACGCGAGCGCTTCGGCCTCTCGGCCGGCGAGCCCAGGATGGTGATCGAACGTCGTGGGCGTCGTCGGATCGGGCAGCAACACGGCGTCGAAGAGTACTGCCGCCTCCGCATACCGCGACATTCGAGCCGTTCCTTGCGATCTTCGGACCCACCCCGACCACACGCTCGTAACATGAGCTGATGACCGAGCACAGTGTGCAGTTCACGTCCGGCAGTCCCGAGACGATCCTCGACCCGCTGGCGCCCGAGCTGGCTGCGGCGCTCGAAGCGGCGGCGGCACTCCCGCCAGAGACACGGCGCAACGCAGTTGCCGCGGTTGCCGCCCGTGACCCCCGCTGCCTCCAGGCCTGGGCCGATCTGGCCGAGCTGGCGTCGGACCCGATCGAGCAGTACGCCTACGCCCGGGTGGGATACCACCGTGGGCTCGACGCGCTGCGTGCCGCCGGCTGGCGAGGGTCGGGCTACGTCCGTTGGCGTAACCCGACCAATCGTGGTTTCCTCCGTTCGCTGGACTCGCTGCGCCAAGCGGCGGCAGCAATCGGAGAGCTCGACGAGGAGCAGCGCTGCGACCTCTTCCTCCGCCAGCTCGACCCCGAGTGGAGCGCCCGCTCCTGACCTCCGGGGGCGGATTGTGAGCCCTGGCGGAAGGCGTTTGACCCGGAAAGAGGTTCTGAGCTGGGCCGGCAGTAGTTAGGGTACCTAACTGTATGATGGTCGAAGTGTCCGTGACCACGCCCCCGACTTCTCTCGCGCCCCCCGAGGCCCCGCACGAAGCGGGCTCGGGCATCGGGCGCATCGCCGCCTGGCTCTCCAAGATCGTCGAGATCTCCTTGGCCAAGGTCGACCTCTCGATGCCCCAATACCGGGTACTCGCTATCCTGGCCGAGGGCTCGTCGGCCGCCTCTGGTCTGGCCAAGAACTTGGACGTTCGCCCTCCGTCGGTCACCGCGCTGATCGACGGGCTCGTCGCCCGGGGGTTGGTAGACCGGCGACAGGAAGACAGCGACCGCCGGCGGGTGGCGTTGCGGATCACCGATGACGGCGCCCAACTGGTGACCGAGGCCGACCGGGCCGTGGACGAGCAGCTGGCCCATATCGCGGCTTACCTGCCGAGCAAGGACGAAGTGATGGCACTGCGCTCACTCGAGCTGTGGGGACGAGCACTCTCCGAAGCGCGCGAGGCGAGAAGGGCGGCGGAGGCGGCGGGGGGTCACGGCAAATGAGTACGACCGAAGACCGGGTCGACGAGATCGCCACCGACGAGAGCGGTCGCGTGGGCGCTACGACCACGGAGCAGCCGGCGCGGACGCAGCCGTTCGCGTCCTACGTCCCCATGGGCGCGCTGAGTCGCTACGAGGCGCCGAAGGCGGGGGTGGATCCCGACCGGTCGAAGACGTGGATCAAGCGCGCCGCGCCGATCGTCATGGCCCACAAGGTCCAGTTCATCAGCGCGCTGGTCTTCTCCTTCCTCGGGCTGATCATTCAGGTGTGGATCCCGAAGATCCTCCAGGAAGCCATTACGAACTCGCTCCTCCTCCACACGCATCCGCTGCACACCTACGTAGAGATCATCGCAGTCCTCGGTCTCTTCACCGGACTGTTCGGCTACATCTCGCGCACCAACCTCTTCAAGTTGGCCTATTCGATCGAGTTCGATCTGCGCAACATCCTCTACGAGCACTTCACGCGGATGTCGTTCCCCTTCTACGACCGGGTCCAGAGTGGACAGCTCATCTCCCGGGCGAACTCCGACATCCGCTCGGTGCAGATGTACCTCACCTTCGCCCCCATGATCCTGGTGCAGTGCTCGATCGCCGTCGTCGCCTTCATCTTCATGCTGACCATCAGTGTGCCGCTCGCCTTCGTGGCCATGGTGTCGATGCCGTTCATCTACATCGTCGGCGTGAAGATGCGACAGCGACTGTTCCCTGTGTCATGGATCATCCAGGCTCGTCTGGCCGAGGTGGCCACCGTGGTGGACGAGAACGTCAACGGCGTCCGCGTCGTGCGTAGTTTCGCCGCCGAGCAGCAGCAACTCCGCCAGCTCGGCACGGCGGCGGATCGCGTCCAGTGGGCCTACATCAAGGATGCTGACCTGCGGGCGCGCTTCGCCCCCCTGGTGCAGAACCTGTCCCAGGTGGGCCTCGTGCTCGTCCTGCTCGTGGGCGGATGGATGGTGATCCACGAAAACCTGCCCGTGGCCTCCATCGTGTCGTTCAACCTGTATCTGATCATGATGCAGGCCCCGTTCATGATGCTCGGAATGCTCATCATGATGGGCCAGCGGGCGTCGGCCTCGGCCGAGCGCATCTACGAGATCCTCGACGAGCGCCCGTCGATCGTCGACCGGCCCGACGCCATCGACCTGGCCAACAGCATGGGCGATGTCGAGTTCGACGACGTCACGTTCGCCTATGCGTCTGACAGCCTGCTCTCCAAGTCGGACGAAGACGAGGAGGCTGACGGCCGGCGTGACGTCCTGCACAATCTGAACTTGCACCTCAGCCCCGGCGAGACGGTGGCACTGGTCGGCCGGACCGGGAGCGGCAAGTCGACCGTCGCCCGCGTGTTGGCGCGCTTCTACGACGCCACCGGTGGCACCGTGCGGGTGGACGGGCACGATGTGCGCGATCTCACGCTGACCAGCCTGCGGGCCAACATCGGCATCGTCCTCGACGAGCCGTTCCTCTTCTCCGTCTCCATCCGGGACAACATCGCCTACGGACGACCAGACGCCACGATCGAAGAGATCACCGCGGCGGCCGAAGCCGCCGGGGCATCGGGCTTCATCGGTCGCCTCTCGGAGGGCTACGACACCGTGGTCGGAGAACGTGGCTACACCCTGTCGGGCGGCCAGCGTCAGCGCATCGCCATCGCCCGGGCCCTCCTCGTGAACCCGCCCATCCTCATCCTCGACGACGCCACCAGCGCCATAGACGTCAAGGTGGAGCAGCGCATCCACTCGTCCCTGCGGGTGCTCATGGAGGGTCGGACCACGCTGATCATCGCCCACCGCCTGTCGACCATTTCGCTGGCCGATCGGGTGGTCCTGCTCGACAGCGGGCGCATCATCGCCGACGGCACCCACGCCGAGCTGCTCGCCTCCACTCCCCTCTACTCCGAAGTCCTGGCGCAAGCAGCGAGCGAAGAGCAGGCCGCCGCGGACGACGCGGCCGGTATCGAGGGTCTGGAGCTCGAAGATGCCGATCTGCTCGAGCCCGAAGGGGGTGTCCTCTGATGTTCGGCGGTGGTGGTCCCCCCATCGGCGGCGGCGGTCCCCCGGGTTCGCCCCAAGCCGGACTCCCGTTCGGCGGGATCCCCCATGAGCTGCAGGCCGGCGTCGACCTGCTCCTGGAGGAGGAGCCCGAGCGCGGCGAGTCCGACGTCGTCTTCACACAGCTCCCGGACTCGCACGAGTCCAAGCACCTCACCCTGACCAGCCTGCTCATGGAGTATCCGAAGATGCTGGTGTTCGCCGGCATCCTCGTGGCCATCATCAGCGTGGCCACCCAGCTCGGCCCGAGCCTCGTCAACTACGCCATCAACCACGGCCTGACCCCGCCGCATTACGACTACGGCGTCGTCGTCCTCATGGCCCTGCTGTACCTGGGCTCGATCGTCGTTTCTGGCATCGCCCAATGGGGCCAGGCGCGCGTCACCGGGCGCCTCGCCTCGTGGGTGATGAACGACCTGCGCATCACGGTGTTCCGGCATCTCCAGCGCCTGTCGCTCGACTTCTTCACCGAGGAGAAGGCCGGCGTGGTGATGAGCCGGATGACGAGCGATATCGAGAACCTCCAGCAGTTGCTCCAGGACGGCCTGGCCCAGTTCGCCATTCAGGGGCTGACCATGGTCGTGATCACGGCGTTCTTGTTCGCCACCAACGTCCGGCTCGCCCTGATCACTGTCTTCGCCGTCCTGCCCCCCCTGGTCATCATGTCGGTCTGGTTCAAGCGGGCATCAGAACGCGGCTACGACAAGGTCCGAGACGGCATCGCGCTCGTGCTGGCCGACCTGTCGGAAAGCCTCCAAGGTGTCCGCGTCGTCACGGCGCACAACCGTCAGCGTTACAACGTCGAGACCCACCGTGACGTCGTGGGGGAATACCGGGACGCCAACAACTACACCGGCCGGATCAACGGCATCTACGGGCCCGCGTCGCAGATGATCAGCGTGTTCGGGCAGGTGCTGATCCTCGGCATCGGCGGTGAGATGTTGTTGCACCACCAGATGAACTTGGGCCAGCTCACCGCCTTCTTCCTCTACGTGAACCGGTTCTTCTCCCCGATCCAGCTGCTCGTCCAGCAGTACAACACGTTCCAGCAGGGCCGAGCCTC
Source organism: uncultured Acidimicrobiaceae bacterium (assembly GCA_963754445.1). Lineage (GTDB taxonomy): Bacteria > Actinomycetota > Acidimicrobiia > Acidimicrobiales > RAAP-2 > Bog-473. The sequence continues at coordinate 55,804 of CAVWFT010000001.1, read as the reverse complement.
GGTGTTCAAGCTGCAGGATCTGCTCGAAACCGAGCCCTCAGTGCTCGAGGCGCCCGACGCCCAGGACCTGCCACCGATCCACGGCGAGATCCGCTTCGACCACGTCTCGTTCGGCTACGACCCGGCGGTTCCGGTGCTCCACGATGTCGACCTGACGATCGAACCGGGAGAGACGGTCGCCTTCGTCGGCGCGACGGGGGCCGGGAAGTCGACCATGGCCAAACTGGTCACGCGCTTCTACGACCCCACGGCGGGCCGCGTCCTGATCGACGGCCACGACCTGAAGGGGGTCACGCTCGACTCGCTGCGTTCGCAGCTCGGCGTGGTGCCGCAGGAACCGTTCCTCTTCGCGGGGACGATCAGGGACAACATCTCGTTCGCCCGCCCCGGTGCCCCCGACGACGAGGTCTGGGAGGCCGTGCATCAGGTCGGGCTGACCGAACTCGTCAACCGGCTCCCCTACGGGCTGGACACACCGGTCCACGAGCGGGGACAGTCGCTCTCTTCGGGCGAGCGTCAGCTGATTGCGCTCGGGCGAGCATTCATGGCCGAGCCACGGGTGCTGGTGCTCGACGAGGCCACCTCGAACCTCGACCTCAAATCGGAGACGATGGTCGAGGCGGCACTCGACGTGTTGCTCGAAGGCCGTACCGCCGTCCTGATCGCCCACCGGCTCTCCACCGCCATGCGAGCGGACCGCATCGTCGTGGTCGGGGACGGGAATCTCCTCGAGGTGGGATCGCACGACGAGTTGGTGGCCCGCGGCGGCCATTACGCCGAGATGTACGAGACCTGGATCAACCAGTCACACGCTGCGTAGCCGTCGCCAGACAACGGGTCGACGACTCGAGAAACGCGCACAGCGCCGATCGGCAGAGGCGGTCACTGCCGGCTTCGTCCATCTTCCGACGTGCTTCGGCCACGGTCGTCAGCAGAACGGACGCCCGATCGCTCGGGTGAGCCCGTGGGTCGCGGACGCCACGAAAGGTTGTACCTCCAGGCCGAGCGGGTCGAGTGCCCGAGCTCACGTGAGCGGGCCGACAACCCGGGCCCGTGGTTCGACACGCGACGCCCCGGTTTGCCTACCACCGGTAGAAGCGATGGTTTCCCGCGCCCTCGCCACGGCCCAACGCCAACCCGACGAGCCAGGCGATCAGCAGGATGACGGCAACGATCCACAGAAAATGCAGCGCAAATCCCAGTCCGGCGAACAACAGCACGACCAGAAACGCCAGCAGAATCAACATACGGTTATCCCCCATCGTTGGTAGTCGTTCCCGGTATACCCGTCGGCCGTTCGACAAAACAGACACGGAGCGAAAGGTGCGACCCGCACCACCTGCGCACGGTGCGGATCAGAACACGGCGTGCACCGACACTCCCGACCTACCCGGCTGGAACCGAGATGAGCGCGACCACGTTGCCGTCCGGATCGGAGAACGTCGCCTTGCGTTCCGACGAACTTCCGACTCGTTCGAGTGTGTCCGGCTCGATGCCCCGCTCGGCCAATTCGGACAATGCGTCATCGAGGTCCGCCACCGACAGGGCCACGATCCCACGTCCGACCCGGGCCGGGTCGACGACGATGTAGAGCCAACCCGCCTTCGCGGCCAGGCGCCACATGACCTCGATCTCGCTCACGTTGACGTCGGCCGGACGACCGAAGATGCGCTCGTACCAAGCAGCCGATCGTTCGAGGTTCGAGATGGCCATTCCGGAGAAGAGGAGTTCGACCTGCATCGAACGACGACCCTATCGAGACGTCCGCAGATCGGCCCGCCCCTCGGCGTGACTCCACTCTCGGAGCGTGGCCCGATAGTGCATGTCCCAGTCGGCATAGGTAGTGCGGAGCGGCGCGCCGGGCCACCCTCGGGGCAAGAGCTCGTCGGGGAGCAGCGGATCCGCCTGCAAGTGGCGCAGGACCGCAGCGGAGAGCTCGAAGCCGGGCGCCAAGGACTCGGGGGAATCCGGCGCCAGTTCGTCCATCGCCCGGCGCAGGGCCTCGGAGCGGGCCGACCACCCATCGAGGTCCCAGAGCCGGGCGGCCAGCGCTCCTTGGTCCTGGGGGCGCGCCCGCATCAGCTCGATGTCACCCACGATGCCAGCGGGTACGCCCTCGCCCAGGTTGTCCGGGCGCATCCACACGCCCTCGCGCAACTCGGCCAGGCGGGTATAGGCCAGGGCGCGCCGGCGGGCAGTGCGTACATCCGCCGCGCTCCCGGCCGTGGTGATCACGGCCATCACCCACTCGCCGTCGTAGGCGTCGGTGCGCCCGAGCCTGCTGGCCGACTGCCGGAACTGGCGTGCGGCCAGGTGCCCCGCCAACCGGTAACGCCCGCTGCCGTCCGTCGTTGCCTCCCCCGACCCCACCATCCGACTGAGCGCGACCCGGGCTCGGTTCTCCGAGATGCCGAACAAGCCGGTCAGCCGGACGAGTTGCGCCACGGGCAGCTCCGGCGGGTCCATGCCGAGCAGTGCGCTGGCCAGCACCGAACGCGCCGTCAGCGGCCTGGTCCGGATCGAGTTATTACGCGGTTGTACCACTTGACCCAAAACAGTAATATGGGGACCATGGCCAGCACAATGGTGCCCGACGCCGCCGACCGCCCCGGCGTCCTCCCGAGCGAGCGGCTCCTGGCCAACGGGATGGCCGTGCCGGCGCTGCGGGCGGATCTGCGGCGAATCGACAACGCGCGCAACGCCATCTCGGTGGGCACGGTGTGGTTCTGGGTGGCCCTCATCGTCGGTGGTGCCGTCTGGTTCGACCAGTGGTGGAGCTACCTCGTCGCATTCGTGTTGATGGGACCCATCTACGCCCGTTTGGCCATCCTGATGCACGAGGCTGCTCACAAGCTGCTGTTCACCAACAAGCGATGGAACGACGTCATCGGCCAGTGGGTCATCGCGTATCCGGTGTTCACGCCGGTACAGCTGTACCGGCGTGTGCACTTCGCCCATCACAAGGACGAGTTCGGGCCCAACGAGCCCGACATCGCCTTCTACGCCCCCTATCCGTGCACGCGACGAGCCCTTGCCCGCAGGTTGCTGCGTGATGCCGTGGGCATCAGCGGATGGAAGAACTTCGTGCCTCTGGTCAAGAACACCCGGCGGGCGCCATTCCGGCCGATCGGCCTCTCGATCTTCGCCGTGCAGGCGGTCCTGTGGGCCATCCTGTGGGCCGCCACCGGACGGTGGTGGATCTACCCCCTGCTGTGGTTCCTCCCCTGGATGACGGAGTGGCGGGTCATCAACCGCCTGCGCTCCATCGCCGAGCACGGTGGCATGGAGCGCAGCGCCGACCGCCGGGCCACGACCCACAACGTGCGCCAATCGCTCTGGGCCCGTTTCTGGATCGTGCCCTACAACACGGGCTGGCATCTGGCCCATCACGTCGACATGGGCGTCCCCTGGCGGAATCTGCCCGCCTACCACGCCGAACTCGAGCGGGCGGGCTACATCACCGATGCCATCACCTACCCGAGCTACCGGGCCCTCTGGAAGGCGCTCTCGAGCGCGGACGCGAGCACCGAGGTGCGCACCGCTCACGCGTGAGCGCCATCAGGAGCGGGCCGAAACTGGTGTACTCCTGTGAATACTCTTGACCACAGGGGTTGCGGACAGTAATCCTCCCTGGTCATGGCCGACAACCCGGGGCGTCGGAGACACGTGCGCTCGGCGATGCGGGCGCGGATGCAGGCCCGCGCGGGTCTTCGGCTCCCCGATCTCCCGACAGAGGCCTTGGAGATCAACGGAGTGGAGCGGACCTTCACCGCGGTCCCCGCCGGCGGCACCGGAGCCACCTTGCTCGTGGTCCTGCACGGGGCGGGCGGGACCGGTCTGGGCATGGCCGCCTTGACCCAACTGCACACCCGTGGACCGGCAGCCGGCTGTGCCGCCATCTTCCCCGACGGCATCGGCCACGTCTGGAACGACAACCGAGCCGCCCCCCGCCTGCGCTCACGCGAGAACGTCGACGACGTCGCGTTCATCCAGGCGCTGGTCGAGCACGCCCGTCGGAAGGGACTCAGCGACGGACGGCGGGTCTTCGCCGTCGGCATGTCCAACGGCGGCATCATGGCCGAGCATCTGGCCCGGCACGCGCTGGTGGAGCTGGCCGGCGTGGTGCTGGTGGCGGCCAGCGCGGCCGTGCCGTCCCGACGTGCCTCGCCCGTGCCCCGACAGCCCGCACGCTTCCTGGCCTTTCACGGTACGGCCGACCCGCTCGTTCCCTATGGGGGCGGCCCCATCGGACCTTTCGGCCACCTGGTCCAACGGCGATCGGATGTCTCCGGTCGAGGTTCGGCCGCGCCGATCGAGGACGTGGCCGCAGACTGGACGTTCCTGCCGACCCACCCGCGCCCGCGCGTCGACGGGGTGGCCGACCCGGCGGACGATCTCCGCGTCGAACGGCTGAGCTGGCCGGGCGGGACGGCGTCACCCCCTGTCCTGTATCGGGTCGTCGGAGGCGGACACGCCTGGCCCGGTGGCGCGCCCTTCCTCCCCGAGCGGATCGTCGGGCCCGTGGCACGACAGCTCGACACCACCGGGGTCATTCTCGACTTCATCAGCGCATGAGCGCGTCCCCGCCTCGCTACGGTGGGCTGCGGTGAGCGAGACCTCGATGCCGTTCGTCTTCGTTGGTCATGGCAGCCCGATGAACGCGCTCGAGCGCAATCGCTACACCGAGGCGTGGCGGGCGTTGGCGGCGTCGTTGCCCCCTCCCCGGGCCATCGTGGCCGTCTCCGCCCACTGGTACACCAACGCCACCGCGGTCACGGCGATGGAGCGTCCCCGCACCATCCACGACTTCTTCGGCTTTCCGGACGAGCTCTTCGCGGTCGAGTACCCGTGTCCGGGCTCACCGCAGGTGGCGGCGGCCGTTGCCGCGGTGGAGGAACCGCGCTGGGTCGGACTGGACCAGGACAGCTGGGGGATCGACCACGGGACGTGGTCCGTCCTCACCCACATGTACCCCGAGGCCGACGTGCCGGTGGTCCAGCTCGCCCTCAACGGCCTCCAACCGCTCGAGTACCACTTCGACATCGGGAGACGTCTGGCCGCCTTGCGGGCCGAGGGCGTTCTCGTCCTGGCCAGCGGCAATGTCGTGCACAACCTCGGGTTGATGGACGGCGCCCGGCCCGACGGCGGCTTCGACTGGGCCGAGCGCTTCGACGAGGCGGCGAAGACGCTCGTGGTCGACGCTCCGGGCGACGTCCTCAAGTTGGCCGAGCATCCCGACTACCGGCTCGCCGTTCCCACTCCGGATCACTTCGTCCCGCTGGTCTACTTCGCCGCCCTGGCTGCGGAGGCCGGCGTTTCCCCGTCGGTGCTCGTCGACGGGTATGCCTACGGATCGCTCTCGATGACCTGTTACCGGGCCGGCTGAGGCACCCCGGTCGCCCGCCGGTGCCGCGGTTCACTCGCACGCGACGGGACCCTCAGCGCTTGGCCTTGACCTCGTTCGCCTTGATCGCTTCGCCGATCAGTGCCTTCAAGGCCTTCTCGTTGATCTTCTCACCCTCGTGGATGTCGATGGCCCGGCGGACGTTGCCGTCGAGACTGGAGTTGAAGAGACCCGACGGGTCCTTGAGCGCCGCCCCCTTGGCGAAGGTCATCTTCACGGCGTCCTTGTAGGACTCTCCCGTGCAGAGCATCTTCCCGTCGTGGTACCAGGTGGGAACGCCGCGCCACTTCCACTCCTCGACGACCTCGGGATCCGCTTCCTTGATCAGCGCACGGACACGGGCCAGCACCGGGCCCCGCCAATCGTCGAGCTCCTTGATCCGCTCGTCGATCAGCTGAGAAGGAGTCTTCTCCGTGCTCTTCGCCATCCCCGTTGCACTTCCTTCGTTCTCGGGCGTGGCCAGCCGAACCCGCCGTCTGCGGGGCCGATGGTACCCGCCGCCAGTGCGCCCACCGGCGCCGCGCTCGGGCCTCGGGCCCCCCGCGCAGGAGCGACGCCCGGAGCTCGCGCCGCTCGCCGGTGGCGGAGCCCCCGGCGATGGCCGGGGTCGGCTGCCGTGATGGCGCGTGCCGCCGTCTCGTCCGGCGCCTCGAAGATGGCGATGCCGGTGTTCGTCGTCCCGAGGGTCGGACCGGCGAGGAAGTCGATCCACTCGGCCATAACCGGCCTCGACCGAGCGGGTCGTCAACCCTGCATGGCGATGTGGTCGGTGCGCACGCGCACCGTGATCCGCACCTCACCCTCTCGGCGCATCGGGTACTCGTCCACGCCGAGATACTTCTTGGCCAGGGCGTCGATGTGGTCGTCGGCGCCGTCGGTCGTGACGTCGACGACCGTGCCCCGGAAGGCGACCACGTTGTACTGGTCGTCCGGATCGATCACCGTGACCGCCACCCGGGCGTCCTTCTCCATGTTGCGCGCCTTCTTGCGTCCCTCGGCCGTGTTGAAGAGGACGTCGTCGCCGTCCCGATCGACCCACAGCGGGGTGATCTGGGGGGAACCGTCGCTGTTGAGGGTGGCCAACGAGGCCAGGACCGGACGCGCGATCAGCGCACGTGCCTTCTCGGACAGGACATCCGCCATGCTGCTCTCCTTCGTTCGTGTGCGGTCGACAATGATGCTTCGATGCTGGTGGGATCGTATGGGCCGACACCGTCCGGCCGCACGGGACGGCGTCCCGGGCTCCGGCGTGCCTGAGCGCGAGAGCGAGGGCAGCCGGACATCGCCGCTGGTGTTGGTCCTCGCCGCTGTTGGCCTGAGCGCCGGCGTCGCCGCTGCCGTCGCAACCCCCCCCGGCGCCCAATCGGCGGCCAGCCAGGTGTGGCCGGCTTTCGTCCTGGTGGCCGGCCTGTTACTCGTCGGCCTGGTGGCCCACGAGGACGGGCTCTTCGAGTGGGGCGGTCACTCCCTGGCCCGGCTCGCGCCGAACGGCATTGCCCTCTACGCCGGGACGGCGGTCCTGGTCGTCGCCGTCACCACCGTGTTGAACCTCGACACGTCCGTGACCTTCCTGACCCCGGTCCTCGTCTTTGCGGCGCGCCGCCGGGGTGGAGGTGAGGCACCGCTGCTCTACGCGGCGATCCTCTTGGCCAACGCCGGTTCCCTCCTGCTCCCCGGCTCCAACCTGACCAACGTGATCGTGCTCGGTCACCTCCACCTGTCCGGCCGCCAGTTCTTCGATCACATGGCGGCTGCCGGTCTGGCCGCCGCCTTCGTGACCGCCGTCGTCGTCGCCGCGCTGCACCGTGACGCCCTCCGAACGACGGCGCCCGTGACCGAGCCCGCCGCCCGGCCGCTCCTGGGCGTCGGGCTGTGGGCCGTCGCCACGGTCACCGTCCTCGTCCTGGCCCTCCCGTCGCCCGCCCTGCCCGTCGCCGCCGTCGGCCTCGGGGCGGTGACGATCCGGGTCGTCCAGCGCCGGGCGTCGGTGGCCGGGGCGACGGCCGTCCTCGGCCTCCCCGTCCTCGTGGGGCTCTTCGGCCTGGCCGTTGCCCTCGGTGCGCTCGGGCGCTCCTGGTCGGGACCGACGACCCTGCTCACACACCTCGACGCCTGGGAGACGGCCGGGCTCGCGGCGGTCCTCAGCGTGCTGGTGAACAACCTTCCGGCCGCGTCACTCCTCGCCGCCCGCACACCACCGCACCCCTACGAGTTGCTGGTCGGGCTCAACGTGGGACCGAACCTGTTCGTCTCGGGTTCGCTCGCCTGGGTGCTCTGGTGGCGCTCGGCCCGGCGGGTGGGCGCCAGCCCCTCCCTGCGCCGGGCCACTCTGTTGGGGGTGCTCAGCGCGCCGCTGGCCATCGTGGTCGCCGTCGCCATCCTCGCCGGCTAGGGACGACGGTCGGCGTCATCGGACCGCCGGGGATAGCGCCAGTCAGGTGTCGGCGTCGGTGCCCAGGGCGCGCCGCAGGACGGCACTCGCCTCGTCCCGAGCCCGCTTCGAGACCGCGGCCGAGACCACCATGGCCGATCCGTGGAACGTGCCCGGGAACTGGTGCAACTCCACCGACACGCCCGCCTGCAACATCCGCACGGCGTAGAGGATGCCCTCGTCGCGCAGCGGATCGTTCTCCGCCGTCGACACGTACGCCGGCGGCAGGCCGGCCAGGTCGGTGGCCCGGGAGGGAGCCGCGTACGAGGGAACGTCGTCGGTACCGTTCAGGTCCCCGAGGTAGTACTCCCAGCTCTTGACGGCCAGGGGCCGGTTCCACATGGGCGAGTCCACGAACTTCCGCATCGACGGCGTCTCGAGCCGGTCGTCGAGCTCGGGGATGTGCAGCATCTGGAAGCACACCGCCGGCCCGCCGCGGTCCCGGGCCAGGAGAGCGGTCGCGGCGGCCAGCCCGCCCCCGGCACTCGTCCCGACCAGGGCGATGCGTTCGGGGTCGACGCCGAGGCCGGCCGCGTCGGCATGCACGAACGTGAGGGCGGCGTAGCAATCGTGGACGGCCGCCGGATACGCGTGCTCGGGCGCCAACCGGTAGTCGACCGACACCACGACGGCGCCCACGTCGTGGGCCAACATCGCCGCGCCCAGGTTCTCCGTCTCGATGGAGCCGATGACGAAGCCGCCGCCGTGGATCATCACGACACCCGGCACGGCGGCACCCGACTGGGCGACCGGCGGCCGGTAGATGCGCACGGGCACGTCGGCATCACCCTCGAAACCCGCCACGGTGCGATCCTCCACGATGAGGCCGAGCTCGGGTGGGATCTCGAGGTTCAGTCCGGCCAGCATGGCGGCAAAGCCCTCCCGCGCCGCCACCGGGTCGTCGAGCCCGAGGGCGGGAATGGCCTCGACGAACGGAGCGAGCTCGGGGTCGATCACTTCGGTTGCATGCGGATCCCCGCATCGATCCGGATGGACTCGGCGTTGATGTACGAGTTCGACAGCAGCTCCAGCGCCAACGTGGCGAACTCGTCGGCCCGGCCCAACCGGCGCGGGAAGAGGACGTCTTGGGCCAGCTTGCTCTTGAACGCCTCGGAGCCCTCGCCCTCCCCGTAGATCGGGGTGTCGATGAGGCCGGGCAGGATCGTGTTCACCCGGATGCCCACCACGGCCAGGTCGCGGGCGACGGGCAACGTCATGCCCACCACGCCGCCCTTGGAGGACGAGTAGGCGGCCTGCCCGATCTGGCCGTCCTCGGCCGCCACCGACGCCGTGTTCACGATGGCCCCCCGGGCGCCGTCGGCGTCCGGCTCGTTGAGGCTCATCTTCGTGGCGGCCAGCCGGATGCAGTTGAAGGTGCCGATGAGGTTGATCTCGATCACCCTGCGATAGAGATCGAGATCGAATGCCGACGAGTACTCGCCGTCCCGGCCGATCGTCCGGTTCGCCGAGCCGACGCCGGCGCAGTTGACGAGAGACTTGAGCGGTGCCATCTCGACCGCGGCGTCGACGGCGGCAATGACCTGCTCGGGATTCCTCACGTCGCACTGGACGAAGAGCCCACCGATCTCCTTGGCCAGCGGCTCGCCCAGGTCGGCCTGGAGATCGGCCACCACGACGTGGACGCCGCGCTCGGCCAGCAGCTTGGAGGTGGCGTACCCGAGGCCCGAGGACCCACCCGTGACGATTGCCGACGTGCCGTTCAGATCCATGGTCGCTCCGACTCCTCGTTGCTTCGTGACGGCGTCGCCCGCTCGGCACGGGCTCCGGGCGCAGATGCCGCGTTCGGCGACGCCGGGGAGAGGATATGTGCTGCCCCCGACCCGGTCACATCTGGTCGGGGGCCTCCATGCCGAGAAGCGAGAGGCCGCACTCGAGGACGCGGGCCGTGACGTCGCACAGGGCCAGGCGAGACGTGCGGGTCTCGGCGTCGTCGACCAGGACCCGGCAGGCCTCGTAGAAGGTGGTGAAGCTGGTGGCCAGGTCGAAGAGGTAGGTGCAGAGTTTGGAAGGGCTCGAGCCATCCGCCGTCGCCGCCACGGCCTCGCCGAAGCGGAGGATCTGCAGCGCCAGGGCGCGCTCTTGGGGCTCGCCGAGCCGCACCGGTGTGCCCGGCTTCGGCGGGGCCACGTCGGCCCGCCGGAAAATGGAGCGGATCCGGGCGTGGGCGTACTGGAGGTACGGGCCGGTATTGCCCTCGAAGGCCAGCATCCGGTCCCAGTCGAAGACGTAGTCGCGGCCGCGCTCGGTCGAGAGGTCGGCGTACTTGACCGCGCCGACGCCCAGTGCATGGGCCACCTGCGCCTGCTGGGTGGGGGTCAGCTCGCTCTCCCTGTCCTTCATGGCCGCAGCAGCCCGGTCGACACCCTCCGAGAGCAGGTCGATGAGGCGATCGGAACCGCCGCTCCGGCTGGCCAGCTTCTTGCCGTCTGGACCGAGGACGAGGCCGAAGCCGACGTGCTCCGCCTCGTCGTCCTCACGCAGGTAGCCGGCCATGGTGGCGACAGCGAAGACGAGCCGGAGGTGCAGCGCCTGCTCCATCCCCACCACATAGACCAACCGCGTGGCTTCCAGGCGACCGGTCCGGTCCCGCACTGCGGCCAGGTCGGTGGCCGGGTAGCCATAGCCGCCGTCGGACTTGCGCACGATGAGGGGCAGCGGCTCACCGTTGCGGTTCTCGAAGCCCGGCGGGAAGACGCACAGCGCGCCGTCGTTCTCGACCAGCAGCCCCTTCTCGGCCAGCTCCTCCACGACGATCGGCAGCAACGGGTTGTAGTAGCTCTCCCCCACGGTGTCCTCGGGTGTGAGCAGCACCCCGAGGAGGTCGTAGACCTCGCGGGCGTGGCGCATGCTCTCGGCCACGAAGATGCGCCAGAGGCGCAGCGTCTCGGCGTCGCCGCTCTGGAGGAGCACGACGCGTTGGCGGCAACGGTCGGCGAAGGCCGGATCCGTGTCGAACCGGCGCCGCGCCGCCGCATAGAACTCGTTGAGGTCGCGCACGCTGAAGGACTCGGCCCGCTCGGCTCCGTCCACGTCGAGCAGGTACTCGATCAGCATGCCGAAGGGTGTGCCCCAGTCCCCGATGTGGTTCTCGCGCACGACGGTGTGACCCAAGTACCCGAGGACACGGGCCAGGGAGTCGCCGATCAGCGTGCTGCGCAGGTGGCCGACGTGCATCTCCTTGGCCACGTTGGGGGCCGAGTAGTCGATGACGATGGTCTGCGGGTGGGGGGCAGCTTCCACGCCGAGTCGGGGATCGGCCGACACGGTCTCGAGGTTGGCGGCCACGAACGCGTCGGACAGGGTCAGATTGATGAATCCCGGTCCGCTGACCTCGACGACGGCGCACTGGTCCCCGAGGGAGGCGATGGCCGCCACGTCCTCTGCGATGTCGCGGGGCGGGCGGCCCACCCGCTTGGCCAGCGCGAGCGCCCCGTTGGCCTGGAAGTCGGCCCGGTCCGAGACCCGCAGGACCGGGTCGGCCCCCGGCTCGATGGTGTCGAAGGCGGCCTGCAGCCTCTCGGCGATGATGCGAGAGACGTCGGGCATCCCTCATTGTCGCATGACCCGCGACGGTGTCCGAGCCCGCCCTCTCCCGCACCGCGGCGGGCCCGCTCAGGCTTCGGGTGCCCCCATGGCGCCGTCGAGCAGGCCGTAGCGCGCGTACGGGCCGAAGAAGCCGTGCTCGAGGAGGCCGTACCCGACGTGGCCGTCGTAGGAGAACTCCGCCACATGGTCGACGATGCCGTACTGGGCCAGGCCCTTGATCTCCTCGACGTCGAGCACGAGTCCCTGGGTCACGGTGTCGGGCCCGTGGTACATGCCGTGGCGCCAGTCGGCATCGATGCCGTAGCCGGTCCCGATGGACACGAAGTTGGGCAGCACCGGGCGGCAGACCACCTCGATACCCGCCTCGGGGAAGCGCACCACCGAGCGGTCGATGACCCGGGTCCCGGGGATCAGGTGGTGCTCGTGTTCGGACGGCCCGAGGTCGTCGATGGGCCGATCGGGGTCGCTCCACACGCGCTCGGACTGCACCAGCGGGCGCTCCCCGTTGTCGCGCTCGTGGCAGATGTACATGATGGCGTGGTCGTCGAACTGCATGGGGAAGTAGTTCCACATGCCGGCGAGCACCATCTCGCCCTGGCGGATGCCGTCGCTCTCGGGCTCACCGACGGGACGCACGCCCCAGGAACGGTCACGGGTGCCCCAGCACCGATCCGGGGTGATGGCCAGGTCGTTGCCCCCGACCGACAGGGTGCCCGACCAGGTCCCGGTCTGGGCCAGGCGCTGGGTGTCGAAGACGACCTTGCCCTTGGAGCGCAGGTACTGGCGCGGCTCTTCGACCGCGGGAATGTGGCCCTCCCAGGTCACGTCCATCGAGACGTGGTCCTCGGTCGGCTCGACGATGACGCGCAGCGTCTGCAGGGGCTTGATCACCTCGATGCGGAAGGGTCCGACCCCGATCGTGCCCCGATCGCCGAGCGGCGCCGACGAGCGCACGATGTGCTGCTTGTCGCCCAGGCGGACGTCGATGAACGCGTCGACCACGCCGAGGTTGGGGTACTGGCCGAACCCGAAGATGGCGAACCAATCGTCGTCGCTCGGGTGCATGTTGAAGTAGTAGCGGTCGTAGAAATTGCGATCGCTGGTCGCCGGGTAGCGGATGAACTCGGCCGCCTGGTGCACCGGGTAGTCGTCCCACGAAGAGAGTCCCATCAGTGGTGTCGTCGTCCTCTCGGTCGTATCGGTTCGGTGGTGTCGGTTCGGCCGTGTCGTTTCGCTCGTGTCGGCGATCGGCTGGGCGATCAGCAGCAGGCGCAGCCGCCGCCACAGCCCCCGGAGGCCGCGACCGACGCCGGCGCGCCGCACATCCCGACGGGCTCGGCGGCATGGCCGGTGGTGGCGAAGACGGGAAACAGGCGGCGCGCCCCGACATGACCCTCGGGACAGATGGCCGGGGCGTCGGCCTCGGCCATGGACCGGCGGTCGTCGAAGACGACCTCACAGGTCGCGCAGCGAAACTCGTAGACGGGCACGGGCCGAGAGACTACTCGGGACGAATCGGCCGGTCGGGGGCGGCGCCCCAGCTCAGCGACGGCGGCGCCTCAGGGTTGGGCGAAGGCGTAGATGGGCGTGCCGTTGTACGTGTTGGAGTCGATCGGCAGGTACGGCCCGTCGATGTTCACCGAGAGGAAGCCGTTCTGCCCCGGACCGGCGTCGCCGGCCACGGTCATGATGGCGCCGTCGGGCCAGACCTGGGTGACGATGCCCACGTGGACCGACGTGGCGGTGCTCCACGGCCCGGTCCCGTACAGCACGGCGTCGCCCACGGCGGGCACCGCGGTCGGCGGCAACACCGCACCGTTGGACGCGGCCCAGGTGTAGATGTCGCCGGTGAAGGCGTAGCTCGGGATCGGGATGCCCGCCTGCCGCCAGACCCAGGTGGCGAAGAGTGCACACCACTCCTCACACGGCCCGTACGGGTTGCAGTACGCGCCCTGGGTGTCGGGATCGGGCTCGATCTGCGAGGCCGCGGCGGCGTCGATGGTGCTCGACCACGGTAAGAGCGGTTCGGGTGTCGTGGTGGCGAAGCTGTAGTCGAAGGCCTGGGGATCGAGCAGCCAGTAGCCGGTCCCCTTGTTGTTGCCGATGATCCCCGAGATCTGGGTGGCACCGGGCGTCAAGGTCAGGCCGCCGTAGGAGTTGGCATCGCCGAAGGGCAGGACCACGCCGTTGGCCGTCGCCATCATGTAACCCCCGCCGTCTGGCGAGGCGATCATGCCCACGACCCAGTCGGGCAGGTTCTCGCTGCCGGCCGAGCCGTAGAACCCGGCATCGCCGTAGTCGAAGATGCCGCCGTCGGCCGCCACCAGCCAGTAGCCCTTCCCGTCGTGCGTGGGTGCCATGCCGACGATGGGCTGGTTCAGCTTGATGCTCCCGGTGCTGCCGTAGAAACCGGCATCACCGTAGGAGAAGATGCCGCCGTCGGCCGCCACCAGCCAGTAGCCCTTCCCGTCGGGGGTCGAGGCCATGCCCACGATGGGCTGGTTGAGGTGCGACGAGCCCATGGAGCCGTAGAAGGCGGCGTCGCCGTAGGCGAAGACGCCGCCGTCGATCGCGCCGAGCCAGTACCCCTTGTCGTCGGGGGTCATCGCCATGGCCACGATGGGCCCGTTGAGCGGGATGCTGCCGGCCGATCCCTCGAAGGTGGCGTCGCCGCGGGCGAAGACGCCACCATCGGCGCTGGCCAGGAGGTAGCCCTGGCCGTCGGAGGTGGCCGCCCCGGCGAAGACGGGCGAGTTGAGGGTAGGCAGGTCGGGCGGCAGGTTGGGCACGTTGCCGTACCCGATCATCCCGGCATCGGGGTAGACGTGCGCCTGCTCGGTGGCCGAGGCGCCGGCCGGGCGGTGCACGGCGGTGGCGCCGAGGAAGACGGCCGGGGCCAAGAGGGCGGCGACCGCCGTGGCGATTCCGGCGCGGCCGAGGCGGCGGGCACTCCCGGACGGGCGTCGTCGGCGGGCGCTCGGGCTGCCGGGGAAGCGCACGTGATGATTCTGCCCGCTTCGTCGATGGGCGCGACGCGTGCGCGGTTACGAAGCTGTTACGAGTTGGCGGGTCAACCGGGGTGTCGGACTCCGGCCCGCGCCGGACACGGCGGATGCAGCACCGCAGGGAGCGCGCGCCCGCCCGGTAGGCGCCTCCGTCGGGGTCACGGCAGAATGGGGCCATGAGCCCGGATTCGCATCCCGACACCTTCGGCGCCCGCAGCGACCTGGTCGTCGGCGACAAGACCTACGAGATCTTCAGCATCAAGGCGCCGGCGCTGGCCGAGCGCTACGAGATCGACCGCCTGCCCTACGCCATCAAGGTGCTGCTCGAGAACCTGCTGCGCCACGAGGACGGCCCGCACGTCTCGGCGGACGACATCGACGCCACCGCGGCCTGGGGGGTGAACCCCGAGGGGCACGGACAAGGGGCGGGCGACGCCGCCCACGAGATCGCCTTCACCCCCGAACGGGTGCTGATGCAGGACTTCACCGGGGTGCCGGCGGTGGTCGACCTGGCCGCCATGCGCGACGCGCTGGCCCACCTCGGGGGTGACGCCACCAAGGTCAACCCGCTGGTGCCCGTCGAGCTGGTCATCGACCACTCGGTCATCATCGAGCGCTCCGGCGATGCCGCGGCCTACGACGCCAACGTGTCGATCGAATACCAGCGCAACCTCGAGCGCTACCAGCTGCTGCGCTGGGCCCAGGGTGCGTTCCGCGACTTCCGGGCCGTGCCGCCGGGCATGGGGATCTGCCATCAGGTGAACCTCGAGTACCTGTCGCGCCTGGTCTTCGCCACCGAGGACGGGCGGGCCTTCTGCGACACGCTGGTCGGCACCGACTCGCACACCGTGATGGTCAACGGGCTCGGGGTGCTCGGCTGGGGCGTGGGCGGGATCGAGGCGGAGGCGGCCATGCTGGGCCAACCCCTGTCCATGCTGCTACCGCCCGTCGTGGGGCTGCGTATCTCGGGCGAGCCCCGCCCGGGCATCACGGCCACCGACGTGGTGCTCACCGTGACCGAGCTCTTGCGCGACCACGGCGTCGTCGGCGCCTTCGTCGAGTGCTACGGGCCGGGAGTGGCCGCGTTGCCCCTCGAGACCCGGGCGACCATCGGAAACATGAGCCCCGAGTACGGGGCCACGTGCACCATGTTCCCCATCGACCAGGTGACGATCGACTACCTGCGCTTCACCGGGCGCGACGAGGAGCACCTGGCCCTGACCGAGGCCTATGCCAAGGCGCAGGGTCTCTGGCACGATCCCCGCGCACCCGAGCCGGTCTACTCCGAACACGTCGCGTTGGATCTGGGCGACGTCGAGCCCTGCCTGGCCGGCCCGGCCCGGCCCCAGGACCGGGTGCCCCTGCGGACGGCCAAGGAGTCGTTCCGGGCGGCGCTCGACCGCACGCCCCTGACCGCCGACGGGGAGCCGGCGGCGGCGCCCCACCACCAGATGCAGGACGGCGACGTCGTGATCGCGGCGATCACCAGCTGCACGAACACGTCGAATCCCCAGGTCATGGTGGCGGCGGGCCTGTTGGCCCAGAAGGCGGCCGCCCGCGGCCTGCGGTCCAAGCCCTGGGTCAAGACGTCCCTGGCCCCGGGTTCCCGCGTGGTCATGGACTACCTGGACCGGGCCGGGCTGGTGGAACCGCTCGAGGCCCTGGGTTTCTACCTGGTCGGCTACGGCTGCACCACATGCATCGGCAACTCGGGCCCGCTGCTCGACGGTGTGTCCGAGGCGGTGCGGGCCGGCGACCTGGCCGCCTCCGCCGTGCTGTCGGGGAACCGGAACTTCGAGGGGCGCATTCACCCCGATGTGCGGCTGAACTATCTCGCTTCACCGCCGCTCGTGGTGGCGTACGCCCTGGCGGGGACCATGGACCTCGATCTCACGACGGAGCCGCTCGGTCAGGACGCCTCGGGCGCCGACGTCTTCCTGGCCGACATCTGGCCCTCCATGGAAGAGGTGAGCGCCACCATCCGCTCCTCCCTCACCTCGGACATGTTCCGCACCCGCTACGCCTCGGTCTTCGACGGGGACGAGTACTGGCAGCAGGTGCCGGTGGCGGGCGGTCAGACCTACGCCTGGTCGGACTCGTCGACCTACGTGCAGAACCCGCCCTACTTCGCCGGGATGACGATGACGCCGTCTCCGGTGGCGGACGTGGTCGAGGCCCGGGTGTTGGCCGTGCTGGGTGACTCGGTGACGACGGACCACATTTCGCCGGCGGGCTCCATCGGACCGACGACCCCGGCCGGCGAGTACCTGAGCGGGCACGGGGTCGAGCGCGGCGACTTCAACTCGTACGGGGCCCGGCGGGGCAACCACGAGGTGATGATGCGGGGCACCTTCGCCAACGTCAGGTTGCGGAACCTGCTGGCGCCGGGGACCGAGGGTGGCTTCACGCTGCACCAGCCCGACGGCGAGGCCATGTCGATCTACGACGCCGCCATGCGCTACGCCGCCGACGGCGTGCCCCTGGTCGTCCTGGCCGGGCGTGAGTACGGCACCGGATCGAGCCGGGACTGGGCGGCCAAGGGCACGGCGCTGCTGGGCGTGCGGGCCGTGATCGCCCAGAGCTTCGAGCGCATCCACCGCTCCAACCTGATCGGCATGGGCGTGGTGCCCCTGCAGTTCTACAAGGGCGACTCGGCGGCGGGGCTCGCCCTGAGCGGCCACGAACGCTTCTCCATCACCGGCCTCGAACTCCTCAACAAGGGCGAGCTGCCCAAGGAGGTCACGGTCACCGCGGTGGCCGACGACGACTCGGTGACCGAGTTCCGGGCCATGGTGCGCATCGACACGCCGATGGAGGCCGAGTACTACCGCCACGGCGGGATCCTCCAGTACGTGCTGCGCCAGATGGCGGGCTAGGGCGCCGGGCCCGATCAGGTGGCGCCGGCATCGGCGCCGGCATCAAAGGCGGCAAGGATCTTCTTCGGGGCCTTGCCGCGCCAGGACTCGGTGAGCATCTCGCGCACCAGCGGGGTCGTGGCTCTCGACAGCACGATGCGACAGCCGCGCCGCCTGCTCCCCCACCAGAGCTCCTCCACGGCGTCGCCGTACTCGGCGCAAGAGGCCTCGACGTCGGGTTCGCCGAGGAAGACATGGACGCGCCCGGTGTCCGGCGGCACGGTGGCGAAGATCTTGCCGGCGACCCGATACGAGGTCATGTCGTGATGCGGCGCCTCGGCCGCCTCGGGCAGTGCCAGCGCGAGGCGACGCACCGTGGCCTTGCTGACCGCCATCAACCCTCGGCGTGGGCCAGGGCGACGAAGCGGCGCACGATGCCCGTGCCGGCCCGACTGACGTGGGCCACGTCCGAGGCGCGCACGAAGACGTGGGGCGGCAGGTGGGGACCCCAATGGGCCACCAGGCTGCCGGTCACCTCGACGTGGAACTGCAGTCCGTACGCGTGGCGGCCCACGCGGAAGGCCTGGTTCTCGTAGGCCTCGTTGCCGGCCAGGCGCACCGCCCCGTCGGGCAACGTGAACGTGTCGCCGTGCCAGTGCACGCAGGGCAGCGGCGAGGGCGCCGGGGCGAACACGGGATCGTGCAGTGCGTCATCGGCCAGGTGGACCTCACCGACCCCGATCTCCTGGTCGGGCCCCTGCTTCACCTCAGCGCCCAGCGCGAGTGCGAGCTGCTGCGCGCCGAGGCACACACCGAGCACGGGCAGGCCCGCTTCCGTCGCGGCGCGCATGAGAGCACGCTCGGGCTCGAGCCAGGGCAGCCCGTCGTGCACACCCATCGGGCCACCCATGACGATGAGCCCGGCCGGACGCTCGTCACTGACCAGGATCGGCGGCGGCGGAACCTCGTCACCCTGGTCGAGACGCACGATGCGGGCCGTGGCTCCGGATTCGACGACGGCGTCGAGCAGGGCGCCGGGGCCCTCATGGGGCACGTGTTGGAGGACCAGCCAGGAGTTCCCGGTTGCCATGCCGTCGCTCAGGGGATGCGGGTGACCCGGTAGAGCTCGGCCGTGGACCCTTCGGGCAGGCCGGCTCGCTCACCGCTGGCCTTGGCGCCCATCATCACCCGCTCGCGGATGCCCTCGGGATCCGCGATCTGGCTCTTGTGACAGAGCAACGCCTCGATCTTGCGGGCGACGGTGGCCGTCGTCTCGACGGCCACGCCGATCTTCTCGGTTCCGGGCGGTCCCATGATCCAGAGCTCCTCGACGGTCCAGGGCTCGAGCCCTTCGTCCTCGAGCAGCTCGGGATGGGCGAACGGGTTGCGCGAGTCCGGGTAGACAGCACAGACCGCCGCTTCTCCGGCAGCCAGGTGATCGGGATGACTGGCGTACATGAAGTCCCAGTTCCGCTCCGGTGACTGGGTGATCAGCCGCTCGGGCATGACCTGACGGATGACCCGGCTGATGTCGCGACGCAGATTCTGTGTCGCGGCGACCCGGCCGTCGGGATGGCCGAGGAAGCGGACGTCACTCACGCCGACCATGGCCGCGGCGGCACGCTGCTCGTCCTGGCGCAGGGCGGTCATGTCGGCCCGGGACATGGTGCGGTCCGAGCCCCCGGCATCGCCGTTGGTCACGATGCAATAGGTCACCTCGACCCCGGCGGCCGTGAAGGCGGCCACGGTGCCGGCGGCCCCGAAGTCGACGTCGTCGGGATGCGCGGTGACGACGAGGACGCGACGCACGCCGTCCTCGGGCGACCAGAGCGGGAGGGACCTGTCCTCGCTCAGAGGACGCTCTCCTCCGGCTTCGGTGTCCAGGCGCCCAGGTCGGAAAGCCTCGGGTCGTTCGAGAACATCTCCACGATGGGGATGCGCAGCCCGAGTCGGCGCTGGATCACCTCCATCTCGACGAGCTGGTTCCACAGCGAGAGGCTGACGACGACGCCGGCCTTCCCGGCCCGAGCGGTGCGGCCGGAACGGTGGAGATAGGCCTTGTGGTCTTCGGGCGGGTCGTAGTGGATGACGCCGTCGACGCCGTCGATGTGGAGCCCACGGGCGGCCACATCGGTGGCCACGAGGACCGAGAGCTTCCCGTTGGAGAAGTCGGCCAAGGCGCGCTCGCGGTTGGTCTGGCGCAGGTCGCCGTGGATGGCCGCCGCCTTGATGCCCTCCTTGCCCAGGTTCTCGACGAGCTTGTCGGCCCCTCGCTTGGTGCGCACGAAGAGCAGGGATTTCTCCTGGGCCCGGCAGATGGCCGCCGCCACCTTGACCTTGTCCATCTGATGGACCTGGAGGAAGCGGTGCTCCATGAGGGTCACGGTCTGGGTGGACGACGCCACCTCGTGGAAGACCGGGTCGGTCAGGTAACGCTTGACCAGGCGATCGATGGCGCCGTCGAGCGTGGCGGAGAACAAGAGGGTCTGGTGCGGGTGCTCCAGCCGGCGCAGCACCCATTCGACCTGGGGCATGAAGCCCATGTCGGCCATGCGGTCGGCCTCGTCGAGCACCAGTGTCTCGAGCTCGTCGACGGCGACCTCGCCACGGTCGCCGAGGTCGATCAGGCGGCCGGGGGTGGCGATGACGACGTCGACGCCCTTGCGCAGCTTGGCCACCTGCCGGTCGATGTCGGCGCCGCCGTAGACGGCGACGGCTCGCAGCCCGATGGTCTTGGCCAGCGGTGCGAGCACGTCGTGCACCTGCACGGCGAGCTCACGAGTCGGGAGGAGAACGAGTGCCAGGGGCTTGGCCGGGCGCGTGGCCGGCTCGCGACCGGCCTGCGTTTCGCGGGTGGCTTTGGTGCGCTGGAGCAGCGGCACCCCGAAGGCCAGGGTCTTGCCCGATCCCGTCTTCGCCTTCCCGCAGACGTCGCGACCGGCCAGGGCGTCGGCGACCGTCAAGGCCTGAATTGGAAAAGCGCTGACGATGCCTTCATCGGCCAGCGCTTTGGTGAGTTCGGGCGAGACCCCGAGGGATTCGAAGGTCTTGGCGGTGTCATAGGTGTCGTCACCCTGAGCACCATTCGCCACGGATCCGGCATGCGCGCCGGTTACGGCTTCAACGGTCATGAACGCTCTCTCTGTTGTTGCGGCGGGACCGTGCGCCATCCAGAGGAGTGAAGATCGGCCCAGACTCACCGGCCCATCGCCGGCGGTCGCCTCACCATTGTACCAGCTGAGGCGGGAAATCCGGCCCATGTGACAAAGTGACGGTGAACCCGACCACCGACGGAGGAAATCACGATGGCCAAACTCGAGGCGGGTGCCACCGCCCCCGCGTTCACCCTGCCCGACCAGGACGGGAAGCCGGTCAAGCTCTCGGACTTCAAGGGTCAGCGGGTGATCGTGTACTTCTACCCGGCCGACGACACGCCCGGCTGCACCAAAGAGGCGTGCCAGTTCAACGACAACCTCAAGACGTTCGAGAAGGCCGGGGTGGCCGTGCTCGGCATCTCCCCCGACAAGGCCGAGAAGCACGTCAAGTTCCGCACCAAGTACAAGCTCAAGTTCCCGCTGCTCACCGACAGCGACAAGAAGGTGATGGAGAAGTACGGGGCCTGGGGCGAAAAGACGATGTACGGCAAGAAGACAGTGGGCACGATCCGCTCGACCTTCTTGGTCGGGGCGAACGGCAAGGTGGAGCGGGCCTGGTACCACGTCCGGGCCGATGGCCACGCGGCCAAGGTGCTCGAGGAGGTCAACGTGTAGGGCCTTGTCGCGGTCGTCTGCTTCGTCCTCCGCCTGGCCACGATGTCTGGCCACGATGTCTGGCCACGATGTCTGCGAGTCGATTGTTCCGCGAACACTCAACTTCGGTGTTGAGCGTGCGCGAAGCAACTCGTCCGAAGCGATGTTCATCTCGGTGAGATTCCTGGGACCGGTGCGGCGGGCCATGACAATGCCCATGCTTCAACTCCCTCCGGTCGACTCGAGTCCATGAGCGACGGCCGAACGCCCCCATTTGCCCGGTCCACCAGATCTGGCGCCGCGGATGACTGAATAGACGCCGGGCGGCGCCCACGGGTGCACGGACGCCGGCGAAGGGAGGACTCATGGGGCAGGGAATCAGCGAGGTCCTCACCTGGGCCGTCGGAGTGGCCATCAGTCCGATCCCGATCATCGCGGTGATCCTCATGCTGTTCTCGCAGCGGGCCCGAGTGAACGGCCCCGCCTTCCTCCTGGGCTGGATCCTCTCGTTGGCTGCGGTGAGCACCGTCGTCTACGTGCTGGCCCACGACGGCAACGTGGCCACGAGCAGCACGGCCAACGATTCGGTCTCGTGGGGCAAGATCGTCCTCGGGGTGGCCCTGCTGTCCCTCGCCCTGCGCAACTGGCGCAAACGGCCGGCGCCCGGGACCGAGCCGGTCATGCCCAAGTGGATGGCCACCGTCGACTCGATGTCGCCCGGCAAGGCCTTCGGGCTGGCCGTGCTGTTGGCAGCCGTCAACCCCAAGAACCTCCTGCTCACGCTCGGCTCGGCTTCCGGCTTGGCCCAGCTGGGACTCACGACCTCGGAGGCCGTCGTCGCCACCGCAGTGTTCGTGTTGATCGCCAGCCTTTCCATCGCCGTGCCCGTCGCCTACGCGGTCTTCGGCGGCGAAGGCGCGCGACACACGCTCGACTCGGCCAAGACCTGGCTGACGTTGCACAACGCAGCGGTCATGGCCGTCCTGTTCCTGGTCTTCGGCGTCGATCTCATCGCCAAGGGCCTGCCCCCGTTGACCAGCTGAACCGACCGCGTTCGACTCTTGGGGCCTTGACACAGGAGGGTTATCGGGTTATTTATCTAGTGTCCTAGATAAATAGAGGCCCTGTGATCGAATTCCATCTCAACAGCCGTTCGGGCGTGTCGCCCTACATGCAGATCGTCCAGCAGGTGCGCCAGGCCCTCCGGCTGGGCGTCCTGCGGGCGGGCGACCAGTTGCCCACGGTCAAGGAGGTCGTGGCCCAGCTGGCCATCAACCCCAACACGGTCCTCAAGGCCTACCGGGAACTCGAGCACGAGGGCCTGGTCGGCGCCCGGCCCGGCGTCGGCACGTTCGTCACCGGCACACTCGCCCCCGCCTCGGTGGCCTCGCACGGTCCCCTGCGCCAGGACCTGCAGCGCTGGATCGCCAAGGCGCGACGGGCCGGCCTCGACGACGAGAGCATCGAGGCCATCTTCGAGTCCTCCTTTCGTTCCTCCGGTCAGGCGGACATAGCGTGAGCTCTGCCCTCGAGGCCCACGGACTGGGCAAGCGCTACGGCCGGCGGTGGGCCCTCGGAGACTGCGACCTCGACATCCCGACGGGCCACGTCGTCGGACTGGTCGGCCCCAACGGCGCCGGCAAGAGCACGCTGCTCAACCTGGCCGTCGGACTGCTCGAACCGACGGCTGGCCAACTGCTTGTCCTCGGGCGGCCGCCGGCGGCGGACACCGAACAACTGGGCCGGGTGGGATTCGTGGCCCAGGACACGCCGACGTTCGCCCGCCTCTCCGTGGCCGACCACCTCGCCTTCGGCACGTCGATGAATCCCACCTGGGACCACACCGTGGCCGAGTCCCGGATTCACGCCCTCGGCCTGGACCCCAAGCAGAAGGCTGGCTCCCTGTCCGGAGGCCAGCGGGCCCAGTTGGCCTTGACCCTGGCGATCGCCAAGCGTCCGGAGCTCCTGGTTCTCGACGAGCCCGTGGCCAGTCTGGACCCCTTGGCCCGGCGCGAGTTCCTCTCGAGCCTGATGGAGTTCGTCGCCCAGGGCGATGTCAGCGTCATCCTCTCCTCCCACCTGGTCGCCGACCTCGAACGCGTCTGCGACTACCTGGTGGTGCTGGTGTCCTCGCAGGTTCAGGTGGCCGGCGAGGTCGACACGCTCCTGGCATCGCATCACCGGCTGACCGGGCCGCGCAAGGATCCCGGCTCGTTGCCCGGCGACCTGCACGTGATCGAGGAGAGCCACACCGAGCGCCAGAGCACGCTGGTGGCGCGCTGCGACGGGCCGGTGCTGGACCCGGCCTGGACGGTCGAGGACCTGAACCTGGAGGACGTGGTGTTGGCCTACATGGGACGCGGGGCGCACGAAGAACGACGCCCGCAACGCCAGCGGGCGCTCGGGGTGGTGTCGTGATCGCCTTCTCGTGGCGCCAGTTCCGGCCCCAGGCCGCGGTCGGCCTCGCCGGCCTCGTGGTGGTGGCCATCGTCCTGGCGGTGACGGGGCCGCACCTGGTGAGCGTGTACGACACGGCGGTCGCCACCTGCAAGGCCTCCCACGGGTCGTCGTCGGCCTGCGACAACCCCGTCTCCAGCACTTTCCATTCGCTGCAGACAGCCGTTCCGCTCCTGGTGCTGATCGTGCCGGTCCTCATCGGGATGTTCTGGGGCGCGCCACTGGTCGCCCACGAGATCGAATCGGGCACCTTCCGCCTGGCCTGGACCCAGAGCGTGACCCGGCGGCGCTGGCTCTGGGTGAAGCTGGGACTGGTCGGCCTGGCCAGCATGGTCGTCGCGGCCGGGATCAGCCTGATGGCCACCTGGTGGGCCAGTCCGCTCGACAAGGCGAGCCCCAACCGCTTCAGCCCCTCGCTCTTCGCCGTACACGGATTCGTGCCCGCCGCCTACGCACTCTTCGCCTTCGCACTCGGCGCGGCCGCCGGACTGGTCATCCGCCGGACGGTCCCGGCCATGGCGGTGACGCTGGTCGGCTTCATCGTCGTGCGGATCGGCGTGACCTTCTGGGTCCGGCCTCATTACATGAGCCCGGCCACCACGACCGTTCCGCTCACGAAGGCCGCAGGCGGCTTCGCGTTCAGCAGCCCCGGCGTCGTGAGCGTGGCCTCGATACAGACGAACGCCCCGAACCTCCCCAACGCCTGGGTGACCGGCGAGAGCATCGTGAACAAGGCGGGCCAGGCGCCGTCCGCAGCGGACATCAGGCGGGCGTGCCCGACTCTCGTGAACGGCGGGTCGCCGGCGGGCGCCGGCAGCGTGGAGCAGTCCACGGGCGGCGGGATCTTCGGTGGACACAGCTCCGCGCAAGCGGTGCAGCAAACCACAAACGGAGGACAGGACCCCCTCACCCAGTGCTTCCACACACTGGGTCTGCGCTATCACGCCCTCGTCGCCTACCAGCCGGCCGACCGGTTCTGGACCTTCCAGGCCATCGAGACGGCGCTGTTCGTCGTGCTCGCCCTGGCCCTGGCCGGCGGGTGCGCCTGGTGGGTCCGTCACCGCATGCGCTGACTCCGCCGCCTCGGGTCGTCTGGAGGCGGTCGGTGGCCGTTTCGGGTTCAGGTTCGGGTTCAGGTTCGGGTTCGGGTAGTCACACCTGGTGGAGCGGGCACCAGTACGTGGTCCGACCGCCGACGGTGGCGTGACGGAGCTCGGCGCCGTCGCGTGGACAGCGGCCGTCGGGGCGCCGCTCGTCCTGGAGCTCGCCCATGTGCGAACCCCCTCGCTTGCCCAGCTGGCGCAGGGTGGCCCGCAGTGTCGTGTGCAGGTGCTTGAGCTCCTCGTCGCTCAGGGCGGTGCGGCGCTCGGGGTCGAGCCCGGCCCGCCAGAGGATCTCGTCGGCCAGGAGATTGCCCACTCCGGCGACGCGCTCTTGGTCCATGAGCCTGGCCTTCAGAGGTGCCGCCCCAGCGCGGCGGCCCGGCGGCACCGACAGGGCGGCCATCAATTCCTTGCGGGTGATCGACAGGGCGTCGGGCCCGAGACGGCTCTCGTCGGGTGCGAGCTCGAGGGAGCCGAAGCGCCGGGGATCGTGCATGAGCAGCGCTCCCCCGTCGTCGAAGGAGATGCGGGCCCGCACCCACTGTTCGCCGTAGACGCCGGGCCCGTAGAGGAGGCGGTCCAGCGCCTCGCTGCCGTCGACGACCAGGCCACCCGTCATGCCGAAGCGGACGCCGAGGGTGGGCCCGTCGCCATCGGTGTCGAGCAGCATGAGCTTGCCTCGGCGCCGGGCGGCGCCGAAGGAGCGCCCGACCAGGGCGGAGCGCAGGCGTTGGGGGGTGGTGCCGCCACGGCCGTAGCGGGCGTCGACCATCCAGACCTTGGTGATCGAACGGTCCAGAGCTTTCTCCGCAAAGGCGCGGTAGCGCTCGACTTCGAGGATCTCGGGCACGGGCGCACGGTACCGGACCCCCGGGTCCAACCCGAATATGGTGGCGACGTGCCACCCGAGAAGCCCCAATGGGCCGAGCTGTTCACCGAGGTCGTCACGTCGGGCCTGTGCACGGGTTGCTCGGCCTGCGTGATCGCCTGCCCCTACGACGTCCTCGGCTACAACGACGCCGACGGCGTCTACAAGCCGTTCCACGTCGAGACCGACGGCGGTCCGGACAACTGCACCCATGGCCAGAAGGGCTGCACCCTGTGCACCCGGGCCTGCCCGCGCTTTCGGACCTGGGAGCCCGAGATCGAGAACCACCTCTTCGGGCGCCCGCGCACCGACGACGAAGTGGCGGGGATCGCCCGCCGCACCGTGCTGGCCCGGGCCGCCGACACCGACATCGCGGCGACGGGGCAGGACGGTGGCCTGGTCTCCGCTCTGTTGATCTACGCCTTCGAGCACGACGTCATCGACGCCGCGCTGGTGTCGGGACTCGAGGGTGACGGCTCCACCTGGAAGGCGGTGCCACGGGTGGCCCGCAACAAGGAGGACGTCCTGGGCACGGCGGGGTCCCGCTACACCTACTCGGCCAACCCGATGGCCTATCCCGAGGCCATCGAGAGCGGGGCCGAGCGCATCGCCCTGGTCGGGATGGGCTGCCAGGCCTCGGCACCGGGGGCCATGCAAGCCCGCAAGGCCGGCAAGATCGCCCGCCGCCTGGCGTTGACGATCGGGCTCCTGTGCTCCAAGACCTTCGACGACGCCATCTTCCCCGAGCTCTTCGAGGCCAAGTACGGACTGACCCGGGCCGAGATCGTGAAGATGAACATCAAGGGCGTCTTCCAGGTCTGGATGCGCGACGGCAGCTACCACGAGATCCCCCTCAAGGAGGCGCACGCCTGGACGCGCGAGGGCTGCACGTCGTGTCCGGACTTCGCGGCCGAGCACGCCGACATCTCGACGGGGGGCATCGGGGCATTCGGGGACTGGACGCTGACCCTCATCCGCACCGAGAAGGGTGAGGCCCTCTTCAACGAGTTGGAGGCGGCGGGTGTGATCGAGGTTCGGCCTATCGAGGACGACCCGGGAGCCGTGCAGCTGCTGAACCGGTTGAGCAGGGTGAGCCGCAAGCGCTGGCCGGCGACGGCGGTGCCGATGCCCGGTCGGCTGCCGACACCCGCCCAGACCTGACCCGCTCGACGCACCCTGACCTCGAACTACTGAGCTGACGCTGGTGCCGGGCCCACCCATGCGGGACGCGTTCGCGGACCACCTCGGGATCGAGGTGACGCGACATGACGCCGGGCACACGGTGGCCACCTTGGCCACCCAGCCGGTGCACGCCAATCCGCACGGCACGGTGCATGGCGCCGTCTTCTACGCCGTGGCCGGGGCCGCCGTCGCCGCGGCGGCCAACGACGAGGAACACTCGGGCATCATCACCTCGGTCTCGATCGAGTACCTCCGTCCGGGGGCCATCGGCGACGAGCTCTACGCCGAGGTGGAACGGGAGGTGTCGACGGAGCGGGAGGACATCTTCACCGGGACGGTCCGGCGCGGTGCGGGCGGTGACCTGCTGGCCTGGGTCCGGGCCCGGGGCACCCGGCGCAGCCGGTCCTCCTGACCAGGTAAGACCCAACCCTCACCCCGCACCCCGCACCCCGCACCCCGCACCCCGCAACCCGCAACCCGCAACCCGCAACCCGCAACCCGCAACCCGCAAGACGCAACGGTGACGGCGACGGCGTCTTCGGATGGCCGAATCTATGGGAACTATGTCATTGACGCCATCACGCTTTGGGCCGCACAGTGGGAGACGTGAACGAGCGTCCAGTCTTGATCCTGGCTTTCGAGGGGATCCAGCCCCTCGACGTCGTGGGGCCCCACGAGGTCTTCTGCGGGGCCAACCGCCTGGCGGGGGCGTCGGGCCGTCCGGGCGTCTACGAGGTCTCCGTGGTCTCGGCCGGGTCCGCCCGGTCGGTGCGGTCCGAGAGCGGTCTGGAGCTGGCGACGGCGCCCCTCCCCGACCCCGAAGGCCGCATCGACACCCTGCTGATCGCCGGCGGGTCGGGCGCCGACGCCGCGGCCCGCGACGAAGAGGTCCTCGAGTGGCTGCGGGAGGCGGCGCCGCAGTGCCGGCGGGTCGCCACCGTCTGCTCCGGCGCGTTCGTCGGTGCGGCGACCGGCCTCTATCGGAATCGGCGGATGACGACCCACTGGGCCCGGGCCCAACAGCTGGCGACGGCCCACCCCGACATCGACGTGGACCCGGATCCGATCTACGTCCGCGACGGCTCCTACTGGTCCAGCGCCGGCGTCACGGCGGGCATCGATCTCTCGCTGGCTCTGGTGCAGGAAGACCTGGGTGTCGAGGTGGCCCAGACCGTGGCCCGCTGGCTCGTGATGTTCCTGCACCGTCCCGGTGGGCAGACCCAGTTCGCGGCCCCGGTGTGGATGCCCCGAGCCGAGCGCTCGACGGTGCGCGCCGTCCAGAACCTCGTCGAGGCGGCACCGGCCGGCGATCACCGTCTCCCGAACCTGGCCGCCGCGGCCGCCATGAGCGTCCGGCACTTCACCCGGGTCTTCACGGCCGAGGTCGGTGAGACTCCCAGCCGTTTCGTGGAGCGGACGCGCCTCGACGCGGCCCGGCGCGAGCTCGAGGCGAGTGACGACACCCTCGACGTGGTGGCCACCCGGTGCGGGCTGGGCAGCGCCGAGACGCTGCGCCGGGTGGTCCAGCGCCATCTCGGCGTGTCGCCCGACGCCTATCGGCGGCGCTTCCGCACCGGACACGCGCCGCCCGCGCCACGGCAACCCACAGCGCAACCGACTCCGCAACCGCATCCGACAGAACGGACCCCGGCATGACCGACCGCCTGCAGATCGCCATCCCCCTGTTCCCGAAGTTCACCGCCCTCGACGCCATCGGCCCCTACGAGGTGCTCCAACGCATCCCGAGCTTCGACATCACCTTCGTGGGCCACGAGCGGGGCGAGGTCCGCAGCGAGAACGCCATGCTCGGCCTCGTCGTGGACGCCACGTTCGAGGACGTGCCGGCACCCGACGTGATCGTCTTCCCGGGCGGCGTCGGCACCCGGGCGCTCGAGACCGACGCCAGGGTCCTCGACTGGGTGCGCACAGCCCACCGGACCACCCGTTTCACGACGTCGGTTTGCACGGGCTCGCTCGTCCTCGGGGCGGCCGGACTGCTGCGGGGAAAGACCGCCACCACCCATTGGTCCTGCTACGCGAACCTCGAGACCCACGGCGCGCTGGCCACTGCCGAGCGGGTGGTCGAACACGTGGACGAGCGCATCATCACCGCGGCGGGCGTGTCGAGTGGGATCGACATGGCCCTGCGCCTGACCGAGCTGCTGGTCGACCGGACGGCGGCCCAGGCGGCCCAGTTGATGATCGAGTACGACCCCCAGCCGCCCTTCGACTGCGGATCGGTGGCCAAGTCCGACGACGTCGTGATGACCCGTGTGATCGAGTACGCCTCGGTGCGCGCGTAGGGCGGGGCGGCCGGCGGTGGGGGCGGTGGGGGCGCCGGGTCCGCGTCTGCGTCCGCGTCTCTGTCTGCGTGCGCGTGCGCGTCCGCGTGCGGCGTCAGCGCACCGGGTTCTCTGTGACCGCCTCGAGCAGCTCGGGGGTGAGCTCGGCAACCGACTCGACCACGAGGCCGGCGACCCGATCGTCGGGCACGGTTCTGCCACCAGAGATCCAGACCGCGTGCATCCCGGCCCGAGTCCCGCCCACGATGTCGCGTTCCCAGCTGTCGCCGACCATCACGGCGCGGTCGGGCGCCACGCCGAGCTTGTCGAGCACCAGCGCGAAGACCGCCGGATCCGGCTTGCCCAGACCGACCTCCCCCGACATGACGACGCCGTGAAAGTGGCCCGACAGCCCGGATGAGTCCACCTTGGTCAGCTGGATGTCGGGCGGCCCGTTGGTGAGGAGCCCGAGTCGCACGCCACGCGCCGCCAGCGCACGGATCAGCTCCTCGGCGCCGGGGATGGCCGAGTGCCCCGACCGCTGGGCCTCGACGAACTCCACCTCTGCCCGTGCCGCCAGGGCTTGACCGTCGAGCCCGAGGTCGTCGAGACAACGGCGCCAGGCCTCCCGGCGAAACGACGGCACCCAGGAGCGCAGACCGTCCATGCTCGGATGGCACCCGGTGAGATCCGACCAGAAGCCCTCCCACGACACCAGTCCCAGCACGTCGCTGATCTCGATGTGAGGACCGGCCTCCCAGAGCTCGTCGGCCCGGGCCAGGATCACGTCGTCCGCGATGTCCGACGTCGCACCAAGCGACAGGGCCACGGTGCGCAACGAGGCGCGGGCGGTGTCCTCGTCGAACACCAGGGTGTCGTCGAGATCGAAGACCACTGCTTCGAGCGTCACGCCCCGGCTCCTTCGGCCGCGGCGCTGGCGCCGGCGAAGCGCCCGAACATCGTGCTGTCGCCGATCGAGAGCCCGCTGGCGTAGCCGAACGAACACACGCCCGAGGTGGTCCGCCCGGCGGCGAAGAGGCCGGGGATCTCGTCCCCGTTGAGGTCGAGGACTGCACCTTCCACCGTCGTCTCCAGCCCACCCAGCGTGAAGGGCGCGTACGGCGCGGGCCCGATGCGCACGTCGACCGCACCGATGGGAGGCACAAGGGGGCGCACCCAGGCGGCCCCCTTGTGGAAGATCGGGTCCTCGCCGTGGACCGCGTGCCGGTTGTACAGCTCGACGGTGGCCTGGAGCGAGCCCGACGGCAATCCGATCTCGGCTTCGAGCTGCGCAGGCGTCTCGCACACCCAGGTGGCGGCGAGTCCCATCCAGTTCACCTCGTAGGAGGCCTCGTCGATGATCAGGTAGACCTCGCCGTCCTGCTCGTAGAGGGCCGACTGGCCCACGCGGCCCATGTAGGTGTCCTCGTTGATGAAGCGCTGTCCCTGCCCGTTGACCAAGATGCCGTGGATCAGCGTGCGTGGCGGCGTCAGGGGCAGCGAGACCTCGCCGGCGTACATGTTGCGCACCGAGGCCCCGAGGACCTGGGCCATCCGGATACCCCGGCCGTCGTCGCCCTCGGTGCCCACCTTGAACGAGCCGCGCACCAACGGCGGGCAGTGCTGGCGCAACATGTCGTCGTTGAAGATGAAGCCCCCCGCCGTGAGGACCACGCCGCGCCGGGCCCGCAACGAGACCGTCTCGCCGAAGCGGTGTGCCTGGACGCCGACGACCCGGCCGTCGTCGACGACGAGGCGATCGACCCGGGTGTCCGTCGAGACCCGGGCCCCGGCATCGACCGCCGCCGCGGCCAGGATCTGCATGAGCAGCCACCCGGTCGAGCGCTTGGTCTTGGCCAGGTGTCCACGGGGTGCCGGACGGGCGATCTCGTTGAACGGGTACGCGTCCTCGCCCCCCGAATAGACGAGTCCCTCCGTGCCGTTGGGGGCCATCGGGGTGTCGGCGCAGAAGGTGGGGTCGAACGGCACCCCTCGCGCCACCAACCAGTCGAAATGACCCAGGCTCTCGGCGCAGTAGCGGGCGATCTTGGGCTCGTTGGGATCGGGGCCACAGGCCGCCATCATGAAGCGGTACATGTCGTCGAGGCTGTCCTCGAACCCGCACGCGGTCTGGATCGGCGTGCCGCCGCCGAGGTAGACGATGCCCTCGGCCAGCGCGGCGGCTCCCCCCGGGCCACCGGCCCGCTCCGTGACGAGGACGCTGGCCCCCGCTTCGGCCGCGCTGAACGCCGCGGTCGAGCCCGCCGCACCGAAACCGACCACGACGACGTCGGCCGTGTCGTCCCAGCTCTCGATCTCCCCCGCCTCCACTGGCGTCACGTCGGTGGGTTCGCGCACGCATCCTCCCAAAATGTCCCCGTGACGGTAGCCCCCGGGCGCACCCGCCCCTACCCTGCGGGCGTGACGGAGAGGCCGATCCCACCGCCGGTGCTGGCCGCGGTGGCCCCGGGGTGGACGGCCGAGCTGGCCTACCGGCTCGTCCCCACCCTCACCACGTGGCGGCTCAGTGGTCCCGACGGGGCGCAACGATTCGCCAAAGTCGACACCGCAGGCGGCTACCCGACGCTGGACGGGGAGGCCGAGCGGATGATCTGGGCCAGCGCCTACCTACCGGTCCCGCGGGTGGTGCAGGTCGAGCACGTCGGTGGCATCTCGGTCCTGATCACCGACGCGCTCCGGGGTCGAGACGCCACCGACCCCATATGGAGGGCGGACCTGCCCGCGCTGGTGCACGCGATGGGTCGCGGACTCCGACGCTTCCACGAGGCCGTGGGCGAGGAATGGTGCCCCTTTCGCTTCGAGGTCGAACGGGCCCTCGCGCATGTGGCGCGCCGGATCCATCTCGACCAGGTCGATCCGGCCGGCTTCCACGACATCCACGCCGGCCTCACCCCGGCCGGCGCCCTGGCCCGACTCGAGTCCAACCGCCCCGGCGACGAGGACCTCGTGGTGTGCCACGGCGACTACTGCGCTCCCAATGTCCTGCTCGACCGCGGCCGGGTGTGCGGGTACGTCGACCTGGGCGAACTCGGCGCGGCCGACCGCTGGTGGGACGTGGCCGTGGGCGCCTGGAGTGCGGGGTGGAACTTCGGTCCCGAGCTCGAACCGTGTTTCTACGAGGGCTACGGGATCGACCCCGACCCCGAGCGCATCGCGTTCTTCCGGCTGCTCTACGACCTCGTGTCCTGAGCCTGGGCGATGAGCTCGTTGGCCCGGGTGAACACGGCGTCGAACATGGGCTCGGTCAGCTTCCCCGTGAAGGTGTTCTGCTGGCTCGGGTGGTACGAGCCGAGCAGATGGACGGGGGCGGCGGGGGCGGCGGGGGCGGCGGGCGTGGCGGGTTTGGGGGGCGAGGCGGGCCCGGGCAGCACCGTCTCGGCCAGATGTCCGAAGGCGGGCCGGGGCCGGAGCCCGTAGAACGAACCAAGCGCGTTCCATGCCACCTGCCCGAGCGCCACGACCACGACGGCGCGGCGGAGCAGGTGCACCTCGCGGGCCAGGAAGGGCGCGCAGCGCGCCCGCTCGTCCGGCGTCGGCTTGTTGTCCGGCGGCGCGCAGTGGACGGTGGCCGTGATGTAGGCACGGGTCAGGGTCAGGCCGTCGGCGGCGAAGGTGCTGGTCGGCTGGGAGGCGAACCCCGCCTTGTAGAGGGCGGCGAAGAGCCAGTCCCCGGAACGGTCGCCGGTGAACATGCGCCCGGTGCGGTTGGCCCCGTGCGCGGCGGGCGCCAGACCGACCAGCACGAGCGCAGCATCGGGGTCGCCGAATCCCGGCACGCCACGACCCCAGTAGGTCTGGCCCGCGTACGAGGCGCGGCCCGTCCGCGCCACCTCCTCGCGCCAGGCCACCAGTCGCGGGCAACGCCGGCAGGCGGCCACCTCCCGTTGCACCGAGCTGAGCGAGTCCCCGGGACCCCGGTCGGCTGCCATGGAGCAGAGCCTACGATGGCTGCCCGTGCCGACTTCTGCCCGCTCAACGACTGCCCGCTCCGCCACGCGTCGCGGGAGCGGTCACAAGCCGCCCCCGTCGACCCTGGTGCTCCTGGTGCGCCACGGGACGACGCCGACCACGGGCAAGGTGCTGCCCGGTCAGGCTCCGGGACTCCATCTGGCTCCCAAGGGCCAGGCCCAGGCCGACGTGGCCGCGGAACGGATCGCCACGCTCCCCAAGGCCCCGACGGCCATCTATGCCTCGCCCCTCGAGCGCACCCGCGAGACCGCCGCCCCGATCGCCAAGGCGCTCGGGCTCCGCGTGCGGACCTGTGTCGGACTCATCGAGGCCGACGTCGGGGACTGGACCGAACAACGCCTCAGCCGCTTGTACAAGACCAAGGAGTGGCCGGCCGTCCACCGCTGGCCGAGCGGCTTCCGGTTCCCCGGCGGCGAGTCGTTCGCGGAGATGTCCGTCCGCTCCATGGACGCCGTGCTCGACCTGGTCGCCGACCATCCGGGCGAGACCATCGTGGCGGTCTCGCATGCAGACCCCATCAAGGCGATCGTGGCCGCCTCCGCCGGCATCCCGCTCGACCTCATGCAGCGGGTCACGGTCTCGCCGTGCTCCATCTCCGCCATCGTCTACGGCGCCGGAGGGCCGCTCGTCTTGAGCGTGAACTCGACCGGCTCCCTCGACGAGCTGGTGCCCTCGTGACCGACGAGCACGATTTCGACGCGCCGGACCACTGCACGGTCGGAGTGGTGGGCGAGGTGGGCAGCCGTCTCTTCCTCTTCTACTGTCGCCAGGGACTGGCCGAGACCACGGTGAAGGTCGAGAAGCAGCAGGTCGCCGTGCTGGCCAGCTATCTCGGCCGCATCGTCAAGGAGCTGGGCCGGCCCGGTCACCTGCCCGAGGACCTCGAGTTCTACGGGACCGAGGACTTCGAGTGGGTCGTCGGCACCATCGGCGTCTCCTACGACGAGGAGCTGGACCGCGTCGTCGTCGTTCTCGAGGAGATCGGCGTGGAGGAGGAAGACGAGGACGAGAACACCGGCCACGTCCTGCGGGTGGCCCTCACCCGCGAGCAGGCGGCCGCTTTCGCCATCCACGCCACGCTCTTGGTCGAGTCCGGGCGTCCGCCCTGCCCGCTGTGTGCCCTCCCCCTCGATCCCGCCGGTCACGACTGCCCGCGCACGAACGGGCATCGCCCGCCGGCCACGTAGCGACCGTGTCCGACACCGCCGTCGAGCGCATCCTCACCGAGGGGGCGATGGAGGTGCACGGGCGCATTGCCGGGAGCTCGAATGCCACCTTGCTGGTGACGTGCACATTGGGCGAGGACGAACTGCTCGGCGTCTACAAACCGCACAAGGGCGAACGCCCGTTGTGGGACTTTCCGGGCGGCCTGTTCCGCCGCGAAGTGGCCGCGTACGTGCTGTCCGAAAGCCTCGGCTGGGGCCTCGTACCCGAGACGGTCTTGCGGCCCGAGGGCCCCTTCGGTCCGGGTTCGGTCCAGCGCTTCGTCCACGAGGACGGCACCTCGCACTACTTCACGCTGCGCGACGAGCCGAAATGGCATCCGGTCCTCATGCAGCTCGGCGCCTTCGACGTCGTGGCCAACAACGCCGACCGCAAGAGCGGCCACGTCTTGCTGGCCGAGGACCGGCTCTGGGCCATCGACAACGGGCTGTGCTTCAACGAGCACGACAAGCTCCGGACGGTGATCTGGGACTTCGGTGGCGCTCCGCTGGCCCCGGCCCTCCTCGACGACCTCACCCGGCTCTCGAACGACGGTCCGCCGACCGCCCTGTGCGAGTTGATCGAACCACCCGAGGTGGCGGCCACGCTCGATCGTGTCTCGTGGCTGCTCAGCCTGGAGGCACTGCCCGAGCTGGTGGACGACGGCGAGTGGCCGCCGTATCCATGGCCCCTGGTGTGAGCTCCCGGTCGGCTCGGCGGCGCCGCCTCTGACCTCCACTTTTGCCGTCGCCCGAGAATCGCGACCGGCGCGATGACTACGCTCGCCCCCCGAGTCCCCATCGGATGACTGGGGGACCTGCTGAAACCGACGGACCGGAGCCAGCCATGTCGATCGATCCTTACATCGTGTTGGGCAGTGCCATCGTGGGGTTCCTGGTCGGGATGACCGGGGCCGGGGGCGGCGCGCTGATGACGCCGATGTTGATCCTCTTCTTCGGGGTCAAACCCTCGACGGCCATTTCGAGCGACCTGGTCGCCGCCGTCCTGATGCGCCCGGTGGGTGCGGTGGTCCATATGACCAAGCGCACGGTGAACTACTCGCTGGTCGGATGGATGGTTCTCGGTTCGGTCCCCGCCGCCCTGGTGGGGAGCTACGTCCTGCACCTCCTGGGCAACTCGAAGTCGGCCGAGGACAACGTCGAGATCATCCTCGGCGCCGCCCTCCTGATGGGCGCGGCGGCCATGGTCTTCCGCGCCTTCCTCGACAAGCGCGGCGGTCAAGAGCGCACGGGCCTCATCGGTGAGCTCGTCGTGCACCCGCTGCCCACCGTCTGCATCGGGCTCGTCGGCGGGTTCATCGTGGGGATGACGTCGGTCGGCTCGGGTTCGCTGATGATCGTCCTGCTGCTCTTCTTGTATCCCATGATCGGTGCCAACCAGCTGGTCGGCACCGACCTCACCCAGGCGGTCCCCTTGACGGCCGCAGCCGCCCTGGGTGCGCTGGCCTTCGGTCACGTGGAGTTCGGCGTGACGATCTCCATCGTCATCGGCTCCATCCCGGCCGTGTTGGTCGGTTCTCTCATCTCGTCGTGTGCGCCCGACCGCTACATCCGCCCGTTCATCACGTTCGTGATCTTCGCCTCTGGTCTCAAGTACGTCGGCCTGGGAACGACAGCTCTCGGATGGACCTGCGGCGCCGTCCTCGTGGCCGCCGCCGTCTACTGGCTCGTCTACGTGCGCCCCCGCCGGGCCGGCGCGTTCAGCCCGACCGAGAAGAGCGACGAGCCGACATTCGAGCAATCCGCCTGAGGTGAACCGACCCGACCGGCACGATCCCGTCAGGGAATGCGGTACCCGAGAGTCCCGAGCTCGCTGATCACCTGCTGCGCCACGACCTGGCTCCCGCCCGGCGTCAGGTGGGTGCCGTCGGGCGTGCGCACGTTCACCACCTGGCCGGCACCGTTGGTGACGAACGCGGTGTAGCCGCCCTGCGGTGTCGCCAGGGACTTGAAGGTGCTGATGTAGTTCACCGGCGGCTTGGCCGCGGCGGCCTGTCTCTGGACGATGGCGTCGATGTCCGTCATCTGCGCGCTCAGCGCCGGGTTCTGCATGGGAGGCATGCCGACCCAGATGACGGTGGCCCCGCCGCTCTGGGCCAGGGCCATGAACGAGGCCACCCGCTGCGCGTACATCGGATTCCACTGCGGTGACGTGAAGGGCACGTCGGGTGGACCGAGGAAGTCCTGGGCGTCGTTGGCCCCGATCATGATCACTACGACCTGGGGCGACACCGTCTTGAGATCGGCCGTCAGCTCCGCCGGCCAGTCGAAGTAGTCCGGTCGGACCAGGCCCGTGCTCTCCCGTGCGTCGAGCGCGGCATTGACGACGCCGGTGCTCGACAGGTCATCCTGCAGCGCCCCACCCATGTCGAGGCCGAGCGAGTCGCCGACGATCAGGACGCGCAGCGGTTCGGCCGCCGTCGGCATCTTGGGGTTGGGCGGGACCGTGGTGGGCGTGTCGGGCGCGGTACCCGAGCCCGACGCGGGTTGCGTACCCGCCGGGTGCTTGCCCCTGTCGGGGCGCGGACCCGACACGGTGAGGCCCACCGTGCCGCCGGGCTTCTGGTTCTCGCGCCCGGTGGCCGAGACGATCCGCGACAGCTGGGTGACCCGGCTGAACGCCGCCACCGGCCCGACGATGTCGAGCGCGACGGTGCGCCGCTTCCCCACCGGCGACACCTGCGCATTGTGTTGCAGCGTCGGCGCGAAGAGCACGAACCAGACGATGAACGCGCACACGGCGATGCTCAGGACCTTGGTCCAGGGGGCGCGCAGCCGGCCGTCCAGCGGGTCCGCCGCCGGGTCGCTCCGGGTCCGGGGTTCGTCGTACGTCGCCATCAGAAGCGGTAGTAGATGAACGGGGCCACGCCGACCGGGCCGTAGGTGGTGACCGCGAGCAGGCCGACGGCGAGCACGCCGACCTGGATCCAGGTCCGCTGGTACGAGAAGAGCGACTGCAGCCGTGACACGGTCAGATCGGGCACGAACTGCAGGGCCAGGGTCCCGGCGATGACGATCACCAGCAGCGGTGTGACCAGGGGCGAAGGCTGACCCCAGCCGTCGAGGACCCGGCCCAGGACAGCGAAGGCCTGCGCCGTCCCGGACGCGTTGAAGAAGACCCAGCCCAGGCACACGTACTGGAAGGTCAAGAAGCGTTGGACCCAGATCCGCACCGGCCCGTCGGCCACCGGGGGCAGCCCGCGACGCTCCCGGCTGAGCCGGCGCACGTGGGCGAACGACTGCCCGACGCCCTGGAGGGCGCCCCAGATCACGAACGTCCAGGCGGCGCCGTGCCAGAGGCCGCCCAGCACCATGGTGATCATGATGTTGCGCACCGTCTGGACCTCCCCACCCGCGCTGCCGCCGAGGGGGATGTAGAGATAGTCACGCAGCCAGCGCGACAGCGTCATGTGCCAGCGACGCCAGAAGTCCTGCAGGTTGCGCGCCGTGTAGGGCGCGTTGAAGTTCTGCGGGAAACGGAACCCCAGCAGGAGAGCCAGCCCGATCGCGATGTCGGTGTACCCGCTGAAGTCGCAGTAGATCTGCACCGCGTAGCCCCAGGCCGCGAAGATCGCCTCGGGCGCGGAATGCTGACTCGGCGAGGTGAAGACCGGCTGGACGATGTCGCTCGACACGTACGACGAGATCACGACCTTCTTGAAGAGGCCGGCCATGATGAGCCAGAAGGCCCGCGTGTAGTCGATGTTCACCGGATCACGCCGGCGGCGGATCTGGGGCAGGAGCTCGGTCCCCCGCACAATCGGTCCGGCCAGCAGGTGCGGGAAGAACGAGATGTAGAGGGCGAAGTCGAGCGGTCGGGCCGGCTCGAGCTGACGCCGGTAGATGTCGATCACGTAGCTGATCGCCATGAAGGTGAAGAACGAGATGGCGATGGGCAGCGCCACCTGCAGGAGGGGCACGGCCCGCCCGAACCCGATGGCGTGGGTCAGGTTGTCCAGGTTGACCGAGACGAAGCCGTAGTACTTGAACCAGGCCAGGATCCCGAGCAGCACGCCGACGGCCACGCCCATGGCGATCCGCCGCGATCGCTCGCCCTGCGCCCGGTGCACCGCGATGCCGCCGCTGTAGGCCACGACCGTGGTGGCGAGCAGCAGTAGGCAGTAGCTCCAGCCGACCCAGCCGTAGAAGACGTAACTCAGCCCGATCATCGCGAGCTTCCACCAACCCGCGTAGGGGTTGAGCAACCAGTTCACCGAAAAGGCGACGGCAAAGAAGATGGCGAAGTCGATTGTGGGAAAGAGCATCGGTTGGGGGGTCCTAGCGAACCAGCCGAAGATACAGCCGACCCACCCGCTCTTGGATGCACTCTGCCCGTGGGCGCGCGCCGGCGCGGCACGCCGACCCGCTTACCGGTGGGGTACCGACCTCGCCGCCCCGATGCAGGACCTGCCGTGAGGAGGTCCGGAGGATCTGCTCAGCCCTTGGCTTTGAGCGCCTCGATCAAGGCCGGCAGGACCTTGTGCACGTCGCCCACGATCCCGAGGTCGGCCACCGAGAAGATCGGTGCCTCGGAGTCCTTGTTGATGGCGATGATGTTCTTGGAACCCTTCATGCCCACCAGGTGCTGCGTAGCGCCCGAGATGCCACAGGCCACGTAGACCGTCGGCTTCACGGTCTTGCCGGTCTGACCGACCTGGTGCGAATAGGGGACCCATCCGGCGTCGACGATGGCCCGGGAGGCACCCGCCGCACCGTGGAGGAGCTTGGCCAGCTCCTCGATCAGCTCGTAGTTGGACGCCTCACCGAGGCCGCGGCCTCCGGAGACCACCACGGCGGCTTCGTCGAGCTTGGGACCGCTGCGCTCCTCGACATGACGC
Organism: uncultured Acidimicrobiaceae bacterium; assembly: GCA_963754445.1. Taxonomy (GTDB): domain Bacteria; phylum Actinomycetota; class Acidimicrobiia; order Acidimicrobiales; family RAAP-2; genus Bog-473. Next base: position 16,850 of record CAVWFT010000001.1, on the reverse strand, counting down.
TCCACGATCTTGGCCGTGTTGGTCGAGGCCACATCGGGCACGGGAGCGGCCGTGACGGCCGCCGCCGCACCACCGGAAGGCTCGGCCGCGAACGACTTGGCCCGGATGACGAAGAGGCCCGGACCCGAACCGGTGAAGGTCGCCGTCACGATCTGGCTGCCGCCGAACACGGGATGTTGGCTCGACAGGCTGCCCCCGTCCTCGACCAGGCCGGTCACGTTGGTCAGCACCGGCTTGTCGAGCTTCACCGAGAGCCGGCCGGCGATGTCGCGGCCCTCGTAGGTGGCGGGGAAGAGGATCACGTCCGGTGCGTTGCCGCCCTTGACCAGCTCGGCCAGCGCAGCGGCGACGGGCACGCCGGGCAGGGCGCCACCCAGATCGCCGACGTCATAGACCGTCGTGGCCCCGTACTCGCCGAGCGGACCGGCCAGGGAGGACACGTCGGCCCCCCAGGCGACGGCCTCGACCGTGGAACCCACGGTGCGCGCCTCGGTCAACAGTTCGAGGGTGACGGGGGTCGGGGCTCCGCTTTCGGCCACCTCGGCCACCACCCAGATCTTGCCGATCGCCATCTCAGACCACCTTCAGCTGCTCGAGGAAGGCCACGACACGCTGCGCGCCGTCACCCTCGTCCACCACGATCTCTCCGGCCGACCGGGCCTCGGCATCGGAGATGTCCGTGATCTCCTGGCCGGCACCGGCTGCGCCCACCGCCGAGGCATCGAGGCCCAGGTCCGCCACGGTGAGGTTGTCGACCGGCTTCGACTTGGCCGCCATGATGCCCTTGAAGGAGGGGTAACGGGGCTCGACGACGCCGGCGGTCACCGTGACCACGGCCGGCATCGGGCACACGACCTCGTCGTAGCCCGACTCGGTCTGGCGCTCGACCTTGACGCTGGAGCCGTCGACGGTGATCGCCTTGGCGAAGGTCACCGACGGGAGGCCCATCAGTTCGGCCACCTGGACCGGCAGGGTGCCGGTGTAGCCGTCGGACGACTCGGTGGCCATCACGACCAGGTCGGGGTTGGCCCGACCGATGGCGGCCGCCAGCACCTTGGCTGTCCCGAGGGCGTCGCTCCCGGCCAGTGCGTCATCGCTGACCAGGATGGCTTTGGCGGCGCCCATGGCCAACCCCGTGCGCAGGCCCGAGGTCTCGCCCCCGGGAGCCATGGAGACGAGGGTGACCTCGTCTCCTTCGTTGGAGGCCAGCTGGAGCGCCATTTCGACCCCGTAGTTGTCGGAGTCGTCCATGATGAGCTTGCCTGAGCGGTCGAGGGTCTTGGTGTCCGGTTTGAGGCTGGCCGGTGCGGCCGGATCCGGAATCTGCTTCACGCATACGACGACGTTCATGGCCGACCATCTTTGTGGACCTGGGGCCGCCCACGCCATTCAGGCCGGTGACAGGCGGTTTTAGGGCCCCGATCGCGGCGACGGCCGTCCCGCCATCTCCAAGGCCCGGCTCAGCGTGTCGGTGATCACGGTGTCCACCCCGAGTGCCACCATGGCCGCCAGGTCGTCGGGGGCGTTGACCGTCCACGCGTTGACCGCCAGACCGGCGCCGTGGGCCCGGGCCACCAGTTCGGGGGTCACAGAGGCCACGAAGGGGTGCACGGCCCGGAGACCGCCGGCCAATGCCTCCTCGAGCGAGGCCACCGGGTCGGCCGCCGGGCTCCACAGGCCCCCGAGCGCCAGGCGCCCGTCGGCCGCCTGGACCGCCCGCAGCGTGGCCGGTTGGAAGGACGACACGATGACGCCTTCACGCCAGCCCGCCGTGTCGATGGCCGCGGCGGTCAGGACGGCCACGGTCTCGTCGGGGTCCCAGCCCGGATCCCGCGGTGCGTTCTTGATCTCCACGTTGACCGTCATGCCGTCGCACACGGCCAGCACGTCGGCCAGGAGTGGCACGTAGTCGGGCAGCTCCCCCACCTCGAGATCGGGGATCAGCCCCACCCCGGGCACCTGGGCGTCGTGGTGGACGGCCAGGGCCCCGTCCTTGGTCAGGCGGACGTCGAGCTCCACGCCGTCGGCCCCCAGGCTCCGGGCCTCGGCGAAGGCGGCGACGGTGTTCTCCCGGAGGCCGCTTTCCGTGCAACCCCTGTGCGCAAAGACCGCCGTCACGTTGGGCATCCTGTGTGACAGCTGGGGTGCGAACCCAGTTCGGCGGGCAGGAAAGTCGCGTCCGGGACTTTCGAAAAAGCACCAAAAACTGCTTGCTGCGGGGCCGAAGTGGCAATAACCTTTTCTCTCCGTAAACCACATTTCGTTGACGGGCACCATTTGGGCCCGATCATGTGAAAGAAATCACAATCCTGGTGGAGGCAAATTCCAATGGCTCTGATGTGGAATCGGACAGTCGACTGGGACGCAGACGACTGGAGGCGCTCGGCCGCCTGTCGGCAGACCGAGCCCGACCTCTTCTTCCCGGTCGGCACGACCGGTCCCGCGGTCGACCAGATCGACGCGGCCAAGCGCGTCTGCCACGCCTGCGATGCCATCGAGCCCTGCCTCGACTTCGCCCTGGCCACCAACCAGGAGTCGGGTGTCTGGGGTGGCACCTCGGAAGAGGAGCGCCGCAAGCTGCGCAAGGCCTGGCTGGCCGCCCGGCGCTCGCAGCGCGTCGCCATCTCCGCCCACTGAGCGTCGCGTCGTCGCCCCGTCGCGATCACCGCGGCGCTCGCAACGGCACGGTGATCGCCACCCGCGTGCCGCCTCCCCCACCGGCGGGCACGTCCTCCATCACAATCGTCCCCTCCAACTGACTGACCACCAGGTCGCGCACGATCGACAGCCCGAGGCTCGTCGTGCGCTCGATGTCGAAGCCCTCCGGGAGTCCCTGGCCGTCGTCGCGGACCTCGACGCTGAGCGCGGTTTCGTCGGAAACCAACGTCAAGTCGACGTGGCCGACCGGTGCGTAGCCGGCCGAACCGCCGGCGCCCTCGAGACCCACCGCCCCGTCCTGTCCTCCGGCCGCCTCGGGGTCGAAGGCATGCTCGACGGCGTTCTGGAGCAGCTCGGCCACCGTCACCGCCAGGGGCGTGGCGACATCCGCCGCCACCTCGCCGAGATCACCGTGCACGGCGATGACGATCGGCTGCGAGGAGACGACCGAGTCCTCGGCCATCTGCACGAGCGAGCTGACGATCTCGGCGAAGGGCACCTGATCGCTCGGGTCCCGGGACAGGATCTCGTGCACCAGGGCGATGGAGCGGACACGCCGTTCGGCTTCGTGGAGGGCGACCCGGGCCGCCCGGTCCCCCACCCGGCGGGCCTGGAGCCGCAGCAGTGACGAGATGGTCTGCAGGTTGTTCTTGACCCGGTGGTGCACCTCGCGGATGGCCGCGTCCTTCGAGAGGAGGAGGCGGTCGAGCCGGCGTACGTCGGTGACGTCGCGCAGCAGGATCATGGCCCCGGTCACGACACCGTGGGAGAGCAAGGGGACGCAGTGCACCAGCACGATCACGTCGGGCCGGCGCTCCACCTCCTCCACGACGGGGCGCCCCGTGGCCAACGCCCACTCGACGGCCGATTCCTCGATGTCGAGGTCGCCGAAGCGCCGCCCCTCGGCCTGGGCGTAGATGCCCATCCGGTGGAAGGCGTTGAGCGCGTTGGGGCTGGCGAACTCGACCCGTCCGTCCGCGTCGACCACGACGACGCCGTCGCCGACCCGGGGCGCCTCCTCGGTCCCGACGTCTTCGTCGGGGAACGGGAAGGCCGACTGGGCCACCATGTCGGCCAGCCGTTCGAAGACGTCGAGGTAGGTGCGCTCGTACATCGACGTGGGCCCCTTCAGCGGGGCCAGGCTGACCCGGAGGAGGGCGCCGATGATGTGGCCGTCGTAGCGGACCGGGATGTTCTCGACGGGGACCTGTTCGCCGATGATCGGGTGATGGATGGTGCCGCGCACGATCTCCCCCGAGTGCAGGCAGCGGGCCACCAGCGTCCACTGTGACTCGTTCACCGTCTGCCCCACCAGGTCCTGTTCGACCAGGGTCGGGCGGTTGTTGGGGCGCATCTGCCCCAGCACGATGAGCTCGGGGTCCTCCTCGCCGTCCTCGACAGCCGCGGTGTCCCCGCCTCCGTGGACCGGCACCAAGAGGAGGAGGTCCGAGAAGCTCAGGTCGGCCAGCACGCTCCACGAACCGAGCAGTCGCTGGAGGTGTTCGAGCTCGTCCGGTTTGAGGTCGGTGTGGCTCGAGGCCAGTTCGGCGGGGGTGGGCACGGCGTCTAGGCCTCTGCGGCGACCGGGTCGGACACGAGCACCGGGCCGGTCAGCTCGCCTTGCGGATGAGGGTCACGCCGTCGCGGATGGTGGTGAGGACGCAGACCACGCGGGGATCGTTGACGACCTTGTCGTTGAAGGCCCGCAAGGCCTTGGCGCCTTCGTGGGGATGCTTCTCCGAGGCCAGGACCCCGCCGGACTGGAGGGTGTTGTCGACCACGATCAGTCCGTGGTCGGCCAGCTTGGGCAGCACGGCCTCGAAGTAGGCGTCATAGGTGACCTTGTCGGCGTCGATGAACACGAGATCGAACGGTCCCCGCAGCTCCTCGATCGAGCGCAGGGCGGGACCCTCGATCACGCTGATCCGGCTCTCGAGGCCGGCGGCGGCGATGTTGCCCCGCGCCGTGGTGGCGTGGTGCGGGTCGACCTCGAGCGAGATGATGGCGCCGTCCTTGGGCAGACCCGCCGCCATGGCGATGGCCGAGTAACCGGTGAAGGTGCCGATCTCGAGGATCCGGGTGGCCTGGGTGGCGAAGACCAGCAGCTCGAGGAACCGCCCTTCCTGGCGCCCCACCATCATCCCCCAGGCGGCGAAGCCCTCTTTGGTCGAGGCGTCGACCGACTCGAGGTGCCCGGGGGGCGCCGTCGTGTGTGCGTCGGCGTACTCGAGCACTTCGGGGTTGATGAGCTGGGCCATGTCATCGCATGGTAGGCGCCCGCACGGGTCAGCCCCAGACCCGCGCCCCCAGCTGCAGCAGGCCGCCCATGTCGTAGATGTCGGCGTCGAAGAAGGGCACGGTCACCAGCACGTCGGGCGCACCCCTGAGCTCCGCTTGTTGCTCGGCCTCGCGGCGCGCCACCACCCCGAAGTTCAAGAAGCTCTCGGCCACCTCGCGCACGACACGTCCGGCGACGACCGGGTCGTCGGTCAAGCCCTCCGCCAGAGCCTCGGCCCGCGTGGTCATCGACTGGGCCAGCTTGTCGGTGCGGGTGTCGCGCAGGTATTCGGGCAGCACCTTGTTGAGCACGACCGCACCGAGATGCAGCTTCCGTGCCGTCAGCTCCGCGCTGAAGAACTCGGCCTCCCGCACCGGTGTCGCCTCCAGGGTCGACACGACCATGAACGTCGTGCGCCGGTCCGACAGCAACCGGGTCACCGCTTCGGCGCGCTCGACGAAACCCTCGTACATCGACTGGAACAAAATGAAGAACTCGCTGATGTCAGCCAGGAATTGGGTGCCCAGGATGCGGTCGGCCACTTGATAGAAGGGTCGCGAGGCCACGTTCACCAGTCGGGACCGATACGGCACGATGAGCCAGCGCAGCAGCCGCGACGAGAAGAAGTCGGCCATCCGCTGCGGCGCGTCGAGGAAGTCCAGCGCGTTGCGGGTCGGCGGGGTGTCCACGACGATCAGGTCGTACTTGCCCTCCGAGTGGATCTCGTAGAGGCGCTCCATGGCGATGTAGTCGTGCGACTGCACGAAGCGCCCGGAGATGTTCTGGTACAGCGGGTTGGCCAGGATCTGCTCTCGGGTGGCCGCGTCGGGGGCGTGTGTCCGGATGAGGTCGTCCCAGGACTGCTTCGTGTCGAGCATGGCCGCCCACAGTTCGCCGCGGGGGGTGACGGCCGCCCGCTCGAACACAGCATCGGGAATGCGGACCTCGTCGTTCCCGATTCCCTTCAACCCCAGCGCATCGGCCAGGCGCCGAGCCGGGTCGACCGTCAGTACCAGGACACGGCCCCCCTGTTCCACCGTGGCCATCGCCGCCAGGGCCGCCGCCGTGGTCGTCTTGCCCACGCCACCGGGTCCGCAAGCGATGACGATGTCCTTGGCCGCCAACAGGTTCGCCAGGGTCTTGTCGTGGCGGCCAGCCGGTCCGGCACCGCCGTCCTGTCCGCCCGGGTGCCCGCGGCCGGGCGGCTCATGGCCGGGCGCGCCGTTGTCGCTCGCCGGGTCCGTCACAGTCCGAGTTCCTCGCTCAGCGAGTGGGCGACCTGCCGGGTGGTGCGGGCGCCGAAGCTCCGGGCGAAGAGGTAGGGCAGGAGCAGCACCGGCACCCCTTCGGGCAGGCCGGCCTGCAGGCGCTGGAGATGCGCCGAACGGGTACGGCGCAGCGTCACCGCCAACCTGGCCGCCTCGAGAACGGGAGCGACGGGGCCACCGGCCCGTTCGGAGAGCAGCGCCTCGTTGGACGGGCGGCGCAACTCCTCGAAGATCTCCTCTTCGCGCTGACCGAAGAGTTCGGGCAGCACGCGGTTGACGACGACGGCCGACAGGCGGACGGTCGTCTCCTCCCGCACCCGCGTCGCCAGCTCCAGCGTCTCGTTCACCGGCATCTCCTCGGGCGTGCACACCGCGACCAACCCGGTCTGGCGCTGGTCGGAGAGGATGTCGAGCATCCAGTCCGTCTGGCTGCGGATGAGGCCCACCTTCACCAGGTCGTTGATCGCCTGGGGCGCCGCCAGTTGTCCGATGATGTGCCCGCTCGCCGGGGCGTCGACGATGACGATGTCGTAGTGGTGCTCGCGGACCTCGTAACAGAGCTTGCCGACGGTGAGGATCTCGCGCACGCCGGGCGCCGCCGTCGCCACGAAGTCGAAGGCCTTGGCCAAGGGACCGATCCGGCCGACGACAGGAATGCGCAGGTGCAGCTTGAGGTACTCGCGCAGGCTGGCCTCGGTGTCCATCGACATCGACCAGATCCCCGGCGAGATCTCGCGTGGGGTGAAGTCGGTCGGCGGCGACTCGAAGAGCGAGGTGACGTCGCCCTTGGCGTCGACCTCACAGACCAGGACGCGCTTGCCCCGCTCCGCCGCCAGCTGGGCCAGGCCGGCGGCAACCGTCGTCTTGCCCACTCCTCCCTTGCCGGTGACGAACACCAGACGGAGATCGAAGAGGTCGGGGGTCTCCGTCACCGCCTCCTCGTCCGCCGGATTCTTGCGGGCCTCAGGGGGCGCCGAATCCCACGCGGCGCTCCGACGCCGGGGCGCCGACCTCGACGTAGGCCACCTTCACCACGGGAACGCCGACCCGCCGGCCCTTGCGATCGGTCAGCCACAGCACCCCGTCACCGGTCTTGAGCAGCTTCTCGATCTCCCCGACCACCTCGTCCCGGTCCGTGTCGTCGGACATCTCGACTTCGAGCTCCTTGGGGGTCTGGGTGATGCCGATACGTACGTCCACCTGGTTCACTCCTCTCGAGGGCACAGGTGACGTGCCCAGCGGCGCCATGGACGTTACAGGGAGCGGGCAGACTGCCTGACATGGCAGGCGCTCCCAACCCAGGTGAGACCGAACGCAGCGCCCGCTGGGCCTCGACCATGTCCGGCTATTCCGGCCCGGTCCGTCTCGCCCACGCCGACTCCAAGGCCCGGATCGCGCCGCCCCTCGAGGGGGGGCCCACCCATCCGGCCGTCTCGCCCGGTCCACGGGACCGGTCCGAGCGCCTCGAGCTCGAGCTGTCGCTGCTGGCGCCGGGTGCGACCCGCTCCTCGGGCGCCGGTGATCGACCGTTCCCCGAGGAGGCCGACGCCTGGCGCACCTGCTTCGAACGTGATCGGGACCGCATCCTGCACGCCAGTTCCTTCCGCCGGTTGGCCGGCAAGACGCAGGTCTTCGTCTTCCCGCAGGACCACCAACGGACCCGGTTGACCCACGCCCTCGAGGTGGCCCAGGTGGCGAGCGCCATCGCGCGGGCGTGTCGCCTGAACGTCGCCCTCACCGAGGCGATCGCCCTGGGCCACGATTGCGGCCACGGCCCGGGCGGCCACGCCAGTGAGGACGCCCTCGATCCCTTCGTCCCCGGAGGCTTCGACCACGCCCCCTGGGGTGCGCACGTCTCGTTGACCCGCTTGAACCTGTGCTCCCAGACGACCGACGGGATCGCCAATCACAGCTGGTCGCGACCGGCGCCGCTCACCCCCGAGGGAGAGGTCGTCAGCTGGGCCGATCGGGTCGCCTACGTCTGCCACGACTGGGAGGACGCCGTCCTGGCCGGCATCGTGGCTCCCCACCAGCTGCCGGCCGCCGTCCGCACCCTGTGTGGTGAGCGCCGGAGCGTCCAACTCGGCGCCTTCATCGCCGGGGTCGTGTCGGCGACACTGCGCACCGGTCAGGTCGGGATGGAAGAGGAGGAGGCCGAGGCGCTGGCCGCATTCCGCGCCTGCAACTACGAACGGATCTACCTGCGGGAGGCCTCGCTCCGTCAGGGGGAGGCCGTGGTGAGCGTCTTGCGCGCGCTGGTCGAGCACTTCGCCGACCGGCCCCACCTCATCACGAACCACGACGACCACGCGCTCGAGCGCGACCACAGGAGGGGACGAGAGCAGCCCCAGGTGGACGTCGTCGCCGGCAGCCCCGACGCCGTGCGGGCCGCCGTCACGTACGTTGCCGGCATGACCGACCGCTTCGCCTTTCGCCAGGCTGTGGCGCTCCTCGGGTGGGATCCGTCCAAGCTCCCGGCCGGCGTCGACGGCTGAGACCTCGCAGGGCGGGACGATGCGCCCTCCGCCGGTCGTGCTACGCCCTGCGACGCCGATCTCGACGCCCCGAAGTCCTCTGGAACCGAATGATCGAGACCCCCACGACCTCAACGTGTGGTCCCTTCGCTCTCCCGGCGCGGATCCTCTCGATCAGGTGCGATCAGGAAACTGCGGGGGTCGTTTCCCGTTCAGGGCCGCCACGCCTTCTGCGAAGTCGGCACCCCGCATCATCTCTTCCATGCGAGCCGAGGCGTCGTTGACGGAGGTCACGACGTCGCCGTGCAGGTCCCGATAGAGCTGCAGCTTGGTCACGGCGAGTGACGAGGGCGCCACGTCGGTAGCCAGTCGAGCGGCGTAGTCGTAGGTCGAACCCACCAGCTCTTCGGAGGGCAGCGCCCGGTTCACCAGGCCCATCGTCTCGGCCTCGGAGCCGAGGACCACGCGGCTCGAGAGCAAGAGGTCGGTGGCGTGCGACACCCCGATCAGTCGAGGCAGGAGCCACGACAAGCCGTACTCGGCCGGAAGGCCGAGCTTTCCGTGCGAGGTCGTCAGTTTGGCCTGCACGTCGGCGAAGCGCAGGTCGCAGTAGCAGGCCAGCACGAACCCGACACCGGCCGCCGGACCGTTGATCATGGCGATGATCGGTTTCGGCACCCCGAAGTGGTAGGCGAAGTCGGCCTCGAACTCGGGGCGCACGCCGTAACCCGGAAGGGCGACGTCGTCACCGAGACCGGAGTCATAGGCCCCGCGCGCCACGTGACCTTCGAGCGCCCGCGCGTCGGCCCCGGCGCAGAATCCTCGCCCGGCACCGGTGACGACGATGACGCGTACCGACGAATCCTCGCTGGCCCGCAGGAGGAGTGCTCGGTATTCGTAGTGCATCCGGCCCGTCCAGGCGTTGAGCCGCTCCGGCCGGTGCAGCGTGATGGTCGCGATCCGGTCGCGCACCGCATAGCGCGTGACCTTCGTCTCGAGTTCCTCCACGTCAGTCCAGCGTGTCGACGCGCGTCGTCTGCAGGCTGCCCGCCTCGAGGCAGTCCTCGAAGGCCCGACGAACCTCCGACGTGGCGCTCTCCGCGTCGAATGCTGCGGCGTCTTCCTCCCGGGACCACAGAGTGACCACGACCCACGCACCGTCGCGCCGTGCTGTGGTCCGGCGCACGAATCCGCTCCGGTTGGGTACCAACTCGGTCTGCCAGCGACGATCGAGCGCGAGGAATGTGGCGTCCTCCACCCCTGAGGCCAGCCGGAACGTCGTGACCTCGAGCACCATCGATCAGGCCTGCACGAGCATGACGGGGTTGCCTTCGGGATCGGTAATTCCGGCCAGCGTGGGTCCACCCGGCACGTCGAATGGTTCGGCGACGACGGTGGCGCCAAGGCTGACCGAGCGATCCAACGAGGTGCGCAGGTCGGCCACCTGGACGTAGAGGGTGACTCCGGCACGCTCGCTGCCACGAATGTGACCGGCCGGGCCCGGTTCGGGTCCGCCGATGCCGGGCTCGATATCCATGATGAAGCCCTCACCGATCTTCCAGTTGAAGAGGTCCCCGTAGAACGCCCGCTGGCGTTCGGGATCCTTTGCTTCGATTTCCCAATGCACCACCGGTCGGGCCCAGTCCTGTGTCACGGCACCTCCACCCCTCCCTTCCCACAGTACCGAGCCCGGACCCTTCGGGACCGGCCGACGACAGACGAGAGACGACCAACGGCCAACGGCCAACGGCCTGCGGACGGCGGCCGGCGGACGGCGGCCGGCGAGCGGCGAGCGGCGAGCGGCGGGCCGGTGACATTGCGGCGGCGTGCCGGCGGTGGATCGACGCGTGCAGCCCGAAGAAACCTTTGAGACTTCTTCGCCCCAAACGACGGTTGAAGGAACGGCACGAGCAGTAACGTCAGCTCTGGAGGCTCGGGTGTGGGAACCCGAAAAAGGGAATCCGCTGCGAGTTGGACCACGGAGCGGAGGAGGGGGCCGTTGCGTTGACACACTTGATTCGCGTCCTGTCCGACGTCGCCTCGATGGAGTTCGTGCTCCTCGCCGCGCTCACCGTGCGGCACTGGGTACGCCACCGCACACGCGGGGCCGGATGGCTGGCCTCGGCGTTCGCCGCCCTGGGCGGACTGACGATCGCCTTGCAGGTCGTCGACCCCACCACCGCATACGACCAGATCGCGGCCAAGGCGCTCACCGCACTGCTGCTGTCGGTGGCCTATTGCCTCTTCCGCTTCGCCAGAACGTGCCGGCCACCGGGTCGCGCAATGCGCTCGTTCGCCGGCGTGCCGACGGCCCTCCTCATTGCAGTGACCCTCGCCGTGGGACCTTCACCACAGCGCGGCCCTTCCCTTGCGGCGCACGGCTTTGCATGTCGCGCCGCCATCGCCGTTGTGTTCGGGTTCGTCTGCGCCGAGGTCGTGGTGCGACTCTGGCGCGCCGGCCGAGGTGCACCGCTGATCGCCTCCGCACGGATACGGCTGTTCGCCCTGGCCGTGGCCGGTCTGTTGGTCGAGGTCGTCGTGGGCAGCCTCGGCCTCGACGCCGTCGGGACCGCCGTGGCCGGCGAGGCGCTGCACGTCCTCGTGGGCATCGCCTTCCTCGTCGCCCTCGGACTGCCCTCCGTCGTCCGGGTGTGCCTCGCCCGTCGGGCCGGCGACCCGTTCCGCCGCGCCATGAGCGATCTTGTCTCACTGGCCGATTCGGCGGATGTGGCAGAACGGATCCTGCCTGACGTGTGTGCACTCGTCGGTGCCTCGGAGGCGGTCCTCCTGGCCAAGGGCGGCACGGTCGTCGCCCGCCACCGGCCACGGACGACACCCGGGCCACGCCTCGCGAAGAGACGAGGAACCCGCTCGACCGGCGATCTCTCCCGGATCACCGTACGGGTCGGCCTGGGGTCCACGCATGCCCTGGCGACAACCATCAGCCCGGCCATGACGCACTTCGGCCGCGAGGAGCTGACCGAGCTGCACCAGCTCGCGGGCCTGTTCGGCCTGGCCATGGCGCGCTGCGAGGTGGCGGCGACACTGGCCTTCCAGGCCTCGCACGACGGGCTGACCGGACTGGCCAACCGGAGCTCCTTCATGGAGCGCCTCGAGGAGGCGCTTCCTCACGTGGGTCGGCGGCGCACCTTGCTGTCCGTCATCTTCATCGACCTCGACCGGTTCAAGCTCGTCAACGATGAGGCCGACCACGCCGCCGGCGACGTCGTCTTGCGTGCGATGGCGGAACGCCTCGGTGCCCTGACCCGCGACGTCGACGTCGTCGCCCGATTCGGTGGCGACGAATTCGTGATCTTCGCCGAGGTCGACCACGAGCAGGACGCGCTCGACGTGGCGCAGCGAGTCCGCACGGGCCTCCGCCAGCCCATCGATGTAGGCAGAGCCCACCTGATCGTGACGGCGAGCATCGGTCTGGCCGTCACCGCAGACGCCTCGAGCACTGCGTCAGAACTGCTGCGAGACGCCGACAACGCCATGTACGAAGCCAAGCGGGCCGGCCGGGACCGGATCGCCTACGTCCGAGCCTCGGCGCGCCTCGCGGCTCACGAGGAACGGGGACTCGACCCCGTGGCTGCGCCGAGCGTCAGCGCAGCGTGAGCTCGCGGCGGTAGACCCGGGCCGGCCCGAGAGCCGCCAGCTTCTCCGCCACGGACCGGAAGGCGACCGCGGTGTCGCTCTGTGGCTCCTCGGCGGTGATCGGATGGCCTTCGTCTCCCCCGACCCGCACGGCATTGACGAGGGGCACCTGCCCGAGCAGCGGGACCCCGAGGTCGGCGGCCAACGTGGCACCTCCGCCGGAACCGAAGAGCTCGTAGCGGGTGCCATCGTCACCGGTGAACCAACTCATGTTCTCGACCACGCCTCGCACCGAGAGCTTCAGCCGGCGGGCCGCGAAGGCTGATCGTTGCGCCACGCGCTGAGCCGCCGGCTGGGGTGTCGTGACCACGATGATCTCGGCCCTGGGCATCACCTCGGCCAGAGTGAGGGCGACGTCACCGGTGCCAGGCGGCATGTCGACGAGCACGAAGTCCGGCTCCCCCCAATAGGCATCGGTGAGGAACTGTTGGATCGCCTTGTGCAGCATCGGGCCGCGCCAGATCACCGGCTGGTCGTCCGGCACGAAATAGCCCATCGACAGGCAGCGCACCCCATGAGCCGACGTCGGGATGACAATGTCGCCCAGGATCACGGGGTCGTGGTCCGTGCCGAGCATCTTCGGCACCGAGAACCCGTACACGTCGGCGTCGAGCAGGCCGACGACGTACCCAGCTTGGGCCAGAGCCACGGCGAGGTTGACCGTCACCGTCGATTTGCCGACGCCGCCTTTCCCGGACGACACACCGATGACTCGCGTCTTGGAGTCGGCGGCCAGGAACGCCGGCAGGGGCACTTCCTCGGCGTGGCCGTGGGCGTGGGTATTTCCGTGGGGAGCCTCGTCCTCGTCGTCCGCAGTCGCGGGGTCGATCCCGAGCATGTCAGCCCGCAGAATGTGGCGCAGCGCCAGACGCTCGTCCTCGTTCATGACCACGAATTCGAGTCCGACCTCGTCGACGCCGGGCACGGCCAGGGCGGCCTCGTGGATTGAGTCGGCCAGCTCGTCGGCCGCCGGCCAGGCGGCCACCGGCAGGGCGACGTCGATCAACACGCGGCGACGCTTGGCCTGCACCAGGCGCACGAGACCGAGATGACCCAGGGACCGGCCCAGCTCCGGGTCGACGACCGCGCTGACGGCCGCCTCGAGCTGCGATTGATCGACTGCCATGCACTCCCTCGTCTCGGGTGGGATCTGGGCCGGACTCCGGGTCCGCTCCGCGTCGCCCCAGCTGAAAGGGGTGATCCCTCGGTAGACTAGCCAGCGTGAGCACCGCTCCGATCACGATCGAACCCGAGCGGCCGGCCGGCCCGGACGACGGCAGGTTCAGCGCCGCCGTCGCCGCCGTGGCGGCGGCCTTCGGCGATCCGACCCGGCGCGACATCTTCTTGCACGTGCGGGCGCAGCCCGGCGCCACGGCGAGCGAGGTCGCCGGCACCTTCTCGCTGCATCCCAATGTGGCCCGTCATCACCTGCAGCGGCTGGTCGACGGCGGGTACGTGCGGGTGGAGACCGGCCGGAATCCGACGGGGGCCGGTCGCCCGTCGAAGCGCTACTTCTGTGTCGAAGAGGAGCTCTCCTTCGGCTTGATGCAGCGGCGCGACGACCTCTTGATGCGCCTCCTGGGCGAAGCCATGCGACGCCTGGGCCCCGAGGAGGCCGAGGAGATGGCCGCGTTGGTCGGCGAGGAGTACGGGCGTTCGCTGGCGTCACGCATGACACCCGGCGAGGGGCAACGGACCGTGCGCGCCGCCATGCACGTCATTGCCGAGACCCTGACCGCCCACGGGTTCGCCGCCCACGCGGAAGATCGAGGCGACACGACAGCCGTCGTCGCCGAACAGTGTCCCTTCGGAAATGCGAGCAGCACCAACCCGGTGTTGTGCGCTGTCGACCGGGGCATGGTGAAGGGTCTCCTGGCCGGGCTCTGCGGGCACGAGTCGCGCCACGCTCTCCCGGTGATCCTGTCGTCGCGTGCCAGGGGCGACGACACCTGCGCCGCCTCGGCCTGAGCTCGCGCAGTGCCTCGCGCCTACCTCGATCACGCCAGTACGACGACCCCGCGCCCCGAAGCCCTGGCCGCGCTGGCGGCCTGGGCGGCCCTCCCCGCCGCCGATCCCGGTCGGCTCCACGAGGAAGGGCGGGTCGTGCGCGACGAGCTCGAGCGGGCGCGCCAGGCCGTGGCCGACCTGTTGGGTGTCGTGGCTCGCCAGATCGTATTCACGTCGGGTGCCACCGAAGCCATCAACGGCGCCGTGTGGGGAGCCACCCGCGCGGCGCCCGGCGCACCCGTGCTCTGTGCCGCCGTCGAGCACTCCGCCGTGCGCGACGCGTCACAGCGTGCGGCGCCGGTCGAGACCATCGCGGTCGATTCGGCGGGCCGGCTCCTGCTGGATGCACTGCAGGATCGCCTGCGCGACAAGGATCTGCCGGTTCCCGCGCTGGTGCACTGCCAGTGGGCCAACCACGAGGTGGGCAGTCTCCAGCCCGTCAACGAGGTCGTCGAGCTCTGCCACCAGATGGGCGTCACCGTGCACGTGGACGCCGCCGCGGCCTGCGGGCACGTCCCGATGGACCTGGCCGCCCTCGACGCCGATCTCGTCAGCATCAGCGCCCACAAGCTGGGTGGTGTCCCCGGCGCCGGGGCGATGATCGTTCGGCGGGGCAGCCGCTACGACCCCCTGCTGGTCGGCGGTGAGCAGGAGCGCGGTCGCAGAGCCGGCCTCGAGGCCATCCCCGCACTGCTGGCCTTCGGCGCGGCCGCCGCCGTGCTGGGCGCGGAGGGGCAACAGCGCATCGTCGTCGAGGAGGCCACAACCAGGCTGCAGGTCGAGGGCATGGTCGACGTGGCCCGGCGCGTCGGTGGAGTCGGGGTGATCGGACCCCCAGCGATGGAACGGCTCCCCCACCTGGCCTGCCTGGGTGTGGACGGGGTCGAGGCCGAACCGGTTCTGATCGGTCTCGACCGCGCCGGCGTGGCCGTCCACTCCGGCTCCGCCTGCTCGTCCGAGAGCATCGAGCCCTCGCCCGTCCTCGAGGCCATGGGCGTGGACCCGAGCCACTCCCTGCGGGTCAGCGTCGGCTGGTCGACCACCGACGCGGACTGCACGGCCTTCACCGACGCATTCGGGCGTGTCGTGGCCGACCTGCGCGCGCTACGGAACTGAGGTGGTGGTGGTGGTGCTCTTCGCCGGGCCGGACGTCTTGGCCGAGAACCCGTTCGGCAGTGGCTCACCCACGGCTCTGTAGGACGGCGCGACGTCTTGGGCCGAGGCCAGCGCCTCGGCGGGTGCGGGACCGTCGGCCAGGAATTCGTTGAACTGCGCGACGGCTGCCGCGTACTCGTGATCCTGGTTGGCCAGGACGAGCCCGTCGAAGAGATGGGCATCGGGGTAGGAGGGTTGGACCTGCAGTGCCTTGCGGATCTCGGCCGTCCCGATCTCGACCAACCTGGCCACGTGCTCTTTGGAGCCGATGTTCCACTCGAGGAAGCCGGCATAGGCCAGGGCCCGGGGATCGGAGGGGTCTTGGGCCAACACTTGGTTGAAGAGGCTGAGCGCCGTCCCGTTCTCACCATTGTCGTAGGCATCGAGGGCCTGGTCGTTCTCATGCTCGATCGCCTGGGCCTGCGATTGGCTGATGCTCCCGGACACGGGCTGCCCCGGTGCACTGCTGTGCACGAAGTGTGACACCAACAGCACGACGCCCAGGACGATCAGGAGGCACGAGGCCACGATGCCCACCTTGCGCCAGGCGGGCAGCCCGACGCGTCCGGGCGCGGACTTCATGAGGGGCTCGTCCACCGGCGGCTCGACGTCCAGAGCGGGCCCGAGCGCAGCCAGTTCTTCCTCGACCTCGGTCAGCCGCGCCCGGTCGCGGTCAACGAGCACGGCATAGTCCTCGTCGGAAAGGTCGCCGGCGTCGTGCTCACGCTCGGCGTCGTCGAGCGAGCGGCGGAGGAACTCACATTGATCGGCCAGGAACCACCGGTCGTCGGAGCCGCCGCCGGTGCTCCTGCCGACCGACTCGTCGATCGTCACGCCGTGACCTTCGCCTTCTTCAGGCCGCCGAAGTCACGGCTCCGCCGCCAGAAGAGCGTCCCCACGCCAACGCAGGCGCCGACCAGCACGACGAGGGGCACGAGCCAGATGATGGGAATCCCTCCGGCATCGGGTGGGGTCAGCAGGATCGTCTGGCCGTACTGGGAGACCAGGGTCTGGTCGATGTCGGCGGTGGAGGCGCCCGACGCAACCATGTCCTCGATCTGATGGCGCACGGAGATGGCCGTCGTCTCGTTCGATTGCGCCACCGACAAGTCTTGACACGACGGACAGCGGACGTCCGACTCAATAGCCGCAGCACGCTGGGCGGGAGTCTGTGGCGCCGAGGTGAACACCCCGCTGCCGATGACGAGCGCCACGGCGAGGACCACCAACGGCAGTCCGACCCGTACCCACAGGGGGAATCGGGAGCGCCCCGGGCCGTCAGGCACGCGGCATCCGCGGCGAGCGCGTCGAGCGAGCGGCCGTCTGGCGCGCGGCCGTCTGGCGGGCGGAACG